>NZ_VRYH01000003.1:0-363647 GCF_008079445.1 Aidingimonas lacisalsi | reverse complement strand
AAAGCGTTGCGCCACTTCCCCGGCAGGCCGGAGTCGCAGCCCCCGTCCCTTGCTCGTGTGCTGCTACTCGTAGCTAGGACTCTTCCACCTTCGGTGGTTCGACTTCGAGTTTCTGAGCGGCAATCACCGCCTGAGTACGGGAATGAACGCCAAGCTTGCGTAGAATCGCCGTGACGTGGGCCTTGATCGTGGCTTCCGACACATTGAGTTCGTAGGCGATCTGCTTATTGAGCAATCCATCCGTGAGCATATTGAGCACACGAAACTGCTGCGGCGTCAGCGCCGCGATCGCTTCGGCAAAGCGAGCTTCCTCCTCATCGACATCCCCCAAGGTTTCAGCGAGTTCGGGGGGAAGCCAGACTTCGCCATCCAGGATTTCGCCGACGGCCTCGGCAATCAGCGTCAACGATGACGACTTGGGAATGAAACCCGAAGAGCCGTAGTCGATAGCACGGCGCACGACATGGGGCTCATCACTACCGGATATGACGGCCACCGGAATATCGGGCGATTGTCCACGTAACTGAATCAGGCCGGAAAACCCATGGGCGCCCGGCATATGGAGATCGAGCAAGATCAGATCGGCATCGGGGTGGCGCAATACGACATCAATCGTGGCATCCATGGTGTCGGATTCGACGATTTCGGCCTGGGGCGCCACCTGACGAAGCGCCTGAGTCAGGGCCGCGCGGAACAGCGGGTGGTCATCGGCCACGATGAACTTCTGGGCAAAGGCCATTGCATCTCCTCCGAGTCCTCATGCGACGAACGAAGTTGTGGGCTAGATGCGTCACAGTGTCAGTTCGCCTTCCTTGTACCGCATGTTACCCCATGGTGTGAAGGTTTCCCAAGTTCAGCATCATCATTGTCGACACCGCCACCACGAGGCAAGAAAAAGCCGACCCCTCAGGCCGGCTATCATTCCGGGAAACTCATGGGTTGGCATGTCTCCACCCACTACCTGCCATGCTCAGGCATTGAGCTTCCCGGCCGTTAACCGATTTATCGATTGACGCGGTTCTCGATGAGATCCTCCACGACGCTAGGATCTGCCAGGGTGCTGGTATCTCCCAGACCATCGACCTCGTTGGCAGCGATCTTGCGCAGGATCCGACGCATGATCTTGCCCGAACGGGTCTTGGGTAACCCGTCCGCCCACTGAATCACATCCGGCGAAGCGATCGGTCCGATATCCTTGCGCACCCATTGCGTCAGCTCTTTCTTCAGTGCATCGCTGGGTTCGACATCATCAGTCAAGGTTACATAGATGTAAATGCCCTGCCCCTTGATATCGTGGGGATACCCGACAACCGCCGCCTCTGCCACTGCATCATGGGCCACCAGTGACGACTCGATCTCGGCAGTCCCCATCCGGTGGCCGGAAACATTGAGCACATCATCGACGCGACCGGTGATCCAGTAGTAGCCATCCTCGTCACGACGGCATCCATCGCCGGTAAAATACATGCCTTCGTATGTGGAGAAGTAGGTTTGTACGAAGCGCTCGTGGTTATTCCAGATCGAGCGCGCCTGCCCCGGCCAGGAATCGAGAATGACCAGATTGCCATCCGTCGCGCCATCGAGGATATGTCCTTCGTTGTCGACCAGTGCCGGTCGCACACCGAAGAAAGGACGCGTGGCCGACCCCGGCTTGAGGTCAATGGCCCCCGGTAGCGGCGAAATCATGATGCCGCCGGTTTCGGTCTGCCACCAGGTATCGACGATCGGGCACTGCTCGTTGCCGATCACGCGATAGAACCACTCCCATGCCTCGGGGTTGATGGGCTCACCGACCGAACCGAGCAGACGCAGGCTCTGGCGCGAGCTGGAATCCATGACATGATCGCCATGGGCCATCAGCGCCCGCACCGCCGTGGGGGACGTATAGAGAATCGACACCTGATGCTTGTCGATGACTTCCCCCAGGCGACCATGCGTCGGATAGCTGGGAACCCCTTCGAACATCAGGGTCGTGGCACCATTGGCCAAGGGCCCATAGACAATGTAGCTATGCCCGGTCACCCAGCCTACGTCGGCACTGCACCAGTAGACTTCGCCATCTTTATAGTCGAAGACATACTGGTGTGTCATGGCCGATTGCAGTAGATAACCGCCCGTCGTGTGCTTGAGTCCTTTCGGCTTGCCGGTGGATCCGGACGTGTACAGCACGAACAAAGGGTCCTCGGCATTCATGGACTCGGCTGGACACTCATTGGACTGCTTGTTCACCACATCGTGGTACCAGACATCACGTCCATCATGCCACGCGATATCCCCACCAGTGCGTTTGACGACCAGAACATTGTCGACCACCTCGGTCCCATCGCGCGTCAACGCTGCGTCGACATTGTCTTTCAGGGGAATCTGCTTCCCACCACGCACCGACTCGTCGGCCGTGATGACGAGCTTCGACTGTGCATCGACAACCCGCTGTGCCAGAGCATCCGGTGAAAAACCACCGAACACGACCGAATGGATAGCACCGATACGGGCACACGCCAGCATGGCCATGGCCGCTTCGGGGATCATCGGCATGTACAGGGTCACGGTGTCGCCCCGCTGAACACCCAGTGATTTGAAGGCATTGGCCAGTTGGCAGGTACGTTCGTACAACTCACGATAGGTCAATGTCTTGGATTCACTGGGATCATCCCCTTCCCAGATAATCGCCGGCTGATCGCCGCGTGTTTCCAGGTGCCGGTCAAGGCAATTGGCGCTGGCGTTGAGCTCGCCGTCCTCGAACCAGCGAATATCAACATTGCTGGAAGCGAAAGATACGTTCTTGATACGGCTCGGCGACTTGATCCACTCCAGACGCTTGGCCTGTTCGGCCCAGAACGTCTGTGGATCATCCACCGATTGCTGATACATGGCCAGGTACTTCTCGTTGTCGATCCAGGCATTGGCAGCGAAATCATCGCGCACTGGATAGACATTCTGATGCTGTTCGGTCATGGATGTACCTCTGTGCCAGGAAATGAATGTCACCGGCGGCAATCGATGCACTGCTCACCGTACCCTGAAGCAAGACCAGCATATACCGCACGGACGCCTGTCGCCCTTTAGACATTGGTATTAACAAATTATTTTTATTTTTCAGGTGCTTATGCACCAGTTTGGACACCCCGAGATGCCTCATGGGTCAACTCTTGGGAACATTGTCGACAGTAGTAGCGATTTCCGCGCCGTGCCAGTGCATGACGACGCGCTGTAAAAAAATGATCGCGACAGCCGCAGCGGTAACGATAGGGAGCGGGACTCGCGGCAGAGACGTCGAAATTGTGTGTGGTACGTGGTTGCAGACCGAACAGGTCACGCATCACAGTTTGCCACTCGTGGCCATGCGGCCTTACGTAAGGCCCCTCATCCAGATGATGCACCAGCCAGTGGGCCACTTCATGCGGTACGATTTCCGCCAGGAACGTATAGCGGTTATCACGATAGAGCGTCAGGTTGAAACGCAAACCACCCCGTCCGAAATGAGCCTGGCCAGCACTCTTGCCGCGCAAGTCGAACCACACCCGTGGCTCGGGCAACTCAGGATAGACGTCCCGGCAAACCCGCATGGCAGCATCGACTTGAGCACGCAAACAGGCTTGCAATGCCGTATCGTCAAGCGCGGCCAGGGAGTCGCGAGAGGGAGTGGAAAGCGCCGATATCTTCATGAGATGGTAGAATGACGTCTTGAAACGATGACGTCCAGCGTCATTACGCTGATAGTTCTCTGCCTGAATGCCCGAACCGTGACGAGACCCGACATGCCAGAAACGCCTTCCGCCACTCCCCTGCTCGATGATGACGCCCTGGATCGGCTCGATGACTTTCTCGAGTCGGATCGTGTCAACGCCGAAGCCCTGGACCTGATAGGCACGCATGGTTTCCTGGTGGCATTGGCAATCGCGCCCCGAGAGATCGAGCCGGCCGTCTGGATCGGGGAGCTATTTCATGGTGAACCGACGTTTACCAATGATGACGAACGTCACGATATCCTCGGCCTGCTGGAGGCATTGAAAGCCAATGCCATCAGTGCGCTGGAACAAGGGCAATTACCGGAACTCCCCTTTGACCTCGAACTCGGAGGAATTCCGCCGGAAGAGACGCCAGTCGGCGATTGGTGTGCTGGCTTCATGGAAGGCGTTTTTCTTGATGAGCCCGCTTGGTTCGAAGGTAATGAAGAGAATGCCGCGACCCTTCTCCTGCCTTTCATGGCCCTGTCCGGTCTCTTCGATGACGAACCCGATATGGCGGATTTCAGCAGCGATACGCAACGCCAGGAGAGACTGGTCAGCCAGCTTCCCGAACTCACACTCGACCTCTATCTCCACTACCGTGTCCCTCCGGAAAAACCGAAGCCGTCACCGCGCAAGAAAAAGCCAGCCGGGCGCAAGGGTCGCTCGTGACGCCATCGACATTGACTAACGTACTCGAGCCAGCATGTCGTCGAGGATGCCAAAAAGCCACTCACGCAATCGTTTCCACCGAGACCGTGAAGCCCAGTCGGTCGGATCGATCTCCCGGCTGATGGCGAAGTTGCGCTCGAAGAGTGCAGCCACGTCATCGGCAAAACCGGCATCAAACGCCTCCTGGTTGGCTTCCAGGTTCCAATGAAGGCTCCAGTGATCGAAGTTGCACGATCCAATGCTGCTCCAATCATCGGCCAATGAAAACTTGGCATGGATGAAGGTCGGCTGAAACTCGAAGATCCTGACACCAGCGCGTAGCAGACGCCCATAGAAGCGCTGACCGGCATAGCGGATACCAGGATGGTCATGGTGGTCGCCAGGTAACAACAGACGCACATCGACGCCGCGTCGCGCCGCTCGCACCAGGCGAAGACGCAATCTCAAGGTGGGGGCGAAATAAGGCGTGCAAATCCAGATGCGTCGCTGAGCGGCCGTCACATGTCGATGCAGGGAGTAGCGGATCGCCTGGTAACGATAGCCTTGTCCCCATACGACACGACCGGGCATGTCCCCTTTCGAGGTACCAGCGGTTGCCACGTCGCCGGCAAGCTGCCTGACCATGGCCGGATCCCCCCTGCCTCTCGTCAGGGGCGAATCCCACAGCCGAGCGAACAACGCGACCCAATCAGCGATCACTGGCCCTTCGATACGAATGGCGACCTCGTACCAGGCATCGAGGAATTCGTCGATGGCACCGAATCCGCCCGTGAATGCGACATCACCATCGATGACCACCAGTTTGCGATGATCACGACTGAGATTCCTGGCCAGTGACCTGACAGCCAGAGGATTGAAGAACCGTAATGCCACACCATTGGCCACCAGTCGTTCACGGTCACTGTTGCTCAACCCAAGGGCACCATACCCATCCAGCAACAGCATCACCCGCACACCACGCGCAGTGGCGCGAATCAACGCCGCTATGACATCACTCGCCAGACGTCCCGATTCCATCAGGTAGAGTTCGACGAGTATCCAGCGCTGCGCCGCTTCGACGGCCCGGAACATCTCCGGCAAGAAACGTTTACTCTCGGGTAACAGTTCGAACCGATTCCCCTGCCGCCAAACGCTACGCATCGCCCGACTGTCACGCATGGGCCACCTCCCTGTTTCCCCGCATCCACCTATGAGTTCGTGAGTCAACCATCCGATCCGACACCATCACGGCTACGATGCGTCCGATACGCTCGTTATACTGACCGACATCATTCAATGACGGATACCACCATGGACAGGTTATCCCGGTTATCACGCGGAGGGCGCACTCTGCTACGCCGCTTGCTCGCTGCGTGGGTCAAACCGCGTCGGATCGAACCCGCTACTCATAAGCTGTCACTCGACCCACATGCGATGACATTCTATGTTCTGCCATCCCCTGCACTTTCCGACGCGCTATTGCTGGACAGCCTGTGTCGACGCCATGGTCTGCCTCCGGCCCGGCATGTGCATGACTTGAACACTCGCCGGGCCGACACCTGTTTCGCACTCACGCATCGCAGCCGTCGACAGCCATCGCATGCCCCTGTACTGGATGACATGATCCATCATCTCTCCGTCCATCCACAGTCGCGTATCCAACTCGTTCCCGTGAGTATCTTCTGGGGCCGGGCACCAGGCAAGCGGTTCGGGCTCTGGCACACTCTGGCGGCAGATAGCTGGCAACTGGCAGGTCGGTTACGTCGCAGCCTATCGATTCTCGTGAACCGTCAGCGCGTCGAAATTCATTTCGGCAACCCGCTCATATTGCGCGAGTTGATCGATGAACGCCCCGCGGACATCATCGCCCGACGTGCTGCTCGATTATTGCGTGTCCATTTCCGGCGTACCCGAATTCGCTTGCTCGGTCCCGACCTGTCCCACCGGCGTACCCTCATCGAGGGTGTCATCAACAGCCCGGCCGTCAGTCAGGCGATCGAGGAAGTCGCTGTCGCTCAAGGGCATTCCCGTACCCGTATCTCACGGCGAGCGATGCGGTATGGTCGCGAGATCGCCTCTCATATGTCGTACCCGGTGCTGCGCTTCCTGGACCAGTTGCTGCGGCGGCTATGGACCCGACTCTATGATGGAGTCAACGTTCAGGGGCTGGATAGAGTCAAGGCGTTGGCCGGTGACCATACACTGGTCTATGTCCCTTGCCACCGTAGCCATATCGATTATCTGCTGCTCTCTTATGTGCTGTTTCAGGAAGGGTTGATGCCGCCACACATTGCCGCCGGGCGCAACCTCGACATGCCCATCGTCGGTCCGCTGTTACGCCGTGGGGGTGCCTTTTTCATGCGCCGAAGCTTCAAGAACAACCGCCTTTACAGCGCCGTCTTCAACGAGTATCTGCATCGACTGCTGCTGCGTGGTCATCCCTTGGAGTACTTTATCGAAGGAGGACGATCGCGCGGTGGACACATGCTGCCTCCTCGCCCGGGCATGCTGGCCATGACGCTTCGCTCGCACGCCCGTTCGGCGGGTAGTGGGCGCCGACTCGCCTTTGTTCCCGTCTATATCGGCTACGAGCGGATATTGGAAAACAACAGCTACCTGCAGGAGCTACAGGGTGGCAAGAAACGACGCGAATCGCCCATCGCGTTGCTACGCGTACTGCGTCGCCTACGCCAACCGTTCGGCAACGTGGCCGTCAACGTCGGCGCCCCCCTTGAACTGGACACGTTTCTGGACAACCACGTGCCAAGATGGCGGCAACCGGCCTCCCTGTATCGCCCGGACTGGACGCGTGAAGCCGTCCCACGGCTCGGTGACGAGCTGGCGCGACGCATCAATGCGGCTGCCGCTCTCAATCCCGTCAACATGGTTGCCCTGGTGTTGCTGGCAACGGATCATTGTGCGATCGAACGGCGGTCGCTCCTCAAGCAACTGCACTTGCTGATCGACCTGCAACGTCAAGCATCGGCAGGTACCCTGGCCACACTACCGTCTGGCACACCGGCAGAATGGCTCGAGCAGGTTGCCGAGCTTGGTTTCATACGACTGCCCCAGTCGACCGATGCGGCAGATGAAGCGCGAATAGGTGCCGATTCCCGGCAAGCCGTACTGCTCGATTGGTATCGCCACAACGTCCTTCACCGATTCATCCTTGCCTCTCTCATTGCGTTCGAGCTACACCGGCAAGGATGGATAGGCAAGAAGCCGACAGAACGACAGGCGCGGTCCTGGAACGCATACTGCCAGGCATACTACATCGACCTCCCTACCTCGCTCGACAGCGCATGGCAGGAGACGCTGAGCGTCCTCGACGACCAGGGGGTGATCGTCTCCTCCGACGATGGCTGGACGCTTGAAGGGTGTCCAGACAGCCGGTATGCCATCCGCTTGCTGAGCCGGATAATACCGCCCGATGATACCATGGACCTGACGTGACACCGTCCACGGGTGGATAAGCCCCGGCCGGACTGGCCCATCGGCAGGACACGACAGACCCTCCTCGCTCACGTAGCTTGGCGCAGGATTGCCCTACGGCGTCAATGACCGGTGCACATAGAGGTCATAGCGGCTGGTCTTGCCCTCGATGACATGATGAGGTTCCGGTCCTTCGATCGGCGAAGCCTTGCGTGGGCGTTTGACGACAACCCGATGGGTGGCCGTGGCCAGGGCAGCCTCAAGCAGACGCGGCGCATCATCATCGCCACCGGCCAACTCGCGGAAGACGCGCATTTCTTTCTTGACCAGTGCCGACTTGCTTCGATGAGGGAACATCGGATCGAGATGAACGACTTGAGGCATCAAGCCGGAGCGCTCCGTGAGCTCGGGCAAATCGCAGCAGGCATCACCATGATATAGCCACATCCGCGCTACCACCTCAGCGAGTTCATCCACCTGACGCGCACGTTGCAGCGCATCATCCAGCAATGCATGAATTACCGGGCTACGTTCGATCATCATGACTCGGGCTCCCAGGCCAGCCAACACGAACGCATCACGGCCCAATCCCGCCGTCGCATCGATCACCGTCGGGGAGTCGATCTTGCCCAGGCCGCAGGCCTTGGCAACCAACTGGCCGCGTCCGCCTCCGAAGCGACGTCGGTGCGCCGCGCGTCCGGTCACGAAATCGGCTCGCAGCGGCTTGCCATAGCGGCGTTCCTCACCGGCCAGTACCAGGGCATCGCCTTGCTTGGCCAACGTCAGTCCTGGCCCAACCGTAGGTACCATGGGGAGCCCCAGGGCATCGGCGAGGGGGCGCAGTTCGTCTCCATATACGCCAACGGTCACCTGCATGGTCACCGCTTTCGTTGCCAGGCCACACGGTCACGCAAGTAGACGGGCTGAACGAGATGCGGTGCCCGCCCTTCGCCTGCCAGGAACTGTTGGGCCGCCAGCGATGCCATATCCTCGGCCGAGGGCGGCACGTCATCGATATGCTGGCCGATTCCCACCTGCAGTTCTGCCGACATCGAAGGCCATAGCGACCACCCCGACCCGACACCGACCCAGTCGACGTCCCCATAACCCGTCGGAAGAGAGAGATGTTCCGGAGGCATCACCGCCTCGTCCATCAACGCGGTCAAGACACTGTCATGACAGTAGTAGGCACCGGCATAGATCTCTCCCATGCGAGCATCCAGCGCGGGTATCACGTAACGCAGGTGATAACGACGATGCGCGGCATGCGCCAGCGCTGCCAATGTCGAAATGCCGAGTAGTGGCCTGTCGATGCCGTAAGACAGCCCCTGAGCAACGCCCGCTGCGATCCGTAGACCGGTGAACGATCCCGGTCCATGCCCATAAGCCAGGGCATCCAGGTCAGTCAGAGTCACCTCTGCCTCGGCCAGCAGCTCATCGACCATCGGCATCAAACGATGCGTATGCTCCCGAGGCGTCGTAGAAATGCGTGACGATATTTCATCGGTTGCTTGTTCATGACGACGCCGCAGCAAGGCTGCGGAACACGCATTCGAGGAGGCATCCAGAGCCAAGATAGTGAGCATGATGAATGGCGACCTTCGGGTACACAGCCTGGTGAGAATGACGACAAGATATCATGACGCACCAACGACCCGTAACTTACGAGCCGTCAGCGGCGCTCATGAAGAAAAGCGGCGGAGTTCGGATCACTCCTCGAGAGCTTCCACCACCCGGCGCGTGATATCGTTGACACTGCCGATACCGGAAATGCGATGGTAGGCGGGTGCCGCGTCAGCGTCTTCTTCCGCCCAACGGCGGTAATAATCAACCAACGGCGCTGTCTGTTCATGATAGACCGCAAGGCGATTGCGCACCGTTTCCTCGCTGTCATCGTCGCGATGCACCAACGACTCACCGGTAACGTCGTCCTTGCCGGGCTCCTTGGGCGGCTGATGATCGATATGATAGACACGCCCGGATCCAGGATGTACACGCCGACCCGCCAGTCGATTGACGATCTCTTCATCGTCGACCGCAATTTCGAGCACGTGATCGAGCTTCACGTTCGCTTCTTTCATGGCATCGGCCTGGGGAATCGTGCGTGGAAAGCCATCGAACAGAAACCCATTGGCACAATCGGGCTGACTGATACGCTCCTTGACCAAGGCCACGATGATGTCATCGGAAACCAGGCCGCCACTGCTCATGATCTCTTTGACCTTGAGTCCCAGATCACTGCCCTCCTTGACCGCCGCACGCAGCATGTCGCCGGTAGAAATCTGCGGGATATCATACCGTTCGCAGATAAATTGGGCTTGGGTGCCCTTGCCGGCCCCCGGGGCGCCCAGCAGGATCAAACGCATCAGTGGTGCTCCTTGAATTGAGATGGAAAACGTTTCTGTCAAAGCAATTAGCGCAGACAATACCCGTGGCGAACCGGGGAGACAAGCCACCCGGACATGCCGCCTCTTCCACCATGATGGAAGAAATGCTTATAGACCAACAAGTTGGCAACCAAGTTAGCACTTTGGTCTGGTGGCGAGTCATGCGGATTCCGGAGGTTCGAAAGATAAACGGCGCCCGCAGGCGCCGTTACCCGACACTCGCTTCGCAGTACAACGCTACATCAGCAGACGGCGAATATCGCTCAGCACTTGTCCCAGGAATGCGGTAAAGCGCGCTGCATCGGCGCCGTTAACCGCCCGATGGTCGTAAGACAGGCACAATGGCATCATCAATCGCGGTGCGAATTCATTACCATCCCATACCGGTTTCATCTGTGCCTTGGAAATACCCAGGATAGCCACTTCCGGTGCATTGACGATCGGAGTGAATGCCGTGCCGCCGATCGACCCCAGGCTGGAGATGGTGAAGCACCCGCCGCTCATCTCTTCGCGCTTGAGTTTCTTCGACTGCGCCTTGCCGGCCAGGTCAATGCTCTCCTTGGCCAAATCGATCAGTGACTTCTGATCAGCATCACGAATCACCGGCACCATCAGACCGTCAGGCGTATCGACCGCAACACCGATATGGACGTAGTTCTTCCAGACCAGCGTTTCGCCATCGCTCTTGAGGCTGACGTTGAACTGCGGGAACTTGCGCAGCGCGAACGCACATGCCTTGATCATGAACGGTAGCGGTGTGAGCTTGGTTCCCTGGGCCTCGGCTTCCGCTTTCATCGACTTGCGGAAATTCTCGAGCTCGGTGATATCCGCCTCGTCGAACTGGGTGACGTGTGGAACGTTAAGCCAGCTGCGATGCAGGTTGGTCGCCCCCATCTTCATCAGGCGCCCCATCGGCTTCTCTTCCACCTCACCGAACTGGCTGAAGTCCTGATCGGGAACCGGCGGAATCCCCATGCCACCGTCAGCTCCGGCAGGTGCAGCGGCTGGTGACTTGGTCTGGCCAGCCATGACCTGCTGGACGTAGGTGTGGACATCCTCCTTCAACACCCTATCCTTGGGGCCGCTCGGCGTGACCAGTGCCAGATCGACGCCCAACTCCCGGGCCAGCTTACGAACCGCCGGACCGGCGTGCACGTGGGCACCCGCCGTCTTTTCGTCGCCGTGCTTGTGACGCACTTCAGGGCTTGGTTCACCCACAGGCTGCTTGGCAGATGGCGCCTCGGAATTGGCAGCGCTGGTTTTTTGCTGACCGGCGTCGGCTTTCTTATCAGCCTTGCCAGCATCGGCTTGCTTGGCCGGCTTCTTGGCACCGGCGACCGGAGCGCCGGCCGCCTCTATATAGCCGATCAGGTCGCCTTCGGAGACGCTATCGCCTTCCTTGACCGAGACCTCGACTACCTTGCCCTTGTAAGGGCTGGGTACGTCCATGGAAGCCTTGTCGGATTCCAGCGTGATCAACGTGTCTTCCTCGCTGATCTCATCGCCCTCGCCGATGGCGATCTCGATGATCTCGACGCCTTCGCTGCCGCCGATGTCGGGGACGCGGAGTTCCTTGCGGCCGCCCTCGTCGCTGCCTTCTTCGACCTCATCGTCGGCGTCTTGATCCTCGGCGCGCTCTTCCGGCTCGGCGTTGTCGGACGCCTCCTCCGCCGGCGCATCGTCGCCACCTTCCCCGGCGATCTCCATGGTGCCGATCAGATCCCCTTCGGAGACGTGATCGCCTTCCTTGACCGCCAGCGAGACGAGCTTGCCGCTATAGGGGCTCGGCACGTCCATCGACGCCTTGTCGGACTCCAGCGTGATCAACGCGTCTTCCTCGTTGACCTCATCCCCTTCGCCGACCGCTACCTCGATAATCTCGACACCTTCGCTACCGCCAATGTCCGGCACCTTGACTTCGACGGTGCGCTTGCCGCCACCGGAAGACTTCTTCGGTTTCTTGTCTACCGACTTGTCGTCTTGCGAGGTTCCGGACTCCGCGGCGTCGGATGCCGTCTCACTCGACGCCTGGGCATCGTCGCCCTGGGCGGCCTCGTCGCCGCTATCCTTGCCCTCCGTTTCCAGCTCGAGGATATCGTCACCCTCGGAGACGCTATCCCCCTCCTTGACCAACACCTTGACGACCTTGCCACCCTTGGGTGCCGGGACATCCATGCTGGCCTTGTCGGACTCCAGCGTGATCATAGTGTCTTCGGCGGCAATGACATCGCCTTCGGACACCGCCACCTCGATGATCTCGACGCCTTCGCTACCGCCGATATCGGGAACTTTGATGATTTCGCTACTCAAGGTCGCGCTCCTTTCCAATCTAGCAGTCCGACCGTACCGTCGGGACATCGCACCCGGGCAATACGACCGGACCAGGCAATCTGGCTATGGCCGCCGCCATATCCGACCGGCAGCGGCACCTTGATGGGACCCTCAGATCCAAGACATCAACGAGGCTCAAGACACCAGCGGGCTGGGCTTGGCGGGATCAATGCCGTATTTCTTCATGGCATCCTTGACGACCTTGGCGTCGATCTCACCACGGTTGGCCAGCGCGCGCAGCGCCTGAATGGTCACGTAGTAGCGATCGACTTCGAAGAAACGACGCAGCGCTTCACGCGTATCGGAACGCCCGAAACCATCGGTCCCCAGCACATGGAAGTCACTCGGTACCCAAGCACGAATCTGATCGGCGTAGAGCTTCATGTAATCGGTCGATGCGATGACCGGCCCCTCGACACCAGCCAGTTGCTGTGACACCCACGGCTGCTCACGCTTCTCATCGTAGTCGAGGAACTGCAGCCGGTCGTACTCGAGCGCTTCGCGACGCAACTCGTTGAAGCTGGTCACGCTCCATACGTCGGCGACCACGTCATGCTCTTCCGCCAGAATCTCGGCGGCAGCCTCGACTTCACGCAGGATCGTGCCGCTGCCCATGAGCTGCACACGCGGTTGTTTCTTGCGACCGTCCTTCTTGCCTTCCGAGAGACGATACATGCCGCGAACGATACCTTCCTCGCTGCCCTCCGGCATTTCCGGGTGCGGGTAGTTCTCGTTCATTACGGTCAGGTAGTAGAAGCAGTTTTCCTTGTCTTGGAACATCCGCTTCAAACCGTCCTGCAGGATGACCGCGACCTCGTGTCCATAACACGGATCGTAGGCGCGGCAAGACGGCACGGTCGACATCAGGATATGGCTGTGGCCGTCCTGGTGCTGCAGGCCTTCGCCATTGATGGTGGTACGCCCGGCGGTGCCGCCGATCATGAAGCCACGCGCCTGCAGGTCACCGGCGGCCCAGACCAGGTCACCGACGCGCTGATAGCCGAACATCGAATAGTAGACGTAAAACGGAATCAACGGCAGATGGTGGTTGGAGTAAGCCGTCGCCGCCGCGATCCATGCAGACATGGAACCGGCTTCGGTGATGCCTTCTTCGAGAATCTGACCTTTCTGGTCCTCGCGGTAGTACATGATCTGACCGGCATCCGTCGGCTCGTACTTCTGGCCTTCGGCGGCGTAGATGCCGAGCTGACGAAACATGCCTTCCATCCCGAACGTGCGCGCCTCGTCGGGAATGATCGGCACCACGCGCGACCCGAGCTGCTTGTTCTTGACCAGACCATTCAACACGCGCACGAAGGACATGGTGCTGGAGACTTCGCGATCGCCGGAGCCCTTGAGCTGGGTGGCGAACATCTTGTCGTCGAGCCCTGGGATCTCGAGTGCCTCGAAGTCGTTCTTGCGCGCCGGCAAAAAGCCACCGAGCCTGTCACGCTGGAGATGCAGGTACTTCATCTCCGGACTGTCGTCGTCGGGCTTGTAGTACGGAATATCACCGCTTTCGATCTGCTCGTCGGAAATCGGAATGCCGAAGCGATCGCGGAACGCCTTGAGCGCGTCAACATCCATCGACTTGATCTGGTGGGCTTCCATGTCGGCTTCGCCACTGCCGCCACCCATACCATAGCCCTTGACGGTGTGCGCCAGGATCACGGTGGGACGATTGCCGGCGTTGTTGACCGCTTCATGGTACGCCGCGTAGACCTTCTGCGGATCGTGACCGCCGCGATTGAGACGGAAGATCTGCTCGTCGGAATAATCCTTGACCATCTCCGCGGTTTCGTCGTACTTACCGAAGAAGTGCTCGCGAGTGTACTTGCCGCCCTGGGCCTTGTAGTTCTGGTACTCGCCGTCGACCGCCTCGTCCATGCGCTTTTGCAGCATGCCGTTGGCGTCCTTCTCGAACAGCGGGTCCCACTGGCCGCCCCAGACGACCTTGATCACGTTCCAACCGGCACCGCGGAAGACGCCTTCCAGCTCGTCGATGATGCGCGAGTTGCCGCGCACCGGGCCGTCGAGACGCTGCAGGTTGCAGTTGATGACGAAGATCAGATTGTCGAGCTTCTCGCGGCTGGCCAGGTGCAGCGCGCCGAGGGTCTCGGGCTCGTCGCACTCGCCGTCGCCGAGGAACGCCCAGACCTTGCGGTCCTTCATGTCTTCCAGTTCACGCGAGTGCAGATACTTCATCACGTGGGCCTGATAGATCGCCTGGATCGGCCCCAGGCCCATGGAAACCGTGGGGAACTGCCAGTAGTCCGGCATCAGGTACGGGTGCGGATAGGACGGCAGCGCCTCACCATCGACTTCCTGACGGAAGTTGTCCATCTGCTCTTCGGTCAGGCGGCCTTCGAGGAAGGAACGTGCATAGATACCCGGCGTAACGTGCCCCTGGATATACAGCAGGTCGCCTTTGTGGTCGCCGTTGTCGGCGCGGAAGAAGTGGTTGAAACCCACTTCGTAAAGCGTGGCGCTGGACTGATAACTGGCAATATGACCGCCCAGGCCCTTATGCTTCTTGTTGGCGCGCAACACCTGGACCATCGCGTTCCAGCGGATGGCCGAGCGGATCTTGCGCTCGATGAACATGTCACCGGGCATCTTGGCTTCACGATGCATCGGAATGGTGTTGCGATGCGGCGTGGTCCCGGAAAAGGGGGGTGAAGAGCCATCGCGACGCAGGCGATCCGCCAAGCGGCTCATGATATACCGAGCGCGCTCTTCGCCCTCATGCCCGATGACCGAGGCCAAGGAATCCAGCCATTCCGTGGTTTCGATCGGATCGAGATCTTCTCTTGCCTCCAGACTCATAGACGTCTCTCCGAATGAAGAATAATGTTTCGGGCTACCCTCACCCGGGGGTGGAGGGGCATGTGGCGCTCTTCAGTGCGGGCATGACCTTCTTTGGGTCACGTCTCCGGAAAATCGTATCGTGCTGTAATTTCTTTACAGGTGGGCAGTCTCGGACCCCTGGATTTTGCCCATGAAGATACCGCAAACACTGGCTCGTGCCAATTACCTCAAACGTGAAAATGTTTTCCATTAAATATTGCGATGCAGCACAACCCGGCAGAATGCAACGTCCGGAACCAGCTCCATAACCATCATTTGTAGCCCGGCTACATAACCTATCGGTTGCTCAGACAACACCAACATGTGCCAGACAACGTCGATAGAATGCCCAGTCAAAAGCAGGCCCAGGGTCAGTTTTTCGCTCGGGAGCGATATGGGCATGGCTAGTGATCCGTTCCGGCGTCAAATCAGGGTAACGATGACAAAGTGCCGCTGTCACTTCAGCCAATGCACGATATTGCGGTTCGGGGTATGGCGTGACCTCATCGCCTTCCAGCTCGATACCGATACTGAAGTCGTTGACCCGGTTACGGACTCGCGTTCCCTCCCGCCAGCCTGAACGCCCGGCATGCCAGGCCCGACGCGTGAACGGAACAAACTGAACGCATTCGCCTCCTCGCCGAATCAGCAGATGAGCTGACACCCGTACCCCTTCAATGGTGGCAAAAAACGGGTGCTCATTAGTCTCCAGACGGTTGGTGAACAATTGCTCGATATACGGCCCGCCGAATGACCGCGGCGGCAGACTGATCGAATGCAGCACCAGCAAGGACACCTCTTCTTGCGGCCGAGCATCCTGGTTGGGCGATACTTCGCGGCGCGCTTTACACCACCAGCCCTGCTCAATCGACATCACTCTCCCCTGACGCAACCGGTTCGGTTTCTCTATAATGTCAGGCATTATCGCACATTCCATCGTGAAGGCTCGCCATGCACTACCATCAAGCCCTCGCCGAAGAGATTCGTACCAGCGCTGCACGGTTACTGGCCGAGGACGTCGGTCCAGGCGACATTACTGCCCAGTTGATTCCCGAATCACAGTGGGGCAAGGCGCAAGTCCTGACCCGTGAAGCCGCCATCCTCTGTGGTGTTGCCTGGGTCGACGAGTTGTATCGCCGGCTTGACTCACGTGTCGAACTGACCTGGCTACGCGCAGACGGCGATGCGCTGGAACCGAATCAGGTATTTCTCGAAATGGAAGGGCCGGCCCGCAGCCTGCTGACCGGAGAGCGGGCAGCGCTGAACCTGTTGCAAACGCTCTCGGCAACCGCAACCAGCGCACGTCGTTATACCGACTTGATTGCCGATTCAGGGGTCCGATTGCTCGACACGCGCAAGACGCTGCCAGGGCTGCGTCTCGCACAAAAATATGCCGTTACCTGCGGTGGCGGCTACAATCACCGCATCGGGCTCTATGATGCGTTCCTGATCAAGGAGAATCATATCGCGTCCTGTGGCAGCATCACGGCTGCCGTCAAGGAAGCACGCGGCATTGCCCGCGATCTGCCATTGGAAGTCGAGGTAGAAACCTTTGAAGAGTTGGACGAAGCGCTCGCCGCTGGCGCCGACACGATCATGCTGGATAACTTTTCCCCGGCCGATATGCGTGAAGCCGTGCAGCGCAGCAGCGGTCGTGCAACACTAGAAGCCTCCGGCAATGTCGATGCAACCACGCTGCAAGACATCGCCGATACCGGAATCGACTGTATCTCGATCGGCCGATTGACCAAGGACGTCCAGGCCATTGATCTTTCGATGCGCATCGTCCATACCGAACGTCGCTAACGCTATCAGGTTTCCACCAGGGTCAAGCGCTTATCCAGCTTGATGCGCGGCAAGGATTCACCACCCCGCTCGACCCATTCTTCCCCCCGATACCGCCAGCCACGACGTTGCAGCCCTTCGGCCAGCATCAGGCTGGCGGCAATGGTGATCCGGGCAATGCCCTGTTCCAGCATGATGCGTTCGGCATGAATCAACAGCGTCGAACCGATACCTCGATGGCTAAGTGACGGCCATACATAGAGCGTTTCGATACGTTGGGCCGGACTGTCGAGTTCGAGGAAACCAACACAGCGACCATCGCATGAGGCGACCAGGGTCCTGTACAGTGCCTGCCTGGCTCGCCAGGCACTGGCTTCGCGGGGCAGGACACTCGCCCAGGCCCTGCGCTGAGCCAGTGTGTAATGCGCATGGCTCCCCTGCATGACAGCGTGATGGAACACCTCGGCCTGATCGGCGCCATCACGTGGGCGGGCGTCGCGATAGTGAATACGCGCTCCGCTCTCGGCTTGCTTCATGGTTGTCCCCGCGTCATGTGCCATCCGGCTGTCGAGTATCGATCAGCACATTGCCCTATTGTCATCACCGGCCAACTTCCAAGCGTAACGAAAACCGTCACGCCACCCAACCACACATCATTCGCGTCACACACCATCAAACCGCATAATGCCATTCATGACACATGCCGATGCCCCCAATTCCGCGCACACCTTTTCCATCGATGCCATTGGTCGCATCGAAAGCGATTATCCGGACAAGTTCGGTATCCCCCGTCAGCCGGGGCTTGCCAGGGCCGCACGTGCCACGCTGGTCATGCTGCCGCCCTATGACGACCCTTTGACGGTCCGTGGTCTGGAAGCATTCAGCCATTTGTGGGTGACCTTCGTCTTCCATCGCAGCCCCACCCGCTGGACGCCATTGATCCGCCCGCCTCGCCTGGGCGGCAATGCCAGGATCGGAGTGTTCGCCAGCCGCAGCACTCATCGTCCAAATCGCTTGGGACTGTCTCTGGTCGAACTGGTTGCCATCGACACCAGGCAAGGAGTACGGCTGGCGTTACGAGGGCACGACCTCGTCGATGGAACGCCCGTCGTGGACATCAAGCCACATTTGCCATGGGCCGAGACCCCCTCCGAGGCACGGGCCGGTTATGCCGACGTACCGCCAGCCATGTGTCCGGTGCAATTCAGCCAGGCAGCCGAGGCAGTTCTCACCGAGCGCAATGACCGGGACACCCTGCGCGAGTTGATCGTTCAAGTGCTCGCCCAGGATCCTCGTCCAGCCTATCGAAAGGGCGCCGAGAACCGACGCCATGGACTACGCCTGCGTGACCTCGATATCCACTTTCAAGCTCGCCAGGATGAAGATGGCACGGTGTTCATGGTCGTTACCGATCTCATCATGACCTGAACAGGATGCGCATCAGAACGTGATACCAAGCCGCCTGCCCACTTCCTCGTAGGCCTCAATCACGCCACCAAGTCCCTGACGGAATCGATCCTTGTCGAGCTTTTCGCGGGTGTTGGCATCCCAGAGCCGGCAGCCATCGGGTGAAAACTCATCCCCGAGCACGATCTCGTTGTGGAATACGCCGAATTCGAGCTTGTAATCCACCAGCAGCATATCGCCATCGAGAAACAACTGCTTGAGGACATCATTGACGCGATAGGTCAAGCGCTTCATTTCCGCCAGTTGCGCCGATGTCGCCCAACCGAAGGTCTCCGCCAACGATTCATTGATCATGGGGTCGTGTTGCGCATCGTCCTTGAGGAACAGTTCATAGGTTGGAGGATTGAGTTCCAGTCCCTCCTCGACACCGAGACGCCGACAGAGACCACCGGCGGAGAGATTGCGTACAACGCATTCCACGGGGAGCATGTCGAGCTTCTTGACGACGCATTCCGTGTCATTGAGCAAGCCGTCGAAATGGGTGGGAATCCCCGCCGCTTCGAGCTTGCCCATGATATAGGCATTGAACTTATTGTTGACCATGCCCTTGCGGGCCAGCGACTCTTTCTTCTCGCCATCGAAGGCGCTGGTATCGTCGCGGAAATGCAGAATCAACCGCTCCGGGTCATCGCTGTAATACACCGATTTCGCCTTGCCGGCATAGAGTTCTTGACGCTTTTCCATGGGGGTCTCCGAAATACCGAGTTAGCTGATGCGTTGCCAGTCGAGGCAGCGATCCTGGGTGGCGACGCTCAGCCGTGATTCATCACCATCGAGCAGAGGAACCAGCGCCTCCAGCACCCGCTCGGGATGATTGTTTTGTTCCGACAGATGGGAGCAAACGATACGCTGCAACCGATCCAATCCTAACGCACACAGCAGTTCCGCCGCCTGGGTATTGGCCAAGTGTCCCCAATGACCGCCTACTCGACGTTTTAGCTGAGCGGGATAAGGGCCATCCGCTAACATACGGCGATCATGATTGCATTCCAGGATCAACGCATCGCAGCCCTGGAAGGAATCCACGACGTGACGACTGGAATAGCCGAGGTCAGTCAGTATGCCAAGCGTGCGATCTCTGGCGCGGAAGCGAAATTGTACCGGTTCTCGAGCATCATGAGGGATAGTGACCGGATCGATTTCCAGCCCATTGATAGCGAATCGAGATTGCGGCGTAATCCAGTGGTGGTACGGCACGTTGCCCAGACGTTTCGACAACCACGTACCCGGTGTCAGATAGACAGGCAAACCGTGCCGCCGCGCCAATGCGCCGACTCCCCGTATATGATCGCCATGCTCGTGGGACAGCAAGATGGCATCGAGGTGAGCGGCCGTCATCCCCAGATCCGCCAGACGCCGTTCGGCATCACGCATGGCGAAACCACAGTCGACCAGGACATGGGTCTCACCATCGCTGACCAGGGTCGCATTCCCCTTGCTGCCACTTCCCAGCGAGGCGAAATGCAACCCGGTTGACGGCATTGTACCGTCGGAGAATTCGCCAGCGGACCCGGTCAACATCAGCGCAGTAGTGTTGCCAGCTCATCGAGCAGTTCACGGGCATCCGCTTCGGTGAACGGCTTCTCGCTTGCATTCGTGGCACGCACCACCGTGCCCCCCGACGAGGCAGCCTCGACGCTCAAGCGCAGGCGCTGTGGCGTTTGACGCACATCGGGACTGAACACGATCGACACGAACCCACGCTCACGTTCCGTCATCGTCATGTAATCGATCAGGAACTCCCCGCTCTGCGGGTTCTCCTCGACCAGCATCTGACGCCCTTCCTGGTCGAAATATTCATTGAGCTGATGGCTGAGCTCGGCCCAGACTCGATCGGTAGATGTGGCGTTCAGCATCAACACCCACTCTTCCCCGTCGCGCTGAATGCTGGGCCCGGACTCCTCGGTATTGCTACGACGCTCACTGGCCAAGGCCGAGTTACTGGCCGTTTGTCCCTGACCTTTCAAGTAGTCGTGCAATGACGACAGGCAGTTTTCGGCGACCGCACCACCCTGAGTGCAACGAACCTCGCTGGCATTGGCGCCGATTCCCTGGCGAACGCGTAGCGTGCCTCGAGACGTCTCCAGCATGCCGCGCTGAGGATCGCTAGACGACACTCTCATACCTTGGCGCTCGACAAAGGCTTCCAGTTGTGGCCAGAGCGTTGCCGGCTCCAGAGAGACCAGTAACCACCGGTCATCTCCCATTTCACGTGCCTCGACAAAATCGCGCAGGGAGCTACCACCCATCGGCTGAGGTCGCGGTGGCTCGAACCGACCGTCTGAGGCCGAACTGAACGTACCGTTGACTGCCGGCACCGGCATTGCATTGCGATAGTCACTGGTATTGCGCGACTCCGGCAACGTCAACGGAGGCGCCATCTCGGCCTCGGTGTAATCGATGTCGCGGTCGTGATAGTAACCCTCATCACTAGCGCAGCCGCTTGCCGCAAGAGCAATCGCCACGACCAGCGGCATCCATTTCAGCGCAGGTTTCATGCATCCACCTTGTGGGTTCGGTTCACGGGCTTGCAGGCACTGCATATCAGGCATCAACGACACCGGCCATCTGCAGAGCCTCACCAACCGTGGAGTGGTACTTTTCGGATAACCATGTCATCGGTAGGCGGATACCGGTATCGACATAGCCCATACGATTGAGGGCCCATTTTACCGGTATCGGATTGGCCTCGATGCCCAGCAGCGTATGCAGCGGCATCAAGCGAGTATTGATCTGATGCGCGCTGTCGGTATCTCCGGCAACTGCAGCCCGACAGAGTTCATGCATCGAACGCGGAGCGACATTGGCCGTGACGGAAATATCGCCATGACCTCCCATCAACATGAAGTCACAGGCTGTCGCGTCATCACCGGAGTAGAGCATGAAATCACTACCCTTGAGACGATCGACGAGCTCCTCGGCACGTTCGAGGTTGCCCGTCGCATCTTTGAGACCCACGATATTGTTCAGCTCGGCCAAGCGGAATACGGTTTCGTTATACAGATCCGAGCAGGTCCGCCCCGGCACGTTATAGAGAATCACAGGCATGTCGGCACCTTCCGCGACTGCCTTGAAATGCTGATACAGGCCTTCCTGAGTCGGCTTGTTGTAATACGGACACACCGACAGGCAATAATCAGCACCGACCTCCTTGGCATAACGTGCCAGCTCGACGGCTTCAGAGGTCGCGTTGGCCCCAGTACCGGCAATGACCGGAATACGCCCATTCACCTCCTCGACCACGGTGCGAATCACGTCGAAGTGCTCGGCGAACGACATGGTTGTCGGCTCGCCCGTCGTGCCTGCGGCGGCAATGCCATCGGTGCCATTGTCAAGATGGAAGTCCACCAGCCGACGCAATGCCTCCCAGTCTATGCTCCCATCCGCCTTCATCGGTGTCGCCAAGGCGACGATGCTGCCTGTGATCATCCTGCTTGTCCTCTACGAATCGTTGGCCGACCTTTACCGATTGGAATGACGTCCAAACTCGCCATCGCATGGCGCCCAAGGGTTAGATGGTACTCAGGCGATGAAAGCCTGTACAGAACTCACTGGCCCCGGCGCCTGCAGTGCAGATGTCTGGTACTTTACAGCAGCGCAGCGGTTGCGTGTAATCTGAGGCTCAGATCGTATCATTCAAGGAGTTTTTGATGAGCGTCAGCGTCGGTCAACCCGTTCCCGATTTCACCGTCTCCGCGACCGGAGACAACACCATCGCCTTCTCAGACCTGCAGGGCAAGCAGGTAGTCATCTACTTCTACCCCAAGGCCAGCACCCCCGGCTGCACCACGGAGGGCGGCGACTTTCGCGACCGCAAAGAGGCTTTCGATGCCGCCAATACGGTGATTCTCGGCGTATCTCGCGACGGTATCCGTGCGCAGGAAAACTTCAAGGCAAAGCAAGCCTTCAACTTCGAGCTGATCTCCGACAAGGATGAGACGCTGTGCCAACTGTTCGATGTTCTCAAGACGAAAAAAATGTATGGCAAGGAACACGTCGGCATCGAACGCAGTACCTTCCTGATCGACACGGATGGCAAGCTGGCCCGTGAATGGCGAGGCGTCAAGGTACCTGGCCATGTCGACGACGTGCTATCAGCCGCCCAGTCGTTGCATGCCGGCTAGCCCTTACTCTTCAGCCAACGCCTCCCGTGCCTTCTGATCACCCCGGTGTTTGATGCCACGCGGCCAGGCGTAGACCAACGCTTTCAACAACGTGGCCAGGGGGATCGCGAAAAAGATCCCCCAGAAGCCCCAGATTCCGCCGAAGAACAGCACGGCCAGAATGATCGATACGGGATGGAGGTTGACGGCCTCGGAAAACAGGATGGGGACCAGAACATTGCCATCCAGCGCCTGCAGCACGCCATAGGCGATCAGCACGTAGACGAACTGGTCACCCATGCCAAAGTGGAAGCCGGCCACTGCAGCGACCGGTAACGTAGCCACTGCGGCTCCGATGTACGGTACCAGCACGGAGAACCCCACCATCACAGCCAACAACGCCGTATAGGGCAACCCGAAATACCCGAACGTCAGAAACGCCGCACATCCGACGATGAAGATCTCGATGAACTTACCACGCACGTAGTTGGCAATCTGATCATCCATCTCCTGCCAGATCCGCGACATCAGCGTGCGCTTCTGCGGCAACAGAGACAGCATGAAGCCGACCAGTCGATCACTGTCTTTCAACATGAAAAATACCAGGATCGGCACCAACACCAGGTAAATGATCAAATCCATCAAGTTACCAAGTGATGCCAGGGACAGGGTCAATGCACGCTGCCCGACCTGGGTGAGTTCGCGACCGGCTACATCGATCCAGTTCTGGATCTGGTCGGGTGTGACGAGGTGCGGGTATCGCTCCTGGATGTCATCCAGAAGCTGCTGACCACTAGCGAACATGCGAGGCGCTTCCTGCACCAAGCTGACCAGCTGATTCCAGATCAATGGCATGAGCAGCAATGCCACAGCCATCAGCAAACCGACGAAACCTAGAAAGACCACCATGACGGCCAGCATTTTCGGTATCCCGATACGCATCAGCCAATTGACGGCCCCTTGCAGCAGAAAGGCGATGACCAGTGCGGTAAAGAACGGAGCCAGCATACGACCGAACCAGATGACGGCCGCAAACCCCAGTATCAGCACCACCAGCAGGATCACCGCCTCTTCATCGGAAAAATAGCGTTCGATCCAGTTTTTCAGGAGTTTGCGGAGAGTCATGCCAGCGGCTCCCCATCCCCCTTGCGAATCCAGTAGTAATATACGTCATCGCGCGTCTCACGCGCCTCCATGACGTGGTCGGTCTGGGCGACGAACGTCTCGAAGTCACGCCAGGAGCCAGCGTCGGTTGCCATGACCTCCAGTACTTCTCCCGCAGACATACGCGAGAGCGCTTGCTTGGCCTTGAGCAGCGGCAGTGGACAGGGCAGGCCACAGGCATCAAGCACATCATCGGGTTGCAGGACCATGCTAACTCCCGGAAAAAGGACCATAATGTCACCGCCGTACGACGCCGACGATACGCTTTCGAAATTTACAGGCACTTTGGCGGAAGAATCAATGTCAAAAGCCAAGTCCTGTCTGCCGTCAGCCGAACCTGCGAGGAGGAACATGAGACGCTTCATTTTTCCTTGTGTCGCCGCCACTGGCCTGCTCATTGTCAGCGCCTTGCCGGTTTTCGCACAAACCAGTGATTATGGCCTGCCACAACTCGGCTCAACCGGCGGCAGCACCGCGACCCAGGAAGAGTACCGTCTCGGACGCGCCTGGCTACGTCAATTCCGCGCCCAGGCACCGAGCTGGCAGGATCCCATCAGCCAGCATTATGTCGAGTCGCTGGTGAACCGTTTATTACCACACAGTGACTTGAGCAATATTCAGCCCCTGGTCACGTTGATCGACAGCCGGCTCTTGAATGCGTTTGCCGTTCCCGGAGGCATCATCGGGGTCAATGCCGGGTTGTTCTCCTTCGCCGACAGCGAAGATGCCTTTGCCTCGGTACTGGCCCACGAACTGGGCCACATTTCGCAGCGCCACCACGCCCGACAGCAACAGCGGGCCGAAGAGACCCAGCTCCCCACCATGGCCGCCCTGCTTGCCGGCATGCTGATTGCCGCCGGCGGTGGCGGACAAGCGGGCATTGCCACTGCCATGGGATCGCAAGCCGCTTTCCTGCAGGATCAGCTGGCCTATTCACGCCGCTACGAACAGGAAGCCGACCGCGTCGGTCTACGGGCCTTGGCCGAAGCCGGTTTCGACCCCAACGCAATGGTCGAGATGTTCCGCTCGATGCAACGCATGGCCAGCTTGCAAGGCGGGAACCCGCCAGAGTTCCTGCTTACGCACCCCGTCACGGAGTCCCGCATCAGCGATACACAAGCACGGGCTGCACAACTGAGCGTATCCAATCGCCGAGACGCTACGCCACAATACGACATGATCCGAGCCCGGGCACTACTGGATTTACACCGCAATGACCCGAACCAGGCAATCACACGCCTGGCCCAGAGCGACCCGGCCCCGGAGGCACGCCGCTATCTCGAGGCACTGGTCAGTGCTGAACGCGGCGACCTGCAAGGCGCACTCAATCGTCTCGACCAATTGGCGACCGAGCTTCCCGACCTGACCATGATACCCGCCACTGCCGTTGAAGTGGCCCTGGATGCAGGTAACCATGAGGAAACCCAAAGCCGTGCCCAGCGTTTACTGCGGTTATTCCCAGGCCATACGCCGACCCAGCTATTGCAGGCGGAAGCCCTGCTGCAAAGTGACCCGGAACAAGCCTACGACCTGCTTCGCAACCTGGCCGATAATCGTCCCGAAGACCCGCAAATTTTCATTCTGCTGACGGAAGCCGCCGGCAATACCGGTCGCAACGGCTGGGGACATCTGGCACGTGCGGAAGAACTGCAACTCACCGGCCGGATCGATCGCGCCATTCGCCAACTCGACATCGCTGACGACGTTGCCACCCGCGAAGGAAACACCAGGCTACTGCAGCGCATCGAACAACGCCGCAAGGATTTCCTCGACTATCGCGAAACCCTGGAGCAGTTCTAAGCCACGAGCATGACAATACCCACGACCTCGTCACGAACTGCACCGCGCGTTACTCAGGAATTGAAGTTGAGCATCCGCTCCAGCGGTTTCAGTGCTCGTTGGCGCAGCCCGTCGTCGACGAGTATCTCGCCGTCCAGGTGGCGCAAAGAGCCCGCCAGATTATCCAGGGCATTCATGGCCATCCAGGGGCAGTGGGCGCAGCTCTTGCAAGTCGCCCCTTTCCCGCCGGTAGGCGCTTCGAATAGCATCTTATCCGGTACGGCCTGCTGCATCTTGAAGAAGATGCCGCGGTCGGTGGCCACGATCAACTGCTCGTTCGGCAGCGACTTGGCGGCCTGAATCAATTGCGAGGTCGAGCCTGTCACATCAGCGATATCAACGACCGACGCTGGCGATTCTGGATGAACGAGCACTGCGGCATCGGGGTAGAGCGACTTGAGGTCCTCGATTCCCTTGGCCTTGAACTCTTCATGAACGATGCAGGCACCATCCCACAACAGCATGTCGGCACCGGTTTTCTCGCGAATGTAATGCCCCAGGTGCTTGTCCGGTGCCCATAGGATTTTTTCTCCGCGAGCCTGCAGGTACTCGATCACGTCGACGGCGATGGAAGACGTGACGACCCAGTCGGCGCGAGCCTTCACAGCTGCTGAAGTATTGGCGTAGACCACTACGGTGCGGTCGGGATGCGCATCACAGAAGGCACTGAACTCATCGGGAGGGCACCCTTCATCCAGCGAACAGGTCGCTTCCAGCGTTGGCATCAATACCCGCTTCTCAGGCGAGAGAATCTTGGCCGTTTCTCCCATGAAACGCACGCCGGCCACGACCAGCGTCGATGCCTCATGGCGAGCGCCAAAGCGGGCCATTTCCAGGGAATCCGCCACACAGCCACCGGTATCTTCGGCAAGCTGTTGAATGGCATCGTCGGTGTAGTAATGCGCCACCAGCACGGCATTGCGTTCATGCAAAAGGCGCTTGATTTCGTCGATACGCGCCTCATCCTCGGCGGGAATCCGCGTCGGGCAATAGGCGCGGGCCAGGTACTCGCGCACCTCGGCTCGAGAGGTCATGATCGTCATCGTGTCTACCACTGCGACTGGCAGGGGCTCCCCCTGCATGGCACCAGATGCGCCTGCCACGGACTCTCTGCCCGAGCGACGCCCCTGACGTAGAACCGTGCGACTCCCGCACGATTTCGCCTGCTATCATTCTAGACCAGAAGTTAGCACGATTTCTCCCTTTTGAGACCAAGAAATCGTAACTGCCGAGTCAGACGGGTAGCACACGACCGGCTGGCGATGCCGCCCAAAGAAAACGCCCCCGGCCATGAGGGGCCGAGGGCGACTATCTGGTGGGTCGTGAAGGATTCGAACCTTCGACCAATTGGTTAAAAGCCAACTGCTCTACCACTGAGCTAACGACCCGCAAAACTAGTGTCCAACAATACAGACAAGAGAGGCGAAGGAGCGCGGCCGAAACGGTATCTGGTGGGTCGTGAAGGATTCGAACCTTCGACCAATTGGTTAAAAGCCAACTGCTCTACCACTGAGCTAACGACCCGCCACCGAATCGGAGGGATATTACCGCTCGCCCTCCAACAGGGCGCACATACTACTGATAACGCCTGCGCCTCGCAAGTCCTATTTCAGTGTTTGCGCCCTTTGGGTTTACGCATGCCCTGTACTGGACGCCGCTTGTTTTTATCGCG
This sequence comes from Aidingimonas lacisalsi, assembly GCF_008079445.1. GTDB lineage: Bacteria > Pseudomonadota > Gammaproteobacteria > Pseudomonadales > Halomonadaceae > Aidingimonas > Aidingimonas lacisalsi. The sequence continues at coordinate 336,241 of NZ_VRYH01000003.1, read as the reverse complement.
GCTCCAGCGATTCTTCTCATCCGGGGTTAACTCCGGCACTTTGCGAGGGTCGAGGCCTGCCAACTGAGAGAGATCGTCGACCTCCTCTTGCGTGAGTTCGGTCCATTCGCCTGCCCTGGCACGCTTATCCAGGAAGATATTGCCGTAACGTACCCGTTTGAGACGACTCACCGTCAGTCCCTGGGATTCCCAAAGACGCCTCACTTCACGATTGCGCCCTTCCATCAGCACCACATGGAACCATGTGTTGATACCTTCACCGCCAAATTCCTGAACATCGGTGAAACGCGCCGGGCCGTCGTCGAGCATGACGCCTTCCACCATGGTCTTGACCTGGGCCTGAGAGACTTCCCCCATCACACGCACGGCATATTCTCTTTCGATCTCCGTGGAGGGATGCATAAGGCGGTTGGCGAGTTCACCATCCGTGGTAAACAGCAACAACCCACTGGTATTGATATCCAGGCGACCGATCGCGATCCAGCGTTCGCCCTTGAGCCGCGGCAAGCGTTCGAACACGGTATGCCGGCCCTCGGGGTCTTTCCGTGTGCACAACTCGCCTTCCGGCTTGTTGTACATGATGACTCGCCGCGGCGTTTCATCGACACCACGCAGCACCACGGGTCGGTCATCGAACAGCACCTTGTCGCGCACATCGATCCGATCGCCCAGCGTCGCCACCTGGCCATTGACCTTGACGCGCCCCTCTTGAATGACACTTTCCATCTCACGGCGCGAGCCCATCCCGGCACGAGCGAGAACTTTCTGCAATTTTTCGGTGGTATTACTGCTGTTCATGGGTCGTCTGACCTCTCAACCTGGGGAGTTTCCGCCCCCGCACGGCCGTCGTCATCGACGCTCGTGCGGGCACGTTCGGCCAGACGGGCTTCAAGATCGGCGAAGCTCAAGCCTGACCGTTCGGACGCCGTCTCGGCGTGTTGCTGGTCGCCGGCCATACCGGCCGTCGTTGAATTTTCCTCCGCTGCCGAGTCCTCATGCTCCTGCGCCAGTTCTGGTGGCTGACCCTCGGCCTTGGTCTCATCGGTATCCAGCGCAGCCACGTCGTATGCCCCGATATCCTTGAGTTCATGCATGGGCGGCAAGGCATCGAGCGTTTGCAGCCCGAAATCATCGAGAAACTGGCGTGTCGTGGCATAGACCGCAGGACGACCGGGGACATCACGATGGCCAACGACACGCACCCAGCCTCGCTCGGTCAACGTGCGCATGATCGATGAACTGACCGTGACGCCTCGCACCTCTTCGATATCGCCACGTGTCACTGGTTGACGGTAGGCAATCAGCGCCAGCGTCTCCAACAGTGCTCGGGAGTAACGTTGCGGTCGTTCATCCCATAATCGCGACACCCAGGGTGAAAAGCGCTGACGGATCCGAACCTGATGGCCGGATGCCGTCTGCACCAACTCCAGTGCACTCTGCATCAGCCGTGACTCGAGACGAGACAACGCATCATCCAGTGCTTGTCGAGAGGGCCGCTCATGTTCATCGAACAGGGCTTCCAGGCGCTCTTTCGACAGCGGTTCCCCTGCCGCCAGCAAGGCGGCCTCGAGAATCCCGTCGAGTTGGCCAACCGGATCATTCATCATCATCATCCGCTCTGCCGCTGAAGGCCTCTCTAGCCAGGAACGGATCCTCGCCAGTATCGTCAATCTCGGTCTCCACCGTTGACGAAGCATCCGGTGTCGACTCGAGACGCGCCCTCACATGGATCGGCGATAACGGCGCATTCTGGACAATCTCGATCATGGCCTCCTTGGACAGCTCCAGAATCGCCATGAACGTCACGACGACGCCGGCCCTTCCTTCGCTCAGCGTGAACAACGATTCAAACGGGGTAAAGCGTTCTCGTTGCAACCGATCCATGATCTTGAGCATGCGATCACGCGTGGACAGGACCTCCCGGCTGATCTGGTGCGACTGGGAGAGTTCCACCTGCTTAAGGACTCCAGCCAACGCCCGGAGCAGTTCATCCAGCTCGACATCCGGATGCACCACGCGCGTTTCCAGTGTCGGCAGACCCGCCTGGGGCGAAAACCAGTCACGCCCTTGCCTCGGCAATTCATTCAGAGACTCGGCAGCGGATTTTAACTGTTCGTACTCCTGAAGGCGACGGATCAATTCAGCGCGTGGATCGCTCTCATCATCCTCATCGTCCCCCTTGGGTGGACGCGGCAACAAGGTGCGGGACTTGATCTCGGCCAACATCGCGGCCATCACCAGGTAGTCGCCGGCAAGTTCGATCTCCATCGCCTTCATCAACTCCACGTACTCGATGTACTGATGAGTGATGGCAGCAACATCGATACCGAGAATATCGAGGTTCTGGCGGCGAATCAGATACAGCAGCAGATCCAGCGGCCCCTCGAACGCTTCCAGGAAGACGCGCAGCGCTTCGGGGGGAATGTAAAGATCCTCGGGGAGCTCCGTTATTGGCTTATCGAACAGACGGGCCAGTACGGCCGCCTGTTCGACCGATGTCGTCGACGCAACGTACGCTTCGCTGACCGCGTCGTTCACATCAGGCTCCTCACCCTACCCAGACACGAGCATTGCGGAACAACCGCATCCAGGCACCATCCTCAGACCAACCGGCGGGACGCCAGGAATTGGTAACCGCTCGAGCGACACGCTCGGGGTGCGGCATCATGATGGTGACCCGGCCATCCTGCGTCGTCAGCCCCGTTATACCCGCTGGAGAGCCATTGGGATTGGCCGGATAACGGGTCGTCGCCTGACCATAATTGTCCACATACCTCAGCGCGATCTGCTCACTGCCCTGCATGCGACGCAGCCGCCCACTATCCTCGAAGGCGACTCGTCCCTCACCATGCGCGACCGCGATGGGTAGACGCGACCCTTCCATGCCAGACAACAGGATCGAGGGACTATGCTCGACCTGAACCATCGACACCCTAGCTTCAAACTGCTCCGACTCGTTACGCACGAACCGGGGCCAGTGCTCTGCCCCAGGTATCAAGGACTTGAGCTGAGCCAGCATCTGGCAACCATTACAGACACCGAGCGAAAAGCTGTCGTCGCGGACGAAGAAAGCGGCAAACTCGTCTCGGGCACGCTCGTTGAACAGCACCGACTTGGCCCAACCCCCTCCAGCTCCCAGGACATCGCCATAAGAGAAGCCGCCACACGTCACCAGCCCCTTGAAGGCATCCAGGCTGACACGCCCTTGTAGAATATCGCTCATATGGACGTCGACCGATTCGAAACCAGCCTGATCGAAGGCCCAGGCCATCTCCGTCTGACCATTGACACCCTGCTCGCGCAGTATGGCCACCGCAGGACGCGCCAAATTGATGAACGGCGCAGCCACATTGTCTTCGACCGCAAAACTGGGCTCGGCCGAGAGGCCGGGATCGCGATCATCAAGCAGGTTGTCGAATTCGCTCTTGGCGCAATCGGGGTTATCGCGCAATGCCTGCATACGATAACTCGTCTCGCTCCACGTACGTTGCGTCAGTATGCGCGTGGTTTCCAGCAATGGCTCTTCGAACAGCGTGACACGCACCTGGTCGTCGTAACGCGGCCGGGCAATGACGCCACAGATATCGAGCCCTGCCGCCGCCAATTGGGTAAGCACGAACTCCGTGTCAGTACGCCGTACCTGAATCACCGCCCCCAACTCTTCGGCAAACAGGGCATCGACGGCTTCATAAGGCTCATCGATCAGCCAATCGAGCTTGATCTCGAGACCGGCATGAGCCGCAAAGGCCATTTCCAGCAACGTCACCAGCAAGCCGCCATCGCTACGGTCATGATATGCCAGCAATTTGCCATCGGCATTGAGCCCCTGGATCACCGAGAAGAACGCTTTGATATCTTCCGGATCGTCTACATCCGGGCAGCTATCGCCTACCTGACCATAGACCTGTGCCAGAGCCGAGCCACCGAGCCGGTTCTGACCGCTGCCCAGATCGATGAGAATCAGGTCGCTCTCATCTTGCTCCATACTGATCTGCGGCGTCAGCGTCCGCATGGCATCGCTGACGGGCGCAAAGCCGGTCACGGCCAGGGAGAGCGGCGCAGTGACCCGTTTATCCTCGGCCTCCCCCTGATCGTTGATCTCCTGCCAATCGGTACGCATCGACATCGAGTCCTTGCCAACGGGAATGGCAATGCCGAGCGCCGGACACAATTCCATACCCACGGCATGCACAGCGTCATACAACGCTTGATTCTCGCCCGGATGATCGGCGGCACTCATCCAATTCGCCGAGAGTTTGACGTCGCTGAGATGTTCGATGGGGGCCGCAGCCAAATTGGTGAGCGCTTCGGCAACCGCCAGGCGAGCGCTAGCGGCAGGGTCGATCAGTGCTACCGGAGGGCGTTCTCCCATCGCCATCGCTTCTCCGGCATGGGTGTCGAAGCTGGCCGTCGTCACGGCACAGTCAGCAACCGGAACCTGCCAAGGCCCCACCATCTGGTCGCGCGCCACCTGCCCCGTGATAGAGCGATCGCCGATGGTGACCAAGAAGCTCTTCGACGCCACGGTAGGGAGACGCAGCACGCGATCCAGCGCCTCTCTAAAATCGAGATTATCCAGCATGATACCGGGTAGCTCACGAACCTCCCGGCTAAACTCACGCTGCATTTTGGGCGGTTTGCCGAAGAGCACGCTCATCGGCAGGTCTACCGGCCGGGTGTCGAAGTGACCGTCATTCACTGACAGGTGATGCGCTTCAGTCGCTTCGCCGACCACGGCATAGGGGCAGCGCTCACGCTGACAAAGCGCTTCGAATATTTCCATATCCGCGGCGGCAACCGCCAATACATATCGCTCCTGGGCTTCGTTGCACCAGATTTCCAGAGGGCTCATCCCAGGCTCGGCATTGGGTACGGCACGCAGCTCGAACCTGCCTCCGCATCCCCCATCCTTGACCAGTTCCGGCAGTGCATTGGACAAACCGCCCGCCCCGACATCATGGATGAAACGAATGGGGTTGCCATCGCCCAGTGCCCAGCAACGATCGATGACTTCCTGGGCTCGGCGCTCCATTTCCGGGTTGCCTCGCTGCACCGACGCAAAGTCGAGATCCTCGCTGGAGCTGCCCGATGCCATGCTTGATGCCGCACCACCGCCAAGGCCGATCAGCATCGCCGGGCCCCCCATGATGATCAGCTTGCCGCCGACCGGGATATCGCCTTTCTCGACGTGTTGCGGGCGAATGTTGCCGTAACCGCCCGCCAGCATGATGGGCTTGTGATAGCCGCGGCGCTCGACACCTTCGCTCCCCACGGCATCCTGTTCAAAACTGCGAAAGTAGCCTGTCAGGTTGGGACGTCCGAACTCATTGTTGAACGCCGCGCCGCCGATGGGCCCTTCGAGCATGATATCGAGAGCCGACTGGATTCGATCGGGCTTGCCGTAGTCGAAGGCTTCCCAGGGTTGGACGAACTCCGGAATCCGCAGGTTGGAAACACAGAAGCCCGTCAACCCCGCCTTGGGCTTGCCGCCAATGCCGGTTGCGCCTTCATCGCGGATTTCCCCGCCAGCCCCCGTTGCCGCACCGGGGTGAGGAGCGATGGCAGTCGGATGGTTATGGGTTTCGACCTTCATCAGTATGTGAGCGGATTCACGTTCGCTCACATAACTGGCCCGTCCATGCGAGGCTCCCGTCAGTGGCGTCGGAAAGAAACGCCTCGCCTCCTTTCCCTCGATGACCGCTGCATTGTCGCTATACGCCGAAAGGACACCCTGCGGAGCATGCTCGAATGTATTCTTGATCATCTTGAACAGCGAGTCCGGTTGGGGCTCGCCATCGATAGTCCAATCCGCATTGAAGATCTTGTGGCGACAATGTTCGGAATTGGCCTGGGCGAACATCATCAATTCGACATCCGAGGGATTGCGGGCCAACGCCTGAAATGCCTCGACGAGATAATCGATCTCGTCCTCGGCTAGCGCCAGCCCCAATTCGGCATTGGCGGTTGCCAGAGCCTTCCGACCGCCAGCCATGATATCCACCTGCCCCAGAGGCGCAGGCTCGTGGTGGGCAAACAGCTTGGCAGCATCCGAGGTATTGGCCAGGACCGACTCCGTCATCCGGTCATGAATCGTGGCGACGATCGCCTCGAAGGCCTCCTCCGACAAGGGCCCACTCAACTTGATCCGGTACGCAATGCCTCGCTCCAACCGACGTACGCATGTCAAACCGCAATTGTGGGCGATATCGGTGGCCTTGGAGGACCAGGGGGATACCGTGCCCAATCTGGGTACCACGACGAACCGATGCCCTTCACGACCTTCCTCAACAGCGGGCTCACCATAATCGAGCAACCGATCGAGCACCTGACGATCGGCATCGGAAAACGCATCATCATGATCGATGAAGTGGATATATTCAGCATGCAGGGAGTCGATATCGGGGACATGAACCCGCAGTGCGGCCAGCAACTTGGCGTGACGGAAGGCAGAAAGGGCAGGCGCACCTCGCAGTTCGAGCATGGTCGATCAAGCCTCTGAAAACGAGCATGAATGAGGGCCGCAGCTAGCGACGATAAATCGCCATGATACTGGAAAGCGACAGTCACGCGAAATGGACGGGATGACAGCCTGGCATCAGGCAGTTATGGTAAGCCGTCTTCCCGCAACTCCGTATCGACATGCCCAAGGCCCTGCTGTCCCATCTGCTGCACTATCGTCGATGGTATCTTCTGCCATGTTTCACGCTTTTGCTGGCACTGATACCCGACCGGCAGTTTTCCCATAACAGCCAACACCTTGCCGATATCAAGCAGAGGGATTTCCTCAGCGTATTCACCCGCAACACGCCTACGACCTACTACGAAGGCCGTCACGGCCCGACTGGGTTCGAGTACGAGTTACTGCAGCGGTTCGCCGATTATCTCGGCGTCAGCCTCTCCATGGAAACCCGTAGCGATATCCAGGGAGTACTGGACGCCGTGCTTGAAGAGCAAGGCGACCTCGGTGCAGCAGCGTTGCCGCTCGACCCGGCCGACCCTGACCTGATCTACAGCCAGCCCATCCTCAGGCTGCAGCCACTGGTGGTCTACAGCCGCGAGCTACCACCCGTCACGGAGCCCGCCGATTTGATCGGTCTGGAAATCGCCACCATACGGGGATCGGGCACGAGCATGGCATTACGTAAACTGCAGGATGCCATGCCGGAACTGACCTGGCATGAGGCCACGGAGGTCGAAGTCGCTGATCTGCTGGGTTTCATCGAAGAAGGACGGTTCGATGCAGCCGTGATCCATGCCCATGATTTCAAATACAACCGTTTATTCTTCCCCGGCGTGGAAGACGGTTTCACGCTGGGCGAACCCTTGAGCATGAGCTGGGCCTTTCCCGCCGATCAAGGTCTGGGGTTACAACAGGCCGCTAACCGCTTCCTGAGTCAACTCAAGAACGACGGCATACTCGATGAATTGATCAGTCGCCATTTCGGTCACGACGACTACCTGGAATATGTCGGTGCGCGACGCTTCATTCGTCACGTGCGCGAACTCCTGCCCAAGTTTTCCGATCTGTTCCGCGAAGCCGCCCGGGAGACCGGTTTCGATTGGAAATTGCTGGCGGCACTGGGTTATCAGGAGTCCCATTGGGACCCCGAAGCCACGTCCCCGACCGGTGTCCGCGGCCTGATGATGCTAACCAATCCGACCGCCGAGGAAGTGGACGTCGATAACCGTCTGGACCCCGCTCAAAGTATCCATGGCGGCGCTCGCTACCTGCGAGAAGTGATGGAACGACTGCCCGAAGAGATTGAAGAACCCGATCGGCTATGGATGGCGCTGGCAGCCTACAATGTCGGGCTGGGCCATCTCTATGATGCCCAGGAGATTGCTGAAATGCGCGATGGCGACCCCAACCGGTGGGCCGATGTCCGTGAAGCGCTACCCCTGCTGCAGAACCAGAAATGGCATAGCCGTGTCAGCCACGGCTATGCCCGCGGCGGCGAACCCGTTGTCTATGTCCGCAACATTCGCCGCTACTACGAAATCCTCAACTACGTCGACCGTAGCCAGCAACAATTTTACCAACTCGACGAACCGCCTCCCAACGACAACAACCACCTTTTCGACACCGTACCACCGATACTGTAAACGCGGGATCATGTCCCGTCATGACCGGCGGCGCTCGTCAAAGAAGGCACGCAGCAGTTTCGAAGCCCGCGGTGCCAGAACGCCTCCCTGAACGACGACAGAGTGATTGTGCCAAGGTTGCGCCACCAGGTTGGCTCTGGATTCGACCATCCCCGTCTTCGGTTCGACCGCCCCATAGACCAAGCGCGACACGCGCGCATGGATGATCGCTCCGACGCACATCAGGCACGGCTCAAGCGTCACGAACAGCGAGCAATCATCGAGCCGGTAGTTCCCCATACAGGCGGCAGCATCCCGCATGGCGCAGATTTCGGCATGCGCACTCGGGTCGAGGTGGCTGACCGGCGCATTGTAACCTTCGCCGATGATGACTCCGTTCGCATCCACGACAACGGCGCCCACTGGCACCTCACCGGCAGCGAACGCCAGACGCGCTTGGTCCAGCGCCCGATGCATGTAGAATTCGTCACTACGCATGACGACGCCTCTATCGACTCAGGACTAAAGATCAAGGAACCCTATCATGTCACACGCGCTAGATAACCTGGTCGCTCTGTTGGGCCTGGAAATGATCGAGGAAAACCTGTTCCGCGGTCACAGCCAGGATCTGGGGTTCCCTCAGCTATTCGGGGGACAGGTGCTGGGGCAGGCACTATCAGCCGCCAGTCAGACCGTCATCCCGGAACGCCAGGTTCACTCACTGCATGGCTACTTCCTGCGCCCAGGGGACGCTGCACGCCCCGTGGTCTATCAAGTCGATGCCGTGCGCGATGGCGGCAGCTTCACGACTCGACGTGTCACCGCCATTCAGTACGGCAAGCCCATCTTTTTCTGTAGCGCCTCCTTTCACGGCTGCGAGGGCGGCCACCATCACCAACTGGCCATGCCCGGTCTCGATGACCCGGATACGCTCATCGCCAACGGTGCCAATGTACAACGTTTCGACGGCCACCCGATCGAGTTTCTGCACATCGATGACGACACCGGCAACAGTCACGATCATCCACCGCAAAAAAGGTTCTGGTTCAGGCTGGCAGGACATCTTCCCGATGACCCGGCACTCCACCGGTACCTGCTGGCCTACAGCAGCGACTTCCACCTGCTGACTACCTCGCTGGTGCCACACGGCATCGGTTTCCGAGACCCCAACCTGCAGATCGCCAGTCTTGATCATGCGATCTGGTTTCATCAGGATGTCCAGGTCAACGATTGGCTGTTGTACGACATGGACAGCCCTTGGGCAGGAGGTGCCCGAGGCTTCGCTCGAGGCAGTATCTACGATCGCCAGGGGCGCCTGGTTGCCTCATCTGCCCAGGAGGGACTGACTCGACTCCGGAATCAATGAGGATTACACCACCATCCAGAGCCCTTGCAGGAAATAGAACGCGCCAATGGCGGTGACGATCCAGCGGGTCCAGTAACGGAAGTTGGCATCGGTCAAGCGACGCAGGACCGCATTGCCCGAGCGAGTTCCCAGGATCGCGAAAGGGACTGCCAGCAGCACCATGCTCCACTGGCCGACACTCAGGATCAGAGCCGCCTGCCAGTAGAACACGATCTTGATGCTATGCGAGATGACCTGCACTGCGGCCTTGGTCGCCACGACCTGGCGGCGATCCATGTGGGTGCGGATGAAGAACAGATCGATGGTGGGTCCTGATACGCCTGCCGCGATGGTCAGCCCTCCGGCGACGACACCGCAAGCCAAGGCGTGTCCCGGACGCGCGGCATCGAACCGGAACCACGCTTTGGGAATCCATACCAGGATCGGCATCACGCCAATCAGTAGTGATACGATCGCCGTATTGGGCGTGTAGCCGATCAGCGCCAGCGTCATTGCGGCCAGCGCGCCCCCCGACGCAATGACCGCCACGATGCGCCAGTCGATGAAATGTCGAGAGAACCAGGCCCGCGACCCATTGGCGCACAACTGGATCACACCATGGACGACGATCGCCGAAGTGGCAGGCAATACCAGGAGCAGACACCATAACAGGATCAGTCCGCCTGCCATGCCGAAGACCCCCGAGAGGGCGGAAGTCACGAAAACGACGGCCCATAGGCCGAGGGTAATGGCAACCGACACACAGCATCCTTGATTGGCGCGCCTGGTGGCAGACGCGAATGTCAACGGCGGCATATTAGCATTGTTTCAGATCCGTGACAGGTCCTCCACGATGTCGATCGATTGCCTGCGTGGCGCTAACGTTAACCTTGCAGGCGATCCGAGGCCCTTTAGACCCATCCCGTGTCGCCATTCCAACGGTGTCGGCACCGTTCGCATCCTGACAGGGAGATCATCATGCCCCCTATCACGCCTCCCAGCATGGTGGATATCGTCGATGTCGCACCACGCGACGGATTCCAGTCGATCCACGATCCGCTTCCGACCGCCGACAAGCAGCGTTGTATCCAGGCGCTGATCGATGCCAGCGTGACACGCCTGGAAATCGGCTCGTTTGTCAGTCCGAAGGCGCTGCCACAAATGGCCGATACCGGTGACCTGGTTGCGGCCTTCGCCAATCGTCCCGGTATTCGCTTCGCCGCTCTGGTACCGAACCTGAAAGGGGCGGAACTGGCACTCGAGCATGGTGTGCGCGACGTGGTCTTCGTGGTTTCGGTATCCGAAGCCCACAACCAGAACAATGTGCGTCGCAGCGTCGACGAGTCCCTGAAAGAACTCGCCGCCATTGCCAAGCGCCTGCAGGAGGCCGGCAACAGTTATCTGCGACTCGATCTGGGCACCAGCTTCGACTGCTCGTTCGATGGTCGGGTCGACTGGCAGCAGGTGGACCGGGTGATGAATACCGCCCTGAATCACTGCAGAGGGCTGGATCTGGAGGTGGCGTTATGCGATACCACCGGCCGGGCGACCCCCTATCAGGTCGCCGATCATTTCACGCGGCTGCGTGAGCGGCATGACTACGAGAGGTTGAAATGGGCCTTTCACGGCCACGATACCTACGGCATGGGCATCGCCAATGCGCTGTTCGCGATCCATCACGGCGCCTCGGCCATCGATGGTTCTTGTGCCGGTCTGGGCGGCTGCCCGTTCGCCCCCGGTGCCACCGGTAATACCGCCACCGAGGATCTGATCTATGCACTCAACGGCGGTGGTGTCCACACCGGCATCGACTTGCCTCGCTTGCTGACGGCGGCGGACAGGATCGCCGCACTGCCCGGCGGCAAGACAGCTAGTCATTTACGCCATGTCCCGCGGGAACGTGTCAGTTGAGGCGAACCGGCATGCCAAGCGGTAATTTGACAATCGTTCATTCCAGCCTCTATACCCAGAATGAACCCGCTCGCCACGTTTCGTCTCAGCAACTACTGCGAACAGCGTAGCACGTGGTCTATCGCGGCTACGGTGGGACATGCCGGCTTGTATGCCCATTCAGAAGGAGTGTGGTATGGCCAATAACGCTAATGACTCAAGGGACACCTCGCAGCCACCCCAGGATCGCATCAACCCCCTCGTCTTCTATGGCTCGACCATCGGTATCGTCGTCTTCGCTCTGTGGACGATGTTTTTCACACAATCTGCCAGTGCAGTGATCAATGCCGTGCTGACCTGGATTTCCGATACCTTCGGTTGGTTCTATTTCGTAGCCGTCGTTGCCTATCTGGTGTTCGTCATCGCTATCGGGCTATCGCGCTACGGCAAGCTGAGGCTGGGGCCGGCACATTCGACACCGGATTTCAACGTGGTCACCTGGGCTGCCATGCTGTTCTCCGCCGGCATCGGTATCGATCTGCTGTTCTTCTGTATTGCCGAGCCGGTCACCCAGTTCCTGGCACCGCCGGAGGGCGATCCCAAAACCGTGGCAGCCGCCCGGCATGCCATGGAACTGACATTTCTTCACTGGGGTCTGTCGGGTTGGGGCATCTATACCTTGGTCGGCATGTCATTGGCCTTCTTCAGCTACCGCCACGGACTTCCCCTGACCATCCGTTCGGCGCTTTACCCCATCTTCGGCAAGCGCATCAACGGTGCCATCGGCAACACCGTCGATATCGCCGCCGTTCTGGGCACCATCTTCGGCATTGCCACCAGCCTTGGCATCGGCATCATCCAGCTCAATTTCGGCCTCGACTACATGTTCGGCATTCCTGAAAGCACAGCCACCCAGGCGGCATTGGCGATCATGATCGTGGTGTTTTCCGCCATTTCGGCAGTCACCGGCGTCGACAAGGGCATCCGACGGCTCTCCGAGTTCAATATGCTGCTGGCGCTGTTACTGATGCTGTTCGTGCTGTTTTCCGGGCAGACCCTGTTCCTGCTCAATGCCCTGGTGCTGAACGTCGGCGACTACCTGAGCAATTTCGTCAGTCTGTCGATGAATACCTATGCCTTCGATCCACCCTCCGACTGGCTCAATGCCTGGACCGTGTTCTTCTGGGCCTGGTGGATCGCCTGGGGGCCTTTCGTTGGGCTGTTTCTGGCCCGGATCTCGCGAGGGCGCACTATTCGCCAGTTCGTTGCCGGCACCTTGATCCTGCCACTGTCGTTCATGATGGCGTGGATGTCGATCATGGGGAACAGCGCCATCGAACTGGTCATGAACGACACCGGGGTCGCCGAATTCGGCCAACAGGCCATGGAGAACCCCGGCTCATCGATCTATCTGTTCCTGCAGAGCTATCCCGCCGTCGCCTTGACGACCGGCGTGGTGACCGTGCTGGCGATCGTGTTCTTCGTGACCTCGGGTGACTCCGGCTCACTGGTATTATCGAACCTGACCTCGATACTCACCGATCCCAACCACGACGCACCTAGCTGGATGCGCATTCTCTGGGCGGCCATCATCGGCATCCTGACCCTGGCCTTGTTGATGGCCGGCGGACTGGGGGCATTGCAGAGTGCCGTAGTCATCATGGGGCTGCCCTTCGCCTTCGTGCTCTTCTTGATGATGATAGGACTGTTCAAGGCGTTGAAGGTGGAGGGACTCAAGGAGGACAGCTTCCACGGCAGCATGGCAGGCCATTTGTCCGGCCGGACCGATGCGGGCGAAGGGGCTGCCCGCAACTGGCGGCAACGACTGGCCCGTGCCGTCAGTTTTCCCAGCCACGAGCAGGCACGACGCTTCCTGCAAGAGGTCGGCAAGCCGGCCATGGAGGAAATTCGTGAGGTGCTGAGTGAAAAAGGGTTCCCGGTCGATATCGTTGAAGGTGACGGAAAGAATGAGCACCTGGCCCTGAATGTGGATCTGGGCGGCGAACAGGATTTCACCTATCAGATCTGGCCACGGCGCTGTGCCATGCCAGCCTTCTCGATTCGTGCCACACGCGCGGATTCCCATTATTACCGCCTCGAGGTGCATATCATCGAAGGCGGACAGGGCTACGACGTGGCCGGCTACTCCAAGGAACAACTGATCGCCGATATTCTCGACCAGTACGAGCGTCACCTGTTCTTCCTGCATCATCAACGGGAACTTCCCGGCGGTGACACCATCATGCCGGACGATCCCACGACGGCAGGACGCTGAGACAAGGAGAGATGTCATGACCGAGACGCGCTTCGACCGGACTTGCGACTATGTCATCGTCGGCTCCGGCTCGGCCGGCGCCGTTCTGGCCGATCGCTTGAGTGCCGATGGTCAGAACGAGGTGCTGGTGCTGGAATTCGGCGGCAAGGACAACTCCATCTATATCCAGATGCCCACCGCCTTTTCCATCCCGCTCAACAAGCCACGCTTCGACTGGGAGTTCTATACCGAGCCGGAGCCGGGCCTGGCGGGTCGCCGCATTCATCAGGCCCGCGGGAAAGTCATTGGCGGGTCCTCTTCCATCAATGGCATGGCTTACGTGCGTGGTTGCGCCGGGGATTTCGAGGAGTGGGCCGAACTGGGGGCCGACGGCTGGAACTATGCCGATGTGCTGCCCTACTTCAAGCGGGCCGAGGACTGCCTGTATGGCACAGACGACTACCGCTCCACCGGCGGCCCCCTGGGCGTCTGCAATGGCAACAACATGAAGAATCCGCTGTATCGCGCCTTCATCGAGGCAGGCCGACAAGCGGGCTATGGTGAAAGCCAGGATTACAACGGCTACCGTCAGGAAGGCTTCTGTCGCATGGACATGACGGTGCGTGATGGCGTGCGCGCCTCCACCGCCAATGCCTATCTCAAGCCGGCCCTGAAGCGCTCCAACCTGACGCTCGAAATGCATGCGCTGACCACGCGACTCCTGATGGAAGGCAAGCAGGCCGTCGGCGTCGAATACCGTCAGCATGGCAAGACGGTTCGCGTCCAGGCGCGGCGTGAAGTCATCCTCTCCGCCAGCGCCTTCAACTCCCCCAAGCTGCTGATGCTATCCGGCATCGGGCCTGCGGAGCATCTCAGGGCGCATGGGATCGAGGTGGTTCACGACCTGCCCGGCGTCGGAGAAAACCTGCAGGATCATCTGGAAGTCTGGGTCCAGCAGAGTTGTAGACAGAAGATCACCCTGAATGGCTGGCTCAACCCGCTGGGACAGTTATGGATCGGTGCGCGCTGGTTCTTCTTCAAGCAAGGCCTGGGGGCCAGCAACCAGTTCGAATCCAACGGCTACATCCGTAGTCGGGCCGGGCTGAAGTACCCCGACCTGCAGTACCACTTCCTGGCGGGCGCTATCGCCTACGATGGCTCCAGCGCCGCCGAGGGGCATGGTTTTCAGGTTCACCTGGGCGCCAACAAACCCAAAAGCCGAGGCCGTGTCCGTCTCAAGTCGAGCGATCCGGCTGCCCCGCCGGAACTCGTCTTCAATTACCTGCAAGCAGAAGAGGATAAACAAGCCTATCGCAATGCCTTGCGGCTGACCCGCGAGATCTTTGCCCAGCCCGCCTTCGACCCCTACCGGGACGAAGAACTCTCCCCTGGCAAGGACGTGCAGAGTGACGACGAGATCGACGACTGGGTCGCCCGCACCGCCGAAACCGCATATCACCCCTGCGGTAGTTGCCGCATGGGAACCGACAGCATGGCGGTGGTCGACCCCGAATGCCGAGTGCACGGCATCGACAACCTGCGCGTCGTCGACTCATCGATCATGCCCACGGTCACCAATGGCAATATCAACGCCCCGACCATCATGATCGGGGAAAAAGGAGCCGATCACATCCTGGGACGGGAACCACTGGCACCCTCCAATGCGCCTGTCTTCGTCGTCCCGGCGTGGGAAAGCCGGCAACGCGAGGGAGAACCCCAACGCTGAATACCACAACGACACTATCGAGGAGGGCACAGGCCCCCAGTACAGCGACCTGACCCGCGATGTGGAACGGAAAACCCGCGACAACATGGCAGCCATGCAGATGCCCGATCATTGCGACAATGAGCCTACGACCCCGGGTCACGGCCGGTATCCTTCAGGGGACCGGCCTTCTCGTTCAATCGTTCGCTGTCGCCGCCCGTTCGATCATCGGACGCCAGTCGGCTTCGACGGGCAGTCCGAAGGTATCGCGCAGCACGTGCGCGATCCCGTCACTGTCCAGCAGATGTCGTTCGACCTCTCCGCCCGGGGGGCGAATGGTGAAGCGACGGTCGGCCAGGGTGTAACGTGCGTCCGACGTCGTGCGGGCCACATTGAGGTGATAGCGAAAGTGAGAGCTCGGGTGCGTCGCGGTGAACCAGTTGAGTAGTTCATAGTCGACGTCCAGTTGCGGCTCCAGTGACAACTCATAGAGTGATGTCCAGGTGGCATCGAGTTGCATCTGCACCAACAGCCCGTCACCGAAAGGAATCACTCGATAGATATCGTGATGCGTCGCCTGCGGTTCCGTCGTATCCAGGCGTAATGGAGCAACGGGCACATTGCCGCCGAACCCGACATCGGCCAGCCAGGGACGTCCCTCCACCATGACCCGCAAGGCCATATGCGTTCGCGGCCGGGGTGCCGCACCTGCCAGTGAACGCCAGCGGACACGTGCGGCCAACCCCTCGACGTCGAAGCCGATCGCTTCCAGGGCACGCTTGAACAGGCTGTTGTGTTCGAAACAATAGCCGCCACGGTGCCTCTCGATCAATTTGGTATCGACCGCCATGGGCGAAATATCGATATCCCGTCCCAGGAGGATGTCGACATTCTCGAACACGATGGACGCCGGGTGACGTTCATGGAGTGCACGCAATGTCGTCAGGGTTGGCGAGCGAGGACCGGTATGGCCGATTCTGGCGAAGTAGGCATCGAGATCGAGTTCAGGATCGCGATCCTTGCCGGTCAATGCTGCCAGGATCTGCCCCACGGCCAATGGCGCCAAGGTATCCAGAAAACGTATCTGCGGATGTTGACGTGTGAATGCCTGTTTCAACCAGTCGCTGGCGGGGCCCAACACGCCTCGGCCAAAGGCGATCAGATCGAACTCTGTGGCATCGAAACGGTCGGCAGCATTTTCGATATCCGTCGTGCCCCGGACGTCGACGCCCAATTCGAGGAGTTCCTGCTTCACCGTATCGAGTACTTCGGGCGCACGCCCCAATAGCAGAACCCGAGCGCCGGTCAGCCAGCTCGGTGGTTGATTCTCTTCGTTCATACGACCTCCCTGTCATCGCCCGGGACCCAAGACATCACCTGCCGTTGCGGCAATGCACACACTTATAAAACTTCAACCAAGGTTGAGGTCAAGCGCAGATACCATCATGGCAGATCACAATCCCTGATGGGGCGAACCTCAATACCACCCAGGCGCGCTGGTGGGATACACGCAGCGATACGAAGAGCTTCGTTGAAGTCCCGGGCATCGATCAGATAGAAACCACCGAGTTGCTCCTTGGTTTCAGCGAAGGGGCCATCCGTCACAACCGACCCGCCATTGTGAAAACGCAGCGTCGCTGCCGCATCGACGGTATCAAGACGCGCCGATGCCAGCAGATGCCCACTCGCACTCAAACTATCGCAGTGCGACCGACATGCCGCCACAACGGCCTCGACGTCGCTGTCGGGTATGCTGGCCAACGCCTCTTCACTGTTATAGATCAAACAAAGGTATTTCATGATGGCACTCCTCGCACAAGACGACTTAGGCATTAGCTAGTCGCCCGACGAGGTGTCGTTTCGACATTCCATACCGACTCGGCGGGAGTCAGTGATCCCACTGGCTAGCAGGCAACCGCTGCAGGTGTACGTGACTCGTCAAACGAATGGCGGGTCGAATCAGGAATTGGAAACTGCCGACGATGAACATCCAGACCGCCGCTTTTTCCAGACTCGGATACAGAAACAGCACACTGCCAATCAAGAACCATATGGCGATGAAGAAATCATTGACAATGCTGAGCGTTTCATAACGGCGCCGTATGACCAGTTCTTCCCGTCCGATATGCAGTGTCAGCGGATTATCCATTTCCCTATCAACCATCGAATTGACCCCTTGCTTGTCTCACTGATCTACAGGCGTAACCCCGGCTCCTCTCGCGCTGATTCACCGGGGCCTAGCGAAGGAACATCGGCAGGCAACTCGAGCTCCTGCGCTTTGCCCTGTTGCCAATAGCGCAAATGCACCTCTTCGTTCGATGGCGTCTTGCGGACGAGTTCCAGAAAACGCATCGGTGTTTCAGCCGTACGGCCATTGATTTCGAACAGCAACGCGCCAGGCTCTATACCGGCTTCCTCGGCGAGGCCAGCCACATCGCTAATCAGCACTCCTGGCCGATCCGGCAACTCGAAAGCCTCCCTTAGATCATCGGTCACTGGGGTCACTGTGATTCCCAAAGCCGTGACGACCTGGTCGTCCACCCCCTGGTAATCGATGCGCCGAGCAGCTTCCAGGACCCGGGGCGCGACATGAATGGTGGCGCCAGTGCGCAGGGACAGTGCGATCGCATCGCTGGGCCGGCTATCGATACGAATCGTCTCTTCCTGGCCCGCCTTTCTCAATTCCAGCATGCCGAGGAAGGCATTGTCTTCGATGGCATCGACATAGACCCGCTCCAGCGACACATCGACGCCGTCGAGAACGCTATCGAGCAACTCATGAGTCATGGGTCGGCGCGGTCGTTCATCCCGCAATCCACGCTGGATCGCATCGGCTTCGGTGGCACCGATCAGGATGGGAATCACCTCTTGCGAGCCAGGTGCCCGCAATAACACGACCGGCGTCCCCACCGGGACGGCAATCGCCACGGAGGCAACCTCGACCTCGACCATGGTGTCGGGATCCACGGCCAGTTCGCGACCATTGGCGATACCGGCCCAGATCATCAATAGCATTCCCAGGAGCCAGAGGAATCCCGAATGCATGACTGCGCGAATTGACATCGGCCATCGTCCTTCACTATCCGTGGAGGCATGCCCTGTATAAAGCATGGCAGTGGCTTGCATTGACTGCCATGAAAATCACGTCTCGCTGACGGGATACTGTCGAATTCGAACTCGTCCATTCGACCAGAGAGTGACGAGCACGCCGTCTGTCTTCAACAGGAGAACGAGATCATGCACCTGAGCACGTACTTGATATTCGATGGCAACTGCCATTCGGCGTTCCAGTTCTATGCACGCTGTCTCGGTGGTCACATCGAGGCCATGGCGACCTATGGAGAAATGCCGGAGGACTGTGGCGATCAGGTCCCCACCGAACAGCGCGACCGAATCATGCATGCCCGACTGGCGATAGATGGGCAGTGGCTGATGGGGTCCGACACGACATCGGTATGTCCGGTTCCCTACCAGGGGATCCAGGGAGCGCATGTCACCCTCAACGTCGATAGCCCCGAAGAGGCCGAGCGTATTTTCCATGCCTTGTCGGACAACGGCACGATACAGATGCCGCTCGAGGGAACCTTCTGGGCACAGCGCTTCGGCATGTGTATCGACTCGTATGGCGTGCCCTGGATGATCAACTGCGAAAAGGCGATGTGATCTGCGCCATATCACATACCGAGGGGAGCCAGCACTTCACCCAGGAATCGCTGCCACAGGCGTGGCTCCAGCCACAGCATGAATGCCACGCCCCAGGCACCACCCCACAGGTGAGCGCTGTGGTTGATGTTGCCACCACCACGACGATCGGCCCAGAACGAATAGGCCACATAGACCACGGCAAACAGAATCGCTGGCACCGGCAGGAAGAAGACGAACAACATCGACCATGGCTGAAGGAGAATGTAGGCGAACAGCATGGCAGCCACTGCCCCCGATGCGCCCAGACTACGATAGCGTGGATCGCCTCGGTGACGAATATGGCTAGGCAGGATGGCGACCAGAATGCCTGTCAGATAAAAAAGCACGAAGCCGAACAGGCCGATACGCGACGTCAGCACCTGCTCCATCACCGTACCGAAGAAGTACAACGTGATCATGTTGAACAGCAGATGCGCGCCATCGGCATGAATGAAGCCATGGCTGAGTAGACGCCACCACTGTCCGCGCGAGACACCGGGTGGCCAATAAATCAGGGCATCGAGAAGCGATTTCGAACGCCACGCCATCAGCGACACTGCAACGGTAATCGCGATGATGCTAAATGTCACAATCGGCATGGCTCCTCCCTGAACCGACGGTGTGGTAAGCGGTTCACGCTAGCGTACCACTCGTACTCCCGACGTTGTGCCCTTCTCGTTCACATCGACAGACATATCTTGCCGAAGTGGCGGCCGGATTCCTGGTGACGGAAGGCATCGGCAATATCATCCAGGGAGAAGGTGCGATCAATGACCGGATGCATATCACTGGCCTCGATGGCACGGATCATATCCTGTTGAGTGGCGCGACTGCCGACGATCAGGCCCTGGAGTCTTGCCTGCTTGGCCATCAGCTTGGCGGTGGGTATATCACCGCCGCGGCCGGTCAGTACCCCGATCAAGGAGATATGCCCACCGATGCGCACGGCGTCTATCGACTGCGGCAATGTACCGGGACCGCCGACCTCGATCACATGATCGACGCCACGCCCACCGGTCAACGACTTGACCGTCTTGCCCCACTCCGGATCCGTGCGGTAATTGATGGTGTGTTCGGCCCCCATCTCGCGCAGCCGTTCCAGCTTCTCGTCGGAGGAGGAGGTCGCAATCACTCGGGCGTTCATCATTCGGGCGAATTGCAGCGCGAAGATCGATACACCGCCGGTACCCAGCACCAGCACCGTGTCGCCGGCCTTCATGCCACCATCGACCACCAGGGCGCGCCAAGCTGTCAGGCCCGCGGTGGTCAGCGTCGCCGACTCGGCATGAGTGTAGCCCCTGGGTGCCAGAGTGAACCAGTTCGCCGGGCGCACGACCTGCTCGCGGGCATACCCCTCGACACCATCACCCGGCACGGTCTTGAAGTCGCCAACCGGTGCCGGCCCATTCAGCCAGGTCGGGAAGAAGGTGGAGACGACCGAGTCGCCGACCCGGAACTCGTCGACACCCTCGCCGACGGCTTCCACCACGCCGGCACCATCGGACATGGGAATACGACCTTCCTCGGTGGGCATGGCACCGGACACCACACCGTAGTCGTGGAAATTGAGCGAACTGGCATGCAGCCGCACACGGATGTCGCCCGGCCCCGGTTCGCCGGGCGCATCGCGGTCCTGCACTTCAAGCTGATCCAGCCCGCCGGGATGGCGTAATGTCACGACCTTCATCGAACCCTCCTTACTGATCCACTTAGCGGCCTCATTTCCTGGTACGTTGGGCCGATGTCAGGCCGCTTTCAAGGTCTCCATGTCGATCACGAAACGATACTTCACATCACCGCGCTGCATCCGCTCGTAGGCCTCGTTGATATTCCGGATATCGAGCATCTCCACGTCGCATTCGATGCCGTGCTCGGCGCAGAAATCCAGCACTTCCTGGGTTTCCGGCATACCGCCGATCAACGAACCGGCCAGAACTCGACGCTTCATCAGCAGCGCGCCGGCCTGGAGCGGCGGATCGACCGGGTCCAGCAGGCCGACCATGATGTGAATCCCGTCATAGCACAGTGTGTTCAGATACGGATTCAGATCGTGTTGCACCGGCACGGTATCGAGGATGAAATCCAGTTGCCCGGCAATAGCTTCCATCTGCGCGTCATCGGTGGATATCACGACATGATCGGCTCCCTGGTTTCGCGCTTCCTCGACCTTGTGACTCGAGCGGGTAAACAGTGTAACTTCAGCCCCAAGTGCCTTGGCGAACTTGACGCCCATGTGACCGAGGCCACCCATGCCGACGACACCCACCTTGTGGCCGGGTTTCACGCCGTAGTGTCGCAGTGGCGAATAGGTCGTGATGCCGGCACACAACAGCGGTGCTGCCGTGGCTGGATTCAGGGCACTCGGCACTTTGACCACGAAATGCTCACTGACCACGATGCTATCGGAATAGCCACCGAAGGTGATGCTACCGTCATGGCGATCTTCGCCGTTGTAAGTCGGCGTCATGCCATTGAGGCAGAACTGCTCCAGGCCATCTTCGCAGGCCGGGCAGGTACGGCAGGAATCGACCATGCAACCGACGCCGACGATATCGCCCTCCTTGAATGTCGAGACGGCGCTCCCGACCGATGTGACACGGCCGATGATTTCATGCCCCGGAACGACAGGAAACTGCGTGATTCCCCAATCGTCGTGGGCAAAGTGGAGATCGGTATGACACACTCCGCAGTAATCGATCTGGATGGAGACATCATCCGCTCGCGGCTGGCGGCGTTCGAACGACATCGGCGCCAATTCGGAATCGGCGGAACGGGCGGCATATCCTTTGACTTGACTCATGGTGTTGTGTCCTCCTACGGATTCGTCGGTCGTCGACTGACCTGAACCTCAGTATTCTGGCCTTTCAAGGCAGTGAGGACGATCAACGTTTCTGCAGGATTTTTGCTCATTTCTCCAGAACCCCGGAGAACCGATGATGCCCATCACGACCGCGACCTTTCCCGATCTGGTCGAGTTGCTGCACCCCCTGGTGACAGAGGATGGATTCTCTGCCACGACGATTCCCCAGGTCTCGCTGATTGCCACCCATCAGCCGGTCGCCCGCACGCCTCTGATGTACGATCCCAGCCTGACCATCGTCGCCCAGGGCCGGAAGATCGGCTACCTGGGAGAACGGGAGATCCATTACAACCCGGGGCATTACCTGGTACAGACCCTGCCGTTACCGTTCGAATGTGAAACCTTTGCGTCGCCGGACGCGCCGCTGCTGGCCATCTCGGTTCATATCGACGCTGCCATGCTGGGAGAGTTGGTCATGGAAGCCGGCTCGACATCGTTCGCCACCCATGAAGCCGACCCCCTGCCCATGGCATCGGTTGCCATGACACCAGGCATTCGGGAAGCGGTCACTCGCCTGGTCCGGGCACTCCACGACCGGGTGGATGCTCAAGTCATGGGACAGGCACGGGTCAGAGACGTCATCTTCGAAGCGCTGAAGGGCGAACAAGGGCCGGCGTTACGGGCGCTCATTCAGAACCGGGGCAATTATTCGCGTATCGTCCAGGTGCTCTCGCAAATGCATGCCAACTTCGATCATGACCTGGGTGTGGATACCCTGGCGCGCGAGGCCAATATGAGCGTTTCCTCCTTCCATCATCACTTCAAACGGATCACTCACGCCTCGCCACTGCAGTATCTGAAGCGACTGCGCCTGATCAAGGCCCGACTGCTGCTGGGCCATGACGATCTCAATGTCAACCAGATCGCCGCCACGGTGGGTTATCGCAGCGTGCCGCAGTTCAGTCGCGACTATAAGCGCTATTTCGGTGTCTCACCAGTGAAGGATCGTCAGGCTTCGCCAAGTCCGCCCATCGACTACGCTGCCACACCGCGTGCGAGCTGACTCGCCCTCACCCAGCGCCTGTGACACAGGAGGAAGATAACGATGCCGACCTTCAATCCGATGTCCCGCCGACAGGTTTTGCAAGGGCTTCTGATGGCAACGGCAGCTTCCGCTCTACCGCCCTGGCAGGTACTGGCCCAGCACAATGGACCGAAAACCCGCGTTATCCCCTCAACCGGCGACACGGTTCCCCTGGTCGGCCTGGGAAGCTGGATCACCTTCAATGTCGGTGACGATCCCGAATTGCTGGAACAGTGCGCTGATGTCATGGCGGCCTTTTTCGAGTCAGGTGGCCGTATGATCGACTCGTCACCGATGTATGGCTCGTCCCAGGCAACGATCGGCTACGGCCTGGACAAGCTCGACGCTTATGAGCGGGTCTTTTCGGCCGACAAACTATGGACCTCGAGTCCTGACGAGGGGCGCGACCAGATCGAAGCGTCGCGCTCCGACTGGGGCGTTTCCCGGTTCGATCTCCTTCAGGTCCACAACTTGCGTGCCTGGCGGGAAAACCTCGAAACGCTGTTGACCATGAAAGACGACGGCGAGTTGCGCTATGTCGGCATCACCACCTCGCATGGACGTCGCCACGACGAATTCGAAACCATCATGCGCGACTACCCGCTGGATTTCGTCCAGCTCACCTACAATCCGGTCGACAGAGAAGCCGAGCAGCGTCTGCTGCCGCTGGCCAGGGAGCGGGAGATCGGCGTCATCGTCAACCGTCCTTTCCAGCAAGGCCGGTTGATAGACCGACTCGGGGATCACGACCTGCCCGACTGGGCCAGTGAAGTGGGAGCCGAGACCTGGGCACAACTCATTCTCAAGTTCATCATCTCGCATCCCGATGTCACCTGCGCCATTCCCGCCACGACTCAGGTGGAACATGTGCGCGAGAACATGGCCGCTGCCTCGTCACCGCTGCCCGATGACGACATGCGTCAGCGTATCGCGGAGACGATCGGAGAATTGTGATGTCCGAGTGGTGGACCTATCGGCCGGAAGATTTCCTGTTATTTTCGCCGCGTGTCTATTGGCGACTGTTCGAGTTGCATAATGCCGACTGGTGGCCGCTACAGATCGTGGCGCTGTTAGCGGGCCTGTCGATCCTCACGGCTCTGTTACGGCCTCGCCCCTGGAGCAGCCGCCTCAATGGCATCATCCTGGCGGCTGGCTGGGGATTCGTCGCCTGGGCCTTCCTATGGCAGCGCTACGCACCGATCAACTGGGCGATCGAGTACGTCGTTCCTCTCTTTGCACTACAAGCCCTGCTCTTGCTGGGAGTACTTTCCAGCGGTTGGCTGACGCTCCCCGACCGCAGGCGCCTCCCTCGCTACATCGGGCTCGCCCTGACTCTCTACGCTGTCATGTTGCATCCGTTGATTCCGCTCATGTCAGGCCGTTCCTGGCAAATGGCGGAGATCTTCGCGATGACCCCAGACCCGCTGGCCATCGCAACGCTGGGGCTGCTCGTCGGCGCTCATCCGGCTCGATGGGCCTGGCCACTGATGGCGATTCCCCTGCTATGGTGTCTGCTCAGTTGGATCACTCTGGACACGATGGGCTCCTCCACCGCGTGGGTCCCCCTGATCGCCATCGGTCTGGCCCTGCTTGGCAGGTTCTGGCCACGCACCGGACGCGCCAACTCGACATAGCGACGACGCTCGTCTCGCACTACATTGATAGGAGGTACGGCAACGAGCTTGAGCGCCGTCGGGGGTGGTCATGGGCAAGCGCTACGGCAGCATTCTCGAGACGATCGGCAATACGCCGGTCGTACGTATCAATAACCTCGCGCCTCCCGGCGTTGAACTGTTCGCCAAGATCGAAGCCTTCAATCCGATGGGGTCGGTCAAGGACCGCCTGGCTCTGGGCGTCATCGAGGATGCCGAGCAACGTGGCGACCTGCAGCCGGGCCAGACCGTCGTCGAGGCCACCAGCGGCAATACCGGCATCGGACTGGCTATGGTATGCGCACAGAAAGGCTATCCGCTGGTCGTTACCATGGCGGAAAACTTCAGTGTCGAACGGCGCAAGTTGATGCGTTTCCTGGGCGCCAGGGTCGTGCTGACACCGGCATCGGAGAAGGGTTCCGGGATGGTCGCCAAAGCCCGGGAACTGGCCGAGACGCACGGCTGGTGGCAATCGCGACAGTTCCAGAATCCCGCCAACGCGGAGATTCACGCCCGCACCACCGCCGTCGAAATCCTCGACGACTTCGATGACCTGCCCCTCGATTACTGGGTCACCGGTGTCGGTACGGCAGGCACGCTCAATGGGGTCTCCCGTGTCCTGCGCGAGCGCAGCCCGACGACACGGATCGTCGTCTGCGAACCCGACAATGCCGCCATCATGGCCAGTGGCATTCCTCAGCAACGCCATCCCGATGGTTCTCACTCCCAGAGCCACCCCAGCTTTCGTCCGCATCTGATGCAAGGCTGGACGCCGGATTTCATTCCCCAGTTGGCGGAAGAGGTCCTGGATGGTCGACGTATCGACGCGTACCTGCCCATCAACGGCAGTGATGCTCTGTACTGGTCCCAGGCACTCGCCAGTCGGGAGGGGATATTTGTCGGCATTTCGGCCGGCGCCACCTTTGCCGGGGCACGGCAGATCGCGGAAACCGCCAACCCCGGAGCCACGATCCTCTGCATGCTGCCGGATACCGGTGAGCGTTACCTGACCACACCGCTGTTCGAAGGCATCGCCGTCGACATGACCGAGGAAGAACTGGATATTTCCCGCTCCACGCCCGGTTACCGTTTCGATGTGTCGTCTCCTTCTACGGCTCCCGACAGTAGGCCAGTCACTCTCGATCCTGCTGCCGAAGCGGAAGTCACGCAGATCATCAACGACCCTGACCAGCCGATCGTGATGTTCGCCCTGGAATGGTGCGAATTCTGCTGGTCGGTACGCAAGGTGCTGAAACATCATGACATCGATTACCGCAGTATCGACCTGGATGCCGTGGACTATCAGCAGGACAACCGGGGCGGCAAGATACGCGCCGTGCTCAACGCCCGCACCGGGGTCCAGACCCTGCCGCAGATATTCATCGGCGGTGAATTCGTCGGTGGCTGTACGGAACTGTTCGACGAGTGCAAGAGCGGGCGACTCTTTGAACGGCTCGATGCCTTGAACCGCTCCTATGACACCAGCTCACCGGTCGATCCCTACAGCATGCTGCCGGGCTGGCTTCACCCTCGTTGACGTCTCACTCGCGCGGCAGGCCAGCGTCCTCGGTCAGGAAGGTATCGATGCCGTCGAGGTATCTCGGTTCGCTATCGAGATAGCCCGTATTGTGGCTACCGCTGATTTCGAGCATGGTCTTCGGTTCACTCGCCGCTTCGAAAACGGCCTGGCCTGCGTGGAATGGTATCAGATCATCATCACGGCTATGGATCACCAGCAGCGGCGCCTCCAGGTCGGCGACATAATCGATGGTGTAGTAACCGAACCGGGACAACCAGCGAGCCGGCAGGAACGGATACATCTGCTGGGCCAGAAGCGGCACCGAACGAAACGGTGACTCCAGAATGACCGCTGCCGACGAGACGTCCCGCGCCAGTTCTGCGGCAATGGCCGACCCCAGCGAGCGCCCGAAGATGACGATCCGGTCGGTGTCGCGTCTCTCCCGCAACCAGTCCCAGGCAGCACGTGCATCCAGCGCCGTGCCTGTTTCCGATGGCGACCCTTCGCTGCGCCCATAGCCGCGATAATCGATGATCAACACCGACAATCCCAACTGGTGGAACTGTGCCAACGACTCCAGCCGATGTGAAATGTTGCCGGCATTGCCGTGAAAATACAGCAGACTGCCGCGCTCTTTCTCGATCGGCAGCCACCAGCCATCGAGGGAGATGGCATCTGCCGTTTCCAGGGTGACCGGTTCCCATGGCAGATCGTAGTCATCCGGTGTGGCAATGTAATCACGCCCGGTATGCGGCAGATACAGCAAGCGGTCCTGGAATAGCCAGGCAAGCAGTACGATCAGGGCATAAATGGGGATGACCCAAAGGAGCACACGCCACATATATCGATTCCCGGCGGTTAGCGCCTGTTGCGTTGATTCGCTATCACGTCATGCGCGACAGAACGGCCAGAACTGGTAGAAGTGACGGCAACGGAATTCCGCTTCACAGGATGCCAGTTGGCTTCGGTAACGGCTGGCTTGGTTTCTGACCTCTCGAGCCGCCCGTAACACCCGGGGTTTACTTTGGTATGATCCTCGTCGATATCCTCCCTGACCTTCATGGTATGCCAGGTAGAGATGCTCGGGGTTATTGAGGGAAATGCCCGCTTGTCGGTGAGATCGAGCATTGTACCAACCAATGAAATCGGTGGCGTATTTCATGTGCGTGCGACGGGCAAAGAGACTGCCTGCATCAGCTTTGTATTCGCCCCAGACAGGATCCTGAGCCTGGGCATAGCCGTGCGCGGATGAGGGGCGGGGCCCGGGAAAAATCCAGAGTATGCGCTTCCTCGGCGGTCGCACATGGCTCCGGAAGGAGGACTCACGCTCGATGAAGGCCATCTGCGTGGCGATGGGCGTTCCCCATTTTTCTTCGGACTCCCGCGCATAGTCATACCAGGAGGGTTGCTCACGGAAAATCTCGCAGATGTTGCTCTGGTTCTGCGGTGGGGACGGCGCCAGCATCGCACAGCCGGTCGACATCAGACCCAGCAAGGCGATCAAGAGCCAGCGAACCCGCCGTAAGCCACTCCAACGTTCACTCATATGCCGCCTTCCCCTGCTCATCGTTCACTCTCCTGACGCGCTTCATGCTGCAATGTCGCCGCGACCGGCAACAAGTCGTTGCTGAAGTCGCGGTATAAACGTTGTATAGTGCCTGTGCAACATTACCAAGCATGGAGAAAAAAGCACGATCGATCATTCTTTCCAAGCCAGTACAGGAGGTTCTCATGAAGGTCTACAAACCTGAATGGCGCTGCACTTTCAACGTGAACGAAGGCGTAGAGGAATCAGCCAGCTGGAAGGAACGCATCGCTTGGCGAATGCGGGAGCTGGCAGACAAGCTGGATGGTAGCGGAAGAACGATCAAGATAGATTACAACGTCACACCGGAAGTGAGCCGCGAAGATGTTGACACCTGCTTGGGGAAAGGCTTCTCCGTTACCCAAAGCTTGCTCACACAACTCGCCCATCAAGCTGCTTGCGAAGATGTCATGCGCGATGCCAAGGCGGAACTGTACGAAGAAGACTATCAGTGACAATAAGTGGATAGCACTATGCTATCGTCAACGCCACCCCATTCAGCGCTAGCTCAATGGGGTGTTGTTTTTCAGGAAAACCTGCACCACCAGCCCTATCCCGCCTTGCGGACCTACCGCTTTCCCTGCCGACCCAAGGCAAGGGAGTTGAAATTCTGCCATATCGTCCCGAGGTCTACGGTACACGCCGACACACTGCCTTGAACGGTGTAGCGGCACCGTTCGGCAAGGAGATAGCAATCGATTTGGTCTGTCCATAATGTTGTCAACCACGATAGCGAGGTAGACCACATGAGTGACCATCTGGATATTTATCCCACACGCTTGAAAGAGTATCGCAAACCAGTCCCACGTCAGGACCCTATCGTCCATGCGCGCAACCAGAAACGCTGGGAAGGACCACTGGATGAAGTGGCACTGTCACGCTACGAACGTGACGGTTATCTCTGGTTCGAGGGCTTTTTCTCCAAAGATATCATCGAGCCGTTCTTCGAAGAGCTCAAAGCGATGGCCGAGGACGAGGAGTTGATGCGCTCCGATCAGGTCATTACTGACCCCAACAGTGGTGCGATCCGCTCCGTGTTCGGCATGCACCACCTCTCCGAGCGTTTCGACAAACTGACCCGCGACCCACGCATCCTTGGCATGGTACGTCAGCTCCTCGGCAGCGAAGTCTATATCCACCAGTCACGTATCAACGACAAATACGGCTTCGAAGGCAGCGGTTTCGACTGGCATTCGGATTTCGAAACCTGGCACTCCGAAGATGGCATGCCGCGCATGCGCGCCATCAGTGCCTCATTGATGCTGACCGACAACAACGAGTTCAACGGTCCGTTGATGCTCATCCCCGGTTCGCATCGGGAGTTCATCCCCTGTGTGGGTGAAACACCGGAGTATAACTGGAAAGCATCGCTCAAGGCCCAGAAGATTGGCGTACCGGATCAGGGCTCTCTGGCCAGGCTGGCCGAGCATGGCGGCATCGAGGCACCCAAGGGGCCGGCAGGATCGCTGCTGCTGTTCGAATGCAATGTCCTGCATGCCTCGAACGAAAACATGTCTCCCTGGCCGCGTTCCAACCTGTTCTTTGTCTACAACAGCGTCGATAACACCCTGAACGAGCCGTACGCTGCGCCAATGCGCCGTCCCGAATACCTGGGAGCACGCGAGACCGTCGAGCCGCTATCCATGCACGATGAATTCCCCGAACTCACGGGCCAAGGGGTCAAGCCGCTGGAATGACTTCGGCCCCTCCCCCTTGACGCTTGCGTTGTAGCCGCCATGGTCAAGGACGCCTTACTGATAATGCCCCGCCTGGCGACAGATCGCCGGCGGGCTCATTGCACTGCAGCATATAAAGTTGCTGTTTCGCGTTGAGCCGGCTATCATTCCCGGCGGTATAGAAACACTGTCCTTCAACCAACCAGCCGACGCTCTACCGCAGGAAGTGAGTGTTCGAAACCACGCTTTTCATGAGGGAATGTCATGAAGACACGATCCCGCTTGATGCTCATCGGTAGTCTAATCGCGCTGCTTTCTTCCGGCTGTGCCAGCCAAGGGCAAGCCCACGAAACGGCAGCGGAATCCCAGCAGGGCATCGCTTCCTATTACAGCGACAACTTCCAGGGGCAAACTACCGCCAGTGGCGAACCCTTCGACCAGCAGGAGCTCACGGCCGCCCATCCCAGCCTGCCTCTTGGCACCAAGGTTGTCGTCACCCGCCAAGACAACGGCCGGGAAGTGGAAGTGCTGATCAATGATCGGGGCCCCTACGTCCAGGGCCGCATTATCGATCTTTCCAAGCGTGCCGCCAAACAGCTGGGCATGCTACATCGCGGTACCGTTCCAGTGATGGTGACCTCGGTGGAGTGAACGCGCTCTCCCGGACTCATCGGAAAACGAGAACCCGGCAAGGCAACGACACCAAGGACAATCCACGTCGTTTCCGCCTTAGCTGCATGAACGGTCTAGCAAAACATGATAAAGGTATTGGCTAACGTGCCGTTATTACCTGGCATGAGGCGCCTGATACGCGAGTTTTCCGATTGACCTCTCCGGCACTGTACCGTGATACGTTCGTGCGCTGGTTCACTGGCGCCATATTACTTGTGCTTGCTTGTTTAACGAGTATCACCTCGGTAAACAGCGATCCCCTCGTACTGGATGACAACCAGCACCGTTTCGTTCTGGATCCCCATACCACCCTGATTCACGACGTCAATGACGCCTTCGCGCCGAATGACCTGCTCACTGAATCGATGGAGGTGCAGCCGGTCATGAAACGCGCCGAACTACATCTGGGATACAGCCGGCATCCAGTCTGGCTACGCAGCCAGGTACGTAATGACAGCGAGACGTCACAGCGTTGGCTCGTGCGGTTTGAATTTCCGTTTCTCGATCGTGTGACGCTCCATACCGTTCGCAATGGTAATACCACGACTCAGCATAGCGGCAGCATCATTCCCGTCGAACAGCGCGCCCTACCCCATCGTCAACCGGTATTCCCGCTCGAACTGGCGCCAGACGAGACAGTGACCTTGCTTGCCCATGTCGAATCGCAGGGCAGCATGATGCTCAGTGCCGATCTTCTCTCGTCGGAAGCCTTCCAGCTCGACAACAATCGTGAATCGGCCTGGTTAGCTACCTATTTCGGCATGCTACTGGCATTGGGACTGTATAACCTATTGCTATCATTCGGGCTCAAGGAACGCGTCTTCCTGTACTACGCCCTGTTCGTATTCAGCTTCAGTCTGGCGACGCTAGCATTCAACGGTACAGGTGCCCTGGTCTGGGGAAGCGCACTGACCGAACATACCGCTAGGCTGGTGGCATTGGGATTCACGCTGGCCGCCGCCCTGGCCACCCTGTTCGCCCAGAATTTCCTGGACACTGCAACCTACAGTCCCCGCTGGCATCATACGCTCAGCATCTATCGCTACTGGTGCTTCACTGCCGCCGGCCTCTCCCTCGTCGTGCCGGTACAGATGGCTCTACAAACCATGGACCTGACCGGGCTGGTGACCTGCGTGCTGCTACTGAGTTGTGCACTGTACTGCAGCCTGAAGCGAGTCCCCGGGGCCCGATTGTTCATGCTGGCCTGGACACTGCTGCTGGTGGGAGCATCCATCTTTGCCTTGCGCAACGTCGGGCTGATGCCGACCAATTTCTTCACGATTTACGGCATACAGATTGGCTCCGCCCTCGAGATGCTACTACTCTCGTTCGCGCTGGCGGCTCGTTTCAACAAACTGAAAAAACAGAAGGAGGACGCTCAGGCCAGTCTGGTGACATCGTTGCGCAAGCAGGAGGCCGTGCTTGAACAAAAAGTCGCCGAACGCACCGCCGAACTCGAAACCATGGCCTCCAGCGACATGCTTACCGGTTTGCTGAACCGCAATGGCCTGGAAAAATGCGCCAAATCGGCACTCAACCGGAGCCGACGCCATCGGCAGCCCCTGACCCTGTTCATGCTGGACCTGGATAACTTCAAGCCCATCAATGATCAATATGGCCATTCGGCCGGGGATGTCGTTCTTCAGGAGATCGCCTGGCGTATTACCTCTCTGGCTCGTGCCGGCGATCACTGTGCCCGATTCGGTGGTGATGAATTCGTCGTTATTGCCGAAAATACGGGGAACGCAAATGACATAGAGACGATTCGGACTCGGCTCGCCGAGGCCATTGGCGCGCCGATACGATTACCCAATAACCATTGGATCAGTGTCAGCGTCAGCATCGGGAGTTGCCGCTATCACGATGGCCCGAGCGACCTTGAGGAATTGATGCGCCAGGCCGATATCGACATGTACCGCACCAAAGGCAGCACGGTGCATCACCGGTAATCCCTATCTCCCATCGCCACTCGCGCAAACAATGGCCGGGCCGTGGACGTGCCGATCAATGATCGATCTTGCCCAACGCGCCGCCAGTTCCGGCGAGACTCGACACCCGGATGGCCTCTCCTCGTTGCCGACCATCAGTGTGTCTCAAGCGAGGCAAGGGGAACTCGACGGGCACTCGGCATGACTTAGATTTCAGCGCCCTCGGACGCTCTAATCAACCCCTTGATAACGCGGTAGATATACCAGATCGCCGCAATCACGAGGATGAACACCCCTACGCCGATGAACGAGAGGGCCAACCCTACCACCGTCCAGAGCAGTGAATACCAGAACGTCCTGATAGCGTAACGGCAATGACTGTCTTCAAACGCATTCCTGGCAGAGCCCTTCTTGATGTAGGCAAAGATGACACCGCAAAGGGTGACGAAGCCGCCACTGATGACTCCGATGCCGTAGAGCGCCCACAGGATGAAGACTGACGATTTATCGGGCTCGGCCTGAGCGGTATCGTGAGACGATGTCGACCCTGGCGGCGTGGAAGCCGTTTCCTGAGGCTCATGTTCAGAGGTTGGATCTTGGCTCATTGATGAGTTCCTTGTGATGGCAATCCCTAGAGAAACAGCGAGCTAATTTAACATACATTCATGATACTGCAGCTTGAAATTGCCGATGTACATCGACGACAGATGACCGACTACCCGCTTGCCTCGCCGGATTCCTGTACCACGTCCTCCCCCGGATAGCCGGCATTTCCCATCAGGGCTTCCATCTTTGCTTGGGTTGGTGTATCGCTTTTAGGAATGTAGGTAACCAGTTGTACAGGGAGGCCATTACCCCCGGCCACCTGCAGTACTGCATAGTCAAAGGTCAACCGCCCCGCGTCAGGGTGGTCGTACGCTTTCACACCATCATGTGGCAGTTGAACATTGTGCTCATTCCACCACTCGGCAAACGCTGCGCTATGCGTCAGGAGCGTATCGATCAATTCATTGAACCATGGGTCATCGATATAGTTAGCGAAGGTCAGCCGTAACTTGGCGACGCAATCCCGGGCATGTGTCTCCCACCCGACCAGCATGCGGCGCATGCGTGGATTCATGAACAACTGATATGCCCCGTTCCTCTCGAGACCCTCCATATCATGCAGATCACCATGGATGACGGTTGCCGCCCGGTTCCAGGTCAGGATATCCGAACGCGCCCCGGTGACCCACGCCGGACAGGCATCCAGTTGATTCATTAACCGCTGGAGTTGCGGACTGACCATCGCGTCACGCGACGCACCGTAGCTGACTCCCTCGGCACCATAGCCGCCCAACGTCAGTAGATGCTGCTGTTCGGCCGGTTCGAGCTTCAGTGCGACTGAAATACGCTGCAGTGTCTCCAGCGAGGGACGTACATCTCTGGTTTGCTCCAGCCAGGCATACCATTCCGTGCTGATACCGGCCAACTCGGCGACTTCCTCTCGACGCAACCCCGGCGTCCGGCGACGCGTGCCCCGAGACAAACCGACCTGCTCAGGTTGTAACCGGGCACGACGGATTCTCAGGAACGTGGCAATTTCATGACGACGAACGTTACTGAACAAAGCGAGTTTCCTTTGGGGGGAAGTGCGGATACCAGAATAGAGCATTCCTTATTCGATGGTCACCAACACGGTAATGTTGTCCTCGCAAGACGCGGCCGACACATCGGTCGCCCCTAATCCCGAACTACAATTTCCACAGAGCCACCTTGTCACGGCAAGGCCGGCCCACTCTCAGATCGACCATGCATCATCGAACGGCCCGACACCAGGAGTACTATATATGCGTTACAGGAAATTCGGTAATACCGGTCTTTTCGTCTCCGAGCTCTGCCTGGGCACCATGACCTTCGGCGGCCAGGGCGAACTATGGAGCCAGATCGGTGACCTGCAGCAGAACGATGCCGACCGGCTGATGGGGCGCGCCCTTGACGCCGGCATTAACTTCATCGATACCGCCGACGTCTATTCCGAAGGACTGTCGGAACAAATGACCGGCCAGGCCCTGAAAAATCTCCAGGTGTCACGCGAAGACGTGGTGCTCGCCACCAAGGTATTCGGCGAAACCGGGCCGGGCGCCAACGCGAGAGGTCTCTCGCGCTACCACATCATGGAAGGCGTGAAGGCCAGCCTGAAGCGCCTGCAGGTAGATCACATCGATCTCTACCAAGTGCATGGTTTCGACCCGGCCACGCCGATCGAAGAAACCCTGCATGCACTCGACACCCTGGTTCAGCATGGCTACGTACGCTATATCGGCGTTTCCAACTGGGCGGCCTGGCAAATCATGAAGGCGCTCGGCATCGCCAACCGCCAAGGCCTGGCTCACTTCCAATCGCTGCAAGCCTACTACACCATCGCCGGTCGCGACCTGGAGCGTGAAATCATTCCCATGTTGCAGAGTGAAGGCCTGGGGCTCATGGTCTGGAGCCCACTGGCCGGGGGGCTGCTAAGTGGCAAGTACACGCGTGAAGGCCAGGCCGAAACGGGTAGTCGACGCACTCACTTCGATTTCCCGCCCGTCGAGATGGAACGCGCTTACGACTGCATCGATACCATGCGCCTCATTGCCGATAACAAGGGCGTTTCTGTCGCTCAGATCGCGCTTGCCTGGCTGCTGCATCAGGATGCGGTGACCAGTGTCATCGTCGGTGCCAAGCGAACCGATCAGTTGGATGACAACATCGCTGCAACACAGGTCGAACTCAGCAACGACGAACTCGCCGAACTCAATCGGGTCAGCGATCTGCCCCCCGAATACCCGGGCTGGATGTTCGAGCGTCAGGGCGCCTATCGGAGAGACCAGTTGGCAGCACAAAAGCGCTGAAGGAAAGCGCCTACGCCATCGCTGCGCCTCATACCGCCTGTTTATTGGTCGTATGAGGCGCAAGGGTGCGCCGGCCACGCAATACCGCCGCTGTGGCTAGCGGTAAAAAATCGCCCGGCCATGTCACAAACACCGCCATTGATTCGTCTTCATTGCGTACACTCATCAATGGAGACGAATCCATGACCCCAAGAATGAACCCTTTTGCTGCTGCACCGGACGCCATGCAGGCCATGCAAGCCCTGGAACGGTACACTCAGAACTCCGGGCTGGAACCGAGCCTGATGGAACTGGTCAAGATACGCGCTTCGCAGATCAATGGTTGTGCGTTCTGCCTGCACATGCATACCCGCGATGCGCGTGCTGCCGGAGAAACCGAAGAGAGACTCTACCTGCTCTCGGCCTGGCAGGAGTCGCCGCTCTATAGCGACAGGGAACGTGCCGCTCTGGCCTGGACCGAGTCACTGACACGGGTAGCGGAAACTCACGCACCCGATGATATCTATGACTATGCGCACCGCCATTTCAGCGAGGCCGAACTGACTAATCTCAGCCTCCTGATCGGTACCATCAATATCTGGAACCGCTTTGCCATCGGATTTCGCAGTCTCCACCCAGTAGAGACATCCGCTCAAACAGAGGTCACTTCATGACGCAGGGGCAAGCCACCGATGAGCCGAACCATAGGTACGACTTCGAGGCCCATCGAGCCTATCTGACCCGTCTTGCCTACCGCATGCTCGGCTCGGTTGCCGAAGCCGAGGATGCGGTACAGGATGGTTACTTGCGTTGGTGCCATCAGGACCCAAATGACGTTAATGACCCACGCGCGTACCTCGCCCGTGTCGTGACACACCTGTGCCTCGACCGGCTCAAGCAAGCCCGCACGCAACGAGAAGTTTACATCGGCCCTTGGCTGCCAGAGCCACTGGTCGAGGAATGGTCTACGTCAGCACAGTCGGGCGGACATATAGAGGAAGACGTATCCACCGCCCTCATGCTGGTGCTGGAACGCCTTTCGCCTCTGGAACGAGCGGCGTTTATCCTCCGCGATATCTTCGACATGGAGTTTGATGAAATTGCTTCGGCACTCGAACGCTCTGAGGCTGCCTGCCGGCAGCTTGCCAGCCGCGCACGTACTCATGTCGTCGCCTCTCGCCCCCGGTTCCAACCCGATCAAGAGGAAAGCATACGTCTAATCGACGCCTTCCTCGAAGCCAGTCGCAGCGGCAATGACACCAAACTGCAATCCTTGCTGATAGACACGGCCACATTGCATTCCGATGGAGGCGGCCGTAGACGCGCGGCGTTACGGATCATCGAAGGTAGCCATAAGATAGGCCGTTTCTATGCCGGCTTGGCACGCAAGGGCATCACTGCCAAGCCACTCTGGACTCGCTTGGTCAGAGTCGATGGTTTGCCCGGCGTTCTTTCAGTCGAGCACGATGGCGCCCTGCAGACTACGGCTATCGAGATAGGGGCTGGGAGTATTCTGACCATCTACGTCGTCCGCAATCCAGACAAGCTGCGACACCTGAAAGCTATGTTGCCAGAGCACGTGGCGAGACAGGTCATTGACTGATCGACATCCTTTCAAGCCATGCAGGAATAGATATATCTCCGACTAGGCGCTGTCTGAAAAGTCGGCGAGTGAAGGACAGACAATGCCTAATGCAGGCACACCAGTCGCCAGCTTTCCACGGAGTGGCCGAGGGTGATGTAGTAGTACGCCTGAGTGCCCGAATAGGAGTAGGGTTTGAAGAAGTCGCCTACCAGGTAGCGGGACGAGTTGGAGGCGATGACGCGCAGGTCGTCGTTGACCAGTATGAGGGGCTGTTGCTGTTCAACCAGGTGAGGCGTCACAACGGCTTCGAGGTTGTTCAGGGGAACATCCGCCCCGGCAATGCCGAGGAACTGGTCGTCGTACAGGATCGGCAGCGAGAACGTGCAGATGTACATGTCGACCCCCATCATGTCGACATAGGGGCCGATGACATGCCCGACTCGTTCGGATTGAGGCTTATAGAACCAGGGCATGTTGGGGTAATCGTAGAAGGTGTCACCGCCTTCATTGAGGTTGACCTTCAGGGGAATGACATGGCCCGGTTTGACGCCTTCCCGCCACCATTCGAGATGCATGCGGGCATCCGCCAGGGCGTCCGGCGCGACGACGAAACCGGCCCCATTGATCTGCACGTCCGTCTCGGCGAGCAACCGTTTGACGGTCCCCTGAAGCTCGGCGAGGTCCTTTCTCAGCACTTGTTGGCGTTGCCGTTCGGCCAGCCCCCACAGGCACATGACGTCATCGCGCACCTTCTCGACCGTATCGATGATGACGGACAGCGAGGCTTCGATATTTCTGGCACAGGCACGCACCGTCTCGTCACCTGCCGCGCCGCCGTAAACGAAATCGTCCCGGGTCATTGATCGTCTCCCGTGCCGGTGACATCGTTGGTGGCTTCCAACCTCAGACGCGCGTCGATCACGCGCTCCATGTTTTTCTTGCTCAGGTCGATCGATAGTGCACTGGACAGTGCGCCGTCGCCCCTGGCGATCGCGTCCTGGATCGTTTTGAGCCTGTCCACGTAAGCGTTGAGCGCAGCGGCGTCCAGCGGGTCGATCCACAGGAACATGCCGAGTTCCGACTGGAGCTGCATCTCGGCCTGCGTCAGCCGAACCGACTGGGACACCATGGCGACATTGACGTGGAAACGCATGTCGGCACGGCGCTGTTCGGAGCGCCCCGTCGCTTTTTCCATGATGCGGATCTTCTTGGCGATCTGTTCGATATCATCGGCGGTGGCGCGTTCGGCCGCCAGTCGGGCGGCATGGCCACTGATAGCCGACCGCTCATCGCCGTAATCCCGCAGGTCGAAGACACTGTAGCGGCGAAACTCTTCCAGCAGCCTGGCATGGGCGATAGTAAAGTTGGCTGTGACGAAACTGCCGCCTTTTCGTCCCCGGCGGGTCTCGACGAAGCCCTGTTCCCGCAGCAGCGACAGCGCTTCCCGGACCGTGACCGTCGCGACACCGAACTGGGAGGCCAGGTCGGCTTCACTGGGCAGTTGATCCTCCTCACTGAAGATACCCAGATCGATGGCTTCAATGAGGCGGCGCACGACCTCTTCGGTCTTACCCGCGGAGGGAATGCGGAAAAACGGGACATCCTGTTGGGAAGATAGGTGATTCATCCGACATCCCTGCAATAAATTCCATGTGACTACGCTTGAAAATACACCATGTCACGACCGTCATCAGCCCCGTAAACACCGAAATCCCGGCAACATACACGGTGACGCGTACATTGCCGGAATGCCCGACAGGTCAATGGCTGTTCACTGAACCGGTTGCCCGGCTTCAAACGGGTAGTCGAGCGTCGGCATCCATCGCTCCCAGGTCGATTTCAGGGCGCCATTGGCGATGATCTCGTCGAGCGCCCGGTTGACGCTGGCCAGCCAGTCGGGCTGGCGCTTCGCCACCACCGCGCCCCAGGCATTGCGCGTCGGTACGGTGAAAGCAATCGTCAAGTCATCGGCTTCCAGTGGCACGAGCGCGACATCGTCATCCACCAGGGCGTCGATATCGCCTGAACGCAAGGCGGCGACCATGTCACCGAAGACGTCGTCACTGGCCCCGTCGAAAGGCACCGGTACCACGCCGGTGAAAGTCTCGGTCAGCGTCATGTTCAGGCTGTTGGCGATCGCGCCGACACGCAACCCTTCCAGATGCTGCGGTGATGTGATGCCGCTACCCGACCTG
The DNA here is from genome assembly GCF_008079445.1 of Aidingimonas lacisalsi. Classification (GTDB taxonomy): domain Bacteria; phylum Pseudomonadota; class Gammaproteobacteria; order Pseudomonadales; family Halomonadaceae; genus Aidingimonas; species Aidingimonas lacisalsi. The sequence goes on along the minus strand of NZ_VRYH01000003.1, from coordinate 297,733 downwards.
ACCATCACCGACTCGTCGAAGATGGCGTAGGGCCGGGTGAAATCGCCCAGGGTTTTCCGGTAGTCGGAGATACCCTGGCCGCACAGGAGGAGGTCGCCCTCCCCCGCGTCGAGTGCCGGATAGAAATCGCTCCATTGCCGGTAGACCCATTCGACCCGCCGACCCAGTTGCTCGGCGATCAGGCGGGCGACATCGGCTTCGTAGCCGTGTCGCTCTCCCCGCTCATCGCGTTCGAACAGCGGTGGCGCGGGCAGGTCCGCACAGATGACCCTAAGCGTGCGAGACGCTGTCATGGCAGGTACTCCTTGTACATGTCGAGTTCCCACTCGGTGACGGCGGCGCAGTAACGCGCCCATTCATCGTGTTTCAGTTCGGCATAGAGCGTCGCCAGGGGCCCCGGGAACGCGCCCTTGATGACCGGGTCCTTGTCGAATGCCTCGACCGCCTCGCCGAGCGTGAGCGGGATACGGACGTTGGCGTCGATATCGCGCCCATAGCTGCTGTCATCGCTGCTCTGGCCGGGATCGAGCTGATTTTCCAACCCATGCTCGATCGCCGCCAACAGCGCGGTATGCGACAGGTACGGGTTCACGCTGGCGTCGGGCATCTTGTATTCCAGACGGCCGACCGCCGAGAGCCTGACGCTGCAGGTCTTGTTGTCCATTCCCCAGTTGACCTGGGCGGGCGCGAACTGGCCGACATCCCAGAAGCGCTTGTAGGAGTTGACGGTCGAGGCCATGATCAGCATGGATGCCGGGGTGTGTTTCAGCATGCCGCCCAGCGAGTAGCGGGCGACATCGCTCAGATGCAGCTCGGTGCGCCCCTCTTCCTGGAAGGCATTGGTCTCCCCCCGCCACAGGCTGAGGTTGTGGTGACAGCCGTTGCCCATGCCGCCGGTATAGGGTTTGGGCATGAAGCTGGCCGTGACCCCGAACTCCTTGGCGACCTGGCGGCAGATCTGGCGGTACAGAACCAGACGGTCCGCGGTCAGTTCGCAGGTATCGAACATCCAGTTGAGTTCGAGTTGATAGGGGTCCTCGTAGTCCCCTTCGATCATGTCGAAGCCCATCTCGGTCGCATAGTCGATGACCTTCTGATAGATGGGACGCATGAGTTCCAGGTTGCTGAGCTGATACGCCGGGCTGGCATCCGGGCGCGGATGGATCTTCATGGAATCGCCCAGCCAGGACATTTCCGGTTCGCATCCGGACTTGAGCTGCATGCCCTGGCGCTCCATGAAACCTTCATGGGCACGGATCAATAGCCCGCGCGGGTCGGTCGGCAGGGGTTGCCCGCCGACCTCGAGGCGATGGCCGGGCTCGTAGACCCGGCACAGGAACGCCCCCACGGAGCGATCCCAGGGCAGGACCCGGAACGTATCCAGATCCGGCAAGGCGGTGAATTCGGCAGCCTGGGTCCCCCCGCCCAGCAGCTCACCGTAACGGTTGCACTGCATGTCGCTGATGGCGGTACGGTGGAACTGAATGCCCTTCGCCAGATTCCTCTCCAACTGGGTCGCCGGTACGACCTTGGCAAGCAGCTTCCCCCCCAGGGTGACGACCTGGTAATAGATGTACTTGACGCCGGCTTCCTGGATGCGTGCACGGATCTCCTGGATCTTCACGTCATCCATGTTCTTTTCGATATGTGAATTCAGGGCGGTCATTTGCAACTTCCTATGCTGTTGTTGGTGTTATGACGCTTCGGATGCGCCAAGCTGCTTCTTGCTGCCGATCTGCCAGAGCCGTACGGCCCAGTAGAACAGAGCGGTCATGAAGAAGGTGGGCAGCCCGGCACTGACATAGAGGAACAGCGGGCCCGGGGCGTCGGCGACGGGGTCGTAGGTCCAGAAGTAGAAGAGACCGCCGAGGATGATCGCCGCGTACGCTGCGTAATTGATGCCGTTCTGATAGCCGTAGACGGAGGATGAGCGGTCGTACATGCCGATCATGTCGACCTTGTAGCGCCGAATGATGACGAGTTCGACCACCATCACGGCACCAATCGCGGCCATGATGAACGAGATGTACGAGAGGAAGGTGGTGTAGCCGTCGTAGAAGGCCGGCGTGAGCATCAGCAGCATGGCGGGCAGTGTCGTGGCGATTGACCTCGCCCATGGCCACTGCGGGAACATCGTTTTCATGCTGATGCCCTGCGAGTAGACCAGGATCGTGGCTGACGTCAGGTTGGCCAGGATGAGCAGGATCAGCCCCAGTACACCGAAGACGGGACCGCCGGCCGAGATCATCCACTTCGCCGGGTCATATACGCCGACCAGCAGCGCGGTGAGCGCCCCCAGGATGGCCGCGATGTTGAGCAGGACGCCCCAGCCGATGAAACTGCCCCAGACGGCGGTCTTCTCGGTCTTGGCGAGCCGGCACCATTGGCCGAAATAGGCTGCCCAGGAGAAGCCCAGGCCGACGTTCCACTCGATGGCCGACATCAAACCGCGGCGAGGGTCATCATAGGGCGCGGCCGGCGCGGCGCTGAAGGCCTTGTCCAGCCCTTCGACCCACAGGATGTAGAAGATCAGTCCGGCGATGATCGCAAAGATGGTCGGTACACCGACGCGATTGAACAGCTTGATGGCGATGGGGCCCTTGTAGGCGATCAACCAGGCGACCAGGAAGGCGCCGATCGCGAACACGGGCGCGCCGATCGAACGGTCGGTCATCCAGCCCGGCATGTTGAACTCGGCAAACAGGGTCGTGAAGGATTCGCCGAGCATGAACGACGCCATCGTCATCCAGCCGAGATTGATGATCGCAAAGACCACCAGGAACACTTTACTGCCGAACCAGCCGAGAACGGCACGCGCACCGATGAAGGTATCCACGCCATAGCGGCAGAAGAACTTCGCCAGCCCGAGCAGCAGCAGTACCGGCATCGCGTTACCGAAGAGAATGACGGGAATCGCCTGGCTGGCCGGCAGGACACTGCCGGTATAGCCGCCGATCAGGAAGCTCCAGGCAGCAATACCGAACCCCACCATCATCATGACGTAGTCCGTCAATCCAAAGGGGCGTTCATTAGACATGGCCGGCAATATTCCGAAGTGGGACGCCGCCTCGTCCTGGGAGGGTTGGGACTTGGTACTGGTATTCATTGTTGACCTCTAAACGTTTGTTGTTGTGGAAAAGGTCCGGAGTGGGGGTTACAGACTCAGCAGCAACAGGACCGTGATCAGCACGCAGGCGCCGATCGGCATGAGCCAGTCGCCCGTTTCCATTTCTTCAGGTCGCTCCCCGCCTTCGATGCGGGAAATGCGGTTCATCAGGTCTTGTTGGGTCTTGTCATCTAGGTTGGTATTCATGTCACACCTGCGGTTGTTGTTGATCGTTGTTGTGCCGGCAGTATGGGGATGTCACGTCATGACTCGACGATCGTGATCGCCTGCTCGGGACACACATCCGCCGCTTCTTCCGCGATATCCCGCAAGCTGTCGTCGGGATAGGCTTCGTACTGAAGAGAGCCGTTTTCGTCGAAGCGAAAGATCTCGGGCGCCGCAATGACGCACTGCCCGTGATCCTGGCACTTGCCTCTGTCCACACAGACTTTCATAGCCATTCTCCTCAAGGCTTGGGTCATGGGCCGGGCCTGGCGTGTGTCAGGGCACCTTAGGGCCCGGCGTCGAATGAAACATATGCCACCATATTTTTACTGTCAAACATTGGCCAAAAAATATCCTTGAAGCCGCCAGAATACCCCGCCGACCGCGATAAAAATGACGGACTAAATTTCACCCTGTCCGAAATGAAATCAATATAATCATTAAAAATCAGCATTTTATTTCTATATTTGAACAACAAATTTATACATTTGACATAGAATGTTTTACCTCATATGGTTCATTGACAGATCCACCAGCCCCGGATCGATCTTTCCTGAATCACAAGGACAATCACCGCCAGGAATGAAAAAATGTTGAATAACAATGCATTAAGTAATCATCTATGGATCAACGGTCGCGCTTGCCAAGCGCGCTCGGGTGAGCAGTTCGAATGCCTCTCGCCACGTGACGGTACCCTCCTCACCACGGTGGCCGCGGGTGACAAGGCCGACATCGACCTCGCCGTCAGTGCCGCACGTGCCGCAGCGCACGATTGGTCGCGTCTCAGCCCGCAGGAACGCCGACAGCACTTGCTACACCTGGTCGACCTCATGGAGTCCCATCGCGAGGAACTCGCCCAGCTGGAGAGTCGCGACACCGGCAAACCGATCACTCATGCGCGACGGGACGACATTCCGTTGGCGATCCGGTGCGTGCGGTTTTACGCCGAGGCCATCGACAAGTGTTATGACCAGATCGCGCCCACCGCGTCGGATGTGCTGGCCACGATTCGTCGTGAACCGCTGGGCGTGATCGGTGCGGTCGTACCGTGGAATTTCCCGTTGATGATCGCCTGCTGGAAACTGGCCCCGGCCCTGGCGGTGGGCAATACGGTCGTTCTCAAACCGGCGGAACAATCGCCATTGACGGCCATTCGGCTGGCGGAGCTGGCAACCGAGGCCGGCCTGCCGGATGGGGTCTTGAATGTGGTACCCGGTTACGGCGAAACCGCCGGTGCATCGCTGGGCCTTCATCCTGATGTCGATGCCATCAGTTTCACGGGCTCGGGGGCCGTCGGTCGCCTGTTTCAGCGCTATGCCTCCGACTCCAACATGAAAGCCGTCTTTCTGGAGTGTGGTGGCAAGAGTCCCCAGATCGTGTTCGACGATGCCGAGAATCTCGATGAGGTGGCGGCGGCCGTTGCTCAAGGGATCTGTTACAACCAGGGGCAGGTTTGCAGTGCCGGCTCTCGCCTGCTGGTACAGCGCTCGATAGCGGACGAGTTCATGCAGCGGGTCCTGGCCCATGTCGACCGTTGGCAGCTCGGCGACCCGATGGAGGATGCGACGACGATGGGCGCCATGATCGAGCGGCAGCATCTCGCGCGCGTCCAGAATCTGATCGATACCGGCTATGAACAGGGCGCTGAGTTGGTCTACCGGGGGCAGTCGTTCGATTCGCTGGAGGGTTTCTATATGCCGGCCACGGTCTTCGACCATGTCAGCCGCGGGATGACGATCGCCCAGGAAGAGATCTTCGGTCCGGTACTGGCGGTGACCCGCTTCGACAGCGACGAAGAGGCGCTCGCCGAAGCCAACGGCACCCGCTACGGCCTGGCAGCGGCTGTCTGGACATCGTCATTGTCACGGGCGCATCGCCTTAGTCGGGACCTGAAAGCCGGCACCGTCTGGGTCAACAACTATGACGGTAGCGACATCACGGTGCCGTTCGGCGGCTTCGGCGAATCCGGCAATGGCCGCGACAAGTCTCTGCACGCCCTCGACAAGATGTCGCAACTCAAGACCACGTGGATTCAATTCTGAGCCGAGGTCCTGATGACCATTTCATCTGCGATAGTCCTGTTACACAGCAAAGAGGATACGACCGGCAGCCTGCCGGCGATTCTCGACGAGCACGCCCTCGACATCGACATTCGCTATGTCGATGACACCTTGCCCGACCCGGGTGACGAGCAACTGGTCATCGCCATGGGCTCGATTGAATCGCCCTACGACCATACGCTGCCCTGGTTGTCCGGCGAGCTGGCCTGGTTGACGTCCCTGGTCGCACGGAATCACCCGGTATTGGGGATCTGCTTCGGCAGCCAGGTGCTGGCTCGCGCGCTCGGTGGGGAAACCTATCGCAATCACGCGCCGGAAATCGGCTGGACCCCGGTCGAGACCACCGATCCGGCACTGCTTCCGAGCGGCCCGTGGCTGAATTTCCATTTCGATGCGTTTACCGCACCGCCCGCCGCCCATCTTCTCGCCAGCACGCCCATGGCGCATCAAGCGTATATCCACCGGCGGCAGATGGGGGTGCAGTTTCATCCGGAGATCACACCAGTCATGTTCGATTCCTGGCTGGCGGCCTGGGAGCAGATGGCATCCGGCCGGCAGTTCCTGGCCGACCACCCGGATATCCCCGGACGACTCAAACAGGAAATCGCTGACAACGAAGCGGACAACCGGCACCGCTTCAAGCAGGTATTCAGCGCTTACCTGAACCGGGTAAACCGCGCCTCCTAGACGAATGTCAATAACAACCATCAGGTGACCGACATGAACACGGCAACGCAAGACACCCTCGACAGTGCATACTTCAATGTCTCCGATCCGGATTTCGTCATTCACTCCCAGGCGGTGCATGACGCCCGTGAACGCAACTGGTTCGCCAGAACGAATTACGGCCTGGCGGTACTTCGCTATGAAGAGATGAAGACGCTGTTGCGTCACCCCAAGCTGCGGCAAGGCAGTGCCGCCTGGCCCCGCCACAATGGCGTGACGGAAGGCAAGTTCGCCGACTGGTGGAATGAGGTGCTGCTCAACAAGGAGGGCCCGGATCATGCCAGGCTGCGCCGCTTGGTGAATCCGGCGTTCTCGCCCAAGGTGCTGGAGCAGATGAATCCGCGTTTCCAGGCCCTGGCGCAGGAACTGATCGATGCCATGGTGGCGAAGGGCGAGTGCGAATTCATGAGCGAATTCGCCGAGCCGTATGCGGCGCGGGTCATCTGCATCATGCTGGGGCTGCCCGAGAGCGAGTGGCACACGATCGCCAAGTGGTCGGCCACGCTCGGGCTGGCACTGGGCATTACGCTGAAACAGGATCTGCCCCGCATCGAGGAGGCGCTGGAAGGCCTGTATCACTATGCGGATCAGTTGATCGACGATCGCCTGGCCAATCCTGGCGACGATTTCGTGTCCAAGCTGGTTCTGGCACAGCGGGATGACGATGCCTTGAGCCATGACGAGCTGCGGATCATGCTCGTGCTGTTGATCTTCGGCGGCATGGACACGACACGCAACCAGCTCGGCCTGGGCATGGAGTCGTTCATGCAGCATCCCGACCAGTGGGAGCGGCTCGCCGAGCGACCGGAACTGGCCGGCAATGCCGTGGCCGAGGTCATGCGTACCAACCCTACCGTGACCTGGGTGACCCGGGAAGCCATCAAGACGTTCGAGTATCAAGGGCTGCAGATCGACGCCGGCACGACCGTTCACCTGTTTTCCCAGGCCGCCGGGACGGACCCACGGGCGATGCCCGACCCCAGCTTCAATATCGAGGCCGAACGCCCGCCCCACTTCGGCTTTGGCGGCGGTACCCATCACTGTCTGGGCCACTTCATCGCCAAGAGCGACATGAGCATTGCCATGCCGCTGCTGGCCCAACACATGACGCAGATTCGTCTGAACGGCGAGCCCCAATGGCTGCCCCGCAGCGGCAATACCGGCCCGGTATCGCTTCCCTTGACCTTCAAGGTCCGTCGGTAACCGGGGAGAGACGCTCATGACTGAGGGTATCGTTATCGTCGGCAGTTCCCTGGCGGGACTCCGCAGCGCCGAACAATTGCGCAGCCAGGGCTGGGAGGGGGCCATCACGCTGGTCGGTGAAGAACCCTACTTGCCCTACAACCGTCCGCCGCTCTCCAAGCAGGCCATGGTCGATGCTCGGACGCTGTCCGTGGACGCCCTGCATGAAACGGTCGCGCTCGGGCTGAAACCGCGTCTGGGCGAGATCGACTGGCGGCTCGGGCGACGTGCCGTTTCGTCGGATATGGCAAACCGGCGCATCACCCTGGATGACGGTCAGGCATTGGACTACGACGGACTGGTCATCGCGACCGGGCTACGCTCCAGATCACTCCCTGTCAGTGGCGGCGAATCGCAACGCTACCGCATCCGCCACCTGGATGACACATGGCGACTCGCGCAGGTCCTGACGCCGGGATGTCGTGTCACCATTGCCGGCGCCGGCTTCATCGGCTGCGAACTGGCAGCGACGGCCACGCGGCTGGGATGCAAGGTGAACGTCATCGATGCCGCACCGGCACCGCTCGTCAATGTCATGGGGTCGACGTTCGCCGACAGCCTGTTGCAATACCATCAGAGGCATGGCGTCTCCTTCCACCTCGACACCCGGATTGCCGAGATCGGGGAAGACGACCAGGGCACGCTTCAACGCGTTTCGCTCAGCAACGGCGTCTCGATCGATACCGACATTCTGGTCGAGTCGATAGGCAGCCAACCGAACACGGAGTGGCTGGACGGTAACGGCATCGATATCACCGACGGGGTACAATGCCAGAGCGACATGTCGCTGCCGGCACACGGCAACGTGATCGCCGTCGGCGATATCGCCCGCTTCAGCAACCCGCTCTTCGATGGGGTCCACCGACGCATCGAGCACTGGAACATCGCCGTCGAGACGGCAAAGAAAGGCGCTGTCACCCTATTGGCGCATCTGGGTGAGACACCCCGGACACGACCGGAGGACACCAAACCGATCGTGCCCTCATTCTGGAGTGATCAATTCGATATCAAGATTCAGGGTATCGGGCTCCCGTCGATCGCCGATAGCGCTGCGCCCTTGGATGGCGACCTTCATCAAGGCTTTGGCGATGGCAGCCCGTTTGCCATGGGATACTACCGGGCCGGCCAACTGACGGGGATCATCTCCATCCACGGGGAAAAGAAGCAGCCCGATTATCGCAACAGGTTACTGGATGCCCTGCAGACGGCGGACACCGCCATCGATGTCGCGACTGCACCGACCAATACCACCGGGATGGCGTAGTGGCGAGGTTCGCAGGGGCGGTTTCAACCACGATGCAGGACGGCAAGCCCTGCCTGGATGACACCGCCATCGCGACTGAAGTCGCTCCCACGAAAACCAGTGCCACAGAATGTTGTGGTTGCATGGGTTCGTAGGAGCGGTTTCAACCGCGATGCAGGGCGGAAGCCCTGCCTGGGCGACACCGCCATCGCGACTGAAGTCGCTCCCACGAAAACCAGTGCCACAGAATGTTGTGGTTGCATGGGTTCGTAGGAGCGGTTTCAACCGCGATGCAGGGCGATGAGCCCTGCCTTGGTGGCACCGCCATCGCGACTGCATCAACCCGTGTTACCCTATCGCTCAATTGAGAGACATACTTCGGAAAGACCCTGAATGACAGCACTTTCTCTTTGCATCATCGAAAATGGCCTGGTGCCCGACGATCTGAAACCGCAATTCGGCTCCTATCCGGACATGATCCGGCAGTGGCTGGCACCGAGCCTGCCTGAAGCCAGTTTCGCGGAGTGCTCTCCCGTATCCGGAGAAGCGATGCCCGCTGCGGACGCTTACGACGGCTATCTCCTGACGGGCTCCCGCCACAGCAGTTATGAGGATGGCGACTGGATTCGTGATATCCGGCAGTTCCTGCGCCAGGCCATCGATCTCAAGCGTCCGGTCTTCGGCATCTGCTTCGGCCACCAGGTCATGGCGGATGCCTTTGGCGGGCAAACCAGCAAGGCGACCAACGGCTGGGGTATCGGTGCCCAGCAATATACCTCGCCCTTTGGGGAGACCGACGACAAGGCAGGCTGCTATGTCTTCCACCAGGATCAGGTAACCTCCGTGCCCCCGGAAGCCAGAGTCATCGGCGGATCAAACCATTGCCCCAACGGGATTCTGGAATACAGCTTTCCAGCCCTGTCCGTCCAGTTTCACCCGGAATTCAGTGCCGATTACGTAACGGCACTCGCCCATAAGTACTCAGGCTCTGTCTTGACCGAAAACACCAGCGAAAACGCCATCGCCAGCCTGCAGGATATTCCGGTGGACAATACGCCTCTGGCGCAGCATGTCGCCGATTTCTTCAGGCAGTATGCCCGGCCTTCGACCTGACTGATGACCCACTCGTTGCCGGTACCGAGCGCCGTGACATAAGTTTCTCAACCTCGGTCATATGTTCCGTTCCCCAGGCGCAGAGCGGCTTCAAGGCTTCGGCGAGAGTCTGGCCGAACGCAGTGAGGGAATACTCGACTTTCGGCGGAATTTCCTTGAAGTCGAGCCGGTCGACGATCCCATCAGCCTCCAATTCCTTGAGTTGCTGAATGAGCATCTTGTCACTGACATTGCCGATGGCTCGCCTCAGGTCGCCATAACGTCGCGCTTGGTGGGCAAGGTGGAACAGGATCAAAGGTTTCCACTTGCCACCGATAACAGCCAACGCAGCGTCCAGCCCACAGATAAAGCCAGATGTTGTCATTTCGCATGCTCCAGTCAGTACTTACTAAAAGGTGCATACTTTAATAAAGAAAAGCAAGCCTCTATTCTCTATTTCGAAGCAGTTATCATTTTCCAGGAGATCGAGATGGGCAGACTTGAAGGTAAAATCGCCGTCATAACCGGCGGCAACAGCGGCATCGGTCTGGCAACGGCCAAACGGTTTGTGGCGGAAGGTGCCGAGATTTTCATTACCGGCCGTCGTCAGGAGGAGCTGGACAGGGCGGTGGAGACGATCGGCTCCGGAGTGACCGCGGTGCAGGGCGACGTTTCGAGTCTGGACGATCTTGATCGGCTGTTCGCGACGGTGCGTGCGAAGAGCGGACGAATAGACATTCTCTTCGCCAATGCCGGGCTTGGAAAGCTAGCTCCGCTTGGCACCATCGACGAGGCGTTGTTTGATTTGACCTTCGACGTCAATGTCAAGGGAACGCTGTTCACGGTGCAAAAGGCTCTGCCGCTTATGCAGGCCGGTGGATCCATCATTCTCACCGGTTCGACCACCGGTTCGACGGGAACACCTGCGTTTAGCATCTACAGCGCGACCAAGGCTGCCATCCGCAATTTTGCCCGAAGCTGGGCGCTGGACCTGAGAGGAACAGGAATCCGCGTAAACGTGCTCTCTCCCGGCGCCACCGAGACACCCGGCCTCAAGGGCTTGGCAAACGCCGGCGAGGAAGATGCGTTGCTGGAACGCTTTGCCTCGCAGATACCTCTCGGTCGTATCGGGCACCCCGAGGAGACGGCGGCGTTGGCGCTCTTTCTTGCCTCGGACGACAGCAGCTTCATGACCGGGAGCGAGGTCTTCGCTGACGGCGGGGCCGCACAAGTCTGATGGCCGCTCAAATCCAGACCCCGAGCTTTCTTTGCTTGGGGCCTTTTCTCCAAGCGGCACGGGAAACGCCGCTTCTGCGCCCGATAATTTTGGCTCACCGTCGACGGCACGGCGCTCAGGGAGCAGAGTCGCGCCGCTGAGTTACCACATGGTGCGTTTGTCGATAGCAATGGAGTAAGCAATCCCATAGGGTGAGTGTCCGTATCCCCGGCTATGCCAAGCGACGCAACACACGGCAGGGGTTACCCACGGCCACGCAGTCGGCGGATATATCGCGAGTGACGACACTACCGGCGCCGATCACGGCCCGGTCGCCGATCGTCACGCCCGGCATGACCGAGACATTGCCCCCCAACCAGACATCATCACCAATGGAGATGGGCACCGCATGCTCGGTGTCGCGACGCGCCCCGGCTTCCAGCGGATGCGTTGCCGTGGACAGCAGCACATGCGGGCCGAACATGACATGCCGACCGATCGTTACCGGGCAGGCATCCAGAATGGTCAGATGGTGATTGGCAAAGAACCCGTTCCCCAGGCGGATATTGTAGCCGTAATCGCAATAGAAACTCGGCTCGATATACGCCTGCCCCTCTATCGTCAACAACGACGCCAGCACTGCCATTCTGGCCTCCGGTTCCAGCGGGTCCATCATGTTGAAACGGTGGCAGAGCGACTTGGCGTGGCGACTCTCCGCCATCAGCGCCGGGTCCGTGGAAAGATAAGGCAGGCCGGCAAGCATCTTCTCTTTTTCGGTCATCGACGTTACTTTTCCTTAACCGGCCGGGCCGCTATCGGCTGCAGGAGTTTCCGTGGAATCCGTCGGATGTTCCCCCTCGCTGCGAGCAATGATCGAGGTCCCCACCAGATCGCCGGTCACATTGAGTGCCGTGCAGCCCATACCCACCAAGGCATCGATGGCGGTCAGCAAGGCTACCGTCTCGATCGGTAGCCCTACCTGGGAAAACACGGTGGCAATCATGATGATGCCCGCACCGGGAACGCCGGCCGTTCCGATCGAAACGAGCGTACCGATCAGAACGATCTGTAACATGCTCATCAAATCCAGGGGCGCCCCGACCACATTGGCGGCAAAGACGGCGGAGATGGCAATGCGGATCGCTGCGCCATCCATGTTCATGGTCGCCCCCAGTGGCAGACTGAACCCGTAAACTCCTTGCGACAGCCCCAGGCGACGTGCGGCCTCAAGCGTCAGTGGCAGCGTCCCGGAGCTGCTTTGGGTGGCGAAGGCAGTGGCCATGGGGGTACGCGCCTCACGGAAGAAAGCCCCTAACTTCACGCCGAACAGCCCCATGAGACCGCAGTAAATGAGTAACTGAACGCCGAGCGCGATATAGAGCACCATGACCATATCGCCTAGTGACAGTAGCGTCGCCACCCCCTGCTCGCCCACCGTCTCGGCAACGATGGCAAAGACACCGATCGGCACGTATTGAAGCACGCCAGACATCACTTTGAGCGTCACTTCCTTGAGTCCCTCGACCATTCGATAGAGATGCTCGCCGAGCGCCGCCTGCGATTCCGAGTTGCGCAGTTTCAGGAGTGCAACCCCGAACACGATCGCCGTGAAGATGATGCCCAGCAGATTCAGCTCAGCGAAGGCAGACACGATATTGTCCGGTACGACATTGAGTAGCGCCTGCACGAACCCGGGATTGTCGGGTACCGATACCTCGGCACTCTCATCCAGCGTCATGCCACTACCGGGACTGAACAATGTGGCAACGCTCAAGCCAACGGTAATCGCCAGCGCGGACGTACCGACGTAATAGAGAAACACTTTCCGGCCGATACGCCCCATACTGCCCTGACTAGCCTGATTGATGCCGACCATGAGGGTGAACAACACGATAGGCACGATCAGGAACTGCAACAGCCGCAACAGCAGATCGCCAAACGGTGCCAACCAGTTGGCTACGGTCTGTCCGCCGACCAGCCCCACGATTACCCCAAGTACCAACGCGATCGTGACTCGCAGTATCAACGAGACATTCATGTATGCCTGTAGCAGTGATTTCACCGAGCCGCCTCCCTCTGTATCGCAGTGACTGTCTTCCTGCCCGCCTTGCTAACGCCGAATCCTGTCTGACATGAAGGCTGCGGAGCTAGCAGATTACCATTATGCTGGTTCCATTCACCGGGTGAACAGGACACGACGATGACCGAACGTGCAATCGACTGCTGGTTGACCGACATGGATGGCGTATTGATTCGTGAAGACCGGGCATTGCCCGGTGCAGCCGAGTTGATAGACCGATGGCGCACGCAAGGCACTCCTTTCCTCGTACTCACCAATAACTCCATCTACACGCCCCGCGATCTCAGCGCCCGCCTGACGCGCATCGGCATCGAGGTACCCGAAGCGCAGCTATGGACATCCGCCCTGGCGACGGCGGCATTCCTGCGCGATCAGGCACCCGGCGGCTCGGCATTCGTGATCGGCGAAGCAGGGCTGACCACCGCCCTCCATGAAGCCGGCTTCGTCATGACCGATGTCGCGCCCGACTTCGTCGTTCTCGGCGAGACACGCACCTACTCCTTCGAAGCGATCACCAAGGCGATTCGACTGATCAACGATGGCGCACGCTTCATCGCCACCAACCCCGATGTGACCGGCCCCAGCCCGGAGGGCCCACTTCCCGCCACCGGCTCGGTCGCCGCCCTGATCACCGCCGCGACTCGACGCGATCCCTACTATGTCGGCAAACCCAACCCGATGATGTTCCGCTCGGCAATGAACAAGCTCGGCACACATTCGGAACGTACCGGGATGATCGGTGATCGCATGGATACCGATGTCATCGCCGGCATCGAAGCGGGCCTGCACACGGTCCTCGTACTGACCGGCATCGCGACCCGCGCAGATGTCGAACGCTACCCCTACCGCCCCCGCGAGATCCTCGATTCCATCAGCGAGTTATAGGAGTAGTCAGACGCTCGAGGTCATCGTCGTACAGAGCGACCAGCAAGGGATCGCCTTGCTCGTTGACGCGGAATCGACCGTAGCGCGCCGGCTCATAGCGCTCGGCTTGCCCTTCCTGGAAGAAGAAGGCGTCGGTGGCAAACTCGACTCGCCCGTCGCGCACTCGATAGCGAAGCCGCATTTCATCGTCCGCCAGCGTTTGCTGGTCGGAACCCAGCCGCTGAAAGTGAGCAACGCGTTGCTCATCCAGAGTCACGATGACATGACCGTTCGCCGCACGCGGCACACCCTCGCCGGATTCCCGCTCATGCAACGCCTCGCGGATCCGATTGCCGATCTCGAAGTTCAGAGCCATGTAGTCGCCCTGCATCAATGAACGGGGATCCACCGGTGCCAATGCCAGGTACACCACTTCGCCTTCCGCCAGCTGTTGCTCCTTGTCCCATATCGCCCAGTTGACCACCGCCAGTATCACCAACGTGGCCGCGGCTGCGATGATCTTATTCATCGACATCCCCCTCCGCGGTCTGCCACCGATACCTCAGCAGCCAGCGCATCGCCAGCAACAATACGCCGATGGCGAACAGTGTCATGGCCTTGATCAGCAAAGTGACATCGAGCAGGTAGTAGTAACTCCCTATCGACAACAGCAGCAATATCACTCCAAGCCCCGTCACTACACGGTTGCCGATAGCGAATCCCAAGACCACAACCACGCCTCCCTGAATCACGCCATGAGCCTGGAACGAAGCCAGCATCAGCACCACCACGGCACCATAGGCCACTATGCGTATCACCGGCTCGATGGGTCTCTCCTGGTGTTGAAACACGTGTCGGAGCAACAGCAGTAACGCCAGCATGGCCAAGACATCCGCCGTCCAAGGCCCCATCCAGCTCAACAGCGCAGTATCGAAACCATACCACCATCCCATCAGTGGCTGGCCGAAATACGCCACGAGTTGCAGGGTAAGCAACCCCAGCAACAATCCGTATCCCAGTGACTGCATGCGCCGCATCCGGGCCGGCCAGCGAAACTCGTTCAGCCAGAGCCAGGTCAAGGCCAGCAGTATCAGCCCACTGGCGGTATAGGGAATGCCGCTCTGTGCCATGACCATGTAAAGTGCCAGGCTGGCAGCAAAAGCGGCGAGAATCCGGTGTGTGGAGCTCGGCATCGCCATCGCCAGTACCGCCTGCAGCGCCAGCACTGCCCACCATAGGCCGACGCTCATTCCTCCCAGGAAAGTGCCGACCGCCCACACTGCCAGCCCTTGTCCTGCCAGACTGATGGCCAACGCCAGGTGTTCACCGAAATCGCCCGGCGTCTTCCTCAACAGTCCATAGGCGGTAGCGAGCATCGTCAGCCCCAACACCATGGAAGCGAGGCTGCTCTCGATCAGCGGTATCGCCCCCAGGCCAATGAACCCCAGCAGGAATAAAGCCGCCAGCCAACCCGACAACGCCTGCAGTGCACGCACGTACCAGGGAGTCTCCAATGACGGACGCGGCTCCTTGCCCGCCACGGCAATGCCGGCGCGCGCCAGTGTCTCTCTTAGAGAGGGCGTGGCGCGACTCATGAGTGCCACTCCGTGTGCAACCGCTTGAGCCAGCTTACGGCGGCGGCGCCCAACCCCAATACCGCCATGGCCATGAACAGCCAGCTACCCGCACCGGCATCCCAGATCAGGTGTCTGGCGAGAAAGAGAGTGATCACCACAATCGCCGACAGGCAGCCTCCTGCCAGCATGAACAACTCCGGTTTCCAGTGACGGTAGACAGCATAGAGCGCTACCAGCCAGAGTGGATACACCATCGCTTCCGGTGACGCGCCGCCACGTTCAGTGATGATCATCGACATGATCAGCAGCGTGAGGGGAATCCCGCTACCCAGTGCCAGCAAGCGCCTGGCCCAACCGGTCGCCAGCCAACGCCAGCGCATGGCACCTAGCTCCCAGGCAGCCAGCGCCAGCGAGTTGAGCAGGAATGCTCCCCACAGGGCGGATGCATCGCCCACGAACAGAATACCGAACGGACTGCCCCACACTTGGAAATAGAGCAGGATGGCAAGATTGAGCAGCGCCAACCAAAGTACCCAGAGCACGGCGAAACGAGCTACCAGCGTCCAGGGCAATATCAGCAACGCCCAGATGAAGAACAACTGCCAGGGATCGGCTCCGGTCTGGTAGACCTGCCCGAAAAGCGCCAGCAGCACCCCCAGCAGCAACGTCGCCGACGTCAACGCCACCGGCGCCACCACGCCGCGTCCATCGACAATCCAGTAGACGGCAACGGACAGTACCAATGCGGCTTCCACCAGCCCGAAACGAAGCCAGCGCCCCATATCGGCCCAGTTATACGCGATAAAGAACAGCACCGAACAGACCAGCGCCAGGCAGCCCAGCCACAGCAGCAGACGATCCAGAAAGATCAGCCAGCCCCGGCCCGAGGGATAGAGGCCAGCGTGGCGTACGGCATGCGTCACCTGCTCGCCCGGTATCGCACCCTGTTCGATCAATGCCATCAATTGCCAACGAATCGAAGCCATGTCATTCCCTTGCGTTGTCTCCGACAGGGAGAAGCGTACTTCATGGTCCCATCACTAGCCAGTTGCCGCTCTAGTTTCTTCTTCCTTGACGATTATCGTTCACAATTCACTTCCCCATGATCAGACCATCACCGTCCATACGCAGTCTCATCGCGGGTCATATCTCAGCCAATCCTCACGGTGACAGCGAGTGAGGTGGCTATACTATCCCGAGCCGGCAATATAGGATGTTCGAGTCTCCATAGGTACGGCGCTACGCATCGTGGGCCAGTTCAATGGTGTTACTATGACAATGGACCTGTTGTTGTTCCACTCTCCCACGGCCGACCGCAACACACTGGGCATTGAAGGGGCCAGTCGATTAGCAGAAGTTCTGTCCGATCGCATCTCGGTCGCGCCTATCCATATTGGCAAATCAGGCTCCCTGCTCCATGGCGATTGGCACCGGCAACTGATGAACACACGGCCGGTATTACGGCAATTGGGTAATACGCTTTCTGACACCCTCGACCACGATCGCTTTCCTATTACCGTACTCCCACGCTGTGCCGCGGCCCTGGGAACTCTACCAGTGATCGCCCGTCATCATCCTGACGCCATTTTACTGTGGTTGGATGCCCATGGTGACTTGAACACGCCTCGGAACTCGGAGTCAGGCTACCTTGGCGGCATGGTAGTCAGCGCTGCAGCTGGACAGTGGGATTCGGGGCTTGGCACCGGGTGGTCGCTCGATCGCATCATCTTGGCAGGCGCACGTGCACTCGACCCATGCGAACGACAATTGATCGATGCCGGCGCACCAAAGCATGTACCACCAGGAACGGATTTCGTCGAGCGCCTGTTAGCCATGCTGGGGGATGTTGCCTGCTATATCCATCTCGATTGCGATGTATTGGAACCTGGTCATGTTCCAACTGAGTATGCCAGTCCAGGAGGCATAACACTGGAGACTTTATCCACTTTATTTAGACACCTTAGCCGCAACCAACAAATTCTCGGCATACAGGTCGCCGAATTCGAGTCTCGCTGGCAGGAAACGTCACCACTGTTCGACCCGTCTCCATTGGCCAGTACACTCTTGGCAGCATGTCCCATACATAGATGGACCGGGTCATAGAGCAGCCCGACAAGCATGGTGACAGCGTCTCTGTATGCCCGGAGTTCTATGTCACTAGTAAGTAGCCAGAAAGCTAAGTACGGCCGCCATCATGCAAGTGGCTAAGGCCACGACTTGATTGGTCATCCCTATGAGAATAGTCGGCTCAGGCATTTAGCCGTTTTCATCCTTCTTAAAGAAATCGATCATTTTTTCCCCGATCTCTTCAGGCTGCTCTTCAGGCATGTAATGGCCGCAATGACGAACGACACCACCTTCGATATCGCTCGCTAACGGCTTCATGGCTTCGAAGATGTCCGGAGACATACCGACATCTCCCCCCAGCGCGAGTATCGGGGTTTCTATTTTTGTCGTCGCTAAAGACTTGTTTTGCTCGACATCCTCTAATACTGCTCGATAATATTCCAGCGCACCTCGTAAGTTACCGGGCTGTTTGTAAACGCGCTCATACTCATCGATATCAGCCTGCGAGAAAGTGCCGGCAGGATTGTAGGTTTTACTCTGGAAGAACCACTCTATGTAACTTCGCTCGCGGCCGGTAATCAATATCTCAGGCAGGTCTGCTACCTGGTGAAAGAAAAAATGCCAAGCTTTCCAGTTATGGGGACCAACCTCGATGGTCGATTTTAGCGTTACGCCGGGTATATTGGCATCCAGCATCACAAGCCGGCCCACTTCCTCGGCAAAGCGCGCGGCAAAGGGATAAGCCACCCACGAGCCGATATCGTGCGAGCCGATATGGTAGCGTTCGAATCCAAGCGTTTTCGCTAATGCATGAACGCGATCTCCCGTTGTTCGTGTATCGTAACCCTCTATCGGCTTGTCAGAATCCCCCTGTCCAGGCAGGTCAATCGCAACCACATGGAAATGATCGCAAAGTAGAGGCATGACACGGCGCCATGCATACCAACTTTGCGGGAAACCCGCCATCAGTAGAACCGGAAAACCTTGTCCCCCGGAAACTGTGTGAAAGCGGATGCCTTCTGCTTCCACCATCGAGTGAGTAAACACCTTGCCGCCGAGCTCAACTTTGTCATGTGCAGGCATAGCTCTCTTCCTCAGAATGACGTTTACTCGACCGATTCCAGTTTATCTTGCGTTTTTCGCTCGAAGTCGCTGGCATCGTGGCGTTCGTGAAGCTGGGTTTCCGGCTCGCCGAAGGTACGGTTGACCATGCGCCCACGCTGAACGGCCCGGCGGTCGTCGATCTCCCTGGCCCAGCGCACCACATGCTCGTAGGTGTCCACCTGCAGGAATTCACCGGCATCGTAGAGCCGCCCCAGCACCAGTTGGCCGTACCAGGGCCAGGTCGCCATATCGGCAATGGTGTAATCATCGCCGGCCAGATAACGGGTCTCCGCCAACCGGCGATCGAGCACATCCAGTTGACGTTTGGTTTCCATGGTAAAACGGTCGATCGCATACTCGATCTTGACCGGTGCATACGAGTAAAAGTGGCCGAACCCACCACCGACGAACGGTGCACTGCCCATCTGCCAGAACAGCCAGTTCAACGTCTCGGTGCGAGCCTGAGGCTCGCGGGGTAGAAAGGCGCCGAACGTCTCGGCAAGATAGAGCAGGATGGCGCCGGACTCGAACACCCGCGTGGGCTCCGGCGTGCTGTAATCCACCATCGCCGGAATCTTCGAATTGGGATTGATCTCGACGAAACCACTGCCGAACTGATCGCCATCACCGATACGGATCAGCCAGGCATCGTATTCGGCATCGCGATGGCCCAGCGCCAGCAGTTCCTCGAACATCACCGTCACTTTCACGCCATTGGGCGTGCCCATCGAGTAGAGTTGGAACGGATGGTCGCCGACCGGTAGCTCTCGCTCATGGGTCGGGCCCGCAATGGGCCGGTTGATGCTGGCAAAGGTGCCGCCACTCTCGTTTTCCCAGGTCCAGACTTGTGGTGGGGTATACTCGGTCTCTTGTGTCATGAGAACTCCATGATCGGTTGTGCAGTCTAGCAAACGATAGCGTGTTAACGTTTTGCCATCCACCACTGATCGACCCGATCATCGAATGCTATCGCCACCACCGACCTCGCCCTCGCTGCTACGCCCATCCATGTCGTTGACGATGCAACTCATGCACACGCTGATAAAAGCCCTCCACCGGGCCGTCGACAGGTAATCCCGGCACGATCGTCTGAATGGGAAGCGTCGCTACCGGCGGCGGACCGACATCCATGGCATCAAGCCAGTGCCGCAACTGAGACGACGAGCTGGCATACACGATACGCCCCAATCCTACCCAGCCATGCGCCGCCGCACACATCGGGCAGTGCTCGCCGGAGGTATACACCGTGGCCTTGGCACGGGCCTCGGGCGACATGTGATTGGCCGCCCAGCGAGCCAGCGCAAACTCCGGATGCTGGGTGGAATCGCCCCCGGCGATACGGTTGCGGTCCTCGGCAAGAACGTTACCTGTCTCATCGACCAGTACACTGCCGAACGGCTCGTCACCTGCCGTCAAGGCCTCGGCCGCCAATTCAAGACAACGCTCCAGATAGCGATACTCGCTCTCTACGACCATGGCGTGCCCCTCGCTTCCCCGACTATTTCCCACTATGGCAGTCAATCGTTCATCCTGCATGATCGATGCATAAAGGGTGGCACACCGCCACCATAGCGATACGGTGGCCGACGAACCGCTTAAGGACAGCCATGGGCTCGGCGTCTAGAGTAGCGGTATGACAAGCGGTGGAGCACGGTTTCCATGCACCGGCTGAAGGATGTGACCGGCGATGTTTCCGGGGCGTTCGGCGACCTCGGCACCTTGTTGCCCTACGTGATTGCCGCCCTGGGCCTGGGGGTGCTTGCCCCCACGCCGGTGTTCCTGGGCTTCGCCGCAGGTTATCTGCTGGTCGCCCTGCTCTATCGGTTGCCCATCGCCGTTCAGCCCATGAAGGCGCTGGGGGCGGTCATCCTCACCGGCGGACTCTCCGCCAGCGAAACCGCCTGGGCGGGCGCGCTCATTGGGCTGATCCTTCTGGTGCTGGCCGCCACGCCACGCCTGACCCAGGTCGCTCGCGCCTTGCCTCAATCCATCGTCACCGGTCTGCAGGCCGGCCTCGGCCTGATGCTCGGCGCCATGGCACTGTCGATGATGGCGGAAGGCTGGCTCATCGCTCTGCCGGCGCTGGCGACACTGGGACTATCCTGGGTCTGGCCACGCGGCCCCTGGGCCCTGCTGGTCGTGGCCTCGGCGTTGCTGCTGGGCACACCGACCGAACCACTCGACCCGGCCGTGCCACCACCCGATACCGATCTCTCGACTCGGGCCGTCGCCACCGGCGTCATGGCACAGTTGCCGCTGACATTACTCAATGCCGTGGTGGTAGCCGCCGCGGTGGCCCATTCGCTCTACCCCGGTCGGGCGGACCGAGTGAACGAACGCCGATTGGCGGCTTCCAGCGGGCTGCTCAACCTGGCGTTGGCGCCACTTGGCGTCATGCCGATGTGTCATGGTGCCGGCGGCATCGCCGCCCATCACCGTTTCGGCGCCCGCAGCCTGGTGGCTCCCCTGGTCATGGCCGGTGTCTGCGCCCTTGCCGCCTTGCAGGGTCCCACGGTGATCGCCTGGCTTGCCGCTATTCCCACGCCGGTCGTGGGTGCCCTGCTCGCCTATGCAGCGGTCGAACTGATGCTTGGCAAGCGCCTATTCGACGCCCGCCCGGACTGCCGCCCCGTGATCGCCATCACGGCCGGCGTCACCCTCTTTGGCGGTGCACTGCTGGGGTTGATTGCCGGCCTGATCGCCGAGAAACTGCGCAAGATGCTCATCCGCCGCCGAGGCGCCCCAACCGGGGAGTAACGTCCATTGCGGATATGCGTCGCCCCCGTTCAGCCCTGATTGTACTCATCGTGGCGACGCCACCACATGCCTGTCTCGTTGCGTCCTTTCGGTGCGCGATCGAGCCACTGGTACATGCTCCACAAACCGTCCAGTCCGCGTGCATAGGTGGAATAGGTGTGGTAGACGCTCCCCTCCTCGAGCACGAATGCGCTCATGCCGGGCCTTTCACGCGTGTATGTGGCCTTATCCGTTCCGCTCATGGCAGCACCGATAGTCGCCCCGTCGGGTGTCGATCGCGAGGGTATGTCGGCGACAGGCTGCTCGCTGTCGCGTAACTGATCCGCCGGCTCGCGCTGATAGTTGTATTCGATACTCCCCTCACGCTGTTGCGCTTCGCTGAACCAGACATTGAAGTCGAAGTTGAAGTCGCTGCCATGCGAGGACGCCCAGGGAAAGGTCCATCCCAGTCGTTGCTTGTAGGCCTGCAATTTCGCTAACGGGGCTCGCGACACCGCCCACAGCATGACGTCATGATTGGCCAGGTGATCGACGATACCGTTGAAGCCATCAGCGATCGCCGAGCAGGACGGGCAACCCGCCGTGTAATCGGGTCCGAACATGAAATGGTAAACGAGGAGCTGCGAACGCCCGCAGAAGAGATCCACCAACGAGGCACTCCCGTTATTGGTCTCGAAACGATACGCCTTGTCGATACGAACCCACGGCAATTCCTGCCGCCAGCGAGCCAGTTCATCGTTTCTTCGCGTGAGTTCTTTCTCGGCCTTGAGCAGCTCAAGCCGCGCGACCAGCCACTCCTCGTACGTCCCGGTGATATGTGTCGTCATTGTTTGACTCCCCTTTCGTCGAATGTCCTCGTTACGTTCTCGATATAACCTTCGCGGTCATGAGATATAGTGAATCCGGGTGACCGAACGATGGGAGTAACAAGTGTGGCGGGATTGCGATGGACTCTTTGATCACGGCCGCAGCCCGTGCGTTGACGGCGGGTGATTCCTTCGGCGCATTGAACCGGATCGCGCTGCGCGACGATGCACCGGCGCTAGCGTTGCGAGGGATCGCGATGGCGCAGCTTGGCGATTTCGAGCGAGCGAAAGCGCTGCTGAGACGTGCCGTGCGCGCCTTCGGCCCGAAAGAAGCCGTCGCTTGTGCCAGGTGCGTCATCGCCGAGGCCGAGATCGCGCTCGTCTCACGCGATCTGAACTGGCCCACGCAGGCGCTCGGCACGGCGCGGGCGACGCTCGAACAGTACGGCGACCGGGTGAACGCGGCGCATGCGCGGTACCTCGAGGCCCGACATCTGCTTCTGACCGGGCATCTGGACAAAGCAGAGCGTAAGCTCGCCGATCTCGACCCCACCCCCTTCCCGCCGGCCTTGAGGACTGCCCATGAACTCGTGATGGCAGGGATCGCAATACGCCGCCTGCAGACGACAACGGCACGCGCGGCGCTCACCCGGGCCGAAAGCGTCGCGCACCATGCCGGAATTCCTGCACTGACGGCGGAAGTGGAAAGTGCCTTTCTCGCCCTGAATAAGCCCGCCGCACGCCTGATTGATCAGGGCGAAGAGCGGCTGCTGTTACTGGAAGAGGTCGAGGCATTACTGGCATCGAAGGCACTCGTCGTGGACGCCTGTCGCCATGTCGTGCGTGACGCTCACACGGTGGCCTCGCTCGCCAGGCGCCCGGTACTGTTCACACTCGCACGCTTGCTGGGCGAAGCCTGGCCGGACGATGTGCCGAGGGGCACGCTCATCGCGCACGCCTTCCGCACCCGGTTCGCCGATGAAACGCATCGTGCACGGTTACGGGTCGAAATCGGGCGACTTCGCTCAGAGCTCGGCACACTGGCGGATGTGAGCGCGACGAAACGGGGATTCAAGCTGGTGCCGCACAGTACAGGCGACGTCGTGGTGCTGGCACGGCCGATCGAAGAGAAGCATGCCGCGCTACTCGCCCTGCTCGACGACGGTGAAGCATGGTCGAGCTCGGCCCTGGCACTGGCGCTCGGCACCAGCCAGCGCACCGTACAGCGAGCCCTCGACGCGCTCTCAGCAGCAGGCAAGGTGCAATCGTTCGGTCGTGGGCGGGCGCGTCGCTGGATGACGTCGCCCGTGCCCGGATTCACGACAACCTTGTTACTCCCCGGCCCTTATCCAGGTAGCTAGGCTATAGTCACCAACCAAGCAACCAGGACAGACACATGAACCGCTCACCAGCCGACATCCTCAGCGAACATGGCCCCTTCCCCGGCATCGACTGCGTGCATGGCGTCACCTATGACGGCCAGCATGTCTGGCTTGCCACCGGCGACACGCTGACCGCCCTGGATCCAGCGAGCGGGGAGACGCTGCGTTCCATCGATGTCACCGCGAATGCGGGAACCGCCTTCGACGGAGAGCATCTGTTCCAGATCGCCGAAGACCGCATCCAGAAGGTCGACCCGCAGAGCGGCCGTGTCATCGACACCATTCCGGCCCCTGAGGGCGGTGTTTCAGGGCTCGCATGGGCTGAAGGCATGCTCTGGGTGGGACGATATCGGGACCGGACGATCCAGCAAGTCGATCCGCACAGCGGCGAGGTGCTTCGCACCATCGAGTCCAACCGCTTCGTGACCGGGGTCACCTGGCTCGACGGAGAGCTATGGCACGGCACCTGGGAAAGTGACGAAAGCGATTTACGACGCATCGATCCGCGCACGGGAGACGTCCTGGAGAGTCTCGAAATGCCGCCGGGAATGGGTATATCGGGGCTCGAGTCCAACGGCCACGATCGGTTCTTCTGTGGTGGCGGAGGCAGCGGCACGTTGCGGGTCGTGCGCCGACCCAAGTGAGGCGCCTTGTCTGGCGGTAGCCCCTCTTTTCCAAGCAACCTTCGCTGATCGGCCGACCGGCGAAGGTTGACGCTCTCGAGCCGCATAAGCAGAGGTCACGTGGCACTCACGCAACCCGAGGACGACAACATTAGGGAGTTGCTGGCATTGATTATTGTTATGTTATAACGTATCTTTCGTTGATGCCTTAGGGCAATCCTATCTCATTGCATGAAAAAGGAGCGTTGACAGTGAAAATGGTACTGACACAAGGGGCAAGTGTGTTAGCCGTCAGCTTACTGGCACTGGCGGGTGGCCAGAGTGCAGCGGCATCGCAGGACGAGCATGAGCACGACCATGCGCACAGTCATGACCACACCCATGACCATGATCACGACCATGACGAGGACATCTATGCCGGCTATTTCGAAGACAGCCAGGTAGAAGACCGCTCGCTTTCCGATTGGGAGGGAGACTGGCAATCCGTCTATCCCTACCTTGAAGACGGCATTCTGGACGAGGTGTTTGCTCATAAGGCGGAACACGAGGGTGACAAGACGGCCGACGAGTACAAGGCATACTATGAGACGGGATATCAGACGGACATGGATCGTATCGTCATTGACGGACAGACCGTCACTTTCCATGCAGATGGCGATGAAGGACGATCTGGCGAGTACACCTATGACGGCTACGAAATCCTGACGTATGAAGCGGGCAATCGCGGCGTCAGGTATATCTTCGAACTCGCCGAAGACGCTGACGGGCTTCCCCAGTACATTCAATTCAGTGATCATGCCATCTACCCGACTGACGCCGATCACTTCCATCTGTACTGGGGCGACGACCGCGACGCTCTATTGGAGGAAGTCACGAACTGGCCGACCTACTACCCATCCGACCTGGATGGACAGGAAATCGTCCATGAAATGATGGCGCACTGAGTGGCGGTAGTCGCTCGAGGTCCGAGAGCCGGAGGAGCGTACTCGGCAGGCGGGGAAAATAAAACACGAAAGCCTTTGACCCAGGCCACCAAGCATGAGACTGTGTGTGTCAGTAGGTTGGCAAGCAGCATGGTTTCAGCAGTACTCGAATTCTTTCGACGGCCTGTAATTATCATTCTTGTTTTACCCGCTACTCATCTGGGTAACACCAGGATCTTTAGCAAGGCGCTAAGCGCGAAAGGATTTTTATCATGACTACTGGTACCGTCAAGTGGTTCAACGATTCCAAGGGTTTTGGCTTCATTTCTCCTGCCGATGGCGGCGATGACGTGTTTGCCCACTTCTCCGAGATTCAGGCCGAAGGCTTCAAATCCCTGCAGGAAGGTCAAAGCGTCTCTTTCGACGTGACTCAGGGCAAGAAAGGCCTCCAGGCTTCGAATATCAAGACGCTCGCCTGATAACGAGCGCTCACGAACCTTTCCGGTTCATCGAACGGGGCCCGCTTATGCGGGCCCCGTTTCGTTTTATGCCTGTTTAACCTAGCTATCTTGCCGATCCGAACATCAGCAAGAGGTAGTCTCGGGCGCCCTCCGCGCAGGACCTCGACATCCCCCAAGCACTGACGGCCACGTGCCGGGTACAGTAGCCCACCAGGTTCTCCTCATTCAGTGGTTTGTGCCTGTGCCCCGGCGCCGGAATGGCCGCCATCCCTCCGGATTCTCAAGCAGAAGAGCATGGTAGCCAATGCCGCTCAAACGCAAACGGTTATCAAATGTATTGAAACCATAAACTCATTTGCATATGATAATTTTTATCGTGGCGCGCAAAATCGATCGGCAAGCGCCCCAGGACGTGGCTCCAGGAATCCTTATGCAAACGTATATCGCAGCATGTCTTGAGCGTGCCTCAGCATCAGGGACCAGGCCACTCGACGGCAACTTCGAACCTCTCCTGGCAGGCCATCACAGTCACGGCGAGAAGCTCTACGCAAATTATCTAGGTTGATTCACTTTCAGGTATCTTCAACATGACTGATAGCAATAGCACAGTCCGACGCAACGCCAATCGGTTACGGTGGCAACGGACCACTACTGCCCTTCTATGCGGCACGACGCTGGCGACTGCTCCCATGATCGGGAACGCGCAGGAGGCAGGTGACGGCAATGACGATAAGGAGACGTACCGTCTCGCCCCCATTATCGTCAACGCACAGGCAATAGCGGACGACAATGCGAACACGACGGTGGCCCGGGAGCTCTGGATGGGTGGCAAGGTCGCAACCAGCATCCACGATACGCCTGCCTCCGTGTCGGTCATCACCGAAAAAGAAATCGAGCAACGAGACACCGATAACACCGAGGAAGTCCTGCAATATACGCCCGGCATCCTCACCGGCTACTGGGGTACCGACAACCGCAACGATTACTACAGGATTCGCGGCTTCGACGCCACGACCTACCGCGACGGGATGACACTCGGCTCGATGCGCGGCGTGCGCGAGGAACCCTACGCCTACGAACGCGTCGAGGTGCTGCGGGGCGCCAACTCCACCCTGTTCGGCCCGGCGGACCCCGGTGGCTCGATCAACTTCGTGAGCAAACGGCCAAAATTCGAACGCTTTGGCGAAGGCTACCTGGGGTATGGCTCCTTCGATCACAAGGAGGCCGGTCTCGATGTGGGGGATACGCTGGATGCCGACAAGACGCTGGCCTATCGCTTCACCGGCAAAGTCCAGGACAGCGACCGCGAATACGATCACTCCAAAAACGACAAGCAGTTCTTCATGGGCGGCCTGACCTGGGAACCGACGGCGTACACCACCGCGACCGTCATCGTCGACTACCTGAAGCGTGACAACACGCCCAACAGCGGCGGCTATCCGTTCGACAGGGAATATGACCGCAGCAACTTCTTTGGCGAGCCGGATTACAACTTTCACGATGTCGATCGGTCCAGCATTACCGGGATGCTCACCCATGATTTCGATAACGGGCTGACCCTGCGCGGCAACCTGCGCTACAGCGATCTGACCGACGACTACGGTTACGTCTATATCACTGACAATCCGGCACGAACCGGCACACTGGTCGACCGTGGCTATATTGGAAGAGATAGAGAAGCTCAGGAATTGATCGGCAATGCCATCCTGCAATACGACACCAGCGTTGGCCCGGTCGACAGCAGTACGCTGGGCGGGATCGAGTATCGCGATGAATCCAGCAGAACCACGTCCGTTTACGCGCCGGGAGATCCGATCGATGTCTCGAACCCCGTATATCAAGGCGCCCCGAGCAGCCTGACCCCCTATAGCGCCAATGACCAGGACAACAGGACTCGGTCGGTTTTCCTGACGCAGAACCTGTCCTTCTATGACCATGTCATCGTCACCGCGGGCGTTCGCAATGACTCGATGGATCTCTCCAGCAAGGACATCACGGGAGCCACTGCCTCCGACGACATCTCGGAGACCTCGTACCGGGGCGCATTGACCTACAAAATCACTGACGAGGTTTCCACCTATTACAGCTATGTGGAATCGATCGCGCCTCCGACCATTGGCGTGAAACCCGAGCGCGGCAAGCAGCATGAGCTTGGCGTGAAATATGCGCCCATTGGTATGAACGCGCTGTTCTCGGCTGCCGTTTATGAGCTGAACAAGGACAACGTGGGCATCGCGGTGGTACAGGGTGACGGCACCATCGAACGGGAAACCGTCGGCGAATCCCGTGTGCGCGGCTTCGATCTGGAAGCCAAGGCCGAACTGACCGACAACCTGAGCCTGACCGGCGGCTATTCGTATATGGATCAGGAGGTGATTCGCGGCACGCTGAGCGATGGCACGTCAATCGAAGGGAACCAGTTCGCCACAGCACCGAAACAAACGGTCTCACTATGGACGCATTATACCCTGCCGGATACGGGCATGCGTTTCGGTCTGGGGGCCCGCTATGTCGATTCCTATTATTTCGATGCCGAGAACTCGGCCAAGAGCGAATCGGCAACGCTCTTCGATGCGTCCTTCGGCTACCAATTCGTCAAGAATACCGACCTGACCGTCAACGTCAGCAACCTGCTCGACAAGCAGTACGTGGTCAACTCCGGCACGGCGGATTTCTATAATCAGGGCCGCGCAATCAAGGCGAAGCTGAGCTATCGCTGGTAATGCTGATCATCCAATCTCGCCGAATCGTGTAATACCAGTCAGTGAATGCTGACTGGTATTACTCCCCTTGGGGCACATTGACGCCTATCTGCCCAAAGTGGATGACGTTCCCGAGGGTTGCCGTGCGCAGCACGATCAAAGACTTAATCCGTTGGAGGGGACGATGGAATGGTTCCGTATAAGTCAGGCCGTTTGTGCGGCGCTTCTGGTTGCGTGCAGCCTCGGTGCAGCGCAGGCCGGGACACAACAGTATCCGATCGAAATCCACCACGCCTTCGGGACCACCGTGATTCCGGAAGAACCCGAGCGGGTGGCCACCGTTGCCTGGGCGAACCACGAGGTGCCACTCGCGCTCGGCATTGTGCCCGTGGGCTTTGCCGCTGCGAATTTCGGCGATGACGACGGCAATGGCCTACTCCCTTGGGTCGAAGCACGACTCGAGGAGCTCGGCGCGGAGTCGCCCAAGCTGTTCGACGAAGGCGATGGGATCGACTTCGAGGCGGTTGCAGCCAGCGCGCCGGACGTGATCCTTGCGGCCTATTCCGGACTCAGCCGCTCCGACTACGACACGCTGAGCAAGATCGCCCCCGTCGTCGCCTATCCCGAAGCCCCCTGGGCGACCGGCTGGCGCGACATGATCCGGCTCGACAGCGCAGGCATGGGGATGGCCGAGGAAGGCGAGGCACTTATCGCGCGGATCGAGGCGCAAATCGCCGCAACGGCCGCCGCGCATCCCGAGCTTGCGGGCAAGACGGCGATGTTCGTCACTCACCTCGACCCCACGGATCTCAGTCGTGTCTCGTTCTACACCGACAATGACGCAAGGGTGCGGTTCTTCCACGATCTCGGGCTGGCGTCGCCCCGCTTCGTGAAGGAAGTCTCGACCGAAGGCAAATTCGCCGGCGAGATCAGTGCCGAACGCATCGACGAACTGGCGGACGTGGATATTCTCGTCACCTATGGCGGGCAGCCCCTGGTCGATCGGTTATCCGCCCATCCGCTCACTTCCCGATTGCCCGCGGTCGAGCACGGCTCGCTCGTCATGCTGGACAATAGTCCGCTCGGTACCGCCGCCAACCCCACGCCAATGTCGATCCCCTGGATACTCGATGACTACGCCGATCTGCTCTCGCACGCCGCGCGCAAGTCGGAATGAGCGTGGCCGGGCCCATGATCCCGCCCGTTCCGTCGCGTATTCGGCCGTCGCGCATCCGAGGGCGCACAAGCGGCTCGGCGGAGGCGTGACGATGGCACTCCTGCTCGTCGTGGCCATGGTGCTTTCCGTGGCCCTGGGCGCGCGCGATGTCGGATGGCCGGAGATCGTGGCGGCATTAGGCGGTCAGGCCGATACCATCGGCGAGGCCGCCGTGACGAGCCGGCTCCCGCGTACCCTGCTGGCCATTCTTGCGGGCGCGGCTCTCGGCCTGTCGGGTGGCGTCATGCAGGGCCTTACGCGCAATCCGCTCGCGGACCCGGGCCTGCTGGGCGTGAACGCCGGGGCGGTACTGGCCATTGTCATCGGGCTGGCGTGGTTTGGAATTGAAGACGCCAGCCTCTATATCTGGACCGCGATCCTGGGCGCCGGACTGACTGCTGTCGCGGTCTATGCCATCGCCAGCCTTGGCCGAGGCGGAGCGACACCGCTCAAACTCGCACTCGCGGGCGCAGTGACGACAGCGGCACTGAGTTCCCTGACCACGGCGGTCGTGTTGCCGCGCGGCGATATCGCCGGACTCGTGCAATCCTGGATGGTCGGCGGGGTGGGCGGGGCCACCAACGACCAGATCGTCCCGGTCCTGCCTTTTCTGCTTGCGGGGCTTGTCATTGCACTGCTTTCGGCCCGCAAGCTCAACCTGCTTGCACTTGGGGACGAAGCGGCAACCGGGCTCGGCGAGAAAGTGGCATCGGCGCGGGCCATGGCGGCGGTCGCGGCGGTGTTGCTATGCGGCGCGACGACTGCCGTGTGTGGTCCTATCGGGTTCGTCGGGCTTGTCGTACCGCATGCCTGCCGGTTGCTGGTGGGAAGCGACTACCGTTGGCTGCTGCCGTTTTCCGCGCTTGGGGGAGCCGTGCTGCTGACGTTCGCGGATGTGACCGGACGGCTCGTGGCGCGACCGGCAGAGCTGGATGTCGGCATCGTCACCGCCTTTATCGGCGCGCCCGTCTTTATCTGGATCGTACGTCGGCGCAAGGTGAGAGAGCTGTGAACGAACCGCTACGAAGCGATCCGCCAGGCTACGCTACCGCCTGGCTTGCCCGGATACGCCGGGAACGTGCAAGACGGCGCTGGCGTGTTCTGGCAGCCCTCTTGGCCTGTCTGCTGGCGGGGGTGGTGCTGACACTGATGCTGGGGCAGTCGCTCACGCCTCTGGTGACGGTGCTCCGCGTACTCGGCGGCGCGGATGTGCCAGAGGCCGAGTTCATCGTGCGCGAATTGCGCCTGCCGCGGGCGGTGATCTCGGCCCTCTCGGGAATCTGCTTCGGCCTCGGAGGCGTCGCTTTTCAGACCATGCTGCGCAATCCGCTCGCCAGTCCCGACATCATCGGCATCAGCACGGGAGCCAGCGCTGCCGCGGTCTTCGCTATCGTGGTGCTGTCGCTGAGCGGCCCGGCGGTTTCCATCGTCGCGGTCGTCGCGGGGCTGGGCGTCGCGCTTGCGATCTATGCCCTCTCCTGGCGGGAAGGTGTCACCGGCGCACGGCTCGTCCTCGTCGGGATCGGTCTTGCTGCAATGTTGCAGAGCTTTACCGCCTATCTGCTCACGCGTGCGCCGAGCTGGAGTCTTCAGGAGGCGCTACGCTGGATGACCGGCAGTGTGAACGGTGTCCAGCTTGAGCAGGCATTACCGTTACTCGTCGCCCTCCTGCTTTTCGGTGGGCTGCTCTTGAGCCGCAGCCGCGATCTCGAAACCCTGCGCATGGGCGATGACATAGCCGCAGGGCTTGGGGTCCGGCTGACGGCGACGCGCGTCATCGTCATTGTCGCTGCGGTCGGGCTTGTCGCCTTCGCCACGGCAGTTGCGGGGCCGGTCGCTTTCGTGGCCTTCCTTTCCGGTCCGATCGCGGCGCGTCTGACAAGCCGGAACGGGTCGCTGCTCATCCCTTCGGCTCTCGTGGGGGCTTTGCTCGTTCTTCTGGGCGATTACGCGGGCCAATTCCTGTTACCCGCGCGCTATCCGGTGGGGATCGTCACCGGCGTGCTCGGCGCGCCCTATCTCGTTTACCTCATCATTCGCGACAACAAGAGCGGAGGCGCCCTGTGAGCAGTCCCTCACTTCTCGTACATGACCTCATGGCGGGCTACGGTGAACGCGCCGTGCTGGACGACATCCACCTGACGATCCCGCCGGGCAGGAATACCGCTATCGTGGGCGCGAACGCCTGCGGGAAGTCGACCCTGCTGCGTACGCTCTCGCGGCTTCTCGTACCTGAACACGGCAAGGTCTTGCTCGACGGTCACTCCATCCACCGGCTTCCCGCACGCCGCCTCGCGCAACAATTGGGCCTTCTGCCGCAATCGCCCATCGCGCCCGAAGGGATCACCGTGCTCGATCTCGTCAGCCGAGGCCGCCATCCCCATCAAGGCCTGTTCGCGCGCTGGAGTGCCACCGACGAGACCGCCGTAGCCGAGGCACTGGAAGCCACGCACACGACGGAACTGGCCGAGCGCGCCGTGGAAGAGCTGTCAGGCGGGCAGCGTCAACGGGTCTGGATCGCCATGGCGCTTGCACAGCAGACGGGGATTCTGCTCCTCGATGAGCCCACGACCTTTCTCGATATCAATCACCAGATCGAGGTGCTTGATCTTCTGACCGACCTCAATCGAGAGCGTGGCACGACCATCGTGATGGTCCTGCACGATCTCAACCTGGCCGCACGCTACGCCGATGTGCTGGTAGCCATGGCAAAAGGGCGGATCTACGGGACTGGGACCCCGGAAACGGTGCTGACCCAACAGATGGTGCAGGAAGTCTTCGGTCTCGCGAGTCGAATCATAGAGGATCCCGTCACGGGCAAACCGATGATGATCCCGCTCGGCCGGCACGTAGCGAGCCAAGTCGCGATAGGACCGTAGAGGCCGCCAAGGATACTTCAGGCGCTCCAGGTGATAGCCGCTGGCTTGAGCCAGGTTCAGGTATGCGATGGCGCGCCCCTTGGGATCGACGCAAACAGGGCTGACGGATTGCGACCTCGTGGACGTTGCCATCGATCATGGGCAAGGCCTCGAACGCAGTTCAACCCCGTTGTCCTGACGATGCCTCGCGCTGATTCGGCGGCACCAATCCATGCCGGCGCATGCGACGATAGACCGTGGGCCGCGAGACACCGAGCTGCCGTGCGACGAGACTGATATTCCAGCTTGCCTCCTGCAGCAACGCATGCAGTGACCGCCCTGCGTCGGTTGCCGGTGCCTGTGGCGCCTGTTCGAGGATCTGCGGCACACCGGCAAGCCCTCCCTGACACTCCTCCGGCAGGTCATGCACGGTGATCTCGTCGCCATCGACCGTCGCCAGGGCGAAGTTCAGCGCGTTCTTGAGCTGACGAATGTTGCCCGGCCAGGCGTAAGCCAGCAGTGCACTCATGGCATCGGCGCGCAACCGGATGTCAGCACCACGATCCGCCACCAGCGAGTCGTAGACGCTGCGAATCACGTAGTGCTTGTCGGCCCGCTCGCGCAGTGCCGGCAAGCGTAGCTGGGCACCATTCAAACGATAATAGAGATCCTCACGGAAGCGGCCGTTGGCAATCAGCTCGGTCATCTCGCAGTGGGTGGCGGTAATCACGCGAATGTCGACGCGCACGGCTCTCTCGGCGCCGAGCGGCATGACCTCGCGCTCGGCCAGCACACGCAGCAGGCGGGTCTGCAGCGACAGCGGCATGTCGCCGATTTCATCCAGAAACAGCGTGCCGCCATCGGCCTGCTGGATCAGCCCGCGCATGCCCTTGCTGCGCCCGCCGGTGAAGGCTCCGGGCAGGTAACCGAACAGTTCGCTCTCGATCAGCGATTCAGGAATCGCTGCACAGTTCACCGCCACGAACGGCCCCTCGGCCCGTGTGCCACTGTCATGTAGTGAGCGGGCCAGCACTTCCTTGCCGGTACCCGTCTCCCCGGTGATCAACACGCTCACCGACTCGTTGCGCAGGCGCCGCGCCAGCTTGAGCACGCGATACATGGCCGGGTCGTCGGATGCCAGCCGATCCAGCGCCGGAACCGGTGCAGGCGATGGCGGCATGCTGCGCGTCACGAGGTGACGTCCACGCGGCTCGATCAAGGTAATGAAGCAGGTCGTGTCGTTGGCGCGCACGCGAAAAGCGCGAAGCTGATCGTCATTGGCAGCCGGCAGGCCGAGCAGATCGCTGATTTCGCAGTCGAACAGTTGGGTCGCGCTGGGCACCCAGCCCGGCGACCAAGGCGGCCAGCGACGCAGATGGGTATCGATCAGGGCCCGCCCCTCGCCGTTGGCGGCGATCACGCTGCCATCCTCCTCGATGGCGATCAGCCCCCGACCGTTGAGATGCACGAACTCACGGTCGGTATCGAAACGCAGGATCAGGCAGTCGCGATAGCGATGCAGAAAGTAGGCATCTTCGATCATTCGCGCATAGAGCGTGACCAGCGGTAGCCCGAAATTCTGACTCTCGTGGGCACGCGGCGATTGCAGTGCAGAGATATCCAGCACGGCGATCACCTGCCCCTGGGGATCGGTGATCGGCGCCGCGGTACAGGTCAGGCTAATATGCGTGGCATCGAAGTGTTCCTGATGATGGCAGGTAATGGCATGGGCATCATGAATGCAGGTACCGACCGCGCAGGTACCGGCATAGCGCTCGTCCCAGTCGGCCCCGAGATATAGGCCGGCCCGGCGCAGGGCCTGATCCTGATCGCGCTGACCACGAAACTCCACGGTGATGCCGCGGCGATCGGTGAGCAGCAGCACATAGCCCAGCGGCGCGACCTGGGCGAAGAGCTGATCGACCCCGGCGCGAGCCACGTGCAGCAATTCGTCCACCGACTCGCGATGTTCGTTGATTGCCTGCTGGGTCAATACCCGCACCGGGCGCGGACGACCGGGGTCGAGGCGATATTCGCCGACGCAGCGTTCCCAGGAACGCCGGATCACCTCGCGGCATCCACCCAAGCCGATCGCCTGGCCTTCGCTAAGCCGGACCAGGGTGTCGATATGCTGGCGCTGCTCCTGGCGCAATTCCATGCAGCCTCCACGGCCCGTTTCGCCCGTTCGCTCTTGTCGTGGCGATACTCCACGCCTACCTTCAGCCTATGCCGACCCGGCCGGGAGTCAATCGCTGGCGCCTTCGCCCTTGGTCGGAGGGTTACAGGTGTAACGCTGTATCCCTTGGCATCACGTGACAGTTGTTACGCGTGCTACACCCCTCAGACGCTCCCTCCCCCCCTTCACGTGGCACTAAATACATCGCAATTTCAGCTAGTTGGCATCTATTGCGGCAAGGTTGATGCGGCTGGCACGTTTCCTGCCTCGGGTGTGGCGTGTCTCCACGAACCATGAGGAAAACAATGATGACGACACGCACGCCAACCCAACACGTCCAACACTGGCTGAGCAACTTCGAAACCGCTCTTGAGCAACGTGACATCGAGCGGGTCATGCAGCTCTTCGGCGAGGAGTGCTACTGGCGCGACCTGGTCACCTTCACCTGGAACCTCAAGACGCTGGAGGGCAAGGACGCCATCCAGTCGATGCTCAACGCCACCCTGAGCGAGACGCGCCCCGGCAACTGGCAGATCGACGGCGAGGCCACGGAAGCGGACGGCATCACCGAAGCCTGGTTCACCTTCGAGACCGGGGTCGCCCACGGCAAGGGTTTCCTGCGCCTGAAGGGCGACCGGTGCTGGACCCTGCTGACCACCATGCAGGAACTCAAGGACTACCCCGAACCACGCGGCCCGCATCGCCCCAAGGGCGCCGAGCACGGCGCCAACAAGTCGCGCGAGACCTGGCTCGAATCACGCCAGCGCGAGGAGCGCGAACTCGGGTACACTCGCCAGCCCTACTGCGTGATCGTCGGTGGCGGCCAGGGTGGCATCGGGCTCGCCGCACGCCTGCGCCAGTTGAACGTGCCGACGATCGTGGTGGAGAAGAACCCTCGCCCCGGCGACTCCTGGCGCAACCGCTACAAGTCGCTGTGCCTGCACGACCCGGTATGGTACGACCACCTGCCCTACATCCCCTTCCCCGAGAACTGGCCGGTGTTCGCACCCAAGGACAAGATCGGCGACTGGCTGGAAATGTACACCAAGGTGATGGAACTGAACTACTGGAGTGCCACCGAATGCGAGAGCGCCAGCTTCGATGAAGCGAGTGGCGCATGGACGGTGAACGTCAATCGTGACGGCGAGCGGGTCACGCTGCGGCCCCGGCAGTTGATCCTGGCCACCGGCATGTCGGGCATGCCCAACGTGCCCCACTTCCCCGGCGCCGAAACCTTCGAGGGCGAGCAGCAGCATTCCAGCCAGCACCCCGGGCCGGATGCCTATCGTGGCAAGAAGTGCATCGTAGTGGGTTCCAACAACTCCGCCCACGACATCTGCGCCGCACTGTGGGAGAACGATGCCGACGTGACCATGCTGCAGCGCTCCTCGACCCACGTGGTGAAGTCGGACTCGCTGATGGAGGAAGTGCTCGGCCCGCTCTACTCCGAGGAAGCGGTGCAAAGCGGCATCAGCCACGACAAGGCCGACCTGCTGTTCGCCTCGATTCCCTACAAGGTGCTGCCCGACTTCCAGCGTCCCGCCTTCGACCAGATTCGCGAGCGCGACGCCGAATTCTACAAGCAGCTCGAAGACGCCGGTTTCCTGCTCGACTTCGGCAGCGACGACTCCGGGCTGTTCCTCAAGTACCTGCGACGCGGCTCCGGCTACTACATCGACGTGGGCGCCTGCGACCTGGTCGCCTCCGGTGAGGTCAAACTGCGCAGCGGCGTAAGCATCGAATGCATCAACCCGCACTCGATCACGCTCACCGACGGCTCCGAACTACCTGCCGACCTGATCGTGTACGCCACCGGCTACGGCTCCATGAACGGCTGGGCGGCACGCATCATCTCGCAGGACGTCGCCGACAAGGTCGGCAAGTGCTGGGGACTGGGCTCCGATACCCCCAAGGACCCCGGCCCCTGGGAAGGCGAACTGCGCAACATGTGGAAACCCACCCAGCAACAAGCGCTGTGGTTCCACGGCGGCAACCTCCACCAATCGCGCCACTACTCCCACTACCTGGCGCTGCAACTCAAGGCCCGTATGGAAGGCATCCCCACACCGGTATACGGCCTGCAGGAGGTGCATCATCTCGCCTGAACCACAACGGGCCGGTGCGTAAGTGCCGGCCCTTGTTAGCCTGGTCCGTTCGTTCTCGTATGTTTCCCTGTGATCATGAGGGGCTCGAGACCCTATCGTATTCATCATGGCGGAGCCACCGGACACCCGCCGTCTCGCTGCGCCCTCTGGGAGCCCGATCGAGCACCGGTATATGCCCCACAAGCCATCCAGTCCACGCGCATAGATAGTCGCCCCACATATTGCAGCAGAGGTCAGCAGCCGAGCATTGGCAAGGGCCCGTTCATTCGTCGAGAAGAGCTATGACAACACCGCCTCGGCTTCGATAGCGATCAGCCACTCCGGTTCGGCAAGGCCGTACACGATCGGCCAGGTGGCGGCCGGCGGAGCGATGGGGAAACGCTGCCGCAGCGCCTCCACCACCGCCTGCTGCTCGTAGCGCGCAAACTCGGCCAGGTAGATTCTCAGCATCACCACCCGCAAGAGATCGCCACCGAGGCTCGATAGCAACCGTTCGATATTGTCCAGTGCTGCCTCGGTCTGCTTACGAGGGGAGCAATCTCCGCGGGAACCGCGTCCGTCTGCAGCCGGGCGTTGATGGAGCGCGGTGAGATGGCCGCGGCAGATTCCGATACATCTCGCAGCGGCTTTAGGGTGTAGCGTAGGGTGACGTAGGCACACAGCCCGAAGGCGACGAACAGGACAAGGCCGAATACTGCGACTCCGGTGACCACGAGCGGAAAGGCGACATGGTGGAGAACATCCACGAACGTCGCTCTGAAGTACCACGATCGCAGCGATCACGAGCAGCGTGATACTGAGCCCCATTCCGGGGTCCACGACAAACTCATGTCCATAAGCGCCGCCACCATCGACCGGTTGCAACGGGAGCATCCTGGTACGTATTCCGATGGACACCTTCGGACACTGCAACGCCGGGTCCAAGAGTGGCGCAGGCAGATGGCGCTTCACCTTGTATTTGGTCAAGGTAGTACCGATGTTGCTTTCCCGACATATGACCATGAAGAGAAGATCAGCAATGAAGTGGAACAACCACTCGGTAACATTTCTGATGAGGCACCAGAGTAACCTTTCATCGTGAGGCAACACGACCGGCCAAGTTAATTGTCGCGCTATAAGGCCCGTGAAGCCCGGCCCAATCGTGCACCACCCTGCATCCAGCGTGATAGCTGGCTGAGCACCGAAATTCAGCGCGTCTGGGATGAGAACTTCGTTGTCTATGGCATCCGCGAGGTGTGGCGTCAGCGGTACCGCGAGACCATTCCAGCAGCTCGCGGCACGGTTGAGCGCCTGATACGGCAGTTGGGGTTACTTGGCGTGGT
The DNA here is from genome assembly GCF_008079445.1 of Aidingimonas lacisalsi. GTDB lineage: Bacteria > Pseudomonadota > Gammaproteobacteria > Pseudomonadales > Halomonadaceae > Aidingimonas > Aidingimonas lacisalsi. The sequence goes on along the minus strand of NZ_VRYH01000003.1, from coordinate 259,800 downwards.
CAGAGGCAAGCGCATGCGAACGATCGTGCCCGATGCCCACAAGGCCTGCTCAGCGGACCTGGTGCGCCGCCAGTTCCAGCCTGCTGCATCTAGCCGGTATGGTTGTTATCGGTGTCGATGGCCTGCTTGCCGAGTATGACAAGGCTGGGCTGCTCTCAGTCGACGACCTTGGCCAGCAGCTTGGCCGCCGCCATCGACTCAACGCACTACTCGGTCTCGACATACACGGCGCAGTCGGCGCCCAGCGCCAGGGCTGTGGCAGCTACTCCTGGGCCGCATTGGATTTCACGGTCATAGCGACGATCACGGTCTCGACGACATTCTCTTTCAGCCGAACCGACTCTTCCACGGCGATCTCGTAGAAAGGGTTCATGGCCATCTTAACGTTGGAGAAGTCGATGTCGCTCTGATCCGACTTGCCCCAGATCTTGACGTCGTAGTCAATGCCACGTTTGACCGCGACGAGGAGCTTAGTGCCATTCCACTCCCCTCTGTTACTTGATCACTCCCTTGCGACGCAGCTCTTCGCAACGTGTCTCGTCGATGCCTAACTCGGCCATGACCTCGTCGGTGTGCTGGGCATAGAGCGGTGCCGGTCGACGAATCTGTTGAGGAGTCTCGGAGAGCTTGCTGGCGAATCCTATAGTCTTCATATTGCCGATGGTCGGGTGATCTATCGCCTGCACCATGCCACGCGCCTGATAATGCGGGTCGTCCAGAGCTTGGGCAAAGTTGTTGATAGGTCCAGCCGGCACACCCGCCTCGTCGCACTTAGCCAGCCAAGATTCGCACACATCCTGCACGAAGATCTCCTCGAGCACGACCTCCAATTCTTCCACGTTCTGCCCACGCAGGTAATTAGTGACGAAGCGCGGGTCTTCCAGCAGGTCAGGTCTCTGGATCACCTCATGGCAAAGGCGCTCCCAGGTACGTTGGTTGGCACAGCCCAGCATAATGTAGCCATCTTGTACCTTGATCGCCTGATAGGGTGCCGACACGCGGTGGCGCCAGCCAGTGGGCTCAGGCACGGTGCCTTCGGCGAAGTAGGCTGCTGCTTCCCAAGCAAACCAGGGAAGGCCACACTCAGCTATGGCCACATCTACATGCTGCCCCTCTCCGGTGTTCATCTTGTGAATGTAGGCCGCCAGGATCGAATATACGGCGGTAATCCCCGCACCGATATCGTAGACGGCGATGCCGGTCTTCAGCGGGCGCCGGCCGGGTTCACCAGTCATCGACATCAGGCCCGTCATGCCCTGAGCTACTAGGTCGAAGCCCCCTTTTTGGCTATAAGGGCCGGTCTGCCCGTAACCAGAGATGGAACAGTAGATGATGCCAGGGTTGAGGGCCTTGACGGTTTCATAATCCACCTGCAGCTTTTTGGCCACGCCGGTCCGATAGTTCTCTACAATCACGTCGGCTTCCTTGGCGAGCCGATAGAAGATCTCGCGCCCTTCCTCCTCCTTAAGATTCAGCGAAATACTCTTCTTGTTGCGGTTGATCTGAGCAAAGCAGGTCGACTCGTCATTGACGTAGGGCCCCATCTGGCGACTGTCGTCACCACCCTTCTTCTCCACCTTGATGACATCCGCGCCCATATCGCCAAGCACCATAGTGCAATAAGGCCCAGCCATGATCTGGGAAATGTCGAGAACTTTTATCTTCGTTAAGGGAAGCATGCTAGCCACCTCGTTGTAATAGGAAAAATTGCGGTCGGCATAGGGCACGAACAGTCATAGAACGGCCACTACTCTCCGAGCCATGAATGGGGTGTCTTGTTGATAAAAGCGCTGACGGCGCTCTTGAAATCACGACTGGTGTAGCAGAGCGCGATCAAGTCCTCTTCGCTGCCGGCGGCGGGTCGTCGAACTGCCAGTACACGCCGAACCTCCTCCTTGGAGGCTCGCAGAGTCAGGGGGGCGAAGCCGCCTAGCCTTTCGGCCACCTGCCTGACCTCAGCTTCAATCGTCTCAGGCGCAATGATCTCAGTCACCAAACCGGCCAGCTTCGCATCCTCGGCCTTGAATAGCTTGGCCAGCATCAGTACCTCCTTAGCCCTGGCGGCGCCAACCAAATCGACCAGACGCGATACATTGGTGATGGAGACACAGTTGCCAAGGGTCTTGGCGATGGGTATGCCGAAACGCAGATCGGGCGTGCAATAGCGGAAATCGCAAGCCAAGGCAATGGCCGCGCCACCGCCGATGCAAAATCCCTCAATAAGAGCGATGGTGGGCTTACTCAGGGACTCCAGGGTGCCAATGACCGCATCAATGCGATGTTCATAATCCAGCGCGTGCTCAGCCATGTCGAAGGTAGTGAACTGCTTAATATCGGTTCCGGCCACGAAGGCTTCGCCACCACTGCCACGCAGCACTACCACATCGATATCGGGATCCTCGTTTAAAGTCTGGCAATAACCCTCAAGCGCGTCGTACATCTCCCAGGTCATGGCATTGCGGACCTGAGGACGATTGAAGATCAGCCAGGCGATGCGCCCATCTTTGATGAGCTCCAGCTCGGCCGTCGATTTCGGCTCCATTACCCCTCCTGCTTCATCAGAGACTGGCAGGTGGCCGGAGGCCTCATCTGCCGTCATTACGTTCGACGCACGTCGCGGTGCACGATTCTCACGCACCCCGGTTGCATCCCACGCCATGCCGTCTGGCTCGCAGTACGTGGTTCAAAGAGCGCCAAGACTATACACATTTAATTCTGAACTCATAATTCATTTAGTTCAAATTAGACCTTTGTCTGCCCCGGTTACCCGACGTACTCGTTACCACAGATGATGTGGTTATGTTGAACAGTCGGCACTTCCAGAAGGAGGATTATGAATTCAATTTATTGACGCCATTTGCCGGGATTCATACCGTATTCCATATTCCGGAGCTTTGACGCCACCGACTGCCGGCCAGTTAACGACCGTCCAACACAAGAGGAGACAGGACATGGCCACCTACGCGCTCGAGGATATTTCGCCCTGCCACGATGCCAGCGTGTTTATCGCCCGCGAAGCTGCCGTAATCGGTGACGTCCGATTAGGCAAGGACGTCAGCATCTGGCCAGGAGCCGTGCTGCGAGGCGACAACGAGCCGATCTACATCGCCGACAACAGCAATATTCAAGAAAATTGTGTGCTCCATACTGATCCCGACTTTCCCCTGAGCATCGGCAAGGACGTCACCGTTGGTCATCTAGTCATGCTGCATGGCTGCACCATCGGTGACGGCACCCTGGTAGGCATGCACTCGACTATCCTCAATGGCGCGTGGATCGGAGAGAATTGCCTGATCGGCGCCGGCTCGGTGATCACCTCCAACAAGGAATTCCCTTCCAACTCGTTAATCCTGGGGTCGCCTGCCAAGGTATCGCGTACCCTGAGCTCCGAGGAAGTGGCCGGCCTGATCGAGAGCAGCAAGAACTATGTGGCACGCAAGGAGCGTTATCTGGCTCATCTGAAACCGTTGAGTGAATGACTCTGAGCGCCCCTCCCACTTACCCTCATAAACAGATGAAGCGCGACACGGCAGGGTATCCGCCTTGCCGTGTCGCACTCGTAAATGGCCAACACCATCCCGCTCAATGGAATACTGGCCACTGTTATTCCATAGCGATGGCTGGCCACAGGCTTTTGGTCCCCACAATCTTAGCTTTTACTGGAAAAACAATAACTCATAGATGTTGAGCACGGCTTCTCCGAGCCCTGCCATAACAGATACCCCCTTCAAGATTATTCAAAAACCTATGGCTGTGACGGGGATGCTCAACGCTGACTGCTGGAAAAGTCTCTATCGACTCACTCCTGCAAAACTTCCAAGCCGAAAAACCCGCGAACATTACTCAAAAAACTTCAGCCAGGCTTTAGCAGTCCCTTGATTCACCGCGACTGAATTGAATGCCAGAGCCGTGGGCTAGGGTAAACCGACAGTAGCGGATTGCCTCTCCCTCCTGGTCCCCATGACGCTCCCCAGCCAGAGTCCAGACAAAAGTCTAATATATCTTTTTGAATACATAATTCATGTTTAGCGGTATGTTAATCCTTTTGCCCGCCCATACCAGCCACTGCAGGGAAAGGAGTGACTAAGAAACGCATCAGGGGCGAGTTCGATCGCAGCCAACATTGCGTCTGCGGATTGATCGACAGATGGCGACTCATTCAATAAAACAAGCTGCTTAGGAGGTTCGATGAACCTGAGTGATCCCACTCTTTTCAGGCAACACTGCTATATCGATGGCCGTTGGACCGATGCCGAGGGACAGGCCGCCATCGAGGTCACCAACCCTGCCGACAATGCGCTGCTGGGGACCGTGCCGCACCTGACGCAAGCCCAAGTCCGGTCAGCAATCGATGCCGCCGATCGTTCCCTTCCCGAATGGAAAGCCAGGACGGCCAAGCAGCGCGCTTCGATCCTTCGACATTGGTTCGATCTATGTATGGAACATCAAGAGGATCTGGCACACATCCTGACCCTAGAACAGGGCAAGCCTCTCCATGAGGCTCGAGGGGAGATTGCCTACGGTGCCTCTTTTATAGAATGGTTTGGCGAAGAGGCCAAGCGGATCTATGGCGATGTTATCCCGGCCCACGCCAATGACCGCCGCATCGTCGTCACCAGGGAACCCGTCGGAGTGGTCGCGGCCATCACCCCCTGGAACTTTCCCAACGCCATGATCACTCGAAAGGCCGCCGCAGCCATGGCGGCCGGATGCACCGTAGTCATCAAGCCCGCTTCCAGTACGCCCTACTCGGCCTTGGCGCTGGCAGAGCTCGCCGAGCGGGCCGGTGTTCCCCGGGGGGTACTGAACGTGGTGACTGGCAGCGCTCGGGACGTGGGTGATGAGCTGACCTCGAATCCGCTAGTCCGCAAGCTCTCCTTCACTGGGTCCACGGCAGTGGGCAAGGTTCTACTCACCGCCTGTGCTCAGACTGTCAAGAAGGTCTCGATGGAGCTGGGTGGCAATGCGCCCTTCATCATCTTCGAAGATGCCGACCTCGACCAGGCGGTTGCAGGGGTTATGGCCTCCAAGTTTCGCAACACCGGCCAAACCTGTGTCTGCGCGAACAGGATTTTTGTTCACGACAAGATCTACGACGACTTTGCCGACCGACTGGCCACAGCCGTCAGCGCGCAAAAGGTCGGCAACGGCCTCAAGGACGGAGTCGCACTGGGGCCTTTGATCAACCTGGCAGCCGTCGAAAAGGTGGAACAACATATCGAGGATGCAAAAGCCAAGGGCGCTAGCGTTCACCTGGGTGGGAAGCGCCACGAGCTACAGGGGAATTTCTTCCAGCCGACGATCCTGACAAACGTCTCCCCTAACTCAATGCTCATGCACGATGAAACCTTTGGCCCCGTGGCTCCGCTGTTGCGCTTCAACGATGAAGATGACGTGATCCGCCAGGCCAATGACACCACGCTGGGCTTGGCCAGCTACTTCTATACACGTGACGTGGGTCGCGTCTGGCGCGTCGCGGAAGCCCTGGAGTGCGGCATCGTGGGCATCAACGAAGGCATCATCTCAAGCGAGCTGGCTCCCTTTGGCGGGGTCAAGGAGTCCGGCATCGGCCGCGAGGGCTCCAAGTACGGCATCGATGACTATATCGAGATCAAGTATCTCTGTATGGGTGGCCTTTAAAGCATTACCAACACACAGCACAGGACCAGGACATGAACAGCAAGCCGTTATCGGAACAGCGGGTTGGCATGATCGGCATCGGTTTAATGGGGCACGGCATCGCCAGCAGCATCCAACGCGCCGGGTGGCCCCTCAGTTTTCTCGACCACCTCGGCAACCAACCAGTCGACGAGTTGGTGGCCCAGGGGGCGGTGCCATTCACAGAGGGGGCGGATTTGGCCCACCACTCCGACATCATCATTATTTGTGTCACGGGCACGCCCCAAGTGGAAGCCGTCCTCTTCCATGAAGGCGGCGTCTTGCAAGGGATCCAGCCAGGAACCGTGGTCATCGATTGCTCGACCGCAATTCCGAGCTCGACGGTCAAGGTTGCCGAGGCAGTAGAGGCAGCGGGAGGACGGTTTGTGGATGCGCCGATGACACGCACCCCCAAGGAGGCCGCCGAGGGGCGACTCAACCTGATCGTGGGCGGAGATCACGATCTCTATGAAACTCTACTGCCCTTGCTGCAAAGCTATGCAGAAAACATCAAGCACGCCGGTCCCGTCGGCGCGGGCCATACTCTGAAGCTGTTGCATAACTTCGTCTCGGTCGGCTTTTCTACCGTGATGGCCGAAGCGGCCGCCTGCGCCGAGCGTGGTGGCGTCGACGCCAAGGTTCTGATTGACGTACTGGCTCAGGGGGGCGGAGCAGGAACGGTCCTCGATCGACTGAGTCCTTATATCCTGTCCCACGACTCGTCGGGCTTCCGTTTCAGTATCGCCAATGCCCATAAAGACATGGAGTATTACGTGGCTATGGCAACCGACCTGGACGCCACTCGGAAAACCGCATCGAACATTGTGCAGGTACTGGACGAAGCCGAGTCTTCAGGGTTTGCGCAAGCTACAGTGCCCGAGCTTGTCAGTATTCTGGCGCGGGGCAATCGACCATGGGCGAGCTGATGACGAGTCTGATGGCTATCACTGATCACTATGACGCAGCCATACGGACCTGCTGCCTCAATTCGCCGACGAGTTAGCGGTTATCTTAGAGAGCGGCTCGCACTTGTGAGTGATGGAGCAGCCATATAATCCAATAACTTGCCAAGGATCCACGCCGCCGAGTTATAGCAGACCTAAGTATCCAGGAACATTGTTACAGATGCCAATCCTGACCGACGAATCTGGCAGAAAACAAGAAAACATCTACTACGGAGACTCGAATCCATGTCCCAACAGCCCCCCTGTATCGCACTAACACTGGGTGACCCAGCCGGGATCGGCCCAGAGCTGATCGCCAAGCTCCTATCGGATAAAGAGGCAATCAACCAAGCCCAGATCGTGGTCGTAGGAGATCGCTGGCTCTGGGAGGAAGGTCAACGAGTCGCGGGAACAAGACAACACCTTCCCGAGGTCGGTTCGTTCGCTGAAGCCCATCAGGCTGACAGCCCAGTATTATTACCCGTAGAGACTGTGCTGCACGACGGTATTCGCTATGCTCAGGTCAGTGCGGCAGGTGGAGCTTCGGTCCTTGAGATATTAAAACGATGCCTAGATGCGGCTCAGGAAGGCCAGATCGACGCCATCTGCTTTGCCCCCCTCAACAAGCTATCGATGAAGCGGGGAGGCCTGAAGTATGAAGATGAGCTGCATTTTTTCGCTGAACGTCTCAAGGTCGACAGTTATTTCTGTGAATTCAATACTCTAGGCAATCTCTGGACTTCTCGGATTTCGTCACATGTGCCGCTGAGCGAGGCTGCCTCGTTCGTTACACGAGAACGCATCCTAGGTGCCACCCGTCTAATCTATGGCGCACTGAAGGCTGCGGGTGTGGCTGAGCCTCGCATCGCCGTGGCTGGACTCAACCCCCATGCTGGTGAAGGCGGCACCTGCGGTCGCGAGGAAATCGATATCATCGCCCCTGCCATCGCCGAGTGCGCCGACGCTGGCTATCCCGCTCAGGGGCCTATCCCCGCCGACACCATCTTTCGTCGGGCCCACGACGGCGAGTTCGATGGTGTCGTTACGATGTACCATGATCAGGGCCAGATCGCCCTTAAGCTGCTTGGCTTTGAAAGAGGCGTGACGGTGCAGGGTGGCCTGCCACTCCCTATCACCACGCCCGCCCATGGCACCGCTTTCGATATCGCCGGTCAAGGCCAAGCCAACGTCGAGGCCATGCGCCACGCCTTCAACATTGCCTGTCGTATGGGTCGGCATCATGTGACGCATCGAAGCGGTAGACAAAAGTCTATTAAACAATAATGAATTATGAGTTCATAATGACATAGTCTAAAGTGTGTAGCAGGTTGGAATCTTTCGCCATCGCAAGGACACGCTGCCAATTAGGCAAGAAAGAGCCAGGATGGATCCAGAACACTCTGAGTAACTGAATACTCAGAGATAAACGATAACAAAATCAGCCTTAACGGCACGTCAACAAAATAGAGGTGCAAGATGTTTCTCAAGAAAAAGCTCGCTCTAACAATTGCCACTTTAACTGTTAGCTTCGCCTCTGCCTCAGTATCGGCCGAAACACTGCGCTATGCGCATGTCGGTTCGGAAGGCGATTCGCAGACACGCTATGCGTCAGAAGCATCAGCCGCCATCGAAGAGGCCACCGACGGTGAAATAACGATCGACCTGTTCCCGGCAAGCCAGCTTGGCGATGTCGCTGAAATGGTCGACGGTGTGTCCCTTGGCTCAATCTCACTAGCACATCACGAATTTGCCTCGCTCGCCCAGATCGTCCCCGATATAGCCGTATTCAATGCTCCCTTCATTTATCGTGATAAAGAACATGCATTGAAAGCCACCGACCCGCAATCACCCGTCGTCAGCGAAATGAATAAGCGGCTCATTGAAGAGGGCGACATGCGCATCATCGGCAGGATGTACCGCGGGGCACGGCACATTACCGCCAACTTCCCCGTTCACTCCCCCGCCGATCTGGAAGGCAAGCCCTTCCGCGCCGTACCGCTCGACATATGGATTTCCATGGTCAATGGGTTTGGCGCCGACCCGACTCCCGTTGAAGTCTCCGAACTTCCGACCTCGTTGATGACCGGGCTCGTGGTTGGCCAGGAAAACCCACTGACCATGCTCATGTCCAACAGCCTTTATGAAGTGCAGTCCCATGTTTCAATGACCGGGCACATGCACTCCATACTGGCCGTGTTCATCAACGAGGAAACATGGCAGTCCTTTGATGAAGACCATCAGGAAACCATCACACGGATACTCGAGGAGAAAGCCCAGGAATCCCTCCAATGGGCACAAGAGCGTGAGGCTCGCCTGGTCGATGAACTGACCGAAAAGGGCATGACCTTCATCACCGAGGAGAATGGCCTCGATCTGGATGCCTTCCGCGATCAGGTCCTTGCACAAATCAACGAAGACTACCCTAACTTTGAACCCTATATCGAGCAAATTTCGGAAATAGAGTAATAGTTTGGCAGCAAGGGCAGTTGCCCTTGCTGCCATTACCAACCGCATAGGGTCGCAAGCATGAGAACCGGAAAAAGACTGTTGGAAATTTTCTGCCTAGCCTTGCTCGCAGGAATGATATTCGTTCCTTTCCTGCAGGTCATCACTCGCTCCGTATTTGGGTTCTCCATTCCCGGGTCGGGAGAACTCACTCGCTTCTTGCTTATTTGTCTGGTTTTTTCTTCTTATCCGTTGGCCATATCGAGCGGTGAAAACATCGAGATGGCTGAATTGCGCGAGACATTGCCCAGCAAGTTGAAGATAGCGCTCTACAAGGTCATAGCCCTGCTCTCCATACTTGCATGCCTGTTCATCGCTTATGCTGCGTTCATCACGGTGCTGGCAAATCTCAACAAGGCTACCCCCGTACTGAAGATTCCCTACTGGATCTTCTTCAGCACCACGTTCCTGGGGTTCGCGGGAGCCGCCTTCATGCACTTCCGTCAGGGGTTAAGATCTCGTCACCCTAAACATAGCATCGGTATATAGGAAAAAATAATGGGCTTCATGATACTGGCTCTTTTTTTAGTATTCTTCCTGCTCGGATTCCCTGTCGTTTATGCCATCCTCATTCCTTCCGTGGTCTATGTACTCATCGAGGGCTTTCCGGTAGGGCTTCTCGGCCAGCGCCTCACCTATTCTCTCGATAGTTTTCCATTGGTTGCCGTGCCCATATTCATCTTTGTTGGCAACTTGATGAACCAGTCCGGCATCACGGACAGGATTTTTCATTTTGCCAATACCCTGGTTGGCCGAGCCCCAGGGGGACTGGCACAGGTCAATATCTTCTCGAGCCTGATATTTTCGGGCATGTCAGGCGCATCTCTTGCGGATGTGGGGGGGCTTGGCAAGATAGAAATCGAAGCCATGAAGAAACGCGGCTATGGGGCGCCCTTCTCTGCGGCGGTCACGGCTTCATCGGCCGTCGTGGGTCCGATATTCCCCCCCAGCATCCCGTTGATCGTCTATGGGTCCGTCACGAGCGTCTCCATCGTGCAACTGCTCCTCGCCGGGATCGTTCCGGCCTTGATTTGCACGGCGCTGCTCATGATCACCGCGGCCATTCTGGCCATCAAGCACGACATGCCTCGCGCCCCAAGGCTTCCCACGACCAGGGAAGTGTATCGGTCATTCCTACCCGCTTTGCCGGCACTTCTGGCCCCAGTGTTGATGATCTCAGGCATGTTGTTGGGCCTGTTCACCCCGACGGAAGCCGCAGCTGTTACCGTCGCCTACGTGCTGTTGGTCAGCTCGCTTTTCTACAGGGAACTGACCTGGTCGCACTTGATAAGCTCGATGATGGCCACTTTGAAGACAACAAGTGCAATACTGATCATCGTGGCTGCGGCCTCTATGTTTGGCTGGATCTTGTCCGTCGAGCAGATCCCACAGCAGTTTGCTGCATTCATACTGCAGATATCCAAAGACCCACTCATGCTGCTGCTCATCGCCAACCTGATCTTCTTTATCGCCGGCATCTTTCTCGACTCGACCACTGCGACCCTGTTGATCGTGCCTATCGTGGCGCCCCCCATGGTGCTTGCAGGGGTCGATCCAGTACACCTTGGCGTCGTCGCCATCTTCAACCTGATGATCGGGTTGCTGACCCCACCCATGGGCCTGTCATTGTTCCTCGTTTCATCGATCGCCCAGGTGTCGCTGCGTCAGCTGCTGAAAGCGCTGATGCCATTCTATATCCCCCTGCTGATCACTCTGGCCATCATTACATTCTCAACTGACCTAGTACTGTGGCTGCCAGGCTTCCTGCGCTAAGTCGCAGAGCCTCAAACAATGACTGTACTGGCAAGAAGGAGTAGTAAAATGACAAGCAAGCCAACTATCGGTTTCATCGGCCTCGGCAAGATGGGCGCCGGCTTCACCTCGCGCCTCGTCGAAAGTGGCTATTCCGTCATCGGCTACGACATCGACGACGCCTGTTGCCAGGCCGCCAGGGCCAACGGCGTCGAGATTGCCGAGTCGCCGGCCAAGGTCGTCGAGCGTACCGAGATCATCCAGCTGTGCGTGATCTCCACGACTGCCGTGGAAGCGGTCATCCTCGGTGAGGGTGGCATTGCCGAGGTCACTCAGGGCCAGGGCAAGACCGTGGTCGACCACTCCACGACAGAGCTCGAGACCACCAAGCGCCTGGCGCAGACCTTGCTGGACCGGAGCGGCATGCAATTCGTCGACGCCCCGGTATCCGGTGGCCCCGGCGCCGCCGCCGAGGGACGCCTGGCCATCATGGCCGGTGGCGACCAGACCACCATCGACGCTATCCAACCATTGATGGCTACCCTTGGGCAATTCACTCGAATGGGCGAGGTTGGGGCCGGACAAGCCACCAAACTGATCAACCAGGCACTCGTGCTCTCCAACTACTGCGTGATCGCCGAAGCCTGTAACCTCGGCAACCGTTTCGGCATCGATGTCAGCAAGATCCCCGACGCCCTCTCCTCGGGCTATGCCGGCAGCAATCTGCTCAACGACCTTTTGCCCCGCATGGTCGAGAACGACTTCGAACCGCGTGGCTACGCCCGGCAGATTCTCAAGGACCTGCATATGCTGCAGGACGCCGCTAATGCCTTGAACGTTTCCATGCCCATGGCGGGTACCGCCAACTCCCTCTACAGCATGCTGATTTCCCAGGATAAGGGCGAATTGGATGGTGCTGCCATAGTGTCGCTACTTGAAGGTGTCGGGCCGGAGCGCTAATGTCATGAATAGTCTACCCATCATTGATGCACATCAGCATTTTTGGGATCTCGAGCAGAACTATGTGCCTTGGCTCTGCGACGAGGAGATGATCCCGTTTCGCTATGGCGATTACAGCGCCATCCGGCGTAACTACCTGCCCGCGGATTACCGCCGCGATACTGAGGGCTTCCGGGTGGTTGGATCGGTCTTCGTGGAAACCGAGTGGGATCCCCGCACACCTATCCAAGAGACACGCTGGGTCCATCAGCTAGCTGAACAGGAGGGCCTCCCCAGCGTAATGGTCGCTCAGGCACGCCTGGACCAGTCGAATGTAGAAGAGGTTTTGGAAGCACATTGTGCTTACCCGCGGGTACGGGGAATCCGTCATAAGCCAACCGCGGCAGCATCACCCTCGGCAGTGGAGCCCGGCATACCGGGCTCCATGGGCGACCCTGCTTGGCGCCGCGGCTTCGCCCTACTAGCCAAACATGGGCTCTCCTTCGATCTACAGGCACCTTGGTGGCACTTCGACGAAGCCACCGAACTAGCTGAAAGCTTTCCGGAAACCCAACTGATCATCAATCATACCGGGCTACCAGCAGATCGTAGTGAAACAGGTTTTCGTAGATGGCGTGAAGCCATTGCCAAGGTAGCAAAGCTGCCTAATGTGGCAATAAAGATATCGGGGATCGGCGTTCCCGGAACCACGTGGAGTATAGAGGCGAATCGCCAAGTGGTGCTAGAAACCATCGAGTGTTTCGGAATCGAACGCTGCATGTTCGCCAGTAATTTTCCGGTAGATAGCTTGGTAGCTTCTTTCAATACTATCTTCGGTGGCTTCATGGACATCACGGCTTCATTCAATGAGGACGAGAGGCGACGGCTCTTTTATAGCAATGCCGTACATTTCTATCGGATGGAATCTTTACTAACCCCCTAAGCCAATATTGCCGACCGCGCCGCGCCAGCCTGCAGCCGGCGCGGTCTTGGTGACCTCGACTATTCAGCCATATCCTCAAGATTGGACATTTCCACCTTATTCTTGAGGTGACGACTCAGAACCTCTCCTAGTGCAACTCCATCTCGGGCACGCAATGCATTGACCATATCCTTATGCTCTTGAACCGCCTTGGGCCAGTAGTCACTACTCAGTTCCGCAGTGAACCGAACCCGACGGACCCGTTGATTTAGATTCTTGTAAACATCAATAAGAACATCATTCTGGGAGGCAACTACAATGGCCTCATGAATCTGCTGGTTGAGCAACAAATACTCCTGCATATTACCTTTCTTGTAATGTGCCAGCATTTGGTAATGCAAAGACTCTATATTCTTCAGTTCAGAATCAGTGACCCGATCACCTGCCAACTTTCCCGACAACGCTTCAAGGTTCTGCATGACCTCAAATGTGTTCTTGATGGTGGCCTTCGTGAGCTTTGAAACACGAGCACCACGATTGGGTAACAATTCCACAAAGCCCTCATAGGCGAGTACCTTAAGTGCCTCTCTTAGGGGGGTACGAGACACCCCAAATTGTTCACAAAGCTGCTTTTCGGGTACACGACTACCTGGTACCAGTGCACCTTGGGAGATCATGTCACGAATCCGCTCAGCGACCTCACCATGCAAAGTGTTTTGCTTGATCTTTTCCATAAAGCGCCATCTCCAAGACACATTACCGGAGCGATATCAACCATGGTCGCTAGCAGCGATAACGCTCACTAAATTACTAATTCCAACGTTAATAACAAATTATGCATTCAAAAAAGCAATGAGACAAGATCTGTTAGATCCTGGATTCATAGGGCGGAAGCAGGCTCTGAGTGCAACACTTTCATTGAGTTGTTGACGGGCCTTCGTGGTACTTCGCCATTAACTCACTCATCATCTGAACTGCACCCCGAAAGTTGGACACCCAATCCAACCTTCGGGGTGTTTCTATGAGCAAGCAGTACGACGAGAGATTCAAGCAGCGGATTGTGCAGCAATGCTTACGTGCGGACACCAGCCTACGGGAGGTAGCGCGCCAGCATGGCCTGGACGCCTCCACCCGACAGCTACCGTCAGCATGGCGTAGAGGGGCTGCGCAAGAAGTACCGTCACCAAAGTGCGGCCTTCCAACTGCTGGTACTCGAAAGGATGAGGCGGGAGGGCTTGTCATATCGCCAGACGGCCGCTCTGTTCGATATCCGTGAGGACGGCGCTATTGGCAGATGGGAGCGTCAGTACCATAGTGGGGGCTTGGCCGCCTTAGCACCGACGCGTCAGGGACGCCGCCCCATGCCTCAGAAGCCTCCGTCACCACCGCCCGAGTCGCGCTCCGATGATGAGCGCTCCCAAGAAGAGTTGCTCGAGGAGTTGGCGTATCTGCGGGCGGAGAACGCCTACCTAAAAAAGCTCGATGCCTTGGCCCAAGAGAAGCGAGTGACGACACGGGGCAAATAGCGGCATGGGGAACTCCTCACATTGGGTGAAAGGAGGAGTCACTATCGCAGCCGCTCACTTACTGAAAACTTACCGCCCTCTTGCTCACTACGATCCATTGGCCAACATTCCAGACGACGGCGTTGCCGAGCAGTCTCGGTCGACCGTGATGAAGACCATTGCCATGGAGGCAAGCATGGTGTTGACCGCCCAGGAATGGGCAGGCACACCCGGCTTCCGCGCTCCATGGGCTTCGACGCACAGCCAACGGATGGCGATGCACTAACCTGATCGGTCTCAGCTATCCAGATCAGCAGCAAGCGCCACCTCTTTCTGCTCTTCCAACAGGCGGAGTCGTTCGGTCAGCGCTTGTCTGATGGACGTATAGGCAGAGCTTCCCAGGGCCAGACGGAACGGTGGCGTCTCGGCGTCTACCGCCACGACGATGGCATCGACTGTCTTGGCGGCATCTCCCTTGATGGCGAAGGCACCGGAAGCCACCGCCCGCCGGACATCGCCGGCCGGCGTGTCGTCATAACAGGCGAGAGGCGGGGCATGATCCAGCCCGGCAGCGAAGTTGGTTCCAGTCGGCCCCGGCTCGATAAGCAGGCAATCGATTCCGAATGGAGCGACCTCCTTGGCGACGGATTCCACGAACCCCTCGATACCCCACTTAGTCGCATGGTAGAGGCTGAAGTTCGGATAGGCGATCTGCCCTCCCTCCGACGATACCTGAACGATGCGGCCGCCCCTGCTCCCGCAGATGTGGAAGAACTGCGCGAATGAGTTGGATGGACCCCGTCAGATTCGTAGCGATCTGGCGCTCAATCTGTGCGTCGCTCACTTCTTCACCGGCACCGAAGAGGCCATAACCGGCATTGCTGACCACGACGTCAATCCGTTCCATGCGCTCGAAGGCCTCCTGCATGACGGTTCTGATTGCCTTGGTATCCGTCACATCGAGAACGAACACATGCAGTCGATCACCGTAGCGTTCCAGCAGCTCATCCAGCACGCCAGACTGTCGCAGCGTAGCGACCACACGATCGCCACGTTCGAGCAGCCGTTCAACGAGCAGGCGGCCAAGGCCGGTGGATGTACCTGTGATAAGCCAAGTCTTGGACACGAGAAATCTCCTGAATCATTAACCGCGTGTTGCAAGACACAGGCTATGGCAGTATCACTGTTTGGAGAATACCCAACAATTGGCATGAAGAAGTGAAAATTATTCACCAATGAGCAAGCCAACGCTAACCGACCTCAAGGCCTTCCAGGCAGTGGCTGAACACTGCAGTTTTCGCCGAGCAGCCGACCTACTGGGTGTCAGTCGCTCCTCTCTCAGTCACACGGTGCGTTCCCTTGAGCGAAGGTTAGGCACGAGACTGCTGCACCGAACCACACGCAGCGTATCCCTGACCGAAAGCGGCGAGCGCTTGCTACGGCGTTTGAAACCGTTATTGAGCGATTTGGACACGATCCTGGAAGAAGCATCGAGCTCCGAAGGAAGGATCACGGGCAAGTTGCGCATCAACGGTAGCGAAGGAGTGATTCGCCTGTTGCTGCAAACCGTCGTGCCACGCTATCTCGCTCTCCATGATGGCGTCGAACTCGATCTCGTGGCCGAGGGGCGACTCGTTGACATTGTCGAGCAGGGTTTTGATGCGGGCGTCAGGCTGAGAGAGGCGGTTCCTCAGGATATGATCGCCATCCCTGTAGGACGCGATATGCGCTTTCTTGCCGTTGCCTCACCTGGCTATCTTCGCAGCCGGGCGGCACCAAAGACGCCGGACGATCTAGCCACTCACCAATGCATAAGACAGAGGTTGCCGAGTGGCAAGCTCTACCGCTGGGAGTTCCATCAGAATGGCCAGGACGTGGCTGTCGATGTGCCCGGCGCCCTGACCTTGGATAGCAGTCAATTGATGGTGGAGGCTGCAGCGGATGGTCTGGGCATCGCCTATGTGCCTGAACTCTACGTACAGGCCCATCTGAACGATGGGAGGCTGGTCACCGTGCTCGAGGCGTGGTGCCCACCCATTCCAGGCCTGTTTCTCTACTACCCCAATAACCGACATGTACCGCCAAGCCTGCGTGCTTTCATCGACCTGCTGCGAGAGCTGCGAATGTAATATTCGCGCGTCGATATGAGTTCCAAAAATACCGTGACCGACAATTTACGAGGGGTTGAAACGCCGAAGTAAACGCCCAGCATTTTACTAAGGCAATTGTAGTATGGCGTTGTCATTGCCCCCCTTCGTATCAGCGCGGCAAATGCTCCTCATGTCATCCGCCCCCATACTGCTCCCCGGCAGTACCGGCATCGTCGGCCGCCCGCTGCGTGAGCGTACGACGACGCAGGGACGTCTGCGCGATCGCCGGCGGTACGTAGGCCGCCCTCTCCAACGGCGCCACATCGACGCCCGGCGGGACGATTTCGTCGATCCGGTCGAGAATCTCGTCGCTCAACTGCACCTCCGCGCCGGCGAGCAGGTCGTCGAGTTGCTCGGGTGTGCGAGGACCGATGATGGCGGATGTCATCGCCGGATGCGTCACCACGAAGGCCAGCGCCATGTGGATCAATGACAGGCCCGCGCTCTCAGCCAGCGGGATGAGCTGCTCGACTGCATCGAGGCTAGCTTCGTCAGTCATCGCCTTCGGGAAATATGTCACGCGCAGCGAGTCCGGCCGCTCTCCGCTCTTACGGTACTTGCCGGTCAACATGCCTTTGGCCAGCGGGCTCCACGCCATCGCTCCCATACCATAACGCTGGCAGACAGGCAGCACTTCCCGCTCGATCGACCTATTGAGAATGGAATAAGGCGGCTGCTCGGTGCGGAAGCGAGCCAGCCCGCGTCGCTCAGCGACCCATTGCGCCTCCACGATGTCGGAAGCGGGAACGGTCGAGGCACCGATGGCGCGTACCTTGCCCTCGCGCATCAAGTCGGTGAGGACCGACAGGGTTTCCTCGATGTCGGTGTCCGGCGCCAGCCGATGAATCTGATAAAGGTCGATATGGTCGGTCTGCAGGCGACGCAGCGAGTCTTCGACCGCGCGGGTCAACCAGCGCCGCGACCCGCCACGGCGGTTGGGGTCGTCACCCATCGGGAGAGACGCCTTGGTGGCGAGCACAACGTCGTCCCGCCTCCCCTTCAGCGCCTTGCCGACGATCTCTTCGGACTCGCCCTGGCTGTATGCGTCGGCAGTGTCGATGAAGTTGATGCCAAAATCGAGCGCCTTGTGGATCATGCCCACGCATTCATCGTGATCGGAGTTGGCGATTCCTCCGAACATCATCGCGCCCAGGCAGTAGGGGCTGACCTGGATGCCGGTACGGCCGAGATTGCGGTATTGCATGGTGGTTATCCTTGTATGGCGGAAATGGTGTCGGGTGAGTCACGCTCACAGAAGATTGCGGGAGAACTCCCCGGTACAGAGCGCCTCTTGCATATGCCGGGAACCGAGTATGGCAAGCCGAAACCGGATGATATACAATAGTTAGTCCATATTTTGTTGGCATATGTCCTGAATTGACGGATCCGCTCGCTCAAATAGTCACGCTGCTTCAACCCGCTGCCCCGTTCTCGAAACGGGTCAGCGGCGCAGGCCGTTGGAGCCTTCGCCGCACAGAGGTCGGACGCCCCTACTATTGCGCCATTCTTGAAGGGGAGTGCCGTCTGGCAGCCGGCGGTCACGACGAGATCGTCCTTCGTGAGGGAGATTTCGCGCTGATCCCCTCGGCGAATGACTTCACGATGTCGAGCCGCACGCCAACAGAAGTGAAGGACATGGATCTCACTCCCATCGCGATGCCCGATGGCGAATTCCGGCTTGGTAGCCCCGACGGCCTTCCCGATGTTCGCCTGCTGGTAGGTTACTGTGTCTTTCGCTCCCCGGATGCGGCTCTGCTCGCCTCGCTGCTGCCGCAGCTCGTGCATATTCGGGGCGTAAATCGGCTAGCCACGCTCATGCAACTCGTCAGCGATGAATCGCGTGCGCAACGACCGGCACGCGAAGTTGTCCTGGAACGCCTGCTGGAAGTCCTGCTCATCGAAGCTCTTCGTTCCAGTGGACAGACGGATACATCGCCCGGGCTACTGCGCGGCCTTGCTGATGAGCGCCTCGCCGCCGCGATCCGCCGGATACATGAGAGTCCCGACCGGCCATGGACGGTTGCGCAACTGGCGAAAGAAGCGACGCTTTCCCGATCCGCGTTTTATGAACGGTTCGGCCGCGCCGTGGGCAGCGCTCCGATGGAATACCTGCTCGCCTGGCGCATGGCATTGGCCAAGGATTGGCTGCGCAGAGGACAAGCCAGCATCGCTGACGTCGCCGAGCGGGTCGGCTACAGCTCCGCCAGCACGTTTAGCGTGGCCTTCAGCCGCCATGTCGGAGTGCCACCCGCCCGCTACGCCCGGGACACTTCAATTGGCGAGATAACTCAGCACGAAGCCGGCAGTCCGGAGGAAACCAGACCGATCGCTTGAGGCGAGGGTCTCAAGCAGAGGCAACAATAGAAGGCGGACATTAACGCGGGCCGCCTGATGCTCGACGAAGGTTTCTCAGCGAGCAATGCTGCCTTCGAGGTGGGTTACGAGAGCGTCTCGCAGTTCACGCGCGAATACGGACGCCTGTTCCAGACGCCACCGAAGCGCGATGCCCTGCGCTTGCGGAGCACACCGGTCACCATCGAAGAGAATGCGAAGGCCGGAATAAACAGGCGTATCTAGCGACAGACGCGAAGAATTCTCTGCCTGGCCAACCCTACTCCCTCGGCTGCATCATCAAAAGTTGGAGGAGGCTCTCAAACGGGTCAAGCCTCCAGGAGCTGCGGATGATCAGCGGAGCGGGAGAGTAACGACCTCGTCAACAGGGCCTGTCTCCGGTTAGATTCGTCTCTAGTGACTTTCGCCTCTGACGACATCCTTTCACCATCGACAACCCGGAGCCCATTCATGTCCCGTGCTATCGAAATCTCCGCCGCCGACGGCACCATCGACGCGCATGTCTTCACCCCCGAGGGCGCCAACGGCCCCCTTCCGGCCGTAGTGCTGTTCACCGATATCGGCGGTCTGCGCCCCTGCTATCACGAGAAAGCCCAGCAAATCGCGAACCACGGCTATGCCGTGTTGATGCCCAACGTCTACTACCGCGATGCAAGTGGCCCCGTCGTGCCGGAGGGCAAGTCCTTCCGTGACCCAGACGTGCGACCGACGCTGGTCGAATATGCCGACCACCTCACGCCCGAAGCGCAATCCCGCGACTTCGTCGCCCTGCTGGGCTGCATCGACAACGAGGCCGAGTTCGCGGACGGCAAGATAGGCGCGGTCGGCTATTGCATGACCGGGGCTTTCGCGCTGCGCATGGCGGCCGAACACGCCGATCGCGTGGCGGCTGCGGCCGGTTTCCATTCGGCTCGACTGGCAGAGGCAGACGACCCGAACAGCCCCGTGCATGAGGTCGGCACCATCGAGGGGCGCGTCTATTTCGGCCACGCCGACAAGGACGAACTGCTGCCCCCCGAGCAGATCGCCCGCATGGACGAGGCGCTAGCCGCCGCCGGCGTGCACTTCACCACCGAACTCTACAAGGGCGCAGCCCATGGCTTCACGGCCAAGGATGCGCCCTCCTACGATGCGGCCGCCGATGACCTGCATCACAAGCGGCTGTCCCTGCTCCTGGAAGAGACGCTGTAACAGGACCGTTCCCACGTTTCATCAGCGGCCCCGCTGTATGGACCGCGTTGACGGGGGATGTCGCGTAACCTTTGCGGACTGTCATTCCTTCTGCCCTTGCGATAGCCCCGGCTGGATATGCCACCCTGAGCAGATAGTTCCCTGTCGGCTCGACGACAGGCTATCTTGAAGGTTCCACCCCCCAAGACGGAAAGGAGAGCCCCATGAGCAACAGGGAAGCCTACGAGCAGAAGCTGCAGGCCAAGTTGGACGAATGGCAGGCCGAGATCGACAAACTGAGGGCCCGTGCCAAGAGCAACGAGGCCGATGCCCGCATCGAACGGGAGGAGGAGGCTGACCGTCTTGAAGCGAAGCGCGAGGAAGTGCGCCAGAAGCTCGACGAGCTGCGCAATTCCAGCGATGACGCTTGGGACGACATCAAGGACGGTGCGGAGCGCGCCTGGGATTCACTGAGCGCGTCCTTCGAAAAGGCCCGCTCCCGCTTCAAGTGATCCTATACCCTCGCTCGGGCGCCCGTATCAGCGGCGCCCTCTCCTCCCGCCATTGGCTGACCCTAGTCGAAACCTTGCGAGGCCCGCCTGGACGCGGCTAAGAGACGAGTGAGTGAAGAAGACTGAGGAAGGAATACCCCAATAGCGTTTTTTCAATCCGACCAACACGATGTAAGTGATTAATGACATATCGTGTAAGAGGTTTATATCACAGAGTTGAGCATATAGAACATGCAGTAGAACGAGTGATAACTTAGTCTTTGTCATGGACAAAGGAGTGTCCCATGGACCCTAAAAAGTTGGCGAGATAGCTTTCTACCAGTGTGACACTGTATTATAATCCAGAGGTTCATGGAACAGAAAAGCGCGAGGAATGCGACTCACAAGCCGAGGCCAATTGTTCCGAATAGTATAAGACAAAACGAACGATAACTGCAGATCGGGAAGAAATGGATATTCTAGCCGACAGCCCTAAAGCGAAGACATTGAGCAAAGTAAATTTGCAACAATAAAGGAATAAATCGAAGTAAAAATTGAGAAAACAACAATAAGTAGCCTTAATAATGGAAATTATGTAGAGAAATTTATTACAAATCAACAAGCCTTTCGACTTAGGCATTTAATAAGGCATAGCATGTAACTAGCCCGAATGCTTTCACTATCGCTTAAAGCCTATTACCAATCTATAATCAATCATCTGTTTTTACCGATTATCACCGATAAGATGCTCTAGAAACAAAGTCCCCACCTTCCCTATCGGCTGTCGTTTCGGCCAAAAGGCAATAACCGTTCTATCAATGTTAGGTGTCAGGCTTTTTACGGCCACTTTCTTAGTAGAATGAGAATGCAAAGCCAACCTAGGCACAAGACTGATTCCTACATCAGCTGCTACCATATCGAGTAATGTCGCAGTGTCACGCACCCAGAAATCGATTTGAAAGGAGTGGGTGTCATCCAGTGATTTCGCAAATATTTGATGTATCAGTGCTTCGCAACCACCGGATGACATGATGAGAGGATAGTCCGTTAATGTTGACACCCCGATTGCCTCGTAAGTCGCCAATTCGTGGCTTTCAGGTAACACGGCCAGGATCTCATCACAGCATACTTCTTCCCAAGAAAAATTTTCTCTCCAATAGGCTGCGTTGATGTGTGTTATATCCGTGATAAAGCCAATATCAATGACACCACTTTCCACCCACTCTTTCACCTCATCCTCTACCCCTTCCAACACTAAACTAACAGAGCGGGGGTAACGTTTCGAAAAATCATCAATAAACGGCGTCATAAGACCTTTTAACACGCTGGGGATCCCACCGATTCTTAATGATTTATCAACGGCCCCCTTCATATTCTCAAGCTGATAATTCAATGTACCCAGCTCACTCAAAATCTTCTTTGCGCTCGTTACAACAATCTCACCTAGCGCGGTCACATGTAACTCGTTATGTTCTTTTCTCAGTAGTTGGCCGCCCACTACACGTTCAAGTGATTGCAAAGAATGACTTACCCCTGACTGACTAACTCCTAAGCGATCTGCCGCCTTGGTATAAGACCGTTCTTCCACAACACATAAAAACGCTCTTAGTTGCGACACCGTGATTTCAGTTCCTCTGATCATCACACGACCTCATATCCCTTATGAGAAAATTCGATTTTACTAAAACAGCTTGTTAAAAATAGAATCAAAGCATCAATCTCATGGGGCTAACTGAAAATGTCATACCGATATTATCACCCTTTAGTAAAAGATGCACAAAAAATTCATCAATTAGCTATGACCACAAAACAGCTCGATAGCTATCCAGAGTATTTTTACTTGCTTTGGTGCAGAGACTTTTATAGAATATCATTAGTTAAAAAAGAAAACAAAAACATTGTTAGATTTATCATAGGACACATTCAACCAGCATCCCTATCGACTTTATTAATATGGCAACAAGCCATAAGCAAGAAAACCATTAACAGAGGACTTGGCACTTATCTCCCCCCGGGCAGGAAGTCAATATATACCACAAAAACCATGAATAATATGTTTTTCCACTCTTGCATGCTATAGGCACGAGGTACACAACGGCGATGGTTCCTATAAACAAATTATAACACATTGGCATCTTAATATGACTTTGTTACTTTCATTTTCGGCCATGGCTTTGCTTGGGATGACACATTTGATTAATGGACTTGTTGCTGAACGCTACCCACCATTACGGGTTGCATTTTATACACACCTCGGTGGGTCAGTTGTTGCAACGTGCTTTGCCTTGATATTTTCCATATGGCAACTTGAAGCAGTGTGGTGGGGTCTAATAGCTGGAATTGGGTCAGCCCTTGGTGCCCAATGCCTCTATATGGGTCTAGCCAGGGCTCCTTTTAGTGCCGTCGTCCCTATTAGTGCTGTAGGCATGGTCATATTGGCGCTGTGCTTATCCGTAGCCCTACTAGGCGAGTCACCAACACCAATAGTATGGCTTGGAGTCCTTTTAGCTATCCCCGCTATCTGGTTAATCGCCGGAGGAAACCAATTAACACCCATATTACAGACTAAGACTGCTGACAACGGCTACCGCTTTGGCTTTGCGGCGGGTTCAGGCTTTGCCATCCAATTACACGCGTTGGGGAGAATCCCAGAATCAGCAGCCTTTTCCGGCATTACTATCTGCATGATAACCGGGGCGGTGTGCTTACTCCCCTTTTGCTACCATCGAACATGTCTTCCCAAAGCATACCCGGCCCTTGCAAGTATTGCGGGAGGGATCAGCGCGTTGGGTCTTACGTTATACACCTTTTCGCGGCAGGGACAGTTACTCATCATCAGTATAATCATTGTTTCGATGTACCCTTTGGTACCCGTTATATTAGGCAGCATTGTTCGCCGAGAAACAATTGATGCCCCTAAGTGCGTGGGTATCGGGTTGTCTATGGTGGCAACGGTTCTAATTGTGGTCGGGGATGTACTGAAAGACTAGCCATAACATAAATAGTATAGCCATGGTTCAAACCGGTAAGAGCTAACCAGTTTTGATAATCTCACCGGACGCAGACACCGGCCCCTGAACCGTCCCGGAGTTCCTGGAGACTCCATTGCTTGAGTTCAACGGAAAAATTAGAAGTAATAGACGCTGATCTGAAACGCCACAGGCCTGCCGTATGGCCTCCTATCAGGCTGGCCACGATCTCGACTCCGGGCGTCTTCATCGTCTGCGCTGCGCTTGCGCCAGATGGAGGTATGACGTTAATGAGTCGCGTGACCTTTTCTCGCGCTCACTTCTTTCGCCACGTGAAGGGACGCTGGCAGACAGGGCAGGTTTTGGTGAGGGGAGGAGGTTTGCGATGAGGCATCAAGGCATCTCCCGAAGCCCACCGCGTATCAACAAGGCGAAAGCTTGTGCCGCGTCGGCTTCACTGCAATGGCCGCGCACCATGGCCGCCGAGAGCGCGTCACCCGCACCGATCAAGCCGACACAGCGACGTTCGAGCTCAGTATCCTCAAGCGAACAATATGACCTCAACGCGGTCGCGAACAACTGGACGTAGCCATCGAGCAGCTCCTGATAGACCGCCTCCTTTTCTTCACTGCCCGCCAGCGCGGCGCCAATGGCATGCCACTCGCCGCTGGTGTCGGCATGACAATGTACGTGAGCGGCCGCGAGCAGCGACGCGGTTTCCTCGAAGCTTCGCCCTTCGGTGGTCAGCGTCTCGCGCAGCGCATCGGATTGCCGCCGGTCGATCAGCCTGTACAGCTCGATCAGCAGCTTCGAGCGCGTCCCGAAGTGATCATAAGCGACCGGCTTGGAGACGCCGGCACGTGAGGCCAGATAGCCCAGCGTCAGTCGATCCGCACCCTCTTCCCGCACGATCTGCAACGCCGTATCGAGTAATTGATGCCGCCGCTGGGGCCCGGAGAGCCGCCGGGCGCCTGTTTTCTGTCCTGTCTCGCTTGCACTGCGCTTCACGCTCTCCCCCCTTCCATGCTCTCTGGCAGATTGAAAACCTACCACGAGTAGGTTAATGTTCAAAAACCTACCATTAGTAGGTTAGTCCTCAACCCGGAGAACATTCATGACACTCGATCCCATCCTGCTCATTGGAGGCGCCGGTATCGTCGGTCGCCAGACGGCACGCTTCCTGCGCGAGACTCACCCGGGACTCCCCCTGCTGATTGGCGGGCGGGATCTCGCCAAGGCACAACGCGCGGCTGCCGACATCGGCGATGCCGAGGGCGTGACGGTCGACCTTACCGCCGACGACCTCGGACTCGGTGAGCGCCCTATCCGCGCCATCGCGATCTTTTTTACCGACACGACCACCGCCGTGCTCCGATTCGCTCAGCGACGTGGCGTGCCTTACATCAGCATCTCGCCCGCCATGTATGAAATCGGTCCCGAGGTCGCGGCCTACATGCACCGACCGGACGCTGCCCCAGTGGTTCTGGGTACCGAATGGCTGGTGGGAGCGACGACGATTCCCGCGCTCGAGTTCGCCAAGACATTCCGTCGCATCGACACGATTCGCATCGGCGCTTTGCTGGATGAGCAGGACGAAGGCGGCCCGGCCTCCTTCGACGACCTGGAGCGTCAGACGCAGGCCATTCCTGCCGTCCAGGCACGCCGCGACGGTGCCTGGGTCTGGCGTAGCGACGACGACCTCGAGACCCGCTTCCGCGCAGCCGATGGGGCGATACTGCAAGCTACCGGGCTATCGCCTCACGACGTGTTCGGCCTCGCCACTGTGACCGGTGCACCCAACGTCGAATTCAACCTGGCCATAGGCGTCAGTTCGAGCCGCCGTCGTGGCGAGCCGATGTCGACCGAGATCATCATTGAGCTCGCGGGAGAAGATCATTCAGGACATTCACTTCGCACCCGCCATGCAGTCACCCATCCCGAAGGGCAGATGCCGCTCACAGGACTCGGCGTTACCATGGTGCTCGAACGGCTTACCGGGCTCGATGGCAATCCTGCCACCCCGGCCGGACTCTACTTCCCGTATCAGTTGCTCGACCCCGCAGACTACTTCGAGCGCTTCACGCAAGCTGACGGACAGATAGTGGAACTCGACGCACTGTAATGCCCGAGACGGCTGCCACTGCAACACTGTCACGGCGAAGACATGCATCATTCCGTCAAGTCATGCATGCTGGACGTCAACGATCTATCGACACCAAGCGCAGCCAAGACAGGCAAGGGGGATCCATGGCTAGTGAATCGGAACCAACGCGCAAGGCACTCTACGAGCAAGCTCAACAGCAGGAGATCGCGGGACGTTCATCGATGAACAAGGCCGAACTGGCGGCAGCACTCGAACGGCAGTCATACGAAGAGACCGCCCCGGTGGCGACACGTTTTGATACCTTCAAACGGCTGGCCGAGGCGGTGGCGGCCGGCGAGTTCGTGCTGCGCCCGCGCGCTCTGACCGGCTTCGAGCGTCGCCGGCACGTGCGCCAGACGCTGCGCGAGGATCATCAGACGCGCATCGCGGACGGCTGCGAGGAAGCCGACGCCAAGTTCGACCAGCTCTCCGACTCGCTGTTTTCGTTCTTTCGCGGCACGGCGCTGCTGTTCTATCGCGACATGGCCGGCGACGATGCCTGGATGCCGACCGTGCTCGCGCTCGGCGACGTCCACCCCGGCAACTTCGGCGTCATGCCCAACATGGACAACGTGCCGATCTTCTCGGTCAACGATTTCGACGAGGCCTACTACGCGCCCTTCACCTGGGATATCAAGCGCGGCGCGGTCGGCTTCATGATCGCCTCCGAAACCGAGGGTGAGCTCAAGCACAAGCATCGCGTCAAGATCGTGCGCCGCTTCGTACAGGGCTACCTCGAGACAATGGAGCGGCTGGCCCACGAAGGCACCGAGCAGGACGAGGAGATGCGTCACGACAACGCGCCGAAGCTCATCCGCAAGCTGTTCGAGGACGCCGATGAAGACCGTGCCGAGTGGCTGGCCGACGACTACCTCGACGAGACGCGCAGCGGCTTCCGTCCGACCAAGAAACTGGTGCCGATCTCGTCTCGCCGTGACGAATTCCAGGCGATCACCGACCGGTTAGTCGAGGAAAACGAGATCGACGTGCCGGCGCGCGCCCGGGTGCAAGGCGAGAATGGCATGCGCGTGAAGGACGTGGCGATACGTCTCGGCCAGGGCACCGCCTCGTTGGGGCTCAACCGCTATTACGTGCTGATCGAAGGCCCCCGGCGCGACGGCACGGACGACATGATCATCGAGTACAAGCAGGCCCGGCGCTCCGCCCTCTCCGGCCTGGTACCGCCCTCCGCCTACGAGATGGACACGCTCGCCGAACGCATCAGCCATGCCCAGGCCGTGCACCTGATACGCGGCGACGTCTTCTACGGCCACGTCACGTTCGAGGGCCACAGCTATCTATCCCGCGAACGCGCGCCGTTCCGCGACGATATCGACCTCGACGATCTCTCCAAGAGCGAATGGAGGGAGTACGCCCACATCTGCGGCAGCGTACTCGCCACCGTGCATGCCCTTTCCGACGAATCCGGCAGCCTCGACTACGACATCGAACCCGCGATCCTCAACGCCATCGGCCCACCGGCACTGTTCGCCGAGGACATGGTGGAATTCGCCGTCGAGGCCGCCGACCGCCTGCACCGGGACCACGAGATGTTCCGCGAGGATCACGCCCGGGGCGCGTTCGAGCATCTGGATTGGGTGCATCGGTGAGTAGCGACAGGTCGTAGCGGGCAAAGGTAATCGAACTTGTAAGAATTCCTTAGCAGTTCGATGCATGAGTAGACCTGTCCCGATGTCTTCCGGGCATCCAATTTAAACTCCTAGGGCGAACTGTCCGGCAGTCCCGGACAGTTAATTCTGGTTCAAACTCATCCTCTCCGACGAATCCGGTAACTCAGCATCAGCGCATCAACCCAGCAGCAAGTCGCGCTCGGTTTCCTGCTCGCTTAACCCAACAGTGCTTCCAGCGCTTCTCGCTGTTCGGCGTGCTTGGCAGCGTTTTCGTTTCTCAATCGCTCGAGGTTGAGGATTTTCCAACGAATGGCAGGCAAATCCGCCGCGAACGGGCGGTCGATGGCGGTGAAATCAGGTGTACCATCATGCAAACCCAATAGAAATCGCTTCGTGTCATCATCGCATCGGGACTGGATATCCCTTACCAGTCGTTCGCGAGTTTCCCGAAGCTCACCGAGACTGATCGGGTTTCGGGTCATTCCCTCGAACTCCTGCGTGTAGGGACGGTCCAGGTCAATATTATTAGGATGCAGAAGCTCGTGGGCCGGGCGTGGCGAGCTTGCCAGGTACACCAAGAAGGTGCGGAAAAGGTCGTGCGTTAGCCCTTCATTTTCATAGAGTAGTCGCACATCGTAGAGGTCGCGGGGGTGCTGCCGATCCAAGGCTGCATTTAACTTGCCTCCGAATAAATCCTCGAAGGAGACAACCTGGATATCCGCGTAACCGAATTCGTCCTGGACGGCGTCAGAGACGGCCAGAAACTCCGGATCATGGACCACACCGCGAGTCACCGGCGAGGTCTCTATCTTGATTTCGACACCACCCCGGCGAACCAGGAGACGAGTCGCGCCACCACTACCGCCTCGAATGCGTTGCGTATTGGAGTTCGGGATACCACTCTCGACGCCAGCCGCGATGCGATCCAGCGCGGCATTGATCCCCACAAGACTCTCGTCCCTGCCCCGAACCGGCACATAGGTCAAATCGATATCCACTGACAGCCGGGGAAGATCACGATGGAACAGATTGATCGCTGTGCCACCTTTCAGCGCGAAGTCTGACTCTTTGGCAACGTGAGGCAGTAGGCCTACCAACAACGCGACCTGGGCTTCGTAGCTTTCACGCGCCATCGTCCGCCTCCAGATCGACGAATTCCCTAGGAACCATGATACGGTAACGGGGATGTATCCTGCCGCCGCTGACAAGCGCACGGTCCCCACACCCAAGATCGAACGCATTGGGGTCGAGGCGCTTTCGCCAAGGATGATCATGACGATCGGCGAAAACGAAAAAGAGTCGCTTTACCTTGATCTTCCGGCACTGATGAAGCAGCGCTGTCAGCAACTTTGGCCGCAGTGTCGTCAGGCTCTGGAACACCATGTCCAGATTATGAAAGCTCTCTTGATCGGGAAGCTCATCCATCGCTTCCAGAATCGCACGCTCAGGTGTCGACATCGTGATCTTCCAGTCCCACCACGGACGGGCAGTCTCGGTCTCGGCTGCATAATTCGTCATCCCCAGGGCGGGATCGTCAAACAGCGTCATGCGTCGAGTCTTGACGGGCGCATCGAGCGTTAGCTTGCCGAGCCAGTTCGGGATAGCATTGCCGTAGACCCAGACTGGCCCCGGGCTACCCAACCTCAGGTAGTGCGAGTACCCCTGCTGATCGAGGGCTGTTGCACCGCCCACGTGGACGTCATAACCCATGATACATTGCATGGAAAGCAAACAGACTTTCCAGTCGATGACATCCGCCTCGTCTCCCGACGGAACCGGGCGCCGGAAAAGACCTCGGCTGACGCGCTCGAGCCAGCCACGCTTGACGTAGTCCCGAAAGGTCTCGTAAGCGATATCCTGGGCCGTGAGCCATCGGGCATCCACGAGATAGCCTGCCGGTACCGCGTCCAGCACCTTCTTTAGGTTTCTTGATCTAGTGGCGCCCATAGCACTTTAATCTTTACATATTCAAAGAAAAGCCAACCCTACTCTTCAAAAATACGTCTTTTGAAGTGCTAAAAAAACCTAAAAATAGAAAAATTCAAAGAAATCCGTCAAGCGAAGATCACGCGGCCACGCACCCTGGCCAACAGCCTACCCAAGCCCTTTCCCGAAGACACAGAGCCCAATTCAGGCGCCACACGTCGAATCGGGAGGGCTGAGCGGCCCTAGCCCCCGGCTTCGCCAGCCACCCAGCGCGCGAAAGCCTCGGCCTGGGGATCGCCTTCCTGTACGGCGTAGACCACCAGGCGCAGATGCCGTCCTTCGTCGACGATCAGGCTGGTGTGCTCGAAGCCGACCTCGCCCAGGCCATCGAGATCGAGCGAGCGCACACCCTGGCAAGGGGCGTCCACTTCGTGGCGGTGCCACCACTGGCGAAATTCGGGAGAGTGCGCGGAGAGTTCCTTCACCAGGTTGCCGATGGCGGGGTCGTCGTCCGCCCGCGCGTAGTCGCGCCGGAAGCTGGAGAGAATGCGTGGCGCCTGAGTTGACCAATCGGCGATCACCCGGTGCAGCTCGGCGTCGGCGAACAGCATCCATAATAGATTGCGATACGCCGCCGGCTGCCTGGCGAAGCCGAACACCCGCGCCGCCGCCTCGTTCCACGCCAGCACGTCCCAGCGCAGATTCAGCACGTAGCTGGGGCGTGTCGTCAGATCGTTCATCAGGCGCTTCACCAGGGGCGGCACCTGACACCAGGTCTTGCCCGGCTCGACTGGCGGGCGCTGGTGAGTCAGCAGGAACAGATGACGCCGCTCCGCCGCATCCAGTTGCAACGCCCGCGCCAGGTTATCGAGAAAGGCCGATGACACACCGATCTCGCGCCCCTGCTCCAGCCAGGTGTACCAGGTCACCCCCACACCCGCGAGGGTCGCGACCTCCTCGCGCCGCAGCCCCGGCGTGCGCCGACGCGCGCCCGCCGGGAGCCCCACCGACTCGGGCGAGATCCGCTCGCGGCGGGTGCGCAGAAATTCGGCGAGTTCGGGCCGTGTGCGTGCAAGCGTGCGTTCCTGAGCCATGCTGTTGCCTTGAGTAATAGCATAAATGATTAAATTGTAACCCTTTAAAGCCCGCCGCACACTCCGCGTACTTCCCTGCAACACCATTCGACGCATCAAGGAGAGTACAGATGACACGCGGCTCACATAGCACCACCTACCTGGTAGCCATCGGCGCTTTCGCGCTAGGCATGGCCTCTTACGTTACCGCTGGGCTGATCCCGCTGATCCAGGCCGACTTCACGGTCTCCGTTTCCGTGGCCGCCCAGTTGGTCACCGCCTTCACACTCGCCTACGGGCTGGGGTCGCCGCTGTGCGTCGCCCTGCTGCCCGCGAATCGCCAACGCGGCGGGCTGTTTCTGATGCTGGGGCTGTTCGTGATCGCCAACGCAGCCAGTGCGCTGACGACCAGCCTCGCCGCCCTGATGGTCTGGCGC
Organism: Aidingimonas lacisalsi; assembly: GCF_008079445.1. GTDB lineage: Bacteria > Pseudomonadota > Gammaproteobacteria > Pseudomonadales > Halomonadaceae > Aidingimonas > Aidingimonas lacisalsi. Next base: position 229,233 of record NZ_VRYH01000003.1, on the reverse strand, counting down.
GTGCTGGCCGGCATGGCGGCAGGCACCTATCTCGCCATCGGCATCGCGGCGGCGGTCGGCGTGGCGCCGGCGGACGAGCGCGGCAAGACGATCTCGATCATCATGGGCGGCATGGCGAGTGGCACCGTACTCGGCGTACCGATCGGCCTGCTGCTGGCAGAACGCTGGGGCTGGCAGGCCGCCCTGTGGCTGATCGCACTGCTCGGGCTGGTGGCGCTGGTCGGCCTGATCTACCGTCTGCCGCCCATGCCCGCCACCCAGGTGGTGCCGATGCGCCGCAAGCTCTCCATCCTGATCGACCGACGGGTGGTCGGCCCGCTCGGCATCTCCCTGCTGGCCGCCATCGCCAGCCTGGGCATGTACACCTTCATCGCGCCGCTGGTCGGCGCGTATGGCGAGCACTCGGTGACGCCCTATCTATGGGTGTGGGGCGTAGGCGGCGTGCTTGGCAGCTTCTTGATCGGCGCCCTGGTCGACCGCTTCTCAGGCCCCAGGCTCACCTTCGCCATCATGCTGCTACTGGGTATCGCGCTGATCGCCCTGCCACTGCTACTCGGCATCAGCCCCTGGCTGGCGCTGATCCCGATCGCCCTCTGGGGCGCCGTGGGTTGGGCACTGCAGGTGCCGCAGAACAACGAGTTGATGAAGGCCCGCGAATCCCAGGGAGACGGCAATCTCGCGGTGGCCTTGAACGAATCCGCGCTCTATCTCGGCAGCGCCCTGGGTGCCTCGCTCGGCGGCCTGGCCTTGGCACTGCAGATGCCTATCGACATGCTTTCGATGGGCGCGGGTGTCGTCGCCCTGCTGGGGATGGGGGTGCAAATGCTGCTTTTGGGGTTTGCGAAGCGACGCGACGTGCCTTGCACTACGCCATGAAAAACGTCTCAACTCCGTACGTAAAGGCTCCGTCAGCTCAGGCGGAGCCTGTCGGCACCATGCATCAAACTACGCGCCATGAAACCGGTCAAGAGAACGTGATAGTTCGAGTACTACAGGCATCTTGCACGCATGCGCACGCCCTCTCCGACGAATCCGGCAACCTCGACTACGACATCGAACCGGCGATCCTCAACGCCATCGGTCCACCAGCACTGTTCGCCGAGGACATGGCGGAATTCACCACGGAGACCGCCGACCGCGTCCGCCGCTATCCCGCGAAGACCACGCACGGGACACGTTCACGCATTTGAAGATCGTGCATTGATGGGTGGAGAAGCATCAACTCGACGGATGGCAAACGTATAGGTGTTAGTCTTGGCGCTGTTCCGGGCGAGCGAAATGCCAGGAGATAGGTAATAGATCAAGCAAGGGTGCCTGCCTGTACGGCGAGGTTAGGCGCGTGGCGTCAAACAAACCACATCAGGTCGGCATTTTTCACTGCCTAGACTGCCACGCTCCTTTTTCTCCGTAGACGACTACCTCAGGCCATGCCTCCCCCAAACTAACAAATGATAGGCTAAGAATTAGCAGTGGGGTTCAACTTGGCCAAGAGAGCGTGTGTGTGAGCTATTTTAGCCGAAAGCTTTGGTTTTCCAGTCAAAACGGCCAGCATCAATTGGATCAGGATGACTTGCTCAAGCGAAGCGAGCCGGTCATCGTCCTTGGCGAGGCTGGCATGGGAAAGACCGAGCTGCTCAGAGAGCTAGGAAAGAAAGATGGCAACGCTTTCTGCCGCGCGCATCAGTTGATTAATCGGTCGCGGCCCGAGACGCTGCTTGGTGATAATGAACGCCTAGTAATCGACGCGCTCGATGAAGTGTCAGCGCAATCCGATGGCGATGCAGTCGACCTAGTATTGCGGAAGCTGGGGGAGCTCGACTACCCACCCTTTATCCTCAGCTGCAGAGTGGCAGAGTGGCGTGCAGCGGTCTCGGCACTGGCAATTGCCGACCAATATGAAGGAGTACCGCCCCTTGAAGCACATCTCTATCCACTCGATCGCGGCGACCAACACAAACTTCTCACTCAACTGACCAACGACGAGGCCCACGCATGCATGCTGCTCGATCATTTCGATCTACTCGGCATCGACTTTCTCGGAAACCCGCAAACACTAAAGCTGATCGCCGCTCTGCCATCCGACCAACCGTTGCCAGCGACAAGCGGCGCACTGCTTGAGCAAGCGATTGAGACTCTCAGGAAAGAACGAAACCAGGTCAAGCAGGAACTGCCTCGCGAAGTCGTGCTCGACGCGGCAGGGGCGGCATTTTCCGCGCTAGTACTGTCCGGCTACGCGCGCATCGTCGATCAACCAAGCGGCACGATCGACCCCACCGACAAGGCGCTGCCACTGGCAGAGGTTGAGGCATTTGATAACGGTCACGTGAAGTTGGCGGCAAATACAAACCTTTTCGCGACTGATCTGGACGGTCTGACCTACACCCATCGCCGCGTCGGTGAGTTTGTCGGCGCGCGCTGGCTGGCTGTTCGCGCCGACACTCGGGCGAAGCGGAAAAGGCTGCTTGAGAAATTCCGATCGCATGGGCTAGTGCCCGCCTCTCTTCGCGGCCTACACGCCTGGCTGGCGCGCGACCCGCATCTGGCAGACGCGGTTATCGATGCGGATCCGATGGGTGTGGTCGAGTATGGCGACGCGGTGGCGCTGACGCCCGAGCAGGCGCGGCGGCTGTTCGCGGCGCTTGAGCGGCTCGCCACCGACAACCCGCGGCTCATCGGGTGGCAGGAGTATCGTGCGGCGGCGTTAGTAACACCGCCGCTAATGGAGGAGGTTGCGCGCGTAGTTGGCGACCGGGGAGCCGAGTTCGGGCTGCGGCTTCTTTTACTGCAACAGCTCAAATACGCGCCAACGGCAAACGGACAACGTACACTGCTGCGTACACTTATGCTCGATGAAGCCGAATCGTACGGTATCCGTCATGAAAGCGCACACGTACTGATTTCAATTGGTGGCGAAAACTGGCCTATACTGCTCGAAAAATTGCGACGGCAGGTGCGGACGGACTCACTTCGGCTAGCGCATGAGCTGCTTGATGACATCGGCATAGATACTTTCAGCGATGAGCAGATTGTCGCGATTGTCCTTGCCCGCGATGGGGTATCGGTGTGCCCGATCGGAGAAGACTCCGAGGAGATCACTGTATTTGGTTTCTATCGCCTTGCTAAGCATGTGCCTATCGCGCGGCTGGACGGTTTACTTGATCTTTTTGCCGCGCAGGCGGATGCACTCCTCCCCGCGCACGCAGGAATCGAAGAAAATGATTTGATCGATCTTCAATATGCCCTAGTGCTCAAACGCCTCCAGAATGGCGGTCCAATTGATCCGCTACGTCTTTGGCAATGGCTCGAACCTTTTGACGATCAAACTTCATACCGGCGTGATCATAGCAAGGAGATCGGATCGTGGTTGAAGGCGAACCCTACGGTACGCCAAGCAATCCAGCGGCACGTCTTAATCGACAAGGTTGGTGACAAGAATATCTGGCAGCGAGCCTTTCCACTTCACCGTGGTGTCATCGACCTGTACCCCACACAGGCCGAAATTATTAGCCTGCTTCAAACAATCGACCCAGATACTCGCAACGACGAACAGTGGCACGATATTGTTGTCCTAGGCCGCCCCTGGGGAGAAGAAGGCAAGGGGCTACGTGAAGCCGCCAAGTCCTTGGTCCAGCACAGGCCTGATCTTCTTGCCTGGATTGATGGCCTAGCCGAGCGAGAGGTTCCTGAATGGGAGCTTAAACGGGAGGAAGAAGAGCGAAAGCGCAAAGCGAAGCAGGCAGCCAAGTTCGCCGAACATCGCCGCAATTTCCTTGCCAATATCGAAGGGGTCAAATCGGGCCAATATGGCCGAATCCTCCCGCCCGCAAAGGCATACCTCAACCACTTTCGAGAAACTAGCGACGACGTGCCAGCACACGAGCGCGTTGCGGAGTGGCTTGGGGAAGAGATCGCAGCGGCAGCGTTCGAAGGCTTCGAGGCGTTTCTCCAGGCTCGTCCGCCGCGACCTAGTGCTAAAGAGATCGCGTTGAGCTACGCCCAGAGTAAGCTCTGGCAGGCAGTCTATATCATCGTCGCAGCGCTCTCAGAGCGAGTCCGCACGCGGGGTGAGCCGTTTGAGGGGGTCAGCAGCGAGCGGCTGGCCGCTGGCCTGTTCGAGTGCTGGCATGGAGCGACCGGGGATCACGCCGGGCTGGAGGAACTCGCACCCAAGATCGAGGCTGAATTGAAGCGGCGAGGACGCTGGGAGCAGGTGGTGCGGCTCTATATCCAGCCGCAGTTGAGGCTGCAGCGTCAGCATGTGGACCATCTTTGGGCGTTCATGAGCAGCGAGGGCGGCGGCTTCAGCGCTGATCTTGCCCAGGACTGGTTATTCCGCTACCCCGACATGTCGGTTGAGGCAGAGGCCGAGATGATCGATCGCTTGCTGCGCTCAAACCGCCGTGACGCGCTCCGAGGACTGGTTGTCGATCGACAGGAGCGGGAAATTGGCGACGAACGGCGGCGGAATTGGCAGGCGGTAGCGCTAATCGTAGATTTCGATGCGGCACGTGCACGGTTGGACGGTGCAATCGAGCCTGAGTTGATTTGGCATCTCCGAGACCGAGCTGGACATGGTAGGCGTTACGAAGGAACCAGCATCTTTCTATCGGTCAAACAACTCGTCTGGATTATCACAACCTTTCGCGGGCAGTGGCCAGAGGTTAACAGACCAAGTGGTGTGACAGCCGGCGACACTAACCTATGGGACGCTGCGGAATACATCCGAACGTTGATCACTCGCCTAGCAAGCGACGTATCGACTGAGGCCGTAGCTGCGCTCACCACGCTAAGAGACGCGCCTGAGGACAGTTACACATGGGCGCTGCGAATGGTATCTTCCGATCAGCGGCAGAAGCAGGCTAACGAAGGTTATGCTCCGCCAACGTTCGACCAGATTAAGATGGTGCTTGATGGCGGTCCGCCGGGCAGCGTTGCCGATCTACGCGCGATCGTGGTCGAAGAGCTGCGAGAGCTAGGCAGGCGGCTACGCGGTAGTTCGGAAGATGAGATCGACCTGTACTGGACTGATGATGGTCTCCCGCGCACCGAGAACAAGTGCCGCGATAGGACCGTCTCATTGCTGCGCGGCCACCTCACACCCCTGTCGATCGACATCATCGGTGAGGCCGACATGCCTCAGGATAAGCGCGCCGATATCATATTCCAGCATGACGGCCTGCTGTTGCCATTAGAGGCCAAACGGCAGCAGCATCCAGGTCTATGGAACGCAATCGAAGGTCAATTGGAGGCATTCTACACTGGGCACTGGCAGGCAAAGGGACAAGGCCTATTCCTCACATTCTGGTTTGGATCTGCCTACCTTGTCCCCGCGCGGCCCGACGGCGGTGCCAAGCCGACCACTGCCTCCGAGTTACAAAATGCACTCGACCAGCACCCAGCTGTGACGGCAGGTCGGGTCGAGGTTGTGGTGCTCGACTTATCTCGCTGACGTCCGTCAACAGCAGAACCTAGCAGAGGACTGGGCCAGGCTAAGCAGTGGTACGCGAGAATATCGGTGTCATGACCGCACGGAAATCCGTACGGGCAAGGGACTAAGCGTGCTGCCGTTGGTGCCACCGATAGACCGGAGATTCAGGCTGGACGCGGCAAGCTCACTACGACATCGGGCGTAAGCGGTCCACGAACCCCATCTTAAGCCGGCAGGGTATCCTTCCAGTTCCAAGGTAGTAGCGAATCGAGCTCGTCATCCGCGCCGAGCGTCGGCAGGGTCTCGAACACGAACTGCAGGTAGTCGTAAGGTGAGAGCCCATTGGCCTTGGCCGTCTCGATCAGACTATAGATCGCTGCGCTGGCGTGGGCACCGCTCGGCGTCTGGCTGAATAGCCAGTTCTTGCGGCCCACCACGAAGGGGCGGATGGCGTTCTCGGCCGGGTTGTTGTCCAGCGGGATCAGGCCATCATCGAGGAAGCGTGTCAGTCGCTCCCACTGACCATCCAGATAATGCAGCGCCTTGCCCAGCGCGCTCTTCGGCAGCACTTGGTTCAGCGACTTGTCGAGCCAGGTACGCAGTTGGTCGATCAGTAGTCGACTCTGCTGCTCACGCAGTGCTCGGCGAGCCTCGGGCTCCAGCGCCTTGGCCTGTTTCTCCACCGCGTAGAGCTTGCGGATCTGGTTGATGGCCCAGTCGGCCTTACCGGTCTTGCCCTTGGGCTGCACCTTCCGGGCCTCGACGAACTTGCGACGAGCATGCGCCCAGCAGCCGGCATGGGTGAGGCCGTTACGGCGCACGACCTCGGCATAGCCTTCATAGCCATCGGTGACCAGACGGCCGTAAGCGGTCCACCAGTTGCCTCGCCGATGCCCTGCTCGACATGGTGTACCCACGCATAGGGCGCGTTGCACCACCCCGTGCCATCGGCACCCAGGTTGACCAGCAGGATATGCCCGCCCACCCAGAGCATGGCGACGGTTCCCACGACCGAGATGGCCGTTAGCACCTTAGGCATGGCAGTCACCAGACGCCGGCCCAGCTCCTTCATTCCCGAACTATCCCACTGGGCGAGCTTCAGGCCGAGATCGTCCATCCTGATCAACAGCGCCACCACGCCATACACCAGAATGGTGATGAAAAACGCGACCACCACCAGGCTCGCTAGTTGTGACCAGAACCCCTGATGAGAAACGGCGGAAAGCGCGATGACCATGATCTCGGCGGACAGAATCAGGTCGGTCCGAACGGCACTGCTGACGATCTTTTTCTCGGCCTCCGGCCCCTTTTCTACCGCTGGCTTGTCGTCATCCTGCTCCCCGGAGAGCTTGTGCCAGACTTTCTCCGCGCCCTCCAAGGCCAGGTAGGTACCACCAACCATCAGAATGATCGGCAATAGAACGGGCAAAAAGTGATTAAGCAGCAAGGCCACCGGCAGGATAAAAATCAGCTTGTTGCGGATCGACCCCAGCGCGATCTTCTTCACGATCCAGAGTTCACGCTCCGCCGTCACCCCCTGCAAGTACTGCGGCGTCACCGCCGTATCATCGACCACCACCCCGGCGGTCTTCGCCGTCGCACGCCCAGCGGCGGCACTCACATCATCCAGTGATGCTGCGGACAACTTCGCCAATGCGGCGATGTCATCCAGTACCCCTATCAAGCCGCCGATCATGGAAGCCTCCTCCATCAATAAAAAGCAATCTATGCTCTCACGGTCTGACGGCTTGAGAGGGCAGCATAGGCGCCCGGAGGGTCTATGGCATCGAAGTAGCTGCTTAGCCGTAATTAAAATCGATAGGTACTAAAATAAAAATTCAAAAAATTCAGTAGTAGTTTACAACCCCCTCCTCTTCATCTTTTTCTTTACTCTTTCCAACAGCATAAAAACTCTCAACATTCCCACCTCCAGCCAACTTCAAAAAAACTCTCTCCTCGACCTTCTTACAGCCTTCAAAATCCATCATAAAAAGCAAATTGCAATATTCAGAAAATTCCTCACGGAAAATAGATGTGATTCTATAATAAGGAAGCGATTTAATTTGCTCTACAGAAAGAAATTTCGCCCCCACCCCTTTAAGAAGATAAAAACCGCCGTGCAAATTACTATACATAACTCTAAGATAGAAAAGAATTTCTATGGGGGAAACAGATCTGCAATCAGGCCTAACAATAATCAAACAATCCGTGCAAAATTCTTCATCTTCAGCATTCACAATGCCAAAAGTTAAATGTGCATTTCTTGACACCCTTCTGACAGCCACAACCCATCTTTCAACATTAAATATATCTATTGCTTTACCTCGCCGAACCCAAAATCCAGACTCAAAGCAGTCTGTATGAATTAGGCCAGATGACTTATAGTTACTCCTTTTCCTTCCTCTAGAAACATCGCAAATATCACCAAGTTTAGATAAGTCAGCATTTCCTAGGCTTTTAACAACTTCACCATAAACCTCTCTTTCAGCATAATACAAGTAGTCCAATCGAAATCCTGTTTCTTCAAGGGTAACTTTGGACACAGTAATCTCTTCGCCACCACCTTTTTCTTCAAGTTTGCGTAAGCGCAATTGCCCGCCCACTCCAGCTTTCTTAAAAACAACTAAAAAGAAAGCTGCCTCAATACCAAAAAAAGAATTCTCCGGTAACTGATATACATACCTCACCTCGCCCTGAGTAAAAAGCCACTTACGATCCACTAAGAAACTTGAAGAGTTAATCAGTGAATCTGGTACTATTGCGATCAGACTTCCATTTTCTTCTAAAAGCTCTACAGATCGCCTTATGAAAGCTAGCTCAATTGGAACCTTTCGGCCCTCATAGATTACTCTACTATGAGATTTTCCAGAAAACGGAGGATTAGCTACGATTAAATCAAACCTTTTCTCACCACGACTTGACCAGCTTAAAAAATCCTCATTTACTGTCTGAGACTTTGGGAATCTTAACAAAACACCTGACAAGCGTTTGTCATCAATATCAACAATAGTTACCTGACGATTAAGATGAAACGCGCTTAGCGAAAAGAGAAGCGCCCCCTCTCCCACCGCTGGGTCAAGAATTTTTGTTGAAGAAGCAGGAACATGCTTCTTAATCAATCGTACGATATTCGCTGGGGTTTCATAAAAACTCATTTTAAAAGGCACCTGTAATAATGTTTTCTGCCAACCCCATAGCTTCTTCCACTTTTCTTTCCTGGCTGGTCATAAAGCAACCTAGCACGTCCCTCGTTCTCCAAACTGAATAAAATGGCTGCTATCGAACATGGTTTAGTCCCAAGAGGAAGAACATACATCAAAAATTCTTCTTTGTAATTGTCAAACTCTCTCAAAACTCGTAGGGCATCTCGTGCATTACTAGCGGAACAATATCCAGAACTTCCAGTTATAGATTGCTCGCTTAACACGGGAAGGCTTCTCTTGATTGACTTAACCTCCCATCCAGGCCGGAAAGCGGGCATGCCAAAGAAAATCTTTGCTTCATCGCTCATAATATCATATGTTTCAATTGCACTTTGCAACCGTCCAGCTTCATAACCAACAAAAAAAACAAACTTCCGTGGGACTTCACCCTCTACGGGCATTGATAAAGTCGGAATACCTGCTCCTTCAAATCCTATTATTCTATCTGATAAACCAAAATCCTCTAGCGTTAGAGCCCCATTATTTACAACAGAGTAATCGCTGGGCTCAAAATATATAAAAAATATCTCCAAACCCGCCTCATTTATCGCAGACTTGAGAAGAATAGCAAGCTCAGGGATATCAAGACTAGTAGAATCAACGATGATTGAGTTGGCGGACAAAGATGAAAAAAACTCAGGAAAATCGTGGCATTCTACTGCGATGCCATCTACTTTAATATTTAGATTTTCACCATCATATTCCAAGACAAAAACATTTTCACATGAATCATGCACATGCTCAACAGAAGCATTTGTTCTATCATCAATTCCAGCACCTACAAACCCATGAGAAAATTTATCCGGAAACTCAACAGGGTACTCGGAAGAAGCCGACTTTATATCAATCACAGCAAGCTCGCCTGCATATCAGTGGAAGAATTTTCATTAGAGTTTGACAGCAAACGCAACTTTTTACCAATTGATGAGTTAACTGCTGCCTCTCCACTTTGAAACAGAGCCTTAAAGTCAACAGCATCAATATCCAATTTCCTCCCTTTCCTATAACTTATAAGGAAGAACGGAGAATAAACAGGGTTTAATATATAATCATACGTTGGAGAAGCACTTAGTGACTTGTTTTTTGTTGATTCTATCGCCTTAAGAACCCCCCACTTCTCAGCTTCATCCAAGAAAAACTGGTCTTCTTCTTTGAAAACACCTTGATCGTCTTTTATCCCGAAATGAGTCACCTCAGTCTCACTTTGAGATTCTCTGTCTTGACAAAGCTGGAAAACCCTTCCAAGACCTCGTACGAAATTATTCAACTGATTCCCCAAGGGAGTAAATCTTTGAATTTCCCTAACAAGTTCCTCGCTTGTATTTCTTGCAGCTATATGCTGTAATTTCCTACTGACAACAAAATCTTTTGCGAGGTCATTATCACCAACAAGGCTAATTGCGGTTCTGCACAACTCCAAAAAGTGCCTTACATTACCACCAGATAAAGATGTATAAACATCAAACCCCGAGTAAAACGTACTATTAGTCTTATATGCCCTCACAATCCTCAAATAACATCCGATAAAGTAATTATGCTCCCAAGCTGTCTTGTCCGTAAATTTATTTTTCTCTCCGTTACGAAGCCTAAATAACTCAGCGGCCACATCTTCAGGATTGATGTTCCGTCTAAACAGTAATGACGCACAAACAATAGATGCTTTTTTATGGTCGCCACTTACAAAATCTTCCTCATGATATTTGGCGCATTTCTTTTGTTCTAAAGCCCTTTTTATCTCAGAAACCATCTTATTGTAAAAACTAGGGGTATTAAAAACCTCTTCTGCCAAATCATAATGTGTACGTCCCGGAAAAATACGATTTAGAGCTTCTCTACAGCTTGCTTCATACTTACAATCATACCTAGCATCAATTTTGTCAACTTCTTGGCAAACAGAAAGATCTATATCACAAGATTCTATTACATTTGGGCAGGACTCCCCCAGTTTTTTAAGGAAAATTTCAGACACGTAAACATCAAAGCCACTCATTTCAATTTGATCATCAAGATTTATTATTGAAAAGTCAGCTTTATTTTCTAGCTTTTCATGACTGAGTGTTGAAGTTTCTGACATCCCGTTCTTTTTTATTGCTATATTATATATTATAGGGGGCTCCGAGTGCTTTATCCTAGTATTGATAACTCTTTGCTGATAGCTTAATAAATTCTCATACTCGTCAATGTATACTGAAAAAAGACTCCCTTGCAAACATGGAAAACTATGTAAAACACTTTCAGCCAAATGGGCAATAAAAGAGACTGGTAAAAAATTCAGGCTTTGAACATCCTTAATATTTTGAATTATCATCTCAGTCTTTCTTATTCGTCTACCTATCTCTTTATAAACATCATTAATCCCCTCCTTTTCAAAACCAAAGTCTGAAACACCCTCTAGAACAGTACCGGCCACTTGTCTGTGTGTCACTTTCCCATAATGGCTATCCGAAAGAGAAAATATACTAGACAGCATTTCATAGGCTATTTTCAGATTTAAGTAATGATCAAAAAGCATGAGCCATGTGTCTTCGCCTATGCTTCGTTTTGTCATCAACCTTAAAAATTGGGTATCAGCTTTCCAATAAAGCCCAATACGAGAAACATCTTCATCCGTTATGAAGTGTCTATTTAAAGAAAACTGACTGTGATAAGATAAGTACCTTAACAGCATCGTCTTACCACTTCCTCTCCCACCTTCCAGGCGGATTGGCATTTCCGACGTTAAATCTACCCTATTAAAAAACCTAGGAACGACGAAGTCGTTCCAAACATCTTTCCCTAAGTGCTCTGACCTATTTTTTGTAAGAGAATGCTTAAGTTTTGTAATCTCTGAAGTCTCAGTCATCATAACTACCTCCTTAGTAAGGGTTTGAAGTGTTCATCCTCATACCAATAGAGCGGTAACGTAGAGTTAGGTGTTGAGTGGTTATAAGAAAAGGTCAATGCCAACCCTTTATACCCTTTACACATTATTTTGAACAATCTTCTGTTTAAATACTTCTCTGCCACTACAAGATACAAATTCTCTAAATCATCAAACATAGAGGCATTACCTAATTCAAAAAAACTATCCTTTTCATCTACTGTTTCTACTGGTGAAATTATAACTTTTGGGTACTCTCTATTAATCTTCTCTAAACCTTCTCTATGCGCAAGCAGTGGGATGTAGATTAAGGTAGCATCTAGAATACCAAGATTTGCATACTTCTCAAGAAATTCAGAGAACTGATTTCCAGTCGCTAAAGTATCATCAATAAAAACGAAAGTCCTAACACCTTTCGCATACTCTTTTTCCACAAGCCATGGCCATATCATATGCTCTTCAGCCAAGCCAACATGGCGCTTGTATAGACGCGCAATTGCAGGCCCGCTTTTGGTAGGAGGATCTAAATCCCTAATTACAGGCACCACTTTAATATCGGGATTACCATAGCGAGATGTTAATATATTCTTATAGTCTTCCCCTCTCAAAACATCTAAGGGATTGTTATAAATAGCATGAGATAAAGAGCAATCGATAGCACTATTAAGGAGTGAAGAAGTTTGCTCTGCAGACCTAAATACTAGGTTGTCTAAAAGAAGCCCTGCTAACAATTTTTCTTCATCGCCGGAGAAGTTTTGCAGCCACAATTCTACGTCTTCGTATCTAACTGAGTCCCATATGTTTTCCTCTATAAGAAGTCGCGCATTCTTCTTCATCTTTACCAAGTACTCTTCAACTTGATCTAAGTAGTCTTTATAATAATTCAAATTAACTCCTTGAATTAGTTTATCTGAAGTAAAATTATAGTGAGCTCCCTATGCTCCGAAGCCGAAGAGCTTATTTATTCTTTAAAAAGCTCATCACATTCAAAAAAGACTGATCTTTTTTCCACGCTCAAACTTCGCCAACTATTATCGGAAAACGTTCAAACCAAAAATTCCCCACTATGGAAAAAATTAAACCTGATAACTTTCAAGCCAAAAGCTTCCCGCATATTTAAAATATTATTGCATAATAAAATCCTTACATACTTCCGATAAACATTTATATTGACCGCTTCAAATACATTTCAAAATTATATGTATAGGCGGGAACCTATCCAAAAAATATTTGCCTTATATTAGATTTTAATGCAGCGGTTTATTCAATTTTAACTTTATGGTAAAAAAAGCCTTAACTAAGCTTTATACGCCGCCGTCATTACACAGCTGGAGCTTCCCACTAGGTGTTCGGTGGAACGTCTTAGCCTGGGAGCATACATCCACTCATCTTTTGGCTCGACTATTCATTCAATTATGGCTGAGTGTCAACTCCAAACCAAACGACTCCATTATCACACAAATAGCCACACTACCGTCCGGGGATAACATCCTTTCCCTGCGACATCTTCCGCATTGTCTTTTACTTTTCTATCGGCCACTGCCTCAGCAGCTGAATCCAAGTTCATCTTAGCTTGGTAACGTTGTGCAACAAAAAAGCCTGCCGATCAAGGCAGGCTTTCGTATGAAGCGGATGATGCGCCCGGGACAGACGCCTCTCAACGCCCCCTACCCGGTGATCACTCCCACTCAATGGTCGCGGGCGGCTTGCTGCTGACGTCGTAGGTCACGCGGGAGACGCCTTCCAGCTCGTTGATGATGCGGTTGGAGACGGTCTCGAGCAGCTCATACGGCAGGTGGGCCCATCTTGCGGTCATGAAGTCGATGGTCTCGACGGCGCGCAGGGCGATGACCCATTCGTAGCGGCGCCCGTCGCCGACGACGCCGACGGATTTCACCGGGAGGAAGACGGCGAAGGCCTGGCTGGTCTTGTGGTACCAGTCGGCCTTGTGCAGTTCCTCGATGAAGATGGCGTCGGCTTCACGCAGGATGTCGGCGTACTCTTTTTTGACTTCGCCGAGGATGCGCACGCCGAGGCCCGGTCCCGGGAAGGGGTGGCGGTAGACCATGTCGTAGGGCAGGCCGAGTTCGAGGCCGAGTTTGCGTACTTCGTCCTTGAACAGCTCGCGCAGCGGTTCGACCAGCGAGAGTTTCATCGTCTCGGGCAAGCCGCCGACGTTGTGGTGCGACTTGATCACATGCGCCTTGCCGGTCTTGGAGGCGGCGGATTCGATCACGTCGGGGTAGATGGTGCCTTGGGCCAGGAAGTCGACGCCTTCGATCTTGCCGGCTTCATCGTCGAACACGTCGATGAAAGTGTTGCCGATGATCTTGCGCTTGGCTTCGGGGTCGTCCACGCCGTTCAGCTTGGAGAGAAACTGCTCCTCGGCGTCGACACGCAGTACCCGCACGCCCATGTGGCGGGCGAAGGTTTCCATCACCTGCTTGCCTTCGTTCTTGCGCAACAGACCGTTGTCGACGAACACGCAGGTCAGTTGATCGCCGATCGCCTTGTGCAACAGCGCGGCCACCACGGAGGAGTCCACCCCGCCGGAGAGGGCCAGTAATACGTGACGCTCGCCGACCTGTTCGCGCACGCGGGCGACCTGGTCCTCGATGATCTGAGCCGGTGTCCACAGCCGTTCGGACTGGCAGATATCCAGCACGAAGTGTTCGAGGATGCGCTGCCCTTGCAGAGTGTGGGTCACCTCGGGGTGGAACTGCACGCCGTAGAAGCGTTTCGCTTCCCAGGCCATGGCGGCAATCGGGCAACTCGGCGTAGAGGCGGTCACCGTGAATTCGGCAGGCACCTTGGCGACCTTGTCGCCATGGCTCATCCATACATCGAGCAGCGCCTTGTCGGTGTCGTGATCGACGTGATCCTTGATGCCTTTGAACAGCGCCGTCTCGGCGTCGATGCGGATCTGCGCATAGCCGAACTCGCGCTTCTGCGAGCCTTCGACCTGGCCGCCCAGTTGTTCGGCCATGGTCTGCATGCCGTAGCAGATCCCCAGCACCGGCAGCCCCATCTCGAACACGCACTGCGGTGCACGCGGGGAATCCAGCTCGGTCACCGATTCCGGCCCACCGGCAAGGATGATGCCGTTGGGGTTGTACTCGCGAATCTCGGCCTCGGTGATATCGAAGGCGCGCACTTCGGAATAGACGCCGATCTCACGCACGCGGCGCGCGATGAGCTGGGTGTACTGGGAGCCGAAATCGAGGATCAGGATCTTGTGGGCGTGAATGTCGGTCATCTGGCCTTTCCTTTGGGAAGCAACAGGGCCGAAAACGCGCAAGCGGGAAGTCTCCGAGGGGATCAACTTCCCGCTTCAAGCTTCCGGCGTCAAGCTTGAGTTAGCCCGCCCGGTAGTTGGGCGCCTCCTTCGTAATCTGCACATCATGCACATGCGACTCGTTGAAGCCGGCCCCGGTGATCTGCACGAATTCCGGCTTGGTACGCATTTCCTGAATGTCGCGGCATCCGGTGTAGCCCATCGAGGCACGCAGACCGCCCATCAACTGATGGACGATGGAGCTCATCACGCCCTTGTACGGAACGCGGCCTTCGATGCCTTCCGGCACCAGCTTGTCGGCGCCGGCGTCCTTGTCCTGAAAATAGCGATCGGCACTGCCCTGAGTCTGAGCCATGGCCCCCATCGAGCCCATGCCGCGATAGGCCTTGTAGGTCCGCCCCTGGTAGAGCTCGATCTCGCCCGGCGCTTCCTCGGTACCGGCCAGCAGCCCGCCGACCATCACACAACTGGCGCCGGCCGCGATCGCCTTGGCCAGGTCCCCGGAGAAGCGGATGCCGCCATCGGCGATCAGCGGGACGTCGTAGGCTTTCAGCGCTTCCGCCACGTTGGATACGGCCGTGACCTGGGGCACGCCGACACCGGCCACCACGCGCGTGGTACAGATGGAACCGGGGCCGATGCCGACCTTGACGCCGTCGACGCCGGCTTCGGCAAGGTCGCGTGCGGCATCGGCCGTGGCAATGTTGCCTCCGATTACCTGAATTTGCGGATAATGCTCCTTGACCCAGGCCACGCGATCGATCACTCCCCTGGAATGACCGTGGGCGGTATCGATGACGACGACATCGACACCGGCTTCGACCAGGGCGGCGATACGATCGGGCGTTTCCGGCCCGGTGCCGACGGCAGCGCCGACCAGCAGACGGCCATCGCTGTCCTTGGCGGCATGGGGATACGTCTTGGCCTTCTCGATGTCGCGCACCGTGACCAGGCCGTGCAGATGGAAGTCGTCATCGACGATCAGGATCTTTTCGATGCGGCTCTTCTGCATCTTGCCCTTGATGACATCCAGCGACGTACCCACCGGCACGGTGACCAACTGGTCGCGCGGTGTCATGATCGCTTCGACGTTGTCGCTATGGTTGGGTTGGAAACGCATGTCACGCCCGGTAACGATCCCGACCAGGGCGTCGCCCTCCACGACCGGGAAGCCGGAATACCCGTACTCGTCGGCCATCGTCAACAGGTCCTGCAGCTTGGCCTTGGGCCCCACGGTAACGGGGTCTTTGACGATCACGCTTTCGTGTTTCTTGACCTTGCGCACCTCAGCGGCCTGACCGGCGATGGTCATGCTCTTGTGCACGATGCCGATGCCGCCCTCCTGGGCCATGGCGATCGCCAGGCGTGCTTCGGTCACGGTGTCCATGGCAGAGGAGACGAGCGGGATGTTGAGTTCGAGGTTGCGGGTTAGGCGGGATTTGAGGCTGACATCCTTGGGCAGGACATCGGAGTAGCCGGGAACGAGTAATACGTCATCGAACGTAAGCGCTTCTTGGGCCATACGTAACATAGCGGCAACACCCATTGAACTGATGGCGGACGGGGCGTGAGGAAGTTAATCGAGTATTATAACGGCTAAGCTCGGGTTTCGGCAACGCGAGGTGGGCTGCTGGCTGGCACGCTACAGGGGTTGTGGCAGGGCCGCCCCGGCAATCAGCGGGAATCCGACTAACGCCGTTCGAACTCTCGCTGCCAACGCTCCATGAAGGCATTGCGGCGCAGCGGGTCGACAAAGGCCAGCAACGACGCATCGATGGGTATCGGGTAAAGACGGTCGCCAACCTGGTCACGTAGCCGCTGTGCCGTATACGGACCGACCACATCGGGACGCACACTGAACAGTGGCGTTTCGCCTGCAATCACTCGCTGGATACTGGTGCCAGGTATCGCCATTCTGGCCTTCGTGGGGGTCTATCAGCTCCATTCCGACCTGACCGCCATCTACCTGATGCTGATCATCGGGGTGTTCGGCTATCTGCTGCGCAAGCTGGGGTTCTCTCTGGCGCCTGTGATTCTCGGTTACGTACTGGGCGGACTCATGGAACAAAACCTGCGCCGCGCGCTATCGATCAGCGGTGGAGATGTCGGTATCCTCTGGCAGTCCGGGATTTCCGTGGGGCTATGGATCGCCGCAGCGGCGCTTTTGGTGCTTCCCTGGCTGTTACCGAAGCTGCTGTCGAAAATGCAGCCCAGGAGCCGATCCCTGCAACGGGTCGAGGACGACTGATCCCGCCCATTCCGTTCCCCGCGAGCCCGCTATCCCATCCAAGCGGGCTCGTCGTTTCGACACCATATATGGCATTGGAGACCAGTTCAGCGTGAGGGGTACCGTCAGCAAGCGCATGATCGCGATAGGCAAATTCCTGCCGACACTATTCCTGGGCATCGGCGGTGGCGGCCTCGCGTATTGGTTGCACATGCCCTTGCCCTGGTTGCTGGGTGCCATGATCACGACGACCGCGGTCAGCCTGGCCGGTGTTCGACTCCGCCCACCGACGTCATCGCGCAAAGCAGTGCTGGTGGTCATCGGTGTGATGCTGGGCTCGGCCTTCACGCCCGATTTGTCCGGCGATGTGATTCTGTGGGGAACCAGCCTGATCATCATGTTGTTGATTACCGCCGTCATGATGGCCTTTTCAGTCTGGTTCTCGCATCGTGTTGCTGGATATTCTCTGGACACCGCTCTTTACTCGGGGGTGCCGGGTGGCGTCTCGGTGGTCACACTCATGGCAATGGACTCACACGCCGACCTGCGCACCGTGGGCATGACCCATGCCGTGCGCATCCTTATCCTACTGATTGCCATTCCCCCCGTTCTGCAAGTCATCGGCCATGTCAGCCTGCAACCTCGCGAGTCGAGCCTGGTCCAGTGGTTATGGTTCCCGACGTGGGGAGATACCGCCTGGCTCGCCACGGCTGGAGTGGCCGGTATCTGGCTGGGACGTCGGCTACACCTACCCAATGCCCTACTCTTCGGACCGGCCCTGATCTCGGCGGTGCTACACTTGATCGGCATCACCCATGCCTCGATTCCACCGACCATCATCGCCCTGGCCCAGGTCATCATCGGCGTCTCGGTAGGGGTACGTTTCACCGGCACGTCGTTATCCAAGGTAGGATACAACCTGCTGATGGCCGCACTGCAGACTGTCGCCCTGTTGCTGATCGCCATTCTGGCCGCCTGGGGCGTGCATGCAACGACGGGCTATTCTCTAGCGGCGGCACTGCTGGCCTACATGCCGGGCGGCGCACCGGAATTAAGTCTGGTCGCCCTCTCGCTGGGCATCGACCCCGCTTTCGTGACCTCGCATCACCTACTGCGTATTACGGTGCTGGTCCTGCTGATGCCCGTGTTGTTGAGCTACGGTAGACGCATGACCACCTAAACAGGGATACATGTCGTACGATGTCGGCTCGTTATGTATCGAAACCGTAGAACTGCCGCGGCGTCTCGCGGATGACCTGTTCCAGCTCCGGCTGGGGTATCCACTGCTCAATGTCGTGCAGTGCTCGCTCATAACTATAGAGATGCTCATGTTCCGTCCAGGGCCAGTCACTGCCCCACATCAGTCGTTGCGGTCCCAGTGACTCGAGCAACCGTTTACAGACGTCGGAAAAGCCATCGCTTTGGCTGCGGTAGGGGGCCGAACACTTGACCCAATAGCGCTGGGTTGCCGTGCCCGTGCACAGCCGCTCGATGACGGGGTCACGCCAGGCATTGGCCTGTGGCCGGCCGAAATGGTCGATCACCAGATCCAGTTCCCAGCTAGCCAACAGATCGAGGATGTCTAACAAGATACGTCCCTCGGCCTGGATCTCCACATGCCAGCGTCGCGACTCAAGGCGTGTGAATAGGTCTGTCCATCCTGTCGTCTGTAATTCGCTTACCGTCCGTCCGATCCAGTTCAAACGCGTCCCTCGGATGCCTGCTGACTCCATGTCTTCCAACGAGTCATCACTCACTTGGGGATCGATAACCGCCACGCCCCTGAGTCGATCCGGGTGCCGGCGCAGACACTCCATGAGGTATTCATTGTGGGTGCCGAGAAAACTGGGTTGTACAAGCACGCCGCAGTCAATTCCCCAGTGGTCCAGTAAATCGAGATAGGTGGCCAAAGGTGCCTCATAGCGAGGACGGTGGCGGGGGTTGTCCGCGAAGCGACAGCGATCGGTGAAGACGTGGGCGTGGGTATCAACGATTTTAGACATTGGTCGAATCCGGCTTGTCCTCGGGAGAATTACGTGTCATAGATATTAACTCTTATATAAGACCATAAGTACACTAGAGCATATGACCATGCAAGCCAATCTTCAGCAAGACGAATCTCGCAGCCCGCGCTATTACCGAATTTACCAGGCGCTGCTGTCCGACATTCAGCAAGGCAGCCTGAAACCGGGGGATGTGCTGCCATCGGAGATGCACATCGCCCAGTCGTACGGTGTCGCACCGGGAACGGCTCGCAAAGCGATCGACATGCTCGTCGACCGTGGTTGGGTGGAACGCCAGCATGGAAAAGGAACCTTCGTACGCCGGGCGGATTTCAGCCACTCACTTGCCCGCTTCTTCCGCCTGACCGATCGCGAAGGTGTGCAACTGCACCCGAAAAGCGAATTGCTTGATATCAGGGTCGTGCCGGGAACGACTGATATCTGTCGTCACCTCGACCTGTCCGATGACAGCGAGCTCATTGAAATCGAGCGTGTGCGCCGTGTGGATGAGATGCCCCTACTGCATGAAATCATCTATCTATCCCAGGTGCGCTTCCAGGCCTTGCTGAACCTGCCTCCCGATGCCTGGGGAGACCTGCTTTATCCCCTGTATGAACAGGTATGCGGCGAAGTGGTCTTTCGTGCAACCGACACGCTTTCCGCCGGCCCGGTGCCGGCATCCCCGGCACACCATCTGGGTCTGTCCCCCGGAGCCCAGGTCATCGAAATCGCTCGTCTGGCCAGAGGCTATGACGAACGACCGCTGGAGTGGCGGCTGAGTCGAGGTCGGCTCGACTGGTTCCATTACAGCTTCGATATCCGCTAGGTGGATGGCCTCTATCCCCTGCCACTACAGCCCAATGACAACCTTTCAAGGAGCAACGTCATGAGCAACAACAAGACCTTCCTGCTGACCGGACTTGCCGGAATCAGTTTGTTTGCACTCGGCGCGCATGCCGATGCCGCTCAAGAAGTCCGCATTGCCACACATGTCTCGGCGCAATCTCCGCTGGCCAAACAAGCGGAAATGTTCGCCGAGAGAGTCGAGGAACGACTACCCGGTGAGTTCGACTTTGAATTGTATCCTAACGGTCAGTTGGGCAAGGAGTCTGCACTCATCGACAACCTTCAGCTCGATACGATCGAGATGGTCAATGTCGCCTCAGGCGTCATGAAGGTCGATGACAAACTGGGGTTCTTCGACCTGCCATGGCTGTTCGAAGACCGCGAGCATGTACAACGGGCAATGGCTAACGGTCTCGAAGATGCGTTGGTCGATACGATCGAAGGCAGCATGAGCGCCAAGGTGCTGGGCATCTATGAAAACGGGTTCCGGCACATCATCAATTCCAGTCATCCCATCGAGGAACCTGCCGACCTGGAGGGCATGAAGATACGCATCTCCGGCGGCGACTTCCGCCAGCAGATCTTTGCCTCACTGGGCGCGGCACCGGCCAAGGTCGCGTGGGGAGAAACCTTTACCGCCATGCAGACCGGCGTGGTGGATGGAGCCGAAGCCGCAACCTACGGGTTCTATGGCCAAAAAATGTATGAAGTGCAGGACTTCCTGTCGCTGACTCGTCATGTCTACACGCCTTCATTCCTGTTGGTTTCTCCCGGTTTCTGGAATTCATTGAACGATGAACAACAGACGGTCTTTGCCGAAGTCGCCAATGACATGCGTGACGATGCCTATAGTCAGGCTGCCGAGATCGAACAGTCCAATCTCGAAGCGATGCGGAGCGCACTGGAGATCAACGACGTTGACCTGGCAGCGTTCCGGGAACAAGTACAGTCCGTCTACGACGACTATGTGAACCACCACGGAAGTGACTGGCTGGAGATCGTCCGCCAGTCCGCTGACGTCGAGTAATACCTGGAGCCGCAACGATGCTGAGATATCTGGATCGTTTGATCGAAATCGTGGTGGGGGCCCTGGTGGCCCTCACCGCCATTGCCGTCTGCTTGAATGTCTTTTATCGCTATGTGCTCGGATCCGGTCTGGTATGGGCCGATGAAGTACCGGGGTTCCTGCTGGTCTGGATCGCTTTCCTGGGTGCCTATCTAGCTACCAGGGAACAAGGTCACATTGCTTTCGACATGTTGCTTGAGTCCTTTCCACCGTTACTAAAACGGGTCATCAAAGTGTTTGGCGACATGGCAGTCATCGGTTTCTTCGTTCTTCTCGGCATCACGTCCTGGCAGATGATCGAGCGTGTTGGTGGCCGCTCCATCGAAACACTACCCATCCCACAAGGCGTATTCATGAGCGTACTACCGCTCGCCAGTGCCCTGATGGTCGTGGCATTAAGCGTTCGCCTTGTTCAACGCTGGAGGAATTCCTGATGGCCTGGGGTGTTGTTGCAATGCTATTCGGCATCATCCTGCTGGGTGTTCCAGTCGGTTTTGCCCTGATGGTAACCGCTGCTCTTTCCATGTGGATCGCGGATATCAATCTCTTGATGATCCCAGTGCAGATCTACTCGGGGACCAACTCGTTGGTGCTATTGGCGATCCCATTGTTCATTCTGATGGGAGAATTGATGAGCGCCACCAGTATCGCCCAACGCTTGATTGACCTGGCTGCATCGCTGGTGGGCTGGCTCCGTGGAGGCCTGAGCCACATCAATGTCGTCACCTCGATGTTCATGGCTGAGATGAGTGGTTCCGCTGTCGCCGATGCCGCCGTGATGTCGAAAATCTTCGTGCCACAGATGGAACGGCGCGGCTACCCGAAACCCTTTGCCGCCTCGATTACGGCGGTATCCGCCACTCTCGGGATTATCATTCCCCCCTCGATTCCCATGGTGCTGTACGGAGTGACGACTAATACCTCCATTCGCGACCTTTTCATCGCGGGAATCGTTCCGGGTCTGTTGCTGGCAGCAGCGTTCATGTTGACATCCTGGCTGTTCGCCCGACGCGAGAACCACCCGCGCGAGGGCAACTTCGAAGTCAAGGCAGTTGGCACCGCATTCAAGCGTGCCCTGATCCCCTTGGCGATTCCGGTCATCGTGGTCGGAGGTTTGATTGCCGGTATCTATACCCCGACCGAAGCGGCAGGAATCGGGGTAATGATCGCCTTGCTGTTCGGTCTGTTCATTACACGCGACCTGGATTATCGGATCATCTGGCAACTCATGGTGACAACAGCCCGCCAGACCGCCGTCGTGATGATGATCGTGGCCGGCTCGGCCATCCTGGGTCAGTACTTGGCCAATGAGCAGTTGCCCCAGCAAATTGCCAGTGCCCTGGGAGGCATTACCGACAGTTACGTACTCAACCTGTTGATCATCAATGTCTTCGTGCTGTTGCTGGGCATGTTCCTGCATGCCAGCGCAGCGATCATCGTAGTAGTGCCGCTGCTGCTGCCCATGGCGATCGAACTCGGCATCGATCCAGTGCACTTCGGCGTGATCGTTTGCCTCAACCTGGGCATCGGTCAGCAGACACCTCCGGTAGCCAGCGTGTTACTTACCGTTTGTTCAACCACAGGCCTCAAGATCGAACAGGTCATGGGATACTGCAAATGGTTCCTCCTTGCCATGTTCGCCGTCCTGCTATTCGTGACATTCACGCCGATGACCGCGTTGTGGTTCCGATAAACGGAGCACTCCTTCATGACTAGCGCCCTTTCCTTCAGGAAGGGCGCCGTTCATTGGCAGGGCAGTGGTATCGACATGTTAGACTCATGCGACACTGCCCAAGGTACAGCGATAGCCATGGCCAACGACACCACCCTCACCGTCAGTGAACTCAACCGCCGTGCGCGCCTGCTGCTGGAGCGCGATTTCGGCGAGATATGGGTGGAAGGTGAGTTGTCGGGCGTCGCGCGACCGGCGTCGGGGCACGTCTACTTCACCCTCAAGGATGAGCGGGCCCAGTTGCGTTGCGCCCTGTTTCGTAATCGGGCTCGCTTTGCCGCTACACCGCTACGGGACGGCGATCGTGTTCGGCTACGCGGCAAGGTGTCGGTATTCGAGCCGCGTGGCGATTACCAGTTGATCGTGGAAGCGGTGCAGCCGGCCGGTGCGGGCGACCTGCTGGCCGCCTTCGAGCAGTTGAAACAGAAATTGCAGGCCGAAGGCGTGTTTGCCAATGCCAGGCCGCTGCCCTACCCGCCACGCCACCTGGTCGTAATGACCTCGTCGACCGGTGCAGCCATTCGCGATGTCATGGCTGTGTTATCCGCGCGTTGGCCCATCAGCCGGGTGAGTGTTCTGCCGGTGCCGGTTCAGGGGCAGGACGCAGCGCCGGCGATGATTCGGGCTTTGGCGATACTCAATCGCGATGGGCGATTCACGCCCGAACGCGATGCTCTGTTGATCACACGTGGCGGCGGTAGCCTGGAGGACCTCTGGGCCTTCAATGACGAACATCTGGCACGGGCCATTTTTCACTCCCGACTGCCGGTGATGTCGGCCGTGGGTCATGAAACGGACGTGACACTGGCCGACTTCGCTGCCGATTGTCGTGCGCCGACCCCATCCGCCGCTGCGGAACAACTGGTGCCCGACGCACGAGACCTGCGACAGCGCCTGGATACCATGCTGTCGAGGCTGACCCGGGCTCAACAAGGGCGGCTTAACCAGACCGCCCAGCGGCTCGACCATCTACGAACCAGATTGCGTCATCCCGGCGAACGCCTGGCCCAACAACAGCACCATCTGGCACAGCTCTCGCTACGACTGAAACGGGCCATGACCTCACAACTGAACGTCGAGCGGCAACGCGAGCGACATGCCCGCCAGCGTCTCTATGTCTTCGACCCACAACAGCAAGTGCAGTTTGCCAGGCAACGCTTGGCGCAAGCGGAATCACGTCTGCACTGGGCCATGCCGAGACGGCTGGACACCTGTCAGACGCGGCTTTCGTCACTGTCTCGAGAGCTGCAGGCAGTCAGTCCGTTGGCGGTATTGGGGCGTGGCTACTCGATACTGCAGGATCAGCAGGGCCATGTGATCCGCCGGGCCGAGGATACCCAACCGGGACAAGGCTTGAGTGCTCGACTCGGCGATGGCCGGCTCGAGGTGGAGGTGAAGCAGCGGTTCACGAC
Organism: Aidingimonas lacisalsi; assembly: GCF_008079445.1. Taxonomy (GTDB): domain Bacteria; phylum Pseudomonadota; class Gammaproteobacteria; order Pseudomonadales; family Halomonadaceae; genus Aidingimonas; species Aidingimonas lacisalsi. Next base: position 205,161 of record NZ_VRYH01000003.1, on the reverse strand, counting down.
GTCATGAGGATATATGATGCGCCTTGCCCATCGGCGCATCGCCACCGGGCTTGAAACTGCCAGGCTCGAGTTCGTGACGCGACAGAAGCTTGTAGAAATCGGTACGATTACGTCCGGCAATCCGTGCTGCCTGTGTGACGTTGCCTTCGGTGATCTTGAGCACCTTGATCAGGTAACTGCGCTCGAAACTGGCTCGCGCCTCATTGAACGACGGCAGCGCATTCTCTTCGGCAACCAGGGCCTGCGATACCAGCGCTTCCGGAATGATCGGGGCACTGGTCAGCGCCACGCACTGCTCCACCACATTGACCAGTTGCCTGACGTTACCCGGCCAGGCACTGGACGCCAGCAGATTGAGCGCTTCCGGCGAGAACCCTTTGACGAACGGTTTATGGCGTGCCGCCGCCTGAGCGACCAGATGCTTGGCCAGCAATGGTACATCCTCTGCCCGCTCTTTCAGCGGCGGCAGTTTCAAGTTGACCACATTGAGTCGGTAATAGAGGTCCTCGCGAAAATCGCCTTCGCTCATGGCACGGTCCAGATCGCGATGCGTCGCCGAGATGATGCGCACGTCGATCGGTATCGAGGTGGTCGAGCCCAACGGTCGGACCTGGCGCTCCTGAATCGCACGCAGCAGTTTGACCTGGAGCGACAGCGGCATGTCCCCAATCTCATCGAGGAACAGGCTACCGCCTTCGGCGGCCTGAAAGAGCCCCTGATGCTGATTGACGGCACCAGTGAACGCCCCCTTGGCGTGACCGAACAGTTCGCTCTCCAGCAATTGCTCCGGCAATGCGCCACAATTAATGGCAACGAACGGCTTGTCGGCACGGCCACTGGCCTGGTGGATCGCATTGGCCAACAGCTCCTTGCCGGAACCCGACGGACCGGTGATCAAGACGCTGACATCCGACCCCGCTACCATGCGGGCCTGTTCAAGCACGCGCTCCATGTGGGGGCTGCGGGTAATGATGGCTTCCCGCCAGGCGCTGTCCGCATCGGTGCCGGGAGTGGGGGTCTGGGCCAAGGCCTCGTCGATGGCCGAAAACAGCTCGTCCCGATCTACCGGTTTGGTCAGGAAACTGAAGACTCCCTGGCGCGTCGCGCTCACGGCATCGGGAATCGAACCATGTGCGGTGAGAATGATCACTGGCAACCCCGGTGCACGCCGCTGCAGTTCCTGAAATAGCGCCATGCCATCCATTTCGTCCATGCGCAGATCGGACAACACCACGTCCGGCCGACTCTGCGCCAGGCTGTCGAGCGCCTGGCGTCCACTCTCCGCCGTGGTTACACGAAAGCCGCTGCTTTCCAGTCGCATGCCCAGCAGGGTCAGCAGGCTGGTATCATCATCCACCAGAAGAATATGGGCCGCTTGCTTCACGATCGCTCTCCCGGTTGCGTCATGGCATCTGTTGCCTGAGGTTAATACTACGCTCGATGGCCGTCAGGGCATCGAGTTTCTCTACCAACTCGTCGTTTTCATTCGCCAACTGATTGCGGCTCGCTTCGCTGGTCGCCAGTTGTTCATTGAGGCTACGTCGACCTTCCAGTTCATTGAGCCAGTAACGTAGCAGGGGCTGAAGGTCGCTCGGTGCCGCATGCAGATCCGACTTGAGCAACTCGGACGCAGCATCCCACTGCTGTTCGCTGCCCCAAGCGAGTACCATGGCACGAGCCAGGCGATCGCTCGGTTCATCTTCGTCCAGTTGGCCTAGCTTCTCTTCACGCCATTCACTATCGGAACGCTGGGACGCCAGGCCGAAATCGATCCAGGAATCCACCAGACAGTCGTTATCGTCCAGAGTAGGAATCTCGCCATCGCAATGGGCGGGAACGACCATCTCTTGTTCGGGTTTCGTCTCTTCCAGGTTGAGGGGAAACCCTTCACATCCCGTCAGCGATACGGCCGCTAACGCGATCAGTAACACGCGATATTGCATGATTCATTGGTTCCTTGCGTCGACGCTTTGTGAATCTACCGTCAAGGACGGCCTCGTATCGGCTCCCACGGATTGCGATTCGGCAGGCAACCAGGGCAGCGTCAGCCGGAAGCACACCGGCATACGGTCGTCATCGACCAGTTCCAGACTCCCTTGCTGAGAAGCAGCGCAGTCGGCGGCCACCGACAATCCGATACCGGAGCCTTTCAGCGGCCCCTTGCGTTTGACGCGCCCTTGGTAAAAAGCTTCAAAGAGTCGTGGACGATCGGCATCAGCGATTGCATCGCCACTATTGGCCACCTCCACGACCAGGGAATGCCCCCGGTACTGGGCCCGAATTTCCAGATAACCGCCATCCTCGCCGTAAGCAATGGCATTTGACAACAAATTATCGAGAATGCGTCCCGTCGCCGCACGATCGGCTTGCCATTCCAGTGGTGCATCGAACCAGATCACCTGCATGCCTTTATGCTCCAGAGCCAATTGATGCTTGGCCAGCAGCTCCTTGACGACGGTTGCCAGGTCGAAACGTTGGCCACCCGGTGAGCTCTTGTGATGTTGCAACAGGTTGTAATCGAGCAACTCCTCGATCAGGTTCTGCAACTCCTGACTGCTGCGGTCGATCAGGTCAACGATTTCGCGCTGGCGAGGCGTCAATTCACCGGCCACACCGTCATCGAGCAACGCCGTCCCCTCACGAACGCTAGCGAGTGGTGTCTTGAGCTCATGCGACATGTGCCTGAGAAACTGCTGCTTCTGCGCCTCGAGCTCGGATAGCCGAGATGACAGCCAGTCCAGTCGATCGCCCAGGCTGACCAACTCCGCGGGTCCCTGGATCGGCACGGGATCGGGTTTGGTTCCTACGCTGCCCAGACTCAGGATACGGCGCTCGATCTGACGCACCGGTCGATTGATCAACCATGAGAACAGCAGCATGAGCGACAGACTGGCCGACACCAATGCACCTGTCTGCAACCAGACCCGCGTCTGAACGGTACTGGCGCGATCACGAATCGAGTCGATACGGTTGTCTATCTGGGAGTTGGTAGCCACACGTACGGCGTCGGTGTGCTGAGCGAAGGTCGAGAATTGCGGTAATGCCTCACGAAACTCTTCAATAGGCAGTTCAGGCAACTGCTTGAGCTCCTCGACCTGGCGGTCGAGCGCGGCAATGTTGGGGTTGTCAGGCAGTAGGCGGCGCTGCTGGTCGAGAAGTTCACTGAACTCATCCAACCGATCGGAAAAAATGTCGAGCAATCCTTCCTGTTCGACAACGGCGTACTGCCTGGCACTACGTTCCAACTCCAGTGCCAATGTCGATAACGTACGCGCACGACGCGTCTCTTCCACCGCCTGGCGCGCACTCACGTCCGCCAGCCGTGTAAGTTCCGACAGTGCCTGGCTGGCCTGAAACATGAGAATGCCCAGCGGCAGCATGACCGCGATAAAGGCAAGCAGTACCAATTGCCAGAGTGAACGAGGTCGCCAGCGGCGAGAAACCTGGGTGGTCATGACAATCGTTCTATGTAGAAGGTGAATATGCGAAGTCATGGATTGATTCACTCAGGATAACAGACTCTTTCCCGGACCGTGGTGCTAGTTCATTCACCGATCGTCATGGCTCAGGCACGATGGTAGACAGCTGCGCAAAAAAAGAGGGCCGGCAAGGCCGGCCCAAGGTACGCAGGGAACTGAAGGGTAAGAGAATATCGTGCTGCCTTCGCCTGGTCGAAAGACTTCACCAACATCCCCTCATGGGCCCGAGGCCCCGAAGCCGCACAGTAGAGTCATAGCTCACCAGGTGCTCTCTACTGTGCACGGACGGCGTACCATCCGGCTTCTTCGGTTTAGTGACGCCGCCGTGGCGTCGTCACTGAAATTCGATCCCCCGAAGGGGAGAGGCATCCTTGCCAGGGCATCCTTGCCCAACCGGTACACATCCTTGCCAGTCGGCGGTACCTGTCTCATCGCAACCTAAGTCACACATCGCGTGGAGCAGACGCTGGTCGAATCGATTGGGTAGGACGCACAGGGTGGTGTTAACCTGCCCTTTCGATGTCGACCGAGAAACGATTCGAGCCGTAATGAACCGTTTCCCTGTTGCTCGCCCTACATGTAGCGATCACTGTGCCAATAAACTATAAATCCATTTAAATCATATAGTTAAAAAACATGACATTGGCATTATTACCGCCATAGTCCGAGACAATCTGAGATTACTGGGACGTTACCCGCCCATAATGTCGCCACATGGCAACACCATTTTGCTTCCATCTGCTATTTGCTTATAAATCAGAAAGTTAAATCGTCTCTAATTGGAGACAGTTAGTTTCGAGGTGTAGGCCAGCACCAACGCATACGATAACGGACGCCATGGTTCAGAGGCCGTCCGGTAGTCGTCATCGGTATGCAAGAAGGTGCTGAAAGATGGGTCAGGTCAGAGACTTGAGCAAGATTTTCGACTTGCGCGCCTGATTGTAGGTATCCCGTTTGAGGGGAGGTAGGTCGGCAATATCCGCTTGCTGAAAGCCATGTTCGACAAACCAGTGGCTGGTATGAGTGGTCAGCACGAACAGTTTCGTCAGTCGGTAGCGCCGGGCGCGTCGTTCGATCTCGGCCAACAACATCTCGCCCCGCTTGCCACCCCGGTAATCATCATGGACTGCGACACATGCCAGCTCTCCCATCGCATCGTCGGGAAACGCATGCAATGCGGCACAACCAACGATCATTCCGTCACGCTCGATGACGACGTAGTCGTCGATCTCGTGTTCGAGCCGCTCGCGTGAACGAGCCACCAGCATCCCCCGCGTTTCGAGCGGTTCAAGGAGTTCCAGCAGACCGGCAATATCGCCGAGCTCGGCAGGTCGCAACTGCTCATAGCGATGCTGAGTGATCATGGTGCCGACGCCGTCGCGAGTGAACAGCTCACCGAGTAGGGCGTCGCGGTCACGCCACGACACCAGGTGAGTGCGTGCCACCCCATGTCTGGCGGCTGCGCAGGCAGCCGACAGATGACGAGCCAGTTCACTGCCGATCGCCGCCTGACGACGCTGCGGCTCGGCCTCCGCCGGGCTCATCTGGCGCAGCAACCGACCTTGATCGTCGTGGAGGCCTTCGGCATCGCCAAGCAAAATCAGCTTATCGGCCTTGAGCGCGACTGCGACTTGCTGGGCGACTTCTGCCGCATCCAGATCAAAGACTTCACCGGTGCTGGAATATCCCAAGGGAGGCAGTACCGGCATGACTCCCTGATCCAGCAGGCCTTCTATCGCTACGGCCCGCACCCGACGCACTTCACCGCTATGGTCGAAATCGATGCCATCGCGTACGCCCAGTGGCTTGGCCATGACCAGATTGCCCGATACGGCCGTGAGTTCAATGCCATGCAGCGGCGTGTTGGGCAGCCCTAACGACAACCGGGCTTCCAGCCATAAGCGCTGTTCGGCAGCGACCCGCTCGACCCGCGACATGACTTCATGATCAGCGATCCAACGTCCTTCGTGGCGAGACGGTTCGATATTCGCGTCAACCAGCGCAGACTGTACCTGAGGGCGGATGCCGAAGACCACGACCAGCCGCACCCCCAGGGTATGCAGCAATGCCAGATCCTGCACCAATTGCTCACCATGATCACAGGCCATCCCCTCGCCTTCGATGAGAATGACGAACGTTCGCCCACGGTGAGCATTGATGTAGGGCGATGAATGGCGGAACCAATCAACGAAGGGTAACGCGGTATTCAAGAGCCTGACTCCGGCACGACGAGTGAATCGGAAACGACGAGTGTAGCAAAGGAGCCTTGGTCGCGGCACTACCGGCAGGCGGCGGCGGATCAATGAATCAGCAGCGCCGACTTGTCACTGCCTGCTGGTAGCTCAAACAGCGCCGTGTCGTACTCATGGTTCGACACTTACCGTCTCTACCCGTCTGCCCACATCCGATAGAGGTTGCTCTTGGCCTTCAGGAGTCGGTCGAATGCAGGCGTTTTCCCTTGCGCCTCGAAAACGGCTCGAGTGGCTTCATCAAGATCGTACAGGATATCGCGTTTGGCAGCGTCGCGGACCCAACTGGTGACCCAGCCGACGACAGCCAGGCGCTCGCCCCGAGTGACGGGTTCCACCCGGTGCAAGGCGCTGGTGGGATACAGTACTAAATCACCAGGCGCCAGACGCAGGACACGCTCTTCGATGGCATCCTCGATCACTAGCCCTCCACCGTCATAGGCATCGAGTTCCGACAGAAAGAGGGTGAAGGACAGATCGGTACGGCTGCCTTGCATGATGGGATCGTCGACATGGGATCCATACTCCATGCCGGGACCATAGCGTGACAGCAACAGACGTGCGAAATGGCGCGGTCGGGCCGCACTCCGAAAGACATCATGATGATTCAATGCCGTCTTGACCTTGGTCAGGATGGCATCACGTTCAGGCGCGGCCCCCGCCTGGGTATTATGTTTCACGTCGCGGGCATAGCGCCCTGCGGTCTTTCGACCATCGTCATACGTCAAGGTATCAGCGGCCTCTCGCAAGGCCGCCACTTCATACGGGTCCAGCACATTCCCGATGATCATCATGCGAGTCAGTCCATAGCAATGACAGCAAGTTCCATACGTGCCGCAGCGCCGAACAACAGGCTGGGATCCGGTCTGGTGATATCATTGCCTTGCAGGTCGCCGTAGGCCTCCTTGACGGCGTCGATCTGTTCCAGGATCTTCCCGGCGGCTTCCCCGGCAGCGGCATCATCGCTATCAGCCCACTTGCCTGCTTGCTCTTCAACAGTGCGCAGGAAACCCCAGCTGTCCTGATATTCATGGAGGTTGTCGATCGAGCCATCATCCGCAATCGCGACATCGTACTCCTGTGCCGCAACACGAGTCAGCGCTGCCAGGCCCATCAACTGATCGCGTGCCGTGCCGGAGGAGTCGGCTCGTACCTCATTGACGCCCGCGATGACTTCATCGAACAGACGGCGAACCTCAGCGACGTCAGCTTCTTCTTCGGCGGCGGCACTCAGCTCCAGAAGGCGGTCTTTCAATCCACCAAAACCACGTTCCTGCAGGGGTTCAGCCACTGCATCGTATTTTTCCTCGATGGGGTGGCCCATGTGAGTCTTGGCGGCTTCCAGATCACCGGCTTCATACAGCGCCATACCGGCTCGCAGATGGCCGGTCATGAAGCCAAGATCCCGCATCAGGGAAACTTCCGGCGCCAGACTGGCCCCACCGCCTTCTCCTTCTCCTTCTCCTTCACCCTCGCCTTCTCCACCGCTTGCACCGGCACCTTCGCCCTCACCTTCAGCGGACGCCAGGAGCAAGCTATCGGACGCATTGCCACCCAGTGGTGCCGTGTCGGAATCAGCTTGGGCTACGTTACCCAGAGCAGTGGCAGCCAGTGTGCCTACGGCCAGCACGCGACGTGCATTCACGATACGCCGGGGTTTCCTGTTTGGATCCGTCATGACTCATCTCTCCCAATGACAATGAAACACACTCTCATTTGAAAAAGTATCACGACGCGCATGATCCAACAAGTTGATAATCATTTACGTAGCGCGAATCAGCCGAACATCCCCTTGAGCATGAAAAAGAACAGTATCGCCAGAGCCGCTCCGGCCGGCAGGGTGATCAACCATGACATCACGATGGTGCCGATGACGCGTAGGTTAAGTGCTGCCATACCCCGCGCCAGCCCGACCCCCAGTACGGCACCGACCAGTGTATGGGTCGTGGAGATCGGTAAACCGGTTCCCGACGCGAGCACCACCGTGGTTGCGGCTGCCAAAGTGGCGGCAAAACCGCGGCTTGGTGTGAGCTCGGTAATGCCGGTGCCGACGGTGGCGATGACTTTATGACCGTAGGTCACCAGACCGACCACGATGCCGCCGCCGCCCAGTATCAGAACCCACCAGGGCACTAGCGCTGCCGTGTCGACGGCACCCTCGCTCTCGACCACGCTGATGACTGCCGCCAACGGCCCGACCGCATTGGCTACGTCGTTGGAGCCATGGGCGAACGCCATGGCACAGGCCGTAAACAGCATCAAGACGCCGAAGACGCGTTCGACCCCGCCGAAACCGAACGTATCCTGCTCTGCTTGCTTGTACTCGAGCCGCCGTTCCCGCACGATGCCCAAAGCCATGATTGCCAGGCCCATCAAGATGGAGATCAGAAAGCTCGCACCAAAGCCGATATCCAGCCCGACATGCTTGAGCCCTTTGGTGAAGGTGACCATGGCCACCACGAAACCAACCAGGAAGATGTAGCAAGGGACATAGCGCTTGGCAGCGGCAAAGGGATCGTCGTTCTCGAAGATCAGGTGCTGGACCGTCTTGAATAACATGAACGCGATCGAGCCGGACATCAGCGGCGATACCACCCAGCTCGCAGCGATCTGGCCAACCTTGCCCCAACCAACGGCTTCCATTCCCAGGCCTACGGCACCGAAACCGACGATCGCGCCGACGATGGAATGCGTGGTCGATACCGGCCAGCCACGGTTGGACGCGATCAGTAACCAGATCGCTGCCGCCAGGAGTGACGCCAGCATTCCGTAGATCAGCAATTGAGGATCATCCTCAAGTAATGCGGGATCGATGATACCCTTGCGAACGGTATCGGTAACCTCACCACCCGCCAGCCAGGCGCCGAGGAACTCGAAGATCACGGCGATGATGATCGCCTGCTTGATAGTGATTGCCCTGGAGCCCACCGAGGTGCCCATGGCATTGGCCACATCGTTGGCTCCCACGCCCCAGGCCATGAAGAAGCCGAAGGCACATGCCAGGATGAGGAAAATATCGCCGTGTTGCGCAATGATCGACATAGGGACGGTTCCTATGAGGTTGTCGGTCAGGAATGAAGCACCCAGAAACGAGACGCCCGCCGGGACGGCGGGTGTCAGATCAACGAGCGGTCAGAATTTGCAAGCGGCTGCCCACACGTTCAGCGCGATCGGATAATTCCCCGATCCAATCGATGATCTTGTAGAGGAAAATCACTTCCACCGGCGGAAGTTCGTTCTCCAGTTCAAAGAGTTTCCGGCGTATCGTGATTTGCTGGTCATCGGCTTGATGCTCGAGCAGGTGCAACTCGCGGATCAGATTCTGCATGACGTCGGACACATTGCGTCCGAACCCGGATTCCAGCAAATCCTGCAACTCTTCCAGCGCCTTGCGGGCTTGTGACACGGATGCAACCGCCGTCTGGAGGTACTCACTCATCGGCGTTGCCAATGGCTCGGGTACCTGCATGCAACGTCCCAGCATGATGCCGGTGATATCGCGTGCCTTGTTGGCGATCTTGTCCTGTACGCTGATCAGATCGAGCAGATCCGACCGAGAGACCGGAAGGAACATCGTGTTGGGAAGGTTGAGGCGCAAATCGGTCTTGAGTTCATCGGCCTCATGTTCGAGACGAGTAATCGCTTCACGATGACGTGAGGCCTGTTCCCAGTCGCCGTCGAGCGTGGCCTTGAAGAATGGCACCAGCTCATCGGCACATTCGCTCGTCTTGACGATGTGTGCCAGCAATGGCTGGAATGGCGAACGGCCGAACATCGCCGAAAAGGGATTGGAAGTTACCATAACGTTCTGTCATACGCTTGAGGAATGGCGGCGTCAGTATAGTGATTGACGACGTCATCGTCATGAAAAATTCATATAAGATTCACGAAAATTTTACCGACTGGATACCATCGCCATGAGTCAGGAAGTCGAACTGAAACTCGCGCTCCCCCCTCGGGCTGCTGCTTCACCGACTGATGTGGTCTGGTTGCAAGGCATCGACAGTGAACGCAAGCGACTAGGCAATACTTACTTCGACACACCACAGGGAGCCTTGCAGGCGGCAAAAGTTGCCCTGCGGATACGTCGAACACCCACGGGGTACGTACAGACCCTGAAAACCGCTGGCGATGCCAATACCGGACTCACGGTACGAGGCGAGTGGGAGTGGCCGATCGAAGGCGAGACCCTGGATCTCGACAACCTGGCGTCACTACCACCCTTCCAGACCTTCGGCACCGATGTGCTCGAGGCCCTCGAACCACGCTTCACGACCGATTTCGAACGTACGACCTGGCTACTCGAGGACGAGAAGGGGCGCATCGAGCTGGCCTGGGACAACGGCGAAATCCGGGCAGCGGGACGCCGCTTGCCGATCCATGAAATCGAACTGGAACTCAAGGAAGGTCACCCTGACAGTCTGTGGTCTAGTGCAGACCACTTGGTTCACGCGGTGACACTGAGACCGGCCTCGACCAGCAAGGCAGCACGAGGGACTTCACTGCTGACCAACGACTGGACGCTGCCGCCCTGCCCCGATCATCCTGCCGGCCAATTTTCCTGCGCGATTGCGGCGCTGGACGCCGCAACGGACAGTGGCCAGACTGGCTTTCAAACGCAGGCCCAAGCGATACTGAGCCGGCTCGCGGAACGTGACGATGACGCTATGACGGCCACGATTCGCCGACTATCGGCGTCGCTCGCGGAGGCACTGAAGAAAACGCCGTGGTTAACCCGAGAGTCGGGACAGACGGCCCTGGCATTGTCACGGGCAATATATGACATCCAACGCTGACGGCGTCGACTTCACTAAGGAGCCCATGCGTGTTGCCGCATCTGAAACCTGCTGGTGAAGGCCTGCGTACGCGGGTCTTCCAAGTGATATTCGAATCCGACACGCCAATGGCGAAGGGCTTCGATATCGTGTTGATGGTGTTGATACTCGCCAGTGTCGCCGTGGTCATGCTCGATAGCGTGCCCGTCTGGCACGCAGCGTATGGCCCGGTCTTTTACTGGGCCGAGTGGGGATTCACCATCGTGTTCACCATCGAGCTGGCGGTGCGTGTGTACTGCCTGGAGCGGCCCTGGCTCTATCTGAAGAGCTTTTACGGCATCGTCGATATTCTGGCCATATTGCCGACCTGGCTACTGCTGGTGGTCCCTGGTGCCCAGTCGCTGGTGATGGTGCGTATCCTGCGTGTGCTGCGCATCTTCCGTGTCTTGCGGCTGATGCAGTTCGTCGGTGAGGGACGGCTGCTGGTCGAAGCGCTCAAGCGCAGCTCGCATCAGATTCTGCTGTTCCTGTTCACGGTATTCATGCTGGTCACCATTTTCGGTTCGCTGGTTTACCTGATCGAACCCGATGACGCCGGTTTCACCAGCATTCCCCGCGCCGTTTACTGGGGTATCGTGACCCTAACCACCGTCGGCTATGGTGACATCACACCGGTGACTCCGCTGGGACAGTTCATCTCGATGGCGGTGATGCTGCTCGGCTATTCGATCATCGCGGTGCCGACCGGCGTCTTTTCGGCCGAGGTGATTCGCTCGATCCGCGCCGACCGCTACTCCGACGAAGCCTGCCCCGGTTGTGGCTACGACCGACATGAGCACAAGGCGCGCTACTGCCTGCGTTGCGGTACCTGGCTGGATGAAGACACTCCGGATCCGCGTACCCGGGAAGACGATGCGTCCGATGCCGAGGAGACATAGGGCGCATCGCACTGGCTTGGGAACCATCACAGTTGAAACGGGGTCACGTTACCTCGGCCCTGACGCACGATAGTCGGCGGTAGCTCCCGCAGATCGATGACACTGGTGGGGTCGAGATGACAAGCTCCTCCATCGATCACTAGATCCAGATGCGCGCCGTAACGCTCCCGAATCTCCTCGGGGTCGGTCATCGGCAGTTCTTCACCGATCGGGATCAGGGTCACGCTCATCAGCGGCTCACCCAGTGCCTCCAGCAGCGCTTTCGCAATACGGTGATCGGGGACGCGCACGCCGATCGAACGACGCTTGGGGTGCAACAACAGGCGCGGCACCTCGGTCGTGGCATTGAGAATGAAGGTATATGGACCGGGCGTATACGTCTTGAGCAGGCGGAAGACATCATTGTCGACCTTGGCATAAGTGCCGATCTGGGACAGATCCGAGCATACGAGAGTGAAATTATGCTTGTCGTCCAGCGAACGCAGCCACTTGATTCTCTCGATGGCCTTCTTGTCACCCAGGTGGCACCCCAGGGCATAGCCGGAATCGGTCGGATAAGCAATGACTCCACCGTTACGGATGATGGCCGTGGCCTGATCAATCAGCCGCTTCTGTGGCGTTTCGGGATGCATCTGGAAGAATTGGCTCATGGTCTCTCCTTGCGTCCATCGGAACATGGCTCTTACCAGCATAAGAGAGAACTGGTGGCCTCGGCCATGTAGTAAGAGTGACTGGCGACATGATCATCGCCATGAGGCATCACGTCCTTCTCGCACCGGCCCCGGCGTACTGGCTCAATGTCGGGTGCGACCAGACCGGTGCCAATGCCGTACGTGGCAACGGGCTCATGGTTCCGGGCGCTATGGGCCCACCGGAAAAATGGAAGTCGCTTCCCAAGGAGCCCAACATGGCGCGTGCGTCGAGCTGCCGGGCAAGATCCCGAGTCACATCCGGATTCTGGAATCCGTTGACCAACTCGGCGGCTTCCCCTCCCGCTGCCAGAAAATCATCCAGCAGTTGTCCCCGCTTGCGTCGCGTCAGGCCATAACGCAAAGGATGCGCCAGGACCGCCACGCCCGAGGCACTGCGAATCCATTCCACCACCTCGGAGAGGTAGGGCCAATGCATTTTGACGTCTCCCCGTTTACCGGCGCCGAGGTGCTTCTTGAAGGCACTAGCCATGTCCGGTACCAATCCGGCATCCACCAGGGCGCGAGCGAAATCGGGGCGGCCCAGCGGCCGCTCGCCCCCCGCCTGTTGTTGCGCCCGTTCCAGCGCATTCGACAACCCCACCCCTTCGAGACGGCGGGCAATCTCCTGCGCCCGTGCACGCCGTGCCTCGGACTGACGGCGGAGACCTTCGACCAGGTCACCCTGCGCGCCCTCGGGCAACAGACCGACGACGTGAATATTGACGCCCCGCCACTGGCAGGATAGTTCCGTTGCGGGCATGACCTGAAGACCCAACGAGCTGGCCGCTGCCTCGGCGGCCTCGACCCCCGCCATGGTATCGTGGTCGGTCAACGCAATATGGGTCAGTCCACGCTGGTGACAGAGCGCTACGAGCTCCGCCGGTGACAAGGCACCATCGGACGCGGTGGAATGCATATGCAGGTCGATGCCCTGGGCGTCGACCAATGAATCGGTCAGAGCGTGAGAAACGGTCATTGGCATGACGCCGACAGGCGTCTTTGTCAGAATAGGTTCGTTATGGTGCGCGCCCCACTGATTGGGGTCAATGTCTTCAGTGGGGACGCATGTCCCGGTGTGCTCTACCTGAACGAGGAAATTCAGCAATGCTTTACGCAATCATCAGCGAAGATGTGGCAGATAGCCTTGACAGGCGCATGGCGGCACGACCCGACCATTTGGCGCGTCTCGAAAAACTGCGAGACGAAGGACGCCTGATACTCGCCGGCCCACACCCCGCCATCGATGCCGAAACGCCTGGCGATGCCGGCTTCAGCGGCAGCCTGGTAGTCGCCGAGTTCGATGACCTCGAATCTGCCCAATCATGGGCCGATGCCGATCCGTTCGTAATCGCGGGTGTCTACTCGAAGGTGACGGTGAAACCCTTCAAGAAAGTGCTTCCCTGAACGCGACGACAGCATGCCAACACGGAGTTTTCCACAAGCGCTTTCTTCACAGTGACTGTGGAAAACTCTGTTGAAACACGGCGGACGCATTCACCGGTCCGAGAATTAGCGCCGCTTCTCTTTCATCGTTCAAATATTGATCAACATCAGGCCATGTCGAATCCTTATGCCCTCCCCCCGCTGGCCGCCCTGGACACCGCGACTCTCGCTTGGCGCCGGGACGATACGGAGCAGGAGGCGCCCCACTCGACCGTCTTCGATGACGTCTACTTTTCCCGTCACGATGGTCGTGCCGAAGCCGAACACGTCTTCTTGCATGGCAATGATCTCCCGCAACGCTTTGCGGCCTGGACACGATCACGCCCCTTCACCATCGCCGAAACCGGGTTCGGGACCGGACTCAACATGCTGTGTGCCTGGACCTGTTTCGAGCGGCATGCCCCCGCCAGGGCGCGCCTCCATCTCGTATCCACAGAGCGTTACCCATTGCGACGAGAGGATCTGGCTCGCGCACTCACAGCCTGGCCCGATATCGCCGCGAAAGCCAAGCGACTGACCGATCAATGGCCCGATCCCGTCGCTGGTGTGCACCGACTTTGGCTCGACGACCGAGTCATCCTGGACCTGCATTTTGGGGACAGTGTGACACGCCTGGCCCAACTCGACGGTCGTGCCGATGCATGGTTCCTGGACGGTTTCGCTCCTGCCAGGAATCCCGACATGTGGCAGGCACCTCTATTCGAGCTCATGGCACGCAAGAGCCGGGCGGGCGCCACCTTCGCAACCTTCACTTGTGCCGGCGTGGTCAAGCGCGGTCTCAAGGCAGCAGGCTTCGACTGGCACAAACGGGTTGGCTACGGTCGCAAGCGCGAGATGCTCGCCGGTGTCATCGATGCACCGCGCGACGACACGACGCGAGACGCGACCCCCTGGTACCGTCCTCCTCAAGCCAAGCCACCTCATCATGTCGTGGTCATCGGTGCGGGGCTGGCCGGCACCACAGTCAGCCACGCCCTGGCTCGCCGCGGCATCGAAGTGACACTGCTGGATAGGCACGCGCCGGGGGCAGGCGCGTCGGGCAACCGCCAGGGCGCGCTCTACATCAAACTGGCTGCCGATACCAACCTGCAGAGCCACATCTATCTCGCCGGCCTGATATATAGCCAACGCTGGCTGGCCGAACTCGATCCCGACCGGACGCTATGGCAGGACTGTGGCGTCCTGCAACTGGCCACGTCCGACCGTGAGCGGCGTCGCCAACAGCGATTCCTTGCCAATCATCCTCTGCCGGCGGAGATCGTAAGGCCCGTCGATGCCTCGACAGCGAGCGAACTGGCCGGAACGCCGCTGACCCATGGCGGGCTCGATTATCCGCAGGCGGGTTGGGTACGACCGGATGCCTTGTGCCATCATCTGGCGGCCATGCCCGGCGTGACGTGGCGACAAGGAGACGTCGATGACCTGGTGAGGACTCACGAGGGCTGGCGAGTGTCATTGACGGATGGCGCTGCACTGTCGGCCGAGCATGTGATCGTCGCCACCGCCTGGCAGGCGAATACCTTTCGCGACCTCTCGTGGCTGCCCTGCCAGCCGATACGCGGCCAGATATCCTCGTTACCCTTGCCATCAGGCATGACCGAGCTCCGTCGGGTCGTATGTGCAGGCGGTTATGTACCACCCGCCTTTGATGGCCGACTGACTTTCGGTGCCACTTTCACACCCAATGACGCGGATGCACGACCACGGCCCGCCGACCACGAAGCCAATCTGACCGAGCTGGAACGTACCCTGCCCGCTTATGTCGCCGAGTTGCACGGAGCCGGTGCGCTGCTGTCACCTGACCGACTAACGGCGCGCTGCGCCATTCGTGCTGCCAGCCCCGACAAGTCGCCCTATGCCGGCCCGGTACCGGAAGCGGACACCTGGCGCCAGGCCTACGCGACACTGGCCAAGGATGCAACGCGGGTTCCGCCGGTTAGCGGTCGGTATCATGAAGGCCTCTGGGTGACGGCCGCCCATGGCTCGCGAGGACTCGCAAGTGCCCCGCTGTGCGCCGAGGTGATTGCATCGCGACTATGTGACGAACCCATGCCCCTGGAGAGTTCACTCAACGATCACTTGAATCCCGGCAGGCGCCTGATTCGAGACATCATACGGGGGCATGATTGATTACTCGTGACGCGTCAACGCCGCCAGCGCCTGGCGATCACGGCAACGATAGCTGAACGATGGGCGTCCGACTTGCCCATAATGGAAGGACTCCTCGAGCATGCCTTGTTCAACCAGGTATTTGAGGTACTTACGTAACGATACCCGGGACATACCGGTTGCACCATGCAGGGCATCGGTCGCGAAATGCGTTTCACCCTGCGACAACACCGCATCCGCTACCTGAGCCAGGGTCAAGGGGGTGAGACCTTTGGGCAACCCGTCATGGCGCAATGACATCGATCTTCGCGGCGGCTTGAAGAGAGAATCGATATCGCGCTGCGCCACCCGTTCGGGTAATGCCGCCAGTGCCGTTCGTGACTGTGCACAGACCTGAACGGCCTCCTGGAATCGCTCGAAGGTGAATGGTTTGACCAGATAATCGCTGACTCCCAAGCGCCGAGCCGACCGCACGGTATCCATCTCGTCGGCAGCGGTGATCAGAATGACATCTTCGTCACGGCCGCGTTTACGCAACCACGACATGATCTCTAGGCCGCTGCGGTCACGCAGATAGATATCCAGCAGAATCAGATCGACCGTTTCCCGCTCCAGGACTTCCTGAGCGTGGGGAACATTCTGACAACACGCCACGACGGTCATCCCCGGTATACGCTGTAGATAATCGATGTTGAGCCGCATGACCATGGGATCATCTTCGACGATCATGACTCGCATCGCTTAGTCCCCCCGGTCTGTATGAGTTGAAGACACATAAGGCAACTCGACCTCCACCAGGGTGCCTCGGCCTGGCGCCGAGTAGAGTGACAATCGCCCCTCCCGGGCATCGAGTCGGTCTTGCACCAGCGCCAGCCCGAGTCCCCGGCCCTCGCCTTTGCTGGAAACATCTCGCTCCAGAATGCGCTCCTGCTCCGCAGTGGCAATGCCCTTGCCGGTATCCTCGACCTGGAGCGACAGCACCGATTCGTCGAGCGACAGCGTTAGCCGCACTCGGCGACGCTGTTGGTCGTCGAGCGCTTCGAAGGCATTCTCCAACAAGTTGCCGATGACAGTGACCAGAGTATGCGTCAAATCGGTATCGACAGGTGGCGGCAACGGCGTCTCGATATCCACCTCGCACAGGATTCCTCGCTCGCTGGCTTCGCTACGCTTGCCCAACAGAAAGCCGGCCAGCACCGGATCACGCAGGCGCGTCGCGATACCTTCATCGTCGAGGCGATGCTGATCGCTGAGTTCTCCCAGATACTGACGCAGCGACGTCAGATCACGGCGTTGAACCAGCCCCAGAATCACGTGCAAGCGATTCTTGAATTCGTGACTGGCAGCCCGGAGTGCTTCCGCATAACGGCGGACGCCCGTCAGTTCCTCGGCCAGTCGCTGAACTTCGCTCTGCTCACGCAACGTGGCCAGAGCGCCGACGACATGCCCTCCTTCCAGAATGGGAACACGGTTGGCGATCACGACACGCCCGTTGAACGTGACTTCCCGATCCAGAATCTGACGACCACTGATCAATACATCGACGAGTCCGGTACCCGGCAGACACTCTTCGACGTGATGACCGGGCACGGGAATAGCAATACCGGCTTGCACCAACAGCCGTTGCGCCGCCGGATTGACCAGGGTCAGGCGCTGGTGTGCATCGATGGCCAGAATCCCTTCATGCACCGACTCCAGCAAGGCGCGATGCTCCCGGACCAAACGTGCGATCTGGTCGGGTTCCAGCCCCAGCAGTACACGCTTGATGAAGCTAGCCAGTAATGAGGCCGCGACAATGCCCAAAGCCATCAAGGCCAGGACCCCCAGGACGACACGCTGGCGGTTATCCGCTATCAGCGATGTCAGAGAATCGAGCGTCACCCCGACCGCCACGGCACCAATGGTTTCGCCATTGTCGTCATATACCGGGGCAAACCCACGGATACTCGTTCCCAGAGTGCCTTGCGATCGTGAGGCATAATGGTCTCCAGCCAGTGCAGCGCTTTCATCGCCCCCAACGAACGGTTCCCCAATGCGCTTGGGATTGGGATGCGTCAGGCGGATACCCTGCTTGTCCATCACCACCATGAAATCGACATCCAGTGCACGACGAAGTCCATCGACATCGGCTTGCAGTGCGCTATCGGACCTCGCTGCATTCGCCTGTAATGCTCGACGCACACTGTCACGTTCCGCCAGGCTGCGTGCCAGATCGGTGACGCGCGTCGCCTGATCCTGCTCCGCTGTCTCTCTCAACTGGACCGTGAATAACCACAAGGCCACGCCCAGCGACAGCACCACCATGAGTGCCGCCAGTAGTGAAATCAGAATATTCAGTCGTGGTCGCAAACGCTTCACCCGGGTGTTCCGATCATCCTGTGCTCGACGCCCCTATTTCATCAGTTTTTAGACCAAGGTGGTATTGGCTAGTCCAGCCTGCTCTGACGTCACGCCAGGCAGCGCTTTCAATAATGACAAAACAATTTACAAACTTCGCCAATCTTGGTCACGACGGCTCAGCACTTATCCTGCCCACACCCAAGCTATCCCTGAACGGCCAAGAGGCCGACCGCTTATCCTGACAGCGGCGGCTCGAAGGAGACGCCATGAATCATACCCTGACCTCTACTGCCAAACGCACTGACAATCGCCCAAGCTGGCCACGCGTTGCGGGCATGCCGGTGCCCGCGTTTTCCCTCATGGCCATAGTCTTGCTGGCCGCCATCTATACCGACTCCTTGCCAACGGGCATGATTGGCGGTCTGCTGATCATGATGATCTTCGGTGAGGCCCTCGGCTTCGTTGGTGACCGCATGCCGATCGTACGTACCTACCTGGGCGGAGGTGCCATCCTGGCTATCTTCGGTGCTGCGACGCTGATGTACTTCCCGGTGATGCCGGATAGCGTCAACACGACGGTCACCGATTTCATGAAAGGCGGAGGCTTTCTCAATTTCTATATCGCCGCCCTGATTACCGGCAGTATCCTGGGCATGGATCCGAAAGCACTCGTGCAAATCGGTACACGCTACTTCGTACCGATTATCGGTGCGGTGATTGGCGCCGTCGTATTAGCCGCACTCGCCGGTATGTTGGTCGGTTTCAGCATCGGCGATGCCGTGCTGGTGATCACCTTGCCGATCCTTGGTGGCGGCATGGGAGCGGGTGCAGTGCCGATGAGCCAGATCTATGAACAGTTGCTGGGCCAGCCGGCCAGTTATTATATTTCGCTGTTGGTGCCTGCCCTGGCGCTGGGCAATGTCTTCGCCATTGTCTTTGCCAGCCTGCTCGCCAAACTCGGTGAACGCTATCCCAACCTGACCGGCAATGGGCAGATCATGGCCGGGGTCGAGCTCGAGGATCACCAGCCCCAACTGGATCTCGGTGCCCTGGGTATCGGCGTTATGCTGTCCTTGGGATTTTACGTTAGCGGGCAACTGCTCGGCCAGTTGGTTCCACTGCACCCTTACGCCTTGATGATCATTCTGGTCGCCCTGTTCAAGATCACAGGCATGGTGCCACAAACGCTGGCAGACGCCGCCAGCCAGTGGTATGGCTTCGTCGCCCGGAACTGGACGTTTGCCTTGTTGTTCGGTATCGGTGTGGCCTATACGGATCTGGGCACAGTGATCGAGGCCCTGACACCCACTTATGTCATGATCGTCTTCGCCGTGGTGACGGGAGCCACTCTGGGCGCTGGCCTGCTCGGCAAGTTGGTAGGCTTCTACCCGATCGAGTCGGCCATTACGGCAGGGCTGTGCATGGCGAACATGGGCGGAACCGGAGATGTCGCCGTGCTTTCCGCAGCGCGGCGCATGCAGTTGATGCCTTTCGCGCAAATCTCTTCGCGTCTTGGCGGCGCGTTGATTCTGTTGATCTCTGGGACGGGGATCCCGCTGCTACTGTAACCCGACATCCCGCCATTTCCCCTGGGTGGGCTCCTCCATGCCCCCCAGGGAGCCCGCCGCCGACATGATGACGCTATCCTTCTTCGTCATCGCCGACATCACGACCGAAAGCTCGCCACTGCGTCAGTGTCATCACTTCGGTCATCTCCGTCTGAAGATCGTGAGCGATCAACAAGTCGCCGCGCTCCAGCTGTCGCTTGAGCTCACGGACCCAACCACGCATGCCGTCGCCGGTATCGGTCGTGTCATAGCCCTCGCGAGTCACGAAGGCTTCCAGTAGTGCATCCAGCGTCTCGCCTGGCAGCATGGTATGGGGTACCTCGACGAAACGTCCGCTCATGTCTGACTCTCCCATTCATTGAGTCGTTCGATGAAACTCGCCTCATCCAGCACGTCGACACCAAGCTCTTCGGCCTTGGCCAGTTTGCTTCCGGCGCCGGGTCCCGCAACGACACAGGCGGTTTTCTGCGAGACGCTACCTGACACCTTGGCTCCCAGCGCCTGAAGACGCGCCTTGCCTTCATCGCGCGTCATGGATTCCAACGTGCCGGTCAACACCCAGGTCTGGCCCGTCAGCGGCTGCGGACGCACTTCGACGACGCTCTCCGCCCAGCGCAGTCCTGCCCGTCTCAGGTCATCGATGGTCGCGCGGTTATGCGGTTGCTGGAAGAAAATATGGATATGTGCAGCCACCACCGGCCCGACATCGTCCACGGTTTCCAGCGATGCCTTGTCGGCCGCCATCAGCGCCTCCAGCGTGCCGAAATGTCGGGCCAGATTGGCAGCAGTCGCTTCACCGACTTCGCGGATCCCCAGTGCATAGATGAAGCGCGGCAGTGTCGTGTCCTTGGACGCTTCCAGCGCATTGACCAGGTTCTGTGATGACTTTTTGCCCATGCGTGGTAATTCGGCCAGCTGATCGACGGTCAGACGGAACAGATCGCCTAGCGATTCGACCCAGCCCTTGTCGACCAGTTGATCGATGAGTTTCTCGCCGAGACCATCGATATCCAGTGCTCGGCGGCCGGCAAAATGCTTCAACGCCTCCTTGCGTTGAGCGCTGCAATACAACCCGCCGGAACAACGGGCCACCGCTTCGTCTTCGAGACGCTCGATCTGGGAACCGCAGACGGGACACCGTTCGGGAAAGACAATCTCCTGTGCCGTGTCGGGTCGCCGATCTTCCAACACGCGCACCACCTGGGGGATGACATCACCGGCTCGTCGCACTCCGACCCAGTCGCCGATTTTTACACCGAGACGTGCGATTTCATCTGCGTTGTGCAGGGTCGCGTTGGACACGGTCACGCCCGCCACGGAGACCGGTTCAAGGCGCGCCACAGGCGTAATCGCACCAGTACGACCGACTTGAAATTCGACATCGTTGAGCTGAGTAATCTGCTCCTGGGCTGGAAATTTGAAGGAGGTCGCCCACCGCGGTGCGCGGGCAACGAAGCCCAGTTCCCGCTGCAAGCGCAGGTCATCGACCTTGATCACGGCACCATCGATATCGTAGCCCAGCGCGTCGCGGCGCTCGCCGAGCCAACGGCAATAATCGATCAACCCGTGCGTGCCCTTGACCACCTGCCACCCCGGACTGGTGCGAAAGCCGTAGCCTTGCAGGCGCTCCATCAATGCCGAATGGCTGCCCGTTGTCAGATCCTCATCGAGTCGAGCCACTTGGTAAGCGCAGAATTCCAGCGGGCGGGTCGCCGTAATGCGTGGATCGAGTTGACGCAGGCTGCCTGCAGCAGCGTTGCGGGGATTGGCGAAGACCTTATCGCCATGCTCTCGAGCACGTGCGTTGAGAGCCTCGAACCCCTGGTGGCTCATGATCACCTCGCCACGAACCTCGAGCAGACCGGGGACTTCATCACCGCGCAGTCGCAGAGGAATCGAGCGCAGCGTCCGCAGATTGGTGGTGATACCTTCACCAGTGCGACCATCGCCACGCGTCGCGCCACTGACCAAAACGCCATTTTCATACACCAGCGCGACAGCGGTTCCATCCAGCTTGGGTTCACAGCAGAACGCGAGCTGTTCAGCATCCCGTTCCAGCCGTTCGCCAAGGCGTTTGACGAAAGCGGCCAGCTCTTCTTCATCGAAGGCATTATCCAACGACAACATGGGTACGGCATGCTCGACTTCGGGGAAACCATCGGCGGGTGCTGCTCCGACACGTTGGGTCGGCGAATCCGGCGTCACCAACTCAGGATAATCGGATTCGATCTCCTGAAGACGACGTAACATACGATCATACTCGGCATCGGGAATGGCCGGTTCGTCGAGCACGTAATAGCGGTAGTTGGCATCTTCAAGCTCGCGGCGCAGTCGCGCAACGTCGTCGAGCGTGTCCTTGTCGGGCTGGGTCATGCGATCCTGTCTCGGTCGAAGGGGTAAGCCGTAAGCCAACGATTCTTGATATTTGCCCGGAAGAAAACAACCCCGTGAATGTGTCACGAGGTTGGTTTCCTCACTGCTTCACGCGACTGGTTTACCGCTACGTTGCCTGATAGCGGTGCAATCGATGCCGACGCTCGAACTCCTGGACCCGCTGACGGGCAAATTCGACAGTCTGAGCGGTCATGACACTATGGTTCTCATCCTTGAGCTCACCGCCAAGGTGACGAACCACTACCATGGCCGTTTCCACCATGGCTTCGAACGAGGACAAGGTGTCACTCGCACAAGGGAGTGGCATCAGCAGCGTCACACCGGGCGTTCGGAAATCATCCATCGACTGGATGGGGAACGTCCCCGGCTTCACCACGTTGACCATCGAGAATTGCAGTTCGCTGTTGGGATCTTCGGTTTCGAAACGGTGGAAGACTCCCATATCGCTGCTGTAACGCAGACCGCATGCCAGCAACAGGTCAAGCAAGGCGGCGCCGGAGAACCCCTCCTCCTCATGCGACATGACACTGATGACGATGACTTCTTCGGCATTCACCAATGTCTCACGCGCATGATCAGCATTCACGTCATTACGCAACACACGTTCGAAGGAAGGATGTGACGTCACTCCAGGCGAGCCTTCATCGCTACCGTCGCGTGCGTATTCCGCCGTGCTGGAGCGCTCGTCGTCATGAGCGCCGGCCGAATGATCGGAGGCCGAGGGCGCGCCACGCGGTACGAAGAGGGGATCATCGTAATCCTGGGCGTCGATGGCTTCGCGTTCCAGGCGCTCACGCTCTGCTGCTAGCCGAGCTTCTTTTTCCCGGGCGTCCTTCTCGGCCTGGGCCTGCTGGCGACGGCTATTCTTGCGTGCCTGTTCTTCAGCCTTGGCTTGCGCCTTGTCGAGCTTATGCTTCTTGCGATGTTCCCTGCGCTCCGACAGCCCCTTTTGCAGGGAGGTGCCGAAGCGTTGCACGGAAGCCCCGACCTTGGCGGACTTGGATTTCAGCGAATCGGTCACGCCTTCCACATCGACAAGACGATAACGCTCCGCATCATGGTAATCGCCATGATCTTCCGGATCCGCAGAGAGTGGCGCAGCAGCGGCATCTGCTTCATTGGCCTCATCGGCGGAAAAGGCAGCCAGAGTCGGCTCACGCCGGGCTTCGTCACCATCGCTAGCGGCGCTGTCATCATCGGCGCTGACGCCAGTATAAGCCGCCTCGCCCGTAGGTGACTCGGTTTCAGGGGAAGGCGGAAATGCGCTGCGGTCAGACCGGTCCTGCGCGACTCGTTCGTCGCCGACGGCTGCATGCGTCCCTGCCGTTTCATCACGAGCCGCCACCTCAGGCCGAGGTTGTTGCTCGGGAGCTGGCCTGGACGTCTGAGCGCGCGTTGTCTCTCGACTGGATTCCCTGGCAGGAGAGGACGTTTCCCGGGAGGGGGATGCCTCGGCAGCAGTCGATGACGGGTCGGATGACGCATCATTATATTGACGACGCCACTCCGACAGCACACGAGACGGACCAGGATGATCCTGTCGTTTTATCTTGGGTTTGGGTTTGACGTCGTGCTCCGCCGGCCTGATGACCCGAGCGCCGCCGTTAGGCAACTCCCAACTGACTTCCGCTTCGCGGGCAGCCTGTTCGGGATCCACCGGTTCCTTCCCCTCACTCCCGCCGGTCGACGCGCTGTCGGCCCGGTCCAAGCGGGGGACTCTACGCTGGCGCTGAAGGCGACGAACACCATCAATAACGATGATGGTCACCAGCGCCAGCCCCAGGATGATAAGCCACTCTCTTAGTTCCATGGGTCGTCTTGCCTGTTTGCTTAGGCGCCATGCCTGTACATTGTTCGTCAACAGCATAGCGCGAATTCCAAAAAAAGGGCCACTTTTTTTGAATGTCAAGTTCCATCAATTTCTGGTGGGGAACTTTTTGCGCCCAGAGCAATCGCCCTTCGGTAGTCCCTGAACTTCATCGGTCTTCTTTCCTTGTAAACCGGTTGGACGGGTCATTGCAAGCCTTTCATGCGTCAGCCAACTCTGTCGCTTCTTCAACGCCGACTGAGACAAGCCGAGATACCCCAGGTTCCTGCATGGTAACACCTAGCAATCGTTCTGCGGATTCCATCGCAATCTTATTGTGGGTGATATAAATGAACTGAACCGACTCGGACATGTCTTTAACCAGATTGGCGTAGCGACTCACATTGACATCATCAAGAGGGGCATCGACTTCATCGAGCAGACAAAACGGTGCCGGATTGAGATGAAATATAGCAAAAACCAGCGACAGTGCTGTCAAAGCCTTTTCGCCACCGGATAGCAAGTGAATGGATGTATTCTTCTTGCCGGGAGGGCATGCCATGATCGCAACCCCAGTCTCCAGCAAATCCTCGCCGGTCAGCGTCAACCATGCGGTTCCACCACCAAAGACCTTGGGAAAAAGTTCCCCCAGACCTGCATTGACCCGATCAAAGGTCTGCTTGAATCGAGTCCTCGTTTCCTGATCTATCTTGCGGATAGCCCGCTCCAATGTCTCCAATGCTTCACTTAATTCGGCATGTTGTCCATCGAGGTAATCGCGACGCTCGGCCTGCTGATCGTATTCTTCAATAGCCGCAAGGTTGATGGCGCCAAGACGACGGATCCTGTCAGTGACGCTCTCGAGATGACTCTGCCAGGCCGACTCGGTAGCGTCGGCATCCAGTGTGCGGGCCAGTTCCTCGGCATCGTGACCCAGCTCGGTAAGCTGCTCATCCTGAGTCTCGGCTTTCAGCATCAGTGCTTGAATCTGCATGCGCGTTTCCTGAAGCTGCTCACGCAAACGTGCCAGTTCCTGCTCGTGTTGCTGCCGAGCCTGTTCATCGTGTCGCAACTGCTCCGCCAGCCCGGCAGCCCGATCACGACATTCATTCAGCGCGCGCTCATCACGGTCACGTTGTTGAAGCAATGCCTCCAGACGCTCCTGGCTGTCTGCTTCTGGCTCCCGCAGTTGCTCGCGCTGAGCCTGCAATTCATCACGTTTCTCCAACAAGCGCGCTCGCGATTGTTCCGCGCGCTGGCGCTGCTGAACCAGGCCAGATCGTTCGGTAGTCAAGCGCTGATGCTCGAGGGCCAACTGTTGTGACTGTTCGGCCAACGGCCGTCGACGATCACGGAGTGCAGTCAAATGCTCCTGAGCCTGGCGACGCTCCTCATCGATGGAGCCACGTTGGCGTGTCGTGTCATCGAGCGTTGCCATTGCAACCTGCCACTGATTGCGCGCCTCCTCGAGTTCAGCGCGACGCGTCTCGCGCTGCTCAGCCAATCTCTCGAACTCCTCGTCGAGTTCGCGCGCACGCGCTTCCCTATGGTCGAGCCGTGTCGCCAGGTTGGATTCGCGCAGTTTGACCTGCTGGCGTTGCTGATCACGGTCGAGCGAATCCTGGTGGCAATGTTCCAGCTCCGTTTCACACTCACGCAGCCGTTCTCGCGCCTCGTCGAGACGCTGATCCTGATCGGTCAGCCGGGCATCGATCGTTGCCAGTTCCTCGGCCACTTCGTCACGGCGACGGCGGCTGGTCAGCAGGCTGTCACCGGCTTCCGCGGAACAACGACGTCGTACCCAGTCCCGCCCCAGCCACAAGCCGTCAGACGTGATCAGGCTTTCGCCGGCCTTCAGCGATGACCGCTGTTGCCAGGCGTCATCATGGGAGCGGGCACATATGATGCCGGCCAACAGTGAGCCAGCGGCACCGGCACCATGCACCTTCGCGGCCAGCCGACCGGCAGCGGCAGGCTCGCTGTCATCCCGAGCGGCCAACAACGGGAGTTCGCCACTGGTGAGTCCTTCCAGCGTATCCCGCCAGCGAGTGTCAGGTACCAACCGAGCACCGATCCAGGGAGAGAGCACCCAGGAAACGACCTCTTCCCAATCCGGGTCGACCTGGAGACATTCCCCCAGACGCGGTGCATCGTCGAGCCCCTTCTGTGCCAGGAATTCCTCGAGCGCCGCATCATGATCCGCCAGCCCGGCCTGAATCAACGCGTCCAATGATGCCAGTTCCCCTTGCAGCCGGCTTCTGACTTGACGTTCGGATTCGCGCACTTGCTCATCGTCCGAGATTTGCTGCTGAATCGCGCTACGCTGTCGTTGCAACTCGAGACGCCGGTTTTCGACACGCTCGAATGCAGCTTCGGCATTGTCTCGCTGCTCGTTCAGTTCACTACGCTGAGTCTGAAGCGCCTCGATATCGGGCAACTCGCCATGTTGTTGGCGACGACGCTGTTCTTCGGCGGCAAGCGCTTCTAGCGCTTGCTCCAAGTTGTGTACCCGATCCTGGGCCCGGTCCGCCTCGTAACCGGCTTGGCGGTGCGATTCGCTGAGGGCTTCCCAGCGCTCGGCGATCTCAGCATGACGGGACTCGGCCTCCTCGATCTCGCTTTCCAGATGAGCCAGGGATTCAGCGACCTCATCCCGCCGGGGGTCGATCTCGGCAAGTCGTTCGTCCAGCTCGACCAGCCGCTCGGCATCCGCCCCGCCGAGTTCATCGAGTTCAGCCAGTTCCCGCTGAGTGGCCTCAAGATCGCTAGCCAACTGCGACTCGCGTGAGCGCGCATGCGCCAGATCCTGCTCGAGTCTGGCGATGGCGGCCGTGGTCTCGTAGAAACGGGCCTGGTGTCCTTCGAGTTCTGCAGCGAGATTATCGTGATCGCCACGCGCCTGTTCAAGGCGTGTCTCACACTGCCGTTGGCCCAGCAATTCGCGCTCTATCGCCGTTTCCAATTCAGTGGCACGCCGTTCATCTTCCTGCTGCTCATGACGCAGAGCGCGGGCCCGCAACAGGGCCAGCTCCCCCTTCAAGCGGTGTTCCTGCTGCTGCAGCGACTGATAGCGTTTGGCCGCTTCGGCCTGGCGTTCGAGGCGCTCCAGCTGTTTATCCAGTTCCTCGCGAATGTCATCGAGCCGTGCCAGGTTTTCCTGCGTGCGGCGCATACGGTTTTCGGTCTCGCGGCGCCGCTCCTTGTACTTGGAAATGCCCGCGGCTTCCTCGAGGGTGGCGCGCAACTCCTCGGGGCGTGCTTCGATCAAGCGCGAAATCATGCCTTGACCAATGATTGAGTAGGAGCGCGGTCCCAGGCCAGTGCCCAAAAACAAGTCGGCGATATCGCGACGACGGCATTTCTGGCCATTGAAGAAATAGGTCGACTGACTATCGCGATTTACCTGGCGCTTGACGGCAATTTCAGCGTACTGGGCATACGGCCCGCCCATGCTTCCATCGCGATTGTCGAACAACAATTCGATGGATGACTGGCCGACCGGCTTGCGCGTCGTGGAACCGTTGAAGATGACATCCGTCATCGATTCGCCGCGCAGCGTCTTGGCCGAGGATTCCCCCATGACCCACCGTACGGCATCGATGATGTTGGATTTACCACACCCGTTGGGCCCGACGATGGCTGTCATGTTGCCGTCAAAGGGAACGGTTACCGGGTCGACGAATGACTTGAAACCTACCAGCTTGATCGATGTCAACCGCATCAGTCGAATACCCGATCGATGACGATATCCACCGTCTCGTCACGCCCTACAGGAACGGCCTCGTGCTCACCGAACAGATCGCCCTGCTGGGGAGTGGCCTGGCCACTGGAGGACACACGCACCATGAGTCTCGCTTCGCTGACATCGGAAAGTTGCGCCTGCTCGCTCATGGCATGGCCATCATCGAGCGTCAACGTCAGCGGCAACTCATCGGCTCGTGCACGCGCCACGGCCAGAGGCGGGCCTTCGCCTTCCGGGTCGCGGGCAATCACATATACGGTATCGCCCGTCTCGACCCGATCAGCCAGTGCCTCATCGAGACTGACGCGTATGCGAATGCCGGCAGTCCCGGCCATGCCGGCATCGACCCTGGGCTCCGATACGCCCAGCCGACGCTGGGCTTCAGCAATGCCTTCACGTAGCGATGCGGCGGCATCGGGATTGTCATGGCCCGCAATCGCCCGGCGCCAATGCTCGATGGCCTCCTCGTAACGCGCCTCATCGAAAGCCTGGATTCCCAGCATGCCGAGCACGCTCGGATTGCGTGGATCCGCTTGCAACACCTCATCCACCAAAGCTTGCGTCTCATCGCTCATGGTTCGATCAGCAGCGAAATACTGGGTCTGCGCCAGTTGCGCAAGCAGCGATGGATGGCGACCTTCCAACTCGATCAAGCGCTCCAACGCCTGGATCGCTTCCGACGCCTGGCCGGTTTCTCGATACAGAGGAACCAGCGAGGACCAGACGTTGGGATTGCCGGGCTGCGCAACAGCTTCTCGCTCGAGTGCCTCGATCATCATCGCGTTCGAGCCATCGGGGTGGTTGCTTACCTTCTGCTGAGTGGCATACAACGATAAGTCGCCTTCACTGCCTCGTTGCTGATACCACACCACGCTGGCTGCCACCATCAATAGCATGACGACAGGTACGGCGATACGTCCCGAGCCAGCATGCTTGAGAGGGCGGCGCGCCGTATCCTGGGTATCGTCGAGCAGATTGCGCTCAAGCTCGAGGCGATCCTCCTCGAAACGCACGGAGTCGACGTCTCCCCGGTCGCGTGCGGCTTGCAGTGACGCCAGGCGACGGCGATAAATTGACACATTCTGCTGTGTCGTGACGTCATTGGCTTCATAGGACTGTTGGGTATCGCGCACGCCGGATGCCAGACGCAATGGGCGAACCAGCAGCCACAGGGCCGGCAGCAACAGCAGCGCAAAGGCAAGCCAGAGTATCGTCATTCGGTCCTCTCGCTGTGAATCAACTCATCCAGCCGGGCACGCTCCTCTGCCGAGAGTGCCTGAGCGGATGCACGGCGCCTGACTCTCACGATCAGGGCAACGACGGTGGCACCCACGACAAGCAATGCAAAAGGCAGCCCCCAGAGCAACAGGGTTCGCCCTTCGAGGCGTGGGTTGTAGAGCACATAGTCGCCAAAACGATCCACCATGAAATCCTGAATCTCTCGATCCGAACGTCCTTCCTGAAGCAGGGTATACACCCGATCGCGCATATCCGCGGAAACCGGCGAGTTGGAATCATCGATTGCCTGATTCTCGCATTTGGGGCAACGCATCGACGCCGTCAACTCACGGTAGCGTTTTTCCACGACCGGATCATCGAAATCGCGCACGGCATCGGCATTGACCGCGCCAGCCAGAGCAACCAGGCACAGTACCATCAGGGTGCGGCCTATCGCTGCCATTTTTCCACCTCCGGCAAAATGGTGTCACGCACGTCTTCTGGCTTGATGTAGCCGGTATGGTGATAGCGGATCACGCCGTCAGCATCGACGATGAATGTCTCAGGTGCGCCGTAAACGCCAAGCTCGAAGCCCAGGTCGCCATTGGGATCGAAAATGTTGAGTTCGAAGGGGTTACCGAACTCATCGAGGAATTCACGCCCTTTATCGCGCGTATCCTTGTAATCGATGCCGATGAGGCGAATGCCACGATCGGCCAGATCAAGCAACTGCGGCATTTCCTGCTTGCAGGTCGGGCACCACTCGCCCCACACATTGACGACCGTGACCTCCCCTTCGAACAGCGATTCGTCGACACGACGATCCGGCTCCGCGAGCGTCGACAGTTCAAAGGGGGGAAATTCCTCGGACAATAGTGCCGAATCACGACCGAACGGGTCCATCGATAACCCCATGTACAGGAAGATCGCCAACCCGATGAATCCAGCCAACGGCAACAGCAATAGCAACCGACGCTTCATGCCGTCGCCTCCTGTGCCGACGAACTCGACTCACTGCCCGACTGGACGGTCGACCGGCGTCGGTAGCGACGGTCGACAACAGCCAGCAAGCCACCGGACGCCATGAGTATCGCACCCAGCCACAACCAACGCACCATGGGTTTGTACTGGAGACGCATCGCCCAGGCATCGCCATCGAGCTCCTCACCCATCGCCACGTACAGGTCACGCAGCGGGCCGGGGCGCAAAGCCACCTGGGTCAGCGGCATGCCACGCGCGAGATAGAGACGCTTTTCCGGTTCCATGACGAAGAGGTGCTCACCGTCATCGCCTTCGACCTTCATGATTGCGGTATCGGCCAGGAAGTTGGCGCCACGCCGACTCTCCAACCCAGTCATAGTGAAGGTGTAGCCTGCCACGTCGGCACTATCGCCAGGCGCCATACGCACGTTTTCCTCAACGCTGTAGTTGGATACCACCGTGACTCCGACGATCGTGACCGCCATGCCAAGATGGCCCAGCACCATGCCCCAATACGCCAGGGACTGACGCCGCACCCCCTGCCAGAGCGACGCTGCCTTGCGAACCTTGTCGGTCATGTCACGCACCAGCGGCAACACGACCCAGAGCGCTGCCACCAATCCCAGCGATACCCAGAGATTCCATTCACCGCCATAGACGAGCGGTGCCAAAGCGGCGATGGCCAGGGCGACCACACCGGCGAGCCATAAGCGGCGACGCAACTCACCACCGGCCATGCGCTTCCAGCGAGCAACCGGCCCGAGTCCCATGAAGATGCATAACAGTACCGTCAACGGTACGAACAGCGCATTGAAGTACGGAGGACCAACGCTGATCTTGCCCAGTCCGAAGGCATCAAGCAGCAAGGGGTACAGTGTTCCCAACAACACCGTGACAGTCATGATGACAAGCAGAATGTTGTTGACCAGCAGCAGCGAGTCCCGTGAGACCAGTCCAAATCCGACGACATGACTGACCCGAGGGGCGCGCAGTGCGAATACCAACAGGGACAGCCCCACCGTGATGCCCAACAGGACCAATATGAACAGACCGCGTGAGGGATCATTGGCGAACGAATGAACCGATGTCAGTACGCCAGAGCGCACCAGAAACGTGCCTAACAACGACAACGAGAAGGTGAAGATGGCCAGCAACACGGTCCAACTCTTGAAACTTCCCCGCTTCTCGGTCACTGCCAGCGAATGAATCAAGGCGGTGCCGGTCAACCAGGGCAACAGGGACGCGTTCTCGACAGGGTCCCAGAACCACCAGCCGCCCCAGCCGAGTTCATAGTAGGCCCACCAACTCCCCAGTGCGATGCCAACGGTCAAAAATGCCCAGGCTACGTTCGTCCAGGGGCGAACCCAACGCGTCCAGGCCGAGTCCAACCGACCACCGAGCAAGGCGGCAATCGCAAACGCGAAGACCACGGAAAACCCCACATATCCCATGTATAGCATGGGCGGATGGATGATCAGACCAAAATCCTGCAACAGGGGATTCAGGTCGGCACCATCAGCGGGAACCCTGGGGAGCGAACGTTCGAAGGGGTTCGAGGTCACCAGCACGAACAGCAGGAAACCGGCCGAGACCATCCCCATCACGCCGAGCACGCGGGCCACCATATCGCGCGGCAGCCCCGTCGAGCAGCGACTGACAGCGAACCCCCAACCGGCAAGGATCAGACTCCACAGAAGTACCGAGCCCTCATGATTCCCCCATACGGCGCTGAACTTATAATACCAAGGCAACATCGAGTTGGAATTGTTGGCGACATTGACCACGCTGAAATCGTCCAGCATGTAGCTGGCTGTCAAACACAAGTAGGCGAACAGAACGAAAATGAACTGCCCCATTGCCATCGGGGAAGCGTAAGCCATCCACAGAGGGCGTCGCGTGGCCGCACCGGCCAGTGGCATGACGGTCTGAATCACCGCCATCAATACCGCGACGATCAGAGCGAAGTGGCCAATTTCAGGAATCATCTTGATCGGCATGGCAGCTCCATTAATCGGCGCCCTTGACCTTTACCCCATAATCCTCGGGTGAATAGCCGGATTCCTCGAGCGCATCGGCCACTTCCTTGGGCATATAATTCTCGTCATGTTTGGCCATGACCTCGCTGGCCTGGAAATACCCGCCTTCCCTCATCTCGCCTACGACCACGACGCCCTGTCCCTCCCGGAACAAGTCGGGAAGGATACCGCTGTAGCGCACTTCCAGATCGTCCACATAGTCGGTGACAGTGAACACGACATCCAGATTCTCGGAATTACGCGACACACTGTCTTCCTTGACCATACCGCCGGCTCGAATCTGGCGCTCCATCGGGGCTTCTCCGTCGGCAATCTGCATCGGGCTGAAAAACAGGTTGACGTTGCTGCGCAGCGCATAAAGCGTCAACCCGACGGCAATCGCCGCCAGGGAAAGCAAGCCCATGATAATGAAAAGTTTCTGCTTGCGCTTAGGATGCATCGACGCCTTCCTTCGACGAGACATGAGTCTGGCGGCGTTCCCGACGCTTCAGATCGCGCATCAACAGGCGTCGTTCGGCCCGCGCATGGATCACTGCACCCACCAACAACGCCAGGGTCACTCCCCAAGCAGGCCAAACATAAGCGGCATACCCCCCCATGGCCAGGAAGGAAGACACAGAATCGAACGCCATCACTGCCCCCTCACCAAGTCACGCACCCAGCGTTTGCTCGACTCCCGGCGCAGTATTTCATTGCGCGTGCGCATCAGCGTCAAGGCGATGCAAAAGCAATAGAAGCCGACCACCATCAATAGCAAGGGGAGCCACATTTCCGCCGGCATTGCTGGGCGCTCGGTGATACTGAACGTGGCCGGCTGATGAAGGGTATTCCACCACTCGACAGAATACTTGATGATAGGGATATTGATCACGCCAACGATGGCCAGCACGGAAGCGGCTCGCGAGCCGCTGTCTCGGTGCGCATATGCCCCGCGCAGCGCAATGATGCCAATGTAGAGGAATAACAGGATCAGCATCGAGGTAAGACGCGCATCCCATACCCACCAGGTCCCCCATGTCGGCACTCCCCATACAGCACCGGAAAACAGAGCCACGAATGTCATTCCCGCACCGAACGGTGCCATGACCGATGCAGCCATGTCGGCGACTTTGATTTTCCAGACCAGGAAAACGACGGCGGCAACGGCAAGGCCAACGAAAATCGATTGTGCCAGGAATGCCGCCGGCACATGAACGTAGATGATGCGGAAGCTATCGCCCTGCTGGTAATCCGCCGGCGCATACAGCAACCCCCAAAGGCCACCGATCAGCATCAGCAACGCGGCGGCAGCCCAGACCCAGGGTTGCAGTCTCGCACTCAAGGTATAGAAGCCCTTGGGAGACCCGAGTTGGTGAATAATGCGCCACATGCCTTAGCTAGTCCTCAATCGGTCGTTGTCATTAATTATGCTCGTTATCCATTGAGACTGATGCGAAGCGACGCTGCAATGGCCCAGGGTGCCAGCATGAGCGCGGCCGCAAGCATCGCGCCTAACATTGCCAGATGCGGCGCTACACCGCTGCCGGCGATCGCCGCCTGAATGGCGCCAGTACCAAATATGAGTACCGGGATATACAACGGTAACACCAGCAATGACAATAACACGCCCCCCCGCGACACGCCGACGGTAAGCGCTGCCCCGATGGCGCCCACCAGGCTCAGGCTGGCGCTCCCCAGTGCCAGCGAGAGACTGAGTACGCCATAGCTACCCGCCGGCAATGACAGCAGAACACCCAAAAGGGGCGCCATCAACGCCAGCGGCAAACCCGTCAATAGCCAGTGAGCCGCCACCTTGGGCAACACCAGCATCGCCAATGGCTGATGCGACAGCATCATCTGTTCAAGGCTGCCATCATCGAAATCCACCCGAAACAACGAATCCAGCGAAAGCAGTGTCGCCAGCAACGCCGCTACCCATAACAATCCCGGCGCGATCGTCGACAACAGCTTGCTCTCGGGGGCGACCCCCAACGGGAACAGCGTTATGACCAGGGCAAAAAACACCAGCGGGTTCATGACTTCGCTGCGACGACGCAATTTCAACGTCATATCCCGACGTAGGGTAGCCACCACTGCGACTCCAAGACCGCCACGGGGTTCCCGTAACGTGAGGGGACCGACATGACTCATTGCCACCTCATCTCGCCCAGCCGAATGGAACGTACCTGACCAAGGGAAGGCATTTCGTGATGCGTCGTCATCAGCACGCTGCCCCCCTGACTCACATGACTGACAAGTCGATGTTCCAGAGCGGCCACACCCTCCTTGTCGATTGCGGTGAACGGTTCGTCGAGGATCCACAGTGGGCGTGGCGTCAGTTCCAGGCGCGCCAGTGCGACACGACGCTGTTGACCGGCTGAGAGCTGAGCTACCAGGACGTCCTCGAAACCTGCAAGCCCGACCGACGCCAGCGCTGCCATACGACCGGCAGTGTCCCCGATATCACCACTCAATGCCTGATACCAGGCCAGGTTTTCCAACGCAGTCAATCCCGCATTGACGCCTGACGTATGCCCCAGATAAAGCAGATTAGCAAGGAAGGTACCGCGCACCGATCTCAAGTCCTGGCCACACCACGAGAGAGAGCCCCGATAATCGTCCAGTTGACCGGAAAGAATTTTAAGCAGGGTGGTCTTCCCACTACCATTGGGACCTTCGATGCGCACCAGATCACCACTTCCCACCTCAATGTCGAGGTCACGGAAAAGGCAACGATCGTCGCGCTCACAGGTCAACTCCTGTGCTTGCAGGCGAAAGCTCACCAGTGTCTCCCAGCATCGGTAATCCGCTCGGCACTCTACATGGAAAGCCCTTTCCCCGCCAGCATTGGCGCTGCGTCAGCCAATGACTTTAGTGTAAGATCAGGCAACGGTCCATCGACGTACAAGATCCATGCCGGCCGATCCACTTGCCAGATCGTCAAAGGTTGCTAAGCTTCAAAATAACTGTAAATATAAACAGGTCATCATGCGCCCTGCATGACAGGCCTGCACCGCGTCCAGGGAGTAATGATCATGCTGCAAACGACTCCGCACTACCTGTACCGACAGCCTAACCTGCCCATGAGCGATGCTTGGGAAGAGATCAAGGATGAGGATCTGATCGATATACCCTTGCTGGGTCGCGTAGCGGCCGGTCTACCTATCGAGGCCTGCCCCGATGAATCCTATGTCCAGATACCATCGCGCATGGTCAAACGCAACACTTACGCCCTTCGGGTCTGCGGAAACTCCATGATCGACTGCAACATCTTCGACGGTGACGTCATCATCATCGAGCGACAAGAAAGCGCCGAAAACGGCGAGACCGCCGTCGTGATGATCAACGATCAGGAAGTCACTCTCAAAAAGTTCTATATCGAGAAATCCGGTGTGAGATTACAGCCCGCCAACCATGACATGGATCCCATTTATCTGAAGAACGACGACATTCAAGTGCTCGGACTGGTCATGGGTGTGATGCGCCAACCCGCGACGGCTGCCTGATGCGTTACTCGATCCCCGACCTGGAGCCAGGCCAACGGCACGATAGCGAACTGAACGTCGAAAAAAGCCGGTTCATCGCCTGGGTTGCCTATACGTCTTGCATCGAGGATGTCGACATCCTGCTGCATCAGGCCAGGCAAGCCTACCCTGATGCCAGCCACCACTGCCATGCCTTCATCGCCGGAGCGCCTGGCGAACAGAATGCCATCGGCTTTTCCGATGACGGTGAGCCCGGTGGCACCGCCGGCCGGCCGATGTACCGCGTGCTGGAAGGTGCTGATCTGGGCCAGATCGGTTGTGTTGTCACTCGCTATTTCGGCGGCACCAAACTCGGTACCGGGGGGCTGGCGCGAGCTTATGCCCAGGCGGTAAACCAGGCTCTTGCCAGTCTGCCCCGCCGGGACCACATCGAACGACGACAACGTCGCTTGCAAGTCGATTTCGCCAGTGAAGCAGAGACCAGGGCCTGGTTAGCCGATCACGCCATTCCTATCGAACGGGCCGATTACGACAGCGCCGGGGTCACCCTGTCCGTAGGTTGGCCAGAGGACGATGGTCCTTCGTCAACTGAGCTTCATGCTCGACTCAAGGGACGCCTATTCCTACCGGACTGACCGCTTTATTCCCCACGATCGCTCGCTACCACGTCGCTTGACCCTGCACTGCACCACCCCTATATTGGCTTGCACGAATAATCGATTTTTTTACTATATAACGATGAAAAGCAAAAAATCAGTCAAACTATACCAAATCGATCAGAACCGCTCGCCCAAGCCACGCACTCGCGACTAAGGATAGTTCGAGATGATACTGTCAACACAACCTGCCCTGTTCTGGTCATTCCTGCGTATTGGCCTACTGGGATTCGGCGGCGGTCCGGCCATGATCCCCCTGATTCGCGAGGAAGTCGTGAGCCGCCATGCGTGGGTCGATGACGACAGGTTTGCCGATATTCTCGCCATCGGCAATACGTTGCCGGGCCCCATTGCCACCAAGATTCCCGGTTACATCGGCTACCGCATTGGTGGTGTCATTGGCTGCATCAATGCCGTACTGGCCGTCATTCTCCCGATGATCGTGGCCATGATCCTGCTGCTGGGACTATTCAGTCGCTACCGAGACGTCGACTGGATCCGTGGCATGGGCCAAGGTGTGGTGCCTGTCGTCATGATCATGATGGGGCAGTTGACATGGGACTTCTGGCGCAAGTCGCGTCTGACATTGGGGCCGTGGATCACGCTAGCCATGATGGCCGCTTCCGGCACTATCATCTACTGGCTCGGCGTTCACCCCGGGCTGGTCGTCGGTGCGCTTCTGGCCGCTGCCCTGCTGCGTCCCTCTGCATCGAGCAAGGGGGAAACGTCATGATCTACTGGCACCTGTTCCTGGCGTTTTTCATCCCCAACATCATCGGCTATGGCGGAGGTCCGGCGATCATTCCGTTGATCGAGGCGGAAGTCGTTGGCCGCTACGGTTGGATGAGCGGTCAGGAATTCGCGGAGACCCTGGCACTCGGCAACTCGCTACCCAGCCCGATCGCCACCAAGATGGCAGGCCAGGTAGGATTCGATGTTGCCGGGATCGGCGGCGCCCTGATCGCTGTTTTCGCCACGGTAGTGCCTTCGCTCTTGTTGATGCTGGGAGCCCTGGGACTGCTCTATCGCCACCGGGATTCTCCGCGCGTCAAGCGCATGAGCCAATGGGTACGCCCGGTAATCGCCATGATGATGGCATGGCTGACCTGGAGCTTTTTCACGGATGGTCTCAATGGAGCCGGTGCTGTACATACCGTATTGATCGGTCTGGCGGCAGCCATTGCTCTGCTGCGTTTCAAGATACATCCAGCCTTTGTCGTTGCCGGCGCTCTCGTTTATGGCGGTATATTCCTCGGTTGACGCAAGCCGCGCCCCTGAATCGACGTGCCAGGCGCATCTCGCCAGCCGCATCACTTGAGGAGATTCCTGATGCCATTCGATGCACATTATTATCCCAGCCCTTCCCGGCGCATGATGACCTATGGCCAACGCGGGATGGTGGCTACGTCGCAAACGCTGGCCGCCCAGATCGGCCGGGACATACTCACACAAGGGGGTAATGCCGTCGATGCCGCCATTGCCACTGCGGCAGCCCTGACCGTGGTTGAGCCAACCTCCAACGGTATTGGCAGCGATGCCTTCGCCATCGTGTGGATGGATGGCACACTCCACGGTTTGAACGCCAGTGGCCCTGCTCCCAACAGCATCAGCCGCCAAGCGGTGCATGCACAGGGCCTCGACAGCATGCCGGTTCATGGGTTGACGCCGGTTACGGTACCCGGTGCGCCCGCAGCGTGGGCAGCGCTATCCCACCGATTCGGCAAGCTGCCATTTGTCGATTTGCTGGCGCCTGCCATCGATATTGCCGAGCAAGGTTTCCCGGTCTCGCCCGTGGTTCAACAGCTATGGGCAGAAGCATTCGACGAGTACGGCGCCTATGAGGATGCTGTCTTCGCTCCCTGGTTCGACACCTTTGCTCCCAACGGCCGTGCGCCGACCCCCGGCGAGCTATGGAAGGCACCGGATCATGCCCGTACGCTGAAGGCTATCGCCGACAGTAACGCGCGAGACTTCTACGAAGGGGACCTGGCGACGCGCATGGATGACTTCTCCCGCAAACATGGCGGCTTCCTGCGCAAAGAGGATCTAGCCGCCTTTCATCCCGAATGGGTGGACCCCATCGCCACGCACTTCCGTGGCTGCGATATTTGGGAAATTCCACCCAACGGTTGCGGCATGATCGCTCTGCAGGCACTCGGCATGCTGGAATGCTTGGGGCAGCCGGGGCGCGACACAGTCGAGACATTACATCAACGCATAGAGGCCACCAAGCTCGCCTATGTAGACGGTCTACGCTATATCACCGAATGTGACTCCATGGGCCCCAGCAGCGAGCAAATGCTGTCGTCTGAGTATCTCGCTCGACGTGCCGAGCTGATTGGCGACCGTGCGCGGACCCCTGAACCCGGCAGTCCGGCTACCGGAGGTACTGTCTACCTGGCTACCGCGGATGAGGACGGAAACATGGTGTCCTTCATCCAGAGCAACTTCAAAGGCTTCGGCTCGGGAGTGGTCGTTCCCGGCACGGGCATTAGCTTACAGAACCGTGGCTGGTCCTTCTCTCTGGATGCCGATCATGCCAACTGCCTGGAACCAGGCAAGCGGACCTATCACACGATCATTCCCGGCTTCATCACCCGTAACGACGAGGCAATCGGCCCTTTCGGCGTGATGGGGGGATTCATGCAACCTCAGGGACATGTGCAAGTCGTCAGCGCCATGCTTGATGATGGCCTGAATCCACAAGCAGCATTGGACCTGCCCCGCTGGAAATGGACCGAGGGCACGACCGTGGAAGTCGAGCCGCATTTCCCCGATCACGTTGCCCAAGCGTTGCAACGGCGAGGTCACCATATCGTCAAGCGCGTTGATGGCTTGAGTTTCGGCCGCGGCCAGATCATCAGACGCGATCCGGCCACCGGGGTTCTGTCGGCTGGCACGGAGCCACGCACCGACGGTGCCGCGGTGCCGTGGTGATCGCCACGAGGCGATCATGAAAACGATACGCGGCGCCCGATGGCGCCGCGCATCATTCGCTCACCCCAAGTACTTGATCATCACACCGGCGGCCACCGCCGATCCAATGACCCCGGCCACGTTGGGGCCCATGGCATGCATCAACAGGAAGTTGTGTGGGTTGTAATCCAGTCCCACCTTGTTGGACACCCTGGCCGCCATGGGAACGGCGGAAACCCCCGCCGACCCGATCAGCGGATTGATGGGCATCCGACTCACACTGTTCATCACTTTGGCCATGAGAATACCGCACGCCGTTCCGATACCGAAGGCAACGATCCCCAGCCCGAGAATTCCCAGCGTTTCCAGCGCCAGGAAACGATCGGCGACCAGCTTGGAGCCTACCGATAATCCCAGGAAGATGGTCACGATATTGATCAGGGCATTCTGCGCGGTATCGGAAAGCCGCTCGACCACGCCACATTCACGCATGAGATTGCCGAAGCAGAACATGCCCAACAAGGGAGCGGCATCCGGCAAGAACAGAACGACCAGGATCAGCAGCACCAGCGGGAAGCAGATTTTCTCCAGCTTGGAGACCGGCCGCAATTGAGTCATGACGATCTGTCGTTCTCGTGCGGAAGTCAGTGCTTTCATGATGGGTGGCTGGATCAACGGCACCAGCGCCATGTAGGAGTAGGAGGCGACGGCAATGGCCCCCAGCAACTCTGGCGCGAGAATGCTCGATACATAGATCGAGGTCGGACCGTCTGCCCCACCGATGATACCGATAGCCGCTGCCTGATTGAGCGAGAAATCCATCCAGCCCATCGCCGACAGACCGACCGCCCCCATCAGAGTGGCAAAAATGCCGAACTGGGCGGCCGCACCGAGAAACAGCGTGCGAGGGTTGGCCAGCAATGGCCCGAAGTCCGTCATGGCACCGACGCCCATGAAGATCACCAGCGGGGCGACACCGGAAGCAATGGCAACGCTATAGAACTGATACAGCATGCCATGAACGAAACCGGCATCCTGAGCCATGTCATTGGCATCGCGCAGCAACGCCGGCGACAGATCACTATGTAGCGCCTCGGTGATGGTGTGCCGCCAAGTCTCGACACCGGCGCCGGCTTCAAGATTGACTCCCAGCGCACCGCCCAGTTGCTCGAGCACTTCAGGGCGCGCCAGATGCGCAGCCTGTTCGGCGGCAGACAGTGCCAGTCCCGCTTCGGGGATATTGGCCAGGATACCGCCGAACCCGATTGGTACCAGCAGCAACGGTTCGAATTTCTTGTTGATCGCCAGGTACAGCAGGACCAGGCCAATGACGATCATTACCGCCTGGCCCCATTCCAGATTATAGAGTCCCGAGCCGTACCAGAGTGTTAGCAGATGTTCCATGCGGCTGTCCTTAAAGCACGATCAGCGTATCGCCGACGGCGACGCTGTCGCCCTCCTTGACCTTGATGTCGGACACGGTGCCGGCGCCGGTGGCTCGCACCTCGGTTTCCATCTTCATGGCCTCGAGAATGATCACGACATCGCCCTCGGCTACGCTGTCCCCGGGAGAAACGTTCACCTTGAAGATGTTGCCGGCCAGCGGCGCAGTAATCGCTTCGCCGCTAGCGACAGGCGCGCTTTCCCCACTGGCAGTCGTAGGTGATGGCTGACTGCTGTCCTTGGCCTGCACTTGGTCGATTTGACCTCCCTCGGCCACCTCCACCACATACTGCTTACCATTGACGGTGATGGTATAGGTTTCCAACCCAGTCGCGGGAGCGGAGGGCATTGTCGTTGACGTCTTCGCCAGCGGCTGACTGTCCCGGGCATTCTCCACAGGGGACTGTGGAGCCGGCTCGAAGGCATCGGGATTGTCACGGTTCTGCAGGAATTTCAGGCCAATCTGCGGGAACAGGGCATAGGTCAAGACATCGTCGATTTCCCGTTCACCGCTCTCCAGACGGATGTTCTCGTTGCTCGCCTTCTCTTTGAGTGCCGCTCGCAAGCGATCCATTTCCGGTTCCAGGCGATCGGCGGGACGACAGGTTATCGGCTCGCTCCCCTCCAGCACACGCTGCTGGAGTTCCGAATTGAAAGCAGCCGGTGCCGCGCCGTACTCGCCTTTCAGCAGTGCCTGGACTTCCTTGGAGATCGACTTGTAGCGCTCTCCCATCATGACATTCATTACGGCCTGGGTACCGACGATCTGCGATGTCGGCGTCACCAGCGGAATGAATCCCAGATCTTCACGTACTCTGGGGATTTCAACCAGGACGTCGTCGAGCTTGTCACCGGCACCCTGCTCCTTGAGCTGATTTTCCATGTTGGTCAGCATGCCACCCGGCACCTGGGCAACCAGAATGCGCGAATCGATGCCTTTCAACGATCCTTCGAAGTCTGCGTACTTCTTGCGGACTTCACGGAAATACGCGGCGATATCTTCCAATTGCTCAAGATCGAGCCCAGTATCGCGTTCGGTCTCTTTCAGGATCGCCACGAGCGACTCGGTGGGACTATGGCCATAAGTCATCGACATCGAGGATATCGCCGTGTCGACATTGTCGATACCAGCCTCGACGGCCTTGACGGCGGTTGCCGTCGACATCCCCGTCGTGGCGTGACTCTGCATGTGAATGGGGACCGACAGCGCTTGCTTGAGTCGTGATACCAGCTCGAAAGCGGTATAGGGTGTCAGCAGGCCCGCCATGTCCTTGATGGCCACCGAGTGAGCGCCCATGTCCTCGATACGTTTGGCAAGCTCGACCCAACCGTCGATGGTATGGACAGGACTCACGGTATAAGAGATAGCCCCCTGGGCATGTCCCCCCTGATCGACAACCGCCTTGATCGGCCGTTCCAGGTTGCGTGGGTCATTCATGGCGTCGAAAACGCGGAACACATCCACCCCGTTGACACGAGCGCGCTCAACGAACTTGTCGACGACATCATCGGCGTAATGCCGATATCCGAGCAAATTCTGGGCACGCAACAGCATCTGTTGGCGAGTATTCGGCATGGCTTCCTTCAGGGCTCTGATGCGCGCCCAGGGATCTTCTCCCAGATACCGAATACAAGCATCGAACGTCGCACCTCCCCAGGATTCCACCGACCAGAAACCGACTCGGTCGAGTTTCTCGGCAATCGGCAGCATGTCATCGAGGCGCATGCGAGTGGCAAACAGCGACTGATGCGCATCACGCAACACCACGTCGGTGATGCCCAGCGGGCGTTGGGTCTCACTCATGACCTTGTCCTTATGTGTATCATTCTCATGAAGTTGTACAGGAGACCGCGAAGTCGTTCGGCAATGTGCCGGCATGGCGGCTTATACCGAACTAGCGGCGGCGGCGATAGCGATGCAGAGCGGCACTGATCACCGCCATCAATTCGTCGTCGTGTTCTTGGGATGGCTTCACGGCTCGAGAGCCGCTATCGACCGGTGCTGGTGTCGGCGCCAACCGACCCATCAGCACCGACATCAAGGTGGTCGCCACGACCAGCACGGTCAGGAAGATGAACACGAAGCCCATACCGAAGGCCATCAGGCTCAGACCTTCCTGCAGCAGTTGTGGATCCTGCATGGTAATCGTTCCCTTGGCAGATATCAGTGGTCGGTCATAATGTCACGACAGGCCATCATCGACTGGTACAATAACCTGCCTGCTTCCGAACGTCATGCAATGGCACATTGGTGAGTCACCCCTTGATGG
Organism: Aidingimonas lacisalsi; assembly: GCF_008079445.1. Classification (GTDB taxonomy): domain Bacteria; phylum Pseudomonadota; class Gammaproteobacteria; order Pseudomonadales; family Halomonadaceae; genus Aidingimonas; species Aidingimonas lacisalsi. The sequence goes on along the minus strand of NZ_VRYH01000003.1, from coordinate 162,641 downwards.
TGCCAAACCAATGGCCTCCCTGCGAGTTGAAGAGTTCCATGACCGATCAAAACGTCGTTAATTTACTACATCGAGGCCGTGTTGGCCTAGCACCCATGGAAGGAGTCATCGATGCCAATACTCGCGCCCTACTCACTGAATGTCCCGGCTTCGACTGGACCGTGACCGAATTCATACGTGTGATAGATCATCGTTTGCCTCCACGTGTCTTTCTCAAACACTGTCCCGAACTCGCTACACAGCAGGCCAAGACACCTAGCGGCATCGCCGTACACTTGCAGCTCCTCGGCTCCGATCCGCACGCTCTCGCCGAGAATGCGCGTCAGGCCTGTGATCTCGGGGCCACCAGTATCGATCTCAATTTCGGCTGCCCCGCCAAGACCGTCAACCGACATGATGGTGGCGCTTCCCTCTTGCGTGATCCCTCTCGGGTCGAGAGCACCGTCACCGCAGTCAACCGTGCGGTCGGCGACACGTGCCCGGTAACTGCCAAGATACGCCTGGGCTTTTCCCACCGCCGTCTTGCTCTGGATTGTGGACGCGCGGCCGAAAACGGTGGTGCAAAGCATCTCGTGGTCCACGCGCGCACCCGCGATGAAGGCTATCGTCCACCCGCACATTGGGAATGGATCGATCGCCTGCGACGCCATCTAGACATTCCTGTCATCGCCAATGGCGATATCTGGCGCCTTGAAGATTATTGGCGTATACGCAGCTTGTCGGGATGTCGTGATGTCATGCTAGGGCGCGGGGCGCTTGCAGACCCGTGGCTGGCGTACCGCATTCGTCACTGGCAACAAACCGGCGAACAGTTATCGCCTACCCCATGGTCGGCTCGAGCCAACATTCTGAACGCTTATGCCGCATTGCAGCGTAGCATACTTCCCGAACGAATAGTGGTATCGCTGCTTAAACAATGGTTGAATCACATGCGTTCGCTCGACAGCGAATCGGCGCATCGTTTCATGTCGCTTCGTCGTGTAACGCAACTCGATGCATTTCTTGATGGACTAAAAAAAGAGCGCCGACAACAACGTGTGGCGCTCTAAACGATCGCGGACTCCGAGACAGACGGCATCATTCCATTGGCAGACAGCAGGATCGGGCCCGGCGAGCAACAAAACGAAAAACCCGCCCTCTCATGGAGGACGGGTCATAATTTGGCGCGCCCGGGAGGATTCGAACCTCCGACCGCCTGATTCGTAGTCAGGTACTCTATCCAGCTGAGCTACGGGCGCTGACGTTATCCGCACCTGATGCGAGGATGAAAATCACTCGACCCAAGGCAGGCGAGGGGCTCAGAGCCCGCTCGGAAAGATGGCGCGCCCGGGAGGATTCGAACCTCCGACCGCCTGATTCGTAGTCAGGTACTCTATCCAGCTGAGCTACGGGCGCAAACCTTATCTCTTGTGTATCGATGCCAGCCAATCGACGTGGATTGGCGGAGAGAGAGGGATTCGAACCCTCGATGGGGCTATCAACCCCATACTCCCTTAGCAGGGGAGCGCCTTCAGCCACTCGGCCATCTCTCCCTCATCAACACGGCGCGCATCTTACCGTTTATGCCGTTCGTTGTCCAACTCTCGACCGAACTTTTTGTCGGGCGAATTCAGGACAATACGTCATCGTCATCATCGGTCCGTTCACGCTGTATGCGTTGATAGATCTCTTCGCGATGAACGGCAACGTCCTTGGGCGCATTAACCCCGATACGGACCTGGTTGCCTTTTACCCCTAGTACGGTCACGGTGATGTCATCACCGATCATCAAGGTTTCGCCGACACGGCGGGTCAGGATGAGCATAGCTGATCTCCTTCTCAGACTGTTCCAACGGGATGCCTAGGCTAGAAGCGATGTGTGACGGCCGATTATGCGCCATGCATCGCTTGCGGCCAAATCCTCAATACAATATCAGCCGATAACGACGTTGAAAGAAAGCCGCTACACCACCGTTATGCTCTCTTCCCTCTAGCGTAGACCCCATCAGCGTGTCCATGCGTGCTGGATTCACTCAGGCTCGATATCCTGCTTGTCCAGACCGAAGGCCTTATGCAGTGCTCGCACGGCCAGTTCCATATGCTTTTCGTCGATCACGACGGAGATTTTGATTTCCGATGTCGAGACCATGCGGATATTGACGTTCTCGTCCGCCAACGCTCGGAACATCCGTGACGCTACACCGGCATGGGAACGCATGCCGACCCCCACCAGCGAGACTTTGGCTATCTTGTCATCACCTCGCAGTTCGCCGCCACCCAGGTCCGGAAGCACCTGCTCCTTGAGGATCTGCATGGTCTGCTTGTAATCGCTCTTGGCCACGGTAAAGGTAAAGTCGGTGTAATCCCCCACTGGCGCCACGTTCTGTACGATCATGTCGACTTCGATGTTGGCATCGGCGATAGGGCCCAGAATGCGTGATGCGACACCCGGTACATCCGGCGTATTGAGCAGCGTGAGTTTGGCCTCTTTATCGGTAAAGGCGATACCGGAGATCAGCGGTTCTTCCATGGAGTCCTCTTCTTCATCTGAATCAGCAACGATCAAGGTGCCGGGGCCATCTTCGAAACTGGAAAGTACACGCAACGCGACATTGTATTTGCCGGCGAATTCCACGGCGCGTATCTGCAACACCTTCGAGCCCAGGCTCGCCAACTCGAGCATCTCTTCAACGGTGATCGCTTCAAGACGCTGCGCCCGTGAACAGACCCGCGGATCGGTTGTATAGACGCCATCGACATCAGTATAGATCTGGCACTCATCCGCCCCCAGGGCTGCTGCCAACGCCACCCCAGTGGTGTCGGAGCCGCCACGCCCGAGCGTCGTGATATTGCCTTCGTCATCGACCCCCTGGAAACCGGCGACGACGACAACCTGCCCATCATCCAGGTCGGCACGCAATTCTTCGGTCTCGATACGCTGGATACGGGCCTTGGTATGAGCGCTGTCGGTCTGTATACCGACCTGCCCTCCCGTATAGGACGTCGCCGCCACGCCCAACCGGTGTAGCGCCATGGCCAGTAGCGAACTGGTGACCTGCTCTCCGGTGGACACCAGCATGTCCATCTCTCTCGGCGTCGGTTCGTCGTTAATTTGACTGGCCAGATCGATCAAACGGTTGGTTTCACCGCTCATTGCCGAAACCACCACCACGACCTGATGGCCCTCGTCACGGAACCGCTTGACCCTCTCCGCCACGGCCTTGATGCGTTCGACGGAGCCTACCGAGGTTCCGCCAAATTTTTGTACATATAGCGCCATAGACAGCTTACCCTGGTTACATTCGACATGCTGCCGAACGGGTGAATGAGAAAACTCGGGTCGGGATCGCCCCGACCACATCGACTCAAATGAGTTGTGCCTCGACCCAGGTCGGTACGCTCGCCAACGCCTGGGGAAGCGCGCCAGGGTCACTGCCGCCGGCTTGAGCCATATCCGGGCGACCGCCACCTTTACCGCCGACCTGGGCGGCTACATGGTTGACCAACTCACCGGCCTTGAGCTGGCCGGTAAGATCATCGGTCACGCCGGCAATCAAACTAACCTTGCCCGCCTCGCGGTCGGCAACACCCAAGACAATGACACCGGAACCCAGCTTCTGCTTGAGCTGGTCGAGCACGCCTCGCAGCTCCTTGCCAGAGACACCGTCGAGCTGCTTGGCAAGGAGCTTGACGCCAGCGACGTCATGGGCCTCGTCCACCATGTCGCTGCCGGCGGCACTGGCCAGCTTGGCTTTCAAACGCTCGAGTTCCTTTTCCAGGCTACGATTGCGCTCGATGAGCGATTCGACGCGACTTTCCACCTGCTCCGGTTTGGCCTTGACACGCTCACCAATACGCATCACTCGCGCTTCCTGCTCACGGAAATAGTCCAGTGCGCTCTCTCCCGTGATCGCCTCGATTCGACGTACGCCAGCGGCAATCCCTGTTTCGGCAATGACATGAAAACAACCGATATCGCCGCTGCGCGCCACGTGAGTCCCGCCACACAGCTCGATGGAAAAATCATCTGCCCCGATGGTCAATACACGCACATTGTCGGCGTATTTGGCCTCGAATAGCGCTGCCGCCCCCTTGGCCTTGGCTTCATCGAGGCTCATGTGCTCAATACGAGTCGGCGCATTTTCCAGGATCTGCGCATTCACGATGGCTTCGACCTCGGACAACTGCTCGGGCGTCATCGCCTCGAAATGGCTGAAATCGAAACGCAAGCGCTCGGCACTAACCAACGATCCCTTCTGCTGTACGTGATCCCCCAACACCATGCGTAACGCTTTATGGAGCAGGTGGGTTGCCGAATGGTTTCGCATGGTGGCCGCACGCAAGGCCGCATCGACTCGTGGCGTCACACTCGCACCGGCCTTCATATGCCCTGAGACCATCACGCCATGGTGTAGATGGTGGCCTCCCTGCTTGTGCGTATCGGTGACCTGAAACCGTCCTCCCTCGGCATGCAGATACCCAGTATCGCCGACCTGGCCGCCGGACTCCCCGTAGAAAGGTGTGCGGTCGAGCACCACCACGCCGCGTTGATCGCCGGCAAGGGCATCGACCGGATTGCCTTGAGTGTCGAGTAGCGCTACCACCTCGGCGCTGTCTTCCAACTGGTCGTAACCGGTAAACGCCGTTTCGCCTTCGATCTCCATGGCCGCTGAGTAGTCGGTACCGAACTGACTGGCAGCACGGGCACGCTCTCGCTGAGCCTCCAGCTCACGCTGAAAACCGACTTCATCGAGGGTGACACCGCGTTCGCGACAGACATCTGCCGTCAGGTCGAACGGGAATCCATAGGTGTCATAAAGCTTGAATACGGTTTCCCCTGGCAGCACATCGCTCTGGAGATCGTTCAGGGCTGTCTCGAGCAACCCCATGCCATGATCGAGTGTTCGTGCGAACTGTTCTTCTTCCTTGGCCAGCACACTCTCGATACGAGCGCGAGCCTGACGCAATTCGGGATAGGCATCTCCCATCTCGGCGTCCAATGCCGCAACGAGCTTATGAAAGAAGGGTTCCTGCGCCCCCAGCTTATGTCCATGGCGTACAGCGCGTCGAATGATCCGCCGCAGCACATATCCGCGCCCTTCGTTCGAAGGCAGGACATCATCAACGATCAGGAAGGCGCAGGAGCGAATATGATCGGCAATCACGCATAGTGACGGCGACAGGATATCGGTATGCCCGGTTACTGCGGATGCCGCCTGCAGGAGGTTCTGGAACAGGTCGATTTCGTAGTTGGAGTGCACTCCCTGCAGTACTGCAGCCACACGCTCCAGCCCCATACCGGTATCGATCGACGGCTTGGGCAGCGGATGCAAAGTGCCTTGTGCATCTCGATCGAATTGCATGAAGACCAGATTCCAGATCTCGATGTAGCGGTCGCCATCCTCTTCGGGGCTACCGGGAGGCCCTCCCCAGACGTCGGAACCATGATCAAAGAAGATTTCCGACGACGGGCCGCAAGGACCGGTATCCCCCATCTGCCAGAAGTTGTCGTCTTCGAGCTTGGAAAAGCGCTCGGGATCGACGCCGATATCTTCTTTCCAGATCTTCTCGGCCTCATCATCGCTGACATGCACGGTTACCCACAGCTGATCGGCGGGCAGCCCTAGACGCTCGGTCAGGAACTCCCAGGCGAAGCGAATCGCCTCGCGCTTGAAATAGTCACCGAAGCTGAAATTGCCCAGCATCTCGAAAAAGGTGTGGTGACGAGCGGTATAGCCGACATTATCGAGATCATTGTGCTTGCCGCCGGCACGTACGCACCGCTGAGCCGAGGTCGCCCGTACATAAGGACGAGGATCGCGCCCCAGGAATACATCCTTGAATGGCACCATCCCCGCATTGGTGAACAACAACGTGGGATCATTGTCGGGCACCAATGAACTCGACGGTATGATGGTGTGCCCCTGCTCTTCGAAGTATGTCAGGAAGGCCTGTCTAATATCTGCGCTTTTCATAATGAATCCGTGGCGATAAGCGAAGCGGCCCAAGGCCATGCAAAGCCATCAGTATAACGCAGACAAGGGGTAACTTTCAGCGCTGGTCAATGGTCGGTGTTGGTATCACCGTTCATCGTCCCAGGCATGCGACAATGCATAGCGGACGTGTGCGAAATCAAACCCTCGACCAGCGAGAAAGCGTTCGCGGCGCGCCCGGTCTCTCGGTCGCTCGCCAGGCTCGGAAAAACGCTTGGCCAGCGCCTCGCATGCCAGTTGATACCAGTCGACATCAGCGTCGGCCAACGCCTCATCGGCCCACTCCCTGGGAACGCCACGCTGACTGACGTCGGCATGAATCTTGACCGGCCCCTGGCCACGCATGAGACGGGATCGCACGAAATGTTCGGCGAACCGTCGATCCGATTGAAGGCCTTCTTCAGCCAGGGCATCCAGGCATTCGGCAATCGCCTGGGGCGCATGCCCCTTCGTGGAGAGACGCGACTCCAGCTCGGCACGGGCATACTCCCGGCGTGCCAGCAGCCGGATAGCATCATCCCGCGGTGACGCTGAATCGGCAACCTCCGTCGTCCTCGTCATGGCTTGGCTCTCACTCATCCGTCGGATGCTGTCGACGTGTTACAGCAATTCGTTACGTTCATCGTCCGTCGCTACAGCCTCATCCGACTCGCTCCCCTCCTTGTCCGACTCCGCCTTATCCGGCTCGGACAATGCCAGTAGTTGAGCTCGTATCTGCGACTCGATCTCCTCCATGGTGGCGGGGTTGTCTTCGAGGTGTTGCGCCGCATTGGCCTTGCCCTGACCGATCTTGCTGCCTTTGTAGCTATACCAGGCACCCGCCTTGTCGATCAGATTGCATTGGACTCCCAAGTCGACCACCTCTCCGGCATGGTAGATCCCCTTGCCGTAGAGTATCTGGAACTCGGCCTGGCGAAACGGCGGCGCCACCTTGTTCTTGACGACCTTGACTCGGGTCTCGTTACCGATCACTTCATCGCCCTGCTTGACCGAGCCGGTACGACGGATATCCAGACGCACACTGGAATAGAATTTGAGTGCGTTACCACCGGTGGTGGTTTCGGGGCTGCCGAACATGACACCGATCTTCATGCGGATCTGATTGATGAAGACCACCATGCAGTTGGCCGTTTTCATGTTTCCGGTAATCTTGCGCAGTGCCTGCGACATCAGTCGTGCCTGTAAACCGACATGAGAGTCCCCCATTTCGCCTTCAATCTCGGCACGTGGCGTCAGCGCGGCCACCGAGTCGATAATGATCACGTCGACACCGCCGGAGCGAACCAGCATGTCGCAGATTTCCAGCGCTTGCTCACCGGTATCCGGCTGCGAGACCAGCAAATCATCCAGGTTGACCCCGAGTTTTTCGGCATAATTCGGGTCCAGAGCGTGTTCGGCGTCGATGAAGGCACATGTCTTGTCCTGCTTCTGCGCTTCGGCTATCACCGACAGCGTCAGTGTCGTCTTGCCCGAAGATTCAGGCCCGAACACCTCCACCACCCGGCCGAACGGCAGTCCACCGATCCCTAGGGAGATATCCAGTCCCAGAGAGCCGGTGGATACCGAAGGCATCGTCACCCGTGGCGCATCGCCCAGACGCATCACGGTCCCTTTGCCGAACTGGCGCTCGATTTGAGAAAGGGCAGCGTTCAGCGCCTTGGAACGGTTGTCGTCCTGTGCCATGCATGGCCTCCTGGTATCGTCAAAGGGGAAAGTACTGTATGGCTACACAGTATTATGGCGAAAAATCGCCTTGCCGCCTAGCTTTGATCCTAAAATTTTTACGCCGCTTCCAGCCATCGGATCAGGCCAATCAGCGCGACACGCACCGACTGCTCGCGTACAGCGCGGCGATCACCGGCAAAGTGCTGCCGTTCGGCCTGCTGTCGCTGACTATCACCCCATGCTAGCCATACGGTGCCGACAGGCTTGTCATCGCTGCCACCTCCCGGGCCAGCCACACCGCTGATGGCGACCCCCAGAGAGGCCCCGCTCTCTCGGCAAGCCCCGGCAACCATCGCTTCGACGACCGCACGACTCACCGCGCCGTGGCTGTCGATGAGTTCGGTTGGCACCCCCAATAGCCGGGCCTTGGCGGCATTGGCATACGTGACATAACCGGTCTCGAAATAGTCGGAGCTCCCCGCAACATCCGTGATCGCGCTAGCCACGCCGCCACCAGTACAGGATTCCGCCGTTGTCAGCATCACACCGCGCGCTCGGCACAATTCGCCCAGGCGTTCGGAGAGAGACGCCAGGTCTTGCGCTTCGAGAACCACTTCGGACACGATAACACTCCCTTGGCCGACCACATCACGCCACTGACGGATGCCTTTCATGGGCGTAGAATAAAGCCTTTGTCGATGAAATGCAGGCGCCCGTGTCATGCGGCACTGACGCCATAGCGATCCACTTTCAAGGATGTCCATGTCACAGGCAAGTACTCAGCATACGCCCATGATGACGCAATACCTGAACATCAAGCGCGAGCACCCCGATGTGCTGCTCTTCTACCGCATGGGCGACTTCTACGAACTGTTCTATGATGACGCCAAGCGCGCCGCCGGCCTGCTCGACATTACCCTCACCCAGCGTGGCCAATCCGCCGGCAAACCGATTCCCATGGCCGGCGTTCCCTATCATAGTGCCGAGAGTTACCTGGCTCGATTGGTGAAATCGGGGGAATCAGTCGCCATCTGCGAACAAATGGGCGACCCCAATACCGCCAAGGGACCGGTCGAACGGCAAGTCGTGCGCATCGTCACCCCCGGCACGCTGCATGACGAAGCGTTGCTCGATGCACGTCGCGACAACCTGCTGCTGGCCCTGAACCAAACAGGCGAACGCTGGGGGTTGGCCTGGCTGGAACTGTCCAGCGGCCGTTTCAGTGTATTGGAAGTCGAGGGCGAGGCGGAAATGCTCGCCGAGGTGCAGCGGCTCGACCCGGCTGAATTACTGGTCGCCGAAAGCGTCAGCCTGCCGGACGCCTTCAACGAACGCCGTGGCATACGACGGCAGAGCGACTGGCTATTCGACCAGGAATCTGCCACACGGCTGTTATGTGACCAGCTAGGCGTTGCCGATCTGCGCGGTTTCGGCTGCGCCCATCTGGCGTGTGCACTCACCGCAGCGGGTGTGCTCATCGACTATGCCCGGGACACGCAACGTTCTCGCCTGCCACATGTCACGGCCATCGGCGTCGAAAGTCGCGATGATGCCGTGATCATCGATGCCGCCAGCCGCCGTAACCTGGAAATCGATACCAACCTCGGTGGCAACACCGACAACACGCTAGCCAGTGTCCTCGACACGACCGCTACGGCCATGGGATCGCGCTTGCTCAAACGCTGGTTGAATCGACCCTTACGCGACCATGGCCAGGTCAGCGCGCGCCAGTCGGCAGTACAGCGTCTGCTTGACGACGATGGTTTCACGACGCTGCGCGACCACCTCAAGCGAATCGGTGATATCGAGCGTATCCTGGCGCGGGTCGCCCTACGTAGCGCCCGTCCTCGCGACCTGGCACGCCTGCGTGAGGCACTGAACGCCCTGCCCGATCTGCAGGAAGCCCTGACGACGTTCGACGAAGGCTCAGCACTGGACGACCTAAAACGGCATATCCGCCCCTACCCGGAGTTGAGCGAGACACTGAATCGTGCGCTGGTCGACGACCCCCCCGTAGTGATTCGCGATGGCGGCGTAATCGCCGACGGATTCGATGACACTCTCGATGAATACCGGGGCCTGGCCGAACACGCGGGCGACTACCTGATCGAGCTGGAAGCTCGCGAACGTGAACGGACGGGGCTGACGGGTCTCAAGGTCGGCTACAATCGAGTCCATGGCTACTATATCGAGATTCCGCGCGCCCAGGCCCGCGAAGCGCCAGCCGACTACATTCGCCGTCAAACTCTGAAAAATGCCGAACGCTTCATCATCCCTGAACTCAAGGAATTCGAAGACAAGGCGCTCTCAGCCAAGTCGCGTGCCCTGGCACGCGAGAAGCATCTTTATGACAATTTGCTAGAGACCCTCAATACCGATCTGGATGCCTTGCAAGCCAGTGGCCGTTCGCTGGCGGCACTGGACGTCCTGACGACGTTCGCCGAACGCGCTCAAGCACTGGACTTCGTCAGTCCCCATCTTGCCGAGGTGCCAGGTATCGTCATCCATGGCGGGCGCCATCCGGTTGTCGAGCAAGTCAGCGACACCCCCTTCGTTCCCAACGACCTGAGCCTGGGTGACTCGCGACGCATGTTGATGATCACGGGCCCCAACATGGGCGGAAAGTCGACCTACATGCGTCAGGTGGCTCTGATCACTCTGCTCGCCCATACCGGAAGTTTCGTTCCGGCCGACAGTGCCGAGATCGGACCGGTGGACCGGATATTCACCCGTATCGGCTCTAGCGACGACTTGGCCGGTGGCCGTTCGACATTCATGGTCGAAATGACGGAGACCGCCAGCATCTTGCACAATGCCACCGAGCAGAGCCTTGTCCTGATGGACGAAATTGGCCGAGGAACCAGCACCTTTGACGGTCTGTCGCTGGCATGGGCCAGCGCCGAGCACCTGACCCGGACACGCGCCTTTACTCTCTTCGCCACGCATTATTTCGAAATGACTGCATTGGCCGAACACGCCGATGGCGTCGCCAACGTACACCTGACTGCTGCCGAACACAGGGATGGCATCGTCTTCATGCACCGAGTTGAAGAGGGGCCGGCGAACCAGAGTTATGGACTGCAGGTTGCCCAGTTGGCAGGCGTACCGCAAAGTGTGATTGCTCGTGCCCGAGACAAACTGGCCACACTGGAGCAACAGGAAATCGATCAGGGTAATTGGCAAGCACCAGCTACCTCAACCGCCTCGGATCCGCAAGACAGTGTCGCGACACCTCAGCAAGCGGACCTGTTCGCCACGGTGCCGCACCCATTGATCGACCAGCTAGCCTCCCTGGACCTGGATGGACTGACACCGCGCCAGGCATTGAATATGCTGTATGAATGGCGTGAAAACTTGTAGACGACACCCTGCAGCACAGGAGGTGGGCCGTGATTCGAGTGCTTCACAGCGGACTTACGCTCCGAACCGCACGGTGATTCGTTCAACGCTTTCTTAGCGACATGAGCTCATGCCCAATCGTTCTTCCTTGTCAATCCCGGGGCGTCTTGCCGGGTATGCAGCACACGACTAGAATAGGGCGCCATTAGAATAGCGGCTTATAATGGCTCAGTCGCTTATAACACGAACCTTCCAGTGACCATCGCACACGTAGTCACGACCTAGGAGATTCCATGACATTCGTCGTCACCGAGAACTGCATCAAGTGCAAGTACACCGACTGCGTCGAAGTTTGCCCGGTGGACTGCTTCTACGAGGGTCCCAACTTCCTGGTCATCCATCCCGACGAGTGTATCGACTGCGCCCTGTGCGAACCGGAATGTCCTGCCGAAGCCATATACTCCGAGGACGAATTGCCTGATAACCAGAAAGAGTTCCTGGAGTTGAATGCGGAGCTGGCCGAGACATGGCCGAATATCACGGAAAAGAAAGATCCGCCCGAAGACGCGGAATCATGGGATGGCAAGTCGGGCAAGCTGGAGTATCTGGAACGCGAGTGAAGAACGCGTGGCGTACACGCGAGTATTGAGACAGGAAAAAGGCGACCCGAAGGTCGCCCGCTCCCAGCTACTCCCTTGAGCCAGTCCGTTGGCTCGACTCCTATGGTGACGTCCTTGCCGGGAGGCGACGTCCTGTCACACCCGGCGCACCACGACTAGCATCCCGTTGGCATCCTGCCGGAAAAGCAATCCTCGCTTTCCCACATCCCGAGTCCATTTTGGCAGTTGGGTAGGAGTTCTCAAGGTGGTCTCTTGCGACGTCCTGACTCGTAACATCACGCCGAGGAAAACAGCGAACCTAGCAATTTCAGTAATTTATATCTTTTCATACATAAATTAACTGGTTACTTTTTGATCAATGTCGCCAACTTCCTAAGCGTTTTGTAAGCGATCTCCTACAAAACCTTAAGCGATCGCTTACGTCCTTGACGACTCAACCCCCCGACACTGCCCAGAATCCCCCTGAGTCACTGCCCTTTGATCGCCTTGAGACCTGGATAAACGGCCTGATCGCCAAGTGCGTGCTCAATCACTAGCAAGCGGTTGTACTTGGCGACACGATCGCTACGACACAGCGAGCCGGTCTTGATCTGTCCGGCGTTGGTGGCCACTGCCAGGTCGGCGATGGTGGTGTCTTCCGTTTCACCGCTACGGTGCGAGATCACGGCAGTGAAGCCGGCATCCTGCGCCATTTTGACGGCATCGAGGGTTTCCGAGAGCGAGCCGATTTGGTTGAACTTGATCAGAATGGAATTACCGATCTGCTCATCGATGCCACGCTTGAGGATACGAGTGTTGGTCACGAAGAGATCATCACCAACCAGTTGGATACGATCGCCCAATTTGTCGGTCAGTGCCTGCCAACCATCCCAGTCGGACTCATCCATGCCATCTTCGATCGAAACGATCGGATACTGGTCGCACAACTCGGCCAGATAGTCGACAAAACCTGCCGCATCGTAAGACTTGCCTTCCCCCGAGAGGTCGTAGCGGCCATCCTTGTAGAACTCTGAAGAAGCGCAGTCCAGCGCAAGGGTGATGTCCTTGCCCAGTTGGTAACCCGCGTTTTCTACGGCCTGCTTGATGATCTCCAACGCTTCTGCATTGGAGCCCAGGTCAGGAGCGAAGCCCCCCTCATCCCCCACCGCAGTGGACAAGCCACGTGCAGCGAGCACCTTCTTGAGTGCATGGAAGGTCTCGGCCCCCATACGCAACGCTTCACGGAAACTCGATGCGCCGACAGGCTGGATCATGAACTCTTGAATATCGACATTGTTGTCGGCGTGCTCCCCGCCATTGAGAATATTCATCATGGGGACCGGCATCGTATACTGCCCTTGCCGGCCAAACAGTTCGGCTACATGAGCATACAACTCGACGCCTCGGGCATTGGCCGCAGCCTTGGCAGCCGCCAGCGATACCGCAAGGATGGCATTCGCCCCCAGGTTGGCCTTGTTATCGCTGCCATCGAGCTCGAGCATGGCTTCATCGATACGGCGCTGATTGGCGGCATCCATTCCCATGAGACAATCACGAATCGAATCGTTGACGGCGCCAACCGCCTTGAGAACCCCCTTGCCGAGATAGCGCGATTTGTCACCATCTCGTAGTTCCAGCGCTTCACGCGAGCCTGTCGATGCACCGCTGGGAGCACATGCCACACCCTTGGCGCCATTCTCCAGCGCCACTTCAGCTTGCACCGTCGGGTTACCACGCGAATCGAGCACCTCGAGTGCATTAACGTCAACAATCTTGGTCATGGTGATGCAGTCCTTTCGTCAGTCAGCGTTGTTCAGCTTGAGTCGGTGGTTCACGGCTCCGCTCAGGAAATCTCAAGTGCCGGAAACCCCTTGACCAGGTCGTCCAGCGCTTTGAGTTGAGCCAGAAATGGCTCGAGTTTATCCAGTGGCAAGGCACAGGGACCATCGCACTTGGCATTGTCGGGGTCCGGATGCGACTCCAGAAACACACCGGCCAACCCTACGGCTATCCCTGCACGCGCGAGTTCGAGCACCTGTGCACGGCGACCATCGGCACTATCGGCACGCCCACCCGGGCGCTGCAATGAATGGGTGACATCGAAGAACAGCGGATAACCGGTCTGTTTCATATCACCGAAGCCCAACATATCCACTATCAAGTTGTTGTAACCGAAACTCGTACCGCGCTCACAGAGAATTAGCCGCCGATTGCCGATTTCCTCACATTTGCCGATGATATGACGCATTTCGTGCGGAGCCAAAAACTGAGGTTTTTTGATGTTGATCACGGCCCCTGTCTCAGCCATTGCGACAACCAGATCCGTTTGACGAGCCAGGAATGCCGGTAACTGGATGATATCGGCAACTTCCGCTGCTGGTGCAGCCTGCCAGGGCTCGTGGACATCAGTAATCACAGGTACACCGAAACGCTCCTTGATCTCTGCCAAAAGCGCTAATCCCTCGTCCAGCCCGGGCCCACGAAAGGAGTGGACCGAGCTACGGTTGGCCTTGTCGAAGCTGGCCTTGAACACGTAAGGGATGCCCAGTCTGGCAGTCACATCGACATAGGCTTCGGCCACCTCGATCGCCGTGTCCCGGGATTCCAGCACATTCATGCCGCCAAGCAGCATGAAAGGTAATGAATTACCGGCCTTCAGGCCGGCGAACTCGATGGTTGTCTGGTTGGTCATGCGGTTCTCCTCACCTCGATAGTGAACACGCTTATCCCTGCTGAGGCGTCTGCTGACGCACACGCTCCTGCTTCTTGGCCAAGGCTGCGTTCACGAATCCCGAGAACAGCGGATGACCATCTCGCGGTGTCGAGGTGAATTCTGGATGGAACTGACAAGCCACGAACCAAGGGTGGTCGGGGAGCTCGATCATCTCGACCAGCGATTGATCGATACTCTTGCCCGATACCACCAGTCCAGCTTCCTCGAGGCCGTCGACGAACTGATTGTTGACCTCGTAGCGGTGGCGATGGCGCTCGACGATCTCCTCGGTGCCATAGGCCTGATGCGCCTTGCTGCCTGGCCGTAAATGACACACTTGGCCGCCAAGACGCATCGTGCCTCCCAGATCGGAGGCTGCATCACGCAGTTCGATTCTTCCCTCGGGAGTGATCCACTCGGTAATCAGGCCAACCACAGGGTGCTGGGTATCGTGGGTGAATTCCGTGGAATTGGCATCGTCCCATCCCGCCACATGACGAGCGAATTCGATCACTGCAACCTGCATTCCCAGGCAGATCCCCAAGTAAGGAATACGGTTTTCACGCGCAAACTGGGCTGTCGCTATCTTGCCTTCGACACCGCGCCCACCGAAGCCTCCCGGCACGAGAATCGCGTCCTTGCCGGCCAACCGTTCGACCCCATGATGCTCGATGTCTTCGGAATCGATATAGTCGACGTTGACCTTGACGCGCCCCTGAATCCCGGCATGGATCAAGGCTTCGTTCAGTGATTTGTAAGCATCCAGCAACTCCATGTACTTGCCGACCATCGCGATATTGACCGACTTGAGTGGATTGAGCTTGGCATCCAGCACATGGATCCACTCGGACAGATCTGCCTCGGCAGCATCCAACCGAAGTTTGTCGCAAACGAACTCGTCCAGCCCATGCTCACTGAGCATCAAAGGAATCCGATAGATACTATCAGCGTCCTGGAGTGGTACCACGGCCCGTTCTTCGACGTTGGTGAACAGCGCAATCTTGCGACGCTCACTCTCTTCAAGCTCCACTTCACTACGGCAGATGAGAATATCCGGCTGAATGCCGATCGACCGGAGTTCCTTGACGCTATGCTGAGTAGGCTTGGTTTTGGTTTCCCCAGCCGTCTTGATATAGGGCACCAGGGTCAGATGCATGAAGATGGCTTGATTGGGGCCGACTTCACTGCGAATCTGACGGATCGACTCGAGAAACGGCAGTGATTCGATGTCGCCGACAGTCCCACCGATCTCGACCAATGCGACGTCGAACCCTTTGCCACCCTCGTAGACGCGATGCTTGATTTCATCGGTAATGTGCGGAATGACCTGTACAGTGCCACCCAGATAGTCGCCCCGGCGCTCCTTGCGCAGTACATTCTCGTAGACACGACCGGTGGTGAAGTTGTTGCCCTGGGTCATTTTGGTACGAATGAAGCGTTCGTAATGTCCCAGGTCGAGATCGGTTTCGGCCCCGTCTTCAGTGACGAACACTTCACCATGCTGAAATGGACTCATGGTGCCGGGATCGACGTTGATATAGGGGTCCAGCTTGAGCATGGTGACCTTGAGGCCGCGCGCCTCGAGGATCGCCGCCAGTGACGCTGACGCTATGCCCTTGCCGAGAGAGGACACAACGCCACCGGTCACGAAGATATATCGCGTCATGGAAAACCTGTCGAAACGTGAGCTAGAGGCGCAGCAGGAAACCGCGCCAGGATGGGACGACAGATTAGCAGATTCGGCCTAAGGGCTCAATTTCGGGCTCATACCCCCAGATAGTCGAGGATACCCTCGCCAGCTTGACGTCCCTCGTAGACTGCCGTGACCACCAGGTCGGAACCGCGCACCATATCACCACCAGCAAAGATCTTCTCGTTGCTGGTCTGGAAAGCATAGGCATCGTGTTCGGAGGCCTTGATGCGGCCACGGTCGTCTACCATCACATTGTTGGATTCGAGCCAATCGATGTCGGACGGCTGGAAGCCAAAGGCGATGATCACGGCATCGGCAGCCAGTATCTCTTCGGAGCCGGGCACCACTTCCGGACGCTGGCGACCGTTTTCATCGGGGTCGCCCAGACGTGTGCGCACAAGCTTCACCCCTTCGACCTTGTCGTCACCGATCACCGCCACGGGTTGGCGGTTGAACAGGAATTCGACTCCCTCTTCACGGGCATTGGTCACTTCCTTCTTGGACCCCGGCATGTTCTCTTCGTCTCGGCGATAAGCACACGTGACGTCAGCAGCTCCTTGACGAATCGCCGTCCGGTTGCAATCCATGGCGGTATCGCCGCCCCCCAGCACCACGACTTGCTGGCCTTCCAGAGACACGAAATCGTCAGGATTCTTTTCGAAACCAAGGCAGTGATTGACGTTGGCTACCAAATAGTCCAGCGCCTTGTAGACACCCGGAAGGTCCTCGCCCGGGAAGCCACCCTGCATGTACTTGTAGGTGCCCATACCCATGAAAACGGCATCATAGTCGTCGAGCAATGCATTGATCGCGACATCCTTGCCGATCTCGGTGTCGAGACGAAATTCGACGCCCATTTCCTCGAACACCGCCCGACGTCGCTCCATGACATGTTTCTCGAGTTTGAACTCGGGAATGCCGAACGTCAGCAGACCACCGATTTCCGGATATCGGTCGAATACCACCGGCTTGACGCCATTGCGTACCAGAATATCGGCACAGCCCAATCCAGCCGGTCCGGCACCAATGACGGCCACCCGCTTGTCGGTCCACTCCACCCTGGACATGTCGGGTCGCCAACCCAGCGCAAATGCCGTATCGGTAATGTACTTTTCCACCGACCCGATAGTGACCGCGCCGAAGCCATCGTTCAGGGTACAGTCACCCTCACAGAGTCGATCCTGAGGACACACACGGCCACACACTTCGGGCAGCGAATTGGTGCGATGCGACATCTCTGCCGCTTCGAGGATGTTGCCCTCACTGACCAGTTTCAGCCAGTTAGGAATATAGTTGTGGACCGGGCACTTCCATTCGCAGTAGGGGTTGCCACAGTGCAGGCAACGATGTGCCTGACTTGCCGCTTCCTGGGGCTTGTAGGGCTCGTAGATTTCAGCGAACTCCTTGGCCCGGGTTCTCGCCGCTTTCTTCTGTGGGTCCTGACGGCCCACGTCGATGAACTGAAAGTCATTGTTCAACTGATTTGCCATGGTCTCTCTCCTCGCTTACTCAGGCCGCCGACGGGATTCGGCCAGCAAGCTGTTGAGGCTTGCCGCCTTGGGCTTCACCAGCCAGAAGTGGCGAATATAGGCACTGAAGTCATCGAGAATCGCCCGTCCCCGCTGGGATCCGGTCTCGGCCACATACTCCTCAATGACTTCCCGCAGATGGCGTCGGTAAGCCTCCATGGTCTCGGTGTTGATACGGTGAATTTCCACCAGTTCATGATTGTACTTGTCGACGAAGGTGCGATCCTCGTCGATGACATAGGCAAATCCACCCGTCATGCCGGCACCGAAGTTGACTCCGGTCTCGCCAAGCACGCAGACCAGGCCCCCTGTCATGTACTCACAACAGTGATCGCCGGCCCCCTCGATAACGGCATGAACGCCGGAATTGCGCACCCCGAAACGTTCACCTGCCTGACCCGCGGCAAACAGCTTGCCACCGGTCGCGCCATAGAGGCAGGTATTGCCGATGATGGACGTCTTGTGGCTTTCGAAGGTGCTCTCGGCCGGCGGTACGATGGTAATCCGCCCACCATTCATGCCCTTGCCGACATAATCGTTGGCGTCGCCTTCGAGGTAAAGGTTCAGACCCCGTGCATTCCAGACCCCGAAGCTCTGGCCGGCCACCCCCTTGAAACGAATGGTGATCGGCGCGTCCTCGAGGCCAGCTTCACCGTATCGCTTGGCGATGGCACCGGAGGTCAGGGCCGCAACCGAGCGATCGCAGTTGGTAATCTCGAAGTCGAAAGCACCGCCCGACTTGGCCTCGATCGACGGTAACAAGGCGTCGAGCACCTCCTGGTTCTTGGCTCCCGGATCATGCGGAACGTTGCGCTCGACCTGGCAGAACTGGGGGGCATCGGCAGGCACGAAGTCATTTTCCAGCAACGCCGTCATATCGAGATTACGCTGTGATGGCGTCTGTCCTTCGATCATCTCGAGCAGATCCGTGCGCCCAATCAGGTCTGTCAGCTTTCTCACGCCCATCATGGCCATCAGCTCACGCACTTCTTCGGCAATGAAACGAAAATAGTGCTTGACCATATCCACGGTGCCGCGGAAATGCTCGTCTCGCAGATACTGGTGTTGAGTAGCCACGCCGGTGGCGCAGTTGTTCAAGTGACAGATCCGCAGATACTTGCAACCCAATGCCACCATCGGCGCCGTGCCGAAACCGAAGCTTTCGGCGCCGAGAATGGCCGCTTTGACTACATCGAGTCCGGTCTTCAAGCCACCATCGGTCTGCAGGCGAATCTTGTCACGCAGGCTATTGATCCGCAGCGCTTGATGAACTTCGGGCAACCCTAGCTCCCAGGGACTCCCGGCATGCTTGATCGAAGTCAGCGGGCTGGCGGCCGTCCCGCCGTCGTAACCGGAAACGGTTATCAGATCCGCATAAGCCTTGGCCACACCGGCAGCAATGGTGCCGATACCCGGTTCGGAGACCAGCTTCACCGACACCTGGGCCTGGGGATTGACCTGCTTCAGGTCGAAGATCAGTTGTGCCAGATCCTCGATCGAGTAGATGTCGTGGTGCGGTGGCGGCGAGATCAACGTTACCCCCGGCACAGAGTAGCGTAGACGCGCAATCAACTCATTGACCTTGCCGCCGGGCAACTGACCGCCTTCGCCGGGTTTGGCGCCCTGGGCTACCTTGATCTGCAGCACTTCGGCATTGACCAGGTAGGCTGGGGTCACACCGAAACGGCCCGATGCAATCTGCTTGATCTTGGAAGAACGAATGGTGCCGTAACGCGCCGGATCTTCTCCCCCCTCACCGGAGTTGGAACGTCCACCCGTCTCATTCATGGCTTGCGCCAGCGCTTCATGAGCCTCCGGCGACAGCGCGCCCAGCGACATGCCGGCACTATCGAAACGCGGTAGTAAATCCTCGACCGACTCGACCTCATCCAGCGGCAACGGCTCGGGTGCCGGCTTGAGTGCAAGCAGGTCGCGAATGGTGGCGACGGGACGCTCGTTGACCAGTTGCGCGAACGTCTTCCACTTCTGGTAATCGCCTTGCTGCACGGCTTCTTGCAGGGACATGACGACATCGGGGTTATAGGCGTGATATTCGTGGTTATGCACGAACTTCATCAAGCCCCCCTGGGCAATATCCTTGCGCGGAATCCAGGCGTCACGGGCAAGCCACTCCTGCTGCATCTGCAATTCGCTGAAACCGGCCCCCTCGATGCGTGATGCCATGCCGGCGAAGCATAGCTCCATCACCTCGGATGAGAGGCCTACCGCCTCGAACAATTGTGAGCCACGGTAGGAAGCCAGGGTCGAGATTCCCATCTTGGAAAGAATCTTGAACAACCCTTTCTGTAGCCCTTTGCGATAATTCTCACGGGCATCCGCAGGGCTCCCGGTCAATTCTCCCGTGCGATGCATGTCAGCCATGACCTGATAGGACAACCAGGGATAGACGGCGGTCGCTCCAACGCCGAACAGGACTGCCATCTGGTGAGCATCACGGGCATAGCCTGTCTCGACCACGAGATTGACCCGCGGCCTGAGCGCCTTGCGGCCGAGATGGTGGTGAATCGCCCCCACGGCCAGCGCGGCGTGAATCGGCAACTGTCCTTTTACCAGCTTGGCATCGGAGAGCACCAGAATGACCTTACCATTCCTGGCGGCCTCTTCCGCTTGCTGGCAAAGCCTCAGGATCGCCTGTTTCAGCCCCAGGTCTTCCGGGTCATAAGCCAGCGCCAAGTGATGGCTGGCGAACGCTGGATCGTCCTGGCTTACCAGAGCGGTAAACTTGCGTGGCGACAAGATGGGCGTCGTCAGGATCAAGCGATGTGCATGCTCGGGCGTCGCCTCGAAGACGTTGAGTTCAGCACCGCAGCATGTCTCCAACGACATCACGATGGCTTCGCGAAGCGGATCGATCGCCGGATTGGTGACCTGAGCAAACTTCTGACGGAAATAATCGGTCAATAATCGCCGATGCCTCGACAGCACGGCCATCGGCGTATCATCCCCCATCGAGCCAACCGCCTCCTGGCCGCTCTCCGCCAGTGGACGCAGCAACTGATCACGCTCCTCGAAGCTGATCTGGAACATCTTCTGGTAGCTGTTCAGGTCGTTGGACTCGAGCGGCTGGAAACGCGCCAGTTCGGTCAAGGCGGACTCAAGGTATTGGGCCTGATCCTTCAACCAACGCTTGTAGGGATACGCCGACTTGAGACGCTTATCGATATCTTCGGTATGCAGTAGCTCACCGGTCTCGGTATCGATGCCCAGTACCTGGCCAGGACCGACACGCCCTTTGGCGACGACATCCTCGGGACGATAGTCATAGGTGCCGGTCTCCGAAGCCAGGGTAATGAAGCCGTTACGCGTCACCACCCAGCGTGCCGGCCGCAACCCATTGCGATCGAGCATGCAGACGGCATTGCGCCCATCGGTCATTACCATGCCGGCCGGCCCGTCCCAGGGTTCCATATGCATGGAGTTGTATTCATAGAAAGCGCGCAATTCGCCATCCATGGTTTCGACATTCTGCCAGGCCGGCGGAACCATCATCCGGATGGCGTTATAGATATCCATACCGCCGGCCATCAATACCTCGAGCATGTTGTCCATGCTCGACGAATCGGAGCCCGACGTATTGACGATCTCATCGAGTTCGACGATATCGGGCAGTAGTTCGTTGACGAAGTTTTCCTTACGCGAATTGGCCCAGCCACGATTGGCCTCGATCGTATTGATCTCGCCATTGTGGGCCAGAAAGCGGAAGGGCTGTGCCAGAGGCCAACGCGGCGCCGTGTTGGTGGAAAAGCGCTGATGGAAAACACAGATTGCCGTTTCCAGACGCTCATCACCAAGGTCACGATAAAACGTCGGCAGATCCACGGGCATCATGAGCCCCTTGTAGGAAACTACCTTGGTCGACAGCGAACAGACATAGAAGTCGTCCTCGTGTTTCAGCGACTCTTCGGCCCGGCGTCGCGCCATGAACAGGTCGACATTGAGCTTGGCGTCGACCCGATCGTCGCTGGCCTCGACAAATACCTGCCTGATACGTGGCAAGCAGTCTCTTGCCATGGGGCCACAGACACTGGCATCCGTCGGCACATCGCGCCAGCCTCGCACGGCCAGTCCGCGGGACTGGAGTTCACCTTCCAGGATCGCACGCGCCCGGGCTTCACGATCATCATCGTCGGGCAGAAAGATGGTGCCGACGGCAAACCCATCGTCCAACTCGACGCCTAGGCTTTCACGTGCCACGGAACGCATGAAGTCGGTGGGCATTTTCAGTAGCAGGCCACAACCATCACCTGTCTTGCCATCGGCGGCAATGCCGCCGCGATGGGTCATACAGGTCAGGGACTCGATGGCCGTCTTGAGCAATTCGTGGCTCGCCTGCCCCTCCATATGGGCAATCAGGCCGAAGCCACAGTTGTCACGGTATTCGCCAGGCTGGTGTAAACCTCGTTTCATGGGCGTGCCTCAACCAGGGATCAGGTCTCTTGTGTCCAGAAATATTCAGTGCTATATTATAAGGTTATTTTGTATTTTTGTTGGCCAAAATGGCGTATTTCTGACGCGGAAAAAGGCCGTACAGCATAGCGATGCCCGCCCCTTCACGCAATTCCTGCCCC
Source organism: Aidingimonas lacisalsi (assembly GCF_008079445.1). Classification (GTDB taxonomy): domain Bacteria; phylum Pseudomonadota; class Gammaproteobacteria; order Pseudomonadales; family Halomonadaceae; genus Aidingimonas; species Aidingimonas lacisalsi. The sequence continues at coordinate 140,542 of NZ_VRYH01000003.1, read as the reverse complement.
CATGCAATGCCACAAAAACGGCACAAAACTGCCTGTTCGGCATTATATCAACAACAAAAAACGCCGAATATCAGAATGTTATGTAGAAAAGACAGTTTAGGAATAAGAGTATAATCACTTCCCGGTCATTGGCCAGCCGAGCCATGCCAATTATGCATAAGACATGCGGATTCTAGCTGTCTTCGATCCTCGCTCGGCTCAACGACGAGGATAGTCGCGCAGTAACGCATCCAATTGGGCCGGCGGAACCGACTCCTCGATATAGGCCTCTCCGAGCTGACGCAACAGGATCAACCGGATGCGCGCATCCACGTTCTTCTTGTCCAGGCGCATGGCCGTCAGAAAATCGGACGCCGACATGGACTCAGGCGCAGCCAATGGCAGCCCAGCCGCCTCGATGACGCGCTCGACACGCGCTACCTCGTGCGCGCCAAGCCACCCAAGGCGTTCTGACATGTCTGCTGCCATGGCCATGCCGGCGCCTACCGCTTCTCCATGCAGCCACGCCCCATAGCCCTGGTGCGCTTCGATAGCATGACCGAACGTGTGGCCAAGGTTCAGCAAGGCACGCACTCCTTGTTCGGTCTCGTCTTCGGCAACCACGGCGGCCTTGATAGCACAACTGCGCAGTATGGCTTCACGCATCGCGTCAGCCTGTAGCGAACGCATGTCAACCATCCGTGATTCCAGCCATGCCAGGAAGTCTACATCGCGAATCAGGCCATACTTGACCACTTCAGCCAGTCCTGCCGACATCTCTCGTGCCGGCAAGCTGGTCAGTGTGTCGGTGTCGACAAGCACGGCCTTGGGTTGCCAGAAGGCACCGATCATGTTTTTACCGCGCGGATGATTCACGCCGGTCTTGCCACCTACGGAGGAGTCGACCTGGGAGAGCAGAGTGGTCGGCACTTGAACGAACGCCACACCGCGCTGGTAACATGCCGCGGCATAGCCGGCCATGTCACCGACGACGCCGCCGCCCAGCGCCACCAGCGTACAACGCCGGTTGAACCCCGCCGCCAACAAGGCGTCCCAGATGAGTGCTACCGAGTCCAGCGACTTAGTGTGTTCGCCATCCGGCAAGACCACCTCACGCACGTCCAACCCCGTAGGCAGGCCTGCCTTGAAACGTTCAAGATATAGCGGCGCCACGGTTTCGTTAGTCACCACCATGACCTGTTGACCGGCCAGATACGGCTGCAACCACTCCGGCTTGCCAAGCAGGGAAGTACCGATATGAATCGGGTAGCTTCGCTCACCCAGGTCGACAGTCAATGTACGGGTATCGTGGCTGGAAGGCATGGCGGTCTCTTGCATGGCAGTGAAGGAAGTTTTCATCACGCTTTACACGTCAGTGGGTCGATCAATCGCGTGACGCGCCGCACGATTTCATTGGCAACCGAGCGTGGACCTCGGCGATCCGTACGGACGATGAGATCGGCTGTCGCTCGATACAAAGGATCCCGTTTGGCGAACATGGCGCGCAGAATTTCTTCAGGGTTACCGGTCTGCAGCAAGGGACGATTACGATCTTTTGCCGTCCGGCGCAATTGCTGCTCTACGGTGGTATACAAGTAAATCACCGTACCGCGTTCACGCAGGGTTCGGCGATTGGCCTCCCGCATCACCGCACCGCCCCCCGTCGCCAATACAATACTGTCATGGCCACTGAGTTCATCGAGCATCTGCTGCTCGCGCTCGCGAAATCCCGACTCGCCCTCGACATCGAATATCCAGGGAATATCGGCCCCGCAACGCCGCTGTATCTCGTGATCACTGTCATAGAACTCACGAGACATTTCAGCCGCCAACAGACGGCCGATCGTACTTTTGCCAGCCCCCATAGGGCCTACCAGAAACAGATTGGGAAGATCCTGCATTAGTGAACGGCCACGTTGTCATCGATGATTCGAGGAGTGATGAATACCAGTAACTCTACCTTTTCACTGGAGTCTTGGGTATAGCGAAAAAGTTGACCCAAGATCGGCAGGTCTCCCAGAAGCGGAGTTTTCAGCAAGCTGTGCATCTGATCCCGCGTCAGGATACCCCCCAACACCACGGTCTCACCGTCGCCGACCAGCACCTGCGTTTCGATCTGACTGGTATCAATGGCCAGGGCACCACCGACGCTGCGCTCGGATACCGTATCGTTGTTGATCGCCAGGTCCATGACGATGCTGTCATCCGGGGTGATCTGGGGCGTGACCTCCAACGACAGAACGGCTTCCTTGAACTCCGTACTGGTGGCTCCACTGGACGTCGATTCCTGATAGGGAATTTCGGTTCCCTGCTTGATCACGGCGGCCCGCTGATTCGCTGTAATGATCCTGGGCTGAGAAAGGGTCTGGCTTTTGCCTTCACTCTCCAACGCCCGCAATTCCAGATCGAGCAGCACGTCGCCTGCCAAATAACCGAAGTTCAAGCCTGTCGAGGCATCGGCCTGATCGCCCAGGTCGACCTCCAGGCCACCCTCGGCGCGGTTGAGGTCGTCCGGGTTGAGATCCTTGGCACTGTAACCGACATCACCGGCGCCTTGCCTGAAACCGCGGGTACTTGCAGCCGACCAGTTGACGCCCAACTCCTTGGTGACGCTGTCTCTTGCAATGACGATACGGGCCTCGATCTGGACCTGCCGGACTGCGACATCGAGCTGTTCGACCAACGAGAGTATCCTGTCGATACGGTCACGCACATCCTGGATCAGTAAGGTATTGGTCCGAGCGTCGGCACCAATACGACCACGAGCCGACAGCACCCCCAGACCATCATTGCCTCGCAGCAATGCCGCCAATGCCTCGGCCTTGGCGTAACGCACGGGCAGGTATTCTGTTTCCAATGGCAGCAATGCTTCCCTGCTACCCAGGTTATCGACTGTTTCCCGCTCACGTGCAGCCAGTTCCTCGGCCGGCGCCACGAGGATCACGTTACCTTCGCGGTGGCTAGCCAAGCCCTGGCTCTGGAGAATCAGGTCCAATGCCTGGTCCCAGGGCACGTCCTGGAGCCTGAGAGTCACCTCGCCCACGACACTATCGCTGACCACCACATTGATGTCAGTGAACTCAGCAATGACCGCCAGTACTTCGCGCACATCGATTCCGCGAAAGTCCAAGGAAAGCCGGCGGCCGGAATACATTGGATCCGGCGCGCGCCCCTCGTCCATGGGCTCGTTTTCCCATGTCCCCGACGAGGTGGTTCCATCGCCAGTCACCTCCGGCCGCGACTCTGGCGGCTGCGTGGGAGTTATTGCCCAAACGGACATACTCACTGACAGCAACCCCGCAGCCAGCAGGCCAGCCTCGCCAATCCGCCCTGTCATTGCGCTCCCTCCTCACGCCACGTCCTTGTTTCCACCACACTGCGCTATCAGGCATCGTCACCGAGAAACCACTGGCTGACTCGCTCGGTCCAACCACCATCCTCTCCAGCCACTCGTTCCATGAGCGTGATACCACCATCGCCAATCGCGACGATCTCGCCAAACTCGGTCCCCACATGATCACCGACCCGCGCGTCATGTACGCGACCTGCCGGATCTCGGATCAGCGCCGATCGCATGCCGCCAATGTCGATGATGCCCACCAGGGACAGCGACTGACGATCATAGACGGCCAGCGATTCGGGGGACCGGCCCGGGCCGGGCACACTGCCTCTGGATGACGCCGCTGCCTCCGGCAACCGCTCATCGTAGGCACGAAACGGGCTGCGCGCACCATCTTGCGTATACGGCACCGCCCGATAGACCGGTGTCACCCCCAGGCCGCCATCGTTAATGACGTCCGAACGGGCGCGCTGGCTTTCCAGGTAATTGCCTAGCGCCCCCAGGTCTGGGTCGACACAGCCTGCCAACGTTCCCGACAAGATCAATGCAATGACGCGCGTCCCAGACATCAATTGGACTCCAGGCCGGGTTCGGTGGCAGCGTCCGACCGATACCGGTATGTACGTGCCAGCATCGATAGGCGCAACTCCCCCTCCTTGCCGATCGGTACCAACGTGAAGTCATGTTGGGTCACGATGCGCGACAAGCCTGCGACGCCCGCCATGAATGCGGCGATATGGTGATAACCGCCGCGCACTTGAATATCGAAGTCCTGTTCGATATAGAAATCCTTGACTGTCGGTTCACGCAGACGAATGACATCGACCATCAACTGATTGTCGCGAGCGATACCACTGATGGAATCGATGAGCGCCGGAATTTCCGCATCATCGGGCAGCATCACCAACAACGCATCTCGGCGCGCTCGACGCATCGACACGCTGGCCCGTAGCGAGGCTAAATCGACCGCCCTCTGCGCCTTGTCGCGATACACGGCCAGTTGTTCCTGTTCGCGCTCCTCTGCGGCGATCAGGGCCTGCTTGGCAGGCATGACAAGATACCCGTACAGCACCAAGCCGAGCGCCACAGTGACCACCCCGCCGCAGAGAAGTTGCAATGACACTGGCCAGCGCCCCACCTCCTGAATATCCAGATCCCGCCATTCCAGCTCACGCAGGGACTGCCACTCACGCTTCAGGTGCATGGAGTCCCTCCCAGGGTGATCGCCGTTCCGTTATCTTGAGTTCAAAGCGACGCTCCCCACCAGATCCCGACTCGACGGCTGAAAGCTCGGGGATATCGAAGACAGGCGCCTTGGCCAAGGCGCGCAGTTGCTCGGATACCTGAGCGTCGTTACTTGCCACTCCAGCGAGATAAAGCGCCCCATCCCGACGCGAGAGATGCCGGTAATACACACCTTCCTGGAGACTTGCGGTCAGTTGATTGACGATGCGCACGCTATGCGGGCGACGAAACTGCAACCGCGTCAACACATCGATCTGCGCCTGAATCCTTTGGTGCTCTCGTTCCAGTTCATCGAGCCTGCGAATGTCTCGGTCCAACCGCTCGATACGTGCTTCAATGAATACATTGCGTCGCTCCTGAGCCGAGAGCGCCTGCCGCAGATGTAGCGTAGCGCTACCGGCAAGTAGTGCGCCCAGCGTCACTACCGATATCAACATACGATGGAACCGCTTGGCTCGACGCGCGCGCCGTTCGGCACGCCAGGGCAGCAGATTGATCGCTACCGTCATGTTCGCGACCTCATTGCCAAGCCGCAGGCAGTCAGCAACATCGGCGATGCGTTCATCATCCATTGCCAATGATGGTCATCCGATATCGACATGGACCGCAACGGGTTCGCTATCGCCACGTCCAGATCACTATGCAGTACCAAACGTTCACGCAGCCCTGGCGTTACCGAGCCACCCCCCGCCAACACCAGACGACCGATATCGCGATGATGCCCCGTTGCTTCATAGAGTTGGAGCGAACGGGTAATGTGCTGTACCAATGTATCGAGAAAGGGAGCAACTACCTGCGCCAACTCATCGGCCGTCAGCCGACCATGGCGTTTGATGGCCTCCGCTTGCTCCCAACCACACTGGTAATGGTCGCGAATACTCTCGGTTAGCTGGTGGCCGCCGAAGGGGGTGTCTCGACTGTAGAGACTCAAACCATCCCACAGGACATGAAGCGTGGTGGTCGTTGCCCCGATATCGACCAAGGCAGTACACCACTGAGGCTCACCTCCCTCCTTGCGCGCCGGTACTGACAAGGCTCGGGCCATCGCAAATGGCTCGACATCGACTGCCTGAAGGCGCAATCCGGCTTGCGACACAGTGTCGGCCAGTCGGTCGACATCGAGTCGCCGACACGCGGCCAACAGAACGGTTTGCCGGCCGTCGTGATCCATCACGGATGGTATGACCTGGAAATCGAAGGCGACGTCATTGAAGGGAAAGGGAAAATCGTCGCCCACTTCGAGGGGAATACGGGCCTCTATTTCTTCATCCGTCCAGCAGGACGACATTGACAGTCTCTTGAGGATCGTCAAACCGGACGGTACAGCAACACATGCGTCGACTGCCGCGACGTCGGCCTTCTCGAGTGCGTTACGAACCGACTCGACCACTGCGTCGACATCGTGGATACGTCGCTCGACCATTGTTCCCGCTGGCAATGGTTGCAACGTGCAGCTTTCGATACGATAACCTCTGGCCAATGGCATGAGTTCAAGCAACTTGACCATCGACGAGGTGATATCGATTCCAATCATTCCCTGATTGGATCTTTTCAACCGCACTGGCTTATTCTCCCAACCGTTCCCTGTTGGTTTTCTTACCCGGCGAACCGGCCTTCCTGGCCAGTGTCAGCCGCTTCATATTAGCTATTCCAGATGCATCATAGCTCAGAAACTCTCGCGCGAACACACTGTCTTGGTTTCAAAGCTGGTGCGTCTGCAACCAAGTTCCTATAATGGCCGCCTTGATGGATCATCTTTCTCGTCGCCGTCCGAATGCTACCGATCATTACGGGTAATGCTATTTCATGAAGCTGTTCAAAAAGTTAATCGTTTCGGCGGCCTGGCTTGCGCTGTCGCTGGGCGCAGCCAGCCTGCTGGTCGTGGTCGGCGCTGCCCTATACTTCGCGCCTGGTTTGCCCGACGTACGTCAACTGCAGAACTTCGAACTGCAAACGCCACTACGAATTTTCACGCGTGACGACAAGCTGATCGGCGAATACGGCTCCGAGCGACGCATCCCTGTGGAATTCGACGAAATTCCGGAAGGCGTGATCAATGCCCTGCTCGCCGCCGAAGACAGTAGCTATTTCGATCACCCCGGCGTCGATCCCAAAGGTCTGGCGCGCGCCGCCTTCGAACTAGCGGCCAGTGGCGGTGACATTCAATCGGGGGGCAGTACGATCACCATGCAGGTGGCACGCAATTACCTGCTGAGCCTGGACCAGACATATACCCGCAAGATCCGCGAGATTCTCCTGGCATTACAAATGGAACAGGTGCTCGATAAAGGCGAAATACTCGAGCTGTATGTCAACAAGATCTTCCTCGGCAACCGTGCCTATGGCATTGCCGCGGCGGCCGATACCTATTATGACAAACCGCTCGACGAGTTGACCCTGGCCCAGCAGGCAATGATCGCAGGGTTGCCGAAGGCGCCATCGGAACTCAATCCACTTGCCAACCCGGAGCGATCGCTGATTCGTCGCAACTGGATCCTGTATCGCATGCGCCAACTGGACTACATCGACCAGGACGCGTACCAGGAGGCCGTCGCCGCCCCCGTCACCGCCCGCCGTTTCACGGCGCAAGTCGAGGTCGACGCGCCTTACATGGCGGAGATGGCACGTCAGTTTGCCGTTGAGCGCTACGGCGATGAAGCCTACTCCAGTGGCTATCACATTCGCACGACACTGGACAGCGAGCTCCAGCCCATGGCTCAGAACGCACTGACCCAAGGGTTGATCGAGTATGACACGCGACACGGATGGCGAGGGGCAGAGAGGTCCGATATCCCCGCCAGCCTGGTCGAAGCTCAGGAACAAACCGAACGCAGCGGGCTGGAAGAAGAGCTCTCGGAATCGCCGGAGGTCATGGAAACCGCTCGCCAAGCCGCCGAAAGCAGTGAAACAGAGGTCGAAGGCATCGACGGTGACGTCAGCAACTGGCTTGGCGTCCTTGAGCGCACACCGGGCTATGGTCCGCTGCAACCCGCAATTGTCGTCGCAAGCGAGGGGCGCGAGATGCGCGTGCTTTCGCGTGAAGGCGAGTTGATCACCATTGACTGGGATGGACTCGAATGGGCACGCCCGTATTACAGTGCGAACAGTCGGGGCAACGTCCCGTCTTCCGCCGCGGAGATTGCCAGCCGAGGCGACCTGGTACGCATTCTCGCGAGCGACGACGGTGAATGGCGTCTGTCACAGCGCCCCGATGCAGAAGGCTCGATCGTCGTGGTCGATCCTAAGACAGGTGCCATCCGGGCCCTGCAGGGCGGTTTCAGCTTCTCGGCAAGCAAGTTCAACAGGGCGACCCAAGCCAGACGTCAGTCCGGCTCGATCTTCAAGCCGTTCATTTATCTCGCCGCATTGCAAAGCGATGAAATGACGGCGGCGACAGTGATCAACGACGCTCCAATCGTGCAAGCGGATGCCGGTGAGACCTGGCGCCCGGTCAACTCCGGCGGCGAATTCCGTGGACCGACGCGGTTACGAGATGCGCTGGCCCAGTCGCGCAACCTGGTCACGGTTCGTGTGCTACAGCAATTAGGGCTCGGCCCCACCAAAGAGTTCCTGGAAGGTTTCGGGTTTGCCGAAGAACGCTTGCCCAATGGACTGTCCCTGGCCTTGGGCAGCGCCGACCTGACACCACTGGAGATGACCAACGCTTACGCTGTACTGGCCAATGGCGGCTTTCAGGTCACTCCCTGGTTCATCGAGCGTGTCACACGTGGCGGCGAAGACGGCGAAGTCATCGACGAGGCCTCACCTCGTGTTGCCTGCCGCGACTGCAATGACGACCAGACCGAACAGAAAATCGATGGCAAGTCCTATGCCGTCGCGCCACGTGTCGCGGACCCAGGAGCTGTCTATATCCTGCGCGACATACTGCGTGATGTCATTGAACGCGGCACCGGCCGTCGCGCCCTGGAGCTGGGGCGGGAGGATATCGTCGGCAAGACCGGTACGACCAACGACTATCGTGATGCCTGGTTTGCCGGTTTCAACGACAACTTGGTCGCGACGGTCTGGATCGGCAAGGATAACTACGAAACGACCGGCGAATACGGCGGACAGGCAGCGTTGCCGATATGGATGGATTTCATGTCTGACGCCCTCGATGGTCAGCCGTCGGCCATTCCTGAACGTCCGGAGACCATCGTGACCGAGCGCATTGACCCCGAGACGGGCCGACTGTTACGCGACAATCAGCAAGGTGGCATTCAGGAACTCTTCCGCACCAACCATCTGCCCGAGTATCAGCCGAGAACCATCGATAGTGAGCTCGAGGACGACAGTGGTTCCCAAGGCACGGGCACCTACGAAGCCATCTTCTGACTCCGGATCACACCGGGCGGAAGGATGCCGCCCGGTCATTGCCTAGATCACCTGCCCCGCGTGGAGTCCATACACTCGATAGGCAACTGGGAGCCTACTGATGCCACCATTGCTAGCGGGCCTGGCCATAGCAGTGCTCTTGTCGATGAGTGCCGCCGTCTGCCATGCTGATCCGTTCTATTCACCGCCTGCCCCCGGGGACGAAGATCCCCGCTTCAGTGGCGATATCGAACTGGGATACACCCGGTTATCCGGTAACACCGATAGTCAGTCACTGATCTCGAAAGGCACGCTCACGTGGCTTCAAGACCGCTGGACCCACCGTCTACGTGGCGAAATTCGCAATGTCTCGCGCGACGATGACACCAGCGCCGAACAATACCTCGCCGCATGGCGTGAACGCTATGACTTCAACGGTCCCCACTATTTATTCGGTTTCGCTCGTTGGGAAAAGGATCGTTTCAGTGGCTATGACCAACAGCTGACAGCCATCGGAGGATATGGTCGGCAGGTCCTCGATAACGACACGCATCAGTTATCGTTGGAGATGGGCCCGGGGTATCGACGCGACTCCATCACCGATACCAATGAGGTCGAGAATCAAGCCGTGGCTTATGGCGCGCTGGATTATGAGTGGGCATTTTCGCCAAACGCGACGCTTGCTCAGGAATTCTCCATGGAGGGCACCCAGGACAACGTAACGACACGCTCTCTCTCATCGCTGACAGCGAAGCTCAACTCCAAGCTGGCTTTACGGTTATCGCATGAGATCAAACGCAACTCCCAGCCCCCTGCAGATACCGATTCCCGCCAGGATCTGACGACCAGCGCGTCGATTCTCTATAGCTGGGAATAACGGGGACGCAAATCACGAACGCCGGCCAGTGGCCGGCGTTCTCAGTCCGTCACGACGGTACCCGACCATCAATCAGCCAGCGTAGATCTCGTCAACGCTTTGCAGTGGGTAGTTTGCCGGATACGGCTTACGAGCCACGCCAGAATCGACTGCCGCTTGGGCGACGGCGGAGGCGATCCGTCCCAACAAACGGGGATCCAGCGGCGTAGGAATGATATACCCGCGTCCATACGACAAGGTGTCGATTTCATAGCCATCAAGGACTATCTGCGGCACCTCTTCGCGCGCCAGGTCCTTCAGGGCATGCACGGCAGCCACTTTCATTTCCTCATTGATACGCGTCGCCCGTACATCCAGAGCCCCGCGAAAAATGAAGGGAAACCCCAGTACGTTATTGACCTGGTTGGGATAGTCGGAACGCCCGGTAGCCATGATGACGTCATCGCGAGTCGCATGAGCCACGTCCGGATGGATCTCCGGATCGGGATTCGAGCACGCAAACACTACTGGATTGGGAGCCATCTTGCCGAGTTGCTCCGGAGATAGCAGATTCGGGCCGGACAGCCCAACGAATACATCCGCACCATCAATCGCATCATCCAGTGTGCGCCGATCGGTCTCGGTTGCAAACATCGCCTTGTACTGATTGAGGTCTTCACGCCCGCTATGAATCACCCCCTTACGATCGAGCATGTCGATATGCTCTGCCTTGGCTCCACACGATACCAGCAGCTTCATGCATGCGACCGCTGCAGCACCGGCTCCAAGACACACGATATGCGCCTCTTCAAGCGTCTTGCCGGCAATGTTCAGAGCGTTGAGCAGGCCAGCGGCTGTCACGATGGCCGTACCATGTTGATCATCATGGAATACCGGGATATTGCAGCGTTCGATCAGGGTACGTTCGATCTCGAAGCACTCAGGCGCCTTGATATCTTCGAGATTGATGCCACCCCAGGTATCCGCGATACGGGCAACGGTATCCACAAAGGCTTGCGGGCTTTCGGCATCAACTTCAATGTCGACGGAATTGATACCGGCAAATTTCTTGAACAGTACCCCCTTACCTTCCATGACAGGCTTGCTGGCCAACGGCCCTAAGTTGCCCAAGCCAAGAATGGCGCTGCCATCCGAAACGACCGCGACCAGATTCCCCTTGCCTGTATAGAGGTAGGCGTTTTCAGGATCCTTGGCGATCTCACGGCAAGGTTCGGCCACACCGGGACTATACGCCAAGGCCAGATGTTTGGCAGAGCTGGTTGGCTTGGTCAGTTCCACGGAGAGCTTGCCGGGAATCGGTTGCGAGTGATAATCCAGAGCCGCTTGTTTCTTGGCGTCAGTCATGCGTGTCGTCCGATCATGTCATGAGGATGTCGCGCCAGAATATAGAAAAACCCCTCTAGCCACAACTTACCTCAAGTTATTGTCTTTATTGGGGTTTGGTAATATGCCTGAAAAACCTTTCCATATACATTCAACCTTATGGCCGCACTATTGGACATAACGTTGACCTTATTCCTCAAGACACGGATCAACCTGATGGTCGCCATACAGCAAGAAACCCGCCCGGACATACCGGGCGGGTTTCTCGTCGGCCAGTCATCACTGATGAAAAAGTGATGCCAGGGGAGTCGTCACCCCCGACGCATGGCGGCACCGAACCGCTTGTTGAAACGCTCGACTCGTCCCCCAGTCGTTGCCTGCTTCTGCTTTCCGGTATAAAACGGATGGCACTGGGAGCAAACGTCCAGATACAGATCATGATCGGCGGTCGAGCCGACATCGAAGGTCGAACCGCAGGAACACGTTGCGGTAACACGCTTGTATTCGGGATGGATAGCTTGTTTCATCGTGATGCCTCTTGAGCGGTATGCCGCCACCTGATCATTGAGCCAGGCACCGCATACAGGTTATCTACCGCAGACCCGACAGCACGGATCCGCGGACCGGTTCCTAGGCAGAGACGCCATAGAGGGCCAGTATTATAGCAAACCCAATGCCGGAGGCCAATTGCCAAACAAGGATATCCCCCCACCCAAGGTTCTGGGAGTTGCTCTACCCACCCCCGTGCGTCGCCTGTTCGACTATCAGCCGGGAGCGGAGCCTCCCCCCAGTGGCTGGCACCCCGGACAGCGAGTCCGTGTATCTTTCGGCCGGAGAGAGCTGGTCGGCATCATCATCGAATGCCGACAGGATAGCGAGATGTCCATCGACAAGCTCAAACCGATCCTGGCCTGGCTTGATGACACACCGCTTCCCGAGGATTGGCTTTGGCTAGGACGTTTTACCGCTCGCTATTACCAGCATGCACTGGGAGACACCCTGCACCAGACCCTACCGGTCCTCTTGCGGCAAGGTCGACCACTGGCTGCCCGAACCCATGAGCGCTGGCAACTGACCGAAGACGGGAAACAGCACAGTGCTCGGGACCTGGGGCGCGCCAGACGCCAAGGGGAATTACTCGCGCTGCTTCAGCAGCATCCGCGGGGGCTGATCCATTCCGCCATCACGGCACAAGGGTTCACCCGTCACCAGTTGGAAGGGTTACGCAACAAGGGACTTGCCCATCGGCAGACCGAACCGTTGATCGTTGCCACACCACCCCGTCATGTACTGGCGGAACCCTCACTCACCCTCAACCAGGAGCAAGCGACGGCGCTCGCCGCATTACATGACGGTCTGGACCGGTTTTCACCCACGCTCTTGCATGGTGTGACCGGCAGTGGCAAGACAGAGATCTACTTGCAACTCATAGAAGCCATCATCGGCCGAGGGCGACAAGCTCTCGTTCTGGTCCCCGAAATCGGCCTGACCCCACAGACTCTGGCTCGCTTCCGACGTCGTTTCCAGGTCCCCGTCGTGGCCATGCATTCCGGCCTGACCGATGCCGAACGATTGGATGCCTGGCTGGCGGCCTGGAGCGGCCGCGCGCCAATCATCATAGGCACCCGATCAGCCATTTTCACCCCACTGTCGGCTCCTGGTGTCATCATCGTCGATGAAGAGCACGATGGCTCCCTCAAGCAGCAGGACGGATTACGTTACCACGCCCGTGATCTGGCTCTGGTCCGCGCTCGCCATCACGACATACCGGTCATTCTGGGCAGCGCCACTCCCGCCCTGGAGAGTCTGGCCAATGCCCGTGCGGGCCATTATCGCCACCTTCGATTGACCCAGCGCGCCAGCCGTCATGCACCGGCTCGGCTCGAATTGATCGACATGCGTGGCCGTCCCAACCGCGGTGGGTTGATTCCCCCGACCATCGATGCCATTGAGGCCACACTGAATGCCGGCCACCAGGTTCTGGTCTTCATCAATCGCCGCGGGTTTGCGCCTACACTGGCCTGCCAGGCCTGTGGCTGGTTGGCCGAATGCCATCTCTGCGATGCCAGGCTGACACTCCATCGGCAGCCCCCGCAACTGGTCTGTCACCATTGCGAAGCTCATCGACCGCTGCCCGATGCTTGTCCGGACTGTGGCAGTGCCGACCTGCGGCCATTGGGCGCCGGCACGGAACGGACGGAAGAGACCCTCGCCGGCCTGTTTCCCGAGACGCCTGTCCACCGTATCGATCGTGACAGCACTCGTCGCAAGGAAACGCTTGAAAAGACATTAGCCACGGTGCGTCGCGGTGCCCCTTGCCTGTTGGTCGGCACGCAGATGCTGGCTAAAGGCCACCACTTGCCGCATGTCACTCTAGTGGTGGTGGTCAATGCCGACGCCGGCCTGTATGCCAGCGATTTTCGAGCGCTGGAGCATAGTGCCCAGCTGCTGGAGCAAGTCGCCGGACGTGCCGGACGTGCCCATCACCCGGGCCGAGTCCTGGTGCAGACGCTGCACAGTGACGACCCGCACTTGACGCTGCTGGCTGAGCAAGGCTACGAAGCCTTGACCGAGCATATCCTGGAAGAACGCCGAATCGCTGCGCTCCCTCCTTATCGGTTTCTGGCCCTGGCTCGCTTCGAAAGCCCTCGCGACGATGAAGTCATGGCCATCGCCGAGTCTGCGGCACAGGCCGTGCAAGCCATGCTGGATCAACATCGGCACAATCCCACGCAATGCCTGGGCCCCGTGCCAGCTCCCATGGAACGCCGCCAAGGGCGCTATCATGTCCAGTTAATGCTATCCAGTACCCATCGCAGCAAACTTCACGAAAGCTGTTCCTGGCTGATCGACTGGCTGGAAACATCGCCATACGCCCGTCGGATACGCTGGTCTCTGGATATTGATCCTCAGACACTGAGCTAGAATCGCCCCGGCAACGCCGAGTCAGGGTTTAAAGCGACACCGCAATTGTCGATAATAGACGGCCACTCATTGCAACACCGATGCTGACACGTCTTCTGCCGCGAGATTCACCATTGTCAGCGACTCGCGCTACGCCAGAGCCACAGGACAACCGGACTCCATGAAAGAAACGATCACTGCGCTGCTCGAGGACGCTCTCGCCACGCTCAAACAGCAAGGCGATGTTCCCGACGATAGCGACCCGACCATCAAGGTCGAGGCCACCAAGGACAAGGCTCACGGCGACTACGCCACCAATCTGGCGCTGATGCTGGCCAAGCCGGCGGGCAAGAAACCGCGTGATCTGGCTGAGATCTTGAACGCTGCCATACCGGACGACCCGACCGTGCGTCGCACTGAAATCGCCGGCCCGGGCTTCATCAATTTCTTTGCTGCCACCGACGCTGTGGCACAGATTGTCGCCAGGGTTCTCGACGCTGGCGACGCCTTTGGCCGCAGCTTAGCCGGCGCCGGCGAAAAAGTGCAGGTCGAATTCGTGTCCGCCAACCCGACAGGGCCACTGCACGTCGGTCATGGTAGAGGCGCGGCCATCGGCGACAGCATATGCCGGCTACTCGAGGCCACAGGCTACGATGTCACGCGTGAGTTTTATTACAACGACGCCGGTGCCCAAATCGCCAATCTGGCCGGGTCGGTACAGGCACGCGCCAAGGGCCTGGGTCCGGACGATGAGGAGTGGCCGCAAGACGGCTACCGTGGCGACTACATCATCGACGTCGCGAAGAGCTATCTAGCCGGCGAGACGGTACATGCCGACGACAGGCATGTCACGGCCAAGGCCGACCCCGACGATATCGACGCGATCCGAGACTTTGCCGTCGCTTACCTGCGTCGCGAACAGGATCTTGACCTGAAGGCATTCGGCGTCGAATTCGATGTCTATTTCCTTGAGTCCTCGTTGTACGATGATGGCAAGGTCGAGACGACCGCCAAGCGACTGATCGAGGGCGGACATACTTACACGAGCGATGGCGCGCTGTGGCTGCGCACGACCGACTTTGGCGACGACAAGGATCGGGTAATGCGCAAGTCCGATGGCGATTACACCTATTTCCTGCCGGATGTCGCCTACCACCTGGACAAGTGGCAGCGCGGCTTCACACAAGTCATCAACGAGCAGGGAGCGGACCATCACTCGACCGTCACCCGGGTACGGGCAGGCTTACAGGCACTGGAAGCCGGTATTCCTTCAGGCTGGCCTGATTATGTCCTGCATCAGATGGTGCTGGTCACTCGCTCGGGCGTCGAAGTCAAACTTTCGAAGCGGGCCGGCAGCTACGTCACGCTACGTGACCTGATCGACGAAGTCGGTCGTGATGCGACACGCTATTTCCTGGCAGCCCGGCGCGCCGATTCGCAACTGACCTTCGACATCGACCTGGCCCGCTCGCAATCGAATGACAACCCGGTCTACTACATTCAATATGCTCATGCTCGGGTTTGTAGCGTATTACGCAAAGCGCGAGCCGAGGGGCTGGCGTTCGACCATACACAGGCCATGAGCCATCTTTCCCGGCTTGATACCGATCAGGAGAAAGCGCTGATGAATCGCCTGACCCGGTATCCCGAGGTCGTCGCCCATGCGGCAAGCATGCATGAACCGCAACAGGTGGCCCAATACCTGCAAGACCTGGCCAGCGACTTCCACACCTGCTACAACGCCGTAAAAGTCATGGTCGAGGATGACGCCTTGCGCAATGCCCGTCTGGCCCTGGGACTCGCCACACGTCAAGTCATCCGCAACGGTCTCGACTTGCTGGGAGTCAGCGCTCCGGAGGAGATGTAACCGATGGCGGCTCGCAAAGGATCAGGCTCAAGGCGCGGTGCCACGACTCGCAAGCGATCTGCGAAACAGTCGTCTCGCCCACGTTTTCCCGGTTGGTTCTGGGGGGTGGGCGGACTCATCGCTGGTTTCTTCCTGGCACAATACCTGCAGGATTCTGCACCGCAACCGATGGCAACGGTCCTGCCCAAGGCATCCTCACCGGAACGTACCGAGTCCTCGAGTCCAAGTGGGGAACCCGGCGGTCAGGCTTCCGACAGTGACGAAGGTCGCATGCCGACTTTCGAATTCTATACCTTACTGCCGGAATCCGAGGTGATCGCACCAGGCATGGACAGCGTTGTCGATACCGCCACCGCCACTGTCGATGATGCCGAACAAACGAGTCAGAGTAACGATGATAGCGAGGCAACCGACCCTATCGCCGCTGAACTCGAGCGTATCGCCGAAGCCGACAACCGCGAGGCTTCCGAGCAACGTCAGCGATACATGTTGCAAGCTGCCTCGTTCCGGCAGTCCAGTGATGCCAGCAACATGGCAGGCCGCCTGCGAGATGTCGGCCTGACGGCCAGCGTCAACGAGGTTCAGACCAGCGAAGGCGACATTTTCCATCGCGTCCAGGTCGGCCCCTATACCGATGACAGTGAGCTCAACCGGGCCCAGGACCTGATGATGGCACAGGGTATCGAGCCGTTGATGATCCAGGTACAGAATTGAATTCCAGAACATCATGACCGTACGTTGGTCTACCAGCCGATCTCCGCATTCGCGCTTGATTTTACCTGCCTGCGCCCGCACTTCATTCAACATGCTATCAATGGCGTTCTCTATTCGCACCGAATGGGAACGTTCAATCACACTGGGTGTGGCATAAGCCGCCCCTCGCGACGGAGCCTCTCAATGACCACCATCGTATCCGTACGCCGCGGTGATCAGGTCGCTTTGGCCGGTGACGGTCAAGTCTCCCTGGGCGATACAGTACTCAAAGGTAACGCCAGCAAGGTACGGCGTCTCTATCGTGGCCAGGTGCTCGCGGGATTCGCCGGTGGTACCGCCGACGCATTCACCTTGTTCGAACGCTTCGAGGCCCAGCTTGAAAAACACCAGGGACACCTGGTCAAAGCGGCCGTGGAACTGGCCAAGGACTGGCGAACCGACCGGGCCCTGCGACGTCTCGAAGCATTACTGGCAGTCGCCGACAAGAACGCCTCACTGATCATTACCGGCAATGGGGACGTCGTCGAGCCCGAGCGGGGGATCATTGCCATCGGCTCAGGCGGCAATTTCGCGCTATCCGCCGCCCGCGCCCTGCTCGAGAATACCGAGCTGTCTGCCCGCGAGATCACCGAGAAATCGTTGGAAATTGCAGGCGACATCTGCGTCTACACCAATCACCAGTTCACCATGGAAGAGCTTTGAGCCATGACTCAGATGACACCCCGCGAGATCGTTCACGCTCTGGACCAGTACATCATTGGACAACAGGATGCCAAGCGCGCCGTGGCCATCGCACTGCGAAATCGCTGGCGCCGCATGCAACTCGACGATGAACTTCGCCCGGAAGTGACGCCGAAGAACATCCTGATGATCGGCCCGACCGGCGTAGGGAAAACCGAAATTGCCCGCCGATTGGCCAAGTTGGCGCGCGCGCCCTTCATCAAGGTCGAAGCCACCAAGTTCACCGAAGTCGGTTATGTCGGCCGGGACGTCGAGTCCATCATCAGGGACCTGACTGAGTCGGCGATCAAGATGGTACGCGAACAGGCAAAAGAGGAGGTGGGCCATAAAGCCGATGACGCGGCGGAGGATCGTATCCTCGATGCTCTGCTACCCCCACCGCGTGGTCAGGAGGACCAACCGCGTACCGACAACACCACGCGCCAGACATTCCGGAAGAAGCTCCGTGAAGGCCAACTCGATGACAAGGAAATCGATATCGAGGTAACACCCCAGTCCGGCGGAATCGACATCATGACGCCGCCTGGGATGGAAGACATGACCAACCAGCTTCAGAGTCTGTTTGCCAACATGGGCAAACAAAAGACCGAGACCAAACGCGTCACCGTCAAGGACGCTTGGCAATTGCTGCGTGATGAGGAAGCTGCCAAGCTGGTCAACGATGAGGAGATCAAGCGCCGGGCCATTGATGCCGTCGAGCAGCACGGTATTGTGTTCCTGGACGAGATCGACAAAGTCGCCAAGGGCAGCGGCCAGTCCAGCGGTGGGGATGTCTCACGTGAAGGCGTCCAACGCGACCTTCTGCCGTTGATCGAGGGATCCACCGTATCGACCAAGCATGGCATGGTGCGAACCGACCATATCCTGTTCATCGCCTCAGGAGCCTTCCACCTTTCCAAGCCATCCGACCTGATCCCCGAGCTTCAGGGACGTCTCCCGATCCGCGTGGAACTCGCAGCCCTGACGCCGGATGATTTCCAGCGCATCCTAACAGAGCCATCAGCCTCGTTGACCAAGCAGTATCAAGCGCTGCTGGCGACCGATGGCCTGGAAATCGTCTTTACCGACGAGGGAATTCAGCGTATCGCCCAGATATCCTGGCAAGTCAACGAAGGCACCGAGAACATCGGAGCGAGACGCCTTCACACCGTCATGGAGCGACTGCTGGATGAGGCCTCGTTCAAGGGTGGCGATCTGGAAAGTCCGTTGACGATCGACGCCGAGTACGTCGATTCGCAACTCGGCGAACTCGCCGTCGATGAAGACCTGTCGCGCTATATTCTATAAGATGCGGCGATGGCGCTCGACGTAGACAGAACGAAGACGGAAGAGGGACGTGGATGTCATCCGCTTCCCTCCGACGTCTCACCGAAGGTGATCCCATGTCCGCTCCTATCCCGATCCGTGTTCACTACCACAAGAAGGCCCGTGAGTTGGAACTCGCCTACCAGAATGGCGAAAGTTACCGGCTCTCGGTCGAGTACCTGCGTGTCTATTCACCGTCGGCGGAGGTACGCGGTCATGGTGGCGATACCGCCGTATTACAGGTCGGCAAGAAGGATGTGGGACTTCAGAACATCACGCAAGCCGGGCGTTACGCCCTCAAGCTGCATTTCGACGATGGTCATGATAGCGGCCTATACAGTTGGGACTACCTGTACTCGCTGGCGATCAATCAGGAAGCCAACTGGGCCGATTACCTGCGTCGCCTGGAAGACGCCGGAGAATCTCGTCAGCCGAAAACCATTCAGTTCAAGGAGCTCTAGGCCTGCAGCGAGCCAGGCTCCGCCTCACTCCTCGACAAAGACAAGCGTAGCATCAGGAAGCTACAATGGCGTCACTCGCAGTCTGACCGGGGATCACAGATGGACAATCGCACCACCCACTTCGGCTACCAGGAAGTACCACTCGAGGAGAAGGCTTCGCGAGTCGCCGATGTCTTTCATTCGGTTGCCGCACGCTACGACCTCATGAACGACCTGATGTCACTGGGGATCCATCGGGTATGGAAACGCCTGACCCTCGAACGTTCTGCGGTACGCCGAGGCCATCAGGTACTGGATATCGCCGGCGGCACCGGTGACCTGACATTGCCGTTCTCGCGTCGCGTGGGCCCTGAAGGCAGAGTCGTGCTGGCGGACATCAATGAGTCCATGCTGCGAGTCGGGCGCGAGAAGCTGCTCGACCGCGGTGTGGGAGGGAATGTGGAGTACGTGCAGGCCAACGCAGAGTGCCTGCCCTTCCCTGACAATGCGTTCCATTGCATCACCATCGCGTTCGGTCTACGCAATGTGACCGACAAGGAATCCGCACTGCGCTCCATGGCCAGAGTCCTCAAACCCGGCGGTCGACTGTTGATCCTGGAGTTCTCCAAGCCACGCCATGCAATGTTGTCACGCGTCTATGACGAATACTCCTTCCGCATGTTGCCCAAGATGGGAGAGTGGGTAGCCGGTGACCCCGACAGCTACCGCTATCTCGCCGAATCGATTCGCATGCATCCGGACCAGGAAACACTCAAGTCGATGATGGAGTCCGCCGGTCTCGAGCGTGTCGAGTATACCAACCTGACCGGCGGCATTGTCGCCCTGCATCGCGGCATCAAGTTGTAATGTGGCGCCTTGGTCTGGAACATTTCCTCAATACCCTGCTGGCCAGAGACCCGGCAGCGCCGGCGCGACTGTCCCGGCTTGCAGGTTCGCGATTGCTGTTTCGCCTGGTCCGTCCGCGCGTTGACGCTCTGCTCGGCGTCACCCCCGAAGGCATCTCGCTGACATTCGGCGCACCACATGAGGATGATCGCCTCGACACTGAGGTCGAGTTGGACGAGCGTACGCTCAGGGAATTGCTGGCCGGGCGTTCCATCGAAGAATTGATGTTCAGTGGCCACTTGACCGTTCGAGGCGACATCATGCGACTTGAGGCCGTCCGCGATCTGTTGCTGGACCTGGATATCGACTGGGAAGGTCAACTCGCCCGCTGGATGGGACATGGACCCGCCCACGGCGTAGCGGAAGGGCTACGTTGTCTGGTGCGTATCGAGCACCGGGCTCGCCGTGAATTCAGCGCGGACTTCTGCGATTACCTGCGGGAAGAAGTCCGTCTGCTCCCCGGTCGCCGGCAGGCTGCTGTGGTCCGGGACCATCTTACCGAGCTTGAAACGACCCTCGACCGATTAAACGCCAGGGTGGAGCGAGTGCAGCAACGTCTGGACAGGCAGCGAGGAGTGACATGAGCTTTCGATTGCTGCGCATCATCTGGGTCGTCACGCGTTTTCGTCTGGAAACTCTGATTCCACTGGACCGACTCCCCTGGTTATTACGCCTGGCCTTCCGTCTGTCACCCTTACGTCTGATCCCCGTCGGCCGACGCCCCCGTGGCGAACGGCTACGCTTGGCTCTGGAAGCATTGGGACCAGTCTTCGTGAAATTCGGGCAGATGCTGTCCACTCGTCGGGACTTGCTGCCCCCGGATATTGCCGACGAACTCCGGCGACTTCAGGATCAGGTGCCCCCCTTCTCCGGCGATGAGGCCGTCGCTCTGGTCGAACGGGAACTGGAGACGCCACTGGCCGACGCCTTTGCCACTTTTGACCGCCATCCATTGGCCTCGGCGTCGGTGGCTCAGGTACACGCAGCACGACTGCATGGCGATGAAGATGTCGTGGTCAAGATCATTCGTCCGGGTATCGAACGCGTCATGCGCCAGGACATCGCGCTACTCTACCGGTTGGCCTATTTCCTGAGGTGGATTCCGGAAGCCCGTCGCCTCAGGCCGGTAGAAGTCGTCGCCGATTATGAATCGACGCTTTTCGACGAGCTCGATCTCCACAAGGAAGCCGCCAACACTTCGCAACTCAAACGCAATTTCAAGGATTCGCCGCTTCTCTATGTTCCCGCGATTCATTGGCCACTGACGCGACGACGGGTCATGGTACAGGAACGCATTCATGGTGTGCCGGTTGCCGACCTCGATGCCCTGAAAGCTCAGGGCACTGACCTCAAAAAGCTCGCCGAACGCGGCGTGGAGATATTTTTTACTCAGGTCTTCCGCGATAACTTCTTCCACGCCGACATGCACCCCGGTAATATCTTCGTTACCCAAGGGACCAGCCGCGATCCACAATACATCGCCATCGACTGTGGCATCGTCGGTAGCCTGACCCGTGAAGATCAGGACTACCTGGCACGCAACCTGCTGGCATTCTTCCACCAGGATTACTATGAAGTCGCCGCCCTGCATATCGAATCGGGATGGGTTGGAGAGGATACGCGTGCCAATGAATTTGCGGCTGCGATCCGTGCTGTCTGCGAACCGATCCTGGAAAAACCGCTCAAGGACATTTCCTTCGGTCAAGTCTTGCTGGGACTGTTCCAGACGGCACGACGCTTCAACATGGAAGTCCAGCCGCAACTGGTGCTGCTGCAGAAGACGCTGCTCAATATCGAGGGGCTTGGGCGTCAACTCTACCCCGACCTGGACCTCTGGAGCACCGCCAAGCCCTATCTCGAACGCTGGATGCACGAGCGAGCCGGTCCTCAGGGGCTCTGGAACTCGCTCAAGCGGCAGGCGCCGGAACTGACGCGCCAGTTACCGGAATTGCCGGTACTGGCGCACCAGGCACTGGTCCGAGCGGAAGTCGATCACAAGCAACGACGACGCCAGGCAGACGCCATGGATCGCGTCAGCCGACACATGCGTCATGTCACACGTAGTGCTCGCCGGATCCGTATCGGCCTCCTGCTGGTTGCCGTTGCCCTGGCCTGGGATCCGCTGCTGGGGTGGGTTGCGGGTCAGCCATGGCCGATACTCACCGCAGCAGGACTGGGAATACTGTTGTTGGCCTGGCACTAATGGGTATCTTGCCATACGATGCGGACATGAGACCGAGGAAGCTGTCTGATGAGTGATACACTCGAACAATTGGCCCTGGTACTGGAGCAACGACGTTCGGCCGCCCCGGACACCTCCTACGTCGCTTCATTGCACCATAAAGGATTGAACAAGATCCTGGAGAAAGTCGGCGAGGAAGCGACGGAAACCATTCTGGCAGCCAAGGAGACGGAATCCGGCGTGGAAGGTTGTCATCAAGCCGTGATCGCCGAAACGGCCGACCTGTGGTTTCATAGTCTGGTGATGTTATCACATCTGGGCATCAGCCATGACGACGTCCTGGAAGAACTGGCACGCCGTTTCGGTGTCTCCGGATTAGACGAAAAGGCCGCCCGATCGACCGATTAACCTGGCCCCGGGGCCAGCCATTGAGGGGAAGCATTATGTTAGGTGGTATCAGTATCTGGCAACTCTTGATCGTGCTGGGCATCATTATCCTCATCTTCGGCACCAAGAAGTTGCGTAATGTCGGGGGTGACCTGGGTGGGGCCGTCAAGGGCTTCAAGAAGGCCATGCACGAGGAAGAGAAAGACGAGGCCAAGGACGACTCCCAGCAGCGCGTCAGTCACGACGATGACGAAGGCGCGACTTACGACGTCAAGGCCGAACATAAGGTCGAGGACCAGGACGAGCGAAAGTAACCGGCAATGTTCGATATCGGCTTCCTGGAACTCCTGCTTCTGGGCGTTGTGGGTCTGTTGGTGCTCGGCCCTGAACGGCTCCCCAAGGCTGCGCGCACACTCGGCCTCTGGATCGGCAAGATCAAGCGTACCGTCTCGGGAATGCAACGCGAGATTTCGGCACAATTGGAGGCCGAAGAGCTGCGGCAGAAACTCGATCAGCAGCAGAAGAAACTTGACGATGGCCTGAACAAGGTCAAGCGAGACGTCGAAAGCTACGCCGAACCCGACGATGCTCCCATCGATAAACCTCGCCCTGCCGAGACTGATCATGCCCATGACAGCGTCGATGATACGCGGGGCGACGTCCGACAGCGCCTTGACAAGGCGCTGTCGAGGCGTGCTTCAGTGCCGCCGTCTGCGACGGACCAGGGAGCTCCATCGGACTCCACGCCGGCTGACAAGGACGATTCGTCAACATGACCGACTCGCATGACTCCAAGGATCAAGACAATTCCCAGGCGCCGCTGATCGAACACCTGATCGAATTGCGCTCGAGACTGATGCGTTCGGTGATCTCCATCGGCATCATCTTCCTCGCGTTGTATGCGTTTTCCAACGATATCTACACCTTCGTCGCTCAGCCGCTCATGGCGTTGTTGCCGGAAGGCTCACAGATGATCGCCACGGAAGTGGCCTCTCCCTTCCTCGCACCGTTCAAGTTGACACTGGTCGTCGCCGTTTTCATCGCCGTACCCTATGTGCTGCATCAAGCCTGGTCATTCATCGCCCCTGGGTTGTACGACAACGAGAAATCCCTGGCGATACCATTGCTGGCTTCGAGTGTGGGCCTGTTTTACGGTGGCGCGGCTTTCGCCTACTACGTCGTCTTTCCGTTATTGTTCGAGTTCTTTACTCAGACCGGGCCGGAAGACGTGGCCGTGATGACCGATATCAACCAATATCTCAATTTCGTACTCAAGCTTTTCTTTGCCTTCGGTGTCGCCTTCGAGATCCCCATAGCCACCTTCCTGATGATTTTCTCGGGCGCCACCACTGTCGAAAGCCTGTCCAAAAAGCGCCCATATATCGTACTGGGATGCTTCGTCATCGGCATGCTTCTGACACCACCGGACATCATCTCCCAAAGCCTGCTGGCCGTTCCCATGTATCTGCTCTATGAGGTGGGAATCCTGTTCGGGCGACTGGTCCGGCGCGACTCCACCGATACGGATGACACTCGGAACGACTGATCCGTCGTCCTGCCCCCTTGCCGTGCGACAAGCCGACACTGTCGGTGTGTGACGGCACTGATATACTTCAAGACATCATCAAGATGTTCCCCATTGGTTCCTTACGCCGACCTCGCTTGTCACAAGATTGTCATCTTAGACAACCAGACTAGGCAGAGGCGACGGTCAAGGCGTGCTTCGACCGGAGAGAGACATTGAGCTTTACTACCTCGCGTCATTACCCAAAGACCCGACTTCGGCGCATGCGCAAGCAGGACTTCTCACGTCGTATGATGCGCGAATCCACCCTGACGCCAGATGATTTGATCTGGCCGGTCTTCGTACTGGAAGGTACCGGGCGACGTGAAGACGTACCATCGATGCCCGGTGTCGAGCGACTCTCGATCGACTTATTGATCGACGAGGCTCGTGAGGCGATGACTCTCGGCATTCCCGCCTTGGCAGTATTCCCTGTCGTCGACCCCGATTTGAAAAGCGAATTTGCCGAGGAAGCCTACCATGCCGACGGTCTCGTCCAACGGAGTGTGCGCGAACTCAAGGCCGCCTTGCCGGAACTGGGTATCATGACCGATGTGGCGCTTGATCCCTACACCAGTCATGGACAGGACGGCATCATCGATGACCAAGGGTACGTGATCAACGACCGGACTGTAGATACCCTGATCAAACAGGCGCTTTCCCATGCAGAAGCCGGTGCCGACGTGGTGGCGCCATCCGACATGATGGATGGCCGCATCGCCGCCATTCGCGACGTACTGGAACAGGAAGGACTGCATAACACACGCATCATGGCGTATAGCGCCAAATACGCCTCTCACTATTATGGCCCTTTTCGTGATGCCGTCGGTTCCGCCGGTAACCTGGGCAAGGCCGACAAACGCACGTACCAGATGGATCCAGCCAACAGTGACGAGGCCTTGCATGAGGTGGCACTGGATCTTGCCGAAGGTGCCGACATGGTGATGGTCAAGCCGGGTATGCCCTACCTGGATGTTGTAAGACGAGTCAAGCAGGAGTTGCAGGTCCCCACGTTTGCTTATCAGGTCAGCGGTGAATATGCCATGCACATGGCCGCCTTCGAACGGGGCTGGCTGGACGCCGACAGCGTGATGCTGGAGTCGCTGATGTGCTTCAAGCGCGCCGGGGCCGACGGCATCCTGACCTACTTTGCCAAACGTGTAGCGCGCCTGTTGATGCAATGAACGGGAGGGCCGGGCCCTTCCATAATTCATGGAGCCATGATGGAAGATTCGCACCGCCCAGACGATGACAGCGCACAGCACGCTACCCCACCCAGTGTCGCGGGAAGCGATCACGCCCTCTCCAGCGAGCCGACACCGCTGCGGATCAACCGGACGCGGACCGGTATCCACGCCAAGTCGGCTCCTTCG
The DNA here is from genome assembly GCF_008079445.1 of Aidingimonas lacisalsi. Taxonomy (GTDB): domain Bacteria; phylum Pseudomonadota; class Gammaproteobacteria; order Pseudomonadales; family Halomonadaceae; genus Aidingimonas; species Aidingimonas lacisalsi. The sequence continues at coordinate 115,081 of NZ_VRYH01000003.1, read as the reverse complement.
CCGGAGACCGATCTCGATGATTCCTCGCTCTATTTCAACCGGGAACTGACGAACCTGCAGTTCAATATACGAGTGCTGGAGCAAGCACTGGATGCTTCGCACCCGCTACTCGATCGTTTGATGTTCCTGTTGATATTTTCTTCGAACCTCGACGAGTTCTTTGAAATTCGCGTGGCCGGGCTAAAACACCAGATTGCGCTTGGTCATGAAGACAGCGGCGCCGACGGGCTGCCTCCCCGTACCGTACTGGCCGAAATAGCCCGAACCGCTCATGAGCAGGTGGAGCGCCAGTATCGGATACTCAACGAGACTCTGATTCCGGCGCTGAATGAGCAGGGTTTGCGCTTTCGACGACGCAGTGACTGGAGCGAGGCTCAAGCCGAGTGGGTGCGCGGGTATTTTGCCGACGAGATCATGCCGGTCATCAGTCCGATCGGGCTGGATCCTTCGCACCCCTTCCCGAGACTGGTCAACAAGAGTCTCAACTTCATTGTCGAACTGGATGGCAAGGATGCCTTCGGACGTGAGGGTGGACTGGCCATCCTGCCGGCGCCGCGTTCCTTGCCCCGACTCATTGCGCTCCCTACATCCCTTAGCGAGGAGGGATACAGTGAGTACGTCTTTCTTTCCTCGATGATTCATGCCCATGCTCAGGAGGTGTTTCCCGGGATGGAAGTGCGCGGATGCTATCAATTCCGCCTGACACGCAACGCCGATCTGTCAGTGGACCCCGAAGACGTTTCCGACCTGGCTTCGGCACTACGCGGGGAATTATTGGCGCGGCGTTACGGCAGTGGCGTTCGTCTCGAAGTCGCCGATAACTGCCCGGAGACGCTGACAGCCTTCCTGCTCAAACAGTTCGAACTCGACGAGCAGGACTTGTATCGCGTCAACGGTCCGGTCAACCTGACCCGAATGATGGCGGTACTTGCCGATGTCGATCGTCCAGAATTGCGCTACCGGCCGTTTACCCCCGGGCTGCCAAAGGCACTGAACAAGTCGGGCAGTTTGTTCGATACCATCGCCTCGAACGATATCCTGCTGCACCACCCGTTCCAGTCGTTCACGCCGATTGAAGATCTGCTCACCGAAGCAGCCCTCGACCCCAATGTGCTAGCCATCAAGCAGACCCTGTATCGCACCGGCGCCGATTCCCCGATCGTCAGCGCACTGGTCGATGCCGCGCGCAATGGCAAGGAAGTCACGGTCGTCATCGAATTGCGAGCGCGTTTCGATGAAGCCGACAATCTACAGCTTGCCTCACGCCTGCAAGAAGCCGGTGCCATCGTCATCTATGGTGTAATGGCTTACAAGACCCACGCCAAGCTGTTGCATATCGTCCGCCGCGAGAAAGGAGAATTGCGCTACTACGCCCACTTGGGGACGGGTAATTACCACTCCAAGACGGCCAAGCTGTATACCGACTACAGCCTGCTCACCGCCGATGAAACGCTATGCGAGGATGTCCACAAGGTGTTCCAGCAGCTTTCCGGTATGGGCAAGGCACGCCATATCGCACGATTGCTCCACGCGCCTTTTACCCTGCATGAACAACTGGTGGCCATGATCGATCGCGAAGCCCAGTATGCCGAGAAGGGCAAGCGCGCCCACTTGATCATCAAGTGCAATTCCTTGACCGAACCCAAGCTGATCCGCGCCCTTTACCGTGCGTCACAAGCCGGCGTGGAATGCGACTTGATCATCCGCGGCATGTGTTGTTTGCGTCCCGGCGTACCAGGTATTTCGGAAACCATCCGTGTCCGCTCGATCATCGGCCGATTCCTGGAACACACTCGCGTGTTTTACTTTTACAACGACGGCAAACCGGAGGCATGGGCCTCAAGCGCGGACTTCATGGAACGCAACATGTTCCACCGTGTCGAAACCGGTTTCCCACTACTCGACAAGAAGCTGGCCGCACGCATCCGCAAGGACCTGGAAACCTACCTGGTCGACAACTGCCAGAGTTGGCTGCTGCAAAGCGACGGTACGTACGTCAAGCAAGAACCCGGTGATCATGCGCCGATCAGCGCTCAGGAGACGCTGCTTTATGCCTACGCCCACAAGGCATAGGACATGGCAGCCACACTATCGTTTCTTGAAGGCACTCAAGTCCTCGGGGTCAAAGCCGTCGACGTCAGGCGGCAGCCCCAGCATCTCGCGGCGCCGCTGCACGACGGCCTTTTCCGCCTGTCGATCGGCGCCTTCATCGAGAGCCCGACCATTGAGGACTGCGAGTTGCTCGAGCCCTCGATGATAAAAGGCCAATACATCCAATGCGGTCGGGTTATCGTCATCGACAGCCTGTCGCAGCGCCGGCAGATACCCTCGGATCTGAGACAGGCGCTGCCTGAGCTGCCATGCATAGCGCATCTCCGATAACCAGGGACGCTCGATCAAGACGGCAAATATCACACTGGTGGCCAGCAGCCCAAACAACATGCCCAGCAGATAGCACCAGACACCCGTCCCGAAGGCATACGCCAGCCATTGCGAAAAGGCGATTCCAAGCACGACCATCTGGGCCGCCATGGCAACACTGATGATGCGTGCTTTACGCCGATAGCGGCCAGCGTCACACGATTCGAGTCGGAATATCATTGCCCAAGGCTTCCCGGTGTCATGAATATGGACCGAGATTATGCTGGTGCGATGCCGCCGTCGTCCATTCAGGAATACCGTAGGCTCTCAGCCGCCTCCTCCAGTAACCGTTGCGTTTCATCCCATCCCAGGCAAGCATCGGTAATCGACATGCCGTACGTCAACGAGTCTGCCGCCAGCACTTGCTTGCCTTCTCGCAAGTGACTTTCGAGCATCACGCCCATCAGATTCTCATCACCTGCCAACCGCTGATCCATGACAGCGCGTAACACCTCGCCCTGACGGCGGTGATCCTTGCACGAGTTGGCATGACTACAATCGACCATCATGCGCGTAGACACCCCAGTGTCGGCCAGTACTTGTCGACAGCGCCGTATCTCGTCACGCTGGTAGTTCGGCCCCTTATGACCGCCGCGCAATACGATGTGAGTCGCACGATTTCCCGCCGTTTCGCGAATCGCCGGCCCTCCATCACTACCCATGGAGAAATGACGTTGGGGGTGGGCAGCCGCTCGCATCGCGTCGATCGCCACGCCTAACCTCCCATCAGTCGCATTCTTGAAACCTACAGCGGCCTGAAGTCCACTAGCCAGTTCCCGATGCACTTGTGATTCGGTAGTACGCGCCCCTATGGCCGCCCATGCCAGCACGTCGTCGAGATAGGCAGCGACCATCGGCTGGAGCAATTCGGTGGCCACCGGCATCCCCATGGCCGCGATATCGCGCAACAGTGATCGCGACAAATGCAGCCCCCGAGCCATGTCATCACTGCCATCAAGCTGCGGATCGTAAGCCAGTCCTTTCCAACCTACGGTGGTACGGGGCTTTTCGACATAGACACGCATGACCAGCAAGAGCCGATCATCGACTCGCCGTGACAGTTCGACGAGGCGCTCGGCATATTCCCGAGCGGCCTGGGGATCATGAATCGAGCAGGGACCTACGACCACCAGCATGCGATCGTCCCTGCCCTCGATGATGGCTTTCACGGCGTTGCGCTGGGCATCGATGGCATGCTTCAGCGATTCGGGAATCGGTAGCCGCTCGCGCAGTGCGTTCGGTGTAGGCAGCGGGTAATGCGTCGTCTCGGTGGATGCGTTCGACGACGGCAGGGTGTCGTTATCACAGAGGTCAAGCTTGGCATTCATCGTCGGTACTCCGGCAGATGACAGAACATCGAAGCGTCGAGCCACCGATGCGATGCCGGCCGGAGGTGGCATACTGAACCGACCGACAGCCACTAAATCGCCAGCTGCCATACCCATAGGCATAGAGAGTCAAGCCAGGCATGGTGCTAACAGTGTGTCGGTCGGTCATGTCGAATTCTCCTTGCATGGTTTCCGGTCACCAAAGCGCTGCCACTAACGACAAACCCCCGGTCGGGTTGCCGACCGGGGGTCATGAAACAGGGAGGCAACCCGGGCTGATCGGGCGCGCCTCGCGGTATGGATGCTACATCCCGACCGCCGACGCGCCGGCGCTAAACCAATAGCGCCAGAAGCCGAATGCCGCTTTTGGCTTGTACACGACACTGCCGACCGCTGGCTTGGCGGTGCTCGTCAGTCGCCTTGTTACAAGCCTGGCAGGCATGGATGTCTCCAAATCGTTAATGCTGTTAACGCTCTATCTTACATGGCTGAGCCTATCTGACAAGTCATCTCCACTCCATGGTCGAGGCGCAGTCTGCCGACAACGATGCCATTGCTCATCAACTCAACGCAAGTGGCGTCCCCCATCGACCGGCAGGGTCACGCCTGTTACGAAGCGGTTGTCGAGCAGGTAACGAAGGCTCTGATATATGACATCCGGTCCAGGGATCATCCGCATGGCCGACTTGGCCTTGGCCTTTTCAGCGTAAGCATCGTCATCGCCGTCATTGAGCATGATCATGGCTGGAGCGATGGCATTGACCTGAATGGCCGGCGCATACATCGCAGCGAAGGAGAGCGTCAGATTCTCCAGACCTGCCTTGGACGCCGCATAGGCGGCATGTTTTCGCGAACCTCGCTGGGCAACGTAATCGGTCATATGGACGATGTCGCGTTGCGGCTCATCACCCTGCTCGAGTAATTCCCGGACTTGCAGGTTGATCAAATAAGGGGCCTGCATGTGTACCCGGAATAGATGCTCGAAATTGGCCCCAGCCTCCTCGTCGAGACTATCCGGTGCCCAATCGCTGGCATTATGGACTATCGCTCTGAGCGAGCCGGTTTCACTCTTGAGCCGCTCGATGAAATCGTGGATGCCGGCCTCGGTAGCGAAGTCGGCCGGGAGCGTCACGATGCCCAAGTTGCGCAGAGCCTCCAATTCGGGACGCTCGCGCCGGTAGCTGACGATCACCGGGTGACCGTCATCAAGCAGCCGTTCGGCACAGTACCGCCCAAGACGCTGAGCGCCGCCGGTAATCAGGATAGGTGCCGCACTCATGTCAGCGACTCCTTGCTCGGCGAACTGACGTCGATTGGAAATAGCGGCTCGCGCGGGGCATAGGCGAAGACATCGGAGAAGGTACGAGAAGGGTCCAGTCCACGCATGGCTAGACTGTCGATGCAGCTATACACCATCCCGGGGGAGCCCGACAGATACACATCACAGCCTGCGAGTGTATCGATGGACCTGGCCAGGACGTCGTCGATCCGCCCCTGATAGGCGAAAGTGCGCTCATTGGCGAAGTCATCGGGCCGATCCACTTCGATCACTCCATGGAAACGAAAGTTGGGATACGTGGCCGCCCACTCTCTGGGTAGACTTTCCAGATACAGGTCGCGTCGCTCCTTGACGGCCCACCACAACTCGATCTCGCGCGCAGGATCGCTTTCCAGCGCTGCCTCGATGATGGCTTTCATCTGGGCAAATCCTGTCCCTGCGGCGATCAACGTCAAGGGGCGTTGGCTCGTGGTATCGAGGACACAATCGCCGCCAGGTAACCGCAGGGACAACTGATGGGCATGCAGCACCACTTCACGCAGACGTGCAGAATTCTCCCGCTCCGGCCAGTGCTGGATATGGAGCTCGAGGTAGCCATCGTCCGCATGGGCATTGGCAATGGAAAAAGGAACCCAGGTTTCCTCATCGAGTTGGAGTTCGAGATACTGTCCCGGCGCGTGAACCATGGCCTCTGAGCGGCCCGCCAGATGTACACGAAACACATCCGGCGTCAGGTCTTCCACCGCCGTGACTTGGCAGGTCAATGTCCTGACCGTCATGATGTCCTCTTGTGGTTGGGGTAAGCGGCAGGTAGCTCGATACCCAGTTCGCTCCAGCGATCATTCACCCGCGCCTTGACCGCTTCGTCCATCACGATGGGCGTTCCCCACTCGCGCTCCGTTTCACCAGGCCATTTACTGGTTGCATCCATACCCATTTTCGATCCCAATCCGGACACCGGTGACGCAAAGTCCAGATAATCGATTGGCGTATTCTCGACCAGCACGGTATCACGCGATGGGTCCATGCGAGTGGTCATGGCCCATATCACATCCTTCCAATCTCTGGCATCAACGTCGTCGTCAAGCACGACGACGAACTTGGTATACATGAACTGACGCAGGAAACTCCATGTCCCCATCATCACACGCTTGGCATGACCCGGGTATTGCTTCTTCATGGTGACCACCGCCATTCGATAGGAACAGCCTTCGGGGGGCAGATAGAAATCGACGATCTCGGGGAACTGTTTCTGCAGAATCGGGACGAACACTTCGTTCAATGCCAGTCCCAGGATCGCCGGTTCGTCTGGTGGACGCCCCGTATATGTAGAGTGGTATATAGGATTACGGCGATGGGTCATCCGCTCGACGGTGAATACCGGAAACGTTTCCACTTCGTTGTAATAGCCGGTGTGGTCACCATAGGGGCCCTCCTCGGCCACGTCGTCCGGATAAATGAAGCCCTCCAGCACGATCTCACTCGATGCCGGTACTTCCAGGTCGGCATGACCGCATTTGACCAACTCAGTACGAGAGCCGCGCAACAAGCCGGCAAAGGCATACTCCGAAAGGTTGTCCGGAACCGGCGTCACTGCTCCCAGAATGGTCGCCGGATCAGCACCCAGCGATACCGCTACCGGGAACGGTTCGCCAGGATAGGTACGCTGAAACTCTTGGAAATCCAGGGCTCCGCCGCGATGCGCCAGCCAGCGCATTATCAGACGGTTCCTGCCAAGCTTCTGCTGGCGGTATATGCCCAGGTTCTGACGCGTCTTCTGTGGCCCCTTGGTTACCACCAACGCCCAAGTAATCAACGGTGCCACATCACCCGGCCAGCAGTGCTGAATCGGCAACCGATCCAGATCGACGGCTTCATCTTCCAGGACGACCTCTTGCACAGGGGCCTTGCTCAACGTCCTGGGTCCCATGCTCATGACTTGCTTGACGATCGGGAGTTTATCCCAGGCATCACGGAATCCCTTGGGAGGATCCGGCTCCTTGAGGAAAGCCAGCAGCTTGCCCACCTCACGCAAGGCTTCCACGCTATCCTGGCCCATACCGGCTGCCACCCGTTCCGGAGTTCCGAAGAGATTGCCAAGCAGCGGCATATCGTAGCCCTTGACGTTCTCGAACAGCAACGCTGGTCCGCCCGCTTTCAAGGTCCGATCACAAATTTCGGTGACCTCCAGATAGGAATCCACCTCTGCGGTGACCCGCTGGAGCTCTCCACGAGACTCCAGCGTCGTGATGAAGTCGCGCAAGTCCTTATATTTCATGGGCTATCCCGTTACCGGAAAAACGAAGGGGCAGCATAGCATGCCGCCCCTCGTTGTGTTGCTCGCGATGCTGGACGCTTGACCCCAGTGATACAACCCTAGCAGAAAACCGCCTGCGTTCGTCGATCTCCGACAGGGCCCACTCAAGCGTAACCGGCTAGAATCAGCGTCTCTTCATGGCCTCGAAAAACTCGATATTCGTTTTCGTATCCTTCAAACGGTCGATCAGAAATTCAGTTGCCGCGACATCCTCCATCGGATTGAGCAGCTTGCGCAGGATCCACATACGCTGCATTTCATCCTCGGAGGCGATCAGATCCTCGCGGCGAGTTCCTGAACGACGAATGTTCAGGGCCGGATAAACACGTTTCTCAGCCAATTTTCGATCCAGGTGAGCTTCCATGTTGCCGGTCCCCTTGAACTCCTCGAAGATGACTTCATCCATCTTGGAGCCAGTATCGACGAGCGCTGTCGCGATAATGGTCAAGCTGCCACCCTCTTCGATATTACGCGCTGCCCCGAAGAATCGCTTGGGTTTTTCCAAGGCATGCGCATCGACCCCACCGGTCAACACCTTGCCCGAGGAGGGGACGACAGTGTTGTAAGCGCGCGCCAGACGGGTGATGGAATCGAGCAGGATGACCACGTCACGCTTGTGTTCGACGAGACGCTTGGCTTTTTCGATCACCATTTCGGCGACCTGCACGTGGCGCGCCGGTGGTTCATCGAAGGTCGAAGCGACCACTTCGCCACGTACGGTACGCGACATCTCGGTCACTTCTTCAGGGCGCTCGTCGATCAACAGCACGATCAGGTGACATTCGGGATTGTTTCGCGTGATCGATGTCGCGATGTTCTGCAACATCAACGTCTTGCCGGCCTTCGGTGGGGAAACGAGCAAGCCACGCTGCCCTTTACCGATCGGTGACGTCAGGTCGATAACACGAGCCGTGAGATCCTCGGTGGAACCATTTCCGATCTCCATGACGAGACGTTCCTGCGGGAACAGTGGCGTCAGGTTCTCGAAAAGGATCTTGTGCTTGGCGTTCTCAGGCTTGTCGAAGTTGATCTGGCTAACCTTGAGAAGCGCGAAGTAACGTTCGCCTTCCTTGGGAGGACGAATCTTGCCGGCGATGCTATCGCCCTTGCGTAGATTGAAACGGCGAATCTGCGAGGGTGAGACATAGATGTCGTCGGGACCGGCGAGATAGGAACTGTCGGCACTGCGCAGGAATCCAAAACCATCCTGCAGTATCTCCAGTACGCCATCGCCATATATGTCCTCACCACTTTTCGCATGCCTTTTCAGGATGGCGAAGATGATGTCTTGCTTGCGTGACCGGGCCAGGTTATCGATCCCCATCTCGCGGGCGATATCCAAAAGCTCCGGAACGGTCTTTTGCTTGAGTTCGGTAAGATTCATCGGTTTGTTCAGAAATTGCTCGTGTCAGCGTGAGCGGCTATGCGCCGGGAAACGACAGGAGGCGGTGACGGTACGCCGCGTGATGCGTTCAGAGCCCTGAATCTCGCCACTTTGGTCCAACACGTCTTGCCGTGCCTGCTAAGACTAACGGTAAGCGATCACTGGCTGCCAATTGACCTCTCCACGGAGGAATCAAAGACCGGGGAGGACGCAAATGAGGCGTTATAGTCAATCATCGTATCGCCTGATTATCAAGAATGATGCTCAGGCATCATCGAATGAATCAGCGGGCTATCTGACGACTTGGAATTTGACCGCGACGCGGTCGGGAAGCATTCGGAACAGGCGAACGACTCGATGGTAGTCAAGCACGACGCCAAACGCAACCCCCTTGGTAAATTCACTGGCTTAATCGCCGCCCCCGACCATGAGTATCGATGCCGATTGACAAGCCCAGCAGCGCCCCGCAACCTTATGCCCATATCGACCGAAGGGATACGTCATGACCACCCCCACGGCCACGCATAGGACGCCCGACTCAACTTCTCAACCGCGCCGGTTGGCAGCCATCGACTTAGGCTCCAACAGCTTCCACCTGCTGGTGGCCAATTATGTCGGTGGGCAATTGCAGGTTGTTGCCAAGCAGGGAGAAAAAGTGCAACTGGCAGCGGGGCTCAACGAACATGGTGTGTTGAGTGAAGCGGCCATGGAACGGGCATTGGACTGCCTGGCTCGCTTCTGCCCGTTCATCACGGACATTCCGCCTTCCGGTTTTCGCGTCGTCGGTACCAATGCACTGCGTGCTGCCGACAACAGCTTGGCGTTCATCGAGCGCGCGGAAGCCTTGCTCGGCCATCCGATCGAAATCGTGTCGGGCCGCGAAGAGGCTCGACTCATCTACCTGGGCGCAGCTCATGCCCTGGCCGACGTGCACGGCCGGCGTCTAATCGTCGACATTGGTGGCGGTTCCACTGAATTCATCATCGGCGAGCAGTTCGTACCATTGGCCCTGGAAAGTCTGCACATGGGCTGTGTCGCTTATACCCAACGTTTTTTCGGTGATGGCGAGATCAGCGAGAAGCGCTTTCGCAAAGCGGAACTCGCCGCGTTGTCGGAGCTGGCGCATATTCGCCGCCACTATCAGGAACTGGGCTGGAGTGATCCTGTCGGCTCCAGTGGCACCATCAAGGCCGCAGCCGCCGTCATAGCGGCCAACAACGATGGTCCCGAAGGTATCATTACTCGAGAGGGGCTCTGGTCGCTGCGCGAGAGGCTACTCAAGAACAAGCGTCTCGACAAACTCGCCATGGCGGGACTCAAGGCAGATCGCGCCACGGTCTTCCCTGCCGGCATCGCCATTCTGTGCGCCATCTTCGATGCCTTCGATCTCGCACACATGCGTTACTCGGATGGGGCCTTGCGAGAAGGCGTCTTGTATGATCTTGCTGGCCGACATACGGCTGAAGACCCGCGCCTGCAGACCCTTCATGCACTGCGCCAACGCTTTGGCGTCGACGTCCGACAAGCCGATAATGTCGCTGAGACAGCACGGGCATGCTTGCAGCAGGTACAGGATGTCTGGTCAATCAGCGACGGGCAGGTGACCTTTCTCGATTGGGCCGCGCAACTCCACGAAATCGGTCTCGCCATCTCGCATAGCCAATTCCACCGCCATGGCGCCTATCTACTGGCACATTCCGATCTACCCGGTTTCTCACGCCCCGAACAACAGATGCTGGCTTTTCTGGTCCGGGCCCATCGGCGCAAGTTCCCGATCAAGGAGCTCGAGTCACTACCGCCGAGCCATCAGGCCGTCATGGCAAAGCTGGCACGCCTGTTACGCTTGGCTGTCATATTCAATCACTCGCGGCCCGAACTCCCCATGACGCGTATCGAGCTTCATGTCGACGGCGAAGGCCTGAGCGTCATACTGAATAATGAACTCCCCGAACGGGCGCTGCTGCTCAACGACCTGGAACAGGAAGCCGACTATCAGCGCTCGGCCGGCTATGCTCTGGACATCATATCGGAGTAAGTTGCCATCCCTCGGCACACACCCCAAATGCGCCTGTCGGCTCCAATGCCGCCACTGGCGTATCGTGATGCCAGACCACCAGTACATCCTGTCGCCGCCACGGTGGCATTTCCTGCTCCTGGAGGAGTCGCTTGAGATCGCGATGTCCGCGTCGCGGCAAATGCAGGCGCTCCCCGCCCAGCCGAGGGGAGACATGCAACGAGGTCGCGTCGCCGGATCGGCATTGCAATTGCCAGCATAAGGGCCCCAAGGGTGTCAGCAACCGCGACTCGCCATTCCAGGATGCCCACCATTCTTCAGGCATACTATCTCGCGTCTCCATCATGTAGAGATGTCCACGCCAACGACGGGCCTCCGCTCCGGTCCAGGTGATATGCACCTTGGCATCGTGCCGTGCAGTCAGCTGCTCGATGAGTGTCGCCAGGCGTGCAGCGGGTGGTGTCGGCAAGCCCTGTCGTTGACAGCAATAACGCAGTAGCAAGCGAAGGCGAGGCCCACTCAACGCCAGGAGCGCATGGACCGGAAGACAAGTCGGGTCCCCTCCCGCCACCGCGAGATCCAGAGCCGCCAGGTCGTCGAGAAGGTCATCGGCGTCACCGGCCAGTCGCGCCGATGTGGCCAGCGAAGCGCTGGCCGCCGGCCAACGCTGCTCCAGCAACGGTAGTACGCGCTGGCGCAGGAAATTGCGGTCCTGGACCGTATCCGCGTTGGTCGGGTCTTCGATCCATGAGATATTTCGCTGCCGAGCCAGCGCTTCCAGTTGCGACCGGGGCACATCCAGCAACGGACGCATAAGCCGTCGCCCACGCCAATGTCGAACTTGCCCCATACCCGCCAGCCCCCGCGTGCCGCTGCCGCGCAATGCCGCCAACAGAAACGACTCGGCCTGATCATTGCGGTGCTGGGCCAACCACAATGCCTCGTCGGTACCGACATGCCGTAGGAAAGCAGCGTAACGAGCCTCACGCGCCGCTCCCTCGAGCCCCGACTCATGATTCTCGGCCACTGCGACCCTGTCGACACTGAGGGGAATACCGAGTTGCGTACACAACCGACGGCTATGCAGTTCGAAGTCGGCAGCGGCCGACTGAAGGCCGTGATTGACATGAACGGCATACAGATCGCGTGGGTGACGATGCCGCGCCTCAGCGACCAGCGTCAGCAATAGCGAGGAATCGAGTCCGCCGGAAAGGGCAATCCAGACAGCCCGCCCTGGCGGTGTCTTCGCCAAGGCATCGTCGATCAGGGATTGAAGGGGCATGACCGTACCTCTAAGGCAGCGAGCCTATCTCGAACGTCGCCTGGCCAAGGTAGAGACGCGGCAAGTCATTCCAGGGCCAGACGGCAAAGACCGAAACAGGACGGTCCTGGACAAGCCTCACCCTGGACTATCAGGCCGGCGCCCCATAACTCATGAGACGCTCATACCGCCGCGACAACAGCGCCGATGTATCCATGGCTTGGAGGCGTTCCAGGCTACCGAGTAGAGCGGTCTTGATACGAGCGGCGGTATCCACCGGATGACGATGCGCTCCCCCTAGTGGCTCATTGATCAGTGTATCGACGAAGCCGAGCTCATTGAGACGCTCGGCAGTGATCCCCATGGCCTGAGCTGCTTCCGAGGCCTTTTCCGCGCTCTTCCAGAGAATCGAGGCACATCCTTCCGGCGAAATCACCGAATAGGTCGAATACTGCAACATCTGCAATTCATCGCACACTCCGATGGCCAAAGCGCCACCCGACCCACCTTCGCCGACGACAGTGGTCACGATAGGGGTCTTCAAACGTGACATGACCGCCAGATTGTACGCGATCGCTTCACTCTGGCCTCGTTCTTCGGCATCGATACCGGGATAGGCGCCCGGTGTATCGATGAACGTCAACACCGGCATCTTGAAGCGTTCCGCCATCTCCATCAGGCGACACGCCTTGCGATACCCTTCGGGGCGCGGCATGCCGAAGTTGCGGCGGACTTTTTCCTTGACGTCACGGCCTTTCTGATGACCGATGACCATGACCGGCTTGTCATCCAGACGCGCGATCCCCCCGACGAGCGCGGCATCGTCAGCGAAGTGTCGGTCACCATGCAGTTCATCGAAATCACTGAAAATGTGCTGCAGATAATCGAGCGTATAAGGTCGCTTGGGATGGCGAGAGAGCTGCGATATCTGCCAGGCACTGAGGTCACGGAAAATTTGTTCGGTGAGCTTCTTGCTCTTTTCCTGGAGCTTGACGACCTCTTCATTGATATTGATCTTGCTGTCGTTGCCGACTAGTCGCAACTCCTCAATCTTCGCCTGCAACTCGGCAATAGGCTGTTCGAAATCAAGATAATTGGGATTCATAGCGCTTCAGCTTTGTCGGAATCTGGCTGCCACACCACTGCGTGGCAGTCTCGAGACATTGTCAGGCATTATCGCAGCTTGCGCCGCCGGCGCAAGCCACCACTCACTTAACGATACCGAAGGCGGACACCATCCTGCCCCTCGACATCCCGTAGTGCCACCAACAACTCATCGCTGGGTGCCACACGCCATTCATCGGCTAACTCGAGCCAACCGCTGGCTTCCTCATTGCGGTACCGAAGTCGCACCGGAAGCCCTTGTGCATCTCGCCACGGCGCCAGACTATGCCGCAACGAGTCAACCAATCGCCCGTTGACCCGGCGGCCATCGAGTGACAACTCAATCGCTTCACCGTAGCGGGTGCGCGCATCCACCATGGGAGTGACTTCCTTGCCACGCAAACGCAGCCCACCAGTATAATCATCATTGGCGACTTCCCCCTCGACGATTATCACCTGATCGGCCTCCAGGCGTCCGCGCAACTGGTCATAAAGCTCGCCAAACAGCGAGGCCTCGATTCGGCCAGTGCGATCGTCCAGTGTCACGAATGCCATGGTGTCACCACGCTTCGACTTCATCGTCCGCATGGCCACCACCAAGCCTGCCACCCGTTGTGGCTCACGCGACGGTCTGAGATCGGCAATACGTGTCGATACGAACCGAGTCAGTTCATGCTCATACTCATCGATCGGGTGGCCCGTCAAGTACAGCCCCAGAGTCTCTTTTTCCCCCGCCAGGCGAACCTTGTCGGTCCAGTCTCGCACATGGCGGAAATCGGCATACACATCCTCGGCTTCCGTCTCGGCGAAAGCCTCCCCAAACATATCGATCATGCCCTGCGTCTGATTGGCATGATTCTGTGCCGCGGCTTTGATCGCCGCTTCAAGGGCAGCCGTAAGAACGGCGCGCGAGGGACCGAGACGATCCAGTGCACCCGCACGAATCAGTGCTTCGAGAGTGCGCTTGTTCATCCTCTTGGGGTCGACACGGCGGCAGAAATCGAACAAGTCGGTAAACGGCCCAGCGTCATTGCGAGCCTCGACGATAGCACCGATGGGCCCCTCTCCAACGCCTCGGATGGCTCCCAGGCCATAGACCACACGCTCCTCATCGTCGACGGTGAACTTGTAGCCACCGACGTTGACATCGGGCGGCGTCACGGTCAGCGAGAGATGGCGACACTCCTCGATCAGCGGCACCACCTTGTCCAGGTTATCCATCTCAGTGGACAGTACCGCCGCCATGAAGGGGCCGGGATAATGCGCTTTGAGCCATGCGGTTTGATAAGAAACCAGAGCATAGGCGGCCGAGTGCGACTTATTGAAGCCATAACCCGCGAATTTCTCAACCAGGTCGAACAGATTGCCTGCCAGATCGCGATCGATACCGTTGGCTTCACAACCTTCCATGAAGCCGACGCGCTGCTTGGCCATCTCTTCGGGCTTTTTCTTGCCCATGGCACGTCGCAATAGGTCGGCCTGCCCCAGACTGTAGCCAGCCATGACCTGAGCGATCTGCATCACCTGCTCCTGATAGAGGATGATGCCATAGGTCGACTCGAGTACCGGCTTGAGCCACTCATGCTGATAATCCGGGTGCGGATAAGAGACCTCGGCCCGACCATGCTTGCGGTTGATGAAATCATCGACCATCCCCGATTGCAGCGGGCCGGGACGGAATAGCGCAACCAGAGCAATCAAGTCTTCCAGCGAGTCGGGCTGCAAGCGTTTGATCAACTCTTTCATACCGCGGGATTCCAACTGGAATACCGCCGTGGTTTCGGCCCGTTTCAGGCGGTCGAACGTCGGCACATCATCCAGGGGAATGGTGTTGATATCCAACGGTCCCTCCCCTTGAGCCGCCCGGACTTGATCCACCATCTCCAGGGCCCAGTCGATGATCGTCAGGGTCCTGAGTCCCAAGAAGTCGAACTTGACCAGCCCGGCTTCCTCGATATCGTTCTTGTCGAACTGGACAACCAGTCCACTCCCATCGTCTTCACACAACAGGGGAGCGAAATCGGTCAACTTGGTGGGAGCGATCACGACCCCACCCGCGTGCTTGCCGCTACCACGCGTGATGCCTTCGAGTTTGAGTGCCATGTCCCAGATTTCTCGGGCATCATCGTCATGCTCGAGAAACTCGCGCAGCGGTTCTTCCTGCTCATGGGCCTTGGCCAGAGTCATGCCGACTTCGAACGGGATCAGTTTAGAGAGCTTGTCACCCAGTGAGTATGGCTTCCCTTGGGCCCTCGCCACATCACGGACTACCGCCTTAGCAGCCATGGTACCGAAGGTCACGATCTGGGATACCGCATCACGGCCATAGTGATCGGCAACGTATTCGATCACTCGATCTCGCTTCTCCATGCAGAAATCGACATCGAAGTCGGGCATCGATACCCGTTCGGGATTGAGAAAGCGTTCGAACAGCAGATCGTATTCCAGCGGATCAAGATCGGTGATCTGCAAGGCATAGGCAACCAGCGAGCCGGCTCCGGAACCACGCCCGGGTCCGACGGGCACATCATTCTCCTTGGCCCACTGAATGAAGTCCATGACGATCAGGAAGTAACCGGGGAAGCCCATCTGCAAGATGATATCGAGCTCGAAGTCCAGTCGTTGTCGATAGGCTTCTTCATAGTCGGCCCGGTTGCGCCCCTGGTAGATGGCGCTGGGCCCATCGAAGAGCTGGGCCAGGCGCTCATTGAGACCATCGTGAGAAATCTTGCGGAAAAACGTTTCCTGGGTCATCCCTTCCGGGATCGGGAATTCGGGCAGGAAAATCTCACCCAGGCGAACCTCGACATTGCAGCGGGCTGCAATCAGGACACTATTCTCGAGCGCTTCGGGAATATCGGCGAACAACTCCGCCATTTCCTCGGGGCTCTTGAGGTATTGCTCCTCGCTGTAACGACGTTCACGTCTTGGATCGTCAAGCGCCTTGCCTTCACCGATGGCGACGCGGGTTTCGTGTGCCCAGAACTCATCGCGGGACAGGAAGCGTACGTCGTTGGTGGCTACCACCGGTGTACCGGTTGCAGCTGCCAGCTCCACCGACAGGTGCAGGCACTCTTCTTCGTTAGCGCGCCCCGTTCGCACCAGTTCGAGATAGAAGCGGCCCGGGAAATGGCGGTTCCACTCTTCCAGCAACTTGTCGGCTTCGCCACGATGATCGGACAGGAGATACCGGCCAATCTCACCTTCCCGTGCCCCCGACAGAGCGATCAACCCCTCGCTCCGTTCGAACACCCAGGGTTTCTTTAGCAAGGGGATACCGCGTTGCTGACCTTCCACCCAGGCGCGGGAAATCAACTCGGTGAGATGCCGATACCCCTCGTTATTCATTGCCAGTAGCGTCAGGCGGTATGGGTGTGACTCATCATGGGCATTCTCCAACCAGAGATCGGCACCGATGATCGGCTTGAGGCCCGCTCCTTCAGCGCCGGTATACGCCTTGACCAGGCCGAACAGGTTGGTTTCGTCAGTCACCGACACCGCCGGCATGCCTTGCTGGGCGGTCGCAGATACCAGCGGCTTGAGTTTTACCAAGCCGTCGACGAGCGAGAACTCCGTATGCACGCGAAGATGAACAAAAGGGGTAGTCATATGAGACTCGTGATCTGTCGATAATGGTCAGCTACCAGGCATTGTGCCTGGCATCGTTACACTAGAATAGCGCCAATTGTCGCTTGACCGGGGCGAAGGAACGCCTGTGTTCCGGCAAGGGCCCCAGGCGTTCCAGAGCTGCGAGGTGCTCGGCCGTTGGGTACCCTTTATGGCGGGCGAACCCGTAACCCGGGTACCTCGAATCCAGATGTGTCATCTGAGCATCCCGATATACCTTCGCCAATATGGATGCCGCAGCAATGGCCGGATGGCGAGCATCGCCCTTTACCACGGCCTGGCCAGGCAAGTCATGCCCTGGTAGTCGGTTGCCATCCACCAGCAGGTATTCCGCAGGCACAGGTAGCGCATCCACTGCCCTGCGCATGGCAAGGTGGGTGGCATGATAGATGTTGAACTCATCGACCTCGGCCGGAGAGGCTTCAGCGACGGCAAAAGCCAGAGCGAACTCGCGGATGTCTTGATCCAGACACTCCCTGCGCCTGGCTGTCAGGGTCTTGGAGTCGACCAACCCCGGGATGGGAGTCTCAGGGTCGAGGATCACGGCAGCAGCCACGACGGCACCGACCAACGGTCCGCGCCCCACCTCATCCACACCGGCTAGATGAATTCCATCGTAATCAATCGTCAAGGGCGGCCATGCAGTATCACTCATGGTGATTCCTCTCCGTTGACAACACCGTCAGGTAAGGAACGGCGCTCGATCAAGGCCGTCACGGCATCGGCAGCACGTTCGCTGGCTCCCCGTTGAAGCTCGGCATGCATGGACGTGAAACGACGTTCTTGGTCATGGCGCTCCTCGTCATCGTCCAGCAGCACTGTCAGTCTGTCGGCAATCGCTGCGGCGCTGGCTGCATCCTGGATCAACTCAGGAATCAGGGCCTCACGCGCGATCAGATTCGGCAGCGATATCCATGGCGTCTTGACCAGTCGCCTGGCCAACCGGTACGTCATCGGTGCCATCCGGTAGGCGACCACCATGGCACGGTGACAGAGCATGGCCTCCAGCGCAGCGGTTCCAGATGCCAACAGCACGGCATCCGCCGCTATCATGGCCTGTCGGGCATTACCATCGAGAAGCATGACATGCGCCGCGAGAGCGGGTCGCTGTGCCAGCAACGCCTGCAGTTCTCTATGCCGTTGCGGGGTTGCCGCAGGCACCACTACCTGCAATGAGGGACGCTCCGAGCGCAAACGTTCGACGGCATCGAGAAAGACCGACGCATGGAAGCGGATTTCGCTGGCTCGAGACCCGGGTAATACCGTCAGGACCGGCGCGCTCATCGTCAGCCCCAAGGTCTCTCGAGCCCCTTGGCGATCATTATCCAGCGGTAATTCATCGGCCAGCGGATGGCCGACATACGCCACCGGCACGTGGTGTTGCCGATAGAACGCGGCCTCGAAGGGCAGGAACGTCAGCATGGCATCCACGGAACGCGCGATTCCCTTGACTCGACCTTGCCGCCACGCCCAAACGGACGGACTGACATAGTGAGCCGTCGTGACTCCCTTCCGACGCAGCGCACGCTCCAAACCGAGATTGAAGTCCGGCGCATCGATACCGATCATGATATCCGGTTGCCATGCCAGGGCATCCCGTCGCAAGGCGCGTCGAACGCCCACCAATCTCGGCAGGTGTTTCAGCACTTCGACCAGCCCCATGATGGATAGTGTTTCCAGTGGATAACGGCTATCCATCCCTTCAGCCAGCATGCGCGGACCGCCAATGCCGCGAAACTCGACATGGGGGTGGCGCAAAGCCAATGACCGCATCAGGCCGGCACCCAGAAAGTCGCCGGACAGCTCTCCGGCAACCACGTAAATCTTCAGCGGTCGGTTCGTCATGATTCAGCGCGTTATACCGCGGGTCGACACACGAATCGACTCCACGAAAGTCGCCGTTTCCGGAAGTTGATAACGTGCTTCGATCGATGCAAGGGCCTGCTCTACAGTCAGCCCCTGGCGATATACTAGCTTGTAGGACTCGCCGAGCGCCTGAATAGCCTCACGGGAAAAACCGCGTCGTTTCAACCCCACGGAGTTGAGGCCATGCGGCGCCGCCGGGTTGCCATTGATCATGATATAGGCAGGCGTGTCCTTGGTGATGATCGAGCCACCGCCGGCCATCGCGTGGGTTCCGAAGTGGCAGAACTGATGGATGGCGGACAACCCGCCCAGGATCGCGAAATCTCCGATGGAGACGTGACCTGCGAGCGTCACCTGATTGGCCAGGACACAGTCGTCCCCAATGATGCAGTCATGCCCGACATGGACATAAGCCATGAACAGGTTGCGATGTCCGATCGTCGTCTCGCCACGATCCTGCGCCGTGCCACGATGCAATGTCGCACCTTCGCGGACGACGTTATCGTCCCCCATCACCAACCAGGTTCGTTCTCCACCGTATTTCTTATCCTGGCAGTCTTCGCCAACCGACGCGAATTGAAAAATACGTGTGCGCTCACCCAACCGTGCGGGGCCCTTGACTACGACATGGGGACCGATGACGCTACCGGCACCGATCTCTACATCCGCGCCAATGACGCTGAATGGGCCAACTTCGACGTCATCGGCCACACGGGCGTCGGGATCAACAATAGCTGTGCGATGAATCAAGCGACCTTCCTCTCGGCACAAATGATGTCGGCTTCGCATACCACTTCGTCATTCACCGTGGCACGGCAGGCGAATTTCCAGATACCTCGCCGAGCTCGGATGACGTTGGCTTCCAGATGTAATTGATCGCCGGGCATCACGGGATGCTTGAAGCGAACATTATCACTACCCACCAGATAATATACGTAACCATCGGCAGGCATCTTGTTGACTGTCTTGAACCCAAGAATACCGCAGGCCTGTGCCAGGGCTTCTATCACTAGCACACCAGGCATGATCGGGTGATGCGGGAAATGACCATTGAAGAATGGCTCATTGATACTGACATTCTTGTAGCCGACGATGGACTCACCCACCTTCAAGTCAAGTACGCGATCTATCAGTAGAAACGGGTAACGGTGGGGCAAATATTCACGAATCTCGTTGATGTCCATGACCATCGATACGACCTCTGGAATGAAAAAAAGCCCTCCCGAGGGGGCAGGCGATGACAGTGTCTGTATGACAAACGGGCAATGAAATTGCGGCGAAAAGCAAGGATCAGCTGCGGCGACTGGCTCTCTCGAGACGCACCAGCCGCTTGGCGATTTCATCGAGTTGCTTGAAACGAACGGCATTCTTGCGCCACTGTGCATTATCCATGGCGCCCGTTCCTGATGAATAAACGCCAGGCTCATGAATCGAATTGGTCACCAGACTCATACCGGTCACCTGTACACCATCACAGATAGTCAGGTGCCCCGACAATCCAACGCCGCCCCCCAACATGCAGTGCCTGCCGACCTTGGTGGAACCGGCAATGCCAACACAACCCGCCAAGGCGCTATGCTCGCCTATCTGAACGTTATGAGCAATCTGCACTTGGCTGTCGATCTTGACGTCATCCTCGATGATGGTGTCGCCCAAGGCACCCCGATCGATACTCGAACAACTTCCAACCTCGACATCGTCCCCCATGATAACACCACCAAGCTGAGCAATCTTGTGCCAGCATTGGCCATCATGGGCGAAGCCAAAGCCATCCCCCCCGATCACGCAGCCACTGTGCAGAATGGCCCGCTTGCCAATTATCACGCCATGGCATACCGTCACGTTGGCATGTAGCCGTGATGCTTCGCCAACCTCGCTGTTGGCCCCCACTACGGATCCTGGTCCCACGATGACGCCTGCTCCCAGCCACACGCCATCCTCGATGACGACCTGCGGTCCTATCTGAACGTCTTCTCCGACTGTCGCCTGGTCGGAGACGACAGCGGACGGATGAATGCCCGGGACATTCCTTGCCGCCAAGGGGTCGAAAAGATGAGACAGTTCCGCATAACCGAGGTACGGATTCGCGAGCGCGAGGCTGCTGGTCGGGCAGTCGTCAACATGATCGGGATGCAAGAGAACGGCAGCTGCCCGCGTGTCAGCAAGGTATTTTAGATAGGCCTTGTTGGCGAGAAAGGTAATGTCATCCGGGCCGGCTTCGCTCAACGTCGCCAAACCGGTCACGATGCGCTCACCATCGCCATTGAGGCGTGCTCCCAGCCGATTGGCGAGCTCTGCCAGCGTCAGTCCTTGAGGTGAGGGATTGTTCATGGGTGCCTGCAGGATACATGACAATGGGGGGAGTCAAACCTCCCCCCAGTGCCTCAGTTGAGCGAGTCGAGAATCTGTGTGACCTCGTCGGTCAAATCGAGCCCGTCATCGACATGGATGGCTGCTTCACCGTCAACGACCACTTCCACACCATGGCGTTGGACGACCTGATCGATAGCCTGCTCCAACTTCGGCCGAGACTCTTCCAGCAACTGCTGTTCAGCACGCTGTTGAGCTTGCTGTATCTGTGCCCGTAATTGCTGGAATTGCTGCCCTTTCTGCTGCAACTCCTGCTGGACTTGCTGACGCTCCGAATCGGACATGACATCGCCGTCCTGCTGGAGCCGCTGCTGCAATTGTTGCAATTCCTGGCCAAGCGACTGGGCTTGCTGTTGCTGGCTTCCGATTCGATTTTCCAGCTGGGTGCGAGACTGCTGTGCCGCATTGGTGTTCATCAAGGCTTCACGCCAGTCAACGACAGCCACTTCAGTCGCGTGTGCCGGCAGCGCAAAGAGCGTCACCATCCCTAGGCACAACCCCCCAATCATTCTACGCATACGCTCATACTCCTTGACGCGTTCATGTCTCAGGTTCGCCTCAGAACGTTTGGCCCAGAGAGAACTGGAAGAACTGAGTGTCATCTTCATCCTGGTCATTGATAGGTTGAGCCACACTGAAGGTCAGGGGGCCAACCGGTGTCAGCCAGGACAAGCCTACGCCAGCACTGTAACGCAACTCTCCCAGGTCGACGCCCGACTCGCACTGTGACGTGCGGCCCGGCTCGACATCATAACAGTCGGTCAGGAACGTATTGCCCGCATCCACGAAGAGGCTAGTCTGCATCGAGCGCCGATCCTCGATGAAGGGTAGCGGGAACAGGAGTTCGGCTGTCCCTTCGATCAGGACGTTCCCCCCGAGAGTGCGGTCTTCGTCATCACCGGGTTGGGGCGTCGTCTGGGGCCCGAGGGTATTGGAGGTATATCCACGTACCGATCCCAGGCCACCAGAGAAGAAATTCTCATAGAACGGATAGGGATCATCTCCCCCCATGGTGTCGGCATATCCCAACTCGGTACCGAATTTCAACGCCCACTCATTATCAAGCGCGAACAAACGCTGGGCTTCATAGCGTGCCTTGTAATATTCGGCATCGCTACCGGGTACCGAGGTTTCCAACGAGGCGCGCTGGTAGCTGCCGTCTGTCGGTAGCACACCGCGATTGAGATTGTTACGTGTCCAACTGGCCGTGACGTTCAAGCTCTGAGCGTCGCTACCCTGTTCATCGACGTATTGCATGATCTCCGAGGCGGTGTCGTCATAAGTCTTGATCGACAGATCCTCGACATTGGCACCGAAATTCAGGCGCGACAACTCATTGACCGGATAGCCGAAATTGATCCCACCGCCAAACGCGTCAGTCGAATAGGTCGAGATATCGGAGTCTTCATAATCGGTTTCGCGATAGAACAGATTGTATCCTCGCGAAATGCCATCGAGCGTCCAGTAGGGGTCGGTAAAACCGAAATTGACGTTGGTGAACGTATCGCTGCGTTGAGCGCCGACGTTCACTCGGTTACCTGTACCCAGGAAGTTGTTCTGGGAAAGCGAAGCGCCATAGATGACCCCTGCACTCTGCGAGTAACCGACGCTCGCCGAGATCGAGCCGGACGGCTGCTCTTCGACATTATAAGTGACGTCGAGTTGATCGGGATTTCCCGGAACCGGTTCGGTCTCGACCTCCACCTGGCGGAAAAAGCCAAGACGTTCCAGCCGCTGGCGCGACTGAGTGATTTGGTCGGTCGATGCTGGCGCACCTTCCATCTGCACCATTTCACGGCGCAACACTTCATCCTCGGTGGTGGTGTTGCCCACGAAGTTGATGCGGCGCACTGTCGCCCTGCGTCCAGGCTGGACCTGGAATGTCAGATCGACAGTCTCGCCATCGGCATTGACTTCAGGTACTCCCTCGACTTCGGCGAAGGCGTATCCCTCAGCACCCAGCCGGGAACGAATCGCTTCGGACGATGCCGTGACGTCACTCCGCGAGAATATTTCGCCAGGTTCGGCTTCAACCAGCGAAAGCGCCTCGTCCTCGCTGATTTTCAGATCTCCTGCAAAATGAATGTCTCCGAGTCGAAAACGCTCTCCCTCTTCGACATTGACGGTGATGTAGATATCAGACTTATCGGGACTGATGGACACCTGTGTCGAGGCAATATTGAAATTCACGTAACCGCGGTCGAGGTAGAAAGAACGTAAACGCTCCAGATCACCGGAGAGACGTTCGCGAGCATACTCATCATCGGAGAACCAGCCAAAGAACCAGCCAGGGCGATCCTCGAGCTCGAACGACTCACGCAGGGTCTCGTCATCATAGTCTTCATTGCCGACGATGTTGATCTGACGAATTTTAGCCACCGCGCCTTCGTCGATGTCGATGTTGACGCGTACACGATTATCGTCGAGCTCTTCGACATCGGCGTCGATGCTGGCGCTATAGCGCCCTTGACTCAGATATACCTGTTCGAGTTCGCGCTGAATTTCCTCCAGAGTGGATAATTGCAGCACCTCACCTTCGGAAACATCGGAATCGGCGAGCCCTTCACGGAGATCGTCTTCATTGATCTGAGAGTTGCCGCTGATATCGAGCTCATAGATCACAGGCCGTTCATCGACCTGAATGACTAGCACGTCGCCTTCACGAGCCAGCCGGACATCGTCGAAAAGCCCAGTGGCAAACAGTTCCCTTGCGGCTTCCGCCAATTCGCGTTCATCAACACCTTCATTGGCACTGACCGGGAACGCATTGAACACGGAAGCGGCCGAGACACGTTGCAGGCCCTCCACGCGAATGTCCGAAACATTGAAGGTATCCGCCAGTGCCGTCTGGGCACCGGCAAGCAGCAACGCCGCCAATCCGATGGTCTTAAGTTTCATGCAGTCGCTTCGCTCGAGTTGGTCTACCCGCTTGTAGAACAAGCACCATATACATTTGTACGGGTGACTGACAAGGCCAGTCCAATCCCCAGCTCTCCGGTAGCCGGCATCATTATGCCGTCTGGCTCACCGGCACATCCTTCATTGCGCCTGTCATAGCCGCATTAGATCAAAATAGAGTGCCATCAGCATCAAACTGCCCACCACCGCCAAACCAATTCGCAATCCCGTCGCCTGAACCCGTTCGGAGACCGGACGACCGCGTACGGCTTCTATGAAGTAATACACGAGATGCCCACCATCGAGAACCGGAATCGGCAATAGGTTGAGCACACCTAGACTGATCGACAGGTAGGCCATGAAGCTGACAAAACTCTCCACCCCACTGCGCGCGGATTCACCCGCCACGCGCGCAATCGTGATCGGCCCCGAGAGGTTCGTCGGTGAAATCAGGCCCACCAGCATCTTCCGGATGGCATCCAGCGTCAGCACCGACATCTCCCCAGTGCGCGCCAGCGATTGGCCAATGGCCGCCACAGGCCCATAACGAATCTCCCGCTGGTACTTCTCCGGCCACTCGACGGGCTCGACACCCGCCCCGATATAACCGATCGATACGCCATCCTCGAGCTCTCGCTGTCCAGGCGTCAGCGTCACTTTCCGGGATTCGCCATCATGCACCACGTCCAGTAACAAGGCGTCCCCGGGGTTGTCACGCACGATGTCGACAAAATGCATCCAGTCATCGACCGGCTCACCATTCACCGAGCGTATCTCATCGCCTGGTTCGAGGCCGGCGCGTGCAGCAGCCTCCCCCTCGATCACCTGGCCCATTACGGCCGGCATGGGTGGACGCCATGGCGTGATACCCAAACTGGCCAGCGGTTGGGGGGGATCCTGATTGACCAGCCAGTCTTCCACGGGCAAGCGATAGCTGGAAGAGCGACTGACGCCCTCATCCCGAGCGGCAATATCCACCGCGCCATCATGGCCTATCATGGATACCAGTTTCAGGTTGATATCGTCCCATGAGCTGACGGGGTCACCCTGCACGGCAACGATCTCCTGCTCCGCCTGCAGACCACCACGGGCGGCGGGAGAGTCAGGCTCGACGTCACCGACTACCGGCACCACAGCCGTCGTTCCTAGCACGAACAATAACCAGTAGGCGGCCATCGCCAGTAAAAAGTTGGCGATCGGTCCAGCCGATACGACAGCGATTCGCTGCCATACGGACTTACGGTTGAACGCCTGGTCCAACTCGTCAGGCGGCACGGGGCCTTCGCGTTCATCAAGCATCTTCACATAGCCGCCCAAGGGAATCGCGGCAATGGCAAACTCGGTACCATGGCGGTCCAAGCGGGACCACAAGGGCTTGCCGAAGCCCACCGAAAATCGCAACACCTTGACGCCACAGCGCCTGGCCACCCAGAAATGGCCAAACTCATGGAACGTGATGAGCACACCCAGCACCACGATGACCGCCATTACGTTCTGGATTATCCCCATGTCACCGCTCTCCTAAAAACGCTTCGATAGATGCCGACGAGCCAGCCACCTGGCTTTGGCATCTTCCTCGAGGATGACGTCGAGTTCATTGGCCTTCACTAGTGTTGCATTCTCTAGTACCTCCTCAACCAATGAGGCAATGCCATTGAACGGCATTCGCCCCGACAGGAAGGCCTCAACCGCGACTTCGTTGGCAGCATTGAGTACCGCAGGGGCGGTTTCACCGAACGCCATTGCCTCACGTGCCAAGCGTAAACAGGGAAACGCCTTTTCATCGGGAGGGTGAAAGTCGAGTCTTGCCACCTGAAACAAGTCCAGTGCCTCCACCCCGGCATCTATGCGCTCAGGCCAGGCCAATCCGTAAGCGATAGGCGTTCGCATATCGGGATTCCCCATCTGGGCGATGACGGACCCATCGCTGTACGCCGCCATGGAATGAACCACACTTTGAGGATGCACGACCACCTGGATCTGCTCAGGGGTGGCATTAAACAACCAGCAGGCCTCGATCAACTCCAGCCCCTTGTTCATCAAGGTGGCACTGTCGACCGATATCTTGCGCCCCATCGACCAATTGGGATGAGCACAAGCCTGTGCGGGCGTCACACTCGCCAGTTCATCGACCCCCCAGCCGAGAAACGGCCCCCCAGAAGCCGTTAGCAGCAACCGAGTCACACCGTGCCGCGACAACCCTTGGCGATGCTCGGAAGGTAGACACTGATATATCGCATTATGTTCAGAATCGATTGGCAACAGCACGGCGCGATGCCTCTCGACGGCATCCATGAACAGCGCCCCAGACATGACCAACGCCTCCTTGTTGGCCAACAACACGCGTTTACCGGCACGAACCGCGGCCAATGTCGGCAGCAAGCCGGCTGCACCGACGATCGCCGCCATCACGACATCGACGTCAGGCGCTTGCGACACCTCTACCAATGCCGCGTCGCCGCAACGGACATCGATATCCAGTTTCAGCTCGGCAAAATGGTCACGCAGCCATCGCGCATCATCGTCATTGCCGATGACCGCAACCTCCGGACGGTAAGACTGACACAGTGCGGCCAGTCGTTCTCGTGAGTGGTAGGCAGTCAATGCATGGAGACGATAACGATCAGGGTGGCGGGCAATCACGTCCAGTGTACTGGTGCCAATCGAACCGGTTGCCCCCAGTACGGTAACCACATAGGGCGAACCGTCCATTGTCATCGACGCTGCGTTGGAAGACATTGGCGATACCTATCCCCTGGTGAACTCAGATCCATGGATACAGCAGAGCAAACAACGGCACGGCAGCAGTCAGACTGTCGAGCCGGTCAAGAATACCGCCATGCCCCGGAAGCAAGGCGCTGGAGTCCTTGATGCCGCGAGTGCGCTTGAGCATGCTTTCCAGCAAATCACCTAGCACGGATACCAACGTTACTGCCAAGGTACCAGTGATCAGCAGGACACCCTGCCCCACATCGAGGCGCTGCCAAGAGATAAAGACCAGTGCCAACAGTGCTGTGACGATCATGCCACCGAACACGCCCTCCCAGGATTTTCCCGGGCTAACGCTCGGCGCCAGCTTGCGACGACCAAAACGGCGTCCGGCAAAGTAAGCACCGGTGTCGGCACACCAAACGAGCAACAGAACGAACAGTAACCATTCGGCGCCACTATCGCGAAGCTGCAAGAACCCCACCCAACACGGCAACAGAACCCAGACACCCATCATCAGGCGCCCGGGTATCGAAGCCCACTGGGATTGCGTCTCTGGATAGCGAGCAACCCAGTAAAGGTTGACCAGCCAACCAATCGCGCCCACCCACAACGGCCAAGCCTGTTGCACGGAATGACTCCACCACAGCGCCATCATCGCCACTGCCACCACGACAACACCGATCAGTCTTGCTCTCGTGGTTATCACCCCAGCCAGGTTGGTCCACTCCCAGCTTGCCAGCAACACGATACAAGCGGTGAAGAGTGCATAAGGAAGGCCCTGCAGACCGAACAGGCCAACGAGGATGGGCGGCGCTAACAGCAGGGCCGTCAGAACCCGCTGTTTAAGCACCCTGAACCTCGGCCTGCTCGTCGGTCATGCCGAAACGTCGCTGCCGTCGACGAAAGTCATCGAGGGCATCATCAAAGGCATCGGCATCGAAGTCCGGCCATAACAAGGGAGAAAAGTAAAATTCAGCGTAGGCTAACTGCCACAGCAAGAAGTTGGACAGACGCTGCTCGCCACTGGTACGGATACATAAATCAACCGCTGGTTCATCGGCCAGGCTGATCTCCGCCGCCAGGGCCTGCTCATCGATGTCAGCAGCAACCAAGTCACCACTTTCGACTCGTTCAGCCAGGCGGCGGGCCGCATCAGCGATATCCCATCGCCCCCCGTAGTTGGCCGCAATCACCAGATGCATCCCCTGATTGTCACGGGTCAGCGACTCTGCACGCTGTATCTGCTGCTGAATAGTCGCCGAGAACCCACGCCGCTCGCCAATGATGGACAGGCGGATGTCATGGTCGTCGAGTTTTTTCACTTCACGTTTGAGCGCCATCAGGAACAGCTCCATCAAGGCACTCACTTCGGCAGCAGGCCGTTTCCAGTTTTCACTCGAGAACGCAAACAGTGTCAAGGTTTCCACCTTGCGCTCAGCGGCCCGCCGAATCACGGCACGCACAGCGTCGACCCCTGCCCGGTGTCCACGCACGCCCGACAACCCGCGGGAGCGTGCCCAGCGGTTATTACCGTCCATGATGATCGCGACATGCCGGGGGGAACCAGGCCGGCGGTCATGAGATAGCTGCGTTGACGTCATGAAGTCTCGCACAGAGCAATGCGCATCAAGTAGAGATATCCTCTCGCGTCGATGCTATACCTGCAATAGGTCGTGTTCCTTGGTTTCAAGCAGCTTGTCGACCTCGGCAATGTACTTATCGGTCAGCTTCTGTATGGCTTCCGTAGCACTGTGCTCTTCATCCTCGGAGATCGATTTGTCCTTCAACAAGGCCTTGAGGTCGCCGTTAGCATCACGACGCACATTTCGAATCGCGACTCGGGCATGCTCCGCTTCGCTGCGCGCCTGCTTGATGTAGCCCTTACGCGTTTCCTCGGTCAGCATGGGCATCGGGACACGAATGACCGTCCCCGCTGTCGACGGGTTGAGCCCCAGGTCGGCCGTCATGATCGCCTTTTCCACTTTAGGGACCATGGATTTTTCCCAAGGTGAGACGGAAAGGGTACGGGCATCCTCGACATTGACTGACGCCACCTGGTTGATCGGCATCTGGGTACCGTAATACTCCACTGTCACTGAATCCAGCAAACTGGTATGCGCGCGACCGGTACGGATCTTGTTGAAGTTGGCATGGAGGGCGTCAAGGCTCTTCTTCATGCGGTTTTCAGCGTCTTTCTTGATGTCGTTGATCACGATGTCACCCTCTCTCTATCAGCGTGCCTTCCATACCACCCACCACGAGGTTCAGCAGGGCGCCGGGCTTGTTCATATCGAAGACTCTTACTGGCATGGCATGGTCACGCACCAGACAGATGGCGGTCAAATCCATGACTCCCAGTTTCTGATCGAGCACTTCATCATAAGTGAGACGCTCATACTTCGTGGCATCCGGATGTACATATGGGTCCTTATCATAGACCCCGTCGACTTTCGTGGCCTTGACCACAACGTCCGCATCGATTTCGATGCCTCGCAGACAGGCTGCCGAGTCTGTCGTGAAGAACGGGTTACCGGTACCGGCTGAGAACAGCACCACATCCCCCGAGGTCAGGTAACGAATCGCCGTGCGTCGATCATAGTGTTCGACCACACCACTCATAGGGATTGCCGACATGACCCGCGAACGAATGTTCGAACGCTCGAGCGCGTCACGCATGGCCAGGGCATTCATCACCGTGGCGAGCATACCCATATGATCGCCGGTCACCCGCTCCATACCTGCCTCGTGCAATGCCGCACCGCGGAACAGGTTGCCGCCACCGACCACGATCCCCACCTGAACGCCGATACCCACCAACTGACCGATTTCCAGTGCCATACGATCGAGCACTTGAGGGTCGATGCCGAAATCCGCATTGCCTGTCAGGGCCTCGCCGGACAATTTCAGCAGAATGCGTTTGTATTTCGTCTTGGCGCCACGCTCGGGTTTGTGGCTGCGCTCGGGAACCGCAGACTGGTCGGGGATCGCAGGCATGGGGTCGTCTCCTTGTGACGTCGACACGAAATCGTGAATAAGCGCCGAAGGCGGAAATCCGCCATCCGGATACGCGAAGGCGTGCGCTCACACGCACGCCAACACAAGCCTGAAAGTTCGGACCTCAGCTACGGCCAGCCTGTTCCATCACTTCCTTAGCGAAGTCGACTTCTTCCTTCTCGATACCTTCACCGACCTCGAAGCGAGTAAAGCTGACGAGCTCGCCGCCTGCTGCCTTGACGAACTCGGCCACCGTCTGGTCGGGGTCCTTGACGAAGGCCTGTTCGGTCAGGCTGTTCTCCGCGAGGTATTTCTTCAGGCGGCCCTGAACCATCTTTTCAGCGATATGTTCCGGTTTACCGGCCATGTCCGGTTGCGCCAGGATGACGGCCTTTTCCTTGTCCAGCAGATCCTGGGGCATGTCATCGGGAGTCGCTGCCATGGGATTGATCGCTGCAGCATGCATCGCGACATCCTTGGCGGCTTCGGGAGTTCCCCCTGTGAGCACGGTCAGTACACCGATTCGACCGCCATGCACGTAGGCACCCACGACGCCGCCTTCCGGCGCTTCGACCACGCAAGCGCGGCGCACAGAAATGTTCTCGCCAATCTTCTGCACCAACTGTTGACGGGCTTCTTCCATCTCGTCGTCCATCAACGCTGCCACATCGTCGCTCTTGGACGCGAATACGGCATCGACGACCTTGTCGCCAAACGCCTGGAAGTTGTCATCACGTGCAACGAAGTCGGTCTCGGAGTTGATCTCGAGCATGACGCCGTAACGATTATCACCGGAGACGCGAGTAAAAACGCCACCTTCGGCGGCGGTCCGGCCGGCTTTCTTGGCGGCCTTGAGGCCGGAATTCTTGCGCAGGTCCTCGATGGCCTGCTCGATATCACCACCCGCTTCGCTGAGAGCTTTCTTGCACTCCATCATGCCTAAGCCGGTGCGCTCGCGCAGTTCCTTGACCTGAGAGGCACTGATAGCTGCCATGGTATTAACCTCTAAAAAGTTGACGTCGATCATTCGGTAGAAGATCGGGTAACCGACTGCCGCCATGATCGGCGGCAGTCACGACATCACTCGGCGACTTCGTTGGTCTCTGAGACTTCGACGAACTCGTCGGGACGCCCTTCCTTCGCCTTGGCGCAGGCATCGGCGATGGCCTGCACATAGATCTGAATAGCGCGAATGGAGTCGTCGTTACCGGGGATCACGTAGTCGACGCCGTCGGGATCAGAGTTACTGTCGACCACTCCAATCACCGGGATCCCCAACTTGTTGGCCTCATTGATCGCAATGCGCTCATGGTCGACATCAACCACGAACAGCGCATCCGGCAAGCCGCCCATATCCTTGATGCCGCCCACGGAGCGCTCGAGCTTTTCCTGCTCACGCGTCGCCATCAGCACTTCTTTCTTCGTCAGCTTATCGAAGGTGCCATCATCATGCATCGCTTCGAGTTCACGCAGCCGCTTGATGGATACGCGAATGGTCTTGAAGTTGGTCAGCATGCCGCCCAACCAGCGATGATTGACGAACGGCTGACTGACGCGGTTGGCTTCTTCCTTGATGATCTTGCTGGCACTGCGTTTGGTGCCGACGAACAGGATCTTGTTATTGGACGCGGCCATTTTCCCGACCACATCCACTGCCTCGTTGAGGGCCGGCAATGTGTGCTCGAGGTTAATGATGTGAATCTTGTTCCGCGCACCGAAGATGTACTTGCTCATCTTCGGGTTCCAGTACTTGGTCTGGTGACCAAAGTGAGCGCCCGCTTTGAGCAGGTCGCGCATATTGACTTGTGCCATGGATGACTCCTAATGAATCGGGTTAGGCCTCCACACACCCCATGGATCCGACCGACGGGCATCCACCTCGTCAGCACCCGGGACCATGTGTCGGTGCATGTGTGTTATTTCAGGCATTTCGCTTGCACGCTCACCAGCATTGCCGACGATTCTCGAGAATCGACAGGCAACGATTGCAGGAAAGCGCGCAGCTTTATACCATAGTTCAGCATCAATTTGAAGCCAAAGGTCCTTTCATGGCGCCACTCAACGATGGCCAAGGACCGGTATTACCTCCCAGATCCGAGATTTCATGAACGTTCCTATCAAGACATCCGACGAAATCGAGAAAATGCGTGAAGCCGGCCGCCAAGCCGCGCTTGTGCTGGAGATGCTCACCCCTCACGTTCAGGCAGGCACCAGTACCGGAAAACTCGACCGCCTCTGTTACGACTTTATCGTTAATGAATTGGGCTCCACCCCGGCGCCGCTGGATTATCACGGTTTTCCCAAGTCAATCTGCACATCGATCAACCATGTGGTTTGCCATGGCATCCCCGATGACGCCAAGAAACTGAAAAAAGGCGACATCATGAATATCGACATCACCGTCAAGACATCCGATGGCTACCATGGCGATTCCAGCATGATGTTCATCGTCGGCGAAACCATTCAGGGTGAACGTCTCTGTAGAGTGACTCAGGAATGCCTGTACCAGAGCATCGCTGCCGTCAAACCCGGTGCTCGACTATCGGATCTGGCGCGGGTGATCGAGACACATGCGGAAGCCAACGGCTATTCCGTCGTGCGTGATTTCTGTGGCCACGGTATTGGCGCTGGCTTCCACGAAGACCCACAGATACTCCACTACAACGGGTATGCACCGGAGGCAGATATCGAACTCGCCGCAGGGATGTGTTTCACCATCGAACCAATGATCAATGTCGGTGACTACCGCACCAAGGTATTACGCGATGGCTGGACGGCCGTTACCAAGGACAAGAGCCTGTCCGCCCAGTGGGAACATACCTTGCTGGTCACTGCAACGGGCGTGGAAGTCCTCACCGCGCGTGCTGACGAAGACCTGTCCTTCCTGGACGGCTGATCATGTTGCTACACCACTACCGCCATGTGCCTGACGAAAGCCTATTCGACATCGAGGATTTTCGTGCCGAACTCGCCGGCAGTCGGTCGCCTATCACACCATTCAAGGAAGCCCTGCGGGAAATTCAGGCACGGCTGGATGACCGTTTCCGTGCAGGGGCCGACATTCGCGACCTGGTTTACGGGCGAGCATGGTGCCTCGACCGTCTATTGAAAGTGGCCTGGTCGCAACATGCGTGGCCGGATGACGGCATTGCTCTATTGGCGGTTGGTGGTTATGGCCGCGGCGAACTGCACCCACACTCGGATATCG
Organism: Aidingimonas lacisalsi; assembly: GCF_008079445.1. Lineage (GTDB taxonomy): Bacteria > Pseudomonadota > Gammaproteobacteria > Pseudomonadales > Halomonadaceae > Aidingimonas > Aidingimonas lacisalsi. The sequence goes on along the minus strand of NZ_VRYH01000003.1, from coordinate 82,298 downwards.
ATCTACTATTGTTGCTCGAACAGGATGACGATACCCCTTACCGTGAGCCACTTACCGCCTTCATTACCTTCCTATGGGACATCGGCCTGGAAATTGGCCATAGCGTTCGTTCGCTCAATGACTGCGAACGCGAGGCCCGCGATGACGTCACTGTCATTACCAATTTACTGGAAACGCGAACTCTGGCCGGACCGGACCATCTTCGCAGCGCCATGCGCGAACGACTCTCCACCCAACGGCTATGGCCGGCGGATCGCTTTTTCGAAGCCAAGTGGCAGGAGCAGATCGCTCGCCATTACCGCTACAACAACTCCGAATACCACCTTGAACCCAACATCAAAAGCTCTCCCGGCGGGTTGCGAGATATCCAGATGATTGGCTGGGTCGCCAAGCGGCACTTCGGTACGCTGAGCTACGAGGATGTGGTCGACAAGGGGTTCATGAACGACGCCGAGTTGCGCATACTCAGCCAGGGACAAGCATTCCTGTGGCAAGTGCGTTATGCATTGCACATGCTGACCGGACGTGCCGAGGACAGGCTGCTGTTCGACCAGCAACAAGCCATTGCCGAGTTATTCGGCTACCGGGATACGCCCGAGCGGTTGGCCGTCGAACAATTCATGAAACGTTACTATCGCCATGTCACGGCCCTGGCCGGTCTCAATGACATGCTGCTGCAGCATTTCGATGAAGTCATCCTACGTTCCGATGATGCCCTTGAAACCAAGCCGCTCAACGCTCGCTTCGAGATCAAGGGGGGCTATATCCAGGCCCGCAATGCTCTCGTCTTCGATTATCGGCCGGCAGCCCTGCTAGAACTGTTTTTGTTGATGGCTCAGCACCCCGAGATAGAGGGAGTGAGAGCCTCGACCATTCGCCTCATACGTGACAACCGTCATCAGATCGATGATCAGTTCCGCGATGACGTCCGCCATCAGAGCCTGTTCATGGAGTTGCTGCGCTCCAGCGGCAATGTCGCACGACAGCTACGCCGCATGAACCGCTATGGCGTGCTGGGGAAATACCTGCCGGAATTCGGCCAGGCCGTTGGATTGATGCAGCATGACCTATTCCATGTTTATACCGTGGATGCCCATACCCTACGATTGCTGAAATTCGTACAGCGCTTTCGCGGACCCGAGGGACGCGACTCCTTCCCTGTCGCGGCGGTACTGGTACATCAGCTACCGAAACTCGAACTCCTGTGGATTGCCGGTCTTTATCATGATATCGGCAAGGGTCGAGGCGGCGATCATTCGATTATCGGGGCCCGCGATGCCGAAGCTTTCTGCCAGCGACATGGGTTGTCCCCCCGCGATACGCGGTTGGTGAGCTGGTTGATCGAAAACCATCTGTTGATGTCGAAAACAGCGCAGAAACGCGATATCAGCGACCCCGATGTCATCCGCGACTTCGCGACGCGCATGCGTGACGAAGTCCATCTGGATTACCTGTATGTGCTGACTGTCGCCGACATCAACGCCACCAATCCTTCGTTATGGAACGGCTGGCGTGCTTCGCTACTGCGTCAATTGCATGCTGAAACCAAACGCGCTCTACGGCGTGGCCTGGAAAACCCTCCGGACCGGGATGACTGGGTTCGTGAAACCCGTGAGGAAGCACGCAGCCTGCTGTCAAACGCGGGAGCCGATCTATCCCGGGTCGAACGGTTGTGGGAGTCGTTGGGGGAAGACTATTTTCTCCAGTACGCTCCCAGCGAAATCGTCTGGCAGACTCAGGGTATTCTCGCTCATAGTGGTTCATCGTCACTGCCCCTGATCCTCACCAGCGCACCAGCCGAAGATACCTCTGAAGGCGGCACCAAGGTCTTCATACATACACGTTCTGCAGATGACCTGTTCGCTGCGACGGCTGCCGCCATGGAACAGCTCGGCCTCTCGATACACGATGCGAGAATCGCCACATCCAGCAATAACTGGACACTCAACACGTTCATCGTGCTGGATGATCACGATGAACCGATTCGACAACCAGAACGCCTCGAAGCCATTCGTCGCCACCTGGTGGAAGAGCTCGACGACCCGGACGACTATCCTCAAATCGTCTCCCGACATACGCCACGTCAACTCAAGCACTTTCAAGTGCCGACCCAGGTTGCAATCGAGCAGGATCCGACCAATGAACGCACCATGCTGGAGTTGGTAGCACCTGACCGACCCGGGCTACTGGCACGCGTCGGGCGCATATTCATGGAACAGAACATCGCCTTGTCCACCGCCAAGATCGCCACGCTGGGCGAACGTGTCGAAGACGTTTTCTTCATCACCGACAAATCAGGCAATCCGCTCACCGATCCGCAACACCAGTCCCGGTTGCGTGAACGCTTGATCGATGCCCTGAGCGTTTGAGGCGCTCTACGGGCTTCCCTATAATCGTCGGACTCATAGCGTGCAAGCCACCTACCACCCCGGCAACAACACAGGCTCCTGCGAGGCCCCTGGACACTCATGAACCCCGATCTCGACGCCCTGCAGCCTTACCCTTTCGAAAAGCTCGCCGCCCTGAAAGCCGGTGTAACCCCCCCTATGGACATGGCCCATATCCCCCTGACCATCGGTGAGCCACGACATGCCCCTTACGACAAGGCATTGGCGTCGCTTGAGCATCACCTGCATGAGATGGGGCGATATCCAGCAACAAACGGTCTTCCGGAACTCCGACACGCCATCGCGGACTGGGTAGCGTCACGTTTCGGGCTTGCAGCGATCGACCCCGAGACACAGGTGCTGCCGGTCAATGGCACACGTGAGGCGATCTTCGCTTTCGTCCAGGCGACATTGGATCGCACCCGCCCTGCTCGTGTCGCCATGCCAAACCCGTTCTATCAAATTTATGAGGGAGCGACACGGCTTGCCGGCGGCGAGCCACTGTTTCTGGACTGTCATGCCGATACCGATTTTCGTCCCGACATTCGCTCGGTACCGGCCGATGTCTGGCAAGATACACAGATCGTCTTCGTCTGCTCTCCAGGCAATCCCACTGGCGCTGTGACACCGATAAACGATTATCAGCACCTGATCGAACTCGCCGACGAGCATGATTTCGTGATCGCTGCGGACGAATGCTATTCCGAACTCTATCTCGACGAGAATTCACCGCCCGCCGGCCTGCTGGAGGCCTGTAATGCCATGGGCCGACATGATTATCGCCGCTGCCTGGTCTTCCATTCGCTGTCCAAGCGTTCCAACCTGCCGGGCCTGCGCTCCGGGTTCGTCGCCGGCGACGAACGATTGATCACCCCCTTCAAGCGATACCGCACCTACCATGGCTGCGCCATGTCTCTGCCTCTGCAGCGGGCATCGATCACGGCCTGGCAGGACGAGACACATGTGCGTTCCAACCGCGCAGCCTATCGGGAAAAGTTTGCTGCAGTCACCGACATCCTATCGCCGGTCATGGAGTTCCCCGTCCCGAAAGCCAGTTTCTACCTGTGGCCTGCCGTCGCGACGGGACAGGATGATGAGTTTGCTCGCCAACTGTTTGCTCGGATGCATGTCAGCGTGCTGCCTGGGCGCTACATGGGCAGGGAGCGTGAAGATGGCATCAACCCCGGCGCCGGCCGGCTACGTTTGGCTCTCGTGGCCGACCTGGACACCACTATCGAAGCCGCACAGCGTATTCGCCACTTCATTGAAGAGGAAGGCTCATGCTGACCCTGTACGTCATCAAATCCTGCGACACCTGCCGCAAGGCGCGTAAAGCGCTCGATAGCAGAGGCATTCCCTTCCGGACGCATGATCTACGCGACGACGGCGTATCCGCGACGTTGCTGGATGAGTTGCTGGCACGCGTATCACTCGCGACACTGCTCAACAAGCGCAGTACGACATGGCGATCGCTCGACGAGGAGACCAAGGTCTCGCTTGACACCGACAAGGCCAAGGAGTTGATGCAGCAGGCACCCACGCTACTCAAGCGACCTCTGCTGGACACCGGCGACGACATCATTGTCGGTTATCGAGACGGCGACTATGACGCTTTGAGCCACTGAACGACCATATCAATCAACCACGATCCAATCCGTATCAGCGCACTATCAATGGAGGGCACGCCCATGCTGAGCTTCGCCATAGGAATCGGACACCAGAACACTCAGGGCGATTGGCTGGACATCTACTATCCGGCTCCGCTCTTCCAACCCGACGAATCCCTGGTTGCCGCCGCTCGGAAGGCACTGGATGCTCCCGAAGGCAAAGCCGCCATCAGCTTTCTTCCAGAACACTGCCGCGACTTGGCTAACGCACTGAGAAACGCAGGCGCCCCCGAGCAGGGGGAGTTGGCCGACGCCTTCGCCACCAGCACTCGTCCACTTGTCGCCATGTTCCTGGACAGTGACGAACCGCCTGAATCGGCACCGGAAGTGTACCTCAAGCTGCATCTGCTCTCGCACCGGCAGGTCAAGCCTCATGACCTGGACCTCACCGGGATGTTCGGTTTGCTTCGCAATATCGCCTGGACCAATGAAGGCCCCATCGACATCGAGGAACTGCCGGCCCGTCGACTGAAAGCACGCCTCGAAGGCCGGGCCCTGTCGGTGGACTGTGTCGACAAATTCCCCAAGATGACCGACTACGTCGTGCCTCAAGGTGTTAGAATCGCTGATACTGCCCGCGTTCGCCTGGGCGCTCACCTCGGTGAAGGCACCACGGTGATGCACGAAGGTTTCGTTAACTTCAATGCTGGCACCGAAGGGCCGGGTATGGTCGAAGGCCGCATATCCGCAGGCGTCATGGTCGGCAAAGGCTCTGACCTGGGCGGTGGCTCCTCCACCATGGGCACCCTCTCCGGAGGTGGCAATATCGTCATTAAAGTCGGTGAGGGGTGCTTGATAGGCGCCAATGCCGGCATCGGCATCCCCCTCGGCGATCATTGTACGGTGGAAGCCGGTCTCTATATCACGGCCGGCGCCAAAGTCGCGGTCCTTGATGAACAGGGGCAGGAGGTCAAGGTGGTTGCAGCTCGCGAGCTTGCCGGTCAGAGCGATATGCTACTGCGGCGCAACTCGGTTAACGGCCGTATCGAATGCCTGACAAACAAGAGCGCCATTGCCTTGAATGAAGCGTTGCACGCTCACAATTGATCCAGAAGCGCCCACCTATGTCGGGCGCTTCATGACTTGCCACCAGCCCGCCGGAATCCACCATGCCCGACACTGTTACACCAGACAGCGCCGAGACTTCCTCCACGCTACGACTGGCTTGCGATCTCATCCAGCGGCCATCGGTGACGCCTGACGATGCCGGCTGCCAGACCGTGCTGGCCGAGCGCCTCGAACGGATGGGATTCCAGATCGAACGACTACCTTTCGGTGATGTCGAGAACCTGTGGGCGATACGTGGACATCATGGACCAGTACTAGCCTTCGCCGGCCACACCGATGTGGTGCCGAGTGGACCCGAGGTTCATTGGCAACATCCGCCGTTTTCCCCCTGTATCGACGACGGTATGCTTTGCGGGCGCGGTGCCGCCGACATGAAAGGCAGTCTGGCGGCCATGGTAACCGCTGTGGAACGTTTCGTTATCGCCAACCCCGACCACCAGGGCAAGATCGCCTTCCTCATCACCTCCGACGAAGAAGGGCCGGCCATCGACGGTACACGTGCGGTGGTCGAGCACCTCCGCGAACATCACGATCGCCTGGACTACTGTATTGTCGGCGAGCCCTCTTCTACAGCCAGGGTCGGCGACACGATCAAGAATGGCCGGCGCGGCTCCCTGGGTGGCGTCCTGCACATCAAGGGGGTACAGGGACATGTGGCGTATCCTCACTTGGCGCGCAACCCGATCCACGCAGCGATGCCGGCCATCGACGCCTTGGTTCAAGAGCGCTGGGACGGCGGCAATACCTTCTTCCCCGCAACCAGCTTTCAGGTCTCCAACATTCGCGCCGGCGGCGGGGCTACCAATGTCATCCCAGGCGAACTGGAAGTCACCTTCAATTTTCGTTATTCCACGGAAGTCACTCACGAGCAGCTCAAGTCACGTACCGAAGCGATCCTTGCCGCTCACGGACTCGATTATCACCTGGAGTGGAGTCTCAATGGCGAGCCGTTCCTGACCGATCATGGTGAATTGGTCGAGGCCACTATTGCGTGTGTCGAGAACGTCGTCGGGCAGCGTCCGAGACTATCGACTGCCGGCGGGACTTCCGATGGCCGCTTCATTGCCTCGCTCGGAAGCCAGGTGGTGGAACTAGGACCGCTCAATGCCACCATCCATCAAGTCGATGAGCGTGTCCGCGCTGCCGACCTGGATACCTTGAGCGATATTTATGAAGCGATTCTGTCGCGTCTATTCGCGTGACCCGACCGTTCGATGATACCCATGGAGACCCCAATGCAACGTTATCCGGATATCGAGATATATCTGGCCGACATCTCGGTCGACGCGCTGAACGACTGGCTCAGCGAGCGCTTGGATGCCCCCGCTTTGTCTCGAGCAGGCAAGCGCAAGTGGCGAACGACCGGCAATCTGCATGGCCTCACCATCCCTGTATTGTTGATCGAACAAGCCGCCGACGGTTTCGCCAGCCTCTGGTTCGATAGCGATGCCACGCCTTGGGCCAAGGATATCGATTGCGCACGCGAAGCTGTCGAGCGGTTCGACTGTGAAGTCCGCTGTTCCTTGGGAAGCTGGCAGCCGGGAGATGATCCCGACCGATTCATTCGAGTCCTGCCCGATGGCACGGAAGAGGAAATGGACTGGCCTGATTCCGGCCAATGACGACGCCCACCGGGGTCGCCGGTGGGCGTTGAGCACTTCTCGAGGAGACGAGATGATTCGGATGGAAAGTTACGTGATAACCGTCACATCGTCGGCCTGCAGGCCTCGCTCATTTTCAACGACGTAATAGCGAACCTTCTGTCCTTCGGCGAGCGTTCGATGCCCTCGACCACGAATGGCCCGAAAATGGACGAATACATCATCTCCGGTATCACGCGTAATGAACCCGTACCCCTTGTTGACATTGAACCACTTGACTTCACCGATCTCACGATCATCATCCTCGACCTCAGCCAGCGTGGCGAGTTTCGGAGTCAAAACGTTCACAGCCAGGGTGGCAATCATCAGCAGCAGGAATGTCGCCACGGCGGCTGCGATATAAACAGCGGCGACACCGCCCACTTCCAAGCTCTGAAACAACTCCTGTGACAACGCGCCTCCGGTGAACGAAATGAACAGGGCGATCAGCAGTGGCGCGGGGGCAGCCAGCAGCACGCTGATCAGACTACAACGAAGTAACACCTTGCGATTCATGGACCTCGACTTCTCTTGTTGTGGCAATGAATGAAACGATCATAACGGTGCCTGCCGCTCCATCAGAGCAGACACTGATCCGGATAATTGAAGGTGCCGCGATGAACGATGACACGCGACGAAAAGAGTCTAACATGCCAGAAGCCGGCTCGCTCGCCTCGCTGACCTCCAGGCTGGAGGCCCTGGAAAGCCGCCTTGCCTACCAAGAGCACTGGCTGGATGAGCTCGATCAGGCCTTGGCAGGCCAGGACAAGCGCCTGACCCAGTTGGAGCGACTCAACGAGATGATGCAGACACGCCTGCGTCAGTATCAACGCGCCCTGCAGGCCGAGGAGGAGCCGATAGACAGTGAGTACCGCGCGGCGGATGAAGTCCCGCCGCACTATTGACGTGTGTCACACGAGGGGCATATGCCACGCAAGCCTTATGTCCCCCATATCAGCCGGTGTCGAGGGCTTAACTCAATTCATCCAAATAACGTTCGGCATCGAGCGCTGCCATGCAACCGCTACCCGCGGAGGTAACGGCCTGGCGATAGACGTGGTCCATGACATCGCCAGAGGCAAAAACACCCGGCACGCTGGTTGCAGTGGCATTGCCTTCCAGTCCCGATTTGACCTTGATATACCCACCGCTCATGTCCAACTGGCCTTCGAAGATGGCCGTGTTGGGTGAGTGGCCAATCGCGATGAACACGCCAGGGGCCACCAGTTCCTTGGCACTGCCATCAATGGTCGACTTGAGGCGAGCTCCGGTGACGCCCGTGTTATCACCCAGCACCTCATCAAGCACATGATTCCATTCAATGGCCATATTACCATTGGCGACCTTGTCGAATAGCTTATCCTGCAGGATCTTTTCGGCACGCAAGGTATCCCGGCGATGGACCAGAGTCACTTTGGAAGCGATGTTCGATAGATAGAGCGCTTCCTCGACTGCCGTATTACCGCCCCCCACGACGACGACTTCCTGATTGCGATAGAAGAAGCCATCACAGGTCGCGCATGCCGACACCCCTTGTCCCATGAACGCTTGTTCGGAAGGGAGTCCAAGATAGCGGGCGCTGGCACCCGTGGCAATGATCAGAGCATCGCAAGTATAGGTCCCGCTATCGCCCTTGAGCGTGAAGGGACGTTGGCGCAACTCGACTTCATTGATGTGATCGAACAACACTTCCGTATCGAACCGCTCGGCATGCTGCCGCATGCGCTCCATCAGTTCCGGTCCCTGAACCCCTGACTCATCGCCCGGCCAGTTATCGACATCGGTCGTGGTCGTCAATTGACCACCGGCTTGCATACCGGTAATCAACAGCGGCTTGAGATTGGCACGGGCCGCGTACACGGCTGCCGTGTAGCCCGCCGGCCCGGAACCGAGAATGATCAGTCGTTCATGGCGTACGTCACTCATGGAGAACCTCATAACTAAAGACAAACAGGTGACATCGACCGGGGTCGGACGAATTCTGGCATGTCGACCAAAGCCGACATGCCACAACTCACCTCATTCAAGACCGTATTATATCACTCATAGCACAGCAGGAACCCAACGAAAGAGGCGGCCGCCAGGGCCGCCTCGCTACCGACACTCACTATTACAAAGCCTCGGAGTGGGCACCCAAATACTTGGCAACCCCTTCAGCAGTGTCCTTCATGCCTTCTTTGCCTTCGTCCCAGCCAGCCGGGCAAACTTCACCATGCTTCTGGTGATGCTTGAGCGCTTTGACCATCCGCAGCATTTCATCGACATTACGACCCAAGGGCAGATTATTGACGGTCTGGTGCTGGATGACGCCATTCTCATCGATCAGGAAAGAGGCACGCATGGCGACACCGGCTTCCGGGTGCTCGATGCCATACGCCTGGGTCACCTCGTGCTTGACGTCTGCCACGATGGGGAAACCGACTTCGCCAATGCCTCCTTTCTCGGGAGACGTCTTTCGCCATGCGTGGTGAGTGAACTGGGAGTCGATGGACGCGCCGATCACGTCGACACCAAGCTCCTTGAACTGAGCCAGGCGATTGTCATGGGCGATGATTTCCGACGGGCACACGAATGTGAAGTCCAACGGCCAGAAGAACAGCACACGCAGCTTGCCGTTGCTGTCAGACAATTTGAAATTCTCGACGATTTCACCGTTTCCCAGGACAGCAGGGGCTTCAAAATCGGGGGCTTGGCGACCTACCAGTACACTCATGCAAAGTCTCCTTATCAATGAGGATATTCAATAGAGATATAATCGAGGTTAGACTAAAGTCAAATACCGAAAAATCACAATTTGTCTAAGCAATGAAGCGCATAGGTTGAGACTATTTCGCGCTTGCTTGACACACTATCTACGGACACGCTGGCTATTCGTGATGCTCGACACTCGCTCAGAAGACATCGTCATCTCGTCCCAGAACCACACTATCCAGCTCTCCCTGGGGAGACACGCTGACATGGACCTGGATCGGCGAACAGCAACGTGGGCAATCTTCCCAAGTCGCATGGTTGCCCTGACTGGCATCAACGAGCAATTCGAATTCCGTGTTGCAATAAGGACAACTCACGTCCCGCGAGCTAAGCATCTCTTCGTGCACGCCGATACTCCGACTTGTACGCGTTCGCCATCCGCAACCCATGTTTATGGGGTTCGCCACAAGTGATTTCAAGGCGTCCATAAACATCAACGCCATCGGTCATCGCCCTTGAGAATAGCAGGAATGCTTGCCCGGCATGCTAGGCTTGAAAACAGGCACGGCCATGACCATGTGACCATGAGTGAAGGGTATGACCTTTCGCTCTTCGATGAGGAGGAGACAATGAGCACCCCTACCACGCCGGATACGCTATCGACGCTCGACGTCGGTCAGCAAACGTACCACTACTACAGTTTGCCCAAGGCCGCCAAGACATTTGGCGACATTTCCCGGCTACCCGTCACCCTCAAGGTACTGCTTGAGAATCAGTTGCGCTTTGCCGACGATGAAAGCGTCTCGAATGAAGACATGCAGGCACTGGTCGATTGGCAGCAAGAGGCCAAATCCACTCGTGAGATCGGTTATCGACCAGCACGGGTGCTGATGCAGGACTTTACCGGTGTTCCCGGCGTTGTGGATCTGGCATCGATGCGTGCCGCGGTCGCCAAGCTTGGCGAAGACCCTGCTCGTATCAACCCGCTCTCGCCGGTGGATCTCGTTATCGACCACTCGGTCATGGTCGACAAGTTCGGCAATCCTAGCGCGTTCCGCGACAACGTCGCGATCGAGATGGAACGCAACCGGGAGCGTTATGAGTTTCTGCGCTGGGGGCAGGATGCCTTCGATAATTTCCGGGTCGTCCCTCCCGGCACGGGTATCTGCCACCAGGTCAATCTCGAATACCTGGGAAAGACGGTCTGGACCAAGGAGGTCGACGGCAAGACCTTCGCGTTTCCTGACACGCTGGTCGGCACCGACTCCCATACCACCATGATCAATGGCCTGGGCATCCTCGGCTGGGGAGTCGGCGGTATCGAAGCCGAAGCGGCGATGCTCGGCCAGCCAGTATCGATGTTGATTCCCGAGGTCGTCGGTTTCAAATTGACCGGTAAACTTCGCGAAGGCATCACCGCCACCGACCTAGTATTGACAGTAACCCAGATGCTGCGTGAACACGGCGTTGTCGGCAAGTTCGTCGAGTTCTACGGCGACGGCCTCCAGGATCTTCCGATCGCCGATCGCGCCACGATCGCCAACATGTCACCAGAATATGGTGCCACCTGCGGCTTCTTCCCGGTCGACGACGAAACACTGACTTACCTGCGTCTGACTGGGCGCGACGACGAACAGGTCGCGTTGGTCGAAGCCTACAGCAAGGCTCAGGGACTGTGGCGTGAACCGGGTGCTGAACCGATTTTCAGTGACTCTCTGCAGTTGGACATGGGCGATGTCGAAGCCAGCCTCGCCGGCCCCAAACGGCCACAGGATCGTGTCGCGCTGTCCGATATGAAGCGCACCTTCGAAACCTTGATGAACGGTGACAACAAGGATCTTCCGTCAACCGAGAAGGGCAAGTGGCTCTCCGAGGGAGGACAGACCGCCGTCGGTGTGCAGGACAGCTACGAAGCCAATGATTTCGTCCAGCAGGACAGTCAGCATGTCAACCTGAACGGCGAAGCCTTCAAGCTCAATCACGGTGCCGTCGTCATCGCTGCCATCACATCCTGCACCAATACGTCCAACCCGAGCGTCATGATGGCTGCCGGACTGCTCGCACGTAATGCACGCAACAAGGGGCTCACGACCAAGCCTTGGGTCAAGACATCCCTGGCACCGGGCTCCAAGGTCGTGACCGACTACCTTGCCGCTGGCGACGTGCAGGATGATCTCAATGCCTTGGGGTTCAACCTGGTGGGCTATGGCTGTACCACCTGCATCGGTAACTCCGGCCCCCTGCCGGAAGAGATAGAGCAGGCCATCGAGGAAGGTGACTTGACGGTCGCATCGGTGCTTTCCGGAAACCGCAACTTCGAGGGGCGGGTTCATCCCTTGACCAAGACCAACTGGCTAGCGTCACCGCCCTTGGTCGTCGCCTATGCCCTGGCCGGCAATGTCCGTCGTGACCTGGTCAAGGAGCCGATCGGTATCGGTGCGGATGGCCAGCCGGTTTACCTGCAGGACATATGGCCTTCACAGGCGGAAATAGCCGAAGCCGTGGAGAAGGTCAATACCAACATGTTCCGCAAGGAGTATGCCGAAGTCTTCGACGGCGATGATGTCTGGAAGGCCATTGATGTGCCGCAAAGCGAAGTCTACCAATGGTCCGATGAATCGACCTATATCCAGCATCCTCCCTTCTTCGAGGGGATGGGCCGTATACCGAAGCCAGTGGAGGACGTTCATGGTGCGCATATTCTGGCCATGTTCGGCGATTCGGTGACCACCGATCATATTTCTCCCGCAGGGGCCATCAAGCCCGATAGCCCGGCAGGCCGTTATCTGCAAGAGCGCGGTGTCAAACCGGTGGACTTCAACTCCTATGGTTCGCGGCGCGGTAACCATGAAGTCATGATGCGAGGCACCTTTGCCAATGTCCGCATCAAGAACGAAATGCTGGACGGCGTCGAGGGTGGCTATACCCGTCATGTGCCAAGCGGCGAGCAGATGGCCATCTACGATGCAGCGATGACCTATCAACAGGAAGATACGCCGCTGGTCGTCGTCGCAGGCAAAGAGTACGGCACCGGCTCGTCACGCGACTGGGCAGCCAAGGGGACCCGTCTTCTCGGTGTCCGTGCGGTGCTAGCCGAGTCCTACGAGCGCATCCACCGTTCCAACCTGATCGGGATGGGGGTCGTCCCACTGCAGTTCCCCAATGGTGAGAATCGCGAAACGCTGGGTATGACCGGCGACGAAACGATCTCGATCGAAGGACTCGGTGAGCTGACACCGGGCGGCCAAGTCCAGGTCACAATCGCTAGCGATAAAGGCGAGAAGAAGATCGAGGCCCTGTGCCGCATCGACACCGCCAATGAGCTGGAGTACTACCGCCATGGCGGTATCCTGCACTATGTGCTGCGCAAGATGATCGGCTCGGCATAAGCGATCGATTCGCGTGTCGCACAAGGCCCACCGTCATGTCGGTGGGCCTTTTTTCGCCGTGCGACTCATGCCATATCCACTCCTGCAGAGACACGGTCGTCACTCGCAGCGCACCTCATTCTAGAACGCTCTACGACGGTACTCACGATAACGCGGAAACCAGAAATTACGTTCGATGGCATCCCACATCGTCGCGTCGTCGCTGCGCAGTGCGACACCGTCGTCTTGCGCCTGCTTGGCCACATCGAACGCGATCGACTTGCTGATCTCACGAATATCCGACAGCGCCGGTAACAGCGCCCCTTCACCGTGTTGAACGATCGGCGCCGACTTGGCAAGCGCATTGGACGCTGCCATCAACATCCTGTCCGTCACACGTGACGCACGTGCCGCTACGACCCCCAGGCCAATACCGGGGAAGATATAGGCATTGTTACACTGGGCAATCGGATAGGTCTCTCCCTTCAACACAACGGGTTTAAAAGGACTTCCGGTTGCCACCAGGGCCTTGCCTTCCGTCCAGGCCAACACCTCATCAGGCGTCGCCTCGACCCGCGACGTTGGATTGGACAACGGCATGACGAGAGGCTGCTCACAGCCGGCATGCAGAGCATTGATCACTTCCTGACCGAATAGGCCACGTTGACCGGAAACCCCCACCAGCACGGTCGGACGAGCCTGTTGCACCACATCAAGCAGGCCTCGATCGCCCCAGCCATCGAGCGATGCGGGGTCATGGGCCAACCGTGCCTGAAAGTCATATAGTCCTGCCATATCACGGGTCAGCAAGCCATGGCGGTCAACCATGAAGATACGTGCACGGGCTTGCACTTCACTGAGGCCCTCTTCCTGCATCGCCACCACGATCTGTTCGGCAATGCCACAACCGGCCGAACCGGCGCCCACAAAGGCGATACGTTGGTCACTGACCTTCTCACCCTTGGCCTTGCACGCGGCCAGCAACGTTCCGACGCACACCGCTGCCGTACCTTGGATATCGTCATTGAAACAGCAGAGTTCGTCGCGGTAGCGTTCCAAAAGCGGCATGGCATTGCCCTGGGCAAAATCTTCGAACTGCAAGAGCACATGCGGCCAACGGCGTTTCACGGCAGCGATGAATTCGGCCAGGAAGGCATCATACTCGTCCTGAGAGACGCGCTCATGACGCCACCCCATATACATCGGGTCGTCCAGCAAGGCTTGGTTGTTGGTTCCGACATCGAGCATGATTGGCAGCGTATAGGCCGGGCTGATTCCCCCGCATGCCGTATAGAGCGATAGCTTGCCAATGGGAATGCCCATGCCACCGATCCCCTGATCACCCAGCCCCAGGATCCGTTCCCCGTCGGTGACGACGATGACCTTGACGTTATCCTTGGTCGCACTGCGCAGGATGTCATCCATGTGGTCACGGTCCGGATACGAAATGAACAAGCCTCGATGGTTGCGATAGATGTTCGAGAACTCCTCGCAAGCTTCGCCAACCGTGGGGGTGTAGATGATCGGCAGCATCTCTTCGAGATGAGACTCGAGTAGCCGAAAGAACAGTGTCTCATTGTCATCCTGAATAGCACGCAAGTAGATGTGGCGATCCAGGTCGTTCTGACACTGCTGGTATTGTCGATACGCGCGTTCAGCCTGCTCTTCGATGGTCTCGACATTCTGCGGCAGCAACCCGATCAGATTGAATGCCATACGCTCCTGCAAGGTAAAGGCACTGCCCTTGTTGAGTAGTGGCATTTCCAGTAACGAAGGACCGGCATAGGGGATATACAATGGTCGCTTGGCGGACTCTTTCATGTTACGTCTCATGCGGTTGGTGATTCAGGGTATCCAGGCACTCGATGGCATATACTGACACGCCAAGTTTACCATGAACCCAGTCACATCGGTCCCCGTTGAGGCAGCAAGATTGTCTTTCGCCAGCCATCGTGGCTCGCTAAGCTGGCCAATGGACCCTCAGTCAGTTACGCCACCGATCGGGAGAACTCATGCGCGTTTTCTATCATGACGACCAGAGCCTGCACCACCCGACTCTCTACTTTTCCCGCGGCCAATTGCGTACGCCACAGGAAGTTCCTCAGCGGCTCGATCCCCTATTGTCCGCCATGAAGTCGCTGGGCTTTGCCATCGAGGCACCGTTGGATAGCGGTACAGCGCCCATCGCCGACGTGCATACCCTGCCGTATCTGCGTTTTCTCGATAGCGCCTACCAGCGCTGGCCGAATGACTGGGGCGATGAAGTCATCTCCAATGTCTTCATCCGTGAACCCAACGCCTTGCGAGGCGTACTCGCTGAAGCCGGTCGCTATCTCGCCGATGGCAGCGCACCGGTCGGCGAACATACCTGGACGGCTGCCTATGCTTCGGCACAAAGCGCTATAGCGGCAGCCGATGCAATCGCTCAGGGCGACTCGCGGGCCTATGCACTCTGCCGCCCTCCTGGTCACCATGCCCGTGCCGATGCTGCCGGAGGTTTCTGCTACCTGAATAATGCGGCCATTGCGGCACAGCGACTATCATCGCATGTTCCCCGTATCGCCATACTTGATACCGATATGCATCACGGCCAGGGCATTCAGGAAATCTTCTACTCTCGCGCTGATGTCTTCTATGTTTCGATTCACGGCGATACGACTAACTTCTATCCGGCAGTATGTGGCTTTGATGACGAACGCGGCGAAGGCCCGGGATATGGTTATAACCTGAACCTGCCGATGCCGCACGGTGCGTCTGAAGCCGAGTTCTTCGCGTGCCTTGCTGAAGCGCAACGGGCCATCCAGCTCTATGCACCGGATATCCTCATTCTCACGCTGGGCTTCGATATCTACCATGCCGATCCTCAAGCCAAGGTCAGCGTCAGTACTGAAGGCTTCGCTCGGCTGGGGCAGAAAGTTGCCGATATCGACGTACCCACACTCGTGGTTCAGGAAGGGGGATACGATATCGCTACGCTGGAAACGAATGCCCATGCGTTTTTCTCGGCACTGACACGGCAATGACGACGACCGCCCCGGTCCTTTCGGTGCCGGGACGCGTCGGGAGCCATGCGGACAGCTCACGTGTCAGCCACGCTGAGCGGCCGATTTAGCCTTTGTGGGATCGGTAAAGAACAGGGGACGCAGCTTGACGCCCAGCATGTTCCCGGCAAACGCTGCGATCAGCCACACCCATCCATGCAGGCTACCGGAAGCGATGCCGCTAAAGTAAGCACCAATATTGCAACCGAAGGCGAGTCGCGCACCGTATCCCAGCATCAAGCCACCGATCACGGCCGCGGCAATCGAACGGCCAGGGATGCGGAAGTTGGGGGCAAACTTGCCAGCCAGTGATGCAGCCCCTAACGCTCCCAGAATGATGCCAATGTTCATGACGGTGGTGATATCGCTCCATACACTGGCCTCCAGCGCCGCCGCATTACCCGGCGTTTGCCAATATACCCATGAACTGACATCACCGCCCAGCAACTCGTACCCCTTGGCGCCCCAGAGCGCAAATGCCGAGGTAATACCCCATGGCCGGCCCGCCAACGCCAGAGTGGCAAAGTTCAGTAGTGCCAGCGCCACCGCACCTATCAGCAATGGCCAGGGACCGGTCAGCCAGCGGCGCCGTACCGCATCGACCTGCGGCGCCGACTCCAGTCGGCCATGGCGGCGCTTCTCCATTGCCACGGTCACGGCCACGATGGTGGCAAACAGTAGAAGGCTGATGGCGATGCCTCCGCCTGCACCGAACTCTCCGACAAGCGATGTCGGCTGGAACGCGGGCAAGCTCGTCCACCAGCCGAAATGCGCAGTGCCTATCAGCGAACCGACAATGAAAAAAGCCAGTGTGATCAACATACGAGCGTTACCGCCACCGACGGTGAACAGAGTTCCCGAAGCACAGCCGCCCCCCAGTTGCATCCCGAGGCCGAACAGGAAGGCACCAACCACGACC
The DNA here is from genome assembly GCF_008079445.1 of Aidingimonas lacisalsi. Lineage (GTDB taxonomy): Bacteria > Pseudomonadota > Gammaproteobacteria > Pseudomonadales > Halomonadaceae > Aidingimonas > Aidingimonas lacisalsi. Next base: position 65,517 of record NZ_VRYH01000003.1, on the reverse strand, counting down.
GATATGCCGATCGGGGCCACGAAACCGCTCACTTCCTGCCCGAACAGGAAACCGGCACTCAATACCGGAAAGAACAGCAGGACGCTGATTGCCAGCATCAACATCTGAGCACGTAACCCTCGCCCCCGGCGCTCGCTGATGAATACCCGCCAGGCGGAGGTAAACCCGAAGGCTGCATGATAAAGGGCCATCCCCAGAGCCCCACCGACCAGCATCAAGGCACCAAGGCGCATACCAAAGACGCTACCGATCGCCAGGACTCCCACCAGCAACAGCCCACCGGCGATCCAGGTCGTAGGCGCTGGCCGCCGTGGCGTCAATGCCAACTCACTCATTCGAACCTCCCGAGATGGGTCGAAACCATTTGCCTGTTAATGAAATAGTAGTCTAGTGCTCCAGCCTAAAAAAGTGAAATGCATAAAAACGATTACATTAATTCTTTTTTTGAATATGAATAACAAAAAGAAACCGCCCATGTGGGCGGTTTCGTGGCACGTGGCGACGGCTATTCGAAACGCCCCAATCCAGCCGCTTCACGTAGACGGTCCATCAGCGGTGCCGCCTCGGCGCGAGCCCGTTCGGCTCCCTGCTTGAGCACGCGCTCGATGTGCCCCGGATCCTCCAACAGTGCCTGATAACGCTCGCGCGGCTCGCGCAGATGAGCATTGAGGTACTCGAACACTTGGTTCTTGGCCTCGCCCCAGCCGATCCCGTTCTCGTACTCACGGCGCATGGCCATCGCTTCTTCCGCAGAAGCAAACGCCGAGTAGATCTGAAAAAGCGTGCAACTGTCCGGATCCTTGGGTTCACCAGGTTCCAACGAGTTGGTCTTGATCTTGCGGACCAGCTTCAGGAGTTTCTTCTCCGAGACGAACAATGGAATCGTGTTGTTGTAGCTTTTGGACATCTTGCGACCATCCAGACCACCCAACACTTCCACCTTGTCGTCAACGACCGCTTCCGGCAGCGTGAAATACTCCCCGCGGTAGAGGTGGTTGAAGCGTCCGGCGATGTCGCGAGCCATCTCTATGTGCTGGATTTGATCGCGACCGACCGGGACGCGATTGGCGTTGAACATGAGGATATCCGCCGCCATCAGTACTGGGTAACTGAACAACCCCATGGAAATACCGCGGTCAGTATCCTGATTGCCGGCCTCTTCGTTTTCCGCGACGGCCGCCTTGTAGGCGTGAGCTCGATTCATGAGTCCCTTGGCACAAACACAGGAAAGCAACCAGGTCAGTTCCGGGATTTCCGGGATGTCCGACTGACGATAGAAGATGGCATTGTCGGTATCCAGTCCCAGCGCCAACCAGGTGGCGGCGATTTCCAAGCGCGATTGTTGAACCCGTTGCGGCTCCTGACACTTGATCAGGGCATGCAGGTCGGCAAGAAAATAATAAGACTGGACACTAGCATCCTGACTAGCCTCGATAGCAGGCTTGATGGCCCCGACATAATTGCCGAGATGCGGCGTACCGGTCGTCGTGATACCGGTGAGTACACGTGTCTTTGTCATGGGATCGAACTGGCCTGATCTGCGATTGCGATGCCGCCAGTTTACCGTGCTGCCCCGCTCAAGGCGAACAGGGCAACACTCCCGATGGCACTTTCCGTACCGATTAGGGTCAAGTCAGGACACTCGCCGGATCCACACTGTCTAATCCGAACGCCTCTGCCACGGCACGGTAGGTAATCTTGCCGCCATGCACATTGAGACCCGGCAGGAAGTGAGGGTCCTCGGCCAGTGCTTGCTTCCATCCCTTATCCGCCAACGCCATGACAAAGGGCATGGTGGAGTGGGTCAGGGCTTGCGTCGACGTCCGCGCCACGGCACCTGGCATGTTGGCGACACAGTAGTGCACGACGCTATCGATGATATACGTTGGCTCGGCATGCGTAGTCGGCCTGCTGGTCTCGAAACAACCGCCCTGGTCGATCGCCACGTCGACCAGAACACTGCCCGGTTTCATGTCCGCCAGCATAGCCCGGGTGATCAACTTCGGGGCGGCAGCCCCGGGTACCAGCACGGCCCCGATGATCAGATCGGACTCCCGAACGGCGTCATCGAGCGTATCGGCGGTGGAAAATACGGTTTTAATCCGCCCCTGGTAACGGTCATCCAGTGTGTCCAGTCGGGGTATCGACTTATCCAGCACGGTCACATCCGCACCGAGCCCCAGAGCCATACGGGCTGCATTTTCTCCGACCACACCGCCTCCGATCACCGTGACCTTGGCCGGTGCGACACCCGGCACCCCAGGCAGCAGGACGCCACTTCCTCCCTGAGCCTTTTCCAGGCTATGCGCTCCCGCCTGAACCGCCATTCGGCCCGCTACGGCACTCATGGGAGACAACAGCGGCAACCCCCCATCGGGCCCAGTGATCGTCTCGTAGGCGATGCAGGTGGCCCCGGTACCGATCAGTCCTCGGGTCAGTTCTTCTTCGGCCGCCAGGTGAAGGTACGTGAACAGCGTCTGGTCGGCACGCAGTCGCGCGACCTCCTCGGCTTGGGGCTCCTTGACCTTGACGATCAATTCGGCACTGTCCCACAGGCTGGCGACATCCGACTCCAGAACGGCTCCTGCCGTACGATATTCGTCGTCAGGAAAGCCGGCCCCTTCGCCCGCCCCGGTCTGAACGTTGACCCGGTGTCCACGTGCTACCAGCTCTCGCACACCGCTAGGTGTCAGCGCTACTCGGTATTCATGATTCTTGATTTCCTTGGGAACGGCGATCTTCATGATTCCTCCTGACAACACGATATGAGGGCGATGCAAGACTCATCGTTTCATTACAGCACAGGAAGACAAACACGATAAAATCATGGAGAAAATCAAAGTGATATCCGGAATACCCCGAATCTGGCAATAAATCATTTCACAGGCAGGAACAAAAACACGATGTTTTGCTGAACGCGAATATGGATGGATAGCCGTTTCAGTCAGGGCGCATTGCACCGCACCGCCAGCAGGTGGTGAATACGCCTTCGAGATACTCCCCACACCGCTTGCACTGCCAGTCGCACTGCGAGTCACCTTCCCCTGATAACGCATCTCGTACCAGCCGCTCGGCGCGTTCGGCATTGTGGGCCGCCACCCAGACTTCTGGTTCGCAGTCGCCCAACGGCAATTCGCCAGCACCTCCACCGAGCGTCATGTTATGCAGCTCGGCAGGAATCCCTGCTGCATTCAGCACATTGCAGATATGGCTGACCAATAGCGCATTGGAATGAGCGAAAACTCGGCAGCGAGCTGTCATGGTGAAAGGCTATCAATCCCTGAATACACGGACACCCAACGCCTTCAGGTAGGCTGTCTCGGGAATCGCCGGATGCACGGGGTGGTCCGGCCCCTGATGACCCTGATAAATCAGTTGACCATGGCGATCCTGATGCCGTACCGCACCACGTACGCACTCCACCAGCCGCTCCGGCGCCAGATGCATGGAACACGAGGCCGACACCAACAGACCATCACGTCCCAACAGGCGCATTGCCTCGCGGTTGAGACGAGAATAGGCACGCTCACCATTGGGAATGTCCTTGCGCTTGCGGATAAACGCAGGAGGATCGAGGACGATCACATCGAACTGTTCTCCTTCCGCCTTGAGAGCCGCCAGGGCTTCGAAGGCATCTCCCTCGGCGATAGTGACCCGCTCATGCTGCCCATTCAACGCCGCATTTTCCGCTACCAGTTCGAGCGCCTCGGTCGAGCTGTCAATGCAGACCGCTTCGCTCGCTCCATGAGCCAAGGCCTGGATGCCCCATCCGCCGGTATAGCTGAAGACATCCAATACCCGTTTCCCGGCGACCAGGCCATTGAGCCAGGCGCGGTTGGCACGGTGGTCGTAGAACCAACCTGTCTTCTGCCCCTCCAGTACGGGAGCCACGAAACGCACTCCATTTTCCTCGAGCAGGATACGATCGGGCAGTTCACCCTTGACGACCGATACTTGTCGACCGAGCTGTTCCTGGCGCCGCCCGGAGGAGTCATTCTTGAATACGATGGTTCGCGGCGAGAGCACCTTATCCAGTGCGGCAATGATCTCGTCACCAAGTCGCTCCATACCCAGCGTATTCAACTGAACCACCAGGACGTCGTCGAAACGATCGACGATCAGTCCGGGTAGCAGGTCGCCCTCGCCATGGACGAGCCGATAGAACGGTCTAGAGAAAAGTCGCTGCCTCAACCCCAGTGCTTGATTGAAACGATGGACCAATAGGGAACGATCGAGCCGGACGTTAGGATCGCGTGAGACGACACGCGCGCATATCAGCGAATGAGGATTGACGTAAGCCACCCCCATGGCCTTGCCATTGGCCGCTTCGACCACCGCCTGAGCACCGGGTTCGAAGTCCTTGAGCGGCGTGACCTGGATATCCACCTCGTTCGAGTATAACCACAGATGTCCCGATTTGAGACGACGATCGGCATTCTTCTTCAGACGCAGGCGTTGAGTCACGACACTCTCCGGCATAACAACATGAAAAGATCCGGGCACATCAGTTCACCCGATAGCCTCATTTTTGACAATGAGCGCAAAACACACTGGCACGCTGTCCGACGGTCGCAAGGCGCAATTCAGCACCACAACGCCGACATGGCTGGCCATTACGCCCATAGACATTCAAACGCTGGGCGAAGTACCCCGGCTCTCCGGCACCACTGACAAAATCCCGCAAGGTAGTGCCGCCCTGGGCGATCGCTGCCGACAACACCTCTTGCACGGCTGCCGCCAGTCGATCATAACGATCCCGACCGACACGACCGGCCATCCGACGCGGATCAATGCCGGCCAGAAACAAGGCCTCGGCTGCGTAAATATTGCCGACCCCGACCACGACGGTATTGTCCATCAGGAAAGACTTGACCGCCAAGCGACGTCCACGCGACGCCCGGTACAGATACTCACCATCGAATACCGACGATAGCGGTTCCGGACCCAACTTGGCCAAGCGTACGTCACGCGCTTCTGATTCTTCCACCCAGTCGATGAACCCGAACCGCCGTGGATCATGGTAGCGCAGCATGTAACCGCCCTCGACCACGATATCGACATGATCGTGTTTGCGCGGACTATCCCCGACACGGACGATGCGTAGACTGCCAGACATCCCCAGGTGCCAGAGCAGGGAGCGTGTCCCACCATCCTGAAATGTGAGGGGAATCAGTAAATATTTGGCTCGCCGCCCGACAGGACCGATACACGCCCCCACCAATGCATTTTCCAGTCCTTCCGGGACGGGCGTACGCATTCGACGCTCGCGCACGACGACCTCGGCGATTTCGCGTCCTTCAAGATGAGGCGCGATACCGCGCCGTGTCGTTTCGACCTCGGGCAATTCAGGCATGGCATTACCGCTCTGATCGACCAGAGACACAGGAACCCGGCATAAGCCGGGTTCCTCTGACGGCAGACTGACGCCTGCGGTGGAAGCGATCAAGTCACCAAGGGTTACTTGATCTTGGCTTCCTTGTACATCACGTGCTTGCGAATCACGGGATCAAACTTCTTCATCTCGAGTTTGTCCGGAGTGTTACGCTTGTTCTTGTCGGTGGTATAGAAGTGGCCAGTTCCGGCACTGGATACCATCCTGATCTTGTCACGCATGACTCAACTCTCCAAAAGCCTGTTTTCGCCTCCGGGCGATTGTCGCCCTGCTCGAGGCAAGTCACCGATGCAACGCTATGTTCAAACGGTTTCACCGCGCTTGCGGATATCGCTCAGAACGTCATCGATCCCTTTCTTGTCGATGATACGCATCCCCTTGGAAGAGACACGCAACTTGACGAAGCGTTTCTCAGATTCCACCCAGAAACGATGGGTATGCAGATTCGGCAAGAAGCGACGGCGAGTCTTGCGCTGGGAGTGAGATACATTGTTACCCGTTACCGGGCGCTTGCCGGTAACTTGACATACTTTGGACATGGGGCCTCCAACCGCTGGCGAGTTGTCAAAAACCTGTCGGGCAACGGGTAGGGCGAACGGCAGCTCGTTGCCTTTATGCCCCGTCATCGAACCCAAGAGAATTCAAAGGCTGCACTTTATAGCAGAATTTCCCTCCCCCGACAAGACTTGCCCACGTTTAGTCTCTGTATCCGTATCATAACCAGCCCCGTTCGGCAAAGGACACTACCTCCCCATCACCGATGACGAAATGATCCAGGACGCGAATGTCGAACAACCCCAGAGCGTCTTTCAACCGAGTCGTGATACGCCGATCGGCATCGCTTGGTTCAGCCACGCCAGAAGGATGGTTATGCGCGAAGATGATCGCCCCTGCACCGAGATCCAGCGCCCGGCGCACCACTTCCCGGGGATAGACCGAGGCACTGTCCAGCGTCCCCCGAAAGAGCGACTCAAACCGGATCACTCGGTGCTGGGTGTCAAGAAACAGCGCTGCAAACTCTTCATGGCCGAGATGGCGTAGCTGGGCAGCAAGATAGGCACGTACCAGCGAGGGAGAGGTCAGTGCTCCACCACGCTGGAGCTGGCTGGCCAGATGCCGGCGCGACAGTTCCAGAACCGCTTGAAGCTGAACGTACTTGGCTTCCCCCAGTCCATGTTCGGCACAGAAACGGGCGCAGTCGGCTTCCAGCAGCTGACGCAAGCCCCCAAAGCTGCTCAGCAGGTCTCGCGCCAGATCCACCGCGGAACGGCCTTTCACTCCCACCCGCAGGAAAATGGCCAACAGTTCGGCATCGGATAGTCCGGCAGAACCAAGGGTCAGCAACTTTTCTCTCGGCCGCTCTCCCTCCGGCCAGTGACGAATAGACATCGACGCCTCCTTGCGTCTAGCTTGATCGTTTTCAGTGCCATCTATGGCATACCGTCGAAGTGTATCCGCAATCCCGCTTCGCGACAGCCCCACGCTACGCAAATATTGGAGCGGATGATAAAGTAGCCTCAGGCATCGAAGGGGAAACATCCATGGCATCGCTGGTTGGCAAGCGCATACTGCTTGGCATCGGTGGCGGTATCGCCGCCTATAAAAGTGCCCATTTGGCAAGGCTGTTGAAGCAGTCGGGGGCTGACGTGCGTGTCGTCATGACGGCAGGCGGTCAGGCCTTCATTACGCCGATGACACTTCAGGCATTGACCGGCGAGGCAGTCAGGACCTCGCTGCTCGATCCTGACGCCGAGGCCGGGATGGGGCATATCGAGTTGGCGCGCTGGGCTGACCTGATTCTGATCGCACCAGCCACTGCCGATTTGATGGCGAAGCTGGCCAACGGCATAGCCGATGACTTACTGACGACACTATGCTTGGCAACGCATGCTGACTGTCTGCTGGCACCAGCGATGAACCAGGCCATGTGGCGCCATCCTGCGACCCAACGCAATGCCCGGCAACTGATCGAAGATGGCTGGCGCTTGCTGGGCCCCGCAGCGGGTGACCAAGCGTGTGGCGATACCGGCCCTGGACGCATGCTCGAGCCAGAGGCCATCCTCGCCGAGATCGGTGCAACAGCAACACGTCTGGACAACGTTCAGCCATTGACCGGCCATATCATCACCATCACTGCCGGTCCTACTCAAGAGCCCCTTGACCCGGTTCGCTATCTCTCCAATCACAGCTCCGGCAAGATGGGCTTTGCTCTGGCCGAAGCTGCGGCTCGCCGCGGCGCCGAGGTCAGGCTGATCAGCGGGCCCGTTGCGCTCGCCACCCCGCCGGGAGTCACGCGCCACGACGTAACGACAGCCTGCGACATGGCCACCGCAGCCCACCGACTGGCAGTCGATAGCGATATCTTCATCGGCTGCGCCGCCGTCGCCGATTATCGCGCCGAGTCGGTTGCCGCGCATAAACTCAAGAAACAGCCCGATCAGGATGGCATGATGCTGTCACTGGTCAGAAACCCGGACATCATTGCTGAGATCGGTGCCTTGGCCGCCCCCCCCTTTCTGGTTGGTTTTGCCGCTGAAACCCGCGACCTGGAGAGCTATGCCAGAGACAAGCTCGAACGCAAAGGGCTCGACATGATCGTTGCCAACGACGTGTCTCAGACCGGGTTGGGGTTTGGTTCCGACCATAATGCCGCTTTGGTTCTATGGCGTACCGATAACGAACCTGCGGAATCAACGACCGGACGCCGAGAGTTACCCGCTCAGGACAAGCCTGCGCTAGCCGAGGCAATTCTCGATACCATCGTCGAGCGCCTCGCCCATGCCAATCGCCCACAGGACAACCAATGACCCATACCCCCCGACGCCCTGACCTGGCCGTCAAGATTCTCGACGAGCGTGTTCGCAACTACCCGCTTCCCCACTATGCCACGGAAGGCAGTGCCGGCATGGACTTGCGCGCCCTTCTCGATGCCCCGCTGACGCTGGCTCCCGGCGATTGCGAACTGGTGCGTACCGGTCTTGCCGTCCACATCGGTGACCCGGGCCTCGCCGGTATGATCCTGCCGCGCTCCGGACTGGGGCACAAACAGGGCATCGTTCTCGGTAATCTGGTCGGGCTGATCGATTCCGACTACCAAGGGGAGTTGATGATATCGGTATGGAACCGTGGTCAGAGCACCGTGGTTCTCGAACCCTTCGAACGCCTGGCACAGTATGTGCTTGTTCCTGTGGTACAAGCCGAACTCACGGTCGTGGACTCCTTCGACAGCAGCCTCCGAGGCGATGATGGCTTCGGCAGTTCCGGCCGCTGCTGACCGCGGGGACGGCCCATCATTGCGCCCAGCAACACAGTAAAGGACGAACCTCATGACTTCGGTTCCCGCTTCCATTTTTCGTGCATACGACATTCGCGGCATCGTCGACGACACCCTCACCGAGGACGGCGTCGAACGCATCGGCCACGCCATCGGCAGTGAAGCCGCTGAACGCGGTGAATCCACCGTCATCGTCGCCCGCGATGGCCGTCTATCAGGGCCACGGCTGCAGGCGGCCATGATACGTGGCCTGACGACAGCAGGCCGTGACGTCATCGATATCGGCATGGTTCCTACGCCGGTACTCTATTATGCCACTCATGTACTGGAAGCGAGCACTTCCGGCGTCATGGTGACTGGTAGCCATAACCCATCGGACTACAACGGTTTCAAGATCGTCCTGAAGGGGGAAACGCTATCCGGAGAGGCAATTACCGCACTCCACCAAAGGCTCGAGGAGGGCAATCTCGTCCAAGGGCAAGGGCATGTTCGGGAAGTGGATATGCGTGATGCCTATCTCGATCGAATCCTGGCCGACGTCCGCCTGGAGCGTCCCATCAAGGCTGTCGTCGACTGCGGCAATGGCGTAGCCGGTGAGTTGGGTCCGAGACTGATCGAGCGCCTCGGCGCCGAGACGATCCCCTTGTTCGCCGACATCGATGGCACCTTTCCCAATCACCACCCGGACCCCGGCAAACCCGACAACCTCAAGGATCTGATCCGTACCGTCGCGAACAGCGGAGCCGATATCGGCCTGGCATTCGACGGCGATGGCGATCGCCTCGGCGTGGTCACGCCTGCGGGCGAGTTGATTTATCCGGACCGTTTGATGATGACCTATGCCGAGGACATGCTGTCACGCAACCCCGGTGCGCGCGTCATATTCGACGTCAAGTGCACCGGCAACCTGGCTCAGGTCATAGAGAATGCTGGAGGCACGCCGGAAATGTGGCGTACCGGACACTCGTTGATCAAGGCACGCATGAAGGAGACCAACGCCCAGCTCGCAGGCGAAATGAGCGGCCATATCTTCATCAAGGAGCGCTGGTACGGGTTCGACGATGGCCTGTATGCTGCTGCCCGCCTGCTCGAGATTCTCGCCAAGCAAACGTGCGACGCCGATACCTTCTTTGCGCGTTATCCGCAAGATATGGGAACCCCGGAGATCAATATCGAGGTGACTGATGATAGCAAGTTCGGATTGGTCGAGCGCTTAGCCCGGGAGGGTGATTTCGGCAGTGATGGCGTCAAGACGACGCTGGATGGCATCCGCGTAGACTATCCCGATGGTTGGGGGCTGTGCCGGGCGTCGAACACCACCCCTGTTCTGGTGTTGCGATTCGAAGGCAAGAACGAAGCGGCTCTGGAACGCATTCAGGCTCGTTTTGGAGATGCCCTCACACAAGTCGCTCCTGGAATCGAGCTGCCTTTTTGACGATACCCCAGCCCTTGCGAAGAAAGGTTTGACAGCATGACGGATCAGCAGACACGCGACCCTCGCCAGACGGTGGAAGTGCTTTCCGAAGCTCTTCCCTATATCCAGCGCTTCTCCGGCACGACAGTCGTCGTCAAGTATGGCGGCAATGCCATGACGGAAGACACGCTGATCGACTCCTTCGCCCGCGACATGGTGTTGCTCAAGGAAGTGGGGATCAACCCGGTCGTCATCCATGGCGGCGGCCCGCAAATCGGCGAGCTGCTGGAGAAACTCAATATCGAGTCCCGTTTCGTCAACGGGATGCGCGTCACCGATGCCGAAACCATGGATGTGGTGGAAATGGTGCTGGGCGGTTTGGTCAACAAGAGCATCGTCAACCTCATCAACCAGTCCGGCGGCAAGGCCATCGGCTTGACGGGCAAGGATGGTGGTCAAATCCGGGCGCGCCAACTGCGTGTCGAACACCAGACACCGGAAATGACGGCACCGGAAATTATCGACATTGGCCATGTCGGGGAAGTCGAATACATTGCCACCGACCTCATCGACATGCTTGCCAAGCGTGACTTCATTCCGGTCATCGCACCGATCGGCGTCGATGGCGAGGGGCGGAGCTACAACATCAATGCCGACCTCGTCGCAGGCAAGATTGCCGAAGCTCTGTCTGCTGAAAAGCTGATGCTATTGACCAATGTCGCGGGACTGATGAACGGAGAAGGCGAGGTGGTCACAGGGTTGACGACGGCTGATGTGGACACGCTGATTGCCGACGGCACCATTCATGGCGGCATGTTGCCAAAGATCCGCTGTGCACTCGATGCCGTCAAAGGTGGTGTCAGAAGTGCTCACATCATCGATGGGCGAGTACCTCATGCCACCTTACTGGAAATATTTACCAACGCGGGGGTCGGTACCCAAATCCTGAAATCCGAGTGAATCGACCCAGCTAAGGATGCTACGGATTTGCCCGAAACCGGTCGCCTCAGTAGGATGACCAGATCATCGCATCCATTAGAAGAAAACCATGACGCAGGAAACGTCCAAGTCCAATCGCCGCGAGCAGATCCTTCAGGCGCTGGCATTGATGCTTGAAGAAGACAGTGGCAAGCGTATCACCATCGCGTCGTTGGCGCGCCAGGTCGGCGTATCCGAAGCCGCCCTGTATCGTCACTTTCCCAGCAAGGCCCGCATGTTCGAAGGATTGATCGAGTTCATCGAAGAGACGCTGTTCGAGCGCATTCGACGGATACTCGACGATACACCAGAGGCGTTACCCCGCTGTCAGCAGATTCTGACGCTGTTACTGGGCTTCACCGAAAAGAACCCCGGTTTGTCCCGTTTATTGGGCGGTGATGCCTTGACGGGGGAAACCGCGCGCCTGCGGCAACGCATCAATCAGTTGTTCGAGCGCCTGGAAACGCAACTCAAGCAGATACTTCGGGAAGCGGAACTGCATGAAGGTCGGCGTCCCACCTTACCGGCTTCTTCGGCCGCCAACGTGCTGTTGGCACATGTCGAAGGCCGTATTACCCAATTCGTGCGAAGCGATTTCCGTCGGCGCCCTACCGAGCACTGGGAGGATCAGTGGCCACTGCTATCGTCCGGCTTGCTCAGAGACGTACCGCAGGCCGCCGCACGAGCATGACCCATCTGGCTGACAACGGGCCGTATAACAGAACGCCCCTGACCTGACGGCCAAGGGCGTGCCATGTCATGGGCTGGTGTCGACGCTCAGGCCGTCAGGGCATCGCCTATCTGCTGCTTGATCTTCTTCATGGCATTCTTCTCAAGCTGGCGAATACGTTCGGCAGATACGCCATAGACGTCAGCCAGATCATGCAGTGTCGCCTTCGGCTCGGCCAACCAACGACGCTGGAGAATGTCACGCGAGCGCTCATCCAACCCCTCCAGCGCCACTTGCAGCCGACGGGTCGAGTCCTCTTCCCAATCACTGTCTTCCAACTGAATGGCAGGATCGTAACGAGCGTCATCCAGAAAATGGACCGGGGCCTGGTACCCCTGCTCTTCCTCTTCGGAAGGCGACGCATCGAAACCGGCGTCATAGGAGGACAAGCGCCCTTCCATTTCACGCACCACCTCGGGCTTGACATCCAAGTCCTTGGCAATGGCATCGACCTCGTCGTTATTCAACCAGGCAAGCCGCTTCTTGGCGCTGCGAAGATTGAAGAACAGCTTGCGCTGCGCCTTGGTCGTGGCGACCTTGACGATACGCCAGTTGCGCAACACGAACTCGTGTATTTCCGCCTTGATCCAATGTACGGCGAACGACACGAGCCGCACCCCCTGATAAGGGTCGAAACGCTTGACTGCCTTCATCAAGCCGACGTTACCCTCTTGTATCAAGTCGGCCTGGGGAAGTCCATAACCTGAATAACTGCGCGCGATGTGGACCACGAAGCGCAAGTGAGACATGACGAGCCGACGAGCCGCCTCCAGATCATTGTCTTCATGCAGCCGGCAAGCCAGCTCGTGTTCTTCATCCGCCGACAACACCGCAATACCATTGACCGCCTGAATGTATCCATTCAGATCATGACCCGGCGATAATTGACCTACAGGCTGAAGACTGGTGCTCATATGCAAGATGTCTCCGGAAAAGCCCAAAAATGACCGTTAACGACTGACCTTGATAACGATGTCAAAGTTCCAGGTAATATCTACACTACGCAGGAACGTTTCAATCATGCTCAGTATTACAGCCGAAATCGCTTCGTTTGACTCGGACCGTATACGAAAGTTCCCTGAACTAAACGGTATCGTCGTATGACCGAATCTACCTGGGCCGAATGTCAGCAAGATGACGATTGACCGCCATCCAGGCACCCAACCAACTCAATAGTATACTAGATAATAACAGCACTGCCGAGCCTAACCAGTCAAGGGTCGGCATCCGGAAGTCAGCACCATAGCTCTCGGCCAACGCCGTGACGGGCGATGCCAGCCATTGCCCTCCGAGCGACAGTAGCCCCCAGGCCAACAATCCGCCTCCCAGGCCATACCAGGCACCACTATAAAGAAACGGACGGCGAACAAAGGCGTGAGTGGCTCCGATCAAGGTTACTACCTCAATCTCCTGACGGCGACTTTCCACAGCCAGACGTATGGTGTTTCCGACGATCAGCAGCACCCCCAAACCGAACAGTGCCCCCAGTGCCAATGCCAGCCTCTGTCCCAGTTCCGCCAGACGACGCAAGCGTTCCAGCCACGCCAGGTCCAATCGCATTTCGTCGACCCCTGGCACCTCTTCCAGCGTGTCCGCCAACTGGCGAACACGCTCCGGTGCCGTATCTTGAGGCGACAAGACGACACTGGCAGGTAACGGGTTGGTGTCCAAGCGCGCCAATGCATCCTCGAGCCCCAGCGACTGCTGGAATTCGTGCATGCCTTCATCGGCTGTGATCAGGCGAGCGTCGGCTACGCCTTCGTGAGCACGCAATGCTTCTGTTATGCGCCCGGCTTCGCCCTCACCGATATCCTTGCTCAAATACGCCGTCAGCGTCGCGCTCTGATCCAGTTCCGCATCCAGCAACCTTGCACTATCCAGGGTTAGCCAGAGACCGGCCGGTAGAATCAGAGCAATGGCGATGGCTAGCATCGTCAGGACACTGGACAGCGGATGACGTATCAGTCGCCTGGCACTATCCCGGCACATGGCCCGATGATGACGTCCCCAGGCACGCAATTGACTCGACCTGCCGGTACGCTGGGCGCGCGCTCCCCGCGACGGTGGCTGACGGGACTCCTCCTCGCTCACAGCGCCTCCTCATCAGCCACCAGCCGCCCTTCCCTCAAGCGCAGTATACGGTGACGCAGGCCGGTTATGAGAGCCAAGTCGTGACTGGCAACCATGACCGTCGTACCGATACGATTGAAATCCTCAAACAGCGACATGATATCGGCGGAAAGTTGTGGATCGAGGTTCCCTGTGGGTTCATCGGCCAGCAGTAGTGACGGCTTATTGACGACGGCACGTGCAATGCCCACGCGCTGCTGCTCCCCGCCGGATAGCTCCACTGGCAGGGCATTTTCCCGATGCAGCAAGCCTACCTTATCAAGCGCGGCCCGCACGCGCCGCGCCGCTTCACGCGGCTCCATCCCCTGAATATCCAGCGGCAACGCGACATTGTCATAGATCGAGCGATCGAACAATAACTGGTGGTCCTGGAACACGACACCGATCTGACGTCGATAGAATGGGATCTGACTGACATGCAGACGATCGATATCATGGCCGGCCACCAGAACACGCCCACGACTGGGGCGTTCAAGCCTCATGAGCAACCGCAATAGCGAACTCTTCCCGGCGCCGGAGTGGCCGGTCAAAAACACCATTTCTCCACGCCGAACCCGGAAATCGATGTTGGACAGTGCTTCGAAACGGCCGCCGTAGCGCTTACCGACATGTTCGAATGCAATCATGCGTCACCGACTCTGTACATCGGAATCGTCGCTGGAAAAAAGTGCATCGACGAAGTCCCGTGCCTCGAAGGGACGCAGGTCATCCAGCGATTCCCCGACACCGATGTAGCGAATCGGGGTCCCCAACTGCTTGGCGAGCGCAAAGATAATGCCGCCTTTGGCGGTTCCATCCAGTTTGGTCAGTGTCACACCGGATACCGGCACCGCCTCATTGAAGGTGCTGGCCTGGGAAAGCGCATTCTGGCCGGTGCCTGCATCCAGGACCAGCATCACTTCATGCGGAGCGCTTTCATCCAGTTTGGCCATCACCCGACGCACCTTCTTGAGCTCTTCCATCAGATGGCTCTTGTTGTGCAAGCGGCCTGCCGTATCAGCGATCAGGACATCAGTCTGCCGAGCCCTCGCTGCCGACAACGCATCGAAAATCACCGAGGCACTATCGGCACCGGTATGCTGGGCAATGACCGGTACGCTGTTGCGATCCCCCCAGACCTGGAGTTGCTCAACAGCCGCGGCTCGGAAGGTGTCGCCTGCCGCCAGCATTACGCTCCGGCCTTCCGCCTGGAAGTGCTTCGCCAGCTTGCCGATGGTCGTTGTCTTGCCAACGCCATTGACCCCGACCATCAGTATGACGAACGGTCCCTGTCCCCGCGGGGGCAAGGTCAAGGGAGTGGCCACGGTATCGAGCATCGCCGTCAACTCATCCTGCAACGCACGATACAGCGCTTGCGGGTCAGCGAGTTCTTTACGTGACACTCGTTCAGCCAGACGGTCCATGATCTCGGTCGTCGCCTCGATGCCGACATCCGCCATCAAGAGCTGGGTTTCGAGCTCCTCCATCAACTCATCGTCGATCTGTTTCTTACCCAGAAACAGATCGGCCAACCCCTCACTGAGTTGGGAGCGAGTCTTGCCCAAGCCCGCCTTGATACGTGAAAACCAGGTCTTTTTCGCTGACCGGGATGGCTCATCTTCCGGCGCAGAGGAGGAAACCTCCGGTTCGCCGGGGGTGTCTCCATCCCCGCTCTCGGGCGCCGATTCTTCAATGGGTTGCTCGACCGGCTCGGTCGAGTGTGACGTCGGTTGATCACCGTCTTGCTGCTTCTTGCGTTTGAATACACCGAACATGGTTGAAATCTGCACTGGGAATCGAAAGTAACCGCCTTATCCTACCACTGCGCTATGATAGGGGATAAGCGCCGGGTACAATTCCTTGCCATGTCACGTCGAAGATCGTCGTCCCGTCGGGGGCAGCCCCCTGCCAAACGCCCCAATCGCGTATCCCGGCATCCCGGGGGGGGGCGCCTGCGTATCATCGGAGGCATGTATCGCCGGCGCCAGTTACCCGTTCTTGACGCACCGGGGCTGCGACCGACACCGGACCGCGTGCGCGAGACGCTGTTCAACTGGCTGGCAACCACCATTCCTGGCGCATGCGTCCTCGATCTCTTTGCCGGAACTGGCGCGCTCGGCTTCGAAGCTCTATCGCGAGGCGCACGGCAAGCGACTTTCGTCGAACGGCATACGGCAGCCGCCAGGCAGATCGAGGCCAACCTGACCACTCTCGGCGCCCAGGGACATGTCGTAAACGCGGACGTGGAACGTTTCCTGTGCCATGAGGCATCGTCGCGTTTCGATCTGGTCCTGCTCGACCCTCCCTTTCGCCGGACCATGGCCGAGTACAGTTGTGCCCTGCTGGAAGCACAAGGCTGGCTGAATGCGTCTGCCTGGATCTATCTGGAAACCGAGCAGGAACTCTTGCCTGTTGTTCCATCGACATGGCGCCTTCACCGCGAGACACGTGCCGGTGACGGTATCGGCCGTCTCTTCCAGCGTCGGGCGTCGCTAACCAGCGACGCTTGCTGAGCTGCGCTACGCAGCGTACGCTGCGCCCTGACGCGCCTCAATCAGGCATGATTGCCGTAGCCGCCAGTTATTCAGGAGAAGCAGGATGAGCAGTGAACTCTTCAATCAGCTCGAGCAAAAAGTCACCCATGCCGTCGAGGCCATCGAGATGCTGAAGATGGAAGCCGAGGAACTACGTGAAGAGAATGCCCGGCTCAAGCAGCAACATGAAGAGTGGGAGCGCCGTCTCAGTAGCCTCCTAGGCAAGTTTCAGGAACTGGAAGGTAACGACAAGTCCAACACCTGAATCAGCATGACCACTGCGCTACGGATGCCGTGACATCAACACGGCATCTTCACGTTCGCGTATACCGTCAGTGGCGTTCCGAGCTGGCGGATAGTAATGGCGACGACGGCCATCCTCGACGAATCCCATCTGCCGGTACAGCGCCAACGCCGCTTCATTGCCGGCACGAACTTCCAGCAATAGTCGCTCACTGCCCCACTTGCTTGCTTCATGGCAAAGTTCGTTCAGCATGCGGCGGGCTATGCCCAGTCGTCGCCAATCGGGACGTACTTCCAAACGCTGCAATTCGGCATCAAAGGGTAACCGAGCCAGCACGGCAAGCGACACGAGCGTCGCGTCGCGGCTATCGATCCCGCCCCATACCCATACTCGTTGATCGGCCAGGGCCTGGCTCCACTGTTCCGCCGACCAAGGAGTATCGCTAGCATGATCCAGACCGATGAGGCTGAACCGCCAGTCATCATCCAGATGACGAAAATCCATCTCGGTTGACCACGTTACCCCATCACCCATCAGCGGCTCGAAACCATTGCTCCCGCCATCGCGATAACATCGGTACCAGCGAACGCTTGCCAGCAGGATCGTACGCTAACGTCTCCAGCGACGGCCCTTGCCAGGCGGGGATATCCAGCAAGGTACAGTGTCCATCAGCCAGCGAAAGCACTTGATCGAGCACCGGCTCCCCCCCGAATAGCAACAAGCGTTCCAGACGCCAGCCGCTGCGTCGCCGACCATCGATAAACGCTCGCACACCGTCCTGTGCTTCTTCCAGGGGAGCATGAACCGGCAATTCATCGATCATCGGCCAATGAAACGATTGAAAAGCCAGCGACCCACCCTGTTCGATACCTGCCGCGCGCAACACATTGCTGAGCAAGCGTTGCATCAGCGGAGAAGGCGACTCTCCGCCGGGCATGACCACCAGCCAGCGCCCTTCAAGAGCGGCCACATGCAGTGAAAAGCGCAGTGCTTGTGGGACACCGTATGCAGAGTCCGTCTGGAGCGGCACCCGGCCATCGTTCTCGACGGTATCCTCAGCGAGCGAGGCTCGATCGCTCGCAGACGATTCATTCAGGGCGACGGGCGAGCCCGATGCCTCACTATCCTCAGTGCCGAGCAGCGCCCGAGCCCGTCCGGATCGACGCGCCGGGGGGTCACTGACGGTGGACGACGCAACAGGATGAGAGGTGGTTGCCAATGCCTCCTGCAGCCGGGACGAGGGAGCCTGTGTCTCCGACTCCTCTTCAGGCCACGCGCAGACGTCGGTCTCGGCCGCATTAGGGAGACGATAACGTCCGACCCAGGCCGTCAAACCCATCGCCTGCAGATATTGCAGACGTTGAGGTTCCTGCATCACGACGGCACACCACCACCACGGCAATGGGGCGAGTCGGGGCGGTTACCGGCTCGCGCCTGCCATTCTTCCGGGGTATACAAGTGCAGCGCCAGCGCATGCACAGGGCCCGCCAGTTCATCGGCCAAGGCTGCATAGATCTGCTGATGACGCTTTACCGGCATCAGGCCGGTAAAGCGCTCCGAGACCAGCGTCACCTTGAAGTGGGTTTCAGAATCGGCCGGCACGTTATGCATGTGGCTTTCATTCTCGACCGCCAGATAGTCGGGGCCGAGTGACTGAAGTTTATCTTCGATACGCGCCTGAATGCTCATGATTTAGTGCCTCGTGACGAATCAGCGAACAGCGCCCTGCTGTCGCGGACTTCCATTATACGCGTTCAATCGGATGCCGACGACGGGGGGATAACAGTCGGCGACAGGGAAAACGTCATACGGCACAGGCTAGCCACGATGGCAAGGCCACAAGCAACACAGGCCACCCATATCGACCACTGCACCGACCCCAATCCGGCTGCCAGCCAGACACCCATTGACGCCACGCCCAATGATTGGCCAACGGTGCGAACCGTACTCATCACCCCCGATGCATTGGCACTACGAGCCTTGGATACACGGCTCATCATTTCGCGGTTGTTGGGGGCCTGGAACAGGCCGAACCCCAAGCCGCACAAGGCCGTTCGCCACAAGCTATCAACGATACCGGAATCACTTGCCAATAGTGACAACGACATCAATCCGCACAGCAACACCACCAGACCCAGCGTCGATAGAAGTGTCGGATTGACCCGGTCCGCCAGCCGGCCGGCCAATGGCCCAGCCAGCATGATCGTCAATGGCCAGGGCGTGAATAGCCAAGCCGTCATCAATGGCGAATACCCCCTTTCCTGCTGATAGAGGAACGATAGAGCGACGAATGTCAGCCCTTGTCCAACGAAGGCCAATCCCGACACAAGGACGGCCAGTGAGAAACGTCGTTCATGAAACAGCGACAACGGAAGCAAAGGATGGCTGGCGCGGCGTTGGCGACGCAAAAACAGCCAAGCACTACCCACGCTGCCGATCACCAGCACCATGACATGCCAGCCGGCGGCACCATGCCCCAGCGAGTCCATGGCGAGGAAAAAGCATGCCAGCATGCTGGCTGACCATAGTGCCCCCGAGATATCGAACCCTCCCCGACGACGCGGCTCTGCCGGCAGTGCCCTCAGAGCCACCCCGAGTGCGACGAGCCCCAGCGGGACGTTCAAGGCGAAGAGCCAGGGCCAGTCGGCCATGGCAAGGACGGCGCCTCCCAGCGTCGGCCCCGATGCATAGCCGCCTGCCACGACCAGGGCACTCAGCCCCATGGCCGCCCCGAGAAGTCGCGATGGAAAAATTCGCCGGTACAGTGACGGGCCGATGGAAAGCGTCGCTGCCGCCCCCATTCCCTGTAATGCACGAAATATCAACAGCATTTCCAGGCTCGTCGACAATGCACTCCCCAGCGCCGCCAACGTAAATACAGCTAGCCCGGCAATGTACAGCCACCGCCGACTGACCAGTTCGCTCAATGACGCGCAAAGCAGCAACATCGCGGCACATACCACCTGAAACAGGCTGACGACCCATACAGCTCGGGATGCCGACACGCCCAGGTCCTTGGCAATGGTAGGCAGGGCAATATTGATCATGGTGGTATCGATGACAGCCATCAGTGTACCGAGTACCAGCACGAGTACGGCGAGGCGACGTTCAGGCCCTGGTAACCCATCATCACCGGGATGGGTCTCGAACAATTTGCTCATTCACACCTTTCATTCATGACAAAAAAACCGGCCATAGCCGGTTCACGAACACTGCTTTGCCAGTCCCGAGTCATCGCGTCATACCGACAGCTCCTCAATCCAGGTCGGTTTCCAGCAGCAACGAATCGTCGACTTCAGCGATTTCCAGGGGAGTCTCATCATCCAGGTCGACGGCCAGATAACTGTGCTCGATACGGAGAAAGCGCTGGAATAGCGCCCAGTCCAGCGTTTCCGGCCACTGACGTTCATCCTCTTCCCAGGCTCGAAGCTCGCATTCGAGAATTTCCATATAACGCTCGCGTACGAAGGCTTCCAGAGCCTCGGGTGTGTCCATTTCGGGGATCAGATATACCGTACTTTCCCGATCGACATCATCAAGCGTGAGGTCCTCGTCGCCAACAGTAGGCTCCAGCGAATTCACCCAGTCAAGAAATGCCTGGGTCGGCTTGACGCTCAGTGCGGAGCGGTTAAGCAGCTTCATGGGACTCTCCTCGACATCGAAACGCTGATTATTATGGGCGCTCGGAGGCGCCCTGACCAACACTTCTCGACATTTCGGCTCCGACAGTCGACTGACACCACAAGCAACCCGGACATCCGCGCGACATCGA
Organism: Aidingimonas lacisalsi; assembly: GCF_008079445.1. GTDB lineage: Bacteria > Pseudomonadota > Gammaproteobacteria > Pseudomonadales > Halomonadaceae > Aidingimonas > Aidingimonas lacisalsi. Next base: position 45,070 of record NZ_VRYH01000003.1, on the reverse strand, counting down.
CTGGCGGAAAGTCAGTCCCTCAGTCGTCGCCTTCGGGCCGCATCGCCGGGAACAACAGCACATCACGAATCGATGCACTGTCGGTCAGCAGCATGACCAGGCGATCGATACCGATCCCTTCACCGGCAGTGGGCGGCAAGCCATACTCCAGAGCACGCACATAGTCCGCGTCATAGTACATCGCTTCCAGGTCCCCCGCGTCCTTTTCCGCGGCCTGTTCTCGGAACCGTTCGGCCTGATCCTCAGCATCGTTGAGCTCGGAGAACCCATTGGCGATTTCGCGCCCGTTGATGAAAAACTCGAAACGATCGGTCACGAAGGGATTATCATCATTACGGCGTGCCAGCGGACTCACCTCGGCGGGGTATTCGATGATGAAGGTCGGTTGATCGAGCTTGGGCTCTGCCACCGCCTCGAAGATCTCAGTCTGCAGTTTGCCCAGCCCCCAGCTCGCCTTGGGCTCGATACCCAGTCGCTCGCACAGTCTTGATGCGCCATCCAGGGTATCGATGTCCGACTCACCGATCCCCTCACCGTGCTGGAGTATGGCTTGACGCAACGTCAAACGCTGAAATGAAGATTCCAGATCATAGCGGGTGCCCTGATACTCCAGCGTTGCCTGCCCCAGTACGTCGCGAGTGACCTGGCGAATCATCGCTTCCGTCAGCTCCAGCAAGTCCCGGTAATCGGCATATGCCCAATAGAACTCGAGCATCGTGAACTCGGGGTTGTGACGAGTCGACAATCCTTCATTACGAAAATTGCGGTTGATCTCGAAGACTTTTTCGAACCCGCCCACGACCAGACGCTTAAGATACAGTTCCGGAGCAATGCGCAGGTACATGTCCATGTCCAGCGCATTATGATGGGTAACGAACGGTCGTGCTGCCGCCCCGCCGGGGATCGGCTGCAACATCGGCGTTTCGACTTCCATGAACCCCCGCGCCTCGAAAAAGCGGCGAATCGCCGATACCACCCCCGCGCGTATCTCGAAGGCACGACGGGACTCGGGATTCATGATCAGGTCGACATAGCGCTGGCGGTAACGCGACTCCATGTCGGTCAAGCCGTGAAACTTGTCCGGCAACGGCCGCAAGCTCTTGGTCAGTAACACGGCCTCGTTCATCAGGACATACAAATCCCCCTTGCCGGACTTGTGCACGGGACCCTGTCCTGCAACGATATCGCCGATATCCCAACTCTTGATGTCATTGAGCAGCTCTGCGGGTAGCCCCTTCTTGTCGACATACAGCTGTATTTGCCCGGAGACATCCTGAATGACGATAAAGGGGCCGCGCTTGCGCATGATGCGTCCGGCGACGCCTGCTTGCCGATCCAGTGCCTCCAACGCCTCCTTGTCCTTATCCCCCAACTCCGACTGCAAGTCGGCAGCCAGACTGTCGCGACGGAAGTCATTGGGGAAGGCACTCCCCCCTGTCTCTGCCGCCTTCTCACGCCGCGCCGCCAACTTGGCGCGGCGTTCGGCGATCAGATGGTTGTCGTCATGCTGGGAGCTATCCTGGGAAGAGCTCTGGTTCGCCATGTCATTACCTATCAAGAAGTTGGGCTTCGGGCTTCGTCAGAAAGAAGACCCCACACTGCCAATTCGCCGCTACCTGCTTGCAGCTCGTCGTTCGCCGGCTCTGCTATAGCCCTTGCTTTAAGCTGGCCTCGATGAACTGGTCCAGATCACCGTCCAGCACCTTTTCACAGTTACTGGACTGAACACTGGTTCTGAGGTCCTTGATGCGCTGGTCGTCGAGCACATAGGAACGGATCTGGCTGCCCCAGCCAATATCGGCCTTGGCATCCTCGGCCTGCTGCTTGGCCGCATTACGCTCCTGCATTTCGCGTTCATAGAGCTTGGCGCGAAGCATCTGCATAGCACGGTCGCGGTTGGCGTGCTGACTGCGCTGATTCTGGCACGAGACGACGATCCCCGTCGGTTCGTGCGTAATCCGGACCGCCGAATCCGTCGTATTGACATGCTGTCCACCCGCACCGCTGGCACGATATGTATCGGTACGCAGGTCCGAGGGGTTGATTTCCACCTCGAAACTATCGTCGATTTCCGGGGACAGAAAGACCGAGGCAAAGGAGGTGTGGCGTCGCCCTCCGGAATCAAAGGGACTTTTACGTACCAGACGATGCACGCCGGTCTCCGTACGCAACCACCCGAAGGCGTAATCGCCCTCGACATGGATCGTCGCCGACTTGATGCCCGCCACATCCCCTGCAGACAGCTCGATGATCTCGACCTTGAAGCCATGCTGCTCACACCAGCGCAGATACATCCGCAACAACATGTTGGCCCAATCCTGCGCCTCTGTGCCACCGGAGCCGGCCTGAATATCCAGATAAGCGTTGTTCTCATCCATCTCGCCGGAAAACATGCGCCGGAACTCGAGCTTTTCGAGGCTGCGCTGCAACGCATCCAGCTCTTGCTCGACCTCTGCCACGGTTTCCTCATCATCTTCCATGGCTGCCAGCTCGAGAAGGTCTGCGTTATCGGACACCCCCTGCGTCAGCCGGTCGAGTGTGTCCACCACACTGACGAGGCTGGCCCGCTCCTTGCCGAGTTTCTGGGCATGTTCTGGATCACTCCAGACATCGGGGTTCTCAAGTTCGCGAGTGACTTCCTCTAGCCGTTCCTGCTTCTCGGCATAGTCAAAGATACCCCCTCAGGACATCTGTCCGATCCGACAGGTCCTTGAGGCGTTGATTGATCGGATTGATCTCTTGCATGAGTGTCTCGCCAAAGCATTCGTAGGAATGAAACCGTCATCGTCGACAGTCGGGAAAAGCACTCCATTGTAGCGAAAGGCAGGTGCAGCGACCATCCCACCAGCGGGACTCACGAGCGAAAACACCCGGCGGCAACCGGGTGTTTTCATGCAAGGATCGTGGCGATTCAGAAACGGTAGTCCACTGACAGGGCAAACACATCTGCATCGACTTCATAGCTCCCGGACAGATTGCCCCGTGATGCATTCTCATTGGTCGGGGTGGCGTCTTGATCGATATCGCCATCATCGGCAAAGACACGCATGTAGCCGGCGGAAATCCCCAGGTTGTCATTCGGCATCCAGGTCGCGCCCAGGGAAGCCCAGCGACGGTCGGCATCCGGTACCCGCGGGGTACGATACTCGGCACTCGGTACGGGGCTCTCGTCGATGCCCAACCCGGCACGCAAGATCCACTGGGGGTTCAACGTATAGTTCGCACCGACGGAGAAGGCCCAGGTGTCGTCCCAGTTTTCCTCAGTACGACTGTCTGGTGTGTTGTCATCAAACTGGACCACCAATTCATCGAAACTGCTCCATTCGGTCCATTCGGCATTGGCCATCAAGGCGAGTCGATCGGTCAACTGATGATAGACCCCCAGATTGAGATTGGCCGGCGTGGTGATATCCGCCTTGCCGCCCCCATCCTGCAACTGGCCAGTGGCCTGCGCCCCCGCCAGCACCTGCTGGCCGACAGCATTGTCGGCGCTGTAATCGACGTCACCATCCAGTGTCAGGTCGACCTCCGAACGATAGCTGACCCCCAGGCGGGTTTGTTCGGTGGCCTGAAACAATGCGCCCAACGTATAACCGTATCCCCAGTCGTCGCCGGTCACCTCAGCCATGCCATCAGCGTTGCCCACCAATGCCGGGTCGCCGGAACGTCCCCCCAGATCGATGGCATTGGATAGCGTGGCATCGGCATACTGAGCACGTAACCCCACAGCGAGATTGAGGCGGTCGGTGGCACGATAGTTCAAGGTCGGCTGAATATCGATCGTCTCGAGTTCCGTTTCGATGGCGTGATAACGCCCGATCCAGTTCTGGTCATACTTCGTCGATAGCCCATAGGGGGCGTAAATCGCCAGCCCCAGATCCCATTCGTCGTCGAGCCGTGTCTTGGCGGCAAAGCTAGGAACCCAAGCAGTCTCACCGCCTTCCCCTGAGGCTCTGGATGTATAAGGCATCCCGACAACATTGGAAGCCTGGGCGTCTGTCAGTTCGAAACTGGCATCGATGTACGACAGCCCGCCAGCGATCTGGGTGCCTTCGATGTTGCCGATAGCGGCAGGATTGTAGGCCATGAAACTGACATCTTCGGCCCCTGCCGCCGCGTTGGAAAACGCGTTACCCAAGGCCTTGGCATTCTGTTCGCGTACCTGGAAGCCGGCGGCGAGAGCCGAGGTAGTGACCAGAGCGGACGCAGCAATCGCTACGCCAACTGACAGCTTGTTGAACTTGTTATGCATGTTATGACGTCCTTTTCCAGACAACGGCTGGAACCTGTGACTGGCATGCCCTGATCGGGCATCGGTTGACACTCCTGTTTTGGCTTAAATCACGACACCATTCAAGGCCAAACGTTCGTTTTAATCGAGTATTTGCTAATACTTTAGCATGATGTCTAGCTAACCCATTGAACTTACGGGAGATTGCACTCATCGCTTGACCTTTGTGTTACACAAAGGTTTTATACTCAAACGCATTGAACGATGGGAGACGAGATGAAAGTCAGCGATCTGGCCCGTGCCACCGGCGTGACTGCCGAGACAGTTCGCCATTACACGCGCGAGGGATTGTTGTCACCTCGCCGGGATCCGGGTAACGGCTACCAGCTATATGATCAGGATGATCTGCAACGCTTGCGTTTCATCCAACGCGCGCGAACACTCGGTTTCAGTGTGAAAGAAGTCGCCGATATCCTGGCGCATGCCGATCACGGCGACTCTCCCTGCCCAATGGTTCGCGATCTGCTCGCCAGTCGGTTGCCTCAGATCCGTGCCCAAATTGCCGAACTCCAGGCACTGGCGGCACGCATGGAACAGGCATTGGCCAGTTGGTCCGACATGCCCGATGGCATACCCGATGGCCACAGCTTGTGCCGCTTGATCGAAAGTTTCCCCGAACCCATGGAGACTCGCCAGGACGGCAAGGAGGTCGGTTGATGCGTCAGCCCAGTCAGCAACACCGCTATGTACCGGGCATCAGTTGCCAAGGGTGCATCGGCAAGATACGCAGAACGATTCAGCAACACGATGACGAGGCCGAAGTCTCCGGCTTGCCCGCAAGCAAGCAGCTGTCGGTGAAGACACAATTGGATGCCACCACGCTGGACGGTTTGCTAGCAGAGGCAGGCTATCCGCCGACGGCCAGGGACAGCGCCCCCGATCATGAGGCTACCTCGACAGAGGTCGGAGCCACATTGCCAAGTTCCCGTCGCCCTGACGACAGTGGACAGGATAGCAGCGGCACGACCGCCCTCCGGAGATTGTCATTATCCGGCATGACGTGCGCCAGTTGCGTGCGTACCATTCAGAACGCGCTCGCCACGACGCCAGGTGTCGACAGCGCCGACGTCAACTTCGGCACTCATACGGCGCATGTTCAGGGCAGTGCCACAACCGAGCAGCTAGTCGCCTCGGTAGAAGCCGTCGGCTATGGTGCCGAGCCCATCGCCGACCTGTCCCAAGCGGAATCGACCCGCGAGGACAATCAGGCGCGCGATTACCGCCGTCACCTTCGCAACAGTGCTCTGTCGCTGGGTCTCGGTATCCCGCTAATGGTCGGCATGTTCTTTTTTCATCCCGAGCCCGATGGCATCGGACGGCTTTTCTGGCTGGTCGTGAGTGCATTGGCTCTAGGTATCCTCGCTGGCCCCGGTCGTCATTTCTTCACCAGCGCCTGGAAAGCGTTCATCCACCACCAAGCCAACATGGATACACTCGTCGCTCTGGGTACCGGTACGGCCTGGTTATATTCCATGGCCGTGGTCTTGTTAGCCGACTATCTACCAGCAGCCGCGCAAGGCATCTACTTCGAAGCATCCGCCATGATCATCGGCCTGATCCTGCTGGGCCAGGCCATGGAGCTCAAGGCACGGGGCCGGACCAGCGATGCCCTGAAGCGCCTACTCGACCTTCAGAGCAAGACGGCGCGCGTGATACGTCAAGGGGAAGAATACGATATCGCCATCGATGACGTGCAAGCGGGAGACCATATCCGTGTCAGGCCCGGTGAGCGGCTGCCAGTGGATGGTGACGTCCTCGAAGGACAGAGCCATGTCGATGAATCCATGCTGACCGGCGAGCCGGTTGCCGTCGCCAAGCAGCCACATGATGAGGTCAGTGCAGGCACGGTCAACGGCAAAGGCAGCTTGGTCTACGCAGCCACGCGGGTCGGTACCGATACTCGCCTGGGCCAGATCACAGAACAGGTTGCTCATGCACAGAATTCGCGCCCACCAATCGGCGAACTGGCCGACAAGGTATCGAGCTTCTTCGTACCGGCGGTCATGATCATCGCTGTGTTGACCGCCCTGATCTGGTTCAACGTGGGTACAGAGCCTCAGGTGATACACATGCTGGTCACCGCCACCACAGTACTGATTATCGCCTGTCCTTGCGCGCTCGGCCTGGCCACACCGATTTCGACCATGATCGGCGTTGGCAAGGCAGCCGAACACGGGGTTCTGATACGTAGCGGGGAGGCGCTGCAAACTGCCAGTCGGCTGACCACATTGATCGTCGACAAGACCGGCACGCTGACCGAAGGGAAGCCGCGCGTCACCGATGCGCATTATAGCAGTAGCGACGAGCGCGGGACGCTCGCCGATGTCGCCGCCCTGGAACGCGGTTCTGAACATCCTCTGGCCAACGCCCTACTGGAGTACGCGCAAGTTCAGGGGGTGGCCCCTACCGTTGTCCATGACTTCAATAGCCTGACTGGACGTGGCGTCATGGCGACGAGTGCAAAGGGCGATACACTGCGGCTAGGCAACGCCGCGCTGCTGGACGAAGCTGGCGTGGAGCTGGGTGACAGCGTGGAGATCGCCCGAAGCCTCGAGCAGCAAGCGCGAACCGTGATCTACTTTGCGCGCAACGATCGTCTGGAAGCGGTATTCGGTATCAGCGACCCACTCCGCAGCGATACCAAGGCAGCCATCGAACGCTTGCGCCTCGATGGACTGCGCATCGTCATGCTCACAGGCGATAATCGTCATACTGCAGCGGCCATCGCAGCCAGTGTGGGGGTCGACGACTTCCGTGCCGGGCTCCTGCCTGAGGACAAGCACGCCGAGATCGAGCGCCTGCAACGGGAGGGCGAGATCGTGGGCATGGTGGGTGATGGCATCAACGATGCCCCGGCCTTGGCGCAAGCCAATGTCGGCTTTGCGATCGGCCAGGGGACCGATGTGGCGATCGAAAGTGCCGGCATCACACTCATGCGCAACTCATTGCACGGTATCGCCGACGCCATAGAAATCAGCCAGGCAACGCTGACCAACATCAAGCAGAACCTATGGGGGGCTTTCGGTTACAACAGCCTTTGCATTCCCATTGCGGCGGGTGCGCTCTATCCGCTTACCGGAACGCTGCTGTCTCCCATGATTGCGGGTGCAGCCATGTCACTCTCCTCGGTCACCGTGGTCACCAATGCCAGCCGCTTGCGATGGTTCCATTCATCGAGACAAGAGGGGGCATCTCAGACCACGCACCCCGAGACACAGGAGGCAGACGCATGAGTTGGCTGATCAATCTAGCCGGAATCGCGTTGATCATCGCCATCGCCTGGTGGTTCTGGTGGCCTAGACACTAGCGAGGGGAAGCCTGCTAGGCTTCAACTGATGATCAACTGAACAGGAGTGACGATGCCCAAGCTCAATGGTGTGCTGGAAACCGCCCTGTATGTCGAGGACATGGCCAGGGCACGCGCTTTCTTCGAAGGGGCGATGGGACTCACTCCATTCACTACCGATCACCGTTTCACTGCCTATGATGCAGGGGCCGGAACCGTGCTACTGCTGTTCCTGCGTGGCGAAACCTTGGAAACGGTGATCCTGCCCGATGACATGGGCACGATTCCCCCACACGATGGCCAGGGCCGGATTCACATGGCATTTGCCATTGCCACCCGGGAACTCGACGCCTGGGAGACGCAACTGCGGGACCACGGCATTGCCATTGAAGGCCGTACTCACTGGCCGCGAGGCGGTGAGAGTCTCTACTTTCGCGACCCTGATGGTCACTTGCTTGAATTGGCAACACCTGGTGTCTGGCCCAATTACTGAGCCGGTTCTGCATAGTCGATCATCAGTTGCAACGATTCGCGCCCCTTCCACCGATTGCGACTGAGCTTGTATGCACACCGTAACCGGGTACCCAGGCCAAATCCCGGTATTTCCCCCGGTGTCAGAGCGCGGAACCAGATGGCACGCCACGTCAGGCCGTCTGCTGACAGCTCCAGCATCAGGTGATTGCCCTCTGCACCAACGACACGCAGGTTTTCGACGAGGAATTCACCTTCGAACAACGGCGCATCGAACTCACGGCCATAAGGTGCCAGATGCTCCAGTTCGTCGAGGGTTGCCAACGACAGTTGTTCACTGGTCAATTCACCATCGGTGAGAATACGAGGATAGAGTTCCCGATCCCCCAGTTGCTCACGTACTGCATCGATAAAGACAGCATGAAACGTGTCCAGCTCATCCTCCGGTAGCCCCAGGCCAGCCGCACCACTGTGACCGCCGAATCGAGGCAGCGCCTCGGGGGCCAGCGCATGGGCGCGCTGCAAGGCATCACGCAGATGAATGCCTTCAACCGAACGGCCTGATCCGGTGAGCATGGCCGGCGTAGATGCTCGAGTAAGCACGATTGTCGGCCGGCCGAATGCTTGTACCAGACGCGATGCGACAATGCCCTGAACGCCGGCATGACCATCTTCGAGGAACAGCACCAGCGCTGGCACATGATCCGCCAACTGAGGCAAGGCCAAGCGGCGCGCCGCTTCGGTCATATCGGCCTCAATGGCCTTGCGAGACTGGTTATCCTGCTCAAGCAGATCAAGATGACGGGTCGCTGTCGCATCATCAGCCGCCAGCATGAAGTGCAGTGCGGCATAGGGGTCGTCAAGGCGCGACCGGGCATTGATGCGTGGCCCCATCTGGAAAGCCAACGTCTCTGCATCGAAAGGCTGGCTATCGGGACCCAGACGTTCCGCCATGGCGCGCCAGCAAGCTGCCTCCATACGGTTGATGAGAGTCAGCCCATGAGTGACGACAGCGCGGTTAGCCGCGCTACCCCCGAGCGAGACGCAATCCGCCACCGTTCCCAGGGCCACGTAGGAGAGCCATGGCGACAACTTGGGAATGGCAGCAGGTATCACCCCTCTTTCGATCAACACGCTACGTGTCAGCGACATAACCAGCCAGGCCACCATGCAGCCTGCTATGGTGTTATCCGGATAGTCGCAGTCTTCCCGCGTCGGATTGACCGTGGCATAGGCCGACGACGGAGGTCCCTCCATGGGCAGGGCGTGGTGATCACTGACAATCACTTCGATCCCCGCCTCCTTCAGCCGGGCAATACGTGGTTCATCGGAGGAACCACAATCGGCGGTAATCACCAGCGTCGGACGAGGCGATAGCGACAAGGTACGCTCCACCAACGGCAAACTGATGCCGTAACCATCGTGGATGCGGTGACCGATCAAGCTATGCAGTTTCTCGGGAGGAACGCCGAACAGTTCATTCAAGGTTCGCAGAATGATGACATGGGAGGTAATGCCATCGACATCGTAATCGGTCAGGATACCGATGTGCTCACCCTCGCTGACGGCCTGGGCGATACGCTCAGCCGCTCGCCGTGCGTCCTGCAGACGTTCCGGGTGTTCAAGGTGGCGTAGCCTGGGGGATACCAAAGGTGTCATGCCACCGCGATAACCCAGCAGGCGGCCTGACACGACCCGAGCCTGTAATTCGCTCAGACCCTCCGCTTGGGCGCGAGCATACAGTTCCTCATCGCGAGGGCGTTGCTCGATATGCGGCGACAGGGACATCAACGACGTTGCTCGACCACGAAACGCTGCACTGCATCGAGCGTTGCCGGCAACACCGTATAACGCTCTTCCCGTTCCAGTAGATCCGCCATGTGAGGCGGCAATGGCACACCGGGGAATCCAGCCTTGACCACCGCGTCAGCAAACTTGGCCGGGTGTGCCGTCGCCAATGTCACCATGGGGGCAGAGCTGTCGTCGCGTGCCCGCTCGGCAGCACGATACCCGGTGGCCGTATGAGGATCGAGGGTCTCCTGAGTGCGCTGATGCGCTTCGCGGATGACTTCGAGAATCGTGTCGTCATCGACACTATGGCTCGCGAACAGGCTCCGCAACGTCTTCAATGGCGCTTCAGCAAGAACTGTCGGCTCAGCCTGGAAACGTTCCAGCAGTGACCGCACGGCATCACCGTCACGGTCGTAGGCTTCGAACAGCAAGCGTTCGAAATTCGACGAAACGACGATATCCATGGAGGGCGCCAGCGTAGCGATCAGGTCTCGCTTGGAAAAGTCATTGTCAGTCAAGGTCCGGTGCAGGATATCGTTGGCATTGGTAGCCACGATGAACTGCCTGACCGGCAGCCCCATGCGATAGGCCATGTACCCGGCGAAGACGTTACCAAAGTTGGCCGACGGTACACAGAAGCTAACCTCACGATGGGGAGCGCCCAATGCGACGCCAGCCGCCACGTAATAGACTATCTGGGCCATGATGCGCGCCCAGTTGATGGAGTTCACCGCGACGAGCCGCGTTCCATTGAGGAAGGACTGATCAGCAAAGCTTGCCTTGACCATTGCCTGGGCATCGTCGAAGTTCCCTTCTATGGCAATGTTGAAGACATTGTCGGCCAGCACCGTCGTCATCTGCCGACGCTGCACCTCGGATACCCTGTTGTATGGATGGAGGATGAAAATATCGAGATTGTCACAGTGGCGGCAGCCCTCGATGGCCGCAGAACCGGTATCCCCCGACGTCGCCCCCATGATCACGGCGCGTTCGCCGCGCTTGGCCAGGAAATGATCGAGCAGACGACCCAATAATTGCAGTGCGACGTCCTTGAAGGCCAGGGTTGGCCCATGGAAGAGTTCCAGCAGGAAATGGTTGGCGTCGAGTTGGTTGAGCGGCACTATCGCATCATGACTGAAGGTCGTATACGCATCACGCACGATGTCACGAAAGGTATCGTCGTCGATTTCACCGCCTACGTAGGGCTTCATGACACGGAAGGCGATTTCTGCATACGATAGCCCCGCCATCGACGCCAGTGTGTCACGCGATAACCGGGGAACCTCCTCCGGCACATACAAGCCGCCATCGCTGGCCATGCCGGTCAACACGACTTCCTCGAAACTCAGTGCAGGCGCTTGCCCGCGGGTACTGATATAGCGCATGTTATGTTCTCTTGCCGCCATGATCACTGGCCAGGTACGGTGTCCCTCAGCTTGAAGCGCGGTATCCGACGGCTCTCTCTTCTCGCTTCAAGCGTACGGCTGATGGCTGTGGACTATTCATGCTCGTCGAGCGATTCGACCCTGATCCGAGTTACCGGCCCAGCGACATCGGCCAACGATTCCAACTGTCGAATCGCTTCGTTCATCTGTCTTTCACGGGTACGATGGGTCAACAGGATAATCGGCACCAGTTCGCCCTCCGTCGCTTCCTTCTGGATGATCGCCTCGATCGATATACCTTGTTCGGAAAGGATCGTCGCAACGCGTGCCAGCACCCCGGGACGATCCACTGCCAGCAACCGCAGATAATAGGCTGTGACGATATCTTCCATCGGTAGCATCGGCAGATTGTTCTCGACCTCGTGGATGCCACTGAAGGCCAGATAAGGAACGCGGTAGTGATGGTCCGTTGTGATATCACGCGCCACATCAAGCAGATCGGCAACAACTGCCGAAGCGGTTGGCTCGGCACCGGCACCGGCACCATAATAGAGCGTCGGCCCCACGGCATCTCCCATCACGGCGATCGCATTCTTGACCCCATGCACATTGGCCAGCAAACGCTCCTTGGGAATCAAGGCCGGATGGACACGCAACTCGAACCCCGATTCGGTGCGTTTGGAGATTCCGAGGTGTTTGATGATATAGCCTAGGTTGTCGGCCTGTGCGACGTCGTCATAAGTAATCCGCGAGATGCCCTCGGTGTAGGCCTTGTCGAACTGAAGCGGTACACCATAAGCAATCGACGCCAGGATGGTCAGCTTGTGGGCGGCATCGATCCCTTCCACGTCGAACGTCGGGTCGGCTTCGGCATACCCCAGTGCCTGCGCCTCGGCCAGGACATCCTCGAACGCTCGTCCCTCATCACGCATGTGGGTGAGGATGTAATTGCCGGTGCCATTGATGATCCCGGCCAGCCACTCGATCCGGTTGGCACCCAGCCCCTCGCGTAGAGACTTGATCACCGGGATGCCACCGGCGACTGCCGCCTCGAAGGCCACGATCACACCATGTTCATGAGCCGCCTGGAAAATTTCATTGCCGTGAACGGCAATCAACGCTTTATTGGCGGTGACCACATGCTTGCCGTTTTGTATCGCAGTCAGCACGAGCTCCCTAGCCGCATCGTAACCACCGATCAGCTCGACGAGCACATCCACATCAGGATTCTTGGCCACGTCAAAAATATCCGCGGTGGTCTTGACGCCGGTGGTATCGCAATCCGGGTTGTCACGACGCATCGCCACCTGTTCAATGACGATTGGTCGTCCGGCTCGCCGGGCAATATCGTCAGCATTGCGCATGAGCACGTTGAACGTACCGCCACCCACGGTACCCAGACCACAGATTCCCACTCTCACCGGTTTCAATGTTGTCATCCCCTTGCTTGTGTCGTGTGTCCGATCGGTTATCAGCATCCTGTCGGCAAAGGCCGTCGAGCCGTTCAACGTAGGAAGGCCCAGCGGTGCTGTCAACGGGGCGATTAGCCTATCGCGTCCAGCATTTCCGCCAGACGTTCGGCCGGCATGTATCCCGGCACCAGGCGACCGTCAGGCAATATGATTGCCGGCGTCCCCTCGACCCCCAAATCCATTCCCAGATGATACTGATCCTCGACCGGATTGTCGCAGTCTGCTGTATCAGGCAATGTCTCATCACGTTTGGCAGCGTTCATCGCTTCCGTCCGATTGTCCGCGCACCAGATCTGTCTAAGTTCCCGCCCCCCTTCGGAAGTCAGACCGCCACGGGGAAAGGCCAGATAGTGCACCGCAACCCCCATCTCATTGAGGCGCGGCACCTCTTCATGAAACTTGCGACAATAAGGACAGGTGGCATCGGTGAAGACGGTCACGCTTGTCTTGACCTCTCCCGCGCCCCGAAAGATGACACGCTCGCTGTCCGGGACGGCAGCGATACGCGCAGCACGCTCTTGATTGCGGCTGCGTTCACTCAGATTCACCAGACCGTCTTCGCCGTTTTCATAGAGGTCCCCGACCAGAAAATGCTCTCCCTCACCGTCACTGTAAAAGGTTTCACCATTCTCCAACCGAACCTCGTAAACATCTGACAGGGGAGTATCGCGGATACTTTTTACCGGCATCGGTTCCCCATTGACCTTCAGGCGTTCGGCTAGCGCGTCGTGAGACGACGCCTGGGCGATTGACATGAACGTCAGGGCAGAACAGCAGGCAAGCGCCGATAACCAGGGTGCTCTCATGATCAACCTCTAGGATGGTGTTCAGCATGCAGCGCTTCCAGGCGAGCCTGGGCGACATGCGTGTAAATTTGCGTCGTCGACAGGTCACTATGACCCAGCAATAGCTGTACGACACGCAGATTGGCACCATGATTCAATAGATGTGTCGCAAACGCATGGCGGAGTGTATGCGGAGACAAAGGCTTATCGATACCCGCCAACTGGGCATAATGCTTTATACGGTGCCAGAATGTCTGACGTGTCATGAAACCGTCGGCTCGCCCGGGAAACAGTGGCGGACGGGTCGTCTCTGCCATCAGCACGCCGCGGCCTGCGCGCAGATAACGTTCCAGCCAGAATAAGGACTCTTCACCCAATGGCACCAGGCGCTCCTTGTCCCCCTTCCCAATGACGCGCACCACCCCCTGGCGCAGATTGACCGCATCCACCGTGAGCCCTACCAATTCGGAAACCCGCAGCCCTCCGGCATATAGCACCTCCAGCATCGTTCTGTCCCGTAACCCGATAGCCGTAGCGACGTCCGGCGTTGCGAGCAGACGTTCCACTTCATCCTCGTCGAGTGTATCCGGCAAGTTGGGGCGAACCTTGGGCAAGCGCACCTCGGACAACGGGTCATGATCGATCAGGTTCGAGGCCAACGCCCAACGATAAAATCGCCTGAGACTGGATAACAGACGTGCATTGGTTCGTAAGTGGTATCCTTGCGATCGCCGTTCGTCGAGCCAGATAGGCAACGTGTCCTGACCTGGCGCTAATAGCGTTTCACCATGCGCTGCCAGGCGAGCGGCCCACGCCTCGAGGTCGCGCCGGTAGGCAGACAGCGTGTTATGACTCGCAGCTTGTTCCAACCACAGAACATCAAGGAAGGCATCTATCCGAGCTGCCTGATCTTCCACTGGGCTCATCAGGGATCCCCGAAAATGATAAAACCCCGCCCCGCGCATGCGGTGACGGGGTATGACGGATACGGCATTGCTGCCGCCTTATCGGGACCGTCAGGACGTTACGCCAGCTTTTCCTTGATACGCGCAGACTTGCCGCTACGTTCACGAAGATAGTAGAGCTTGGCCTGGCGCACGTCACCGCGGCGCTTGACCGCGATGGACTCCACCAACGGACTGTATGTCTGGAAGGTGCGCTCGACACCGACACCGTGGGAGACCTTACGCACGGTGAAGGCGGAATTCAGGCCACGGTTACGCTTGCCGATCACCACACCTTCGAAGGCCTGCAGGCGTTCACGGTTACCTTCCTTGACCTTGACTTGAACGATAACGGTATCGCCGGGGGCGAACGCCGGAATTTCCTTGGTCATCTGCTCGGCTTCAATCGCCTGGATCACCTTGTTCTTGCTACTCATTGCTAGCTCCTCGTCAATTCTTGCCAACCGGGTTGCCCCGGCTGTCGTGATCCCGACGCTCTCGGCCTCATGGCACGATGACGCGGGAGTCTCATGAGTGACACAGGCGCACCTCGATCACGGAGAATCATGGTGACATCGAGGTACCCTGCACCTCCGCCTGATCGGCGTATTCTTCAATGAATTCATCCAGCAGCTTGCGCTGCTCTGCATCCAACACTTTTCCCTGCAACAACTCTGGGCGCCGCAACCAAGTCCGTCCCAATGACGCTTTCAAACGCCAACGCCGGATCGCACCATGATCGCCACTCAGCAGCACATTCGGCACTTCACGACCATCAATGGACTCCGGACGCGTATAATGGGGACAATCCAGGAGGCCTTCACTGAACGAATCCTCGGCCGCTGAGTCTTCATGTCCCAGTACGCCAGGCACCAACCTGGCGGCCGCATCGATCACGACCATCGCCGGCAACTCGCCTCCACTGAGCACGTAGTCGCCTATCGACCATTCTTCATCGACGTCGGCTTCCACAATACGCTCATCGATCCCTTCATAACGTCCCGATATCAATATCAGTGGCGCTGACGCCGCCAGAGCGCGTACCCCACGCTGGTCCAGCATGCGCCCCTGGGGCGACAGGTAGACCACCTTGGCGTTCAGTCCGGTCTGCCGCTCGGCGTCGTCACGCGCAGCATGAATGGCCTGACGCAGGGTATCGACCTTCATCAACATACCTGGACCACCGCCGTACGGGCGGTCATCCACAGTGCGATGGCGATCCGTCGCATAATCACGTGGATTGTAACAGGCGAGTTTCAGCAGGCCATTCCTTACGGCCCGTCCTGTCACGCCATAAGACGTAACCGCCTGGAACATTTCCGGAAACAAGGACACGACGCCGATCCACATGGTCATCCGCCTTACGCTGTCAAAAGTCGGGATCCCAGTCGACCGTCATCCGCTTGGCGTTCAAATCGACATCGATCACCACTTGCTCGGGCAGGAAAGGTAACAGTCGCTCCGTGCCCCCAGGGTTCTTGACGACCAGAACATCATTGGCGCCGGTTTCCAGCAAATAATCGACACGCCCCAGCGCAACACCCTCGCGCGTGATGACTTCCAGCCCTTCCAACTGATACCAGTAGTATTCGCCACTTGCCAGGGCCGGCAACGACTCAGTCGGCAGCAGAATCTCGGCTCCCGCCAACTGCTCAGCCTGCTCACGACGATTGACGCCATCCAGGCAGGCTACTAGGCCCTTGCCTTGGCGCCGCCCCTCAACGACTCGCCAGGCGGCAATCGACTCACCTTGGCGCAACAACCACTGCGAATAGTCGAGTATGCCGTCCATCGGGCTGGTGTACGAATACACTTTCAGCCACCCCTTGGTGCCATAGGGGCTGGTCAGTTGACCCAGCACCACATGCTGCGGTTCGCCCACAGGCGAGTCGTCGTACTCGCGATCCGTAGTCATTGCCGATCTTTCACTGGACATAATCGCTCATACGCCTCGAACAGCCTGGCCGGGTAGCGTCCCTCCATCGGAGGGATGCATCAAGCTTGCTTGCGGGCTTCCTTGATCAACTCGGCGACGCGGTCGGAGACCTGAGCACCATGATTCTGCCAGTGGCTGATTCGGTCGAGGTCGATACGCAGACGCTCTTCCTGACCCCGCGCGACCGGATTGAAGAAGCCTACGTGCTCGATGAAACGACCATCACGAGGATTACGCGAATCGCTGACCGCCAAGTGATAGAAGGGACGCTTCTTGGCGCCAGCACGTGCCAGACGAATGGTAACCATTGCGTTATCTGTCCTTCAGTTGGATTTGCAGAATGAATATCTGGGCATTGGACTACGCGCAACCGCACAGTCTTGCCACGAAGACGCGGTATTCTACGGAAATCGCGTCCAGTTGGAAACCTTTTCCTTGACAGCCCACATCAGCGCCAGGGCATGCCGCCGGGACCTCCTCCAGGCCCCCCAGGACCACCGCCCATTCCGGGGAGGCCACGCATCATGTTCTCCATTCCGCCTTTCTTGCCCGCTTTCTTCATCATCTTCTGCATCTGCTTGTGCTGCTTGAGCAGGCGATTGAGGTCAGGGACCTGCAAACCAGCACCAGCAGCGATGCGACGCTTGCGCGAGCCATTGATGATTTCCGGTTTGCGACGTTCATGGGGAGTCATGGAATTGATCAAGGCTTCTAGCTTGCCGAGCTCTTTTTCAGGGCCTGGCCCCTGCGCCATCTCGGCCATTTGCCCCATGCCGGGCAGCTTGCCCATCAAACCGCCCATTCCGCCCATTTTCTTGAGCTGCTGAAGCTGATCGCGGAAATCTTCGAGGTCGAACCCTTTCCCTTTTTTGACTTTCTTGGCGAGTTTGTCGGCCTTCCCCTTGTCGACAGTACGCTCGGCTTCCTCGATCAGGGACAGTACGTCCCCCATGCCGAGGATTCGTGAAGCCACGCGGTCAGGGTGGAACGATTCCAGCGCATCGACCTTTTCCCCCATCCCCATGAACTTGATCGGCTTGCCGGTAACATGACGCACCGAAAGCGCCGCGCCGCCACGCGCATCGCCGTCCGCCTTGGTCAGGATAACCCCCGTCAGAGGGAGGGTATCATGGAACGCCTTGGCCGTATTGGCAGCATCCTGACCGGTCATGGCATCAACAACGAACAATGTCTCTTCCGGAGATACCGCCTTATGCAGCGCCCGGATCTCTTCCATCATGTCGCCGTCGACGTGCAACCGACCCGCGGTATCGACGATAACGACGTCGTGGAATTGAATCTTGGCGTGCTTGATCGCCGCATTGGCGATGGCTACCGGTTGCTGATCGCTCTGCGAGGGGAAGAAGTCCACCTCCACCTCATCAGCCAACGACTCCAGTTGGTCGATTGCAGCCGGACGGTAGATATCGGCCGAAACCACCAGCACCTTCTTCTTTTCACGCTCTCGCAGGTAACGCGCCAGTTTGGCTACCGACGTCGTCTTGCCGGAACCTTGCAGACCGGCCATCAAAATGACCGAGGGTTGAGCCTTGAGTTCGAGCGGCACATTGCCCTCGCCCATGATCGCCTCGAGTTCCTGCTGAACGATCTTGACGAATTGCTGCCCCGGCGACAGGCTTTTGGACACTTCCTGACCGACTGCGCGCTCGCGCACACGCTCGATGAATGCCTTTACTACCGGCAATGCAACATCGGCCTCGAGCAAGGCACGACGCACTTCGCGTAACGTATCCTGAATATTGTCATTGGTCAGTTTTGCCTGACCACTGATTGACTTGAGTGTTTTCGACAGACGATCTGTCAGACTCTCGAACATGTTGCCTCTCCGGCGGGTATGCCTAGCCTTTGCTCGGTGATTATACGCCTTACCTGGGCCAGTCTCCATGCAATCCTGATGCATCGATTCCGACCGGCTGTGCGCGGGGCGGAGACTTCGGTATAGTGTTCGCTTGCGTAAGTATTTCTATTACCCTGTTTTCACGACCGCGACGCCGACACCCACGGCGCATGGACAGCAATCGATGCAGGCGCTTCCTTTTGCTTTACTGGCTATCATCCTCTACCTCGGCGCCACGACTTGGCAAGGCCTGGCGCTAGTAAGACGCGTATCTCAACGCCCCATACTCGTGCGCAGTCTCGGTCTACTGGCACTATCATGCCATGTGCTAGTGATCACCAGCACGATTGTCGAACACGGTGGCCTGAGACTGGACTTGGCCTCCAGCGTCGTCTTCGCCAGTGGTGTGGTGGTTTTCCTGCTGCTATTGGTCAGCCTGATGCTGCCCTTGCTGAACGTCTCGGTTGCCTTGTTTCCGCTGGCCGCTGCCAGCCTGCTGCTAATTGCCGACATGCACGATCCCGTGCCCGGGCATGGACTGACCCCGGGCATTGCCCTGCATGCCATCAGTTCGGTACTGGCTTTTGCTGTGCTGATCATCGCCGCGGGACAAGCCATGCTTCTGGGGCTACAGAATCAGGCGCTACGTCACCATCATACCGTGGGGATCGTACAAGCACTTCCGCCGCTGACGACCATGGAACGGGCCCTGTTCAAGCTCATCTGGGGAGGTCTGGCCTTACTGACGCTCTCCATCATTAGCGGCTTTCTGTTCGTCGACAACCTGTTTGCTCAACACCTGGCCCACAAGACGATTTTATCCTTGGCCGCCTGGGCGATCTTTTCGCTGCTGCTCGCGGGGCATCACTGGCTGGGCTGGCGAGGACTCACTGCGGTTCGCTGGACACTCGGCGGCTTCGTGCTTTTGCTGCTTGCCTATTTTGGCAGCAAATTCGCTCTGGAGATCATTTTCCAGCGCTCTTAGACAACCGTCACCTTGACACGTTGGTCGGTTATCCCTACAAACAGCCAGACATGCCATCGAGGATCCATCGATCTTGAGCGACGACTTCCCGCTAGGACTTCTATTCGGTCTGTTACTTCTACTGATCTGCCTGTCGGCTTTTTTCTCCAGTTCAGAAACAGGCATGATGTCAATCAACCGGTATCGCTTGAATCACCAGGCCAACGGTGGTGAGCCTGCTGCGGAGCGCGTGACACGTTTGCTGTCACGCCCCGACAGGCTGATCGGCGTCATCTTGATCGGCAATAACTTCGTCAACAATCTGGCTGCCTCGATCGCCACCATCATCGCCGTACACTACTTCGGTGAAGTCTCCGGGCCGGCAATAGCCACGATCATACTGACGATTGCTATCCTGATCTTTGCCGAGGTCACCCCCAAGACCTTTGCAGCGGTCAAACCCGAGCGCATTGCCTTTCCCGCCTCGATAGCCCTGGAACCTCTGCTCAAAATTCTTTACCCCTTCGTCTGGCTCGTCAACATGATTTCCAACGGCCTGTTACGCTTGATGGGGGTGAAACACATCGATGGCAATGCCGATAGTCTGACCCGCGACGAACTACGTAGCGTCGTTCACGAAGCCGGCACCCTCATTCCACACCGCCACCGGGCCATGCTGCTCTCCATCCTTGACCTGGAAAACGTCACGGTCAATGACATCATGGTTCCCCGCCATGAAGTCGCCGGGATCGATCTCGATGACGATCTCGACAGCATCCTGGCCCAGATCCGCACCAGTCAGCACACACGAGTCCCCGTATACAAGGGTGACATCAACAATATCATCGGCATGCTCCACTTACGCAATGCGGCACGCTTCCTGTCGCGTCAGCAGGTCACCAAAGCCGCGATCGTTCAAGAAGCTCGGGAACCCTATTTCATCCCGGAGTCGACGCCATTGCATACACAGCTACTCAATTTCCAGCAGCAGAAACGGCGCATTGGTATCGTGGTCGACGAGTATGGTGACGTTGAAGGTCTCGTCACGCTGGAAGATATCCTCGAAGAAATCGTCGGCGAATTCACGACCGATGTCGCCGGCATGCAGAAAGAGATTCACCCCCAGGATGATGGCAGCTACGTAATCGAGGGCACCGCCAACATACGCGAACTCAACAAGACGCTAGGCTGGCAACTCCCCATCGACGGTCCCAAAACCTTGAATGGTTTGATCCTGGAACACCTGGAGTCGTTTCCCGATGGCCCCGCGTGTCTACAGGTAGGCACCACGCGTATGGAAATCATCGACGTCCACGACAAGCTGATCACCTCGGCCCGCTGCTGGCAGCACGCACGGCGCACCCTACAGGCGGTCTGACTGCCACGCGTATTCAGGTATCAGACAGGGATGCGGCAGCAGGCTCCACCCATCGCTCCGCCTCCTCCTTCAAACGGCGCACACGTGCCTCCCCTTCCCCCCGTCGCGCCTGTTGCGGCGTCAAGGGCTCGCCGAAATACAGTGCCACCCGCGCACGGAAACGTCGCGGCACCTTGGTCAATGCACGCCCACCATAGTGTGATGTCCATGACCCCCACAAGCCGGCAAGCCCCGCAGGAACGACCGGCACAGGATCACGTGCAAGGATGATATCCAGGCCTCGGCGAAAAGGGTGAATGTCGCCATCGGGAGTTAAACGACCTTCGGGAAACAGCATGACCACTTCGCCATTACGCAATGCATGACTGACTTCATCCAGTGCTCGACGCACACTCCCCGGGTCGCGTCGATCAGCATCGACGGGGATGGCACCGACAATGCGAAACCACCAATTCAGCCATGGCGACTCATAGATTGGCCGATCCATGAGAAATCGCAATGGTCTAGGGCTGGCACCACCAACGACCAACGCATCCATGAAGCTGACATGATTGCAGACAACAAGCGCGGCTCCGCGCGCAGGAACATGATGGCGACCGCGGAAGCGTAGCCGATAGATGAGGTGAACCAAGGTGAACACCAGCAGTCGCAGCACCGGCCGAGGACGGCGCGTAACCAACACCAGGCCAACCAGCAAGGCGATGACGCCCAAGCTGGCAACGAACCGTCGTTGTCCGACATCCAGCCACGCCATCATGGCAGTGGCATAGAGCATGGCCACTACCATCGACACCGCATTGACAATGTTATTGGCGGCAATCATTTGTCCCCGCTGCGCATCCCGGCTGATGATCTGCAACAGCGTATACAGCGGTACGACGAAAAGGCCGCCACCGACGCCCACCAATGCAAAACCGGCCCCCCATTGCCAAAGCGAAATGTCCATCAACGCCTCCGGCAACCGGCCATTGGTAGACAATCCAGCCAAATAGAGGCCTGACACCCCCATCAATATCGCGCCCATTGGGACCAACCCCATTTCCAGGCGTCCTGCTGAAATCCGAGCACAGAACAGGGCCCCCACCGCCCCACCCAGAGAAAACGCCATCAGCAGGACAGCCATGCCTTCACCAGCACCACTGCCTGGCAGCGCTTCCCAGCTCGGCAGCGAAGCCAGATAGCCAACGACCAGAAACCAGAACAGACTGATTCCCAGAATGGCCGGAAATAATTTCTGCTCACGACTCGCCTGCCGGATCAGACGATGGGGAAGGGAGGTGCCCAGGAGCGCGACGGAGTGTCCCCCTCTGGGCTCAGCGACACGAGGCACCATTAAACTCGCCGCCACTCCTGCCACGGCTAGCATCAACAGTGTGCTCATGATGACGATACGCTGCCAGGGCTCGGGTAGGGAGACCATGATACCCACGAGCAAGATCCCCAGAGGCATGGCCACAAAAATCCCCAACCCCATCCAGGCATTGCCATGCAGCAATTCGGTTGGTGATACCAACTGTGGTAACAAGGCATACTTCACCGGAGCGAAGAGAGCCGACTGGACACCCATCATCAGCAACAGTATCCATAGCAGCACTTCATGGCCCAGTCCGATCACTGCCACAGCGAGCAGGATGATGGCCAACTCCAGTAATTTGAGTCGACGAATCAAGAGCGTTCGATCATACCGATCAGCCAGCACGCCCCCCCAGGCCGATACCAGCAGGTAAGGAAGCAGAAACAGCACGACAGCGAGATTGATGACCAGCCCCGACTCCCACTCACGGCGTGGAATTGCGGCATAAGCCAGGGTCAAAATCAGGAAGTGGCGGAAGACATTGTCGTTTATCGCTCCCAGCACCTGGGTCAAGAAGAGAGCAGCAAAGCGGCGCTGGAGCAGCACCCGCAAACTCACGTTGCCCTCGATGCCTGCCCGAGGCCCGCGAGAATGGTCGACAGCAATTGATCGATCAAATCACTGACATCCAATTGCTGTCCCTGCCAATACCCCAGGCGCTCATTCAAGCCTAGCTGCACCAAACCATGGACGCTTCCCCATAGTGTCCGTGCGAGTCGTCTGGCTTCTGCATCATCCAACGCAGGCTGGTACTCCTTGAGAGTACCTTCGACCCGAACGAAGAGAACCTCTATCAGGTGATTCTGACGCTGGTCGAGTTCACCTTCCTGGGCCAGGGGATAATCAAACAGCAACTGCCAGCGGTAGGGCTCCTGCTGGGCAAATTGCCAATACGCTGTGGCCAGTCCCTTCAAGCGGGATTCCGGACCGGCATCGCTCAAGCCTTCTATCGCATTGCGCAGATGCGCAAGCGTTTCGATATTGACGTGTTGCAGGAGATTACCGAAGCTACCGTAGAGCTTGAGCAAGGTGCTGGGAGCACATCCCACCTCACGGGCCAGGGCGCGCAAGGATAGCGAGTGTACGGGATGGTCCTTGAGCCAGGCATCACATGCCGACATGACCTGGGCATGCAACGCTTCTGGCGCATGCTGTCTGGGACGTGCCATGATCACCTCGCATGTTGATACACTATCGGACAGGGCCCAGAATAGCGCAATCGAACACTGTTTTCGACCTACATTGTAGAACGCATCGCCAACGCGGGCCGACTGCAGCCCAACCAACGCGCATTTGGCAACCGTAGATGCCTTTCAACCTCGCTTTTCGGAGCCCTCATGGCAGGCCGTCTGTATATTCCCTCATTGACAACGGAGACCCTGCTACCCGGCCTGACGGTCGATGCCCCATTGCATAGCAGCCCTAACCTGGCTCCACGCCAGCCGCTATCGATCGTCCGCTGGGAGACGCACAATCCCCATCAGGTCAACGCATTCTGGGGGTTCACCCCCCCGTGGCTAAAGGTGCTGGACCATGCTCAACATTGTGCCCGGGCGGAAACGCTGTCATCCCGTCCGATGTTTGCCGAGGCACTCGACACACAGCGTTGTCTCGTTCCCGTTGGAGGGGTCTATATCTGGAAATCACTGCCTCGTATGAAACAGCCTTTCCTAGTGACACGCATCGACCGAGGCCCTCTCCTTCTTGCGGGTCTGTGGTGCCGTTTCCCCACGACCGGCCATCACTATCATGATTCCATGGCCTTGATCACAGTGGCATCCCCCCCGTTTCTCGACCCCTTGAGCGACCGCCTCCCTGCCCTCATGTCCCCGGAGTCTGCAGTGGACTGGCTGCATCCCGAGACGTCCAGGCAGCAAGTCGAATCGATGTTGCACCCACCAGCGGGGGAACTGTTGGGCGCCTTTCCGGTATCAAAGCGAGTGAACGATCCGGCTTGTCAGGAATGGGCATGTGCCCATCCCACAGGCCCCATGCTTTGTCAGCATCACACACAGGAGAGATGATGCGTACGCTACCTTCCACTTTTCGCGACTCTTGGCACCATGGCCACACCGGCAACCACTTGGCAGGCATCCTTCATCATCTGGCCGCAGCTGCTATATCCGGCATTATCATCGCCGGCGCCACCTGGCCGGGCACCGGCCATGCCAAGGAAGAGACGCCGGAAGGCGTCACCAAGGTCGCAACACCCAAGGTAAGCCCACACGATAGCCGGGACTACCGGACTCTCGAGTTGGACAATGGCCTTGAGGTATTGCTGGTCAGTGATCCTGAGGCGGATAAGGCAGCCGCCTCGATGAACGTCGGCGTAGGCAGCGCCAACGATCCTGACGACCTGGCAGGATTGGCGCACCTGCTCGAGCATATGTTGTTCCTGGGAACCGACGAGTACCCGGCGCCCGATGCCTATCAGAGCTATCTCAGCCGACATGGCGGCAATCACAATGCGTTCACCGCAACGCGTGATACCAATTACTTCTTCGACATCGAGCCCGATGCACTGGGTGGGGCGCTAGACCGTTTCAGTCGTTTCTTCATCGCGCCGAAGTTCAATGCCGATCAATTGAGCAGTGAACGTAATGTAGTGCATTCCGAGTACCAATCACGTCTGCGCGATGATGGCCGGCGCACGAACGATGTCATGAACCAACTTTTAAATCCGCACAATCCAACCACGGGCTTCTCCGTGGGCAGTCGCGAGACACTGGCGGACCGACCGGAAGGCGAGCCCAGTCTGCGCGAGCGAGTCATCGACTTCTATCACCGTTTCTACGATGCCAATGTCATGCAGTTGGCCATCGTCGCTCCCCAACCACTCGATGAACTCGAGACGATGACCCGAACACGCTTTGCCGGTATTGCCGACAATGATCGGGAACGGGTTGAAATCAAGGAACCTCTGGCCGTTGATGACGAGCTTCCAATCGCTGCAAACATGCACTCACTCAGGGATAGTCGCAGCGTGCGTTTTGCCTTTCCCATTCCCGATCCCCAGAGGGATTATCGAACCAAGCCGGCCGCCTACCTGGCCAATCTGCTGGGGCATGAAGGGGAGGGAAGCCTACTCGCGGAACTCCGTGATGCAGGTCTGGCCGATGGACTCTCTGCGGGGACCGGACGATCTGATGGCAACCACGCGCTCTTCACCATTGATATCAGCCTGACGCCCAAGGGCGCCGAGCAACTGCCGCGAATCCAGGCAACGCTGTTCGACACTATCGACCTGATCAAGGAGAAAGGACTCGATGAGTGGCGATATGACGAACAAGCGCGTCTGGCCGAACAGGATTTTCGTTTCCAGCAACATGGCTCAACGTTACAAAGCGCCATGCGCCTCTCCATGAATCTGGCCTACTACCCTCTGGAGGACGTCAACTACGCACCATATCGCATGGATGGCTATGATACCGGACAAATCGAGACATACCTGGACGCTCTGACACCGGATAACCTGATACGGCTGTATAGTGGCCCGGATGTCGAAGGTAACCAACAATCCCCCTGGTTCCAGGCGTCTTATGAGATCGTGAACGGGACCGATACCTCTGTGACTGCGTTATCCGGCCTCGAACTCCCGCCCCCCAATCCATATATCGCCAAGGATCTGACACTGCTCGACGTGCAGGATGACGTGCCTCAACAGCGTATCGACGACGAGAGCTTTACCTTCTGGCTCCAAGCTGACAGCACGTTCTCCATCCCGAAGGTCGAATGGCGATTCAGCCTGCAGCATCCCGACGCAGCCAAGAGTGCCAAAGAAGCGGTGCTAGCACGACTGCTGGCCGGCTGGCTCGGCGATAGTCTCAATGAAACCTTTTATCCGGCTCGCCTGGCTGGCCAGAGCTTCGACCCTTATGCCCATTCGCGCGGTATCACCCTCGCGTTTTCGGGGTGGCGTGATCGTCAGGAACTCGTCATGCACGAAGCACTGTCCCAATTGGTTGAAGGAGAGATCCAATCGAGCAGCGTCGAGCGCGTACGTCACCGCCTGGAGCGAAATTGGCGCAACGAACCTCAGGACGCGCTCTATCGACAAGCCAACCGCACCTTGAGCCAGACGTTGGTGCGCCCTCAATGGCCGACAGATGACTTGCTTGACGCGATCTCCGAGCTGAACGCCGATGATGTCCGCGAATACCGGCGCCACTTCCTCGACAATCTGCGTATCGAGTCGATGGCCATCGGGAATATTACAGCGGAACAAGCGGCCAGTATGGCCCGCGTTGTCGCGGATACGCTTGAACCTCGACTCGGCGCCCAGGATATTCCTCGACTCGTGCCCTTGGCCATCGATCACGACCTGCCGGAACTGCATCCACAAACGTCGCGTGAGGAATCCGTCGTATTAAGGTACTTGCAAGGGGCGGACAGAAGTCTGGCCAGCCAAGCGATAGTGTCCGTGTTGGGTCAGTTGATCGACACACCTTTCTACGATCGCCTGCGTACCGAACAACAACTAGGATATGTCGTCAATGCTGGCTACTCTCCCATGCTGGATGCGCCGGGTCTGTCACTATTGGTTCAGTCCCCGGATACCGACAGCGAGCAGATCCAGTCGCATATCGACGCCTTTCTCGAGGAATTCGGCAAGCGTCTGGATACGTTGGGTGAAGAAGAACTGAACGTCTACCGCCAAGCGGTTCGCGACAGACTTCTGCAACGCGATACATCGCTGGGAGAACGCACCAATCGGCTATGGTATGCCTTGGCCTATGGTGATACCGACTTCGACCGACGTGAACGTCTCGCCGCCAGAGTAATGGAAGTGACGCAGGAAGAGTTGCGTGATGCGTGGCAGAGATTGCGCAATGATGCCGTTGTCGACGTCACTTTCGATCCCGGTGATGAGCCAACCGATGTTCTAGAACTCACGACGGATCTCAAGCCACTGCCGGAAGAGTGAAACACTGATGGGGTGATCGCCGAGCCTCCACGTTCTCTCCGAGGCTCGGCCACGAGACGACGCATGCTATTCGAACGCCTGAGGCGGCATGATTGCCTCGACATGCATTACGAGCTCTTCGAGCACCTGTCGCTGCCAGTCATCGAGGGACTGCTGATTGAGTTGCTCGATTTCTCGAGCGAACTGTTGCAGCGTCATGGATGCCAGGGCGCCATCGTTCATGCGCGACCAGCGAAAAGCATCCCACCTGGCCTGCTCTTCATGGGTCAATGTATCAGGATGATTGCGTGCCCGGTAACGAAACAGCATGTCTTCCAACCGCGGGTCCTGAAACGCGAATGGTGTATCCACCAGTTGCTCCGGATCGGCCTCTCTCACGCGCTGCATCTCCTGACGATCAGATGGAGAGAAAAAGCCTCCCGAGTACAACATCAAATCAGGATCATCGGGGTGACTGTTGGTTGATTCCGTGAATACCGACGCCACCTTGCGAGCCATGTCGGGCTGTTCCCGCAAGGCCTGCCAATGACGCTCGCAAGCGTCACGATCGATGCCGGTTCGCCTGGCGACCTGGTCATCGACTGCCGTCAGAGGCATCAGCACCGGACTACGATTGACATGTACCACCTTGAGCGGGATACGTACATCGCCTTCCGGTAACTCGCTAGCACTGACGAAGACCCGCTCGCGAATTTGCTCGGCGGAAAGTTCGTACAATGGCGCGGGATCTTCGGCCAGGTCATAGACGATGACGCCGTTGGGGTTAGTCGGGTGTTCGGCCAACGGCATGATCAGAGCGCTACAGGCCCGACTCGCAGGATAACGGCGGGAGATGTGGAGCATCGGCTTGCCTGCCGGAATATCCAGCAACTTGGCCACTTCACGCTTGCTGCGAAGCCGTAACAGGTAAGCGAACAAGCGCGGATTGGATGTCTTGAGCAGGCTGGCCAGTGCGATGGTTGCTCTCACATCGGCAAGCGCATCATGGGCCCCGGCATGCTCGATGCCATTGGCCGCGGTGAGGTCTTCGAGCTTGAAGCTGGGAGCGCCATCATCACGCAGTGGCCACTCGATCCCTTCGGGGCGCAAGGCATGAAACGCGCGAACGGCATCGATCAGATCCCAGCGTGAATTACCGTTCTGCCACTCACGAGCATAGGGGTCGAGAAAGTTACGATAAAAAAGGTGGCGGCTGACTTCATCATCGAATCGTAGGCTATTATAGCCAAGCGAGCAGGTCCCCGGCTCGCTCATGGCAGCATTGATGGCACCCGCAAAATCAGTCTCTGGAAGGCCATGACGACTTGCATGCTGCGGAGTGATACCCGTAATCAGGCAGGCCTGAGGATGCGGGATGTCATCGTCGGCAGGTTTGGCATACAACTCGATCGGCTCACCGACCTCATTGAAATCTGCGTCCGTGCGGATAGCAGCAAACTGAGCGGGACGATCACGGCGGGGGTCGGCGCCAAATGTTTCGTAGTCGTGCCACAGGAACGTGTGTGGAGTGGCATTGGGCTGCGCCATGGAGCGTACTCTCCAATTGTCATTGCCAGGGAGCAACAGCCTAGCACAGACCGACGCCACCACTCAGCCCTTGCCACTACTGCCCAGGCTAGTGACGACGCCTCAGCGGTCGTCAGGAACGCGGCAACGTCACATTCAGTTCCAGGACAGAGCAATCCTCATCGCGATCGAGGTTGATATTGATGGCATCCTGATCCACCTGGACATAGCGCCGAATCACCTCGAGCAGTTCCCGCTCGAGCATCGGCATGTAATCCGGCTGATCGCGTTGGCTACGCTGATGAGCAACAATGATCTGAAGCCGTTCCTTGGCGACCGAAGCCGATTTCTTGCGCTCACCCTTGAGAAAGTCAAGAAGTTTCAACGGCGACCTCCCCCGAACATGCGGCTAAACAGGCCCTTCTTCTGATATTCATGAAAACGCAGCGGAACATCTTCGCCAAGCAAGCGTGACACCGTGTCCGTATAAGCCTGCCCCGCATCACTGCTCTGATCATGCGTCACCGGAATCCCCTGATTGGATGACCTCAATACAGCTTCGGACTCGGGAATCAAGCCGATCAGGTCGATGGCGAGTATCTCGCGAATATCCTCAAGATTAAGCATATCACCATCGTCCACCCGTGTCGGGTTGTAACGTGTGATCAGCAAGTGCTCTTTCACTGGATCCTGACCGCGTTCGGCGCGACGGGTCTTGGATGCCAGCAACCCAAGAATTCGATCGGAATCACGGACTGACGATACCTCAGGATTCGTCACCACGACGGCTGCATCAGCATAGTACATCGCCAGTTGCGCTCCCTGTTCGATGCCAGCAGGAGAATCGCAGAGGATATAGTCGAAATCCTTGACGAGTTCATCCAGCACCTGCTCGATGCCTTCACTGGTCAACGCTTCTTTGTCCCGGGTTTGCGACGCCGGCAAAATGTGCAGGTTGTCGACCCGCTTGTCCCGGATCATGGCCTGGTTGAGCCCGGCCTCGCCCTGAATGACATTGACCAGGTCGTACACCACGCGGCGTTCGCACCCCATGACCAGATCCAGGTTACGCAGCCCCACATCGAAATCGATGACAATGGTCTTGTTGCCCCGCAGAGCCAACCCCGTCGCAATGGCTGCGGCACTCGTTGTCTTACCAACCCCGCCTTTCCCCGAGGTCACTACTATAATCTTGGCCAAGATAAACGTCCTGTTGTTGATTGGAGATCGACATGGTTATCGGCGGCAATCATTGACGCTGATCCCATCGCCTTGCAAGCTCCGATATTCCATGAGCTATAGGGCATTGCCCGCCGCCAATTCCAGCTAGCTCATTGACGCGATGCTCAGTTGGTCATCACTCAGTCGCACTTGCACGGGCTGACTCAATAACCGAGGGTCGACATCTTCCAGGCGTTTGTAGTTACCGGCGACGGAAAGCAACTCGGCGTGCAGTTCACGACAGAAAATGCTCGCGTCATGGTCGCCGTGAATGCCGGCCAATGCCCGTCCACGTAGCGCACCGTAGACATGGATATTCCCTGCCGCCAGTACTTCGGCCCCGGCATTGACGGACCCAACGACGACCAGGTCGCCTTCAGGAGCAGTGAGTTGCTGTCCGGATCGAACGGTTCCACGATAAATGCGACCGCCGTTGGAGGCTGGTGTTTCTTCATGCCGCGCCGCTGCAAAGGTGTCTTCCTTGGCAGGCTGAGTATCAGCCGCAACGCTTTCCAGGTTGCGGGGCTTGATTTCCTGCGGAGGGAACCATCCCAGCCCCAGTGCCCAAGCGGATTGCTTGACAGGATCGGGACCGCCACGCACAGCGACTGGCAACAGTTTATGGGCACGACATACGGCACAGATACGTTCCAGCGCAAGATGAGGTTCATCCAGCTTCTCGACATTCAGCACGACCGGCGTGTGCTGAAAAAAGGCCGGAGATTGACTCAACTTGCCAGC
The DNA here is from genome assembly GCF_008079445.1 of Aidingimonas lacisalsi. Classification (GTDB taxonomy): domain Bacteria; phylum Pseudomonadota; class Gammaproteobacteria; order Pseudomonadales; family Halomonadaceae; genus Aidingimonas; species Aidingimonas lacisalsi. The sequence goes on along the minus strand of NZ_VRYH01000003.1, from coordinate 14,763 downwards.
CAACTGGTCACGAATTCGCTCAGGATCGGCGCTCGTCAGCTCCATGACCGTCATGGGCAGCATACCGCCCTTGAAGGTGAAGGCTAGACCCGCCCTGTCCACATTAAGACTCATTGCCGAACTCCACGTCGGGTGATGAGAGTAAAACTAAGCGAGGGTAGACGCTCCTGCAACCGATCATACGATCAACAACCTCTACTGTCAGCGTCTCCATACGGCAACACCTAGTCAACGAGCCACTATGGCAAAGACTTTTCCACCGTGGCAGCACATGGTTAGATAGCTTTAGCGACTGTATTTTGCAAGCTAGGCTCACAGGGATGCACTCTATATGATGTCAGGCTGGATACGCCATTGGTTCACTCCACGCTGGCAACACGCGGATCCACGTGTGCGCCGGCGTGCTACCGACAAGTTCGACCCGACTCGTGACGCGGATTTGGCGCGTCTAGAGCAGCTGGTACAGGACCCGGACGGTGCCGTACGCCAGGCTGCACTGGCCAAGCTGACCGACCCGACCCGGCTGCTGACGCAGTACGACCCCGACAAGCATAACCCGGAACTACAACATCGGTTAGCGGTACTGCTCGCAGGCAGTGAGTCCAGTGGCTCGCTCGAGACTCGTCTCGAACTGGTCACCCAACTCAATGACGCCACGCTACTGGGGGAAATTGCCTCACGGGGAGACAATCAGCAACTGCGATTGGCCGCCCTGGCACGATTGACGAATGAAGAGGCGCTCATTGAACAAGCCTGTACCAATGGCATTGCTGCCGTTCGTCATGCGGCCGCCGCTCGGATCACCAGCGAATCGGGATTACGACAATTAGCCAAACGCTCCTCCAAACGTGACAAGCAAGTCTCTCGCATGGCTCGCGAACGTCTTAATAGACTTCGAGCCGACAGTGCACAGATAGAAGCCGCCAAGGCCGAGCGCGAGCGTTTGCTCAAGGCACTGGAAGAGCATGCACGAACATCCTGGGAACCCCTGTACGCTGGTCGTTACCGCCACCTCCAACGTGAATGGGAAAAACTAAGTGACTTGCCTGACGCTAGCCAGGAGCGTCGCTATCAGGATGCCTGTTTACGTTGCCGAAAAATCATCACTGACCATGACGCGCAGCAACACGCCCACAATGCTGCCGATCAGCAGCGAGAAGATGCCGACCTGGCGCGCGAAGAGTTGCTGGAAGCCCTGGAGGAGACCCTGGCTGGTCTGCGTCAAGGCAGCCGCTTGAGCGCTCAGGACATCGCCAGCATGCGTGCCCAGAAACAACTGCTCGCCACCCGTTGGCAAAAGTTATCCGACCATCATGCGCCAGACGATGACCTGCGTCAGCGATACGACAAGGCGCTTGCCGATTACGACCAGATAGCGCAGTCATGGGAACGGTTCAAGCAACATGAATCTGAGTTGCAACGTGCCCTCCATGACGATGACCAACAAGCCTTGCAACAGCAGTTCGATGCTTGTCAGTGGCCCGATCACCTACCTTTGACGTCGCTGCTTGACAAGGCGAAACAGCGACTTCAACCGAAGGAGGACAACGACGACCTCCATGCCTCTTCCGAACAGTTCGCCAGAGACCTCCAGGAGCTAGGAAAACTGGTGGAACGCGGTGAGTTCAAGAGTGCCAGTCGCCTATACCAGACACTGCGGCATCGTCACGAGCAACTAGGGGCTGGTGGTAACGAAGACGATACTGCAGCCTTGAAACGGTTAGGTGCACAACTTGCCGAGCTCCGTGATTGGCGCAGCTTCGTGGCCGGTCCGAAACGATCGCAGCTGCATCAGGCCATTAACGAATTAGCCGATGACCAGCAACTCAGCGAGCGGGAACTGGACAAACGGCATCGCCAACTCGTCAAGGAGTGGAAAGCGCTCGGCGATGCTGCTGCCGATCGAGAACTCTCCCGCCAGTTTCGTGCCGCATCGGATCGCATTCACGAGCGTCTTCGCCCGTGGCGTGACCAGCTCGCTCAGGAACGCGAACGTCATCTGGAAGCTCGACATCAGTTGTGCGAACAACTAGAACAATTGCTGGAACAGCCCGACCCCAACGCCGACCCAGATGCGTTACGGCAGATTCGTGACCGAGCCCGTGAACAGTGGCGACACCACTCGCCGGTTCCACGCGATCACGCCGAGGCCGTTGGCCGTCGTTTCGGGCACCTGCGCCATGAACTGCAAGCACTTATCGACCGCCGAGCCCAGGAAATCGCCACAGCCAAGCGGGCACTCATCGATGATGCCCAAACGTTACTCAATGCCGACCTTCCGGCGACGCGCAAAGCCGAACAAACCAAATCGCTACAACGACGTTGGCGCGCACTGGGACGTGCAGCGAAAGGGGAAGAGCAGCAGTTGTGGAAAGAGTTTCGCTCCCTTTGCGACCGCATATTCGCTGACCGCGACATAGAGCGTGATGACCGGGCACAACATGACAGGCAGCGCCTGGAAGCCATGCAGGCATTGATCGACCGATTGGATACCTGGCAGCCCGTCAGCAGCGGAGAAGACGAAGTGCTGGAACAGGCGATAGCCGAAGCCGAAGATATTGGGCCACTCCCCAGTGGGCGACGCGCAGAAGGCATGAGGAGACGCTGGTCAGGCATCGTGCGTGCACGTCGTGAGCGTCTGGCCAGACTGGCTGTCAGCGAGGAGGTAGAGCACTGGCAAGCCATTCAGCCACTGCTCGAGCAGCACTTGCAGGCCGATAACGCCATGCTCAACGGCGAAGCGGTGCGCCAAATCGACAGTGCCGGCTTCCCATTGAACAATGACATGTTAGAGGCTCATCAACGCCGCAATGAAGCACGCCTCCAGCCGCCTCCCCCTCAGGATGTCGAGCACATACTCATGCGGCTCCGTGTCCATCTAGCGCTACTCGCAGGGCACCGCGTCGGTCACCAGGATGACCCCCTACGCTTGGCCATCCAGGTCGAGAGGCTCAATGACAACTTCGGGAGTGAGCCCTCCAAAGCCGAAGAGTTGCATGATGTGTTGCGAGAATTGCTCGCCACGGGACCCATTGCGGCCGAAGCATGGGCCCGCGAAGCGCCGGAGTTGGACGCCCATCTCACGAACCTACTACGCCTACCACCTCCATGAGCTGCCAACCTGCTGTATGGCGGTAGGTAGTGGTTTCAGCCCATGAATTGTCCCCCGTTGATATCCAGGTTGGCTCCCGTGATGAAACCGGATTCTTTATCTGCCAGAAAAACGACGGCTCGAGCAATCTCTTCGGGAGTGCCGAAACGCTTGACCGGGATCCCCTCGCGGATCGACTCACGGACATTCTCCGGAATCTTCATGATCATGTCCGTCGCGATATAGCCAGGGGACAAGGTGTTCACTGTGATACCTTTGGTGGCCGTCTCTTGCGCCAGCGACATCGTCAAACCATGCATGCCCGCCTTGGCCGCTGCATAATTGACCTGGCCGAATTGCCCCTTGCGGCCATTGATGGATGAGATATTGACGATACGTCCATACCCGGCTTCCAGCATGTCTTCGATGACACTTCGGCACGTATTGAAAACACTGTTGAGATTGGTATCGATGACTTCGTGCCATTGCTCCGAGGTCATTTTCTTAAGCGTTCCGTCGCGAGTGATACCAGCACAATTGACCAGAACGCAGACAGGCCCATAGGTGTCGCGAATTTCACGTACCCCTGATACACAGTCGTCATAATTGGTCAGATCGACACCTGATAACGCGATATTGGTATATCCGTCGGCATGCTGATGCTCCAGCCATTCCTTGGCTTTGTCCGGATTGTGATAGCCAGCCACGACTTGGTAACCCTCCCTGGCCAACGCTTGGCAAATCGCAGTTCCGATGCCACCGGTGCCTCCGGTGACCCAGGCCACGGGTGCTGTATCGGTCATAAGAGGCCTCCTTTGCATGAGGTGTCACGAATTCGACTGGTACCGAGTCAACAGCATCAGCCCACACAGGAACTATAGTATGGATGCGTTGCTCTCGCTTACATGACCGTTGAATAAACTATTGACGCAGCGCAAAAAACCATGGAAAATATGCTTAACTTGATGCGGGGTGGAGCAGCCTGGTAGCTCGTCGGGCTCATAACCCGAAGGTCATCGGTTCGAATCCGGTCCCCGCTACCATCTTTCTGAACGGGGGCGGCATTTGATGAATGCCGCCCCCGTTCGAGTTTGTCGCTCCATAACACACTACAAAGCCATCGCATGACGATCATCGAGCCACAGGCCGCGCCACCCCCAGACGGCCGATACCTGGTATCTTGAATGCTGGATACAGAACATCCACACCGAACGACAGACCCAGCAAGTTGAGTTCCACCCCCTCTGCGAGACCTGCGGTCACCCCCAATATACCGCCGATACTGAATTGATATCCGCTACGACTGGTCGTGGGTGCGATGACGTCATCGAATAGATAATCCTTACCGATGGCAGTATTAGGCAGAACAACATCCAAGCTGGGCACTTGCCGTGCAACCCAGGCAACGAAGGAATTGCTATTTGGTCCTGGCCAGGCTCGATATCGATCAGAGGCAGGGTAGTGCGCAACTGCAGAATCGATCGCGGCCAACATGGCCTGTGCTCGCGAACCTCGATAGTCTGCCAACAACTTAGGGGCATTACCGTACCAGCGACGATCTGGTACACCGGTGCTGACCACGACCGTCGGTCGGCGCCAACTCATTACTTGATAGGTACGGTATTGTCCCCCGCCTTCCGCTTTGGTCGCTATCCACGTATGGACTCCGAAAGCACCACGCCAATGATACGCACGGGCGGCGTATACCTGGACAACGGCGTCATGGACCTCATCAGCAGCCGGCGCCAGCCCAGCGGAAGAACGGTCCGCACTGGACCAATGCCGATCAAGGACTACCTGCGAGCTGGCCAACATGAGCAGGGGACCGCACAGCAGTACGGCCATCACCAGGAACGCGGCCAGAGTGATAGTCGTCAATCGTTTCATATGGCATCGTTCAAGCGCTTGCGGCCCGAAATGAGCGTCTCCACTGCCCTCCCCCCTTGAATCTGGGCATCGTGGCCCGCATTACTACGGCAAATTCCGGAATTCATAGAAGGTTACCCCATGGCGATCATTGACCCGAACAGCGGCGCACCACTCACCAGCCCTGATGAAACACAAACTTCAACGGGCAATAACACTGATCCGGCAGATTATATTGTCGACATCGACATGACTAACTTCCAGCAAGTGGTCCTGGAAGGCTCCATGCAGACTCCTGTGCTGCTCGATTGCTGGGCCCCTTGGTGCGAACCCTGCAAGAACCTGATGCCCGTTCTGGAAAAGCTAGCCAAGGAATATCAAGGTGCCTTCGTGTTGGCCAAGCTGAATATCGAAGATCACCAGCAAATCGCCGCTCAGCTTGGCATCCGCTCGGTCCCTGACGTCAAACTGATCATGCAGGGACAGCTTTACGATCAATTCCAGGGCGCGCTACCGGAAAGCCAGATTCGGGAATGGCTGTCGCAATATATTCAGTCCCCAGATGAGGCCCCAGCCACCCCGGAAGAGCAAGCACAAGCAGCGCTAGATTCAGGCGATGCCGCAACGGCCGTCTCCATTTATCGACAACTGGTACAGGATAACCCCAGCCACTACGACTATCAGATCGCATTGGCTAGCGCATTACTGGCTGATGGGCAGGCAGACGATGCTCGCAGCATGCTCGACAACCTGCCCCCGGAACACCGTGATGCCCCTAATACACGAGGTGTTCGCGCGCGTCTGGAATTCCGCGAAGAGGCCCCGACCTCGGAAGAGCTTGTCGCATTCGAAGGCCGTGACGACAGCGAAGCTCGCTATAAACGCGCACTGCGTCAAGTCGCCGACGGGCACTATGAAAAGGGGCTGGATGGCCTGCTGGATTTGATGAAGAGTGATCGTGACTATGGCGATGATGCGGCTCGCAAGACATTATTACGCGTCTTCGATGCCTTGGGAGCCGACCACCCATTGACGGTCACTTATCGGCGAAAGTTGTTCGCCATGCTCTACTGATCACGTTAAGTCAATACGCGACTTAACCGTTGCAGTGCTGTAGTGAGTTGCTCGGTTGTGGTGCCGAAATTGAGCCTGGCAAAGCCTGGCCAGCCAAATTCGGCACCATCGGACAATGCGACCCTCGCCTGATCCAGAAGCGCATTCGGTGGTGATTCACCAAGCCCGGCATCACGCAGATCCAGCCACGCCAGATACGTTGCCTCCGGACGACTCATATAAACCCCCGGCCAGTCGGCGACTGCATCTTGCAGTAGCGAACGATGCCTTCTGAGAACGTCAAGCAACGCTTGACGCCAGCTCTCGCCCTCAGCATAGGCGGTTTCTGCAGCCACCAACCCCAGAACGTTGGCATCGGGTTGCAGCCCACGCATTTGTGAGATAAAGCGCTTACGTAGCCTGGTATCGGGTATGATGGCACACGCGCACGTCAATCCAGCCAGATTGAACGTCTTGGATGGAGCCCACAATGTCACGATACGTTCAGCCAATTCGGGGAAACGACTGGCCAGCGGCTGGTGTCGACGCCCTTCATCGAGCAGCAGATCACAATGCAACTCATCCGATACGATGATCAGGTCATGGCGCTCCGCCATCTCGGACAGCGCCAACAACTCCCGCTCATGCCATATGCGTCCAGTGGGATTGTGGGGGTGGCACCAAAGTAGTACGCGAGTTTCCGCGGTAATCGCTGCCTCCAATGCACCGACATCAAGTTGCCAGCCCTCCCCGAAAGACGTTGGCTCCGCCAGAGGTACTGTTTGAGATAATCTGCCGGTACGAGTCGCAACTTTCAAAAAGGGAGGATAGATGGGCGTTACGGTCAGTATTCCTTCCCCTGGCTCGGTTAACGCCAGAGAGGCTAAATGTAACGCAGGCACCACGCCTGGCAACCAGACTTGCCATTGGGGATCGATTGACCAGCCATAATGTGAGGCGCTCCATTCGACAAGCACATGGCGCAGACTATCGGGAATGGTGCCGTACCCAAACACACCATGGTCTATCCGCCGATGGAGAGCTCGAATCACCGACGGGGGTGAGGCAAAATCCATATCCGCTACCCACAACGGCACCACATCATGGTCATATCGCTGCCATTTCTGTGACGGCCAGGGATGGCGTCGCTCAATCGGCGTGGCAAAATCGAAATGCTGGCTGTCATCGGTCACGCGTTTCACTCTCCTGACCCTCGACACTCATGAGGATGCTCATTGGACATGGCTGAAAGTCCCTTTTACTCCAAGGCAATACACGGTACGACGCGCCTGGTCGGCCACTGGCTGCTACTGGGTGATGCATCGCCGGACCGCCTGGCCATGATTCTCGCTGATACCGCACGCTTGGCCAAGCTCGGTGAACCGGACTACACCCCGAATGGGGCGACACTACAAACATGGAGCCGAGACTCAACACCGCCATTATGGGCCGCCCGTTCCGCCACCTTTCTGCTGATGCAAATGCCCGGAAAGCCAATGCCTCAAGATGAGTTTGAAGCATGTGCCTGGGCCTATTGTTGGCTACGCAACCGGCATTTCGAGACGCTTGACGAAGCCAAGGCCGCACTACCGACCCACTTGCAGACACCGCTGGCAGAACCATTAGACGCCGCCTGGCACGATAAAGAAGGATTGCGTCTTATCTAACCGCTCCTCATGCCTCTCAGCGGCGCCGCCGCTTAGGCCGAAAACCAGCGGGTTTCGTCGATAACCACTCAACGAAAACGCGAATGTCCTCATGCGCCATCAGTGCATCGCGTCCTAGATATTGCTCGGCCATTTCACGCTCGCTCAGTACATTGTGGATATGTCCATGACATGCGTGGCAGAGCCAGAGTATTGAGGTCAATCGCTCGACGCGGCTGAACCGCTTGCGATATTTCGGTTTCCCATGTAGAGCGCGAGGGATCATATGGTGCTTGGTCAGTGATGCCGTGCGGCCACACAGCTCGCAACCAGCTGGGCGCGGTGGCGGCGAGTATTCATGCTCTGATGACATGATGGATCTCCGTCATCTCGATGGTCGGACACGTCATGCGTTCCCTTATCCTACGGGTATCAACCAGCATTGAATTACGCTTGACCGATCATCCCCTCCCAAGTAATGCTGAATGAGACATCACACTAGGAAGCCAACATGTTCGTTCGGACAATCGAACCCGCTTTTTATGATACCGATGCATTGGGCCACATAAACAATACCCGGTTGCCAGCGTGGTTCGAGTGGGCACGTAATGATCTGTTCAAGCTGTTCACGCCGGACTTGGATCCGGCCAAATGGACCCTCATCATGGCAAGGCTGGATATCGAATTTCATGCCGAGCTCTACTTTGGCCATGATGTAGAGATACGTACTTATCTGACACGGCTGGGCACAAGCTCTTTCACTGTCACCCAGCAAGCGTGGCAAAATGGAACATTGGGAGCACGCGGAAACGTCATACTGGTGAACTATGACCATGGCCGGAAACAGTCGATTCCCATTGCTGGTGAATTGCGCGACACGTTAGGACAGCATCTTCAGGAAACGACGGTCGAGACAGCGCCATGACGCCAGCAGTACGCCTGCTAATACAAGCCGAAGTGCCTTTCGAACTGACAGAATATAGTCATGATCCCAAGGCACCAGCCTATGGCGACGAGGCCGCCGAGGCTTTACGCGTTTCGACACAATCAGTTTTCAAGACCTTGTTAGCAAAACTCGATAATGGCCGGTTCGTCGTTGCAGTCATACCCGTTGCCTATCAACTGGACCTCAAAGCGCTTGCCAGAGCCGCTTCTATAAAGAAAGCCGTCATGGCCGACCCGTCCGAGGCTGAACGTGTGACAGGCTACCTTGTCGGTGGTATCAGTCCTCTCGGCCAGAAAAAGCCACTACCAACCTTCATCGATGACAGTATAAAAACGCTGGAGCTCGTCCATATCAGTGGCGGCCGCCGCGGACTGGAAATTTCCCTGGCCCCTAACGATCTCATACATCAGACAGATGCCACGCTATCGCCCTTGACCAAGATGTGAGGTCATGTGAATGCGTGATGCAGGAACCCGAAATGGCCATTCGCTATACATTGTGGCTCTACCCTGACAACCAGGCGCTTCACCGTAGTGTGGAAGCCGATCTTGAGCAGTATTTTCTGGAACGGTTTGCCGACTACCCGCACATCCGCTTGTTTGGTGCAGACCCTTACGATTATGATGCGCCATTCAATCGCCTATATGATGTGCTCATCGCCAGGGCAGCCGACTACTGCGAGCGTCACTGGCAGTATGTTCCAACCCCGATCCAGCTCAACAAGGCATTCTTCCTGGCGGTTGGACACTCCACGAAATTCGTTAGAGATTCGCATCATGGTGATCCGCACCAATCAGGTACCTAGCCAACAACAGTTAGTGATTATCGCTGAACAGTTGGGGCGAACCCCACATGGGACTGAAGCCATTGCCGCTACCGATGAAAACGGCATGCCACTCGTATTGAGAATGGCGCCGATCATCGACGACAAGCCCTTTCCAACCCTGTATTGGCTATGCGATAAACGGCTCAAGATCGAACTCTCCCGACTGGAGGCCGGCGGCATCATCAAACAACTGGAATTGCGTCTCCAGAGCGATCAAGATTTCTTGGCTGGCTATCACCGAAGTCATGAGGACTATATCGCCCGGCGCTGGCATTACATGTCTACTGCTCAGCAGGAGACTGTCGAGCGTTTGGGGTATCGCCCCTTGCTGGAGGCACGCGGCATCGGCGGACTGGGCAATTGGAACCAGGTCCGCTGTCTGCATACTCAGTATGCCCATCATTTATGTGGCGACAATGTTATTGGCGAATGGCTGGATAACGAGCTTGCCGTCATCGACAGTCTGTCGTAACCGAGTCCGTCATTCCATCTTCGAAAGGACGCTTCCATGGCACGGATTTGTGTCTACCTGGGCTCACGCGAAGGAAACACGCCGATTTTCCGCTCGGCGGCTGAGATGCTGGGCCAGGAGATAGCTAGGCGCGGTCATGGCCTGGTTTATGGCGGAGGCAAGGTCGGCCTGATGGGGGTCATCGCTGATGCCGCTCTCGCCGCCAATGGCGAGGTTCTTGGCGTCATGCCCACTCACTTGATCGAACGCGAACAGGCACATCATGGCCTGACCCGACTGATACATGTGGATAATATGCACCAGCGCAAGTCCACGATGGCAACACATGCCGACGCTTTCATCGCCTTGCCTGGCGGTATTGGCACCCTGGAAGAGCTATTCGAAAGTTGGACATGGCAGTACTTGGGGCTGCATGACAAGCCAGTTGGCATACTCGACGTCGCTGGATTCTACGCCTCCTTGCTGAGTTTTCTGGACGGCACGGTGGAACATGGCTTTCTCGCGCCACAAACACGTGCCGCCCTTTGCTCCAACGAGACGCCCGAGGGCCTGCTTGATACCGTGGAAACGATGCTGTAATAACTTATCGTACCGTCGTCATCACACGTTCAAGGATAGCCTGATCGTCTGACGGCAACTTAAAGGGACATCTTGCGTCCATGAGAGATCGCAAGTGGTAATGTATATCTGCAAACCTCAGACGTGAACTGATTCACTGCTGATCCGGTAATGTGCCGGGTTCGTCACATGTGCGTTGGTAGGTAAGCTGCAGCAAGCGTGCATCGTCTCCCGCACGATGACGCTGTATCCCGATAGACTGTATCAGATGTTCCTTGGTGGTCGACCACGAAGCTAACTGGGATTCGGTCAGTAGCCGACGCAATGCCTCAAGACGAAAGCGCGGTAGCATCCCCGCCTGATGAAACAACAGTGACAGCCATGTGTTGTCATATCCCCAGCTATCGCTGTATGCCACCCCAATATCGGCCAGTTCATCATTGAGCCAACGAGCCACTTCAATCACGGGGTGGCCTTCCCGAACCAAACGGTCACGAGATATGCCATGGAGCAACTCCGCTTTCGGATCCCAGTGGGTCCATTCCGTCAATGGCTGTATCAGAAACGCACAGCAACTCCCATCAGCACGCGCCAGACCGATCTCGATCGGGTAACTACCACGCCCAAAGCCCGAAGCCTCGATGTCGAGTAGTACTGGCAACGTCACAGGGCATCTTCCTCCTCGTTTCGAAAGCGATCAGGGGCGAGTCCATGCGAAGTCGCCGCCACTCACATTACGTCTAGGGTAAGGCCCCATGACTCCCAGGTCGAATGTCAGTGCTGAGTCCGATATTCGAGGGCCGGACTACCAGCATTCCGGTCCGCCAGCATTTTCCAATAGCGTGATTTCTCGTTATCGACTGGCAAACCCAATCCGCCATCCTGATAAGCATCGGCCAACCGCCTGGCTGCCAAGGAATGGCCAGCTTCGCCAGCGCGGGCATACCAGGTAACAGCATGATCGTGCCGACACGGATATTGGGTACAACCGTGTTCAAAAATACAGCCTGCTTGGTACTGGGCGCCACCATCACCACTTTGGGCCGCTTGTAACACGTAATGAGCTCCTTTGGCTCTATCCTGCGGGCTAATCGCCCGGTGGAACAACATATGCCCATAAAGAGACAACGCAGCAGTATGGCCGGCATCGGCGCAACGTTGAAACAAGTGCATGGTTAGACGCTGAGTTCGTGGCGAGCGTGGCAACCAGCGTGTATGGAACAACTGCTCTGCAAGGCGATACTCGATGCGAGTGAACAGAGACGATGCCTGGGACATGACGAACAATCCGGAATTCTGTTAGCGAAAAAAGACGCTGGGGAGATCCCACCGTCGTCCTGCCTTTCACTAGCCGCCAACCGGCGCCGCCGGGGCGATGGGATGGCAAGCATACGCCCACCTGAAGATCGACTCAACCCCCTGATATTTGCTGCCGAGCCCGACCCCGGCTACCATTCGGTTTCATGAATTGACCCCATTCAAGCAGGAGTAATGGATGCAGACCCGCCCCCTTGGTGATACCGGCATGGAAGTCAGTCGGCTGTGCTTAGGTACGATGACCTTCGGCGAACAGAATTCAGAAGCCGACGCGCATGAGCAGTTGGATCGAGCCGTTGCCTTTGGCATCAACTTCATCGATACGGCCGAGATGTATCCGGTTCCTCCTCAAGCCGCAACTCAAGGGCGTACCGAACGCTATATCGGCAGTTGGTTAAGGCGTCGCAATTGCCGTGATGATGTGATTCTTGCGACCAAAGCGGCAGGACCAGGGCTAGATCATATCCGTGGTGGACCAAGACTGACGCGCGGCCATCTCCATCGCGCAATCGATGACAGTTTGTCCCGCTTGACGACGGATTATATCGACCTTTATCAACTGCATTGGCCAGACCGCAATGCGAATTTCTTCGGCAAGCTAGGATATACTCCCCAAGAAGAAGAGGATGCGACTCCTCTGGAAGAAACGCTGTCCGCGCTCAAGGAACTGGTCGATGCGGGAAAGGTCCGAGCTATCGGACTTTCCAACGATACTCCGTGGGGCGTAATGCGATCCTTGCGGCTTGCCGACACCATGGGCGTGCCACGTATTGCTAGCATACAGAACCCCTATAACCTTCTGAATCGCAGCTTCGAAGTCGGCCTTGCAGAAATTGCGCATCGAGAACAGGTAGGACTACTGGCCTATTCTCCGCTCGCTTTCGGAGTGCTTTCCGGTAAATACCTCGATGGCGCTCGCCCTCCTAAAGGCCGTTTGACCTTGTTCGAACGTTTCAAGCGTTATACGTCCGATGTCGCGGAGCAAGCAACTCATGCATATGTCAAAATTGCTCGGCAACATGACCTGGACCCCGCGCAAATGGCATTAGCCTACGTCAACTCTCGCCCTTTCCTGACCAGCAATATCATTGGCGCAACGACGATGGATCAGCTTGAATCCAACATAGCCAGCGAAGGACTGCGCCTCGATCAGGAGGTCATAGACGCGATCGAGGAGGTCCACAAGCAATTCCCGAACCCTTGCCCCTGACAGATGATGGGCTATCGAGTCGATAGCCCCCATCGTCCGCGGTAGCTTGGTATACTGGTGACAAACAGTGTGAATGACAGGAGCCTTTATGCTGAGCGTGATCTCACCGGCCAAGACGCTAGATTTCGAGACGTCACCAACCACGGCAACCCATACACAGCCCGATTTTCTGGAAAAAAGCCAGCAACTGATCGATGTGCTCGTCGATTACTCGCCTCAGGACCTCTCCAAGCTGATGGGAATCAGTGATAAGTTGGCGGGCCTCAATGCGGCTCGGTACAGTGAGTGGCATCCATCCTTCGACCTGGATAATGCCAAGCAGGCGGCACAAGCCTTTCAAGGAGATGTCTACATCGGCTTGCAAGCCGACACTTTCAATGAAGCCGACAATGAATTTGCCCAGGACCATCTACGTATACTTTCAGGTCTTTATGGCATGTTACGGCCCCTAGATTTGATACAACCCTACCGTCTTGAAATGGGAACCCGGTTACCCAATCCGGCAGGGAAAGACCTGTATGCTTTCTGGAAAGACACGCTGACCTCAGAGCTCGATCAGGCCGTCGCCAGGAGTGGCAGTCCCGTGTTGCTCAATCTGGCATCCAACGAATACTTCAAGGCCATAGATACCCAACGACTGACTGCCGATGTCATCACCCCCATATTCAAAGACGAGAAGAATGGACAATACAAAGTCATCAGCTTCTACGCCAAGAAGGCTAGGGGATTGATGTGCTCCTGGATGATTCGCGAGCGCCTGGACGACCCGGAAGGCCTCAAGGACTTTGATCTCGATGGTTATCGCTTCAACTCAGCTATGACAGAAGGGAACACGCTCGTTTTTACCCGGGACGCCGCTGCAACTGAGCATGGGCAGGCCTGAATGGTATATCACGCCCTCAGCAGCAGATAGTCAATAAGCAGGCCGGGCGAATGCCCGGCCTGACTGCCTACTGATAACAGATTGTCAGATCAGTTTTCTTCTTCGGTCTCTTCTTCCACATTCTCCGCGGCATCTTCCATTTCATTGCCAGCGTCTTCGGCTTCTTCGGAGACTTCGTCTTGCGCTGCATCCATGTCGTCAGCTGCCTGGTCTCCGGCATCTTCAGCGGCATTTTCCATTTCATTGATTTCTTCAGCGACTTCATCACCCGCCTCGTCGGCAGCTTCAGCCATTTCGTCACCGGCTTCTTCCATCTCCTCACCGACCTCCTCGGCACCTTCTTCCATGGTACTCTCAGTGTCCTCAGCGCCCTCTTCCATGGCATCGCCCGTGTCTTCGGCACCCTCATCAATCTCTTCACCGGTTTCCTCTGCGGGCTCTTCATCACCATCGCAGGCGGTAAGACCACCCACCATCAGAGCCATCAATAGGGCGATACCCAACTTGCGAATCATGCTCGTCTTCATAGCAATCTCCTCCTGAGATAATCCTTGGCAGTAAAGCAACAACAGCACCCTAGACCCTAGTTTGACTGTTGCTCTGACTCCAGTGCCTGCGCACAAGTCATTGTATTGAAAAGTAGCAGATATATATATGCAAGGAGTTTGAAGATTCGTGACACGGGTGCGTCAGCGTCATCGCTCACTGCCCGCGGGGCGGCCGCGGCTCGGTGTCTCAGGCGAGCCATCGCCCGAGCCGCCGACACAGGCCGAACACATAAAAAAGCCCCGAACACTCGGTGCTCGGGGCTTGTTTCGATAAGGGCCTGACGATGACCTACTCTCGCATGGGGAAGCCCCACACTACCATCGGCGCTGAGCGGTTTCACGACTGA
>NZ_VRYH01000027.1 GCF_008079445.1 Aidingimonas lacisalsi | reverse complement strand
TGGTTGAAAGCCGGGTCTGTAGCTCAGTTGGTTAGAGCGCACCCCTGATAAGGGTGAGGTCGGCAGTTCGAGTCTGCCCAGACCCACCAATATTTCGCTGGAGACAGCGTTGCTTTTTCCCTCGTGTAGCAGGCTACACGTCGGCAAAAAGCGCCTTGTCACCAACGAAATTACATGTTCGGGGCCATAGCTCAGCTGGGAGAGCGCCTGCCTTGCACGCAGGAGGTCAGCGGTTCGATCCCGCTTGGCTCCACCACTTTCCCTGAGAAAGTCTGGATGAGCTCAGCTGGGAGAGCGTCTGCCTTGCACGACAGGTGGTCAGCTCGGAGTCGCGCACGACTTCGATCCCGGTAGGCTCCACCACTTTCCTTGAGAAAGTCTGGATGAGCTCAGCTGGGAGAGCGCCTGCCTTGCACGACAGGTGGTCAGCTCGGAGTCGCGCACGACTTCGATCTCGGTAGGCTCCACCACTTCTTCCCAACAGTCGATTCTGCAAGTCCACAGTCCCAAGCCAGGTTGGCCGCAGGTTAACGCCGGTTTGTGACTGTCGATTGACAGTGGCTCTTTAACAACATGAATCATGCTGACATGAAAGATACGCTCTCAAGCGTGTCCGGCAATTATCG
>NZ_VRYH01000026.1 GCF_008079445.1 Aidingimonas lacisalsi | reverse complement strand
GCGATCAGCATAGGAGAATTGCACATGCACCCCATGCGTCTCCCGACCTTTCAACCGCAACATCCGACACATGTGGAATTACCTTGACACCCGAATACGACCTAGCTCTAACTTCATCAATAAGGCTGCCAATTTGTGTGGCCACCTTATCTTGACCTTTCATTGACCTTCTTGGCTTCGCGGAGAAGTAGTACCCTATGACGCCAAAACTCAAGGTCGATGAATCTGATCTGGACTTGAGCAATGCCTGAATTCGGTCCACATCCTCCAGAATTGGGGAAATCGACGTCTGACTTTTTATTTCGATAACGGCCCGGGGGAAACCGTTGGCATACCAAAGCAGTATGTCAAACCGTCCACCAAGCCTCGCTGCACTAGGTGGTCTCCCCCTCCGAGAACCACCCGCGTCTTCAACTGCTTGCTTGGCACTACTCTCGACTGTTACCAGCTTCGCGCCCGGAATGTCTCCCACTTCCTTAGCTACATAGGTTGTAATCCAATATTCTGCGGCCATCCAAGCCCAATCGCCCCCTGAAAGAGCTTCATAGTCATGCTGCGCTCGGGTAATTCCTGCAATAACTGACTTGGCAACAGCATCCCGTGGGATTTGCCTTGGCATAGAGTCTCCTTTGCTCTCTAAC
>NZ_VRYH01000025.1 GCF_008079445.1 Aidingimonas lacisalsi | reverse complement strand
GGCATCCGTGCGCTGCGATTGACGACGTTGTCGCCTTCCAGCGCCGACATCGGCACGAAACGGATGTCGCGGGCATTGAGCTTCTCGGCGAACTCGCGATACTCGGCGACGATCTCGTCGAACCGAGCTTCGGAAAAGTCGACCAGATCCATCTTGTTGATCGCGATCACCAGGTGCTGAATACCCAGCAGGTCGGCAATGAAACTGTGCCGTTTGGTCTGCGTCTGCACACCGTAACGCGCATCGATCAGGATCACCGCCAGGCTCGCCGTCGAGGCCCCCGTCGCCATATTGCGGGTGTACTGCTCGTGGCCCGGGGTATCGGCGATGATGAACTTGCGCTTGTCGGTGGAGAAATAACGATACGCCACATCGATGGTAATGCCCTGCTCGCGCTCGGACTGCAGGCCATCCACCAGCAGTGCCAGATCCACCGCATCGCCGGTGGTCCCGCTGGTCTTCGATGCCTGCTCGATCGCCGCGAGCTGATCTTCATAGATCATCTTCGAATCGTGCAGCAACCGACCGATCAGGGTGGACTTGCCGTCATCGACACTGCCGCAGGTGATGAAGCGCAGCAGGTCCTTGCGTTCGTGTTCCTTGAGGTAGGACTCGATATCGTCGGCGATCAAGGGAGAAGAGTGGGACATAATCAACCCTGGGAAAATGGAAATATGGGTGGAGCCATGCAAACGAA
>NZ_VRYH01000024.1 GCF_008079445.1 Aidingimonas lacisalsi | reverse complement strand
AAACCGCTTATATGGACCCGTCCCGTTGTGCAAGCCCGAATCGCCATGGCCGGGGTGAGACTGCACGCTTATATCCGGCCTGTTAGCGGCACATCATCGGTGCCTGGCCATGATGGGATGCGCGCTCTCCGCTCTTATCTCCTACGCGGCCTCAGTATGGGCCATGCGGTTTCACAGAATGGCGGAGAGCCGGTCTTACCTGTCGTGCCATCAACGCTCGTGCCTGCGCAACCTCCGGGAACTCACTGTCGTACCATTGCCACCCCTGGCGTCACGGGGTGGCCGTGTAACCCCTGTCTCGTGCCATCACCGCCCAGCAGATCCGACCCAGCTTGTTGGCCAGGGCCACGCAGGCCTTGGCGACCCCACGCCGTGCCGCCAAGGCGCACGCCCAGCGGGCCAGTCGATCAGGCTGCGGCTGCCGCTGAAACGACCGCAACGCCGCTCGGGCACCGTGCACGAGTTGCCGACGCACCTCGCCATTACCGCGCTTGGAGATGCTCATCAGTTGCTCCTTCCCGCCACTCGAGTGCTGCCGGGGCACCAGGCCAATCGAGGCACTGAAGCATCGGCCATTGGCAAACCGACCCGGGTCGCCAATGTGGCTGGCCAACAGCGTGGCATTCACTGGGCCGATACCGGGCACGCTCATCAGCCGCTGGCACGCCGGTGTCGTCTTCGCCAGCCGTACCAGGCGCTGATCGTAAGCGCGGATGCGAGCATCCAGCGCTAACCACTGATCCAACACATCATCCAGCACCACGAAGAGATCGTCTCCCAGGTCCTCTCGATGCTCGGCGAGCAACCGCCTGACCTCGCCTTGGCGAAACACCGAGTGCCCCTTGGCCACGCTCATTCCCATTTCAGCGAGCAAGCCATGTAGCTCGTTGCCCAGTGCCGTGCGGTTGGCGATCGCTCGGGAACGCACGCGATGCATGGCTTGCAG
>NZ_VRYH01000023.1 GCF_008079445.1 Aidingimonas lacisalsi | reverse complement strand
GGTGTCAAGGTAATTCCACATGTGTCGGATGTTGCGGTTGAAAGGTCGGGAGACGCATGGGGTGCATGTGCAATTCTCCTATGCTGATCGCTCACTAACCATGGCATCCATGCGACCGCCGTGGGCGGCGCATGATGCCTGTCGTTAGATTTTATGAGCTTTCTACTGAACATTGAAGAAAAAATTTTATCAGGGATGAAATCCGCCTGTGATGACACCTTTTTCTTCTTGGAAGATGAGTCGCAGAAAATCGCAGCAGAGTATTTGCTGACCGTTAACGTCGCAAAGAAGCTTGCTGAGCTGAATTCGGGGATCGGTTATCCGTACAAAATATACTTGGAAAGGAAAACCAAGTTGGTAGCAACTGACTGTGTGCCTCTCATGGCACGGGAACACTCCACGAACTTCCTCGGCTACAAACGCGTACTAAGAAAACGGCACAATACTGAAAGAAATGGAAAAGTTGATATTTGCCTGTACCGAGATTCAGGCGGCATGAGTGGAGTGCCTGTTTGTGTAATAGAGTTGAAAGGCTTCGATCCCAGCCGCCAAAATGTATTGAAAGACCTTAGGCGTAATTCTGAATTTTTCAAAATAAGCTGCAGAACAGGCGTATCCCAAATCCAGTATGCGTGTTTTGCGGCGATGCATTCATTTCCAAAATCTCTTACTCAAGAACAGAGGTATCAAGACCTCGAAAAACTGAAACAAAAATATGAGAAATGGCAAGAAGAGGTTGGGTTGCCACATGGTCTGAGGTTTTGGGTAAAAGTTAAAACTATGAGTCAGGCAGTTGAGACAACTTTATTGGATGAGAACGATCCAGACAGCCTTACCCTAGATGGAAATCACCATTTTGCCGGAGTAACCGTCTCATATGCCCGCGAAATCTAACAAGTCGCGTCACGCGGACGCACTTAAGTGCGCCGGTGCGCTCTAGCGTTAGAGAGCAAAGGAGACTCTATGCCAAGGCAAATCCCACGGGATGCTGTTGCCAAGTCAGTTATTGCAGGAATTACCCGAGCGCAGCAT
>NZ_VRYH01000022.1 GCF_008079445.1 Aidingimonas lacisalsi | reverse complement strand
TCATCGCTGCCGTGATCGGGGTAAACACTGACCCCGATGCTTGCGGTAATATGCAGCTCGTTATGGCAGATTTGGTACGGCTCAGCTAACGTGCCAAGGATTTTCTCCGCCACTCTGGCGGCATCCTGTGGCTTTTCCATTTCACTCAGCAGTACCACGAACTCATCGCCGCCCTGGCGACATACCGTGTCCGTTTCGCGAACACATTCGCTGAGACGACCCGCCACCGACTGCAAAAGAAAGTCGCCTGTCTCATGGCCAAGCGAGTCGTTGATGCTTTTGAACTCATCGAGATCCAGATATAGCAGAGCAACCTGGTTCTGATGTCGTTTTGCCAGCCCAATGGCCTGGTAGAGACGCTCCGAGAGCAGGATACGATTGGGCAGCTCGGTGAGGGCATCATGCTGAGCCTGGTAAGCCAGCTTGGAAGAATGGGTGGGCGAGTGGCAGGCATCATGGAACACGATCACTGCCCCCTTGAGGCAGCCGTCCTGGTCATGAATGGGTGCCGCCGAGTCTTCTATCTCCAATTGGCTGCCGTCCTTGCGAATCAGCACGCAATCCATGGCGAGCCCGACGGTGCGGTTTTCTTCCATGGCGCGCTGCGCAGGGCTGGCGACCGACTGGAGCGTCTGCCCATCGATGAGCGTCAGGACCTGAGCCACCGGTTTGCCGAGCGCATCGGCATTCGACCACCCGGTCAACGTTTCCGCCACTCGATTCAGATAGGTAACCCGACACGCCAGGTCAGTCGTGACCACGGCATCGCCGATCGAATTCAAGGTTACCTGGGCCCATTCCCTCGAGTCCTGCAAGGCAGCTTCAGTATCACGCAACCGCGCATCGATCTGTTGCTGTTCGGCGATATCATCGCTTGTCTGAGCGTGCTTTTTTTGGCAGTTAACGCACAGCATGATCTCGCCCTCCCTGCACATTGGCTGGGGCGCGACGTTTTTGATTGATGATATCGTGCGAGGTCACAAAGCGTATTGATCCTGCGTGCAAGATCGAGTCCCATCCCATAGGCTCCCCTATTTTTCTGAAACGACAGCTTCTAGGCGTCGAGACCTGAGAAAAACGAATGCGTTGGCTCTGAAGAAGTTGACGTTATTTTTTTCGACCTTAAGGGAGTCACCTACCCTGCTTCTGTGCGCTATCGAACACATGGCATTTTTTCAATGCGGCGATGAGGCATGTGGCAAGAGTTTGAAGGTTAGAATCAGAATCAACATGACATCACAATTGCCAACACACTAGCGGCAGTGATTATTTGAGAAGGGTGGCGCTGCGTTCCCAGCAGCGCATAGTGCAACATCCTTGTTTAGGCATTTCCCTCGCCTCACTTGTCCTCACACTAGACGTTAAGTCAGCAGTTGACTGTGCGCTCGCGAACAT
>NZ_VRYH01000021.1 GCF_008079445.1 Aidingimonas lacisalsi | reverse complement strand
TCCACCAGGCGCGTGACCTTCAGCGGATTGTCGTCCTGCAGTGCCGTCGGCAGCAGGGTGCCCGGCAGGTTCTGGTAGCACACCGGCCGCAGGAAGCGGTGAATCGCGGCACTGCCCACCGAGGTGGTGCGGCTGTCCGAGGTCGCCGGGTACGGACCGCCGTGCACCATGGCATGGCAGACTTCCACGCCGGTCGGCCAGCCATTGGCCAGGATCCGGCCCGCCTTGCGCTCCAGGGTCGGCAGCAGCGCCTTGGCGGTCGCCGCGTCGCCGTCGTCCATCTGCAGAGTGACGGTGAGCTGGCCTTCGACCTGGGCCGCGACCCGCTGCATCTCGTCGACATCGGCACATTCGATGATCAGCGCGCTGGCACCGAACACTTCGGCTTGCAGGGCCTCATCGGCCAGGAAGTCGACCGCACTGGCGACGAACAGCCCGCTTTGGCAGGTATTGGGGCCGTCGCCGACCTGACCGCGGGCGATATCGCGAACCTTGGGATGACCTGCCAGGGCGCCGACGCCATCGTCATAGGCGCCGTGAATGCCCGGAGTGAGCATGGTCTGGGCGGCACTGCCCTTGACGCCTTCGCCGGCGGCGTCGATGAAGGCATCCAGGTCGGCGCCCTTCACCCCGATCACCAGGCCGGGGTTGGTGCAGAACTGGCCGGCGCCCATGTTGAGCGAACCGACGAAGCCTTCGGCGATCTGGCCGCCGCGCGCCTTGAGCGCCTCGGGCAGCAGGAACACCGGATTGATCGAGCTCATCTCGGCATACACCGGGATCGGCTGCGGCCGTGCCTGGGCGGTCGCCATCAGGGCATTGCCGCCACGCCGCGAGCCGGTGAAGCCCACCGCCTGGATGCGCGGATCGGCAACCAGCGCCTGACCGATCTCGTTGCCCGACCCGAACAACAGCGAGAAGACGCCTTCGGGCAGCCCGCACGCCTTGACGGCCCGCTGAATGGCGCGGCCGACCAGTTCGGAGGTGCCGGGGTGGGCGGAGTGACCCTTGACCACCACCGGGCAGCCGGCGGCCAGTGCCGAGGCGGTATCGCCGCCGGCCACGGAGAAGGCCAGCGGGAAGTTGCTGGCACCGAACACGGCCACCGGCCCCAGGGCGACGTGGCGCTGGCGCAGGTCGACACGCGGCATCGGTTCGCGATCGGGCAGCGCCGGATCGATGCGCACATCGAGCCACTCGCCGGCCCGGACCACGTTGGCGAACAACCGTAGCTGGCCGCAGGTCCGGCCCCGTTCGCCCTGCAGGCGGGCTTCGGGCAGGCCGGTCTCGGCGACGCCACGTTCGGTCAACTGATCGCCGATCGCCTCGATCTCGCTGGCGATGGTCTCGAGGAACACGGCCCGGTCCTCGAGCGAAGTTTCGCGGTAGGTGGCGTAAGCCGCTTCGGCGAGTTCACAGGCCCGCTCGACGTCGGCCTTGCTGCCGCCGACGTAGGTCGGTTCCAGCGTCTCGCCGGTGGCGGGGTTGATGGCGTTGAT
>NZ_VRYH01000020.1:3673-5590 GCF_008079445.1 Aidingimonas lacisalsi | reverse complement strand
CGGGATTGACAGGTAGTGAGTTTCCGGTAGAATACGCCTTCCTCGCTGAGGCCCGGCCCGGCGAGACGCTCTTTAACAATCGATCAGGTAATTCATGTGGGCGCTTGCTGACATTGATGGTCAATGATCATCAAGGCAAGCGACTCGTCAAGAGACGTTTGGACCTTGAGCCGAGATTGGTTCGCTCAACGAACCGAATGATTTGAACTGAAGAGTTTGATCATGGCTCAGATTGAACGCTGGCGGCAGGCCTAACACATGCAAGTCGAGCGGAAACGACGGGAGCTTGCTCCCGGGCGTCGAGCGGCGGACGGGTGAGTAATGCATAGGAATCTACCCGATAGTGGGGGATAACCTGAGGAAACTCAGGCTAATACCGCATACGTCCTACGGGAGAAAGCGGGGGACCTTCGGGCCTCGCGCTATGGGATGAGCCTATGTCGGATTAGCTGGTTGGTGGGGTAACGGCCCACCAAGGCGACGATCCGTAGCTGGTTTGAGAGGATGATCAGCCACATCGGGACTGAGACACGGCCCGAACTCCTACGGGAGGCAGCAGTGGGGAATATTGGACAATGGGCGAAAGCCTGATCCAGCCATGCCGCGTGTGTGAAGAAGGCTTTCGGGTTGTAAAGCACTTTCAGTGGGGAAGAAAGCGTGCGGGTTAATAACCGGTACGGACGACATCACCCACAGAAGAAGCACCGGCAAACTCCGTGCCAGCAGCCGCGGTAATACGGAGGGTGCGAGCGTTAATCGGAATTACTGGGCGTAAAGCGCGCGTAGGCGGCGAATCAAGCCGGTTGTGAAAGCCCCGGGCTCAACCTGGGAATGGCATCCGGAACTGGTTGGCTAGAGTGCAGGAGAGGAAGGTGGAATTCCCGGTGTAGCGGTGAAATGCGTAGAGATCGGGAGGAATACCAGTGGCGAAGGCGGCCTTCTGGCCTGACACTGACGCTGAGGTGCGAAAGCGTGGGTAGCAAACAGGATTAGATACCCTGGTAGTCCACGCCGTAAACGCTGTCGACTAGCCGTTGGGAGCCTTGAGTTCTTAGTGGCGCAGTTAACGCGATAAGTCGACCGCCTGGGGAGTACGGCCGCAAGGTTAAAACTCAAATGAATTGACGGGGGCCCGCACAAGCGGTGGAGCATGTGGTTTAATTCGATGCAACGCGAAGCACCTTACCTACCCTTGACATCCTCGGAACTTGGCAGAGATGCCTTGGTGCCTTCGGGAACCGAGAGACAGGTGCTGCATGGCTGTCGTCAGCTCGTGTTGTGAAATGTTGGGTTAAGTCCCGTAACGAGCGCAACCCTTATCCCTATTTGCCAGCGGTCCGGCCGGGAACTCTAGGGAGACTGCCGGTGACAAACCGGAGGAAGGTGGGGACGACGTCAAGTCATCATGGCCCTTACGGGTAGGGCTACACACGTGCTACAATGGTCGGTACAAAGGGTTGCGATCTCGCGAGAGCCAGCTAACCCCGGAAAGCCGATCTCAGTCCGGATCGGAGTCTGCAACTCGACTCCGTGAAGTCGGAATCGCTAGTAATCGTGAATCAGAATGTCACGGTGAATACGTTCCCGGGCCTTGTACACACCGCCCGTCACACCATGGGAGTGGACTGCACCAGAAGTGGTTAGCCTAACTTCGGAAGGCGATCACCACGGTGTGGTTCATGACTGGGGTGAAGTCGTAACAAGGTAGCCGTAGGGGAACCTGCGGCTGGATCACCTCCTTAAGCGATAGACCATTGGTGTTGGTAAGTGCCCACATTGAATTACCTGATCGGCCAGAGCGATGACTGTTTGGGTCGCGGACCCAGTGGTTGAAAGCCGGGTCTGTAGCTCAGTTGGTTAGAGCGCACCCCTGATAAGGGTGAGGTCGGCAGTTCGAGTCTGCCCAGACCCACCAAT
>NZ_VRYH01000020.1:0-3229 GCF_008079445.1 Aidingimonas lacisalsi | reverse complement strand
GGTTTGTGACTGTCGATTGACAGTGGCTCTTTAACAACATGAATCATGCTGACATGAAAGATACGCTCTCAAGCGTGTCCGGCAATTATCGAGCGAGCTCGTAGACCGTCTCCTTCGGGTTATATGGTCAAGCGAGTAAGCGCATACGGTGGATGCCTAGGCAGCCAGAGGCGATGAAAGACGTGGGAGCCTGCGATAAGCGTCGGCGAGGTGGCAAACGACCTGTGACCCGGCGATCTCTGAATGGGGAAACCCACTCATCACAAGATGAGTATCACATTCTGAATCCATAGGGATGTGAGGCGAACCGGGGGAACTGAAACATCTCAGTACCCCGAGGAACAGAAATCAACCGAGATTCCCCCAGTAGCGGCGAGCGACCGGGGAGTAGCCCTTAAGCGTGTGACGGATTAGGCGAAGGAGTTGGGAAGCTCCGCCATAGCGGGTGATAGCCCCGTAGCCGAAAATCCGATCGCGTGAAAACGAGTAGGTCGGGGCACGTGTAACCCTGACTGAAGATGGGGGGCCCATCCTCCAAGGCTAAATACTCCTGGCTGACCGATAGTGAACCAGTACCGTGAGGGAAAGGCGAAAAGAACCCCGGAGAGGGGAGTGAAATAGACCCTGAAACCGTATGCGTACAAGCAGTGGGAGCTGGCTTAGGCTGGTGACCGCGTACCTTTTGTATAATGGGTCAGCGACTTATATTCAGTGGCGAGCTTAACCGATTAGGGGAGGCGTAGGGAAACCGAGTCTTAACTGGGCGCGCAGTCGCTGGATATAGACCCGAAACCGGGCGATCTATCCATGAGCAGGGTGAAGGTTGAGTAACATCAACTGGAGGCCCGAACCAGGATCTGTTGAAAAAGATTTGGATGACTTGTGGATCGGAGTGAAAGGCTAATCAAGCCCGGAGATAGCTGGTTCTCCTCGAAAGCTATTTAGGTAGCGCCTCACGTATCACCGCCGGGGGTAGAGCACTGTTTCGGCTAGGGGGCCATCCCGGCTTACCAACCCGAGGCAAACTCCGAATACCGGTGAGTGGAGCGTGGGAGACACACAGCGGGTGCTAACGTCCGTTGTGAAAAGGGAAACAACCCAGACCGTCAGCTAAGGCCCCCAAATTCTGGTTAAGTGGGAAACGATGTGGGAAGGCTTAGACAGCTAGGAGGTTGGCTTAGAAGCAGCCATCCTTGAAAGAAAGCGTAATAGCTCACTAGTCGAGTCGGCCTGCGCGGAAGATGTAACGGGGCTAAACCAGGTGCCGAAGCTACGGGCGTATTCTTCGGAATACGCGGTAGAGGAGCGTCGTGTACGCCGATGAAGGTGAGTCGAGAGGCTTGCTGGAGGTATCACGAGTGCGAATGCTGACATGAGTAACGATAATGCGGGTGAAAACCCCGCACGCCGGAAGACCCAGGGTTTCTGTTCGACGTCAATCGGAGCAGAGTGAGTCGGCCCCTAAGGCGAGGCCGAAAGGCGTAGTCGATGGGAAACGGGTTAATATTCCCGTACCTCAACGTATTGCGAAGGGGGGACGAAGAAGGCTAGGTGAGCCAGGCGTTGGTCGTCCTGGTGAAAGTATGTAGGCTGGGGATTCAGGCAAATCCGGATTCCCGAGGCCGAGATACGAGACGAACACCCTATGGGGTGGAAGTCATTGATGCCATGCTTCCAGGAAAAGCCTCTAAGCGACAGATACGTTGGGACCGTACCGCAAACCGACACAGGTGGTCAGGGTGAGAATCCCCAGGCGCTTGAGAGAACTCGGGTGAAGGAACTAGGCAAAATGGTGCCGTAACTTCGGGAGAAGGCACGCCGCCGGTACGTGAAGGCCCTTGCGGCTGGAGCGGAAGGCGGTCGCAGAAACCAGGTGGCTGCAACTGTTTATTAAAAACACAGCACTCTGCTAACGCGCAAGCGGACGTATAGGGTGTGACGCCTGCCCGGTGCCGGAAGGTTAAGTGATGGCGTTAGCTCCGGCGAAGCGCTTGATCGAAGCCCCGGTAAACGGCGGCCGTAACTATAACGGTCCTAAGGTAGCGAAATTCCTTGTCGGGTAAGTTCCGACCTGCACGAATGGCGTAATGATGGCCACGCTGTCTCCACCCGAGACTCAGTGAAATTGAAATCGCCGTGAAGATGCGGTGTACCCGCGGCTAGACGGAAAGACCCCGTGAACCTTTACTACAGCTTCACACTGGACGCTGATGTTGCTTGTGTAGGATAGCTGGGAGGCTAGGAACGGCGGACGCCAGTTCGTCGGGAGCCGACCTTGAAATACCAGCCTGGCATCATGGGCGTTCTCACTTGGGCCCGTTATCCGGGTCGAGGACAGTGTGTGGTGGGTAGTTTGACTGGGGCGGTCTCCTCCCAAAGCGTAACGGAGGAGCACGAAGGTACCCTCAGCACGGTTGGAAATCGTGCATGGCGTGCAAGAGCATAAGGGTGCTTGACTGCGAGACAGACACGTCGAGCAGGTACGAAAGTAGGTTCTAGTGATCCGGTGGTTCTGAATGGAAGGGCCATCGCTCAACGGATAAAAGGTACTCCGGGGATAACAGGCTGATACCGCCCAAGAGTTCACATCGACGGCGGTGTTTGGCACCTCGATGTCGGCTCATCACATCCTGGGGCTGAAGTCGGTCCCAAGGGTATGGCTGTTCGCCATTTAAAGTGGTACGCGAGCTGGGTTTAGAACGTCGTGAGACAGTTCGGTCCCTATCTGCCGTGGGCGTTGGACGTTTGCGAAGGGCTGCTCCTAGTACGAGAGGACCGGAGTGGACGCACCGCTGGTGGTCCGGTTGTCACGCCAGTGGCACAGCCGGGTAGCTAAGTGCGGACGGGATAACCGCTGAAAGCATCTAAGCGGGAAGCCCCCTTCAAGATGAGACGTCCCCGAGGCATTAAGCCTCCTGAAGGATCCAGCAAGACGAGCTGGTTGATAGGCCGGGTGTGGAGGCGCTGCGAGGCGTTAAGCTAACCGGTACTAATGATCCGTGCGGCTTGACCATATAACCCCGAGGGGATGGTGAGCTGGCTCGATGGACGGGTTTGAGAGCGTAGGGTCGGCATGATTCATGGGTTTTTTTGCCTGACGACGATAGCGAGCGGGAACCACTTGACCCCATGCCGAACTCAGTCGTGAAACCGCTCAGCGCCGATGGTAGTGTGGGGCTTCCCCATGCGAGAGTAGGTCATCGTCAGGCCCTTATCGAAACAAGCCCCG
>NZ_VRYH01000002.1 GCF_008079445.1 Aidingimonas lacisalsi | reverse complement strand
TAGGACTCGATATCGTCGGCGATCAAGGGAGAAGAGTGGGACATAATCAACCCTGGGAAAATGGAAATATGGGTGGAGCCATGCAAACGAAGCATCGCGGTCGACACCGCTCCTACCCACCTCGGCTACCTCGCCTGGTGTCATGTAGGAGCGACTTCAGTCGCGATCAGACCAACAAGCGTTAGAAATACCCCTCGCGTTTCTTCTTCTCCATGCTGCCAGCCTGGTCGTGGTCGATGGCACGGCCACTGCGTTCGGAGGTCTTGGTCAGCAGCATCTCCTGGATGATCTCGGGTAGCGTGGTGGCCTTCGATTCCACCGCGCCGGTCAGCGGGTAGCAACCCAGCGTACGGAAGCGGACCCACTTCTCTTCCGGCACTTCGCCAGGCTCCAGCGGCAACCGATCGTCATCGACCATGATGTCGATGCCGTCACGCTCGACCACCGGGCGGGGGGCAGCGTAGTACAGCGGCACGATGGGAATCGATTCCAGGTAGATATACTGCCAGATGTCCAGCTCGGTCCAGTTGGACAGCGGAAACACCCGGATCGACTCGCCCTTGTTGACCTTGGCGTTGTAGATATTCCACAACTCCGGGCGCTGGTTCTTCGGGTCCCAACGATGATACTTGTCGCGGAACGAGTAGACCCGTTCCTTGGCCCGCGACGCTTCCTCGTCGCGGCGTGCGCCCCCGAATGCCGCATCGAAACCGTACTTGTCCAGCGCCTGCTTGAGCGACTGGGTCTTCATGATATCCGTGTACTTGGCACTGCCATGGTCGAAGGGATTGATGCCCGCCTGACGCCCCTCTTCGTTGATGTGCTCGATCAATTCCATGCCCGACTCCCGCGCCATCCGATCGCGGAATTCGATCATCTCGCGGAACTTCCAGGTGGTATTGACGTGCATCAGCGGAAACGGCGGCGTACCGGGATAGAAGGCCTTGCGCGCCAGGTGCAGCATCACCGAGGAGTCCTTGCCGATGGAGTACAGCATCACCGGTTTGGCAAACTCGGCCGCCACCTCACGGATGATATGGATTGACTCGGCTTCGAGCTGTTTCAGGTGCGTCTGTCGTTCGGGGGTTAACTCAGTCATCGAATATCCAGAAGAATTCAGGAATCAATAAAAACAACGGTCATCAAGCATCTCCCTCGGATGCTGCACGTCCGTACGTACCTCGCGACTCAGCCTGTACAGAGTCTCACGAGGACGTCAGGTATTGCCGTGCGTCCAGCGTACATGGATGCTAGGGTACTTACCCATCAGAGATAACGTCAAAGAATCAAGCAATATCCTTTTAGCTCAAAAGAGAATAACAAGATAAAGGATCGACCCGTTCGACCCAGGTATCCAGAGTCGCTTCGTACAAATCGATCACTCGAAAACCAGGGCGTGACGCGGTATCGAGAGCGAACTCATCCGCTCCCGGCAGGAATTGATCCGAGGTGGAGGGGCATCCATAGACGGCAATGACACCCTCTTCAAGATGGCGTTGACTGGCAAACGCTTGATGGATGTGCCCACAAACGATGGCCTGCACCTGAGGATAGGCCGCGAGTACCTGCCAGAGAGCCTCTCGATCCTCGAGGGCAATGCTGTCGATCCAGGCGGAACCGATTTCCACGGGCTGATGATGCATGGCAAGCAAGGTCGGGCGTGCATCGTCCTCTAGCCGGTCAGCCAGAGTCCTGAGCTGTTCCGGTCCCAGGCGCCCGTGCGCTTGGCCATTGACCTGAGAATTCAACGCCAGTAGACGCCAACCTTCCAGATCGACATCCTCATGCATCTCGTGATACTCGGCCATGAGCGATTGGTGGTCATGGTTGCCGGGTATCCAGAACCAGGGGCATTCCATGGTAGCGAAAGCATCGATGGCATGCTGATATGCCGTCGGCGTCTCGTCATGAGCGATATCACCGGTAGCCAACAACACGTCAGGCCGAAGCTGGCGCACATGCAACAGGACATCGTGCAACTGAGGCAGGGGCATTCCGAGTCGTCCCCGAGCCCGAGGGTCAGCAAACAGGTGGCTATCGGTCACCTGAATCACACGCATCAACGCAGCTCCGGCAGATCCAGTGAGTGGCCGTGAGCCAGACCGTGCTGGAGCCACTCACCCAAAAAACGGTTGAGCTGCAGCTTTTCGTCCGGCTGATGCATATGGGCATTCGGATACCGGTAACGACCATCGAAATGACGTTTACGCTGAAAATCAGTCACTTCGGCCATCCGGACATCGTGATACAGATGAACTCGCATGCGTGGCGGATCGACGAAATCATCCAGGACCCCCGATTGCGACACCCTGATGATCGAGGTGTACGGTGCACACTCCAGCACTTCCAGCCACAAGCAACCAAGCCGCTTGTCGTGATTCTTCAAGGCCACTTCACGCACTTCACCGGCTTCCAGATCGCCAAGCATGCGAACCAGACGCACATAGTTGGCAGTGCATTCGCCCTGCAACGTCTTCAGGTCTGTGACATAAGCGGCTTTCGTCACGACATTACCTCTATTCGATACTCAACGTCATCGTTACATACCATCAATGAGCCGCCCGCAGCGAAGCTCGTTCACGTGCCAACCACTGGAAAGCGATCAAGCTCATGGCATTGTCCAACCGACCGGCCCCGACAAGTTGAGAAAGCCGAGGATACGCAACGACATGCACCTGAATGTCCTCATTCTCTTCATCGAGGCCATGCACGCCGCCCAGGCCGTGGCTGTCGATCAGACCACAGTATAGACTGACGCGCTCATTGCAAGCCCCGGGACTGGGATAGTAGGTATACAACTCGAACAGCTCGCCCACCTCGCAGCCCGCCTCTTCCAGTGCTTCACGGCGTGCAACATCGGCGGGATCTTCACCATTCTCGACCAGGCCCGCCACCACTTCCAATTTCCAGGGGCTGGTCGGGTCGTCGAGAGCCCCAGCGCGAATCTGCTCGACCAGCACCACGGCATCTTGCTCCACATCGTAAAGCAGCACACCGACGGCATCATGACGAACATGGACTTCACGCACGACCTCTTCACTCCAGCCGCCATCGAACAAGCGGTGGCGCAAACGACGCCGCTCCAGACGAAAGAAACCTTGATAAAGGCATTCATCGTCGCAACGCTCGACATCGCTGGCGCCGAAACGAGGCAACGCGAGAGAGCCGGCAGACTTCGATCGCTCGTCCATGACATCTCCTTGCGGTGGCGAAAGCCTCATTATCCTGACCGGGCGCCATGCTGCCAATCGAGAGATTACACGCTTGTACCGACGCTTCGGCTAGCCCCAAGGGCGCATTGTCCCGATCAGGGAATAGGTTCAGGACGACAAACGATCGATGAGCTTCCATGCGTCATCACGCAGCGCTTCATCCGACGCCGTGCGTCCTTCGCGAGATTCACCCTCCACGGCCAGTCGCGCGTGTTCTAACGCGTCATCGACGCGCCCTTCTTCTTCGAGGAAGACAGCATAATAGTAATTGACATCGATACCCTCGGGTCGAATTTGCCGCGCGCTCTGGAACAGCGCCTCTGCCGTGTCACTATCGCCGAACCCGAGTGGCCAACCGGGCACGCGTTGATAGAGCACGGCGAGCGTGACATACGCGGACGCGTTACCACCACTCGGATCGAGTTCCACGACTCGTTCCAGGTCATCACGGGCTTCCTTGGCCAAGCCTAATGCACCGGGGCCTCCCTTGGCGCGTGCCTCAGAGGCCAAAGCAATGCCTTTCCAGAGCAGCGCATCGGCATCATCAGGGGATGACTCGACCAGCTGCGTCGCCTCCTCGACGAGCTCGGCGTACGCTTGTCCGCGTGCGTCATCCGGCATGTCGGTCGTAATGGTTTCCCAACGCTCACGCAGCGCGGCTACCTCACCATCATCAGCCAGTGTCGTGACCGGCCCCATCAGTATCATCACCAGCATGACAGCCACGGTTGAACGACAATATGACATGTCTCACTCCTTGTGCTGACTCGGATTCACTACGCTCTGTCTGAATAATGACTGCGACTGTCCATACGGTGTTTACCCAGCGGATAGGTCACAGGATCACCAACGCACTGTAACGAACGTTTGAAACGGAAGCCAGTCACCATTGACGGGTTGGCGTTACGCCCATGCTTACGTAAGGTTCGCACCATAGCATAGCGAGGTGGATGGCAAGATAATGAAAGGTCGCAACATGACACGCTGGCGCGATCCCGCCAAGGATCCTCGCCAGGAGCCCAAGAGCAACTTGATCACGGCCGAAGGCGCTGAGCGACTGCGAGGCATTCTCGACCACCTGACACGTGTCGAGCGGCCGCGGCTTTCAACGAAGGTTGGTGAAGCGGCCGCTCAGGGCGATCGCAGCGAAAACGCCGACTACACCTACAACAAGAAAGAACTGCATCGGGTGCTGGGACGTATTCGTTACCTAACCAAACGCCTGGACGAAGTCCAGGTCATCGACCGGCTACCCGCCGACACCGAGCGCGTCTACTTTGGAGCTTTCGTTACGCTGGAAGATGAGAACGGCGATGAATTGTCCATACGCATCGTCGGCCATGACGAAACCGACACCGGTAAGCACTGGATCAGCGTTGACGCCCCTCTCGCCAAGGCCCTGCTCGGCAAGGGGCTCGACGACGAAGCCACGGTCGCCGCTCCTGGTGGGGAAACGACCTATATCATTACCGATATTCGTTATCGCGCCCCTAACGCCTGACTCTCACTCACCTTCCAGCAGGAAGACGCCCCGGGTCTCGGCATCACCGGCCTCCAGTCCAAACCGCCCGGCGAGTCCTTCGGCGTCCTCTCCGACCAGATGCATGAGCAACTCACCACTATCGATGGCTATCTCTCCACTACCGTCGTCATAGGTTCCTTCGTCCAGCACCCCCCGCAATTCATTCGCGGAAAACTCGCCTGCGAAGGAGGCATCCCAGCTTTCTTCGGGAAATGTCAATAACAGATCAAGAGCAAATTCCGCTCCAAACCCGAAATTAGTCAAGTTAGCAGAGATGCTCTGTTCACCACTTTCGGTGACCAATGTTCCAGATGCCGCTTGCCCGACGAATCCGGATATTTCGCTATAGGTCACATTGTTCTCCGTGCTCAAAAACCTCTCGTCGACTACATCATCAGGTGTTGGCTCATACGCCATCCATACCACCGGTTCATCGAGTTCACTCTCACTACCATCCTCGCGAGTTTCCAGCGGTTCATTCCAGGCGCCCCAACTCACCTCGAGATTGTCGGCCGACTGATACATCCCATCATCATCACCGATGGTTACGTTTTCGCCATCCACGGTATGAACGAGCCTGGCCGTATCATCGTCGTAGTATTCGACATCGGCTGCCTCGATCCATTCCCCCTCACGGGATAGGAAGGCATCGTCCTGAGTACTTATCAAGTCGGGTTCTTGCGGTTCCGGTTCCGGCTCGGGTTCGGGTTCGGGTTCGGGTTCGAATCCTTCGCGATAAGCCTCATCGTTCTGCAATGATTGATCGAGATAGAGCACGCTCTCCTCTGACTCGCCAGCGTCGCCGGCCCTGCTTCGTGAGTCACCATCATCACCGCCATCATCGCTACCAAGGATGCGGCCGAGTGGCTCAGGCATCGATATACGCCCCTCCGGTGGTGTCGAACGGTCGGTGACATAAGCAATGCGATAGCTTTCGTCATCCCCGATGACCAACTCACCCGCCTCGTTATCCACACTGATCCGACCATCCTGAACTGCAGCGTGGAGAGCCCCATCATCCTCGACGAATAGTCGATAAGTGGTACCACGGATGCCAATGGTGGCCGACGGGGTATCCACGGCATATGTCTCTTCACCATCGATGGCCCCGCTGATGGCACGCATGCCCCCTTTGAGCAGCGACTTGGTACTACGACCCACTTCCTCTTCATCATCCGCGTCGGGCTCGACGAACTCATCGATACGAAGTGCACTATCAGCGTCCAGTTGGACCAATTCACCGTCCTCGAAACGAATCTGCCCTCGCGACGATTCCCCCGTCACCACAAGCTCTTCAGGGAACACCTCGGAACGCCGGGACAATATCCTGGCCTCACCCTCCATACGGGCCTCGACGTCACCACTAGTGCTGAGCACGACTCCCGCCGGCTCATCATCAGCCACAGCCGGTAACGACATTCCCCACAGTAAGCAGTGGATCAGGCCGGCTGAAGGCCATCGGCCTGCCGCAGCGCTCATCTGGAACATGCTGTCTCACTCCCATACATAACGTACTCGAGCCTGCACCTGAGTACGGTCATAATCATAGAGCTTGATCGAAGACTCATTGACCAAATGGCTGACCCCCGAGCCCAATCGCCACCCATCGTCGAGCTGCCACCACCAATCGAGCGAGGCTTGCGTCAGGCGATCGCGGCGAGGGTCGGCAAACAGAGGCTCTTCATCATCATGACTGGCTCGCTGATGAACTACCTGGGCCGAGAATGTGTTCGACTCGGTGGCACGCCAGTCCACCCCCAACCTGACCCCCTGATAATCGCGACCATAATGACCGGCCCCATCGCCACGAGGCTCTTCGATACCGGCGTACACCCCAGCCGACAACCGAAGTCCAGGACCGGGTAGCCACTGTTCTATCCCTCCACCAAGTGACGCACTGTTGACATCCCGACTAGCCAGATCGGGATAGTCGGTGGCGCCGACACGCCCAAATAGATGCAGCTTACGGCCAGGCTGCCACTCGTGGGAGAGCTCTGCACCGAAACCGGTATAGCGGCGGTAACTGTCCCCACCGAGTTGCAGTTGACGCCATTCCAACGGCAGGCGTATACGCCCCCAATCTGTATCGAATCGACCACCGACCCGCAGCCGAACCTGGCGCTGATCGTACTCGTCATGGTGGTGATAACGGCGTTCGCTGAGGTCGACACCAGCAAAGAGACCGCTATGTTGCGTCACGGGACGACGATAAGACGCGCCACCTTCCAGTGTCAGAAATTCGTCGTCGATATCCTCGACGGCCAAAGGAATCTCGGGCAGCATCGGCAAAAAGAATTCATCGCCGGTCGCACTGTTCAGGTTGTCGTCGTGGCCCGTCTTGATTCCCATATAGCCTTCGACGTGGGCTTCCTGTTCGCGTTGACGCGACGCTATCGCTGTCAGAAAACGCTCAATATTGTCCTGCACCTGACTGGGGGGATCGTTGTTCAATACCCGCTGGAACTGCTCCCGGGCACTGTCATATTCGCCAAGTTGGAAATAAGCACGCGCCAATTCCAACCGAGCACGACCATGCGATGGCTGAACATCCAGCACCCGGTTCAGCGCAGCCTGCGCATGGGAAGGGCGATCGGCAGCAAGGGCCGCCATTGCCAACGCATAATCGAAGTCAGGGTTTCCGCCATATGCAGCCAAGTGGCGGTTGCCCCACTCATGAGCGTGACGTGGATTATATTGACGTTGGCGTTGTTCGATCTCCTCGGCCGCGGCACGGGCGTCTTCGTCATCATCGGCGGGCACAGGCTCCGTCACTGACGCTATCAGGATCATGGCCAGTAACACTCCCAAGCACCTCGCGCCAGAACCGCGGCAAGGAGGTGTCCCATCACTTGTCTCTTTGCACATACACTCCATCCCAATCCGCAGGCAGCGTCTGCTCCCGCAGCATAGCGATACGCTCACGATAGAGCGCATACAGCTTTGTCGGCGGTTGATCATCGTGCTCATATTGTTCCTGAAGTCGTGCAAAACACCGGTCAGCCTGACTCCAACGTTGGGCACGGAAATCCTGCAAAGCCTGATGGTAAGCGTCGATAGCCTGGCGCTCCGTCGTGGTGAGATCCTCACGACGACAGACGGGTTGATAGATACGTACTGCCCGAGACTTCCCTTTGACACGCAATAGATCGAGTTCGCGATAGATGAAAGACTCGCCGGCCAACTCCCGGGTGCGCTCTCCTATCACGATCCCCACCTCATAAAATCGGGTGACATCCTCCAGACGTGCTGCCAGATTGACAGCATCCCCCAGCACCGTATAGGCGCGCCGATAGTCCGATCCCATATCCCCCACGTTCATGACACCACTGTTGATTCCCACCCCGATCTCGATCGGTGGTAATCCTTCGCGGCGAAAGGTGTCACGTAGACGAGCCGCTTCATCCAGCATGGCCAGTGCGGCTTCGATTGATTGCTCCGCATGATGCTTGTCCGACAGCGGCGCTCCCCAGAACGCCATGACCATGTCACCTACGTACTTGTCGACAGTGCCACGGGTCTCGAAAATGACCCGTGTCATGGGGGTGAAAAACCGGTTGAGCAGGTCCTTGAGTTCATTCGCGCTCAAGCGCTCTGACAACGCCGTGAACCCGCGGATATCGCTGAACAGCACACTGAGTTCGCGTGATTCTCCCTGAAAACCATAACGGTCGGGGTTTGCGCTCATTTCATCGACGAGTGCCGGTGGCACATATTGACCGAACATTCGCTTGATGCGTTGCTTGTGGCGTGATTCGAACAGAAAACCGTAGGCCAGGTTGAGCGCTGCCACCATCACGACAACGAGCAACGACCCGGCCAGGTCCAGCACAATGCCGACCGTGTACCAGGCCCATAGATTGCCGAGGACGGCCCCCATGACGGCCAGGAACACCGTGATGCCCTGCCATATGGGAGAGAGTGTCGGCAACAACAACGCCAGTAGAATGCCCAGGGCCAATGTCGTCGCGATTTCTGTACCGCGCCCCCAGTCGGGGCTGACCAGTTGGCGCTCATCCAGCATCGCCGACAGCAGGTTGGCATGGATCTCCACTCCTGGAAAAACGCCACCTACCGGCGTGTTACGCAGATCGAACAACCCCTGGGCCGTAGTACCTACCAGCACGATAGCACCCTCAAGGGTCGACAACGCCTCCTCCCGTCCATCCAGAACATCCGCAGCGGAAACATAGGGAAAACTTCCCCTGGGACCACGGAAGGGGACGAGCATGTTGCCCTCGGCATCGGTGGCAATTCGGGTGCCGCCCACATCTATCGCTTCCAGCACCTGCTGGTCGCCTGCCCTTTCCGTTTCCAGGCCCACTTTATCGGCCAGGGTGTACAGGCGCAGGGTCTCCAGAGACAGAGAAGGATAAACAGAACCGTCATGACGGGCCACCAGCGGCACCCGACGAATCACACCATCCCGGTCGGGTTGCAACGAAAAAAAGCCACCGTGTTCACCGGCCTCCTGTAAGACAGGAATGTTACTGGTATAAGAGGTTCTCTCGGGAATGCCCAAACTGGTGGGATCAGCAAGATCGGTTTTCAGCGGTGGCGGCAATTGACCGCTACTATTGGCCTCATCGTGAAGCGTGAAACCCAGCACCGATTCACTGGCTTCGAGAGCCTCGGCCAACGCTTCATCACCATCGATACGCTTTGCCAGATCAGCAAACTCCTCCTCGAAGGAGGCTGCCTCATCTTCGGGTAACGACTCGGCAAGCTGAGAGACGCTATTACGCTCCGGTTCGGGCCACATGATGTCGAAGGCGACAACGGCAGCGCCGGCATCACGCATCCGCTCGACGAGGGTCGCCAAACGCTGGCGTGGCCAGGGCCATTGCCCTTCCCGATCCAGCGACGATTCGTCGATATCCACGATCGCAATACGCTCATCGACTTGCGAGTCATCGTCGACCTGACCTGCCAGTCGCAAGTCATAGGCGAGCAACTCAAGCCGCTGATAAAGGCCTGATACACCGGGCACATGCCCGGTTTGCACCAGTACCGCCAGGAGCGTCAGAGCAAGCCCAGCCGCCCTCACCGTCAGACGCGGCGATGGCCTTTTCGGCATGATCCGTCATTTCCCTGCTTCAACATGTATCATTGTCATCGACGGACAAGATCTCAGGAATATACCACGATTGCAGTGCAGATCTGATCATGCACCGATCTTGCGCACCAGGTCCTGCCCGACGATAACATTGAATTTCTGTATGAGGTGAGGACGCCTTCGCTCCAAGCGGCTCAGATCCTCATGGGTCCAGATCATGAGTTCTACATGGTCATCGATGACCACATCGGCATTGGCACTGGCGTGATTGATGTAGCTCATTTCGCCGACCAGATACATGGGTCCCAGGCAGGCGACGGTATGGCCATCACGCTCGACACGCACTTCTCCGTCAAGCACTAGGTAGATGCGATCGGGTACCTCACCCTGACGAAGAATGCCGCCGCTGTACCGAGTTTCACGTTGCCCTCGCTGCCAGAGCTGACGAAATTCGCGTGCCGTCATGAACCAGAAGACGGCCCGGTGGATTCGATCGAGCTCGTCGGGCAATTCCAGCATGCGCCGTTCGTGCAACAGTATGGCTACCTGGACACCATTGACGGCGACGAATAACGAATTCCAGACCAGCATGGCCAAGTTGTCGATACTGGCGCCATAAAGCAGCATGGCCATCGAGGCAACGATCAACAGAATCCGCAAGATCAGGATGTCACGCACCAGATACGCCACCAGCATGATGGCATATGAGAGGCTCACCATTCCGGAATCCAGGAACAATGACTGGCTCAAGAATTCATGCATTCCCTGCCTCGATGACCTGACCGGTCTTGGTTGATTATCCTGACGAAACTCTCGCTACCCTAGCATATTCCGCGTTTCAGCCGATCGTTAAATCGCGTGACGCTGAGATAGCACCACTCGATACACCCGATATCGACGGTCATCGGCCAGTATCTCGCAGTGACCGAATGTCGATTCCAGCAGATCGGGATAGGGCAGGAACGCATTGGCCACCAGTATCAGCTGGCCACCTGGTGTCAGGTGCTGAGGGGCCGCACGAATCAGCCGCGCCGCGGGGCCGTAATCGATCGTTCGCTCCTGATGAAAAGGCGGATTGCTGACGATCATATCGAAGCGGCGCTCATCCAGGGCCGAGTAGACATCGCTGGGCAGGACCTCTCCCGTCAGGCCGTTGGTCTGCAGCGTGCACCGGGTCGCTGCAACGGCGAATAGATTGACATCGACCGCCGTGATATTCGCACGGCGTTCCGACAACCAGGCGCTGATCACGCCATCACCGCACCCCAGATCGAGCACCGTCCCCGGGGCATCGGGAAGATGGGCTTCCAGCGTGGATAACAACAGCCGTGTGCCATCATCTAGCTTGCCATGTCCGAAGACGCCCGGGTGGCTGGCCAGGGTCAGATGCTCCGCCTCGAAGGTCTGCCAGACGGCATCGGCCGCCACGGAAACCCGCTCCAGCCGAGTCTCGAACAGCGTAGAGCGCCGCGCGCTGTCACGCTTGCGACACCCCAATCCCAGTGCCGCCAGGACCTTGAGCACCCGTTTGACACCGCCCTGATTCTCACCCACCACCTGCAGTGGCGTACCGGCCGGTAACCGCTCGCACAGCGACAATAACCACCACTCGCCCAGCGCATGGCTCTTGGGCCAGAACAGCACGGCGCCGGGAATATCCTCCAGTGGTTCCGTGGAGAGAGCCGAACCGGCGGACTTACCGCTGGCTCGCCAGGCATCGAGCACGCTCTGGTCGCCACTGATCACGCCGCCACCGGCCTCCAGCAACCAGTCATCCTGCGGTGGAGCCACCCACCACCACTGCCGATAGTCCATCGCCTGGCGTTCCAGCAACTGGCAGACAGGTGTCTGGGCGTTCATGCATTCCCCTCATCATGCCCCGCATGCGGCTTGCGCAGTGTATAGAGCAGGTAGCGCCCCAGTCGCCAGTGCGGTTCGCACTGACAGTACTGCCGCTCGAGAGCCAAGAGTTGATCGTAGGTCTCAGCAGACGCCGCTGATACGCCACAATAATCGGAAAATACCCGAATCCCCGCGACCGACTCGACCGTCAAGCCCTCCTCGGCCGCCCAGCGAGCGATCTGCGCGTGGCTCAGTGGGGAGATCGGCGTCAATCGCTGACCGCGTCCCTGTCCGGCCAGATCATCCTGTTGCACCTTGTCCCAATTCCCCTTGAGTACATTGGAGAAGCGCAAGGCATCTCTATTGAATACCATCAATGACACTTGACCGCCCGGGGCCAGCAACCCATTCAGCGTCGATAGCGCCGTACGTGGCTCGGCCAGCCACTCCAACACGGCATGGCAGACGATCAGCGGCCAGGGACCCGGCGTGAATTCGGTTAAGCGTTGCAAGGGCGCCTGCACGTAACCCTCCGCCTGTCCGCCCAAATGCTCCCGGGCGCGTGACAGCATCGCTTCAGCCGGTTCGGTGACGGTCACGGCGTGCCCACGTTCGATAAACCACACCGCCATCTGTCCCAGCCCGGCACCGACTTCCAGCACCGGTTGCGACTCGAGCGTCAGCATGCGCGGTAACAGATGATCCAGCATCGCCAGTCGCAGCGCCCCGCGCGTTCTGCCATAGAGGCTATCGGCAAACTTCTCCACCAGGTCGTCGAAATGGCGGTCGCCTTCGGGCGACAACCAATCGGCAGTGGACGGGGGGCGAGCGACCATCAGAACTCCGGCAGGAAAACAGTGGGCTGATCATTCTACCCGTATCAGGGAATGGTGCTAACCGGCAGATGACGCTGCCAGCCAATCTCTTCTTCAAGCTGAGCCGCCAACTGAAACAGACGCATCTCGTCGCCCATCGGCCCCATGGCCTGGACGCCGACCGGCAACCCGCCAGCGGTGATGTGCACCGGTAACGACATGGCCGGCTGACCGGTCAGATTGGCCAATTGCGTGAACGGCGTCTCACGCAGCGCATTCCGAGCGAGAGACGCCAAGGCACCGGCATTGAACGCCAGCCTCGACAGGCCCGGCAGCGCCAGTATCGACATCAAACGCTCCTCGAGCGGCGACGGGTATAACGCGCCCCTGCGTGGCGCCGGCGATGCCGCCACCGGCATCAATAACACATCGAACCGGCGGTGGAACTCACCCATGGTCCGCCCCAGGGTATTCCAGTAACGCTTCGCCAGCACATAGTCGCTGGCCTTGAGGTGCCGTCCCAGGCGGCCGATGGCACGGGTCGACGGCTCGATCGCCAGCCGCGAAATCGGCACACCGGTCTCTTTGGCGATCCAGGCCAGATCAGCCGCCAGATGCCCGAGATATAACGACAGATAACTCTCGGCGATGGCCCGACCGTCCAGGACGGGTTCCGCCCACTCGACGTGATGGCCCAGCGATTCACAGTGCCGGGCGGTCCGTTCCAGGGCCGTTGTGACCTCGTCATCCAATTGCGTGCCGAACGGGGAGCCAAGCGACTCGCCCAGGGATACGCCAATCCGCAACGCAGGCAGTGGACGCTCCAGAGCGGCCAGGTAACCACCTTCGTGACGTATCGGTAAAGGCCCACCTTCATCCATGCCGTTGGTCTCATCGAGCAAGGCCGCGCTGTCACGCACGCTGCGCGTCACGGCATGTTCGACGACCGCCCCCTCCCACACGTCCGCATGCATGGGCCCCAGCGGTACACGGGCACGTGACGGCTTGAAACCGAACAGCCCGCAATGGCTGGCCGGAATACGAATCGAACCGCCCCCGTCACCCGCACCGGCCAGCGGCACCATGCCGGACGCCACGGCGGTGGCCGCGCCGCCACTGGAGCCGCCCGGGGAGCGTGATGGGTCCCAGGGATTACGCGGATGCGGGAAGGCCTTGGGCTCGGTGATGCCCATCAACCCCAGCTCCGGCGTGGTGGTCTGTCCCAGAATCGCCAGCCCGGCACACCGCACCCGTTGTACCAGTGTCGAATCGCTAGCCGGACGCCAATCGGCCAGAGCGGCGCTACCGAAACTCAACGGCTCACCCTCCAAAGCCATCAACAGATCCTTGGTCAGGAACGGGACACCACAGAACGTCGCGTCGGTCGTCACAGCCGCCT
This sequence comes from Aidingimonas lacisalsi, assembly GCF_008079445.1. GTDB lineage: Bacteria > Pseudomonadota > Gammaproteobacteria > Pseudomonadales > Halomonadaceae > Aidingimonas > Aidingimonas lacisalsi. The sequence goes on along the minus strand of NZ_VRYH01000002.1, from coordinate 630,977 downwards.
GTTCCGCCCTGGCGCGTTGATAGCGTGTCCTGACGACGGCTCCCAGGGAGGGATTGTGCCGATCGATCTGACGACAAGCCGCCTCGAACACCGCCTCACGGCTAACCTCACCGTGACGAATCAGTTCCGCCAACCCCAGGCCGTCATAATCGCGATACTCATCGTCGTCCATAGGCCCTTCCACGCGGTTTCATGTTCCCTGACAGAGAGGATACGAGGGAATGCTTCATGACAGTATGATGTGAATCAAACGAAAGCATCCTGCAGCCTCCGACCGCCGATCAACAGGCCATCGACATCAGCCAGGATGTCTATCAACAAGTCAAGCAGGCGTTCGATGCCGGTCAGATCGGCTGTTCTTATTGACCGTTCACTGTGCGCGTACTACCGACGCTGTATTTACATATGATGTATGACTAATTAGGGTCAAAGTCACGCCCTTAACAGGAGGCGCCCTGATGTCGCATGACACCATCGCCAGCGCCACGTTGTCACATATCCTTCTACCCCTCGACAAACCGATCAGTGACGCCAAGGTGATGACCGGGCGCCAACGCCCCATGACCGAGGTATCGCTGACATTCGTCGAACTGGAAACGCATGAAGGACACCAAGGGCTCGGGTTCGGTTATGTCTTGCGTGCCGGAGGCAAGGCCCAATACGCCCATGCCCTGGAGCTGGCCCCTTTCGTCATCGGCGAGGACCCCAATGACATCGGGAAACTATGGGAGAAACTCGCCTGGCAAAGCGCCTCCGTCGATCGCTGCGGCGTCGCCGTTCAGGCAATCGCCGCTTTCGATACCGCCTTGTGGGACATGAAAGCCAGGCGTGCCGGGCTCTCTCTAGCCAAGCTACTCGGTGCATATCGTGATGCCGTACCGACCTACAACACATCCGGCGGCTATTTCGGCACCGCTATCAAAGAGGTCTGTGCCAATGCCGATCGTTCGCGGGCCAACGGTATTCGCGGCGTCAAAATGAAGGTCGGCCAGCCCGATCTGAATGAAGACATTCGTCGTGTCACCACCTTGCGCAAGCATTTGGGCGATGACGTTCCCATCATGATCGACGCCAATCAGCAATGGGATCGCAACACGGCCATGCGCTTTGGCCGAGGGATCGATGATCTCGGCCTGACCTGGATCGAGGAGCCTGTATCCGCTCATGACCCCGAAGGCCATGCCTGGCTCAATGCGCGACTCGACACGCCCATCGCCACAGGAGAAATGCTCTCCAACCTCCGGGAGTTGCAGCTATTGATCGATCACCGTTCGGTCAGCTTCATTCAGCCCGATGCACCACGTATCGGCGGTGTAACGCCGTTTCTGCAGATAGCTCACCATGCCGCCGATGCCGGCATCAAGATGGCGCCACATTTCGTCATGGAAATCCATCTGCATCTATCGGCAGCGTTTCCCACCGAGCCATGGGTAGAACACTTCGAATGGCTGGAGCCACTGTTTCAAGAACGGATCGAGATTCGCGACGGCTGCATGCAGGTACCGACGCGCCCCGGCCTCGGCCTGACACTGAGTGACCAGGCCCGGCACTGGACAGTGGCTCATGAAACCGTGGGGCGCCACTGACGGGCTACTGGAGAGCGGAGCTCATGACACAAGCATCCGTAGCGGCATCCACACTCCCATCGCCACCATCACCAGGTTTTCGGTCAGCGAGACAAAACCCAGCGGCACATTGCTGTCGCCACCGACACAGGCGCATTTCAACGCGCGTTTATCGATATAGACGGCCTTGAACACGGACACGGCCCCGACGGCACCGATGAAGAGCGCCAACGGCGCGGCAATCCAGATCAGTGCCCCCGCCAGCATCAGTATGCCCGCCAGGGTTTCGGCATAGGGGTAAAAATAACCATACGGAACATAGCGCTGGGCCAGCAGATCGTAATTGAGGAACATCGTACTGAAGCTCTCGACATCCTTGAGCTTTTGCAGTCCCAACAGGCACATGGCGGTGGCAATGGCATACTCCGGCATCCGCACCGTCCAGAACGAGCCGGTAGCGGCCCAACTGATCGCCAGCCCCATCAACAACGCCGTCGCAAACAGAGCGACCACCGGTCGGTACGTAGTCTCCTTCGCATTCGGCACGCTCAGCCCCAGATACGCACGCACCTCTTCATAACCGCCGATCCGCTCCTCGCCGATATAGACCTGGGGCGTGGTATCGACATTGGCGCGCGCCTGAAATGCATCGATCTCATCACGCGAGGTCAATGGATGATCCTCCACCTCATACCCCTTGCGCTTGAGCAGAGCGACGGTTTTCATCCCGAAGGGGCAAAGGTGCTCCGCCGTTTTCATCCGATAGACGCGGGCCACAGAGGCTATGCTCGTGGAGGCTGGTGTCGTTTCACTCATGGCTGAAACCTCCTGTTTCTTTGGCATCAACCCGATCAGGGGTAATGCATCGGATAATGTAACAGTTGGAGCTCCATTAATGCTAAGAGGGGTTGACAACGCCATTAGTTCGCACACGACGTTATCAATTGAAACTGGCAGCTATTCCATAGCGCCCTTAAGAGTCTGAGAACCTGGCCATCCCCCAGGTACCCTGCGTTCATCAACTTTGATGTGGATCAACGGCCAGGTAGTACCTCTGGTCTATGCTAAGAGAACCACTTCCTAACAATTTGTCTGACACCATGGCCAAGAACACTTCGACACCCCGTCTTAGTCTTGCCCACACCTTGCCATGGCGTCGTGTCGATATGACCACACTGATGCTGCTGACTCTTTTTCTGATTGCGACCCAATTCCACGCCCAATACTTCTCCGATTCCCGTCGATCCGCTGACACAAAGGTTCAGACCCTGAACCCTGGTCGTCTTTCCTCACCCCTAATGGTTGTTACATGGCATTGACCTATGTGCAGCACCTAACCGAAATAATGTAAGCAAAAGCCTTGAAAGGGCCCAATAGCTCGCCAGGAGAACGATCATGGAAATGCGCAAGCACACCCTCGTCCTCGGACTCGCCTTGGCACTCGGTGCCAGCGGTACCGGCGTCACCCCCGAGGATCACGAGTCCCATCACTGAGCATTCTCATCCATTGAGGTGGGCGGCCACCGATAGGCCGACCACCTGGCCTTGGCGATCAGGAGGAGAGCAATGGCCGATATGACCGATAACCGCATCACCCTGACGGTCCCCGGTATGGGCAGCGACCACTGTGCCGGCATCGTGCGCACGACGCTCGAGCGCCTTGAAGGTGTGGGCGATATCCACACCAATATCGCCAACCACCAGGTCAAGGTAACGGTCGAGGCTAACGGCCCCGGCGGCGATGCCCTCAAGCGCGCGGTAGAGGGGGCCGGCTACGACGTGGCCGCCGTGCAGGGAGAAGCGGAGGAAGATGACGCCGAGGCCGATGCCGAGATCGAGGAGGGCTACCTCCGCCAGGCGCGCCAACGGCTGATCATCGCCGCGGTACCCACCACCCTGATCATGCTGCTGATGATGCCGCACATGTTCTGGCAGCCGATCCCGGGGTATCTGGCGCTCATCGCCGTACTGGCCTTCCCGGTGGTGTTCCTCTACGGCGGCATCGCCACCCATCGCTCGAGCTGGCGCTCGCTGAAGAACGGCACCTTCAACATGGACGTGCTGATCTCCATGGGCAGCCTGCCGCCCTACCTGATCGGCCTGGTCGGCTTCGTCTATCCCATGACCTCGTTCATCGAGATGGCCGCCACCATCATGACCTTCCACCTGCTGGGGCGCTACCTGGAAGCGCTGGCCAAGGGACGCGCCTCCCAGGCAATCCGCCGCCTGCTGACCCTCGGCGCCAAGACGGCACGGGTCGAGCGCGACGGCGAGGAGGTCGAAGTGCCGGTCAAGGAGCTCGCCCCCGGCGACATCATGATCGTCCGGCCCGGCGACAAGATCCCCACCGACGGCGAAGTGGTCGAGGGCGAGAGCCACCTCGACGAGTCCATCGCCACCGGCGAGTCGGTACCGGTCTACAAGAGCCACGGCGACACCGTGATCGGCGCCACCATCAACAAGGAGGGGCGTCTGCGCGTCAAGGCGACCCGCGTCGGCGGCGACACCTTCCTTTCCCAGGTGGTGCGCCTGATCGACCAGGCGCAGGGCTCGCGAGTGCCGATCCAGGAGTTCGCCGACCGCATGACCGGGCGCTTCGTGCCCGCGGTGCTGGCGATCGCCCTGGCCAGCCTCGTGGCCTGGGCGCTGTTCCCGGAGGCGCTGCGGCCGATCCTGGACTGGGGCGCCACCTTCCTGCCCTGGGTGAATCCGGAGGCGGCCGTGCCGGTGCTGGCAATACTGGCCGCCATCGCCGTGCTGGTCATCGCCTGTCCCTGCGCCCTGGGCCTGGCCACGCCCACCGCACTGATGGTGGGCTCCGGCATCGGTGCCGAGCGCGGCATCCTGATCCGCTCCGGCGAGGCGATCCAGACCTTCAAGGACGTCAAGGTCATGGTGCTCGACAAGACCGGTACCATCACCCGCGGCGAACCCAGGCTGACCGACGTGGTCGCCGCCGAGGGCGTCGAGGAGGACGAACTGCTGCGACTCGCCGCCAGCGTCGAGAACGCCTCCGAGCACCCCATCGCCAGGGCCATCGTCGACGGCGCCCGCGAGCGCGATGTCCCGCCCGAGGATGTCAGCGAGTTCCGCTCCACCGGGGCGCGCGGCGTTTCCGGCAAGGTGGGTGAACAGCGCGTGCTGATCGGCAACCGCCGCCTGCTCGACGAAGAGGGCGTCACCGGCCTCGAGGCCCTGGACGAAGCCATGCAGACCCTCGAGGACAAGGGGCGCACCGTGGTGATCGTCGCCGCCGACGGCCAGGCGCGCGGCCTCGTCGCCGTTGCCGATACCCTCAAGGAGGAATCGCGCGAGGCCATCCGCGGCATGCATGACCTCGGCCTGCACGTGGTGATGATCACCGGCGACAACGAGCGCGCCGCCCATGCCGTGGCCGAGGAGGTGAGCATCGACGAGGTCCAAGCCGGCGTACTGCCGGAAGGCAAGGTCGACGCCATCCGTGCCCTTCAGGCCAAGCACGGCGAGCACGTGGCAATGGTCGGCGATGGCATCAACGACGCCCCGGCACTGACCCAGGCCAACGTGGGCATCGCCATAGGCGCCGGCGCCGACGTGGCCATCGAGGCGGCCGACGTGACCCTGGTCCGCGGCGAGCTGACCGGCGTGGTGGAGGCCATGCACCTCTCGCGTGCCACCTACGGCAAGATCGTGCAGAACCTGATCTGGGCCAGTGGCTACAACCTGGCCGCCATTCCCATCGCCGCCGTGGGGTTGCTGCATCCCATGGTCGGCGTGGTCGCCATGACTGCCAGCTCACTGTCGGTGATCGGCAACTCCCTGCTACTAAAGCGCCGCTATGCCCGCACCCAACCCGCTGGAGAATCTTCATGAACCATTCCGATCCTTCCCATGAGAACCACGAGGAACGCCCCACTTCAGGGGCGAACGGCCACACTGGCCATGGGCTGATGATGCTGATCTGCGTCGCTCTGATGGGCGGCGCCGCAGCGTTTTTGCTGTGGCGAGGAGGATCGCTGGGCAGTAGTGCCTGGCTGCTGCTGCCCATGCTGCTGTGTCTCGGTATGCACTTGCTGATGCACAATCATCTCGGGCTTCATCGGCGTGACCGGGATGAATAACGAGACGCTAAAAAGCGTCCAGCCCGCATCGACGCCAGACAGGTAGCGCATTTGGCCGTGGCCTGCAACACTCTCATCTCCCTAGCCCTGTTCTGAGTTAGCGTTTAAAAATCAGAACATCAGCCTTGGGCGCCCATGGCCTCGATCAGCGATCTTGCGACGCTCGGGAATCTCGGCCGCCATGCCTTTACGTGGCGCGAGGGTGGCCCTGGCGTAGCCGCTGCGATCTATCGACTCGGCGAAGATCGTATAGGCCGTGTCGTCTTCAGGGGCGACCAGCACGTCGTAGGTCTCGGCTACGGCAATGCGGAACTCGTCGACCGGTACTGGCTGGACCGACTGGCCGTCGGCCGCCACCACGGTCATCTTCAGGCCGGGGATGCGCACGTCGAAGTAGCTCATCGCCGAGCCGTTGATCACCCTCAGGCGGATCCGCTCACCCGCCTTGAACAGCGCCGTCCAGTTCTCCTCGGGAGAAAGGCCATTGAGCAGGTAGGTGTAGGTGCTACCGGTGACGTCGGCGATGTCGCGGGAGCTCATGCGCATCCGCACCCACATGCCACGCATCCCCGCCGTCGCCGCGAAGCCCTTTTCCCTGACATCGGCGAAGAAGTCGGCGACGGTACGCTCCTGGAAGTTGTAGTAGCCCTCGGCGGTCTTGAGGTTGCGGAACACCGCCATGGAATCCTCGAAGGTCCAGTCGGTCAGCAGCAACAGAAGCAACAGCTTCCTGGATCAACCCTGGGGATCGATGACCCCATACATGCCTGACTCATAATGCCCCGGGATGTTACACGCGAATTCAAGCTCATCCACATTGTCAGGAGCGGTCCAGACCAGACACTCGGTCTCTCCCGAAGCAATCGTGACAGCAGGCATGTTACCGCCATGTTCCCCCTCTTCCATGTCGTGACTGCTATGGCTTGCGTGATCATCATGATGCCCTTCACTGCCCGTTTCCTGCATCATCTCACGATGCTTCTCCTGAGCTCCGGTATCCCCGATGACGAACTCGTGCTCGACATCTCCGGTATTGTGAATCTCGAACTCGATGGTCTCTCCCGGCTCCACATTCAATGCTTCCGGATCGAACCACATATCACCCGCCACAACGCTGACGGTACGATCGAGTTCAGCCTCCGCCTGACTACTATGATCCCCCTCGTGCTCTCCTGTTGCCATGGCGGTGGAAGCCAGCAACCCAAAGCCCAATGTCAGAAATGATGCTCGCATGGATACCTCCCTTTCATTGTCTTGTTGACAGCAATATTCTACCTCATGAAGCTGAAACCAGCCTGAAACGGGCAAACCCTCTATTTCACACCATTATCATGCATTATTACTGAAAAATCATGTACCTATATGCTGTACCAAGGTTTATTTCAGTATATCGATCTGTTATAAACGAGTAAAATAATACCCCTAGCATAAGGTTCTGCCCCTTCCCCTGATAGAACCACCCGGCACGGGGCCATGCCCCAGAGGAGATAAGCGATGATGGCAGAATGCTTTTCAGTGATGGGCAGTATGGGATGGGTTGGCTGGATCATGCCCCTCGCAATGCTGACACTATTTGGATTGGCAATCGCTGCGCTAGTCAAATACCTGAAAACTTGACTATTGACCAGCCAAGACGGCCGCTCTCCCCCCCCCCCCTCGAGCGGCCGACCGATCCTGATGCCAGGGCATGGGAGTCCGCAGCACAAGGAATCTCAGCGGGTTTATCTCCGCAGTTCAGCCGCCTATAATACGGCGCTTCGCCCTCTTAGCTCAGTAGGATAGAGCAGCCGCCTCCTAAGCGGCAGGTCGCAGGTTCGAATCCTGCAGAGGGCGCCATCCAAGTGCTCAACGGTCCCCGACCCCGCTCCTCGCCCCTGACTCAGCCCCGTCATTGGCGGAGTAAAGGAACTCCAAGAGTAAGCAGGAGGCCCGGGACATCACCAACCACAGCAACGCCGAGTGCCAACACAGGCAAGATGCTGGCATACAGGCCGACGATGACGGATAGAACGTCTAACTGTGCATGGACGATCACCAGGGGAATCAGCCAGCAACCAGTTGCTTCGATCAATGCAGCAAAACCCTGGCGTTACGTGCTCTCTCTGGCTACTAGCCTGACACCTAGATCGAGACGGGTCTCTTGCTCCGTCAAGTCCCCCCCCAAACGCGCAAGCAACATCCGGGCGATATGCTGGCCAATTTCCTGGCTAGGCGGTTCAACGGTTGTCATGGGCGGCACGGTGCTGGCGGTGAAGTCCTGGTTGCCAAAACCCGCTACGGCGAGTCGATCGCGAATCGGCCATCCTTGACGCTGGCATTCGAGCAGGACACCAAGTGCCACTATATCGTTAGCGCAGAAAATGGCTTCCAGGTCAGCGTGATCACTCAATAATTCTCGCACCAGGTCTCCGGTCTCCGCGGTATTGCTACGTCCCTGCAACTCGCGTAGCACAACGGAGCCGCCGGCATTCGTCATATCCTCACGAAACCCTTGATAGCGTTCCTTCGCCCGTATATCACGCTGGAAACTGGTGCTAAGAAAGGCCGCTTTCCGATAGCCTTTAGCAAGAAAATGCTCTGCTACCAATTTTCCGCAGGTGCGATGGGAGAAGCCGACCACCATATCGAGTCCTTTCTGGCCGAAATCCCACATTTCCACGATGGGCGTATCGCTCTTGGTAAGCAGCGAAATCGATTTGCGGCTATGGACAAAGCCCGTCAGCACCAGTCCAGCAGGATTCCAACTCAGGATTGACCGGACCAGCTCTTCCTCGCGTGACTCATCGAATTCGCTGTTGCCGATCAGTAATTGGTAGCCCGCAGGCCGTAAATGCCGCTCCAAGGTTTCTAGCGTGGCTGAGAAGAACGAGTTGGTGATGGTGGGTACAATGACGCCAATCACGTTGGAGCGCGAAGAGGCCAACCCTCCCGCCATGGTATTGGGAAGATAGCCCAACCGATCAATTGCCGTTTGGATGCGTTCGGCTCGCTGGCTGGAAACCTTATCCGGATGGCGTAGATAGAGCGATACCGTACTAGGGGAGACGTCCGCCAATTGGGCAACCTCGCCCATGGTGGCCCGTTGAGAGTTTCGTCTTTGTCTTGCCACTGTTACAGCCCTATTCCGGTGATTCAGAGGGTTATACAAGCATCACTGTGACTACCGAGGCGCTTCGTGACACCTCGGGTGACCATGGCATGTAGTCCAAACCACTGATTGCTTTATAAAAGGTTGCGACGTATTCGTGCCTGAACGAAACGTTGATTCATAAGCGGTATAGCTAGCCATACGACGAAAGCACAACCCGATACACATTGTACCTCAAAAATCGTAGCGCTACGATATACAAGCAATATACCTTAATAAAATATATTAAGTTATTGTTAATAATGATTTTTTATAAATTCATTAAATTTCGTAGCGATACGAGGAAATTAACAATGAAGCCTGTACGTCGTTCTCTGATCCTGCTGATGCTCGCTGGCACCTCGCATTCTGCGTTTGCCCAGGACACTTTAGACATCATCGTGCCCTTTGCTGCAGGTGGTGCAACGGACATCGTCGCACGTAGTTTCGAGCCGCCCTTCTCCGACAATCTCGGTGTCACTTCGGTAGTGCGTAACGTGGCTGGCGCCAGTGCAACGGAAGGAACCGCCGAGGTCGCCAACAGCGAAGGCAACCCCAACATTATCGGCTACGAGCCGGCCGGCGCGCTCAGCATCCAGCCGTCGCTGAAACAGCTCCCCTACGGGCCGGACAGTTTCACCTACATCTGTCGGACCACGTCCAACCCGATGTTCTTGATGGTGTCCCAGTCGTCCGACATCGAAAACTTCGACCAGCTCGTCGCAGCCTCCCAAGAGGAGCCGCTGCTCTATGGCTCCTCGGGGCCTGGCACGCTGCCGCAACTGGCGGTCGCCGCCCTGGTGGGCGAAAGCGACCTCGAGGCCTCACACATTCCCTACAGCGGTTCCGGGCCGGCCATGAATGCGCTAGCGGGCGACGAGATCCAGATCATGGCCGATACCGAGACCATTCTCGCGAACTATGATCTCCGGCCGTTGGCGGTCTTTGCCGACCATCGCATCGAGGGCTACGAGGATGTGCCGACCATCGATGAACTGGGCCTTCCGGAGATGGAATTCGCCGTCTGGCAGGGCTTAGTGGCCCCCAAGGGTATTTCGCAAGAGCGGAAGACCCAGTATTCCGACGCATGCAAGGCCACGCTTGAATCTGATCGATTCAAGTCTTTCGCCGAGAATGCCAAGGCCGGCATCGCCTATCTCGGACCGGAAGACTTCGAAGCCTTCGTGAAGCAGCGTTACGACGCCAACAAGCAAGTATTACGCGATGTCGGCCTGATTGAATAAGCCCGCAACCCCATCATTCAGCGAGGTAAGCGTCATGATTGCGAGATTGGCCAACCCCAGGGTGTTGCTGGGCCTGGCCTTGTTCCTTGTCGGCATCGTGCTGGCGTTCCATGCCTGGCGCGGCCCGACCGATGCCATGCTGGTACCACGTGTCGTACTGACGCTGTGGTGTGGGGTCGCCCTGGCGATCACTCTCGTCGAGTTGTCGCACGCCACGGCGATGAGCAGCAGGTCGCTGTCGCCGTTGCCCGTGCTGATGGCGGCCGTACTCATCGCCGCCATCGCAGTGGCCAGCCTGGGATTTCTGCTTCCCTCGCTGCCACTCGTCGCCTTGACACTGTGGCTGTTTCGCCTGCGCCGCCCACTGCCGTTGGCGGTGGGCACGCTCGTAATCGCCGGTGGCCTGTGGTTCTTGTTCCACCACGTGCTGCTGATTCGGCTGCCGACACTCTTGACCAGTGGAGCGGTGTGACATGGATATCATTCTTGCCGCGGTAGGCAATGCGTTCACCTGGCAGGCGTTGCTCGCCATCGTCGTCGGTACCTGGACCGGTATCATCATCGGAGGGCTGCCGGGCCTCGGGTCAGTGGTGGGGCTAACCATCTTTCTTCCCTTCACCTTCGGCATGGATACCATTACCAGCATGGCGCTGCTGATCGGTGTCTATTGCGGCTCGGTCTACGGTGGCTCGATTACCGCCATTCTCATCAACACGCCCGGCACGCCCCAATCGGCGGCAACCACGTTCGACGGCTACCCCATGACCCAGCAGGGCCGCGTCGACGAAGCGCTGGGCTGGGCAACGTTCGCATCCTTCTTCGGCGGCGTGCTCTCCTGCGTGATACTGATCTTATGCGCGCCGCAGCTCGCCAAGTTCGCCGTCAACTTCGGCTCGATCGAAGTCTTCGCCCTCATCTGCCTGGCGATGATGTGCATCGTGGGCGTTTCCAAGGGCAGTGTCATGAAGGGACTGATATGCGGCATGATCGGCTTCTTTCTCGCCATGGTCGGCTCGGACCCGATCACCGGAGGCGATCGTTTCACCTTTGGTAGCTACACATTATCGTCAGGCTTTACGCTAATTCCGGTCGTCGTCGGTGCCTTCGCACTATCGGAAGTCTTCGTGCGCTTTTCCTCGCGCAACGATCCCGGCGCGACAATACCGGAAGCCAAGTTGCGCTTTCCCGGTCCGGGCGAGTGTTTCAAGCGCCTGATCGAACTGATCCGCGGCTCGTTCATCGGCAGTTTCGTCGGGGCGTTGCCGGGTACCGGGGCAGCGGCTGCAGCGTTCATGAGCTATGCCACTGCGCAGAAGCTATCACCGCGCCGCGATCGCCTTGGCCAGGGCGAGCCGGATGGCCTCATCGCGTCGGAGTCCTCCAACAATGCGGTGACCGGTAGTTCCTTCATCCCTACGCTAGCTCTTGGCATTCCAGGCGATGTCGTGACGGCAATGATGATGGGCGCGATGGTCATCCATGGCATTACCCCGGGTGTGCGCTTGATGGTCGACCAGGCAGAAACGGTCTACTCACTGTTCGTCGTGCTGATCATCGTCAACGTCGCCATGCTGATCTTGAGCAAGCCTTCCATCAGCCTATTTCGCTACTTGTTCCGGCTGCATCAAGGCTATGTGATGGCCGCCATCATCATGTTCAGTTTCATCGGCGCCGCGACGGTGCGCGGCAATCCGCTCGATCTGGTGGTCGCTGCCGTGACTGGCATCTTTGCCTATGCACTGCGCCGCGCGGATTATCCACTGGCGCCGCTGGTGATCGGGATGGTGCTGGGTCCGGAGCTGGAAAGCTCGCTACGTCGCGGCCTGCTGATCGAGCGCGGCGAGTTCCTCGGCTTTTTCACCCATAGCACCATTTCCATGACGCTGTTCTCGTTACTCGTGCTGGTCATCGTCTGGGCCGTGTGGTCGGCCATCGCCCAACGAAGGCGGTCATCAGTGAACACCCGGCACGTCGAAACCGACGCTGCCAAATAATCCCTTTTCCCGCATTCGTTACTGGATACGCGACATCATGATCATTACCGACATCAAGACGCACATTCTGGCCGCACCGCTCGAGCGGGCCTTCGCCTTCTCCCAAGGGTGGGTGCATCAGCGCACCGCCATGCTGGTCGAGGTCCACACAGAGGATGGGCTGATCGGCTGGGGGGAATCGATCAATCATGGCCTTCAGCCACCCCAGGTCGCCCAGGCCGTCGTCGAGTACGCCCTCAAGCCGTTGCTCATCGGCCGCTCGGCATTCGATCGCGAAGTTCTATGGGAGGAGATGTACAACCACACCCGCCCCTACGGCCAGAAAGGTGCAGCACTATTTGGAATAGCAGCGGTAGACATTGCGCTATGGGACCTTTTCGGCAAGGCGCTGGGCCAGCCGATCCATCGGCTCATGGGCGGCGCGTTTCGGCGCGAGATCCGCCCCTATGCAACCGGCTTCTACCGCCGCGAAGACGGGTGCTATCCCGAGGACATCGTGGAAGAGGCACTGCGTCACCAGGCCAACGGCTACCGCGCGATGAAGATCAAGACCGGTTTCGGTGTCGACTCGGACATTCACGACATGCGCGCGGTGAGAGAGGCGGTCGGTGACGACGTGCAGCTAATGATGGACGCCAACTGCGCCTATAGCGTGCCGGCGGCACGGCGGATCCTCATGGAACTGGAAGATACGCGGGTGCACTTCTTCGAGGAGCCACTCAGCCCGGAGAACCATCCCGGTTACCGTGAACTCAAGGGCGTGTCGCGCACTTATGTGGCCGCCGGCGAAAACGAGTATTCCAAGATCGGCTATCGAGGGCTGATCAGCGAAGGGGCGCTGGATATCGTCCAACCCGACCTGGGGGCCGCCGGTGGCTTTACCGAGTGCCGCAGGATCGCCGCACTTGCCCAGGCGTGGCACGTGCCGCTGATTCCCCATGTGTGGGGCACCGGCATCGGACTCGCCGCCGCCGTACAGTTCATTGCCACGCTACCACCGCAACCGCTGTCGCTAAACCCGGACGAGCCGATGCTCGAATACGACCAGTCGGCGCACCCCTTCCGTCAGGAGCTGATCGGCGGGCAGTTCGCGCTCAACGCCCGGGGTTGCGTGGAGGTGCCCGACAAACCGGGGCTGGGCATCGAGATCGACCGCAACGTCATCGACCGTTACCGACTCTGAAGCGCGCACGTACTCATCAAGGGAGCATGATATGCATAATGCGAAAAAGGTATTGGTGCTGGGTGTCGACGGTCTGATCCCCGAGCTGGTCGATCGTTTCTGCCACGAAGGGGTGCTGCCCAATATCGAGCGATTGCGTCATGAGGGGGGAACGACGCGACTGATGCCTTACATCTCGACCTGGGGAGATACCAACTTCGTCAACTTTCTCACCGGGCAGGCACCGGGGAACAGTTGGGTAGGGCAACGCCTCTCGCCCAGCGGGACGCGGCACTTGCTGGAATTAATGGCCGAAGCGGGACAAAAGTGTGCCTTGGTACACTTTCCCGAGTCCCTCAAGCCCAACGGTAGGGACGATCTCTGCCTGGCGCCGTTCTGGAGCGGCAAAGGCCCGGCACCGATGGAAATGGCCTCCGCCAGCCTACACAGCACCGACCTCTCGCAGTGGCCCGACGTCCCTCAGAACGAGGCGTTGGGCTGGCCACCGAGCGGTAGCCTCGCCCATCACCAGAAGCACAATCGCCACGCGATCGAACGCTCGGAGACTCACTATCATACCGCGATCCGGCTCAATGGTGGCGACACCTTGGCGATGACATTGAGTCCGGCAGCCGATGCGCGGCTGCGCCTGACAGTCAGGGAGAGCACAGCGACACTGGGTGTAGGTGAGTGGAGCGACTGGTTGCCCGTCGAGGCGGGAAATGAGCGAGGATACGTGCGCTTCAAGCTGCTGGCCTACGATGCCGAGCGATGGCACGTGGATCTGCTGCAATCGCAGGTCACCATTCCCGAACGGCTGAGTAATCACCCGACCTTGGCCGAAAAGCTGATTCAGCGTCACGGGCCGTTCATTTCCAAGTGGGCCGTGTCGGCGGATCCGGACACTCGCTATTTCGAGACCAGTTTCGAAGAGGGCCGCTATCAACTGGAGTGGCTCGTCGACAGCGCCTTGACCCTGCTCAACGAAGAGAACTTTCGGCTGTTCGCCACGGTGTTCCGTCTCAACGACGAGACCCACCACACCTGCCTGGCCTATTGCGACCCGGAATCCCCCTTTTACACCCCCGAACAGCAGGAACGTTACCTGGACACCATCCGCCGCGGATACCAGGTGCTCGACGACGCGGTAGGCCGCCTGCTGGCCGGGCGACGTGACGATACCGTGATCGTGCTCGCCTCGGACCATGGCGACGTACCGAACCATTACCTGTGCGACATCCATCGACGGCTAGCCGAGTTCGGACTCTGCGCGCTCGACGAGCACGGCCGACCGATACATCAATGCAGCCAGGCCTTTCTCAAGGATGAGCGCGGCGGCCTGGAAATCTTCGTCAATCGAGACACACTGGAAGGTGGCATTGTCCCCGAGACTGACGTGGCTGAGGTGCAGACGCGCATCCACAAGGCCTTGAGCACATGGTACATCGATACCCCGCACGGCGAACGCAACGTGGTCGCTTTCGCCCTCAAGAAGCAGGACGCCAGCGTGCTGGGTTACTGGGGCGACGCCGCCGGCGATGTGCTGTTCGCCTACGCCTCGGGGTTCGTGTGGGGCGTCAACCGGCGTGGCGATACCGTCGCTGCCGTGGAAAGTGCCGGAGCCAACCATGGCCCCCAGGTACCGTCCGCCAGCACTACGTTCGCCTCTAACCATGGCTTGGCGATCCTTCACGGTGAGGGAGTACGGCCCGGCTCCTGGCTGCCATTCGATACTCAACGCGGGATCCAGCGAATGGACAATACCGGGGCCACGTTCGCGCGCCTGCTAGGCTTGGATACCACCACGCTCGACGGCATGCCGCTGAACGCGCTCCTGGAAATAGAAAACACCTGATACTGACCGCTTGGTTGTACACACCCTGGATCGGCCAGGGTGTGTCTGGTTCCAACGAACCGAAGGCGGACCCGTCATAGATAGGCATCAACATCACCGCCGAAGGTGTCGAATACTCGGAACAAATCGACATTCTCAAGCTGGACGGATGTTCACACCTACAGAGGTTCTATTTCGGAAAACCTCGCAAACTTAGCACCTCCAATCACATCAGGACGATGTGACCCGTAAACGACTATCGATACAACGCAAGCCAACCTGTCTTTAATTATCACTGGTCATTATTCACACTCAACTTGCACTTTCACTATACAAACGTCTTTTCTTGTACCTTTTGTATAAAGGAACCAAGATTGAGACCGTCAGTAATGCACATGCAATACCTATCAACGTTGCACTGATTGGCCTTGACATAAATATCGTCATATCGCCCTGAGACATTGCAAGTGAACGACGCAATTCGCTTTCGGCAATCGGCCCAAGAACTAAGCCAAGAATAATCGCGACCAGGGGAAATCTGAGTTTTTCCAACAAGAACCCTAGCACACCGAAACCGAGCATCAACCACACGTCGAACATCGAGTTACGAACCGAATAAGTCCCCACGATGCAGCACATGATGATAATGGGGCCCAAGGCCGAATAAGGGATATTCAACAGTTTGGTAAACAGCGTGATGAAGGGTTTCGAAAATAGCAAGATCATGAAATTGACGATGAACAACCCAGCGAACACGGCATAAATCAGCTCGCTACTACTAGCCATGAACATCGGACCTGGCTGCAGGCCATGCATGATAAAGGCCCCCAGGATGATCGCTGTTGTACCACTACCGGGAATGCCCAAAGCGAATAGCGGTACCAAAGCCCCCATTGCCGCCGCATTGTTCGCTGCTTCAGGAGCCGCGATCCCTTCTGGAATGCCCTTGCCAAAGTCTTCAGGGTGCTTCGACCAGCGAACGGCTTCACTATAGCTCACCATCGCAGCGGTACTGGCCCCAATACCTGGTAATATGCCGATGGCAACCCCCAGGATGGATGACCGGGAAAGCGTGGCAGCTATCTTCCGCATGATGGTGGAATCGAATATCTTCACGTTGACCTTCGTCAATGGCTGATGAACATGCCCACCCGTTGCGCGCTTCATCACCTCGGAAATGGCAAAAAGACCGACGATCATGGGAATCAGCCCGATCCCTTCAGCCAGATTCAAGCTGCCAAACGTATAACGACTCGTCCCCGTCAGCGGATCGATACCGATCGTGGCAATGAACAAGCCCATGCCGGCACCGATCAGGCCATACATCAGCTTGCCACCCAGCGACGCGACCACTGTCAGGCCAAGTATTGCCAGAGCAAAATATTCAGGGGAGGAAAATTTCAATGCCACGGACGCCAGTAAAGGCGTGAACACGATCAACGCAATCGTGCCGACCAATCCGCCAATCGCAGAACTCAACACACCGATTCCCAACGCCTTGCCAGCTTCGCCTCGTTGCGTCATCGGATAACCATCGAACGAGGTCATTACCGCTTCCGGCGTACCCGGCGCGCGATAGAGAATCGCGGTAATCAGCCCTGAGAACACAGTCGATCCATAAATCGCCGTCAGCAGCATGAACGCCGACGTCGCATCCATGCCATAAGTGACGGGTAGCAGAATGACGACAAGGATGACGCCGCTGATCCCTGGCAATGCACCACCGACGAAGCCAATGAACACGGCTGACATCAAAATCAGCAGGTTCATGGGTTGCAGGACAACGGACAGTCCACTCAGGAAACCATCTAGCATCGTTATCTCCAAGAGATACTGGGAAAGAGCCACCGAGTTTCAAGACTGCGGTGGGTCAAGGCAATGGAATACTCAACAGGTAAACGAAGCCGATCTGGACCAGCATCGTTGCAATGACCGTCGTACTCACGATTGCCACCTTCCCTCTGGCACCCAACAGCATGGTGCACAAGAAAGAGAACATGACGGTGGCCACCAGGAATCCGATAATTTGTATCATCACCGTATAGATGACGGTGAGAACCAAGACGATCCAATGGCGGTAAGTAAACAGCAATGACAAAAGACCATTCGACGGTACAGCGTGATCCTCGTATCCCTCATGCGAGGAATCATTCTCTTCTATATCGCCTGGTTCCTGCGCATCCTTGCGTTTCCTATCTTGCACCAATGTGGTAATCATGAGTGAAACGGTCAGTACCAGTAACAGGATCAACAGGACAAGTGGCCATAGGCGAGGGCCAATGAATGTCGAAACTTCTTCAGCACCAGGCAACTGAACCGTTGGTATGAGATAGGCCAGTGATACGGCAATCAATGTGCATGAAAAAATATAGATGTGTCTGCTCATGATTCAGCTCGTTTCAACGCGAGTGAGTCGCTAACCGTCGACACCGCGAAGTATGGTATGGATCATTGCCGATTCGGAGTATAGGCTGGCCCTTCCTGGACCAGCCACATTGGAACAGGTATGACGTGATACCCGATGTTCAGGTCTGTTCGATCAGACGGCTATACAGTTCCAGGTTTTCTTCCAGCTTCTGCTGATATTCCTCACTTCCCATCCAGCCTTCGCGATAATGAAGGTTCACCTTCTCTTCATAAGACTGATACTCATCCGAGTCATAAACCGCCTTCAGTGCCTGTTCAATCTGACTGACGATTTCCGCTGGTGTCTCGGCGTTAACGAACACACCGCGCTCATTGCCATCGGTCAGATCCCAGCCCTTTTCGACGGTGGTCGGAATCTCGGGAAAGTTCTCCAGACGCTCTTCGGCAAACACCAGAATTGGCTTCATATCACCGGATTCAATATAACTGAGCGTCGAGCTGATTTCGCCGAACATACCATCGATGTTTCCGCCCAGCACATTGGATGACACACTGCCCTCTTCATCATAGGGGATGAAGCTGATATCCAATCCGCTCGCATCGCGGAATGAGAGGAAAGCCATCTTGTCAGGGCTCGCGGCGTGCGTGCCACCAATGACCACTTCGCCAGGATTGTTCTCGGCATACGTCTTGAACGCCTCGAAATCCTCGTGCTTATCGGGATTGACGATCAGTGTCATGACATCGGATTGCATGCGCGCCACCGGGGTCAGTTGATCCAGCCCCGTCGGGTTCTGCCCCGCTGCCAAGGATGTCACCAGCGTCGACGATGCAAAATCGAGAGTATGGCCATCCGGCTCGCTGTTGGCCGTACGCTGATGCGCCAACGCGCCTGACGCTGAAGGCAGATTGACGACCTTGATCGACGTATCCAATCGCTCTTCCAGCATCGGCTTGACCGTGCGGGTGAAGTTGTCGGTCCCGCCACCGGCCCCTGCAGCGACCAGAAATTCGAGATCGCCACTCGGGTAGTCCTCAGCTTCATCGCTGGCAGATACCTGAAACGCGCCCATCATCATGGCAACGCCGAGGGACGTAAGGACGACGATGTTGTTCTTGCTAGACATAATGTGCTCCTTTCAATTCATTGTTGTCACTTCACTTTGGCGCCTCGTATCAGCGCCGCAATGTGTTGGCGACTTGTTTTCTTTGCGGTTAACCCCACCTCCTTGCCGTATCGATCAGGTCGTCTCGCACCACAGGGTCTGGAGACAGGCAGCACCGAGATACGACCGACATGCCGCCCATGACATGGGTGTCACGCTAACGTTTGCTCGCATCACATCTCCCGCTGGAACATCCTGTCCTGCTCACGGCGCAAACGCAGCAGCATGGAGTCAGCGACCTCCAGGGCGGAAAACGGGATGACCTCATGCGCTGCAACCGCCCTCGTCAACCGGGCGCCAGGCAGCAGATAAAACGGTGCGGCTCCCCCCCGATCCAGCGGCTGAGCCGAATGCACTTCCGGCCGGAGTCCTTCGATATGACGATGATGTCCTCTCATCTCGAACGTATGCCCGGCAGCAAGCGCGCAGGAGGAACGAGCCACCAAATCGACCCTGGGCGCCGTGGCCTCATCGCCACCGGAGCTCAGCCCATTGATCACGATGTCGAGCAGCGATATGGGCGCTTCCAGGCCCAGCAAGTGTCGGGGCAGATAAATCATCGCGCTTTGCCCGCTACGGCTGAGGATATGCCCCTTGCCGCGCAGCAACTCCCAAGCCTCGGCATCCTTGCAACGCACCACGACGAAGACACCGCCGGCAAAGCTGACCTCATCGGGTTGGCGAAGGCAGTTGAATACCTCGAGTCGCTCACAGCCTTCCAGCAGCCCACCGTTGCCGACGGTGTCCAGTACGGTCGGAACTTCAGGGATGCGCAACACCGCGGCATGGAAATCGGGGCGATCCGGAAGTAGCCCCGTCGCATTGGCCACATTGGTCATTTCGCACAGGTCCGGAACGGAAATCAGCGGTATGGACGCCAGCGACGTCGACCGATCCATGACGCTATCGCTTTCCGCCCCTTCCGGGAGCGACCACAACTCGTCCATGGCCGGTGCGGGATAGCGGCTGCCATTGCACTCGATCTGCCGAGCTCTGGCATCCCAGACGAAGTCGTATTCACTGCTCTTGCCGGCAGCGATGATCTCGAATCCCAGCGTTTTCGCCCATGTCACTAAACCGACCAACAAGCTCGGCTGGTCACCGTCCAACGGCGTGAAGATACGCCCCTTGCTCCTGGCCAGATGGGTCAGGTACGGGCCCACGACGGACTCGGTTTCCTTGGTCGCGATGCCAACATGCTTACCCGCCATGATGGCATCGTATGCGTGCCTCGCTCCCACCTCTGGTATACCAGTAGACTCGACGAGAATATGGAATGGCAGATCAATGACTGCATCAAGCGAGCCGGATGCAATGAAATAGCCGGAATCCCAAGCTTTTTCAGCATCATTCGGCGAATGGCATACCATAATTCGAGAATTCGGCACCCCCGAACGAACCAGTGCCTGGTGTGCGGCATCGGCACTGATGTCGACAGCAACACGCGCAGATAGCGCTTTCATGTCACTCGATTGCCGCAGGATCCCTGTACCGAAATCCCCTGCTCCGGCAACGCAAACCTCAACAACGTCATAGGAATCAAAGTGTTGTAAATAATTCATGTGTCTCGCTTAGTCCCAGGGCGGAAGAGGCGACGTCACGCTCGCTCCGCGTATCCATATTCGTCCGCTGACGAAAGCAGCATGATCCAAAGACTAGTGGTATACCATTTTGACGGTCAATGGAGATATCATTCGACTTTAGTCACCCACCACTCCAGGCCATACGTAATCAGCGAATTTCTGGGACGTAGACATCGGGATACCGGTAACCGAAGATTTGAGTGGACAGTGGTGGTATGCCATTATTACCATCCGGAATACGGCACAACACGAAGACTCCGATGGACGAAGACGATCAACTCTCCCGACCCGGCCTGGTCGAAAAAGTCGCCAATTACCTTCGCGAACATATCGTGATGGATCACTTCCAGCCCGGACAGCGACTGCCCGAGCGTTCGCTCGCCGATGAGCTGCAAGTCTCACGCACCCCGATGCGCGAGGCCTTGAAGATTCTGGCGACCGAGGGGTTAGTGGAGATATTGCCCAATAAAGGGGCCGTGGTTGCCGATGTCAGCCCATCCGATGTCAAGGAAAAGGCCTATGTGCTGAGTATCCTGGAACAGGCCGCCGCCGAGCTGGCCTGTCAATTGGCAACCGACCAGGATATTTCCGAATTGCAGGCGCTCCACTACGAAATGAAAGCGGCATTTCTGCGACGAGACCGCCAGAACTACTTCCGTATCAATCAGGAAATACACAACCGCATCGTCGCCCTTTCCGGCAATGCCTCCTTGATCGAGATGCATGGCTACTTGAGCCGCCAACTCTATCGCGTTCGCTATCTTTCCAACCAGAAGACCGATAAATGGACCACAGCCATGACGGAACACGAAGCCATCATGGCGGCGCTGGAAGCGAGGGATGCCTCACGCATGGGCAGTGAGCTCCGCAATCACCTGGGCAAGACCTGGCTTAAATATGCCAATGGCGATGAAGATGCAGAGACGAATCTTCAGGAAGACAACAGGAGCTCCAGCAGCGTACTCCCGGATGCCTGATCGAGATCCCCATCATTGCATGCAACCAGCCTGAGCAGGACGTATACCCTACTGACTCGGAAGCATGACGATTATATTCACCAGCGTATCGGCTCGACGCTGGGTTGCGTAGCATGGAGGCAAACAGGTAATGACGGTCAACGTTCAAGTTTACGACCCAACCTGACGATAATACGCAAACAACGATCACGTCAGTAGGGAATGCATCATGCAATCGACAGGCCCCCTTCCCGTCACCCAGTTTGACAGTGATTATCTCGACCCCGCGGATCGCTTCAGTGCCTGGCGAGAAAGCGTCATGCCGCTATTCGATGTGGCTCTACCGGACCGGCAGAGTGGTAGCCCGTTCAAGTCTCAAGCCGAGATGTATCAGTTGGACGACATCGTTGCCGGTACCGTCTTCACTCAAGCTCAACGTTTTCGTCAGGCCCATATCTCGGAAAGAACCGACCACATCCTGATACAGCTCCACCTTTCAGGCGGCTATCGAGGCGATATGGACGGCGACAACGTACATGTCATGCCGGGGTGCGTATCGCTCATCGACTTGTCACGCCCACTGAAGACAACCGCCAGCGATACGCATATCGCCAATGTGGTTCTACCTCGCGAACATTTCGATACCCACCCCGACTTTCTGAACAACTTGCATGGCATGGTGTTATCACCGGGACGCGGTGCCTTTCTGGCAGAGTACCTCAAAGCCTTGATGGGCCGCTTGCCACATCTCTCGCAGTGCGAAGCGCCGGATGTCGCTGGGGTAACCCGCGACATGATCCTGAGCTGTGCCTATTGGGACGCTCAGGCGCAGGAACGTATCGGGCCGGACCTGAAAACCGTCGCGAAACAACGAATCCAGCAGATCGTCGAACAGCATCTGACAGCGCCCACGTTAACGCCCGATTGGCTATGTCGCACCGCCGGGGTATCGAGAGCCAACCTTTATCGTCTGTTCCGTAATGAAGGGGGCGTAGTGCGTTACATTCAATATCGGCGCATGGCCGCGATTCGGCGCAGTCTGGAAGATCCCCGGGAATATCGCAGCATTCATGAACTCGCGTTACGTTACGGCTTTGACAGCCCGCCGCACTTCTCGCGGCGTTTCAAACAGCTATACGGTATGTCACCGCGCGACTGGCGGCATATAGCACATCATCAAGCCCAGTTGGGGATGTCCGCCGATACACCGTCACTCAGTCGCTGGGCGCGCCAACTGGGTCGCTGAACCTGTCCAACCGAGACAGCCACGTCATGATCACCCGGATGGCGACATCCGCATCATCGGCAGTGATGGCTTCGTCAGGATGATGGCTCAAGCCGTCTCGGCAGCGCACGAACAGCATGCCGATATCGGTCAAGTCACACATGGCCAGGCCGTCGTGCCCCGCGCCGCTGAACAGCCGCTTCGAGGGCTCGCCGCACTCCCGGCAGGCCCGTTCCAGCGATTCGATCAGCCACGGCGCGCACTCGACGCCTTCGGCTTCGTAGGCCAGCGAGATGTCGCATTGCAGGCCGCGCGCAGCAGCGATCGGTTCGAGAGCCGCCAGGATATGGCGACGTGCGTCATGGCGAGTTACCCGCTGCGGTGAACGCAATTCCAGGGAGAACGTGACTTGTGCGGGAATGACGTTCACGGCATTGGGACGTACCTCGAGTTGCCCGACGACACCGACCATATCGTCGCGCGCGTTGAGCTGACGGTCGATCTCGACGACCATCTCGGCCGCCCCCACCAGGGCGTCGTGGCGTCCTTTCATCGGCGTGGTCCCGGCATGGCCGGCCTTGCCGGTCACCCGTATATGATGGCGCTCGATCCCGGTCAGTGACGTCACCACCCCTACGGCCAGATCCTCTTGTTCCAGTACCGGCCCCTGCTCGATGTGCACTTCGACAAAGCCCAGGACTCGCGCCGGATCGCGGGCCAGCTCGGTGATACGCGTAGGGTCGACCCCCAGGCCGGTCAACGCCTCGCGCAGACTGATGCCATCAGCGTCACGACCATCCAGCATCGCCGGATCGAACGACCCGGCCAGCGCCCGGCTACCCACCAGGGTCGAGGGGAAACGCACGCCCTCCTCGTCGCCGAAGGCCACCACTTCCACTCCGAAGGGCAAGTCGATGTTCCGTTCTCGCAGCGTTTCCAGCGCCAGTAACGGCAAAGCGACCCCCAGCATGCCATCGTACTTGCCGCCTTCGATCACACTATCCTGATGCGACCCGAGTATCAGCGTCGGTTCACCGGCGCGGGCTCTGGGGCAACGGCCGACCAGAGTACCTGCGGCATCCAGAGTGACCTCGAGACCGGCAAGCGTCATCCACTCTTCCAACAATAGCAACAGGCGACGGTGCTCTTCGGAACAGTAAAGACGCGTCACCCCCGGTCCGGGGCGTGAATACGTTGCCGCCTGGTCGAGCCGGGACAGCAGCCGCTCCCCCAGGGAAGCAGTCTCGGCAGAGACGGTCATGGCTTGGCTCCTATGATCAAGACAGTCAATGGCGATGGGGATCGTCGGCCGTAGGCAAGCGCCCCAGAAACGCCTGAAACGCGGTGTCGTCACGAATCCGCCGATGCAGGTCCACCAGCGCGGTGACGGCATCGGCGGCATCGTCGATACGCAGGTCCAGAGGTACGCCTCCAGGGGAGCGCACCTTGAGCGCGGCCGAGAACTCACCGCGCCGGTCGCCACCGGCTCTTTGCCCGTCGCTCAACGCTGCCAGCAACGCATCGGCCAGCGTGGCCGATCGACGCATCGCACGATGAAAAGCCGCAACCATGGCGGGGACGACAGTATCGCTGGCCAACATGTTGCCGGCTACCACCAGCCCCGACTCCAGTTGCATGGCGACTTCCGCTTCATTGGCTTCGCCGCTCCACCCCGCACTGCGTCCATCGATGTCCAGCAGGCCCAATTGGCGCCAAGCCTGCCCGCGATCCTCGTCGCGCAATCGCGCGATGACATCGTCGACCTGCCACCCCTCGGCCAACCAGACCAGCGCACGTTCCGCCGCCGCGACATGAGTACTGTATCCCTGGGTGATGGCCGCGCCGATACCCGGCAGCAAGTGCGGCACGAAGCCACCCAGTGCGGGTCCTCCCGTCGCACAGGCGATGCCCAGCGTGCGGCTACTCGGCTCAAGAGCGATCAGGCTAAAGGTCACCGTATTCTCCTTGGCATCAGCGCTTCCAGACGACTTGCATGGCCAGCGCAGCTGTGCCATATATATAAGGGACAATTTATCATTATAAATAAAACACTCCGTTCAGCTTAGCCGCTCTCGCTCACGAAAGACAACTCAATCCACGACGGCACACCGTCGGGAGTCAACAAGAATCAGGAGAGGCATCATGACATCCACGCTTTCCGGGTCGCCCCGCTGGCTGCTCCCCGTCATTGCCACGGCCACACTGGCTATCAGCCCCGCCGTCTCGGCACAGACGCCCCCCAATGTGCTGGTCGTCGGACAGATTGCGGAGCCCAAGGCCCTCGACCCGGCCCAGGTCACCGCCGTCAACGACTTCCGTATCATGATGAACCTCTACGATGGACTGGTCCGTTACGCCGACGGCAGTCTCGAAGTGGAGCCGTCACTGGCCACCGAGTGGGACATCAGTGATGACGGGACCGTCTACACCTTCACTCTGCGCGACGACGTCACCTTCCACGACGGGAGTGGTTTCGACGCCGAGGCCGTCGTATTCAATTTCGAGCGCATGCTCGACGAAGACCATCCTTACCACGATACGGGGCCCTTCCCGCTGGCCTTTTTCTTCGATGCCATCGATGACGTCGAAGCCACCGGCGAATACGAGGTGACCTTTACACTCGACGAACCCTATGCCCCCTTCCTCTCCAACCTTGCTTACCCGACGGGACTGATGGTCTCGCCCGCCGCCGTGGAAGAACACGGCCAGGACATCGGCCGCCACCCATCCGGCACAGGCCCCTTCACGTTCGAAGAGTGGGAAAGCAATAGCCGCGTCGTCGTCAGTCGCAACGACGACTACTGGGACGGCCCGCCCGCGCTGGAAGCCGTCGTGTTCCGGCCCATTACCGATGCCAATACCCGGGTCGCCGAGATGCTGTCAGGCGGTATCGATCTGATGGTGGAAGTGCCGCCGGACAACGTCGCCGATCTGGCCGAAGACGAGATGTTCGAGGTCTACGAACAGGCCGGTCCACACCTCTGGTTCCTGATCCTCAATACGCGCGAAGGGCCCTTCCAGGACAAGGCCATGCGCCAGGCAGTCAACTATGCGATCGATAAACAGTCGCTGGTCGACGATGTGCTGCAAGGCACCGCAGAAGTCGCCGCAGGACCGATTCCGCCAGCGTTCGAATGGGCCTACAACGACGAACTGGAGCCCTATCCCCACGATCCCGACAAGGCCCGCGAATTGATCGCCGAAGCCGGGCATGAGGGTGCCGAACTGACCTTCTACGTCACGGAAGGCGGCTCCGGCATGCTCGATCCCGTCCCCATGGGTTCCGCCATTCAGGCCGACCTGGCCGAAGTGGGTCTCGAGGTCGAGATCGAAACCTATGAATGGAATACCTTCCTCGATCGCGTGAATCCGGGACTCGAGGGCAAGGCGGACATGGCGCAAATGGCCTGGATGACCAACGATCCCGATACGCTGCCCTTCCTCGCCCTGCGTACTGATGCCATGCCGGATGAAGGCGGTTTCAATTCCGGCTATTACAGCAACGAGGAAGTCGATGAATTGCTCGAGCAAGCGCGCCGGAGCGTCGATCAGGACGAACGCGCCGAGCTGTATCGCCAGATGCAGACCATCGTCCATGAGGAAGCCCCCTGGGCGTTCGTCGCCAACTGGAAGCAGAACGCCGTTGCCGGCGCGAATGTCGAGAATTTCCGACTTCAGCCATCCTTCTTTCTGCTCCTGCATGACGTCGTCAAGAACTGATCCGAAAGGCATCGGCGCGGCCTCAGGGCGGCGCCGAGTCACCACTGCCAACCTGGACGCATCATCATGTTCCGCTATGCATTGCGCCGCCTGCTGCTGACCGTGCCGGTGCTGCTCGGGCTGTCGTTGATCGTCTTCCTGATCATGTCGCTGATCCCTGGCGATCCGGCCCAGGCGATCCTCGGCTCCTACGCGACCCCCGAAAACCTGGAGCGGCTACGCGCCGATCTGGGTCTCGATCTGCCATTGCCCCAGCAGTATCTCGTCTGGCTCGGCAATATCCTGCAGGGCGATCTGGGCCGCTCCTATGCGCTCAACCGTCCCGTTCTTGACGAAGTGCTCGAGCGCTTCGGCGCTACACTGCTGCTGGCCGGTAGCTCACTGGTGATCTGTATTCTGATCGGTGTGGCCGCCGGGATCGTCTCGGCCGTGCGCCAATACGGCTGGAGCGACCGGGTGATCACCCTGCTGGTATTGATCGGCATCTCGGTACCCGCCTTCTGGCTTGGCATGTTGATGATCATGGCATTTTCGGTCGGGCTGCGCTGGTTTCCCGCCAGCGGCATGACAGCCGCCTATGGCGGTGGCGGCCTACTGGACATTCTCAATCATCTCGTCCTGCCCGCCATTGCCCTGGCCGTCGTCGCTGCCGGCGTCATTGCGCGCTTGACCCGTTCCAACATGCTTGAAGTGCTACGCCAGGATTACATCCGTACCGCACGCGCCAAGGGGCTCGGTGAAGGCCGAGTGGTGATGCGACACGCCTTCAAGGTAGCGCTGGTCAATCTCATTCCCGTGATCGGCGTTCAGGCCGGCTTCGTGATCGGCGGCGCCGTCTACATCGAGACCGTCTTCCAATGGCCCGGTATCGGCCGAATGCTGGTCAATGCCATTTCCACCCGCGACCTGATGCTGGTTCAGGGCGGCGTACTGGTGGTCGCCGCCAGCTACGTACTCTTCAACCTGCTTGCTGACCTGCTCCAGCACTGGCTCGACCCGAGGATCCAGGCATGATGACCTTCATCACACTGATCGCTCGCAACCGTCTGGCCGCTTTCGGGGGAGTGATGCTCCTGTTGATCGTGCTGCTGGTGCTGATCACGCCCTGGCTGCCACTGGCCGATCCCAACATCACCGAGACCGCCAACCGATTGATGCCCCCCTTGAGCGACGGCCATCCATTGGGAACCGATGCGCTGGGCCGTGACATCCTATCGCGACTGCTATGGGGCACCCGCATCAGCCTGGCCGTGGGTGTCGCCGCGTCGCTGGTAGCCGCCCTGATCGGCTCCATGATCGGCATCGTTGCCGGCTATTTCGGTGGCCGCACCGACAACACCCTGATGCGCGGCATCGACATGCTCATGGCATTCCCCTATATCCTGCTGGCACTCGCCATCGTTGCCGTGCTGGGCCCGGGACTGATGAATGCGCTGTACGCCATCGCCATCGTCAACATCCCTTTCTTCGCCCGCAACATTCGCGGCGTGACCGTGGGCATCGCGCATCGCGAGTTCATCGATGCCGCGCGTCTTTCCGGTAAGGGCAACCTGCGCATTCTCGCCAGCGAGATACTTCCCAATGTGCTCCCGGTCATCGTCATCACCATGTCCACCACCGTCGGCTGGATGATCCTGGAAACCGCGGGGCTGAGCTTCCTCGGCCTGGGCGCCCAGCCGCCCCAGGCGGATCTGGGATCCATGCTCGGCGAAGGACGCAAGATGATGCTCAACGCACCACACGTCGCCACCGTACCGGGCCTGATGATCTTTCTGGTGGTGATGAGCATCAACCTGCTTGGCGACGGGATTCGTGACGCGCTGGATCCGCGCCTGAAATCCGGTGCCCTGTCGCGACCGGCACCGTTCACCCGCATTCGCCGGCGGCATAAGCCTCTCCCCGACCCCACGAACGATGACGCGCTGCTCTCGGTGGAAAACCTGCAAACCGATTTCGAAGTCGGACATGACACCTATCAAGCCGTGAACGGCGTCAGTTTTGCCATTCAACCCAATGAGTGTCTGGGCCTGGTAGGGGAATCCGGTTCCGGTAAATCGGTCACGGCGCTCTCATTGCTGGGGCTCGTGGCCTCCCCGCCGGGCGTGATCACCGATGGCCGCGTGGCATTGGCAGGGCGTGACCTGCTCGATCTGCCACACGGCGATATCCGTCGCTTACGGGGCCGGGATGTGTCCTACGTTTTCCAGGACCCGCTCGCGACGCTACACCCGCTGTTTCGGGTCGGCGACCAACTCGTGGAAGCGATCCGTCAACACCAACCGATGTCTCGCGCCGATGCCAGAACGCGTGCTGTCTCACTGCTCGGCCAGGTCCGCATCCCCAACCCGGCACACCGTGCCGAACAATACCCCCATGAGCTCTCCGGGGGAATGCGCCAGCGCGTCGGCATCGCCATGGCATTGGCCAACGATCCGCAACTGATCATCGCCGACGAACCGACCACGGCCCTGGATGTCACCGTCCAGGCACAGATCCTGGCATTGATTCAGAACCTGCGTCGGGAGAAAGGCACGGCCGTGCTGTTCATCACGCACGATTTCGGTGTCGTCTCGCAGATTTGCGATCGCGTCGCGGTGATGTACGCTGGACGCATCGTCGAAATCGGCCCCACCAAGACGATCCTCGAGACGCCTCGGCATCCTTATACGCGACGCTTGATCGACTGCGTGCCGCGACTCGGCGAGCCGGACAACGAGCCGGTGGCCATTCCTGGTCTGCCTCCCGCCGCCGATGCTCTGCCCGAGGGTTGTGCCTTTGCCGAGCGGTGCGATCTGGCCGAGGATGCCTGCCGCCAGGGCAATATCGAGCTGATCGCGACCGACACCGACCGCCAGGTGCGCTGCATCAAGCCTCTCGGTATCCCCACGCCCAGTCCGCAAGGAGTCACCCGATGAGTACGCCGCTTCTCGACATCCGCGGGCTCACCCGCACCTTCGGTGGCGGCCGACGCTGGTTCGGCCCCGATCGAGCCGGCGTGCATGCCGTGCAAGGCATCAACCTGGACGTGGCGCGCGGCGATACCCTGGGCATCGTCGGCGAGTCCGGTTGCGGCAAGTCGACACTCGCCCGATTGTTAGTCGGTCTCGACACCCCGTCAGGCGGCACCATTCACTATGCCGGCGACGACCTGCAGCAACTGCGGGCACAGGACCGGCATGCACTGGCCCGACGCATTCAGTACGTTTTCCAGGACCCGTTGAGTTCGCTCAATCCCCGTAAGCGTATCCGCGATATCCTCGCCGCCCCGCTTCGCTACCTGCGCGGCCTGGAAGGCCAGGCACTGGAATACCGGTTGGGCGAGCTCATGGAAGTGGTCAATCTGCGTCCGGAGTTCATCGCTCGGTATCCCCATGAGTTTTCCGGTGGCCAGGCCCAACGCATCGGCATCGCTCGAGCGTTGGCCGCCGATCCCGAACTGCTGGTTCTCGATGAACCAGTATCGGCGCTGGACGTCTCCATTCAGGCACAAGTGCTCCAGCTGCTGCGACGCCTGAAAGCGGAGTTCGACCTTACCTACCTCTTCATCAGCCACGACCTGTCGGTCGTGGAAACCATCAGTAACCGCATTGCGGTGATGTATTTCGGCCGGCTGATCGAACAAGCGCCTACCCGGCAGCTTTTTCACGCCCCGGCACACCCTTACACACGCGTGTTGCTCGACAGTGCGCCGATTCCCGGCGGCCCGCCGATCAAGGCCGAAGAGGGAGAGGCCGAACTGCCCGACCCGTTATCTCCGCCCCCCGGCTGCGCCTTTGCGCCACGCTGTCCACGCGCTCAGGACGACTGTCGACACACGGTACCGCCTCTGGACAACCTGGTTGCCGGCAAGGATCATCTGGCTGCCTGCTTCCATCCCATCGAAGGCCCATGGCAGCGCATCGCCACTCAGTCGGCTCAGGAACGTTAAGGATGACTTCATCGACACCGCGTAATCAGCGCCGTAAGCGGACTGCCGTCATCGGTGACGCGATCAAGGAGTATATTGCCAGTCATGGCCTCGGCCCCGGTGACCGGCTCCCCCAGGAGTCCCACTTGATCGATGTGCTCGACGCCTCTAAAGGCACGATTCGGGAAGCCCTGCGCGGCCTGGAATCGCAAGGACTGATCCATACGCGTACCGGCCCTGGTGGTGGCGCCTTCATTACCGAAGTCACCGATGACCGGGCCATGGAGTTACTGAGCAATTATTTCTTCTTCCGACCGCCGACCATTCACGATATCTACCAGGTCAGGAAACAGCTCGAACCGACACTGGTGGCCAGCCTCGATGGCCGGTTGGACGACGCTGACTTTCAACGTCTGGAATCGGTCATGTCCTTCTATGATCATCCGCCGGCGTCACTCGAGGAAGAGCGTCAACAGCGTATCAAGGAGCTGGAGTTCCACCTGCTGCTGGTCGACCATTGCCCGAATCCCTTGTTGGCACTGATGTGCCGTTTTCCGATTCGTTTGCTGATGAGCCTGACCACCTGCCAGCGCATCTACGACCAACCCTATCCGGAACTACGGCGCCAGGGTCATGACTACCAACGCCGACTCGTCGATGCCCTGCGTCGCGGCCAGGTCGAAACGGCCAGTGACATCATGGCGGAACACATGCAAGCCGCCCAGGCGTTAATGGAAGAGCGCGAAGCGATGCTGGACAAGGCCTTCTTCAAGGCCGACGCCGACGAGGCCGGCCCCAGTCACGAATATCTGGCCCTGAGCGGGCTGTTTACCCGCACCGACGAGAAGAACTAGGCGCCGACGACTCGCCATGTTGCCACCATAGAGCGATCAAGCGTGCCAGCGCGATCAGTGAATCGATGTGCACACGTTCCCAGCCATGGGATGCATCGGCCCCGAAACACGCCAACGCATTGCGTAGGTCGCTCCCCGCCTTCGTGGCCGAATCGCCATCGCAGTAATAGAACGGAAAACAATCACGCGCGTGGGGAATGGCGTGACGCCGGCACAGTTGCAACACGCGTTGTGTCGCCACCGGGTGGAGCGGACCCAGCGAATCCATCATGGCCACGGTCACGCCATCGTGGCACACGTTCTGCCCCTCGCCTTGCGCAGCAATATCGAGATTGAGCACTTCTTCGATTCCTTCGACCATCGGCGCGGTCAATCCCACTCCCAGTTCCTCGGCACACGAGAACAAGAGCCGCGTCCCCGGTGTGGCAGCCCCCGACTGCAACGCCGCCAGCACGCAAGCGATCGCTGCCTTGTTATCGAGATGCCGGGCATTGATGAAGCCGCTGTCGGTGATCACGGTCTGGGATTCGATGCTGACCAGGCTGCCCACGCCAATGCCGAGCGACGCCAGGCCCGTCTGCGACGTATCGTTGACATCGAGTCGCAGCGCGATATGTGCCCAATCCGAGGGCTGGGCGTCCACCGCCTCGTTATAGACATGGCCGGACGCTTTCTCGGGCAACAGGGTACCGACCGCCGTCACACGACCCGTTTCGTCATGAAGCCTCACCCGCGCACCGCCGGCAAAGCGAGCATTCCAATGGCCGATGGGCCGCACGGCCAGACGTCCATCGGCACGCTGCCCGACCACCATGGCGCCCAGGGTATCGAGGTGTGCGGTAATCGCGCGCCGCGGGCCATCATTCGGCAACGCCGCCATCAGGTCGCCACGCACCGTCGTGGTCACCTCCAACCCATACGCTTCCAGCCGTGGCGTCAGCCACTCCGCCATCGCCTCGCCATGCAGCGATGGCGAGGCGATATCCAGCATGGCAGTCAGGCATTCAACGAGATAATCGGTATCGATGGCAGGTGCAGTAGCGGCCATGTCGAACTCCCCGGGAACGGATGCCGCCATCATGCCCCAGACCGGCCCTCAGCGACAGAGGCGGCTGCGGCGTTGACAACGATTCCTTACAAGTGTGGCCTGATCAGGGCCTTCGATGTCGAATTTCCGCCGAACCCATCGACGGAGTGACTCAATGGACGATCATGTTGCGCCCTTGCGCCTTGGCCTTATAGCTCGCCGCATCGGCACGTTCCATGACGGTGTCGATGTCGCAGTCGCCATCGAGAAACTCGGTCATGCCCATACTGAGTGTCACACGATAGGCCTTGCCATTATGGATGACCGTGACGTCGGAGACCGCCCGTTGCAGTTCATGGGCAACACGGTGTGCCAGCTCCAGGGTACAGCCGGGCATTAGAACCGCGAATTCGTCGCCTCCTTGGCGGGCGATGACATCGCTGGTGCGGACCCGCTCGCCCAGCGCCTTGGCGATACGCTGCAACATCTCATCGCCCAGGGCATGGCCGCCTTCGTCATTGATCGGCTTGAAGCGATCGAGATCGAACATCAGTAGCACCGCCGGCGTTGCCGCCTTACGCCAGGCAACCAATGACTCCTCCAGCCGGCGCTCGAAGCCTCGCCGGTTGAGCAGGCCGGTCAAGGGGTCGTGTTCCGCTTCCCAGCGATGCATGGCTTCCTGTTCACGGCGCTGCGTGATGTCTTTGACGGTGCCGACATACCCACGCGGCTGCTCGCCATCGCGCACCAGGCTGACATGCACTTCCACCCATAACATTTCGCCTGCAGCGGTAAAGTAGCGGAACTGGCGCTGGAAATCGCGGCCCGTCGCCAGCGTATCCTGCCATAGATCGCGAATATCGCTCAGTTCATTGGTATGTAAATGCCCAGCGACACCCTCCTGTCGATAGTCATCGAGCTCGCGCCCGGTCAGATGGGCCAGGGCGGGATTGATATAGTCGATGCGCCCGCTCAAATCGCAGACGAACATGCCGACCGGAGACGACGCCAGCACCGCATCCAGGAATGCCTGACGATTCTTGATCAGTGAATCTGCCTGACGTCGCTCGTGCACGAAATAGTTGATCGTGCCGGCGACTTCCTGCAATTCACGCATGCCGGTGTCGAGTGCGATCGACTCGCGTTCACCGCGCCCCAAGCCCGCGATCTGACGTTCCAAGCGCCCCAGCGGCGCCAACAAGCCACGGATCAGCCCCCATAACACGGGAATCATCAAGCCCATGGTGATCATCCCGATCCACCACAGTTCATCGATGAAGGCTCCAATCAGCACATCGAGTTGGCTCTCCGGCAGGAAGACCCCGACGACCCAATCCGCCGACCAAACCTGTTGGTAAGCCTGCATGGCATGTTGCCCATCGAGCAGCGTTCCCTCAGCCGTGCCCGACCAGCCGGACAACGCCAGATCCAGCGCCGGGTGAGTCTCCATGCCCGGCACGCTTTCCATGACCAGCGACGTGTCGGGATGAGCGAGGATGGTGCCTGATGCCGTCATCAATGTGGCGTAACCTTCATCACCAATGCGCATCGCACGTAGCTTGGAGATGAGCTTGCCGCTTTCGATACTGACGACGCCTCCCAGCACCCCATCGAACTCACCGTCGTCCGTTTCCAACGGTACGGCGATCATCACCAAGGGCATGCGGCTCGCTCTGCCGATGAAGGGCTTACTCACGTAGGGCGTGCCGAAATGTCGAAGGTGTTTGAAATACTCCCGATCGGATACATCCAGGCCGACTCTGCCCGGCTTGGCGGGTTCGTCCGACACCACACGCCCCTGGGGCGAAATGACCGCCAGCGCATCGAACAGCTCCAGCATGCCATCCTGACTCGACAATACCTCATGCAGGTCGGGAGCATCCCATTGCACCTCGCTGGACAACCGGCGCAGGGCCCGTTTACGCACATCCACGGCCCGCTCGACATGCTGGGCGATCAGTGTGGCTTCATACTCCAGATGTTCGCGTGTCGCATCAGTCAGCATGCCGGACCCGGACACCAATGCTCCCGCCAAGCCGACAGCGAAAAGCACCAACCAGCCCAGGCCTAGTCCCAGCATCAAACGCGACTGCAGTGTTCCAAGTAACCATTTCATACGACCCGACCTAGGCAGTGCCGCCCGATTTCCATGTCCCATGCAATATCGTCGTCAAACCGATATCTGCTGAAAGACTGCATCAAGTGCCCATCACGCTCCCATCGACGAGCCATCCATTACATCTGTTGAAGAGCCATTGCCAAGATTATCACTTCAGGCCATCGCAGACGTTCATTCACATGGGTCAAAAAACGTCTCTTATTCAACACCTCGAACGCTTGTGACCCCATACACGCACCCGCCTTTTTGGCGGGTGCGCTTTTATGAGCTTATACTTAACCGTTTTGATCATGCTGTCTGCGGGGGATTCAGCACATACCCAAGCCGCAGGTATGATACATGCTGGACACGCTACAATCCCACGATAGCCAGCGAGTTCACAGGCTCGTCAAACAAGGATACTGGGCGAATGCCGACACATTGCAGTATCGACAACCAACAGCTCGCATTGGACCTGGAGAACATCCAGCGAGCCCTGCCCTTCCCCTTGCTGATGCTCGACGCACAACAGCGGCTACGACGCTTCAACCCCGCCGCCCATCAGCAACTGGGTGTCGATCAGACCCATCTGGGACAGCCCGTCGATGCGCTGAATCACATGCTCGCCGTAGGGGATCTGATCAACCGGCTCGATGACGTCAGCCGGGATGGCAACGTCAGAGATATCGTCCTTGAAGGCCACCCGCCCGGCCGACTCATGATCCATCCCTACCTTGACCATGAAGGGCGCACCCAGGGGACGCTCCTGTTCCTGAAACGCGACGCTGCCGAGGAGCACCTGGACTGGTTCGAACAGCGCTTGCTGGAAAGAGCCACACATTTCGATCCCTTGACGGGGCTGGCCAACCGGTTGCTGTTCAACGAGCGGCTCGATAACGCACTAGATTGGTCGCAACGACGCGGTACCCGCCTGGCCGTCCTGTTCATGGATCTCGACAATTTCAAACGCATCAACGAATCCCTGGGTCACGGCATCGGCGATGACTTGCTCAAGGCCGTTGCCGACCGGCTGCGTACCGTGATTCGTCAGGAGGATACCCTGGCGCGTCTCGGCGGCGACGAATTCGTCGTGTTGCTCGAACATGACATCGATATCCAGGGAGCCCGATCCGCCGCACT
Source organism: Aidingimonas lacisalsi (assembly GCF_008079445.1). Classification (GTDB taxonomy): domain Bacteria; phylum Pseudomonadota; class Gammaproteobacteria; order Pseudomonadales; family Halomonadaceae; genus Aidingimonas; species Aidingimonas lacisalsi. The sequence continues at coordinate 595,908 of NZ_VRYH01000002.1, read as the reverse complement.
ACGGCTCGGCGCCGCCCTGGAATCGCCCATTGTCGTGCAGGGGCATCAACTGCGTATCAGCATCAGCACCGGCATCGCCCTCTATCCTGATGATGGCACCAATGCCGATACCTTGATGCGCCATGCCGATGGCGCCATGTACGACGCCAAGCGGGTCGGCGTCGGCCAGTTTGCCTTCGTCGATCCCGGACTGTCTCATCGGCTACGCGAACAGTTGGCCATGGAGAGCGCGCTATGCCGCGCGCTGGAAACCCATACCCACGAACTGCTTCTCGAGTATCAGCCACAGATCGATCTGCGCAACGGTCAAGTCACCAGTTTCGAGGCGCTGGTGCGCTGGCAACATCCGACATTGGGGCGTTTGCCTCCTGCTCGCTTCCTGCCGTTGGTCAGGACCATGGGCCTGGGGCAGCAACTGGACCGTTGGGCACTGGATACCGCCATCGCTCAGCACCACCGATGGCATGAACAAGGCTCACCATTGGCCCGCTACGGTATCGCCGTCAACATCATGCCCGAGCAACTGCAGCCCGAACAGTGCCGGCAGACACCGCTGGATGCCTTCCTCACCGCCTACCACACCCCGCTCGATTGGTTGACTCTGGAAATCACGGAAGAAGGGTTGATCTCGGAGTCCGACATCACGTTAGCGATGCTCAAACGGCTGCGCCGGCTCGGTATCGGGCTCGCGATCGATGACTTCGGGGTCGGCTACGCCAATTTCGCCTATATAGCGCGGCTTCCTATCAACAAGGTCAAGCTGGATATGACCCTGGTTCAGGGTGTCGCCAATGAACGACGCAGTGAAATTCTGGTCGAAGGTCTCAACCGTTTGCTTTGCGGGCTGGATATGTCCTGTATCGCCGAGGGAGTGGAGGATGCGGCCCTGGCTGCCAAACTCGCCCAGCTCGGCGTGGCATCGGCCCAGGGGTTTCATTATTCCAGGGCCCTCAGTGTCGATGCATTACCTATCTGGCTCGAACGGTATCAAATGCCTACGAGTTGACGAATGCCGACACTCAAACAATAGTGAGAGGCTCAGGTAGGTAAAACGCATAACGACGGGAAAGCGTGAGATTCGCTGGCGGCCCCCTCGCACACGGAACCTTGACCGATGGAACAGCCACGTGCCTATGTCTGACGATCTGCAATCCATCTCCGATATCCTCGCCTCCCTGCCCCCGTGCCTGATGGCTCAAGGGCGCATCGACGGAGAGGGCCAGCATTCGCAGACATTGGCGCTCATGGCATTCAGCCACAGCCGTGTCGGCATTCTCGTCACCGATGCCGACCACCGGGTCCTGATCGCCAACCATGCGTTCTCGAAGATTACCGGCTATGGTTGCGAGGAAGTGCTGGGCTGGGATATCGCCCGTTTTCATAGCCGCGAACAGAAACCGGAATACTATCAGCAACGCGAACAGCTCACCCGCGACCATCACTGGCGAGGTGAAGTGCTGTGCCAACGCAAGACCGGCGAGTTCTACCCCGAGCTACTCAATATCGACGCCGTGATCGATGACGAGGGGCAGGTCACCCACTACGTCCGCACCTTCATCGATATCTCCGAACTCAAGGAAGACCAGACACGGCTGCAGATCAAGGCTCACCATGACCCGCTGACCGGGCTAGCCAATCGCTTGTTGTTCAGTGATCGGCTCGAGCATGCGCTCAAGCACGCGGAACGGCATGACACGATGCTGGCCCTGCTATTCATCGATCTCGATCATTTCAAGGCCATCAATGATTCGAAGGGGCATGCCGTCGGCGACAACTTGCTCAAGCAAGCCAGTCGGCGGCTTTCTCAGGTGCTGCGCGCCAACGACACGCTGGCCCGCTTCGGCGGCGACGAATTCGTCGCCCTGTTGGATCATGACGTCAGCGTCGAGTCGGCGCAGACCGTAGCCATGCGTCTGCTGGAAGCGCTCGAGGCGCCTTTCCAGGTACATGACGGCACCATGCCGTTATCGGCCAGTATCGGCATCGCGCTGTATCCCAGTGACGGCGACAGTCAGGAAGAGTTGCTGCGCAACGCCGATGCGGCAATGTACCGCGCCAAGCGTGCCGGTGCATCGCGTCACGCCTTCGTCGATAAGCGCCTGAGCCGTCAGATGCAGTCGCAACTCAGCGATGAACTGACATTGCGTCAGGCGCTGACGGACCCGTCGCAACACTTCAGTGTGGTCTATCAGCCACAGATGGATATTCATACGCAACAGCCGCTCGGCCTCGAAGCGCTGGTACGCCGGCAGTCGCCGAACGACCAGCACGGCCCGCGGGAATTCATGGCCCTGGCTCGCAGCCTGGGGCTGGCCGTACCGCTCGACCGCTGGATCATCCGCCAGGTGATCGAGCAGCATCGCCGCTGGCGAGAGCAAGGCTCGCCCCTGGGCGACTTGCCTATCGCGGTGAATATCGTCGCCGATCATCTCTTCGATCACCCGGACCACCACGCCTCCCTCGACCGCTTTCTCGAAGAGCAGCTCGACGATGCCCAGTGGCTGACCCTGGAAATCGCCAGCGACAGCCTGACCCATGAACCCAGCACGACACCGGATCTGCTCCATCGACTCAAGCGTCTGGGCGTCAACCTGGCGATCGACGAACTCGGCGAGGGCCATGTCAATTTTTCCTACCTGGCGCGGCTACCGATCACCCAGGCGAAGATCAACGGTGCATTGATTGCCGGGGTCGGCGAAGACGCACGCGGCCAGCAGTTGCTTTCCGGCATCGCTCAGTTGCTGACCAACCTCGGCATCGACTGCATGGTCGTCGGCGTGGAGAATCAAGCCGGGCTCACCGCCCTCACCGATCAGGGCATCCAGCATGCCCAGGGCTACCACTTCGCTCATCCGATGGCGGCCGATGAACTGGAGCGTTGGCTGGCTTCGCGCGAGTAAGGCCCGCGGTCATCAATAAGTAGGGGAAGGAAACATGCCAGACACGACAAAGCCGGCCCGAAGGCCGGCTTCTTTACGAGCGTGTCGTATAGTTCGTGAGTCGGGCTCGACTTAGAAGTCGTAGCGGACACCCACGGTAGTGATCAACTCATCGTCGATTTCGTTGATCTGTTCATCGGTGTCGAAGTCACCGTCATAAACTTCGGCGAAACCGTACATCTGGTCGCTGAAGAAGTAGTTGGTACCGAGCATCCAACGATTCATGGTCTCGTCTTCGTCGCCCTGCTCCATATCGATATGGGAATACTGGCCATAGATACCGGCGTTATCCATGTAGTCGAAGGAGAAGCCAACGCTGGCGATGTCCTGACCGATGGTACCCAGCTCTTCGTTCTGATCCTGGGTTTCATAGCCGGCGCGCAGGCTCAGCGCTGGCAGCACCTGATAGCTGGCGAAAGCGCCGATGATGTCTTCGTCGGTACCTTCGTACTCAGCGACAGTACGCTGATTCCCGCTAGTGACACGCTCTTCAGAAGTACCGTCGAAGGCACGCTTGTCCTGATCCCAGACCAGGGCGCCGTAGAATGGCCCTTGCTCGTAGGAAACGGCCGCCTGGGCACTCAGAGTCGAGGATTCGCGACCGACGGAGGTGTCTTCCATTCCATCGCCGTCAGTATCAACCATCTGGTCACTGCCGTTGCCGGAATGGTGCTTGGCCTGCAGCCAGGTGGTGAAGCCAGCGAATTCCGGCGACTTGTAGGCGATGGAATCGCCGTGAGACTGGTTACTCACGCTGCCGATCGATTCCCAACCGAGGTTTTCCGGCACATCGAACAATACGGAGCCGGCCTGGTAATAGATGGAATCGAAGTTACCGGCCCAGACTTGACCGTAGGTTTCGCTACGCACACCCGCATAGGTATTGCGGACGTTGAATTCCTGGAAGGACTGCTCGTCCATCGGGGCACGGAACTCCATGCGGCCGAAGACGGAGAAGTCCTGGCTGACCTGCTCTTCGGCGATAAAGCCGAAACGTGAACCAAGATCGACAAACTCAGAGCCATCAGACTTGGCAGCGCCTTCGACTTGCTCACCGCCAGTAGTGACAGCGAGTGCCAGACGGCCATAGACGTCCAGCTTGGTGCCGTCCTGGTCGTAAACGGTTGTTGCGGCCTGAGCAGCGGAGGCGCCCAGGGCACCGGCAATAGCAGTGGCTAACAGCGTCTTTTTCATCGCGATTGTTCCTTTCACTAGCTTTCTGTTTCGATCGTTTCTGCAGTATGCAGTTGGCTTGCCTGGCATCGAGGGCTTGAGCAACCCAAGTGAACAAACACTGTTCGACAGTTGCCCGACACCTTCTGCCGCTGCGAAGCCTTGTTATAATCCAATGCTCGCAGGGAAACCATATACCGGGATTTTCGAGAGTGCAAGAAGAAAAAACACCGTTTTCAATCTCGATACGCAAAAACCCGGGAACTTTCCCTTGGCCCCAAGGTCGTGCCACCACCCTGGCAACGCCGTGAAGCTTGCCAGCACCTTGTGACAGGCACATGACCGACATTGGCGTACGATATAATGATTCAACGCAAGGTGTTAATGCAAGACCTGCTTATCAACGCTCGTGCTTGGCCAGCAGTTCGCCGATCTTGCGCTCCAGGCGGTCCGCCCTGTCCTGCTGTTGTTGGCGCTGCTGCTGGCGGGCCTGGCGGCTCCGATCCTGGGCGCGCAGTTCCTCGAGCTGGCGGCGCGCGTACTTGGCCTCGCCTTCCGTCACCTGCCCGGCATTGTTGCCATCGAGATCGACCCGTTCCGCACCGGTACGCACGGCCTTGAGATAACGCGGCAGATGGACATAACACGCCAGCGCCCGCCTCACCAGTTTTTCCGGCCACGGCTCACGCGCCATCAGATCCTTGTGGATACCGACCTTGAGTGGCCGGGTATGGCCCTTGAAGAACGTCTCGGTATAGCGCTGGTACCACTGATCGAGCAGCGCCTGCGGCCCGGGGGCCTCACCGATCGGCAGGCGGCTCTGGGCATCGTCGGTATCGTCTGCATGGCTGGGCGCCTGCTCGGCGCGCGTTTCACTGTCTTGCTCGGCACCGGCGGGTTCCCGCTCGGGCGCCTCATCACTGGCGGACGCCACGGGCGTATCGTCAGATGTGTCGTTCGTTGCCACGCGCGGATGACCACGCCGCGCCATCAAGGCGGCCAGGCCTTGGCTGCGATGTTTCGGTGCCGACTCCGGCGCGGCCTTCGCAGCGTCGAGTTGCGTCTGCAGTTCGCTCTGGCTGGCTTGCAGCTCGCGGTTGCGGGCGGCGAGTTCCGCCAACCGCTCCTGCACCGCCAGCCATTCATGACGATGACGCTCGAGTTGCTGTTCCAGCGCTTCAAATAGCGCATTGACGCGTTGTTCGAGCATGGACCAAGCCCCTCCCTGACTAGGCATTTTCGAAAACCGGCACCCGCCGCCGACGTTTCCGACTGAGCCGAGAACCCGCGCTATGAAGATGTTGATAAATCAGTGTGTGCCAGGTTGGCCGTTCTGACAAATTCAGGCCGCCCATTCTCCGCCACCACGCCCTCATCGGCTGGGCCGGCGATCACCCTGCACGCCGCTGATAGGCAACGAAATCGTAAGCCGGCTGCCCTTCCCGTGGGGTGCCCGCCACGCGCTGCACTTCCTGCCACTCGGCATCCGAACGCTGCGGGAAGTAGGTATCCCCGGTCAACTCGGTGTCGACCTCGGTCAGATACAGCCGCTCGGCATACGGCAGGGCCTGGGTGTAGATCTGGGCACCGCCCATCACCATGATCTCTTCCGTATCATCGATGATCGCCTGTGCATCGGCCAGCTTTAGGGCACTGGGCAGGTCATGGCAGACGCTCACGCCGTCATGGCTGAACGACTCGTCACGGGTGACGACGATATTGAGCCGCCCCGGTAGCGGCCGGCCGATCGAGGCGAACGTCTTGCGCCCCATCACCAGTGGCTTGCCCAGGGTAATGGCCTTGAAGAACTTCAGGTCTTCGGGCAGGTACCAGGGCAACTTGCCGTCGATGCCGATCACGCGGTTGCGCGACATGGCGGCGATCATGGCGATGGGGGTCTGCAGAGAGCTCTCTAACATGAGTTTTCCAGCTATCATTGCGAACAAGCGCATCCTAGCGCAATCGACAGCCGAGAAACAGGACCGAGCATGGCCGAGCCTACGGTTTGCCACCTCTCAAATGACGCGTTTCCTGATCGCGGAAGAGAGTTGTTCAAAGCCGATCACGACGACCAGTATGACCAGTATGATCATCAACGCTTCGTCATAATTGAATAGCCGCATCGCGGCCGCCAATTCGACACCTACGCCTCCGGCGCCGACTAGACCCAGGGTGACGGCGGAGCGTATGGACTTTTCCACGCTATAGAGGCTGGTGGCCGTCATCGAGGCCAGCGTCTCCGGCAGAATGGCGCCACCGATGACGGATAGCCGCCCGGCGCCCGTCGCCGTAAGCGCATCGGAGGGACCTGGGTGCACTTCTTCGATACGCTCGGAGAAAAAGCGAGCGGCGAAACCGATCGTGTCCATGATGATCGCCAGAACGCCTGCCATGGGCCCGAGCCCGACGGCAACGACGAAGATCAAGGCCCAGATCAGGTCGGGCACTGTCCGCATGGCGGCAATCATCAGTCGGCTCATTACGCGTACCCAGGGCCAGGGAGTGGTATTACGCGCCGACAGCAGTGCGAACGGGATGCTCAGCAATACGCCGACCGTTACACCAACGACAGCAATATTCATGGTCTCGAGCATGGCCCAACCGATGGTGTTGATATCCGTGGGGTCCGGCGGAAAGGCTCTGCCGATGAAATGAACGAGATTGACCGCCCCCCTCAACAACCGCTCCACACTGATCTCGGTCGCGACGACACCCTGCAGAAAGAGGGCAAGAAACGTCACTATCAAGAGCCAGGCGAAGACGGGCGGTGATTTGAAACGGGTAGGTGGAGGTGTCGTTGGTGCTGCAGGACGTTTCACTTGACTCATCAGGATGGCACTCGCTTTATACGCTGGCTGTCACTGGGCGTTCGTGGTGTGTGGTCGGTACGTGATCTACTCTGACGTCACCTTGATACAGCGATGCCATACGCTGATGGTCGACAGTGTCGCGACTGGCATCCAATTCGATCCGGCCGGCTTTCATGCCGATCAGCCGATCGCCATACTCGCTAGCCAGTTCCAATTGATGCAACGAGCACAGCACGGTCATGCGTTGCTCTTCCACAATGGCCATCAACAGATTCATGACATTGCGTCCGGCGCTCGGGTCGAGGCTGGCAACAGGTTCATCGGCGATCAGCACGGATGGCTCTTGCATCAACGTACGTGCGATAGCAACCCGCTGCTGTTGACCACCTGAGATCTCACGACATTTATGTTTCGCTTTATCCGCCAGCGATACCCGCTCCAGACAGTACATGGCACGCTCGCGCAGGGCGTCGTTAGCCAGAGGGGACAGTGTGGCGAGCAGGCCGAAACGCTGCTCCCCCATCGCGCCATAGAGAACGTTCTGAAAGACACTAAGATTTTGCACCAGATTGAATTGCTGGAAGACGACACCAACCTGTCTACGTAGCTGACATAGTTGCCTGGCGTCGGCAGTCGCAATGTCAGTGCCATGCATGTACGCATTCCCCCGGTCGGGCCGCTCCAATCCGTTGAGGCAACGCATCAGTGTCGACTTGCCACACCCGTTGGCCCCCAACAGGATGACGCATTCGCCCTGAGCGATCTCGAAATCGATACCACGCAGTACATGAAGAGAATCGAACGACTTGTGAAGGTCCTGGACCTGAATGGCTGTCACTTGAGAACTCCGGGAAAAAGGAAACAACGTGAGGCGCACCGCCACGTACTTTCCCGTGACCTTGATCAAAGAATATGAATGGATAATGACAAAACAGGAAACAGGCACGTCCTTGTGCCGAATTCCACGTCCACTATGGCAAGAAAGAAACGATCAGCGATGAAGGTGATTACTCGAGCTCGATGCCTGCCGCATCGTAGGCCTGCTCGATGACTTCATAGTCTTCGGCAGTGCGATCGAAGCCCATGGACGAGTCACGATTGAGGAACTTGTCCTCATTGCGATCAGTCGCTACCAGGGCTTCCCATAGCGCATCGTCATTGGCCCGGAGCGAGTCACGCAAACCGCTCTTGCAGTCTTCCGGGAGATTGCCGCGCATGATCACGGGGTCGCCGGGCAGTACATCGCTCTTGGCAATCACTCGATAGTCGCCATCGGGATCCGAGGCTTCGATCTCTTCGATATCGCGATTGCCACCACCCATGGCGTCGACATCACCATTGACGAGCGCCGCTACCCGAGCATCACCGGCCATGGTGATCTCGAGGTCCTTATCGAGGTCAAGACCGGCTTCCACCAGCATCTTGCTAGGAATGATATGGCCACTGGTCGAGCCGGTATCCTTCAGCGCCACATGCTTGCCTTCCAGATCCTCGAGAGACTCGATATCACTGTCTTCCGGCACGAAGAAGCTGCTGCCGTAATGAGGACGCTCAATGGCAAACAGAATCTCGATATCACTGAGCCCGTCGAAAAGCACGAACTCGGAGGGACCGGCAAACACCAGGTCGACATCATCGTATTGCAGGGCATTGCCGGCTGCCGTGCGGTTACTCAGGCTGAACATTTCCAATTCCAGCCCGGTCGTGGCCTCGAATTCCTCGGCAAACGGGCCGAATGCCTCATCCAGCGGCCCCATGCCTTCGATACCGGTGTCGGCCATTTTGATGGGTGACGGACAGACATCGGTCAAGTCGTCATTGGCGGAAACGCCGGCCGTCATCATCAAGGTACTTGCAGCCACCATCGCGGCAGGCAGTCGTTTCATGGACATATGCATCTTGCATTCCTTCCAACAAGTTTCTGTAAAGCCGTGTCCCTGGCGTGGTAGGGGCGGATCGCCTCCGTGAGCGCCTGGGTCAGGATCAGAATTCGTAGACGGCACCCACTTCGTATTGGGTGTCGATCTCACCGACCTCGCTATCGGCCGGGTCATAACTGCCGTACTCGCTGTAGACGTACAGGTTGTCGACGATGGAGTAGTTCACCCCGGCGGCGAACTGAGTGTCGCTATCCCCTTGATCGGGATCGACTTCCTGTACCGCGCCGTAAACGGTGCCTTGGCCATAATCATAGCTGAGCGATGCACCATAGAATGCCGTTTCATCGCCATCGCTGGAGCCTTCGAGATTTTCCTGCACGGAATAGCGGGCAGCCAGGCCGAGATCATCGGTCAGGCTGACCAGGCCACCTACCCCATACACCGGGTCTTGCGTCGTAAACTCACCATTAGGCCCCTCGACTGCGTTGGCGCCACGATCATCGAAACCGGCATGGATCGCCCAGGTATCGGCGGCGTACTTGACGACCCCGGCGATGCCCTGATCGTTATCCCCGGTTTCCGACTCTTTGTCGCCCTTGATACGCGCCATCAGCTCGAAACTGAAACCATCGAAACTCGGGCTGTAATAGGCGATCTGGTTGTCCTCTTCGCTGACGACCTCCTCACCCAGGCTAGCCGTCTCGAACGGATCGATCAGGTCGTAAATGGCTGCGGTATAGATGTTGTCGAAAGACCCTGCACGCACCTCACCAAAATCACCACGAAGCCCTGCAAAGGCGACATCTTCTTTGACCGAGCCATCGGACTCGTTGGCATCGTGCTCGAACTCGGCAATTGCGTAACCCGTAAGGCCATTATCAAAGCGGTGCTCAACGCCCGCACCGATGCTGGAGCCATTATCTTCGTAACCGGACTCGCTTTCTGTGTCACCCTGATTATTGTCAATAACATGACTGGTATTGTATTTCAGCTCGATCGTGCCGAAGAGAGACATCGTGGTGTTCTCACCGACCTCAAAGTCTTCAGCCTGAGCGGAAGCAGCAACCAAAGTGGCCCCCAATGCCACCGCCGTTTTCATCGTCACCCTGCTCATAAAAGTCACCAAAAATAGATTCTGAAAATATTGCCAAAGGCAACCGAAGAACCCCATGGATTCGGCGGTAACTTTGCAGGGAAAATATGACGATGCAGTTAATAATTTCTTATGAAATCATAACATTAATGTTACATTAGATTTAATTAAATAATAAAAATCATGTAATAAAACTTAAAAAACCGCCTCAAAGGGCGGCTTATTGATGCAGATGCAATTCTATACACCGTGAAAAGCATACACGTGCTACACGATCAAAAGATCATACTGCCACCTTTGCCTTGATCGCCGGATGCGGGTCATACCCTTCGATGCGGATATCGTCGAAGCGGAAGGCGAACAGGTCGTTCACCGCGGGATTCAGCCAGAGCCGAGGCTGCGACTGCGGCGTACGCGAGAGTTGCAGCTCGGCCTGCTCCAGATGATTGGCGTACAGATGGGCATCGCCCAGCGTGTGGATGAACTCGCCCGGCGCCAGGCCGCAGACCTGGGCGATCATGCGCGTCAACAACGCATAGCTGGCGATGTTGAACGGCACGCCCAGGAAGATATCGGCACTGCGCTGGTAAAGCTGACAGGACAGGCGCCCCTCGGCCACATAGAACTGGAACAGGCAGTGGCACGGTGGCAGGGCCATGTTCTCGACCAGCGCCGGGTTCCAGGCAGAGACGATCAGCCGCCGCGAATCCGGGTTCGTCTTGATCTGCGCGACGACATTGGCGATCTGATCGACATGACCGCCATCCGGGCGTGGCCAGCTACGCCACTGATAGCCGTAGACCGGGCCGAGGTCACCGTTCTCATCGGCCCACTCGTTCCAGATCGACACCCCGTTATCCTGCAGATAACGGATGTTGGTATCGCCGGAGAGAAACCATAGCAATTCGTGGATGATCGAGCGCAAGTGCAGTTTCTTGGTGGTCACCAGCGGAAAACCGCGCGCCAGGTCGAAACGCATCTGATGGCCGAAAATGCTGCGCGTACCGACGCCGGTACGATCGTGCTTTGCAACGCCCTGCGCCAATACCTGGCGCATCAGGTCGAGATAAGGCTGTTCGAGTGCTGGAGAATCCATTGCGGTCAGGTCGTTTCCGGTCTAGGAAAATGGAGAGGTAGTGTACTTTTCACCAACGGCACAAGCCAGGACTGGCCATTGTTCATCCGTCTCATCACAGGTTGTTCGCATCGTCACTCCTCCCCAACACTTTACGCTAATTGGTCATCGGCTGACGACGTGACCAGGCCAGCAGCACGATGCCGAAGCCAAGCATGGGCAGTGAGAGCAGCATGCCCATGGTCAACCACCCCCCGGCCAGGAAGCCGATGTGCGCATCGGGCATGCGCACGAACTCCACGGCGAAGCGGAACACTCCATAGAGTGTCAGAAACAGCCCCGAGATCATGCCACGCCGACGCGGCGTCGCCGATACCCACCACAGGATGATGAACAGCACGACGCCTTCGAGCAGGAATTCATACAGCGACGACGGGTGGCGGGGCTGCGGCCCCATACCGGGAAACGGCATGCCCCAGGGCAGGTCGGTGACCCGCCCCGGCAGTTCATGATTGATGAAATTGCCGATACGCCCCGCCCCCAGTCCGATAGGCACCAGCGGTGCGATGAAATCGGTCAGTGTGAAGAACGCCAGGCCGTGCCGTCGGGCGAAGAACAGTGCCGCCAGCAACACCCCGAGCAAGCCGCCATGGAAACTCATGCCGCCATCCCAGACCTGAAACAGCCAAAGCGGATTTTCCAGGAATCGGCCCATGCCGTAGAACAGCACGTAACCGACACGCCCGCCGACGACGACCCCCAAGGCACCGTAAAAGAGCAGATCACCAATCGCATCCTGGCTCACACCGAGGCGATCAGCACGGCGACGGCCCAACCACCACGCCGCCACGAAGCCGATGACGTACATCAGGCCATACCAGTGGATAGTCAACGGCCCCAGAGAAAAGGCCACAGGATCGATATTGGGGTAAGCAAGCATGGAGAATCCTTATGACAACAAGAACTTGGTCCCGACCACCGCCAGCAGTGTGGCAAACCCCAGGCGCAGGACTCGTGCCGGCAGACGATGCGCCAGGCGCGCTCCCAAACGGGCAAAAGGCACGCTGGTGATGGCAATGCAGAGTACCACGGGCCACATCACGAATCCGGTCGCGATGGCAGGCAGACGGGCCTCGCCCCAGCCGATTGCCATGAATGTCAGGGTACCGAACAGGGCAATTGGCAAGCCGCAGGTTGCGGATGTTCCAACCGCCCGGGTCATGGAGGCGCCGGCACGTGACAACCAGGGCACGGTCAGCGCCCCGCCGCCGATACCGAACAGCGATGAGATAGCCCCGATCACGACGCCGGCCAGTACCATGACGGCCCGCCCCGGGGCACGGTGACCGACGCGCGGCGTGAATCCCACGGCCAACCGTATGGCCATCAGCCAGACGAACACGCCGAACAGGGTGCCCAACAAGCCACTGGATAATGCCCCAGCGATGAAGACACCGGCAATCGCCCCGAGTATCAACCCCGGCAATAACGCCAGAAACCAGGGCCAGTGCAGACTCCCTCGCCGGTAGTGGCTCCAGGCGGAAGAGGCGCCCGTGATCATGATGGTCGCCAACGACGTGCCCACGGCCAGGTGCATGATCACCGCTTCGTCGATCCCTTGCAGGCCAAAGCCCATGACGAGAACGGGCACGATGATCAGGCCACCCCCGACACCGAACAGACCGGCCATGGTACCCGCCAATGCGCCCAGCACCAGGTATGCACCCCATATGACCACGGCCGTCATCATGTCGAGCGAGCCTGCAGTGCCTGCGGTAACCAGCGCTGGATCATGTCGACGAGTTCACTCGGCCGATACGGTTTGGCGATGCAGTCATCCATACCGACATCGGCGAAGCGCCGACGGTCCTCGTCAGTGGCACTGGCGGTCAGTGCCACCAGCACACTGCGCCTCGTCTGCTCGCCCGTCGCTTCTCTGGCACGCCAGAGGCGGCTCGTTTCAATGCCATCGGGGTCGGGCATGAAGATATCCATGAACACCAGGTCATAATGCATCTGGCGCGCTTTTTCCAGCGCAATGCGACCATTATCGGCCGTGTCGACGGTCAATCCCTGTGATTCGAGCACGTTGTGCGCCAGCATGGTATTCACTGGCCCGTCATCGACGACCAGAATCCGGTACTCGACCGGCTTTGGTTCGGGCTCTACCGTCGGCGACTGGCTCTCCGGCGTATCGACCAGATTGGCAACCAGCACTGCGATATCCGCCAGACGTTCGCGCACCAGCAAGTTTTCATCGGCCATGTCGAGCCGGGCAAAGAGCTCGTTGAGCTCGACCACCAAAGGGTTCAGCTCACGCTGCAACAGTTCCAGATAATTCGATTTCAGCCGCGACTCCTCGCGCGCATGGTCACGCGAGAGGGTCAATTGAGAGATGCGCTGACGAATCTCCTGCACGTCTTCAAGCACACCGAGCTGGTAGTCCTCCCCGTCCTTCAAGGTCACCAGACGGAAAACGTGCCACTGTCCCTGGGCATCGTGAATCCGCACGATATTGGCATCTTCATCACGCTCGTCATGGCGCAACAGATAATGCGGCCCGATACCCCGCAGGTCGCTTCGGGTGCGTCCGACCAATTGCTCGAATGCTGTGTTGGTTTCTACCAGCGTATCGTGACGCACGATAAAGGCGGGTTGACTCGCCGCAGACAGCATCTGCTCGAGCCGAGGGCGTTTGCCAAGGCGGTCCAGCAGCGTTTCGAGTCCATCCAGCAAGGTCTCGAAACGGGACAAGGGGCCCTGAGGTTCGGTTTTGACCGGCAGCAACCGCTGGGGTTTCAGCCAGAAAGGGAGATCCTTCTGTACCTCGCGCAGCAGATGTTCAAGGCGATCACAAGGGGTATCGATAGCGGCTTCCCAGTGCCTCAGGCGTTGGCGTAGCATCACGAAAAAGATGGCAACGATGGTCCCGGTGCCCGACAACAGGGCCAGAACCAGCCAGGTGTGCGCCTGCCAGACCAGCGCCGGAGGCATAGAAGCAATCCAGATCGCTCCCCACCCGATGACGCATAACGTGATCAGCACCCCTTCAGCTAGCAGCAACCGCCACAGTATCGGCCATACCAGCCGGTGCCAGAGGCTTTCCGTGCGTGCCTCGACGCGCATATGCTTCCCTGTTATCGGTCGAATCGAATCCCTGAGTGTACTTGGCGACGACGATGATGTCATGGCATGGCAGCGCCTTTGACGCTATGGTTCCCTCATGTGCTTGATCGCTTTTGACTTCCGCCCCGAGGCCGCCATCAGGCTGCGTCTCATCGCCAATCGGGATGAATTCCATGCCCGTGACACGGCACCGTTGTCACCCTGGCAAGAGACACCCGATATCGTCGGTGGCCGGGACCTGGTTGCCGGCGGTGGGTGGTTGGCCGTTCACCGTCGTGGACGCTTGGCGGCAGTCACCAATGTTCGCGACACGGCACTCGTCCCCCCGGCCGACCCACCCAGCCGCGGCCAACTCGTCCGCGACGCACTCGAATGCGACGACCTGCCGGCCTGGCTGGATCAGTTAGCCACCCGCCGGGCGGCGGCATATGCGGGATTCAACCTGCTGACCAGCGACGGTGAGCATGTCTGGCACTTACACCATGGACACGGCACTCCCCAACTCTTGCGAGTGCCCCCCGGCCAACACGCCATCTCCAATGCCTCGCTCGATACGCCCTGGCCGAAGACCGAACGCGCCAGACGCGGTCTGGCTTGGTGTCTGACATCGGGCCGCTGGCCCGACGATGCCCTGGACGTCATGGGTGACAGCCACCAGGAGAGTGATGACTCACGACTCCCCGAGACGGGCATCGGCCTTGCACGGGAACGGGAGTTGTCCCCCCTCTTTATCGTCGGTGACGATTACGGGACACGCGCAATGACTTGGCTTACATGGCATGCCGACGGCCATATCGATATGGCCGAGCGCCGTTATGGGCCGGGCGGTCAATGGCTGGGGGAAACCGCACTCTCGCTGGACATGAATAACCGCGCATGACACCGCCTTATCGCGGTTGAAACCGCTCCCACGCCCCTCACAACCTCACCATCCCGGTGGCACGGGTTCCATGTGGGAGCGACGTCAGTCGCGATGGGCGTCGTCAGGCGCCCGGCGGTGGAACATCCAGCAGGGCTCAACGCCCTGCATCGCGGTTGAAACCGCTCCTACGACCCCCACAATCTTACCACCCAGGTGGCACGGGTTCATGTGGGAGCGACTTCAGTCGCGATTGGCGCCGTCAGGCACCCGGCGGTGGCACATCCGGCAGGTAACGATTGAGAACGTGCCTACAACTCCGACAATCCTGCATAATCAATCCTTCGGCGGTAGCAGGTGGGTCAACTGCCATTCTCCGAGGCGGGTTTCCAGATGTTCCCTGACGGCTTTCGGGGTGGGCAAACACAAGGTTTCCTCCACCAGCGACTTGGCAGCACTCATGGGAACGCGTCGAATGGCGGCGCGTACGCGTGGCAGGCTGGGGGCGTTCATCGATAGCGTTTCGAACCCCATTCCCATCAACAGCAAGGCGCCGGCAGGATCGCCTGCCAGTTCGCCACACACCGATGTGGGGACGTTCAATGCCGAGGCTTCATCGGCCAGACGCGCCAAAGCGGCAAGCACCGCCGGGTGGCAGGCATCGTAGAGTTCGGCGACACGCGGATTGTTGCGGTCCACCGCCAGCAGATACTGGGTCAAGTCATTGCTGCCCACTGAAAAGAAGTCGGATCGTTGCGCCAGCGCTTCCAGCTGGTATAGCGTCGCCGGCACTTCGAGCATGATCCCGACCTTGGGCCGATCGACGTTGACGCCGTCTTCGGCGAGTTCGACACGCGCCCTGTCCATCAGCTTGAGTGCGTCATCGACCTCATCCACGTTGGTGACCATGGGCAGCATGACCTGGAGGTTATCCAGCCCTTGTGAGGCGCGCAGCATGGCGCGCAACTGGACCATCAGCACTTCCGGATGGTCCCGCGTGACGCGGATGCCGCGCCAGCCGAGGAAGGGGTTGGCCTCCTCGATGGGGAAATAGGGCAAATCCTTGTCGCCACCGATGTCCAGGGTGCGCATGATCACCGGTAGTGGCGCGAAGCTTTCGAGCTGTTCGCGATATAGCCGTGTCTGCTCCTGTTCGCCGGGAAAGCGATCGGTGATCATGAACGGCACTTCGGTACGGTAGAGACCGACACCGCTGATACGTGTCTTCAACGACGCGACAGCATCCACCGCCAGACCGGTATTGACCATGAGCGGCATGTCATGACCATCCGGGGTGCGGCAGGGCAGATCCTGCTCGTGCTCGAGCACTTCCGCCAGGGCCTGCTCCTCGTCGATCAGCATCTGATAATGATTTTCCAGCTCATTGCTGGGCCGTACGAACAAGCGGCCACGGTGGCCATCCAGAATCACCGGAGCCCCATTGAGACGCGGCAGCGGCAGATCGACCATGCCGAGCACGGTGGGGATGCCCATGGCACGCGCCAGGATTGCCACATGCGAGGTGCTGGAGCCACGTATCGCGACCAGGCCGGCCAGCTTGCCACGCGGCACTTCGCCCAACGTGGCGACACTCAACTCATCGCCGACCAGAATCGCCCGGTCAGGGAAGGTATCCGGTGTCTGAGGCGCTTCCTCCTGAAGGTGGGCGAGTACGCGGCGCCCCAAATCGCGAACGTCGGCCGCGCGTTCACGCAAGTAGCTGTCATCGACCCGTTCCAGATACTGAACGTGGCGGCGCACGACATCGGCAAGCGCCCCTGGAGCCCACTGCCCTTCGCGGATACGTTTCTCGACCTCCTGGCCCAGTGCCGCCTCGCTGAGCATCTGTTGATAAACTTCGAACAGCGCCAGTTCCTGGGCACTGATACGGCTCGCCAAACGCTCACCGGTGGCGCGAATCTCGTCACGCACACGATAGATGGCTTCCTTGAGGCGCTGTATCTCGTAATCGATATCGGTGGGAATCAAATCGGGGACATTGTCGAGATCAGCAGGCGGCGCGATCACCAAGGCCTCCCCGATCGCCATCCCCGGCGAGGCTGCCACCCCTGTGAAGACCGCCTGACCGTCGGTCTGCATCGGCCGGCTCAAGGTGCCTGTGGCCAGGGCATGGGCCAGCACCCCGGCCAACTGTGCCGCCATGGTCACCAGAAAGGCTTCGTCGCCTTCGTCGAAACGTCGCTTGTCCTGTTGCTGCACGACCAGCACGCCAAGCATGCGTCGCTGATGAATGATGGGCACCCCGAGAAAGCTCGAGAATCGCTCTTCGCCGGTTTCCTCGAAGTAGCGGAAATGCGAGTGAGCCGGCGCATCCTCGAGGTTGAGCGGTTCTCCGCGTTCGGCGACCAAACCGACCAGCCCCTCGCCGAGCGCCATGGTCACATGCCCTACGGCCTGGGTCCGCAACCCGATCGTCTCCATCAACACCAGGCAATCCTGTTCGGTGTCATACAGATAGAAGGAGCAGACATCGGTACGCATCGCCTTGCGAATGCGGCGAACCATGGTCGCCAACGCCGCATTCAGCGTGCGCGCGCTATTGACCTCCTGGACGATGCGGCGAAGAACCTCAAGCATAGATTGTCTTCTTGTCGTTACATTATTGTCGGTGTCTAACCATTTCGCTCAAGCGCCAAGCGTTGTGCCCGAGGCGCCAATTCACGCAACGCGCGACGATATACCTCGCGTTTGAAGGGCACCACCTGGCCAAGGGGATACCAGTAACTCACCCATCGCCAGCCATCGAACTCCGGCTTGGGTGTCGTATCCACGCAAATCCGGCTCTCCTGACACCGGATACTGAGCAGAAACCATTTCTGCTTCTGGCCGATACAAACCGGCCGCGAATGCGTTCTTATCATGCGTCTCGGTAGACGGTAGCGCAGCCATCCCCGGGTACAGGCGAGCACCTCGACATCGGCCTCGGTCAGACCGATCTCTTCTTCAAGCTCGCGGAACAGCGCCTGTTGCGGTGTCTCGTCAGACTTGATGCCTCCCTGAGGAAATTGCCACGCATTCTGTCCTACCCGACGCGCCCATAGCAGCTGGCCCTCGCAGTTGGCAATAATGATGCCAACGTTGGGGCGAAAGCCGTCAGCGTCGATCACGGACATCACCTTTGAATCCAGTATTGCAGCCATTCTTCCACAAAGCTCGAAAGGGCATCAATACGAGCTTCGAGCGACTCGCCGCTGTCCACCGTTTCTGCCATACTCCGCGGCGTTGCAACATAACCATGCGATGCAGGGAGGTAGCGTGAGTCTGGCCATTTTTGATCTGGATAATACGTTGATCGATATCGATAGCGATCATGCCTGGGGAGAGTTCCTGCTCGAGCAGGGAGCCGTGGATCCCGTGGCTTATCGTGAGGCCAATGAGCGTTTCCTGCGTGACTATGAAAACGGCACCTTGGATATCCATGCGTTTCTGGAAGTGGCCTTGAAGCCGCTGGCGGAAAACTCGCCGGAACAGTTGGCGGCCTGGCACCAGCAATTCATGGCCGACAAGATCGAGCCTCATATTCTGGCCAAGGGAGAGGAGTTGCTGGCCCGTCACCGTATCCAGGGGGATACGCTATTGATCGTGACTGCCACCAACCGTTTCATCACCGGCCCCATCGCACGTCGGCTGGGTGTCGATGACCTGATTGCCGTCGAGCCGGAGATCGTCGACGGACGTTATACCGGCCATGTGTCCGGTACACCGAGCTATCGCGAGGGCAAGGTGGAGCGTGTCAACGAGTGGTTGAAGCATCGGGAACAGACGCTGGATGAGGCCTGGTTCTACAGCGACTCCCATAACGACTTGCCGCTGCTGGAACAAGTCGCTCACCCCGTTGCCGTCGACCCTGACGAGAGACTGCGGGAGACGGCACAAGCCAGAGACTGGCGCATCATGAGCTTGCGATAGCGCCTGGACCGATGCAGGCAATGCGTGGGCTATCGGTAAAATCGCTTTTTTTCATATTGCAACGCACCACGGCAGACCGGCCAACATGGCTCATTAATTCATTGATCATAAAGGTATTTTCCGCCAATCATTGGCCCAAGGTTTTCCTTATGGTCAAGTGCTTAGACATAAAGTATAGCTTTTGCATGGATTTTATTTATCGCTAAAGCGTCTATAATGCAGCTATTCGACAAATGACGAGGACCCCAACGGCGATCGATCATTGCCGACAGGTCCGGGCCTCCGGGCACGCCTCGGAGACAGGTTCGTACAGCATAGTGAGAGCATCTCCATGTCCACATCATCACCGACCTATGACGTCCTGATCGTGGGAGGCGGCGTTTCCGGCACTGCGCTTCTCTACGAACTGGCCCGCTATACCGACCTCAAGGCCATCGGCTTGATCGAGAAATACGATCATGTGGCCATCGTGAATTCGCATGGGCGCAACAACAGCCAGACCATCCATTGTGGTGATATAGAGACCAACTACACGCTGGAGAAGGCCAAGGTCACCAAGCGTACGGCCGGCATGGTGGTCAATTTTGCCTCCAAGCTGGCGCCGGAGATTCGTGACCGGATCATCTACAAGTATCCCAAGATGGTACTTGGCGTGGGAGAACATGAATGCGATTTCCTGCGTAACCGCTTCACGAGATTCCAGGAACTGTACCCGAAGATGCGGCTCCTCGAACGCGACGACATCGCCGAACTCGAACCCAAGTTGGTCGAGGGACGTCGTCCGGAAGAGCCCATCGTCGCCCTCGGCTCCACCGACGAATACTCCGCGGTCAACTACACCACGCTATCGGAAGCGTTCGTCGACCAGGCCCAGAAGAACGCTGAAGAGAAAGATGCCACGTGCGATCTGCACCTCTCGACGGCGGTGGAAAAGATCGAGAAAGAGGGCGATCTGTTCAAGATCAAGACCCCCAACAAGGGCACTCTCAGCGCACGTTACGTCGTGGTCAGTGCCGGTGGTCACTCGCTGCTATTCGCCCACCAGATGGGCTATGGACTGGACAAGTCCTGCCTGCCGATGGCCGGCTCCTTCTATTTCACCCCCAAGGTGCTCAATGGCAAGGTCTATACCGTGCAGAACGAGAACCTGCCATTCGCTGCCGTACACGGTGACCCCGATGTACTGGTCGAGGACAAGACCCGTTTCGGCCCGACCGCCCTGATGTTGCCGTTGCTGGAGCGCTACAACATGCGCACCTTCGGTGAGTTCCTGCGTGTACTGCGCCTGGATAAGCGTGTCATCAAGGCACTGTGGGATCTGATGAAGGTCCGTGACATTCGCCGTTACATCATCAAGAACTTCATGTTCGAGGTGCCCTGGTTGCGCGAGCGACTCTTCCTCAAGGACATCAAGAAGATCGTTCCGAGCCTGACGGTCAAGGATGTCAGCTTCGCCAAAGGGTTCGGCGGCGTGCGTCCGCAGTTGATCGATAAGGAAAAGCAGAAGCTGGTCATGGGCGAGGCCAAGATCAATCCCGGCACAGGCATCGTATTCAACATGACGCCATCGCCCGGTGGCACCAGTTGCCTGGGCAATGCCGAGAAGGACATGTATCTGGCGCAGGAATTCCTTGGCTTCACGATTGACGAGGAAACCTTTGCAGAGGATCTGCTGACGGGCGAGATTCCCCTGACCGAGCTGGAACGGCCAGAAGCCAGTTCACTCATGTAAGCCGAGCCGCTTACCATTTTCCGTCATGCTCGCATCGCCGCTTCGGTTTTCGCCGGGCGGCGTTTTTCGTTTCGCGGCCAGCGTGGCAAGATGCATGACGTGCGTTATGCTGTCGACTGACCTGGTAATGCTTGATTAGCGACTAGCCCAAGGAAGGCTTCTCATGTCCATCAAACGCCCTTCGACGCCTGTGTTGCTGGCCTTGGTGCTAGCGCTGCTGCTGGCCTTGTGGTTGGCGTTTGGCGATCTCCAGCGGTTTCGTAGCGAGGCCCCCGACGCAACGCGCGCCCCCAGCGATTCATTGACCCGTGTGGAAGTCGTCACCAGTCAGGCAGACGCCTATGCCCCCCGCTTGGTTACCCAAGGACAACTGGTCGCTAGCCGGGAAGTCGAACTACGTGCCCGGGAAGCCGGTACCGTGGAATCGCTGTCCGTTGCCGAAGGCGACGTCGTCGAGGCCGGCAGCGAACTCTTGCGGCTCGACCAGGAGGACCTTCCCGCGCAACTCGAACGCGCTCAGGCAGAGCTGGAGAGTGCCCAGGCGGAGCTGGACGGCGCCGAACGCCTGCGCGAACGCGAGCTGATATCACGCAATGAGCAACTCAACCTGGCAGCTGCGCTGGCACAGGCCGTAGCGGAAGTCGCCAGCCTCGAGCAAGCGCTGTCCCATACACGACCCAAGGCGCCGTTCGCGGGCACCGTCGACCGCCTGGATGTCGAAGTAGGCGACCTGTTGCAGGTGGGTGAAACCTACGCGTTGATGATCGATAACCGTCAGCTCGAGGCACAGGCGCATGTCGCCCAGCGGGATGTACTGTCGTTGGAACCAGGGCTGCCGGTCACCGTGACGCTACTCAACGGCAACCGATTGGAGGGCGAGCTCAGTCATGTGTCGAGCCGTGCCGATGAGAGCACGCGCAGTTTCGCGATCGAGGCCCGACTCGATAACCCTGACGACCTGCGCATTGCCGGCGCGAGCGCCACCTTATCCATTGCCCTTCCCGAGCGTCAGGCCCATGCAATCTCGCCGGCACTGCTGGCCCTCAACGACGAGGGCCGGCTGGGTGTCAAAGCCGTCGATGATGACGATCGCGTCGTCTTCCAGCCCGTCACGCGCCTGGCGACCAACAGTGACCGCGCCTGGGTCACCGGGCTGCCCGAGCAGGTACGGCTGATTACCCTGGGCGGCGGGCTCGTCGACCCCGGAGAGCGCGTCGACGCCGTGACGCTGGACGACTCGCCGTCATCCGCCGACGATCTCGACAGTTTCTCAGCCAACATTCGGGACTCGTGATATGCGGGCGCTGATCGAAGCAGCACTGGATCGTTCCCGGACCACCCTGCTGCTGCTGATATTCCTGCTGCTGGCCGGCGCCATGGCATACCAGGCGATTCCCAAGGAAGCCAATCCCGACGTGCCGATCCCGATGATCTATGTCTCGATGAGCCTCGAGGGAGTCAGCCCGGAGGATGCGGAACGCTTGCTAGTGCGCCCGATGGAACAGGAACTGCGCACGATCGTCGGGGTCGATCGCATGACCTCGCAATCCAGTGAGGGGCACGCCTCGGTGACGCTGGAATTCGATGCCGGGTTCGATCCCCGTCAGGCGCTCGCCGACGTTCGCGAACGTGTCGATATCGCGCGGACCGACCTGCCGGATGAAGCCGAGGATCCACGCGTCATCGAGGTCAATGTGTCGGAGTTTCCCGTGTTGTCCATCGGCTTGTCGGGAGAACTGGAACAGAGCCAACTGCAAACCATTGCTCGACGGCTCCAGCAGGAAATCGAAGGGATCCCCGAAGTGCTGGAAGCGGAGATCGGCGGCGAGCGCGAGGAGTTGCTCGAAATCATCGTCGACCCGGTGGTGCTCGACAGCTACAGCGTGGACTTCGAAACGCTATTCAATCGGGTCTCCCGCAACAATCGGTTGGTCGCTGCCGGAAGTCTGGATACCGGCGCCGGCCGCCAGGCACTCAAGGTGCCGGGGGTCATCGAAGACCTCAATGACGTCATGAGCATGCCGGTCAAGGTCGATGGCGACCAGGTCGTGACGTTCGGCGATGTGGCGTACATCCGCCCTACCTTCAAGGATCCCACCGGCTTCGCCCGGATCAATGAAGCTCCAGCGGTCGTTCTGGAGATTTCCAAGCGGGCCGGCGCCAATATCATCGAGACCATCGATTCCATCGAGGCCCTGTTCGAAGAGGCCGGCGCCATGTTGCCGGAGGAACTCGATACCACCACCATCATGGATCAGTCCGAAACCGTCGAGGACATGCTGTCGGAGTTGTTGAACAATGTGCTGACGGCAGTGGTGCTGGTCCTGATCGTGATTCTGGCCAGCATGGGACCGAGATCGGCGTTAATGGTGGGCCTGACGATTCCCGGTGCGTTCCTGACCGGTATTCTGCTGATCTGGTCGTTTGGCTACACCCTCAATATCGTCGTGTTGTTTGCACTGATTCTGGTGGCCGGCATGCTGGTGGATGGCGCCATTGTGGTCAGCGAACTGGCCGACCGCCATTTGCGTGAGGGCCGTTCAGCTCGCCAGGCCTGGATCGATGCAGCATCACGCATGTCCTGGCCGATCATCGCTTCGACGGCGACCACCGTATCGGTGTTCGTCCCGCTGCTGTTCTGGCCAGGTGTGGTCGGCGAGTTCATGAAATACCTCCCGGCCACCGTCATTCTGTGCCTGTTGGCATCGTTGGCCATGGCCTTGATCTTTCTTCCCACGCTGGGCGGTGTCTTCAGCCGTAGTGCGCCGCGTCATGCAGTACTCACCTCGGCCGGCGGGCGTCTCTATCGTCGTCTACTGGCCACGCTGCTGACTCGTCCCGGCCTGACGTTGCTCGGTGCACTGGTCGTCATGGGACTGATCTATGGTAGCTATGCCCGCTTCAATCACGGTGTGGAATTCTTCCCGAGCGTCGAACCGGACAACGCTCAGGTACTGGTTCGCTCGCGTGGCGACTTCTCCGCCGCAGAGCGTGATGCCATTGTTCGGCGCGTCGAAAAGCGTCTGATCGGCATGAGTGAGGTGAACAACCTCTACGCCCGTTCGTTCGCGATCAGCAGTGAGCAGCTCGGGGCGGACGTCATCGGGCAACTGAGTTTCCGCTTGGATGATTGGCAGACCCGACGCCCCGCCTCGACGATTCTGAACGAGATGCGAGAGCGCACCAGCGACCTGCCAGGGATCGACCTGGAATTTCGCGAACAGGAACAAGGCCCCGTAACCGGCAAACCCGTCCAACTGGAACTCAGTTCCACGGACCCATCAGCGACCCACCAGGCTGTCGAGCAGATACGCCGCCAGATGACCGAACTGGGCGGTTTCCGGGATATCGAAGACAACCGGAGCCTGCCCGGCGTCGAGTGGCGAGTTCATGTCGATCGCGAGGCCGCCGCCCGCTTCGGTGCCGACGTTGCCAGCGTCGGCAACGCCGTACAACTGACGACGAATGGTTTGCTTGTCGCCGAATACCGGCCGGAACGGGCCAATGACGAGGTCGATATACGAGTCCGCTTACCGGAGGCTTGGCGCAATCTCGACCAACTCGGCCGGCTGACGCTGGCCAGTGAGCGCGGCCAGGTTCCGATCAGCCACTTCGTGGAACTGGAATCGGCGCACAAGGTCGGTACCCTGCATCGTATCGATGGCCGGCGCGCCATTACCGTCGAGTCGGACGTCGCTAGCGGCTATCAAGCCAATGAGCGTATTCAGACGCTGCTGACATCGCTCGACGACCTCCCCGAGGGGGTGCAGCTGGAGGTGGCCGGTGAACAGGAGGACCAACAGGAAACCGCCGACTTCCTGGTCACCGCCTTCATGGTGGCCATTTTCCTGATGGCAATGATTCTGGTGACTCAATTCAACAGCCTGTACCAGGCCATGCTGGTGTTATCGGCCATCGTCTTCTCGACCGCCGGCATCCTGTTGGGTCTGCTGATCAATGCTCAGCCATTCGGTATCGTCATGGTGGGCATGGGCATCATTGCCCTGGCGGGCATCGTGGTCAACAACAATATCGTTCTGATCGATACCTACAATCAGCTACGCGGCGACGGCATGGCACCACGGGATGCGGCTCTGGAAGCGGGTGGGCTGCGTTTGCGCCCCGTTCTGCTTACCGCCATCACCACGGTGCTTGGATTGATGCCGATGGTGTTGGGCGTCAACGTCAACCTGCTGGCACCAAGTCTCGGTATCGGCGCGCCCTCGACTCAGTGGTGGACGCAATTGTCGAGCGCTATCGCCGGCGGGCTCACGTTCGCCACCCTGCTGACACTGCTCTTGACGCCCTGCATGCTGGTACTTGGCAGAGGGCGCGCTCGCTAGGGTAACGGGTTAGCCCGCCTCAAGATGCCGGCGATGCCCGGGGGGTCTGCGCGGCTCCCGGCGGTGGTGAATGTGCGGCATGGAGCCTACCGATCAGTTGATCTTCCAGCGCAAAACGTTCGTTCAGCCCTTTCGACAAACGATCCAGCCAGGCCGGGAGCCGTGCGATGTAATGCTGGCAGCGACTGGATGTCGCGTAATCGGCATCGAACGACAGAACGAGTTCGGTGGACATATCCAACCGCTCCAACAGCCTGTCGGCCAGGACCAGAGCTTCGGCATCATCGAACGCCTTGGCTTCTTCGCGAAGTTGAGGGTAGATCTCGAAATGACCGGCGCTGATGTAATCCATCAATAGCTCACTGAATGCGTCGATACGCGCTTTCTCGACCGCCTCCAGTTCGGACTCGCATGCTTCCTGCAACTCGACGAAATTCACCAGCATCTCACGACGTTGGCCGAGCCAACGGTCGATCAGCTCGTGCACGCCACCCCAGCGTTCCAACGCTGACTTGCAATCTTCCAGCATGGGCACCTCCTCGCTCAACCGCATACCCCGAACACGATGCCCGGTTTCCATTGCGGACTGTCAGACTCACGCTACCAGGAGTCGCTGTCAATCCCACTCATGGTTGATTCTTCGCTGGTGCTACCAACGCACGTGTTGCCATGCCTAACGGTACGAGCAAAAGTATGAGGAATCCCAGCAAGGTCCACCCCGGCAGGGAGACGCCGAGAAACAGAAAATCGATCTCGGCGCATTCACCGGAACTGGTCAACACCTGAGAGAGCACCTCACGCAAAGGCATGACATCCATCATGTAGTCAAGACCAGGGCCGCAAGTCGGCACCTGATCGGCAGGCAGCGATTGTAACCAGATATGACGACCGGCAAGACCGATTCCGACCAGGACGGCCAGGGCAGACACACCGGCATAGACCAGGCCGCCTCGGCCACGCGGATTGTGTAGCGCCGCCAGCACGAACACGGCCGCCGCCGACATCACCGCAACCCGCTGAAAGATGCACAACGGGCAGGGATCGAGGCCAACGACATGCTCCAGCCCGAGGGCGACTCCCATCATCGCAATGCAGAAGGCCAGGCCCGCCAGACTCCAGTGACGCAACGTCCCTTGCTTGAATACGGCCATCATTGGCGATTCTCCACTCACATTGCCTTGGCGGCGCGCTGTTCGCGGGCGCGCGCGAAATAGGTTTCCAGAAAGGCGTCGAACGATTCCCTATCGGCTTCCTCGATTTCACGCTGCTGCTGATGCGAGGTTGACGATAATTCATCGAAAAGCGTCTCACGTGCCCGACTGATCGGGGTTTCCCCCAGCTCGGCGGCTTGCCGGCGAGCCAATTCGAGCGTGGATTCAACGAACTCCTGACCCGACTCCCGCAGCAGGGCCTCGACCTGCCCCGCCGGCGTCATACCGGGGTTGTCCAGACGTGGCTCGAGTTCCGTCAACGCCTGCTGATGCAGGTCGTCGCCCTCGATGATATCCAGCAGCTCGGCCACACGACGCAGTTCGGCAAAGATTTCCCGACCACGTTCGGCCAGGGGGCGCTGACCGTCGTCAAACATCAGCTTGAGTGCCGGATCGCGTCCATGTTCGACCACCAGGGCACGATTGTCATCGAGACGGTCGCACTCGTCATCGGGAATCCATGGACTGTCGGCCAGCAGGCACCACATCAGGAAGGTATCGAGGAAGCGCATCTGGGTTTCGTCGATGCCCAGCGGCAAGAATGGATTCAGGTCCAGACAGCGCACTTCGATATACTCGACGCCACGCGCCTCCAGTGCCTGGCTGGGCGTCTCGTCATGACGCGCGACCCGCTTGGGACGAATGTCACTATAGTACTCGTTCTCGATCTGCAGGATATTGGCATTGAGCTGACGCCATTCATTGTCCTCGTTGACTCCCATGGTCTGATAGGCGGGCCAGGGTGTCGAAATGGCATGACGCAGGGTGCCGACATAGTTCGACAAGGAGTTGAAACAGATCTTGAGTTGGGCCTGTACCTTGTTCTGATAGCCGAGATCGGACATGCGTAATGTCGTGGCATGTGGTGATAACAGGGTACGCCGACCATGCGTCTCCAGCTTGTCGGGAGTGGATTTGCCCTCCAGAAAGCTGTCATCGAGTGCCGGCGAGGCTCCGAAAAGG
Organism: Aidingimonas lacisalsi; assembly: GCF_008079445.1. Lineage (GTDB taxonomy): Bacteria > Pseudomonadota > Gammaproteobacteria > Pseudomonadales > Halomonadaceae > Aidingimonas > Aidingimonas lacisalsi. Next base: position 568,774 of record NZ_VRYH01000002.1, on the reverse strand, counting down.
TACATCAACAACCAGCTATTGCGACGGAAATGGCGAATCAGACCGAAATAGCGCGACGAGCGATAGTCATTCAACGAGATATTGCCCTGCCCGTCCAATTCATGCAGCAACCGCCACAGGTCGTCCGGAAGGGAAACATTGTAGTGGACACCGGCAATCGCCTGCATGATGCGCCCATAGCGCACATCCAGTCCCTTACGATAGACATGCTTCATGGTGCCCACATTCGAGTGGCCATAATCGGCGATCGGTATGCTGTCGTTGCCGTTCAGACGAGACGGCATACTGGCGGGCCAGAGCAACTCGTCGCCGAGACGCTGATTGCTGAAGCGATGCAGATCACCGAGAAACGCCATGGCATCCTGAGGACGGCAGTACACTGGCGTGATGTATTCCAACAGTGCTTCCGAATAGTCGGTCGTGATATGCGGATGCGTCAGTTTGGACCCCAGGCTACGCGGATGCGGCGTCTGAGCGATATGCCCGCGTGGATCGACACGCAGTCCCTCTTTCTCGATGCCGCGCCGCAAGCGGCCTATCAATCCCTTTCGGGCCGGCCCCTTGAGCCGATCGATGACGCTTTCGAGTTGCTCGGACAAGGTCAACACCCCATGTCGTGGAGACAGCCACTGGTGCGGCGTCTCGATCTTGATTAGCGAGCGCAAGGCGCTGGCGCGAATGTGGTCAGATTATGGTGCTTATGACCGGGGTTTCAAGGTATAAGCGGCGAGCTCCGAGCAGGTCACTGCCAGATTGCTGCCGTTGCTCGTCACCGTCATTTCCCCTTACGAGCCTGCTTCAAGGCTTCACCGAGTGCCCCCATAGGCTTGTCATCCTGCTGACGCTGCTCCCCCTTGCCGGATTTGGAACGCGCCTTGCGAGCTCCCGTGTCGTGTCGTTCCGCCCGTTGGCTAGCGCCGGAACGTTCTGCATCGGGGTCGTCGGTCAGGCGCATGGAAAGGCCGATGCGAGACCGCTCCCGGTCCACGTTCATCACCTTGACCTTGACGATATCGCCGGCCTTGACCACGGTTCGCGGGTCCTTGACGAAGCTGTCCGACAGCGCCGAGATATGTACCAGCCCATCCTGATGGACACCGATATCGACGAAGGCGCCGAAGTGCGTCACGTTCGTGACCGACCCTTCCAGGATCATCGAGGGTTCGAGGTCCTTGATGTCCTCCACGCCTTCGCGGAATTCAGCCGCCTGAAAGGCCGGACGGGGGTCGCGCCCCGGTTTGTCGAGCTCCGCGAGGATATCCTTGATCGTGGGGACACCGAAGCGATCATCGGCGAAATCCGCTGGATCCAGCGCCTTGAGTGTGCCGCTATCCCCGATCAAGCTGGCAAGATCACGTTCACTGCGTGCGGCGATCCGCTCGACGACGGGATAGGCTTCAGGGTGTACGGCACTGGCATCGAGCGGATTGCCACCGTTCATGATGCGCAGGAAGCCCGCACACTGCTCGTAGGTCCGCGGCCCCAACCGGCTGACCTCAAGCAACGCCCGCCGATTGTTGAACGGCCCTTCGCTGTTACGACGCGCCACGATGTTGTCCGCCAGGCCCGGATTCAGCCCCGCGACACGTGACAGCAATGCCGGCGATGCCGTATTGAGATCGACACCTACCGCGTTGACACAATCCTCGATGACCGTTTCCAGACTCTTGGAAAGCTGCAACTGGGAGACGTCATGCTGATACTGGCCAACGCCGATCGACTTGGGTTCGATCTTGACCAGCTCGGCCAGCGGATCCTGCAGACGGCGAGCGATGGATACCGCGCCACGCAACGTCACATCGAGATCGGGAAATTCACGCGCGGCATACTCCGACGCCGAATAGACGGAGGCGCCCGCCTCGCTGACCATGACCTTGGATAGCCGCCGTTTGCCGGACAGTGCTTTGACCAGCTCGCCGGCCAGCTTGTCGGTTTCCCGACTCGCCGTGCCGTTACCCACCGCGATCAATTCGACCGCGTGCGTCTCGACCAGTCTGGCCAGCACGCCCAGCGCATCGTCCCAGCGTTTCTGGGGCGCATGCGGGTATATGGTGTCATGATCCAGGAACTGACCGGTCGCATCGATCACCACTACCTTGCAGCCGGTGCGCAGACCGGGATCGATGGCCAGGGTCGGTTTGGCGCCGGCGGGAGCGGCCAGCAAAAGGTCCTTCAGATTGGCGGCGAAGACGCCGATGGCTTCGGTTTCGGCACGCTCGCGCAGCCGAGCCATCAATTCGGTCTCCAGGTGAGTATAGAGCTTGACCCGCCAGGACCAGCGCACGACTTCGGCGAGCCAGCGATCAGCGGGGCGGCCTGCATCGTGAATCCCGAAATGCTTGGCGATGGCCGACTCCATCGGATGCATTGGCGCCTCATCCTCGCCCGGCAGTCTCAAGCTCAGTGCCAGTACGCCTTCGTTACGCCCACGGAACATCGCCAGCGCCCGATGAGAGGGAACGCGTGCCAGTCGTTCGTCGTGCTCGAAATAGTCGGCGAACTTGGCGCCTTCCTGCTGTTTGCCGTCGGTGACGCGTGACCTGAGCTCGCCCTCTTGCCAGAGCCGTTCGCGCAAGCGGCCGACCAATTCGGCATCTTCGGCAAACCGTTCCATGAGAATCTGCTTGGCACCATCGAGCGCTGCCTTGGCATCGTCGATGGCCGGAGTGTCGCCCTCTGCAGCACGCAAGTACTGCTCGGCTTCGCTCTCAGGATCGAGCCCCGGGTCAGTCAGCAGTGCGTCAGCCAACGGCTCCAGCCCTGCTTCACGAGCAATCTGGGCTTTGGTGCGACGCTTCTTCTTGTAGGGACGATACAGATCCTCCAGACGCTGCTTGGTATCGGCCTCACGTAATTGCGCCGCCAGCGATTCGGTCAGCTTGCCCTGCTCGTCGATGGTGGCAATGACCATCGCACGGCGCTCTTCGAGTTCGCGGAGATAGCGCAACCGCTCTTCGAGCCGGCGTAGTTGCGTATCATCGAGACCACCGGTCACTTCCTTACGGTAGCGGGAGATGAAAGGCACGGTAGCACCGTCATCGAGCAATGCTACCGTGGCGTTCACTTGCTGGGGACGAACCTCGAGTTCTGCAGCGAGGCGAGCGGTAATTTGGGCGTGTGCGTCCATGAAATCCTTGACGTTAGACCGACATAAGATCGCGACAAGGTATCACAAATGGCGCGGCGAGCCACGAGCTACGAGTGGCAGGGCGACTGCCGTTGCCCAGCGCTATGCTGCCGGCACGAACGTCAGCGCCAGCCCGTTATTGCACCAACGCAGCCCTGTCGGCTCAGGGCCATCGTCGAACACATGCCCCTGGTGACCACCGCAGCGGGCGCAGTGATATTCGGTACGCGGCCAGATCATCTTGTAGTCCGCTTCGGTCAACAGGTGGCCATGGATATGATCGAAGAAGCTCGGCCAGCCGGTGCCGGAGTCGTATTTCATGGCGCTGGTGAACAGGGGCAGATCGCAACCGGCGCAGCGATATTCGCCCTCTCGGGTTTCCTGGTTGAGTTCGCTGGAAGACGCTGGTTCGGTCCCATTGTCACGCAGGATGCGATACTGCTTTTCGTCCAGACGCTCACGCCATTCCTCTTCCGATAACTCCAGCACTTCGATATTACTGGCCCGCTCCACATCCGGCTTCGGGCGCGCGCTGACCATGCTCGGCAGCACGCCAATCACCCCACCGACCCCAAGCAGACTCAGAAAATAGCGTCGTTTCATGCCAACCACCTCCATACGCCAGCGGCATAGGAACCCGTTCGTCATGCCGTTCTTGTTTGGACCGCACTGGCGCACTCCAGTTCTCGGCGCTGTCAGTTGAGTCTCGGTCCCGCTGCAACGATGGCCGGATCGACGCCGGAGAATTTCTTGAAGTTGTCGACGAACTTGGCCACCAGCGACTGCATCTGCCGATCGTAGGCCAGCCTGTCCTCCCAGGTCTGGCGGGGGTCCAGCAAGCTGGAATCGACACCGGGAACGGCGACGGGCACGTCGAGATTGAGACCATCGATACGCCGAGTTTCCACATCACGCAGCACACCGGACTGAATGGCACTGATGATCGCCCGGGTAGTGGGAATCGAAAAACGTGACCCACCTTCGCCATAGGCACCGCCCGTCCAGCCGGTGTTGACCAGATAGACCCGAGATCCATAGGCCGTTACACGCTTGATCAGCAAGTCAGCGTATTCGCTGGCGGGCCGCGGAAAGAAGGGAGCGCCGAAGCAGGTCGAGAAGGTAGCTTCCAGGCCGCTGGAAGCCCCCATTTCCGTCGACCCGACCTTGGCGGTGTAGCCGGAGAGAAAATGATAAGCTGCCGCCTCCTTGGACAGCACCGACACTGGGGGCAGCACGCCGTTCATGTCGCAGGTCAGGAAAATGATCGCATTGGGCTCACCGGCACGGTTTTCCAGTACGCGCTTGTCGACATGCTCCAGGGGATAAGCCGCACGCGAATTCTGAGTCAGGCTGCCATCGGCATAGTCCGGCTCCCGGCGATCATCGAGTACCACATTCTCGAGCACCGCACCGAAACGAATGGCGTTCCAGATCACCGGCTCATTCTTTTCCGACAGATCGATGCATTTGGCATAGCAGCCTCCCTCGATGTTGAAGACGGTGCCTTCTCCCCATCCATGTTCATCATCACCGATCAGGTAACGCGCCGGGTCGGCGGACAGCGTCGTCTTGCCGGTCCCGGAGAGCCCAAAGAACAACGTGGTTTCGCCATCTTCACCGACATTGGCACTGCAGTGCATGGGAAGCACATCGACGTCCGGCAGCAGGAAGTTCTGTACCGAGAACATGGCCTTTTTCATCTCGCCGGCATAGTGCAATCCGGCAAGCAGGACTCGGCGGCCGGCAAAGTCGATGATCACAGCCGCTTCCGAGTGCGTGCCATCCCGTTCGGGATCGCAAACGAAATGTGGCGCGTTGAGTATCCGCCACTCGTCGTTGCGTGCGCTGTTGTAGACACTGGGACGCACGAACATGGTGCGCCCGAAGAGATTGTGCCAGGCCATTTCCGTCGTGACACGAATCGGCAGATAGTGAGTCGGATCCGCTCCGACATGCAGCTCGGAAACGAAACGATCGCGTGCCTCCAGATAGGCATCGACTCGTGACCACAAGGCATCGAACCTGTCGGCATCGAAGGGGCGATTGACGCTGCCCCAATCGATGCTGCCACTGGTCGTAGGTTCATCGACAATGAAGCGATCTGCGGTGGAGCGCCCCGTACGCCTGCCTGTTTTCACCACGAGCGCCCCGTTGGAGGCCAGGCGGCCTTCGCCGCGCAGCACGGCATGTTCGATCAGTTCTGCCTGGGTGAGATTGGTGAAGCATGGGGCGGCGCCGGTATCGGCAACTGCCGGTTGAGTCGTAGTCATGTCGGTGTCCTAAGGCCTTGCGGCCGATTCTCTCGTTAGCCCGTAGATCGTCGTCCAAGCAACGCGACAGCGATGCTGGTACGACACACTCCATGGATTGCAGGCCGAGCCGCGGGTGAGTGAACTCACTTCTGTTGTCTTGGCGGATACGACTCGGCCCCTGTCTGGGGCCGACATTATTACAAAAAGAATAGCAGGGGGAAACGCCGTAATTCACCGATTTTCTTGTAGTTTTACTACTACATGGAATCATTTGGCGACGAATGGCGTCATCAATGAATCGTCGGGGACGGCGAATCCGGTGACTCGATGAGCGACTCGATCTCGGCCGCGCTGAAGTGGTAAGCGGTGTGACAGAAATGGCACTGGGTCTCTATGGCCCGCTGTTCTTCAAGGATATCGCGCAGTTCCTCGGCCCCCAGGCCAAGCAAGGCAGACGCAATGCGTTCACGCGAACAGGTACAGCCGAAACGGAGCGGTTTGGGGTCAAAGACACGAGTCGTTTCCTCGTGATAGAGCCGGAAGAGCAACTCACGCTGCTCCAGCGTCAGCAACTCCTCATCGCTCAGCGTCTCCGCCAACTTGACGCATCGATTCCAGGCATCGGCATCCTGTTGATAACGCTCGTCATGTGGCAGCCGTTGCAACAGCAAGCCACCCGCCATTTGGCCATCGGCCGCCAGCCACAAACGGGTCGGTAACTGTTCGGAGCGAGCGAAATACGCTTCGAGGCAACCGGCCAGGGTATCGGCATCCAACGCCACGATGCCCTGATAGCGATTGCCTTCACGGGGGTCGAGAGTGATGACGATCTGGCCGTCGCCGACCAGATGGCGAAAGTCGGTATTGTCGGCAGGCAGGGCCTGTTCATCGGCAAGCCGCGCGATAGCGCGTAGTTCACCACCGGGATTGGACTCCGCCATGAGCAACGATAGCGCTCCCTGACCTCTGACTTCGATGCTCAGGGTGCCATCAAGCTTGACGGTTTCCGTCAGCAAGGCCACTGCCGCCAGCAACTCGCCCAACAGCCGGGTAACGGGCTCCGGGTGCGCCTGCCTTGTCAGGACTTCCTTGTAGGCAGACTCCAAAGTCACGAGTTCGCCGCGCACATCCGTGTTATCGAAAAGAAAACGTTGAATCTGATCCGTCATGGTTCTCACTCTTCACCACCGCTATCCATGCCGCCACCGCGCATGAATTGCTTGATTTCACGTCGCTGCTTGCGATCCGGGCGCTTCAATGGATGCTGCATTGCCTGATTGGCGAGCCGGCGGTTTTCCGCCTCGCGTTGGCGATTTGTCGCGCTACGTTGGGTTTCGCGATACAACTCGCGAGCTTGGGGGGCACCACGGCGCTGCCCAGAGAGCGCCAGCACCTCGACTTCCCAGGTGTCCCACCCCTGGGGCACCTTGATCAAGGCACCGACTTCGACATTCTTGCTGGTCTTGGCACGCGCCCCATTGTAGTGAACCTTGCCGCCTTCGATAGCTTTCTTGGCGACTTGGCGGGTCTTGAAGAAGCGCGCGGCCCACAGCCACTTGTCGAGCCTGACTGTCTCCATGTTTACCTCGATGAATATCCCGAGTGAAAAATGGCGTTACACCGGTGGATGCTCCCCCGGCAGGATGCTGGCGAAATGATCGAGCGCGATGAACTCCTCCAATTCACGCTCGGGGCGCTGGCTATCGGGCTGCTTGATACCGAGCAGATAGCGGATACCATATTCGCGGGCGCTTTCCAGCACCGCCGGGTTGTCATCGATGAACAGGGTACGCTGCGGATCGAAACGCTCGACTTCCTGCAACGCGAACCAGAACTCAGGCGCCTCTTTGGGAGTGCCGACATCCGCCGAGGAGACGATGGCATCCAAATAATCCTCGAGACCGGTCAGCGGCAATTTCAATGCCAGGCTCTCGCGATCCGCATTGGTCGCCAACACGACACGTGGGTGGGAACGCTTGAGCCATTGCAGGAAATCCAGTGCATCACTCCGCAGTCCAATCAAGTGCTGAACTTCACGCTTCAGCGCGACGACGTCGATACCCAGTTCCCGGCTCCAATAGGCCAAGCTGTACCAGTTCAGCGTGCCTTGCTCGCGTATGATGCGCGCACGAATTTCATGCTGGGTCGAATCGTCGAGACGATGCAGTTCGACATAGCGACGTGGCAAGTGTTCAAGCCAGAAATGGCTGTCGAAATGCAAATCCAGCAGGGTACCGTCCATATCCAACAGTACGGTATCGATCGCTCGCCAATCGATCATTGGCCCAAGCTCCACAGTAAAGGTCGATGACATGCTATTGTACGGGATCGAATGATCCGACGACATAAGCTGCAGGAGGCTGCATGGGGCACTCATCCCACGACAAACCGCGCATACTGGCTCAACGGGAGGTCGCCAGAAGCCGCCTGTTCGCCATCGAAGAGCTGGAACTTCGTTTCTCCAACGGCGCCGAGCGCACATTCGAGCGGCTGATGGGAAGCGATCACGGTGCGGTAATGATTGTCGCCATGCCCGATCCGGAGCATGTCCTCCTGATCAGGGAATACGCCGCCGGCTTCGATGACTATGTGCTCACCCTGCCCAAAGGACTGGTCGACCCAGGCGAGGATATCGTCGGCGCCGCCAACCGCGAGCTCATGGAGGAGTGCGGTTTCGGCGCTCACAACATCGAACCGCTGGTCGAACTCTCGTTGGCACCCAACTACATGCGGCATCGCATGCAGGTGATGCTGGCCAGCGAGCTGTACGAACAACGGCTCCCGGGCGACGAGCCGGAATCATTGATCGTCGAGACGCATGCCATCGACGACCTCCCTGCCCTGTTGGCACGCAACGACTTCCATGAGGCCAGAGCCATCGCCGCGCTCTACATCGCGCGTGACAAACTGCGCGATGAGTATCAACGACTCTCGCTCTGGTGACCAGGCATCGCGTCGACGAATCCGCTATCCCTTGGCGGAGCGTCGATGGCTGTTACCTTCTTTCAAGCGCACCCAACGCCCTTGACGATAGCTATCCAGGCCGGCCTCGATCAGTACCATGACATCCAGGGCCTCATCCACGGGCACCGGGACGTCGGCCTCGCCACGCAAAGCGGCCACTATTCCTTGATAATAAGCCAGATAATCGCCGGGAATCGTCGGGTGAGTACGCACCTCGAGTTCGGCGCCGTTCTCGCTCACGGTCAAGGTGCCATCGCGATTATCGACGCCCCATTGGGGTGCCGGTGCCTCGCCGTCCTTGAGCCTATCTTCCTGCGGATCCAGACCGTACTTGACATAGCTGCCATGCGTGCCGTGCACGGCGAAGCGTGGCGTAGGCTCAGCCACCAGCGTACTGGCCTGTAACGACACGCGCATGCCTTCGTAATCAAGCAGCGCGAGGAAATCATCATCGACCTTCGCACCCTCGCGACGCACGCCGAGATCGAGCAGAATGGAACGCGGCATACCGAACAACTCGCGGGCCTGATCCAGCAGATGCGGCCCCAGGTCGTACCAGATGCCGCCTCCGGGTTTGGGTTGTTCACGCCAGCGATCCCGCACATCGGGACGGAAACGGTCGAAACGGGACTCGATATTGGTCACCCGCCCCAGCGTTCCATCCTGGAGCACGCCGCGTAGTGTCAGGAAGTCGCTGTCCCAGCGACGATTATGAAACACCGACAGCAGCCGTTCAGCATCATCGGCATGCTGCTTGAGCATCCGGGCCTCGGACATCGTTACCGTGAATGGCTTGTCCAGCACCACATGCTTGCCGGCCGCCAAGGCCGCCTTGGCCAACGGGAAATGCGTATCATTGGGCGTCGGAATGACCACCAGATCGATATCCTGGCGCGCGAAAAGCGTCTGTGCCTTGGCCTCCACATCCATGTCCGGCAGATCCGCCTGTACTCTGGCCGCATCACTGGACACGATGGCTCGCAGTTCGAATCCCTCGGTCGCTTGAATCAATGGAATGTGAAATGTCTTGCTGGCGAAGCCGTAACCGACCACGCCTACAGTGAATACTTCCTTCATGATGATCCTTGACTATCCCGGATGTAATCTCGTCGTCTCTTTAACCGTCCAGGACGACGTGGTTTCCACGACGGTGGTGCCAGATGGCCAACATCAACGCTGCATTGGCTCTGGCAACGATGCCCTTAGTCGAGTTTCGACAAGTCGCGAACGGCGCCCTTGTCCGCCGAAGTGGCCAACGACGCATACGCCCTTAGCGCACCCGACACCTTGCGCACTCGCTCGATGCCCGGTTTCCAGGCAGCGGCACCACGCGCTTCCATTATTTCACGCCGGCGCGCAAGCGCGTCGTCAGAGAGTTGGACGTCGATACGCCGATTGGGGATATCGATGCGTATGCTATCTCCGGTCTCGATCAGACCAATCGCTCCCCCGGCAGCAGCTTCCGGTGACACATGACCGATCGAGAGTCCCGACGTTCCCCCGGAAAACCGGCCATCGGTCATCAATGCACACGCCTTGCCCAACCCCTTGGATTTCAGATAGGACGTCGGATACAGCATCTCCTGCATGCCCGGTCCGCCCTTCGGTCCTTCATAGCGAATGACGACGACATCGCCTTCGTTCACCTGGCCCGCCAGAATGTGCTCCACGGCCTGGTCCTGGGATTCGACCACATGAGCCGGCCCTTCGAACACCAGAATCGACTCGTCGACACCGGCAGTTTTGACCACGCACCCATCAAGCGCGATATTGCCATGCAGCACGGCCAATCCCCCCTCGCGAGAGAAGGCATGGGTCAGGTCACGAATGCACCCTGTGGCGCGATCACCATCGAGACTCGGCCAGCGGGCACTCTGCGAAAATGCCTCCTGAGTAGGAGTGCCGCCCGGCCCGGCCTTATAGAACTCGATGACTTCGGGACTCGGCGAACGCATGATGTCCCATTCATCGAGCGCCTGTCCCAGTGTGTCGCCATAGACAGTGGGTACGGAGGTATTGAGCACGCCGGCGCGGTCGAGTTCGCCGAGGATAGCCATGATGCCGCCCGCCCGATGACAGTCCTCGATGTGATACTGCTGGGTATTGGGCGCCAGCTTGCATAGCTGCGGCACTTCGCGTGACATGGCATCGATATCGCTCATGCGAAAATCGATGTCACCTTCCTGTGCCGCTGCCAGCAAATGGAGAATCGTATTGGTCGATCCGCCCATGGCAATATCCAGCGTCATGGCATTCTTGAAGGCATCTTTCGAGCCGATCGCCCGTGGCAGCAGATGTGCTTCGTCACCCTCGTAATAGCGTCTGGCCAATTCGACGATGCGTGCCCCTGCACTTTCGAACAGCCGACGGCGGTCGGCATGAGTGGCCAGCATGGTGCCATTACCCGGTAGAGCCAGCCCCAACGCTTCGGTGAGACAGTTCATGGAGTTGGCGGTGAACATGCCTGAGCAGCTGCCGCAGGTAGGACAAGCACTGCGCTCGATCTCGTCGATCTCTTCGTCACTGTACTTGTCGTCGGCGGCGGAAATCATGGCATCGATCAAGTCGATGCCGTGATCGAGCAGCTTGGTCTTGCCCGCTTCCATGGGGCCGCCGGATACGAAGATGGTGGGTACGTTGAGCCGCATGGCGGCCATCAGCATGCCCGGGGTGATCTTGTCGCAATTGGAGATACAGACCAGCGCATCGGCACAGTGGGCATTGACCATGTACTCGACGCTATCAGCGATGATATCGCGACTCGGCAGCGAATAGAGCATGCCGTCGTGACCCATGGCAATCCCGTCGTCTACTGCAATGGTATTGAATTCCTTGGCCACCCCGCCAGCCTGCTCGATCTCTCGCGCGACCAGCTGCCCCATATCCTTGAGATGGACATGGCCCGGAACGAATTGCGTGAACGAATTGGCCACGGCGATGATCGGCTTGTGGAAATCGTCATCCTTCATGCCGGTGGCACGCCACAAGGCGCGTGCGCCGGCCATGTTACGGCCGGCGGTGGTAGTGCGGGAACGGTACTCGGGCATGGGCGTCCTCAATGCTCAGTCACACCGCCATGGCCGCCTTTCTAGACGGCTCGGCGAACTCGGTCTCCAGGTCGAGACTAGATTCTGGCACGGCTGGCACAACCTTGCCACAGGGCAAGAGTGCAACAGACTGATCATTCGAGGAAGCGCCACGCCCCTTCCCTGGGCGCTACGGCCTACCCCGACCACGGCTCGACATGTCCGACGACGAAAGCGCAACTCGCTCCTTGCTGTCGAGCGGCTCTTACAGCTTCAAGCTCATGGCTGACCGCTCCAGCGCAGCCGATCACCCAAACACCACCTTGGCGACATCCTTATATCGCTTGGCGAAGTGCACTTTCATCCCTGCTTTCAAGTAGTCCGGCAGTTCTTCGAAATCACGCCGGTTGGCATCGGGTAGTATCACTTCAAAGATATCGCTGCGACGCGCGGCAATGATCTTCTCACGGATACCCCCCACCGGCAGCACCTGGCCGGTCAGGGTCAATTCCCCCGTCATTGCGAGTGGACGGTCGACCGCCTGATGCTTGGCCAGCGACAACAGCGCGGTCGTCATGGTGACACCGGCCGATGGACCATCCTTGGGCGTAGCGCCTTCCGGGACGTGCAAGTGGATGAAGGCATCGTTGAAGAAGTCGGCATCGGCACCATACTCGCCAAGGTGACCTTGCACATAGCTATAGGCAATGTTGGCGGATTCCTTCATGACATCGCCGAGCTTGCCGGTCAGCCGGAAGCCACGATCCAGGGCATGCACCTTGCCCGCTTCGACCGGCAAGGTAGCTCCCCCCATCGCGGTCCAGGCCAATCCTGTCACCACCCCTTCGCCTTCCAGGACATGTTCCTTGCGGAACAACGGTGCGCCGAGAAACTCTTCGAGATTCTTGACCGATACTTTCACGCTCTGCTGATCGTTTTCCAGCATCTTGACCGCCGCCTTGCGCACGATACGGTGCAGCTGTTTCTCCAGTTGACGTACACCGGCTTCACGCGCATACCCTTCGATGATCTGCTTCAGGGCCGCGTCGGTCAGGTTGATCCGCTTCTTGGGAATCTTGTCGCGCTTGAGCAGCTTGGGCCAGAGGTAATGCTTGGCAATCGCCATTTTCTCTTCGGCGATGTATCCCGACAGACGGATCTGCTCCATGCGATCGAGTAGTGCACTGGGTATCGAGTCCAGCGTGTTGGCGGTGCAGACGAAGAGCACCTTGGACAAGTCGAGGCGCACGTCCAGATAATGGTCGAGGAAATCGACGTTCTGCTCTGGGTCGAGCACTTCGAGCAACGCCGATGCCGGGTCGCCCTGGAAGGACTGCCCCATCTTGTCGACTTCATCGAGCATGATCACCGGATTCTCGACCTCGACCTCCTTGAGCGCCTGCACCAGCTTGCCGGGCATGGCGCCGATGTAGGTACGGCGATGCCCCTTGATCTCGGCTTCATCGCGTATACCGCCTACCGAGAAGCGGTAGAACTCACGCCCCAACGCTTCCGCGATGGAACGCCCCACCGAGGTCTTGCCGACACCGGGAGGCCCCACCAGCAGAAGGATGGAACCGCCGACATCGCCTTTGAACGTGCCTTCGGCGAGGAATTCGATGATCCGATCCTTGACGTCCTTCAATCCGTCATGATCGCGATCAAGAATCTGACGCGCATGCTTGAGATCGAGCTGGTCGTCGCTGGTGATGCCCCACGGCAGTGAGGTCAGCCAATCCAGGTAGTTGCGAGTGGTGCCATATTCAGGCGAACCGGTCTCCAGGACGGATAATTTATCGAGCTCATCGTCGATGCGCTCCATGACCCGTTCCGGGACATGCAGTTCGGTGAGCCGCTTCCTGAAGGTATCGACATCGTTCTCACGATCGTCCTTCGATATGCCCAGTTCACGCTGGATGACCTTGAGTTGTTCGCGCAGGAAGAATTCGCGTTGACGCTCCTGCATCTGGGCATTGACCTGCTCGCTGATCTCGCTCTGCAGCTGGGCGACCTCGATTTCCTTGTGTAGCAGCGGCAGCACCTTCTGCAACCGCGCCATGACCGGCAGAGTCTCGAGAATTTCCTGCAGTTCATGCCCTTTCGCCGAGGTGATCGCTGCCGCGAAATCGGCCAACGGCCCTGGTTCGTGCGGACTGAAGCGATTGAGATAATGCTTGAGTTCCTCGCCGTAGAGAGGATTGATCGGCAACAAGTCCTTGATGCCATTGATCAACGCCATCGCATAGGCGCGCGCTTCATCTTCCTCGGCATCGACCGGTTCATGGGGATAACTGACTTCTACCAGATAGGGAGGTTGCTTCGAAAGCCAGCGCTGGATCTTGAAACGGCGCATGCCTTGAGCGATGAACTGAATCTGCTCGTCCTCACCCTGCACCTTGTGCATGCGAACCGCCGTGCCAATCGCCGGAAAATCCTGCCGATCCAGTTCTTCGACACTGGCATCGCCGACATACGCCAAGCCAACGGTATGGTGAGGCGTATTGCCGACGCGCTGGATCGTTTCTTCCCAACGTTCCCGGTGGATGACCAGAGGTTGGACCTGCGCTGGAAAAAAGGGCCGATTATGAATCGGCAACAGATAAAGGCGTTCCGGTAGATAGTCGTGGGTCGGGACAACGGCCCCTGAATGGCTCTGCTGTTGTTCGCCCTCTTGAGAGCCGGCATCCCCACCGACAGACAACACATCCTGAAGATCGTCACGTTCGCTCATCATGCATCCTTTGGCTGAGGGGGCAGTCTGGCCCTTTGCCAACAGGAATGCGGGCGAGCAACAGAAACTTCAAGTCATGCGACAAAGAGTCGTATCGCCATTGCCGACGACAAAGCGCCTTTACCAGGCAACCGATCGGCCATTCAAGGAGATCTCGCCGCTGTCGATCTCGAGATTGAGGTCGTCGCTATCTCCGGGCAGCCCCAACTGGAAGAGCAATAGCGTCGGTACGTCCCGCCAGATGACATGTCCATCGAGTCTCGCTCGCCAGGCTGCCACCCCTTCTGAAGACGACCAGTCATCCAGTGACAGTGTTTCGACGTCCTCGCCATCGAACACCAGTTCCCCTTCAATATCCACGAGCATATCGAGCATGGCACTCTTCAGATCCACCGTGTCGAGCGTCAGGCGTGGAGAGTCGGCCAGCATGGCATGAACGTCTGGCTCGAGGCGTTGAAGGAATTCACGACGTTGAGACGCATCCCAACGGTCCCCCTGTTCGAGGCTATCGCGAATGAGCATCGAGACTTCCCGGGCGGCGTCGGCATCCAACCGGGACAACGTCATTTTCACACCGCCACCGACCAGCGACTGATCGCCCATGCTGGCGTCGTCGAGCGAGAGGCTGACAGCATAGCGCAGTTGATCGTCATCCATTTGCATATCTCCCTGATAACGCCAGCGCTCGATCGCGATGTCGGGCATCAGGGGGCCACTGTAGGCTAACGAGGCGAGTCTGACGTCATCCTGCTGCTCGACGTTTCCCGACTCACTATCGACCCGGTAATGACTGTCGAAGGCCAATACGCCGCTTTCCAACTCGCCACGTCGCGCATTGAGGGTCCAGGGTGAGACTTCTCCAACCATGGTGATGTCATCACGTCGACCACTGATATCCCACTCGGCGCCTTGCGTTTCCAGTTTCCACCCGGCGTCATCGTCCTCCATAGTGAATGATGCCAAGGTGAGTTGGGCATCGAACTCGCCGGAAAATGACGCGTAGCTGGCATTCCAGCGAGGCGGCGCGACTGGCAGGTGGTCGCCGAACAAGCGTTCCTGAGCTTCTCCCAGGGCAATGTCCAGATCCCCTTCGGCGTGGGTATTCACAATACCGTGGCGAGCGGTATAGGGGATGGTGACCTGCCATTCCTCGCCCTGGGCCGACAACAACTTCACCCGCCCCCGGGAAACGAACCAGCCGCGTTGGATATCCTCGCGTTCGACACGCAGATTGTCGTCGTTTTCCAGATCATCCAGCGTTCGCGTCAACTCGCGTTCGAACAGCATACTGGACCACGCCTGGGCTCCCAGATACCCCCCACCGGCAAGCATCAGGACAATCACGATGAGCCATCCCTTGCGCATGATTGATCTCCGTCACTGTCCGGCCGGCTCAATGCAGCCAAAGCCAGAGATGAATGGTTCCCCAGGCATAGAGACCCGCCATGACATCATCGATCATGATGCCGAAGCCTCCCGCCACATGGCGATCGGCCCAGCGAATCGGCCAGGGTTTGAAGACATCGAAGATTCGGAAAACCAGGAACCCCCAGAGGGCGGCTTCCCAGGAGAAAGGCACGGCAGCCATGGTCAACCAGTACCCCACGAATTCATCCCAGACGATCCCGGAGTGATCGTGAACGCCGAGATCGTGAGACGTCTTGTCGCACAACCAGATGCCGATCACCATCGTCACAGCAACCAGACTGAGATACCAGGTCAGCGGAAGGTCCGACATCAGCCAGTAGAACGGAATGGCCCCCAACGTGCCGAACGTACCCGGCGCCCAGGGAACGGCGCCACTCCCCAGGCCAAATGCCAGGAAGTGGGTCGGGCGATGCCAGACGGTTGCCGGAGCGCGTTTCATGGCGCCGCTCCCGGAAAATGCTGCCAACCGCCCGGGCCGTCGCAAGGTACGCCTCGAATGCCCGGTCGTCGGGAAAAGCGACCGATCGGGGTAAGAGGTACATCGATACTGGCCAACGCCGCGCGTGCCTCCTCCAGCCGTTCGGCCGGCAGGGCAATCAGCAACTCATAGTCGTCGCCACCGGCGAGCGCCGACTGTAACGCTTGCGTGTCGCCCAGCCGCTCGATGAGTGCATCGTCCCGCGGTATCGCCTCCTGCTCGATGTCTGCGCCGACGCCACTGGCCGCGCACACATGTCCAAGATCGGCCAGCAAACCATCGGAGATGTCGATAGCCGCAGTCGCCAGCTCACGAAGCCTATACCCGGCTTCGATACGTGGCTGCGGCAACAGGTAGGCGGCAAGCAGCGGATCCGCGAGATCACGCAGTCCCGCCTGCCAAGCTGCAAGCCCGCCATTCGCGCTGCCCAACGCCCCTGTCACGGCTATCAGGTCGCCGGGGCTGGCACCACCACGAGTCAGTGCCTGTCCCGTCGGCAACTCACCGTGCACGGTCACCCCGATGGCCAGAGTTCCACGTGTGACATCCCCACCTGCCAAGCTCACACCATGCGTGTCAGCCAAGGCATGAAAACCACGCGCAAACTCGGCGAGCCACTCATCATCCGTCTCGGTCAGCATCAGGGCCATCAGACACCAGCGAGGCCAGGCCCCCATGGCAGCGAGATCACTGAGACTCACCGCCAGTGCCCGGTGACCAATGGCATGAGCCGGCGCATCCGGCGGAAAGTGGACACCGGCCACGGAGGTATCGACACTCACGACCAACTGATGTCCAGGCGTCGGCAGTAGCAGTGCACTGTCGTCACCGATGCCCAGATCAACCCCATCGCCTGCCACAGGGCGGGCAAAATAACGGGCGATCAGCTCGAATTCGCTGGTCATGGGAGCCGACATATCAACGACGGGCATTGACCTCGGCATAGCGCAGGCGGGCTGCCAGCTTGTCGAGAATGCCGTTGACGTATTTGTGACCGTCGGTGGCACCGAACGATTTCGCGAGTTCGACGCCTTCGTTGATCACTGCGCGGTAGGGCACATTCAGGCGGTGTGATAATTCATACGCCCCCAAGCGCAGGATCGACAGTTCGACCGGGTCCAGATCCACAATGCGACGGTCGAGCACTGGAGCAATCGACTCATCTAGCTCGTCCCGATGCTGTATCACGTTGTGCAGCAGCTCATGGAACAGCGCCAGATCCGCAATTTCCATGATCTTCGACCAGTTTTCATGGTCTTCCAGATCATCGTCCGCCGTCTGGGTTCGGAATTCGGATTCAATGGCAGCGGCCGATTTGGCAGTCAGGTGCCACTGATACAATGCCTGTATTGCCAATTCCCTGGCCGCATGACGAGACTCCTGCGCCGCGGAACCGCGGTGGGAACCACTCATGCCTCACCTCCGAACTGCCTGAGCAGCGAGACCATTTCCATGGCGGCCATCGCTGCCTCGGCCCCTTTGTTGCCGGCCTTGGTTCCCGAACGCTCGATGGCCTGCTCGATGGAATTCACCGTCAGGACGCCATTGGCGACCGGGGTATCGTAGTCGAGTTGCAAACTGTTCATGGCCGAATTGCAGTTACCTGCCACATGCTCGAAATGCGGCGTCCCACCTCGGATTACCGCACCCAACGCGATTACTGCATCCGGTTGAACGACCTTGAGCACTCGCTTGACTGCCAGGGGCAGTTCCCAGGCACCCGGCACATGCACGAGATCGATGTGCTCGGCATCCACACCATGGCGCACCAGACAGTCGACTGCGCCTTCTACCAGGCTATCGACCACATGGTGATTGAAGCGCCCTACCACGATCACATAACGGCCGCCGACGTCGGTGAAGTTGCCTTCGAGTTGGGATATGGGTTGCATTATCTCTCATCCTGCTGATGGCGCGCCGTGTCGCTGATACGGCGGCGTATGGTCTTAGGACTCGACTCAGGGACTCAGCCGTTCGACGACTTCCAGATCAAAGCCTGACAATGCCGAGAATCTCCATGGCGAACTCAAGAGTCGCATCTTGCCCACGCCAAGATGACGCAAAATCTGCGAACCGGTACCGATGGTAAGATAGTTGCCGGCACCATCGGATTCACTGCTGCGAGGCGCACGACGACGTTCCAGCACGAGATCGAGCTGGTCCTTGAAATCCTGCTGCGGATGACCGTCATCCAACAGCACGAACACCCCGCTTTCGGCTTTGGCGATAGCCGACAACGCCGCTTGAGCCGTCCAGCTCTGACTGTCGCTGCGCGAGAGCGTCAGCAGATCACGTAACGTGTCAGCCAGGTGGACACGTACCGTGGTCAGGGAATCCGGGGCGGGCTGCCCTTTGACCAGCGCCAGGTGATGGGCCCCTTGAATGCTGTCACGGAAGACATGCAGCATCAGTTCGCCATGTGCCGTGGACACGGGCGTCGCCTCGACATGTTCAACGGTCTGTTCGTTATGTATGCGGTAATGAATCAGATCGGCAATCGTGCCCATTTTCAAGTCGTGCTCGGCGGCAAAGCGCTCGAGCTCGGGACGGCGGGCCATACTGCCGTCATCGCTCATCACTTCACAGATCACACCGCTGGGTTCGAAGCCGGCCATCGCCGCCAGATCACAGGCCGCTTCCGTATGTCCCGCGCGACGCAATACGCCACCGGGTTCAGCCATCAGCGGAAAGATATGTCCCGGTTGCACGATGTCTTCGGCTCGCGCATCTCGCGCCACGGCGGCTTGAATCGTACGCGCTCGGTCGGCAGCGGAAATGCCGGTCGAAACGCCTTCTGCCGCTTCGATGGACAGTGTGAACTTGGTCCCGAAACCCGAACCATTATCACTGACCATCAATGGCAGGCGCAGCCGTTCGCAACGATCACGCGTCATCGGCAGGCAAATAAGCCCACGCGCATGCCTCGCCATGAAGTTGATGTGTTCCGCCTCGACCATTTCGGCGGCCATGATCACATCCCCTTCATTCTCACGATCCTCGTCATCCATGAGGATCACCATCTTACCGCGACGGATATCGTCAATCAGTGCTTCGACAGGGGCCAGGCCCGAAGGCGAATCCGTGGATGTTGCCACCATGGGTTCTCCCAAATGATATTGCGTGCCTGTCGTCGTTGAATCGCGACGAATGCGTTACTGTCATGCCGGATTCAAACGACAACGTCTGCACCGAATCGGCGCTCAGGGTACCTTGGTGGAAGGCTGTGCGCCAGTCTCCTTCGCGACTGTCGCCTGGGTGCGACGATTGCGAGGGGTTGCAACGATTCGCCAATCATTCCCCAAGGCACGAATGTCACTGATGTCCAGCGGCTTCTGTTCCGCCATGCGGGTCAACCCCGGCAGCTCGAACAGTGGCCGTGCCGCTCCCCCCAGCAAGGTCGGTGCCACGAACAATACCATGTCATCGACCCACCCGGCATCGAGCATCGCTCCCGCCAGCGTGGCGCCCGTTTCCAGCAAGACATCATTGATCTCTTCCACTTCGGCCAGATGACGCAGTAACCGTTCCGGTTCGACACGACCATCCGGACCGGGAGGCAATACCAAGACGTCGGCCCCCTGGCTTTCAAGGTGCTGGCGACGTTCTTCGTCCTGTGAACAGGTCGCTACCACCGTGCGCCCCGGCTGACGCAGACAGGCTGCGGCCAGCGGCATACGTAGACGGGAATCGACGACGACGCGCAACGGTTGTCGTGTGGCGATCGTCTCCGCCTCAGCCAGGTCGAGCTGTTCGGCACGTACCGTCAAGCGGGAGTCATCGGCGATGATCGAGTCGATACCACTGATCACTGCACCGGCTCGCGCGCGTAAACGCTGGACGTCGTTACGCGCAGAGGGACCCGTGATCCACTGCGACTCCCCCGATGCCATGGCCGTACGGCCATCGAGGCTCATGGCCATTTTCAACCTGACGAAGGGACGACCCAGACTCATGCGCGAGACGAAACCGCGATTCAGGGTGTGAGCATCGGCTGCCAGCACACCACATTCGACATCGACCCCGGCATCACGCAGCATGGCCAGGCCCCGGCCAGCGACTTGCGGGTTGGGATCCCGCATGGCGGCAACGACACGTACCACGCCGGCATCGATCAACGCCTGAGAACAGGGGCCCGTGCGTCCGTGGTGGGAACAGGGTTCCAGCGTGACATAGGCCGTCGCCCCCCTGGCAGCGTCTCCGGCAGCCTCAAGTGCGTGGATTTCGGCATGGGGTTCGCCGGCACGGGCATGAAAGCCTTCGCCCACCACTTGCTCGTCCTTGACCAGCACACAACCGACACAAGGGTTGGGGTGGGCGGTGTAGAAGCCGCGATGTGCCAATCGCAGCGCACGTGCCATCCAGACTTCAGGGGTCACGTTCGCCATGGGGTCTTCAGCTCATCTCACTGATCGTCATTGGGAGGAATCGTCGGTTCTTGCGCCAAACGATCGATTTCAGCACGGAATTCATCAAGGTCCTGAAAACGCCGATATACCGAAGCGAAGCGAATATAGGCGACCTGATCGAGCCGTTTGAGCGCCCGCATGACTTCCTCGCCCACTTCACGCGCTTCGACTTCTCGCTCACCACGAGCCCGCAGGCGCTGACGGATGCGTTCTACCGCCGCCTCAATCGCCTCGGCGCTGACAGGACGCTTTTCCAGCGCACGCAACATGCCGGCCCGCAGTTTGATCTCGTCGAACGTTTCACGCGACCCATCCCCTTTTATCACGCGGGGCATGACCAATTCAGCCGTTTCATAGGTCGTGAAACGTTCACTGCAAACATTGCATTGACGCCGGCGCCTAACCTGGTCGCCATCTGCGACCAGACGAGAGTCGGTCACCTTGGTATCCTGCGTACCGCAAAAGGGACAATGCATCAGATGGTGTCCAGGTGCCTCGGTTGGATCGACATTGCGTGTCAGTATTCGCTGCTACCGCGATGTTGTCACGACATTACCGATATTGTAACGAATCACCAGATAGTGTAACGGCTTGGCTCCGGAGTAAACAGCCTTGACCGAGAATCCGGCTTGCCCGACTGGCATGGCTTCTGCATCTTGAAAGTATGCGTTCGTCACCAAACGGCGCATGCCGTCACTGCCGGAGATCGATCATGACAACGCCTACGTCTTCCGACCCCATCAAGGCGCTCGATGAGGCGAGCTTTCAGGCTATCGCCCATAGCCGCTTGCAAGAGGTCTATGGCCCGCGTGCCGATGAGGTCATGCGACGCCTGTCGACACTTCTCATGCACCGTCGTGACGCACTCGAATCTGTCTCGTCGACCCATGAGGGACCACTCTGGAACGAACGTGATCAATGGTTGATCACCTATGGAGACACGCTCATCGATGGCGATCGCACGCCGCTCGCCGTGCTGGACGACTTCCTCGAAGCACGCTTGGGGAAGACATTCAGTGGCGTACACATTCTGCCCTTCTTCCCCTGGAGCAGCGATGACGGCTTCTCCGTCATCCACTACCGCGAAGTCGATCCCGCTCTGGGCGATTGGCCCAATGTGCAACGACTGGCAGCGCATCGTGACTTGATGGTCGACCTGGTAATCAACCATGTATCACGCGAGTCCCTGTGGTTCACCGATTATCTCGCCGGTACCCAGCCGGGACGCGATTACTTCATCGAGATGGATCCGACGACCGACCTGTCCCAGGTCGTCCGACCGCGTAATTCCCCCTTGTTGATCCCCGTGCCCACACGCCGCGGCACTCGTCATCTGTGGGCCACGTTTTCCGAGGACCAGATCGATCTCAATTTCGCCAACCCCGATGTCCTGCTCGAGTTCATCGGGATTCTGCTGTTCTATGTGGAACAGGGAGCGCGCATCATTCGTCTGGATGCCATCGCTTACTTATGGAAAGAAGTCGGTACCGCCTGCATTCACCTACCGCAGACCCATGCCATCGTACGACTGCTTCGGGCCATACTCGATCACATGGCGCCCGGCACCCTATTGATCACGGAAACCAATGTCCCTCATCACGAAAATCTGAGCTATCTGGGACTAGAGCGGGCATCGAGCGAACGGCACGAGCCTGATGAAGCTCACTTGATCTATCAGTTCACTCTGCCCCCACTGCTGGTACATACCTTGACCAGCGGAGAAGCGATGACCCTGGCGGGATGGTTACGTACACTGCCCGATCTGCCGCCCGGATGCAGCTACCTGAATTTCACCGCCAGCCATGACGGCATCGGAGTCAGGGCCCTGGAAGGCCTGCTTCCGGATCATGAAGTCGAAGCTCTGCTCGAATTGATGCATCGCTTCGGCGGATTCGTGAGCATGAAGGCCAATGCGGATGGCCAGGATTCCCCCTATGAGATCAACATCACCTACTTCGAGGCGCTGAAAGGAACTCGGCGCGGCCCCGATCCCTGGCAGGTCGAACGCTTTCTCTGCAGTCAGAATCTGATGATGGCGCTGCAGGGCATTCCGGCCTTGTACCTGCACTCTCTTACGGCGACCCTCAACGACCATGAAGGGGTCGAACGAAGTGGGCGACTCCGTTCGATCAATCGACACCAATGGGACATGAAAGAGCTCGACGAGCTACTCGACAGTCGCAACACGCCGACCCGGGAAGTCTTCCTGGCACTCAAGCGCCGCCTGGACATTCGTCGCCGCGAACCCTGCTTTCATCCCGATGCGTCCCAGCAAGTGATCGATGCCCCGTCAGAACTGCTCGCCATCCAGAGAGGGCCCCTCGCGGACGGACGACGCTTGCTCGCTATCTACAACGTGACCGACAAACGCCAGCCCCTGGCCCTCGATGCGCTCGATGACACCGAGTGGTTCGATCTGCTCGACGATACACCTTGGCAACCCCAGGCTACCTTGGCTCCTTACCGCAGCTTATGGTTAGTCACCAGCACATGACGGCATCGCTGAATGACGCTACAGTACCTGCCGATCGAATGATCACCGGCGTCATCCATCCGTGGTGGGGAGTCTTCATGCGAGTACGAGCACGGCACGTTACGGGGGCCCTGGTGGGGTTACTCTTGCCCCTGACGACCATGGCGCAAGAGTGGCCGGCCCCGATCCAGGCATTGGAGGCGCAAGGCCTGACGATTCATGACGCCTTCGACGCACCGGCAGGCATGACGGGCTACGCCGCCAGTGCGCAAGGCAGGGAGGTGGCAATCTACCTGACTGAAGATGGCGAACATGCGATTGTCGGCAACATGGTCGATGCGGAAGGCAACAACCTGTCAGAAGATCCGCTGCAGGAGATTGTCCGCGGCCCCCAGGAAGAGCGGATTTGGCAGGACTTGCATGATAGCGCCTGGGTCGCCGACGGTAGCGACGACGCCGACCGTGTCATTTACATGTTTTCCGATACCCATTGTCCCTACTGCCAGGAATTCTGGGAAGCCTCGCGCGCCTGGGTCGAGGCGGGCCATGTCCAGATTCGCCACATCCTGGTAGGCATCCTCGATCGCGAGAGCCCGCGTCAAGCCATGACGATTCTGGAAGCCGACGAGCCCGCCGAGCTGCTCGACAGGCACCATCGAGGCAAACCGATCGACTGGTTGGAGACCATCCGTCCTGCCATGGAGGACAGGGTCTACGGCAACCAGCAACTGATGGAGAGTCTTGGGCTGGTAGCGACCCCGGGCCTCATCTACCACGTCGACGGACAGCTCGAGATGACTCAGGGTATCCCTGAGGACATGGCGACCGTCATGGGCTCACCGCAGCCCGCCGGTGGGCTTGACGACGACTGATCAGAAACCCCCTTCACGAGTCATGGGCAAGCGTACCCGATCCCTCGCGACGCTATGCGTCCAAGGAATGTAACAAACTCCTGATATAACCCTGTCATCCGGCGACCAACCCGACCTTGGCCGCCTGTTATCACGGCAGAGACAGGATTTGATCTTCCATGCGACTTCTCGATCGAATGACGGTACGACTCAGCAGCTTTCTGGTGCTGGCTGTCTTCACGACACTAATACTGGGTATCGGTGCCTTTGGGCTTTTCGCCAACCAGAATGGGCGTGATGCTTTCGAGCAATTGCGGCAGATCCAGGTAGCGCAGTCACGAGCACTCAATCAGGCCTATATCGCCAGCCTCAGAGCGCAAGTCACCATGGATCGTGCGGCCCAACTGATCCGCACCCCCTCCTTCGATCGGCCAGGGCCGGTGATCGAGCAGGCCGACGCTCACATGCAACAGGCCCGTGACGCCTTCGAGACTTTCCTGTCCATCCCGCCACTGGCGGCACAGGCCGAAGCCATCGACGTCCTGTCGTCTCGCTTTCAGTCGCTGGTGGATACCGGCCTCAACCTGCAGTTGCTAATGCTGCAGGAAGGCGATGTGAGCGGTTATGCGTCCGGCCAGTCACGTGTCAGCAACATGAGCGAAGCCTTCATGGAGAGTGCCGATGCGTTCTCCTCGCAGACGGCAAAGCAGGGCGATGCCTGGGCGGCACGTTTCGATACCCTGACGGATTGGCTCAACGTGGCACTGGGCGGTGCCCTGGTACTGGCTCTCGTCACCGTGCTGGTCGTGGTTTGGGGCATCCAGACCAAAATCCTGCACCCCCTGCGCCGCATCGTGAATCACTTCCGCCGTATTGCTGACGGCGATCTATCAACCCCGGTGGACAACCCCGGCCACAACGAAATCGCACGTCTATTTCAAGAAGTGGAGGTCATGCGCCGCTCCCTGGCAGATATCGTTCGTCAATTACGCAACAGCAGCACCTGTGTGGGGCAAGGGATGCAAGCGATGAGCACCAGCAACCAGCAACTGGCAGAACGCACCCACCAACAAGCCGCTTCGCTGCAGCAGACGGCTGCCAATTTCGACGATTTGACGACTACCGTGTCCGATAACGCCGGCCATGTTCATCAGGCCGATTCTCTCTCTAGCGAAGCCACCGGCAAGGCACATCACGGCAGCCAGGGGGTCACCGCGTTCGCCGACACCATGGAGGAGATCCATCAACGTGCAGCGCGTATCGGTGAGATCGTCGGAGCGATCGACGCAATCGCCTTCCAGACCACCCTCCTGGCACTCAATGCGTCCGTGGAAGCAGCGCGTGCCGGCCAATCAGGCCGCGGTTTTGCCGTGGTTGCCGGCGAAGTGCGCACACTCGCCGCGCGTTCAGCTAGTGCAGCCCGCGAGATTCGCGAATTGAGCGAGTCGGCACAGGAAAGTGTGACTCGAGGCCATGCCCTGTCCGATCAAGCCCGACAGGACATGCAGGCCATTGTCGAGGCGATTCAGGGCGTCAGTGGCTTGGTCAATGAAGTGGCCAGGGCTTCGGCAGAACAGCAACAAGGCTTGGAACAGGTCAACCAAGCCATGCACCAGATAAAGACCGTGACGCAAAACAACAACGCCATGGTGGAGCAAGTCAGTCACACTGCGGACGACCTCGACAAGGAAGCCGAGGCAATGCAGGACTTTGCCAGGCGTTTCATCCTGCCTACCGACGTGGAGCCGACCGCATGAGTGATCCTTTGACTCAGGAACTGGATGGCATTCTGTCCACCGAAACACTGACTCCACTGTTCCAGCCCATCGTGGCAGCCGACGACCAGTCGATCTACGGCTATGAAGCCCTGATCCGCGGCCCTTCCGATTCGCCGTTGCATTCGCCACTCACCCTCTTCGATACCGCCCACCGCGCGGGACGGCTGGTGGAACTGGACTTGCTGTGTCGACGGCTATCCATCGAGGCATTCAGTACACTGGCATTGTCGGGGCATCTCTTTCTTAACGTGATGCCGACCTCGCTGCTGGAAGATGACTTCCGCGAAGGGCTGACGAGCCGTTTTCTTGCCGGCGTGGAACTGTCACCGAAGCGGGTCGTGATCGAGCTCACCGAGTACATGCCCATCCATGACTATGCACTGATGCGCCAAGCCGTAGCCCACTACCGCGAGATGGGGTTTCGAGTAGCACTGGACGACCTTGGCGCGGGCTATTCGAGTCTCCGCCACTGGACGGAGCTACGCCCCGACTTCGTCAAGGTGGATCGTCATTTCGTCCAGGAACTGGACCGCGACCCCGGGAAACGTCAGTTTTTAGGCCATTTGCTGGACGTTTCGCAAAGCCTGGGCTGTCAGTTGATAGCCGAAGGCATTGAGACGGCCGGAGAACAGCACTCGCTTCAGGACCTGAATTGCCGGTTGCTACAAGGTTACCATTTCGCGCGCCCCTCGCAGGAGCCACCACGCCACCTGCACACATCACCCCCTGGTACGACACCGTTACGCTCGTCCACAGGGGCACTGGGAACCAATGCCGCCATGCTGTGCCGGCACCTGGATCCCGTGCTGACAGGCACCCTGGTTCCTGACGTGCTGCAGCGCTTCAAGCATGAACCGGGCCTTCGCTGCCTGGTCGTACTGGATAGGCAACAGATCCCGCTGGGGCTGGTGCATCAACAAGACCTGCTGGGTCAATTCGCCAATCCCTTCAGCCATGCTCTCTATGCACGTCGGCCCATCGACGAACTCATGAATACCCGTATGCTGGTGGCTGACGCCGCCTTGCCACTGGACATTCTCAGCGAGCGCATTACGGGGGCCCCCGAATCTCTGCAGGAAGACTTCGTGATCGTCGACGATACCGGTCGCTATCGTGGCATGGGGAACATCATCGACCTGCTGCGGGAAATCACGGCCCTGCAGGTTCGCAGCGCCCGTCAGGCCAACCCGTTGACGGGACTACCGGGCAACCTGGTCATCAATCAGACTATCGCTGCACGCCTGGAGAAGAGCGAAGCCTTTATCGCCGTCTACTGTGACCTGGACAATTTCAAGGCCTACAACGATGTATACGGCTATGCTCAGGGTGATCAGGTGATTCTGGCTGTCGCCCGCCTGCTCCAGGAGCGCTGTCGCGAGGAAGACTTCGTGGGTCATGTAGGCGGCGACGATTTCATGCTCATTCTCGGCGGCGATCTGACGGCGGCTCAGCATCTATGTGAAACGATATTGGACCGCTTCGCCCGCTTCGTGCCCCGCTTCTATCATGACGAGCACCGACAGGCGGGCGGGCTGAACGTGACGAGTCGGCGTGGCGAGAACGTCTTTTTCCCGCTGATGAGCCTCTCGATGGCGCTACATCCCGTAGGTACCGATACCGAATTCAATGCCCTGGACATCGCCAATGTATTGGCCGAACTGAAGCATCAGGCCAAGCAAAAGCCCGGTAACAGCCTGTTCGTCGATCGACGCCACCATGACCACACTGCCCGGCTCGCCGAGCGAGACGTCGAGCCCATGATCGCCCGCGCTGCGAGGCGATAGATCGAGGATACACAGCCTGGCATCCCTATTGCGCTCACCCGCCCAACCGGTCGATCGGCACCTTGAGATAGATCTGTCCATTATCCTCGGCCGGGGGCAGGTGCCCGGCGCGCATGTTGACCTGTACCGAAGGAATGATCAGTTTTGGCATGCCCAAAGTGGCATCGCGTTCGGTTCGCATCCTGACGAATTCGTCTTCTCCGATTCCCTCATGGATATGCACATTATGAGCCCGTTGTTTTGCGACGGTCGTCTCATGCTGATACTCGTCTCTCCCCGGCGCCTTGTAGTCATGGCACAAGAACAACCGTGTCTGATCAGGAAGCTCCAGAACTTTCTGGATCGACTGATACAACGCCCTAGCATCCCCGCCGGGGAAATCGCAACGTGCCGTGCCGTAATCCGGCATGAACAAGGTATCGCCGACGAAGGCAGCATCGCCGACCACATACGTCAGGCATGCTGGCGTATGGCCCGGAGTGTGTAAAACGCGCCCTTCGAGATTGCCGATGTGGAACGTATCGCCTTCCTCGAATAGCCGGTCGAACTGACTGCCATCACGCGCAAATTCGGTACCGGCGTTGAAGACCTTGCCGAAAATCGCCTGGACGTCGGTAATCTTGGCACCGATACCGGTCTGTCCCCCCAGTTGCTCATGCAGGTAAGGGGCAGCAGATAAATGGTCGGCATGCACATGGGTTTCGAGAATCCACTCGACCTCAAGGTCTTCACTATCGATAAAGTTCAGGATTTGGTCGGCTGAACGGACATCGGTACGACCGGCGGCATAGTCGAAATCCAGTACCGAGTCGATGATCGCACAGGTGCGACTATCAGGATCGCGCACGACATAGCTGAATGTGTTGGTAGGTTCGTCGAAAAAATAAGTGACCAATGGGGAGCCCATGACCGTACCTCCTGACTCGGTGACGTCTCCGATATCTGGAGGCAGTGTAGTGTCAATTAAAGTTATCGATATATATTAATTTTTCATAAGTTGATCGGTGTCATGATCGCCTGCTATGCCTTCAACGTGGCAAACCTCATTATACCTTGCCTTTATTATCCAGCTCGACGGCGGCATGCATACGTTCCAGGAAGTCGGGAATCGCCGCTTGTACGCGATTCCAGCTGGGGATGAAGGGCTTGTCGCGGGGCTTCTCGAGAAAGGCATCTCCGGCCTCCATGATATTCGTCGCGAACAGTTCCACCGCCTGCTCTTCACTGTGCCGGTCGAGCTTGAGCCCGTTCATCACCGCATCGTTATCGTAGGTCTCTATCAGATCCAGAGCGATTCGGTAGTAGGTCGCCTTGATGGTACGGAAACTCTCGGCATTGATCTGAACGCCCAACGTTGCCAGCTTGCGGTACAACGCCTTGGCAATGTCCAGGCTCATTCGATTGAGGCCGGCGTCGGGATCGCCTTCGGATACCGGTTGGTGCTTGTGATCATAGATATCGGCGATGTCCACCTGGCACAAGCGCTTGGTGGAGTAGTTGCGATGCACCTCGGAGAGCACGCCGATCTCGAGCCCCCAGTCACTGGGAATGCGAATACCGTCGAGCACATCGGCCCGCATCGAGAATTCGCCTGAGAGCGGGTAGCGATAACTATCGAGGTAGTCGAGATACGGTAAAGGACCGTAAATCTTTTTCAATGCCCGAATCAGTGGCGTTACCATCAGGCGCGCCACACGGCCATTGAGCTTGTTGTCGGCGATACGGGAATAATAGCCCTTGCAGAACTCGTAATTGAACTGGGGATGGGCAACCGGGTAAATGAGGCGCGCCAGCAGCGAGCGATCGTAGGTGACGATATCGCAATCATGCAGCGCTACCGCCTCGGCACGGCGAGACGCTTGTATATAGCCGCCACAGAACCAGACGTTGCGTCCCTTGCCGGGTTCCTGAGGTGAGATGCCCTCCTTCGCCAGCTCGTCATCCAGCGCTTGCAGGCGTGGGCCATCGTTCCAGAGGATACGGTGGTGCTGAGGCAAATGGGAAAAGAATTCGCGGGCATGCAGAAACTGATCACGATCGGCTCTATCGAGCCCGATCACTATTTCGGACAGATACGGCACCTCCGCCAACTCTGCGACGATACGAGACAGGGCTGGTCCTTCGAGTTCAGCGTACAGAGAAGGCAGGATCAAACCCATGGGGCGACGCATGGAGAATTTCACCAAGTCGGCTTCGAGTGCCTCGACAGGGCGTCGGGTCAAATTATGGAAGTTGGTGATGATGCCATTCTGGTAAAAATCGCTCATGCCGGGTTCTCCTTTCCACCGCTGTGATCGGGGAGTTCCTGCCCCCACCAATGTTCCATACCCTCGGCCCAACCGGTAGGCCCGGGTGAACGTGCTCGATATACATGCTCGCTCTGCACAGCGATCGGCTGGCCGTGATAGCCGGGAATCAGTACGGCACGATCGACTCGCTCGAACATCGAGACATCGTTGGGTCCATCACCCAGCGCCAGCGTATGTGGTGCCTGCCCGCGCAACGCCCGAAATCGATCGATCAGCCAACCGACCGCATCTCCCTTGTGACTATGCCCCATGACGTGCCAGAAACGTCCGCCTCGCGTCAGCAGCAGGCCATCGCCCTCCAACGCCTGCCGAAAGCGGGATAGCCACGCCTCGTCATCTCGCCAGAGCAGCGGCTCGCTGCCTTCGCGAATCCGCGCTTGCCGTGCCGCGGGTTCGGCAAGCCCCGTCATCGCCATGATCTCGTCGAGATTCATCTCCCCCATGCACCGATAAGAGAGCCCCAGACGTTCACGGATCACGTCCAGGCGTTTGCGTATGAAGCCAATATCAAGCCCCGGCGTCTTGATGCACAGCCCGTTGATGTTCTCGGGATTACGATCCAGACGGGCATGCTGCCAGTCGGGAGGCAGGCCAATGATGGCCCCGTTTTCTGCGATGAAAGGGCTACGTTCGAGACCCAACTGGACGCGCAGCGCAAGCAATTCGGCGCGGGTCTTGCTGGATACCGGAATGACCGGCACATTGACGTGGCGCAGGCGCTCCAGCCAGCGGCGTGCCGGCTGCCAATCGTAACTGACGTGGTCGAGAAGTGAGCCGTCAAGGTCGGTGAATACCAAGCGTGCACTAAACGGTATCGGCTGTGTCATAGGGCCCACCGGATGCAATTGACTGTCTACATCCTGAAGCTAGCACGTTGCATGCCATCCCACCTACACCGGTGCCTGGACCGATGCCGACGGCATACGAGGCGACGAGTTGGCACCAGTATTGCCCATCGCCCTACCCTGCGCACGGGCTACCGATTCATCGTGGTGCGTATGGCATCGATCTGGCTCAAACCGGCCATACTGGCCGCATCGCTATCGATACGCGTCGATGGCATGCCTAACGCGTCCAGAGCCAGTTGATACGGCTCGTTGAGGGTGTGGGAACCGACCAGCAGCAAGTTCTGCCAATCAGCGGCCTGACGATGTGCAACGCGTACTTCACTCCCTATCAGCACCCCCGAAAGAAAGCTGGCGATCCGATGGGCGGCCAGTCCGGCATACAGATGCCGACTGCGTCCCTCGAACAGGGCATGCAGGAGACCTGCCTCATGACCCGATGCCACTACCCCTTGATGGAATGCGGCCGTGTCGAACTCGGCATCCTCGACAGCCGGTCTACCGGGCAAGGTATGAAAGCGGACGGCATGGTAGAGTTCCCCCGTCATCATGGTGGTAAACGTACGCATCGCGCCTCCTTCCAGACGCGCCCACTTGCTGTGTGTGCCCGGTAGACAACAGGCACCGCTGTCGCGCCCGGCCAACGCCAGTGCACCAAACGCCTGAACTTCCTCACCTCGCATGACATCGACGTGCTCGGACGTCACCATTTTGACACCGGGAACGATCCAGGCATTGGCCAGACCGGGTGCCGCCATCAGGTTCTCGGTCAGGGCGTCGGGACCGACAGGCAACTCCAACTGTGCCGCTTCACACCACCCATTGCGCGAACCGACCATACCGGCCAGATACACCGGCACGGCCTGGTCGCCACCAGCGGTTTCACGCCAATCGCCGATTTGAGCCCGGCAATAATGAGGAAACTCGTCGGTACTCAGCGCCTTGAGACCGGCGTCCGAACGTCGGCTTTCCAGACACTCACCGGAGACGGCATCGACGAGAAAGGCGCGAAAATTGCTCGTGCCCCAGTCGACGGCGATGAAATGGCGACTCATGCATCTTCCTCGCGTTCGGAACGATCGATCTCGGCAGCCAGCATTTCCAGTCGTTGCCACTCAGCGACCAGTGCCTTCGCCATGGTGCCGACCTCCTCGGGATGGCGACCAGGCTTGTAAAGATTGCTACCGAAACCGAAACCGCGTACGCCGGCCGCATGCCAATCCGCCATGGTGTCCCGGTTGACACCGCCCACAGCAAACACTGGCAGCTCGGGAGGCAGGATTGTCGAGACATCATTGAAATAACCGACCCCGAGTCGCGCGGCCGGGAACAATTTCAGCGCCGTCGCCCCGGACCGGGCAGCCACCAACGCTTCGCTGGGTGTCATACAGCCAATGAACGAAGCCAACCCCTGTGCCTCACCCGCCGCGATGACATCGGTATCGGTATTGGGTGTGATCAGCAACGACGCACCGAGCGACGCCAACCGCTCGACATTCGCTGTATCGAGCACGGTACCGGCACCAACCAGCACATCGTCGGGCATTCTGGCGACCAAGCGTTCGAGACTCTGCCATGGCCGCGGAGAATTCAGCGGCACCTCGATCATCTTGAAACCGGCATCGACCAGTGCATCGCCAACGGCTTCTACCTCTTCGGGGCTGATTCCCCGCAGGATGGCCACCAGGGGGCAGTCCCGCATGGCTGATTCCAACGCGGCCTTCTGTTGCGCATTCATGGACTCGTACTCCTCATGTTCACCACTCGGTTGACCGACTCACCATTCGGCAATGGAGCCATCCTCATGCTGCCAGACAGGATTGCGCCAACGGTGACCGACCTTGGCACGTTCCTCGACGAACGCTTCGTCGATTTCCACACCCAGCCCCGGTCCATTGGGAATGGCACAGAAACCATCCTCGATAGTCAGTGCGGATTTATCGACCAGGTAATCCAGGACGTCATTATCACGATTGTAGTGAATGCCCATGCTCTGCTCCTGGATGAACGCATTGTGACTGACAGCATCCACATGCAGCGACGTCGCCAGCGTCAACGGCCCTAGCGGGCAATGGGGAGCCAGCGCCACATCATAGCAGGATGCCAGACCAGCGATTTTCATCCCCTCGCTGATGCCACCACAGTGGGATAGATCGGGCTGAATGATATCGACCATGCCATCGGCGAGCAGGTCGCGGAACTGATAGCGGGTATGCAGCCGCTCACCGGTGGCAATGGGATAGCCGAGGCCCGCAGCGATATGCTTGAGGCAAGGTAGATGCTCGGGCAGAACCGGTTCCTCGACGAACATTGGATGATAGGGCTCCAGTTCCCGCAGCAACGACTTGGCCATCGGGCGATGCACCCGACCGTGAAAATCGATGGCGATGCCGACTGTCGGTCCAACGGCTTCACGCGCTTCCGCGACCCGAGCCACGGCCTCATCCACCTTGGCATGCGAGTCGACGATCTGCATCTCGGGAGTCCCGTTCATCTTGAACGCAGTAAAGCCCTGGTCGACCAATGCCTTGGCCCCGACACCGACATCACCGGGACGGTCACCGCCGGTCCAGGCGTACATTCGCATCCTGTCGCGTACGGCGCCACCCAGCAATTGATGCACCGGAACCCCGAGATCGCGTCCCTTGAGATCCCATAGCGCCTGGTCGATCCCTGCAATGGCCGACATCAGAATCGGGCCGCCACGGTAAAAACCGGCTCGATAGAGGGTATTCCAGAGATGTTCGATGCGACGAGGATCCTCACCGATCAGGTAATCCGAGAGTTCGTGTACAGCCGCTTCAACAGTGGCGGCACGTCCTTCCACGACAGGTTCACCCCACCCATAGACCCCGTCATCCGTCTCGATTTTCAGGAATAGCCAGCGGGGCGGGACCTGCCATGTCTTGAGTCGAGTAATTTTCATCGTTTGCCTCTGGTCAACTATCGGGTTCCTGGGTACATGAGTACGACATGGCATTGGGCCCACGCATCACCGCCAGCCCGGCGGTCGGACATGCCATACCCAAATCACGCCCTGTGCGTTCCAATACCGAGAGCGCAGCCGTTTCAGCCTCGTCGGGTTGCCGCAGCCGAATGGCATCCATCAGGCGACGGTGACGCTCCATGCTGTCATTGAGTTCATCGGCACTCTGATTGGAGGTTTCCACCAACAGGGCAATGGCCGGTTTGAGTACATGACTTATCTGCAGCCACAGCACATTGTGGGTCGCGGCGAAGATCGCTTCGTGGAATGTCACGTCATAGTCATCGTAGCTGATACCCTGATACTGTTTATCGGGTTGCTCCAATGCCGCGAGCATGCCGTGATAGGCTGTCTCGATAGCCAGCAGGTCGGCCGCAGCGGCATTGTCGGCGGCAAGGCGGGCCATGAAAGGCTCTACCGCCACCCTGAACGCGAAGATATCGCGCTGGAAGCGAGGATTAGGGCGGGCGAAACGGGCCATCCAGTCGCTGACGCGTGGATTCAGCAGGTGCCATTGAGGCAGTTCCGTAACACGACTTCCCTGCCCGGAAATGCGCGTAATCATGCCAGCGGATACCAGTGTCTGAAGCGCACTGCGAACGGTACTGCGGCTGACGCCATAGTGTTCGCAAAGGTCCAATTCCTTGGGGACGAAATCACCCGGCCCGTAGTGACCACTAAAAATGGCCTCTGCCAGGTGTTCGGCAATATCGGGTCTTGGCTGTCGGGAGGGCGTCGTTGCCATACTCATGCATCTCATATCGACATAGCGAGTTATCTTTGTAGGACTTAACATAATCTATGTATGACATAGTCTCAAAGCATAACGGCTATTTGAAAACTAGACCATCGTCTAGAGACATCGACGCCCGGCCATAAAAAAACCGGCGGCCCCGTTCCCGAGGCCGCCGGTCGCTTACCGACTACGGCAGCGAGTTTCAGTCACGATACACGGGAAGCCGTGCACATACCGCCTCGACTTTCGCCTTGACGTCAGCCTCGATAGCACTCGTGTCTTCGCCTTTCGCCATGACATCGAGGATATCGCAGATCCAGCTCGCCAGCTCACGGCATTCGGCTTCCCCGAAACCGCGTGTCGTTACCGCAGGCGTGCCGATACGCAAACCGGACGTCACGAAGGGACTCTGCGGGTCATTCGGTACGGCGTTTTTATTGACGGTGATGTGGGCACGCCCCAGGGCAGCATCGGCATCCTTCCCGGTCAACTCCTGCTTGATCAATGACAGCAGGAACAAGTGATCCTCGGTACCACCGGATACGATGTCGAAGCCACGTTCCATGAAAACGCTCGCCATGGCCTTGGCATTTTGTACCACTTGGCGCTGATAAGCCTGGAACTCGGGTTCCATCGCCTCCTTGAAACAGATCGCCTTGGCGGCAATCACATGTTCCAAGGGACCGCCCTGGCCACCGGGGAATACCGCCGACTGAAGTTTCTTCTCGATATCGGCATCGTTCTCACTGGACAGGATCAAGCCGCCACGCGGCCCGCGTAGGGTCTTGTGCGTCGTGGTGGTCACGACATGGGCATGCGGCAACGGACTGGGATAGACACCGGCGGCCACAAGGCCGGCGATATGAGCCATATCGACGAGCAGATAGGCACCGACATCATCGGCAATCTTACGGAAGCGGGCCCAGTCGATGATCTGGGAGTAGGCCGAGAAGCCTGCAATGATCATTTTCGGCTGGTGTTCTCGAGCCAGTCGAGCAACTTCATCGTAATCGATCTGGCCCGTGTCATCGATGCCGTACTGGATGGCATTGTAGTGCTTGCCCGAAAAGTTCGGCTTGGCACCATGCGTCAAGTGACCACCGGCATCCAGACTCATCCCCAACACGGTATCGCCGGGTTTGATCAAGGCCTGAAATACGGCGCCGTTGGCCTGCGAGCCGGAATGGGGCTGCACGTTGGCATAACTGGCATCGAACACCTGCTTGGCATAATCGATGGCAAGTTGCTCAACGACATCGACATACTCGCAACCACCGTAGTAGCGCTTGCCGGGATAGCCCTCGGCATACTTGTTGGTCAGCTGGCTCCCCTGAGCCTCCAGCACACGAGGGCTGGCATAGTTTTCCGAAGCGATCAGTTCGATGTGCGCCTCCTGACGAGCGACTTCCTTTTGCATCGCATCGAGCAGGGCATCATCAAAACCGGCAATCTGCATTTCACGGCTGAACATCGTCGAACATCCTCGAATCAAGAGAAAAACGAACGGCCGCCATCATAGCGCAGGGTCGCTACGCTTTCATATGAAACCCAGTCATTCCCTCCCCTACAATTTCTCACGTTGGGTTTAGGAATACTCAAGCTTCACCCAGTAACCCCAGGCTTGCCATGGGGGTTTGACGGCGTACGCTACGTGACAGCGCATGTCCGATCACACCGATCAGCACGGCCCCTCCCAGGGGCAGAACTCCCCATAACGCCCAATGGATACGCGGTGGCAAATCGAGCCAGCCCATGTAGAGCCCCGCTGCTGCCAACTCCGCCAGCAACGCTCCCATCACGCCACTGACCAGCCCCAGCAGAGCGAACTCGGCGCCCTGGATACGGGAGATCAAGCGATCTCCCGCGCCGAAAACGCGCAACAACCCGCTTTCATGGGCTCGCATCGGTCGGCTGGCGATCAACGCCGCGTACAGGACACTGATGCCAGCCAGCAAGACCAGCAACAACACCAGTTCCACGGCTCGCGTCACCTGACCAAGCAGGTCACGGACCCGTTCGAGGATTGCCTCGACATTGATCAGCGATACCCCCGGAAATGCTTCGGCCAAACGGTTTTGCAGCTCTCTCTCGTCACTGCCGAGATGGAAGGCGGTGATATAGCTGTGACCGAAACGCTCCAGCACATCGGGCGGGAAGATCACGTAGAAATTGGGACGAAAGCTATCCCAGTCCAGGTCACGCAGGCTAGTGATCTCACCGGAAATGTCAGCACTGCCGATAGTGAAAGTCAGAATGTCGCCCACCCCGAGTCCGAAGCGGTCGGCGAGCCCATCTTCCATGGAAATAGGTACGACCTTGTCCGAGCCTGAGCTGCTTGATTCCACGGCGCTCAACCAGTCGCCAGCGCTGTTCTCGCCGAACCAGTCACCGGCCACGATCCGGTTTCCCTGCGGCAGTTCGCGTCGCCAAGTCAGGTTCAGCTCTCGCTGCAGTGCGTTATCTCCTCGCGCCTCTTCGGGCACTGCCTGTTGCGGCTCATTACCGTTGATGGCGCTAATACGCCCTCGAACCATAGGATACAGAGAGCTGCGTGAGTCAGCGGCACCCTCCAGCATCGACGTGAAATCATTCCGTTCGTCAGGTTGAATGTTGATAGCGAAATAGTTGGGGGTATCTGCCGGTAACTGCGCCTGCCAAGTGGTCAGCAAGTCGCCCCGTACCAGAGCGATCATCGCCATGGCGGAAAATGTAACGGCAAACGCCAATAGCTGGCCGAGGCTGGCCTGACGGCGGCGTGCCAACTGACGGGCACCAAGCCGAATCGCTCGCCCCTTGCCGTAGGCACCACCGGGTAGCCGCGATGCGAGATGCAGGACGCCATTCAATAGCAGGCCCCCTACTGCCCACAGCAGGATCAACATGACCAGCCCGCCGGCAAGCAACGCCATCGACAACAGCAGATCCCCGGAATAGAGCCATAACAGGCTACCGAAGACCAGACTGGCCATTAGAACCACGATCCAGGCCGAGGCTGGCATGGGATCCAGTTCCCGACGCAGTACCTTGAGGGCACTGACGCGCTTCAGTCGTAACAGTGTCGGTCCGGCGAATCCGACCAGAACCGCCATGGCGGTCAGGATACCGAGCAGTAACGGTACCGGTCCCGGTGGCGGCAACTCCATGGGCAGGAAGTTGCCCAACAACATCAAGAGACCCGCTTGGCCTGCCAGCCCGAGCCCTGCACCCACCATTGAGGCGACCAGGGCCAACCAGAGCAATTGTAGCGTGAACAGCCGGGTCAATTGACGCTGAGTGGCACCGAAACAACGCAATAGCGCCGCCGTGTCCAGGTGACGATCCACGTAACGGCGGGTCGCCATGGCGACGGCAACTCCGGCCAGCAGCACGGCTGCCAGGCCCGCCAGACTCAGATACTGTTCGGCCCGGGCCAGGGCATTGCCGAGTTGTGGCCGATCGCGACGCACATCCTGCACCTCGACGCCCTCGGCCGCGAGCGACGCCAGCCAATCCTGCAACGTGGCCACCGCCTCCGGCGGGCCCTTGGCCAGAAGCTCGAATTCAACACGCGAGCCTTCCTGAACCAGTCCGGTTGCCTCGAGATCATCGAGATGCATCATCAGGCGCGGGTTGAAGCTGCCAAAACCGCCTTGTTGATCCGGCTCTCGTTCAATCAAACCAGTCACGTCGAGAGACGTTTCACCGAGTCGCAACGAATCGCCCACGTCGATATCGAGCAGTTGCGCCAAGCGTGGGGCAATCCAGGCACTGCCCGGTGCAGGACCTCGCTCCAGCCGCTCGACCCGTCCCTGTCGTGCTACGTGGACCTCACCATAATGAGGGTAGGTGTCGTCGACGACCTTGACGCTCGTCGGTTGGAACGAGCCATCGCGACTGGCCATCGAGACCATGTCGACTTGTTCACCGACCGTCAGGCCGGCCTCGATCAGACGCTGACGAATATCGTCATCAAAGGGGCGGCTTTGTTCGAGCACCAGATCGCCCCCCAGTAACTGGCCTGCCTGTCGCTCGAGACCACGTTCCAACCGATCCAGGAAAAAACCGATCATGGTCGAAGCGGCCACGGCCAATGCCAGTGCCACGAACAGCGCCCTGACATCAGGGGCTCTCAAGTCACGCTTGAGGCCGCGCCAGGAAAGTCGTAACCAGTGCATCCTACGACTCCCGACGCTTGCGGTGGCCAAACTGTCCGTCGTCGCTGTCATGCCTTCACCTCATCGAGGTCCAGCGGCGCAAGCCGACCGTCGTCGAGTTGCAGGCAGCGCTGGCAACGACCGGCCAACGCATGATCATGCGTTACCAGCACCAGCGTGGTACCCGATTCATGGTTCAAATCGAATAACAGGTCGATGACCCGTTTGCCGGTCGCCGGATCGAGATTGCCGGTCGGCTCATCCGCGAACACCAATGACGGCGAGGTGACGAATGCCCTCGCCAGCGCGACCCGCTGTTGCTCTCCCCCCGATAGTTGCTTGGGCAGATGATCGAGCCGCTCTCCCAGGCCGACTCGCTCCAACCATTCCCGCCCTCGTGATTCGGCCTCCACGGTCGGTGACAACTCCAGAGGCAGCAGCACGTTCTCCAGTGCCGTCAACGTGGGCAGCAGTTGGAAGTTCTGGAATACGAACCCGACACGACCGGCACGCAATTGTGCGCGACCGTCCTCGTCGAGCTTGCCGAGTGAGTGTCCGAACATCGACAGTTCGCCCGCTGTCGGTGTATCGAGCCCGGCCAAAAGACCCAGTAGCGTCGATTTCCCCGCCCCACTGGCGCCCAGGATCGCGACGCTTTCACCGGCAGCGATCGACAACGCCAGATCACGCAGAATGGTCAAAGGACGGTCGCCGCTGACGACCTGCTTGCCGAGCCCTTGCGCATGTAGTATCGGTGTCGCATTGGATCGAGAGGAAGATGACATGTTGCTGGACGAACGATTCGGAACGGGCTCGCTGTATGACATACGTCACAAACTCCCTGGATTGTATTGGCCTGCCGGGGTCATGGTTACATTGTTCCTATGGCTGCTGCTGTCCGCACCGGTTGCCGCCAACGAGCCCACTCGCCTACTGGTCGTCGGTGACAGCCTGAGCGCAGCCTACGGCATCGACAAGGAAGATGGCTGGGTCAGTCTGCTGGCGGAACGGCTGGGAGACCAAGCCAGCGTGATCAACGCCAGTATCAGTGGCGAAACCACCAGTGGTGGCGCTGAACGACTTCCCGACCTGTTACGACAACATGAACCGGAGATCGTGCTGCTGGAACTGGGTGGCAACGACGGCCTGCGCGGTCTTCCCCCGGGCCAGATGCGCAGTAACCTGGCAGACATGATCGAACGCAGCCAATCGTTCGGTGCCGAGGTTCTCCTGCTGGGTATCGACATTCCTCCCAATTACGGTCAAGCCTACCGCGATGCCTTTCAGACCGTATATAGCGAACTGTCCGACGAGTATGACGTCCCGCTGGTCCCTTTCCTACTGCAAGACATCGCGACGCAGGAAGCCTTGATGCAAGAGGACGGCATTCATCCTACCGCCAAAGCGCAACCGACCATCATCGACAATGTCTGGCCGACGCTCGAACCTCTGCTGGAAGACGAACTCCAGGTCTCTCAGGATCAGGAATGATCGACAGCGACATCGGGGGCTTGCTGGGATTGCTGGAGCGCAAGCCCCCCGAGAATCAATACCAGGCCAATCAGGGTCGATGGCAGAATAGGCTCCCCCACCACCAGATTGAGCAGCAGTAACGACACAGGTGGCGACAGGAATATCAGATTCGCCACCCGTGCCGTGCGAGAAATCCGTTGAACGGCGAACTGCCACAGCACGAATGCCACCCCCATCTCGAACAGCCCGACGTAGATGCCGGCACCAAGCGCCATGAAACCGTGCCATTGAATGCCGGGCCCCCATAGCAGCAGCAGTATCAAGACCGGCAATCCGATGCTGAAATTCTGCCACTGAGCAATCAGTGGCGGACGAGGGTCACGAGCATTGAGTAGCCAGTACAGTGCCCAGACCAGCGTAGACGCCAGGGCGCAAGCCACCCCGAGTGGATCGGCAAAAGCCACATCCATGACGGCACCGCGCGTCGCAATGACCCAGACCCCAGCATAGGCAATCACACCCGCCAGAATATCGGTGCGAGTCAGCCGCTGGCCCAGGATCGGTACGGCAAGGAAGGCCATCGCCAAGGCCCACGTATAATTGAGTGCCATCGCCTCTTGTCCCGGCAGGCGATCATAAGCGGCAAACAGTATCAGGTAATAAGCGGCCGGATTCATCAGCCCGGCCCACGCTGCCGTTCGCCACCCTTGGCGGAGAGCCTGCGTCATACCGCCATCGCGATAGACCAGCACCCCCATCAGCAGCCAGGACACCAGTGCCGCCAGACACATCAATTCCAGCGGGGACATGTATGCCAAGGCGACCTTGAAAGCCGTCGCCACGGTCGACCATAACGCGACGGCGCCCAGGCCGCACAGCATCGCCTGACGTTCCACTGTCATGCTCACTCCCAACTCTGTCTCTCGAACCGCACTGCCGGGCTACCGGTGAAGTCTCCTATATCGAGGCTCGTCGTCAGGTCAGCGATCGATATGCCCCAGATCCCGGTCGGGATCCAGACGGTCACGTACCTGTTGCTTGAGCCACTTGATATCCGGAAACCCCTGATCACGCTTCCGCTCCCATAGTGCGTCATCGGCATAGCGAATCTCGAAGTGCCCACCATGGCTGGGAATCAACGCCACTTCATCGAGCTGTTCGCCAAACGTCGACAACAACTCCTGAGCATACCAGCCGGCGCGCAGCAGCCACTGGCACTGTGTGCAGTAATGAATCTGGATTCGCGCCATTAACGTCATCACCTGTCTTCACTCACGGATTCAGGCATCATATCAGTTAGCCACTCTCGCCTCATCCAGACGACCGGGATGTCGCATGCCCCGACACGGCATCAGGCTCAAGCGACTTGTTCGAGCGGCTTACCGGATGTCGAATCCAGCGAGTAAGGCGTTCAACACGTTGAAATCCATTCCCTGGCTGGTCATTATGTGTCATGAAGGGTATCGACAGGGATATGCAGCACATGAAAAGACCGTCCATGATTAGTCCGGCCCTGCTGGAGCGTATCGTCGATGCCTCCGAAGATGGCATCGTAGTGGCCGAACAGGAAGGCGACGAAAACATCCTCATCTACGTCAATCGGGGGTTCGAGCGCCTGACCGGCTATCATGCCGATGAAATCCTCTATCGCGACTGTCGGTTCCTACAGAATGACGACCGCGATCAGCCTGCACTGGCGTGCATTCGTGAAGCGTTAACGGAAGGACGCGCTTGCCGAGAAGTTCTGCGCAATTACCGTAAGGATGGCTCCCTCTTTTACAACGAGCTGTCGATTACTCCCGTCTACGACGACGCCGATCAACTGACCTATTTCATCGGCGTGCAGAAGGATGTCACTCAGCGAATCGAAGCACAGCAGGAAGTCGAACGGTTGAAAGCCCGCCAAGGCGACATCTAGCCAACGGACAACGCTGGCCTTTCCCTCGACCTGAGACTATCATCGGGGTCCATCGACACATTTTCCAACCAAGTGGATTTTCATGGCGCAATACGTCTATACCATGAATCGGGTGGGCAAGGTCGTACCGCCCAAACATCAGATTCTCAAGGATATCTCCTTATCCTTTTTCCCTGGCGCCAAAATCGGCGTTCTGGGTCTCAATGGTGCGGGTAAATCGACTCTGCTGCGCATCATGGCCGGGGTCGACACTGAGTATGAGGGTGAAGCACGCCCCATGCCGGGCCTCAACGTCGGTTACCTGCCTCAGGAACCTGAACTCGACGATGAGAAGAATGTCCGGGATACCATCGAAGAAGCGTTGTCCGACCTCAAGGATGCCCAGGCCAAGCTGGACGAAGTCTACGCCGCCTATGCCGAACCGGATGCCGACTTCGATGCACTGGCTTCGGAACAGGCGCGTCTGGAAAACTTTATCGAAGCGGCAGACGCGCACAACATCGATCGCAAATTGAACGTTGCCGCCGAAGCCCTGAGGCTGCCTCCCTGGGAAGCCAAGGTAGGCAATCTGTCCGGTGGTGAACGACGCCGCGTCGCACTTTGCCGGCTTCTGCTCTCCAACCCCGACATGCTGTTGCTCGATGAACCGACCAACCATCTCGATGCCGAATCGGTGGCTTGGCTCGAGCGTTACCTGCATGACTACAGCGGTACGGTCGTCGCCATCACTCACGACCG
Organism: Aidingimonas lacisalsi; assembly: GCF_008079445.1. Classification (GTDB taxonomy): domain Bacteria; phylum Pseudomonadota; class Gammaproteobacteria; order Pseudomonadales; family Halomonadaceae; genus Aidingimonas; species Aidingimonas lacisalsi. Next base: position 526,338 of record NZ_VRYH01000002.1, on the reverse strand, counting down.
TTACTTCCTGGACAATGTGGCAGGCTGGATTCTGGAACTGGACCGTGGCCAGGGCATTCCGTTCGAAGGCAACTACTCTCAGTGGCTCGAAGCCAAGGATAAACGCCTGGAACAGGAAGCCAAACAGGAAGCCTCACGCCAGAAGGCGATCAAGCAGGAGCTCGAGTGGGTTCGCAGCAACGCCAAAGGACAGCAGTCCAAGAGCAAGGCGCGTCTCGCCCGCTTCGAAGAGATGCAGTCCGGTGATTTCCAGAAACGTAACGAGACCAACGAAATCTATATCCCTCCCGGCCCGCGCCTGGGTGACAAGGTCATAGAGTTCCACGACGTCAGCAAGAGTTTCGATGGGCAACTGCTCTACGAAGACCTCTCCTTCAAGGTACCCAAAGGGGCCATCGTTGGTCTGGTCGGTGGCAATGGTGCCGGTAAGTCGACACTATTCAAGCTGATCACTGGCAAGGAGCAGCCGGACAGCGGTGACGTCGTTCTGGGTGACACCGTGGACATCGCCTATGTCGAACAGCTGCGCGATGCCCTGGACAACAAGCAGACCGTCTGGGAAGCCGTTTCCGATGGCCAGGACATGCTCAACATCAACGGCTATGAAGTCTCGTCGCGTGCCTACGTCGGCCGCTTCAACTTCAAGGGCAACGACCAGCAAAAACGTCTGTCCGAACTGTCCGGTGGCGAACGGGGGCGGTTACAACTCGCCCAGACACTGAAACAGGGCGCCAACGTCCTATTGCTGGACGAACCCTCCAACGACCTCGATGTGGAAACCCTGCGCGCCCTGGAAGAAGCGCTACTCGCCTTCCCCGGCTGCGCCCTGGTCATCTCGCACGACCGCTGGTTTCTTGACCGTATCGCCACGCATATCCTCGGTTTCGAGGGCGATTCCAACGTGGTGTTCTTCGAAGGTAACTACACCGAGTACGAAGAGGATCACAAGAAACGGGTCGGCGACGACACACCGCATAGAATGAAGTACAAGCGCATCGACGCTTGAGTGCATCCAAGGGCCTTCGCTCGTCACCTTCCGTGACTCGAGTGCCCTGTTCGAACCGGCAACCCCGCTGACCTGACAAGCAGCGGGGTTTTCTCATGGCTGACAGCTTATGGCCCCGTCTACCGACGCTTCGCATCAGTAGACGCCGGGTTCTCCCTCGGGACGCGTCTTGAAGCGGCGATGCAGCCACAGGTACTGCGAGGGTTGCTTGCGAATCGCTTGCTCGATGAACGCATTGATCCGTGTCGCGTCGGCGACTTCATCGTCACTGGGGAAATCCGTCAATGGCGGTAGGTACTCGAGTGTATAGGTGCGATCATCAGGGTTACGATGGAACATCAACGGCATCACCGGTGCGCCCGTCATGCGTGCGATCTTGGCCGTCAACTTGACCGTGGCCGCCTCGATTCCGAAGAACGGGGCGAAGACACTGGCGTGACGTCCGAAGTCCTGATCCGGTGAATACCAGACCGCATGGCCGGCTTTGATCCGACGTATGACACCGCGCAGATCGTGACGATCGATAGCGGTCCCGAATATGCGGTTGCGCGCCCGGGTCATGAATCGTTCGAACAGCGGGTTATCGTGTGGCCGGTAAACCGCATCCGCAGGAAAGAAGAGCGAGTGCAGTGCTCCGCCTAGATCTAAGGTCGAAAAATGTACGCCGACGATCAACGCCCCATTGCCTTCCGCCAGGGCACGATGCATGTGTTCCTGCCCCTTGAAGGTAACCCGGTGTCGGAGATGCTCCGGGTCACGACACCAGCCAGTCGCGGTTTCCAGGATTCCGATTCCATTATCCACAAAGGTTTGCCGCACTAAATGACGGCGCTCTGCCGTGCTTTTTTCAGGGAAACACAATCGCAAATTGGTTTCGGTGATGTGGCGTCGACGTCGTGCCAACCGCCAGGTGAGCAGTCCCAGCCCTTTACCGATGAGCAACTTGATGCGCCAGGGTAACCAGGCCGCCACACGCATCGCGGCAATGGCCAGCCAAGTGGGCCAATAACGGGGATGGGCGAAGGACGACGGATAGACGGTCTTTGCCATAACGGGTAACGGCATCTCCAATGACAGGTTAGAAGTCGGCTATTGTAGACCGCTCGAATACGTCCGTCAGGCACGATTGCCGTGATATCGTCGAGGCACGCGCGGCAATACTCCGGTCAGCAGGGTATAGCTGATGGTATCGCAGTAGCGTGCGACGTCATCGATCGACAATACCGCGCCATTGTCAGCGCGCCCCCATAACACCACCGGGCTTCCGATAGCCGCGTTGGGGATGTCCGTAACATCCACGGTGAGCATGTCCATCGATACCTTGCCGGCAATGCAGGTTGGTTGGCCCTCGACAAGTACCGGCGTGCCATCAATGGCGTGCCGGTCGTATCCATCGCCATACCCGCACGCCACGACACCGACACGGGACGGCCGTGGCGCCCGCCAGCGACCGCCATAGCCCACGGGTTCGCCAGTCGCCAGTTCCTGAACCGCAATGATCCGCGAACGTAATGTCATGACCGGCTTGAGCGCGCGACTGGCACCATTGGCGGCTTCCAACGGGTCGCTACCATAGAGCATGACACCGGGCCGGTTCCAGGCACCATGCGCCTGAGGCCACGCCAAGGTGGCGGGAGAATTGGCTAGACAGGTAGGCGCTCCCAAACGCTCCGACAGCATCTTCATGAGCTGCATCTGCCGATGGAAGTATTCGGGTTGCAGCGAGTCGGCCGTCGCAAAATGGCTCATGAGATGCAGGTCGGTGACCTGGGCCGTGGCGGATTGCAAGCGTCTCCAGAGAGTCTCCACCCGATCCGGCGAAAAGCCCAGGCGGTGCATGCCGGAATCCACCTTGAGCCAAGTCGGAATCGGCTGTCGTGGTCGAAACGAGAGCAGTGCCTCGATCTGCCACTCGCTATGGACGGTAAGCCATAGCCCATGTCTGTCGACCAGTTCCAGTTCGCTGGTTTCGAAGATACCTTCCAGGAGCAGAACCGGGGTGGCGATGCCAGCCTCGCGCAGCGTGACGGCTTCTTCAATGCTGGCCACCGCCAGTGCCGGCGCCAGATCCTCGAGTGCCCGTGCACAAGGTATCGCCCCGTGCCCGTAAGCATCGGCCTTGAGTACGGCAACGGCTTGACTGTCAGGGGCGAGATCTCGCGCCAGCATGTAGTTGTGACGCAGTGCATCGAGATCAATATCGGCGACTAGCGGACGGGACATCACGCGCTCCAGGAAGCAGAATCAATAGAGAAAAGGAGACACGATTATTTTCCATTCGGCACGCAATATCACGCCATGAAACGCTAAATATACCCACTATCGCAAAATAATAACCTGGGAATACGGGCGATATCCCGGACGAAAGACTATGTGACTGTCGACAGGCCGCCTCCGGTGTTCCGCGATCCCCCGAAGGCGTGCCTGCCGCGCGTAGCCCGTTCACTCAAAAATGGCGTCGAGCGATAATCCCTGCTTTTCCAGCACACGGCGCAGTTTCTTGAGCGCTTCGACCTGGATCTGACGGACTCGCTCACGAGTCAGTCCGATCTCTTCGCCGACCTCCTCCAGCGTGGCCGCTTCATGGCCTCGCAGCCCAAAACGCCGCACGACGACTTCCATCTGCTTCTCGGTCAGTTCGGCGAGCCATTCATCGACATGCTGCTTGACATCGACATCCACCAACGACGACTCGGGACCCAAGTCGTTATCGTCGGTCAACGTCTCGATCAGTGGCTTGTCACTTTCGTTACCCATCGGGTAATCCACCGATGAGACGCGTTCATTGAGCCCAAGCATTTTCTTGACCGTGCCCACAGGCTTGTCGAGGAACTCGGCAATTTCTTCGGGTGTCGCTTCGTGGTCGAGCTTTTGCGTCAACTCACGAGCCGCACGCAGATAAATATTGAGTTCCTTGACGACATGGATCGGTAGTCGAATGGTCCGCGTCTGATTCATCAAAGCGCGTTCGATGGTCTGCCGAATCCACCAAGTGGCATAGGTCGAGAAACGGAAACCACGCTCAGGGTCGAATTTCTCCACGGCGCGGATCAAGCCAAGGTTCCCCTCTTCGATCAAGTCGAGCAGGGATAGGCCGCGATTGAGATAGCGCCGTGCGATCTTGACGACCAGACGCAGGTTGGACTCGATCATCCGGGCGCGTCCTGCCGGATCGCCCTGCTGCGCCAGACGGCCGTAGTGAACCTCTTCTTCAGGGGTCAGCAACGGCGAAAACCCGATTTCATTCAGGTAGATCTGTGTCGCATCCAGACTGTGATGGTAGTTGTTCTCCTCACGGTTGAGCGCCTTCTCGAACTCCTCGTCATCCTTGGTGGGGGTGTTATCGTCATTGTCGAGGATCTCCTCGACTTCCAGATCCATTTCTTGCAGGTCTCGTTCGAGTATGCTCATGTCGCTACCCCATCCTGTGCTGCTCAGACATATCACCAATGCCAAGAAAGATTGACACGGCAAGCAGCCAACGGCTCATGGTTGTTATTGTGTCTCGCCGTCGCTAACGCGACGGCAGAAAGTCCAGGGGATCCTGCGGTTGGCCATTCTGTCGTACCTCGAAATGCAGCATGACCTCGTCAGCGTCGGTATCACCCATCCGAGCAATGACATCACCGGCTTCAACCACATCGTTTTCTCCAACCTGCAGACTATCGTTGTGGGCATAGGCACTCAGGAATTCATCATTATGCTTGAGAAGAATCAAGTTCCCATATCCACGTACGCCATCGCCTGCATAGACCACGATGCCCGGCCCGGCCGCCTTGACAGGTTGCCCCTTTTGGCCACCGATATCAATCCCGGCGGTGAGTGACGAATCATCCTCGAAGCGTCCAGTCAGTTCCCCATCGGCAGGCCACTGCCAAGGCACCTCGTCGACGGGAGTATACGTTCTCTGACCACTTTCCCGAGTGTCGTCATCTTCACCAGCCACGGACGTCCCTTCATCGTTGTTGGCGACTTCCGTACGCTCAGTATCACCCGAAGTTGATGACGATGTCGTGTCATCTGACGATTCGTCACTACGACTTTCGTTCAATTCCGTTTCGTCACGTTCGGCTTCCTGACTGGACGCGCGAGATTCTTCAGACGCCGCCTGCTCCTGGCGAGCCAGACGAGCAGCGCGTTCCTCTCGATCCCGTTCGCTCAAGGAACCATCGGCGCCGGGCGTGTCATACTCGAAGATCGGTCCCGGCGCCTCACTGCCGCCGGCGACAGCCGCCGAACCCAAGGCTTCGTTGCGTGTACCGGAATCATCGACATCCCCTCGCGGCAAGGCTTCCAAACGGCGGTTGCGCTCGATCGCCTCCTCGTCAGGAGCCAGCCAATCGGGATTGGCGCCCTCCCGTTGCGCCTCGGCCGCGCCACTCACACCGGCCGAGGCCGACGTGCCGCCGGTCGCACTGTCAGCGGAAGCCTGACCGTCAGCGCCCCCTCCCGGCGTCAGCTGCAATGTCTGCCCCGGCTCGATGTGATACGGCGGAGACAGGCCATTGCGCCGAGCCAATTCACGGAAGTCCATATCATGCCGCCAGGCTATCCCATACAGCGTATCGCCCGGCTCAACGGTGTGAGTACTGGCCGGCGACGCATCACGACTGACCGAAAGATCACGGATCTGAGCGCGCGAATTTCCATCCTGCTGGGCAGCACAACCGACCATTGATAGCGCCACGGCAGACACCAACAACGTCTTACGCATGGGAATCATCCTCCTTGTGGGAGTGGCCCGGCGACTCGGCATAACGACCAATCGCCAGAACCAGAATCAAACCGACCAGCATCAATGCCAGTGCGGGATACACTTGTGCCGACTCACCAGTCAATACGGCATAGTCGTGCGGTAGTAAATAACGGTATTCCAACGGAATCATCTGCTTGTCAGGTCCCAACTGATAACTCAACAATTCACGCCAGGGCCAGAGCGCAGGCAACGACCCCAGTATGAAACCGATCAACAGCTGCAGTGTTGCCGAATGATACCGCACCAGTAGCCACGACAGTATACGGGAGAAACACAGCACACCGAGCAGGCAACCTAGCCCGAACGGCACCAGCAACGCCAGATCGCCTCCTTTAATGCCTTCCATGACCGTGCCATACAGCCCCATGGTCAACAACAGGAAGCTCCCCGACACACCGGGTAACAACATGGCGCTGATAGCGATAGCTCCTGCTGCTGCCATCACCAGGGACGGCGTACCCAGCATCGCCACGCTGGGCATCAGAGCCGGCAGCCACTGCGCCAGGACCACGCCCGCCAGCAGTGCCGGAATGTGTCGCCATTGCCACGAATCCAGGCGATTCCTGACGACGAAGACCGACGCCAGTACCAGGCCGAAGAAGAAAGCGTTGAGTAGAATGACTTGAGTGTCCAGCAACCAGGTGACCAGATGCGCGACACTGACCAGACTGACCAGAATCCCGGCGACGAGCGGTAACAGGAATGACAGATTGAGATAGGCGGCAAGTGCCCGCCACCCATCACGACGCCAGACAATGATGGCTCCGGGCCCGAACTGCTTGATGGTATGAATCAGGTCTTCGTAAATCGCGGTGACGATGGCGATCGTCCCACCGGAAACGCCCGGCACCGCATCCGCGGCCCCCATTCCGGCTCCCTTGGCGAAGGTCGAATAAGAGAACTTCAACGAATGACTCCTTGCAGCAATGGCACGAAGCGAACTTCCTCGAGCCGCTCACGCGTATACCCCGACCCTTGACGCCGGACTCGCGTCAGCCATTGCTGTCCATCGTCATCGGCAACGGGAGCGATCAGAACACCTTCCTCGGCCAACTGTTCCATCAGTCCTTCAGGAAGCTCGCTGGCACACGCCGTCAACAGGATGACATCGAATGGCGCCGCTTCCGGCCAACCTTCACCGCCATCGGCCAGACGCAGGCTGATATTGTAGGCCTTGAGCCGACGCAGGCACTGCGCAGCACGGCGATGGAGCGCAGAAATCCGTTCCAGGGACCAGACGTGAGGCACCAAACGCGAGAGGATCAACGTCTGATACCCCGAACCGGTACCGACTTCCAGGACACGCTGCGGGGACTCTGCAATCACCAGTTCGGTCATGCGCGCCACGATGGCCGGTTGCGATAAGGTCTGTCCCGACCCGATAGGCAATGAGGTATCCTCGTAGGCGCGATGCGATAACGCTTCATCGAGAAACAAGTGGCGTGGTTCACGACCAATGGTGTCCAGCACTCTGGGATCCCGAATGCCGCTCTCCATCAGACGCGCAATCAATCTGTCACGGGTGCGCTGCGACGTCATTCCGACGCCACGCAATTCAAGCGAGTGCATCTAGCCAACCCTGTACGTCATCCAATGCCCTATGCCGTGTCAGATCGGTCTGTAACGGCGTAATCGACACATACCCCGCTTCGACGGCGGCAAAGTCGGTATCCGGACCATCATCGGCATTCTTGCCGACCGCCGCTATCCAGTAACGTTCGCGTCCCCGGGGATCCAGAATCTTCATGGGTCGTTCCGCAGGCCCACGATATCCCATGCGTGTCACACGAAAGCCGCGAATTTCTGACCAGGGCACATCCGGCACATTGACATTGAGCAGGCTCCGCGGTGGCAGCGACAAGGATTCTGCGGCCCCCACCAGGCTCGCTGCCACACGGCCAGCCGTTTCGAAGTAGTGCTCACCGACCAACGACATGGCGATCGCCGGCATCCCCAGATTGCGCCCCTCCATGGCAGCAGCGACCGTCCCCGAATAGAGCACGTCATCACCCAGATTACCGCCGTGATTGATTCCGGAGATCACCAAATCGGGTTTCTCTTCCCAAACACCGTTGACCCCCAGGTAGACACAGTCGGCCGGTGTGCCATCCACGCTATAGAAACCGCTTTCCAGTGGTACCAGTGCCAATGGCCGGGTCAACGTCAACGAGTTGCTGGCACCGCTCTTGTCGCGGTCGGGAGCCACGACCCGTATGCGTGCATGATCGCTCAGGAAGTCATGGAGCACCCGGAGACCCGGCGCATGCACTCCATCATCGTTGGACAGTAATAAACGGCGCATCGTATCTCCTTGTCATTTTTGTCACCCATCCCATTCACAGCGAGGGGTGGTTCATCAGTTCCCGCAACACCGATGTGGCAAAGCAGCCCCGTGCCAGCTCGAATTCCAATTTCAGTGCCTGCGATTCTCTTGTCAGTGAAGGCGCGATCAGTCGTGCGCGTAGCGGTCGGCGTCCAAGCCGGACATCGGCGGTTTCCAGTCCTCGAGCCAATAGGGAGTCATACTGCACGACAGCCTCGTATTCGGCGGCCACCGACATGCTGGCAGAGTTTCCGGTTCCCCATAGCACGCCACTGGGATGGACATCCAGACGCGCCGTCCGCTGGGTCAGGGACGCATCGATCGTCTCGGCCACGAATTGGCTGTTCGTTCCATCCAGCATCATGACCTCGCCAGGCAGAGGCGTTGCCCAATTGTCGTCGAGAACCCGTGCTGCCAACTGCTGGTTGAAAAGGTAGGATCGCGCTGCCGACAATAACATGCCTTGACGATCGTCACGCTTTCGCCAACCTCGTGCCAATATGGCCCTGGCTTTGCTCAGGTTACGCCCCTCCACCCCGAAACGCTGCGGGCCCACATAATTTGGCAGGCCATGGTGGCACATGGTCTGCCAGCGGCGTTCGAGATCGGCGTCATCGACGACATCACCACTGATACGCAGGACAAAGCGGTTACGACTATGCACACCGCGCTTGAGCTTACGTGGATGGCGCACTTGCGCTAGCAGATGGATGGCACCGGCGTCATCGGCATGTTCCAGCACCCGCGCCATCGCATCCGGTGTATCGCGTCCCGGCAGATGGACTGAAAACCACTGGCGGGTCACTGCGATTCGATCCTTCATCCCCGAATAGCCGATATCGCGGGGACGCACCTCACACGCCCGGGCTAGCCGGCCCGCCACGTCCAGGGTGGACAGCCCACGCTTCTCGATCCATAACCATAAGTGCTCCCCGTGGCCTTCGGGCGAGAACTCCAGGCACTCTTCAACCTGGAAATCCTCGGCTGAAGCCCGATAGTCGCCAACGGGAAGCGTGCCGGATAGCGAATCGGAGTAAGCTCGCGGCCACTGCGGAGGCCACTCGGCGACCTGCTGTTCGTTCACGGGCGCTCTCCATTCTGCTCGATCCGCTGCAGTAGCACGACCGCCTCTGCGGCAATCCCCTCGCCGCGCCCCGTGAACCCCAGCCGCTCCGACGTGGTGGCCTTGACATTGACAGCCACCCGGGGGACCGCCAGATCGGCCGCGATATGATCGATCATCGCGGGAACATGGCCTGACATCTTGGGTGCCTGGGCAATCAAGGTAGCGTCCAGATTACCGAGACGATAACCGGCGTGCCCGACCATCGACGCAATCCGTCGCAGCAAGTCACGGCTATCGGCATTGGCCCAGGTCGGATCCGTATCGGGAAAGTGACGCCCGATATCGCCCAGAGCGCAACCTCCCAGCATGGCGTCGCCAATGGCATGCAGCAGGACATCACCGTCGGAATGCGCCGCGAACGCAGCGTGGAAGGGGATACGCACTCCACCGATCATCAAGTGGTCGCCCGCTTGAAAACGATGAACATCGAAACCGTGACCGATACGCCAAGTCATGTCATCACACTCCGCTACTTGCGATACGACTCTGCCTGGGCAGCCAACACCAGTTCAGCAAGCATCAAGTCGTCCGGATGGGTAATCTTGAGATTATCACGGCCGCCACTCACCAGTTGCGGCGAATGTCCCATGGCTTCGATGGCCGACGCATCATCGGTGACGGGCACTCCCGAGCGCAAGGCGTATGTCAGAGCATCGTGCAATAACCGATACCGAAACCCTTGCGGAGTCAATGCATGCCACAAGTGATCGCGCGACTCGGTATGACGGATACGCTCATTGGCGTCGGCGCGCTTCATGGTATCGGCGACAGGTGCTGCGAGCACCGCTCCAACCGGCTCGGTTGCAAGGACGGCTTTCAGACGCTGCAGGTCATCGGACCTCACGCAGGGCCGCGCCGCATCATGCACGACGACCAGGTCGTCATCCTCGGCTTCATCAGCGATTGCATCGAGGGCCAGCATCACGGAATCGACTCGCTCAGGGCCTCCGGTAATGCGTCGCCAGTCGGTGAACGGGACAGCAGCGGGGTCGAACCAGGTATCGGTGTCATCCAGACACACGCACAGGCGTGCTTCAGGAAACACCTCATGCAGGCGCGCCAGCGTACAGGACAAGACCGTACGCCCCGCCAGAGGCAGATACTGTTTGGGACGTTGCGCAGCCATACGCGTGCCTCGTCCCGCTGCTGGCACGATCAACCATAGCGCCTTGCTCGTCTTCATCATGGCCTGGATGTCTCGACATCTTGCGAAGCAGGCAGCGCTTGCTGTTCGATGATCGCGGCTTGTGCCGCCACACCGGGGACCCAGAAGAACTGTTCATCCTGCCGCACCATCCCGATATCGCTACGCGCCCGCTCTTCGATGGCATCGAGCCCCGTCTTGAGATCGACGACCTCCGCGGCCAAGCGCTGGTTACGCTCACGCTTTGGCCGGTTCTGTTCTTCCTGCCGATCGGCACGCTGACGAACCTCTGCAAGCTCGCGCAAGCCGCCGGCGCCAAACCACAACCGATATTGCAACAGCAGGATCAGGGCGACCAGAACGATAGCGAGCCACTTGAGCATCCAATTATCCCATCGAGAAAAAACAATCGCTGCATTATGCCATCTTTATCCGACCCGGCGCAGCCAGCGCTCCACGTAGTCGGCAAGACCGGTTCTGTACGAAACGTCGGCGCGCGCCTGCACAGCCTAGCGCTTGAACGGCAAGGCGCCTTGCGCCCGGTTGGCATAAGCATCGATATGCTCACGTTCTTCGCGACAAAACCGGGCAACGGCATCCCGCAGGCCGGGGTCATCGATATGGTGCAATGAACGCAGCCGGCGTGGGGCGAACCCTCGGGTGAGCTTGTGCTCGCCCTGGGTACCGGGATCGAACAGTGTCAATCCATGCGCCAGGCAGTGCTCGATACCTTGGTAGTAACAAGCTTCGAAGTGGAGACACTCCGCCACCACTTCACTTCCCCAGTAACGGCCATAGAGCGTGCGACTCCCTTGCAGGCACAATGCAGCCGCGACCGGCCTGCCGTCTGCACGCGCCTGTATCAGGACCAAGGCCTCGGGAAGCGTATCGCGCAGACGCTGAAAGAAGTCGAAGTTCAAATACCCCTGCTGACCACGCTCCAGGTAGGTGATGCGATAACAGCGAAAAAAATGCTCCAGGGCCGGCTGATCGATCGCCTCCCCGACCAGGCGCACGATTTCCAGGCCCTGATCGGCCACGATACGGCGCTCGCGACGTATCTCCTTGCGCCGGCGCGATGTCAGCGCCGACAGGAACCCCTCGAAATCACCGTAACCGTCATCACGCCACTGAAACTGGAGACCATGGCGCGTCACCAGCGCGGGGTGGGTACTCTGCCAACTATCGATTTCCGCATCGTCGGCGAACAACAGGTGCCAGCTCGAGACGTCGTCATTTTCCCACGCGGCGGCAAACAGCCCCATGACCGCCTCTCCCTCGCTGCGAGTCTCCAGCAGCAAGCGCGGCCCGGGGGCTGGCGTGAAGGGAATGGCCGTCAACGCCTTGGGGTAGTAGCGCCCACCCGCTCGCTCCCAGGCATCCGCCCAGGCCCAGTCGAAAACATACTCGCCAAAGGAGTGGTATTTGCGATAACAGGGCATGGCACCGACCAGTCGCTCTCCCCGCCATGCCGTCAGATGCCTGGGCTCCCAGCCGGTCGCCGCACAAACTGCACCACTCGCTTCCAGAGCATGTAGAAACTCATGGCGAAGGAACGGATAATCCGCATCGACCAGTGCGTTCCATCGCTCAGGCGATATCGACTCGATGGCCGGCAACACTTGCAATGACAATGACCGTTCTCTGCCATCGGCAGGATGACCTTGCATGATCGGCTCTCCTCCAGCCTGACGGGATGTCCTCTCGAATACGATACAACCGGGATGCAAAGCACCCAAGAGAAAGCACGGCGAAGGAGTGGACGGCTGGCCGTTACAATACGACAACGGTAGCCAATGAAACGAGGCGCCCGAAGGCGCCCCGTGAACAAGTCGGGCAGCGTGCCGGGGAGCCTCCCTGGCGGAGCCGTGAGTGCGCAGCGATGTCACTCTCCGACACGACACCCTGACCCATGTCAAGCGACGCCGTCACGGATGACGGCCCCGCCCCGGGCCCGGCGTCAGCTAGCAGCCTGCATGGCCAACGCCGCGTCCAGCATACGGTTGGAGAACCCCCACTCGTTGTCGTACCAGGCCATGACCTTGACCAAACGACCGTTGACGCGAGTGTGATTGGCGTCAAAAGTAGAAGAGTTGGCATCGTGATTGAAATCGATGGACACCATTGGCTGGGCATTCACTTCCAGCACGGGCGACGACTCTGCGGCCTTGGCGACGACCTCGTTGATTTCTTCCTTGCTGGTATCGCGGCTCGCCGTAAACGTCAGGTCAACCAGAGAGACGTTGATGACGGGGACACGTACCGCCAGGCCGTCGAACTTGCCGTCCAGCTCGGGAAGCACCAGGCCAACGGCAGCGGCGGCCCCCGTCTTGGTAGGGATCATCGACTGCGTAGCGCTACGCGCCCGGTAGGGGTCCTTGTGATAGACGTCGGACAGGTTCTGATCATTGGTATATGCGTGGACCGTCGTCATCAGACCGTTCTCGATGCCTACGGCATCGTTGAGTGCCTTGGCAACCGGCGCTAGACAGTTGGTGGTACAGGAGGCATTGGAGACGACACGTTGGTCGGCGGTCAGAGTATCGTCATTGACACCGACAACGACCGTGGCATCGGCGTCCGGACTGGGCGCGGAAATGAGCACACGCTGAGCTCCGGCATCCATGTGCTTGGCAGCATCGGCGCGCTTGGTGAACAAGCCCGTGCACTCCATGACTAGATCAATGTCGAGTGATTTCCAGGGCAGACTCGCCGGATCGCGCTCGGAGAGAATCCGGATTCGCTCGCCATCGACGCTGATACTTTCGTCATCATGCTCGACGCGAAACGGAAAATGACCGTGAACGCTGTCATGCTTGAGCAAATGCGCGTTGAGCGATGGGTCGCCCAGATCATTGATCGCCACGACCTGGATCCGATCTCGATAACCGTTTTCATAGAGGGCACGTAATGCGTTGCGACCGATACGCCCGAACCCGTTGATAGCGACACGTAACGTCATGGCGGCATCCTCGCTTCTGTTATCTCAGATTTATTGGAACAATCCTACATTTTAGGCCTAAATTGACCCAAAGGCTAACGACATTCAAGCACTTTTTTGGTAAATTTACCAACATAGCCATCCACCCCGCCAACGAGGTAGCTCATGGCCAATTCGAATACCCCGCTCAATGCCACCGTTGCCGACGTTACCCAGCGCATCCGCGAGCGCTCGCGCGAGCGCCGAGCCCTGTACGAGCAACGCATGCAGGACCAGTACAAGCGCGGCGTCCATCGCAGCGAACTCTCCTGCGGCAACCTGGCCCATGGCTTCGCGGCTTGTGGCACCCAGGACAAGAACCAGCTCAAGATGATGAATAGTGCCAACCTGGGCATCGTTTCGGCATACAACGATATGCTCTCGGCGCACCAACCGCTCGAAGATTTTCCGGCGGTCATCAAGGAAGCCGCTCGCCAGATGGGATCCACGGCCCAGTTCGCCGGCGGTGTGCCGGCCATGTGCGACGGCGTTACCCAAGGACAGCCGGGGATGGAGCTGTCGTTGTTTTCACGCGATGTCATTGCGATGGCGACGGCTGTGGCACTATCGCATAACATGTTCGATGCGGCACTCTACCTTGGTGTTTGTGACAAGATCGTGCCCGGGCTGTTCATCGGCGCCGCGCGTTTCGGTCATCTGCCTGGCGTGTTTGCACCGGCCGGCCCCATGCCGAGTGGCCTGCCCAACAAGGAGAAGGCACGCATCCGCCAGTTGTTCGCCGAAGGCAAGGCGTCACGCGAAGACCTGCTGGAAGCCGAATCAGAGTCCTACCACAGCCCCGGCACCTGCACGTTCTACGGCACCGCCAATTCCAACCAGTTGATGATGGAGGTCATGGGGCTCCATCTGCCCGGCGGTTCCTTCGTCAACCCTGGCACCGACATGCGGGATGCCTTGACCCGCTATGCTGCCGAACAGGCCATTCGCAACAGCGAACCCACCGGCAATTACCGCCCCTTCTTCAAGCAGGTGGATGAAAAGGCCATCGTCAATGCGATCGTCGGACTGCTGGCCTCGGGTGGTTCCACCAATCACTCTCTGCACCTGGTGTCGATGGCCGCCGCTGTAGGACTGACATTGACCTGGGATGATTTCACCGACTTGTCGGCCGTGACGCCCAGCATGATGCAGGTCTATCCCAACGGTCAGGCCGATATCAACCACTTCCAGGCCGCTGGCGGCATGAGCTTCCTGATTCGCGAACTGCTCGATGCCGGCTTGATGCATGCCGACATTCCGACGATCTTCGGCACCGACATGACAGCTTATACTCAGGAGCCGTTCCTGGAAGATGGCAAGCTGGTCTGGCGCGAAGGTCCGACTGCCAGCCTGGACGAGGATGTCCTGCGTCCCGTAGACCGCCCCTTCGTCCCCACGGGTGGCCTGACCGTGCTCGATGGCAACCTGGGCCGGGGGGTCATCAAGGTATCGGCCGTCAAGCCCGAGCACCGCGTGATCGAGGCTCCGGTCAAGCTATTCGATGACCAGAACCAGCTCAAGGCCGCATTCGATGCCGGTGATCTCGACCGTGACGTCATCGTGGTCGTGCGTTTTCAGGGGCCTCGTGCCAACGGCATGCCCGAACTGCATAAGCTGACCCCCTACCTCGGCGTGCTCCAGGATCGCGGATTCAAGGTGGCACTGGTAACCGATGGCCGTATGTCGGGCGCCTCTGGCAAAGTGCCTGCCGCTATCCATATGACCCCGGAAGCCGTCGATGGTGGACCGCTAGCCAAGTTGCATGACGGCGATATCGTGCGTCTGGATGCCGAGAACGGCAAACTGGATGTGAAGATCGAGGCAGCCCAATGGACACAGCGCGATGCCCAGCTCGCTGATCTGGAGCATTATCATTACGGGCTGGGCCGTGAGCTGTTCGCCGGATTCCGGCAGCTCGCCGGTCGGGCCGAAGAAGGATGCAGTGTATTCGGTGGTTTCGAAGCCGATGATCTCGCACGCTGGGAGCGGGAAGGCCGGACTCGCGGCGAGGACATCTAACGATGACGCGACCCGCTCTGATCGGTGATATCGGGGGCACCAATGCACGCTTTGCCTTGGTGACTCCCGATACCTTTGCCCCCTATGACATTCAGACGCTGCCCTGCGCTGACTATCCGTCACTGGTCGAGGCCGTGCAGGACTACCTGAACCGACTCGGATTCGGGGAAGACGCAACCCCGCGCGAAGCCTGCCTGGCCTTCGCCTGCCCCATCGACGGGGACCGGATAACGATGACCAACAATCACTGGGCGTTTTCTCGCCAACGGGTTCAGGACGCGCTCGGCCTCGAGCTTTTCAAGGTCATCAATGACTTTACGGCACAGGCCTTGGGGGTACCTCACATCGACGAGGATAACCTGGTCTCGGTCGGCGAAGGACATCCTGTGCCCCATAGTGCACGACTGGTCATCGGCCCCGGCACGGGACTAGGCGTTGCGGGGGTGTTTCCGGGGCAGCACGCCTGGATTCCGTTGCCGGCCGAAGGCGGCCATGTCACTTTCGCCCCCACCGACGAGCGTGAGCAGAACCTGATTCGCTACTTCCGGACACGCTATGGCCGTGTCTCGGTGGAGCGCATCTTGTGCGGTCAGGGGTTGCTCGATCTGTACTGCGCACATGCCGCACTCAAAGGCGCCAATCCGAAATACGCCACACCGGCTGAAGTGACTGAGGCCGCTGCCAGTGGCGATGCCATCGCCGTCGATACCGTGAAGCGCTTTCTCAAGATCCTGGGCGATGTGTGCGGAGATGCCGCCCTGACCATCGGGGCAAGAGGCGGCGTCTACTTATGCGGTGGTATCCTGCCTCGTTTGCTCGATTGGCTTCCAACGAGTCGTTTCCGTGATGCCTTTGCCGACAAAGGACGCATGAGCGCCTACAATGCTGCCATTCCAACCTGGGTGGTTACCGCTCCCTGGACTGGATTACTGGGAGCGGCGGAGGCCCTGCATAACGAGGAGGTGGCATGATTCCAACGTCGCTACGTACGTTACTGGATGAGACGACGGGACAACGTGAAGTCGATTGGGCCGGTCGCCGCGTATGGCTGGCGCGGGAATCCTGGGGGGAAATGGCGGTATCGCTGCAGGGGGCACAGATCCTGCACTTCCTTCCCTATCCTGCCCCGGACATTCTGCACAACGGCCCCATCGACGCTGACGCCGGATGGCTGTGGGTCACGACCACACCTCGCCCGCTGCCCGACGCGATTCGAGGTGGCATACCGCTGTGCTGGCCCTGGTTCAGCGATGAGCGAACGGCCGACGAGTCTCCTGACAGATCGGGCCCTTCACACGGCCCGGCGCGGTTGGCCGACTGGCGCCTTGAAGCCGTCGACGAGCATGAAGGGGGTGTAGAGCTGCACCTGTCTCCGCAGGAAAGGCTGCATACTCAACTCGTACCTCGCGCCGTCATCAAGGCCAACGCCCAGCGTCTGCACGTGGAACTCGTCACCGAACATACCGGCGAAACGCCTATTAAAATCAGCGGTGCACTGCATACCTATTTTTCGGTGTCGAATACCTATCAATGCCGGGTCGAAGGGCTAGCCGGAGCACGTTACCTTGATAAACGGCAAGATTTCTCGGAATGCATCCAGCAAGGTGAACTCGGTATCCGCGGCGCCCTGGATCGCATCTACGAATCCAATCGGGAAGTGGTACTCGATGACTCGCAACGCCGGCTACGTATCGCCAAACAGGGGAGTGACTCGACCGTCGTCTGGCATCCCGGAGACGAGTTCCCCGACGATACCCCGACCGACATCGGCCAACGCTTCCTGTGCGTCGAAGCAGCGTGCACTCGGCTGGACCCCGTGTGGCTGGTTCCCGGAGCACAACACTTGTTAGGCACGACCCTCACGGAGGATGCTCCATGAGTGACTCACCTGTCTTCGATGTCCCTTTCATGTTGGGGATGATGCGTCTTCACGAACGCGAAGCGCTACATACGCCTGAGCGCCTCGCCGATTGGATCGAGGCACGGCTGGACCAGGGACTTTACTGGTTCGACCACGCCGACATCTATGGCAACCGACAGGGAGAGTCATTATTCGGCGCTGCACTGAAGCGACGCCCCAGCTTGGCTGGTCGCGTCAGCGTCGTCACCAAGGCTGGCATCGTGACTCCCGGTCGGGATACATCCCCTCATGGTATCAAGCACTATGACAGCTCACCGACCTATCTGATCCCCGCAATCGATGACGCCCTGCTCCGCCTGGGAGTCGATCGATTGGACCATTTTCTACTGCACCGCCCCGACCCCCTGATGAATGCGGAAGCCACCGCCAGCGCTCTGGATGCGGCGATCGACGCCGGCAAGGTGGGCGCTGTCGGCGTCTCCAACTTCCTGCCGGAACAGTGGCGACGGCTCCAGTCAGCCATGCGCCACACTCTGGTTGCCCATCAACTACAGCTCTCATTGGCACATCCCGAACCGCTATTCGATGGGTTGTACGACGCCGTACTATCGGATGGTCTGAGCCCGATGGCATGGTCGCCACTCGGTGGCGGCACTGTCTTCGAGGATGTGCTTGGTGCCTCACTGTCTCGACTGGCCCAGGCCTACTCGGCAAGTTCCTCGGGACTGGCCCTGGCCTGGCTTCGCGCGCTGCCCGGCCACCCGGTCCCCGTCATCGGCACGCTGAAAGAGGAGCGTATCGACGAGCTACTCACAGCCGCACGCCATGACATCGACCGGGCGACCTGGTTCGCCCTGCTGGAGGAAGCACGCGGCCAGCGGGTGGCATGAACGTCACCATGACTGTTACAACGACCAGAATGGCAAGTGTCACGCCGATCATGTGGTGTGGCACTCTGGGTGACACGATTCACCTAATAACAAACGGACTCCCATGACCAAAGGGTAACTCGCATGTTCCAACTCACTCGAAGCGTCACCTGGCAGTCACTACGACGATTACATGAACAGACCGCCAACGACCGCATCCGCGACTACTTCGTCAACGATCCCGAACGGTTCGACAAGATGAGCCTGCGCGTCGGCGGACTCTTTCTCGACTACTCCAAGCATCAGGTCTCCGACGATGTGCTCGACAAGCTGCTAGAACTGGCCGACCACTCGGCGCTGGTTCAACGTCGCGCACAAATGTTTTCCGGCGATATCATCAATGTCACCGAGGATCGGCCGGTACTGCACACCGCTCTGCGTGACCTGAGCGACGAACCGGTCTACGTCGATGGCAAGAATGTCATGCCTGAAATTCAGCAGACCCGCGAACAGATCCGACGTTTTTCGGAAGAAGTCCGCAGCGGTGAATGGCAAGGATACAGCGGTAAACGGATCAAGGATGTCGTCAATATCGGCATCGGCGGATCGGATCTGGGACCCAACATGGCCTGCCGGGCATTGCTGAAGTATCGGCATCCGGAATTGAGTTTTCACTTCGTCTCCAATGTCGACGGCACGCACATCCAGAAAGTCCTCCGGAACCTCGATCCGGCGACGACACTGTTCATCGTTTCCACCAAGACCTTCTCCACCCAGGAAACCCTGCTCAACGCCAAGACGGCGCGCCGCTGGTTTCTCGACCATGCCGGCGAGGATGCCGATGTCGGCGCGCATTTCGTCGCTGCCTCGACCAACCGCAAGGCAGCCATGGAGTTCGGGATTCGCGAGGAGAACGTCTTCGAGTTCTGGGCCTGGGTCGGTGGGCGCTACTCCATGTGGTCCTCCATCGGTCTACCGATCGCCTTGTCCATTGGTTTCGACGGTTTCATCGAATTGCTCGAGGGCGCCTACGAAATGGACCGCCACTTCCTCGAGGCACCCAACCGCGACAACATGCCGGTGCTGATGGCCCTGATCGGTATCTGGTACATCAATTTCCAGGGTGCCGAAACTCACGCTATCGTGCCTTATGATCAAGCGCTCCATCAGTTGCCATCGTTTCTCCAGCAACTCGACATGGAGTCCAACGGCAAGTCGGTGGACATCTTCAGTCAGCCGGTGGACTACAAGACCGGCCCTATCGTGTGGGGGCAGACCGGCTCCAATGGTCAACATGCGTTCTTCCAGCTCCTGCATCAGGGCACTCGCTATGTTCCCATCGACTTCATCGCGTCACTCAGACCCGAGCCTGGGTTCGAAGACCATCACTTCGCCTTGCTGACCAACATGCTGGCTCAGGCCAACGCCTTCATGGAAGGCAGCCAGGAGGGGAGCCAGCTCGACCCCTATAGCTGTCCGGGTAACCGCCCGTCGAGTACGCTATTACTCGACGAACTGACCCCCAAGAATCTTGGCGCTCTGATTGCACTCTACGAGCACAAGGTGTTCGTTCAGGGAGTCATCTGGAACATCAACTCCTTCGACCAGTGGGGCGTACAGCTAGGCAAACGCATCGCCGGCGAGATCAGTGAACGCATCGATGAACGCACTCAGGATTTCGACGCCTCCACGCAGGGCCTGTTAGGCTTGGTACGTCAACATTTCGGTAAGTCCGCACCCAAGGCGGAAACCGGCAAGCGTCAATCCAGCAAGGGCGGAAAGGAGAAACATCAATGATCCCTGTGATCGCCTTCGGCGAGGCACTCGTCGATATGCTCTCGAGCCGCCTGGGGGATGAGGACATGTCATCCCCGGAAACGTTCACGCCTTACGCCGGTGGTGCTCCGGCCAATGTCGCCGTGGCCTGTGCCCGCCTGGGAGCCCCCAGTCGATTCCTCGGTATGCTGGGCGACGATCATTTCGGTGATTTCCTGGCCGAGGAACTCGCGGCTCATGGCGTCGACATATCCGGTGTCGTGCGTACCCGAGACGCGCGTACCGCCCTGGCATTCGTATCCCGCGATTCCACGGGAGAGCGCACTTTCGACTTCTATCGACCGCCCGCAGCGGACCTGCTATACCGGCTCGAACATTTGCCTGCTGGCGTTTTCTCGTCACCGGTGATACTGCATCTATGTACCAATAGCCTGACCGATGCCGAGATCGGCGACACGACCCTGGCCATCGCTGACATGGCTACGCGTGCCGGCTGTCTGATCAGCGTTGATGCCAACTTGCGCCATAACTTGTGGGAAAGCGGTGAGGCAGAGATTGGACGCGTCCACGAACTGCTCGATAGAGCCCAACTGCTCAAGCTCTCGCGGGACGAACTCGACTACCTACGGGCGGACCACCCCGCCGACTCCTGGCTGAACGAACGGTTGGCAGCGGGAGTCAGGTTGATCGTCGTGACCGATGGTCCCAACGACGTAGAGGTGCGTGGCGCCAAGACCCACTTCTTTGTCACGCCTCCTAGGGTAACGGCTGTCGATACGACCGCGGGGGGAGACGCCTTCATCGGAGGCTTGCTGGCGTCGATCGCAGAAAGCGGCATCGAAGACGACTGGCACCAGGAAAGCGATGAGAAACTTCGCCATTTCATCGACGTTGCATGCCGGTGCGGCGCCCACGCTGTCACGCACCCCGGCGCCTATTCGGCCTTGCCGACCCGCGACGATCTCTCGACCCTGAAATAATGCAAAAAAAGACCCGCCAGGTGGCGGGTCGAACAACAGCACAGGCTGTCGAGAGATCATGCATACCGGCGCAGCTTAGTGATGAAAGCGCTCCGAGGCCTGACGCGCGAGCTCACGGATGCCATCCCAGTCTTCGGCATCGACCAACGCCTGGGGAGTCAACCAGGAGCCTCCGACGCACATGACGTTGGGCAGGGAGAGATAGTCCTGAGCATTATCCACGGAGATTCCGCCCGTGGGGCAGAAATGCGCTTCAGGGATAGGCGCCGAGAAGGCTTTCAGTGCCTTGACACCACCGCTGGCTTCGGCCGGGAAGAACTTGAAACGGCGATAGCCGTACTGCCACCCGGCCATGAGTTCGGAAATGGTCGCAATCCCCGGCAACATCGGTACGGAGCTTTCGACACCGTGACGGTAAAGCGCCTCGGTAGCGCCCGGCGTGACGACGAAATCGGCTCCCACCTGTTCCGCCTGACGATATTGCGCCGGTGTCAGCACGGTGCCCACACCAATGCTTGCGCCGCTCAGTGAGTGACGTATCCGTTCGATGGCCTCCAGCGCGCAATCGGTGCGCAACGTGATTTCCAATACCGTTAGCCCACCCTCGACGAGCGCACGCGCCATGGGGACCGCGTCTTCGAGTCGGTGAATGGTAATCACCGGAATCACTTCTGCCTTGAGGCAGATACTGTCCAGCTCCGTAGTGCGCGTTGAGGGAAGCTGCTTATCAATGGCCATGGTCATACTCCAGAAAATCGGTCAAGGTGCCCAGTAAATCGCCAACGGGCAGGCCAGGAAGGCACGGATCGGCAACTCGCGAACGTCGTCGCCTGCCAGCGCGCGACCCAATACGGCACGTTTTTCTTCACCGGTGAGATGCAGAATGTGCCGACGGGCTTGGTGCAGACGTCCGGCGCTCAAGGTAATTCGTGGCTGAGGCTGACTGGGTGTACGAACGGCGACGACCACATCGTCAGTGGAGAGCGCCAGCCCCAACTCCTGACTATCAGGAAACAGCGATGCCGTATGGCCATCGCCCCCCATTCCGAGAATCACGACACTGGCCGGCCAGGCAAGTCGTTCGACACGCTCGCCCACGACCCTGGCACCCTGCTCTGGAGTCGCATCATTGCTGGTCAGAGGCACGAAATTGGCCGCTGCCGCCGCACCGGTCAACAGATGCTCACGCACCAGGCGGGCATTGCTGTCGTCGGCGGTGTCCGCCACCCAGCGCTCATCGGCCAGGCTCACGTCAACACGCTCCCAGGGCAGATCGTGCTGGGCCAACGCCTGAAAGAAAGGCACCGGAGTCGAGCCACCGGACAGCACTAACAGGGCGCGTTCTTGCCGAACCAGATCGGTCCTCAGGGCCTCGGCTACCGACTCGGCCAACTGCTGGGCGAGCCGCTCACGGGAAACGCTCATCTCAGTAGTCCTCATACCAACTACGACCATCCTGGGTAATCATGGCGATCGACGCCACGGGTCCCCAGGAACCGGCAGGATAACGGCGTGGCGGCATATCACGTGCCTCCCAGCCGGCAATCAACTGATCTATCCAGTGCCAGGCATATTCGACTTCATCGCGACGCACGAACAGATATTGCTGCCCTTTCATGACTTCGAGCAGTAGCCGTTCGTAAGCATCGGGAATCCGCGATTTCGGGAAAGCACTGTTGAAATCCAGGTGCAGCGGGCCCGGGCGCAAGCGCATGCCCTTATCGAGTCCGCTATCCTTGGTCAGCACCTGAAGAGCGATTCCCTCTTCGGGCTGCAGGCGAATGACCAACTTGTTGGCAGCCAGTCCCCGCTGATCCGGATCGAAAATATAGTGAGGCTGCTGACGGAAATGAATGATGATCTGCGACAGCTTTTCGGGCATACGCTTGCCGGTGCGAAGATAGAATGGCACTCCCGCCCAGCGCCAGTTGGCCACTTCAGTCTTCATCGCCACGAACGTTTCGGTGCGGCTCTCGGTGTTCGCGCCTTCCTCTTCCAGGTAGCCCGGCACGCTCTTGCCCCCACTGGTGCCGGCAGTGTATTGCCCGCGAACCACGTCCCGATCCAGGGAGTCGCCGGTGAATGGCTTGAGAGCCTTGAGGACTTTGACCTTTTCGTCACGAATGGCATCGGCATCCAGGTTCGCAGGCGGATCCATGGCGATCAGGCACACCAGTTGCAACAAGTGGTTCTGTACCATGTCCCGCAACTGACCCGCTTGATCGAAGTACCCCCAGCGGCCTTCGATACCGACCTGTTCGGCCACCGTAATTTCCACATGCGAGATATGGTTCTGATTCCATTGAGTGCCGAACAGCGGATTGGCAAAACGCAACGCAATCAAGTTCTGGACGGTTTCCTTGCCCAGGTAATGATCGATTCGGTAGATCCGCGATTCCGGGAACACGTCACCGATCGCGTCATTGATTGCCTGGGAAGACGTCAGGTCATGTCCGATGGGTTTCTCGACGACGACACGGGTTTCGTCATCCAGGCTGCCACTCGTCTCAAGGTGACGGCAGATGACGCCATACAGGCTTGCCGGCACAGCCAGATAGACGGTCATCGGACGCCGGGCCCCCTGCCGCCAGTCCCGAACCCGCTCGTATCCTTCTACATCGGAAAAATCGAGTTTGAGATATTCCAGACGCGCCAGGAAGCGCTCGAGGCTTGCGTGACTCTGCTCACTGGACTTGACATGTTGCTTGAGCGCATCGGCCACTTTGCCCCGGAAGATCTCGCTGTCATCATCCTGTCGAGCCAGCCCCAGGATACGCGTGGAGTCGGCCAGCAACCCTTCTCGGTCGAGATGATACAGCGCCGGATACAATTTACGCAGCGCCAAATCTCCCAACGCCCCGAACAGAGCCATATCGACATCCGGCTGGGACGAACCGAGCGGCGACGTCTCTTGAATCATGCCACGCTCCACGAAAATATGGTTAAATTACATACAAAATACGCGATAATGTCCTCAGATAGCAACCATTATGCGTAATTTTACGACCAAATACGTACACCAATGCCCCGCGCCTTGGCCTCTATCGGCTGTGGCAACTAGTATGACATCCATAATGTAGTTAAATCACTACATCACGTACAACCGAGGCGCCTAGCAAGGATTGTGCGCCTTGCAAGGGCGTGACATGGCATCATCGCCTGGCGTTGGGTACCACCAGAACCACCGTCTCTTTTGCTACGGAGAAGCTCCGATATCATGGCCAGCCACGACTTGATCAATCGAATACGCGCCCGCCTCGATGACCTCAATCGGTCCGAGCGCAAGGTGGCCGACGTGATACTTCATGACCCCGCCGCCGCTACCGGCATGAGTATCGCTACGTTGGCGCAAGCTGCCTCGGTCAGTGAGCCGACGGTCAACCGTTTCTGCCGGAACTTCGAGGCCAAAGGCTACCCGGACTTCAAGATCAAACTAGCGCAAAGCCTGGCTGGCGGCACCCCTTACGTCAGTCGCAATGTCGAACGAGACGACGACGCCGCCCATTACGGCGACAAGATATTCGGTGCCACTATCGCCGCCCTCGATGAAGCACGGCGTGCACTGGATGCCAAGCTGATCGAACGTACCGTGGATTACCTGATTCAGGCCAAGCAGATTCATTTCTTTGGCCTGGGTGCGTCAGGCCCGGTCGCCCAGGATGCTCAACACAAGTTTTTCCGCTTCAACCTGCCGGTCATGGCCTATGAAGACGTCCTGATGCAGCGCATGGTCGCTGCCGCATGCCATACCGGCGATGTCGTCGTGATCATCTCCTATACGGGACGCACCCGAGAACTGGTGGAAATCGCCCGACTGGCTCGCGACAATGGCGCCATCGTACTGGGCATTACCGCCACCGATTCTCCATTGGCTGATGAATGCACGGAAACGTTGGAAGTCACGCATCCTGAAGATACCGACGTCTATATGCCCATGACATCACGCATGATTCACCTGGCATTGATCGATGTCCTCGCCACCGGCGTGACACTAAGACGAGGAGAGGACTTCCTCACCCATCTCAAGAAAATCAAGGATAGCCTGCAAGTCACTCGATTCCCGGCCCAGGACGGCGAATAAGCCGCCCCCGACTCGACCGGACAACGACCATGATGCCAATTACCCTGCAAGACTGGCGCGCCTGGCAGCCGGACCACCCAGCCGGCGGCGACCCGCGACTGTCCACCAACCCACGTCCGAAAGGCGATTCGGTTCCCGCCATGCTGCGCCGGCGACTCAACGTCGTGGGCCGTGCCGTCTGCGACATGCTGGCAGAACTCGATCCGGAGGGACGCAGCATACTGTTGCACGCTTCTCGTCACGGCGATGCCGAACGCACCCTCGAGATGCTCTATGCACTCGCCGATGGCGACGACCTGTCACCTGCCCGATTCGGCATGTCAGTACACAACGCCATTCTTGGCGTGCACTCCATCGCCAATGGCAATCGCCGCTCGCTTCAGGCACTTGCGGCCACCGGTGACGAAGTCGCCGCCCTGTTCAGCGAGGCACGCGGTTATCTCGCCGATGGAGAATCCGACATCGTTGCCGTGTTCAGTGATGTCGCCGTTCCCTCGCGCTTCGCGGAGTATCTCGATGACCCTGTGGAAACGGCTGCCGTCGCGCTGCGGCTATCAACGACCGGAGGCACGCCCATCGTCGCATCGCGGTTCGATGTTCCCGATGGTGTCCGCTCCCCGCAGCCCGGCGACATGATTGCTTGGTTACTGACGGGTGGGCCGTTGCTGTGTCCCGCGCGACGCATCGCCTGGGAACTGGCTCCCTGCCCTTCCAGTGCCGGTCATGACGCGTGCATGCACAATGGATTGCGGTAACAACGCTTAGCAAGGAGAATAGCTCGACACCGAATGCAACGACATGACGCAACGATAACGTGCTGGATGAGGAACGCTCCGTGACGCATGCCCTTGAGCTTGAACTCAAGCAAATGATCATCGATACCCTGGAACTCGAGGATGTCACACCCGAAGATATCGATCCCGATGCCCCACTGTTCGTCGAAGGCTTGGGACTCGACTCCATCGATGCATTGGAACTGGGCCTGGCATTGCAGAAACATTATGGCATCAAGCTGGATGCGGAAAGCGATGATACCCGACAACATTTCGCCAGCCTGAACCACCTGGCCGCCCTGGTGGAGGCGCGACGCGTCAAGTAACGCCAAGGATGAATTCCGGATGACCGTCCCGGCTTCCCTGCAGCGGGTGTTTAGCCCCCCTAGAACCTTCGTAGCCACGCTATTGATGCTGATATGGCCACTCACCGTCGTATCGTTGACACCCAGCGTAGGCGCCTGGTTGCCGCTCACCTTCGTTGTGGCAATCCTGTGGTGGCGCCTGCCTCCGGGACGCAGATATTGGGGAGCGGGACTCGCTCTGGGTGCGGCATTGCTTGTTACCCTCGGCCATGCAGATTCCGGGGTGAGGGCCTGGCCGGTCATTGTCAATGCCGGGCTTTGCTGCGTGTTCGCCTGGAGCTTGCGTCATCCGCCTTCCTTGATTGAGCGTATCGCACGACGCCAGGACCCCGAACTCTCGGCAAGCGGAGTCAGATATACACGTCGTGTCACGCAAGTCTGGTGCGTTTTTTTCTCCATCAACGGCGTGGTGGCCCTCTGGACGGCAGTCTATGCCGACCTGGCGTCATGGGCCCTCTACAACGGTGGCATTGCTTACGGGCTATGCGCCCTGCTGTTCGCCATCGAGTGGTGTATTCGCCAACGCGTCAGAGCCAGACAAGGCAGTGATACCCAGGCCCCCTCAGAGAGTAGATGCCACCATGACTGACACCTGGCTTCCGGACGCCTGGCGAAATGCTTCTTTGGCGGCCCCCATGGGCTGGTATCTAGCGCCCGACTGGCAAGCCGTCACCTGGCAGACATTGCATGGACGCATCGGCGCTTGGCAGGCGCTGCTCGACTCGCATGGCGGTCCCGAATCATGTTGGTTGCTCTATTCCAGCGACCTGCTCGACTTCACTGCCGCCTTGATTGCCATCTGGGAACGCGGGGATCATGCCCTGCTTCCGGGAGATGAACAGCCAGACACTCTCACCGCGCTGGATGCTCAGACCTGCGCCCGTCTCGGCAATGTCGAACGAGGGCTTCTCCCGGGTCACCCACGCCCGCCCCTGTGGGGCAATATTTCGCGACGCCAACTCGCTGTATCGTTGTATACCTCCGGATCCACCGGCACGCCCCAACGCATCGACAAATCATTCGCGCAGCTTGGTGCCGAACTGGACACCCACGCCAGGCTGTGGCCTCTGCAAGGGCAACTGATCATCAGTCAGGTCAGTCATCAACATATCTATGGGCTGTTGTTCGCCGTATTACGACCACTGTTCGAACGTTCACCGATGATGCTGACGACCTGCCGATATCCAGAAATGCTGAGTACGGCATTACAGCAACTCGCCTCGGCAAGCGAGAAGCGAACCGACATCCCGGGCGGAGCCGTGCTGATCAGCGCTCCCCCCCCCCTGGAGCGCTTACCCGACCATCTGGACTGGACATCGGCTCCCGCGACCCTGCACCGCGTTCACTCTTCCGGCGCCCCCTTGTCGGCCAGCGCCAGCCGCCATGCTCACCGATTGCTGGGCGCCCCTATCCAGGAAATCTATGGCAGCTCGGAAACCGGCGGGATCGGCTGGCGCGATCAGCAGGACGACAGCGCCTGGCACCCCTTGCCGGGCGTCGAAATTCGAACCGACGATGAGGGATGTCTCTGCCTGCGTTCCCCTTTCCTGCCTTCGCAGGACTGGCACTATCAAGCCGACCGTATTCAGGCAACGCCGGGGGGGCGTTTTCGGCTACTCGGCCGGGCCGACCGAATCGCCAAAGTCGGCGGCAAGCGGCTCTCGCTCACGGCGATGGATCGCTCGCTGGGCAACCATCCCCAGGTGACCCAAGCCAGAACGGTGACATTGCCGGAGCGCGATCATCGACTCGGCGCCATAGTCAAGCTGACATCCGACAGGCTTCCCTGGCAGCGACACGCACGCCAGGCGTTGATCGAGTCGTTGCGCACGCATCTTGCCGGCAGCTATCCATCCACCGTCATTCCCCGTTACTGGCGCTTCGTCGGCCACTGGCCTACCGATACCCAGGGCAAACTGTCATCGGCTGTCATCACACGACTCTTCCGGGACCTGGATGATGCGCGCCTGCCTCGGTGGCTGGGCGCCAGCAGCCCTGATGATGATCATTGTGATATTGATCTCGAGGTGCCCGAGCGGCTGACCTATTTACGTGGTCATTTCGCTGACAACCCGGTCGTTCCCGGCGTCGCCATCATTCAATGGGTGGTCGACTTGGCGCGTGAATTCCTGGCGGTGACCGGTCGCTTCCAGCGCCTGGAACGCATCCGCTTCGCGTTGTCGTTGCTGCCCGGCGAACGCGCGCGTCTCTCGCTCGATGTCGCGACGACCACGACGGGAGAACGGCTCTCGTTCACACTGTCGGGACAGCGCGGACAGCATGCCAGCGGCAAGATCGTTTTTGCCCCGGAGGGACGCCGTCATGACGGATGATGTGCCTGCCCGCCCATGTCTGCTGATACCGGTATACAACCATGCCCAGGCCATTCGCCGAACCTGCATGAACGTGCGCCGTTTCGAGATTCCTCTGTTACTGATCGACGACGGTAGCCATCATGAATGTGCCGATGTGCTCGACGAACTTGCATCAGCGCACGATGTCATATTGGTGCGACTGCCCGAAAACCGTGGCAAAGGCGCCGCCGTGAAGGCCGGGTTATCGCGAGCTGAAGCCCTGGGGTTTACGCATGCGCTGCAAGTGGATGCTGACGGGCAGCATGAGCCAGACGACTTCGCCCCTTTCCTGGCAGACCTGAACGCCGCCCAGGAGGAGTTACGTATCGGCTATCCCCGTTTTGACGACAGCGTGCCACGCCACCGTTTCTATTCCCGTTATGCCACGCATGTCATGGTGTGGGTCAATACGCTCAGCTTGACGCTGCGCGATACCATGTGTGGCGTCAAGCTCTATCCGGTGCAGCGAACGAACCGCCTGCTGTCACGCCATTCGTGTGGCAACAGAATGGAATTCGACACCGAGTTGCCAGTGCGCTGGTCATGGGCGGGGCTGCCCGTGAAGAACCTGCCGGTCAGAGTGCATTACCCCCTGGATGGCGTATCGCATTTCGACCTCTGGCATGACAACGTACTATTGGCGGCCATGCATGGACGACTGTTTCTGGGCATGGTCAGGCGTTTACCGACACTGTTGAAGCGACGAGTGATGACATCAAGGACTCACGGATGAAGGCATCGGCCCGTTCACCACAACATTGGGCGCGTATCCAGGAATCCGGCACCCTTATCGGCATGCGTATCATGGTGTGGATTCGCCGACGGCTGGGCCGACTTCCTTTCCGCATCATGCTCGGTTTCGTGATTGTCTATTATTATTGCAGCCATTCACTGCCACGCCGGGCATCGCGCGACTACCTGGCGCGAGTCTGGCCGGTGCATGCCGGCCACGCTCCCCGTTGGCCAGCCTGGTTAGGGCTGCGACATTTCTGGGCCTTCGGCCAATCCTTGATGGATAAGGTGGATGCATGGAGCGGTGTGACGCCTGACATATCCTTGAGCGCCGAAGACCGTGCCTGCCTGGATAGTGCCATTCGCAGCGGCCGGGGGGGCGTGATGCTGGTCTCGCACATCGGCAACCTCGAAATATGCAGCGCCTTGAGCGACTCTCGCGATGACTTCCATGTCACTCAACTGATGCACACCCACAACGCCCGTAAATTCAACCAGCTGCTCGACAGATCGACATTGCGACGCGGTCCTGAAATCATCGAGGTCAGCGACATCACGCCCGCGACCGCCATACGGCTCGCCGAACGCATCAATGCCGGCGGATTCGTCGTCATTGCCGCCGATCGGATTCCGTTGAGTGAAGACGGGCGTACCCGTCGTCTCGATTTCCTCGGCGCGACAGCGCCCTTTCCTGAGGGGCCCTTCCGGTTGGCGAGCCTGCTCCGATGCCCCATCTACACGTTGAGTTGCCTACGCGATGAACAGGGACATCGTGTCGAGTTTCGCGTGTTCGACGATACGACGACACTGCGGCGATGCGACCGTGAGGCTTGGTGCAGCGATGCCATGCAACGCTACGTGGAGTGGCTAACCGACCAGTGTCGGCGCTACCCCCTTCAATGGTTCAATTTCTTCGACTTCTGGCACTGCCATGACCGCACCGTTTACTAAGCCCTCGACGGCGACCGTGGTCCTCGACGGCAGTCCCGTGAATCTCGAAACGGTTCACGCCGTTGCGCATCGGCGCATGCGGGTCGTGCTCTCGGAGGACCCGGAATTTCGGCGCCGCATTGCCGCCGGGCCGGCTTTCCTTGATCGACTTCTCGCGGAGGAGGGCGTGATCTATGGTGTCACGACCGGGTACGGTGATGCCTGCACCCGCCCCGTCCCTGCCGAACAACACGCCGAGCTGCCTCGCCACCTTTACACCTTCCATGGCTGTGGGCTCGGTGAGATGCTGACCCTCGAAGAAACACGAGCCGTCGTGCTGGTTCGACTGGTGTCGCTCTGTCAGGGGGTCTCGGGAGTCAGTGTCGAACTTCTCGAACGTCTCGCCTGGCTGCTGGAGTCCGATCTGATGCCCGTCATACCCGCCGAGGGGTCGGTCGGAGCCAGTGGCGACCTGACACCGCTATCCTATCTGGCCGCCGTGATATGCGGTGAACGCGAGGTCTTCGATAACGGCCAGCGGCGCCCAACTCACGAGGCCTTGTCGGAGCGAGGTGTCGCCCCTTACCAGTTACGCCCCAAGGAAGGTCTGGCGTTAATGAACGGGACTGCCGTAATGACGGCGCTGGCCTGCCTCGCCTGGACGCGTGCCGAACGGCTCTCGCGGCTATCTACGCGCCTCACGGCCATGAACGTCTGGGCGCTCAACGGCAATCCCCACCATTTCGATGCAGGGCTCTTCGCCGCCAAGCCACACATTGGGCAACAACGCGTAGCAGAGCGACTCCGCCATGACCTCGGATATCACGATGATGACCACGACGCCCCACGCAATTCTTCCCGGCTACAGGATCGTTATTCGACTCGCTGTGCCCCCCACGTGATCGGGGTGCTTGAAGATAGCCTGCCATGGCTTCGCCATTTCATCGAAAATGAGCTGAATAGCGCCAACGACAACCCGTTGATCGATCCCGTCGGTAACAAGGTCATGCATGGCGGACATTTTTACGGCGGCCATATCGCCTTTGCCATGGATTCTCTGAAAACGCTGGTGGCCAACCTTGCCGACCTGCTTGACCGCCAGTTGGCCCTGCTCGTCGATCCACGCTACAACCACGGCTTAGCCGACAACTTGAGTGGCGCCAGTGCCGAACGGGCACCCTTGAACCACGGTTACAAGGCCGTCCAGATAGGTGTGTCGGCATGGACTGCCGAAGCCCTCAAGGCCACCATGCCGGCCAGCGTCTTTTCACGTTCCACGGAATGCCATAATCAGGACAAGGTCAGCATGGGCTCCATCGCGGCCCGCGATGCCATGCGCGTCCTCGTGCTGACGGAACAAGTCGGTGCCGCCGTACTGCATGCCGCCTGCCAGGCGGTCGACCTGCGTCGCCGTCAAGAGGCTGTCCTACCCGACGAACTGGCCCACTTTCAGTCCCACTGCCGTGCATGGTTCGCCTTTGTCGACGAGGATCGCGCCCTGGACACGGAACTTCGCCTGCTCTGCGAGCATCTCGAAAGCATTACCGAGCGCTTATACGTCCATTGACCCAGTCAGGAGGTGTCCATGTGCCGACATTGGCCGCTATGTATCGCGCTGCTGTTTCCCGTACAGGCGCTGGCATTCGATCTCGACGACTTGCAAGACCGCCTGCACGACATCCCGGGGCTCGCAGGACAGTTCGAACAACAGCGCTATCTGGCCGACCTCGACACCCGACTAGACAGCCAAGGCCGGTTCCGTTACGTACGCGATGAACGCATCGTCTGGTCCATCGAATCGCCGGTAGAGGACCGTCTGGAGTTTACACCGGACTCCGTGTCGAACTTGGCTGACCAAGATAACAATGACACACGCGAAAACCAGGTCGCTTCGCTTTTCCTGCAACTACTGGAGGGCGACTGGCAAGCACTGGATGCGCACTTCGACCTTGACCTTAACGGCAACGCCAACCAGTGGCGCGTTACATTGACGCCCGATAGCGATGCTCTGCGAGGACGTATCGTCAGCATTGAACTGAAAGGTGCCGAGTTTCTGGAAAGACTCGAACTTCACGCAGCCAACGAGGACGTGCTACAGGTCGACTTCTCCCATCAGCACGTCATAGAGACGTCACATGCCGATGGTGATGAGGCAGGGCATGTCGACGACGCCTGAATACGATAAACGGGCTCGTCAGCTAGCTACCCTATGGCTATTGGTGCTCCTGGCATGTGCCATTGCCCTGGCATGGCAATTACGCGATGGCTTGCCGACCGACACCCGGCTTACCGCCATGTTGCCCGAAGACCGCCAATCCCCGCTGGTGGAGCAAGCCGCCAACCAGCTCAGCACAGGCTTCGAGGCGCGTTTCGTACTGGTGCTGTCGTCACCTGTCCTCAAGGAAGCTGCCACCGACTTGGCCCGGCGTCTCGAGAATGCTCGTCGTGGCGACCCGGACGACGGTAGGCCCTTGCTGGACCAGCTCGACTGGCGCCCCCAGGATCTGGCCGACGACGATCCACGCGAGTCGCTGGACCGGTATCGCTATCGTTTGTTGACTCCGGCCATTCGTGAGCAGATCGATAGTGGCGATACCCGCCAGCTCGTGACAACGGCCATGCGCGACCTATTCTCTCCCGCCGGCACGCCCCGACCGATAACCGATCCTTTCGGACTTCTCGATACCTGGCTGAATGAACGCAAGGGCAATCGCATGACGCCTCATGACGGCTTGCTCACCGTAACGGAGGATGGCCGTCGCCATGCGTTACTGATGGGCCGGCTGGCAAGTCACCCCTATGACCTGGAGGCACAGCGCGCACTCACCGATACCCTGCAAGCATTCAAGGACGAGCGACCCGACGCCAGCCTCATGCGTTCCGGGCTGATCTTTCATGCGGCCGCCGGTGCCGAACAAGCCAAGCGGGAAATCACGACCATCGGCCTGGGGGCGCTCTTCGGGCTGGTCACGATTCTGCTGGTCGTCTTCCGCTCGCCAAGGGTGCTATTGCATATGCTGCTGCCGCTGGGCGGTGGCTTGCTTTTCGCACTGCCCCTGACCCTGCTCATCTTCGACCGTTTGCACCTTCTGACCCTGGCCTTTGGCGCCAGCCTGATCGGGATCGCCATCGACTACGCACTCCATCTGCAATGCGACCGTGTCGCCCATGGGGCGCGTTTCCAGCTCAAACGACTATTACCGGGATTGGTGCTAGGCCTGGTATCCAGCCTGCTGGCCTACCTGGCCCAGGCCCTGACTCCCATGCCCGGTCTCCGACAAATGGCAGTGTTTGCCGCTCTTGGCCTGTTGGGTGCCTGGCTCACCGTGGTCTTGTGGTTGCCTCGCTTTGCTCTCCCTGGCCAGCCCCATGCCGCACGCTTGGCGGAATGGTTATGGCACTGGACGACACCGCGGCGACGGCTGTCACCGCGGGTCCTGATACTGGGTGGAGGACTCTTGGTCACGCTAGTCGCCACGACACTGACGGTCAATGACTCGCTGCAACTGCTGAACCCCTCCCCCCCCGCGCTGCTCGAAGAAGAGCAAGATGTGCAACGGTTGCTGGGGAGCGATACCGGCAATCGGTTTTTCCTCGTGAAAGCGTCGAGCGACAATGCGCTATTGACCCGCCTGGATGAGATAGGCGATACCCTGGATGCCTGGCGCGACAGCAACGATGCGCTGAATTACGACAGTCTGGCCAATAATGTACCGCCCCGCAGCCAACAACGAGCGGACCTACAGCGTGTACGCCAACTGTATGGCACACCTCTGGAAACGCTGGTGGCACAAGCGGGGCTACCTGAAGACACCATTGAGCGGGCCAGGGCATCGTTGCAGGACGCTCCTTTCCTGAGCATTCATGAGTGGCTGGCTTCTCCCCTGGGCGATCTCCAGCAACGCTTATGGCTCGGGAAAACGTCGGCGGGAGACATGGCCGCCACCCTGGTCATTACAGGGACGAATGGCTCGAACATGGATCAACGGCTGGCGACACTGGCCGATCGACACCCAGGCGTCACCTATGTGAATCGTGCCAAGCACCTATCGGGTCTGCTGGGGACATGGCGTCAACATATTGCTGGGTGGGTCGCCTTGGCCGTTGCGGGTCTGGTGCCGATCATGATCTGGCGTTATCGCCGTGATGCCTGGCGCGTGCTGACGCCGCCTCTGGGTGCCGTCCTTGGCGTGCTCTCCCTGTTCGCCGTATCAGGCATACCGCTCAATGTCTTTAGCCAGTTGGGGCTGCTGCTGGTTCTTGGCATTGGCCTGGACGCCGGTATCTTCACCGTGGAACACGCCCGCCGATCATCGACCTGGCTTGCCATCAGCCTGTCGACACTCAGCAGTATGCTCGCCTTCGGTCTATTGTCATTCAGCGCCACGCCTGCCCTGCACTACATGGGGCTAGCGTGCTTGACGGGGCTGGCTATTGTATGGCTACTGGTTCCTTGGAGTCGCCCCACGGCGACTGTCGCGATACGGGAGATATCCCATGCCGAATGAGTCTCCGCCCTCCGTCGATGCCGATGTCATAGTGATCGGTGCCGGTCCCGCAGGCGCCGCCGCTGCATCGCGACTTGCCCGTGACGGCCTGCATGTCGAGGTCCTGGAACGCAACCATTTCCCCCGCTTTGCCATCGGCGAAAGCCTGCTCCCTCAGTGCATGCTGCATCTGGACGAGTCGGGGTTGCTGGAGACGGTTCAGGCCGGCGGGTATCAGCACAAGAATGGCGCGGTCTTCTCGCGCAACGACAAGCAGACGGCCATCGATTTTCGTGACAAATTCAGCGCCGGCTGGGGAACGACCTATCAGGTCGAGCGTGCCGATTTCGATCATCGTCTGATACAAGCCGCCAGCAGCCACGGAGCACACGTCTCATTCGGCATGTCCGTCACCGATTTCCAACCCGACGATGAACGCCCTCGCTTGCGTGTCACCGATGACGACGGCCGGGAATCCCATCTGACGGCACGCTTCGTACTCGACGCCAGCGGCTACGGACGCGTGCTGGCACGGCTGCTGGCGTTGAGCCGTCATCCACGCATGGAGCCTCGCATGGCGTTATTCACCCATGTCGAGGACCATATCAACGATCCCGACTTCGATCGGGAGAAAATTCTCATCGGTGTGCACCCTGCCGATGACTCGGTCTGGTACTGGCTGATCCCGTTCGCCAATGGGCATTCATCGGTTGGTGTCGTCGGCGATATCGACACCTTGTCACGCGCTGGTAACGATGCCATGGAACGCTGGCATTACTGGATCTCTGCCGAACCGCGTTATCGCTCCTTGCTGAAGCGAGCACGTGTCATACGTCCCGTTGACGAGCTACAAGGCTATGCTGCCGATGTCGACCGACTGCATGGTCCCGGCTATGCGCTGCTTGGCAATGCCGGCGAATTTCTCGATCCGGTCTTTTCCTCCGGTGTCACCATCGCGCTGCGGTCGGCCAGCATGGCGGCTCCCCTGGTAGAGCGCCAATTGGAGGGTCAATGGGTCGACTGGCAGGCAGAGTTCGAGGAGCCGTTGCGACGCGGGATCGACACTTTTCGAGCCTTTGTGGATGCCTGGTACGATGGACGTCTACAGTCGATCATTTTCCATGGTTCCCACCCTCAGGAACTCAAGCGCATGATTAGCGCCGTACTCGCAGGCTATGCATGGGATAGCGACAACCCCTTCGTCACCTCACCCCAGAAACGTCTGACGACGCTTGCCGAACTCTGTGGTCATCACCCCTCGACAGCAGAGGGACGGGCATGAGATTGATCCGGCTTGTCCTGTATCGCATCATGCCTGCATTGATCGTCCTGACCGGGCTATCAGGATGCTCATCGAGCCCCACTATCTCACCGTCACCGGATTTCATGGCAGCACCGGTCACCGCCGATGCGATCACGCGCCGGCTAACGTTCACTCCGTACGACGACGTCAAGGCAAGCCGGACGCTGATCGGGGTGATAAGACTCGATGATGCGCAATTACGGGCGGCCCTCCTGACCCCCCAGGGACAGCGGTTGGTCACGTTGGTACACGACAGTGATATCAGCCGCTACGAGCCCGGCGATGTCCCCCGCGACGCCCTTGAGCAGGCATTGCCATTTCCGCCGGCATGGCTGGCCGCACGGCTTGAATGGAGTCTCTGGCCCACGGACGCACTGGACGCTGCTTTCAAGGGGAGCCCTTGGTCCATCCAGATAGAAGATGACACTCGGGTCATCCGTCATCGTGGCAAGACGATATCACGCATCACGCCGGCATCGACCTCTGCCGCTCGGCGTGACGCCGTCTTGCTCGATGATCGTCAGGGCCGCTATCGTCTCCACATCGAACCGCTCGAGGAAGCGTCCCCATGAGCGAACATGAGCGATCGGCGTCCATTGCATGTCGACTACACCCGCCAGCCATCGTATGCAGTCTTGGTGGGGACCGGGAGACGGTGGTCGAAGCTCTGTTCAGCGGTCGGCGAGGGCTGACCGACAGCGATGCATTCACCCCTGGGCGCTGTTTGCCAATCGGGCAAGTCACCGCTCCATTATCCGATGACAGCATCTGGCCACCCATGCATCGCAGCCGCAACAACCGGTTACTCGCTACGGCCCTGGCCCAGCTCGAAGAGCCATTGAATCGGGTTCTCAACCGTTACCCCCGATCACGCATAGGCACTGTCATCGGCACCAGCACCTCAGGCATCAGCGAAACCGAGCAGGCCCTGGCGATGGCCGGACGTCATGCACCCTTCCCACCCACGTTTCGTTATACCCAACAGGAACTCGGTGCCCCAGCACACTTCGTCGCCGAGAGCCTGGCGTTGACCGGCCCTGCTTACTCACTCTCCACGGCATGCAGTTCAAGTGCCCGTGCGTTGGCAAGTGCCAGGCGACTATTGCGCTCGGGAGAATGCGATGCCGTCATAGCGGGCGGCGCCGATACGCTGTGTCAGCTGACGGTCAAGGGGTTTGCCAGCCTTGAAGCGATCAGCGACCGCCCCAGCCTGCCGTTTTCCCTCAATCGAGACGGCATCAACCTCGGTGAGGCTGCCGCCCTGTTCGTCATGACGCGCGACGAGGGCGGCATCCAAC
Source organism: Aidingimonas lacisalsi (assembly GCF_008079445.1). GTDB lineage: Bacteria > Pseudomonadota > Gammaproteobacteria > Pseudomonadales > Halomonadaceae > Aidingimonas > Aidingimonas lacisalsi. The sequence goes on along the minus strand of NZ_VRYH01000002.1, from coordinate 489,175 downwards.
TCGCCGGAAGCGGCGAGAGTGCCGATGCGTATCACGTTTCCGCTCCACGCCCCGATGGCAGTGGCGCTCATGCCGCCATGCAGGCCGCTCTGCGACAAGCCGGTCGTATGCCCGCAGACATCGACTATCTCAACCTGCATGGAACCGGAACTCACCATAATGATTTGATGGAAGCCAGAGCGGTCGCCGACCTGTTCGGCGCTGCCTGTCCCGCATGCAGTTCCACCAAGGGACTGACCGGTCATACCCTGGGCGCTGCCGGTGCCCTGGAAGCGGCGTTCTGCTGGCTGGCCCTGGAACACGGGCGTTATCCGCCCCATATCTATGATGGTCACTACGACCCAGAATTGCCCGAATTGCCGCTGATCACGGCCGCCCGCCCATGCCGGCCGACGCTTGCATTGAGCAACTCCTTTGCCTTCGGCGGCAACAATGCATCCCTGTTACTTGCGCGGACTGATTGACATGTCGACAACCGAGACATTGCCCTGTCCAATTGCGCCTTATGTGCCACAAAGCGCGACCATGTGCCTGCTTGAGAGCATCATGGCGGTGGACGAAAACAGCCTGCGCGCCACTGTCACTCCGACCCGCGACGACCCTTTCGCTACCGCAGACGGTATTCCCGCCTGGACAGGACTGGAATGGATGGCACAGGCCATTGCCGCCTGGGCCGGCTGGCATGCCAGCCATGCCAACCGGTTACCTGCCACCGGCCTGCTGATCGGTACCAAGCGCTTTGACACCGAGGTGGAATACTTTGCGCTTGATTCGACCCATGAGATCGATATCGGTCTCGATTTTCTGGCCGACAATGGTCTGGGAGAGTTTCATGGCGTCATTCACCATCCAGGGGGAGTGCCCATGGCCCGCGGCAAGCTGACGATATATCAATCCAGCCACGCTGTGTCGGCGGATGACTCTCCGGCTCATGAGGAGTCACCATGACCCATACCATTCTAGTGACAGGTTCAAGCCGTGGCATTGGCCGCTCCATCGCTTTGCGCCTGGCTCGCGACGGTTTCGACATCGTCCTGCATTGTCGCCGTCACCGAGAAGCCGCCGAGACCGTGGCTACGGAGATTCGTCAACTCGGCAGAGAGGTGCGCATTCTATGCTTCGATGTCACGGACCGTGATGCCGCGAGGCGTCAGCTAGAAAACGACATTGCGGAACACGGCGCCTACTATGGCATCGTCTGCAATGCGGGAATCACGGCTGACGGAGCCTTTCCCGCACTGACCGACGACGACTGGGACAGTGTCATCCATACCAACCTCGACGGTTTCTACAATGTCGTCAAACCATTGACGATGCCGATGATACGCCGGCGAGCCCCCGGGCGAATCATCGTCATGTCATCGGTGTCCGGGTTGATGGGCAATCGTGGTCAAGTCAATTACAGTGCCGCCAAAGCCGGTTTGATCGGCGCCGTCAAGGCATTGGCGATCGAACTCGCCAAACGCCGCATTACCGTCAATGCCGTCGCTCCCGGTCTCATCGAAACCGACATGACCGCAGATGCGCTCACGAAGGATGCGCTGAAGATGATTCCGATGCAGCGAAGTGGGTACAGTGAAGAGGTCGCTGCCACGGTGAGCTTTCTATGTTCCCATGATGCCGGGTACATCACTCGCCAAGTGATCGCGGTCAATGGTGGCTTGTGCTGAAACACGACCTGTATCTACTCGTCGCCCAACTATCTGCCGAGACATCCGCTCGAAACGTCTCGTCATTGGGGCGTGAGCTACTGACTCATCTCGCCGCCCGGCAAGGGGTGAGCTGTCATGTCGATGGCTGGTCACCGCGTGGCAATGGACCACCTCGTCACCCGGGTCTTCCAGCCTCATTGTACCCCAGTCTGAGCCATCGTGATGGTCGCGTCGTTGCAGGCCTAGCCACTTGCCCTGTGGGACTGGATCTGGAACACCTGCGTGAACGTCACAGGCGTCGACTAGCAGCAATGATCGATGCGCTGCCTGAGCCCGAGGTAAAGCATGCCATTCATGCATCCGTCGCCCCGCTTATGGCATTCTATCGCGCCTGGAGTTGGTACGAAGCCCTCTTCAAGCTCGAGACACAACACGGAGCACGTCCTGCCAACATCCTGGCTACGCGTCTGGCACGCCTCGACGATACCGACCGGTATGGTTGGCTATGGCAAGCCGATGGCTGGACACTGGCCTTGACAGCGAGCACGGCTCAGCTTGCGATTCATACACTACCGTATCTTCGGCTCCATCAATATCGTCGAGCTCGTGACGGGCTCGCTCTGAATGCAGAATAGGATATGATTGCCTCCATGGAACGCGCCGGCATACCAACCCCACGTCCTCACAGGATGCGACTCGCTTTCAGTCTCCTGATGCTAGGCGTCTCCCCCTCGGCCTGGTCAGACCTCGAGGCCATACAACAGAAACTGGCTGAACCCCATGCATTACAGGGCACGTTCGAGCAGCGCCACTGGCTGACCCATCAAGAGACGCGGCTGCACAGTGAAGGCGACTTCCTGTATTTCCGCGACCAATACATCATCTGGCACTATCAGACGCCCATGGAAGCGACGTTGACCTTCCAGACGGCTGTCATGTCCGTTCCCAGAGTGACATCGGCCAACGATGGGGATTCCAGCAAACCGGATGATGGCCGTGGCGATACTCTGAAAGAGTTGCTACCGGGACGTATCGAACTGGAACGGTATCTAGTGGCGCTCCTGGGCGGAAATTGGCAAGTACTGCGAGGCAATTTCACGATCGACATGAAAGGGGAAATGGATGACTGGGAAGTCATGCTGACACCTAGCGCCCCGCCACTGGAAACTTACCTCAGTACCATCACGCTAAGCGGCGGAGACTACCTTGAGCAATTGAGCTTCAACGCGGCCAATGGTGATGAACTCGCCATCAGCCTGATCGATGTGACGCCCATCATCGACAACGAAGTGGCATCTTTTCTAGTCGACTGGTTCGATCTGACCGAAGACCTGATCGAAGAGAGTGGGTCGGAATCCAACGGTGATGACGAAGAAGCGAAAGTCATTGCCGAAGAGGTCGATCCAGAGGACACCACGCTGAGCGATGACGACGATGATGATGAGGAAGACGATGACTGAAATTAAGCAAAATTAAAGTGCAACGGTAGTCCGCCGATAACTTCCCCACGGTTGATGTCTTTTTATCTCACGAGGAACGCCCCATGACCTCCCCTATTGCTGCACTCATCATCTTGGCCATTGCCGCTGGCTTGGGGCTCGGTGGTGCCGGCATCGTGATGAGTGATCTGCAATGGCCGTTATCGACCGCCCAGTTGGTGCCCCTGGGGTTGTTCAGCCTGACGACATTGCTCATGACCGGCTTGCTACTGCTGATCAGCCTGCTGATCGCCGGGCTACGCACTCAGCAACGAGCGATCGTCGCAGGGCTGGAAGCGCAAAGCCGTCAGCTCCGGGCCGCCGAAACCGCGCAACTCATGGAGCGCTTCGTCCACCAGGCCGAGGCATTGCTCGACAAGGAAAGCCTCGACCCAAACAAGCGTAGCGTCCTGCGCTGCCTGGCCATCGACGCTCTGCGTGGCAACACAGGTCGCGGCGACCCCAATATCGGACGTCTTGCCAGATTGTTCGAATGGCTGGCCAGCGAGGCCGACCTGCATCGCAACGACGAAGCGCGTATGCGACTGATCGATCCTGTCTTACGTCAATATGCCGAAATCGCCGAACAGCTCTGTCATGTCGGTGAAGGCAATCCCGATCGTCTATCCGCCTTCCTCCGACATCAACCTCGTTCCTCCACACTTCAGGACGAGACAGACTGAGCCGGCCACTATCGACCGATACCGTCATCCGAAACCGCCGTCGTTACGGTAATCTCGACCAGCAACTCATCGGCGGGCATCGGGGCGACCACACAGGTCCGTGCCGGCGCATGTCCAGTCGGCACCCATTCATCCCAGACCGCATTCATCGCCGCGAAGTCTTCGCCGTGTTTGAGATATAGCGTGGCGGAAAGCAACTGCTCACGGTCGGCGCCGATCTCCTTGAGCAATCCATCGACACGGGCCAGCATGCTGCGTGTCTGCTCCGTAATATCGCCGTAGCGTGCCTCCGGTCCGGCGACCTGACCACATAGATAAGCGACCCCATTGTGAATCACGGCACGGCTCATACGTGCTTTGGTGTCGTGTCTGACAATCGTCATGCGTCGTCTCCCGCCATGGCGCTCACTGCGCACAGTCGATACATTTCAATACCGAAGGGTCCCATGCCAGACGTCTGGCACCGATCCATTCGCCACACTCGATGCATTCTCCGAAGCACTCGTCGTCGATACGCTGCAGCGCTCCGTGGATACGACGCAGCGTATTCTGTCGCCGACGCTCTTCCTCCTGTGCCATGGCTTGTGCCTGCATGGCATCCATTCGCGACAGACGCCCTACCGAGGTCTGGTCGAGTACCACGGTATCACGTGAAGACTGTGACGACTCGCTCTCGGCCTGTAGACGCTCTCGCTCTTCGAGCAAGCGGGAGCGCATCTCGTCGATGTCGAGTTCCGGGTGATTCAAGGCCACTCTCCGCAGATGGGTCGGGTCTATTTCTTCCTATTGCTTGAAATGGTAGCACGTGGCGTCCCAAATAAGGGACCTCGATGGCCAAAGGCAACTCACCTCGACATGCGTTTCAAGGTTCCCGCCTAAGTCATCCGCCAGTTTCAAGACGATCCATCGCCGCTCATCACCGTGCATACGCTCGAGAAAGAAGACCAACAAACAGTTGATCGACGACGTGAAAAACCCACGGCATAAAGCCGTGGGGAATAGTCGAAACAGTTTTTCCATCTTCGTGAGATATAGCTAGCTAGGCGCTGTCTGGAAAGTCGGCGAGCGAAGGACAGACAAGGCAAAAATCGGCGAAAGCGCGGAGTTTACGCGTTGTAAATGAGCATCTTGAGCCGATTTTTAACCCCGTATGGGCAAGCGCAGGCACTTGTCAGACAATGCCTAGAACCAGACTTCAGTTTGTACACCGAATGTCCATTCATCGCCGATGAAGTCCTCGTTACCGAAAGAGTCATTGGCACTGTACTCATTCAACTCATCACTCCAGTCTTTCCAGGAAGCATACAGCCGGATCTCGGGACGCTGCCAGAAACCGCCTATCTCGGGCTTGAATGTTGGGGCAATCGTCAGACTTGAATAGTCACCTGATACGGGATTGCGACCATCGTAACCATTGGGATCCAGATCCATGTATTGATAACTGGCCTCATACTGCATCTCGAAATTCTCGGTGACTTCATTCGCCAAGCGAATATTCAGACCTGCCCATTGGTAATCATCGCCTTCGGCAAAGCGATCATCGCTGACTTCGGCAAGAATTGATGGAGCCATTCGCCATGCAGGAGCAATATAAGTGGTGCCATACAGAGCCAGGCGCGTTGCGGTAGCGTCATCGGTAAGATTGCCGTTACTACCGATACTTTTTACTTCGGCCCCTAGACCTTGTCCATGTAAAAGCGCTGCTTTGAAACTGCCATCTGACAAGCCGAAGAAACTATTGCCATGATAAGCAAGCATGGCATGGCCGCCTTTCTCCGCTGCTGTCTGGTTTGCCTCTATATCGCGCTCATCGTTATCATTGGCTGACATCGCATTCAGCATCAGTTGCCAGTTACCAAAGTAATTATTCGATGTAATAATGAGGTTGTCGGTACTGGCGGTATCATCACCGGGATTTTCCCGATTCACCACCTCGAAATCGCTGAAGCTGCGACCGTAGAGAGAAAGATTCGATGTCCATCCATCAGCAAATTTCATATCGTAAATACCTGCACCGGTTCCGGAGAGGAAAACGACATCACTATCCAGCCAATGAATATCGAAATTATCACGATCGAAACGCTTTCCTGCCCAAATGGATGCGTCCTCGAAAACGCCGGTAAAGCTCGGTAAATCGCTGAATTCCGCATAGACCTGCCGAACATTGAGGTCCGACTCATCCGCCGTCCAGTCGTTGCTGGTTGTTACTCCATCAGCAATCATCGTGGTGTACTTGGCCTTGGCTCCATTATCGTATTGTTGGCGATAATTAAGGATCGCCTCGGCATAGGTGTCGGTCTCGTTGCCCAAACGGCCAACGGCACCCCCCAGATTGCCGGCTGGTGTGACATAGGGGCCACCTTCAGCACTTTTACCCTGATCATTGAGCAGCAGGCCGGAACGTGCGTACGCATTGAAAGAGAATCCCTCTTCGCCGCTCGCCTGCCGCTCTACCTTCTCTAAACGCTCCCTGACCTCACCGGACATGAGTCGCTCTTGCGTTGCTTTCTCCGCCAGTTCGGCACGCTCTTCGGCAATATCCGCACGCCTCTCTGCCGCTTCGATCCTTTCCTCCAACTCTGCCAGTCGCTGTTCCAGGTTCGTCGCGTCAGCATTCGCCGAGCTAGCCATAGCCAAACCAGCAGAAGCGATAGCAACAGCGAGCGGCGTTTTCAACTTGACAGCATTCATTGTCATGCGCGTCCTTTGTTGTTGTTGCAGTGTGTCGTCTTAGCCATAGGGTGAATGGCTCCAATATCCGCATACCGCAGAGGCATCGAGGTAATGTAGCCATGGATCGAAACTTAATCGATTAAGAACAAACAAACAAAAAGAAATCCGTAAATTTACAACTAATGTCTAGGATTCCTGGGGTTTCACCGCATCATTACGTGATAAAACTACATAGCATGATGTTTCACATGCCCGAAGACGTGCCAACCCACCGATGTCGTCGACCCTTGTGAGGCTTCCGACACGCCGGGATAGATAGGAAAGGGATAGATAGGAAATGACTCGCGCAATCGCCAATCATGCGTAAGTCCGGCTCACCCAGCACACATCCGCCTCATGAGTAGGGCCCAGCCAATCTTGTACCAGGGCTACTACGAAAGTCGTGGTTGAAGTCCGTGCCCAGCAACGGCTAACTGTATAAACACTGATCTTAATCGTTTAAGAAACTGATTGGATACTCTCTCTCCAGCAACCGACAACAACAATCGACGAGGAAACCGCCATGCTCAAAAAGCCATTGATCATTATCGCCCCCCTGGCCGCTGCTGCCACCGTCCTCACCAGCCCAGCCCAAGCTGCTGACCTGACCATTTCATGTGGCGCCGTCGGTGCCGAGCTCGAACTTTGTGAGCAAGGCGTCGCCACGTGGGAAGACGCAACCGGTCATAAGGTCGACATTGTCTCGACACCCAACTCCTCCACCGAGCGATTGTCCCTTTATCAGCAAATCTTGTCTGCTAACTCCAGTGACATCGATATCATGCAGATCGACGTCGTCTGGCCGGGCTTACTCGCCAGCCATCTGCTCGACCTGCGAACCGTACTAGGGGATGACGCAGCTGATGGGCACTTCGATGCCATAATCGAGAACAATACCGTCAGCGGCAAGTTGGTGGCCATGCCCTGGTTCACCGACGCCGGTGTGCTTTATTACCGCAAGGATCTACTCAAGAAATATGACCATCGACCGCCGGAAACCTGGGAGCAATTGACCGAGATCGCAGGCGAGATACAGATCGCCGAACGTGAAGCTGGCAACGAAGACATGTGGGGATTCGTCTTCCAGGGGCGAGCCTACGAAGGACTGACCACCAATGCGCTTGAATGGGTCGCCAGTCATGGTGGAGGCACCATCGTCGATGATGACGGCAAGGTCACCATCAACAACCAGGAAGCCGTCACGGCGCTTGACCTCGCCGCCACCTGGGTAGGCGACATCACTCCGGAAGGCGCACTCAACTATACCGAAGAAGAAGCCCGCGGCATTTTCCAGTCGGGCAATGCCGTCTTCATGCGCAATTGGCCCTATGCCTGGTCCTTGGCTCAAAGCGAGGACAGCGCTGTTCGGGACAAGGTCGGTGTGGTCAAGTTGCCCCATGGCGACGGCGGTGAGAGTGCGGCTACTCTAGGCGGCTGGAACCTGGCTGTGTCGAAATACAGCGAGAACCCCGAGCTCGCTGCCGAACTGGTTGCTTTCCTGACTAGCACGACCGAACAGAAACGGCGTGCTATCGAAGGCTCCTATAACCCGACACTCGAGGCACTCTATGAAGATGAGGAGGTGCTCGAGGCAGTGCCCTTCTTCGGCGCACTCTACGATACGTTCACCAATGCCGTAGCCCGTCCCTCCGCTGTCACCGGAGAAGCTTATGGAAGGGTCTCCAATGCCTTCTTCAATGCCACTCATAGTGTACTGTCCGGCGACATGAAGGCCGAGGACGCGCTCTCCCAGTTGCAAGGCCAACTGCGTCGTTTCGAGCGCCGCTGGTAAAGGTCATGGAGCCCAACATGCCAACAACCCTTAGCGAATCCGGTGCATTCCGCGGAACGCGCCCTTATCGAGGCACTCAGGTCCGTCGTCAGCGCGTTCGCGCCGCCTGGACGTTTCTCGCCCCCATGCTTATCGTCCTGGCACTGGTCGCCGGGTGGCCACTACTACGTACCTTCTACTTCAGCCTGACCGACAGCACCTTGTCGACTCTGGGAACGGCCAGTTTCATCGGCTTGGAAAACTACCTGGTTTACGACAATGGACAATGGTATGGCCTGCTGACCGATCCTTTATGGTGGCAATCGGTATGGAACACACTGTTCTTCGCCAGCGTATCAGTATCGCTGGAACTGGTCTTCGGCGTCATCGTCGCCCTGGTCCTCGATGCCGAATTCAAGGGCCGCATTCTGGTGCGAGCTGCCGTGCTGATTCCTTGGGCAATCCCCACCATCGTCTCAGCAAAAATGTGGACCTGGATGCTCAATGACCAGTTTGGCATCATCAACGAGTTGTTGATGACACTGAGTATCATCGACTCCCCAATCCCATGGACAGCGAGCGCGACCTTTTCCATGTGGGCCGTCATCATGGTCGACGTATGGAAAACCATTCCCTTTGTCGCTTTGCTAGCACTTGCCGCATTGCAGATGCTGCCCAAGGATTGCTACGAGGCTGCCGAGGTCGATGGTATTCATCCCGTCAAAGTATTCTTTCGAGTCACTTTGCCACTGATCACCCCGGCCCTGATGGTCGCGGTCATTTTTCGTCTGCTCGATGCCCTGCGCGTGTTCGATGTCATCTATGTATTGACCTCCAATGCCTCGAACACCATGACCATGTCGATCTATGCCCGCCAGCAACTCGTCGAGTTTCAGGATGTCGGTTATGGCAGTGCCGCCTCGACCCTGCTGTTCCTGATCATCGCCCTGGCCACCATTGCCTACCTCTATGTGGGACGTAATCAATTGCAACTGGGGGGTGACACATGAATTCACGCCAAGTCAACGCACTCCTCAAACGAACGGGATTCTGGCTACTGATTACCGTGATCCTGATCTATGCCTTATTTCCGTTCTACTACGCCGTCATCACCTCACTGAAACCTTCCAGTGAACTTTTTCGGGTCGATTTCTGGTTAACAAGCCTGGATTTTTCCAACTATGCCCAAATTCTGACCGAAAGGAGCTTTGTTCGCGCCATCGCCAACTCCATTCTGGTATCGGTGAGTGTGGTGTTCATCGCCCTGCTGCTCGGCATCACGGCTTCGTATGCGCTGGGTCGTGTGCGCTTTCGTGGCCGCTCTACCGTCCTGCTGGTCATTCTCGGTGTGTCGATGTTTCCCCAAGTGGCAGTGCTCTCCGGCCTGTTCGAGGTCATTCGTGCGCTCAACCTCTACAACAATCCGGCCGGGCTGATACTGAGCTATACCATCTTCACCCTGCCGTTCACCGTCTGGGTGCTGACCACCTTCATGCGCCAGCTTCCCATGGAGCTGGAAGAAGCCGCGATCATGGACGGCGCCACCCCGTGGGTCACCATCACCCGAGTTTTCTTGCCACTGATGTGGCCGGCCATGGCGACCACGGGCCTGCTGGCTTTCATCGCCGCCTGGAATGAGTTCCTGTTCGCCTTGACCTTCACACTCTCCGACAGTCAACGAACCGTGCCTGTGGCCATCGCGCTGATCTCCGGTGGTAGCCAGCACGAACTGCCCTGGGGGCCGATCATGGCGGCTTCGGTAACTGTCACTGTGCCTCTGGTGGTGCTGGTGATGATCTTCCAGAAACGCATCGTTTCCGGCCTCACCGCCGGTGCGGTCAAGGGCTGATGGCTATGGGCAAGGATTATCGCAATCAAGAACTGTAGACAGGCCACCGGTCAACAAAGCCCCGAGACCTGAATTCCAGTCGCGTTCAATAGACTCAAGGATCCTTTTCAATGCAAGACAGTACCTTCTGGTGGCGTGGTGGCGTCATCTATCAGATCTATCCACGCAGCTTCATGGACGCCAACGGCGACGGCATCGGCGACCTGGCGGGCATCACCGAAAAGCTCGACTATGTCGCCTCGCTGGGCGTGGACGGCATCTGGCTATCGCCCTTCTTCACCTCGCCGATGCTCGACTTCGGCTACGACGTCAGCGACTATCGTGACGTCGACCCGATGTTCGGCACGCTTGATGACTTCAAGACACTATTGTCACGGGCCCATGCACTGGGGCTAAAGGTAATCATCGATCAGGTGATCAGTCACTCATCGAATATCCACCCCTGGTTCCAGGAGAGCCGCCGTGACCGTCACAATACCAAAGCCGATTGGTACGTTTGGGCCGATCCCAAACCGGATGGCACGCCTCCCAACAATTGGCTATCAATCTTCGGTGGACCCGCCTGGACCTTCGAACCGCGGCGTCGCCAGTACTACCTGCACAATTTTCTAAGCAGCCAGCCGGATCTCAATTTCCATAACCTCGAGGTCCGTCAGGCTCAACTCGACAACATGCGTTTCTGGTTGGAACTTGGCGTCGACGGCTTTCGTCTCGATACCGTCAACTTCTATTTCCACGACCAGGCGCTACGCGATAACCCACCGGTATCCGCAGGCGAACCCAAAACGCTGGGTGCCCCCGATAGTAATCCCTATACTTGGCAACGGCATCGCTACGATATCAGTCGTCCGGAAAATCTCGACTTCCTTCGTGACCTGAGGGCGTTGATGGATGAGTTTCCCGGGAGCACCACGGTGGGAGAAATCGGTGATGATCATCCACTGGAACGCATGGCGGAGTACACCGCCGGTGGCGACAAACTTCACATGGCCTATACTTTTGATCTGCTCAATGCGCCCCATTCACCAGCCTACATCCATGAAGTGCTGGAACGGTTCCAGCGTTTGGCGGGTGATGCCTGGCCGTGTTGGGCACTGTCAAATCACGATGTCGTGCGCAGCGCCACACGTTGGGGAGCAGAAGACGACCCCGTCGCTTATCCCAAGGTCGCTCTAGCCCTGCTGTTCTCGCTGCGAGGAAGCATCTGTCTCTATCAGGGCGAGGAACTTGGCCTGCCCGAGGCGGACGTCCCCTTCGAATATATCCAGGATCCCTACGGTAAAGTGCTCTGGCCTGAATTCAAAGGTCGTGACGGCTGCCGTACTCCCATGCCCTGGCGTGACTCCCCTCAGGCCGGTTTCACGTGCGATCAACCCTGGCTGCCAATAGACGCGCACCACCGCCCCCTGGCCGTTGATCAGCAACAGGATGACCAGGATTCGGTGCTTAACAGCGTCCGGCGCCTGCTGAGATTTCGGCGCAGACATCCGGCCTTATTCGATGGAGAGCTCGAACTTATCGACGTCGGAGAGCAGTTACTGGGCTTCCTGCGTCGGCACGAGTCGGAACGGATCCTGTGCCTGTTCAACTTGAGCAGCGAACCCCAGATGACGCAGCTTCCTCTGCCAGTCAGCAAAGCGCTGGAAGGACATGGGTTTGCAATGACCCTGAATGAGCGGCATCTGACACTGCCGCCCTATCAGGCAGCTTTCTTCCAGACCCATTGACCTCGACTGGGACAACAACAAGCCGGCCCAGAGCGGTATCAGCCGCGACCTGCCGGCAAGGAGTCACGACAATGGCAAGCGTTACCCTGCACAAGATCAACAAGGTCTTTGGCCACGATCACATCATCGAGGACGTCGATCTCGACATCGGCGACGGTGAATTCGTCGTTTTCGTCGGACCCTCCGGTTGTGGCAAATCCACCTTGCTACGATTGACGGCCGGACTCGAGTCCATCACTGATGGGAAACTGTGTATCGGCGAACAGGTCGTCAACGACCTCCCACCCCGAGAACGTGGCGTAGGCATGGTATTCCAATCGTATGCCCTCTACCCACACATGACGGTCTATGAAAACATGGCGTTTGGTCTGAAGCTGGCCAAGGCGGCCAATGAAACGATCGATGAACGTGTCATGGCGACGGCACGCATTCTTCAGCTTGAAGATCTGTTGCATCGCAAGCCCAAGGAACTCTCTGGCGGTCAGCGTCAGCGCGTGGCAATGGGGCGGGCCATGGCACGTGAACCTCGCATCCTACTGTTCGATGAGCCACTCTCGAACCTCGACGCCTCGCTGCGGGTCCAGATGCGCAACGAAATAGCCCGGCTGCATCAGCGTCTGGGCTCTACCGTGATCTACGTGACTCATGATCAGGTGGAAGCCATGACACTCGCTGACAAGATCGTGGTACTCCGTAACGGACACGTGGAACAGGTCGGCAGCCCTCAAGAACTGTATCAACGCCCGGCAACGAAATTCGTGGCCGGTTTCATTGGTTCACCCACCATGAATTTCATGCCTGCCGACCTGCTTTCCGGCAATAGCGAGGGTTGTCAGGTACGGGTCCCTGGGCTCGGCGTCCTGGCCCTTCCGCAGGATGTCAGTCACCTCACCGAAGGTGACCGACTGTCACTGGGAGTACGCCCCGAGCATCTACGTCTGAAAGAAGCCCATGGCGATAATGCATTCGACATCGTCAATGTCGAATACCTGGGCAATGAAGTTTACGTCTACCTGGAACCCAAAGCTGGCGACACACTGCTGGTTCACCGCACCGACGCACCCAGTCATTGGCAGGTCGGTCAATCGGTCGCCCTGGTGCAGGATCAGGACCATGTTCATCTTTTCGATGGCAATGATAACGCGCTGACCTGTCATGGTCAGCGTCAGGCGGCCTGACCGGATGTTTATCTCAAGCACAAGAAACACGGAGACAGCCAACATGCCCGCCCTCGAGCCAATGCCCTTGTGACTCGCGGGAACCACTTTGGCCGTGACTCAGATTCAAACGGAGTCGCTCGCCATTGTCTGCAGCCCGGCAATGTCGCCAAAGGCGACTTCCCTGCGCGGGGGGAAAGCAATACCGTTGACGGGCGTCCGGCGGCAATGCCTTGGCTCACCCGGTACCGGTTCGCTGTACTCCCGCGAAGTCTGGCTCGCTGGCTATGATTACAAGGTTCCGAAGACATGACATATATCCCGTTTCTGGCAGTGAATCGGACTGTCCAGATGCATCACAAGCCGGTATCCTAGGGCCCGAATATAATAGCAGGATAGCCTAGTGCCCCCTTCACGCCGTATGACACTCAAGGATCTCGCTGCCGAATTGGGCGTTTCCACTGCCAGTGTCTCTAACGCCTTTAACCGTCCGGATCAACTGTCCCCGACGCTGCGTGAAAGGATTCTCAACGAAGCCAAACGGCTAGGCTACGCCGGCCCCGATGCCAAAGCACGAAGTCTCCGTACGGGACGTTCACGGATCATCGCCGTCATTCTGGCCGAAAGCCTCACTTACAGTCTCAATGATGCCGTCGCCAGCGAATTGCTCTCGGGCATTGCCGAAGTTCTCGATGCCCATGGTCACACCATGTTGCTATTATCCGGGCGTCAGCACGGTGCTGGAACACATGGCTCCACCAATATGGCCGACGGCTATATTGTTTACGGCCTGATGCCCAACATGGCGATGCTGTCGGATTTGCCTGCCCAGAACCCGTTGGTAGCCGTCGATTTCGATATCAAGCATTGCCCCGCCATACATATCGATAACGAACCAGCCAGTTATTCGATAGCGCAACATGCACTCATGGTACCGCCAAAACGGCCCGCCATTATCAACCTTCGATTGACCAAACAGCCTTGTAATGGTCGTATCACTGCTGAGCATGACTTGTTCTCCGCACATCACACCATTACCCGGTCTCGATTGATGGGCTTTCATCGCGCATTCAAGGAATGCGATATCGATCCGGCTTCGGTCCCCATGTGGAATGTCGAAGAGAATACTCACGAGGTTTGCGCTCCAGTGATCGCAGACATTCTCGATCAACCGGAAGAACATCGACCGGACCTCCTGCTCTGCATGTCCGACCGGATTGCCCTGACCACCCTGACCCTGGCTGAACAACGGGGCCTACGGATCCCACAGGATTTGCGTCTGACCGGTTTTGATGGTATCGCCGAGGGACAATACCGGGCACCACGGTTGACAACGGTCCGTCAGGATAGCACCGAAAAAGGTCGCCTGGCCGCCAAGATGATACTGGGACTGTCCCCAAAGGAACAAACGTGCCTGGCAACGGAACTACTGATCGGCGCAAGCTGCCCGTGATCACAACAGCCGCCCGATAATAGCCAATCAGTCAGTCGGCTCGATAAAGGAAGTCGGACGACCAGTATGTGTCAGCGTCAGCCGATGCATGGCGCGGGGCTCGACGGGCATCAGATCATAGTTATCTGGATTGCAATCTTGCGCTCACCTTCCCAGGCCACCTGCTTTCCATGTTGCTTGCTGGGTAGGGAACGGTGAGAAATTGAACTACCTCAACAGCAACACCGGCACACTGGCATTACGCATCATGCTCGTCGTCGTGCTGCCCACGAGCAGGTGGCGAATGCGAGAATGGCCATAGGCCCCCATCACCAGCAGGTCGATATCCTGCTCCACTTGATAGTCGCGCAGCGTTTCCTCGACGTCACCGGCGCGAATCACTCCTTCGGTATCCAGCCCCGCATCACTCAGCGTCGACAGTGCCCAATCGAGTTGGGAACGATGATCGCCGGTATCCGCTCCCACGATCACCACGTGGCAGGTAATCCCTTTGAACAACGGACTGTTGGCGATCATTTCCACGCCTTTACGGGTCGTCTTGCTACCGTCGAAGGCGATCAAGGCTCGTTTAGGTGTCGTGTAGGTATCCGGCACCATCAGGATCGGCCTATGCAGGGTGCGTACCACCCGTTCGAGGTTGGAGCCCAGGTGTTCGCTGGCCTGATGCGCCGTCTCACCGCGCTTGCCCAACACCAGCAGGCGAGTCTCATTTTCCAGTTCGACGAGCGTTTCCACCAGGGTGCCATTGCGCTGACGAACGACCGGTTCCGCTATGCCGTCTTCGACGGCCCGCTCTTTCGCTGCCTTGAGCATCAGCCGTCCCTGTTCCTGCGCGACCTTGGCACGTTTTTCGTCCAGTTGGGACAGTTCCTCGAGCAGATGTTCCCGGGCACCCAGCCCGATATTGCCCGACAGATCGGCTTCAGCGGTTTGAGGGTGATTATCCACCACATGCAGAAAGGTCAGCGGTACCTCGAGCGCGAGACTGGCCCAGGCGGCATAGTCACATACCCCTTCGGAAAATTGGGAGCCGTCGATGGCGGCCATTACCTGATCTGTCATTTGTCGTTCCTGAAGCTGGCATTGGTCGGCAATCGCAGGCCACGATGACCGATTCGGAGAAGTGCTTTCCCACACTTCGTCGTTGCTGCACCCGTTTCTACACTATCCCGCCGTGCCATCACAGTCGACAGACGGGCACAGGTATCGGGTCAATGACCGCCCATCAATTTGTCGACGGCCTCGGGATCATCATGCACCGCATAGCGATCGACGATCGTGGCGCTGGCCTCATTGAGACCGACCAACTCCACTTCCGTGCCTTCACGCCGGAATTTTATCACGACCCTGTCGAGCGCCTGCACGGCGGTGATGTCCCAGAAATGCGCACGCGACAGATCGATCGTGACCTTTTCCACGGTTTCCTTGAAATCGAAGGCATCCATGAAGCGTTCCGATGACGCGAAGAATACCTGACCGACCACTCGATACGTACGATGAGAGCCCGGATCGACTTCTTCTGACCCCACATACAGGATGTTGCCAACCTTGTTGGCGAAGAACATCGCCGCCAGCAGGACGCCCACGAACACACCGATCGCCAGATTATGCGTTACGACGACAACGACGACAGTCGCCAGCATGACGATATTGGTACTCATCGGATGCTTCTTCAGGTCACGCAGCGACGACCAACTGAACGTACCGATGGAGACCATGATCATCACCGCCACCAACGCCGCCATGGGGATCTGCGACACCCAGTCGGCCAGGAAGACGACCATCAGTAGCAGCGTGATGCCCGCAACCAGAGTGGATAAACGCCGGCGTCCACCGGATTTGATGTTGATCACCGACTGCCCGATCATCGCACAACCCGCCATACCGCCCATCAAGCCAGCACCGATATTGGCGATCCCCTGACCCTTGCATTCACGGTTCTTGTCGCTCGGCGTGTCGGTGAGGTCATCGACGATCGTGGCCGTCATCATCGACTCGAGCAGCCCCACGACGGTAAGCATGACCGAGGTGGGCAGGATGATCATCAGCGTTTCAAGCGTGAGCGGTACTTGCGGCCACAAGAAGACCGGCAGAGAATCCGGCAATTCCCCCATATCGCCCACCGAGCGTATATCCATGCCCGTCGTCATGTATACGATGGTCAAGACCACGATGCAGACCAACGGCGAAGGTATGCTCTTGCCGATCACCGGCACATAGGGAAACAGGTAAATGATGGCCAGACCTGCCGCAGTCATGGCATAGACATGCCATGTGACGCCGGTGAGCTCGGGCAACTGAGCCATGAAGATCAGAATGGCTAGGGCATTGACGAACCCCGTCACCACCGAACGCGATACGAAGCGCATCAGATCCGCCAGACGCAAATAGCCGGCAACGATCTGCAGGACCCCGGTCAATAGCGTGGCGGCCAATAGATATTCCAAGCCATGATCGCGCACCAGCGTCACCATGAGCAGCGCCATGGCACCGGTCGCCGCTGATATCATACCGGATCGCCCACCGGTGAACGCGATGACCACCGCAATACAGAACGAGGCGTACAGACCGACCTTGGGGTCGACGCCGGCAATGATGGAGAAGGCGATGGCTTCGGGAATCAATGCCAGCGCGACAACGATACCGGCGAGCGAATCGCCCTTGAGATTGGATAACCAACTGTGTTTGAAGGATTCGATCATGCATACATCCCGTCGTGGAGTGGCAGCAACCTGCCCACGGCGGGGTGGAACCCAAAGCCCAGGAGGCTCCAGGTTGCGACTTTCGTCGTAAAGAATCGCGCAGGGAGCGCGCGATTCTATCAGCAATCGTACCGCCCTGCACCGATGACTTGGCTATGGCGATACGCGTGTATGGTGCCGCTTACTGATCCGAGCTCCCGTTTCCTTTGGGCGCGGAGCCGCCGACGGAAGCCCCCATGTGCTTGAAGGCTTCCAGTAGATCCAGAGGCAGTGGCATCACGATGGTAGACGAATTCTTGTTGCTCATGTCACTCATGGTCTGCAAGTAGCGCAACTGCAAGGCTGCCGAGTTTTCGGACATCACGTTGGCGGCCTCGACGAGCTTCTTGGAGGCCTGCAACTCACCCTCGGCATGAATCACCTTGGCACGACGCTCGCGCTCCGCTTCCGCTTGCCGGGCAATGGCGCGGATCATGCTTTCATCGAGGTCGACATGCTTGATCTCCACATTGGCGACCTTGATGCCCCAGGATTCTGCGGAAGAATCGATGATCTCCTGGATATCGTCGTTCAGCTTGTCACGTTCGGAGAGCATTTCATCGAGATCGTGTTTACCCAGCACCGAACGCAGGGTCGTCTGTGCCAACTGGCTCGTCGCATTGATGAAATGCTCGACCTGGATGATGGCCTTTTCCGGATCGACGACCCGGAAATAGAGCACCGCATTGACTTTCACAGTGACGTTATCCTGGGAAATGACATCCTGCTCGGGCACATCCATGGTAATCACACGCAGGTCGACCACCTGCATCTTCTGTATGAACGGAATGACGATCACCAGCCCTGGACCCTTCACTTTCTGAAAACGTCCGAGAAAGAACACCACACCGCGCTTGTATTCCGGCAGGATACGGATCGATGCCGCCAACAGCATGACCAGTAGCACCACCGGTACGAGATAGGAAAACATCATGGAAGATCTCCTTGGCTGGACTATGAGGTTGCGAAACTCATGCTGAATGTTGTGCCGGGTGTTGATCACCTGACGGCACGACCGTCACTGTCAGACCATCGATAGCTGTGACGACGACATCATCGCCACGTCGAAGGGCCGTGTCGGCACGTGCGGTCCAGATCTCGCCATGCAACCGCACTTTGCCCTTGTTGTCATGAAAATCCTCGATCACCACCGCAGGAGAGCCGATCAACTCTTCCTGCCCGGTGCGGGGTCGCCGTTTTCGCAGCCCCATGAAACGGGTCAGCGTCCACAGCATGAGCCCTGCCGCCAACAAGGCTACGCCTGCGATCATGGGGAGCGAAATCGAGAGGTTGTCTGCATCCATGAGTATCACCGAACCGATTACGAAAGCGGCTATGCCCCCGACGCCGAGCACCCCGAAGCTCGGCATCAGGGCCTCGCCGACGATCATCACCAGCCCCGCCAGGATCAACGCGAGGCCGGCATAATTGATAGGTAGCACCTGAAACGCGAATAGCGCCAGCAACAAGCAGATGATGCCAATGGTGCCGGGTACCAGAGCCCCCGGATTGGCCAGCTCGAAAATGATCCCGTAGAACCCGATGATCATCAGGAAGTAAGCAACATTCGGGTTGGTGATCAACGACAGCAGTTCAGTGCGCCAGTCCGGATCGAAGCGCTCGAGCGACAGCCCCTCGGTCGCCAATTCGCGCTCTCCGCCATCCATGACCACGGTGCGTCCATCGATATCGGACAGCAACGTCGTCACGTCACTGGCCACGACCTCGACGACATCACGCTCCAACGCTTCGTTGGCGGTCAGATTGACTGCTTCGCGAACGGCCTGCTCGGCCCAGTCGGCATTACGGTCATGCCGCTCGGCCAAGCTGCGAATGTACGACACGGCATCTTCGAGCACCTTGCGCTCCATCGCCGTATCACCGCGGCGCCTTTCCTCCTGAGCGTCACCTTCCTCCACTGCCGCGTCACCATCGGTGTCAGCCTCATCACTCGCTTCCGAGTCTGCTTCGTCAGCGGCACTCGTCTCCTCGTCGGACTCGTCCTGGCCGCCCAACCCCGGCAGCCCCCCACCACCGATTTGTACGGGCGTTGCCGAGCCAAGATGTGTCGCCGGTGCCATCGCGGCAACATGGCTGCCATACAGCAGGTAGGTTCCCGCACTCGCGGCTCTCGCACCGCTGGGTGAGACATACATGACCACCGGCACGTCGGAGGCCAGCATGTCACTGATCATTTCGCGCATGGAAGCATCGAGCCCGCCCGGCGTATCGAGTTGCACGACGATCAACTCGGCATCCGTTGCCTCTGCCTTGTCCAGGCCGCGCTGGAAATAGTCATAAGTTGCCGGGCCGATGGCACCATCGATGGTCATGATCAGGGCAACGCGCTGCTGCTCCTCGGCGTGCACATGCCATAACGACGCTGCCCCCAACAGCAAACACAGCAGGCTGAACAAGCCGATGACCCTGTGCCACGTGACCCCTGGCATCACCTTCATGACCTTGCCTCCGAAGATGGCCCTTGCTGGTTGAGAACGGACGATGAAGGAATCGTTCCCCCTATTGGCAAGTTAACAGCGTTATACCGGGAAGGAAATCGTGCGTTATGCTCCACGACATTGATAGTGATCGTAGGCAGATCGGGTGTACGTTAGACAGATGTAATCGCCGGTATGCCCATGTCGACGGCACTGCCTGGTTCATGAACCTGGGGTTCTCCGACTCGCCCGAACCGCCGGAGTGTCCGGCCTGAAGCCGGCCCGATGGCTGGCAGGAATGCGTGTATCCACAAGGAGCGATAGCACAATGCGAATGCCACCATTGTTTCTGCTTGCCACGCTGATAGTCATCGACCAGGCAAGCGCCACACCCGCCCCCGCCGATTGGTCTGCGGTCGAGAAGCAAGCTGAAGGGCAAACGGTCTATTGGCATGCCTGGGGCGGTGACCCACGGAGCAATGACTATATCGAGTGGGTCGGCGAACGCCTTGCAGAGAGCCATGGTATCGAACTGGTCCATGTGAAGGTGAATGACGCCAGTAATGTCGTCTCGCGAGTCCTGGCAGAAAAATCCGCAGGCAATACCGAAGACGGTGCAGTAGACCTGATCTGGATCAATGGCGAGAACTTCGCAGCGATGAAAACCAATGACTTGCTGTTCGGTCCATTCGCCGAGCGACTGCCCAACTTCTCGTTGACACGCCCCGACGAACATCCAGAAATGCGCACCGATTTCACCGTGCCGACAGAGGGCTATGAATCCCCCTGGGGACGCGCACAACTGACGTTTTATCACGACAGCCAACGCGTCGACTCACCGCCTCGCAGTCTCGACGCCCTACTCGACTGGGCGCAGCACAATCCGGGCCGGTTCAGTTACCCTCAGGTTCCCAACTTCCTCGGCACGACTTTCCTCAAACAGGCCTTGATTACCTTGGCCGATGACGAGGAAGCACTGTATACGCCTGTCGAGGAAGCCGATTTTGATGCCATTACTGCCCCTCTTTGGGACTATCTCGACGACCTGCACCCCCATCTATGGCGCGAAGGACGCCGGTTTCCCGACAGCGGCAGCGCCATGCAACGGTTGATGGGCGATGGTGAATTGGCATTGGCGTTCACTTTCAATCCTTCAGCGCCCGCAGCCGCCGTCGCCGACAACCAACTCCCCCCCAGCACTCGCAGTTACCAACTCGACGGCGGTACGCTGGGCAACGTGCACTTCGTTGCCATTCCCTTCAATGCCTCCCATAAGGCCGGTGCCATGGTAACGGCCAACTTCCTGTTGTCTCCTGAAGCCCAGGCCCACAAGCAGGACATTTCGGTCTGGGGCGATCCCACGGTACTGGATACCGATGCGCTCGGTGACGACGCGAAGGGCGCTTTTGACGACAGCCAGGACATACCGGGGAGCCTGTCATCCGACCAGTCGGCAAACATCCTGGCCGAGCCCCACCCCAGCTGGGTCGATCGCCTGGAAGAAGCATGGCAGGCACGTTACGGCAACCGATAGCCTGATAAACGCGATTGCATGGGTCATTTTCGTCGCAGCCGTCTTTTCCTGATGGCGGTTCGTTTCGCCCCCTGGCTGGCCATGGCGCTGTTGATCGTTCCGGTGGCCGGTGGGCTGGCCGGAGTGATCGGCCCCGCCTTCGGCTGGCTTCCGGCTCTCGATGGTCACACCGTGAGTCTGACGCCCTGGCAGGCCCTCTGGCGCCAGCCCGGTCTGGTCGACATGATAAGCTTGAGCCTGGTCACGGCACTGGCCAGCACGTTGGGTGCACTCATTCTGGTCATACTGCTGCTCGGCGCCCTGCTCGAGACACGAGCCTTCCGCGCGATACAACGGTTGCTTTCACCGCTGCTGGCCGTTCCTCATGCGGCTGCAGCCATCGGTATCGGCTTCCTGCTTACGCCATCCGGACTGGCCAACCGTGCCATGTCCCCCTGGTTGACAGGATGGAGCTACCCTCCCGACTACCTGTTTCCAGGCGATCCATGGGGGGCCAGCCTGATACTGGGATTGGTCGCCAAGGAAATGCCGTTTCTGCTACTGATGAGTCTGGCTGCCCTCCCGCAATGCCAGGCGCAGTCGCATCACCGATTGGCTCGAATGCTGGGTTATGCGCCACTCACTGCCTTCCTCAAGGGGGTGTTGCCCAACCTGTATCCACTGATTCGTTTGCCGATCTACGCCGTTATTGCCTTCGCCAGCGCCACTGTCGATGTAGCCATGATCCTGGGGCCTTCCAATCCACCCACGCTGGCCGTCTCGGTGATCCGCTGGCTCAACGATCCCGATCTGGACCGGCGCTTCATGGCCTCCGCCGCCGCCCTGACACAACTGGGTGTCACCGTATTGGCCTTACTGTTCTGGTGGCTGGGGGAGCGTCTGGTCGTCAAACTCATGTCGCAGACACTAACCAGTGGGCGGCGCAACCATGGCGATCGTCTCATTGGTGGACTAGCCACTGGCCTGACCTGGTTCATATTGGGGTTACTCGGCATGAGTCTGTTGGGGTTGATGCTCTGGACCTTGGCCGGTTACTGGCCGTTCCCGGAAGCCTGGCCATGGCCGTTGACGATCGGTAATTGGATGGAAGCCGCCGATACAGCCTGGCACTCCGTGATCCAGACAGCCGTGATTGGTCTGGCGTCGACGGCCATCGCCATGACTCTTGCCATCGGTTCGCTGGAATCGGAAATCCAGTACCATCGACGTATGCGACGACGCACTCAACTGATCCTCTATCTTCCCCTGCTGGTGCCGCCCGTCGCGTTTCTCTTCGGGCTGGTACAGCTCCAGGCCCAGTTGCATATCGCTCCCGGGTGGTTCGCAGTCATTCTGGGACACACGCTGTTCGTGTTGCCGTATGTCTTTCTCTCGCTCTCGGAAAGCTACCGTCGTCTTGATTCACGCTGGGCCCAGGTCGCCGCCACCCTGCAGGCCTCGCCCGGCGAGGTGTTCCGACGAATCAGACTGCCGTTACTGACACTGCCGTTGCTGACGGCTGCCGCCGTCGGTTTCGCCGTCAGTGTGGGGCAATACTTGCCCACCCTGTTGCTGGGGGCAGGGCGCATTACCACCCTGACGACCGAGGCAGTCAGCCTCGCCGGCGGCGGGGATCGCCGGTTGACTGCCGTCTACGCGTTATTGCAACTGACATTGCCGGCGATCGGTTTTTCCCTGGCAATCGGGTTACCCAAACTGCTGCTACGCAACCGTCGTGGCCTTCAACCCGCATGAGACTTGCGATGCCTGGAAATGATTCCGACAACATCCTGCATCTGGATGCCATCGATATTCGCTTGCAGGAAACACCGCTCGTGGCCATCGATACCCGCATCGAGCCAGGCGAAATCCTGACCGTCATGGGTCCCTCCGGAGTCGGCAAGTCGACGCTGCTGGCCTTTATTGCCGGTTTTCTCGACCCCGCTTTCTCGGCCAGAGGAAACGTATGGCTGCAAGGCCGGGAGCTGACCCGCTTGCCCGCTGAGCAACGTCGACTGGGACTCCTGTTCCAGGACCCATTGCTGTTTCCACACCTGAGTGTCGGCGGCAATCTGGCCTTCGGCCTTCGTGACGGCAACTCGCGACGTGAACGTCACGCGCAGATAGACAGGGCGTTAGCAGACATCGGCCTGCCCGGCTACGCCGACAGAGACCCGGCGACGCTCTCCGGTGGCCAACGTTCCCGTGTCGCCCTGATGCGTGTTCTGCTCTCGCGCCCACACGCCATGTTGCTCGACGAACCCTTCTCCAAGCTGGACATGACATTGCGCGAAGAAATGCGCAGTCTGGTCTTCTCGCGCATTCATCAGGAGAACCTGCCGACACTGATGGTCACGCACGACGAAGCGGACGCCGAGGCGGCAGGGGGGCGTGTATTTCGACTCCTGCCCCCTACCTAGCCATCAGCCCAATCGCTCGGCCAGTTCGACCAGGTCGGAAACGATCAAATCCGGTTCACCACCCCAGGTATCGAAGGGCGCTTCGGCACTGCGGCGAATCCAGGCCGCTCGGAGCCCGGCATGCTTGGCCCCGATGACATCGAACGGGTTGCTTGAAATCAGCCAGGTGTCACGAGCGGCTGACTCCAATCGGGTTCGGAGATAGGCATAGACGGCGGGATCCGGCTTGAATCGCTTGATTTCGTCGACGCTGACGATGTCATCGACATAGGAGAGAATACCGGCCTGCTCCAGGAGGCCGCTGACTGCCTGACGAGTCCCGTTGGAAAACGCCACACAAGTCATCTTGCCACGATGCAACTGGTCGAATGCCTCGACCACATCGGCGAAGGCCGGCAATCTGGCATACGCCGACATCAAGTGTTCCTTGTGCGTCTCACTGAGATCGGCGCCCAAGGCCCGATCCGTGAACTCGAGGGCTTCACGGGTACATTGGGCGAAATCGACATAATCCCCCATCAGACCGCGCCGGAAGGCATACTCCAGTTGCTTGTCACGCCAGCGTTGCGAAAAAAACATGGCCTTGTCGGGCAGTAGCGACTCCAGTTCCGCCACCACGCCATGCGTATCGATCAAGGTGCCATAGACATCGAAGGCCAGTACCTTTGCCATTGTTGCCTCCATCCTTCCATTGACGCTTCAAGGATAGCTTGGTTCAGGCGGTGTCGCGTCTCAAATCGTCAGGGTCACCGGACACTCACTCGGTGACCAGGAGTGACAGGGCATAATTGGCAATGGCGGTATCCTGAACGCCGGTACCTGTCAGATCACAGACCGTGATGGTCGACGGCGACAATCGCAGGTTCAAGCCGGCATCGATGACCTGCCCCAACTCGAACACCTTGAAAGGCGGTTGCCGATCGGCAAATGCCTTGAGTTCGCCATTATGCTCACTCTGCGCCCGGGTATCACAAACGAAGGCATCGGCACGAATCATGACCTCTTCATCGAGTTCCCGCTTGTCGGGGCTGTCCGATCCCATGGCGGTGACATGCACGCCTTCAGGTAGGTCCGTCGCCGTCAGGATCGGTTCCCGCGCCGGTGTCGTGGTCACGATGATGTCCGCCTGGGCACACGCTTCACGAACAGAGTCATGGACCTGAACCTCCAGCCCTTGCTGGCGCATCGTCTCTGCATAGGCGTCTGCGGCGTCGGTACGGCGCGCCCAGACATCCACGTGCGTGATATCGCGCACCAGACGCAAGGCACGCACTTGCCAGTCCGCCTGCTCGCCGGCCCCCAACACGGCCACCCGCTTGCTGTCCTCGCGAGCCAGGTGCTTCGATGCCAGCGCTCCCGCCAGCGCGGTACGCACCGTGGTCAGATACCCTTCGTCGAAGAGGACGGCGTCGACCAGGCCGGTTTCGGCCGAAAACGCCATCATCAACCCATTGAGACTCGGCAGACCTCGTTGGGGATTATCGAATGCACCGGTACTGACCTTGATGGCGAACCGCTTCCAACCTCGGATATGGGCGGTCTTGACATCGACTTCACTGTTGAACTCATCCATCGCCATGGACAGGATCGGCGGCTGTACCACCTCGCCGCGGCCCAGAGAGGCGAAGGCTTCTTCCACAGTGGCTAGCGCAGCATCATCCAATGTCACGGCAGATTCGATCGCATCGCGTTGATAGAGTTGCATGACAACCTCCAGACGGATGACGGAAGAAATAAGGCCGGATAAACGGTCAGCGTCCCGCCAACCGGCGCGCCTGATCGAATGTCTCCAACCCAATGCCATTGCCCGAGAGAATCAATGCCACCTTGCGACCTTCAATCGCCAGGCCATGCTCCTCGATAGCCGCCAACCCTACGGCAGCAGCACCCTCGACAAGCATCTTGTCGGTCTCGAGTATATCCACCATGGCATTGGCTATGGCCGCTTCCGAGACTTGGTAGTGAGCATCCATCACCTCGCGGACCAAGGCAAAAGTGCAGCGGTTGTCCAGCCCGATACCGCCTCCCAGCGAGTCGCCCAGACTCTCGATTTCCTCGACCTCGACCGGACACCCGGCGCACAGGCTTTCCCACATGGCGGCTCCCTGCGACAGGCTGACCCCGGTGAGCTGGATATCGGGACGAATCGCCTTGACTGCGGCACCGATACCACCCAGCAAGCCGCCTCCCGAGAGTCCGACGATGACACTGTCCAGGTCGGGCTGATCTTCCAGGAGCTCGAGCCCGATGGTGCCCTGACCTGCCGCAATCAAGGGATCATCGAAGGGCGGAATGAGCGTCATGCCTTCCTCGGTCACCAATCGGTCGACTTCCCTGAACGCCTCGTCCTGACTCTGGCCGACACGCCGTACCGTGGCTCCCAGCGCCTCGATAGCAACCACCTTATTGATGGAAACCAACGATGACAGACAGATAGTGGCCGGAACACCAAGGCGTGACGCCGCATAGGCGACGGCCCGACCATGATTACCGGTCGATGCGGTCGTCACTCCCCGGGCCAGCGCATCATGACCGTGCCGCTCGATCAGCGCGGCAATCATGTTGGTCGCCCCCCGCAGTTTGAAGGCACCGGTGGGTTGGCTGGTTTCCAGCTTGAGGAAAATATCGGCAGCAAACCGATCGGATAGCATCGGCGAACGTATCAGAGGCGTACGTGCCACCTGCCTTGCGATCCGCTTGCGGGCCTCATAGATCGAGGCCAGGGACACACCATGCGCCGGTTGAAACATGCGAAACGCTTCCTCCTTGCACAATGTGACTGTCTCGCCCGGGCGGTAGCGTCTGGGCCACGACAGCCACCGCCCTGGCTGGAATCATGCCGTAAGGGTGCCGGCATTGGCCAACTCATCGGTGACCCTGTCCACCGCCCGACGTGTCCGTGCCACGATGTCATCAACCTCATCTCGAGTCGCAGTCAGGGGCGGCGCAAAGCCGAGGATATCACCCTGGGGCATGGCCCGGGCAATCAGGTTCTCGTCGAGGGCGGCCGCCGCGATTCGTGGTCCTACCTTGATCTTGGGATCGAAAGGTTCACGCCGCGACGCATCGGGCACGAATTCGAGTGCCGCCAGCATCCCCACACCACGCACTTCGCCCACGATGGGATGCTCGGCAAAAGCGGTGCGCAGTTGCTGTTGCAGGTACGCTCCCGTTTCCGCCGCGTTGCGGGTCAGTCCTTCCTGCTCGATGATCGCCAGATTGGCCAGACCGGCGGCACAGCCCAGTGCATGCCCCGAGTAGGTCCAACCGTGACCGATGGGTCCATGCTCACTGGTTCCCTTTTCCAGCACGTCCCAGACACGATCGCCGACAATCACGGCGGACAGCGGTTGATAGGCGCTGGTCAAGCCTTTGGCGACGGTGATCAAATCCGGTTTGATACCATAATAGTGGCTACCGAAATCGGCCCCGATCCGCCCGAACCCACAGACGACTTCGTCGGCGATCAACAGCACGTCGTATTTGGCCAGCACCTCTTGAATCGCTGCCCAATAGCCTTCAGGCGGTGGCACGATACCCCCGGTGCCCAGGACCGGCTCGCCGATAAATGCGGCCACCGTTTCCGGTCCCTCGGCCAGGATCATTGCTTCGAGCTGCTCGGCACAATACCGGGAAAATTCACGCTCACTCATGCCTTCCTGTTCAGGGCCGCGGTGATAGTAATAGGGTGCCTCGGTGTGACGGATGGTCTCGATCGGCAGATCGAACTGGTCATGGAACGCTCGCAGCCCCGTCAAGGACCCCGAAGCGATACCGGATCCGTGATATCCCCGCATCCGCGAAATGACCTTCTTCTTCTGCGGACGACCCAGGACGTTGTTGTAATAGCGCACGAGCTTGAGTTGCGTCTCGTTGGCATCGCTACCGGACATCCCGTAGTAGACCTTGGACATGCCTGGCCCGGCGAGCTCGAGAATTTTCTCTGACAACGCGATCTGTGGCTCGTTAGCGTGACCGACATAGGTATGATAATAGGAAAGCTCCAGGGCCTGCTGATAGATCGCTTCGGCCACCTCGGTACGACCATAACCGATGTTGACGCAATACAGCCCGGCGAAGGCGTCGATGAATTCGCGCCCGTCCTTGTCGACGATATTGATCCCCTTGCCGCCGGTAATCACACGCCCCGCCGCCTCGCCATGGGCATAGTCCCTGAGGTGGGTGGACGCATGAAAAGTGACCTTACGGTCGCGATCGGTCAAGTCCTTGTGCAAACTCATGTCGTTCTCCTGAATGCCCCCGACTCTCGTGCCGGGGTGGTTTTCCTGAATGCTGTACGCCCGTTGTATTTCGGCGGTAGCCCCTTCTTCGGCAAGCAAGCGAGCTCTGACCAGACACGGCGGACCTTGATAAGAAAAGCAGAGTTTACGCGTTGCAAATGCGCATTTTCGCATCAAGGTCCAACGCCGTATGGCCGCAACACAGCTAGCTTCCGGATACAGAGCCCAGGCCGCCCAAGCAGTAATACTTCGTCTCCAGATACTCATCGATGCCGGTCACGCCCCCTTCACGTCCCAGGCCGGACTGCTTGACGCCACCGAACGGCACGGGTGGACCGGTCATCTTGACGGAGTTGATCGAGACCATGCCGTACTCCAACGCACGCAGCATCTTCCAGATGCGGCGGATATCATGGGTGTAGACGTAAGCTGCCAGGCCGTACTCGGTATCGTTGGCCATGGCAATGACCTGGTCGTCATCCGAGTAGGCCGTCACCCCCGCCACCGGCGCGAAATTCTCTTCGTTCCACACCTGCATGTTGCGAGTCACCCCGGTCAGTAGTACCGGCATGAAGTAGTTGGGGCCCGGCGCCTGCGTCTGATCACCAGCCACCAGGGTCGCCCCCCGGGAAATGGCGTCGTCGACGATCGACGCCGCTTTTTCCACGGCCTGACCATGAATGAGCGGCCCCAGATCCACTTCGCTATCCATGCCGTTGCCCACGGTCAGTGCCGACATGCGCTCGACGAAGTGCTCGACGAAATCGTCATGAATCGACTCATGAACCAGAATGCGATTGGCTGCCAGGCAATCCTGTCCTGCCGTCTGGAACTTGGCCGCCACGGCGGCATAGGCCGCTTCCTTGGGGTCCATATCGGGCCCGACGATGAAAGGCGCATTGCCACCGAGTTCCAGCGACACACGTTTGACCGTATGGGCGCTCTGTTCCAATAGCAGGCGACCCACCCGGGTGGAACCGGTAAAGGATAGCGCCTTGACTCGCTCTTCATCACATAGCAACCGGGACACTTCCGCCGGCTCGCCCAACACGACATTGAAGACACCGGCGGGAATTCCGGCACGCTCGGCCAGTTCGGCTAGCGCCAGTGCCGAAAATGGCGTTTCCCCGGCAGGCTTGACGATGACCGGACAGCCGGCCGCCATGGCGGCGGCAGCCTTGCGGGTAATCATCGCCAGGGGGAAGTTCCATGGTGTGATCAGAGCGGCGATACCCACGGGCTCTTTCAAGGTACCCAATGCGGCATTGGGAATATGACTGGGAATGGTATCGCCATAAGTGCGCTTGCCTTCTTCAGCGAACCAGCGCACGAAACTGGCGCCGTACTCCACTTCACCGCGCGAATCGGGCAGCGGTTTGCCTTGTTCCAAGGTCATGATCGTGGCCAGATCCTCGCGATTGGCCTGCAACAAATCGTACCAGGCCAGCAGACGTTCGCAGCGCTCATCGGCACGCAACGCACGCCACTGCACGAATGCCTCATCAGCGGCATCGACGGCGCCATGCAATTGCTCGGCTTCCAGCCAAGGGATGTGGCCCAATGCCTCGCCGGTGGCGGGATTGATCACGGCTTCCTCGCGGCCGCCATTGCCATGAGTCCACTTACCGTCGACGTAGGCATGCTGCCGGAATAGACGCGGATCGCTGAGTTTCATAAGTCACCTCCCCTGAGCCGTCCGCTCGACGATCGCGAGGGACGAAAAAACGGTCCGAGCGGTATCGCACCGCTGGATAGACACAGGATAACGGGGAAGTGAACGCAAGTGTTTTTGTTAGCCAGCGGGTGACGTTACGGTTTTTTTTGTCTTACCCGCGGGAAAGGCAAAAGTTTCTGCATTGATCACATGATTCGTCATGCATGCGTGTCTTCGCCATGTAACACAGATTCGTGGAACACCAGCAGCCCCAGCTCAGGGCGGTAGCCATGAATTTCCTTGACGTCGAGGGCTTGCAGGAAATACAGGATCTCCTCGCTAATGACCTGCCCCGGCACCAGCACCGGGAACCCCGGCGGATAAGGAATCACGAAGCTTGCCGAGACCACATCGCGCCCGGACCGCATCTGCCGTTGCAATTCGCCATTATCGAAACGCAGATATTCCGTATTGTCGTCGTCATAACTGAGGAAATAGGCCTCGCGAATATCGCCTTCCGGTGTCTTGTCCTCCACGTTTGGACGAAACGCTGCGTGAAACCGGCTGAAATCAGGCAGTGGTGGCAAATCTTGCGTCAACGAGTGAACTCGATGTTCGATGATCTTTCGCTCGGGTCGGCTACTATCCTCCCAACGACGATCGAACTCCTTGGCCAGCTTGATCAGGACATCCAGCAGGTAAGCGATCGATCCACGCGTCGTACCGATATTGGTCATAAACAGTACGGTATTGCGTGACGTCTTGTTGATCTGGATACCGAACTTGTTCATCAGGTATTCGTTCTTGAAGGCGTCGCCGTCGATCCCGGTCTGACCGATGGCAATCGTCACCCGGGTCGGATCGACGACGAACTCGTCCTGTGCCCAGGCTTCCTCCATCTTGTGCCAGCCACTGACCGGATCGTAATAGGTCTCCACGCCCGATTGACGGTACTCCAGTGGCACCATGTCACTGTTCTTGAGTACCTGGAAATATTTCTTCAGTAACGGATTGGTGTACAGTTGCTCACGCAACGACAATGCCGTTTCGACCTGAGCGTGAACCAGCTCGAAGCCCTCCATCTCTGCCTGCATGCGGCCCACATCCAACGACGCAACGATCTGGTAGTTGGGCGACGTCGAGGTATGCGTCATGTAGGCTTCATGAAACGGTGCCTCGACCTTCTGTCGGAAATCCTGATCATAGACATGAATCATCGACCCCTGCCGTAATGAGGTCAGGGTCTTGTGCGTGGAATGCGTCGCATAGGTACGCACACGCACCTGATCGGGATCCGGCAATAGTCGCCGGTCCAGCCAGGTCGCATCGTCATCCGGATCGAGAGCTTCGAACTCGGCCTTCCAGTCGTCGTACTCTTCCCGATAGGCTTCGCTACGGTAACGTTCACTCAGACTACGAGCCGCATGCATGGCGGTGCGTGGACGGTAGGTGGGGTTGAACGTGGCAAAAGCGAACCATGCTTCATCCCACAGAAAGACCAGATCGGGCTTGATCGCCAGGCACTCTTCCATCACCCGGCGTACGTTATAGACCACACCGTCGAACGTACAGTTGGTCAATAACAGCATCTTGACCTTAGCGAGTTTGCCGGCGCGCTTGTAGGCCAGCAGGGTCTGCTTGATCTCCCGCAGCGGTACACCACCGTACATCGAGTAATCATTGAGCGGATAGGAATCCAGATAGGAAACATGCGCACCGGCCAGTACCATGCCGTAGTGGTGGGATTTATGGCAGTCACGGTCGATCAACACGATATCACGCGGCTTGACCAATGCCTGAACGACGATCTTGTTGGCTGTCGACGTGCCGTTGGTGACGAAGAAACTCTGTCGTGCGCCGAACGCACGGGCAGCATACTCTTGCGCCTTCTTGATCGGTCCGTAAGGTTGCAGCAACGAATCCAACCCGCCGGATGTGGCCGACGTCTCGGCCAGGAAAATATTGATGCCATAGAAGTCGATCATGTGCCCAGCCCAGTGGGAACGCGTCACCGACTTGCCTCGTGAGATCGGCATGGCATGAAAGACACCGGTCGGTTTGCGGCTATATTCGCGCAGGGCATCGAAGAATGGCGTCCGATAGCGATCGTCGATAGCGCGCAAAATGGTATGGTGCTGCTCGATGTAATCGGTCTCGCGGTAAAAGATGCGATTGAAATGGCGAATGTCCTGGCTAGCGGTGGCTTCGACATCTCCGCTCGTCACCAGAAACTGGTCGATCTCCGGACGAATCTCGCGAATCATCGAGCTCAGCAGCAGACTACGCTCGGCTTCGGACTTGGATTCCAGCTCGACTTCCGACAACCCCTCCAGATAGTTACGCAACGCACTGAGGTTGTATTTCGACTTGTAGGGAAATTCGTAGCGGATCAGGCACGACTGAATATTGGGATTGACCAGAATCGCGATCAGCGCATCTTCGAAACTCCGTACCGTGACCACGTCGTAAACGAATCTGTCTTCAGGGCGACGCAGATTGTGAAAGGCTTCCCGAACGACTTCCTCTTCCTGCTGTGACATCGCATCGACGATGAGCAGCTCGAAATAGGGCTGCGCCGAACTGTTCGATGCAGGATGCCCTCGCCGCAATTGTGCCAAGGCATCCATGGCCTCGAGGTCTTCGGCATCCGTATCGGTTTCACTGAGATCGACATGGCGACGACGATAGGATTCGCTGATCAGGGCGCGCACCAAGCGTTTGACGACCTTCTCGAGTAGGGCGTATTCCTCGCGATTGAATAACGTCCACAGATGACGAAAGTCCTCCTTGGACGGGAAGGCATGATAATCCTCGATGATTTCCAGACGCGTCAGCTTGACGTCAACGGCCTTGATCAGATTTCTCGCCCGACTATCGTCCCGGCTAAGCTTGGCCAAACGCCCAAGGTCCCGGTTCAAGGCATTCCAGGTATCCGACCTGAGCTGCGAAATCTTGTGATAAAACCCCAGTGCCGTATACGGCGTATCCGTTCCCGTCATCTCGCTCATGATGTCACCTGCTATGCCGATAGGCCCTTGGGTAAGGCCGATATCACATTACCGCACCGCGATCTACCCCGTGCTCGCGAGCGACGAGTCAAAAACTTCTTGTCACTTCGTCGCCACGGAGCGTTGCACGTACTGAACTTCCAACGAGGTCTCCTCAAAATGGTCGAACGACAGCGATAGCGACTTGCCGGGCCAGTGATAGACGGCACACCTGTCATTGGCGTAATAGGCGGCGGTATAGATCGTCCCCAACCCATGGCGATAATCGCTGCGAAACAAGGGTGGCACGAAGAAGGCTGACAATAACCGCGTCGGGGTGGTCGATTCATCACCCACCAGGATCGACAGCTGGCGCTCACGAATCAGCGTCTCCGAGGCCAAGGCATGGGCATACCATTCGATCCGCTTCTGATGATTGGTGGCGACCGGAACACGACGAATCGTCACCGATCGATCGGGAGCCACCATCGCCGTCACATACCGCCCCTCGGCATCGACCAGGGTAATGTTGTACGCCATATGGCTGGGGACTCGACGTAACACCTCGATTGCCTCAGGCGTCGTATCGCAGCATTCGAGGATATAGCGCAGGATGATCGGTGCACCGAAGCCATCGCCTACTTGCCTGCGGCCGCCGAACGCCAGCGAAATCGACAGTCCGGCCTCGTTGATACCATCCAACACGCCCCATAGACAGTCGATCATGGCAATCACGCCACGTCCATTCCAGCGGCTGTAAAGAATCGTGCCCTCGCACAGTTCCGGTGGGTAATCGTAGTTGCGCACCAGCATGTTGTTGTCCGGGTTGGACAAGACCGCTTGTGAACAGCCGGTGATATAGGCCGGTGGCCGATACAGGCTCAACAACCGTGAGACCAGATCGCCACCGCCCGCCAGCTCGCATAGTCGCTCGT
Organism: Aidingimonas lacisalsi; assembly: GCF_008079445.1. Taxonomy (GTDB): domain Bacteria; phylum Pseudomonadota; class Gammaproteobacteria; order Pseudomonadales; family Halomonadaceae; genus Aidingimonas; species Aidingimonas lacisalsi. The sequence goes on along the minus strand of NZ_VRYH01000002.1, from coordinate 455,764 downwards.
AGGTGGGCACCAATTCCGGCATGTGCCGTTGCAAGGCGTTATAGCAAGCCAGATAACCAGGCCGTTCACGCTCGGTTTCCGACAGATACCATTGCTCATAGGCAGGCCAATGCAGTGCGCAAAGGTCACGCCACTTTTGACCTGGCTGAGGTTCATGCACCGTCTGAAACAGCAAGCGCTTATGCATACTTTCGGCCTCGTCAGGCCACTCATCCTGAAGCTGGGGGAGCTCGCTCCCTCTCATGGCGTCATCACTCACAGAATCTTGAAATTCGCGCCACCGATGGCATGGCTGACCGCCACCTCCTCGACGACCGGATCCTGTACTGCCTGTCCCGCAAATTGGCCACGTATCGCATCTATCCAGGCCTTGGCACGTTCAGTCAGTTGAAAATCATCGTCCATCAGTCGCCCTCGCGTGATCAGAATACCCAGATCCGCGCCTTCGTAGCGGAAATCCCCTACGCCACTGATGCGCAGGAAAAACGCTTCCCGCTCACTTTCGGCAGCATGCGGATGATAATTGAAATGGTCATACTCGATACGGCCATCTTCGTGCATTTTCCACACGCCGGACTGCGGAGCTTGGGTCAACAGGTCGATGGACTCGTCCGTGGACTTGATGACAAGTTGGCTCCAGCTATCAATGCTGTCAGGGTGCGCCCAGCGATCATTGATTTCCTCGATGTCGATATCGAAATCCTGCCCCGAAAACTCCAGCAGATGAAACAGGAACAGCGGCACATCAGCGTGGGCAAAGGCAGCCACATTGGTCAGTGAACTGGCGCCCGTGACCCGGGGATTCAACTCACCGAGATATACCTCATTGGAATCCATGTCGATCAGGAAATCGAGTTCGAAGTAGCCATGATAACCTTCTTCACGCAACGCTTCGCCGAACTTGAAGGTGTATTCGCGTGCCTTATCGCGGACTTCCTGGGAAAAGGCGCCAGCAAACATTTCATTGCCACACCAGCCCCCCTTGTAAGGCGTCAATGACTTGAAGCCCACCAGCTCGGTCATCAGAGGACCGACCACGGTACCACAACGCGTCGTACATGCTTCGATGGCAGAGCCACGACAGTTGATGCGCTTCATGATCTTGACTTCGGGCTCTGCCTCGATCTCTTCGGCATACTTGTAGTAGTCATTCTCGCTGGCGATGAAGAATGTCGTATGTCCTGAATCGCCGAATGCCGTCTGCACCACCAAGTCGTCACCCAGTGATTTGCTGGCCTCGAGCAGCTCCTGATAACTCCCTACCTTGGCCAGCACATTGGGCACGCTCGGTACCCCGACGTTATTGCCAATACGTACGGTTTCTATTTTGTTATCCATCCGTTGGCGAAGCACCGCCGGTGGAAAGGCCACTTTCAATCCCAATTGTCGACAGATGTCCTCGGTATGTTCGTCGAACATCAGAAATGCAACGGTTCCGTTGTCACCACGTGATTTCAAGTAATCGATGACTTCCTTGTGTTCAAGCAGGTAATTATTGATGTCTTCGATGCTTTCAAAATCGCGAGGAAATTTTTCTCTGGGCACGAAAACGTTGCGTAGGCGGCCGTCAAAGCAGTCGATGTAGTTGATATGGCGAAAATTTCCGACCCAATCTCCGATCCCCAACAAATTGAAATTGGTCGCCGAGATGAAATAAATGGGGTCCTTGTTGTTATGAAAGAAACGACGGATATCGGCAACACTGGTAATTGTCTTATTCATCGCCTGTCCTCCTCGATTGTGCCTTGCCCCAGCAGCGTCGGACTGTGCCGTCTCCGCCGCTGTCTTTCGCTGCTCATGCGCCGGCATCAGCCAAGCGTGACATCGCTGTATCATGTCTTGTACCCACGCTGCTACGGACATGCTCGCTCCTCGGGAAACATCGGACGCTCCAGGACACCAGCCTCCGGACATGGAGGCGCCCACGGGCTCGCGCACGCTAGCCGAACGATACGTCTTCCTAAGGCGCATCACTCGTCGACGTACCTTCCGACGGCAGGGTGTCGCGTCGCACGGGTTTACCCAGCGGACCCAGCGTATCCAGGAATGTCATCGCGGCGTTGTCTCCCCGGTACAGAGAAAAATCCACCTGCCGATCGCGAAAGCTCTTCAGCGGCTGTCCCAACCCCCGGAGGCCACGCTCTCGTTCGTGCCGAACGCGCTGAAGATCGATCTCGAGAGGAATGACTTCCTCACCGATCCCGGATTGATGAAGGACGTCACCCGACGGCCCGACGACGATCGACCGACCGTTCCCCATCAACCCGGCGCCATTGATATCGAAGAAATAGCACTGATTGATCGCCGCATTGGTCCGCGCGATGGAGAGTTCGATGTCGCGATCGATGGTATCGGTCATCGTTGGATGAAGGATCACTTCGGCCCCCATTGCAGCGAGTGTCCGCGTCGTTTCGGGAAACCACATGTCATAACAGATCGACACACCGAAACGGCCGATATGAGGCACATCGAACACGACGAACTCCTCGCCGCCGTCGACTCCCTCTTCATAGGGACGAAACGGAAACATCTTGCGGTAACGGGTAACGACTTCGCCCAGGGGATTCACCACGGAAAGCGTGTTATAGATCCGCTCTCCGCTTTGCTCGAACCAGGAGCCCGGAATCAGCCAGATACCGTGCTTACGAGCCAGTTGGCAGAATGCCGTCTCCGTATCGCTAGGCATCGGCTGGGCCTGGTGGGTGGACGATCCATGCGCCAGCAACTCACTGAACACGACCATCTGGACATGGGGGAACCGCGCCATCAACATATCGACACGATGATGCATGGCTTGCGTATTGTCACTGTGATGCAAGGCATGCATCTGCACGCCGGCAATAGTGAAGTAGGACATCGTATCTCTCTCGGTTTGGCGATTGTCTCGTTTCATGATTTCTCCCTTCCTGTGCATAACAGGAAGGTCGTTCTCCGGCAATATCGCCAATAATCCTGACTCTGCCTATCAAGCTTATGCCAGTTTTCTGGGTGGGGGTATCAACGGTGGAGACTTGACGAACGTGAAGGCCAAGGGGCTGCCAACCTTACCGTCGGTAATGTTATTAAGTATCTAGTTGAATTGGCGGGCTTTCGTGTTTGACCGTCTTGGTCACGATATAGGTGAAATAGCGTTCAATGCCGATATCGGATACCAGCCAGGCGTCAATCAAACGTTGATAGGCATCGATCGAGTCGGCTTCGACCTTGATCAGATAATCGACACCGCCTCCCACAGCCACGCATTCCGTCACTTCAGGCGTTTCGTTGACCACGCCTTCAAATCGCCGAAAACTGTCGGCGTTGTGTTGCTTCAATTCGATCTGCACCCAGACCGGTGTCCGCTTGACCACCATGGCCGGGTTGATTCTGGCACTGTATCCTTCGATGATACCGGCTTTTTCGAGACGCCTGACACGCTCCCAACACGGGCTGACCGAAAGATTGATGGCTTCGGCGAGCTTCGATTTGGTGATCCGGCCATCCCTGGCCAGAATGTCGAGAATCTTGATGTCATAACGATCGAGCTTCATTGATCTCCATCCAGCGACTCCACCACTTCGGCGATCACGGCAATAGTATCTCCCATGTTGACCAGTGATGGGAAACGCCGGGCAACCAGCAAGCCATCCCGTTCAGCACGATAGATAACAGGGGAAGCCCCGGTACGGGTCATGTCATAGATCCGAGCGATCGCATCGCCTTGCCGCACTCTGTCACCCAAACCCAGCGTCAGTTCCAACAAACCGGTGTGCTCACTCTGCACGTAGCAGCTGGCATCCGGCATATCGACATAGACCTGCGGCTCATCGGGCAATTCGATCTCGCCGTCAAGCAGACCATAGTGAATCAAGCAGTTGCTGATACCACGCTCGGTTATGGCCATGCGTTCCGGTGTCGTGGATCCACCACCGCCGAGTTCGGTGGCGATGAAAATCTTGCCTTGCGACTCGACCGCCGTATCGAATAACCGCGCCGCATCGAGTTCGAACATTTTCATGGCATAAGGTGCACCGAACGCCTTGGCTCCCTCCAGCGCCTGACGTTGCTGATCCTTGTCGGGTAACACGTGCGCAGCACCAAAGGGTAGGATATCCAGCGTGCGGCCGCCGGAATGAAGATCCACGACGATATCGCTCATCGGCACCATGACGCGCGTGAAGTAATCGGCGATCTGCTCGGTCACACCACCGTCGGGGTCGCCGGGAAAGCTGCGGTTGAGGTTACCGTCATCCATTGGCGACGTCCGCGTTCCCGCCATCGCTGCAGGGGTATTCATCATCGGCACGATGATGACCCGCCCATGCACTCGCTCTGGCGTCAGGGTATTGGCAAGCTTCAGTAGCGCCGTGATGCCTTCGTACTCATCGCCATGATTCCCGCCTGTCAACAGGGCAGTCGGCCCGCTCCCGTTTTTCACTACCGTCACGGGGATCATCACCGCTCCCCAAGCCGACTCATTGGTCGAGATGGGCAACTTGAGAAAGCCGTGCTGAATACCCTCGGCATCGAAATCGACGGTCGCGGAGATCGGGCTGGGTCGCTTGCTCATACGAGAATTCCTTGTCTGGGTACGTGGCTCACTTCACGAACAACTGGCGTGGAAAATCGGCCAGCGTCTCGGCGCCGGTGTCAGTGATCAGAATGCTTTCGGTTATCTCCAGGCCCCAATCATCCATCCACATCCCCGGCATGAAATGAAAGGTCATGCCAGGCTCGAGAATGGTTTCATCCGAGGGGCGCAGGCTCATGGTCCTTTCGCCCCAATCCGGTGGATAGCTGATACCAATGGGATAACCGCAACGGGCACCGCCCCGGTCAAAGCCGTACTTGTCCATGGCGGCTCCGAGTGCCATGGCGATATCGGCACAGCGGTTACCCGGCTTGGCTACGGCGAGCCCGTTGTCGATCCCTTCAAGCAATGCCGATTCCCCGCGCACGAAATCGCGCGGCGGCTTGCCGAGGAAAACGGTTCGCGACAGTGGCGCATGATAGCGTTTGTAGCAGCCCGCAATCTCGAAAAAGGTCCCCTCTCCCTCACGAAAAGGGGTATCATCCCAGGTCAGGTGAGGTGCCGCCGCATCACTACCGGTCGGCAACAGAGGCACGATGGCCGGATAGTCACCGCCATAGACGGTTCCATCCGGCGCCGTCCACCCCTCGATACCGACACGATAGATCTCGGAAACCAGCTTGCTCTTGGCCAACCCCGGTTCGATCATCTCGAGTATCCGCTCGTGCATTCCCTCGACGATACGTGCGGCCGTGCGCATGTAACTGATTTCCTGAGGCGACTTGATCGCACGGCACCAATTGACCAGCGAATTGACATCCTGAAAACGGGCGTGAGGCAATTCCTTCACCAGGCTCAGGTAAGCCTTGGCCGAGAAATAGTAGTTGTCCATTTCCATGCCCACGACACCCCGATGCCAGCCACGATCAGGCATGATCGTCTGGGCGAGATATTCCATGGGATGCATGTCCGGATTCTGTACATAGTAATCCGGATAATAGGTGATGTTGTCAGGATCCATCCAACAGGTACGCAGCGCGCCATTACTGTCCTGGCGACGGCCGTACCATACGGGTTCGCCCTCCAGGCCAACCAGCACGCACTGGTGAACATAGAACGACCAGCCATCATAGCCGGTCAACCAGGCCATATTGGATGGATCGCAAATGACCAGCACATCGACGCCCTGATTGGCCATTTCCGCACGCACCTTCCAAAGGCGCCGAGCATACTCATCACGAGTGAAGGGCAGGGTTACCTGGAACATGAGCCACTCGCCGTCACGATGATCATCAAAACCGGCCCACACCGATGAGGGAGTGGGCCGAGCCGCCTGTCCTATTCACCCCTCGGGGTGACGGTTTGAAAACGTGGCGTTATGAATGTCATGATTTACTATAAATGTCATCATGACAATTGCCAGTCAATGTCTTAATACTGATACTAGCATTGACGCCAAGCCAGCCGTCAAAGGCTTTATTGAATCATGACAATCGATCTGACTCCCTACCTTTCAGAGGCCGGCCCCAAGTACCTGTCCATTGCTCGGGCCTTGTCCGAAGCCATTCGACAAGGCGACTTGGCGCCAGGCACGCGACTTCCGACACATCGCCAACTCGCCGACAGCCTGGGAGTCAGTGTGCAAACCATCTCACGCGCCTATGCACAGGCCGAAAAGATGGGGTTGGTGCAGGCACGCGTGGGCAGTGGCACCTGGATCAATGCGCTCGATGACAGGCGTGAGTCGGAGTACCTCCGTGGTCAGGAACCACGCTGGGAAAGCCCGCTCATCGACATGTCGATTGCCCATCCTGTCTGTCCGCCACTTCACCACATGCGCTTTCGGGAGGCATTGGCGCAACTTGCCGAACAGGCCAGCCCGGAAGCCATCGCCGCCTGTCGGCCCATCGCCGGTCTGTTGCATCAGCGTGAACGGGCCAGCGAATGGCTCGAAACGCGCTTCAAGGTACCCGGCGACGCCGACGATCGGGTACTTTGCAATGGCGCGGCTCATGGCTTGATGCTGGCCATCGCGACCGTCGTGCAGCATGGCGACACGGTGTTGACCGAAGCTCTCACCGATCACGGCCTCATCGCCCTGTCACGCACGCTTGGCTTTCAGCTCCGCGGCGTCACGATCGATGACGAGGGAGTGGTTCCCGACGCCCTGGATGCCGCCTGCCGACGCTTTCGTCCGCGTGCCATCTGCCTCACCCCGACGCAGCTCAACCCGACGGGCGCGACCATGAGCGAAGCGCGTCGCGATGCCGTGGCCGACGTGCTGGCCCGACACGGCACCTGGCTGATCGAGGACGATGTGCATGCGCTGCTCGAACCGCCCGGTCTGACCCCGCTGACATCGCGACTGACGCGACAGAGTTTCCATATCACCAGCCTGACCAAGTCGACCCTGCCGGGTCTGCGTGCCGGTTATCTCACCGTGCCCCGTGGCCAACTGCACCACACGTTACCGCGGCTGCGCGCCACCAGTTGGATGGCTACCCCGTTGGTTTTCGAGATTGCGGACCTATGGCTGGCCGATGGCACGATCGAAGAACTGTCTTCCCAGCAGCGCGAACTGCTTGAAGAGCGCCAGACACTAGCGACCCGATTGCTGGGACACCATCCACTGATGGCTCGCCCCAGCAGTCTGCATGTATGGTTGTCGTTGCCACCGGCATGGCGAGCCGAGGAGTTGCAGCAACAAGCCGAACAAGAGGGCCTCTCGATCACGACGGCCGCTCCCTTCATGGTCGAGCACTCTCCGGCACCACGGCGCATCCGCCTGAGTCTCGGTGCCGAGCAGGACATCCATCGCCTGGAAACCGGGCTGGAGCGTTTGACCAGCTTGCTTGACGAAGCGCCACCGCCGATGATGCAAATCGTTTATTGAGAGACATTCGTGCATCCCGCAGACGACGAGGAAGTCAGCAACATGAAAATCCTGATACACATCGACGACGTCGCCCAATGGCGGGATGCGCTCGCCCGACGCCTGCCCGAGGTCGAGGTCGTGACCAGCGAAGCGCCGGCTGCCGAACGCCGGGGAGCCGACTACCTTGCCGTATGGAAACCCAGCGCCGAACTGCTACAAGAGCAGGAACATCTCAAGGGCATCGTCAACCTGGGCGCCGGAGTCGATGCGTTGTTGAATAATCCCGGCCTGCCGAAAGATGTCCCGATCGTCAAGTTACGCGATGCCGGCATGGGAGAATTGATCGCCGACTATACTCGTTATGGCGTGCTCCATTATCAGCGCGATTTCGATCGCTACTTGCGACAGGAAGCTGCCACCGAATGGCGCGAAATCACGGTGGTCGATAAAACCGAGTGGCCCGTCGGTATTCTGGGGCTCGGTGCGATCGGTCAGCATGTCGCCCAATCCCTGGCCGCTGATGGCTATCCCGTGCATGGTTGGAGCCGTTCCCCAAAGTCACTCGAGAACGTCACCTGTCATCACGGCGAGGCGGGGCTCTGGGACCTGCTGCACCAAGTGCGCACACTGGTGTTGTTACTGCCCGATACACCTGCCACCCGACACATCATCAACACCGATACGCTACAAGCATTGCCGGATGGAGCCTCACTGATCAATCCCGGCCGCGGTACACTGATCGATGAATCGGCACTACTGGACGCGCTTGGCCCCGGTGAACGGGAAGGTCGGCTGCGGGGGGCCCTGTTGGATGCGTTCCCCAATGAACCCCTAGCCACCGAGAGTCCGTTGTGGACGCATCCGCGTATCCGAATCACGCCACATATGGCCGGCCCTACCCCCATGGATGCCGCCCTCGACCAGGTCGTCGAGACACTGCAAGCCTGGGAAGCCGGGGAATCGGTTACTACGGTGGACCCCCAAGCGGGCTATTGAGTATATCGATAGCCATCCCCCCTACACAGCGACATTGCTCGGGCATACTCTGGGAAGTGAGCATTTACGGTATGTCTGCAGGAGGTGCGTCATGTCTCAACCGATAGAAACCTATGGTGCAGGCGATGTCCTGTTGGTCGTCGACATGCAGAACGACTTCTGTGAAGGCGGCGCCCTGGCTGTCGCCGGAGGACATGCACTCGTTCCCGGTATCAATGCGGAAATCAAGGCCGCCCGCGAGGCCGGCGCACTGGTCGTGGCCTCACGCGACTGGCATCCCATCGGCCATGTCAGTTTCAGCGATCAAGGGGGCCCCTGGCCGGTACACTGCGTACAGGATACTTATGGGGCAGCGTACCATCCCGATCTGGCACTCTCCGAGGACACCATTCGCGTGAGCAAAGGGACGGCGTTCGATCGCGATGCGTATTCAGCATTCGACGACACCGGACTCGCCGCTTACCTGCGTGGCCGAGGGGCCAAGCGCATTGTCATCTGCGGCCTGGCACTCGATGTCTGTGTTCGTGCCACCGCCAAGGATGCCGTGAATGCCGGCTTCCCGACCCGACTGCTGGCCCGTCTGAGCGAGGCTGTCGATCCCCAGCAACGCCGGCACTGCCATGCCGAACTCTCATCCGCTGGTTGCGAGGTCGTGGAATGACGCCCTTTACTCCTGTTGCCGTCGCCGATGACGACCTGGCGCTGCTGACCGACCTCTATGAACTCACGATGCTGCAGGCGTATTGGCATCAAGGCATGCATGAGCGCTCGGTCTTCAGTCTGTATTTCCGTAACCTGCCATCCAGCCGACGCTTCATGCTCGCCTGCGGTCAACAGTACGCTGCCGAATTGGCAACCCGATTGCATTTTTCAGCGTCGGCGATCGAACGGCTGGCCGGTACGGGACTGTTCCAGGATGCGTTCCTTGATTGGCTATCGAATTACCGCTTTCGTGGCGATATCTGGACACTGCCGGAAGGCACGCCGGTCTTTCCCAATGAGCCACTGATGGAAGTCGAAGCATCGATCGCCGAAGCGCAATTGCTGGAAAGCCTGATAATGAACCAGGTGCAACTCGAAACGGTGCTGGCGTCCAAGGCCGTTCGTCTGGTGAGGGCTGCAGAGGGACGCCCGGTCGTCGACTTCGGCATGCGACGCATGCACGGAACCGATGCCGCCGTCCGCGGCGTACGCGCCTATCGCACAGCGGGCATAGCAGGCACCAGCAACGTGCTGGGTGGCCTGCGATACGATCTGCCGCTGAGGGGGACCATGGCACATAGCTATGTACTGGCCCATGATGACGAGCGGGAAGCCTTCCAACGCTTCGCCGAACTCTACCCCGGCACCACGCTGCTGGTGGATACCCACGATACGCTCGATGGCGTACGCAAGGTCATTGCACTGAAGAACGAATGTCCCGCCCTCGAGATCGGCGCTATTCGACTCGATTCCGGAGACCTCGGTGACCTCGCTCGCCGATCACGCGCCTTGCTGGATGAAGCCGGATATCCGCACATCCGGATTGTCGCCAGCAGTGGACTGGATGAGTACCAGATCCAGACATTGGTCCAACAGGGAGCGCCAATCGATATCTTCGGTGTCGGCACCGAAATGGGTGCCTCGACCGACGCGCCCGTACTCGACCTTTCCTACAAACTGGTCGAATATGCCGGCAAGCCGCGTGTCAAACATTCACCGGGGAAAGTCAACCTGCCCGGACGCAAACAGGTCTATCGTCACTGTGACGCAGACGGCGAAGTCACCGGCGATATCATCGCTCGACGGGAAGAGTCGATCACGGCGGCGACGCCTTTACTGGTGCGCACCGTCGTCAAGGGCGAAGTCGAGCCGGCTCTCATCCCCACGTTGGATCAGGCCCGCGATCATGCCTCCCATTCGGTCGCCCGTCTCCCCGCAGCGATTCGCTCACTGACAGCCGGAGAAGACGGTCGCGACACGAGCTACCCAGTGACACTCAGTCAGGCATTACAACAGTTGCAGCAGGACGAATGCTCATGAGCGACGCCGAGACGATTGCACTTCGACAAGCCATGGATCCCGATTGGCCAGCACTGTGGCAGATCATCGAACCGATCTTTCGTGCCGGCGAAACCTACGCGCTTGACCCCGATATCCAGGAGTCAACAGCCCGCCATCTCTGGCTCGAGGCACCCAGTGCCACCTTCATTGCTGAAAGCGAACATGGCGATGCCCTGGGTACGTACTATATCAAGCCTAATCAGGGCGGTGGTGGTGCGCATGTCTGCAACTGCGGTTACATCGTCTCGCCGCAGGCACAGGGAATGGGCGTTGCCACTCGCATGTGTTTGCATTCCCAGGATGAAGCCAGGCAACTGGGTTTCCATGCCATGCAGTACAATCTCGTCGTCGCCAGCAATGAAGGCGCTGTCCGGTTATGGCAGAAGTTGGGGTTCCCCATTGTGGGTACGCTCCCCGACGCCTTCCGCCATCCACGGTTTGGGCTTGTCGATGCACACGTCATGTACAAGCGCCTGTGACATGGTGTCAGTCGAGCAAGGCGTCGAACTGCTTGAGCCACTCGGGATGCGCTGGCCAGGCCGGGGCAGTTACCAGCTTACCTGAAGTCACGGCCTTGTCGACGGCAATCTCGGCATAGTCGCCCCCCGCCAGCCGGACTTCCGGGGCGCAGGCGGGATACGCCGATACCCGGTGGCCTTCCAACGAGACGGCCGCAGCCAGTAACTGAGCCGCGTGGCAGATGGCGGCCACGGGCTTGTTGCTGTCAATGAAATAGCGCACCAATTCCAGCACTCGCTCGTTGAGGCGCAGATATTCCGGAGCGCGCCCGCCGGGGAGCACCAAACCGTCGTAATCGCTCGGATCGACCTCGGCAAAGGTCGCATTGAGTGTGAAGTTATGGCCCGGCTTCTCGGTATACGTCTGATCACCTTCGAAATCATGAATGGCCGTCTTGACACTATCGCCCTCGCGCTTGTCGGGACAGATGGCATGCACTTCGTGCCCCATGGCCTGCAAGGCTTGGAACGGCACCATGATTTCATAATCCTCGACAAAATCTCCGGCAATCAACAATAACTTAGCCATGCTGTGTGCTCCTTGTATCACGACGCCGATGCGCAGGCGACCCTATGCAAAGCGTAGCCGAGCCAGAACAACTCGCAATGGATGCTTCGCTCCTGACATCAACCCAACTGATATCCTATCAGGGAAATTCATTGTTGCTGATACAAAAACTCTCGTTACAGTACACCTTTCCTGGTCGTCAATGGCGACCACCATCGTCGGACGAAGGGAGTCGTCATGCTGAGTGGCCTGTTGATCGTACTGTTGCCGTTGATACTGGGTTACCTCGTCCCCGTACGCCATCCAGACGTGATGGCAGCCATCAATCGGGCAGTGAACGCATCGATCTATCTGATCTTGTGGTTGATGGGGGTGAGCCTGGCAGGCATGGAGGACCTGTCGTCACAACTCTCCCGTATGGGAGGGCAGGCCCTGACGCTCTTCCTGCTGACGACTGTCAGTAACCTGATAGCGCTCTGGTGGCTATCCCGCCGCCTGGCATGGCAGTTGGAGGCTTCGCCTATCGTCACGGGCGCTCCCACCAGCAAACTAACCGCCATGCGCGGTTCCTTGAGCCTGGTCGGTGCAGTGTTCCTGGGTATCCTGGTGGGTATTCTACTCGTCACGTTTGATTTACAGAGCGGGCATGTCGTGGCCGAAGTCCTGGCAGAATGGGTCCTCTACGTCCTGCTGGCATTGATTGGCTGTCAGCTCCGTAACTCCGGTATGCCGTTGAAACAGATTCTGCTCAACCGCCATGGACTCACCATCGCCATCACCCTTGCCGCCAGTTCGCTGGTTGCCGGTCTGGCGGCGGCGCCCTTACTGGCCTTGTCATGGAATGAAGGGCTGGCCATGGCTGCCGGCTTTGGCTGGTACTCGCTATCGGGCATTCTGATCGGTGACGAGCTGGGTGCCATGCTGGGCGGCGTCGCTTTCTTCAATGATCTGGCAAGAGAGTTACTCGCCTTTCTGCTGATTCCCTGGCTGATCCATCGCATGCCACCTCTGGCCATCGGTTATGGCGGCGCCACGTCCATGGACTTTACTCTGCCGGTCATTCAGCAACACGGGGGCGTAGCCTGTGTCCCGACCGCAGTCGTCAGCGGGTTTCTTCTTTCGCTACTCTCGCCGCCGCTGATTCTATTCCTGCTTGCTCTGTAGACAGTCACCCGAGGTATCCTTTCGGCGAGACCCGAACGATCGTGTATGCACTCTCCTTGCACATTGGGTGACCAATAGCTGCATATCGGTCAGGCAGACTCGTGACAGCGTCCATCTCTATCCGGAGACCCACATGTGCCGATCGTTTCGCTCTTCGCGATACCCTGCCCAGCCCCGACTGACAGTGTCACGACTGGGCATCAAGCTGTTCGCCATCATATTGCTCGTCAATGTAGCCATCTCGGCACTGGTGTTCCTTGCGGTATCGCGCAGCCTCGATCAAGGCTTCATCGATTATCTTGAAACGACCCAGGCCAATCGTGCTGAAACGCTCGCGGAAGGATTAGCCGAAGAGTGGACTCGGCGTGGTGACTGGCAGTGGTTACGTGACGACCACCGTGCCTGGTTCCGGCTAGTCCGTCAGCAACTCTGGCCCGGCGAGGGACCTCCCCCCGAGGGCATCGAAAGACAGCTAGGCGATGCTCGTGACTTCGTCCTTCACGACGCTGAAGGGCGCCCGGTCATTGGCCAACCGCCACGACGCGATGACGATGCGCCGCTGGTGCTCAACTGGCTGCCGATCGTCAGCGACGGCAAGCAGGTCGGTGCCCTGGGATATCGTCCGCCACAACAACTCATGGCGCGCATGGATCGCATATTCCTGTCTCGCCAGCGACGCAACCTCGGTATCATCATCACCTCGCTGGCGCTGGCGTCGCTACTGCTGGCAGGAGGGTTATCATGGTGGCTGGGAAGGCGCACGCGTGGCATGGCACTCGCAACGCACCGCTTGACCGAAGGCGATTACAGTATCCGTTTGCCGGAACGAGGCCGTGACGAACTGTCACGACTGTCCCATGATTTCAATGTTCTGGCCGAGACACTGGAAGCGACACGCGAAGCTCGTCAGCGCTGGGTGTCGGATATCGCACATGAGTTGCGTACTCCACTAGCCGTGCTGCGAGGTGAAATCGAAAGCATGCAGGATGGCATCCGACCGCTGGACCACGACAACATCCACTCGCTTGCCCAAGAAGTCGCTCAACTCGAACGGCTCGTTGGCGACTTGCGCCTTCTGTCCCAGAGCGACGCCGGGGCATTGGAAGTATCGTTGGCCCCTCTCGATCTTGCTGACGTCCTGAGTCTTCGCCTCGATGAAGCAAAGGGCTGGCTCGACGATCATGGCATCACTCTCGAGACGAACATCGAACCCGCGCTCATGATCCGCGGTGACCAGCAGCGTCTCCGTCAACTCTGGGACAATCTGATGGACAACACCTGTACCTACACACAGGCACCCGGCAGATTGCATGTCTGCCTGGAAACCAATGAACATCAGGCACGTCTGACCTGGGAAGACAGCGCCCCAGGCGTTCCGGATGATGATCTCGCCCGTCTGACGGAACGACTGTACCGTGTTGAAGGTTCTCGCAGTCGCCAGAGTGGTGGTAGCGGCTTGGGGCTCTCGATTGCCACGGCGTTGGTCAAGGCCCATGGAGGCCAGATGTCAGCAGCACATTCATCGCTGGGCGGGTTATGCTGGATACTCGAATTCCCCCTGATCCAAGAGCAACGTGTATGAATGATCGCGACTCCATCCTGATCGTCGAGGACGAGCCCAAGATCGCACGACTGGTCACCGACTATCTCGATAACAGCGGTTTCCAGTCGCACCATATCGATCACGGTGACCAGGTAATGGCATGGCTACAAGACCAGCAATGCGACTTGATGCTGCTGGATCTGATGTTACCCGGCATCGATGGCCTGACGCTGTGCCGCATGATCCGCGAACGATGGCCACGACTGCCGGTGATCATGCTGACCGCCAAGGTGGAGGAAGTCGACCGCCTGCTCGGGCTGGAACTGGGCGCCGACGACTACATCTGCAAGCCATTCAGTCCCAGGGAGGTCGTAGCCCGTATCAAAGCGGTACTCCGCCGCAGCCGGGTTGCCGATACCCCCGAGACGAGTGATTCACAGCCGCCACTGACGCTCGACGACGACGGCTGGCGTGCTCTGGCGGGCAGCCAGGATCTCGGCCTGACGGCCGTGGAATTCCAGTTACTCAAGGTACTGATGAACGCACCCGGGCGCATTTTTTCGCGCGATCAATTGATGGACCACATGTACCGGGATCACCGTATCGTCTCGGAACGTACCGTCGACAGCCATATCAAGAAATTGCGGCGCAAGATTGCCGATATCTGGCCGGAACGGGAAATCATCCGCTCGGTCTATGGCGTTGGCTACAAGTATCAACCCGAGGAGTGACCCCTTGCTCTACCGCTCGATGGATCGGGAATGTGCATGAGCATGCTCGACTATTGCACGCTTGCTGCATGGTAATTGCACAGGATGGGCGGACACTGTGTTCGAAGCGCGAGGTAGCGCTGATGTTCCCCAACAGACAGGAGTCTCGACATGAGCTTCATCACCCCACGCAAGTTCTGGATGCCCACCCTGCTGGCACTGGCTATCGCACCAATGTCCTTCATCGCGACCGCCGCCCCGGGTGACGAGAAAAGTCAAGGTAATGACGCGCATAAACCCCATGAGCAGCGATTCGAGGCCATGGCCGACCAATGGGACCTGAGCGAGGAGGAGCGGAATGCGTTGCACGATGCCCGACAAGACTATCGTGACCAGCGCGAAGCCCTGCGTGAAGACTATCGTCAAACGATGACCGACATACTCGGCGAAGAGCGTGTCGATGAGATGCATGATCACAAGCGCGATATTCATGAGAAGCGCCACAAAGCGCATCGCGACTTCATGCAGCAACGTCTGGATGCCCTTTATGACAGTTGGGAACTCAGTGAAGACGACAGACAGGCACTGGACGATGCACATGAGGCCATGCGTGAACGTGCCCGCGAACTGCATGATCAGGCGTTCGACAATCGCGAAGACAAGCATGATGCCTGGCTGGAGATTCGCGATGAACACCGTGACGCCTTGGCGGATGTGCTCGATGACGCGCAGCTCGAGGCCCTGAAAGTGATCATGAAACCACCTCATGGCAAAGGTCCGCATGGACCCCATGGTGACAAACATCACCACGAAAGCGATTCCTGACTGCTACGGGTGCCCGCCAGTTGCGGGCACCCAGCACTTACGGCCTATCTCATGCATGACGCTCCCGACTCTGGTATCGTAACCGCCCCTATCGCAGCACTGATGTCGATCGATGCCATTTCTGCTCAAGTTATTTCCCGAGATTACCATCAAGACCAGGCCGGTACGCCGAGAACTGGTTCGCTGCCTGCGGGCCAATGTCGTCAACACGTTGCGTAGGCTGGACACGCCCATTCGTGTCATCAACCATTGGGATGCGCTTGAGGTTCGCCCCAACGAGACGCTGGATTCCGACACGCACGCGCAGTTGGAAACGACGCTGACCCGCATCGCGGGTATCCATGAGGTCCTGGTCGTGGAAAATGCTGTGTTCCGCTCCTTCGACGACACGGCCACCCGATTGATTCCACTATGGCGCGACGCCATCGCGCACCGCCGTTTCAAGGTGCGAGTCAAGCGCCGCGGCCAACATGATTTCCGATCCGAGGAACTGGAGCGCTATCTTGGCAGCGCACTGCTGCAAGCCGTACCCACGGCCTCTGTAGACTTGACGCACCCCGATGTCGACGTTGCCCTCGAAATCAAGGGGGAACGGATGACGTTCATTACGCACCGCATGCCGGGCCTGGGTGGCTATCCACTCGGCACACAAGGCGCCGCACTGGCACTCATTTCCGGTGGCTATGATTCCCCGGTAGCGGCCTATCGTATGATACGCCGCGGCCTCAAGACGCATTTCCTGTTCTTCAACCTGGGTGGGCCAGCCCATGAAACCGGGGTGCGCGAACTGACCCATCACTTGTGGCAGCGTTACAGCGCCTCCCATCGAGTCAACTTCATCTCGATTCCCTTCGAAGGCGTCGTCAATGAATTGATTGCCAAGGTGCCCGACGGTTTGATGGGCGTCGTACTCAAACGCATGATGCTACGTGCCGCGACTCGGATGGCCGCTCGGGGACGCATTCCTGCACTGGTCACTGGTGACGCCATCGCTCAGGTCTCGAGCCAAAGCCTGACCAATCTGGGACTGATCGACGACGTTGCGGAACGCCCGGTATTGCGTCCGCTGGTGGCCAGCGACAAACAGGCCATCATCGATGAAGCCCGACAGATCGATACGGCACGCTTTGCCGAAACCATGCCCGAGTACTGCGGTGTCGTCTCGAAAAAACCCAATACCCGGGCCAAGCGCCATCAAATCGACACGGCAGAGACCCGGTTCGACTTCACCATACTGGATCGCGCCGTGGATAACGCCAGCATCACACGGGTCGATGAACTGCCAACGCTCCCGTCACCGTCTCTAACGGATGTCACGGTCATTGATACGCCCGACGAGCTGGCGGCCGGCAAGGGCTATTGCATCATCGATATTCGACATCCCAGCGAACGCGATGACGCACCACTCGACATACCCAGTGTCGAACGGCTCGATATTCCTTTCTACGAACTGCAGGACAAGGCTGGCACGCTCCCCACCGATCGCTACTACCTGCTCTATTGCGATCAGGGCGTCATGAGCCGGATGCAGGCACTGCAGCTTGCCGATCAGGGCCTGCATCATTTCGGTGTCTACCGGCACGTCACGCCTCAACCATAAAGGACTTCCGGTAGCCACAAGGCGATCCCCGGGACCATATACAGGATGGCCATCGCCAGGAACACCATGAACAGGAACGGAGCTATCCCCAGGAAGATATCTCCCAGTTGGACCCCTTTGGGGGCGATTCCCTTGAGGTAGAACGCCGACATGGCCATGGGTGGCGTCAAGAATGACGTCTGTATGTTCAGCGCCACCAGCACGCCAAAGAACAGTGGATCGATACCGAACAACTGCAGCAAGGGCAGAAAAATCGGCACGAAGATGATGATGATCTCCGTCCACTCCAGCGGCCAGCCCAACAGGAAGATCAAGATTTGGGCAAGGATCAGGAATTGCAGAGGCGATAACGACATTCCGTCGATCCAGTGTTCGATCAACGAGTGGCCACCGAGCAACGAAAATACCGACGAAAAGATCCATGAACCGACAAACAGCCAACAGACCATGGCGCTGGTCCGAGCCGTCAGAAAGACGGCTTCCTTGAGTCGCGGCCAATTCAACTGTCGGTAGGCCGCCGCCAGCACAATAGCACCAAGCGCACCGATGCCGGCCGCCTCATGAGGCGTGGCCAGACCGAACAGAATCGCCCCCAGTACCGCCATGATCAGGACGAAAAGCGGCACGAATGACGTTAATAGCTGCCAGTAGACCTGGCCTCGCGGCACATCGAGTTCGGCCTGGGATAACTTGGGAGCGACCTGGGGATTGAGCATGGCCCGCCCCATCACATAAAGGATGTACAACCCCGCCAATAGCAGACCGGGAAAGAGTGCCGCCGCATAGAGGCGTACGACCGAGACACCTGCCATGGCACCGTACAGAATCAACATGATGCTGGGAGGAATCAGGATTCCCAGACAGCCACCGGCACAGATGACCCCACTCGACATCCGTTTGTCATAACCTGCTTTGAGCATCGCTGGCAGCGCCAGCAACCCCATCAACGTGACGACAGCGCCAACGATGCCGGTTGCCGTTGCGAACAGGGCACAGGTAATCAGACTCGCTACCGCCAATGACGCAGGCATGCCACGCGCCGCCAGTTGCAGGCTATAGAACAAGCGATCGAGGATATTCGCCTGCTCCACCAGATAGCCCATGAACAGAAACAAGGGAACGGCTATCAGAACATCGTTGGACATGACCCCATAGGTACGCTGCACCAGCAGTGAGAAGATGATATCGCCGATGGCAAAGTAGCCGAATCCTACGCCCATGGCGATCAAGGTGAACGCAATGGGAAAGCCCAGCATGATGAGAATGACGAGCATCCCCAGCATCAGGATGCCGATCTGCGGATCGCTCATGACCGGGTCTCCTCATGACGCTGGCCTTCCGCATGTTCCGAGTCAGCAAGCTCCTGCACGTCACCCGGGCGAGGCGGCCAATAGCCATGGCGCAAACAGGCGATACAGCGTGTGATTTCCGCCAGTCCTTGCAACATGAGTAGAACGGCGGCGAAAGGAATCACGAACTTGAAGGGATAAAGTGGCGGTCCATCGGGAGTGAAGGAGCTATGTTCATTCTGACGGAACGAGATCGCGAAATAATCCCACCCGTTCCAGATCAGCGCGAGCACCCCCGGATAGAAAAAGACCATATACAGCACCAGGTCCAGACCGGCCTGCATGCGAGGGGGGAAATACCTCGACAATACATCGGCACGAACATGCGCGTTATAGGACAACGCATAAGCGCCGCACATCATGAACAGCGTGCCATAGAGCATGTAACTGGTGTCATAGGCCCAGGACGTGGGAGCTCCCACGACATAACGCATGAAGACTTCGATACTGACAACAGCGGTCAGAAACAGAATGCACCAGGCAAAGAACTTGCCTGACCAAAGGCTGATCCGGTCGATCGCTGCGATACCTTTATACATGACAGTCTCCGATGCCGGGATGAATCACGAGCAACCACGGTATCCAGCGCAACCTGATTCGCCGCACCTCCAGCCGCCTTCCCTGGCGCTGGCATGACGATGAGTACACCCACTGGCCTGGAACCGCTGGCTCGCACCTTGAGTCATGCACCACAACAGGTATCAAGCCATTTTCGACGTATCCGTCGCCGCCCGTCCGAAGAAATGCTCATAAGCCGGGTTCTTGGGTGCGTTACCTTCCAGGTGCCAGCCGACCACTCGCTCGCAGTAGGCTCTCTGGCTGTCGATGACCTTCTTGAAGAAAGCGTCTTCGGACTGCTCGTCAATCACCTTGTCCCAGGCGTCGAGCTGGGCTTTCAGCACCGAGTCAGGCGTGATGTAGGTTTCCACTCCTTCTTCTTCCCGCATCGCCTGAAGGTCCTTGGGATAGCGATCCATCGCTTTCCAGTACATTTCCGACGATGCCGCCTTGGCGGCATATTCGAGGATCGCCTGGAATTCCGGGTCGAGGCTGTTGAACTTGTCCCGGTTGAACATGACCTCGAAGGCCTCGCAATCCTGGTGGTAACTACGCAGCATCCAGGTCTTGCTGACATCGGGGAACCCCAATAACCGGTCGGAAGACGGATTGTTGAATTCGGCACCGTCAAGCAGCCCTCGGTCCATGGCCGGTACGATATCGCCACCCCCCATGATGGTGACGGCCGCTCCCACCTCATCCATGAGATCTGCCGCCAGACCAACGGTACGATACTTTTGCCCTTCGAGATCCTCGACACCGCTGATTGGCTCCTTGAACCATCCCAAGGCCTGGGTCGGCATCGGACCGGTCAGGTAGCCGACGAGCGGAAGTTCCAGCATCTCGAGCAGTTCGTTGTACAGTCCACGACCTTCCCCACTCCAGAACCAGGCCAGGAACTGATGTGCATCCCAGCCAAAAGGAGGCGGCGTACCGAACAACGAATACGCCTTATGCTTCCCATACCAATACGCACAGACGCCATGTCCGCCATCCAGTGCACCGGATATCACTGCATCCTGCAGTTCCAACGCACCGACCACGGACCCCGCCGGCAATAGGTTGAGCTCCAGCCGACCGCCGGACATCTCATTGACGATTCGCACGTAATCCGCGGCGAACTCATGAAAGATATCTTGATCAGGCCAGGTACTCTGGAAACGGAGTGTCGTCGTCTGGGCGACGGCAATACTCGGGAAGCCGATCGCAGCCGCACCTGCCGCCGCTGCGGAACCGGTCAGAAAGCGCCGCCTCGAGGTACGCAGCGTATGATTGTCCTCCTGACCGACATGGGTCGATACGGCATGATCAGCGGAAACCTGTTCTGGCGTGTTCTCGTTATTCATCAGACTCTCCAGACTTGTTGTTGTAATTCACCATACGGGTCGTGACGAACAGCGCCCGGCTGTTCTCAGAGAGACTCGGTCCTCCCGATTCGACAGACAGAGCCAGGACAAGCCTCTGGACTGCACTGCTTTTCACATCGGTTACATCATGTATAGCCCTGTCAAAAGGGATTGCAAGCCTATCCATAGGCAGTCAACGGATTTTCCACTTTCCAAGCCTCTCAATGAGCACAAACCGGTATCTGTCGACATCGTGCCCCGAGAACTGACATCGCCCAGAGACGGCAGTTGAATTCATGACGAGAAGTGCGTATTTTATTTGAACGATTAATTAAAAAAGAGTTCGCAAACAACACGGAGGGCATTCTTCCCCATGCCTCATGACACTTTCGTATCGGAACGACGCGACCGCTTGAATCCGGTCGTGTTCTACGGATCCGTCGTCGGCATCTTCGTTTTCCTCGTCATCACGATGAGTTTTACCGAAGAAGCCGGCGCTTTCTTCAATGCCGGTCTCGCCTGGGTCAACGAAACGTTCGGCTGGTACTACATGCTGGCGATCGTTGCCTATCTGGTCTTTGTGATCGGTATCGGGATATCCCGCTTCGGCAACATTCGATTGGGGCCGGATCATGCCCGCCCCGAGTTTTCGCTGTTATCCTGGTCGGCCATGCTGTTCGCTGCCGGCATCGGCATCGACCTGTTGTTCTTCAGCGTCGCCGAACCGCTCTCGCACTTCCTGGCACCACCGACCCTTGAACCGGAAAGCCAGGCGGCAATGCGCAATGCCGTCGTACAGACCTATCTCCACTGGGGGCTTTCCGGTTGGGGACTCTATGTCCTGATGGGAATGGCGCTCGCCTATTTCAGTTACCGGCATCGTCTGCCACTGGCCATTCGCAGTGCACTCTATCCGCTACTTGGCAAGCGCATTTACGGCCCTATCGGCCATACCGTCGATATCACCGCTGTGGTATCCACCGTATTCGGCATTGCGACCAGCTTGGGCATCGGTGTCATTCAGCTCAACTATGGGCTGAACTACATGTTCGATGTGCCGGAGAACCTGTCCGTGCAGGTCATCCTGATCGTCATGGTCGTCATCATCGCCACGATTTCCGTGGTCAGCGGCGTCGAAAAAGGCATTCGCCGACTATCGGAATTCAATATGCTGCTGGCCCTGGCGCTGTTGCTCTTCATCCTGTTCCAGGGGCATACCCTGAAACTCCTCGATATGGTCGTCAATAACGCAGGCGACTACTTCTCGAGCTTCATCGCCAAGAGTTTCGACACTTATGCCTACGCCGGAGAGGATGCACAGGAGTGGAAAGGATGGTGGACCATCTTCTTCTGGGGATGGTGGATCGCTTGGACTCCGTTCGTCGGACTGTTCCTGGCACGTATTTCCCGCGGCCGTACCATCCGCGAGTTCGTCGCAGGCGCCTTGGGTATTCCACTGGCCTTCATGATGGTCTGGATGTCCGTGCTGGGAAACAGCGGTATTGAACTGGTGGCTAACCAGGGAGTGGCCGAACTCGGCGAGCAAGCGTTGAACACACCGCAAACGACACTCTACACCCTACTGGAATCTTATCCCTGGGTCGGAGTGACCGCAGGCATCGTCACTATCCTTGGTATCGTCTTCTTCGTGACATCGGCCGACTCCGGTGCCTTGGTCATGGCCAACTTCACCTCGATCCTGTCCGACGTCAACCACGATGCCCCGATCAAGCTGCGTATCTTCTGGGCCGTCATCATCGGGCTGGTAACCATTGCACTACTGATGGCAGGCGGATTGAATGCCTTGCAAAGTGCCGTAGTCATCACCGCCCTGCCGTTTTCCATCGTGATCTTCGCCATCATGGCCGGCGTGTACCGCGCCCTGCGAACGGAAGGCGACAAAGCCGATGCCCGCCGCCAGGTCGCCGGTGGCAACGACCAGGGCGGTGACTGGCGCGAGCGCCTCGATCGTGCCCTGGACACGTCCACCCGCGCCGGTGCCGCTGCCACGATCGAGCATGCCATCCGACCAGCACTCCAGCAGTTCGCCAATGAACTCAAGCAGCGCGGCCAGCACGCGCATGTCAGTGAAGATCGTGTCGATGGAGAAACGCTGCCACGGCTGACATTGCAGGTCGACCTGGACGATTCCCAAAGTTTCGTCTACCAGGTACGTTCGCATCGCATGCGCACGCCAAGCTTCCTGCCCGTCGATGACGACTACTACCTGCGCCTCGACGTCTACCTAGCCGAAGGCGGATTGGGCCAGGACCTCAACGGCCATACGCGCAGCCAGGTCATCGGTGATGTGCTCGCCGAATACGAGCGCCACCTACACTTCCTGGCCAAGACGAATCCGTCGGGCCAGACACCCGCCATGCCCGGCGCCATCGGCGACACGGAAGCGTTGGACTCGACTTCCTGAGTGCCAACGTCCATCGACCTTTCCGCCCTCGGTAGCCGTATGGCTGCCGAGAGCGGTGGTATGACTACCATTACTGACGTGGATCATCGGCCGCATCCAGATATTCGATACCCCAGGGCCCCTCACCATGTAATTGAATGACCGTCTCCCCTTCGGCATACCCGAACATCGGATCTCCGGGAGACATGATCGCAAAGCCGCCTACCGGCAAAGGTTGCGTCGCTGCGGTGTCGTATGACTCACCGTGAGCGAAATGCAGGGTGCCCTCCAGCACCGTCACCCGTTCGTATGCGGGATGAACATGCGGTCTGATTTCGTAACCATCTTCGAGCCGCAGGCGAATGGTGAAAGGCGCTTCTTCCGTCATGTCGCCTTCGATCACAGCGATTTCTGCACCTTCGCCCATCGACCCCACGGGTCCCCACTCCAACTGGTCGGCGGTGCCCATGATATGGCCGTTACCATGATAAGGCATATCTGCCGCACTCACGGCCGGGATGCTCCCCAAACTCATGCCGAGCATCAATAGCATTATGGTTTTCATGACCTTGCCTCCTCGTATGGTTTGTTTCAGGTGACACGACAAGCGCTGCCGTGTACTGCGAGGACGCACAGGCCCCACGAGATGTTCCCGATAAGCCTCTCGTCATACCGGGAACCTTGTCCTGGTCTGTTGCGTCCTGGCGGTATAACGAGAAGAGGCGCATGATCAATCGATGAGAGACGGGTGAAATCGGGAGGCCACATGAGCGCAGCCTCATCAGGCGGGTCTCGTCGCCGGCAACCGAAGCGGTGGTTCCAATGTCAACTGGAGCCACTGATGGATCGGCTTTACGGCACTGCGCTGCGCCTGACCCGGAATCCTGACGATGCCGAAGACATCGTTGCCGAGGCGATCGAAAAAGCCTGGAGCAAACTCGATGAACTGCGTGATCCCGACTGTTTCCAAGGCTGGCTGTTCCACATCCTCAACAATACATTCATCAGTGAGTGGCGCCGCCGACAGAGCCGCCCGCCATTTTCGTCGGATGATGATGCACCTACACTGGATGAGTGCGATTCGGAAGATTTCTCACTATTCCGGCAACTGCATCAGCCCTTTCTGCTCTGGTGGGGCAATACGGAAGAACGCTTCCTGAATGAACTTCTACAAGAGGAGCTTCAATTGGCGCTGGATGCGCTACCTGACCCGTTCAGAGTCGTTCTGATCGTCGTAGAAGTGCAAGGATATTCCTACGCCGAGACCGCGGAAATGCTTGGCATACCGGTCGGCACGGTACGTTCGCGGTTGAATCGTGGTCGTTCGTTGCTCCAGAAGTCACTCTGGCAGCAAGCCAGTGATGCCGGCATCGCAGTCAACCGACCGGGGAATGAGGGGGCTTCACCATGACACGACGGACACTGACATGCGAAGAAGTCATCGAGCAACTCTTCGACTATCTTGATCAGGAGCTGGATGATCAACGTCAGGCGGATATCGAACAGCATCTGGCCAAGTGTCGCGATTGTTTTTCCCGCGCAGAGTTCGAACGACGCTTACGTGACAGAATGGAGGCGCTGACACAAGTGCCGGCACCCCATCGCTTGCATCGGCGGATTCGGTCGCTGCTCGATCAATTCGACGACGAATCCAATTCGACGACCTGACTGACGATCCAGATTTCAACCGGTCACGGATAAAGGGCATGGTCGCAATACTCGGTTACTCACGACAACAGATCATCTCAGCGGTACAGGGCATGTATACCGCCGTAGCCAACGATCCGGCATCGCCCTTTCACTTTCCCGTGGGCGATTCTGCATGCCATTTCCTCGATTACCCACAAGCGCAGACCGCCCAATTGCCGGCCGCCACACTGGATTCCTTTGCCGGCGTCGGCTACCCCTTTCACGGTGAGGCGATCCAGCCTGGCGACCGGGTTTTGGACATCGGGGCGGGAGCCGGTAATGACAGCTTGATCGCCAGACAGTTGACAGGTCCGGAGGGGCACGTCATCGCACTGGATTTGACGTATGCCATGACCCGCAAACTCAGAACCGTCATCGATACCCATGACATCGATTCAATCGATGTCATTCAGGCATCCGCCGAACGACTGCCACTGGCCAACGACAGCATCGATAGCATCACCAGTAACGGCGCGCTCAACCTTGTGCCGAATAAACGTCTTGCCGTTGCCGAGATGTTCCGGGTCCTACGACCACGGGGGCGTCTGCAAATCGCCGATATCGTGATCCAGCGCCCTGTATCGGTGGATTGCCACGACGACCCACGACTCTGGGTCGAGTGCGTAGTGGGAGCCACCGTCAAGGAGGATCTGTTGGCGCTGTTCCGTGATGCCGGCTTCGAGGACATTCAGGAACTCAACGCCCGCGACTATTTTGCTCTCAGCCCCAGCGAACAGACCCGGGATATCGCCTCCAGTTTCGGTGCCCATACCATCGAGCTGAGCATGCGCCGGGGACTGACAGCTCCGTCATTGCTACAGCAATGGTTACGGCGACTCGATCCGCGTCGCTGGTTCCGGTCAATATGGCGCAGAGGCCTTCTGGGAGTCATCAGCCTGATACTGGCACTGTTGAGTTGCTACGGGACGCTGGCAACAGTCGCCATACTTCCGCTACTGGGCCTCGGGCTGACCATCGACGAAGGTATCTGGGCTACCTCCATCGTGATCTTCTCTTTTCTGACCCTGTTGGCAATTACAGCAGGAATACGCCGACATCACACCGTGTGGCCGCTTCTGGTAGGCATAGGAGGCACTGTAATCCTACTGTACACCCTGTTCGTTGATTATCAGCCACTAATCGAACTCGGCGGATTCATTCTATTGATCATTGCCACCGGGTGGGATCTGTATCAGCGACGCAAACGGGAAGCTGACGTATTGGGGCTGTCATCACCCAGTCATGCTCATGACTGACGCACGAACTGTGCCAGTTGGGTGGGATGACCCAAGTAGGGATGCTCTTCGCCGACGCCACCGAAGGTCACGCGATAGCCGTGTCGACGTGCAATACCCAGCCCCCATTGCCGAAACTTGGCACGATCCCACTCAAACCAATGATCTTCATCGCGGAATTCACCAGGGGCCAGGTCAAACAAGGGATTATACTCCCGGTTCGGTGTGGTCATGACCAGCATCCCAGGGCGATAGAACCCGAATACCGCTTGCTCGACCTCCGACAGTCGTGCCGAAGGCACATGTTCGATGGTCTCGACCATTGCCGCTGCGTCAAATCCAATAAAACGTGAGGAGCGTTCTGTATAAGAGGCGCATACCAACTCCAGGCGGCCGGGGTTCGCGGCCATCGGCTCCGCCAAACGCTGCTTGGCCTGCACCAGCCCGATTCCCGACTGTTCCACCCCCAGGATCCGGGCAAATTGTATGTCAGCCAGCAGACATGCCAATAGAGCCCCCGAGCCGCACCCCAGATCGAGTACGCTGTGCGCGCCACTGACCTTGAGCAGGGCCAGAACCTTATGCAACCGCTGCTGATGAAGATCGGTAGCCTCGCTATGCATCAATGATGGCCCTTCTCATGGAAATGGCGCTCGATGATGCCGGAAACGGCCGCCAACCGATAGGGGGTTCACACCAGCGTCGCCCTCTCGATGCAGTGGCAGTCCCATGTTCAGCCCATCATGTCCAGCACGATCCGTCCTTCGATCTTGCCATCAATCATCCGCTGGAAGACATCGTTGATGTTCTCCAGCCTTTCCGTGGCGATGGTGGCCTTGACCTTGCCTTCACCGGAGAAGTCCAGCGCCTCCTGCAGATCCTGGCGAGTGCCAACGATGGAGCCGCGCACCGTGATGCCGTTGAGCACCGTATCGAAGATCGGCAGCGGGAAGTCGCCAGGCGGCAAGCCGTTGAGCACCAGGGTCCCACCGCGACGCAGCATGCGCTGGGCCTGATCGAAGGCCTTGGGCGACACCGCCGTAACCAGAGCGCCATGAGCACCGCCGATCTCTCGCTTCAGGGTATCGGCCGGATCGGCCTGCAAAGCATTGACGGCAACGGTGGCCCCCAAGCGCTCGGCCAGTGCCAGCTTACCGTCGTCGATATCGACCGCAGCCACGTTGAAGCCCATGGCCTTGGCATATTGAACTGCCATGTGACCGAGGCCGCCGATGCCCGAAATCACTACCCACTGGCCGGGGCGGGCATCGGTCATCTTGAGTCCCTTGTAGACCGTCACACCAGCACACAACACCGGGGCGATCTCCAGGAAGTCCACATTGTCTGGCAGCCGCCCCACGTAGCCAGCATCGGCTAGGGTGTAGTCGGCGAAACCGCCGTTCACCGAGTAACCGGTGTTCTGCTGCGACTCGCACAGAGTTTCCCAGCCACCCAGGCAGTGCTCACAGTAGCCACAGGCAGAATAGAGCCACGGCACGCCGACACGGTCACCCTCCTTGACGTGCTTGATGCCCTCACCCACCGCGACAATGTGGCCGACGCCCTCGTGACCGGGAATAAAGGGCGGCCTGGGCTTGACCGGCCAGTCACCGTGGGCGGCATGCAGATCCGTGTGGCAAACCCCTGAAGCTGCCACCTGAACCAGGATCTCGCCTTGTTGCGGCCGGGGTGTGGCGACCTCCTCAATCGCCAGCGGTTCGCCGAACTGGCGTACTACGGCGGCTTGCATCGTCTTGTCCATCTCATATCTCCTCGGTTAGGGCAACAGAATGCCCCCGATCACCGCTCGCCGGGGGAGGTAGCGGTGAGCCCCGCTCTGCGTGTGGAAATAGGGAATGGCTGCTCGAGCCAACGCGCCAGAGCAGCCAGCTTTTGGACAGCGCCTAGAAGAATCCCATCGGATTGGCGTCATAGCTCACCAGCAGATTCTTGGTCTGCTGATAGTGTTCCAATGCCTGCTTGTGGGTTTCACGACCGATGCCGGACTTCTTGTAACCCCCGAAAGCGGCATGAGCCGGGTATTGGTGGTAGCAGTTAGTCCATACACGACCGGCCTGGATACCACGGCCCATGCGGAATGCCACGTTGATATCGCGACTCCATACACCAGCACCCAAGCCGAACTGGGTGTCATTGGCAATCGATAGTGCCTCGGCTTCGTCCTTGAAGGTGGTCACTGCCACCACGGGGCCGAAGATTTCCTCCTGGAAAACACGCATGCTGTTATTGCCCTTGAGTAGCGTCGGTTCGATATAGAATCCCCGGTCATAAGCCGGATCGAACGACGCCTTGGAGCCGCCGGTCAGAAATTCGGCACCTTCGTCACGTGCGACATCCATGTAGGACATGATCTTGTCGAATTGCTCCTCTGACGCCTGAGCCCCTACCTGAACCTCGGTATCCAGCGGATTCCCGCGTTTGATCGATTGAGTACGCTCCATGACCCGTGCCATGAAAGGTTCGTACATGCTTTCCTGAATCAATGCCCGCGATGGACATGTACAGACTTCGCCCTGGTTGAAGAACGCCAGTACCAACCCTTCCACGGCCTTGTCGATGAACGAGGACTCGGCATTCATGATATCGGCGAAATAAATGTTCGGCGATTTGCCACCCAACTCTACCGTCGAAGGAATGATATGCTCGGCGGCACACTTGAGGATATGCGATCCCACCGGTGTCGACCCGGTGAAGGCGATCTTGGCGATGCGGGGACTGGCGGCCAGGGCCTGCCCGGCTTCGGCGCCATAGCCATTGACGATATTGATGACGCCCGCCGGCAGCAGATCACCAACCAGTTCCATGAGTTTGAGAATCGAAGCCGGAGTTTGTTCGGCGGGTTTCAATACCACGCAGTTACCGGCAGCCAACGCCGGTGCCAGTTTCCAGGTTGCCATCAAGATCGGGAAGTTCCAGGGAATGATCTGTCCCACGACGCCTAACGGCTCATGAAAATGATAAGCCACCGTATTGTTGTCGATATCTGCCAGCGTGCCCTCCTGGGCACGGATGCAACCGGCAAAGTAGCGGAAGTGATCGACCGCCAATGGAAGATCCGCATTCAGCGTTTCGCGCACGGCCTTGCCGTTGTCCCAGCTTTCGGCAACGGCCAGTTGTTCGATATTCTGCTCGATACGTTCGGCAATCTTGAGCAACAGATTGCCACGCTCGGCGGCTGACGTCTGGCCCCATGCCGGTGCCGCCTGATGCGCTGCATCGAGCGCCTTGTCGATATCTTCGGCCGTGGAGCGAGGAATCTCACAAAACACCTCGCCATTGATCGGGCTGACGTTATCGAAATACTGCCCTTTGACCGGGGCGACGAACTCTCCACCAATGTAGTTGCCATAGCGTGAATCGAACGCGACCACCGCATCGGCTTGACCGGGATTGGAATAAATCATGGCATGCTCCTGTCGAATTGCGTCTGTTGTCGTTATGGGTGAAGCTCCCTTCAGTGTTGGACAGCTCACGCCATGGCGACATACTTCCCTGGCAGGAGAGAGGCTCGTTCTTTGGTAGGAGATCAGGAGTTGGCTCCAGGGAGCTCGGAATTCATGTACACATTGATGGTTGCCGACGACCACCCCTTGTTTCGTGACGCCATCGTCGGCGTGTTGCGTGACGGTATGCCCGACAGTCGCGTCATTGAGGCCGATAGTCTGGCGACAGCACTGGCCCAGGCCGATTGTCATGACGACCTGGACCTGATCCTGCTGGATCTTGGCTTACCGGATGCCGAAGGGCTCACGGGCCTGGAACGCCTGCGGGATACCGTCCCATTGATTCCTGTCGCCATCGTTTCGGCAGATCAGGATCGCACCACCGTTCTTGAGGCGATGAATCTGGGTGCCGTCGGCTATATTCCCAAGTCGACGCCTCGTCAGACACTGCTTGCCGCCCTCACGCAAATACTGGAGGGCAACGTCTATCTGCCTGCAGATATCATGCGCCGTTCCGATACAGCAACACGCGCACAGGTCACGAATCTTTCCGCTGATCAGACCTCGCATCACGGTAGCCTCGATCTGCTCACCGACAAACAGCGCGAAGTCTTGACACATATGGCACTGGGAGACTCCAACAAGATGATTGCCTACCGCCTGGCCATTGCCGAAACGACGGTAAAGACACACGTATCTGCCATTCTGCGCAAGCTCGGTGTCACGAGTCGGGTGCAAGCAATCCTGGTCGCCAACGACCTGGGATTGGGGCGTCAGAACGAACGCCCCTGAGTGGAGTCGAGCATGTTGAGCAGTAGCATTTTCAAACGCAACGGCTTCACGGGTTTGAGTAAACAGGCGTAGCCCAGATCCCGGGCCTGACGTTTCAAGTCGGCATCGTGGTTGGCAGTAATCACCAGAACCGGCAGTTCCGGCTTCCTCGTTCGCAATGACTGGGCCACTACCAGACCATCGGGCTCCCCTTCGGATAAATGGTAATCGACGATCAGCATATCCGCCTCGTACTCACCGGCCACTTCGAGCCGCTCCAGCGATGCGGCGCTCACCACTTCGGCACCCCAGCCCTCCAATAGCGCCTCCATGCCTTCGCAGATCGCCGGGTCATCGTCGATGACCCATATCCTGACGCCATCGAGCAGTGATCCAGACGGCTCGCTATCCTGAGCGGACGGCCTTTGTGAGGGCAGCCGGCCATAGGGCACCAGAATAGAAAAGGTGGCACCCTGACCCGGTTGCGACATCAAACGGAGCGGATGGTCCAGCATGGTGGCAATACGATCGACAATCGCCAGCCCCAAGCCTAGCCCTCGGTCCTTGTCTCCAGCGTGCTTCGTGGCACGGCGAAACTCGAGGAAAATCGCCTCGCGTTGATCGGCGGGGATACCAGGCCCCGTATCGGCAACGATGATTTCCACACCGTCAAGCCGACGCCGACACCCCAGAAGCACTCGGCCCTCGCGCGTGTAGCGAAGTGCATTGGCGAGAAAATTGCGTACAACGCGCGCCAGCAGTTGCAAATCGGAATGGACAACGGTCGAGCTCGAGACATAATGCAGGGAAAGCTGCTGACCGATGGCGATCTGCCGGTACTCTTCCGCCAGCACATCCAGCAGTTCCGATACCGGGAATGCCGCCACATCAGGCTTGAGAACCCCTGCATCCAGCCGGGAAATATCGACCAAGGTGCCCAGCAGGCTCTCGACATCCTTCAGCGAACGGCCGATGTGCCCCACCAAAGCCTGAGATGATTCGGGCATCGTATGTTCAGCCAAGGCGCTGGTGAACAGTCGTGCCGCATTCAAGGGTTGCAGGAGATCGTGGCTGACAGCAGCGAGGAACTTCGTTTTCGAGAGATTCGCGGCTTCGGCCTCCGCCTTGGCGTCACGCAACCCCTGCTCGGCAGCCAGTCGTTCGTCTATCTCTTCGCGCAGTTTGGTATTGAGCTGCCCCAATTCGGCATTGGCCTGACTCAGTTCATCGAGGGTCCGGTGCAGAGTTTCTGTGCGCTCGCGAACCTGCTCGGCCAATAACACGGCGTGTTCGAATGCCGCATAAGGGGCTCCGCCGGCAACACCACTGGATTCGACCCGTTCGATCAATGCATGACAGACCTTTCGCAAACGCGCATTTTCCGCTGCCAATGCCTGTTCACGTGTCGTCGTTGCCTCGTCCGCCGAGTCGACCGTCGGCACGCCCAACGACAACCCCGGTAAAGGTCTGGTTGATGTGCATGCCATGATGCTGCTCCCCATAGGTGTTGAATCCGATCACGCCATGGCGGGCCAGCAAGTGCGACGCTGCATCGACCTGCCCCAGCGACTCGAGTTCCAGCCGGCGCAGGAAACAGTCGCACCCGATGACCAGCTCAGGGGGCCCCAAACGTGACTCCAGCTCGCTAAAGATGGTTTGCAGGTCGTCGAGGATAGGAGCCGGTTCCATGGCAGTGAGCACGATGCCGTTCTCGACGGCACAGTAAAAACTCAGACTACCATCGGGGTTCGCCCGCTGAATCGACCGCACATAGTACTCATCGCCGATCTTCACGGCCAAGGGATGGCGAGCGAAGATCGATTCATCGAGATCGTCGACCGCACATCCCACAAGGCGCGCATATTCTGCGGCTGCCGGCGCGGCATTGAGTTCATTGACACGACGTTGTCCACGATCCGCAGCGGTCACGACCAGTTTCTCGCTACGCGAGCGCAGATGATGAGTCGTGAACACATCAAACGGCAGGTTCGTATTGAACATCACGACGACGGCTGCCTGACTGTGAAACCGACCGTGGTGATAGACATGCGTATGCGCCAAATGGTTGTCATCGCCAGCCGAACCGCCAAAGCTGGGTATACTGCCCAGTGCCGCATCGAGTGTCGCCAGCACCTGTTCTTCACAACTGGACAAGCCATCCAGCAACGTCAAGGCGAAGCTGTGGCCACTGATGGGCGCCAGAGCCTGACGACGACAGTCCCCAAGCAGAGCATCCGTCAATCGTTGAGCCCGTTCCAGGTCAAAGCGTTCCAGATCCTCGACCAACGCCAGCGACATGGCAAAATGGCGCCGATCGAATCCGATCGCCACGATGCAGCCACGATCATATCCCTGTGGCGTGATTTCACCCGCTGTCGTGCACCCACTGACAGGTATCCCCTCAAAGGCATCTTCCAGGGATCGACCTAACGCTGCCAGCGGATATTCCGCACTGCAAAAGAACAGCACGAATCCCAAGGTTTCATGATGAAGGTCCGCTGCCAACTCGCTCGCAGCCAGACAAGGATCGTACCGATCACTGCACGCCGTACGCAGCACGCTGTCCGAAGCGACATCGCCAACCGGTACCAGGGCATTGGCAATCGACAAGTCAAGCATGACGGCATCACTGGCAAGAACTTCATTGCAGTGTATGCCCTACCCGAACGCTTTCACAATGATGTCATGGGCCGTCTTGCCTCCGCGACCTCCTGTCTTGTGCTGGTGCAACCCGCGCCAACTCCAGTACAGCAACAGCATCGGCGCCTGACAGGCGCCGATGCATGCACGACTCAGGATGCGATGCAGGATCAGGCACTGGCCTCCACGGCGACTTCCTGGCCTCCCCGCTTGATCAACGCGTAGCTCACCCCCGTGATCAGTGACCCGATAATGATCGCGGCCAAGTACAACAAGACCGGTGTGATCGCATTCGGTATCAACAACACGAAGATACCGCCATGGGGTGCCATCAGCTTGGCCCCAATCAGCATCGAGATCGCCCCCGTAATGGCTCCACCGACCATACATACCGGAATCACTCGTAGCGGATCCTTGGCCGCAAAGGGAATAGCGCCTTCCGTGATGAAACAGAACCCCAAGACCAGTGAGGCCTTTCCCGCCTCACGTTCGGGATCGGAGAATTTCGATCTGGCGATGAAGCTGGCAATGCCCATGCCGATGGCAGGTACCATGCCTGCAGCCATGATCGCCGCCATTGGGCCGTACGTTTCCGTGGACAGCAGACCGACGCCGAATGTGTAAGCGGCTTTGTTGACTGGGCCCCCCAAGTCGAAACACATCATGGCCCCCAACAGTACACCCAATACCACAGCGTTAGCCGAACTCATGTTTTCCAGGAACGACGTCAAGGCCGACAGGATGCCTGCAACGGGTTCGCCAATGATGTAAATCATGATCAGCCCAGTCACCAGACTGGTGATCAGGGGGATGATCAGGATCGGCTTGAGCGACTCGATGCTCGACGGCAATTTGACGTACTGCGCCACTGCCTTGGCTACATAACCGGCCAGGAAGCCGGCCAGAATACCGCCGATGAAGCCGGCTCCCACTTCGGAGGCCAACATCCCTCCGATCATGCCTGGCGCGATGCCTGGCCGATCGGCAATCGAATACGCGATATAGCCAGCCAGGACGGGGATCATCAGGGCGAATGCCGTACCGCCACCGATCTGCATCAACGCTGCGGCCAGCGACCCCTCTTCCTCGGCGGCATTAATGCCGAATACGAACGAGAGAGCAATCAGCAGCCCCCCGGCGACCACCATGGGGAGCATGAAGGACACCCCGGTAAGCAAGTGCTTGTAAATGCCCTTTTCCTTGATGCTCTGCTTGCGCTCACTGCCGGTCCCTGACGCCGACACCCCCGACTGGATCTCGGCGTTTTCCAACGCTTCCTCGATCGTGGGACGCGGTTTCTTCAGGGCATTGCCGGTCGAGGTATACCATACCGGTTTACCGGCAAATCGCGTCGGGTCGACGTCGATATCACAGGCCAGTATGACCAGATCGGCATTGGCGATCTCTTCATCGGTGAGTTGGTCCTGGGCGCCAACCGACCCTTGGGTTTCGACGCGAATCTGGTGCCCCATGGCCTTGCCGGCCTCGGCAAGCGCTTCGGCCGCCATGAACGTGTGGGCCACACCGGTAGGACAAGCCGTTACCGCCACGATCTTCCGGCCGCCCGGAGCCGCAGGCCCCGTGGCGGTCTGTGGTTCGGCAGGCGCACGATAAGCCGTTGCTTCCCGATCAGCCCGGTCCAGAAAGGCGGACGGGTCAGGCAAGGCCTGATCGATCGGCGCCTGATACAGGCGCTTGCCTTCAAAACGAGGGGGGGCCGGCACATGATCAGCGGCCACGATCACCAGATCGGCCGCGTCAATCGTCGCCTTGTCGACCGGCGTCATGGGCTCCAAATCACCGTGCATTTCCACCGACACTTGCCAATCACGCTGTCGCGCGGCCTGTTCGAGACGGCGGGCGGCCAGGAAGGTCGTTGCCATGCCACTGGGGCAGGCAGTGATCAGAATTATCTTCATGCGAGCGCTCCATCTGCGTCGACATCGTCAAAACGACGCACGCAAGTCTGTTGTTGGAGTTGATGGATATCACCGACGTGGGGGTTGCCCACACCGACATGTCGAACGGATTCCGCTGCCAAGGCGGTCGCAAAGCCCAAGGCCTGTTCCGGTGGATGATCTGAAAGTACGCCATGCAGCATGGCAGCGACGAAGGTATCACCGGCGCCGACCGTGCTTGCGACGGGCACCACCGGCGGTATCGCCAGGTACTCTCCGCGATCACTGACCCAAAGCACGCCCTGCTCACCTGCAGATATCAACGCTTCCTCGATGCCGACACGATGCAGACGCCGTGCGGCCGAACGACGTTGCGTATCATCTGACAAGACCACCCCGGCCCAATCGGCGAGTTCATGCTCGTTGGGCTTGATGGCGGTGGGGGCGGCGCCGATTGCCTGAGTCAAGGCCTCGCCACTCGTATCCACCCATACCGGTAGGCCTTGCCGACGCAGGCGTCGAATCAAGCCGGCTTGATCCTCAGGCGTCATGCCGGGTGGCAGGCTACCGGCAATGACGACGGCCTCGGGCCGTCGGACCGGGTCGTCTGTCAACCTGTCGAGCCACGCCGTCCAGCGCTTCCAATCCGAGCGCTGGATGCAGACTCCGGGACCGTTGATATCGGTCACACGACCATCGCTTTCAGCGACCTTGGCATTGATGCGCGTCTCACCGGAGACGCGCAGAAAGGCGTCGTCCACCCCCAACGATTGGAACAAGCGCAGGAATGGGCCATCGTTCGCGTCACCGAGGAAACCGGATACCGTGACGTCATGACCTAGAGCAACCAGTACACGCGCCACGTTGACTCCCTTGCCGGCCGCATCCAGATGCGTTTCGTCGGTCCGGTTGACCTCACCGAGCACCAGACTGGGTAAACGGATAGCCAGATCCAGAGCGGGATTGAAGCTCAGCGTCAGTATCCTGGCCATTACCGTGCCTCCAAGGCTTCGCGTACGGCCTCACTGGTCGACTGGGTCAGCGCAAGCTCCGCCTGATACCGTGCGTCAGCAACATCGAAATCGCGTAGCCGCGCCTTGACCAAAGGCACCTGTCGAGCCGCGACTGACAGTTCATCGACCCCCAGTCCCACCAGGACGGGGACGGCCAACGCGTCGCTGGCGAGTTCCCCACAGACCCCGACCCACTTGTCTTGCGCGTGTGCCGCTTCGACAGTCATCTGGATCAGCCGCAATACAGCGGGATGCAGTCCATCGGCCTGGGCAGACAGTTCAGAGTGTCCGCGATCGATAGCCAGTGTGTACTGGGTGAGGTCGTTGGTGCCGATCGAGAAGAAGTCGACTTCCGCCGCCAGGCTCGGTGCCAGCAGAGCGCAGGAAGGGATTTCGATCATCACTCCGAGCTGAACATCGGTGGCACGATCGCTCTCGGGAATCTCCGCGAGCAGGCGGTCCAGTATCGTCTTGGCCTGACGAAACTCGGCGATGTCCTTGACCATCGGCAACATGATGCGCAGCGGACTACCGCTACCTGCCATCAATAGCGCACGCAGTTGCGTTTCCAGAATCTCGGGCTGGGTCAATGACAGACGAATGCCACGCAAGCCCAGGAACGGGTTGTCTTCTGGCGGAACCGGCCAGTACGGCAGCGGCTTGTCTCCCCCCACATCCAACGTACGCGCGACGAGCGGTCGTCCCCCCAGATCCTGTACCGCGGTGCGGTACTCGGCGATCTGGGTATCAAGATCCGGTGCCTGTGCATGCGCCATGAAGATGAACTCGGTGCGCAGCAGTCCGATACCTTCAGCGCCGCGCTCCACCGCATCCTGCGTATGTGCTGTATTCCCCAGGTTGGCGGCAACCTCAATGCGATGCCCATCACGCGTACGACCTTCCTCGAAGCGGGCAGCCCAGGCATCGCGCTCGAGCCGCTCACGCTCTTTGAGACGCAACTCGGCACGCTGACGGCGTTCAAGGGATGGCGAGGGTATTACCCGCCCACGTTCACCATCGAGGACGAGTTCGACCCCATTGTCGAGCCTCATGATACGCGGACCGGCCCCAACCACCGCGGGAATGCCCAACGCACGAGCCAGGATGGCACTGTGCGCCGTAGCGCCGCCTCGAGCGGTCAACAGACCCTGGACTCGACTCGTATCCAGACGCGCCACATCCGAGGGGCCGATATCGTCCATGACCAGGATGTAGGGGCGCTCCGGCGGCTCCGGTAGTTCGATGTCACATAATACGCCCAGGACACGTCGCCCCACGTCACGCAGATCGGCCGCACGTTCGGCCAGTAACCGATCGGCCAGCATTTCCTGAGCATGGGCGGCCGTTTCAATGGCCTGCCACCAGCCTGCCTCGGCAGAAAGACCTTCGCGAATGCCTTCACGCGCCGCTTCATGCAATTCCGGATCGTCGAGCATCTCCTCATGCATCGACAGAATTTCCGAAACCTCGCCGCCCGGCGCCTGCCGGATCAGTACCGCCAACTGCTGCCTCGCTTCCTGGATGGCGACATCGAGCCGGCGCGATTCCTCCGTCGGTTTTTCAGCTCGCTCGGGATACTCGAAACGCGGCGGACGCATGACAAACGCTTCGGCGATGGCCAACCCTGGAGACGCGGCAACCGCCAAGTGCGCCGTATCGGCCTCGAGAGGCTCGATCACGGGTTCCGCAATGGGTTCACTATGCTCACGCCCTTCCTCGAAGGGCACCACCTTGTCCCCCAGCCCCTCTTGGACCGCACGGCATACGGCATCCAGTGCTGCATCAGCGCCGGTGCCCTCGGCAGAGAAAAGCAACTGTTGCCCACGACGCGCGCCCAGACCGATGACCTTGGTGAGGCTGGCTGCGGAAACGGCACCTCCACCCCCTTCCGCCAACCTGACCTTGACTGGCACCTGCTGTTCACGGGCTATCTGGACCAGTTGCTTGGCGGGACGCGCATGGAGACCATGCGCGTTAAGCACCCGAGCCTTCGCCGTCCGGGCGCTCGCAGACTCCCCGGACAACCGCGACAGCACAGTGTCAGAGTCGGCGCCGACCAGCGTCTCGCCCGACTGACTGTCCAGCAACGTCACAATGCGCTCCAATAGATCACGGTGGGCTTCCCCTTGCGCCGCAAGGCACAAGACGCCATTGACCGTACCTTGGGATCCTTGGAAGCTGGCTTCCGGTGTGGCCAGCGACAATGCTGGCGTCTGCACACCCGTCGCGCTCGAGACCAACCACAGCCCCTGCCCCAATGGGCAAGGTCGCTGGTCGGAGATGGCAGCGATGAACGTATTGTCGACACATCCCGACTGTCGTAATCTCGCTGCTCCGGCCAAGGCCAGTTCCAGGGTATCGAGAGCGGGAAAATTCAAGCACAGGGTATCGGAGTCCAGCCGTGACTCGACCGGTGCCTTCGACAAGAGCGACGCGATTTCACGAGCAGAGTCGGCCGCCGCCAATCGATCCGCCACTCCCTCTCGGTCCAACACATGCGTCAATTGTCGCAAGATATCCAAATGCTCATCGCTTTGCGCAGCGATCGTGACCAGCACGTGCACTCGGTTACCATCGTGCCACTCGACGCCGGCCGGGAACTGGATGACCCGAACGCCTGTTCGTTTGACATGTTCACGACTCTCCGGCGTGCCGTGGGGAATGGCAATGGCATTGCCAAGATAGGTCGATGACTGCGATTCGCGGTCATGCAGGCCTTCCCGATAGGCCTCGGTGACTAGACCGGCATCGCTCAGTGATTGAGCGGCGAGATCCAGCGCCGACCGCCAATCATCAGCATGACGGTCGAGGATGATGTCATCCTGGTCGAGTGTCAGCATGTTGCTCTCCCGTACGAGGTTCGGTGTGCGCCCGGCACACGACATGACCTCTGGCTCCGACGTCCCTAGTGTGCGATCAACGTTCATCCGTCGAAAACGTTGAATGATTCATTGAATGACTAAGCTGAATCGTGTCACCTTCAATATAAGAGCAATGCTGAATCGTGTTCAGCCATTTATCAAGCAATAGCGTATTCGACCTTAGCAGGGGGTAGGCAGCCCCATGTTTCACGTAGAATGGGGCCATCGCTGCCCCACCATCGGCATAATAGAGGATGACGACAATGACACTCGCCGAAATCGCCAGACTGGCTGGCGTCTCGCGCACGACTGCCAGCTATGTCATCAACGGCAAGGCCCAGGAGCGGCGTATCAGCCAGGATACCGTCGATCGTGTCATGGCGATCGTCGAGCGGCATCATTATCGAGTCGATGCCCAGGCCGCTGCCCTGCGTCGCGGCTCCAGCCATACCCTGGGGCTCATCATCCCTGACCTGGAGAATGCCAGCTACGCTCGCCTGGCCAAACGTCTGGAACGAGGGGCTCGTGAACGCGGTTACCAGTTGCTCATTACCGGATCCGACGACAACCCCGACAGTGAACGGGAATTGGCTCGCGCACTTAGAGCACAGCGTTGTGAAGTTCTGATCGTCGCCAGTTGCCTGCCCATGGATGATGCCTTCTATCACGACCTCATGGCATCAGGGTTGCCGATTATCGCCGTGGACCGAGCACTCGATCCTGACCATTTCGTCAGTATCGTCAGTAACAACCAGGCCGCTGCCATGTCGCTGACACACTCCGTGCTGACGCCGGATGTCGATCACATTGCCTGGCTGGATGCAGTCCCCGAACTCTCGATCAGCATCGAGCGACGAGCGGGCTTCAATAAGGCGCTAGCGGGTCGCGAACTGGAGATCACCACTCTCAGTGCCAACCGCTACGATCGCAGTGAAGGAGCTCGTTTGATGCGTTGGCTTCTCCGCCAAAGTCCACTGCCAGACGCCTTGGTAACAGCGTCCTACACGCTGCTTGATGGCGTTTTCGACGTACTACTGGAAAATGGTGGTCTACCTCAGGATCTGCACCTGGCAACATTTGGCGATGATCGACTGCTGGACTTCCTGCCGTTGGCTATCAACTCGCTCCCCCAGGACCATGACCGTATCGCCGACTTGACGCTGGACCGTGCCATGAAGGCAGCAGACGGCAAATACCAGCCTGGGCAGGATGTCGTCGAGCGCTCCCTCAAACACCGAGCGGAGTCAGCCGTCAGCCTGTCATCACCGTTGTCGGAACTGCCTTGATGCTGTCTCATCAGGCCTGTGCCTGATGCTCACGTAGCCATTGATCGAGCGCTTCCAATGCCAATGGGCAGTGGCCTTCGAAATCCTGCCAGGCTCGCCGCACACTATCAGGATTATCGGTACGAGCCGCTGATTCCAATGTATGAGCGTATTCCGCCAGCGTCATCAACCCCAGGCTTGCCGCCTCCCCTTTCAGCAGATGGGCCAATCGCGAAGCCGAGACATAACGGCCTGCTTCGACATCGGCTTCCAGTTCCTGGCGTCGTGTCTTGAGCTGATCGGCAAACAGGGTCGTCAACGAGGCAATACCATCGATCCCCATGGACGAACAGAGCTCGCTCAGTATCTCTGCATCGGGTTCTTGCGCGGCATCGACACCTTGATAAGGCCTTTCGTCACCGCTAGGTAGCGCCGACGCATCACCCTCGCTCAGATGTCGAGCCAACACGCTGGCCAGGGCATCATGGAATAGCGGTTTGGTCAGATAATCCGCCATCCCCGCAGCCAAGCAGCGAGCGCGCTCTCCGACAGTCGCTCCCGCCGTCATCGCCACGATCGGCAATTGTGCAAACCACCCACCTCTGGCGCGCAAGCGCCGGGTCACCTCGATTCCATCCATGCCTGGCATCTGAATATCCATGAAAACCAGCGCATAACGCGTCGTCTCGATCATGTCGAGCGCTGCCAAGCCATCGGCAGCGACCTCGACATGACATCCCAACCGCTCGAGCATGGCCACCGCCACTTGCTGATTGACCTGGTTGTCTTCGACCAACAGGAGCGTCGCTTCGCCCTGAAACGACAACTTGGGTGGTTCTGCCGTCGGGAGAGCCTCTTCGACATCGGCCGTCGACAAGGGCAGAACGATCCAGAAACGGCTGCCCCGTTCTAATCGGTTGTCGGCGCCGATCTCTCCACCCATGGCTTCGACCAGGCGCTTGCAGATCGCCAGCCCGAGTCCGGAGCCACCAAAGTGTCGCGCTGTCGATGCGTCTCCCTGTCGAAACGGTTCGAACAGGATGTCACGCATACCGTCAGCGATCCCGCACCCCGTATCGAGGAGTTCAATGCACAACCGTTCACGCGGACGGCGGGAAGCGCATAATACGATCTCACCCTGCTCGGTGAACTTGATGGCATTCGAGAGCAGGTTCAATAACACTTGGCGAAGTCGCCCCGGGTCACCAAGCACCCGATCCGGAAGATCCTCGGCTATACGCGTATACAATGCCAGTTGTTTGCCGGAAGCACGCGGTTCGAACAGTCCAACGACACCTTCCAGCACCTGGCGCAACGAAAACGGCACACGCTCGATTTCAAGACGTCCTGCCTCGATCTTGGAAAAGTCGAGTATGTCATCGATCAAGCTAAGCAATTGCCCGGCACTATCGTGAATGGTATGGGCATAATGTCGCGATGCTTGATCCAGAGGCTGTTCGAGCAACAGATCACTCATGCCGATGACACCATTCAATGGCGTGCGAATTTCGTGGCTGACCGTCGCGAGGAACTCCGACTTGGCCTGACTTGCCGATTCAGCACGTTGTGCCGTCGCCTCGAGTTCACCACTCAAGCGCTCGAGATCGCGTCGGGCACGAGCATTATCCCGTACTTCACGGACCAGGAAGATGACCACCAGCATGGCTGCCAGACTCATGGCCACGATCAAGGCCAACAGCAACCCATAGAGTTGATTGAGCGAGCGACGCTCGGACGTGGCCGTTTCTGCAATGTGTGCATTGATGGCGATGACCAGCCTTTCGGTGAGCTCACCTAGTTCTTGCAGGTCAGCATCGAGGCGCTGCCGATCCTCTGCGGCAAGCTGCTCCAGTGCTTCGAACTCAGTATCGAGATGCTCCAGATGTGCTTCGATTCGCGGCATCAACTCCCTGGCATCGGGAATCGACGCGAACAGTTCCCCGATTTCGCCACGCCTTAGCACATTGATTCGACTATAGAGGAGCTCGAAGTGCAGCTGTAGGTTATCCACAGGCTCCGATGCATCCGTCATGGCCAATATATTGCGCAACTGTACGGTTTCACGATCGAGCTTGTAAGCCGCCCAAGCCGTGTCACCTCCCACACTCTCAGCCAGACTCTCCTGACGCCATAACACCAATCCCACTACCACGACGGCCGAAGTAAACAGCAGTAATGACGAGAACACGCCAATCTTCAATCGTAGTGGGTAGCGCAGCATGAAAATATGGCCCGATCTTACTCGACATGAATGTTCGATACCTGCCAAACCGAACGAAACCGGATGGTCTCGTTACGCAGCTCGGGGTGATCGTCAAAAGGATACAGCACGAAAATCGGACCGTACTCGCGAATCGGCATTGGTTCGCCATCACGCTCCATCGCTAGAATCACAGCGTACTCTTCCAGATCCGAACGCGGGATCTTGGCCGCAAAATCATTCAAGGCCCTGACCTCGAACCAGGTACCTCGAGCACCAGCGGCATCCAGTACTGCCGTGGCTAACGGGCCTTCATAACGACTCTTGCCATTCGTCCAGGGTGTGTGGGTCTCGATGACACGTGATGGCAGTGCGTCGAGCATCTGTCGATCAAAACGTGCTTCGTCCCCCACGTTCGGATTGCTGATGTCGCCACTTACCGTCAGCATCACATCACCATCGGGTTGAGGCAGCTCATGAGACCATGCCGGCATGATCAGAGAGAACAGCAAACACCCCAACAGGGAACGGGGAATGAAACCCAAACGCATGACGACCGCCCGAATTCAACAAGTGACGCGACAACAATATACGGCAAGATTACGCGATCTTTGGCCAGGGGTCAG
Organism: Aidingimonas lacisalsi; assembly: GCF_008079445.1. GTDB lineage: Bacteria > Pseudomonadota > Gammaproteobacteria > Pseudomonadales > Halomonadaceae > Aidingimonas > Aidingimonas lacisalsi. The sequence goes on along the minus strand of NZ_VRYH01000002.1, from coordinate 413,153 downwards.
TTCCCCCCTCGATATTCGACTCACTCGCGAATATCTTCCAAACCATCCAGGTAACGTTGCAACTGTTGCACCCGGTCCCGCAACACAGCATTGCGACGCAATTGCTCGGCCACCGGTATCAGCGTCCCTTGGCCCAACTCGGCCTGACGGAACTCCTCATGATAGGCGGAGATGAAGCGGAACTCGGCATCTCGGCTTTTCTCCCACGCTCGTTGAGACGCATCCAGAGCCTCACGCGCCTCGCTGCCAAGCGCACGCGACAGGCGATTCTTCAACTCCTCGACCTCCGCTTGCCACTCTTCGTAGGCCGCATGCGTACATTCACGCATCGAACGCGTCGTCCAGTCCCCCTCTTCCATACAGAGATCGAGGCGGTGCTCAATCGGGTGGGTCACGGAAATCGCATCCTGCGGGTCCGATTCCGTCTCCGCATACCCTATCGATGCCGGCAGCATCGCCAGTATCATCCAACTCACGCAATGAGTTCGCTTTGCGTACTCCATTTCTTCTCTCCTAACACCATGCCGTTGACTCGCCATCGTGTGCGGCTACGTACTCAGGCGAGCACATCGACCGGCATACCCACATCGAGCCATCCAGGTGTCATGACGATGAGATTCTGCCCGAACAGGATCTTGCCATCGGGGCCGCGACGATAGGTCGACAGAGTACGCAATGGCTCTCTATTCGGCATGAAGCGCCCTGTCGACGGATCGACGGTAATCATGACGCAACGAGAACAGGGCTTGGCCACGGCCAGTTCAACGTCTCCGATCCTGAGACGCTGCCAGCCATCCTCGGCATAGGGTAGCGCCCCCTTGACGACAAGGTTGGGTCGAAACTGTGACATCCGCTGCGATGCCTCCAAGCGTGAATTCAGATCTTCCAGCGAAGCGTCACCGATCAGCATCAATGGGTAGCCATCGGCAAAACTGACGCGTTGACCAATCGATTGGCGATAACGCGGTGAACGTTCACCCAACCACAATAGTTTCACGGGTTCGCCCAGAGCCTGTCCCAACCATTCATCCGCCTCCTCTGTCGTCGTCAAGGCATCGATGACATCACCCCACACCTGAGTCTGGAAGACCTGCCGGGAGAATGCCTCATGATGTAGCGTCAACGACTGCAATTCAGGATGATTCAGCACCAGTCCCTCTGAACACAACGTTACCGTCACTCGTTGCAGGTGCGGATGGGTACGTGCAGTCACGAAGGTGCCATCGGGTTTGACAACCATATATCGCCGATCTCCGACGATGCCTTCTTGGCTGACATGAACGCCGGTGAGCGACTCACCGGCCGTCGATTTGGCGGGATAGCGATATAGCGCTGACACGACAGGGCGGGTTACTGTCATCCTTGATATTCCTATTCGCAGGCAAAGGGGGCTCAGGATAGCTCGCACCCCAGCATAGCCTTGAACGCTGATGGCTTGCCAGCGATCCGAAATATCGGATCACGCGTCAACGCACGATCATGACCGATACCTTGGCGTGATGGACGACATGTTCCGCATTGGGCCCTAACACATAGTCCGCAAACTTGCGCTTGGTGTGCGACGCCATGACGATCAAGTCGATATCGAGCTTTTTCGATGATTTGATGATCGCTTCCCAGGGCGAGCCATCGATGATCGACGTCTTGACGTCGATATCCTTCGGAACCTGCTGCTCGACGAAAACGCGTTGTGCCTCGATGACCCCTGCGCGTGCTTGCTTAGCAAAATCTTCGGGAAAATAGGAGCCAACCATTGGCATGCGATAGTCGGGTATCACGGTGACGATGTGAAGAGATGCCGCAAAGGTACGACACAGAGTCAATGCCGTGGGTAGCGCCTTGGTCCATGACGAATCCTCGTTCAGATCCACCGGCAGCAGAATTTTACTGTACATGTCGAGTTTCTCCATCAAGAAACCATTACGGTGCCGTCGCAGGCTCGGCACTGGCATCGCGACGGCGACGCTGTAACAACACGATGCCACCAAAAACCACAAAGGCCGGAATCCACATCAATTCCTTGGGCCATGTGTCGACCGGTGCGAATACTTCAACGATTTCCTGGTCGAACTCAAATCCCAGATCTTGAGCCTGACTGCCGTACTGAACCATGTCGACGATCGCTCGGTCATCCTCATGGAGCAGTTGCATGCCCAGCTTGTCCAGGCGCTCCTGTCCCGTTTCGCCTTCCGGTACGGGGAGCAGTACATAGGTTTCCATCGGCGCACCGAAGTCATCGGTACCCACGATTCTGACTCTCAGATTGCTATCGTCGTCGACCTGGTCCAGCGCCTGCACCAGTTCACTTCCTGGCATCGTTTCATAGGGATCGTGAATGCGATCCATCCAGAATCCGGGCCGAAACAGTGTGAAGGCAACCAACAACAGCAGCAGGCTTTCATACCAGCGGTTCCTGGTCAGCAGAAACCCTTGTGTCGCCGCCGCAAAGATCAGCATGGCTACCGTCGCAACGACGAATACCAGTATCCCCTCGAACACGGAGACATCGATCAACAGGAGATCGTTGTTGAAAATGAACAGGAAGGGCAAGGCGGCCGTACGCAAGCTGTAATAGAACGCCTGAAACCCGGTACGCAATGGTTCACCACCGGAGACCGCCGCCGCGGCGAACGATGCCAACCCCACCGGCGGCGTTACATCCGCCATGATGCCGAAATAGAACACGAACAAGTGCACCGCGATCAGTGGTACCAGCAGGCCATTCTGCTCACCCAGTTGAACGACGACCGGTGCCAGCAGTGCCGATACCACGATATAGTTTGCCGTCGTCGGCAGGCCCATCCCGAGAATCAGGCTAAGTATGGCGGTAAACAGCAGTATCAGCAGCAGATTGCCCATCGACAGGGTCTCGACGACATCCGCCAGTACCAGCCCGACGCCGGTCTGCGATACCGCCCCCACGATAATCCCGGCCGTCGCGGTCGCGATACCGATGCCGATCATGTTACGGGCACCGGTGACCAGGCCGTTCCAGAGATCCATCAAACCTTCCTTGATGTCTTCTGCCGGTCGGCTCCGTTTACGGAAGAGTGCGGTAATCGGTCGTTGGGTCACGATAATGAAAATCATGAACACTGTGGCCCAGAAAGCTGACAGCCCCGGCGACAACCGTTCCACCATCAAGCACCACACCAACACGATGACCGGGAGTATGTAGTGCAGCCCCACCATGACGGTGGGTCGAGTCTGCGGCAGTTCGATCACCTCGGAGGTGGAATCATCCAGTTCCAGCTCAGGGTAGCCGGAACCCACCCGAAGCAGGGAGACGTACACCCCGAATAGCAACAATCCAACCACCCAGATGGTCAGGTCACCCAGAATCGGCTTTAGCCAGCCCAGCCCGTAATAGACCGCGAATGCCACTCCCATGAGCAGCAATAATCCCCCCAGGAAACCGATTGCTTTATGCAAGAACGGCTTATAGGGATTGTTCGACGGCAGACCTTTCATATCGGCCTTCAAGGCTTCTAGGTGAACGATATAGATCAGAGCAATGTAGGAGATAAGTGCGGGAAGGAAGGCATGCTTGATGACTTCCACATAGGAAATGCCGACATATTCGACCATCAAGAAGGCCGCTGCCCCCATGACGGGCGGCATGATCTGACCATTGACCGAGGAGGCGACCTCCACCGCTCCGGCTTTTTCAGCCGAGAAACCGACTCGCTTCATCATCGGTATGGTGAAGGTACCGGTCGTCACTGTATTGGCGATCGATGATCCCGATATCAGCCCCGTCATGCCGGAAGCCACGACAGCCGCCTTGGCGGGCCCTCCTTTATAGTGACCCAACAGCGAAAATGCGACCTTGATGAAATAGTTTCCGGCCCCCGCCTTATCGAGCAAGGCACCAAACAATACGAACAGAAAAACGAAACTCGTCGAGACCCCCAAGGCAATCCCGAAGACACCTTGCGTCGTCAACCACTGGTGATTGATCAGACCGTAAAAGCTGACACCGCCATGAGCGAGAATGCCTGGCATATAAGGGCCGGCCAGCGTATAAATGATGAACACCGACGCCACGATCATCAGTGGCGGCCCCAGCGCACGACGGGTCGCTTCGAGGAGCAGCAGGATTCCCACGATGCCGACGATGACGTCCTGAAGCAGGGGCGCTCCAGGGCGTTCGGCTAACTGCGCATAAAAGAGAAACAGGTAAGCACCGCAGAACGTGGCCACCAGGGCCAATATCCAATCTTGTAACGGTATGCGGTCTCGGGGAGAGCGTTTCAATGCAGGATAGGCGGTATACGCCAGGAACAGTGCAAACGCCAAATGGATGGAACGGGCCTGAGTGGCGTTGACGGAACCGAATCCAAGAATGAACGGCAAAGGCGAGGCGATCCAGAGTTGAAACAACGACCAGACCGTCGCGACTCCGACCAGGATCTTGCCTGGCATACCTGCCGGTTTGCGTGAACCGCTATCAGAGGATGAGACCAACTCCTCAAGTTCATTATCTGACGTTCTCGCTTCATCGCTCATCGCATTATCCTGTCTACCAGTCACCGTCGAACCAGTGATGCCACGTACATGCCCCCCCATCAGAAACCACGATGCGCGGCCTCCCGGACAGGAGCACCGCGCATCTTGTCACGGAAGAGGAGGCTCTTCCTTAAGCGACGATCACTCGTCGTCCAACCAGCCACGTTCCTCGTAATAACGCTTGGCGCCCTCGTGGAGCGGTGCTGACAGGCCTTGCGAGATCATCTCCTGCTCATCGAGATTTTCGAAGGCAGGATGCAATTGCTTGAAGCGATCGAAGTTATCGAACACGGTCTTCACGGTTTCGTAGACGACATCGTCATCGACATCCGCGCGAGTCACCAATGTCGCTGCGACACCGAAGGTAGTCACGTCTTCGGGATTACCCTCGTAAAGCCCACCAGGAATGACCGACTGAGAGTAGTAGGGGTACTCATCGATCAATCCCTGAATCTCTTCATTGTCCAACGGAATCAGACGCGAATCGACGGTCGTGGTCGCTTCCTGAATGGAGCCGTTTGGATGACCGACGACATACACCATGGCATCAATGTTGTTGTCTGCCAGTGCCGCAGCTTGCTCAGCGGCTTCCAACTGCTCAGCACGGGCGAACGTATCGGTGGTCCATCCCATGGCATCCATGACGACTTCCATGGTATTGCGTTGCCCGGACCCCGGGTTACCGATATTGACTCGCTTGTCAGCGAGATCTTCGAGCGTTTCGATGCCAGAGTCGGCGCGGGCCAGTACCGTTAACGGTTCGCCATGAATCTTGAAGATCGCACGCAGGTCTTCATAGGCCCCATCATCCTCGAACTGGCCTTCGCCGTTGTATGCCTGATACTGGACATCGGACTGAGCCACCCCCAGTTCCAGTTCACCTGACTTGATGCCATTGATATTCGCGACGGACCCGCCGGTGGATGGAGCATTGCAGCGAATATTGTGTTCATCGTTGCCGCGATTGACCAGACGACAGACCGACTGGCCAACCACATAATACACCCCGGTCTGCCCTCCGGTGCCAATGGTGATGTATTGCTCTTCTTCCTCTGCCATCGCTGGAGACGCAAAAGACGCGGCACCGATGATGGCGCTCGTCAAGGCAGTTGCGGTGAAGACGTGGCGTTTCATTGAAGACACCTCTTTGATGTTGTTTGTCCCTGACTCCAGCCCTCTTATTGTCATGGCTGGATCACAACCCACTAGTATTGCAATTTATGACATTCGTCATCCACTACTTTAGTGAATTCAGCAGGAAGCGTCCTTTACCCATTCACTTTTCATGTACCCTCAAGCCTAGTCCCTAATCAACGTTTAGGGAGCGTTAATTTGCGTAACATTGAATATGGTGTCCAACCCGCCAAACGAGCTACCCGCTCAGCGAAGAACAAGAGCCGGCCCTCGGCCCCCATACCGACAATGCTCTGCGACTGCTAGGCTGGTAAACAGGTCAATATCAGGAGGGATGCCGAGATGAAAACGCCCTTCGCGATCGAGTGCATCCAGGGTGATATCGCTCGCCAGGATGGGTTCGATGCCGTCGTCAATGCCGCCAATGCCGAACTTCAGATAGGCGGCGGTGTCGCGGGAGCGATACACCGTACGGCCGGTCCCGGCCTTGCCGAAGAGTGCCGCCCATTGGCGCCGATCCATCCCGGCCAGGCCGTGATCACCGGTGCCCACCAACTACCCAATCGCTACGTCATCCATTGCCTGGGACCGGTCTATGGTGTCGATGAACCGGCAGACGCTCTGCTTGCCGACTGCTATCGCCATGCCATTGAACTGGCCGAACAGTATGGCATCGAATCCCTCGCGTTCCCTTCTCTCTCGACCGGTGCCTTTGGATACCCCATGGCGGAAGCGGCGCGTATCGCTCTCGCGACAGTGATGAAAGCCAGCGACGGCTGTCACCAGCTCAAACAGGTACGCTTCGTCCTGTTCAATGAACGCGACACCGAATTGCATCGCAAGACCCTAGCCAATTTGCAGCACCACGATACCCACGGTTAACCACCGACGTTGTATCCCAATACACGAGGCAACCACAGTGCAATCTCGGGAAACACGGCCACCATCGCCAACGCCGCTCCCATGGCGACGACGAACACCAATGCCCAGCCCACAGTCTGTTCCAGCCGCACCCGGGCGATTTCTGTCGTCACCATCAGGTTCACCGCCACGGGCGGCGTGAATTGACCGATGGCGATGTTCATCGCCATCAGAATGCCGAACCAGACTGGATTCCAGCCGAAGTGCTGCATGACCGGTATTAGAATCGGCATCATGATCAGGTAGATCGAGATGGCATCCAGTAACATGCCGGCCGCCAAGACCCCCAGCATGATCAGTACCAGCAACAAGGTGCCATTGTCGGATAACGCAATGATCCACTCGGCCAGCGACCGAAAGGTTCCTAGTGTCGTCCCGGCCCATGCGAAGATACCGGCCAACGCGATGATCATCATGACGACACCGGTGATCACGGCCGCTTCACCGATCAGGTGCCACAACTCACGCAAATCCAGTTCGCGTGTCACGAACACGCCGATCAAGATGCCATAGGTTACCGCCGCCACCGCCGCCTCCGTGGGGGTAAACAAACCGCTACGCAAGCCTCCAAGGATCAGCACTGGCGCGAACAAGGCCGGCAAGGCCAGCTTGAAGCTCTGTCCTAATGGAGGACGGTCGACGATCTCCGGCGCTTCCCAGCGATAACGTCGAGACAACCAGAACGATGGCGCCAGCAGAGCCAAACCGGCCAGCAAGCCGGGAAACAACCCCGCGGCGAACAGTGCGCGCAGATCGACTCCCGGCACGACGATGGAATAGAGAATCAACGCCACCGAGGGAGGAATCAGAATCGCCGTGGATGCCGACGCGGCGATCAACGTCGCCGAAAAGGGTCTCGGGTAGCCCGCCTTGGTCATGCTGGGCAGCATGACCATCGCGACCGCGGCAGCGTCCGCGGGTCCGGAACCGCTCATGCCTCCCATGACCATGCATACCAGGACGGCGACCAGCGCCAGACCTCCATGACGCGGCCCGATCACTGCCTGTGCAAATTGCACCAATCGACTCGCGACTCCCGCGCGCTCGAACACCAGCCCCGTGAGAATGAATAGCGGAATGGCAATCAAGGGGTACTTGGCTACGCTGTTGTAGGTGTTGGTGCCCAGCGTTGCCAACATGTGGGGCGGCAACCCCGCCAGGATACCGATAGCGCCGGACAAGGCCAGCGAAAACGCCACCGGGACCCCTGCGATCAACAACCCCACGAACGCCAGCAGCATCCACAGATCAGGACTCATCGTCGAGTCTCCCCTTGAGGCGATCGAGGGTCTGTTGAGTCAATCGCAACAGCATGAGCATCGATAGTATCGGCAACCAGACGATGTACCACCACTGAGGCAACCCCAAGCCCGGTGAACGCGAGCCCCACTGATATTCCTGCCAGGTCAGTTTGCCACCGAACCATAGAATCAACCCCAGCACGATGACACCCGCGGCCCATTGCAGGACGATCAGGACACGCTTGGGACCGTCGGGAAGAGCACGCTCCAGCAGACCGATACGTATATGCCCATTGCGACGCAGCGCCACCGACGCCCCCGCGAACGTCACTACCACCAGCAGGAATACCGAGAACTCCTCGGTGAATGCGAATGATCCGCCGGTAAGATAGCGCACCACGACATTGGCCAGGCTGATCACCGCGATGATCAGCAACGCCAACGTCGCCAGCACTCGCTCAAGGCGAGCATCAGGTAGAGATTTCATGGTTTTCTCGATCCGAAGGACATACCAGCCTCCTGCATGAGGAGACCGGTATGGATATGAAACGTCAGCGGTTGTCGATCGACTCGCGAGCGGCCTTCACCAGTTCCGCGCCGATTTCCGGCGTCCATTCGTCATAGACGTCATCAGTCGCCTCGACGAAGGCTTCACGCTGTTCCTCGCTAAGCTCGACGACCTCGACGCCTCGTTCCTTGATCGAGTCCAGTCGTTCGCTCTCTTCGGCGCGCGTTTTCTCGATTTCCCACTGCCCGGCATCGATCGCTGCCTGGCGAACCAATTCTCGCTCCTCGTCGGAGAACGACTGCCAGACACGCTCGCTCACTGCAAAGATCAATGGGTCATTCATGTAATTCCAGCGTGTCAGATACATCTGTTCGGCTTGATCGATACGCGCCACATCGAAGACCGACAACGGATTTTCCTGCCCGTCGACGGCGCCGGTCGTCAACGCTGGCTTGGCATCCGCCCAACTCATCTGGGTCGGATTGGCGCCCAAGGCCTCGAACGTATCCTGAAATAGCGGCGAACCCACTACCCGGATCTTCAGGCCTTCGAGATCGGCGGGTTCATCGACCGGGCCGCTCGAATTGGATAATTGGCGGAAACCGTTTTCGCCCCAAGCCAACGGCACCACACCGTTCGACTCGATGGCATCGAAGATCATTGCGCCGGCCTCGCCGCCGGTCACGGCATCCACAGCTTCGTAATCCGGCATCAGGAAGGGCAGCGAAAAGAGGTTGAGCTCCGGCACTTGCGGTGACCAATTGATGGTCGATCCGACCGCCATATCGATCAATCCGGAACGCATGGCCGAGAACTCACGGGTCTGATCGCCATTGACCAGTTGCGAATCCGGGTAGACCCGCATGGTTATCTCGCCATCGGAACGCTCCTCGACCAATTCAGTCCATTTCTGAGCCGCCTCCCCCCAAGGGAAAGCATCCGACAGCACGGTAGAAACGGAATATTCACGTGCTTGTGAACTGAGAGCGGCAGTGCACATCACTACTGCACCGGCCAGAGTGGCGGCGCGACGAAAAAAAAGGTATCTACTTTTCATGGCGTGTCCTTGAATGCGTTCACCCGACCTACGGTCGGTGCTTATTGGTATCGAGACGGAATCCATGGATTCCCTACCGCATTGTAAGGGGACGCGCGTTGAAGGGAAGGGGCAAAGGAAAACGGCACTTGATACACTGACATCGTTTATCCAGCACATCACACGATAATGGTTCTTGTGCGCTGATGGACTCTGTCCGCGCTCGACACTCGAAACTATTGATGTTCCTTCAAGAGCGAACTGATGGCTCGGTTCGCTTGAACAAATGCATCTGCAGCCGAACGCTCGGGGCTTACTGCGCACAGTAAGCCCCGTGTGACTCAGGCTCCCGTTTCGGCGTAATCCCTGATGGCTCGGGCATCACGCAATGCCCGCGCCCACCAATCAAGACGATTCAACATCGTTGTCATACTGCGTTCAGCACGCTCCGAATGCACGGGCTGTCCCTGCTGATTGAACTGATCCCATACATTGGGAAACATGATGCCGTCACGTATCCCTACCGCGTGCAGTTCAGCGAACACCGCTCTCAGATGTTCAACCGACCTGATGCCCCCCGACGCTCCGCCATAAGAAACAAAGGCCACCGGTTTTGCCTGCCATTCGGCATAGAAGGTATCAATCAATTCCTTGAGGGCCGCTGGGTAAGAGTGGTTGTACTCAGGGGTTACCACGACAAAGGCATCTGCCGACGCGAGTTGCCGAGCCAAAACCGACCTGGTCACATTCTCGGCGGGGTCAATGAGATCCAGTACATAGCCATCTCGGGCACGAACCTGCTCTACGACCCAGTTGCCCACAGTATCGCAGAATCGCCCTTCCCGAACGCTACCGTAAATGACAGCAAGTTTGATACGAGTCTTCATACGTCATGTCCTCTTCAAGTGGCAAAAGACACGACTCGTTATAAAACCTAAAGCAATATTGAGGTAAAGCCAAATTCCTATCATGGTCTTGATGCATTCTGCCTATGAGTTGCCAGTGACGCTTGCCGAGCCAATCATTACCTGAGGATCATCAAGCGAATTCCTCACCTGATCTATCCTGATGACTCAGCTTGCCCGATGGATGAACCGTTGCCATATCAGGCACGAAACATCGTTCACACCGAGGAGAGACGCCATGACTGCCGAACTAATTCTATATACGAACCCCATGTCGCGAGGCCGCATTGTGCGTTGGATGCTCGAGGAGATTAGGGCCGACTACCGGGTCGAGGTGATCGAATACGGCCCACCAATGAAGACGCCGGAATATCTTGCACTCAATCCAATGGGGAAGGTTCCTGTCATTCGTCATGGCCGGACCGTCGTCACCGAGTGTGCAGCCATTTGCGCCTACCTGGCGGATGCGTTTCCCGAGGCCGAAATGGCACCGCCGCTTGATGACCGGGGGGCTTACTACCGCTGGTTATTTTTCGCCGCCGGACCATTGGAAGCCGCGGTTGGTGATCGCTATCTGGGGCTGGAACCGAACGCCGAACAACAGGGGCGGGTCGGCTATGGCAACTACGCCTCGGTGATCGAGACTCTGGAACATGCGGTTAGCCGGACCCCCTACATTGCCGGCGAACGCTTCTCGGCAGCCGATGTCTATGTCGGTGCGCATATCGGCTGGGGCCTGACGTTCGGTACCGTCGAGGACCGCCCGGCATTTCGTGACTACTGGGCACGGATCAGTGACCGTGATGCCTATCGCCGCGCCACCGAACTGGATGATGACGCGATGCAGTGACATCAGCCAGCCAATGTGCCAAGTATGCTTGACATACTGCCTATGCCAAGCATACTTGTCATATGCTCAATCACGTTCGCGCCTTGCGTAAAAAGCACGGTATGACCCAAGCGGCCCTGGCCGAGGCCATGGGGGTGTCTCGCAATACCATCAACTCTATCGAAGTCGGCCGTTACGTGCCTTCGCTACCACTCGCACTCTGCCTGGCACGATTCTTCGGTAAGCCCGTCGAGGAGGTATTCGATGATCAGCATGAACAGAGCTCCTCACACAACCTCTGAAGACACTCGGCATCGCCCTTTGTTGGTTCCCCTGACCAGCGTGATACTGGGGATCGCCATGTTCCTGACTGCCTGGCTGGCAGCCGAGGCCCCGGGAATCGGTTCGGCCATGCTGCTCATCATGCTGATCTATGCCAGTATCATGCGCTTTGGGCAACGCTTCGAGTCCATACAGTTACTGAGTCACGATCAACCACTGGACGAACGGCATGGCTTGATTCAGCTCCGCGCACTGGCCATCGCTTATGTAGCCGTTCTAACCGTTGCACTGGCAGGCTTCTTCTGGGAAATCACGCAGGGCGAACCTGGTGCTTTCACCCTCCTATGTTTTATCGGTGGCGCCACCCAGATCCTCGCGACCGTGATATTGCGTCGGCAACTATAGACCAGGCACCGCCTCAGGCTGCTTCAGGAGGATTCCTCAATGAACCATGAAACCATCAATCTTGCCGACAAGCTCAGCCGCTTTTCAGAGCATTGGTCACCTCGTGTGATTGCCGAAATGAATGACTATCAGTTCAAACTCGCCAAACTCAAGGGAGAGTTCGTATGGCATGACCATACCGATACGGATGAAGTGTTCATCGTCATCAAGGGAACGATGCACATCGAGTTCCGCGATGGTCTCATCCAGCTCAGTGAAGGCGATATGTATGTCGTGCCAAGAGGCGTGGAACATAAACCCTGCGCAGCCGAAGAGTGCCATGTGCTGCTTGTCGAGCCGCGTGGCGTCGTCAATACGGGTCAGGCTGGCGGGGAACTCCTGGCTGAGAATGACGTATGGGTGTAACCCCACTCGCCACGAGATTGCCGGCTAGCGACCCTCAGGCATGGGTGCCGCCTCGACCATGCATATCCCGAAACGCCTCAAGTACATATCCCAGCAGTGCCTCACTGGCTTGGCCGCCGCGTTTCACCAGCTCCAACTGATAATCGCCAAGCGGTGGCAACAGGTCTCTGTCCAGTTTGCGCAGTGGCGGCTTGATCAGACTCTGGGGAAAAGGGGCCACCGCGAGATCGGCCAGCATGGCGGCCTCCTGTCCGGCACAGTGCTCGCAAGTGTACGCGACCCGATAGTCGATATCGGCGCGATCGAGAGCATCAAGCGCCATGCCGCGCCAGGCGCAACCATGATTCGCCAGCGCCACCGGGAGTGGTGAGCGCCGGGCGGCAAGCCCTCCATCGCGCCCAGCCCAAACAAGCGGTTCGCTATGCACCTTGTCACCACGCGCCGGCTGCCCCCTGTTGCCTGCCGTGATCAGTGCCAGGTCGAGTTCACCGGCATCCAGGCGCGACAGCATGTCCGCGCTACTGCCTACCATGACATCGACCTGAACCGCCGGATGCGTCCGCGCGAACTGTGCCAGGACATTGGGAAGAATGCGAGTTCCCACATCATCGGTGGTGCCAAACCCGATCCGTCCCTCCACCGACGGTGCCAGAAACTGCGTCACGGCCTCTTCATTGAGTTTCAGCAGCCTGCGTCCATAACCGAGCAACACTTCGCCTTCCGCAGTCAGTCGTACCTGACGCGCTTCACGTACGAATAACGATTGCCCCAACGTATCTTCCAACCGTTTGATCTGCATGCTCAAAGCCGACGGTGTGCGAAACACTTGACGAGCAGCACGGGTAAAGCTCCCGCTCTCGGCGATCGTTACGAACGTCCTTAGCACATCGGTATCCAGCAGCGGCAACGGCGAATTGCTGGTCGTCAAGGAAGAGTGCGTCGTCATGGTCGATACCGTTAAACAAAATTGAATTTACAATGTAGACCTTTTCGTTTGATTGATCAAAAAGCCAGGACCATGATGTTCCTCAGAGGTCGCGACCCTCCATCCAGCACAACGCAGTCACCGGTAACCGTACGCGAAGAGGTTACCCGCATGGAGGTGTGAAATGAGTCAATATGAACCGATGCGCCGCTTGCACCTGGTTGCCGACAAGCCGAGACAACCGCCCGAACCGGATTTCTACATGCCGGCCATGCCACCATTGAAATTGATCAGCAAGCTGGAGCACTGGTGGCGCATGTATCGTCGTCGACGCCAATTCCGGCAGCGTTTTCTGCCACTATTGGCACACGACGATCATGTCCTCGAGGATATCGGTCATCATCGTGGCGATATTCTGTGGGCGTCACGTCTACCGCTAGACTTCGATGCCTTGCGCGTCTTGAGTGAGTGCCGTGAACTACGCAAGACAGATCCGCGCCTGCTCCCCGGGTCCATATCGAACTGAAAATGCAGGACGCCTGGCTCACACGGTCAGGCGTCCGCTGGTCATGCAAGACCGTGGATAACGTTCAGCCTGGAGCTGAAGGCGACGTTGAAAGCATCATACGTTCCATGACCGCCTCAGCGACAAAGGTCATGAATGCCTGAATGCGCGCCACACGACGCAAGTCGGGGTGCGTCAACAGCCACAAATCGGTCGTCAGTTCCGGAATCGGTGCACCGATCCGCACCATGGACGAATCCTCGTCAGCGAGATAGCAAGGTAGAATCGCTTGCCCCAGACCGTCACGAACCGCTGCCTGCATTCCCAGCATGGTATCGACGCGGTAATGGCATCGATCATTGACGCCGGAGCCCTTCATCCAGGCTTCCAGTGCTGCATAGCCAAGATGTCGATCCGGTCCGATCCAGCCGATGTCGTCTGTATCACTGTCTACTGGCGCATAGATGGCCTGAGCAATAGCACCGATCCGACGCCCCACCAGATGATCTGGCGGAGCCGGAGAAGGACGTATGGCGATGTCGGCATCGCGTTGAGACAGGTTATACAGTTGGTTGGACACCGCAACTTCAAGCACGATGTCCGGATGCGACTGCCGAAAGGCTGCCAAAACCGGTGAGAGAAGTCCCATCAGCAGCGTGTCGGTCGTTGTCACGCGCAATGTGCCGTACAGTCGAGAATCACGCCCCACGATGCGGCGCTCGACATCCAATACGTCGATCTCGACTCGCCGAGCCGTGCCTGCCAGTTCTTCACCCGCTGCAGTTGGCACATATCCGCTACGCAGACGTTCGAACAGCCTGACCCCCAAGCGTTCTTCAATGGCATTGAGCCGCCGAAATAACGTGGCATGACTGGCTCTCAAGCGACGCCCCGCACCGGAAAGCGAGCCCGCTTCGGCAATGGCCAACACCACTTTCAGGTCATCCCAATGAAGGCCTTGTTCATTCATGCAAAGTTCACTGTCTTGTTTAGGGAATACCGTTTCACTAATGGAAAGCCTAGCCTGATAGTCCTCAATGCGACACCACGAGGACGACCCTCATGAACACGTTGATCGTTTTTAGCCACCCTGAGCCGCAATCCTTCAATGGCGAGCTGAAAAACATCGCTATCGAGACGTTGCAATGCCTCGGCCATAGCGTGGAAGTCTCGGATCTCTACGCTGAGAACTTTGACCCGGTCGAGCGGCCCTCGCATTTCCCTGACCGCAGCGTCGTGGATACCTTTCAGCCATTGACCGAACAGCGCCAGGCATTCCAACGCCAGACTCTGCCCACTGACGTTCAGCGCGAGCTCGCTCGCTTGGAACGGGCCGACCTGGTCATCCTGCAGTTTCCCTTGTGGTGGCACAGCTTACCGGCGATGCTCAAAGGCTGGTTTGATCGCGTCATGGTCTATGGTGGCGTCTATTCAGGCAGCATGCGCTATGATCGCGGCTATTTTCGCGGTAAGCGAGCGATCTGTGCGGTCACTACCGGCTCTCCGGCCGCGGCATTTTCTCCTCACGGCCGCGGAGGCGATATGGCCAAGTTGATGTGGCCGATGCACTGCTCGCTCTATTATCTGGGTATGGACGTGCTAGCCCCACAGGTGATTCATGGCGTGCAAGGAGGAGAACTCAGCTATCAGAACGAGACCGAATTCCGCCATCGCTTGAAGCAAGAAACATCGAACTGGGCTGACCGCTTGACCCACCTGACCTCAGACGCCCCGATTCCTTTCAGCGGCTGGGCCGACTGGGATGACAACGGCGTGCTCAAGGCCGAGCATCCGCTCGCTTGGCGCTGATCGGCTTCAGATAGACGTGACGGGCGCCGTACTCGCGCGGACGACCAGTTCATAGGGCAGTACAGTGTGAGCCGGTACCGGCGTTTTGCCTTTCAGCACCTCGATCAGCATGGCCACGGCCTCTCGGCCGAATGCTTCGGCAGGCTGAGAAATGGTCGTCAACGGCGGATCGCTATAGGAAGCGAAAGCAATGTCGTCGAACCCCGCCACCGAGATATCGCCAGGCACCGATAATCCCGACTGCTTGATACGCTGGATCGCGCCGATGGCCATTTCGTCACTCTCACAGAAAATAGCCGTCGGCCGATCCTTCCGGGTGGCAAGTTCACCCGCGGCCTCGAAACCTGACTTCGGCGTGAAGTCCCCCGGATAGATCCAGCTTTCATCGGGGACGAGGCCGGCGGCGAGTAATGCATCCCGATAGCCTGCGACACGATCGCGGGTCAACGGGCTTCGTCTCGGCCCCTTGATCATACCGATGCGACGGTGACCGAGCGCTATCAGATGATCGGTCAGGCAGCGCGCTGCCGCGCGGTTGTCCAGTGTCACCGTCGGACAGGGCGGTTCGTCGAGCACTTCACACGCATTGACCATCGGTAACGGGTCACCTTTCCCGAGGCTAGTATTGGCAAAGGGGTTATAAGCGCGTAACTGGATCACCCCATCAGCCTGGCGCGTTGTCACCATCCGCGCATAGGCCTCCTCAGCCGCTTCCTCGCCTAGGGTATTGCAGAGCAGGACTCGGTAATCCTGCCGATGTGCCGCTTCCTGAATACCACTGATGACTCGCGCAAAAAACGTATTGGCAACGGTTGGTACCAGCACAACCAGGTTTCGAGTCCGACGCGAGCGGAACTGTACTGCGATCATGTTGGGTTCATAGCCCGCCGCTTCGACCGCTTCGAGAACTTTCGCGCGCGTCTTGGGAGTCACGACATCCGGTAACTTCAGTGTGCGCGAAACGGTTGCAACGGAAACGCCTGCTAGTTCAGCGACCTTGCGTATGGTGGTCATGATGTGTGATCTACCATCCGAATGGAAAGACAACGAGAGCATTTCATCTTATACGCGATACGCACCCAACTCAGCCTCACGATTCGATTCAATCCTTCCCGATCCATCAATTGCGATGAACGAACTGATATGCTGTACGAGTTATATCAGAGCTCTTCAAGGACGAACCGTGCCATTTCGTGACCTGCTACTCGGACTGACCGTCATTGCGCTCTGGGCGCTGAACATCATCATCATCAAGGTAGGCGTGGAGGAGCTCCCTCCCCTGCTGCTGATGACATTGCGCTTCACGCTGGTCGCTGCCCTACTGGTGCCCTTCAATCCCGTGTCTCGGTACCACCTGCCGTTTCTACTCTTGCTCTCGGCGACCTTTGGGACGATGCACTTCGCCCTGCTATTCATCGGTCTGGGGCAAGCCGAAGCGGGAACTGGCGCGATCCTGGTGCAGATGGGCACCCCATTCGCCACACTATTGGCCGTGATCTTCCTCAAGGAAGCTCTGGATGCCCGTCGCCTGACAGGGCTTGTGATGTCATTTGTCGGCGTCGTCGTACTGGCAGGTGGGCCGACGCTACCCTCCCCTCTGCCGTTGATACTGCTGCTGCTCAGTGCCATGGGGTGGGCAATCTCGCAACTGTTGATCAAGCGGGGCCCCTCGATCCCGCCACTGGCACTGGCGGGATGGATCGCTCTGTTCGCCGTACCTCAAGTCGCCCTGGGGTCGTGGTTATTCGAACGTGGCCAATGGCAGGCACTGGCATCTGCCGGTTTGACCGGCTGGGGAGCCGTTGTCTATACGGCCGTGATGTCATCGATCGTGGCCTACGGCCTCTGGTATGGTCTGCTACGCCGCCACCCGGTCAACAAGGTCGTCCCCATGACGCTACTCGTACCGGTACTCGCCGTCGTGCTCGGTGTCGTCCTGCTCGACGATGGTTTGGGGATTCACAAGGTCGCGGGAGGCGGGTTCGTGGTCGCCGGTGTTGGCCTGATCATCCTCACAGGCAAGCAGAGCAGTCAACCCAAACGTGCCTAGCAATCACTGGCTCGGCCTAGCCGCTCGCCATCGAGCGCCACACAATCCCCAATGTCGATGTCGTTCTCGTCGAAGTAACCGGCATTGACCTCCAGCGCCGCGACGTATGTCACTCCCGCTTCATAGGTTGGACAATCGCCGGGGGCATCGGCATCGCAGGGCGGCATTTCCTGTATCGCGGCAATCCTTCCGTCGCCCCCGATGAAGGCGATATCCAGCGGAATACGAGTGCGGTACATCCAGACACTCGTACCGGGCGTCCTCTCTCGCTCATAAAGAAACAGCATGCCCGCGTCAGCACCAAGATGCTCACGCTCCATCAACCCGCGCGCCCGCTGTCGACCATTCACGGCGAGTTCCACCGATAGTTGCGCCGCATGACGCTCGTTGTGAATCGTCACCTCCGCCGTCGCGAAGTCGATGTCGCGACTGGCCTCCTGCGCCAGGGCGAGAGCGGGTATCAGGCTCAAAAGCAGCGACACGATAATCCGGTCCAGACAGCAGGACGTCATGGCTGAGCTCCCTCGTGTTGTGGCAAAGCGGCGTCCGGCATCAGATGAATACCGCTAGCGAGCAGCGAAACGATAACCGTCTCGCCCTTGGCCAAACCATTCCGACGCGCCGCGTGAGTCGAGATCTCGAAGCGCAAGGTTTCTCGCGTATGCGAGAACGACAGCGTTACCAGCGCCATGCCCCCCAGCACGATGATTTCACTTACGGTGCTTTCGACCGGATTTTCTCGCTCTCCGCGCGAGGGCCGGTCGCGACGATGCAGTATCACGTCGGAGGGCGGCACATACCAATGCAGCGTTTGACCGGGTTCCAGGTTATCGAGACCTGTCTCGACTTCGAGTCGGTTCGGCCCCCATGTCAGATAACGTCGTCCCGATGTCTCCGCGACCGTCCCCGTAAACACATTGTGCTTATCGAGGAGGCGGGCTACCTGAGGTGAGGCGGGATGGCGATACAGCCGTTCGGGCGGCCCCACCTGCAGTGTGGCGCCAGCTTGCAATACGCATAACCTATCCGCCAGTGCCGTCGCCTCGTCCAGGTCATGAGTCACCAGCACGATCGGGATGTCGATCGTTTCGCGCAACAGTGCCAACTCCCGCTGCAGCCGCCGCCGTGTCACCTGGTCCACCGCCGAGAAAGGCTCATCGAGCAACAATACCCAGGGATCTCTCGCCAGGGCCCGAGCCACGGCCACACGTTGGCATTGCCCCCCCGACAGCTCATGCGGATAACGCCCTTCGAGGCCCTGAAGACGCACACGCGCCAACCATTGCTCAGCACGTTCACGCTGCTCGCTACTGGCTACATGACCCATCGCAATCGCAACATTGTCACAGGCCGTCAGATGCGGGAACAGAGCATAATCCTGGAACACGACGCCCACACGGCGTTGCTGGGGCGTCATGCACAACCGCTTGGCGGTATCGAACCACACTTGCCCCGCACAGCGGATGGTTCCTTGCTGCGGTTGATAGAGTCCGGCAATGGCGCGCAACAGGGTCGTCTTGCCACTGCCGGAAGGTCCAACCAGCGCCAGCAGCTCGCCAGGCTGGCAACGAAACTCGGCCGCCAACGGAATAGGGCTCGTCTGAGACAGCGTGACTTCCAATTCAGACACGCGGTACTCCCCTGCGCCTAGCCAAACCGTATACCACCCCGATGGTCACGAATGACACCATCAATAACACCGTCGACATGATACCGGCACCGACTTCATCAAATGCCTGCATGCGGTCATAGATGGCAATCGAGAGCGTTCGCGTTTCACCATCGAGAGACCCGCCAACCATCAGTATCACACCGAACTCTCCCAGTGTATGCGCGAATGTCAGTGCAACCGACGATATCAGCCCCGGCCATACCAAAGGCAGTTCAATACGCATGAATGTTTGCCACGATGATAACCCACTGCACCAGGCAGCCTCGCGCAAATGCCCCGGTACCGTTTCGAACGCTCGCTGAATGGGTTGAACGGCGAATGGTAGATTGATGACCAGGGAGGCGAACAGGATTCCGGTGAATGTGAAATTGAGTGCTCCACCGGTCAATGCATGCCAGAGGGAACCCAATGGCGCCTCCCTGCCGAACGCCACCATCAGATAGAAGCCCAGAACAGTCGGTGGCATCACCAACGGCAAGGCGATCAACGCTTCACCGAATGGGCGCCCACGGGACCGTGTCACGGCAAGCGTGCGACCAAGCCATAACGCCAGCGGCAGGAGTAACAGGCAAGTGGTTACCGCTAATCGCAGTGAGACGGAAAGCGCCGACCAGTCCATCAATCGCTCTCCGCCGGATCGGGCAGCCCGAAACCATAGCGTTCAAAGATGGCCTGCGCCTCATCGCCACGCAGATACTCATAAAACGCCCGGGCCGTATCACCGGCTCCATCGAGCAGTACCATGCGCTGATGAAGAGGATCATGCCAGCCCTCTGGTATCGGCACGAACTCGCTACGCTCGCGTAACGCGGGCGATACCGCTAGTGAATAGGCAACCAGTCCACCGAGAGCATCATCGGACAGGGCAAATTGAGTGGCTTGTGCGACATTCTCCCCCAAGACTTTGAGTGGCTGCATATCCCGCCACACTCCTGCATGTTCCAGAGCTTGGCGCGCAGCTACACCATAGGGCGCATGCTCCGGATTCGCCATGGCGATACGCTGACGTGCTCCGTTGTCCGCATACCTCTCGATGGCCATCTCGACAGCAGCCAGAGGAGACGATTCCTGAGGTAACCCCGCTTGCGAGCGTTGCAACCAGACCAGTCGCCCCCGAGCATAACGGGTGCCTTCATTCCGTGTCAGTCCCTGATCGTACAACGCTGCGACATACGCTTCATCGGCGGAGAGGAACACCTCGAACGGAGCGCCCTGTGCGATTTGGCGACGAAAGTTGCCTGATGAACCGAAGGTCAATCGTACCGATGCCCCCTCTTCGGCCTCGAACCGCTCGGCGATCTCCTCCAGGGCAAACTGTACGTTGGAGGCGGCAGCAACACGTAACGGATCGGCCTGCACCATCAGCGGCCACCCCATTAGAACAAGAGTCACCAACCAGCAACGCCAATGGATCATGTCGGCCTCCCAACCACGCGCTAAGTTGCTTCCAGCAAAATTGATCACCCGATCGAACGTGCCATTCCACGCTATTGTCCGGTATCACTCTCAGGTTGGCAAAACACAGTCATAAACGGCTCTTGCCTTATCATGATCACGGTAATGGAACGTCTGCCGCCAGCGTTACGAGACATCGTCGAACGGTTCACGGCACAATATGACGTTCGTACCATGTAACCGCCCTATATGGTTAGTGAACCATCGTCACCCAGAGGACATTCCAGCCATGAAGTATCTCGGTGCTCACGTAAGCGCTGCCGGCGGCCCGGATCAGGCGGTGAAGCGTGCCGTCGACATCGGAGCCGATGCCTTTGCCCTGTTCACAAAGAACCAGCGCCAATGGAAAGCCAAACCCCTGACGGATGAGGCAATCCAGGCGTTCCGTCACGCCTGCAAGGAACACGGATTCGAGCCGAAGCAGATCCTCCCGCATGATAGTTACTTGATCAATCTCGGCCATCCAGAGGCCGCAGGGTTGCAGAAGTCACGTGATGCGTTCCTCGATGAGATGCAGCGTTGCGAGCAACTGGGACTGTCCCAGCTCAACTTTCATCCTGGCAGTCACCTGAAGAAGATCAGTGTCGGTGAATGCCTGGCACGTATTGCCGACTCCATCAACGAAGCGCTTGCTCGGACACGAGGGGTGACAGCGGTTATCGAGAACACGGCTGGGCAGGGAACCAATCTAGGTTGGCATTTCGATCACTTGATAGAGATCATCGACCAGGTCGATGACAAGTCGCGAGTCGGCGTATGTATCGATACGTGCCACGCATTCGCCGCCGGTTATGACATGCGCACCGCGGAAACGTGCAAAGCCACGTTTGACGACTTCGGGACAACCGTTGGTTTCGACTATCTACGTGGCCTGCACCTCAATGATGCCAAAAGCGAATTCGCCAGCCGTGTCGATCGCCACCATAGTATCGGTCAGGGCAACATTGGCCTGGACGGGTTCACAGCACTGATGCGCGACTCACGTATCGATGGCGTCCCCATGATTCTGGAAACCATCGACCCCAGTATCTGGGCTGATGAGATTGACTGGTTACGAGCCCAGCAAGTGACATAGCACACTGGACGTCACGGGCGCACTCTTTCGATTATCGCCCTGGACATGTTTCGATTGAGGCAATGAGCGAGGAGTTCGGGGTTCAACGATCGACCACCCGATACAAGGAGTCAACGCCATGGATATCATCATCGAAAATCAGGGACTCGATAACGACGAGTTCCACCAACTGGTCAGCGGCGATACGGGGAATGCGCTACGCCAAAGTGCCAAGAACTATCTCGGGAATCTGGATGTCGCGGAACGTCAGGTCGAGGAATTGAAAATGCAAGGCGGCAGCGAATATGAACAGCTCCGTCAGGACATGCATGATCATGCACTTCGTATCGTCAGCCTTGATCCCGACTTGCCGATTCGTCTGGATATCGCCTTCCACGGAGGCATCAAGTCATAGACACATCGGGGGCGCTGTCCTGACGCCGGTTGACACGTTGCCGAGGAGTCAACCAAGCGATTCGACGAGAGCCCCCAGGTCCTTCTCCAGGCGACACCCAAGTGTACGCCGTTCATCACCATGACGATACTTGCCGGTCCGCACCAGACAACCCTGTAAACCGGCCTGGATGGCTGCAGCGACATCCGCTTCGGCATCGTCGCCGACCATCAGAGCCTCTCCGGCATCTACCCCCACCTCGTCCAGAACGCCCTGGAAAAAGCCTGGCGCCGGTTTCCCCAATACCCGAGCTTGAGTGTCTGCAGCGTATTCGAGTGCTTTGACGAACGGCCCGGCATCGAGATGCAAACTGCCTTGCCGGTGGAAATACCGATTGGTGCCCACGACGAGCAAGGGAGCCCCTGTCTGCAGTATTTGAAAAGCAGCATCGAGATGCGCATAGTCGAAGCGATATTCGGCATCACATATCACCACCGCATTGGGATGCGTCTCATCGATGTCATCGAACTCCGGAATCAGGTTGTCATGGATCAACAGGTAGGGGCGCAGTCCGTGTTGTTGGACATATCGCTTGAGCACGGAAGGTGCCGTATGGATTTGTGAACGTTCGACTTCAAACCCCATCTGCCGCAGTTCGGCATACACGGCGGCACCGGTCTTGCGCGATGTGTTGGTCACGAAGCGCAGTGCAACACTGGCTTCCTGCAGGCGGCTGACGGCCTCCACGGCCTTGGGCAGTGGTACACCATCATTGTGGAGGACGCCGCTGATATCCAGCAGCACGGCTCGTGGCATCATGTCCCTCACCTCCATTGCCGGTTTGACAGCTATCAGCCTAGTCACGGACCGTGCGACTGTGAGGGATGAAACTCTGACGCTGAAGTCACGCACTAAGACAGTACGGACCCATGAGCGTTTACCCAAGGAGCGACTCGATGCCCGACTATCGTAACGACCCGACACTGCCTTCCCCAGCATTCCCCGGTAGTCACATGGTGCTGGATGATAACTATGTTTTCATTTCAGGCCTGACGGCGGCTGACATTCAAGGTGGGGAGACCGTCATCGGCGATGTCACCGAAGAGACGCGTAGTGTCATGCGGAAACTCGAATACATGCTCCACAAGGCGGATTGCGATTGGCAAGATGTCGTCCGCGTCGACGTTCACCTGACCGACCTCGACGACATATCGCATATGGACGCCGTCTATGCCGAATTCTTTACCGAGGAACGATACCCGGCTCGCACCTGCACGGAATCGGCCAGGCTGTTCGGCGATAGCCGCGTCGAGATCACCGTGATGGCGAGACGCGTGTCTCAGTCATGATGCGTCGCAAAGGCACGTCTAACCGTGGCCGCCATATCCCATACTCCCGGCGCTTGATGGCTCAGTATTCTGAGAACCAAGTGTGAACCTGGCAATGTTGGCAAGGCCATGACATTCGATGCTGGTACGGTCTCGGCCGGGGCCGTGCTCTTGCCCAACACGCCAATACCCAGACCGGCTCTGATCGCACTCCCGACACCTGACACGCTGTGGCTGGTGTAGGCAACGCGCCACTCGAGACCGGCCTGCTGAACGGCATCAATCGCCCACTGCCGCCACCAGCAATCGTGATCGAACAACACCAGGGGTAGCGGCTCGTCAGGCGTCCATTCCATGCCGACGCCAACGAGCCAATCCGTTGGGTCGTAACCAATGACCTCCCCATGCACTGGTTGCTGATCAGCGATCAATATGCCCAAGTCGAGATTGCCCGCTGCCATCATGTCAGCGATATCAGGGCTGGGCCCGCAACAGACGATCAATTCGACCTCAGGCTGGGCACGTTGAAAACGGGCCAAAACCGTCGTTAAGGGGCCCGTGGCATACTCTTCCGGGACTCCGATACGAAGCTGTCCACGTGCCGGAGTCACCGCTAGACATTGGCTCACGTCGGCCAACGATTCCACCACGCGACGTGCATGCGGAATCAGCCGCTCCCCCGTAGCGGTGGGTACCACCGACTGCCGATGCCGTACCAGCAAAGGCTGTCCTGCATGACGCTCGAGTTGCTGTATCTGCATGCTGACTGCCGACTGAGTGCGGTGAATGCGCTGGGCACCGTCAGTGAAACTTCCCGACTCCACGACCGCCAGAAACGTCGCCAACCATTCGCTTTTGAGTGCCATGCCATCAAGATCTCTGATGTTAGATATATAAATTATTCGTTTCACTGATCACAAAGCTTCAATCTAGCATAGAAACAGACTCAGTGAAGCGTTAAGCAGACCGAGGCGACAACTCATGAGAACGATTCTGACCCTTTCCAGAATCTGGTGGCTGGCTGGCGCCACACTACTGACGGGCTGCTGGCTGCAAGGTGACACGGCTTTTGCCCGTACGGTTGTGGCTGATGTGCTCATGCTGATGCCATTGATCGCCATTGCTGCCGGACTGGCAGGTTGGATGGGAACATCATATCGGTCGGAACACATTGCCATTTGGCTACGGCAGCGCCCAATCACCGCGATCGTCGTCGCCAGCCTTGCAGGCGCTGTCACCCCCGTGTGCGGCATTGCCATGGTTCCCCTAGTAGCTGCGCTACTGCGTCATGGGGTACCGCTGGCAGCAGCCATGGCATTCTGGTTATCCTCGCCTATTACAGACCCTGGCATGTTCACTTTGACGATCGGCTTTCTGGGGTGGCCATTTGCCATGGGGATGGTGGTGGCGGCGTTTCTGATGGGAATACTCGCCGGGGCAGTAACGTCTGGCCTGCCCCTCTCTTTTGCTTCCCCCACCGACGTCGGCGCCAATGACGCCTGTCGGCACGGTTCGTATGAACGGACACGCTTCTGGCAAGAGAGCATATCGACCTTCTGGCTCATCCTGAGATGGATGCTGCTCGCACTTAGCCTGGAGGCTCTCA
This sequence comes from Aidingimonas lacisalsi, assembly GCF_008079445.1. Taxonomy (GTDB): domain Bacteria; phylum Pseudomonadota; class Gammaproteobacteria; order Pseudomonadales; family Halomonadaceae; genus Aidingimonas; species Aidingimonas lacisalsi. The sequence goes on along the minus strand of NZ_VRYH01000002.1, from coordinate 388,180 downwards.
TGCAACACTATCTGCCCGCATCCGTCATCACATCGATGCTCGGACATGATAGCCCCTGGTCCGTGCCGCTGGCGGTACTGATCGGCGCGCCGCTCTACCTCGAAGGTTATGCCGCACTGCCTTTAGTCAGGGGAATGATCGATCTGGGGATGTCATATGGCGCCGCCATGGGGCTGCTGATCGCCGGTGCCTCGATCAGCTTGTACGCTGCCGTCGCCGTCTGGAGCCTGGTCAGTCGTCGGATTTTTGTCGTCTATACCGGCTTCGCGGTCATCGGCTCGATACTGGCAGGCTGGGCCACCGATTGGAGTATTGCGTTGTATCAGGCAGGGGGCCTATAACGACACTGCCGCCCCGAAGGGCGGCGGTTCGATTCGTATAACTACCGGTACCGATTACTTGGTAGCTTTCGACGCGCTCTTGGAAGCCGTCTTGACATTGTCTTCAGTCAATTTCTGACCTTGCTGTACGAAGTCCTGATTCATGGCGACGACTTTCTCGGTATCGGACTTCAGGCGTTCGCCCACGTCTTTGGCGACTTTCTGCTGCTCTTCGACATAGGACCGCAGGCTTTCGGCATCCTTGACATCGAGGGCGGCACGTGCCTGGCCCAGTCCAATGTCGGAATACGCTTTGGCTGCTTCATATTGAGCGCTCAACAGCTTCTCGGTGTAATCGATGGTCAGCGCTGCGTAGGCGCGAGCCGGGCCGAAAAACAGAGACTCGAACTGTTGTGTTGCTTGATCGATAGTTGCGTTACTCATGGCACACCTCCGTTGGGATGTTATCGGCGAAGGCGTTTTAACCTTCGTTGCAGTGCAACATAGCAAAGACTTTTGTGCAGTGCAACATCTTTTTGCCTTTCTTTCCAATGAACCTCGGTGGAGAGCGACCGATACATCGTCATCGTGGCGACCTGTCACATGGGCTGGCCGGTTTCCTTGCGTACCTGATCGCAGGCCTTGATTCCAGCGAACGCCATTGTTTAGCTATATGAAACATGCCCGATTCTGGTGTCACCAGCTATTCTGGAGCTCAGCCATGATCACTATCGAGACGGTCCAGAGCGCTCGCGAAACCATCAGCGATACCCTGACGTCGACGCCTTTGATCATGGATCATGTGCTGTCGGAACGGCTTGGTCGACGAGTCTGGCTCAAAGGGGAACTGTTTCAGCGTACCGGGTCGTTCAAACCACGGGGCGGGATCAACTGGATACGCTCCGCCAATTGGGACGAACTTGCCGGTGGTCTCGGGGCCGTATCGGCCGGCAATCATGCCTTGGGCCTTGCGTGGGCTGCACGAGAGGCTGATGTTCCCGTCACTATCGTCATGCCCGACAACGCCAGCCCGTTCAAGGTGGACGGTAGCCGCGCGCTGGGAGCCGAGGTGATCCTGCATGGCGACATCAATGATGCCTGGACCCTGATGCATGAGTTGATCGACCAGCGCGGCCTGACCCTGGTCCATCCCTATGATGACCTTCGCATCATCGCCGGCCAAGGCACGGTTGGTCTGGAGATTCTCGAACAGGCTCCCGAAACCTCAGCGATTCTCTGTCCGATAGGCGGTGGAGGATTGATATCGGGCATTGGCATTGCAACGTCTGCGCTACAGCCCGAACTGAAACTGTTCGGCGTCGAACCGGCAGGTGCCGCCAGCATGGCGTATGCCTGGGCACTAGGAGGTCCCAAGCATCTGGATAGAATCGATACCTGTGCCAAGAGCTTGGCAGCCGCCGTGGTCGGCGAGCATACCTATCATCTCTGTCGCCAAGTGACCGATGATCTGATCGCCGTCAACGATGAGGCGATTCAGCGCGCTATCCATCACCTGATACAACACACCAAGCTTTATGCCGAACCAGGTGCCGCCGTCGGCGTGGCCAGCTTGCTGGAAGGCATGGTGGAACTACCGCCGACGGGCGATATCGTCGTCGTGATCACAGGGGGCAATATGGACCGACAGGAGCTAGACCGCTTGAGGCCAGTGTGATGCCGCTATTCGGTGTCAGCGGCGAGCCGCATATCGGCGAACAGCAGACTGCCCGTGTCCGGGTCGGGTAACAGTCGACATTCGACACCGTAAAGTTGGCGCACCAGCGCCGGAGTCACGACGGTGGATGGCTCACCAGACGCAACGATACGACCATCAAGCATGGCAATCAGGTGATCGGCATAACGACACGCACTCGGTAAATCGTGTAACACCGTAACGATGCTGCGTCCAGTATCGGCCAAGTGCCGAATCAGTTCGAACACTTCGATCTGGTGTCCCAGATCCAGAGCTGAGGTGGGTTCGTCCAGCAATAACAGCGACGTTTGCTGCGCGATGGTCATGGCGATCCAGGCACGCTGACGTTGGCCCCCCGACAGGGTATCCAGTGGACGATCGGCCAATGCCTGTAACCCGGCAGCTCTCAGGGCATCATGGACCACTTGCTGGTCGTCAGCCGACCACTGTCTCAGCCACCCCTGATGAGGCTGACGGCCAAAACGGATCAGTTCCGCTACTGTCAGCCCTTCCGGTGCCTGAGCTTGTTGAGGCAGCAACGCCAGTCGTCGGGCCAGAGTGCGCGAAGGCAACCGCTGAATGTCATCGCCATCCAGTAACACACATCCACCACTCGGCGAATGGAGACGTGCCAATCCAGCCAGCAGGGTCGACTTGCCACATCCATTGGGCCCCACGATGGCCGTAACCCGACCAGCCGGCAGTACCAGATCGAGCCCCTCGATCACCGATGTTCGCTGGTAAGCCAACCATAACTGATGAGCCTCGAGAGTCGCAGCGGGAAAGTCTGTCGTCATACGTTACCGCTCCCACCTTGTCGCAATAGTATCCATAATAGATAAGGACCCCCGACGATGGCCGTCACGATCCCCACGGGCAACTCGATCGGTGACAGCAGCAAGCGTCCGACCCCATCCGACACCGTCATGACCAACGCCCCGGCCAATGCCGATCCAATCACGGGCACGCCACGCGGTGAAGATAGGTGACGGGCGATTTCCGGACCTATCAAACCGACCATACCGACCGGGCCGGCCACCGCAACCGCCAACGCCGTCAGCGATACTGCCAGACTCAACGCCTGTAAACGCGAGCGCCTGAGTGAGATACCCAGACCCTGCGCTATCGCCTCGGAAAAGCGCATCGTCGATAGCGCACGCGAGAGTCTCAGTGACAGCACCACACCTATACCCAGGCCTATAGCCAGCACGGTCATGGTCCCCGTCGGCCGTGCATTGAGAGTCCCCACGGTCCAGGGATAAGCGGCATTGGCGACATCGATGGCAACGCGGGCCATCAGTAATTGCGTCGCGGCCCCGAATACCGCCCCGACCCCAATGCCGGCCACGATGAAACGGTATCCGCGTGTACCGCCGCCACCGGCCAGCCCAAAGGTCAGAGCGGTCGCTGTTGCCGCTCCCGTCAGGGCCATTGCCGGTGGCGCGAGACTGACGCCAAGCCCCACGACAGAGGCCACCGCAAAGGCAGTGGCCCCATTGTCGATGCCGATGATTCCTGGTGTCGCCAGACGGTTGCGCGCCAGCGTTTGCATCAGGCACCCCGCGACTGCAAACGCCGCTCCCGTCAGCCACGCTGCCAACATGCGAGGCAACCGTAGATCGTTGACGACGAACGCTACTGTCGGCTCAGCCTCCGAGAACAGGGCACGCAGCGTAGACGCCGGAGCGATAGCAACGGTTCCGGTACACAGATAAATCAGCGATGTCAGGATGAGCGCTACCCCTAACCCGACATTGGCCAGGAAGGCTCGGCGATCGATCAATATGCTCGCTTCTCTTCGCCTACCAGCCCAGTACCAGCCAAGACGCCAATGACCCGGCGGAGCGAATACACCTGATCGCTGCACATCGCTGAGGTTCTCCGAGATCGGTACGTGCCCGACCTTATTCTTTTCACCGCCAACGGCGATCCACGACATGAGACGCCTCATCAAACTACAGCATCGGCAAGCGCCGTGCCCTGACCACGGCGACGAGCACAGGAGCACCGCAAAGTGCCGTCAAAACGCCCAAGGGAAGTTCGGACGGTGCGACGACGATGCGGGCCACGATATCCGCCACCAGCACCATCAGGGGGCCCAACGGCAGGCAGAACCAGAGGGTTCGACGAATGTCCGGCCCAGCGATGGCCCTGGCGGCAAAGGGAACCACCAGCCCGACGAACGCAACCGGGCCAGCGATGGCGGTTGCCCCTCCCACGAGTAGTGCCACGATCAATATGATCGACAAGCGTACGAGACCGGGATGGTGACCAAGCCCCTTGGCAACCCGTTCCCCCAAGGCCAGAGACGCCAACGGTCGTGCCATTGTCACGGTCAAAAGACCCGCCACGAGAAGACTCGGGATGACCGGTATCAAATCGGCGAGTCGCCGACCGGACAGGCTACCGACGACCCAGAAGCGGATTTCATCGGCCGCCCGTTGATCCATCAGCAGGATCAATGACGTCAATGCCGCCAACAGACTCGACAATGCCGCACCGGCAAGCACCAGCCGTACCGGGTCGGAACCGACGCCGCGCAGTCGCACCACATTCATTACGCACAGGCAGCCCCCCAAGGCGCCCAATTGGGCCACGGGCACTCGCAATGTGGCCGCACTGGCCCCCAAAACCAGCATGACCGCCACGGCGAAGGCACTACCGGCAGTCACCCCCAACAAACCCGGTTCGGCCAGCGGATTACGTGTTATCGCCTGCAATAAGGCCCCCGACACGCCCAGTGATACGCCCACCACCAAACCGATGAGCGTGCGAGGCAATCGCAGTGCCGTCACCGTGAACCGGGCTTCCTCACTGCCGCCGCCCACCAGGACAGTGATGGCGTCACGGGGAGATACCGGCCCGGCACCTACCAGCAAGCTAGCCAGGCATGTCAGCACCAGTAACGACAGCAGCCCCCCCATCCCGGGGAAATGCCGCAATGAGGGGGTAGTAGCGGCAAGCATCGGCATTATTGCGAAGACAGCACGTTCGCCTCGATATCATCGAGAATCGCCGATGCCGCCATCGGCCCCGAAGCGCTGGTCCAGAGTTGGCCATCGACCGGCACGACCCTGTCCTGTTCGACAGCCGATAGTCGCCCGAAAGCCTTGGACTCACGCGCAGATGCCAAGGCGTCATCACCATCCTCATTGAGGGTCGCCATGAACAGCCAGTCATTATCGACCTGCGCCAGGTTCTCCAGACTCAATGGGTCACTATGGGGACGTCCTTCAGGCACCAATCCCCCATCGTCGACATCAAAGCCGGTTGCCGCCAGAAGGCCGGTAGAGAACAGTTGATCGGACATGACCAGCGGCCCCTGAGGCATCCAGCGCACCAAGTGGGCACCTAGGGGTTGGCCATTATCTTGAAGCGACTCGGCCAGATCTTCCGCACGCCGTTCTATCTCCTCGATCGCTACATCCACTTCAGTTTCGTGGCCCAATGCTCGGCCAAAGAGACGGGCCTCCCCCTTCCAGGCATCCGGGCTGAACCCCTCGGTTCGGGGAACGACGGTCGGTGCGATATCGGCAAGCAGAGCGTACTGTTCACGCGACAATCGCGGTGATGCAAGAATGACATCGGGCGACTGAGCTACGACGGCTTCGATATTGGTCTCTCTGGCCGTCCCGACGATGGCAATATCGCCGACTCGATCCTTGAGGTAACGGGCCACGCCCTCCCCGCCACGCGTCATGATAGCGGCCACCGGTGTCACACCCGCTGTCATCGCGACATCAAGGGCCCCTTCGTACAACGTCACGACTCGTTGCGGCTCACCCTCGATTTCCACATCGCCGAAGGCGGTATCCAGGGTTCTTGCCTGGGCCGATGAGATCAGCAGGGTCATCAGAGCACCGATGCTCACGCATCGACAGAAGACATTCATGATGTTGGAGATTCGTTGCATGTTATTTCCAAGTCCACGCGTCAGTAAGAAGGATAATAATGACTATCAACCGCACTAGCATGCCGATCCTCGACAACGATATGTTCGAAAATCGGCAACATCGGTCTTAAAAATCGACATTCACCCCTAGCCAGTAACGGCGTCCATCCTCGACAACGCCGTATTCGTCATAAGTTACGTTTTCATCGAACACGTTATAGACCCCAGTATTGATCTGAGTACGATCATTGAGCTGATAGCCGAGACCGGCATCGAAGAAGGTATAGGAAGGCGCCACTAACTCGCTCTGAGACGGTCCCGTGGTTGGCTGGCTCTCCTTGCCTCGATAGGTCACGCGGGCCCAGGGCGTTAACCGTTCCGTCGCTTCCCAATCCAATGAAGCGGTGAGCAGATGCTTGGGCAACTGAGTCAGCGGCTCGCCCTCATATTCCCCGCTCTTTTGCTCGGAATCGGTGTAGGTATAGCTGGACGAGAACTCCAGGTCGTCCGTCAATGGGGCGGATAGCGAGACTTCCACCCCTTGCGTCACCGCTTCATCGACGTTGATTCTATACGTGGGGTCCGCTCCGAACTGGTTGGGCCCATCGGTACAGATAGAAATCGGACACTCGACACGCGTGATCTTGTCGTCAAAATCGTTATGGAATAGCGTGATCCCGGCTTCCATTCCTGAGGGCGTGGAATACAACAGCGCCAGTTCCTTGTTCAGCGATGTCTCGGGTTCAAGGTCGGGGTTGCCGTACACATTGCCGCCTCGACTCACCTGCCCCCAGTCAGGGGTGATCTCGCGCAGATTGGGCGAACGGTACCCCGTGGAGACACCCCCCTTGAGCGTCCATGTCGGAGTCATGTTCCAGACGCTGTAAAGCCTGGGGCTGATCTGGCTGCCGTAATTGTCGTCATCGTCGAGACGCACACCCCCCGTCAGTGACAGCGCCTCGGTGAGCAGCCATTCATCTTCGGCGAAGACCGACCATTTGGCATTGTCGATTGCCGTGCGGTCGGAGATACGGTTGGAGGTACGGTCATCGAGTTCCTCCTTCTCGTAATCCGCTCCCACCGTGAGCATATGCGCGCCCAACGGCATGACCAGGCTGGTCTTGGCGATCGTATTGGTGATTTCCATTTCCCGCGAGCGGTTCTCGCTGGTTTCGCGCTGTACGTAGGTTTCCGTGGTGCCGATATTCCAACGGCCGGTATGCGTGATCGCTTGATGCTCCCGAGTGTACTCGCTGTAGGAGTCCTCACAGCCACCACGGCACCCTTCCGAGGGCGCCGAACGTCCCATGTTGGAATCGCGCGTTTGCTCTGATGCCCCCGCCTCGAAGACGAAGTCATGGTCGTCATTCGGGGTCAATGACAGTTTCGCGGTCAGGCTGCGCAGCCCCTTGTCTTCATATCCATTGACGATCTCATCCTCTTCGCGATTCTGCACTTTCCCGTACACCTGAAGCCCCAGCAAGTCTTCCTTGAGGGGGCCGCTCAGGTAAATATTGCTCTGCTGACTATTACCGGACCGGCTGTCTTCCTGAACGATAGTGTCGAACTGGATATTGCCATGCCATTCGTCGGCGACTTTGCGCGTAATGACGTTGATCACCCCACCAATGGAATCCGAACCGTACAAGGTAGCCATCGGCCCCCGTATGATCTCGATACGCTTGATGGCTTGTAGAGGCGGTAGCCAATCCTGCTCGAAGCCGGCACTACCATTGGGACGGCTCTCCCGCGTCGTTTGCGGCTTGCCGTCAACCAGAATCTGCGTGTATTGCGCCGGCATTCCACGAATACTGATATCCGCTCCGTTATCGCCTCGGCCACCCCCCGTGATCACGACACCCGGCACCTTTCGAAGGGCATCGGTGATATCACTGTAGTGGCGCTTCTCGAGATCTTCGCGGTTCAATACGCTGATCGAAGCGGGAGCATTCACGAGCTGTTGCTCATAGCCGGACGCCGTCACCACGACATCGTCCAGACTCTGAGGATCGGCCTGTACGGTCTCCTGAGCGTTCACCGTTCCACTACTGGCACCGATAATGGCCAACGCCAACGCAGCTTTGCGTGATTGATAGGACATGACATCGTTCTCCTTGATGATCGGCTGTCGATTCGCCGACTGCATTATTAATGCTAATTTTTCTCATTTAGATTCTTCCATACACAACGACACATGTCCTGCTACACGGTGTTTCGCTAATTGCAACACCATTACTGCAAATGATTTTCATCACCATGCCGAATATGTGATACTTGAACTTTGCCAACTGACAACGGTTCACCTAGCAAGCCATGCATGATCTGGATGAATTGGTCGCGTTTAACTCGGTCATGGAAACCGGCAGCCTGACGGGAAGCGCCAGGCAGTTAGGCGTCGTGAAATCGACACTCAGCCGACGCATCAGTCAGCTTGAAGACCGGCTCGGCCAGCCACTGCTGCGTCGCCAAGCCAACCGGTTGCTCCCTACGGAAGCCGGCACGCTATTCCTGGCGTATTGCCAGCAGATCCTGCGCTTGAGCGAACAAGGGCAACGGGCTCTGGATGAACTCAAAGAGGAAGTCAGCGGTGAATTGGCCGTGCACGTCCATAGCTCCCTGGCACGTAGCTGGTTTGCGCGTCAGATGGAAGGATTCACAACTCGGTATCCGGGAGTTCGGCTACGTGTACATACCCAGCTGACGCCGCCACAGTCGCCGGAAGACACATCGCTATGTCTATGGCTGGGAACCCCTCCCGAGTGCGGTTTGCGTCAGGAGCCACTGGGCCGCATGACACGCGGCGTGTATGCCCATCCGGACTATCTCGTGAAGCATGGCGTTCCGTTGCATCCCCGAGAACTTGCCAATCATGACTGGATCGACCTGCTCGGCGAAACTGAAAAGGGACTGGTTCTCTATCATCCTTATGAGGGGGAATGCCACGTTTCGCTGCCTTCCTCATGGCTTTATGTCGACCAGCATGTGCTCCATAGCGATGCCATTGCTCGCGGACGCGGTCTCGGCATCATTCCCGATTGGATGGCGAAACAGCGCCTGGCCCATCATCCAGGCACCCTGACGCGCTGCCTCGAGGGGTGGGCACCATCACCGCTTCCCGTGACACTGCTCTACCCCTTTGGGCATCTGCCTCGTAAGGTCCTGAGCCTGTTGGACTATTTACGACGAGGCGTTCCCCATGACTGGCAAGTCCGTCATGACGTGGCGACGACAGCCGCCACCGAACCCGGCTGATCCCCGGCAGCCAGCCCCGGCCCGGGCGTTTATCGCAGGCATTGCAGATCCTCATAAATTCCCGTTCATCAGTGCGTTATCCTGACGGCACGATAAAATCGATCGGCAAATGAAAAACAGGACGATAACTGCTAGTTTGCTGCGCATGCACAAAACGACCCCATCGTGGTCGGCGGGCTCAACTATACAAAACATCTGATTCTGACGTCGGCGACGAGCCAACTCCTCGAGGAGAATGGCTACACTGTCGATCAACGCGACGGTTTGGGAACCAGTGTGCTTCGCCAAGCCCAGGAAAACGGGCAGGTCGATCTCTGCTGGGAATATACCGGCAATTCGGTCATCCTCTTCCACGATCAGGAACAACCGGCCAATGCCGAAGAGACTTACCGGCAGGCCAAGACCCTTGATGCCGATCTGGGGCTGATCTGATCCATCACTTCATTCCGGCCATCTTCTCCGGGCGACGGATCACCGTCGCCCGGTGTGCGTTGAGGAGTTCCCATGTTTCCCAGTGGCGCTCAGCCCGACAGTCGTGAAGTCGATACGTTTCCCCACGCCATTGTCGATATTCCGGAGCTATGGATTCCCTTGCCCGACGGCACACGTCTCGCCGCCCGTCTATGGCGGCCCGAGTCCGCTGAGACATTGCCGGTGCCCGCCATCATCGAATGCCTCCCCTACCGACGTCGCGATGCCACCAGCAGCGACGATGAACGCATGCATCCCTATTTTGCCGGGCATGGCTATGCAGCACTGCGCATCGACCTGCGAGGCAGTGGTGATTCCGATGGCGTATTGGCAGACGAATACCTGGCCAGCGAACAAGATGACCTGGTTGCCGCCATCGGATGGATCGCAGCCCAACCCTGGTGTAGTGGACGGATCGGCATGATGGGTATCTCCTGGGACGGGTTCAATTCGCTACAGGTAGCCTCACGCCAACCCTCGCCCCTGAAAGCGATTATCGCCGTGGGCGCCACCGTGGACCGTTACCATGACGATGTGCGTTACAAAGGCGGTAGCATCCTCAATGAAAACTTCGGCTGGGGCGGCTTCGTCGCTCTCATTCATGTCGCACCCCGATATTCGGAGTGACTGGCGGGCATGCTGGCGACAACGGCCTGCAGTGCGGTGAGTACATCCCCCACTGCAGTGGTCCTGAAATCGCGGGCGATCAGCGCCGTGACGACGCTCACTCGTTGACCTTCGATACCGCTCCGTTGGACGTCGCTCACGATATGCTCGGTCGACCGTTGCTACGTGTACGAGTCAGCGTCGACCAGCCGCAGGCGAACCTGATCGTACGGCTGAGCGATGTCTCCCCCGACGGCGTATCCCAACGCGTTTCCTACTGGGTGCTCAACCTCTGTCATCGTGATAGCCACGAAACGCCCAGCGCCGTTCCCACTGACACCCCCGTGGACGTCACGATCAAGCTCAACCAAGCCTGTCACCGTTTTGCGCCCGGGCATCGGATCCGTGTGTCAGTGACCACGGCCTATTGGCCGCTGATCTGGCCCAGCCCGCGGCCGGTCACACTGACACTGCACGAAGCCGACTCCCACTTGACGCTGCCTCTCCGGTGCCTGGAATGCGCTGGGCGTCGCTGCGGTCAGATATCGGTCAACGCTGGTACCTGTTCGAACAGTACTTCAAGGCCTATCCGGTATGCCGCTGGGCACAACCGGCCGTCGAAGCGGTGCTCTCACTCGTCGACAGCGACCTGGATCCCCGGCAGAACGTATCGAGATCATCACCTTCCACGAAGGCAAACGCTTGCACACCGTGCGGCCAACGACCACCGAACAGGCGCAATACAGCCTGCCCTGGGCGGTGGCCTGTGCCGTGCAGTTCGGTACCGTCGACGTTCATGGCATCACCGAGGCATTGAACGACTCGACCGTTCAAGCACTGGCCGAACGCGTCGTCGTCCAGGAAGACGACACCTTCAACGACCGCTTACCGCAAGAACGTTGGGCCAGTGCACGGCTGCACTTGAAGGACGGGATAACCGTCGAAAGCGTGCCTCATGAAGCGCTCGGCAACCCGACCAATCCACTCAGCGACGACGACATCGTCGCCAAGTTTCATGCGCTCGCCGACCCGGCCTTGGGGGAGGCTCACGCCCATTCGCTCAGACACGTCGTCGACACCCTAGAGACTCGCCCCGTACGGGATTTGTTGAATCAATTATGAAACGGAATGGGTGACGTTACTCATCGAAGTAGCTGTCATACAGTGAATCGAAGGTGCCGTCTTCCTTCAGCTCCGTCATGGCCTCGTTGAACTCCTCTACAAGGTCGTCATCACGCTTGCGAAACGCCGCTCCGATCCCCGGTCCGTAAATCGATTCCGGGCCGGTTACCAGTTCCCCTTGCCGCTCGAATTCATCCTCACTCAGAAAATTTTCCTGAGCCAACGGAAAGGCAGTGAAGACCAAATCCAGTCGTCCGGCATGCATGTCGTTGACGACATCGGCAGTACTGCCATAACGGCGCAAATCCGCTTCCGGGTAGAACTGGGTAACATACTCATCCTGGATCGTTCCCTGCTGAACACCGATGGCGCGCTCACTCAGTTCCCCTTCCAGATCGATATCGGCCCCTTGCTTCCCGACCCATACTGAAGGTACCTGATAGTAGGGATCCGAGAACAGAACGTGTTGGGAACGCTCATCCGTAATGTTCATGGCAGAAGCGATCATGTCGTACTTGCGTGCCTGAAGCCCAGGAATGATGCCATCCCACGACTGTTCGACCCACTCGCACTCACGCGCCATACGCTCGCATGCAGCATTGACCAATTCTACTTCGAAGCCCTGGATCGTGCCATCGGCTTCCTTGTACTGATAAGGCTCGTAGGGAACATCGACACCGATCCGGAGAGGCTCATCATCGGCGTGGCCAACACCGCTGATGAGTACGGTGGAAAGGAGAGTTACAGTCGTCGCTAGTGGTCTCATCTTGTAGTCCTCATTCGTTTGTTGTCGAAGAAATGTGAACGTTGGCGTCCCGATTAATCCAGCGTTTATCGTTGTCGTAATCAAGCAGGCCGTTATGCGTCAGTTGCCATCGCAGCCAATTCCCCCAGTGACAAAGCTTGTACTGGAGGACGAACTTGGTAGTAACCGACCTCCTGGGGAGGCCGAGCCTGAACGGTGCTCAATAACCGGGTGACGCTCTCACCGCACTCTCGCCCCTGACAGGGCCCCATGCCACAGCGAGTAAAGGCTTTCAATTGATTGGGCCCTACGGCGCCTTGCTCTATCGCTCGACGCAGTTCGCCGAGCGATACGCTCTCGCAACGGCAAACGAGCGTGGTATCGGGTTGTTCAGACAACCAATGTGACGGCAATCGGAACATTGCCTCCAGCAGGGGGCGCACGGCCAGGTCGGTAGCACGCCGATGTTCCAGTCGTCGCCGCTCACGTTCCCGGTCGGCTACATCGTTCGCTGACACCGTCAGCATCGAGAGTGCCGCAAGGCGTCCTTCCCGCTCGGCATTGAGAGCACCACCGATGCCACCGCCATCCCCAGCGATCCATACTCGATCTCGCGCTTGCAAAGACGCGTTTCGTACGGGCAGGAAACCTTGTTGTCCCTCGTGCCAGTCATATGGAATACCGATAGCACGCCCCAACTGCGGTTCAGGAACGACACCAAAATGTGTCAGAACCAGTGACGTATCCTGGTCGTGCCAGTGCCCGCGCCAGTAATAATGCACTCTCTCAACCCGATTCCTTCCCGTCGCCTCAAGCGCTTCAACGCCGTGGTGAATGGGAACGCCAGCGCGCTTCAACGCCAACATCATACGGCTCCCCTTCATCAGATAATGTCGCCCCTTCCAGGCACCACGCAGGTAGCGCAATGGCAGTCGATAGCGGGATGCTGGGGTTGTATCGAGTATTCTCTGTGGCGCACATCCAGCACGACAGTACTGCCATGCCAGTAAATACAACAACGGTCCCGACCCGGCTAAAACTGGCGACGCTTCGGGCACCAGCCCTCCTTCCTTGAATAATATCTGGGCGGCACCAGCCTGCATCAAACCCGGGAGTTGCCATCCTGGGAACGGCCAGCTCCGCTCCATGGAGCCGGTCGCGAGTAGCAGGCGATGCACGTGCCAACGAGACGCCCCTGCGGAATCAACGACGCCCAATGACACTCCGTCAGATTCGCATTGTCCCCACCAGACCTGGCTACGCGGCCGATAATCGATATCGGCCCGAGAGAAATCACGGAGTAAGCGACGCCCCCTATAGTAATCCGTTCCACTCAAGGTCTCGCCAATGACGGGGGCATTGAGTTGTCGATAGATTTGTCCTCCCGGAGCGTTCCCCATATCGAACACCACCGGACGTATGCCTGCCTGCGCCAGGCGAATCGCTGCAGCCATGCCCGCAGGGCCGGCACCGATAATGGCAATCTCGGCTTGACACAACTCACCCATCGTCTTGGCTTCCTTCCAACTGACGCTCGATACTCATGCCCTCGGCCACGCTGACGAGACACCCCCGACGGTTGGGTTCTCCGTCGATGGTGATCAGGCATTCATGGCAGCACCCCATCAAACAGAAAGGCGCTCTGGCATGACCATCGACATGACGCCGATACTCTTCATCCCCTTTGATAAACAGCACCGCCGCTGCGACCGACAATGTGACAGGTATGTGATAGATTTCTCCGTCGAGTTGGATATCGACGCCATCTATCACGCTAGATTCAGCGATGCGCTGGAACATCGAAACGGGCTCCTGAAAATGCTGACCAACGTTCCTCGAGACGATCATCGATTATCGCTCGCGCGAGTTCATTGGCATGAAAAGCCGCCAGACTGATGCCGCTGTGACAGTTCAAGTTGTAGGCACCGGGATACCGAGACGACGCCTCGTAGAGCGGTGCACCGTCGGGTGTCATGATACGCAGCGCTCCCCAGGCCCTTATCAGCCTGGCCTGACGTAGAAAGGGATAGATTCGCACGGCCCGATCAGCCAGGAAGGACATCACCTCGAGAGAAACACCCTTATCAAAACCAACCTCTTCATGGGTGTCGCCGATCAGGTACCCTCCGGTGGCTGTCTGGCGTAACTGGGGGGTCGGTAATTGCTCGACACGCGGCATCCGTTCGGTCACGAGCATTTGACCCCGCACGGGCCGCACTGTACCGGTCAATCCCAGCATCGGTGCCAGAGTACGAGCACCGAGTCCCGCAGCGACTATCACTCGCTCGGCATGAAATTCGGTATCAGGCGTAGCGGCACGAAAGCCGTTCAGGCATGGAGAAAGCGACAAGACGGGGGTGCCAGCATGATACTCCATACCCAGGGACCGGCATGCGGCATGCAGCGCCCGCAGCAAATGCAATGGATTGCAGTGTCCATCATGGGGCGACCAGGTCCCTCCGTGAATACTCTTTCCCAAACCGGGAAGGCAGGTTTGCAACGCCTGTCGGTCGAGATACTCCCAGCGAAAATGTTGCGCAAGATGACGCGAAGACGATTGGAGTTCGGCGTAATCGCGCTGTCTCGCCTTGGCTTCCGGGGCATCGAAACAGAGGTCGACACCACCTCGGCATTCATGCTCGATGTCGATTTCCGTACGGGCTTCCAGCTCTGCAGCAAAGGCCGGCCACGACAGGCTGGCATCCAGGCTCAATTCGGCATAATGAGGCATGCCGATACCTTTGCCCTGCACCCAGGTCAGTCCCGCATTGCCACGTGATGCCCGAAAAGCATCGTCACTTTCATCGAGCACTGTGACTCGTTGTCCGGCACGCACCAACCCATAAGCCACCGCCATACCGACAACACCACCGCCGATGATCAGGAAATCGCTCTGCAAAGCTCGCTTCTCTCCTACATAGTCGATAACTCGACGATAGTCGGGCGATAGGTATACGATCCAATACCAATCGATGGGCAACCTATAGCTTTTTATTATGGCCTTACCCTACCTACGCGATCGCCAGGTCGAAGCATTCAAGCATGTCATGGAGAGTGGTACCGTTTCGGCCGCAGCCGAACGTATGCTGATTGCCCAACCGGGCGTAACACGGCTGCTGAAACAGCTCGAGCACGATATCGGTTTTACTCTCTTCGAACGGGTGAGAGGGCGACTCGTCCCGACACCGGAAGCACGCATCTTTTATCGTGAAGTCGCCCAGGTCTGGAGCGGAATGGAGCATCTACGTGATACCGCACGTCGGATTCGAGAACGTGAGGTAGGAGGCTTGCGTATCAGTGCGATGCCACTACTGGGCATGACATTTCTCCCCGATGTGCTCGCGAGTTTCGCTCCAGCCCATCCCGATGCTCGTATCGAATTGACCACTTTCCGCTCGCAGCAGGTCGTTGAAGACGTCATGACCCAGCGATGTGATCTGGGGTTTGCGATCGTTGCAGACAACGATGACCGCGTGGTGGCTGAAACCTATCAACTGAACAGCGTGTGCGCGTTACCACCTGGCCACTCACTGGCTTCGCGAAACTGCATTCAGATCGATGACCTAGCCGATGAAACGCTGATCTGCTTCGAACCCAGGGATCCACTGCGAATCGCATTGGATCACTTGTTAGAGAGTTCCGAAGTCAAGCCGCGTCGACGCCTTGAGGTTTCCCTGGCTCTTCAGGCAACTCGGATGGTCAGCAGGGGGCTCGGTATCGCGGTGCTCGACCCGATCAGTGCCACTGCCTTCGGCGAATCGAGCTTGGCATTACGCCCCTTCCAACCCGATCTCGGCGAAGAGTTTGCGTTACTGACACCACGCGATCAGCCACTATCTCGTCTGACCCATGATTTCATCTCGGAATTCCGGAGGCATCACGCCTTACTGACAGATGCCCTCTGGACTCGCCTCTCTTGCTAGGACGCCCTCTCAGGGGGATTCACACGTTTCAGTCGCATGCTATCTTCGCGAAAATAGCAACGATCGTGCTCCCGGGAGGAAGTCATGGAACTCAGCAACGCGGCTCGCCCATTACTGAATGCTTGTTACAAGACGCAAGCCCTGCCCCCAACCTCAGGCGAGGCTGGAAGGCTTACTGGAACGACTCGAACTGACGCTGTGGCAACAGGCCGGCATGAGTCTCACGAGATATGCGTAAAGCAAGGTGGCAAGGTACTTCCTTCATCCATCATAGGCCCCTTCGATATCGACGACCCGCGTGGCATTGCGCCCCAGGCCGCCATATAGATCCAGCATGCGTTCCATCCAGCCATATACCGGGTCGGCGTTCGATACCAGGTCGGCCGTGGAAACGACCCGCGCCCACATGAAAGGGGAGAACACCAGGTAGTCGGCCGCCGCCGGTGCATCGCCATCCAGGAAGTCGCTCTCTTCCAGGCGGCCGCGCAGGGGCTCCAGGGCCTTGTCCAGGAGACTCAATCCCTGGCTGGGGGAGTGCAGCTCTTCGAGAGTACGTCCGAAGGCTTTCTCGCGGGTCTCGCGAAAATACTCCCGATCCTTGGAATGGATGGCATTGAGAAGGTCCATGATGATGGTTCGCAATATGCCCGGCGCCAGGCTCCGTTCAGCGTAGAACTTGAAGAAGCGAGCACGCGCTTCGGATGCAGCGTCTCCCAGCAGCGGCGAATCGGGATAGGTCCGGTCGAGATAACGAAAGATGTCATAACTGTCACTGACAACCGACTCGCCATCCACCAGCACCGGCACCTTGCCCTGGCCGGAGAACTCGATGGCCTCCTTGTCGGTGAAGTGCCACGGATGTGTCTGAACCTCCAGCCCTTTATGAGCGAGGGCATACTTGACCCGCCAGCAATACGGCGAGAAACGCAGGCCTTCATCGATACCGCATAAGTCGTAAAGTTCTCGTGTCATGGTCTGTCCTCCCACGGAATGCTGATAGCTTACCATCGCCTCGATACCCGGAACGACTCACACCAGTTTGCCCGAAACACAGGGTCAGCGCCCAGTCATCGCCGATCCAAGTGTTGTCCATTAGTCGTAACTCAACGACGGAAAATGCGCCGATCGGACAACCAGAATTTGACGTTAATACCAGAAAATCAAAAGTTTATTAATTAGCGATGCATAACACATAACTGGTAATACCAATTCTCCAGGTATGGTCAAACGGGTTCGTTGACGATTATCTTGCTGCTACTCGCGTCAGTGACACCTCTGCCTAAGCCACAAGCGGGAGGGGCCACTGCGATTCGCGAACATAAATACATCGCCCAACAACAGGCACTTCATTGCAAGAGGACACCGCCTTCATGAACGAAACGCTACTCGGGCTGCTGGCCTTCGTGCCGCTCTTACTGGCTGGAATCTTGCTCATCGGGTTCCGTATCCCCGCCAAGATCGCCATGCCCATCGTTTTCATCGTTACGGCATTGATCGGGTTGCTTGCCTGGAACATCCCCTTCAATCGTATTCTGGCGTCGACCTTCCAAGGCTTGATTCAGACAGCCTCGCTGTTGTGGATCATCTTCGGTGCCATCCTGCTGCTTAACACCTTGAAACACTCCGGGGGCATTGCTGCCATTCGCAACGGGTTCTCCGGCATCAGTCCCGACAGGCGGGTTCAAGCACTGATCGTTGCCTGGTTATTCGGCTGCTTCATCGAAGGGGCATCAGGCTTCGGCACGCCGGCTGCCGTGGCGGCACCGCTGATGGTCGCGCTGGGTTTCCCGGCCCTGGCTGCCGTCATGGTGGGCATGATGCTGCAATCCACGCCGGTGTCATTCGGTGCCGTCGGCACGCCCATTGTCGTCGGTGTGAGCAGTGGCCTCGATCGCTCCGGTATCACCGAGACACTCGAAGCCAACGGCTCTAACTGGGAAACCTTCTTCCAACTGATCACCAGTGAGGTAGCGGTTACCCATGGCATCGTCGGTGTCCTGATGCCGTTGATCCTGGTCACCATGATGGTGCGCTTCTTCGGCGCCAACCGTTCGTGGACGGAAGGTTTGTCGATCGCACCGTTTGCGATTTTCACCGGCCTTGCCTTCGTGATTCCTTACATGCTGGTCGGCGTGTTCCTGGGGCCGGAATTTCCGGCCATGATCGGCGCCATGATCGGTCTGGCCATCGTCGTGCCCGCCGCTCGCAAAGGGTTCCTGCTGCCCAAGGATACCTGGGATTTTCCCGATTCGGGTTCCTGGCCGGACGACTGGATCGGCAACCTGCAGATCAAGGTCGACGAAGTGACCGACCGGGCCCCGATGTCAGTCTTTCGCGGCTGGGCGCCCTATGTCCTGCTGGCTCTTTTCCTCGTGGCCTCACGCACCATCCCACCCGTACAGGAGGCTCTCACCTCCTTCAGCCTCGCCTGGAACAATATCCTGGGTGAAGGGGATGTGAGC
The DNA here is from genome assembly GCF_008079445.1 of Aidingimonas lacisalsi. Taxonomy (GTDB): domain Bacteria; phylum Pseudomonadota; class Gammaproteobacteria; order Pseudomonadales; family Halomonadaceae; genus Aidingimonas; species Aidingimonas lacisalsi. The sequence continues at coordinate 369,694 of NZ_VRYH01000002.1, read as the reverse complement.
GGTAGTCTGCAGCCGCTGTATCTCCCCGGCGGTATCATGTTGATGGTGGTGGCCGTGACTTTCTTCTTGCATCGCATGACACCGGCCAGGCTCACGTCCGCCATCTCGGAGTCCAGCAAGACGCTGCTCGGCGCTGGCTTCGTGCTGATCTTCACTGTGCCCATGGTCCGGATCCTGATCAATTCCGGTGTCAATGATGCCGACCTGGTCTCCATGCCGGTTGCCATGGCTCGGCTGGTTGCCGATGGCGTGGGCGATATCTATCCGTTGTTCTCTCCGGCCATTGGCGCGATCGGTGCTTTCATCGCCGGCTCGAACACCGTCTCCAACCTCATGCTGTCGGACTTCCAGTTCAATGTGGCACAGCAATTGGGTGTATCCACGGCGATGATGGTCGCACTGCAAGCGGTAGGTGCGGCTGCCGGTAACATGATTGCGATCCACAACGTGGTCGCAGCATCGGCGACGGTCGGCTTGCTGGGCCGTGAAGGTACGACGATCCGTCGAACCATCCTGCCGACGCTCTATTACCTGATTGCCAGTGGCATGATCGGGCTGATCGCCATCTACCTCATCGGTATAGGCGACCCCTTGCTGGGCAGCTAGGGTGAGCGTGTGCCCCCACCGACGCCCCTGTTCATATCGGGGCGTCGTCCACTACCACTCCTCGAGCCGCATTGACGAGCGTTCAAGACGCTCGTTTTCCGCTTCGATATCACGCAGGTTGTCACCGATACTGGCAAGATGATCCAGGGCCGCTCGTCGTGCCCGCTCGGGATGACTTTCCGATACCGCCAGATAAATCGCTTCGTGCTGATGATTGATCTGCTCCCGTGGCCCCGGCCGGTGGTACAGATTCTTCACCGAAGCGAATACGGAACTCAGCAACAAGTCGGTCAGGCTCTGCAGCGTATGTACCAGTACAGGATTGTGAGACGCTTGGCAGATGGCCAAATGGAAACTGTGATCAAGGCGAGCCAAATGCTCGACATCCACGTCGCACGTCGATTGCACATAGTCGTGCATCGCCTCGTAACGCCGGCGTATCACGACTTTATCTGCCGGTGTCCCGCGTTCAGCAGCCAGACGCGCGGATTCGCCTTCCAGCAGCGAACGCACTTCCAGTAGATCGTAAAGCGTGCGGGGGTGATCCCGGAACAGATACATCAGCGGACTGTCATCTCGACCGGGCAATAATTGGGCGACCACGGATCCACGCCCCTGGCGCGTTTCGATGATGCCCTTGCTGCGCAGGGCGCGCAGACCTTCTCGGAGTGACGACCGCGATACGCCTAACCGATCGCACAACCGTCGCTCGGACGGAAGCAATTGGCCGGGCCGGAACACACCGTCGAGAATCAATTGTTCCAACTTGGCGGCTACCGCATCAGGCGTGCGTGACGACACACCAATTTCCTGAGACGACGATGACATCCCGACACTCCTTACCTGCCGAAAAACGGAATCTGCCCCGTACAGCACCAGGGGCTGTCAATCTTCCGTGGAACCTGTAAATTGGAAATGTTTTCCATCATACAATCCAAATAGTGGTCTTACCAGTACACCAAAGGCTGGACAATGGCCTTGGAAATTCACACATTGGGCATGCAAAGGCCAACCGGAGTACGACGCAAGAAACGGCCTAACGACTTGATGGGGGTGCCATGAACATCCTGTATGACGAGCGACTCGACGGTGAGTTGCCCGCCAATGATAAACAACAGGTTCTGACTCGGCTGCAAGAGGCCGTGCAGGGCCTGACGTTACTGCATCGCGAAGAAGACCTCCGCCCTTTCGAGTGCGATGGACTGTCTGCCTATCGCGTCCTGCCCATGCTGGTGGCACTGCCGGACACCCTGGACCAGGTCGAACGGCTCATGCGCACTTGCCACGACATGGGCGTGCCGGTGGTCACACGCGGCGCCGGCACCGGCCTGTCCGGCGGAGCGCTCCCCCTGGAGCAAGGGGTATTGCTGGTCATGTCACGCTTCAAGCAGATTCTCGAGATCGACCCGGAGGCACGAATCGCCCGCGTACAACCCGGTGTGCGCAACCTGGCCATTTCCGAAGCCGCTGCACCCTATGGACTTTATTACGCGCCCGACCCTTCCTCGCAGATCGCGTGCTCGATCGGCGGCAACGTGGCTGAAAACGCCGGTGGTGTGCACTGCCTCAAGTACGGTTTGACCGTTCACAATATACTGAAGATCGAGGTGATCACTATCGAAGGCGAGCGCATGACGCTCGGCTCGGATGCTTTAGATTCTCCCGGCTTCGATCTGCTGGCCCTGTTCACCGGTTCCGAAGGAATGCTGGGGATCGTCACCGAAGTGACCGTCAAACTGTTGCCCAACCCCGAGAATGCCAAGGTTCTGATGGCTAGCTTCGACGATGTCGAGAAAGCCGGCAAAGCGGTCGGCGACATCATCGCCGCGGGCATTATCCCCGGAGGACTGGAGATGATGGACAAACTCGCCATCCAGGCTGCCGAGGACTTCGTACATGCCGGCTATCCGGTCGAGGCCGAAGCGATCCTGCTGTGCGAATTGGACGGCGTCGAAGCGGATGTGGACGATGACTGCGACACGGTGCGCCGGATACTGGAGACAGCCGGTGCCATCGATATCAGCCTCGCCCGCGACGACGCTGAACGTGCCCGCTTCTGGGCCGGGCGCAAGAACGCCTTTCCCGCCGTCGGCCGCATGTCGCCCGACTACTATTGCATGGACGGCACGATACCCCGTCGAGAGCTACCGCGAGTGCTCAATGGCATTGCAGCGCTCTCGAAAGAATCAGGCTTGCCTGTCGCCAATGTCTTTCATGCCGGCGATGGCAACATGCATCCGCTGGTTCTGTTCGATGCCAATCAACCTGGCGAGCTGGAACTGGCTGAAGAGGTTGGTGGCAAGATTCTCGAATTGTGCGTGGAGGCTGGCGGTAGTATCACCGGCGAGCACGGTGTCGGCCGGGAAAAAATCAACCAGATGTGCACACAGTTCCAGCCTGACGAGATCACGGTCTTCCATGCCGTCAAGGCGGCCTTCGATGAACGCCGCCTACTCAACCCGGGCAAGAATATTCCCACGTTGCAGCGCTGTGCTGAGTTCGGCGCCATGCACGTGCATAACAACGAATTGCCGCACCCAGATTTGCCACGTTTCTAAGAGATGACCATGGCACAACATGATCAAGACATGGCCGAGGCGCTTTGCGAGCAGGTTCGCCAAGCCGATATGGACAAGACGCCACTGAAAATCGTCGGTGGTGATACCAAAGCGTTCTATGGCCGACCGGTGCAAGGTCACCCGCTATCCATCCGCGAGCACCGCGGTATCAGCCATTACGACCCGGTTGAGTTGATCGTCTCGGTACGCACCGGCACACCGGTGACTGAGCTTGAGGCGGCCCTCGACGCCGAAGGACAGATGCTGGCCTTTGAACCACCCCATTTCGGCAACGCTGCCACGGTCGGCGGCATGATTGCGACAGGCCTGTCCGGTCCTCGCCGCCCCTGGGCCGGCAGCGTGAGGGATTTCGTGCTGGGCTCGCGCGTGATCACGCATGACGGCAAGCACCTGCGTTTCGGGGGCGAAGTGATCAAGAACGTCGCTGGATATGACCTGTCGCGGCTAATGGCCGGCGCCCAGGGAACGCTAGGTGTACTGACCGAGGTGTCGCTCAAGGTCCTGCCCAAACCGACCGCTGTTCATAGCCTGAGCTTGGCGATACCTTTGACATCGGCCCTGGAACGGCTCGCCGACTGGGGGCGTCAGCCATTGCCGATCACCGCCGCCACCTATCACGATGGCAGCCTGCATCTTCGCCTTGAAGGGGGAGCCAACTCGGTCGCCGCCGCCCGGGAACGTCTGGGAGGCGATACGCTCGACAACACGTTCTGGACGGATCTGCGGGAACATCGCCTGGCGTTCTTTTCCAGTGCAGACGACCGCCCGCTCTGGCGATTGTCACTGCCCAACAATACGCCAGCTCTCGAACTGGAAAATGGTGACGACACCGCGGTGATTTACGACTGGGGCGGTGCCCAGCGCTGGTTACGAACCCGACTCGCTACCGACACCCTGCGCAACGCTGCCTCCAGTGCCGGCGGCCACGCAACGTGTTATACGCCGGGAGATTGCGACCCCTTCATGCCATTAGCGCCCACCGTTGCCAAATATCATCGCCACTTGAAGGCGACGCTCGATCCCAATGGCATTTTCAATCCTGGCCGACTCTACGCGGAGGTCTGACATGCAGACGCATTTTTCTGAAGAAGACCTGAAAAAACCGCACATACGCGAAGCCGATCGGGTGCTGCGCTCCTGCGTGCACTGCGGGTTTTGCAACGCCACCTGCCCGACCTACCAGTTGCTGGGTGATGAGCGCGACGGCCCACGTGGCCGCATCTACCTGATGAAGGAACTCTTGGAAAGCCGCGACGATGACGACCGGATCACCGAAGAGACGCGCTTGCATCTGGATCGCTGTCTGACTTGCCGCAACTGTGAGACCACCTGCCCGTCCGGCGTCGAATATCACAAACTACTCGACATCGGCCGCGCGGAAATCGAGCGCCGGGTTCCTCGCAAGGCCTCCGAGCGCGCGTTTCGCTACGGGCTGCGCAAAGCGTTGGTCGATCCCCAGCGCTTTCAGGCGCTGCTCAGGCTCGGCCTGACGTTCAAACCGCTGGTGCCCGGTATGCTCAAGGACAAGATGCCACCGGCCCCGCTCGATGCCGGCACCCGACCGGACCACCAACGTCACGAGCGTCAGATGCTGATCCTCGAAGGCTGTGTCCAGCCTGGCCTGTCACCCAATACCAATGCAGCGACTGCGCGTGTGCTCGACCGTCTTGGCATTGGCCTGACACCAGTGAGCGAAGCCGGGTGCTGTGGCGCCATCGACTTCCATCTCAATGCCCTGGAAGCGGGCCGTGAGCGCATGCGCGCCAATATCGACGCCTGGTGGCCACATATCGAAGCCGGTGCCGAGGCGATCGTTCAGACCGCCAGCGGCTGCGGCGCCTTCGTCAAGGAGTACGGCGACATGCTGGCCGATGATCCGCAATACTCGGAGAAAGCGCAGCGGGTCAGCGAACTCGCCAAGGATCTTGCCGAAGTCCTGCGCAATGAATCGCTCGATGCATTGACCGTCAAGGAACACAAACGCCTGGCGTTTCACTGTCCCTGTACCCTGCAACATGCCCAGAAACTCAACGGTGCCGTGGAAGGTGTTCTCGGACAACTCGGCTTCTCGCTGACACCGGTTCAGGATCCGCATCTCTGCTGTGGTTCGGCAGGAACCTATTCGATCACCCAACCAGAGCTGGCCACACAACTGCGGGACAATAAACTGGATGCGCTGGAAGCCGGCGACCCGGAGGTGATCGTCACGGCCAATATCGGCTGTCAGACCCATCTTGCCGGGGCCGATCGCACCCCCGTCAGGCATTGGATCGAAATTGTCGACCAATCACTCGCACCACAAGGCGCTCATCGCCCATAGCTCGTCATTTGACACTGACCAAGGAGACACCCATGCAGACCAAACCCATGCTCACCCTCGACGACGTCAACGCCATCCTGGATGCGGCTCAGCAAGAAGCCACAGCCAACAGTTGGAACGTCACCATTGCCGTCGCCGACGATGGTGGCTATCTACTCGGTTTACGGCGTCTTGACGGTGCCGCTCCATTCAGCGCAGGCGTCGCCGGCGAAAAAGCGCGCAATGCCGCCATTGGGCGCAAGGAGACCCAGGTCTTCGAAGAGATGATCAACAATGGTCGCACGGCTTTCGTGACCGCACCGATGCAAGCCCTGTTATCCGGCGGCGTACCGGTTCTCGTCGACGGTCAGGTAGCCGGTAGTGTCGGTGTCTCCGGCGTCAAGCCCGACCAGGACGTTCAAATCGCCAAGGCCGGTGTCGCAGCAATCGTCTAAGTGCACCTGCCGCACACTCCCCAGGCTTCCCCTTGGGCGCCCCGTGTCTGATTCGGCGGCGCCTTTTTTGTGCACTGGCAGACTGTGGCCGGAGGATATTTCTCTCACTACCAGGTTATGTATAGTGATTCGCCAGCAGAGTCATACAAGCGAGGGAAACCATGCGCGTCAAAATCTGTTGCATCAGCTCAACCGCAGAAGCCCATCTCGCCATACGGGCCGGTGCCTCGGCGCTCGGCCTGGTCTCGGAAATGCCCAGCGGGCCGGGCGTGATCGAAGAACAGCACATTGCGGATATCGCAGGCACGGTTCCGCCGCCACTCGGCCGTTTTCTGCTCACCAGCCAGACGGATGCCAATGAGATCATCGCGCAACAACGACGGTGCGGCGTCAACACGCTCCAGCTTTGCGATCGAATGACCGTGGACGCACTACACACCCTGCGCCGTTCGTTACCCGGCATTTCATTGGTGCAGGTCATCCATGTCGTCGACGATGCCTCCGTCGCGGAAGCCGTCGGTATTGCGCCAGAGGTCGACGCCCTGCTGCTCGACTCAGGTAACCAATCACTGGCGGTCAAGGAACTGGGTGGCACAGGACGTGTTCATGACTGGTCATTGAGTGCGCAGATCGTTGAACGTTCCCCGGTGCCGGTATTTCTGGCGGGCGGCCTGAACGCCGACAACGTCGGCGAGGCGATACGGGCGGTCAACCCGTTCGGCGTCGATATCTGTACCGGAGTGCGGACGGACGGCAAACTGAATGAGTACAAGCTGAAACGGTTCATGGCCGCAGTGCATGCAACGTCAGAGGAGATGTCCTGAGCATCGGGGCCTCTCCGACATCGGATGGCTCAATCATTCAAGCGTCGCAATTCACGAATCAAGCCACTGTGATCGAGATCACCGTCGCCGTGTTCAACCATGGCCTCGAATAATTCATCGGCGACAGTCGCCACCGGCAATTGCAGCCCCAGTACGTCGGCCCGCTCCATGGCAGTATGCGTGTCCTTGAGCTGGTACTTGGCGGCGCCTCCAGGCGCAAAGGATTCCTCGATCATGCGCAAGCCATGTTGCCGCATGATCGGCGAATCGGCGAATCCGCCGGATAGGGCATCACGAACCTTGGCGGGATCAGCGCCGCCCCGTTCGGCGAACAGTAGTGCCTCAGCAACGGTGGCAATGGTACTGGCCACGATCATCTGATTGGCCAGTTTGGCTTGCTGCCCGGTACCGGCCGGTCCGACATGCACCGCCCGCCCCATCACGGTCAATACCGGCTCGGCGGCCGCGAACGTTTCCGACTCGCCCCCTACCATGATCGCCAGAGAGGCTTCCTGGGCTCCTCGTTCGCCACCGGACACCGGCGCATCCAGGTACCCCAGTCCACGTTCACGACAGCGCTCGGCCTGAACGTGTGCCGTCTCGACAGGAATCGAACTCATGACGACCAGTGTCGCCCCCGGGGCCATGGCGTCGACAGCCGCCCCGTCACCGAACAGAACGGCATCACAGGTCGGGCCATCACTTAACATGCAGATCAACACATCCACACCGGATGCCGCTTGCTCCGGTGAATCACAGGAGATGCCGCCCAAATCGGCTATCCCCTGCAGCTTCTCAGGAGAGCGATTCCATGCCTGCACCGAAAATCCGGCCTGCAAAAGGTTGCATGCCATGGGCCCGCCCATCACTCCGGTACCGATGATCCCGATCTGTTGTCCAGTCATGCCTAACTCCAAACAAGATGCGTATTCAGCAATGGTCATGCCCAGCAGCATAACGCCAAGCGCACGACGTGACGAGGCGACTGGCTCATCCCGGTAACGGCTGATGTTGGCCAATACCTTCCCATTATTCCAGACTACCATGAGGTCATGAGACGACGCGGTTCGCATGCACCGACGGGAGGCAACGATGGCAGGCGGTTGGTCGAAAGATGGCGATGTGCACGAACAGATTGAAAGCACAGTCCAGGACGAACTCGAACGTGCGCGCAGCCACTTGCCGCAAGGCGAAAGTCTGACGCATTGCGAAGAGTGTGGGGAGGCAATACCCCAGGCACGTCGAGACGCCGTGCCTGGAGTCCGTCTTTGCATTGCCTGCCAGCGTGAACTCGACAAGCAGCAATCTGCCATCAGTGGCTATAATCGACGCGGCAGCAAGGATAGTCAGTTGCGTTGAGCGATGAACGACCGGCTAGCTCAACGAATCCCCGCCCGCAGGAACGACTGCACGAACTGGCGTTGGAAGAGCAGGAAGGCGATCAACAGGGGCGCGATGCTGAGCAGCGTGGCGGCACTGATCGTGGCCCAATTCACGCCGGTTTCCGGGGCCGAGAAAATCGCGAGACCCACGGTGAGAGGGCGAGTTTCCACCGAGTTGGTGACGACCAACGGCCACAGGAAATTGTTCCAGTGGTGGCTGATAGATACCAGTCCATACGCCAGATACGTCGGCTTGGCCAATGGAACGTAGACCTTGAGCAGCACGCCCATCCAGCTACATCCTTCAATACGGGCAGCGTCCTCGAGTTCCCTGGGAATGGTCTTGAACGTCTGGCGTAGCAGGAAAATACCGAAGGCACTGGCAATGTAGGGCAAGCCGATGCCGGCAATGGAATCGATCAGGCCCAATCCGCTGGCGATACGGTAGTTTTCGACAATCAGAACCTCGGGAAAGACAAAGAGCTGGATCAGTACCAGCATGAACAGTATGTCTCGACCGGGGACCGGAAAGCGGGCGAAGGCAAAACCGGCCAGCGTACACACGATGAATTGACCGATAACGATACCGGAAACCATCAGGAACGTATTGAGGTAGTACCGCGCGAACGGCGCATCGTTCCAGGCCTCGATGAAGTTCGTGACAGTCAGAGGAGCCAACAGCTCGAAGCTGGCGACGAATTCCGAGGGATGGATCGCAGCCCAGACAGCGTAGAGGAGCGGAAAGATCCAGATCAGGGCCAGCAACCAGGCGGCCAGCGTTTCCAACCTGGGTACGCCAGCTCGACGCCTCGGTACGAAATGGTTGGCATGGGCAGCCGTCGTCATGACGTCACTCCGTCGGCATTCATTGATAATGGATGCGCCGATCCAGCACGGTGAACTTCACGGTCGCCACGATGGCAAGGACCAAGAGAATGATAACGGTGATGGTGGCCGCGTAGGGGCGATCGAAGAACGAGAAGGCATTCTCGTAAACGTAGTACAGCAATAGATTGGTGGCGTTGTTGGGACCGCCCTTGGTCAGGATGAAAAGATGATCGACCACTCTCACCGCATTGATCAGTGCATTGATCATCACGAACAGCGTCGTCGGCATCAGCAACGGAAAGGTGACACGCCAGAAGAAACTCCAACGGCCGGTGCCTTCGAGATCGGCGGCTTCCTTCAGGTCCGGCGGTATGCTCTGCAGTGCGGCCAGATAGAAGATCATGAAGAACCCGGCTTCCTTCCAGATGGTCATCATGATCACCGAAAAAAGTGCCACACTCGGGTCCCCCAGCCAATTGGGACCATTGATGCCAACCACATCGAGCAAGTGATTGAACAGCCCGATCTGCGGTGCATAAAAGAACATCCAGATATTGGCTGCAGCGATCATCGGCAGAACGGTTGGCGTAAAATAGGCCATCCGCACGAAGCCACGTCCCGGTAAGCGGGCATTGACGAATAACGCCATTGCCAGCGCCAAGGCAATCGACGTCGGAATCGTGCCAAGCGCGTAAAACAGGTTATTGCGGGCCACTTTCCAGAAGGTCGCATCCTGGATGAGAACCTGATAGTTTTCGAGCCCGACGAAGACTGGCGGTTCCCCCCGGATGCCGGGCAGAAACAGGCTGTTGATCAGTGTCGAGATGGTGGGCAGATACGCGAACGTGGCAAGCAGCACGGCGGCCGGCAGTAACAGCAGCGCACCATATAGTTGCATATGCCGATGAGACGTTAACGCCTGCATGCCCACCCCTCACATCGAGTCTCCCAACGGGAGAGAGCGTCAGCCCTCTCCGCGTCATCAGCCGTCACAGCATCAGCGGGCATAGCGGCGCAATGCGGCCTCTGCCTCTTGCTGGGCTTGTTGTAGCGCCTCTTCAGGAGCCATCTGACCGGTCAACGCAGCTTGCACGGCGTTATCCAGAGCCCGCCGTACGCGTCCGCCCTGGTAAGTCGACAATTCCGCCGTACTGTGTTCGAGCTGGTCGCGCGCCACGGCGGCAGCCGGGAAATCCTCGACATAATCACTCAAGGCGTCGGTTTCGTATGCCGCTTCACTGACGCCCATATAGCCAGTCTCCATCGACCAGGCGGCGGCCCGCTCGGGTGCCGTCATCCAGCGAACGAAGGTCATCGCCGCCCGCTTCTCTTCATCGGTACTGTCCTTGAACAGGTAGAAATTACCGCCACCGGTCGGACTACCGGGCTGCTCCTTGGCTGGCAACATTGACACACCGAAGTCGAAATCGGCACCTTCACGCACAGCAGTCAGGTTGCCTGTACTGTGCCACATCATGGCCGTCGACTCTTCGAGGAAGTTCTGACGCAACGTGCCCCACTCGATGGTCCCGTCGGGCATCGCCTGGTATTCATCGGTCAGCGACACCCAGTACTCCAACGCCTCGACGGCGGCTGGGTCATCGAAGTAGACCTCGGTGCCATCATCGCTCATCAGACGATGCCCGTTCTGGAATGCCAATGCCTGAAACATCCAGTATGGGTAGCCGGTGGAAGGAATCATGACTCCCCACTGATCGTCTCCGTCACCGGCGTCACGAATGGTGTTGGCCATTTCGGCCATCTCGTCCCAGGTTTGTGGCGGCTGCTCGGGATCGAGACCGGCCGCCTCGAACGCATCCTTGTTCCAGTACAATACGATGGTCGAGCGCTGAAAGGGGATCCCGTAGGTTTCACCGTCGAGTCGGCCATTCTCCATCAAACCGGGATAGAAGCTGTCGAGCCATGCGCGCTCCTCGTCGGTTTCGACCACATCATCGAAAGGCACGATGGCGTCCTGTTCGATCAACTCGAAGAGATCGATGGAAAACAGCACCGACAACTGGGGCGCATCCCCCGCCTCAATAGCCGACAGGGCACGTACGCGGGTGTCATCATAGTTGCCCGCATAGATCGCATTCACGTCGATGTTGGGATGATCCGCCTCGAAATCGTCGACCAGACCGTCGATGACATCGGTCAGTGCCCCACCGACAGCTACGGGATAGTAGAGCGTCAACTCGACCGGCTCTTCCTGCGCAGTCGCCTGACCAGCGGCAACCACTAGGCCGGCCAGGGACAGCCCCTGCATGATCGACTTGATAGGTGTTGTCATCGTTTGACTCCTTGATCCGGAAACGGTTGCGCCGTTGCGCGGGAAATGGACGAGCGGGAATTGGCCATGACGGGTGTCACGGCCGTGATATCATCGCGACGTTCGCCACTGTCCGCGGTGAAGAAGTGGGCGGCTTCTGCCGGCCAATCGAGCCGACAATGCTCGTTCGGCAACGACTGTTGTCCCGGCAGGCGGACACGCAGTGTCTGATTACCGACGCGTACGCGGACGATGGTATCGGCGCCAAGATATTCTTTGTCGATAACCCGGGCAGGCATCCCGGCAGCACCGGCGGGTTGAATCACGATGTCTTCCGGGCGCAGGCCTAATAGGCAATGGCTGGCATCGCCCGACGCAATGGGAACGGCCGGCTCCTCGGAGATGACCGTTCTCCCTGCAACGGATTCGAGCTCGAGCAGATTCATCGCCGGGCTGCCGATGAATGACGCGGCAAATGCAGAAGTCGGTCGACTGTAAAGCTCGGCAGGCGTACCGTCCTGCACGATCCGCCCCGATTCCATGAGGATGACGCGATCCCCCATGCTCATGGCCTCGACCTGGTCGTGAGTGACATAGATGACCGTCATACCCAAGCGCTGCTGCAATGCCTTGATTTCACGACGCATATCGCCGCGCAGGCGAGCATCCAGATTGGATAGCGGTTCATCCATCAGGCAAATCGCATTTTCGGCGATGATCGCTCGGGCCAATGCCACTCGCTGACGTTGACCGCCGGATAGCTGTGCCGGTTTACGATCCAGATACGCTTCCAACCCTACCTGGGAGGCAACTTGCGCTAGACGCTCCTGCCGCTCGGGTTTGGGCACTTTGCGGCTACGCAACCCGAACACGATGTTGTCGGCGACGTTCAAGTGCGGAAACAGGGCATAGGACTGAAACACCATGCTGATGCCGCGATCACCGGGCGACTCCCGAGTCACGTCGCGCTCGCCGATGAAGATACGCCCGGTACTGGGCTGCTCGAGGCCGGATATCATTCGCAACGTGGTGGATTTGCCGCAGCCCGACGGGCCGAGCAGGATGATGAATTCTCCCGGCGAGACATCGAAGGTCACCTGGTCCACGGCAGCGAGGCCATCCCAGACCTTGCTGACATCCTCGAGGCGGATGCGTTTGTTATCATTATTCAGGGTATCTAGCATGGTGCGCCCATTGGCTGCAAAGAGGGACACGGCACCAACGCCGGCCTGCACTCTCCTGATCACTAGCGTAGACCTTCTTGCGAGAATGTCAGGAAGAATCGTGGCAGTTGCCGATGACCAATGGGTGACAGTCACATGACGATGACATGTCATGCGGCTTGCCTAGCGTGGGTCGACATCGTGCTAGAATAGCGCTCATCGTGACCACTTATCGTTCAGGAATACGCCGCTCATGTCTCTTGACGACCTGCATCTCAATCTCCGTAACCTGGCCTCAGAAGACTATCCTCAACTGAAACAGTTGATGGACAGTGTCTACGAGGATCTTGGTGGTGCCTGGCCCAAGCTGACCATCGATAAACTGATCAGCGAGTTTCCCGATGGCCAGATTGTGATCGAAGACGATGGGCGACTGGTCGGGGTGGCACTGACGGCACTGGTGGATTACGACGAATTCTCCAATCCGCACAAGTACGACGACCTGATCGGCAAGCGCGAGATCATCCTCAACGCTCCCAATGGCGATGCCATGTACGGGCTGGATGTGTTGATACATCCTGCCTACCGAGGCTATCGCCTGGGCCGTCGTCTGTACGAGGCACGCAAGGAACTGTGCCGTTCGATGAATCTGCGCGCCATCCTGGCGGGCGGTCGCATTCCCCAGTATCACCAATATGCCGATGAGCTCTCACCGACCGAGTACATCGACAAGGTATCGCGCAAGGAAATCCACGATCCGATCCTGTCCTTCCAGTTGGCCAACGACTTCCTGGTCAAGAGGCTGCTGCGCAAGTACCTGCCGGAGGATGAGAAATCCCAGGGATTCGCTACTCTGCTGGAGTGGAACAACATCCTGTACGAACCCGCCGAACGGGTGCTGGAAACGCGCAAGACCCAGGTGCGGGTCGGTGCCGTTCAGTGGCAGATGCGCGAGTTCGACTCCGTGGAATCGGTGCTGCAGCAGGTCGAGTACTTCGTCGATGCGCTCTCCGATTACCAGAGCGACTTTGCTGTTTTCCCGGAGTTGTTCAATGCACCGCTAATGGGTCTGCAAGACCGGGCTGCTCAGCAGGACCAGCAGGCCGCCATTCGCTTCCTGGCTGAATTCACCGATCAGTTCGTTACCGAACTCTCGCGCATGGCGGTAGCCTACAACATCAATATCGTCGCCGGTTCGATGATCGAGATGCGCGACGATGAGTGCATTTATAACGTCAGTTATCTGTGTCACCGCGATGGCACCATCGAGCATCAGGACAAGTTGCACATCACGCCCCAGGAGCGCCGCGACTGGGTCATCGATGGGGGGGACGAACTGCGCGTCTTCGATACCGATGCCGGCCGAATCGGTATCCAGATCTGCTACGACGTCGAATTCCCGGAACTATCCCGGGTCTTGGCCGAACAAGACATGGACATCCTCTTCGTGCCCTTCTGGACCGACACCAAGAACGGTTATCTGCGAGTCCGCCACTGCGCGCAGGCGCGAGCCATCGAAAACGAATGCTACGTCGTTCTATGTGGCAGCGTGGGCAACGTACCATCGATCGAAAATCTCGACATCCAGTACGCCCAGTCATCGGTGTTCTCGCCGTCGGACTTCGCCTTTCCCCACGATGCCGTGTTGTCGGAAACCACGCCCAACACCGAGATGGTGATGTTTTCGGACCTTGACCTGACACGTCTGACCATCGTGCGCGCCGAAGGCTCGGTGACCAACCTCAAGGATCGCCGCAAGGATTTGTTCGACCTGCGTTGGCGCGACTGGTCATGGAAATCCGGGGGCCGGCCATCCGGGGCCAACGTGGACGAGAACTGACACCATGTTCCGTCGTCTGCGCCACTGGCAGGCGCGAGGCTTCGAGCGCCGCCACCCATTTCCGCATACCGACTGGGCCGAAGCCCGGTCACGGGTTCCGCTGTTGGCGGCACTGAATGACGACGACGCCCAACAGCTTGGTCAGCGTGCCTGGCGCTTCTTGCACGACAAGCGCGTGAGTCTGCACAAAGAACTCGCGAAAACAACGTCCTTCGATCTCCCGGCACACCTGGCCCTGGCGGCACAAATCTGCTTGCTGACGCTGGGCTGGGACGATGACGATCATCAGGAGGCCTTCGCCAATGTCCATGAAGTGCAGATTCTGCCCGACGCGTTCCAACGCCAGGTAGAAGAGATGGACGAATTCGGAGTCATGCATGAGTACGTCGATGAGCGAGCCGGCGAGACTTCATTTCAGGGGCCGGTCGTCGTCTCCTTCCCTGATTTGATGGGTAGTGGCGACTGGAACGGTTTCAACGTCCTTATTCACGAGTTCGCTCACAAGCTCGACCTTGGCAATGCCAGCGATGTCGACGGATTTCCACCGCTGCCAAGGGAGATCGACCCACACGAATGGCACCACATTTTCACGACTGTCTGGGAGGATCTGCAGGCCCATCTCGAGCGGGGCGAGTCCCCTCCCATCGACGACTATGCCGCCACTCATCCCGGTGAGTGCTTTGCCGTATGTTGCGAGCACTTTTTCAGTGCACCGGACGTCTTGATCAAGGCATACCCGGCGCTCTATGCACTGCTGTCTCGCTACTTCCGTCAAGATCCGCTATTACGCTTGTCCCACGAAGCCCACGCTCACGCATCGCTATCCGCGACCGAGCCCACCAGCCACTCCCATAACAGCGATGCTTCCTCCCGCGATTGACGCCGCTTAGGACGCACCAGCCAGAAACTCTCCATGCTGGGTACGGCCAGGTCGAACGGGGCCACCAGATCGTGTCGGTTTTCCAGCAGACGATGATGCGTCAGCGCGACACCACCTCCCTGGCTTGCCAACGCCAGCGTCATGACCTGATTGTCGCAGGTCAGCGCTGGACACTGACGTTCGATTCCCGCCACGCCGGCCTGCTCCAGCCAGGTCGGCCAACCTACGGCGAAACCGACGGCATGCAGCAGAGTATGGCCGGCCAGGTCGACCGGTCCGTCAAGGCGTTCAGCCAGTGACGGTGCACACGCAGGCCGCATTCGTTCGTCGCCTAACGACACACAGTCGACGTCACTCCAGTCGCCGCGGCCATAACGAATTTCCAAATCCGCGCCTTCGGGACCGAAATCATCCGGCCAGATCGCGCTGACGAGCCGTACGGCCACTGCAGGATGCTGACGGTGGAATGCCAGCAGACGTGGCGCCAGCCAACTCTGCTGCATTACCGGCGTGGTACGCAGTGTGACAGGACTTTCCGGCGTGGTGCCGAAGACTTCCGTCGTGCCTTCGGCAATACGCGTAAAGGCATCGTGGATACTGGGCAGCCAGGCCTGACCCGCCGGCGTCAGGGTCAGGCTGCGCGGATGGCGCACGAACAGTTTCTGTCCCAGGCGATCTTCGAGGAGACGAATGCGTTGACTGATAGCGGCCTGGGTCACTCCCAGTTCCCGACCGGCGGCAGTGAAACTCAGCGTGCGGGCGGCGGCCTCGAAGGCCTGCAGCCACATCAAGGGGGGCAATGACGTCATGAACCCTCGCTTATGGAAAAGCGTGTTATAAGTTGTGCTTGGCCATAGGGGTCATATTAATCGTTTGTCACTCGTACGGCCAGACACCACCCTAGGGATCAACAGAACACCGGAGGTAACGATGACCACTGCCGTTTCAATGACCAACGATCATTCAGCGCCATCCCGTGTAGCGATGGGGGAACTCACCCGTTACGACGACGCGCCTCTGTTGACCGATATCGCAGCCAATGGACAGGGCGTCTTTCTGACCTGGGCGGATGACAGTCAGGCGAGCCTGCCCTACTTGTGGCTACGCGATCATTGCGCCTGCAGTGAATGCCGCCATGCCACGACACGAGAACGCTTGTACATACCCAGGGCCGACGTCGATGCTCCGCAGGACGTCAGCCTGGAGCGGGGCCATTTGCATGTCATCTGGGCAGACGGGCATGAGAGCGTGTTCGACGGTGGCTGGCTACACCAGCGACGCCCGGGCACACGCAGCCAGGATCAGGTCCCCGAGCGTCAACCGTGGACAAACGGCTTCTCTCCAGAGCGCATCGGTCATGCCGCCTTCGTCAATGGTCCGGAGGGTGAATGCGCCTGGCTGGAAGCCTTGCTGCGCGATGGGTTGGTAATGCTCGACGGCGGCCCGATCGCCGACGAGGAAGTCAGCCGCCTGGCGGAACGAATCGGCCCGATGCGTCCGACCAACTTCGGTGCCCGCTTCGATGTACGCTCCAAGCCTAACCCCAACAATGCGGCCTATACGGCCATCGGTCTGGCGCTGCACACGGACCTGCCCAACTGGCGTCAGCCGCCGGACATTCAGCTACTCTATTGCCTGGAAAATGAAGCCGAAGGTGGTGAATCGATCTTCGCTGATGGCTTCGCGGCGGCCAATGCGCTGCGCGACCAGGCGCCGGAAGCGTTCCGAATACTCAGTGAAACGACCATCGATTTTCGTTTCCAGGATGACACCCAGGATATCGGCATCCGAGCCCCCATTATCGAACTCGATGCTGATGGGCGCGTGGTCGAGATCCGCTTCAACAACTGGATTCGCGACACACTCCAATTGCCGGCCCATGAGATTGCACCATGGTATGCGGCCTATCAGGCGTTCTGGCAACTCGTCCATGCTCCGGAACAGCAAATCGAATTCGCCCTCGCCCCCGGCGAGATGATCGCTTTCGATAACCGACGCGTACTGCATGGTCGGAGGGCCTTCGACCCCAATACCGGCCGCCGGCATTTGCAGGGCACCTACCTGGACCGCGACATGCTCGAATCGAGGTTGCGTGTGCTGACCCGCCAAGGGTAAGCGCGTGGCCTTCCTACTCGGCTCACGACCGCCCACCAACGACTCGACAACACGGGCGGCTTTCCTATCGATGACTCGATTCCATCACTAAAGGAGACCTAGATGACTCGCTCCCTGACACGTACCACTCTGATATCCGCACTCGCGCTTGGAATGGTCCCAACAGCGCAGGCCGATGACGAAACGCTTCACCTCGGTGTACCCGCTTGGCCCGGCATTACCGTCAAGACAGAAATCGCCGAGCAATTATTGAGTCCGTTGGGTTATGAAACCACCATCCAGGAACTCGGCCTTCAGGTAATCTATCAAGGCTTGGATAGCGGCGATCTCGATATCTTCCTGGGCGGCTGGATGCCAGCCCAGAAAGACATGTTCACGCCTCGCGAGGAAGCAGGTGCGATCGTCAGTCTCGCCAACAACGTCGATGGCGCCCAGATGACACTGGCCGTACCGGACTACGTCCATGACCAGGGTATCACCAGCTTCGCCGACCTCGACGAGAACCGCGACATGTTCGAAGGCCAGATTCATGGCTTCGGCTCGGGCTCGGCTGCCAGCGAGATCCTCAATGAAGCGATTGAGGAAGATGCCTGGGGGTTGAATGACTGGGAGTTGGTCGACACCAGCGAGGTCGGTATGCTCAGTGCAGCACGAGACGCCATGTCGCGTGACGAACCCATTCTCTGGGTCGGTTGGACGCCTCACTGGATGAACCTGGAATTCTCCATGAACTATCTTGAGGATCCCAAGGATCTGTTCGGTGAAAATAACGGTGAGAGTGATGTCCTGACTATCGCACGCAGCGGTTATGCCGACGCACACCCCAATGTGGTCACATTCTTCGAACAGTTCGTTTTCGACCACGAAGAGCAGAGCTGGATGATCAAGGAGTTCGGTCAGGAAGAGCGCGATGCCGAAACCGTGGCGGCCGACTGGATTCGTGACAATAGCGAGCGCGTGGAGACCATGCTCGATGGCGTCACCACCCAGGATGGTGACCCGGCATGGCCGATTATCAGAGAACAGTTCGACCTCTGATAGACGACTCAGCCCCTACAGCGTGGTCGCCGGTGTTTGGGCCGCCGGCCACGCTGCCGTATGCTATGTCGAGCATTGCTACCCCGGATTGGCTCGACAATGATGCGACTCTCCGTATTCAAGCTGGTCACCCTGCTCATCGCACTCGCCGCGATCGGTGCACTGTGGCAATGGCTGGCTCTTCAGCAGCAGCTCAGTCCACAAACCTTGCTCGCTCTGGCGCAGGGCAGTCTGGCCTGGCGTGATGCTTCCTGGGCAGTTCTGGTGATCATTGCCATCTACGCCAGCGCCTCATTGATGATGTTCCCCCTGAGTATCCTGGTCGCTGCTACCGGCCTGTTATACGGCCCCTGGTGGGGCTTCCTGTATGCCTTGGGCGGAACGATGACCGCCTCGATATTGACCTACTGGGTCGGACGTCGCCTGGGCCGCGATGCCTTGCTACGCCATGGCGGACAGCACCTGCGTGGTGCCTCACGGTATCTCGCCGGGCGTGGAATACGTACCATGACGATCGTCAATTTGTTGCCTTTGGCACCCTTTACATTGACCAACATGCTGGCCGGAGCATTCCACCTGCGCTTCTTCGACTACGTGATCGGCTCCGTGGTGGGCATCGTTCCCGGCCTATTGGGTATCACCCTGCTGGGTAGCCAAGCCGGTGAACTTGTCCAGGCCGAGAATCGCTGGGAATTCGTATGGGCCATGGCAGGTCTGGCAGCAGGAGTCGCACTGCTATACGCGATGAAACGGTATGCTGCTTATAAGCAGCGACACAGGAAGCCGCCACCCCGATAACCGACAGCATCGCTGCCATTTTACTTGGGGGCGGGGTCACGCAGCGAATCCTGATCAGGCATAACCTCACCGCGCGACTCGTCCTGCAAGAGAGATCGCAGTACTCTGCCGCGGTGACGCAACATCCGCCACTCAGCGCCCAGACGCGCTCTCACTCGCTCCCAAGCGCTGTCATCCGCATGTCTGAAGGGGCCACCGGCCGCAATCACCTGCCGATAGACTGCCAGACATCGCGAGGCACAGCACTCTTCATCGAAAGCTGCTGCAGTGTCGACAGCCCTATGGCTCATGGCTTGATGGCGCTCGACGTCATCCAACGCCGCAAATGCCTCGGCCATCTGTTCAGCATTGTCGTCGAGCAGTAAACGGCCATTGTCACCATCCCTCAGCACCTCATGCACACCGGCAGCCGCGATGGCGACGACCGGTAAGCCCGCCGCCATGGCCTCCACCAGCACCATACCCTGTGTCTCACTATGTGAGGCGAAGGCAAATACATCCATGGCGTGATAGGCATCGATCAATGCCTGATCACGCAAGCGTCCGGTAAAGTGGACGCGTGTCTCGATACCAAAGCGGCTAGCGACCGCAAGCATCGTTTCCCGGGCATCGCCGTCTCCCACCACCAGGAAGTGGGCATGTTCATTGGCGAGTAGAAACCGTGATACGGCCTCAGCGAGAAACGGTAGATTCTTCTCCTTGGCCAGGCGCCCGACGTGTCCCACGACATAGGCCGTGTCAGGAATATGCAGCAAGCGTCGCAACTCCCGCCCATTGCCTTGGGAAAAACGTCTGGCATCGACGCCACTGGGAACCACCATGATCTGACGATTGGCGCCTCGGCGCAGTAACAGTTGATGAATACTTTCGCTGGGCGCTATCACGGCATCGCATAGGTGGGTGTACTCGGTCGCCAGGGCAACGGCAAAGCGCTGCATTCGTGGCGAGTCCCCCGGTACATAGTGTGTGTAATGTTCATAGAGCGTGTGATGCGTGAAAACCAGCGGTAACCCATAGGTCTCGGCTACACGAACGGCCGTGTCCCCGAGCAGGAAAGGATGATGTGAATGAATGATATCCGGGTCGAAGGCCTCGATAGCCTCGTAGAGTTGTCCGGGTATCGGAACCGGCAGCGAGAAATCACTACCATTGAAATGCTGCACGGCCGCCACACGAATCACATCTCGTTCACGTCGTGGCTGACCTTCCATCTTGGGAGCCACGACCAACACCTGATGGCCACCCGCTTGCAAACGCGCCTTGAGCCGTTGGACGGATTCACTCACTCCGCCGACGATCGGCGCATAGGTATTGGTAAACATCAAGATATTCAAGTGTCAGCTCCCGTTCGTGATGACACGCCCACTGCATGACTTCCCTTTCGCGTGGGGCTCTACCCACGCCGGTAGCGTTCCCCCTTCGGCCAGCGGCGGTACCCGTTCGGCTATCCTATCTTCAAGATAGGCAATGAATGCCCTGATTCGCGCAGGTACGTGACGCCGCTGATCGTAGACGGCATGGAAATCAGCACGCACGCCCTGCCATTCCGCCAGCACTTCGACCAGACGTCCGGCCCGGAGGTGATCATGTACATCCCACCATGAACGCAACAGTATACCGTGCCCGTCTACCGCCATGCGGGTCATGGCTTCACCGTCGTTACTGGCCAGCCGACCTCCGACCTTGACCGTTCGTTCACCATGTCCCGAATGACGACGCTCGAAGCGCCAAGTCGCATAATCGCTGTCATTCTCGCGAACCACCAGGCACTGGTGTCGCGACAGATCCGAGGGGTCCTCGAGCGGAGGCATAGTGGCACAATACGACGGCGACGCACATAAGATGCGACGATTGACCATCAAACGATGGGCAACCAAGCGTGAATCCGGTGGTTCGCCAACCAGAATGCCGACATCGAAGCCATGGTCACTCAGATTCAAGGGGAAGTTGGTTAGTTCCAGCCAGCCATCCAGATGCGGATGCTCGGCGCAGAACGCCGACAGGATCGGCGCGATATGGCGCCGCCCGAATCCAAAGGTCGCATTGATACGCAAGCGCCCCGACAGCTCGGCGCGGCGGTTGCCCAGAGCCTCTTCCAGGTCATCGAGGTCATCGAGAATGGCTGCCCCTCGCTCGCGGTACAGTTCACCCTCCGCCGTCAACGTCAGGCGACGCGTGGTGCGATGAGCCAGTTCCACGCCCAACCGAGCCTCTAGCTGCTTGAGCCGCTTGCTCACCGCCGACAACGACAGCCCCAACTCTCGCGCCGTGGCAGTCAGACTGCCGTGCTGAGCCAGTCGCTGGAAGAATGCCAGATCATCAAGATCGGCCATGGCGCCAGGATTCTCCACTTCTACGCAACAATAATTTGAATCATAGCGTGATTATCAATTGTCGCATAGCGGCTAGACTGTCGTAACACCACGCCAGCAGGAGGACAACAATGAAGCAACGTATTGCAGTGATCGCCGGTGACGGTATCGGTACCGAAGTGGTACCGGAAGGGTTGCGCGCCCTGGAAGCGGCCAGCAAGCGTTTCGGTATCGATCTCGAGTACCAGCATTTCGACTTCGCCTGCTGCGACTACTATCTGCAGCACGGCCAGATGATGCCGGACGACTGGTTCGACCAGCTAAAAGGGTTCGATGCACTTTTCTACGGTGCCGTCGGCTGGCCGGACAAGGTCCCGGATCATATCTCTCTGTGGGGATCGATACTGCAGTTCCGGCGTGCCTTTGACCAGTACATCAACCTGCGTCCCTGTAAATTGCTACCGGGCATCAAGAGTCCACTGGCCGATCGCCAGGCCGGTGAAATCGATTTCTACGTCGTGCGCGAAAACACCGAAGGCGAATACTCCAGTATCGGCGGTCGCATGTATGAAGGCACGGAACGCGAAATCGCCATTCAGGAAACCGTGATGTCGCGCGCCGGCATCGATCGCGTCCTCAAGTACGCATTCGACCTGGCACAGAGCCGCCCACGCAAGAAACTCACGTCGGCCACCAAATCCAATGGCATCTCTATCACCATGCCCTACTGGGATGAACGCGTGAAAGCGATGGCCAAGAATTATGCCGACGTCGATGTCGACCAGTTCCATATCGACATCCTGACGGCCAATTTCGTCATGCACCCCGACTGGTTCGATGTCGTCGTTGCCAGCAACCTGTTCGGCGACATTCTCTCCGACCTGGGCCCCGCCTGCACGGGTACCATCGCCGTTGCCCCTTCAGCCAACATCAATCCGGACGGTAACTTCCCCAGCATGTTCGAACCGGTACATGGCAGCGCGCCGGATATCGCCGGGAAGGGCATCGCCAACCCCATCGGTCAGATCTGGTCGGGAGCAATGATGCTGGAACATCTGGGCCATGTGGATGCCGGCAAGGCCATGGTCGATGCCATCGAGTCCGTCCTCGCCGAGGCGGACCCCAACGTCATGACACCTGACATCCGCGGCCGTGGCACGACAGACACTCTGGGCCGCGCCATCGCCGAACGAATTGCTGGCTGAGTGAGGCAGCCAAGTTCCCTGTCCGTTGCAACGGACAGGGGCGTTCACGGTCTCGGAAGTTGCCAAAAGCCCATAATCTGGACAGTCAGTCGATGACACGAGATACCTCGCTGATCTAATGTCACTGCGTGGAGACTCGGAAACGGCCGACTGTCTTGTGGAGATGACCGGATTGCTCTTCCATGGAGTCAGCCGCGGCAGCAGCTTGTTGTACCAATGCAGCGTTCTGCTGAGTCACCTGATCCATCTGAGTCACTGCCTGGTTAATCTGTTCGATGCCTGCCGATTGTTCATGAGAGGCCGACGAAATCTCGTCCATTAGATCACTGACACGTTGGGCACTGTCGCGGATGGTGGCCATCGACGTATCGGACTGATCGACGAGTTCCGCTCCCGTGTTGACCTGTTCCACCGAACGTTCGATCAAGGACTTGATATCGCTGGCCGCATGAGCTGAACGGCTTGCCAGGTTGCGCACTTCTCCAGCGACCACAGCAAATCCGCGCCCTTGCTCGCCAGCTCGTGCCGCCTCCACAGACGCATTGAGTGCCAGCAGATTGGTCTGGAAGGCAATATCGTCGATCAAGCTAATAATATCGGAGATCTTTCTGGAACTCTCGCGAATATCTCCCATTGTTGTCACCATCTGAGAGATCACGGACTGCCCCTCGGCGACTGACTCCGTTGTCTGGGCGGCAAGCTGGTTAGCCTGATCGGCGTTGTGAGCGTTATGACTCACCGTGGTGGTCAATTCTTCCATGCTGGAGGCAGTCTCGGCCAGCGATCCCGCCTGTTGCTCGGTGCGGGCGGATAGATCGCTATTGCCGTTGGCAATCTCTCGTGCACCAGTATCAATCGATTCACTGGCGCGACGTATGCCCGCAATCACCGTTCTCAGATCACGACGCATACATTCAATGGCATACATCAGGCTACTGTCGTCGCCATGGCGCAACGGAGTTTCCTGTGTCAGATCGCCGTCGGCTATCCGCCGCACAACACTTGCCGCATGGGTTGGCTCACCACCGAGACTACGATAGACACTGCGAACCAGCAGCAAAAAGGCCAGCGTCAGCGCCCCACCGGCAATGACCAGAACCAGTGTGTACTGCCACAACCTGGCAATGAAAGCCGCCTGGATATCATCGATATAAACACCTGCCGCAATGTTCCAGCCCCAATCAGGGAAGCGCTCCACATAGCTCAGCTTGGGGCTAGCACTACTGTCGGCATCACCCCGCTTGGAGGCATAATCCAGATATCCACTGCCACTCTCCGCTATGTCTGCCAAATTCCGATAAACTGCGACACCATTCGGGTCGGTATAGTCACTCATGTTTGACCCGGGCGCGCGCCGTGGATGGTAAACAATGTCGGCATCAGCATCGAAGACGAACAGGTAGTTATCGCGCTGCTTACCGAAGCGCATGGCATCAAGCGCTTCGTAAGCCAGCCCCTGTGCCTGTTCCTTGCTCAACTCACCAGCGCTGACACGCGTCTGATATCCCTGCAATAAGGTTTCAACCATGCCGACGGTATTGGCCAACGACTGTTTGCGATCCTCGATCATCGTCTCACGCCCCTGTAGGGCCATGCTCACGACGAGCCCAATCATCACGAGCCACATCAGACCCAACGTCGTCCACAACTTACGCTTCAGGGTCCACCCTCCATCATGCAACCCCCGGCGTTCCTCCGACTTTGATGCAAGTGCCTCCTTATCATCAATGCCTGAGGCGGCATCCTGCATCGTCAACAACTCCGTACTAGTCATCAATCATCACCCCTTACGTCATGCGACCAAAGTCGATATATAGGAAGGGGATATCGGCAGACATCTCGCTTTCTTGACGGTCTCGGCGACTCAGGATGACATACGCTGAGATCAGTCAACGGAACCAGTGGGAGAGCGTATGATTTGCCTGCTTGCCTCAGGAGGGAGTCGGGCCCGGCATGGAAAGGCCAGCATCATTCTGGTAGAGGGCACAAAAAGGCACCACCCACCTCGGGGTGATGCCAATGACGTAACGGCTCAGGGTGCCATTGTCATACCGGAAGGATCATGAAGAAGCCAACCGGGCCGCAATGCCGGCAACGTGTTCGCCCTGGAAGCGTGCGATCGTCAACTCACGCTCATCGGGTTGGCGCGAGCCGTCACCCCCGGCAATGATAGATGCGCCGTAGGGGTTGCCACCGCCTGCCTGATCGAAGATGTACTGCTCACCAATGCCATAACCTAACGGTACGATCACCATGCCGTGGTGCGCCAAAGTAAGCCAGAAAGAGGTAATGGTCGTCTCCTGACCACCACCAGTGCCGGTCGACGTGAAAACACTCGCCACCTTGCCACGCAGCGCGCCACTGGCCCATAGACCGCCGGTCTGATCCAGGAACGTCCGCATCTGGCCGGCCATGTTGCCGAACCGAGTGGGACTGCCGAAAATGATGGCATCGTAATCAGCCAGGTCCGTCGGTCTGGCTTCCGGCGTGTCGTAATCCTGCTTCCCTCCGGCCTTGGCCACGTCGTCGGGATTCATGGTCTCCGGCACGCGTTTGATATCGACGTCGACGCCGGCCACCTGACGGGCCCCTTCGGCCACGGTATGTGCCAGCGTGTCGACATGGCCATACATGGAATAGTAGAGCACGAGAACCTTGGTCATGAATGTCTCTCCTTAGCTGCAAGCGCGATGTTAAAAGACCGCTAATGAACACCCACTCAGTCTAATCAAGCGAGCCATCAAGTTAAGCGAATGATTTCGAGCAATGCATACGATTTTGTCGATCGGTTCATGGCATCGCCATGCTGCTGGCCACAGGTTTTCATTATCGCACCCGCGTTTTTCATCAGCCCGACATGAGCTATTGCTGTCAGCCTGTCTCCACGGAAAGGTAGTCCCGGTCTCAAGGTCGACACACAATCAACAAGACAATCGCCATCACGGAGATCGACGGGAAACCTACATGCTCATCGACTGGCTGGACCTGACACTACATGAGCGCTCGGCGGCAATGCCCGAGGAAGGCAGCGTCCCCTTCGGCCGATACCGCCTGCTCGGACCGGGAGTACTGGAACTACAGCCGCACCGGAGACTGCCTCATGCCAGAGCCTGCGTCTTCTCGGCAGGTATCCATGGCAACGAAACGGCGCCCATCGAACTGTTGGGCGAATTGATGTCACAACTCGCAGCCGGACGGCTTCGGCTAGGAGCACCGATACTGGTGATTCTGGGCAATATCCCCGCGATCCAAGCCGGCCAACGCTTTCTCGAAACCAACCTGAACCGCCTGTTCCAGCGCGACATCCTGGCTAACGGTGCAGAAACAGAGCGGGCACGGCAACTGATGGACGCGGTTGACGCTTTCTATTCGCGCCATAGCGGACTGCCCAAACTGCATTACGACCTTCATACCGCGATTCGTGATAGCCGCTATCCCCGATTCGTGGTCGAACCTTATGACGAGACCGCCGTCACCGGCGATGACCAATGGCAATGGTTCGCTGCCGCCGATCTGCAGGCCGTGTTGCATCAGCACCAGCATAGCTGGACCTTTTCTCACTACACCAGGCATTACCATCAAGCTCAGTCCTTTACGCTGGAGCTGGGCCGGGTCGCTCCCTTCGGCGCCAATGACCTGATCCCGCTCCGTCCCATGCAGTGCTTGCTGAATGCATTGGCGGAAGGACGTGAACCGCCGGGTACTTCCCCCTCCCGAATGGCCTTCTTTCGAGTCGAACACGAGTTGATGCGTGCCTCGGAAGAATTTCGCTTGTGTTTCGACGACGACATTCCCAATTTCAGCGAGTTCGCGCCGGGGGAACAGCTGGCCCATGACCCGTTGACCGGAGATTTCATCGTCGGTGACCAGCCTCTCGCGGTCGTATTTCCCAATGCCAATGTCGAGATCGGCGCGCGTGCCGCCCTGTTGGTGGTACCATCACAACCACCCCCGGAACGACGACACCGCCTGCGACAATGACAGCATCATCGTTCAGCATGACAACAATAATGCAGAGGACTTCTATGCAATCCGATCCTACTTGTTACGACCATCATGCAGCCCGGGAAGCTAACGAGGACTCTGCCATTCGGCACCGAGCCTGTTAAAATCGCTTCCTTTTCGCGCCTACCACGCAGACTCCCAACCATGTCGTCATTCATCGATGCCGTGGTCAAACAAGTACCGGAGCCCGATTTATGGCCGCTACCCCTTTGCCGCTCGAAGTTCGTAATATCACGAAGCGCTTTGGTGAGACCGAAGTGTTGAAAGGCCTTTCGCTGCAAGCCCACAAGGGTGATGTCATCACGCTGATAGGCGCGTCAGGTTCAGGCAAGAGTACCTTCCTGCGTTGCATGAACCTCTTGGAGCAACCCAACGAAGGTGAGTTACTCGTTCACGGCGAGGAAATCCAGTTCAAGCAGACCAGGCATGGCCGCGAACCCGCCGACTGGAATCAGGTCGTACGCATGCGAGCCAAGCTATCGATGGTCTTTCAGAGCTTCAACCTCTGGGCACACATGACATTGCTGGAGAACGTCATCGAGGCGCCGGTACATGTACTCGGCAAATCCAAAAAGGAAGCCATCGAGCATGCCCGCGCCCTGCTCGAAAGGGTCGGCCTCGCTGACCGAGCCGACTACTATCCTGCACAAATGTCGGGCGGCCAACAGCAACGTGGAGCCATTGCCCGCGCGCTTGCCATGGACCCGGAAGTCATGCTGTTCGACGAACCTACATCGGCCCTTGATCCCGAATTGGTCGGTGATGTGCTCAAGGTCATGCGCGACCTTGCTGATGAAGGACGTACCATGATCGTCGTCACGCATGAGATGGCCTTTGCCCGTGATGTGTCGACCCAGGTGCTTTATCTGCACCAAGGCATTGTCGAGGAAGCCGGGCCGCCCGCCGAGGTGCTCGACACCCCCCGCTCCGAGCGCTTGAAACAGTTCCTGGCACCCAAGCACTGAGAGGCTCCTGAGATGATCGACCTACACGGCTATGGCCCTCGTTTGGCAGAGGGGGCGCTCGTTACGGTGGAAGTGGCGGTGCTATCGCTGGTGCTATCCGTCATCCTGGGGTTGCTCACCGCCAGCGCCAAAATGTCCCGCAGTTGGTTCCTGCACCGGTTGGGGACACTCTACACCACGGTCATTCGCGGCATTCCCGACTTGGTGTTGATGCTCTTGCTGTTTTTCGGTGGCCAAATGGGAGTCAACGTCATCACCGATTGGCTCTATTACCAGTTCGACATCGATATCTTCATCAATATCAATGAATTCGTTGCCGGCGTGTTGACGATTGGCTTGATTTTCGGAGCCTACATGGGAGAAACCTTTCGTGGCGCATTCCTCGCTGTCGAATATGGTCAGATAGAGGCAGCCCGCGCCTACGGCATGAATCACTGGCTGGTCTTCAAACGGGTCCGATTTCCGCAGATGATGCGCCATGCGTTGCCGGGGCTCTCCAACAACTGGATGGTCCTGCTCAAGACCACGGCGCTGGTCTCGGTGATTGGGCTGTCGGATATGGTCCGCATCGCGTCCGAAGCGTCGAAATCCACGCGTGAACCCTTCACTTTCATGCTACTTGTCGGCGCCGTCTACCTTGCCATCGCCAGCGTATCGGAATGGGGTTTTGCACGGCTGCAGAAGCGCTATAGCGTCGGCTTCGGGGAGGCGGATTGATGCAAGCACTCAGCGAATGGTTTACCGAGTTACTGGCCGACAATACGATCTTCACTGCTCAGACGCTGGGCTATTATGGCAGCGGGCTGGTCACCACCGTACAGCTGGTGTTCCTGTCGTTGATCATCGGCCTGGTACTCGCTGTGCCACTAGCGATCGGCCGCAGCTCACAACGCCGGTGGATTCGAACTCCGATCTTCCTATACACCTATGTCTTTCGCGGCACGCCACTACTGATTCAGCTCTACCTGATCTATTACGGTGTCGTATTCTTTGATGGCATCCAGGAAACCTGGCTGTGGGTCTTGCTCGAAGAACCTTTCGTTCCAGCACTGATCGCTTTTACGCTCAATACGGCCGCCTATACGACGGAAATTTTCCGCGGCGCGATCAAGGCCACCCCACGAGGCGAAATCGAAGCGGCGCGGGCCTATGGCATGTCGCGCCGCTTGATGATGCGGCGCATCATCCTACCGAGTGCATTTCGGCGTGCCTTACCAGCCTATGGCAATGAGGTCATTTTCATGCTGCATGCCAGCGCCATTGCCAGTGTCGTGACCATCATGGACCTGACCGGAGCGGCACGTTTCATCTATGCACGCTATTACGCACCCTTTGATGCCTTCCTTTTCGTGGCGGCCATCTATCTCTGTCTGACCTTCGCCATCCTCTACCTCTTCCGGTACCTGGAGAAGCGATTACTTGCCCACTTGAAGCCATTGGAACAGTAATGGGATAGCCGTCAAACGAGCGTTGGAAACATGGTCCCACCGGATCCTGTTTCCCTCTTCCGACTCAGGCCAGGGTGCGATAACTTGGTCAGGTCGATATCGCTACATGGGAGCTGTTCGTCAGCTTCCGAACAACAACCTAGGGGACTCAATCCATGAATAGACTGTTGACACTCACCATGATGGGGGCGGCCTTTGCCATGACGGCCAGCGCCTCGGTTCAAGCCCAGGACGACGAAACCGTGCGCTTCGGCGTCGATGTGCCCTATGAACCGATGGAGTATCGTGATGCCGATGGCAACCTGACCGGTTTCGACATCGAGTTGGGCAACGCATTGTGCGAGGAAATCGGCATCGAATGCGAGTGGGTCGTACAGGGCTGGGATGGCATCATCCCCGGACTGCAGTCTCGCAAGTACGACGCCATCATGTCGTCGATGACCATCAACGATGATCGTCGCGAGCAGGTACTGTTCTCCGATCCGTACATCACGCCGCCCTCGGCCTGGTTCATCCCCACCGACTCCGAGATCGACGATGTCTCCGAGGAGGGCCTGGATGGCTTCACGATCGGGGTTCAGCGCGGCACATTGCAGGATAATTACGCCACTGACATGTATGGCGACGTTGCTGACATCAACCGCTATGATACTGCCGAGGATCTGGTCCTCGATATGGAGTCCCAGCGGGCGGATATCGCCTTCCTCGACTTTCCGGTCGGCAAGGCCACGCTGATCGACAACGAGGAGTATGACTACCAGGTCATCGGTAATATGATTACCGAACCCAAGGAATACTTCGGCGACGGATTCGGAATCGCCTTCCGCAAGCGTGACGAAGCCCTGGCAGAACGGTTCAACGAAGCGCTCGAAACCCTTCGTGACAATGGCACTTACGACGAGATCTACGACAAGTATTTCTCGATGTAATACGCGCAGCCGGCCCTGCGACATCGGGCCAGGGCCGGCCCTTCCCCATCACTCGCGCCCTTGCACTGCCTGACGCATGAAATTAAGAATCCAGCGTACCATCAATTGATCGTCGACCGGCGCATGCAGCGACGCCAACCCTTCCCGAACGCGGTTGGCTCCCACGAGATGCTTGCGCAATGCCATCAAGTCTGCAGAGTAGGGTTTGGCGAATTCCGGGTGCCCTTGCACCCCCAGGAAATGTTCCCCGACCTGCATCACATAGAATGGACAGAAATCACTTTCCGCCAGCACTTTGGCATGTGGCGGTAACGTGATGATCTGATCCTGGTGGCTCACGACCAGGTCGAGCCCTTCCTGCCAGGGATCCATCCAGTCGGCACGTTCCAGCACCCGATTGAAGGACATACCGACTCCCCAGCCTTTAGGGCTCTGGATGACGTCGCCACCCAGGGCCTTGGCAATCAACTGATGCCCAAAACAGATGCCGACCAGTGGTTTCCCGGCTTGCCAAAGCTGACGCACGAACCCGCAGAGCGTATCGATCCAGACATCACCGTCATTGACGCCAAACTTGGAACCGGTGGTCAGCCAGGCATCCACCGCCTCAATGTCATCGGGAATCTCGCCATCCAGGCACCGCCATACCCGAAAGGTCAGCGTCGGATCCACCGATGTGAACAGGCGTTCAAACATGTCGGGGTAATTGCCATGATCATCGCGCAGTTCCGGCGCAACGTCATCGCATTGCAAAAGCCCTATGCGCATCGGCGAATCTCCTCTGTTGATATCGCACCGCAACGGTTCATGCCACGGCCCTTACCCGCAACAACAGCTATAGCTGCCCTTCCACAGCACGTACGAAGATATCCGCGTACCGCGCTTCATCGAACGGGATCGGATTGGTATTGGATGAGGGATCGGCAACCGCCATACGCCCCACCGTCTCCGCCTGATGCGTATCGATGCTGATATCGGCCAGTGTATGGGGAATGGACAGGCGTTCACGCAGATCGAGCACCCAGTCGATCACCGCACCGACCCCTGGCTGGCGGAGATCCAGATAACGTCCCAATCTCACCATGGGCTCCCCGATGACACGCTCATTGGCACGCAGTACATAGGGCATCAGGATAGCGTTGAGCGTGCCATGATGGGCGTCATACAAAGCGCCTAACGGGTGTGCCAACGCATGCATGCCGCCCAAGCCTCGTTGGAAAGCGGTCGCTCCCATGCTCGATGCCACCAGCATGTGCATGCGTGCTTCCAGGTCATCGCCATGGCTGTAGGCTTTTGGCAGGAAGTCGCGTACGCGACGAATACCCTCGACGGCAATGCCTTCAGCCATGGGGTGATACATCGGCGAACACCAGGCTTCCAGACAGTGAGACAACGCATCCATGCCGGTAGCCGCCGTCAGCCACGCAGGCATCCCCTGTGTCAGTTCAGGATCAAGGATCACGGACGCCGGCACCATGCCAGGATGGAAAATGATGCGTTTGACATGCGCTTCCTCGTCGGTGATGACTGACGCCCGCCCGACTTCCGATCCGGTGCCGGCCGTCGTGGGCACCGCTACGATGGGAGGAATGGCATCACCGTCGGCCTGCTTCCAGTTGTCTCCGACATCTTCCATCGACCACAGCGACAGATCATCACGCTGACGCGCCATCAACGCGACGGCCTTGGCAGCATCCAGCCCCGAGCCACCGCCGAAGGCGATGACACCATCGTGGTTGCCCTCACGATACGTCGCTACACCGGCGGCGACATTCCGGCCCGTGGGGTTGCCCTTGATGTCGCTGAACACCCCCAGGTTCAAACCAGACTCGCGGCATGCGGAGACACAGGACTGAACGATCGGCAGCGCCGCCACACCGGGATCCGTGACGAGCAATGGAGCATCCATGCCCAGCGAGCGACACACGCCGGGTAGCTCGCGGATACGCCCCACGCCGGTCATGATGGGCGCCGGGTAGTTCCAGGCCATGGTGAATTGCGTCAAATCGTTGTGGCTCATGATGACCTCTCTGTCGTGTCAGAGCCGGAAGCTCACGGCTTACGGCTTCAGGCATGCTTCAAATGAAATGATTTGGGCCGGGTCAGGGTTTCATAGCCGATCCGTGACAACGAACAGCCGCGTCCCGAGTGCTTGACGCCAGTCCACGCCAGCTCGGGATCGAGATAGTCACACCGGTTGGTGAAAACGGTGCCGGCCTCGAGCCGTTTCGCCAACGCCTCCCCGACCTCAATGTCACGGGTGAAAATGGCCGCCGTCAGGCCGAAGACGCTGTCGTTCATGTGTTGCACGGCCGCATCATCCGAGTCGACCGCCATGATCCCGACAACGGGCCCGAAGCTCTCTTCGGTCATCACCCGCATGGAATGATCGACTCCCGTCAACACCTGCGGCGCCAGATAGGCGCTGCCGGGGACGGACAAGGGGTAATCCCCCGGATCGATCCAGGCCCGTGCTCCGGCTGCCACGGCTCCCTCTACCTGCCCCCTCACGAAATCGGCGGCCGCCGGTTTGACCAGTGGCCCCAGGGTCGTGTCGGGATCCGTGGGAGATCCCAGCTCGAGTTGCTTGACCCAGGCAACCGCTCGTTCAACGAAAACGTCGAAAATGTCACGATGGACGTAGATACGCTCGATGCCACAGCAACTCTGTCCGGAATTGAAAAAAGCGCCGTCCATGACGCCGGGAACGGCATCATCGAGGTCCACATCGGCACGGATATAGGCGGGGTCCTTGCCGCCCAGTTCCAGTCCCGTCGCGATGAAACGTCCCGCCGAATTCCGCTCGACCATCGCGCCACCCGCCACCGAACCGGTGAAGGAAACATGCGCGATACGGGGATCGCGGATCACGGCTTCGGTCGCTTCATGCGACATGTGGAGATGCTGGAAGACACCATCGGGAAGCCCGGCATCGTCAAAGGCCTGCTGGATGCGCTCAGCGCATAGCGGCGTCTGGGCGGAATGTTTCAGAACCACGGTATTGCCTGCCATGATCGCCGGCACGATGGCATTGACCGCGGTCATGAACGGGAAATTCCAGGGCGCGACGATCAGCGATACCCCCAGGGGTTCCCGCGTGATGTAACGGGTAAACCCCGGCTTGTCAGCAAGCCTGATCGGCGCCAGCGCCTCGTCGGCCAGCGCGATCATCCCTCTCGCCCGCTCTTCGAACCCGCCGATTTCCCCGCCACCGGCGCCGATCGGACGCCCCATCTGCCAGGTCAACTCCTCGGCCAGTACATCACGACGCGCCACGAACGCGTCGACCATCGCCGAACACAACCGCGCCCGTTCATCGATGGTGGTCTCACGCCACTGATGCTGAGCGGTTTCCGCCCGCCTCAGCACCTCATCGATCGTTGCCGAATCGGCCAGTTCCCGCTCCACATAGACCGAACCGTCCACCGGAGACACTGTCTTTTGCATTGCCATGACCGCACCTCTCTTCATCGCCTGGCCCGACGCTCGTAGCTCGTAGCTCGTAGCTCGTAGCTCGTAGCTTGTAGCTTGTAGCTTGTCATCAAATAATTTCGAAATACCGATCCAGTTCCCAATCCGTGATAGCCCGGCGGAACTGCCGCTCTTCCCACTCACGCGTGGCAGCGAAATGCTCGACAAACGCATCTCCGAACCATTGACGGGCATCGACAGACGTTTGCAAACGCTGAGCGGCGTCCCATAACGTCCGCGGTAATGCCTGATGTTCTGGATGGTCGAGTTCATAGGCATTGCCTTCGACCTGCTCATCGGGTTCCAGCCGTTGCTCGATGCCACAAAGACCCGCAGCGATCGCGGCTGCCAATGCCAGATAGGGATTGGCGTCGGCACTGCCCAGGCGATACTCGACACGCTGGGATTTATCGCTGCCGGGGATGACCCGTAATGCAGCGGTGCGATTCTCGACTCCCCAAGTCGCATCGGTAGGCGCCCAAAAGCCAGGAATCAGTCGCGTATAGCTGTTGATGGTAGGAGCAAACATGGCAAGCCATTCCGGCATCAGTTGCTGCTGTCCAGCGACGAAGTGGCGTTGTACCTCACTCATCCGGTGCGGTTTCGCGGCATCGAAGAATGCCGACTTGCCAGAGGCAATATCGCGCAGCGACAAGTGAATATGACCACTCTGCCCCGGGTAATCCGGTGACCACTTGGCCATGAACGTTGCCATCAGGCCACGTCGTTGTGCCCATACTTTGGTAAACGTCTTGAACAAGGCCCCCTTGTCGCCGGCCGCCAGCGCCTCATCCACGGCAATCGCCGCTTCCAGCACTCCCGGGCCCGTCTCGGTATGCAGGCCTTCGATGGGAAAGTCCATGGACTCGGATAACGCGAGCAATTCATGATAAATCTCACTGTGCACCGAGCTCCGCAGCATCGAATAACCCATCATGTCGGGCGTCAATGGCTTCAGGTCGCGAAACCCCTTCTCACGTACGGATTCCGGCGTTTCCTGAAACATGAAGAATTCGTACTCGAGGGAGCCGTGAACGTCGAAGCCCATCTCGCGACCTTTGGCCAGAACGCGCTTCAACAGGCCGCGTGGACAGATCTCGCTGGCCGGTCCCGAGAATTCCGCCAGGAATAACAGCATGTCGTCGCCTTCACTGGGCAGCTCGCGACAGCTATCAGGCACTATGGTCAAGGGCGCATCGGGATAACCGGTGTGCCATCCCGTGAACGAGACATTGTCGTAGAGTTCATCCTTGCTATCCCAGCCCAGCACGACATCGCAGAAGGAGAAGCCACCCTCCAGAGCCGCCAGGAACTTGTCACGCCGCATGTACTTCCCCCGCATCACGCCATCGATATCGAACATGCCGACCTTGACGTGACTCAGCCCCCGCTCCTCGACGATCTGGCGAGCATCCTCTGCCGTCTTGATGTCTCGTGCTTGCATTCGGCTCATTGAGCTACCCTCGTTCATGGCTCTTGTCATTGGATGTTGTCATTGTGCCGGTGGCTCTCATCAATCGCGCGGCCAGCGCGCTCATTGCAGTGTGTGTCCGTTTTTTCATCAGGCGCAAACAGCATCGTATCGGTTGACAGCATCGCTATCGGAAAGGCCGATACTCTCGCATAACGGATCACCCCTTCACGGTGATGTAACGACATCCTCCTGAACCCAAGGAAGGTGGCGTGTCAATTCACTACGGTAGTGATGATCCAGGAGACGACGGCTATCGCGTGCCAACTGCGCAGGCAACCCGCCCAATTCATCTCGCCGTGTCACCAGCGTCAGTTCACGACGCAACGGTTGAATCGGTAGCGGGGCAATCTGCACATTGAGTCGCGACAGGCCCGCCTGATACAGACACAATGGCGTGGTGATCGTCCAACCTGCACCGGCACTCACGCTGCCCAGGACCGCGAAAGTATTGTCCAGATGCAACCGCGCCGGTAACTCCAGCTGATTCACTCGCAAATGACGCTCTATGCTCTGGCCAATCAGCGACTGCGGGGTATACCGCACGAAATCCAGTTGCCGTGACAGCCAGCGCAAATTATCCACCGGTCCCTTCCAGTCGGCGGGAAGCACTAGCACGAAAGGCTCACCCAGGACGGCATGGCGCTCCAGACCATCGTAGTTTTCCAGCCGATCATCCGAGATGATGATGTCGACGTGGCGAGTCAGCAGCGCATGCCCATGCATATGGGACAGCCCCGTCGTTACGGTGTAATCATGGGTATGGCGCTTGATGACGTCGATCAAGGGTTTGCCGACGGCGGTGGCCAACGAATCGACCAGCGCCATGCGTACCTGATGCAGCTGCCCGAAACGACCTGACACCACCTCCCGACGTGTGGAGCGGGCCTCTTTCAGCAGGTGCTTGGCACGATCATAGAAAAAACGTCCGGCACTGGTGGCTTTCATTGGGCGGGCATGCCGATCGAACAGGCAGACTCCCAGTGCTTCCTCGAGGTTGGCCAGACTCTGCGACACCGAGGACTGTTTCAACCCCAGACTCTCGGCTGCTGCCGTTTGACTGCCCCGTTCCAGCGTTTCGACGAAAATTTCCATACTTCGCAGGTCGAAACCGAAACCGCTGCGCATCTCATGCTCCCTGGCTCGGATTGGAATCGGTTCCGGAGCCCGCCGGTACCGGGGAGAGCTTCCCCGGTCGGCGGACCGGAGATCGATCAGCTATAGCGATACGGAGGTCCGGCATCCTGCATGGTTTGACGGTAATCCTTGAGAATCTGTACCAGCCTGGCACTGCGGTCGCTTTCCTGAGCTATCTCGTCCCAGAAGGAGAGTGCCTCGTTTTCTATCGTCTGCCACTCTTCCTCGGGAATCGAGGTCAATTCCAGCTTGCCGCCAGTGGTCCGGTAATGGGCCTCGCCCCACCAGTACCAGTGCTGTCGATAGTAATGGGAGCTATCCATGCACAGTCGGAACAGCGTCTTCAGGTGCTCGGGCAACGATTCCCAGCGCTCGGTATTGGCGAAATAGGAGCCTGACCAGGCACCGGAAATATTGTTGGTCAGATAATAATTGCTGACATCGGCCCACCCCACGGTATAGGCCTCGGTGATGCCGGCCCAGGCGATCCCGTCGAGTTCACCGGTCTGCATGGCGACCTCGATATCCTCCCAGGGCAATGTCACCGGGACGACGCCAAACCGTTCGAGGAAACGTCCTGCCGTCGGGAAGGTGAATACGCGCTTGCCATCGAGATCCGCAATGCTTCGAATCGGGTCTCTCGTCACGAAGTTACAAGGATCCCAGGAGCCCGAACCCAGCCAGGTCACATTGTCGACCTCGCCATAGGCTTCTTCCCAGATCTCCTTGAGACCGTAGTGGTGGAAGAGAGTCGGTACGTCCAGGCTGTAGCGCGACGCGAACGGGAAGTAGCCCCCGAACACCGAAACATCCACCGGTGCATTGATGGAGTCATCATCACTTTGCACGGCATCGATGGTACCGCGCTGCATGGCTCGAAACAGCTCACTGGTCGGTACCAGTTGATCCGAGTAGTACAGCTCGATCTCCATTTCGCCATTGGCCGCCCGGTTGAAGGCATCGATCGACGGCTTGATGACATGTTCGGCCAGAGACGGGCCGGCATAGGTCTGCAGACGCCAGCGAATCGTGCCGTTGGATTGCGCATGGACATAGGGCGCCGGAAAGGTAGCGGCACCGACACCTGCCGCCGTTGCGAAACCGGCTTTCTTGAGGAAATCGCGACGATCGTTATCGGTCGGTCGCTGCTTGGTCGGACGTTTGTTGTTGTCAGTCATGATGTTCTCCCGCTTGTATCCGTATTGGTTGTTCGCCTGATGGTCATTGCGGTTACGCCAGGATTTCGTGGGTCAGTGGCATCTCCTTCTGGTGGGTATGAGCATGTCGAGACATTGGCCGCTATCGCGAGCCGTAGAAGGTGTCCGGCAGCCACATGGCGATCTGCGGAAATACCATGACCAGCGCCAGGCCGATCAGCATGATGGTCACGAACGGCCATACGCTCCGATAGATGTCGCCCAGAGAGATCTCGGGTGGAGCCATCGCTCGCATCAGGAAGAGGTTGTAGCCAAACGGTGGCGTCATGTAGGCAATCTGGACCGTGATGGTGTAGAGCACGCCATACCAGACGGGGTCGAATCCCAGGCTGATCACTAGGGGAACGTATAGCGGAGCGACAATGACCAGCATCGCCGTATCGTCGAGGAACATGCCCATCAGGATGTAGGAGAGCTGCATCATCAACAGGATCTCCCACGGCCCCATGCCGATTTCATCGAGAAACAGCGACTCGATCGCCCGCACCGCGCCAAGGCCATCGAACACAGCACCAAAGCAGAGTGCCGCGAGAATGATCCACATGAACATGCAGGTAATGCCGAGCGTCTTGTGAACGGTCGTCTGAAGGACCTCACGCGTCAGGCGTTGCTTGAACCAGGCCGCCACGATCGCCGATGTCGCGCCAACCGCAGCACTCTCCACCAGACTGGTCACCCCCAAGATGAACAACCCGGTCATGGCAAAGAAGATCAATAGGGGCAAGATACCGGCACGCAGCAACGACAGCTTTTCACGGGTCGTGTGCTGTCGTTCCTCTTCGGGCAAGGTGGGGGCCAGATGAGGCTGGAGCCGACAACGCACCACGATATACAGGATGAAAAGCGACGCCAGGAGCAGACCGGGCACGGCCCCCGCCAGCCACAGTTGGCTGACCGGCTGACGAGCAATCATGCCATAGAGAACCAGCACGACACTCGGCGGTACCAGAATGCCCAGAGAACTGCCCGCCTGCACCACCCCGGTTACCATGATCTTGTCATAGCCGCGGCGCAGCAACTCCGGCAGAGCAATGCTCGCACCGATGGCCATGCCGGCAACGCTTAGACCGTTCATGGCCGACACCACGACCATCAAGCCAATCGTGCCTACCGCCAGCCCGCCTCTCAGCGACCCCATCCAGACATGAAACATGTCATAAAGGTCGGACGCGATCCCCGACTCGGAAAGCATGTACCCCATGAAGATGAAAAGCGGCAAGGTCAATAGCGGGTACCAGTTCATCAACTGAAAACTCGCGTTGAACGGCATGTCCACCCCACCATCCCCCCACAGGAGGAGGGCCGCCGCCGCACCGACGAAACCAATGACGCCGAATACTCGCTGCCCGGTCAGCAACAAGACCATCATGGAAGAGAACATGGTTAGCGCAATCATCTGATAACTCATGTCATCTCCTTCCCGCACGCCTTGGCCACGTCCTTGAACAAGGTCGAAATCGACTGCAACAGCATCAGCAGGATGCCGAACGTCATGATGATCTTGATCGGCGCCAGGGGAGGCGCCCAGGCAGAGTAACTGCGCTCACCGTACTCCAGCGCATACTGCGTGCTGGAGATTCCCCCCATTAACAAGGCGACCAGAAAGACCAGCAGGAACAGCATGGTCACGACGTCCAGTGCGGCTTGTCGCCGGGGACTCAGACACCCATAAAGCAGGTCCATGCGTACATGGGAATCCATCTGCATGGAGTAGGCGCCACCGAGCAGAAAGTAGGCCACCATCATGAACTGGGAACTTTCCACGACCCAGTGCAATGGGCTGTTGAATACGGTGCGAGCGATCGAGGAAAAGAGCAGAACGCCGATCATCACGAAGATCAGGTACATGATGACTCGGCCGACACGTCGGTTGAACGCGTCTACGTAGCGTACGTAGCATTGGATCAGTCTTGGCATCGTTTCTTGTTGTCCCTTGTCGGTGAACTTGCCAATCACTTGGCCAAGTTTGAGCAGCGACTCACGAGAAGTGCAAAAATCATCGTTATCAACGACAGGGAGAGTATCGATTTTATCGATAGCGCACCGCCAAGGTGCGAAGCAGTACAGGATTCACCAGAGGAGGGCCCGCCCGGTCAGCATTCAGAGCGCAAGATCGATACGCTCTGCCAACCAGGGCGCCTTATCGGCCAGTGAGCGGCGAAAGTGACGTTCCAGTAGGTGGCGACTATCCAACGCTAACTGGCTCGGTAGGCCACCCAGTTCATCGCGACGCGCCACTAGCGTCAATTCACGTCGCAAGGACGCCGTCGGCAACTCGACCACCTGGACATCGAGATGCTCGAGCCCTGCCTGATACAGGCACAAGGGCGTGGTGATCGTCCAACCGGCACCGGCATTGACCAGACTCAATACCGCGAAGGTATTATCGAGATGCAGACGAACCGGGAGTTCGAGCTGATGCAAGCGCAAATGCCGTTCGATGCTCTGGCCAATCAGCGACTGCGGTGTGTAGCGAACGAAATCCAGGTGTCGCGCCAACCAGCGCAGATTGTCGGTCGGCCCGGTCCATGCATGGGGAAGCACGAGAACGAACGGCTCATTCAGTACGGGATGACGTTCCAGGCCGTCATAATTTTCCAGGCGATCATCGGAGATAATGATGTCGACATGACGCGTCAACAGCGAATGACCATGCATGTGCGACAACCCCGTAGTCAGAGTGTAATCTCCCGTATGGCGCTGGATTGCCTCGATCAACGGTTTTCCGACCGCCGTTGCCAGAGAGTCGACCATCGCCATGCGCACCTGGTGAAGTTGGCCGAATGTCTGCGATACCAGTTCGCGGCGTGTGGCTCGCGCTTCACTGAGCAACCGCTTGGCTCGATCGTAGAAGAAACGGCCCGCACTCGTCGGCTCCAGCGGCCGGGAATGGCGTTTGAGCAATGCAACGCCGAGTGCCGCCTCGAGATTGGATAGGCTTTGCGATACGGTCGATTGCTTCAGCCCCAAGGCATCGGCGGCGGCTGTCTGACTGCCCCGATCCAGGGTTTCGACGAAGATTTCCATACTCCGCAGATCGAAACCGAACGCGCCGCGCATCATGCTCGTCTCCCTATCAACGACCCAACACTTGTCTGGACAGACGGCGTGTACTGCTCAGGCAAGGCAACAATCGCATCATACTCGATAACCGACCAAGGAGGCTCACTCATCATGACGTTCTTGATGTTCATCTACGGTACCCTGAAATACGGTTTCCCCAATCACTCTCCCCTCATGGAAGCGGCTACTTTCCTGGGGACTGCCAAGACATGCGATACCTTCCCCCTCAAACTGCACGGACGCCGCTATACGCCAGTACTGATCGACAAGCGAGGCCGTGGTTACCGGGTGCAGGGAGAACTCTACCGTGTCGAGACCCCGACCCTGCGTGAACTCGACCGATTCGAAGGTGTCCATCTACACGACGGATATCGGCGTCAGCGGCTCGCGGTCAAGGATAGTCGCGGCAACATTCGTTCCGTCTGGGGCTACCTCAAGTCACCAGCATCGGTCGTTGATGTACGAAGCCGAGCCATGTCGATCTACGACGATGACCGTTACCGGCCTCGCACAACGAGTCTCGGTAATGTCTGACGCGGTCATTCCACAGGGAAACGGGGCTGACAGAGAGGTAACGATGAAGGCAAGGACCCGCGCCACGGAGCCGGCGATTCGTCCCTCCTCACATTGGACGGGATGGGGACAATGGCTGGCCTTGATCACCATGACGACCGATCACATCACCCGTTATGTCCTACCGACAAGCTGGGATACCACCTGGGCGGGGTCGTCCCTCGGTCGTATCGCCATGCCGTTGTTCGCTGCCATGGTCGCCTGGCACGGACTGTTCAATACCCGCAATCCATTGCGCTATGCACGACGCATCCTGGTCATCGGATTGATTGCTCAGGTGCCCTATACACTGATGCCGAGACCAATCGACGTCTTTGTCCTCAATATCTGCTTCACCCTTGCCGCAGGATTGGCGTGGGGAACGTTATGGGCACATGTGATACGGCAGTTGGACGACGGCACCCCCAGACCACTGGCGTTATCTTTGGCCGTGCTGTCGATTGCCGCCTGGTACTGGCTGGGCGACTGGGTGGAGTATGGCCATTATGGATTATTGATGATTCCGCTCTACATGCTGGCCATGCATGCGCTGCATGATGCAGGGAACACGTTGGCGGAGCGATTCATCGCCACTCTGGCCGCCATGCCGGTGCTGCTCGTCGCGGGTCAGTTGAACACCACTGACATGGCCAAATCGTTTACGGTAGGCACCTGTCTGGTCATGTTGTTACTGGCTGCCGGCGTAGCAAGGCATGTGCCCGAGGTCCTGTTCAGGATGCCACGACGGCTCTGGCTGGCCTGGTATCCCGGCCATTTCGCCGTGATCGCGCTGATCGTGTACTGGCCGGGATAAAGGCCCTGGCATTCAGAAATGCCACTCCAGATTGAACGTTGCTGCATCGGTATCGAGGCCCGGCCCTTCGGCATTGCCGAACTTGTTGCGCCACATTTCATAGCCGACACCGGCCAGCAACTGATTGCTTTCGTTCCATGCCAGCTTGCCCACATCCAGCATCAGCGAAGTGCGCAATAACTGCTCATCATCGGTGTCGTCCCCGGCTGCATCTTTCCCCTTCTCAGTGTTGTAGTTGTAGAAGCCCTGAAATTTCAGTGGAATCGCTCCGGCATCGAACGGCACCCCCCACACTATGTTCAACTGGGCGTAGGGATCGAATTCGACATCATGATCCGGGCCACAGAAATCGAGTCCGCAATGATTCCATTCGTGGGCGTAGAACAGGCTCACATCGAGAAAGCCGCGCGGTAAATCGAACTTGAGTGTCGGCCCCACCAGTAACAAACGCTTGCGTGGGGAATAGTCGGTATTCTTGGTATTGAGATCGAAGCCGGTGGTCAAGGCCATGTCACCCACTGGCCCGAATGACAATGGCTCATCGAAAACGCCACCATAGTGCAGTTGATGGCGATAGGCCAGGTAGGCTTCGGTCGCCCCGGTATCGCCCCCGAAGGTTGTCGGATCGCTGCTGTCGGATTGCAGAATATCGAGATTGAAAAAGTTCTGGCCCAGCGAGTAGCCACTGGCATGGGTCAGACTGAGGATATGTTTCTGTACGTCCTCATCGATTCCGGGTTCGGTAAACTCGGTTCCGTAACGATAGCCGATCGACGTATCACTCCAGTCGGCTGCCTGAGCCACGGGAATTGCCGTCACCACAGCAAACAAGGAACCGACGATAGCGGCTTTATGACTTGATCTCATCAGGTTATCTCCAGCATTTTGTCGTTGTAATCAGGAAATCGTGTATACAAAATTGCTTCGATGACCCAGTCTAGAGACGCCATGAGAAATGAAAACCGATAGGCCCTGATAGTCCCCATAACCAAAACGATATACGACCCGGCGACCATCCGTTTGATTCGCGAGGAAATCATGCCCCAGAAACGCCAGGATCCGCTGGATACTTATTTACTCCGCGTATTGACCCTGCTGCTCGATGAACGCAGCGTTTCCCGAACGGCCATCCGCATGCAGCAATCTCAACCCGCCGTCAGCGCAGCACTGAAAAAACTGCGAGGAATCTTCGAGGATGAGTTGCTGGTCCGCGAGAAGGGCGGCATGGTTCCTACCGAACGTGCCCTGCAGCTGTTGCCACACGCACGCAATGCGCTCGGTGCCATTGACCAGTTGACGCAGCAACCCGGTGAATTCGATCCCTCTTCCAGCCGCCATACCTATCGTCTGGGCGCGCCGGACTATCTGGCACCGATGTTCATGGCAACGGCTACGGAACGCTTTCGCCGCGAGGCGCCGCTGGCGCGGCTATCGATACACGCACTCGGACCGGACTACGATTTCGAAGCGGCACTCGCCGAAGGGGACATGGACATCGTGATCGGCAACTGGCCGGAACCACCGGAACGGATGCACTTGTCGATGTTATTGGAAGACGAGATTGTCTGTCTGGTCTCGTCGCGACATCCCCTGGCACACAAGGGGATAACGTACGAGGATTACCTGAATGCCGGGCATGTGGTCCCGATGCCCTACTCGCGGAACCAGCGCGGCGTGATCGATCGGCAACTGGCCAACTTACGTGTCGAACGCCATGAAGTCGTCGAGGCCCAGTCGTTCAATCTCGCACCTCACTTGCTGCAGGACAGTGACTTGATCTTTACGACCAGCCGGCACTTCGCCCGCTTCTATGCGCGTCAGTTGGGCCTGACGATTCTGCCATCACCGATCGACTTCCCGCCCATGCGGTTCTACCAACTCTGGCATGATAGAACGCACCATTCACCGTCTCACCGCTGGCTACGACGACTGCTCAGCGATGCCGGCAAGCAAGTTCAGTCATGACGGTCACTCGAAACTAAAGCGCGGCTCCGGCGCATCGGGCAGCCGGCCGGCGCAGTGTCGGACCTTTTTCAGCAGCGCTGCAGTCGAATCGGCCAACACATTGACGTGTCCCAGCTTACGGCCGGGCCGTTCGCCTTTGCCATACAGATGCAGATGGGCGTCCTCGATGGCCAGAAGCTCGGCCGCATCACCCATGCGACCAATGATATTGACCATGCAGGTCGGTCGACGTGCATGCGTTGCCCCCAACGGCAAGCCTTGAATGGCACGTAAGTGATTCTCGAACTGACTGGTGACGGCACCGTCCAGGCTCCAATGGCCAGAATTGTGCACCCTGGGGGCCATTTCGTTGGCGAGTAGTCGACCGTCACGTGTCTGGAACAATTCCAGTGCCAGCACGCCGACGTAATCCAGTTCATCGAGCAAGGTGCGTATATAGTCGTCAGCCACTCGTTGTACGCTATCCTCCAGGTCCGGCAACGGTGCCAGGGAGTACCGCAGTATGCCATTCACGTGGACGTTCTCGGCCATGGGATAGAACGCCACGTCGCCATTACGGCCACGCACGGCGATGATCGAGACTTCCCGCACGAAGTCGACGAACGCTTCCACGATCAAGCGCGAGTGGCCAATGCGCTGCCAAGCCCCC
This sequence comes from Aidingimonas lacisalsi, assembly GCF_008079445.1. Lineage (GTDB taxonomy): Bacteria > Pseudomonadota > Gammaproteobacteria > Pseudomonadales > Halomonadaceae > Aidingimonas > Aidingimonas lacisalsi. The sequence continues at coordinate 325,412 of NZ_VRYH01000002.1, read as the reverse complement.
TCGGCATCGTCGGAGGTGTGCAATACGGCCTGTCCCTTGCCGTCATAGCCTTCGGTGACCGACTTGGCCACCACCGGCGCCCCCAATTCACGCACCGCTGACGCCAATTCATCGGCACTCGCTACCAACCGATAAGCCGGTGTCGGGATTGACAGGCGATCGAACAAGGCCTTTTCCTCGGCGCGATTCTGACACACCTCGAGCGCGGTGCTGCCGGGATACACAGGTTTGTGGCGTTCGATATCGCGCACCAGCTCTACCGGTAGATGCTCGAATTCGTAGGTGACCAGATCCACACTGTCCAGAAACGCCTCGAGTGACGATGAGTCGTCAGTTCGGTCCGTATGGATCCAGACGTCGCCTATCCCTGCACTGGGCTTGCCCGAGGTGTCCAGGAAAAAGAAGCGATTGGCCAGAGGATAGCCCGCCAGGGCCAGCATGCGTCCAAGCTGCCCGGCACCGAGCACACCGATATTCATTCCTACCTCCCGAGGGGGATTATGCGTATCAGAACCAAGAACAGGATATCACTCGTCACGCGGGTCGGAATTATCCAGCACCTTCTGCGTCTGAGCACTACGGTATGATGCCACGGCAGCTTTGACCGTATCGTCGCTCAGAGCCACGATCTGTGCTGCGAGCAGGCCAGCGTTGATAGCACCGGGTTTACCGATGGCCAGTGTGCCCACCGCGACACCACCGGGCATCTGCGCAATGGACAGTAATGAATCCAATCCCTTTAGCGACTTGGACTCGACTGGCACTCCCAGTACCGGCAGAGGGGTTTGCGAAGCCACCATCCCCGGCAAATGCGCCGCGCCTCCGGCACCCGCAATGATCACTTGAAGACCGCGATCGGCAGCGCTCTTGGCATAGTCGAACAAGAGATCGGGGGTGCGATGAGCCGACACGATCTTTGCTTCGCAGGCTACCCCTAGGTGTTCGAGCATATCGACGGCATGTTCCATGATGGGCCAGTCGGATTTCGACCCCATGATCACGCCCACCCGGGCTTGCTCGCTTGATGTTTTCATGCCCTTTCCTCGGTTCGAGACCATGATGAAAGGCGGGTATTCTAACGGCGCCCGAGGGCGCCGTCACCTTGACCATTCGAACAACCCGGATCAGTGACCAGTCGCCAACATGCCACGACGATGGGCCAACCAGTTACCCGATACCAGCAAGGCGATCAACGCCACACCGACGACTTCCGCCAACAGATTCGGGTAGAAGACAGCAACGGTCGAGGCAGCCAGCAGTAACCGCGAGAACCAACTCATGCGCGCGAACAAATACCCTTCAAGGCTGGCGGCAAATGCCAGCAAGGCAGCAATCGCGATCACCGCATTCCAGACCACCAAGGGAACCGGGCCACCGACGATGATTTCCGGATTGAAGACCATGAACAGCGGGATCAGGTAGAGCCCTTTCGCAAACTTCCACGCCTGGAAGCTGGTTTCCATCGGTTTGCTTCCGGCGATCGCCGCACCGGCGAAACCGGCCAAGGCAATGGGCGGCGTCACGTTCGAATCCTGGGAATACCAGAAGACCACAAGATGGGCGATCAACAGCGGCACCCCGAACTCATTGGTCAGGGCCGGCCCGACCAGCACGATCAATACGATGTAGCTGGCGGTCACCGGCAGCCCCATACCGAGCACGAGACTGGCCAGCAGGACCATGACCAGCGCCAGAACCAGGTTGCCGCCAGAGAAGGCCAGCATCATGGACGAGAACTTCAATCCCAACCCTGTCAGGCCGACGACCCCGACGATGATCCCCGCTACGGCACAGGCCATGGAGACAGCGACGGCGTTACGTGCCCCCAGTTCCAGACTCTCGGTCAGCTTGAGCAAGCCCGCCTTGACGGTCGCCAGAATCTTGTCACCGGTGACCGTTTCCCCGTGTTGAGGCGCGATGAAGAAGAACCAGTACACATAACGCAGCACAGCGACCAGTACGATGGTCACGATAGCGTAAAAGCCAACACGCATCGGCGACAGACTGATCGCCAACAGCCAGATCAATACCGCCAACGGCAGCAGAAAGTGCCAACCACTGCGCATGACATCTCTGACTTGCGGCAATTCCGCACGCGTCATTCCCTGCATGCCTTGCTTGAGAGCAATGAGGTGGACAAACAGGTAAACGGTCGCGAAATACATGATGGCAGGCAAGATACTGACCTTGACCACTTCCAGATACGGCATCTGCGTGTATTCAGCGATCAGAAAGGCACCGGCCCCCATCAAGGGCGGCATGATCTGGCCACCGGTACTGGCCGCCGCCTCGATACCGCCAGCCTGATGAGGCTTGTAGCCCAAGCGTTTCATCAAGGGAATGGTAAAGGCCCCAGTCGTCACGACATTGGCAATGGCACTCCCCGAAATCGATCCCATACCCGCCGACGCCAGGACGGCAGCCTTGGCAGGACCGCCACGCTGTCGGCCCGTCGCCGCATAGGCCAGATCGATGAAGAACTTGCCCGCCCCGGTACTTTCCAGAAACGCGCCGAACAGCACGAAGGTAAAAACGTAGGTTGCCGCCACCCCTAACGGGAGGCCGAAGATGCCCTCTTGGCCAAGATAAAGCTGGCCGGCGACGCGCTCGAGCGTATAGCCGCGATGCTCGAGAATTCCGGGCATGAACTGGGCCAACCATGGGAACTCGCCGCGAGGCCCGGCGAATGCATAGACGATCGCCATGACCCCGATCAGGGTCATTCCCAACCCAACTGCACGCCGGCTGGCTTCAAGGACGGTCACCGTGGCGATGATCGCCACCCAGATATCCGTCTGTATCCAGAAGCCGGCCCGATTGATGATTTCATCCAGATAGACGACCAGGTACCCCCCGGTGAGCACGGCACCCGCGAAGAACACGATATCGATGAGCGTGCCGACCGGCCCCCGTTGCCGACTGGGGCCAAAGGCGGGAAACATCAGGAAGGCCAGCATCATGACCAGCGCCAAGTGAATGCTGCGCTGATAGAAGAGGCCGAATGTCTGGATACCTGCCGAATAGAGCTGGAACAGTGACAGCGCCACCGCCACGATCGTAATGAGCCACAATATCGGGCGAGGCTGTATGGCATCGCCTCCCGGCATTTTCACAGGAGGGGTGGTGGATTCGTTCATGGGGTCCTCATCAGACATCGTCTGGCTTGTACAATCTCATGATCACGCGCTCGTGAGCGGCGGCGGCACTCAGGCTGAATCGTTGCGTTCCCCACAGGATGCGGTGGTTCACCTCGGTGGAGCCCACGCGCAAGACATAACGATCGTTCGGCACGGGCTCATCGATGTGGTTGATCCAGTACCCTCCGTGGCCATCGGAAACCTGCTCGCCACGACCGCTGATATGGCCGAGCCCGGCAGCAAAATCGGGTTGATGGCTACGCTCGAGAACCATACGTCCATTCAGATAGCCATAGCAATCGAGCACCTCGAACCCTTCTACCGAATGGTTCCAGCCAAGGCACCATCGTCCGCCTGGCAGGATCGGTATCGAGACCAGAATGTCACCGTCCTGAGCGACGGCCTCCAGACTGGCCGGTTGCGACGTTTCCGCACTGGCAATGGATGGCGACATCATCCCCGCCAGTCCCGAGATGCAGGCGATACAGCCGAGAGCATAATGCAATGGGGCGGGCACCGCTGCCCGCCCCATTGACGCATCAGACATGATTTTCATGATGACGGATCATCGGGATGCCTGAATCAGGGACGCAGATCATCAGGGATATCGGCGTCGATTTCCTCGTAATAGCGGATGGCCCCCGGATGGAACGGCACCGGTGTGGAGTTGAGACTGAAATCCACCGTGGTATTTTCCGCTGCCGGGTGCACGTCGATCAACTCGTCGGTGCGTTCGAAGAGCATCTTGGTGAGATCGTAGGCAAGCTGCTCATCCATATCGGCATTGACGACCAGGACATTTGGAATCCCGATGGTCTGCACCGCTTCATCGACCCCCTCATAGGTACCGCCCTTCAACTCGTAAGGGGCAAAGACCGACTCTTCCGCCTGCGCATTCTCGACCTCCTCATCGGAGAGGCTGATCAGTCGAATGTCACGCGTGGAAGCCAGATTCATGATGGAACTGGTGGGAGGACCCACACTCCAGAAACCGGCTTCGATATCGCCATCGCGCAGCGCATCGGCCGTTTCGTTGAAGTTCAAGCGTTGAACATTCATATCATCGTAAGTCAAGCCATTCGATTCGAGCACGGCACGCGCGTTGAGCTCGGTACCACTGCCGGGCGCGCCTACCGAGACGCGTTTACCTTCCAGATCGGACAGCGACTCGATATCGGAATCGGCCAATGTGACCAATTGCACGGCGTTGGGATAAACAGACGCCAAGGCACGCGTATTCTCGACCTGACGGCCTTCGAAATCGTCTTCTCCCATGTAGGCCTGATGAACGGTATCGGCCAACGCAAACGCAACATCCGCCTCATTGCGCATGATCAGCCCCATATTTTCGACCGATGCCCCTGTGACTTCAGCCGAGGCTTCATAGTCGTCGATATGCTTGCTGACCATCTCGGCCAGGCCGCCGCCCAGCGGATAATAAACGCCACCGGTACCGCCGGTCGCGATGGCTAGTGTTTGTTGCGCGACTGCCGCAGGCGCTGCAACCAGCAGCGATGCGGCCAAGGCGTACTTGAGAGTTCGCATGAAGTTCTCCTATAGGGTCATGGACCAACTTGTTATGTCATGCATTCGCGAGGCAAAACCTAGCACGTCAAGGCGCTGACTTGCTACAACGGCAATTCCACACTTGTTCTGCCATCGACGCCCCAGGCAACGCACGACATGGCCCGGCACCCCTCTGTCACGACGGGGTCGTTCGATCGATTGTCCTGCTGCCGGCGCGGCGTGGCAAAGATAAAGAAATATCATCGATGAAAATGGTGAACGAGGCTGGAAGAATGGCCAAAAACCTTGCATGCTAAGGCCGTAGCAACTCATATTGACGGAGCCCTATGAGCACAGCACGATTAATGACCGGTTGGGAGGCCCTCGACGATGGTAAAAAGGCCCCCGACCTGGACGTGAGAGAGCTGGAAAAACGTACCCGTCTGATGCGCATTGTCACTCGCCGCATCGCCCTGTCCGAACGACCTAATCGAGAAATCGCCCAGCGTGCAGGAATTCCCCCACAGAAGCTAAGCGACTTGCTCGCCGGTCGCCTTGAGCAATTCACGACCGATGAACTGAAAACACTGCGCGACACCGTCGAGTGAATGACGGTCGCCGATAATCCCTGGTTTTTTGATATCCTTGTGTCATCCAGTGCCCCCGCATTACAGATGACGCAAGGATATTCCCATGGTTCGTCGATCGACATGGCTCATCGGATTCGCAGTTCTTCTGAGCACCGCTCCCGCTGTCAGCGCCCCTCCTTTCGTCTTCACCGCCATTCCCGATGAAGACGAAACGCGTTTGCAAGAACGATTCCAGAAAGTGGCCGACTACCTGGCCGAAGAACTCGATCGAGAGGTTCGCTTCATCCCCGTCAAGTCATATGCCGCCGCCGTTACCGCGTTCCGTAACGATCAGGTGCAACTAGCCTGGTTCGGTGGCTTATCGGGCGTGCAAGCTCGCGCGCGAGTCCCTGGCTCGCAGGCCATCGCGCAAGGCGTAGAGGACACCGAGTTCATGACGTATTTCATTGCCCACGAGAGTACCGGCCTGGAAGACGGTGGTGGCCTCAGCGACGCGATGCGCGAGCGATCCTTTACTTTCGGCGCCAAAAGCTCGACGTCCGGCCGCTTGATGCCGGAATATTACCTGCGTGAGCATTTCGACGAACCACCGGAAGCGATATTTTCACGCGTCGGTTTCAGCGGCAACCATAGCCGCACGATCTCTCTGGTCGCTTCAGGGGCTTATCAACTCGGTGCCGTAAACTACGCCGTCTGGGAAAATGAAGTGGAGGCAGGCGAGATCGATACCGATGACGTCCGTATCGTGTGGAAGACACCTCACTACCCGGATTACCAATGGACGATCCGAGGTGATGTCGATGAGCGATTTGGCGATGGTTTCTCCGATCAGGTGCGCCAGGCACTGCTGAGCATGGACGATCCAGCCCTGCTGGAAAGCTTCCCCCGCGAGGGGTTCATCGAGGCTGACAATGATGACTACACCATCATCAAGGAGGTCGGCAGTGAGCTGGGACTCCTCGATCCGTGACGTCACTGACGCTGAATGAGGTCGTCGCCGACTATGGCAAGGGTCGGGTGCTCGGCCCTCTGAGCCTGACTCTCTCTCCGGGCGAGCACGTTGCACTGGTCGGCAAGAGCGGAGCCGGAAAATCGACGCTCCTGGATCTCATGTACACCCATTGGCGACACCAGAACGCTGCGCTGATCCCGCAGCAATTGGGGCTGGTCGATACGTTGTCGACGTTTCATAACGTCTACATGGGCGGCCTCTCTCGACACTCGACCTGCCACAACCTGATCACGCTCGCCCGACCGTTTCGACGCGATGTCGCCGATATCTCACCGCTACTCGAACGGTTGGAGATTGCCGACACGTGCTGGAACCGTGCCGGTGAACTGTCCGGTGGTCAACGACAACGGGTCGCCGCCGCTCGTGTCCTCTATCAGGCAGGCTCCGTGCTGCTTGCCGACGAGCCGGTCTCCTCGCTCGATGGCCCCCAGGCCGCATCGGTCATGGCGGCACTCACCGACACCTATGCTACCGCCGTGCTGGCCATGCATGATGTCGAACTGGCCCTGCGCTTCTGCGACCGCGTCATCGGCATTCACCAGGGCACCATCGCGCTGGACCAACCCAGTCGACGACTGACCACCAGAGACGTACTTCCACTCTATGAATCGTGAACCACTGATCCATGACATGAGCCACCGGGAGCAGTGCTGATGTGGCAGTCTGCCAGCATACGGCTCAGTCTGGCATTTGTGGTCGTCGCGCTCGGCTGCCTGCTCTACGCCGATTTCCAGATCAGCACCGCCAATCCCTGGCAGGAACTGGCACGCCTCGCTCTGGGGCTGGTCACTCCCGATCTCTCCGCCGTGGATTATCTCGGACAGGCAGTGGTCCGCACGCTGGCCTTCGCGTTCGTCGGTGTGACGCTGGGAGCCGTCTCCGGTTTCCTGCTCGCCTTATGCTTCCGCCATGCCTTGGTACGCGGTGGCTGCGCCTTCATACGCGCCATTCATGAACTCTTCTGGGCACTACTGTTCCTGCAGTGTTTCGGTCTTCATCCCTTGACCGGGGTACTGGCCATTGCCCTTCCCTATGCCGGCATCTTTGCCAAGGTCTATGCCGAAATCCTCGATGAAGCCGATCCGGGACCCGCTCACGCACTCCCGCACGGCTGTCGTTCACTATCGGGACTCGCCTATACACGCTTGTCACAGGCGTGGCCCCACCTGGTCAGCTATACGGCTTACCGGCTGGAGTGTGGCCTGCGCTCAAGCGCCGTGCTCGGATTCATCGGCATGCCGACACTAGGTTACTATCTCGAATCGTCCTTCGCTCAAGGACACTACAGCTCGGTCGGCGCACTCTTGCTGATCTTCTACGTGATGATTGCCACATTGAAACTATGGGCACGCCCCAGACTCCTGCCGTTCTACCTGGTGGCAGCCCCGTTTCTGCTTGGCTCAGGTCTCCCCATTGCCTGGAGCAATATCACCCGTTTCGTGACTCAGGATATCGTGCCGTTACCATTGCGTTCCGGGGAAGGTATGGCTGGCCTCGGGGCGTGGTTAGGTGACCTGCTTGCCAACCAGGCCTTGCCCGGCATCATCAACACCTTGTTACTGACACAGATCGCCCTGGTGCTGACAGGTGCTCTGGCATTGGTATTGTTCCCTCTGGTGTCACGACATTTCACCACCCGCCTGTCCGGTTCGGCAGGGCATCTCGTGCTCGTCATTCTCCGCTCCACCCCGGAATACCTGCTCGCCTTCATTCTGTTGCAGCTCCTGGGTCCCTCCATGTTGCCGGCCGTGGTGGCGCTGGCTATTCACAATGGCGGCATCATCGGTCACCTCGTTGGCCAACGCAGCAACACGCTGACGCTCCGCCCCGATGCACCAAACGGCATTGCACGCTATGCCTATGAAATGGTTCCTCGCCTTTACGGACCGTTTCTCGCCCTATTGTTCTACCGCTGGGAAATCATCATGCGCGAAACGGCGATCCTGGGCATCCTGGGTGTCGCCACGCTCGGCTTCTTCATCGATAGTGCCATCCAGGAGATCCGTATCGACAGTGCCTTGGTGCTGATCTTGATCACCGCACTGCTCAACCTCGGCATAGACAGTCTCGCTCGACGACTACGAGCGAGACTGCGATTGCGTTACAGTGCCAGCCGACAAGGGTGCTGAGCCCCCCTGTTCCCAGTGTTCGGCTCATTCAGGCAGGTCGGTTACCGCTCCACGCGATGCGGAACTCACGGTGCGCGCATACTTTGACAAGGTACCCCGTGTGTAGCGTGGGGCCGGCCTGATCCAGGCAGCTCGTCGACGCATCAACTCCTCGTCACTGACATCGACCTCCATGGTATCGGCCTCGGCGTCGATAGTAATCGTATCGCCATCCTCCACCAGCGCAATCGGCCCACCGTCGAACGCCTCGGGAGACACGTGACCGACCACGAAACCATGGCTGCCCCCGGAGAAACGACCATCAGTGATCAATGCCACCTCGCTGCCCAGACCACGCCCCATGATCGCCGATGTCGGCGTCAACATCTCGCGCATACCGGGGCCGCCACGTGGCCCTTCATAACGAATGATCAAGACGTCGCCCGCAATGACCGTCCCATCATTGATGCGAGCCTGCGCCTCCTCCTCGGAACCGAACACGCGAGCGCGACCTGTGAAGCGTGTCCCCTCCTTGCCGGTAATCTTGGCCACGGCGCCTTCAGGGGCCAGATTGCCATACAGAATACGGAGATGACTCTCGTTCTTGTGAGGCGTCTCCAGCGGCGCGATGATGCGCTGATCCTCCGGATAGGGAGCTACGCTGGCCAGGTTCTCGGCTAACGTCTGGCCCGTGACGGTCAAGCAGTCACCATGCAGCATGCCCGCATCGAGGAGCATCTTCATCAGCGGCTGGATCCCCCCGATCGCCACCAGCTCACTCATCATGTAATGCCCACTGGGTCGAAGATCCGCCAATACCGGCACCCGCTTGCCGATACGGGTAAAGTCCTCGAGCGATAACTCGACACCGATAGTGCTCGCCATGGCAATCAGGTGCAGCACGGCATTGGTGGATCCCCCCAAGGCAATGACCACCGTGATGGCGTTTTCGAACGCCTCCCGGGTCATGATGTCCGAGGGCTTGATATCATGCTCGAGCAATTTGAGAACCGCCGCTCCAGCCGCCTGACAGTCATCGTGCTTTTGTTGGGAGACGGCATTCTGCGCCGAACTACCCGGCAGACTCATGCCCAGCGCTTCGATCGCCGAGGCCATGGAGTTGGCGGTATACATGCCGCCGCAGGACCCAGGCCCCGGTATCGCGGTTTTCTCGATCTGCTCGACTTCGATCAGGTCCATGTCGCCTTTGGTATGCGCCCCCATGGCTTCGAAAACCGAGACGATATCGGTATGGCCTTCACCGGGCAGTATCGTACCGCCATAGACAAAGACACTGGGACGATTCAGCCTGGCCAGTCCCATCATGCAACCCGGCATGTTCTTATCGCAGCCGCCGATGGCCACCAGCCCGTCAAAACCTTCACAGCCCGCAACCGTTTCAATGGAATCGGCAATGACTTCGCGCGATACCAGTGAATACTTCATGCCTTCAGTACCATTGGCAATACCATCGGAAATCGTGATGGTATTGAATATCACCCCCTTGGCACCGGCGCTGTCCGCTCCCCCTCGTGCCGCTTCAGCCAAACCATCGATATGGCTATTGCAGGGAGTCACTTGGCTCCAGGTCGAAGCGATACCGACCTGGGGCTTGGTGAAATCTTCATCGGTAAAGCCCACGGCACGTAGCATGGCACGACTGGCCGATTTTCCCAGCCCATCGACGACCGGACCAGAATAACGACGACGGGGATCCTGTTGTTCATTGCTCATGGCAAGCTAGCTCCTCAAGACTCAGTCACGAACATCATTGTAGCGCTGTCGGGTAACGAGCCATGATCGACTGGCCGATGGTAGCTGTCAAAGCGACTTCGTGGTTTCATTGCTTTTGATACTGGATTTCCTCTCATTCGCAACCCTCGAGAACAATCATGTCGTATACCGAAACCAAGGAACATGCGCCTGGTCGTTTGAACAAGATATTCAACGAACCTTACAACGCCTTCGACAATGACGTGCCTGAACGTCAGTTACATCTCAGGATCGCTCTGCGTACGCTACTCGAGCCCCCTATGCAGCAACGACGGCTGGTATTGCGCGTCATTCACGGCTGGGAAAATGGCAACGACGATCCCGACGACTTGCGTCACAGCGACCACGATGTCACGGCACTGAGTGACGTTAATGAGGTATTCCGGCGTTACCATCAAACCATTGAGCGTATCGAACCCTTGCCCGAAGACGAGGACTCATTGATTGCAGTGCCACGCGATGACGCCATCGCCCACGCGCGGCAGCAAGGGATGACACTCGACGATGACATCGCACGACGCCCGGCCCAGTGGCCGACATTCGAACGCGGATTGTATCTATACACTTTCTTCAAGATGTACCACCGCCTGACCTACGGTGAAGACGAGAGCTATCGCTCCACGCGCTGCATGACGCCGGAGGGTGAGTTCGAGATCCATGAGTTTCATCTGGAGGAAGGCGAGTTTGCCGTAGTCACACCGGCGGGAACGAACCAGGACCAGTCCACCCTGCTGGTACTGCACGAGGGTGAACTGGAGCCCGTGTTGCAACTCTGGGAGACCGCCTGGGCTCACGCCTAGCTGGCGGAGACGTCTGCCTCCCAGGTATCAGCAACGATCAGGCGGGTACAGGCGTAGCAGCGACCCGTTCACGCACCTGGTCTGCCAATTCAGTGTCGATACCTGATTTCGTGGTATCCACGTCCAAGCTGTAGTCGCTCTCTTCCGCTGACAGAGATTCCGCCGCGCTCTGTTGCTTTTCCATGACGGCTTCATCCGCCTCGGAGGGATCGACCTCAGTCTTGCCACGGCGCTCCAACCGTTGACGAAGCTCCGATTCCGGCGCCTGACAGTTCAGCAATAGATAGGGCAGATCTTGAGCAGCGGCTACCCGAACCAGTTGGGCGCGCTCCGACTGATGCAAGGCGGCGGAGTCGACGATCACTGGATAGCCGGCTTTCAGCACATTTTCGGCTAGCGTTGCCAGATGCTGGTACGTCTCACGCGACGCTTCAGACGTGTAGATATTCAATTCTGGTTGAGCATGACTGCTGTCCAGTGGCTTGAGGCCGAACAACCGCTTGCGTTCGACATCGGAACGCAGCCAGATCAGGTTCAATGACTGCGAGAGATGTTGACTCACCCAGCTCTTGCCACTGCCCGAGAGCCCAGTCGTGGCCAGCAGGTACCGGTTGCGTTGCTCGGCATACTGCTCGGCCAGATTGATATAGGCTTGGTATTTCTCCAGTAACGCCTGCTTTTCATCGTCGCTGAGGCCGGGGTTGCCGCGAGTGAACAAGGCGATTTTGGCACGCACGGTGGCACGATACGCCTTGTAATAATCCATCAATGGCAGGCAGTCATAATCACCGCTGAGCTGGAGATAGCGGTTGAGAACACGATTGGCCAGTTGCGGTGCATCGCGGAACTCGAGATCCATCAGCAGGAATGCCAGATCGTTGCAGGTATCGATCCAGCGCAGGCCGTCGCTGAACTCGATGCAGTCGAAAACGGTAGGCTGACCATTGTAGAGAGTGATGTTGGCCAGATGCAGGTCACCATGGCACTCACGAACGTGATCTTCCTCATAACGACGTGCGATATGCGATTCGAGCTGCTTGAATGCCTTGTCGTTCCATGCAGACAACCGATCAAGCTGTTCCACCTGTGCCTGGTCGTCCAGCAGAGGACGGATCTGCTCGAAATTCTGCTCAGCATCCGCACGCACGGCTCCCGGCGTACCGCACTCGCCTCGCGCAGACGGCAACGACTCATGGAAGTCGGCGAGCTGGCCGGCCAGCTCATCCAGATGGGCTTCCGTCAAACGGCCTTCTTCGTAAAGACGGTCCATCATCTGGGTATTGTCGAACTGCCGCATGCGAATCGCATATTCGAACGGTTCACCCTCGCCTCCCATGCGCGGCGCGTCCGGTGTCCCCGTGACAGGCACGACGTCCACATACAGTGCAGAGGCAAGACGCTTGTTGAGGCGAATTTCTTCTTCGCAGAATCGTTTGCGGCGATCAAGGGTAGAGAAGTTGAGAAACCCGAAATCGACGGGTTTCTTGATCTTGTAGACATACTCCCCGGTCAACAAGACCCAGGAAATATGCGTTTCATACAGGGCAAACCCATCGACCGAGTGGTCGTAGCATTGAGGATCTTGTAATGCCTGAAGCAATTCAGAGCTCATGGTGGCTGTTTCCTTTTCGTCGGGCTCGTAAAGCTCGAGAATGATATATGCAGATGCCTGTCAGGGCAGCATCCTACCCAGGGCATGCGGAGCTTGAATGTGGCGATCGCGGAGTGCGCGGGCAAGCGAGACCGTCGTCGACGTCGGTATACGACCGATCGGTGCAAGATTGGCACTGATCGGGAAAGGCGCATTGGTCTCAGCCGCGTGGTCGGCAATCTCACTCCACAGATCGCGAATGTGTGTCAGCGACCGTTCGGTCACCGACTCTGGCTCAGCGGTCAACCACTCTTCCAGCTCATTGGACAGGTTCACGCCAAGCCAGTGCAAAAAGCGGATATTGCGTTCGGAACGTACAGGGGCGAGCGAGACGAGGATGGTAGGTGCGTTTTCCCGTCCGGCGCGCTCGCCAATCGCATCCAGTAACGACGTGACTTCCTCGGCGTGGAAGATCACTTGGGTGGTGAAGAAATCTGCCCCGGCATCCATCTTGCGCAACATGCGCTCGGCTTCGCCAGGACGCGAAGGAATGCAGATATTACCGACTTGCATGTCGGGGGCGTGAAGCCGCTCGCGCAGCAGTGTCGTCGCTTCCGGGACAGAGGGGCCAGGATAGCGTTGATCACTCCGCTCACCACCAACGAGAACGAGGCGACGCACGCCATACTCCTCCCGAGTCTCCCGGAACCAGTCGAGCTGCTGTTCATGTTCGAGATGAACCACCACCCGATTGATGATGCAGGGCAAGTCCAGTTGTTCCTGGATACGATAGGCGAGAACACGAGGTTCCACGCGAGGTTCGAACGGCTTGCGCCGCTCCCCTTTGCTGCTCTTGGAGCTTTCTTCTCGGATTTCCGGAATATTGACGGCATCGAGACCGACCTCCCGATGAAGGCCATCGATTTTCTCCAATACCGTCTCGATGCCCCGTTCCCCTTGCTGCAACTCTGGCGGAACGGCTTCGAGTACCAGCTCCGAGGGAGCCGTCGAGCGACTTACCAAGCTATTCATCAGGTGTATTCCTCTCCTGATACATTGACGACCGACTTCACCCGACAACCGGACCCGGCTGTCGAGCGAAGCATGCCATGTCTGATGACGATCCGACGTGGGAAGACCGCCTCGATGAGGCGGTCGACACAACGTCCGAGAAACGTCTCAGTAGCGGTAGTGCTCAGGCTTGAACGGTCCCTCGACCGGTACACCGATGTAGTCCGCCTGGAGCTTGTCCAGTTCTGTCAGATGCGCATTGATCTTTTCCAGATGCAGACGTGCCACCTCTTCGTCGAGGTGCTTCGGTAGCATATAGACGTCGTTCTTGTACTCCCCTTTGTTGTTGAACAGCTCCATCTGCGCCAACACCTGGTTGGTGAAGCTGTTGGACATCACGAAGCTGGGGTGCCCTGTCGCACAGCCCAGGTTCACCAGACGTCCTTCGGCAAGCATGATGATCTTCTTGCCGTCAGGGAAGGTGATGTGGTCCACCTGAGGCTTGATGTTGTCCCACTCGTACTGACGCAGGCTAGCGACATCGATCTCGTTGTCGAAGTGACCGATGTTGCAGACGATGGCTTCGTCCTTCATGACCTGCATGTGCTCGTGAGTGATGACGTGATAGTTACCGGTCGCAGTGACGAAGATGTCTGCCTTGTCGGCGGCTTCGTCCATGGTGACGACCCGGAACCCTTCCATCGCCGCCTGCAGCGCGCAGATGGGGTCAATCTCGGTTACCCACACGGTCGCGCCAAGGCCACGCAGACTCTGAGCCGAGCCCTTACCGACATCGCCATAGCCGGCCACTACGGCAACCTTGCCGGCCACCATCACGTCAGTGGCACGCTTGATGCCATCGACCAGCGACTCGCGGCAACCATAGAGGTTGTCGAACTTGGACTTGGTCACGGAGTCGTTGACGTTGATCGCCGGGAACGGCAACTCATTGTTGCGGGCCAGGTGATACAAGCCGTTGACACCGGTAGTGGTTTCTTCGGTCACGCCCAGAATGGCGTCCTGCAGCTTCTGGTAATAGCCAGCCGGCTTTTCCTTGAGACGCTTGCGAATGGCGGCAAACAGCGCTGTTTCTTCATCGCTGCCCGGGTTGTCGAGTACGGACGGGTCCTTCTCCGCCTTGGCACCGAGCGTCACGACCGTCGTGGCATCGCCACCATCGTCGAGAATCATGTTCGGCGTACCGCCGTCATGCCAATCCATGATGGCATGAGTGAACTCCCAGTACTCTTCGGTGGTTTCACCCTTGTAGGCGAAGACCGGCGTGCCGGAACGAGCGATCTCGGCAGCGGCATGGTCCTGGGTGGAATAGATGTTGCAAGACGCCCAACGGACGTCGGCACCCAACGCCTTGAGGGTTTCGATCAAGACAGCCGTCTGAATGGTCATGTGCAGCGAGCCGGCAACCTTGGCTCCTTTCAGCGGCTTATCGGTGCCATACTTCTCGCGCAGTGCCATGAGACCCGGCATTTCGGTCTCGGCAATCTTGATTTCCTTGCGGCCCCAATCGGCCAGAGACAGATCGGCAACCTTGAAATCGTCTTTCAGTGCTTCAGCGACAGCGTTCATGGTTTCACTCCCTGATTGAAAATGAAATCCGAGCGCCGTTGTAAAACAAGTGGGGATCGTTTCTGCGACCGAGCCTTGCCGGTCTTGTGCCGGCTGCAGCGCTCCTCGGCGGCAGGCCCCGGTGAATTTAGATGCCCGCGGCAGACTTGAGCTGCTCGACCCGATCGGTGCGTTCCCAAGTGAAGGCGTCATCCTCGCGGCCGAAGTGACCATAGGACGCCGTACCCTGGTAGATCGGACGTTGCAGATCCAGCATCCGCAGAATGCCGTACGGGCGCAGATCGAAGCACTCGCGGGTCAATTCTTCCAGCTTGTTCTCGGAGATCTTGCCAGTACCGAAGGTATCGACGGATACCGACGTCGGCTCGGCGACACCGATGGCATAGGAGACCTGGATTTCGCACTTGTCGGCCAACCCGGCCGCCACGATGTTCTTGGCCACATAGCGGCATGCGTAAGCAGCACTACGGTCGACCTTGGACGGATCCTTGCCGGAAAAGGCACCGCCACCATGACGCGCCATGCCGCCATAGGTATCAACGATGATCTTGCGCCCAGTGAGGCCGCAATCACCGACGGGACCGCCGATCACGAAGTTGCCGGTCGGATTGATATGGAAACGTGTGCCCCGGTCCAGCCATTCAGAGGGCAGCACCGGCTTGATGATCTCCTCCATGACGGCTTCCTGGATCTGGCTCGCGGAAACCGACTCGGCATGCTGGGTGGACAGCACGACAGCATCGACACCCGCCGGCTTGCCATCTTCATAACGGAAGGTGACCTGGCTCTTGGCATCGGGACGCAGCCAATCCAGCTTGCCACTACGACGCAGCTCACTCTGACGCTTGACCAGACGGTGGGAATAAGTGATGGGTGCCGGCATGAGAACATCGGTCTCGTTGCAGGCATAACCGAACATCATACCCTGGTCGCCGGCCCCCTGGTCCTCGGGCTTGCTACGATCCACGCCCTGGGCGATATCCGGCGACTGCTTGCCGATCGCATTGATAACGGCGCAGAGATCCCCATCGAAGCCGACGGCGGCATTGTCATAGCCGATGTCATTGATGGTACGGCGCACGATATCTTCGTAATCAATGTTGGCCGTCGTGGTCAGCTCGCCGGAGATGATGGCCAGACCGGTCTTGACCAAGGTTTCACAAGCCACCTTGGCGTACTTGTCCTCGGTGAGTACGGCATCGAGAATCGCATCGGAAACCTGATCCGCCAGTTTATCCGGATGGCCTTCGGATACCGATTCAGACGTAAAAAGACGAGTGCTCATTATTCCCCCTATTGAGGTTGTAACAACTGGGCTGCCATAACGTTCGATCAGCCCTCGTAGCGGCAGGTAACGTTAATGACACGCTCCTGCCACCATACAGTGTTGGCGCCGCCGCTATTTCTGCGGCTTCTGGAAATGGAAGATGCCCCAACGCAGATTGCCGCGCTGGCCACCTTCGACCCAGTGCTGCAGCCCATGCTTCATGCGCTCGATATAATCGTGACTCACGAATTGGCTGACGTCCTTTTCATGCTCGGAAAGGACATCGTGAATACGGCCATAGTGCATCGCGATCATGTCGGAGCTGTCATCGAAGTCGACTTCTTCCAGGCCCAGGCTGGTCAGTGCTTCTCGATAGAACCCCGGTGACCCCAAGGTATCGAGATGGATGCGGGCGAGGATCGGCTCCAGCGCCGCACGCGGGCAACCATCGTCCTGCATCGGATCGGTGAAGACGAAATGTCCACCAGGACGCAAGACACGCACGGCTTCTTCGAGCACGCGCTGACGGTCGCCACTGTGCAGGATGGCATCCTGAGACCAGACGACATCGAAGGAATCGTCGTCGAAAGGAATATCCTCGAAACTGCCGTCGATGATCTCGACCAGATTATCGACTCCCTGCTCACGGTTCTTCTCGCGCCCGCGCTCATTCTCCTTTTCACTGATGTTCAGCGCGGTCACCGAGCAACCATATTCATGGGCCAGATAACGTGCAGAGCCCGCATAACCGGCACCGATATCCAATACCCGGGTCTTGGCACCCAGCTTCGGCAGGCAAGATGCCATCTTGGCCACGGTCCGACGGCTGGCGTCATACACCGGCTCTTTATCGTCTCGGTACAGGCCAACGTGGATGTCCTCGCCGCCCCAGACGTGGAAGTAGAAATTATCAGCGTCGTCGCTGTTGTAATACTCGCGGGCCTTCTCATCAGCGGCCGTGTAGGCCTTTTCCATGACTTTATTCATCTTCTTCCTCCTGATAGCTCTTGTGAGCCACATGAATGAAGAAGTCAGGCTCGGAATCCCGGTAGGTCTCCTGGAAGTCGCCGTACGTATCCACGTGCTGGAAGCCGACCTCTTTCATCAAGCGGCGGGTATAGTCCTTACGCAGCGGGAACATGTTCAGGTAGAAGGTAGAGTCGTCGGGGAAGTTGTAGCGGAAACGAGCCAGCCCCTCGTCGACGTGTTCCGGGTAGACGGAAATGTCCGAGCCGCAGTAGTAATAGGTGTGCTTACTGGAGTAGCCGACGTCGAGCATGGCGTCGTAGTTACGCTGATCCAGGATCAATACGCCGTCGTGCTTCAAGGTCGCATAGAATTCGGCGAGAGCCTTGCGGCGATCGTGTTCGGAAAAGAGGTGAGTAAAGGAGTTACCAAGGCAGATGATGGCGTCATAGTGACCATGCACATCACGATTTAACCACCGCCAATCGACCTGCACCGTGCGCAGGATATGTCCCCATTCCTGCCCATTCTGGAACGCCTTGACGAGCATTTCCGGGCTACCATCGCAACTGACGACTTCGAACCCTTCTTCGATCAGTCGCACCGAGTGAAAGCCCGTGCCGGTGGCGACATCGAGCACTCGCTTGGCACCTCGCTGGCGAAGCGTTTCGAGGAAGAAACTGCCTTCGCTTTCAGAGCGGCTTTTCCAATCGATCAGCTCATCCCATTTGTCGACAAACCCCTCAGTATACTCATCTTGATAATGACCGGTCTCTCGACAAGCCACCGGATCGGACCCGAAATCCTGCCCTTTAGGTGATCGAATTGCGTCCATATTTTCCCCCCTGTCGTGGTTGTGAAATTCACCACCCGCAGGTAGCGGGGTTGCCACCTAGAGTGATTGCAATCAGGCAAAATGGGCGCGTCTTAGCCGTCTGAAATGCCAAGCAATGGACGCACTGTCCCTGGGTGCCCGATACCGAGCACCAGCCCCATCAGGGGACGTTCCATCATCATCGTGCCGAGCAGTCGAGTCTCTCGGACATACTAGCCCGGCGCTTTTGACAGCACGGTTTCCTCCCGTGCCTCGCCCAGAGCTATGCCTGATTGTCGTCTGTCGCGATTGCTTATCGCTTTTGATGTACGCCCACAACCTCGCAAGGTTTCGGGCGACAAGAGGCGTACTCGATCTCCGCAGATGTGTGGACCCTACGACGGTTTTCACCGCGGCCGCCAAGCAGTCCTAAAGCGGAGTAAATCCTAAGCGCTCAAAATTCTTGTTGTCGCGCTACAAGGCATAACGTAGTGCCAATGCGGTGGTCATTGCAAATGCGATTTGGCGATTTCAGGCGCAGAATTCGCGCATAGAAAGGCGGGAAAATTCCTCAAACCGGCATGCCAGAGCCATTCATGCGAGTTGAAAAATTCTCATGTAATAAACACGTTCGGCTCATGTTGTTAGCCGTCACGACCCGAAGAAAGGACATTTCATCATATTGTCATAACGTTCAATTACCGTTTAACCAAAGATCCCTTTGCCGTCGAGTGCTGAGTGGCACATCCATGAGCGAAGTGCGTCGGCGAGCACGTCGTCTCGCGTTCCTGCACAGGCAATGTCACTGCCATTACGAGGAAGGATTGGTAGTTCCCAGCATGGCAACGATCCCCAGGGCCGGCCCGATGGCGAGCAAGGCGAAAGCGGCTCCCCACCCCCACGCATCGGCGACGATCGGGATCAACCATAACGTCGGCACCGTCAGGGTAAAACCGATCGCCAATTGCAACGTCAGGGCGGTGCCGACATAGCTCTGATCGGCGACCTCGGTTACCAGCGTCGAAAATTGCGCCGAATCCGCCACGACCCAGAAGCCCCAGATCAATCCCACCGCCAGTACCAGCGCGATGGGCGCGCCGGACAGGAACCCGATGATCAGCGCGCAACCGCCGGAGAGCCCCATCGCCAGCGATGTCGCCTTGGCGCGCCCCCAGCGATCGCCCAACAAGCCGCCCACGAGACAGCCCACCGCACCGATGCCGATCACGGCGAAGGTGGCATAGGCCGCCCAGCGCCCGGGGTCGGTGATATCATGGGTGGTCAGCACATGGGTAAAGAAAACCGAGAACCAGGCCCACATGGCATAGAGTTCCCACATATGGCCGAAGTAGCCAAGCGATGCCAGCAGTACCTTGCGGTCGGTGAAGGCCTGCCAGGCCTTGCCGGGATCGAACGGCGCGCGTGGAAACGGAAACGGGCCGTCACGCCCGATGAACTCAGCCATCAGGCCGCCCGTCAGGGTCAACACGGACGTGGCGATGATCACCACTCGCCAGTCCAGGCCACCCAGGCCATTGACGAGATGAGGCGCGGCCGACCCCAGCGTCAAGGCACCGACCATGATGCCCAGCGCGGTGCCTCGCTTGAACCGGAACCAGGTCGCCATGGCCTTCATCGCCGGCGGATAGACGGCTGCCAGGCAGGCACCGGTGATCAGACGCAAGACGATGGCCGGCCAGAATGCCTCGACCACCAGCAGCAGTGTATTGACCACGGCGGCGCCTGTCGCACCCCACAGCATCAAGCGGCGAGGCGACATGCGATCGGAAAGGCTCATCAATGCCGAGCCTAACGCCCCGACAACGAAGCCCAGTTGCACCGCGATGGTCAGCCACGCCGCCTGCCCCGGCCCCAGTTGCCAGTATTGCTCGAGTTGCGGCACGACCGCCGTAGCCGAGAACCAGGTGGTCATCGCCAGCAATTTGGCGCTGGCCAACACCGCCAGGCCGCGCCAGCAACCCTCGGGGTCGCGTTTGTCCAACTCATCCACTGATGTTCGTTGCATAACCGGCGCGCCACCTCACCATGAAAGAACCGACCAGTCGGTTCAAGATCGGATCATTTGACGGTAGTTGGCGACATTACCGGCTGTAAATCAGACAATCGTGTGCATCCGGGCATCACCCGGTCGCTTTCACAGCGGTATATGCAAGATCGCACCGCGCAAGCTTCGCTCACCGGCCCATAGCTTGCCGAGCGTGATCGGCAGCTTGAAACGACGCTTGCCGGCACTGCCGGGGTTGAACAACAGGCGACCGCTCTGCCACTCGTGACGCGGTTTGTGGGAATGGCCGTGGAGCACTGCCTCACAAGGCGTTTGCGGGTCGAAATCGGCAATATCGTGCACCAGGTGCAAACGCCAGCCGTTGACGACCAGGTCCTGCGTCATGGGCAGCCGCTCGGCCCACGCTGGCGTATCGATATTGCCACGTACGCTGTAGAGCGGCGCCAAGTCGGCGAGGCGTGCCAGGATGGCCTCGTCCTCGACCTTGCCGCCCACATCACCGAGATGCACGATCAGCTCGCAGCCTTCCAGCATCGTCAGGGCTTCGTCACGCAGCTTGCCGTGGGTATCGGAGATCACCCCGACCGGGGTGTCAATATCGAAACTCGGTACGCTCATCTCGCCATCCAGCCAGTCCTGCATTGGTAACGTCAGCATCGTTGATACTAGACATTGTTCGACAACTGCCTGCGCTCGTCGACGTTTCAGACACGACTCGGGGCCTTGATCGCGTTTATCCCTCCATCGATTTACGGCACTATAGGACCCCGTCTTGCTCGCAAAGGAATCGCCATGCCGCTGTTCGCCGACGCCGCTCAGGCTGACTCTCCGCCACCCGGTTTCATGGTGGTACACGGCAACCGTCTGGAGGATCTGCGCGAGCTGGCGGTGGAGTGGATGACGCGTCACCCGCTGGCGCCGCTGGAAAACGAAGTGATCCTGGTACAGAGCAACGGTATCAGCCAGTGGCTGAAACTGGCACTGGCCGAAGACCCGGCCCAGGGCGGCTGCGGCATTGCCGCCTCGCTGGACGTGACCCTCCCGGCACGGTTCCTGTGGCAGGCCTACCGCGCGGTGCTCGGCGAAGATGCCGTGCCGTCCAGTTCGCCGTTCGACAAGGCGCACCTGACCTGGCGACTGATGCGACTGCTGCCCGAATTGATCGTCCATGACGCCTTCACCGCGCTGGCACGCTTCCTCGAGGACGACGGCGATCTGCGCAAGCGCCATCAGCTCGCCGAACGCCTGGCCGACCTGTTCGACCAGTACCAGGTCTATCGCGCCGACTGGCTCGACGCCTGGGCCGAAGGCAACGACGTACTGATCGATGCCCGTGGTCAGGCCACACCGCTGGCCGACGACCAGCGCTGGCAAGCCATCTTGTGGCGCACCCTGCTCGAGGATGTCGGTGCGCAGGACCTGGAGTCCAGCCGCGCCGCCGTGCACCGCCGCTTTCTCGACACCAGCCGGACACTGACACCGGATCAACGTCCCGCCGGCCTGCCACGCCGGGTCATCGTGTTCGGCATCTCGTCGCTGCCACAGCAGACCCTGGAAGCCCTGGCGGTCATGGCGCAGGTCAGCCAGGTGGTATTGTGCGTTCACAATCCCTGTCAGCACTACTGGGCCGATATCATCGAACACAAGGACCTGCTGCGAGCCGAACGCCGCCGCCAGCGCACCAAGCCGGGCATGCCCGCGAACCTCGACGACAGCGACATGCACCTGCACGCCCAGCCGCTGCTGGCCGCCTGGGGTAAGCAGGGCCGCGACTATCTACGCCTGCTCGACGAGTTCGACGAGCGCCAGGCCTACGAAGGGCTGTTCGAGCGTGAAGCCCTGCGCATCGACCTGTTCGAGTCGCATGGCGACGACTGCCTGTTGCACCAGTTGCAGGAGGATATCCGCGAACTCCGCCCGCTACACGAAACCCGCGAGACCTGGCCGGCGGTGGTTCCCGAACGCGACGCCTCGCTGCGCTTCCATGTCGCGCATAGCGCGCTGCGCGAGGTCGAGATCCTGCACGACCAACTACTGGCCGCATTCAGCGAGGACGACACCCTCAAGCCGCGCGATATCCTGGTCATGGTGCCGGACATCGACAGCTACGCCGCCGCCGTGCAGGCGGTCTTCGGTCGGCTCGACCGCGACGACCCACGCTATATTCCCTTCACGCTTTCCGACCAGGCCAATCGCCATCGTCAGCCGTTGCTGATCGCTCTGGAAAAGCTGCTGCACCTGCCGGAACTGCGCCTGTCGGTAAGCGATCTGCTTGACCTGCTCGACGTTCCGGCACTGCGCCAGCGCTTCGGCATTGACGAGCACCACCTGCCCACCCTGACACGCTGGATCGAAGGTGCCGGCATCCGCTGGGGCCTGGATGCCGAACAGCGTGCCAGCCTCGATCTGCCCGGTGGGCTTGCCCAGAACACCTGGGCCTTCGGCCTGCGCCGGCTGATGCTGGGCTATGCGGTGGGCGCCGACAGCGAAGGCCCTTGGCACGATATCGAACCGTACGACGATATCGGCGGACTGGAAGCGTCGCTGGCCGGCCCGCTGCTCAGCCTGCTCGACACCCTGGAGGCGCAGTGGCGCACGCTAGCCTCCCCGGCGGACGTGCCCACCTGGTGCCAACGCCTGCGTGATCTGCTGGCCGCCTGCTTCACACCCTTCGACGACCGTGACATGCTGCTGCTCACCCAGCTCGAACAGGCGTTGGAAAGCTGGCAGGAGAGCGCCAACGAGGCCGAGCTCGCCGAGCCACTGCCGCTTTCCGTAGTACGTGAGCACTGGCTTGGCCAGATCGACGAAGCCAGCCTGTCGCAGCGTTTCCTGGCCGGGGCGGTGAACTTCGCCACGCTGATGCCGATGCGCGCCATTCCCTTCCGCCAGGTGTGCCTGCTGGGCATGAACGACGGCGACTACCCGCGCACCCAGCCCCCGCTCGACTTCGACCTGATGGGTCAAGACTACCGCCCCGGCGATCGCTCGCGGCGCGAGGACGACCGCTACCTGTTCCTGGAAGCGCTGCTCTCGGCGCGTGAGCGCCTGACCATCAGTTGGGTGGGACGCAGCATCGTCGACAACGCCGAGAAACCGCCCTCGGTGCTGCTCGGCCAGCTACGTGACCACCTGACGCGCGGCTGGCGCCTGGCCGGTCATGAACCGGAAGGGGACGCCGGCACCGCACTGCTCGAGGCGCTGACTACCGAACACCCGCTGCAGCCCTTCAGCCGGCGTTACTTCGAGAGCCAGAGCGAGCTGTTCACCTATGCCCAGGAGTGGCGCGAGGTGCATGAAGAACAGTCACCGCAATCATCGGAAACCGAACGCGAGCTGACGGCTTTCCAGCAAGACTCACCGTTGACGCTCGCCCAACTGGGCGGCTTTCTCAGCGAGCCGGTCAAGGCCTTCTTCACTACCCGGCTCAAGGTGTTCCTCGAGCAGGAAGCGGTCAGCCGCCTGGACAACGAACCCTTCGCCCTGGACGGCCTGGAACACTGGCAACTGCAGCACGAGCTGATCACTGCCCAGCGCCAGGCGGTGGAAGCCGGTGAACCCCGCGAGGCGGCGATGTTCGAGACGCTGGAACGACTGCAGCGCCAGGGTCGCCTCGCCATGGGCGGCTTCGCCGAGCGCATGCGTGAGGCGCTGATCGAGCCGATGGACACGCTGTTCGAACGCTATGCGGACGTCCTGGAAACGTGGCCGCATAACGTATCCGAACCGGCACCGGTGTCGTTGACCCTGGCCACGCCCCACGGCGAACTGGCGCTGGAAGACTGGCTCGACGAGCTACGCGAGAACGAGAGCGGCGATTGCTGTCGAGTATTGCTGCTCTCCAGCAGCCTGATCAACAACCGCCGACACAACTGGAAGCACTGGATGCGCCCATGGGTCACGCACCTGGCCGCACAGCTCGCTATCGGCCCGATGACCACCCAGCTACTGTCGCGTGCCGGTGAAGGCACCCTGCCCCCCTTGCCGGCGGACACCGCACGTCGCCACCTGGAAGCGATCGCGGCTGCCTGGCAAGCCGGCATGGCCGAGCCACTGCCCCAGGCGCGCGACACGGCCCTGGTCTGGATAGACAAGGGCGGCACGCCGGAGGCCATGCGCCGTTGCCTCGCTTCCAGCGCCGAGGCAGACGACCTCAAGGCGCTCGAGGCGACGCGCAAAACCTTCGACGGCGACGCTTACAACGCCGGCGAATGGGGGCGCGATCCCTACCTGGCACGCCAATGGAGCAGCTTCCAGGCCCTGATCGATAACGACGGCCAGGCCTTCGCCGACCTGGCCGAACGGCTCTATGCGCCGCTGCATGGCGAGGTCAAGACGAACACCAAGGGCAACGGCGGCCAGGGAGGCCGGTCATGAGCGACGTGCATCACGACAACACGCCACCGACGCTCGACCCGATCGGCCTGCCGCTGACCGGCAACCGCTTGATCGAGGCCAGCGCCGGCACCGGCAAGACCTTCACCATCGCCCTGCTCTACGTGCGCCTGGTGCTCGGCCCACGCTCGCCCGACGACAGCGCGAGCTTCCCGCGCGCCCTGACCCCTCCGGAGATCCTGGTGGTCACCTTCACCAACGCCGCCACCCAGGAACTGCGCGACCGCATTCGGGCACGGCTGGTCGAAGCGGCGGAGGTTTTTCTTCAGACGCCCGGAGACGCGTCAACCGACGCCAGTACCATCGACAGAGAAGATGCCCAAGGCGAGCCAGGGGCTGGTCGAAGCGAGGGTCTTTTTCCAGGGATGGAAAAAGTAGCGCCCAAGGATGGGTTTACAGCGCCCTCGCAGAGGCCTGCCCCCGGAGCCACTACGGACCCGCTGATCGCCCTGCGCGACAGCTACCCTCACGAGAACTGGGCGGCGATGGCCCGGCGCCTGCAACTCGCCGCCGAATGGATGGACGAGGCCGCCGTCTCCACCATTCATAGCTGGTGCTATCGCATGTTGCGCGAGCACGCCTTCGACAGCGGCAGCCTGTTCTCGCTGAACCTGGAGACCGATCAGTCGGAACTGGAACTGGAGGTGGCACGCGACTACTGGCGCAGCTTCTACTACGCCCTGTCGCGCGACGACCTGGAGATCGTGACGCAATACTGGAAGACACCGGAGGCCCTGAACGCTGCCGTCGCCCGGCTGCGCGATGACGCGGCGGCCCTGCCGGCGGCGCCTCCCCCCACCGAGACCCTGGCGCGGGTGCGCGAACAACAACAACGCCGACTCGATGAACTCAAGGCCCCGTGGCCCGCGTGGGTCGACGAACTAGCCCAGCTTTTCGATGAAGGGCAACAGGCCAAGGCATTCGCTGGCAACAAGATGCGCAAGGATCACCGCAACAACTGGCTACAAAAGATCCGCGAATGGGCCACTAGTGATCTGATATGGCCTGAACTTGATAAGAAGGCAGCAGTCTGGCATCGCCTGACACCGGAAGGGATCGCTGAAATATGGAAAGAGACTCCACCAGAGCATCCCGCCTTTGCCGCGTTCAAGAATCTACCCAGCGAATTGGAATCTCTGCCCAACGCCTATCCCGACCTGCTGGCGCACGCCGTGCACTGGATGGCCGAGCGCCGCGAGCAGGCCCAGCAACGTCGCGCCGAGATGGGACCCCACGACCTGCTCACCCATCTCGACCGAGCGCTTGCCGGCCCGACCGGCGACACCCTGGCCGAGCGTATCCGCACCCAGTTCCCGGTCGCGCTGGTCGACGAGTTCCAGGACACCGATCCCATCCAGTACCGGCTGTTCGACCGTGTCTATCGCCTGGCCCACGATGCCGGCGACAATACGACCCCGAACGCCAGCGCTGTCTTGCTGATCGGCGACCCCAAACAGGCCATCTACGCCTTTCGCGGCGCGGATATCCACACCTACCTGCAAGCCCGGCGCGATACCGCCGGCCGCCATGTCACGCTGGGTACCAACTTCCGCTCCAGCCGGCCGATGGTCGATGCGGTCAACCGCTGCTTCCAGTACGCCGAAGACGACCCACGCGGTCAGGGTGCGTTCCTGTTCCGCGATGCGAACGGCGACAATCCCGTCCCTTTCGTGGCCGTGAACGCCAAGGGACGCAAGGACTCACTCACCCGCGACGGCCTGCCACTGCCGGCGCTGACGCTATGGCATCTCGATGCCGAGGAACCGCTGGCCAAGACCACCTACCTTGCAGAGATGGCCGAGCGCTGCGCCAGCCATATGACCGACCTGCTGAGCGACGCCCAGGCCGGGCGGGCCGGCTTCAGCTCGCCCGACGATTTCACGCCGCTCGCCCCCTCCGACCTGGCGGTACTGGTCAACAACGCCAACGAGGCCAGCACGATCCGTACCGCCCTGGCTCGGCGCGGAATCAAGAGCGTCTACCTCTCGGACAAGGAAGGCGTATTCGAAAGCTCCGCCGCCGGCGAGCTGGAAGCCTGGCTGCACGCCGCCAGTGCCCCGGACGACGACCGCGCCCTGCGCACCGCCCTGGCCACGCCGTGCCTGGGGCTGTCGCTTGCCGAACTCGATGACCTGAACCGCAACGAACTGGCCTGGGAAGCGCGGGTGCTGCAGTTCCGCGACTATCACCGCCTGTGGCAACGCCAGGGCGTGTTGCCCATGATGCGTAAGATCCTTTACGACTTCGACGTCGCTAGCCGGCTACTTCAACATCAGCCGACCAACGAATCGTCGCACGGGATGACGGATGAGCTGACGCGCGCCGAGCAAAGCAGTGATGCGTCCGTGCCGACCTTCGTTGATGGTGAGCGAAGGCTTACTGACCTGCTGCACCTCGGCGAACTGCTCCAGCAGGCCAGCCTGGAGCTGGACGGCGAACATGCCCTGATTCGTTACCTGGCCGAGACGCGCGCCAATCCAGTGGGCCAGGACGACACCCACCGCCTGCGCCTGGAGAGCGACGCCGACCTGGTGCAGGTGATCACCATCCACAAGTCCAAGGGCCTGGAATACCCGCTGGTGTTCCTGCCCTTCATCGGGGCTCACCGCGAGACCAAGGCCAAAGACACGCCGTTGCGCTGGCACGACGATGACGGTAACGCGCGCGTCTCGCTGAGCGCCGACGACACCATCCTGGCCCGCGCCGACCACGAGCGCCTCGGCGAGGACCTGCGCAAGCTCTACGTGGCGCTGACCCGCGCCCGCCACGCCACCTGGCTGGGCATGGCGCCACTCCAGGGCCTGGAGAACAGTGCCATCGGCCAACTGCTCAATGCCGGCGAGCCCATCGCACCGCAGGCGCTGCGTGCCACCCTCGACACCCTGCGCGGCGACTGCGACGCCATCGCCGTCGAAGACGCGCCGCCGGTCGGCGAACGACGCGTGACATGGGCCGACGAGACGGCCCCCCTGGCACCCGCGCGCACGCCCGCACGTCGTGCTCGTGAGCACTGGTGGATCGCCAGCTACTCGGCATTGCGAGCCGGCATTCGCCAACAGGCCCTGGCGCCCGAACTCGCGGATTTCAACGCGGACGATACCGACACCCTTCAACACCCCGGCGACCACGCGGAACCCACGACCGCACTGGAAGCCACTGCCCGCGAAATACGCGACGAGCTCACCGAGGGAGCCCCGAGCCCTGCGGTGAACGGACGAAGCGAGGGCTCACTACACCATTTCCAGAGGGGCCCGGCCACCGGCACCTTCCTGCACGGCCTGCTCGAATGGGCCGGCCACCAAGGCTTCGAACGACTGCAAGCGCAGCCCGACGCGCTGAACGACACCCTGGCGCGGCGCGCCAACCTGCGCGGCTGGCAGCAGTGGATTCCGGCCCTCGAGAGCTGGCTGTGGAACCTGCTGGCCACCGAGCTGCCGCTGCCCGAGCAACCGGACGGCACACGTCCCACGCTGCGCCTGGATCGCCTCACCCGCTACCAGGTGGAGATGGAATTCTGGTTCGCCGCGCATGACGTCGACACCCGAGCACTGGACGCCCCCGTAAGTACTTACATACTCCCCGGCGCCCCACGCCCGGCGCTCGACACCGACACCCTCAACGGCATGCTCAAGGGGTTCATCGATCTGGTGGTGGAACACGAAGGCAGCTATTACGTGCTCGACTGGAAGTCCAACCACCTGGGACCGGACGACAGCGCCTACACGCCCGACGCCATGGCGGCTGCCGTGCTCGACAAGCGCTACGACCTGCAATACGCGCTCTACACCCTGGCGCTGCACCGGCTGCTCAAGTCACGCCTGCCGGACTACGATTACGAGCGCCACGTGGGCGGCGTCGCCTATGTGTTCCTGCGCGGCCTGCATGCCCCCTCGCGCGGCGTGCACCGCGAACGCCCCCCGCGCGAACTGATCGAACAGCTCGACGCGCTGTTTCAGGCATCGCCCTCCACCCGCGACACCGAAGGAGCCAGCGCATGACACCGGCCACGACCCAGGATGCCCATCCGGCGTGCAGCGACCCCGCTGCCCTGCTGGCCCTGCTCGACCAATGGGTGGCCCGCGGCTGGCTGCGCGCCCTCGACCGTGCCTTCGTCGCCTTTCTGCACCGCGAAGTGCCGGATGCCCCCGCACCGCTGCTGCTGGCCGCCGCGCTGGCCAGCCACCAGCTCGGCCGTGGCCATGTGTGCCTGGAGCTGGCCCACACCCTGGACGCCCCCGACCTCGCCCTCTCGCTACCCCCGGAAGGCGACGACGGCAGCGACGCACCGCCACTGCCCAGCCAGGTACTCGACGGCCTGACGCTGGCCGAATGGCAAGCCGCCTTGAACCATCCCGAGTTGGTCGCCAGCGGCCCCGGCAACACCCCGCTGGTCGCCATCGACCACGCCAACGGCACGCGCCTCTACCTGCGCCGCTACTGGCAATACGAACAGGATATCCGAGAACGGATCGCCATCAGACTCTCGGACTCCGATGAGTTGTGTAGGAGCGGCTTCAGCCGCGATAGCGCCGACAGGCGTCCGAATGACGCCACCAAGCGGCCCTCTGGCAACGCCACTGAAGGAACCACTCCCCCTTGTGGGAGCGGCTTTAGCCGCGATGGCGCCGCCAGGCGCCCGGCTGATACCACCGCTCTCGCCTCCATACTCGGTACCCTGTTCCCGGCCTCGAGCAACACACCCTACGACTGGCAACAAACCGCCTGCGCCCTCGCCGCCCGTTCACGCTTCGCCGTCATCACCGGCGGCCCCGGCACCGGCAAGACCACCACCGTGGTCAAACTGCTCGCCCTGCTCCAGACCCTGGCCTTCAGCGACAGTGAACGCCCACTGCGCATCCGCCTCGCCGCCCCCACCGGCAAGGCCGCTGCGCGCCTCAACGCCTCGATCGCCGGGCAGGTGGAAGACCTGTCACTGGATGGACTCAACGACTCTCCCGAGACGCTCAGGCGGCAGATCCCCTCCGAGGTGACGACGCTGCACCGCCTGCTTGGCTCACGCCCCGACACCCGGCACTTCCGCCACCACGCCGGCAACCCTCTACCGCTCGACGTACTGGTGATCGACGAAGCCTCGATGGTCGACGTGGAGATGATGGCCGCGGTGCTCACCGCCCTGCCCGGCCGCGCCCGGCTGATCCTGCTAGGCGACAAGGACCAGCTCGCCTCGGTGGAAGCCGGCTCGGTCCTTGGCGACCTGTGTGCGCGCGCCGACGGCGGCCACTACACGCCGGACACCGCCGACTGGCTGCAAGCCGCCACCGGCCAGGCACTGCCCGAAGACGTCATCGATCGCGACGGCCGGCCGCTGGACCAGGCCATCGCCATGCTGCGTGTCAGCCACCGTTTCGACGCCGACAGCGGCATCGGTCAACTGGCCGGCGCCGTCAACGCCGACCGGCCCGACAGCGAGAAACTCCGGAGCGTGCAGCGAATCCTGGAGCACGGCTATGCCGACCTGGCCCACCTCCGCCTGCACACGGCAACACACGGCAATGGCCCCGACAGCGACCTCGACACCCTGGTGGTCAACGGCAACCCGCAAGGCTTCCCCCATGCCGGCCAGGACCGCACGCTCAAGGGCCGGCCACTGCCGCCGCCGACGGGCTATCGCCACTATCTCGACACGCTGCGCGACCAACGCCCGCCGCAGGACGCCCCCCAGGACGCCTTCGACCACTGGGCCCAGGCAGTACTCGACGCCCACGGTAACTTCCAGCTCCTCTGCGCTTTGCGCCGCGGCCCCTGGGGCATCGAGGGGCTGAACGAACGCATCCGCCAGGCGCTGGAACGCCACAGGCTGATCGACACCATGGAAGGCAAGCGCCTGTGGTACCTCGGCCGCCCGGTACTGGTGACCCGCAACGACTACGGCCTGGGGCTGATGAACGGCGATATCGGCATCACCCTCGCCCTGCCGCACCCCCATGAGCCGGAGCGCAACGTGCTGCGCGTCGCCTTCCCCACCGGCGACCAGAGAAAACCCATCAAATGGGTACTGCCCAGCCGCCTGCAAGCGGTGGAAACTGTCTACGCCATGACCGTGCACAAATCCCAGGGCTCGGAATTTATCCACACCGCCCTGCTACTGCCGGATGCCCCCAACCCGATTCTCACCCGTGAGTTGATCTATACCGGCATCACCCGTGCCAGGCACTGGTTGACGCTGGTGGAAAGTGGGCGGGGGATATTGCAGGACGCCGTGCAACGAAGCGTCGTCAGAGTGAGTGGGTTGGGGATTAGTGAGTGAACATGCGTGGATTGGGTACAGGGGCTCGACAACAGGTGCAGAGGAGAGGGATCAGAAGTGAGCGTGGAGAACTTGCATCTTACGCCCGCAGCAACCTCGGCTTTGTAACGGAACCGTAGGCGCAACGGGAAAAGCATGACAATCGTGGGCCAATTCAACCCCGGATCCTTCGGACCAACAACGGATAGACGGGACCAGCAAATGCACCGATTATGGCTCCCTTTATCAGCGGACTTAGATCAGCGAATCCCGGAATCAAAGTAGTCGCAAAAAAGGCAACCAATATGCCGATTACTGTCGCGACAATTATTGAGAGGATGAAAACTTTCTTATCAACATGAGGGTTATCCTAATCTTCGTCTGAAGCTCTTCCACTCCACGGATATATTTCTGTAGAACGACACATCTCAATCACTTTTTCCTAACCCTGAATGGCCGGGATCGGTCAGAAACGGCCACCTGGCATTGAGATTTTCAGGCGGCTACTACTCTTGGCAGTATAGCAGACGGTCACGACACTCTGGTCCTTCTGCGGCATAACGGTTTGGTGCGGCGCGCCGCCTGAAGCGTCCGATTACTGGCAGCCACGTGTACCGGCGTCGCCTCGACCTAATTGTTAGCGTCACGCTTGCCAGCGGTCGGGATGCGCACCTGCAGGCCCGGGAGGTAAATTGAGACCGGATTGTCTTCAGCCGTTCCGCGCTCCTGTGGATCGAGATAGTTTCTAATATGCTCGATCAATTCGTTTCGAGCCGACGCGATTTTGTCCATGATCGTGTAGATATCTGACAGATCGATTATGATCGTGCGGCCTTGTGCAACATCGAACGGGATTTTATCGCCCTTCCGAATTATCTGTATTGTCGGCAATTTCGTCATGTGACGAACACCTAACTCATAAAACGCGTTCGGATTTCCGAATGACATATCTGCCACGCAGAACTTGCTAGACACGACATTCTCAAATACCTGCTGAGATATAAGTCCAGATTTTCCTATCTTGTCCGCCCGAACCACGGTTATTCCGAACTCCGTAAAGGCGGGCTCAATTAGATGGCGAAGCATCATGTCGGAATGCTTCCGGATTTCAGACCCTTCGTCACCTATCGGTGTGATATAGAAGCATACTGAGTCGCTTGAAGCACCTGGCGCGGCGCCGGCCTCTACTTCTGCCGGCGCCTCGTCCGGCTCTGGCTCGTCCCGCGTCTCGCCGTCGGTCTCTTGCGCCGCTGTTGTCGGGACCTTCTCAAGCCTAATGGTCTTCTTACCGTTGGCATGTTCAAGCAGGATTTCGGCGAACGCCGCATTCTCGATAATTATCCGCTTGGCCTCGTCGACGCGATTGCGCGGAATCTCGTAACGACTTTCCAAAACGTTGGCAAGGAACTCATCTTCGGGAATGATTTGCCCGTCATAGTCAGTATAGAATCGGCTTAAAATTGTGGGAATCGTTATAGCTTTAAGCTTGCCTTCCTCGCTTTCCCCAGCATAGTTCGGGGCAAGTATTTTCCGTCCCGTTTCAGACAGGTTATATTTCTCTCCATCTTGGAGAATCAGTTCATACGCTAGGGCTCCCCATATCAAGTACTTCGTATTGTCGGACTTCGCTCCGGCGCCCATTCCCCCTGCGAGCTCGTCCCAACTGGCGGGGCCTCCGGCGTAAACTTCGTGGATCGCTTTTGGTACCGAGACACACTCTTCGAGGGTTCGGCGGGGAAGCTTGCTTGTGGGAATCCGCTGCGCCCCCTTTTTCGGGCCGCGTTTCGGACTTTCCGACGCCGTTTTTGTATCCGTTTCGTCTTCCGACATTGTTTACTCCATCGATAACTCACTAACGCCTATTCATAAGCGGCGCGGTGCAGCCGCGTCCGGCGCCGAAGGCGCGTACTTGATGTATTGGTTAGGCGGCATCCCTCCGAAATAGCTAGGACAAAGCTCCCCGCGATAAAAATGATAATGTCTTGTCGTATTTCTTTGACTGAGTACTGCTAGAATCAGATTTCATCTTGTTCAGTGCGCGTTTGTACGGATTCTGACCATTTACGCTGCCGTTGTTAAAGGCGTATGCGTAAACGGGCCCCTCTACGTCGGACTTAAGAACTTTGGGGTCCTCAACCTTTCGGTACATCGCTCTTTCTTCTGGATGAAAACCAATCTCTCTCATACTTTGCAATGTAGATGGTGTAAGCAGCAGTCCAATCCAATCTTGACCTTCTCCATAGGTGTACGCATCAATCAATGCAGGGCCAATAAAAATATTCCGTTCCTGCTGGGAATATAAATCGCCACACGATATGGCGCCACGCACAGGTATCTCATTGAGAATAAGGTTCTGGAAGAATGTGCGACTCAAGTGCTCTAGAAGAGCGAAGTGTTTCGCACTATCAGAAGCGGAATAAAGTAGAAATGTATCTGAAAACCATGACGAATATAGCCCACGGTGATTATACTCTAAGGCTGAGTCTTCCAGATGCTTAAGCGCCTTCTCGTAGATCGGTAATATTCGTTGGATGCTATTCGTTTCAACCAGTCGTCGAAAACCCAATAGGTCGAGATAGCAGAACCATCTTTTCGTGTACTTAACCTTCGGAGGCTCGTTCTTTTTCTTCATAATTCTCTCTGTCCATGGGTGCCCACAGTGTGCGCATGACGCCTAACCGCCTCAATAAGCCGACGCGTCAGCGGTCGGCTGCATTGACTTGTTAAACCTAAAACTTCTCGATATCACCCTTTCCTACCTGAACAGCGGCATTGTACGAGGGCACTCCTGCATGCCTGGCAGCACCAGCGACATCGCTCTTAACTATTCTAATAGCGCTTTCTCGTGTTACGTCGTCATTAAAAGAGAATTTCCAGGACGTAGTTAGGCCAGAAAGCTTAGTCCATTTCTCTTTTTTCAAATACTCATAAAACTTTTCTCGTTTTTCTGAACTAACACCATTTTCTATATCTAGCGTCAATAAGGCTTTGTATCCCATATCTACTCCTTATAGATTTAATAGGTATTAACTAGCCAGCTTGTTTATCAACTTGTACGCGCTGGCGCGTTCAACAATGTTATTCTGCACGCTATCTTTCCTCTAACTCACTGAAACATATAAATATTAAGTATAGCTAGGCCAGATAACACCGATCATCGTGCCGGCTGCTTGCGGCGTTCGCCATACAAGCTTGCTTATAGCCCCCGCCCTATCGCTAAAACATCGAAGAGCGACAGCTGATGCCCCTCTTGACGGACAGGTATCGTCGAGGATAAGGCGTTCTTTTCACGGAGAACCGTCGTGGCACCGTGCAGGTGCATTGCAATACGAGAGGCTGAAGTGACCGTGGGCATGGCAATCCCTTGCGTACGTTCTGTGTATTGTCATGTCGTATGTTAAGAAAGGTTAGTACTTTCTCCTGGCCGATGCCATGCGCTGGATCAACGGAACGTAGCGAGAGATATCAACTCCATGTCATCCGGCAGGTTTGCGGAAAATTGAGCCGAGCCGAAGCGTACTGCGCGTCGCCTTCCCCAGCGGCGACCAGGGTAAGCCCATCAAATGGGTACTGCCCAGCCGCCTGCAAGCGGTGGAAACCGTCCACGCCATGACCGTGCACAAATCCCGGGGCTCGGAATTTATTCACACCGCCCTGCTACTGCCGGTTGCCTCAAATGGGTGTGCGGACCTCCTCCACTGCTGTTGACAATTCTGCAAGAGGCAGGGTAACGGAATGTCGTCGGGTTTGTTCAAACACCCACACGATCGTGGATGAGCAGTAACATTCGTGTCAGACGATCAGTTCGTCTTTGTTCTAGGCATCGGATAGCATTCTTTAAGGGTACCGGGACCGTGCACAATGACTTCGCATCCGCCAGGGAACACCTCCGAAATGTCGTTTGGAACTCGCCTCATCAGACGATGACAGCTACTGAGCTAGCGAACAAAGCATATGTCGATTTTCAATGATGAGAAGTGCATGGACCCTTGCACCTTGTGATAGCGCTTACAGTCGGCTGTCGTTGCGACCGCGAGGTATGGTAACCGGGCGAGGTACTGATAACGGCACTTAGAGTCGGTCAATTGGTCATGGCAAATCTCTTACATGAAATACAGGAAATGTCTTATAAAGAAAGGTGATATAATTCATCTTGGTGTCATCCTGCCAGTCAAGTTATACGTTTTTACTTTAGCCTTCAGGGGAATGAAAAATGCATAATATTGTCATCCTTTACGGAAATATATGAGACATATAAAGGTAGAAATTATCTATATTTAAGGGGTATTTCTCACCTAAGACTGCTTATTTTAATGCCATATTCTCCCCAAACCGACGTATTTATTTTCCATTCATTTACGACTGGAATCTCATAAGGAGGCATGCGTGTAATGTCGATCTTCTTTCCATTTATCTATATGCTTATCGGGCTTGTTATTGGAAAGCTCCTTCCCGAAATTAGGAGTGGACTCTCCAGCCTCCTTATGAAATTTCTTATCCCTTACGTTATTGCCTACAACCTTATAACATACCGGGAAGGGATGGTTATTTTTGCCGCATTCAACTTCGTATTTTGCATCCTGCTATTTTCTATTAGTTATACATTTTCGCGGAACAAATTGACTGCATTATCTTTCAGCTATCTCAACATTGGGTGGTTGGGTTTACCTTTGGCAGTTGCCATCTTCGGAGACATGGCTAGTCGAATCATCATTGCAGCTTATATCGGCAGCTCGATCTTCGGCAACATTGCCTGTGTCGCGGCCATGCAGGAACACGGTAACTGGCGAGCCATGATGAACAAGACCCTGACCTCTCCCCCGGTATTGGCAGTGGTTGCTGGTGTAGTTTTGCGGATTTTGCCACTAGACCTGGCAGGATCTCCCGAATTAAAGATGGGTTATGATTTGGCCAAACACTTAATGTCAATCGTCGGCATGTGTATCTTGGGCATCTGGCTCTACAGTTCACGCATCACGACAGCCAGTATCAAGACATCGATACCATTGGCATTCATGCGGCTTGTCTCTGGAGCGATCATCGTTTGCTTGTTCGTACTGATCGCTAATATCTTAAGGATAGAGGTGGTGATAGAGAATGCCCCTGTGCTGTTTATCCTCCCCCTGCTGCCGCCAGCAGCGAATATCGTGGTGCTGGAGACATACTATCGTGGTACCGGCCATTCGGCGTCGATGATTGCCAGTGGCACCCTGGTTTCGTTGGCCCTGCTCTTGCTATACGCCTCAGCTTTGCTGATGTTATGAACCTAATCATCCTCATGAGTGGTCACATACAAACATCTGTGGAGGGTGACCGCGGGATTCTTCAGGATGCAATGCAACACGAGTCGTCAGGGTGAGCGGGTTGGGGATCGGTGAGTAAATACATGCGGATTGCATTGCCACTGGACCAAAATATACCAATTATTGGTATTAATCAGGTGGCACCATGCAAAAGAACACCAGTATCACGCTAGGCCAACATTTTGATGCGTTCATTGCAGAACAGCTCCAAAATGGCCGGTACAGCTCAACCAGCGAGGTCGTTCGTGCAGGATTGCGCCTGCTTGAAGAGTCCGAAACCCGCCTGATCACACTTCGCAAACTGCTCAAGGAAGGCGAGGATAGTGGTTTTGAAGACTACGCCTATGACTCGTTTATTCGTGAACTGGACAACGAAGGGCGAGTCAGAGCTCGGACGACACCGGTGCTGGCTTCCCTGCACATATTAGTTTCCTGAGGGGCGGGCAAGCTACCCGCCCTCGATCTAGAGGTGAACGATTTCCCCCTTGAGCGAATAGGCAATCCCCAACACTTCGTTGCAGACCGGGCCCGGATATTCCATCTCCTTCATGGCCTGCATGATATCGTCGACCACGGCCAGGTATTCGGCCGCGCTGACGTTCATGCCAGTGTGCGTCTCGATCATCGACCGGCCGGTGTACTCCACGGGGCCGCCAGAGCCGGCCGCCAGGAACTCCTTCACCTTTTCGCGGGCATGGTCCACGGCCTCCTGGTCGAGAGCTTGGTACCTTGGACCGGCGACTTCATTCTGGAGGTGCAGGTCGACGATGCGGTTGACGAGCGTGTCGATGCCTGGTTGGCCGCCGAGTCTGTCATAAAGCGTTTCACTCATGTCAAAATGCTCCTCTCTTGGATTTGTTTTCGGGTAGGTACACTGGGCACCTACTCAAGGGGCGTAACAATCCTTGTTACAACCGCAACAAAGGGGAGTGAGCGATGACGGAAGCGGAACTGTTGCCGATTCGCACTGCCCTCGACGCTGGCGACTTCGCCCGAGCGCAGGAACTGCTCGCCGGGCTGCCGTCCGCGCCCCCCTCACCCGACTTGTTGGAGCTGCGCGCCCAGGCAGCGTACGGAGCCGGCGATCTGGAAGGAACGCTGGCCGCCTATGGCGAGCTCTACCACCTGCATCTGGAAGACGATCGCGCCCACGAGGCGGCGTTCGCGGCGGTCATGGTGGGCATGTATCTGATGATGGATACGGGCCTGATGGCCACCGTGCGCGCCTGGCTATCGCGAGCGGAACGCCTGGTGGCAGACGCACCCAATAGCCCGGTCTGGGCGTGGCTTGCCGCCGTGCAGACCTACGAACGCCTGATGTGTGGCGATATGCCGGGGACCGGGCAATGGGCCAGACAGGCCATGGAGGGCGGGAAAAAGCACGGATTGGTTCCGCCATCGATCATTGGTCAGGTGGCTCTGGCCAGGGTCCGCATCCATGACGGCGACCTCGATGAAGGGCTGAGCGCGCTGGACGATGTTGCCGTGGAACTGAGCGCCGGCAACCTCGATCCGCTCACCACGGGGCAAATGTGGTGCGAGCTCATCTGCGCGATGCAGTGGATCGGTCAGCACGACCGCGCCGAAGAGTGGACCGAAGCCATGGAACGCTGGCGCCAAGGGGCAGCGTTCGGGGGCCTCCACGGCCGCTGCCGGGTACACCAGGCGGAGATCATGCGACTGCGCGGGCCTTGCGACGCCGCCGAGCAGGAGGCGTTGCGGGCCTGCGAAGAGCTGCGCCCATGGATGCGACGGGAATACGGTTGGCCGCTGACCGAACTCGGCAATGCCCGGCTGCGCAAAGGCGATTTCGCGGGGGCTGAAGAGGCGTTTCTCGCGGCGCACCAGAATGCCTGGCTCCCTCAGCCGGGACTGGCCTTGTTGCGGCTGGCCCAAGGTCGAGTCGATGAAGCCTTGGCAATGATAAAGAGTGCGCTCGAGCACCCGTTTGATGTCCCGTCGAAGGAGCGTCCGCCAACAGGAGGCCTGCAACGGGCTCCCCTACGCGAAGCCCAGGTGGTGATCTCACTGGCGGCCGGAGACGACGACGGAGCGCGTACCGCCGCGGCCGACCTCGCGGAAATCGCCCAGATGTACCGAAGCCGCACCTTGCAGAACTCCGCTCTCGCCTCGAAAGGACGCCTGGCGCTGCACGACGGGAGGGAAAGCGAAGCGATCCGGCTGCTGAGCGAGGCCGTCATGGAATGGGTGTCGCTGCGAATGCCGTTCGAGGCGGCAACGCTGCGCCTCGTGCTCGCTCCCGCGTACCGTGCGGCAGGCGACGACAAGGCGGCCGAGCTGGAGCTCGACGCCGCCTGTCGCGCGCTTGAGGATCTCAACGCCGCCCCCTGGGTGGAACTGGCTCGCCAGCAGGTCCTAGAGACACCCTCGCGGCCGGATACCGGCCCCGAGCATTGCGCCTTTTACCGTGACGGGGATACCCGAACGGTAACCTTCGGCGGCACCACTTTCCGTTTGAAAGATCTCAAGGGCATGCGCTACCTGGAGCGCCTGCTGGCGGAGCCCGGCCGGGAATTCCACGTCCTCGATCTGGTGGCGGTGGAGCGTGGGGCGCTCCCCGTCGGCTCTTCTTCAGAGACTCCCCGGAACGATATGCAATGCGGATTGGATGTGTTCGACTCGAAGGCCCGCGAGGCTTACCGGCAGCGACTTGCCGAGACGGAAGAGGACATCGCCGAGGCCGAGGCGAACAACGACTTTCACCGGGCGGAGCTCGCGCGTGCCGATCGCCAGTTTCTTGTCGATGAACTTCGCCGCGGCGTCGGCTTGAACGGTCGCGCCCGGAGCGTCGGTAACGGCGTGGAACGCGCGCGCACCAGCGCCACCCGTTCGCTGCGCTACGCCCTCGAGCGAATTGCCCGGCATCATTCGAGGCTCGGCGAGCACCTGGAGCGGACGATACGTACCGGCACCTATTTCGCCTACGAGCCCGATCCTCGTGCACCGGTGAACTGGAAGACCTGACAGCGCCTCGGGCCGTATCTCGCAACCATTTCCCCTCGTCTTCGAGACGAAGCAGTACCATAGGTCGAAGACAATCGCACTGCGATAAACAAGTTACAACGATCTCACCGAACGACATGGATGCTTCGGTGACGAATTTTAATAGAAGCCACAAACCGGGACCATTCAGCGCTGCGCTTTCAACAGCGCCCCGCCTGCCGTGATGAACAGGCTGCCTGTCACTCGATTAAACCAGCGTACGTGGTGTGGCTGTTGAAACAATCGCCCGACTTTTGACCCAACCCGGCTGTACATGGACATCAGGGTAGTGTCGATAACCAGCCAGGTAATCGCCAGAATAGCAAACTGCAAACCCTGTGGTTGGTCGACGGCAATGAAACCGGGAAACAACGCCGCGAAAAAGAGCAGATCTTTAGGGTTACTAATACCGACAGCGAAACCGGTTCGAAACAGTTGCGAGGACGATTGCGTTCCTGTCGGCATTGCCTCGTTCACCTCCCATTGGGGCACGTCTACCGGTGCTCGCCAGCTCTGGATGCCCAGATAGATCAGGTATAGCCCACCAACGTACTTCAGTATCAGGAAGGCGGTTTCCGATGCGGCCAGGATCGCCCCCAGGCCTAGGGCCGATGCCGTCATCATGATCAGAGCAGCCAGGGCGCCGCCAAGAACGGTCGACAGGGCGCGCTGGTGGCCGTGTCTCAGTCCGTGGCTGGCACACAGGAGGGCAACAGGGCCCGGAAAGGCGATCAGGGCGACAATCACGCCGACGTATGTTAACCAGGTTGTTAGTTCCACAAGTGTATTCCTGCGCGTGAAGAGTCAGACAGGGGTAGATTAAACGAGTCGCGATTCCACGGACACCCTCTTCATACCCAGTCGTTGAGCCATGCCTTGTCCCGGCCGACATTATTGGTGGAAATCGCCATCAGGACAGGACCAGCAGAACCGCCTTGCCTACAAAGGCCACTGATACGCCGTTCATGAACGCGGCTCCACATCAGAAACAGCGATCAGCGGCCAGCTCGCCGCGACCTCTTGAGCCGTTGCGGCCTGAATCGCGCACAGATTTCGGGGATAGTCCACACCCTCGGCCTCCACGGCCCGGGTGGCATGGAACTGCCCATTCGCGGCGCGCAGTATCCAACCGCCTTCGGTGCATTCCGCGGATGCGAGATACGCCACCCCCGGCGCCACCTCGGCGGGACGCAGCTCATCGGGTTCCCCCTCGATCCCCCACATGCGCGTCTTGGCGACGGGAGAAACCGCATTGACGATAATGCCGTCCTTCGCGCCTTCAGATGCCAGGACGTTCACCAGCCCCACCACGGCCATCTTGGCCGCCGCGTAGGAGGCAAGGCCATGCTGAACATACTGGGGATACAGCGCTCGGCAGGAGGTCGTCATGACGATACGACCATGGCCCGATGATTTCATCGCCGGCCAGGCCGCCTGTGTGAGCCAGAGAGGCGCCTTGGCGGCGATCGCCATCATGCGGTCAAAGGAATCTTCGTCTATCGACTCGATGCTCTGGTGGGCCACCCAGCCCGCATTGTGAATCAAGGCATCCAGTCGCCCCCCGATCCTCAGGGCGTCCCCGCAGAGTGCATGGCACCCCTCACGTGAACCGATCTCCCCGGAAATCGCGCGCACATCCAGTCCTTCCAATCGAAGTTTCTCTGCCGCGAGCCCCGCTACCTGTGGATCGGCTCCGTCACCATCGGAATCGGCACCGATATCCTGGATCAGAACCGTTGCCCCAAGCTGCCCAATGCATCGGGCATACGAGAAACCGAGCCCGCGACCGGCCCCGGTGATGAGTACGACCCGGCCGTTGAAATCCACCATGCCATTGCCTCCGTTTGCCAGAAATGGTCGAGGAAACAGCGTAGAGTCGGACCATTGATATAAAAAATACCGTTTTTAGTGCTCTATAATATAATAATGATATTGTAAGCGTGATGAATAGCCGGAGATGTGAGGGAGCAATTCATTGCCGTAGCGGAGGAATTACATTTCCATCGCGCGGCCGAACGACTGAATATGTCCCAGCCGCCTCTTACCAGCGCCATCCGCAAGCTGGAGGACGATCTCGGCATCACCCTGATCGAGCGTGGCAACCGTGTACTCGGCTTGAGCCCTGCGGGAGAGCAGTTTCTGGATGAGGCGCGTGACGTTCTTCGCCGTGCGGAACAGGCCATCACCGCCACGGTGGATGTGGCCGCGGGTCGCACAGGTGTAGTGCGTCTGGGCTATGTGGGGAGCGCACTGTATGGTCGCTTACCGGATGTGATTCGCGACTTCAGGGCCAGCCATCCGGGGGTGCGGCTGGAGCTGCGTGAGGCAACCACGGCCGCACAGATTGCCGCGCTACGCGAGGGTAGGTTGGACGTCGGTGTGGTGATCCCACCTCTTGAGAACGCTGAAGACGTTGAACGGACACCCTTTGATAGTGATCGCTTTTGCTTGCTCATCGTGGATCACCTCATAAGCAGATTGTACTCGCTTAACGCGGTGTCCAGAATCAGCGGGTCGGATCAATATCTCTGAATTCGATATAGCGCCAATACCCCAGAACGCTAATTCCCAGTACTTTCAACTTATTATGAAAGCAACCCCGAGCCATCCTGTAATATCCTAGATTCTGAATTCTCAATATCACTCATCACCCTAGCAGAGCCCGGACCGGCGTGCTCTGCAAATTACCGCTTATCAGCCTCATTCTGCGACCCCGCTCACGCCCCTGCCGTCATCCCAACCACCTTTCCCCACACCCCCGAACCAAGTACCCTTTCCCCGTCCAGTCCCACTGAATGGAGTCGCCTCTTCATGCCCGATCACAGCGCCGCCCCGGAAAGGGATTTCGAGCAGGCCGCGCACCGTACCCTGCGGGATGTCTTTGGTTACGAGCAGTTCCGGGGTCGCCAGCTGGAGATCATCCGGTCGCTGGTGGAGGGGCGTAATGCGCTGGTGCTGATGCCCACCGGCGGCGGCAAGTCGCTGTGTTACCAGATTCCGGCGCTGCTGCGGCCGGGGCTGGCGGTGGTGGTGTCGCCGTTGATTGCGTTGATGCGGGACCAGGTGGAGGCGTTGCAGCACAACGGGGTGCGGGCGGCCTGCCTGAATTCCAGCCTGGATCCGGTGATGCAGCGGGATATTGAGCAGTCCGCGCTGGAGGGCGAGCTGGACCTGCTGTACGTGGCGCCGGAGCGGCTGCTCACCGAGAGCATGCTGGGGCTGCTGGAGCGAGCGAAGATCGGCCTGTTCGCCATCGACGAGGCGCACTGTGTTTCCCAATGGGGGCATGACTTCCGGCCGGAGTACATGAAGCTGGATGTGCTGCGCCAGCGCTTCCCGCAGGTGCCACGCATCGCCCTCACCGCCACGGCGGACCAGCGCACGCGCGAGGAGATCGGCCGCCAGCTGCTGCCGGACGGTGGCGAGACCTACGTGGCTAGCTTCGACCGGCCCAACATCCATTACCGTGTCGGCCTCAAGGGCAATGCCCGCCAGCAGCTTCTGGCCTTCATCCAGGATCGTCATGCGGGGCATTCAGGCATTGTCTACTGCATGAGCCGCAAGCGCACCGAGTCCACCGCGGAGTACCTGAGCAGCCAGGGCGTGCCGGCCGTGGCCTATCATGCGGGGCTGGACAACGAGACCCGCCAGCACCACCAGGAGCGGTTCCTGCACGAGGACGGGCTGGTGGTGGTCGCGACCGTGGCCTTCGGCATGGGCATCGACAAGCCGGACGTACGCTTCGTGGCCCACCTGGACCTACCCAAGAGCATCGAGGCGTACTACCAGGAAACCGGCCGTGCCGGGCGTGATGGGGAGCCGGCCGAGGCCTGGATGGTCTATGGCCTGCAGGACGTCTACCAGGTGCGCCAGATGCTGGCGGAGTCCAGCGCCGGCGAGCTCCAGCAGAAGGCGGAGCGCGAACGGCTGGAGGCCCTTCTGAGCTTCTGCGAGGCCACCGGCTGCCGCCGGCAGGTGCTTCTGCAGTACTTCGGCGAGCCCCACGAGGGCAACTGCGGGAACTGCGACAACTGCCTGCAGCCCCCGAAAACCTGGGATGCCACCGACCCGGCCCGCAAGGCGCTCTCCTGCGTCTACCGCACGGGCCAGCGCTTCGGGGCGGCCCATGTGACGGACGTACTCATGGGCAAGACCAACGACCGCCTCAGCCGCCTGGGCCACGACCAGCTCAGTACCTTCGGCATCGGCACGGACCTCTCCAAGCAGGCCTGGCATTCGATCCTCCGCCAGCTCCTGGCCCATGGCCACCTGCAGAGCGACCCCGAGGGCCACGGCGGCCTGCAGCTCGCCCCGCGCTGTCGTGAACTATTGCGCGGCGAGGCGGCACTGGAGCTGCGCGAGGACATCCTGCCCTCATCGAGCAAACGCAAAGCCACCGGCTCGGGCCGCAAGGCCCCGCCGGATGTACCGGACGGCCCGCAGTGGGAACGGCTGCGCCAGTTCCGCAAGGAGCTTGCGGAC
Organism: Aidingimonas lacisalsi; assembly: GCF_008079445.1. GTDB lineage: Bacteria > Pseudomonadota > Gammaproteobacteria > Pseudomonadales > Halomonadaceae > Aidingimonas > Aidingimonas lacisalsi. The sequence continues at coordinate 281,794 of NZ_VRYH01000002.1, read as the reverse complement.
GCCGAAGGGGTGCCGCCCTACATCATCTTCCACGACGCCACCCTCAAGGAAATGCTGCACGCCCGACCGAGGACGCTGGATGACATGGCCACGGTACCGGGCATCGGGCAGGCGAAACTGGAGCGGTATGGGGAGCAGTTCCTGAACGTGCTCAAGGCTCTTGAGGATATGGCCGAGGAAGCCTAACTCAATGGAACCGATCGATTACAACGGCACCCCCACCCTGAGCTTTCGGCAGGTTGATGAAATGAACGGTTTCACCAAGGGCACCACCTTCCGGCTGTTCAAGCACTCTGGCGATGCCCTCCAGGAGGGGAGGGATTTCTTCTACCTGCCCTCCCCGGAGCACAGTGAGTGGATCGCCACACTCCAGGCCGAGGGCAGGGTCTACCCCTCGTCGCGGCACCTGGTGCTGCTTACCCGGGAGGGGTACGAACGGCTGCAGCGCCTCTAACCGGCCGCTTTCCGGGCGACTGGCCGCGCTGGCTGTCAATGTCGCTGACCCGCAGGTGGCAGACCTCGATCACGCGCAGTCCACAGCCGTAGCACAGTTCGAGCATCAGGCGGTGCTCAACGTGTCTGGCGGGCGGTGGAAATAACGCGCCAGGTCGGTGATCACCATCAGGCAGGTATTATGGGTACGTTGCGCGAAACCACGCTGACGCATGGCCTCGATCATCGTTTGTCGCAAAGCAGTCATCGTCGTCACTCCTGATCATTGACCCATGCGGGTCAATGATCAGTGTGGTGCGATCAGGCAAAAGACGTGACTCGACGACAGCTACCGCGAAGCGGTTTAGTTCAACAGTGAATGAGTCGCCTTAACGATGATTCGATCACTGCGACGGCGTCATAACACTCCGCTGTGAATAGGTGGGCTGTGGTTTATGGTGTGCGCAGCGTGGAGCTGCGGCGGGTCCGGCCACCGCAGCTCCATTATTGTTCGCCTCTACTCTCCCGTGGAAGGGTCAGTTACGGCCTTGACCCGGGAGATCCGGTTCGCAGGGATATCCAGGCAGCGGGCATGCTCATGGATGATGTCTTCGTTGACCGCAATGTAGACGCAGTAGACCTTGTCATCGCAAATGTAGCTGTTGACCCACTGCAGCTCCTTCGGGCCGAGTTCGTCGCGCACGGCACTGGATGCACGCGATGCCTCGCGGAGTTGTTCCGCACTCATTTCGCCCGCCCCGGGGATCTCGCGTTCAATAACGTACTTCGGCATGGTTACCTCCCATTTGCCTGATTCGCATACCAATAGTATGTATGTCCAGGGAGCGATCGATGACACCGCTTTCGAAAAAGGCCGAACAAGGGCGGGCGACTCGCAATGCACTCATCGTCGCGGCGCGTTCATAACCCACGCCGAGCATCAGCCATTCGCCCCGGACGAAAGCCATGCGCTGCACCTGGAGCGCTTCACCGAGCAAACGAACGCGGAGACCTGGGCCGAGCTGAAGTCTCGCTGCCGGCGGTACATCGAGCTCCACAGTGACGCGTCGATACGCCAGATCGTGCTGGTCGATGCCTGCTGGGTCCTTTCCTGGGAGGATCGCCAGCGTGTCGAAAGCGAGTATGGCGTCACGTTGCTGCGCGCCGACTTCCGGCGCGCCATGCAGCGGGGCATCATCAAGCACCTTCCCTTGGCAACGCTAGCCGCGATCATCGTTGGTGCGCTCAACGAGTCCTGCTTGTTCGTGGCGAATGCAGCAAACTCTGATGAGGCGTTGGACGAAGCCATGAGCGTCATCGAGCCAATGCTCAACGGTTTACTCGTTGACGTATAAGTGACCGTCCGGATAGGGGTTTCCGATCCACGCGCACGATTGCCCGCTCTTCCGGCCCGGGCGAGCGGCATTTTGCAGTCCGATTCCGATGCTGCGTTGATTCAGGCCTCCCAAGCCTTCCCACTGGCTGGCACCGACGGGCCAGAGGGCTCGATGTAAGGCGACAACGGGCAAAAACCGTCATCGCCGGGCCGTGTCTCAATAGCCGTTTTCAAGAAACTAACCGCATCTCAAAGTGTTCAGTTCAGCCGAGTAAGGTCACCAGCGGAAAAGCAACACTCGTTGAGGCTGTAGAAAAACCAATTTTCAGAGCCTCCCTAACCAACCTGTCGACCGATCCAATATTGGGCATTGGGCGCCACCAGTCATTGATGATCAACTCTGGCTCTTTTCAGCTCTTTCGGCGTAGCCAATCGCAGCCTGCTAAACACTAGGTTAACAACCTTCCCTAATTCGCCAGCTTCTCAAAATTATAAACCAGATAGTATAGCTGCATTGGCCCTGCACTTTTCGCTTTCCTCTAAGGCTAAAGCCGTGCAACCCCCTTTGAATTGTGCCGGCTGCATAACACGGTTCGAGGTGCGCGCTGCCTTTGCCGACTGTCGGCTTTCGCCACATAGGATTGCTCATGGTTCCTCGCCATATCGCCGAGCAATAGCGACAACTGACGTACCTCGTACAGGACTGGCATCGGCAAGGATAAGACGGTCTTTCCGCACATTTTCGTGGAGAACCGTCGTAATACGGGAGTCGGAAGTGACCATGGGTATGGCAGTCCCTTGCGTACGTTCTGTGTGTTTTTATCTCTTGTGTTAAGAAAGGTTAGTACTTTTTCTTGGCCTCTGCCATGCGCTGGATCAACGGAACGTAGCGAGAGATCTCATCCCTGTAGGGCCTGCCTAGCACATACGCATCCAGGAAGACAGAGGATAGTTGAGCCAAGTCGCAGCATACAGCGCGTCGCGTTTCCGACCGGCGACAACAAGCCCACCAAGTGGGTGCTAGCCAGCCGCCTGCAGCCGGTGTAAACCGTCGACGCATAGCCGTTTGCCATTATTCCCTATATAATACCGGTAGATTGCCTATAGAATTTAAGGCATTACTGATTGTACCTTTACGTAGAACAATTACCCGATGATCATTCCCCCACCGAAATTCCCAGCGTTGTCGCTATTCATAGATAACCTCCACATTTTAAAAGTCTACTACTCATTAAAAAACCCAATGTAAGTCTTTTTATTCCGATATCTAACCCTTTGGCCATGGAGAGACAATATCTCATAAAGTCGGTCGTTAATAGAGTAATTAGTACATTCATATCTCACGAATTAATCCTCTAAGACCTTTGAGACAGGTATCCGGTTGATGGCTCGCTAGGTTATGGAAACTCGATTCCAGGAGTACATCGGTTCTCGTCAAAGGATGTTTCCATATAGGTTCTTCCTTGTTCTAAGGCACATCGTTGGTCGCGCAAGGCATAGAAACCGGGACAGAACTATTTTCGGCTGCTTAATGGACCTCACAATAGATCTATCCCGGTCTGTTTCTACTTGATATCCCCCTCGTGAATGAGGTCGGTCAAGCGCCTGTGCCACTCGACGTCTCGCCACATGCCCACGAACTGTGGGCCGCAGAAGTGGCTGGTAGAAAGTGCAATCCAGCGGCCGGTTTCCGACGCCTCCTGCACGCCGAATGCACACAACTCCTTAACCCAGTCCCAGTCCAACAAGGGCCAATCTTTGTAGGGGATCAACGCCCAGCCTTCCGTGGTTATCAGCGGTTTGTCGACATGACGGGACCACTCGGCCAGAAGGTCGATACCCTCTTTCAGGCGGCTTTTCCAATGAGCGGGATCCGTTCTGTACGTGGCCTCGGCATTCCGAGCCAGTATCTCGTACATTGTTGGATCGAAGCTCGCCTTGCCAAGATCAAACCCGATTCTTTCGTCAAAGTCGCTCAGCTCCGGCTGCGCCATCCAGATGTGCGGCTCCAGCAGATCCATGAAGGAGACGTCTTGTTCCGGCCAGTTCCGGTATTCCGCTGCGTAGGAGAAGCAGTAGTCGAGATCGGGATAGGCTTGCCGTGCCAAGGCGATAGACTCCGCCATCCAGCGCCGTATCTCGGGCGAGGTTCGCGATGGCCCGCTGTCACCATTATTGCCATTCCCGGAATCAGGCCCAAGAAATGGCGCCCATGAGGGTTCCGGCCACTCGTTACAAAGGTCAACCCATAAGACACTGTCCATCAGGCCCGCCCCGGCAATGGAGTCCAGGGTTCTCGTCCAGATACGCCCCAGATCCACCGGCGAGTTGATTCGCATCCTGATATCATCCGTGTCTTGCCGGAACCACGTCGACAGTGCGACCTTCACGTTCCGTTCCGCGCACTTGCCAATGAACTCGTTCAAGGCCGGCTGTACCCTGACTCTGGTCGTAGCAGGGCTACCCCAGTCGTGCTGGTTCCAGACAGGCAAGAGCTCCCATTCGCGTTCAGGATCTGAATCAATGAGATGGGGATAGGCATCGATGCGAACGGCATCATAGCCCCGTTCTATTAGCTCATCCAGAGCCTTATCCCAATCCTCATAACCTGCACCGGGCCAGCGACGTTCCAGCCAGGAGAAGTCCCACATCGCAATCGCGAGTGGATGGGTAAGTTTGGACTTCAGCATCGTTAAACTCCTTCGAACGATAAACCAGTGACAATCACTATCCTCCCATTGACCTTGCGCTGAGAAACGAGTATTTCTTGACGGATCATTAAGCAGAACTTGAAGATTTATGCAGCGAATGCTCCCCGGCACCCGGGCACTCAGAACGTTCGAGGCAGCCGGGCGACACTTGAACTTCACCCGTGCGGCTGAAGAACTGGGTTTAACGCCGGCGGCGGTCAGTTTTCAGATCAAGGAAATCGAGGATCAGCTTGACGCCACGCTCTTCACGCGCACCAGTCGCAGGATTCAGCTCACGTCTGCTGGCGCCGTCTTGTTCGAAGCTGCGACCGACGCCCTGGACAACCTGCACCGTGCAGCTAGCCGTGCTCGAAGAATCGCCCGGGGGTCCGCGCACCTGCGCATCTCCTTGGGTGCAAGATTTGCCACCCACTGGCTTTTGCCTCGCCTATCCCGTTTCCGGGAAGCAAATCCGGATCTGGAACTGACATTCGATATCACTGATCAGGTGCGGGACTTCGATGTGGACGACGTGGACGTTGCCATCCGCTTCGGCAACGGCCAATACGCAGGCGCGCACTCAGATTGCCTGTTCGATACCGTCGTGATCCCGGTCTGCAGCCCAAAACTGATTGAAACCGGCCTCGCACCCAAAGTGCCGCAAGACCTCTTTCACCACACCCTCTGCTATGTTGACTGCCAAACCGGAGGCATGGTCTGGCCGAACTGGTCGATGTGGATGGCAGCAGCGGGTATCGACGACTTCGACGATAGCCGATGCGTGGCCTTCACGGATTCAAGTCATGTAGTGCAAGCAGTAACTGACGGAAATGCCATCGGCCTGGTTGAATTAGCGATGGTTGAAAACGACCTGGCCGAGGGACGGCTGGTGAGACTGTTCGATATCGATATCAGCGTAGCGGAGGAATACGCCTATCATCTGGTCTATCCGGAAAGCAACAGCGGAGAGCCCAGTGTGCAGACGCTTCGCCAGTGGATATTGAGCGAAGCCAGGTAGGTGATGCGGATTCGGGGTGGAGCGCAAGGCGCATAACGAAATAAACGCCCCATTCCATGCAATTGTTAGGCACCGATACCTTACTACGTGTAGACACTCAATTAATGGAGTCCAGTTTGACGCCATTGAGGCCGAGCAGGTCAAAAGAGAGGACTTTCCTCTTCGCTAATGCATCCTTCGTATGCATGGGAAGATGAAGTGCGAAAACGGCGTCGCCGCCATCTTCCTCGGACTGTTCAACCCAGCCAACATACCAACCCACTTCTTCCACCCCCTCAAGCAAAAGCTCCGCCGTTTTACCTTTTGCTAAATCACCGTTTTTCCCAATGGGCAATACCGCTCCGCTTTTGGCATGGAGAGTGCTGCCTGAACCAGTGTCCTCAGCACTATGACCCACGACCATCATATCAGCTACCCGTTGTTGGCCCTGGATTGAAGCTTGAAGTTTACGGCGCCGTAATTGATCCAGAAAACCAATCTGTTCTAATGCCGATATGCGTAGCGAGCCAGTAAGCCAGAAAGTAGTAAGTTCGGTACTTGGCCCCATGTCGGTGTTCCCGTAGTTCAACCTCCGCAACCACTCCCGCTCCCTCTGAACGCCAATTCTCTCGGCTACGCGCTGATAGAACCAAACTGTGGAATTCGCCATACCTGTGGCTAAGCTAGTCGGTTGATTCCACGAGGGCACTGTGCGTTGCCTACCATCCGATTCTTCTTTTTTAAATTCATCTTTGATTGCTCCGGTTTCCAGCGCAATAAGTGCATGGGCGACCTTAAAAGTAGACGCAGGAAGGACGCGGCGTTTTGCAGTTGTTGAATTGCAGACGAGGCGCTTATTCTGATATGGCAAGTACAAAACAAATGTTGCGCCCTGTGCCTGATCAGCGAGGTATTCGCAGCCATCGGCAATAGCGTAGTCGTCAACCGTGGTGTTTTTTTTGTCAGATGTGGGTGTCCGCGCGTGGAGATCTAAAGACGCTACAGTCAATGATGTCAGTACCAATAGGCTGAACCAAAACTTTGCATTCTTCATCAATAAACTCGCTATTTTAACGCTCGACCGCAGTCTGTCTTTTCAGTGCCTAACCGCCGCATTCAGCGGCTCGTCCGCTGCAATGCTTTGTTATGCGCTGGTCTTATGCAACTTACGCGTGCTTAATTTGCCTGATCGTCTGTAGGAATTGCTGTTGGGTCCATCCACATGGGCTCCCAGATATGGCCATCGGGGTCCGCCAAGTTTCGGTTATACATAAATCCAAGATCCTGGACGGGGTTGGCGTCTGCTGTGCCGCCATTGTCAGTAGCCGCCTCGTTCATGGCGTCGACAGCTTCACGACTATCGCACGACAAGGCAAGCATCACTTCGCTAGAGGTAGCGGGTGGAATCGGACGATCGGTGAAGGTACTCCACTTAGCATGTGTGAGCAGCATGACGTTGATCGCCTCGCTCCATACCATGCACGCGGCCGTATCGTCAGTAAATTGTGGGTTGTTCACGAAGCCGAGGGCCTTGTAGAAAGTCATCGACACGTCGAGGTCAGTTACCGGCAGGTTCACGAAGATCATTCGGGACATGGTTCGCTTTCTCCAGGTTGTTGATAAAGCGACAGCATCATGCGCTGTCATCTCTTGGTCGAACAGCCAACCGTGATTTCGACAGAAACGAGAAATTCTTCTATGTTCCGTCGGAACTGAGATTTGTGCCGCACCACAGTCGTTCGACTGCTAACTCATTGTGTATATGACGCCAGAACTCGCCTGCCGCTATGGAGCGCCAGCGGAATAGCGGTCAGGTGCAACGCTTTGTTGGGCGTCAGAACGGCGGCCCTGATTCTTGGATGATATGTTTCTGCACCTCCATTTTCACTATTGGAGTGACTTCCTTCGGAGGGTCAGAAACAGCACGCCATGCGTTTAGATCTTCCTCGGATCGCCAGAACTCAAAAATATTGATCCGACTCGGGTCGACCGTATCGGCAGTAATGGCCATATCCAAGCATCCCGGGGCATTTCGAGCGCGAAGAACTAAGTCTTTGAAACTCTCCACTGCTTCATCCCTTTTCTCCGGATCAACGGTAGTCCACCCCGCGACGATCACTTTTCTCTCACTCATACTATTCTCACCTATATCAACTGGGCCTAAGGGACGCCCGCTCCCTACCCGCTAGTCGAACTAGGCTCCAGAAAATCGACATAGGCTGTACTGCAAGACGTCCAACAGGTATTAAGTCGACAACTCGTTTATTGCCTTGAACACGCTGGCACGTTCAACAATGTTATTTTGCACGCCACCTGACTCACGACCCACTGAAAATCAGATTGTTAAGTATATATAGCGCCGGCTGCATACACCGGTCCTGACATGCCGGCTTTGGCCACACACAGGGCGTCGCCAGGGTGAGTGGGGGAATATCAGTGAGTGAGAAAGTGATTCGGACAACATTGCTATTGATATAGATTCTCATTCATTTTATCGTAAGATAATTCATACGCCATACACTCCTCGGGAACCAACGACATGCCTTTCGTCCTGTATTCATCCTTGCGACGCTTCTGGACCAGCCTGGTGCTTGTCGTGTTGATATCGCTCAGTGCCCATGCTCAAGCGTGCCCCCGGATCGCGGTGCTGAACGCCGGCCACGCCGAGATCATCGAGGCGCTGGGCGCCGGCGATCAACTGGTATTGATGCCGAACGATCCGAGCTTGCAGGGGCACCTACCTGAAGCAACGCGTTATCATCGGCCGCCCTCTGCCGAAAGCCTGTTGGCTGAGCAGCCGCAGTATGTCATCGCGGGGACTCCGGCACGCCATCGGGGATTGCTCAAGCAGGCCGAGCGCCTGGGTATCGAGCCAGTCATGATCGGGCGCACTCTGCCGCCGGCCGAGCGGATACGCCGACTGGCCGAGTACGTCGACCGCGTACCGCAGGGGCGTCAACTGATCCAGCACATCGAGCAGGACCATGCCACCGCCAAACGGATCGCCGACGGCCGGCCCGACGTCAGGGTGCTGCATCTCTCGAGCAGCGGCGCGGGAAGTACCGGAACCGTGACCGGCGCCGGAGCGGCGACCTCGGCGGACGCGCTGATCCGCCGTGCCGGCGGCATCAATGTGGGCGCCGAGGCCGGCCTGGAGCGCTATCAAAGCCTGAGCGCTGAAGGGGTCATGTCGATGGCACCACAAGCGGTGCTGGTCTCGCGGCTCGAACTGCCCGAGCTGGGCGGTGCCGAGGGTATCTGGCAACAGGTACCGGGGCTGGCGCATACCCCGGCGGCCAGCGCTCAGCGACTGATCGTGCTCGATCATGCCGCTGTCAAGTTCGATGGCGCCACCAGCGGCCAGGCCACTCGCACACTCGCCGAGGCCTTGCACACACCATGACCACCTTGACCTCGACGCTGATGCCATCGCGTTCTTCGGCTCTCCATCGCCTGTACACCGGCTTGCTGCTTGCCATGCTGGCCGGCCTGGTGGTGAGCGTAATGAGCGGCGTGGTGCAGGTGCCCTCGCAGGAACTTCTGGCGGCCTTGATCGCCCCGTTCTCCGGCACGACCATGCAGACGGGTTCCGAATCCGGCGTCGCCCATGCGGTGCTCTGGGAGCTACGCCTTCCCCGCGCACTCATGGCACTGCTGATCGGTGCGTCCCTGGCCATGGCCGGTGCCGCCATGCAGGGGTTGTTCGGCAATCCACTGGCCGACCCGGGTATCGTCGGCGTAAGCAGTGGTGCGTCGCTCGGTGCGGTCATGATCATCGTGCTGCGCATCGATGTGCTGGGTGCCTGGACGTTGCCGGTCGGCGCCTTCTGCAGCGGCTTCGTGACGACCTGGTTGATCTACCTGCTGGCGCGCCCTTCACAGTTCGAGGGCGACAACGCACGCCTGCTGCTGATCGGCATCGCCATCAATGCCGTGGCCGGCGCCATGACCGGCTATCTGACCTACCTGGCCAGTGTCGAGCAACTGGAGAGCCTGATGTTCTGGTCCATGGGGTCGCTGGCCAGTGTCGGCTGGACGCCCGTGCTGACCGTCGCGCCACTGGCACTCGTCGGCCTGGTCCTGCTGCGTCGCCAGGCCATCCCGCTGGACCTGCTGGCCCTGGGCGAGCGTCAGGCGCGTCATGCCGGCGTCGACGTGACCCGCCTGCGCCGCCGACTGATCGCCTTGACCGCCCTGTTGACCGCGGCGGCCGTGGCCTTCACCGGCACCATCGGCTTCATCGGGCTGGTGGTGCCGCACTTGATGCGCACACTGATCGGCCCCGGCCACCGTCACCTGTTACCCCTGAGCGCCATCGGCGGTGGCCTGCTGCTGATGCTTGCCGATCTCGGCGCGCGCAGTCTCGATCCGCCCAACGAGATTCCCATCGGCATTCTCACCGCCAGTCTCGGAGGGCCCTTCTTCCTGTGGCTGGTGGCCCGGCGACAAGCCGGCGGAGGGCACTGACATGTTGAGTGTCCACCATGCCTCGCTGACGCTCGATGGTCGTCGGCTGTTGGACGATGTCTCGCTGGACTGCCCGGCAGGTAGCCTGACGGCATTGATCGGCCCCAATGGCGCCGGCAAATCGACACTGCTCGGCCTGATGGCCGGCGACCGTTCACCGAGCGACGGCCACGTGGCAATCAATGAATGTCCGGTGGCGGCCTATAGCGTGCGCGAGCTGGCCGCCTGGCGAGCGGTCATGCCACAGGACAGCGTGCTGCGCTTCGCCTATCGGGTCGAGGAAGTGGTGCGCATGGGACGCGCCCTGCGCGACCTGCCACCCGACGACGATGAACGGACCATCGGCACGGCCATGCGTGATGTCGAGATCGAACCACTGGCGCAACGCAATGCCATGACGCTGTCAGGGGGCGAACAGGCGCGGACCACCTTTGCTCGCGTGCGTGTTCAGCAGACACCGATCCTGTTGCTGGATGAACCGACGGCGGCACTCGATCTGCGACACCAGGAGCGCCTGCTGCAACGCTCCGCTGACTGGGCGGCCCAGGGGCATTGTGTGGTCGCCGTGATGCATGACCTCAACCTGGCCGCCGCCCATGCCGACCGTTTGGCCTTGCTCGACCAGGGGCGACTGATCGCCCACGGCCGTCCCTGGGACGTCCTCGAGAGCGGCCAGCTCGAGGCCATCTATCGCCAACCCGTATGTGTGATGCGGCATCCGGAGCGTGACTGTCCGGTTGTCGTGACCACCACCCCGACTGACGTGAAACGCGCTCGATCAACGAACGCTGATATGGAGACTCCGACATGACGGACACCCTGGATCGTGACGACATCGTTCGCACTCTCGAACGCGAGCAAGGCGAAGCCCGCGCTCAAGCCGAAGCACGACGCCGCGCGCGCGACACCCAAGCAGAAAACGGTACGCCCGCTACCGGGCGAACCCACCGCGACTTCCGCCAGGCCGAGCACTATCAGCATGCCTATCTGGCCATCGGCCCGGCCCAGGGCTCGCTGCTCTACATGCTGGCGCGCGCCGCCGGGGCGCGACGCATCGTCGAATTCGGCAGCTCCTTCGGTATCTCGACACTGTACCTGGCCGCCGCCGCCGAAGATAACGACGGCCAGGTCATCGGTAGCGAGTATTACGCCAACAAACGCGAGCATGCTCTGGCCAGCCTTCATGATGCGGGACTTTCGCAGCGCGCCGAGATCCGCCTCGGCGACGCTCGCGACACCCTGGCCGATATCGAGGGCCCGGTGGATTTCGTCTTTCTGGATGGCGACAAGTCGCTGTACCTGCCGGTTCTCGAGGGGTTGGTTAACCAATTGACGTCGGGCGCCTGGGTTGTCGCCGACAACCTCGACCACTTCGACGAGACACCCGGCGACTTCCGCCACGAGATAGTGCGCGACGCACGTTTCACCACCCGCCTGATGCCGATCGGGCGTGGCATGTTCAGCGTATCTCGCTACCGCGGCTGAGCGCTGCGCACGATGAGCCGGCATAGCCAATAACGTCGGCCTTCAAACAACACCGATCACCGACAACGTCGGTACGGCACCGTCACTAGCGATTGACACACAACGAAGCGCCGCACTGCCTGCCACCACGCGTCGCAGACGGCAGCTTCCAGAACTTACGGATCGATCAACGCACCATGGAAAACGTCACTCGCACGATGCCACTACCCTCTCGTCAAGCAGGGCGACTTGCCTGCGTGTCACTGTGTTGCCTGGCCACCAGCCCGGCGCTGGCGCAATCAGCGACCACAGAATTATCGACCATGACGGTGACCTCCGCCTCGGCGTCCGGATACGCCGTCGACCCGATCAATGCTCCGGCCAGTATCTCGGTGGTGACCGAGGAAGAGCTCGCCGGCAAGTCCTACCGCGACATCAGCCAAGCGCTGCAGGATATCCCCGGTCTGTATCTCGACGAAGGCCCTTCCGGCAAGGGCGGCACCGGTGAAATTTCCATTCGTGGCATGGATTCCAAGTACACTCTGATCCTGGTCGATGGCATTCCCCAGGGCTCACAACAGGCCTACTACAACGGCTATGGTTCGGGCGCCGAATTCGGCTGGTTGCCGCCCATGTCGGATATCAAGCGCATCGAGGTGATTCGCGGGCCGATGTCGACGCTGTACGGCTCGGATGCGCTGGGCGGCGTGATCAACGTGATCACCAAACCGGTCAGCGATGAGTGGAGCGGTAACGTCAACCTGGACACCATGGTGCAGGAAGACTCGGCCTCCGGCGATCGTCACAAGTCACAGTTCCGGCTCGGCGGCCCGCTGATCGAGGACACCCTCTCGGCCACCCTGACCGGCTCCGTGCTCGCTCGTGACGAGGACCGGAGGGAAGGCGGCTACAGTGGATTCGACCGTCGCGATATGTCGGCCGAGCTGGACTGGGCACCCAACGAGACCAACCGGATCAGCTTCGAGGCGAGTCACGCCACCCAGGACACCGAAGCCTCGGCCGACATGACCGGCAGCGATCGCAACCTGCAGACTCGCCGTCGTCACCAGACGCTGCGCCACCAGCTCGAGTGGAGCGACACTGTCACCACGCGCAGCTATGTGCAGCGCGCAGAGCTCAATCAGGATGACGCGTCCTACCAATCGACCTACGAGCGTGTCACCGCCAACTCGTCCACCGTGCTGACGCTTGGCGATCACCTGCTGACCATGGGCGCGCAATACCGCGAACAGGAAACCGAGAACCCCGACCGTGGCCTGGGCGCCTCCAACCTGGAACGCTGGGACATGGCGCTGTTCGCCGAGGACGAGTGGTTCATGACGAACCGCTTCTCACTGACCACCGGTGCGCGCTGGGTCAAGGACGAGAACTACGGAGATGAGTTCGTGCCTCGTCTTTATGGTGTGTTCTCCGCCACCCGGAACCTGACGTTCAAGGGAGGCGTCAGTGCCGGCTATCGCACGCCGGATCTCAAGGAAGGCGACGACAGTTGGGTCGAAGGTGGCGGTGGCCCCGGCTGCCCGGACTGCCGAGACGTCGGCAACTCCGACCTGCAACCCGAGAAGAGTACGACCTACGAACTGGCCGCGCTCTGGCAGGGCGATAATGGTCTCAAGGCCAGCGCCACGGTCTATCAGACCGACTACGAGGACAAGATCGACAAGCCGGTCATCTGCGATACCCGCGACGGTGTGGATGCCAGTTGCCTGCACCTCGGCGAGTCGTATGATGCCATCTATCAATACCGCAACGTGGACGAGGCCCAGGTCAATGGCGTCGAGCTGACCCTGGATGCCCCCGTCACCGATCGTGTAGATGTCTCCGCCACCTACACCTTTACCGACAGCGAGCAGAAAAGTGGCGACAATGCGGGGCTTCCGCTCAACGATCAACCTCGCCACCGCGCCAGCCTCGGCCTGGACTGGCAGGCCGGCGAGCAGACGCTGCTGTGGTCCCAGGCGCGCTACAAGGGAGACACCGAACGTGTCGCCAGCCGCCGCGGGCTTAGTGACTCTTATCCCAGCTACACCCTGGTGGATGCCGGGATACGCCATCGCCTGAACTCGCGCGTCTCGTTGTATGGCGGCATCTATAACCTGTTCGACAAGCAGATTGATGCCGACGACTACGATCGCGTGCTCGATGGCCGTCGCTTCAACGCCGGTATCAACGTCAGCTTCTGACCTTCGGCTTACTCCTCGGGAGCGGTACATGCCGCTCCCGGATTTTCCGCCCTTCTCCGCTATCGGAACGTCACACGGCATGGCAAATGCCTCGCCCTGCCCTCTACAATGGCATGTCGTGACCTATCCATGCATAAGGCGTCTCGATGCCCGATTCTGCTGCTGACAACGACGACCTGACGTCATCCTCGAGCCAGGACGCTGCCCTGCCGCTCGGCATGCCCGCCACGCGCAAGCTATCCGCCCGGGACCTGAGCATCATCTCGCTTGCGCTGCTGGCCGACGAGGAAAGCTACGGCAGCCAGTTGAGCGAGCGCATCGAACAACTCTCCAATGGTTTCTATCGCCCCAGCCCGGGCGTGCTCTACCCTGCGCTGAAGGATCTCAGCGACCGCGGCTTGCTGACCCAGCATCGCCAGGGGCGCCGTAAGTACTACCGAGTCACGCGGGAGGGCAAGCAATGGCTGCACGACAATGCCGACGCCGCGGAACGCGTCGCGTCACGACTGCGCTCTGCCGGACGCAAGTTGAACGCCCTGTTCGCTTCGATGAGTGAGGCGCTCGACGATGACACCCTGGCGATGCCGCTGGCCCAGGACATGCTCAGCGCCCGCATGGACCTCAAGGCCGCGCTGCACGAAAGCCGCCATGCCCCTCCCGACGCCCAGCAGCGCATCCTGCGATTGCTGCAGGAAACCGCCGAGCGCATTCGCATCGAGACTCGCGGCTAAGTGCGATCTTCGGTCAGCGAAAGCTGGCAATGGAAGGTCTGGTCAAGACCATTCAGATAGTGATTGCTTACTCTTCCCTAGCTATGCACCTGAGGCATTGAACCAATAAAAACCGACTTGACGGTTTGTTTTTTAAATGGCATTACTGGAATCGGTCGTATAACAACAGCTGGCAACACCAGAGAGCGATATCATGAAGTGGCAACAACGCAAGAGCAGGGAAACGCGGCAGAAGCTGCTGAACGCCACCCTGATCTGCCTGGAACGCGATGGGTTTCATAGCTTCCGGCTTGATCGCGTCGCCCACGAAGCGGACGTGTCAAAGGGGGCATTGACTCACCATTTCTCCAACAAGGAAGAGTTATTAGCCCAAGCGATTGAGAAAGTCCTAGCCGAGTTCGTCGACACCCTCGAACGCGGTGTCGATGACGTCCATGCCGATCGTCTATCCCTAGATGGGTTTCTCGATCTCATGTGGCGTCACATGAGCGGACAGCTCTATATGGTCACGCTCGAAATCGCCTTGAAGGCACGTCACGAGCCGGACTTCAAAACGCTGTTGACGCCCCAGGTACAACACTTTCACGCACGTATCGACGTCATCTGGCAGCGCCTCTTTCCCCATCTGCCTGCTGAACAAGCGACCAACTTGATGAACCTGTCCATGAATCTGCTCCGCGGCATGGGGACGCAGAGTGTGTTTCGCGAAGACACACAATATTTCAACGGCTTATTGAACAGTTGGAAAGCCATCTTACGACAGCAAATCACTGCCTGAGCGCGACTGCGTCATTGCGTTCCAGTGCGTCATCTCCTCTTGACAACGTCTCTCGACAACAACCTCAAACGGGAATCGACACCATGCATGCAACGATATTGATTGTGTACCTGATCTCGATGGTCCTGGCGGGCATCTACTTTTCAAAACGCAAAGTCCACAATGACACCGACTTTCTCGTCGCGGGACGTTCCCTACCTTTTTTCGTCGTTACGGGGACGCTGCTCGCCACTTTTGTCGGCTCCGGCTCGGTGATTGGCGGTGCCAGCTTCGTCTTCCAGAACGGTCCGGGCGCCGCGATTTTCTTCTTCGCCGGCACCCCTATCGGCGCGTTTGTCATGTACTGGTTTCTGGCCAGGCGTATCCGGGAGTCCGAGGCGACCACCATCCCCGAACTGATCGAAACGCGCTATGGCAAGCATGCACGCACCGTTGCATCATTGATCATTCTGCTTGCCTATGTCGGCATCGTTTCCTATCAATTCCTGGGCGGGGGCTATGCGCTCAACATCGCCTTTGGCCTTCCGACTTGGCAAGGAACCCTCATTTCGGCTGGCATTATCACGATGCTAGCCACCTTAGGTGGGCTGGTGTCGGTCGCGTACACGGACTTCATCAGCGCGATCATCATTTTCGTTAGCATGCTGATCGGGGTACCGATTGTCTTAAGCGAACTAGGCGGGTTCTCGAGCATGCTCGGCGCCTTGCCCAGTGAGCAACTCTCGCTCACGGGAGGACTCAGCTTGTGGCAGGCCATCGGCTATTTCCTTCCCCTGTTCCTTCTGCTGCTGGGAGACCAGAATCTCTTTCAGCGTTTTGCCGCGGCCACGGATGCAACCACAGCACGCCGCTCGGCGATGGGCTTCATGATCACGGGCTTTATCAGCATTGTACTGATCGTGCTCTTTGTCAGCAGTGCCCGCGTATTATTCCCGGATATCAATCCCGATACCGCCATGCTGGTCATGGCACAGCAAGGCCTGCCGGGTGTATTAGGGGCGCTGTTGTTGTCCTCGGTGGTGGCGCTCATCCTGACGACGGGCAACTCCTATCTTCTCTCTTGCTCAGCCAATTTGACGCAGGACATCATCACCGGCTTGTTTAATGTTTCCATTCCTTCAGCGAAGCGACTGGTGTTCAACCGCATCAGTGTCGCCGGGCTGGGTATCGTCGCTTACGTTTTGGGGGCCTTTTTTCCCAGCGTACTGGCCATCCAGATGTACTCTTACGGGATGTACGGCGCAGCCATCACGCCTGCCCTGCTGGCGGCTTTGCTATGGAAGCGTGCCACGCCCCTGGGAGGGCTGGCAGGCATGATCACTGGTGGCGCGGTCACCCTGATCTGGGAAATCGGACTGAATAAACCGCTCGATTGGAACAGCGTCCTGGTCGCCATGCCGCTGGCCACATTCGCACTCATCATTCTCAGCCTGCTGACACAACCCGCGTCGGGCAACGCACAAACGTCACGAGGATAAGGACTACCGTATGTTGATCATCAATCGTTGCCGCCTTTTCGATGGCCTCAGCGACACCGTCAGGGACAATCAGAGCGTGTTAATCAAGGACGGCCGGATCACCGACATCGTCGACGGTGTCGAGACCGCAACACACGCCGACGTGATCGACGCAGCAGGTGCCACGCTGACTCCCGGACTGATCGATGCCCATGTCCATGTACTTGCGGCATCGGCAAGCCTCAGGCAGGTCGACTTGATGGCGCCCTCCTATGTCGCGCAGTTCGCCCATCATTCACTACGCGCCATGTTACGGCGGGGATTTACCAGCGTCAGGGATGCTGCGGGGGCCGACTATGGTCTGTCCCAAGCCGTTGAAGAAGGCCTGATTGACGGTCCCCGTCTCTTCTACTGTGGCAAGGCCTTGAGCCAGACTGGCGGGCACGGCGACTGGACACCTTTCGAGGGCGGGTGTCTCTGCGGTTGTGGTGCGTCGACCAGTATATCTCGCATCGCCGACGGCGTGGAAAATGTGCAGCACGCCGCCCGTGACGAACTGCGTCGGGGCGCCAACCACATCAAGATCATGGCTGGCGGCGGTGTCGCCTCCCCTTCTGATCCGATCGATGTATTGCAATACACCGAGGACGAAATCCGGGCGATCGTCTGGGAAGCCCAGGCGTGGGGTAAGTATTGTCTTGCCCATGCCTACATTCCTGAAGCCATTTCTCGCTGTCTGGAGTACGGTGTACGCTCGATCGAGCACGCCAACCTCATTGACCGAGCAGCCTGTGAATTAGCCAAGCAACATGAAGCATTCATTGTGCCGACGGTCAGCACGTATGAAGCGCTAGCCAAGCATGGTAAGGAGATGGGTTTTCCGGCTGTGAGCTGCGCGAAGGTGGAAGATGTCCGCCAACAAGGACTGGATGCATTGGACCTGCTCCACGATAGCGGTGTCCAGGTCGGTCTGGGTAGTGACCTGCTCGGAGACATGCAACGCTACCAGATGCGGGAGTTCATGTTGCGCGGGGAAACGTTCTCCCCCGTCGAGGTGCTCAAGCAGGCCACGTCAGTCAATGCCCGCCTGCTTGATCGAGAGGGAGACATCGGCATAGTACGCCCTGGCGCATTGGCAGATCTCGCGCTCTGGGAAGGCAATCCCGACGAAAACCTGGGTGTGCTCGAATACCCGGAAAAAACCCTCAAAGCCGTCTTCAAGGAAGGACGTCAGGTGGCATGGTAATCCATTCATCCATGCGGCGCGGAGTGCTCAACCCCCGCCGCATGGATGCCTCACCCTTAAGCACGCACATCAGATCGGCCCCATGTGTTAATGACACAAAGTCATCTGATGCCCATATATCCAGCCCCATAACGAGGCAACGGTCTTCCTACTTCGTGGAATGCCCCGGGTCTAGCGGACACTTCCGAGCTATGATGGGAATGCCCCTCCACCTAACAAAGGCGCGTATCCTTCCCGTCGAGAAACCCGAGCCTACCTATCGTGCACTGCTCGTGAATCATGATTGGAAATGGTTCGCATCATACGTAACAAGGCCCCTCAATCAGTGGGTGGTTGGTGAGAAAGGCTTCATCGATTTCAATTCCCAGTCCCGGCCCAGATGGCGGTTGCACACAACCATAGGCGTCAAGTTCGTAGGGTTTTCCACAGACTTCATCACGAAAGGGATTGTGTTGTGCAACATCGGCTTCAAAGTATCCCGGATTGTCAATTGCCGACAGGAGATGAAGCGTAGCCACCATGTTGATCCCGGTGGCGGAGGTATGTGGGTTCAGCGGAATTTTCCAAGCGGATGTGAGTGCTGCAATACGTTGGGTTTCGGTAATACCTCCCGTTTTAGAAAGATCCGGCTGCGCAAATTGCACCGCACCGTCTTCGAGCAAACGTGTAAATTCGAAACGTGTGTAATGGTTTTCACCGGCTGCCAGCGGCACGCCCCCAAGTTCGCTAGCACTGATATAAGACCGATAATCATGCGGTGGGAAAGGCTCTTCCAACCAACCGATCGACAATTCATCGTAGGCAGGCATCACATGTCGCACATCGTCGGGAGTATATCCCGTGTTGGCATCCACCAGGATGTCGATGCTGTCACCTACCGCGTCACGAACGGCTTGTGCCCGAGCAATATCACGCTTGGGAGTATCGCCAACACGTAGTTTCAAGGCCCGATATCCTTCGCTGACATAGCCTTGGGCTTCTACGGCGAGTGTGGCGGGGGCTTGCCAGCCAAGCGAAATACCACCTGCATAGGCAGGGATCGCTTGTTGGCTTCCTCCCAGCAAGCGATGAATTGGCCATCCGCATGATTTACCACGGATATCCCACAGCGCGATGTCGATACCGCTCAAAGCAAGCGCAGCGGCGGCCCCCATGCCATGGCTGGCGAGTTGCATGCGATAGACACGTCCCCAGACCGAGACGACATCTAACGTATCCATGCCGATGAGTAAGTCATTGAACGTAGTGTCGATCAATTTGGCGATCGCACCGGGGCAACGCCCATGATGGGCCTCTCCCCACCCCACGATACCTTCATCGGTCTCGACCTTGACCAACACCGCATCGCGTTTTACCGCTCGGCCGATACCGAGAGTGACATTCTGGCCTTCTGGTACTCGATAGGAAATAGGCACAGCTTGGATACGGGTAATCTGCATGGAATCCTCGTTCGCTTGTTATTAATGTCTATATCAGATAGGACGGGTTGACGAGATGTTGTGGGTCTTTGCCTTGCAAAATACGGATCATCTCCCGCGCAGCCCCCATACTCATGCCGTGCATGGATGTGGATGTAATGCCGGCCACGTGAGGGGTGATCTGCAGTCTCGGGCAGTTCAGCAGTTCACTATCGTTCGGAAGAGGCTGAATATCGAACACGTCGATTGCCGCAGCACCTATCGCCTCAGCCCGTAACGCAGCGATAAGTGCATCAGTCTCTATGATCGGTCCCCGAGAGACATTGATCAGAACCGCATCCGGCTTCATCAATGCTAACCGGTACGCGTTGACCAAACCGTGCGTCTCATCAGTGAGGGCACACGAGAGGATGATCACGTCACTACGCGAAAAGAGCTCATCGAGATCGACCTCGTCGATACCCTCCGGCATCCTTCCTTTGTGACGCGACGCTCCCATTACCGTCATGCCAAAGCCACGTCTTGCGGTCTCGGCGATGCGTCGGCCAATGGTGCCCACGCCGACGATACCAAGGGCGGTACCAGCGATTTCTGTTGTTTCCGTGGCGATCGCTCGCGCAGTATCCCACCCCTCTTGCTTAAATGTGTCATTGACCAAGGCCAACGGGCGACGTAGTTGCAACATGGTCGTAAAACAGAATTCGGTCACCGCTTGCGCATTGACACCAGGCAAATTCGCGACGGGGATACCACGCCTTGTAGCAGCATCGACGGGAATAAAGTCCAATCCCACCCCATGACGGACGATCCCCTTTAACCGAGGCGCATGGTCCACAATGTCATCAGGTAGTTGAGCCCTAACCACGATCCCATCGGCATTCTCTGCCAGTTTGCGCAGTGTATCGGGGTGTGTGTCAGGTGCCGTGATCAGCGACGCATGGGATTCAAGCAGTGCCTGAGCCTCCGCATGGATCGGGTTAGTCAGTAGAACAACCGGTTGGTTAGCCATGGTAGAGAGGTTCCTCCACGACAGGGTTGATCAAGGTGCCCAGTCCGCCTACGCTCGCTCGGAGCGTCATATTCGCTCGTAACCACGCGGGAGGAGTATGCATGGCGGCCACGCCAGCCGGTGTACCTGTGGCGATGACGGTCCCGGGCGAGAGTGTGGTTTCCGCGGAAAGGCGGGAAATCAACTCCGCAACATTGAACAACATCTGCCCTGTTGTGGAATCCTGTAAGACATTGTCATTACCCATCAACTGCACATGCAATGCCTGGGGATCATCGATTTCATCCGCCGTGGCGAGATAAGGCCCGAAAGGACCAAAGGTCGGTTGATTTTTGCCTCGTTCTAGATAACCGTCCCGGCGGATCATCTCGCTAGCACTGATGTCATTGAATACTGCATAGCCAGCAACATGAGCCAGTGCCTCGGACACGGATACTTTATGAGCGGAGCTGCCAATGACTGCAGCCAATTCAGCTTCATACGTCACATCACCTATCCCTTGAGGGAGGACGATAGCTTGAGTTGGACCAATCACCGTAGCGGGATCTTTCTCGAATATCACGGGGGCTGCGGGAGGAGTCATATTCCGTTCTGCAATCGCATCTTGGTAATTATGAGCGACTCCCAGAATACGTAATGGGCGAAGTAGTGGCGCTTGGAGGTCAACATCACCTAGTGTCAGATAAGCCTCGTCAGTCCATGACACATCCGCAAGGCGTTGAGTGATGTCATCTAACCCATGAACGACGAAAGCATCGACTTGGGGGACCAATCCCCCCAAGTGTTTTTGGCTAGAGGGGTGACCGAGATCAATCACCGCCTGGTTCAGAGAGGAAGCATCACCCTTTAGAATGCCTGCCCTGACAGCCCCCTCGTGTAGAAAGGTGATAAAACGCATCAGGTCTCTCCCAAATCAGGCATCGCGGTATTGATCAATCACAGTTCGATCAATCTCGATCCCCAGTCCTGGCTTGTCTGGCACCGTGACTGTACCATTCACTTGATGAATCGGCTCCCGAGCGAGATGGTCACGGAAGGGGTTTTCGCACTGCTCGAATTCAAGCATGGGCTGAAACGGAAAGAGACTGGGTGGCTGATCCGGTAATGCAGCCAAGAACTGGATGGTGGCCGCTAGCCCAACAGCTGAGCCCCAGGCATGAGGGACGCATTCCACGCCATGAGCTGATGCCAAGGTCGCAATTTTCTTCGATTCGGTTAGGCCGCCGGCAGCGCAGACATCAGGCTGCACGATATCCATCGCCTTACGAGCGATCGTGTCGCGAAATCCCCAACGCGTGAAGCCATTCTCACCACCGGCCACTGCCATATCCAAGGCACGCGTGACGGCTATATAGCCGTCGATATCTTCGGGGGAAATCGGCTCCTCGAACCACTCTATATTGAGTTTCTCTAGTTGTCGGCCTAGCCGGATAGCGATTGGCACGGAGAAACAATGGTTAGCATCGACCATCAGTTGGATGTTCGGACCAACCGCTTCCCGAACGGCTGCTACTCGTTCGTAGTCACGTTCAATCGATCCGAGCCCAATCTTCATCTTGATCGCCTTGAACCCGTCCCTCACATAACCTTGTGCTTCTTCAACGGCTTCATCGACTAGTCGGTCAGTGTCGGTAAAATACAGCCCAGTGGCATATGCATTAATCTCGGTACGAAACGCTCCTCCAAGCAGCTTGTGAACGGGCTTTCCAGAGGCTTTTCCGACGATATCCCAGAGAGCGATATCTATGCCACTGATCGCAGCAATAGCCATCCCCGTCTGCCCATAGTCCTTGATACGGTTGTACAGGAACTCCCAAATCACCTCGACATCGAAAGGATCACGCCCGATGATATGCGAAGCAAGCTGGGTGTCGATGAAAGCTTTGGCTACCGCTGACGGGCCGTAACACTCCCCCCATCCCACAATACCGTCACTGGTTTCGATTTCTACCAAACAGGTACCCCGACGCTTGTATAGCCATCCACGGGATGATGTGAAAGGGTGTTCGACTGAGGAACTGAGTACATGACAAGTGACTTTTTTAATTTGCATTTAACAATCTCCGTTTAGTTATAAGGAGCTATCGGGCGCCGCTTTGCGTTTTTTCCACATCGCAATCGCGGAGGGGAGAAAAAGTGCGATAAGGGTGATGGCAAGAATCAATCCTGATACGGGACGCGTAATGAATGTGGTCCAGTCGCCACCACTTGATACCAGGGCGCGACGTGCTTCCGTCTCCAGAAGCGGACCAAGAATGACACCGATAACCATCGGGTAAACTGATAGGCGGGCGAGCGTAGCAAGAAAGCCGAATACACCGAGTCCCAGCATGACAACCACATCAAACCACTGGTTGCCTAGCGCATAAGTTCCCACAACGGCAAGGATGAAGAGTGCGGGAGTCAAGAGGTGGCGAGGCACGTCCAGTACGCGTACAAAAAATCGAAAACAGGTCATTCCTACAATGAGAATCGCTATCGTCGCAATCAACATTGAGGCCAGGATATTCCACACGAGGTCACCACTAGTCTCAAAGAGACGAGGCCCCGGCTGCATACCATGAATTGTCAGGCCACCGAGCAACATCGCGGTAACGGTGTCACCTGGAATGCCTAGCGTTAACAGTGGAATGAGGGCACCGCCGGTGACACCATTATTTGCCGCTTCAGAGGCTACGACGCCTCCCGGTGCGCCTTTACCATAATTCTGTCTATCACGATCGAATCGTTTGGCCTGGTCGTAAGCTATGAGCGATCCGACGCTACCACCAAGGGCTGGCATGATACCCAAGGCGACTCCGATAAAACCGGACCGAATCGTATTAACGGCTTGAGTGCACCATTCAGCAAAGGAAGGCAGCATCCCTGCGAGGCTTTTTGGCGCCCGTGTATGTGTATCTTCTTGAAATAGGGAGTTCATCAACTCGGGAATAACAAGCAAACCGATAAGCGCTGGCATGATGTTAATACCACGCATGAGCTCCATCGTGCCGAACGTCCAACGTGCTTCACCAGTGATCTGATCGAGACCGACGACGGATAACCCCACGCCAATAATAACGCTTACCAATCCCTTGATAGCTGTGCCGGGAATAACTGATGCGATGATCACCAGTCCCAACAGAGCAACTGCTGCGTACTCGGCAGCACCCAATTTCAGGGCGAGATTCGCTAATGGTGGCGCGATAGTGATCAGGGACATCCAAGCAATCAACGCGCCGGTGACTGACGAGAGAAGAGCCCATCCGTAGGCACGCACGGCTTGTCCCTTGTTAGCCATGGGATGTCCATCAAGCGAAGTGATGATTGCCGATGGTGTACCGGGAATGTTGAGCAAGATGGCTGGAATAGAGCCCCCTGACATGGACCCCACGTACAATCCAATCATCATGCTTATGGCCACATCGCCAGGTAATGGAAACGTCAAGGGAATAAAGAGTGCTACCCCCATGGTGGCTGTTAATCCAGGGGTGGCACCAAATGTAAATCCAACAATGACTCCAAAAACAATCAGTAACAGGGCCTGCGGCTGTGACAAAAGATAAGCAAAGCCACCACTAAGGCCGTTAATGATATCCATGGACAGTGACTCCTTTGATTACCTTAGTGGGACCTTGAGTATGTAGGTGAAAAGTGACCATACACCCGTAGAAAAAAGAATAGCGGTAATCAACGACATCGAGACCGTCTTTCGAGTCAGTTTTTCCTTTCCCATCAACAACAAACTTGTCGAAAAGAAAAAAACGATCGTTGTTATTGCAAAGTTCAAGTAATGCCACGCAAATATATACGCTGCCAGAATCACTAACATCGGCACCCCGACATTTGATGCTTGGCGAAGAGTCGGCTCATCATCATTGTCACTCGATAAAAGTGACGAGGCTCTTGACTTATAGAAATCGAGCAAGTCAGAAGCATAAATAATGACTGATAATAATGCGGTAAAAGCAACAACGAACTGAGGAACAGCACCGGAACGAATACTGCCACTTTCATCGAAAGTGGGAAGGTCAAAAGCCGGTGGTGCCAAAATAGCGCACAAAGTCAGCAAAATGATTGTCACTAATGTACTGGCAGAGAAACGTAGCACAGACATGAAGAGTCCCCTTAGCCCGGCGATGTCCGCCGGGCGTTTCGCTATGAGGAATTAGTCATCAAACACTTTGTCGGACACTTCTTCGATGGCCTGTGCTACGTCTGCGACTTCTTGTTCGAGCTCTTCTCCCGAAATAGGACTCACTTCAAAACCATTCTCTGCGGCGAAAGTCTGGAACTCCTCGCTGGTGAGGGCACTTTCAAAAGCGGTTGTCAGTTTGTCACGAACTTCAGGGTCGAGATCAGCCGGGGCCTCAATGTAGCCCATCTGGACCACCGGGCCATAAGGGAAGACATCATACCCCTCATCTTCAAAGGTCGGGACATCGGGAAGGGCATCGATTCGCTCGTCAGCAAAGACACCAAGGGGAACGAGGTCTCCCGCTTCAATTTGCTCCATAGTTTCACTGGGTTTTAGAACCCCGGCTTCGATGTGCTCACCCAGTAAGTCCTTGATGACCTGGGAGCCACCTGATTGCGGAACATGCCGATACTCTGTGTCCGCAGAACGAGCTGTCATTGCGGCGAAGATGTGGTTGAGGTTGTTGGTACCCGGTGTGCCGATACGTACCTCACCCGGATTATCTTCCATGTAGCCAATGAAGCTATCGAGGTCGTCGTACTCACTGGTTCCCGGAACCACCAGGAGTAAGGGATCAACGGAAAGACGAATAATGTGAGTGAATTGATCATTTTCTAGAGGCACCTTGCCTTGCGCCATAATGGCAAGTGTGGAACTTGTGCCATTGCCAATTGTGTAGCCATCCGGGTTGGCGGATGCGACCTGCCCCATTCCGACAGCCCCTGTTCCTCCGGGAACATTTTCGATGACTGTTGAAAATCCTTCCTCTTCCAGTATGGGCTGTAACTTGCGCGCCATGATGTCGTTAGATCCTCCCGCATTCCACGGGATGACCCAACGAATGTCTTTATCGGGATAGTCCGACTGGGCAACTGCCAGAGGAGCCATGGCGGTCAGTAGGGATGCGGATGCGACAGCGATACCGAGTGTTTTGAGCGTGCTCATCAGGTTTTCTCCATTTGTGTTGTGTGTTATAACAAACAACATCGAACACGCAGTGGTGTTTTGTCAAATCCAGGAACCTCGACGTTAGTCGTAATTAACCTAAACGCATGACTTCGAGGTGTTAGCTGACAGACTGGTAAGCTTTCACTGACAGACACGATCTACATCATGTCGCTAGCAGTTTAATGTCTGCAGGTGAATGAGTTGGGAGACGATATGGACGATCCGCACAAAGACACACCATTTCAAAAGCTGGAACGCGAACCATTGTGGGACCGAGCGCACTCACAACTGCGTGATGCATTACTCTCGGGACGCTTTGAGCCCGGTAGTGGGTTAACGCTGAGGTTTCTAGCGAAGACGTTTGGCACGTCTATCACGCCCGTTCGTGATGCCGTATCGCGCTTGGTCGCGCAGGGGGTATTACGTCAAGGATCGCGGAGCTCAGCTATCGTACCGGAGATCAGTGAAGAGGAGTTAAGTCATTTAACAATCATTCGCTGCGAGTTGGAGGGACGCGCTGCTTTGGAAGCGGCCAAGAAAGCAGAACCCAACGAAGTACAGCATCTGGAAAGTCTCTACCAAGTCATGGAAGATGCCGTGGCAAACCGAGACTTCCAGGCCTATTTGGATGCACACCGGCGGTTCCATTTTGATATCTACCATATTGCTGCCATCCCTCCGCTCTCAGATATGATCGAAAATTTGTGGCTCCGTTGCGGCCCTTTGCTGTCATTGGTGACACCTGAATATGTTAAATTATTGAAACGAAAGAATTATCATGCTGTTGTTCTCAACGCCATTCGAGAAGGTAAAGGGGATGATGCAAACCAAGCAATCGTGGCTGATATCGAGCAGGCTGCCCAGTATCTGGTGGAGTTGATGGATGAGGAAGGCCGCATTCGACGACCGACTAAAGCCTGGACGTCATGGGAATGAAATGAAGAGATATCCCATTTCAACCTGTGCCCTCAGGATTTGAGCGATATTCATCATCGGCAAAAGCGTTCTCTTCAGCGACCGGAGGCAGCACCGATACCAGAAGCGGTACCGCTACCTAATTCTTGGATCACAAAGCGTCCATGTCCTCCCGGGACGATGATTGGATATTGCGTGCCCAGCTTGCCGCCTTCAACGATCATCCGCTTTCCTTTGCCAAGATCACTGTTGCTGTGATCGGTCACATCCAGTCACTGATGCCGGTGCCGTTCGCCACAACTCATTCGAGTGCAAAGTCACGGATCTTTTCATGAACGTGTCTACCCTATCGAACAAGGTCTTGTTCATCACTCAGCTCGAGAATCGCCCGCACAAAGGCCAAGCGCCCCAGCGAGAGTACTCCTAAATCTGCAGGTATAACGAGAGAATCAAAATTTTACTAGGTGCCCAGAGGCCTTTGGAATTACGAGAGAGCTTGAGGGGCGAATCATTAGAGAGTCCAAGAAAAGCCCCTGGCGCGAGAATCGGGTCTTCTTGCACAGCGAGCCGAGGGCCGGCTCACAATAGGAAACCGCTGCGGTGCGCTGCACCGCAGCTAATTGGCTCATTGATTGTTGATGGCTTCATCCATGATGCGTTGAGCTTCGAGCGCCCACTCTTCGCCACCGATGTCTTCGTAGAACTCCGGCCAGATGGCCTTGGCCTTTTCTTGCCACTGGGCTTCGTCTTCGGGTGGCCCAAGCAGCTCCATACCCAGGTCGACGAGCTCGTTCTTGGCCTCTTCGGTCAGCTTGGCGGACAGTTCACGCTCATAGTTGGCGGTTTCCACACCAGCCCGATCAACAGCGTCCTGCAGATCGTCCGGCAGGCGCTGATAGAACTGCTCACTGACCAGCAACGGCCCGGTCCACATCATGTAATGGATTTCGGTGATGTAGTCCTGTACTTCGTAGAAGTTACTCGAAATAGCAGTGGTGTAGGGGTTCTCCTGGCCGTCGATCACGCCTTGCTGAAGCGCGGAGAACACTTCCGCCCACGCCATGGGTGTGGGATCGATGCCCCAGGCCTTGAAGGTCTCGATGGCGATGTTGTTGGGAGAGACCCGAATATTCTGCCCCTCCAGATCGTCCAATGTACGAACGGGTTCCTCCGCCGTGGTCAGTACCCTGAAGCCCTTTTCAAGTAGCCCGACGGCACGCACCCCGGCCTCCTTCGAGATGCGCTCGTTGAGCGGCTCCTGCAAGGCATCCATGGCCGGCCAGGCCTCCTCCGATGAAGTGAACGCATAGGGCAGCATCAACACGCCGGCCGAAGGCGCCAGCGGCACCAGATTGCCTGTATAGACAATCGCCGATTCAATAGTGCCCCTGCGCATCGACTGCGCAACTTCCTGTTCATCCCCCAACTGGTTGGAAGGATAAATTTCCACCTCGATACGTCCGTCGCTGTACTCCTCCACCAGCTCCTGAAACTTCAAAGCAGCATGGTGCGTCGGATTACTTTCGTTGTCCCCGTGGGACAGTCGCATATTGAAATCTGCACTGAAAACAGCCGAGCTGGCGAACCCCAGGCTGCATACACCTATACCAGCCATTATTTTTTTAAAGGACATGGTAATTCCTCTCTAGTTGTTAACGAATCAGCCCCAGAAGCTCCGGCAATGCCAAGCTGATTTGGGGAACAAAGGCAACGAGGAGGAGTACCGCCACCTCGGCGCCAATGAAAGGTAATGACGACCAACTGACTTTCTCGATCGTCGTTTCTCCTATCTCGCTGGCAACGAACAGATTCACCCCGAGCGGAGGTGTGGAGTAGCCTATTTCGCAGGCAATCACGAACATGATGCCAAACTGAACGGGATGGATATCGACGCCCATGGCGACGGGCAGTAAAAGCGGCGTCAGGATGATGATCTGCGTAAGCGTCTCCATCCACATGCCAACGAATATCAGTAGCGCGACGACCACCAGAATCAACGTGATGGGGTCGGTAAAGGTCGATAGCATGAGCGACGATACTTGCTGGGGAATCTGATACATGGAGAGCAGACGGCCAACTATGCGCCCTGACACCAGTACCAGCATCACGGTACCCGCGACACGTGCGGTGTAGCCCAGGCTATCGATGAACGTGGGTAATTTGATGGCTCGATGGACGAAGGTGCCCACGAAAAGTGCGTAATAAACGGCAACGATCGAGGCTTCCGTGACGGTAAAGACCCCCAGGTAGATACCGCCAAGGATGATCACCGGCGCAAACAGAGACCACTTCGCCTCTTTTGCCGTACGCCATATTTCAGCGGCATCCCGTTTGCTCGTGTCCTGGGCGACATAGCCTCGCTTCTTGCTGATGACCAGTACCGTCAGGTAGAGCGCCAATGCCAACAAGAGCCCGGGAATAGCCCCGGCGACGAAGAGCGCAGTGATCGACGTTTCCGATGTTATGCCATAGATGATGATCGGGATCGACGGAGGAATCACCACGCCGATACCGCCCGCACTCGCGGTGATGGCACTTGAAAATCCGCGATCCTTGTACTCCTTGATCATGGCGGGAATCATGATGGAGCCAATCGCTGCGGTAGTGGCAGGCCCGGAGCCTGAAATAGCCGCAAATAGCGTACACGCAACGATAGTCACCGTCGCGAGCCCTCCGGGCGCCGGCCCGACCAACGCACGCGAGAAGAGGATAAGTCGCTCCGTCAGCCCGCCTTTTTCCATCAAGGCACCGGCCAGAATGAACATCGGGACCGCTATGATCGTGAAATCATTGACGGCGGAATAGGCACTCTGAACGACATAGGATAGCGGCAACCCGGATTGCAGCATGCTCAGTACCGCTGCCATCCCCATCGAAACAGCGACAGGCACACCGAGCAGCAAAAAGCCGATAAAGCCAACGGTAAGAATGATTGCGGGACTCATAGGGTACCTTCAGTCAACTCGAGTGTCGGTTGTGTCCAAGCCATGCGTCCAGCGAGACACCATACAGCCAATGACACGCACGGAAATAAACAACATGCCAAGAGGAACGATCACTTGTACCCATGCCAGATTGATACCCGTAGTCTGTGAGATGTAGGGAAATTGCATCGACTCATAAAACAGCTTGCCGCCTTGCCAAATAAGCACAATATTGAAAATAAGCCACACGGCATCGGCGATGGTTAATATTATTTTTTGAATTTTCACGGGCATCATCGAGATATGAAACGTTACGCGTATATGCCGATTCTGCTCTGCGGCAATGACGAACCCGAAATAAATCGCCCAGACGAAGAAGTAGCGCGACACTTCTTCAAGCCAGCTCAAGTTACGGTCAAAACCGAACCTCAAGACAACCTGGAGTCCCAGCAAGGCAATCACGACCGTCATCAGCGCCGCTGAGAGCCACTCTTCCATCGTTCTGGAGCGAAGCACATTCAACATACGAGCCGCCTCATGTCGTCATTCATCAAGCACCGTACGCTTCATGATGAATCATGACTTTCAAGTGTTGCTGTTTATTCAGGGACGCTTCGAATGCCTCGTCCGTAACCCCGAATTCATATGTGGCCGATACGGCATCGACAAGCGCGGGCTTGGCCAGCACCGATTCGACCGCCTTTTCGAATTCATTCAAGAACCGGTACGCCCCCCTGATGATCAGCTCCTTGGTCAGAATCGAATTCATGTCCAACTCCGCAGGCGCCAGGAAACCGACCTGGATCAACCGTCCCTTGGGTATGAGCACCTTCAGCGCCGTATTGAACGCTTGTGGTGCGCCTGAGGCTTCCAGTACGACATCGAAGAATGCAAGTTCCCCCGAAACGACACGTTCCTCGACATCCCTGGCATCCAGCGTGCGGACGTCAGCAAGCTTTCTAACGCGTTCCAGGGCCGCCTGGTGAATATCGGATACATGGACTTCGCTGGCCCCTTGCTCCAGGGCCGCCACCGCCGCGAGGGTGCCGATCGTCCCAGCCCCGGTCACCAACACACGTTTTCCAGCGACGTCGCCCAGGTTGGCGGCGTGAAGTGCGATGGCGTAGGGTTCGGCCAGCGCGGCCAGCTTGAGGTCCGCATTGGCGGGCAGCACGACACATTGGTGATCCTTGACCACGGGGCGTTCGTCAAAGGCGCCTTGGGTGTGTGGTCGCTTGGCGGCGCTGCCGAGATACTTCATGTTGAAGCAGACGTTTTCTTCGCCTTGCCGACACATGGCGCACTTGCCGCAAGGCAACGACGGATTGATGACGACCCGGTCGCCCACGGAAACGCCGTTGACGCTCTGGCCCACTTCCAATACGACAGCAGTCAACTCATGACCAAGCACCATGGGATCCTTGACGATCGAGTGCCCGACTTTACCGTCCTGGTAATAATGCATGTCGGAGCCACAGATACCGCCATATGCCAGACCCAGGCGGACCTCATCTTCTGCCAGGCTATGTTCTTCCTTTTCATCGATGCGTAGGTCCCTGGGACCGTGAATCACGTACGATTTCATGCTTTCACCATCTAAATTCGAAAACGCAAAAGGGCGTTGAAGTACGAGCAGCCTCAGCCCGCCATGTAACCTCCATCGACGGGAATGATGGCGCCATTCACGTAAGAGGCGGCATTCGAGCTCAGGAAAAAGATGACGGCTGCCACTTCTTCCGGTTCTGCCCAGCGCTGCATGGGGATACGTGCTGAAATCGTCTCGTAGCGTGTGTTGTCCGCGCGTGCCGCCTCGGTCATACGGGTCTTGACCCAACCGGGGGCCACCGCATTCGCACGCACTCCCCTATCAGCCCAGGCAACCGCCATCGAACGGGTGAGGGAGACGATCGCCCCTTTGCTCGCGCTGTAGCCGGGGGACTTGGGCGAACCGAAATAGCTCCACATCGAGGCGATATTGATGATGGCACCCTTCGTCTCACCCAGCTTGTCGATCAAGCGTGTCGATAGGTCGAACACGGCGGTGCAGTTGATTGTCATGGACGCTTCGAACCCCGTAAGCTCCCACTCTTTTTCCTGCAGGTTGACACCGGCACAGTTCACCAACACATCGAGCCGATCAATCTGCGCAACGATGGACTCCCTGGCTTTTGGATCCGTCAAGTCCGCTTGAATAAACAGGTCCGGCTCCACCGCGCCACGATGTAGGTCGGCCACGACGATGCGATAGCCTTCTTCCCTGAATTTTTGAGCGGTCTGACATCCGATGCCAGACGCCCCACCCGTGATCAGTACCGTTTTATCGCCCACAAGTCTCACCCCCTTCCAAGTCATCAGGCCACGCTCGCGCAGATCAGTGAGTCGGCATCGTGAAGTGATTGGTCTCTTCACGGATACCGCCCGGCCAGCGCTGGGTGATGGTCTTCATGCGTGTATAGAAGCGCACGCCATCGGGGCCATGCATGTGGAGAGGACCGAATAGTGAGCGCTTCCAGCCACCAAAGCTATGGAAGGCCATGGGCACCGGGATCGGAACATTGACGCCTACCATGCCCACCTGGATCTGTTCACAGAACTGGCGAGCGGCATCGCCATCGCGAGTAAAGATGGCCGTACCGTTACCGTATTCGTGTTCGTTGATTATCGAGACGGCCTCATCGAAACTTGCCGCACGTGCGATGCAGAGCACGGGGCCAAAGATTTCCTCACTGTGGATGCGCATCCCGGGCGTGACGCGATCGAATAACGAGCCTCCGATGAAGTAACCGTCCTCGCCCCCTGGAATAGACGTGTAGCGACCGTCTATAACCAGCTCAGCGCCTTCTTCCTCGCCGATGCGAATGTAGTCCTTGACTTTCTCAAGGTGCTCACAGGTGACAAGAGGCCCCATGTCGTTATCCGGCCCTTCGACCAGTCCTGGGCCCACGCTGAGTTGGTTGAGCTGGATCACAAGTTTCTCGCGTAATCGCTCGGCCGTTTCCTCGCCTACCGGCACTGCCACCGAGATGGCCATGCAACGTTCGCCGGCCGAGCCGTAAGCGGCCCCCATCAAGGCATCCACCGCCTGGTCGAGATCGGCATCGGGCATGATCACCATATGATTCTTGGCACCCCCCAGTGCCTGAACCCGTTTGCCGTGGGCGGATGCGGTGGCATAGATATACTCGGCGATCGGCGTCGAGCCGACAAAACTGACCGCCTCGACGCGTTCATCGGTAAGCAGTACATCGACGGCCTCCTTGTCGCCGTTGACGACATTGAAAACCCCGTCCGGCAACCCGGCTTCCTTGAGTAGCTCGGCCAGACGTAGCGGTGTGGACGGATCCTTCTCGGAGGGCTTCATGACGAAGGTGTTGCCACAAGCCAGCGCGATGGGGAACATCCACATCGGCACCATGGCCGGAAAGTTGAATGGCGAGATACCGGCGCACACCCCGAGTGGCTGCATCATGGAGTAGCTGTCGACGCCGGTACCGACGTTCATGGAGTGCTCGCCCTTCTGCAGATGCGGGATGCCACAGGCGAATTCGACGACTTCCAGACCGCGGGTCACTTCACCCTTGGCGTCGGAGAACACCTTGCCATGCTCACTGGCGATCAGCCGCGCCAGCTCATCGACGTGTTCTTCGACCAGGGCCTTGAACTTGAACAAGATACGGGCCCGCTTGAGCGGTGTGATTTTCGACCAGCCCGCAAAAGCCTGCTCGGCGGCAGAGATGGCGTTGAGCGTTTCTTCAACGGAGGAGAGCGCTACTTGTAAGGTTTGCTCGCCCGTGGCTGGATTGTAGACAGGCGCTGTACTTTCACTTGTGCTGTCGACGTTCTGCCCATTGACGTAATTGCCCAGAGTCCGCATGACTTATCCTCTCTCCTCAACGTGTGTTGCATCGTCGCGCTGGCGCAGTGCATGCCATGCGTGAATGAGTTCCGCGTAATTGCTCGCCACATGGGTCACGAGCTCGTCATCAGTTAGTTTCCCCGCCAACCATTCCCGGCAGACCTGGGCGAACAGGGTGCGCCCGACCGTAAAGCCCTTGCAGTGCGGGTGCTTCGCGGCAAGACCAAAGCTCTCCTTTACCTGACCCATCGGTGCATCCAGGCCCAGCAGAACGACACCGCAACAGTGGGGATCTTGCTCCTCGATGATGTCACCGACAGCTTGCCAACCTTGTTCGGACATGGAAGGCAGCTTCCACCAGTCGGGACGTATGCCGAGTTCATAGAGACGAATCAGGCTACGCGGCAGCGTTGTATCGTCGATAGGGCTATCCGACGGCGGGATAACCTCGATCAATAGCTGCAAACCATTGGTACATGCCGCTTCGTACAAGCGATGGACGCGCGCTTCCTGCTCGAGCCTAAGCTCGACCGGATCGTCTGGGTGATAGAAGAAGAGACACTTGATGATGTGCTCGGAAGGCCAATGACGAAATCGGCTACCGAGATCCTCACCATGCTGGAACCGCAAGGGCCGTGAGCTCGGCAGCTCTACCGGGCGACCGATCCACCAGCCGCGTCCGGTCGCATCATTCAAGGCATTCTGACCCAGGACGTCGTCCACCAGGATGGCAGGCGTCGCCAGACCTGCCTGGCGTGCGCCCTGCTCTGCCGCTTTCACGAGCAGGCGCTTCATTTCCGGCAAGCGGCCCACGTCCGCGCCAACCGCCAGCGCCATGTCCGTCAGTTGACGTCGATGGTCGAAGGCCAATCCACACACTTCGGGCCAGTCTTTCGGAATGCGGGTGGTAACCCGGTGCAGATGATTGAGTCGACTATCCTTGTCCGGCTGTGCAACCGTCTCACGACGAGCCAGGTAATCCATCAGTTCTTCTTCGGTCGGCATCGCTGGAGCACAGCCATGGCGCGACACCACGAGTGCGCCGCACGCGTTGGCATAGGTGGCGCTGGTTTCCCAGTTTTCACCCCGTAGCCACCCACGAAGCAAGCCACTCATGAAGGCATCGCCCGCCCCAAGCACGTTGAGTACTTCGACCTGGACCCCATGGACGAGTATTCCGTCTTCGATACGGTCAGGAATAGCGCCTTCGAAGACGACACAGCCCAGCGGACCGAGCTTACACACCAGTGTCGCATCACTGACGTCACGGACGGCACGCAGGGAGGCCAGGGTATCGGTGCTTCCCCCGGCGATGTGGAATTCTTCTTCAGTGCCGACAATCAAGTCAAAATGAGAGAGCCAACCCTGCAGATCCTCGGTGACCCGGGTATCCGTGACGTAGCGCGTCTCGCCGTCACCGGGGTCGGTCAATCCCCACAAGACGGGCCGATAATCGATATCCAGCACGCGCTTGGTGTCGTGGCGTGCGGCGGCGTCCAGCGCTTTCTTGCAGGCTCGACGCGTCGCATCGGTCGAGAGGTGCGTACCGGTGACGGCGAGAGCCTGCGCCTTACCGATATAATCGGTATCGATCAGCTCCGCATCAATCGCCATATCGGCGCAGTCACGGCGGTAGAAAAGCAGGGGAAAGGTTTCGTGATCCTTGAGCGCCAGCAGAGCCAATCCGGTGTGGCGATGCGGATCCGTCTGCAAGGGTGTCGTATCGACCCCGGCACGCTGGAGTTCCTCACGCACGAAATTTCCCAATTGTTCGTTCCCCACGCGGGAAAGCATGGCGGACTTCAAGCCAAGCCGTGCCGAACCGAATGCTACATTGCCGGAGCTGCCACCGAGATACTTGGCAAAACTTGCTACGTCCTCCAGGCGGCTACCTAGTTGCTCCGAGTAAAGATCGACTGCGACACGTCCCAGACAGATCAAATCCAATGGGTACTTCCGGTGAGGCTCATGCATGGTCAAGAGATTCTCCTTTATCTAGGGATGTCTTCACTCTCCCTAGCGACACAAGGTATGAATGGAATATACGTTCCATTTTTTATCGATGTCAAACCACGTATTCCCTAACTTTAGGATAATGGAACAAAAATTCCACCCGTGCTAGCGTATCCTCACACCTAAAGATCCTTCGGTTTTCTCAATGACTCAGCCCTCGCCTCAAGACTTCGACGAGCTCAAGAAACGTGTCACCGCCCGGTATGAATCACTTAGTCCCAGGCTTCAACAAACTGCGCGATACTTACTTGATCATCCGAAAGATGTCGCGTTTTCCACTGCGGCCAAGATTGCAGAAACAGCGGGTGTCACTCCCTCAACCTTGATTCGTTTCGCCAATACCTTCGACCTGTCCGGTTTTTCTGAGATGCAAGGCCTGTTCAGGGCCAGGCTCGTCGATGAACTGCCAAACTATACGGAGCGCATCCGCGCGGTACGTAGCGCCACTGGAGAGACACCAGACAGTACTCAACTACTCTGGGAGTTTGCTGACGCTAACCGCATAGCCCTTGAGCAACTGCCGGGACGTATTGACTCGGGCAGCTTGGAACAGGCATTGGATATCTTCGAGACAGCACGTGCCATCCATGTCATGGGGGCAAGGCGCAGTTTCGTGGTAGCCAGTTACATGACCTATGCGCTTCACCATATCGACAAGCGGGCTTTCCTGATCAACGGCCTGGGCGGGATGTATGGAGAACAAGTCAAGTCGATAGGGGATCACGATGCGCTCATGGTGATCAGCTTCAGTCCATATGCCGAAGAGACCCGACAACTGGCGGCCGCGGCATGCGAGCGCCACCTCCCCCTCGTCGTGATCACCGATTCGAACGTGAGCCCGCTCGCCCAGTTGGCGGATGTCAGTTTCGTTATACAGGAGGCGGAAGTGAAGAGTTTCCGCGGGTTAACGGCTTCCCTATGTCTCGCCCAGACCTTGGCAATCGCACTGGGGGTCCGCCATGAGCTTGGTCAAACACCATAAGGTATACATGGGTGATCGCTCGATCCCATCGACGGCATGAGGGAAACGCCTGAAGTACTGCCTCGACATATCAAGGCCGTCGTCTCCAACGGCCCTGAACGAAAGATCCGCTGTCTATAGGGGGGCAACCGACCGGTGCGTGGTTATTGATGATGCTCTGGTCGGAGTAGCGGCAATCCGTTATTGACCAGCTAGGCTGCTAACTACCGATATCCTCGTTCCATAGCTCCGGTCTGGCGGCGATGAAGCCCTCCATCATGTCGATACACTGCGAGTCCTGGAGAACCTCCACCGATACGCCCCGCGATGTCAGCAACGCTTCTTCCCCCATGAACGTCCGGTTCTCGCCAATCACCAACCGCGGGATGCCGTAAAGCAGGATCGTGCCAGTGCACATGGCGCAGGGAGAAAGCGTGGTATAGAGCACCGCATCACGATAGACGGCGGCGGGTTGTCGGCCGGCATTCTCGAAGGCGTCCATCTCTGCGTGCAAGATCGCACTCTGCTGCTGAACGCGGCGGTTGTGCCCGCGGCCGATGATCCGTCCGTCATGGACGATCACCGAACCGATCGGAATCCCGCCTTCTTCCAGGCCCTGTCGCGCCTCGTCGATTGCCGCTTGCATGAACGGGTCCATCGCCATCCCTCTCGTTGCCATACCTTGTGTTCCAATGAGCATAACCTACCATTCTCGGAAGACAATAGGCGCCCTCATCGCTGTGGTTTACGCTACAGCATGAACATGTGAATGGTGGATGATAGGAGTGCACGGCAATGGCAACGAGACAACGTGGTGGTCGATTGCCCTTGATCATGGGAACGCTGGCAGTCGTGCTTCTTGTACTGGCTGCCCTGCTGATGGGCATGGCCGGTCCGGCCTATCGGATGGAATGGGTCGCACTGGGCGACGCCTTCGAAATGCTGCGCCGTGGCGCCTATTTCGCGATCGGTGCGGGTATAGTGGGGATCATCGCCCTGCTCGTCGCCGTGATCTGTCGGCGTACCCGACCGGCCGTGGCCAGCGGACTGGTGATCATCGCCTGCCTCGGCCTCCTGGCCGTGCCCTGGCTACACTGGCAACGCGCCCAGGACGCGCCCCCCATTCACGACATTACCACCGATACCGAGAACCCGCCGGCCTTCAACGCCGTCGCGGACGCACGCACGGACGCTCCCAATGCCGTGGACTACCCGGGAGAAAGCACGGCGAGGCAACAACTCGAGGCCTATCCCGACATCGGCCCCATTGTCTTGAATGCGTCACTCGACAACGTGCGTGATGCGGCGGAAGCCGAAATGCGTGACCGGGGCTGGTCAATGGCACACACGGGCAACGAGACTCTCGAAGCCACCGTCACCACGACCTGGTTCGGATTCGAGGATGATGTGGTCATGCGCCTGACCGAAACCGATGGGGGTGTACGTGTCGACATGCGCTCCGCTTCGCGACTGGGACGCGGTGATGCCGGTACTAATGCCGCCCGTATCAGGGATTTTCTGACGGCGCTGGAGGCGCGCGTGGAGTGATGGCCGGCCCATCACCGTACCGATGACGGGCCGGTCCGGCGGGTGACTTACTTACCGCTCTTGACGGCCTCGGCGATGCGATCGCCGACCTCCTTGTCGATGTTGCGCCAATACTCGAAGGCACGTTCGAGCACGGGCTGGCTAACGCCATCGGAAAGGTGGCCCGCCACGTTGGAGACCAGCCGGTCGCGCTGGGCATCGTCCATCACCTCGCGAACGAGCGTATGCGCCTGCCCCCAATCGTCGTCATCCTTGCGCAGGGTATAGGCATCACGCACGAACTCGCCGCTGGCATCCCAGGTAGCGTCTTCCGGGAAGCTCTCGCTATCGGCATGCGGCCCGCCCTTGGAGTTGGGCGCATAGACCGGATCGGCGACGTTCTGTACACGCATCGCGCCGTCCTTGCTGTAACTATGCACCGGCACCTTGGGTGAGTTGACCGGGATCTGCTTGTAGTTCACACCCAGGCGAGCCCGGTGTGCATCGGCATAGGAGAACACCCGCGCCAGCAACATCTTGTCCGGGCTGACACCGGTACCCGGCACCATGTTGTTCGGCTCGAAGGCCGCCTGTTCGATCTCGGTATGGTAGTCGGTCGGGTTGCGATCCAGCGTCAGCCGGCCGACTTCAACCAGCGGATAGTCCTCATGCGGCCACACCTTGGTCAGATCGAAAGGATTGAAGCGATACGTTTCGGCATCCTGGAACGGCATGATCTGCATGTAGAGCGTCCAACTCGGATGCTCGCCACGTTCGATCGCATTGTACAGATCACGCTGATGGTAATCGCCGTCTTCACCGGCAAGCCGGTCGGCTTCTTCCTGGGTGAGGCATTGAATGCCCTGATCGGTCTTGAAGTGGTATTTGACCCAGAAGCGTTCACCCGACGCATTGACCCACATATAGGTATGGCTGGAATAACCATTCATGTGGCGCCAGCTCTTGGGAATACCACGATCCCCCATCAACCAGGTCACCTGGTGGGCGGACTCCGGCGACAGCGTCCAGAAATCCCACTGCATGTCGTGATCGCGCAGATTGGTATCCGCCCGGCGCTTCTGTGAACGGATGAAGTGCTGGAACTTCATGGGATCACGCAGGAAGAATACCGGCGTGTTGTTCCCCACGATGTCGAAATTACCTTCCGAGGTATAAAACTTCAGTGCGAACCCACGCGGGTCGCGCCAGGTATCCGGGCTCCCTCGTTCACCGGCCACGGTGGAGAAACGGATCAACGTCTCCGTCTTGGCACCCGGCTGGAATACAGCCGCCTTGGTATACTTGCTGACGTCGTTGGTCACCTCGAAACGGCCGAAAGCACCGCCCCCCTTGGCGTGCGGTTGACGCTCGGGGATCCGCTCGCGGTTGAAATTCGCCATCTGTTCGATGAGATAGTGGTCATGGAGCACAATCGGTCCATCGCGCCCCACGGTCAGCGAGTGTTCATCGCTGGAGACGGGAATCCCGGCATCATTCGTGGTGGGCTTGCGGTTATCGTTCGTCACGGTCGTTCCTCCTATGTGCTACTCATATGTCATCGGCTTTACGCCTCGACTCTTCGCGCATTGGCCAAACGACATATTCCTCGGCGGTCTGCCGATTGGATCCTTTAGGAGTTATAGATAGAAAAGGGGGATACTGTCCAACACGTGATGATGGGGCATGGCTATGCCACCAATATATCGGGCCTATCTCTCCGTCACACGCGATTCGCGGCCAAGCAGACACCCGCTCATCCTAGAGCCATCCTTTGCGCCGGAAGAGATATAATAGGCCGCCCCCCATGAGCAGCATGATTCCCAGCAAAATGAAATAGCCATAACGGAATGAGAGCTCCGGCATGTTGGAGAAGTTCATCCCATAGATCCCGGCCAGGAAGGTCAGCGGCACGAAAATGGCGGTAATGACGGTA
This sequence comes from Aidingimonas lacisalsi, assembly GCF_008079445.1. Lineage (GTDB taxonomy): Bacteria > Pseudomonadota > Gammaproteobacteria > Pseudomonadales > Halomonadaceae > Aidingimonas > Aidingimonas lacisalsi. The sequence goes on along the minus strand of NZ_VRYH01000002.1, from coordinate 242,311 downwards.
AGCACCCGCATGGTGATGTTGAGCTGATGCGAGGAGATCGAGATGTAGCCATCGATCAAGTCACCGCAGATATCGTAATACATCTGGGTGAGGGAATAGAGCCGCTCGAAACGTTCGAAGACGTCATTGATGGCATGCAGTGTTTCCGGATCTTCGCGTGACAGATGATGATAGTCGAAGGCGACCAACTCCTGCGTGATGCCTTTGTGGTAATTGAAGATACGCCGCATCTTCACCAACCGTGACTTGTAGTTGATGATGCGACGCATCAACTTGTCGGTACCAGCGTCCTGCAGTTCGTCTTCCAGGTCGCTGAGTTCGTTTTCGAAGGCCAGAAGACTATCGAGGTAAAAACCGGCGGACGTGTACATCACCTTGAGTGCCACATGCTCGGGTGAGCGCCCCAGCAAGATACTGCCTTCATGACCGAAAAGTCGCTCGATGCTCAAGGCATGCCCAGGATGAAGGCTGATCAGATAGCGCTCCCCGATGAAGAAGCACATCTGTTGCGGCTCGTAGTTCAACTCCGCATCGAATGAGGAAATGCCCCGATAGATGATCAGGGTGTGAGTCTCGAACTCCTCGATCTTGGGGGGATGTCGGTCACGGTGAGCATCGTTGATGGCCATGGGATGACACTCGAACGCGTCGAGCAGCGCCTTCTCACGCTCCATCGACTCACCCTGCAGGTCAATCCAGATATGACTGCTGTCATCAGCACGCCAGTCCTCTATGAGTTCCTCACCGCCAGACCTTGATGCTCCCTCCGCGGTGAAGAGCAGGGTACGTATCATGATGGCTCCGTCCTTCTTCCGTGAGGTATGAATGCTCTCACGACTTTAGAATAACGAGACACGACCTGCACTTCCATGCACCGGGAATTCTCCCGGAGACGCACTCATCGAGACGGCGTCTTGTGCGTATCCAGGTGCAACAATGCCATCAGATCAGGCGAGTGTGCGTACTGTTCGCTCACCCGGAACCTGCTGACCAGATCATTCATTTCCGCTGCCTGATGATCCAGGGAATGGCTAGCGGAGGAGGCTTCCTGAACCAGGCTCGCATTCTGCTGAGTGACCTGATCGAGTTGAGCCACCGCCCGGTTGATCTCCTCGATACCACTGGACTGTTCCTGTGTGGCATCCGCTATCTCGCCGACATAACGAGATACGCTCTCGAGACTATGAATGATCTCCTGCAAATGGGTACTGGTCGATTCGACGAGTTTGGCGCCTTCCCCCACCTTGTCGACGCTATCACCGACGAGTGCCCGGATCTTGCCGGCCTCATCGGCACTGCGTTGTGCCAACTTGCGGACCTCGGCAGCGACGACGGCGAAGCCACGACCCTGCTCTCCTGCCCGGGCTGCTTCCACCGAAGCGTTGAGCGCCAGCAGATTGGTCTGGAAGGCGATATCGTCGATAGCGCTCACGATCGTGGAGATCTTCTCGCTGGAATCGCGAATCTCGGCCATCGCCGTGTTGGTTCTTTCTGCCACTTCGCCGGCTGAATGGGCGCGTTGATCGACCTCACTGCTCGCATCCCTGGCCTGATGGGCATAATCTGCCGTCTGCTTGACGGTAGCGGTAATCTCTTCAAGGCTCGATGCGGTCTCCGCCAACGATGACGATTGCTCTTCAGTCCGTTGCGACAGATCATCGTTGCCGGTCGTGATCTGACGACTATTGGCGGCGATGTTACCGGCACCTTCACGAATCTTGGCCACGATGCGCTCGAAGGTGCCCATCATCTGATTGAATGCCTGAGCGGTTCGGCCGATCTCGTCATCACGCTCGAGCTCGAGACGCATGGTCAGATCGCTGTTCTCACCAGCCTGGCCACTGATGTTCTCCATCTGCCTTCGCATCTGGGCCAGTGGGCCAAGCACACGGACCATGGTACGCCAACCGAAAACCGCCAGGACCATGATGACCGCCAACGTGACAATAATGAGCAAGTATCGGCCTGCATTGGCCAGTTCCTGCGCCTGTGCCGCCGCATCATCAGCCGCCTGCACGGTATGGGTCTGGACGGCACCCAGGGCATCCCGCATCCCATCAGCGGCTGTCTCGACTGCCGCCAGCGCTTCGGTCTCTTCGCCACTCAACTCGAGCTGCCGTTGTCGCAGGGCATAGACCGAATCGTCGCCGCTGACCATCAGTTCGTCGAGGTCATCGAGAACCGCGGCCAGGGTTTCGGCCCGTTCCACCTGCGCCTGATTGGCATGCGACGCCGTGGCAATCTGTGCCAGCGCCTGTTGCGTACTGTTGATTTGCTGAGCGACTTCGTTGTAGCGCAGGTTGACCAGTGCATCGGCGCTATCGACTTGCATCAACCGACGCCCGAGATCGGCCAGTAAGGCAACCGAAGTCTGCACATCGCCACTGATCTGCGCAACATTCACACGCCCATCCAGTAGTTCCGCCAGGATCGATTCCGGTACCAGGCTCAACCCACTGTCACGCAGATCATCGACCTGGGCCGAGATCTCGCGCTGATCGCGCACCTCCGCCAACGCCGCACGACCGGACATGTCTTCGGCACTGACCATGACCTCACGGATCATCGACTGCATGTCCTCGATACGCGCTTCCATGGTCGACGCCAGGCCGATGTGATCTCGGCGCACGGACTCGAGAGCGTCATCGGCCGCCATCAATGTTGACTTGCCCTCCTCGAGTTCATCGAGCCGAGCTCGCTGATCGGCAGCCAGGTAGTCGCTGAGTTGCTGTTCGGCTGATTCGAACCGTGCGAGCAGTGTTTCACGCGAGGTGACGTCATCAAGTTCTGCGACACTCTCGGCACTGACAAGACTGGCATGACGCTGATCGAAAGCGCCCAGCACTTCGTTCATGGCCCGACTGGCATCCTGCTGGGGCATGATGTCGTTGGTAATGAAGCGTTGTGACTCGATGAGACGCTGATTGGAGGTCCACCCCGTTGCAGCGAGAACGACGACACCGACGACGGCCGCCAGGAACAGGCCAATCAGCATGGCGCGGAGACTAAGGCTTCGTTTCATGAGACAGTATCCTGTATCCAATGATCAGCGTAGTAACGTCGACCAATCGACGGGTTCGAAACGGCCGTCTTCAATGATGGTAGGCCAGACTGCATCACTGGCCTGATGGTCGTCTTCACTGAGAGTCAATGGCTTACCGAGACCGAGGTCGATCTCACCCAGCCCTTCGAGCGCATCGACGATGGCCTCACGATCAGGGTCGGAACCGGCCGCTTCCAGCCCTTTCACGAACAGCGATGCTGCCAGGTACCCTTCCAGCGAGACGAAGTCGGCCTCATGATCGGCAGCCTGGGCTTCCATGGCCGATCGGTAAGACTCGATGGCGGGCAAATCGGCATCCAGCGGCGGCACGACCTGAGTAATGATCACACCTTCTGCATCCTCGCCAAGTTCATCCAGTAATGCCTGGCTGCCGACGAAGGAGACATTGAGAAAGAGCGCATCGGGCAGGTCCTTGCGCGCTTCACGAATGAAATCGGCATTCGGGCCGTAGGTGCCTACCATGATAATGGCACGAGGTGTAGTCGGTGCTTGCAGGATGGTCGCCAGTGCCTGATGCACATTGCGGGTATTGCGAGTGTAACGACCATGGGCCAACTCATCGGTCGCTTCGAAGCCCGCTGCTTCCAGAGCCTGCACGCCTCCGGCATGACCGGCATCGCCGAAACCGTCGTTCTGGGTAAAGAAAGCGATCTCTTCAGGCTCGACGCCGGCCTCGAGCAGGCCATCGACCATGGCCGCCGTTTCCTGAACGTAGCTGGCACGGTAGTTGATTACGTAGCGGTCCGGCGGGTCCTTGCGCAGGATGCCGGCCCCGGTGAACGCACCGAAAAGCAGGGTTTCATGTTGATTGTGCAGCGGTATCGTGACGATTGCCGTGGGTGTGCCGACATTGCCTACCGACGCCAGGATGTCTTCATCCTGGATGAGTTCACGCGTGGCCGGCGCCGACTGTAGTGGCTCGTACTCATCATCACGCGTCACGAGTGTCAGCTCTTCGCCATTGATCCCGCCTGCGGCATTGATCTCAGCGAAATGCGCCTCGATGCCTTCGCGCATCCCTTGCCCGAGCGAAGAAGCAGGGCCACTCAATGGGGCCACCATCCCGAGTGTAATATCGGCGGTACTGACATTGGGAAACAAACAAGCCAGACACGCCACCCACAGTCGATAACGCATAACAGGCTCCTGCTGTTGACGAGGTAATGTCTATTACCGTTGTTATCGGCAGGAGTCGGGGAAAATTGAGACCAGGACACCACGCTGTGTGGCGGCATGCCAGGTGGTTCGCAGCGTTCGCGCGTCACCCTCGGTTCATGCGCTTGCGATTTTCACGTTCCCGGCGCTCACGATCACGCTTGCGCTGTCTTGCCAGCGCGTTGCCATTGGCCATTTGCGAGAGATACTCCTCCTCGTCGTCGCTCAGAGGAGTCCGTGGCTGACGTGTCATGATTCATCCTCCCAAGAGAGTTCTTCACGACGTTAGCCACTCATGATGTCGGCTTGATGACAGCCTGATGTCACCGCAAGCGAGCACGCCAGCGAAAACGGGCCAACGCCCTGAAGCGTTGGCCCGACTCTCTTGCCACCGATGTGGCGTCAATCACACCTCGAGGTATTCTTAGTCATCCCACTCGGGAGCGAAATCAGGGTTAGCGATACGTTCACCGGCATCGAGTGCATCGATCCTGGCCATTTCGTCACTGCTGAGTTCGAGATCCAGCGCAGCGAGGTTAGCGCGCTGATGGGCCGGTTTGGTCGATGACGGAATCACCACGATATCGCGTGCAGCGACCCAGGCCAGCGCGACCTGTGCCGGCGTTACACCATGCTCATTGGCGATCTCCTGTAACACCGGCTCTTTCATGACCTTACCGACGGCTAGCGGCATGTAACCGGTCACCTGCACCCCCCTGGCTTGGCAATGCGAGACCAGCGCATGGTTGCCCAGGAACGGATGTACCTCGACTTGATTAGTGATGATGTGCTCACCGCCGGGGACACTCAGAGCCTCATCCACTTGGGCGATGGTGAAGTTGGAAATGCCGATGTGCTTGGTCATCCCCCTCTTGCGCGCCTCGTCGAGATTGCCGATGTACTCGGCCATCGGCACCTCGCCTTTCGGAGACGGCCAGTGAATCAGGGCCAGGTCGACTTGATCGACGCCGAGCTTCTCCAGACTCTCTTCCAGGCTCTTGATCAGGTCGTCGCCCTGTAGCCGGTCGTACCACACCTTGGTCGTGAGGAAAATGTCGTCACGCGGGACACCACTCTCCCGAATGGCTTTGCCTACCGCCGCTTCGTTCTCATACATCTGCGCGGTATCGATATGTCGGTACCCGAGTTCCAGAGCGGAACTCACCGAGTCGATAACCTCCTGCTCCTTGAGACGAAAGGTACCGAGGCCGATGCGCGGAAGGATTGCTTGTGCCATACCAGAACTCCTTGCCAGCAGGTGTTGCGGAATTAGTTAGCCCTCTAAATAAACGACATGGTGACTGCAGTAACCTCTTTCAATCCCGGACAGTATTTTTGTCGAATAGAACGCCTTGTAGACGACTACGCTATGTCATGAGACATCCTCCCGACCGGTATCCATGTCAAACTCTCTGCCCCTTACAGGACATCACCATGAAATACCTTTGCCTTGTCTACAGCAACGAAAATGCCTTGCACGACCTTCCAGACAGCCCGCATGACAGTGAATGTCAGGCATATGCCGAATCGCTGCACGCCAGCGGTCGAATGTTGGCCGCTGAAGCGCTCCAACCGGTACAGAGTGCCACGACGGTTCGGTCCAGAAATGGCAAGGTCTCCCTGACGGACGGTCCCTTCGCTGAAACCAAGGAGCAACTGGCCGGCTTCTACTTGATAGAAGCGAACGACCTGGACGAAGCGATAGAGGTCGCAGCCGGTATACCGGCTGCTCGGGTCGGCAGCGTTGAGGTAAGACCCACGCGGGAACTGGCTACCGACGCTCCCTTCCAGGCAGCACGAACCGCCGATTCTTGACCATGACCAGCATCGACCGTGACGTCAGACAGACCATCGACGCCGTCTATCGCGAGCACTCACGCCAAGTGCTCGCGACCCTGATCCGTCTGCTGCGAGACTTTGAACTCGCTGAAGAGGCGCTGCACGATGCCTTTACTGCTGCCATGGCACAATGGCCGAGAGATGGAATTCCCGCCAATCCCAGGGCCTGGCTGGTTTCCACCGGTCGTTTTCGTGCCATTGATCGTTTACGACGGCGGGCGCGCTTCGATAGCAGCCTCGCCGAGATCGCATACCAACTGGAACTCGAGTGCTCCACAGAGACGGTCGATGACACCAGTGTCGCCGACGATGCTTTACGACTGATCTTCACTTGCTGCCACCCAGCCCTGCCATTGGATGGCCAGGTGGCCATGACACTACGTGAGGTATGTGGACTGACGACCGAAGAGGTGGCTCGCGCCTTCCTGACCTCGCCGTCGACTCTCGCCCAGCGTATCGTGCGAGCCAAGGCCAAGATTCGCGATGCCGGCATTCCCTATCACCTACCCGAACCAGACGCCTTGATCGAGCGCTTGGATGGCGTGCTTCGCGTCATTTATCTGGTCTTCAATGAAGGCTATTCCGCGTCGTTCGGCGACACACTGATACGTACAGACATGTCATGTGAAGCGATCCGACTTGGCCGGTTACTATACGATTTATTACCTGAGCCTGAGGTAGCGGGACTATTGGCATTGATGCTGTTACAGGAGTCACGCCGGGATGCACGGACTACCCCAACGGGTGAACTGATCCTGCTCCACGAGCAGGAGCGGACGTTATGGAACCGTGAGTTGATCGACGAAGGGAGTTCACTGGTCGAACGAGCCCTGTCTTCGAGGCGATTCGGCCCTTATGCACTCCAGGCGGCGATTGCCGCCGTGCATGCGGAAGCTCCCAGCGCCGAGGCCACCGACTGGGAACAGATCATCGGCCTTTACGACGTGTTGATGCGTATCACACCGTCGCCGGTCGTGGCACTCAATCGCGCCGTGGCCATCGCCATGCGCGATGGGCCTGGCGTCGGTCTGTCACTCATCGATGCCTTGATGGCTGGCGGAGAACTCGGCGACTACCATCTGGCGCATGCGGCGCGTGCCGACCTGTACCGTCGCCAGGGCCGACTGGAACACGCCCGGGAGAGCTACCGACAGGCGCTGTCACTGGTCCAGCAGGGGCCCGAACGTCGTTTCCTCGAACGCCGTCTGACCGAACTGGAACACGGCTGACAAGCAGTTCATGAGCGCAACGTGGGTGAGGCCACCAGCATCGACGGATCGAGCTCATTCAGACGGGTGATGCCCAGCATCCCCATATCGGCACGGATTTCCGACATCAGCAGGCGAATGGCGTGATCGACACCCGCCTCGCCGCCAATCGCCGCTGCATAGTTGAACGGGCGACCGACGAACGCGCACTGCGCCCCCAATGCCAGGGCCTTGATGATATCGGTTCCGCGTCGGAAGCCGCTGTCGATCATCACGGCCATGTCACCGGCGACATCCACCGCTTGTGGCAAGGCACGCATCGGTGAGATAGCGCCATCGAGCTGACGCCCGCCGTGATTGGACAGAATCACACCATCCGCCCCACTTTGACGAGCCGTCACGACATCATCGGGATGCAGTACGCCCTTGATGACCAAGCGCCCTTGCCACTGACGACGAATACGCCGTAACTCATCCCAGTCCAGGTGCTCGCGACCGGAAAAGTCGCGGGCCACATGACGCGACACGATGGCGGCCCCGCGCTCAGCTCCGCTGTTCTCGAAATGCGGCATCCCGTGACGAGCCAAGGTACGCAGGAACGTTCCCAGACTCCAGGACGGATGAGTCAATCCATCCCAGAGTAACTTGAGATCCGGGCTGAGCGGGGTCTTGAAGCCATTGCGCAGATTGTTTTCCCGATTGGGCACGACTGCCGAATCAACGGTGACTACCAGTGTTTCGACACCCGCTTGAGCGACGCGGTCGACCAGCGCGGCAATGCGCTCCGACTCACTGGGCAGATAGGCCTGAAACCAGGTGTGCGGCGCCGCTTCGACCACCTCCTCCAACCGGATCAAGGACGAACTGCTCAGTATCATGGGAATCCCTGACCGTTCGGCGGCCTGGGCCTGAGCCAGATCGCCTCGATAGCCGGTCAGCGACGAGATGCCCATCGGAGCGATGCCGATTGGCGCCGCATAATGGCGCCCCAACAACGTGATCGACTGTTCACGCGTACTGACATTGCGCAGCACCCGATGCATGAAACCGTATTCTTGGAACACGGCGCGATTGTCACGATACGACGTGTTGGTTTCTGCCGCCCCGGCCACGTAACCGAAAATCGGGCGGGGCAAATAGCGTTTAGCGACCGGTTCGAAATCATCGAGACAGAAGACCCGGGCAAGGCGTCGTGACGCCAGCCAAGACGCTCGGGGTGTCGATGACTTCGTCGATGTGAGCGGCAATCGCGTCTCGCTATCCATCATCCCTTCCTCTTGTATTGCATGATATTAATGAAGTCTGACGATGGCCGAACACGGCTACAATCGATTATTATTCGGCCTTTGCATGAGGTATATGAATGAATATACATCGACTTGCGCCTTCCATGTCGATGCTACTGGCATTCGATGCCGCCGCCCGTCACCGTAGCTTCACCCGAGCCGCCGCCGAACTCAGCCTGACACAAAGCGCGGTCAGCCGTCAGATTCAGGCGCTGGAGCAGCTACTCGATGTCGAACTGTTCGAGCGGGATGGTCGGCATATCCGGTTGACGGAAGTGGGAGCTATGTATGCTCAAGACATTGCGCCGGCACTGGCACGTATCAGTGGCGCCAGCTCGCGTGTAGGCGCCTTCCGCAAGGGAGTGAGTTCCCTGAATCTGGCGACCTTGCCGACCTTCGGGTCGCGATGGTTGATGCCCGGACTCGGGGATTTCTATCGATGCCATCCGGGAGTGATGATCCATCTGCATACGCGTATCGGCGAATACGACATCACCGACTCGGGCATGGACGCCGCCATCAACGTCGGAGTCGACCCTTGGCCTGGGCTGATTGCCCACCCACTCGTCGATGAAGACATGGTCCTGGTTGCCAGCCCCGACACTCTGGCGCGGCAACCGATCCGGCAACCGGCCGATGTCATCGACCACCTGCTGCTGCAAATCGCCGTGCGATCCGAAGCCTGGCATCAATGGTTCACGGCGCAAGGGCTGCCGCTGGGCTATATGCGACTCGGGCCGCATTTCGAATTCTCCGCCCATATGATCCAGGCTGCCGTCTCCGGTATCGGCATCGCACTGGTCGCCCGCTGCCTGGTCGAGGACGAACTGGCAGACGGCCGGTTGATCATTCCCCTGGATGCCGGCCTGGACAGTCGACGCCGCTATTACTTGCTCTATCCACCGGAAAAAGCGGATTTCCCCCCCTTGGCCACCTTTCGTGACTGGCTAGTGTCACGTTGTGCATTGGCTACTTCATGACGATGCATCGCTCGCTTCTACAGTCGCCGACTCCAGATGGCGAAACATATACCTCAGGGCAACCGGCAGCTCACGCCGCCAGACTCGCCACTGATGCCCGCCTGGCACGACCCGATACATCACCTGATCGGGCTGATGGTCCTTGATGACTTGGTATAACGTCGTGGCATGACTCACGATATCGAAGGCATCGCGATCACCGGTACTGATATAAAGCGGGACCGTTACACCATTCGCTCTATAGCCTTCCAGGTACTGCGGGTAGTTGAGTCGCTGCCACATGGCTTCGTCATAATTGCCATCCGGCCCCAAAAAGGCTGGATGCCGACGTCCCGAGGAATTGGCCGGTGGCTGGGGAGAGTATGACGCTGGGCTCAGGGCCGCAGCCGCACCGAACAATTGCGGATACTGCAGGATGAAATTCACCGCTCCATAACCACCCGCAGACAGCCCGCCTATCAAGCGTCCTTCGCGACGGGCGATGGTCCGCCAGGTCTGGTCGATGTGAGGGATCAGATCCTCGATGAAAGCGGTTTCGGCCTGCTCATTGTAGCCGTCGACCCACCAACTCTGACTACCGGGCATGACGACGATCGCCGGTGGAATGGTATCCGCCTCGATCAGGCGGTCCATCGTCCTGCGCAAGCCTCCGCGTGACGCCCAGTCGTATTCGCTGCCGAATGAACCATGGAGCAAGTAGATAACGGGATATGATTGCTCGGCAGTCGCATACTCATCGGGTAAATACAGGTTATAGGGGTAGGCCCGATCGAGTACTTCGGATTCAAAAGTATGGTGTGTGACCCGACCTGCCCAGCCATGGGAGGTAGCCAGAAACAGGCACAGGAACACCAATCCGGGGGAGAAACGAGGCCACGTCATGTCAGCTTCCTGTCATCATTGAATGCTATCCATCGGTGACGTGGGACAGATGACTGTGGCCTCGGTTCGACACCAGCTCCGAGTCTTCCACCACCCAAGAACCTTTCGTGCCAGCGCTTGTCCCAATGGCCGCTGTCCTCTGGTCAGTCATATCCAATATAGGAACAACGACATGATGTCGATCGCGATGCGCTCGAACCTCACCTGATGAAAAGGCGCTCTGGTGGCATGAAACGAATCTACGAAATCTATTGGCTACGATTCTACGGTTGTATCGCCGTTTTCGTGTACCACCTGCTCGACCGTGTCCACCAGTATGCCGATAACATCTATCTCGATCTCACGAGACTCTTCACCGTACTCGGTACACCGACATTCATCTTCATCTCGATTTTTCTATTCACGATTCGTTATGGCAAGGACATCCCTGCCGGATTTCTCCGCCAACGGAGCAAATATCTCCTGATACCCTATATTGCCTATGCGTTTCTCTATTCGGGGGCGGAGTATTTCCTGGCGGAAGGCAACCGTTTGGACACAGGCTATGGCCGATTACTCATCGACTACATGATCTATAGTCACTGGCACGGCTATTTTCTTCTGATCGCCATCCAGTTCTATGCCTTCTATTGGTGCTATGTTCGCTATGATCTGGAACGTTACTTGAACGCTGACATCGGGGTCATGGCAGGTACGCTGATCAGCATGCTTTACTGGGCAATGGCAACGCTACTGGAGATTTCGTTGCCGGGGTATCTGCTATGGGTCATACCCATCGGCTGGCTCTACATATTCTTCTTTGCCATACGTGTCGCTCGGCAGTACTACTACGATAGACTGGATAGCGGACTGCGGTTGCGGGGGCTGACATCACTACTGACTCTCGCCTTCGCCATCATGGTTGGCTTGTCCCTTGGCACCGATATCGAACTTTCCTCGAAAGAGGTCTGGGTCATGCCGCTTTTCCTGATATTCATCGGCGTCATGATGCGGTGGTTCAAGGGACGACAAGCGCCCGCATTCGTGCGACTGATCAACGAATATTCATTCGGTATCTACCTTGCCCATCCATTGTTCTTCGGTATCGCCGACGTCATCAGTCACGAACTGGGGCTCGGCGTGATCGACTACACCGTTTTGCTTGCCGTGATGGGGTTCTTCGGGTCACTGGGACTGAGTGTTCTGGCCAATCGGCGTCCATTGGGCGGTCTGATCATGGGACGTCGGCTGCGTATACCAGCCAACGACACGCCGTCTCAGACCGTTGCCTCATAAGCGGCCTTGAGACGATAGAATTCATCGACGATAGCGTCCATGGCATTGGCATCATAAGGCTGAAGGCCACTCACCACCAGTTTTTTGGAACCGTGGCCAATGGCAACACCAGCCGCCGTCATACGAAACTCGAGCAGCACTTCCCCCCGCTTGCCACTCACCTCGAAAGACGAAGTCGACAGCGTCAATCCTGGGTCGGTAACATCCAGCCGATCCAGGGCGAACCCCATGCTGTCGTAGATCACCAGTGGACGTTGAGGATTGAACATCACGCCCTTGTCTTCCATGAGTGGCTTTAAATAATGTGGAAAATTCTTGCCGGAAAAAGAGACATAGCGCCGCGTGAATGCTTCCACTACGACAGGATCACGCGTCGTTTCCCCCTGTCTTTCGACCTCGAGATAATGCTTGCCATTCTCGTCAGCGACAACGATCACATCGTCTGATGGCTGCTCGAAAATGAGCGGGACATCATTACCTACCATGCTGCGAAAATGAAACGTCATGCACTGCGACAACCCATAGTAGGCTAGCACCAAGGCGAATAGCAGATCGCCGGGGACGCAGAAACGGCGCGCATCCGTATTGTGGATAGGGTTGTAATCACCGGAGATGTACTTGGCGAAATGGCTAGCTTGGTCAGCCGTGATGCGAACGCGACCATCCTTGACCGTATGATAATCATCGAGAAACATGCGACGCTCTTTCACCCCTAGAGAATTACTGCGCCCGTCAACGACGTCGACACAGGCTAATCAGAGAGATGCCATGGTAACATCAACACTCCCATTGCACTCTTATTCTCACAAACTAACACTCACGATTGACGATTCTCCATGAAGAAAACAACGCACACCCGTCTTTCCTATCATGTCCTGATCCTGCTCATTACGTTGTTCAGCCCTTGCGTATCGGCGGCTACCGGTGAATTGAACCTGACACGATCGGGTATCGGTTTCATCGCCTTATGCATTTTTATCCTCGCTTATGCCCTGGTCATGAGCGAAGAAAAGCTGCAAATGCGGAAGTCCAAACCCGTGCTGGTAGCCGCCGGTATCATCTGGGCCCTCATCGGCTGGGTATATGTCGATGCCGGCATGCCGAATGCGGCAGAGCACGCTTTCCGGGAAACGCTCCTGGAGTTCACGGAATTGATGCTGTTCCTGCTCGTGGCGATGACCTATATCAATGCACTGGAGGAACGCCGCGTTTTCGATGCCCTGCGCGGCTGGTTACTGGAACGCGGTTTCAGCTACCGCAGCCTGTTCTGGATCACTGGCTCCCTGGCATTCATCATTTCCCCTATCGCCGATAACCTGACCACTGCCCTGCTCATGTGTGCCGTCGTCACCAAGGTAGCGGAAGGGGATCACCGTTTCATCAATCTATCCTGTGTCAACATCGTGGTCGCCGCCAATGCCGGCGGAGCCTTCAGCCCCTTCGGCGATATCACCACGCTGATGGTCTGGCAGGCAGGCATGCTCAATTTCCATGAGTTTCTTGAATTACTGGCGCCCGCGCTGGTCAATTACCTGGTCCCGGCCATAGCCATGAGCTTTTTCGTCAAGGCGCATCGCCCGCATGCCGGCCAGGAGCATATCTCGATGAAGCGTGGGGCCAGGCGCATCATCCTGTTGTTCCTGCTGACCGTCGCGACCGCCGTCGCCTGCCATACCCTGCTCCATCTGCCCCCCGTCCTGGGCATGATGACCGGTCTGGGTTACCTGCAGTTCTTCGGTTACTACCTGCGACGCTCCCTCGATCACCGCCGCAACGTCGCCATGCGTCGCGGTGACCGGCAGGCGCTGGAGCGTCTGGGAAGCGTTGTTCCCTTCGATATCTTCAACCGTATCGCCCGCGCCGAATGGGATACGTTGCTGTTTTTCTATGGTGTCGTGATGTGCGTCGGCGGCCTGGGGTTCATGGGCTATCTCGCCACGCTCTCCGAAGTTCTCTATAGCCAATGGGATGCGACCTGGGCCAATGTTGCGCTAGGCATCATCTCGGCCGTCATCGATAACATCCCCGTGATGTTTGCCGTCCTGACCATGGAGCCTGACATGTCCCACGGTCATTGGCTGCTGATCACGCTGACTGCCGGTGTCGGTGGCAGCCTCCTGTCGATCGGCTCCGCTGCCGGTGTGGCGTTGATGGGCCAGGCCCGAGGCTCCTATACGTTCATGGGACACCTGAAGTGGTCGCCCATCATACTGCTTGGCTACATCGCGAGTATCGCGGTGCATTTATGGCTCAATGCAGAGAGTTTCACGCAATTCAGTTGATGACCGTCGGCGGCGAAGCCAGACGACACCGCTCACCCTCCATGGTTGCGGAGAAATCGGGGCCGGGGTGCAGTGTCTCCGGCCAGTCGAACAGCATGATCGCCAATACGTTGCGATGCTCACCCCGGTCGAACTCCAGCCCACCGCTCGCGCCGGGAATCATGCGCGCCCGGGGGTCATAGGCTTCGGCCACGGCCTCACGGATTCGGGCCAAGGCAGGAGCCTCCGCCTGCCCGGTCAGAAGGAAGCTGATGCCGACCTCGGCCAGGATATCCTCTTTGACCGTCAGAACCCGGTCCAGGTCGCTGCGAAGCTCCTCGAAGAGCCAATCGAAGCGGCCTGCATCCACCGGGCGCTGATAATAACGGCTCTCGGCAATGACGAAATGGGTCATGCCATAGAGCTTGTTACGCCAGGAGGCCTGGTCGAGTTCGGCATTGCGCTCCGGGGGGAAATGAGCGCGAAAGGCATCGATGACCTCCGAGCGCAGATCCGCGATACCAAGCTGGTATAGATAATAGACGGCATTCGCTACCTGAGCGGCATATACCTCCAGTACCTGTGGATCGGTCAGGAAAGTACGGAAATCGATATCGGCCAGATAGTCGAATGCCCGTTGATGGCCTTCAACGCATTCCAGCACCCCGTAGGTCTCCGCCTGACTCATCCAGAACAGCAACTTGCGCGCGTAGATGAGCTCTCCCCACCGCTCGAACATCTGCCTGCGCGAGCGCTGTTTCGCCGTGCGTTGGGGATAACCGGCGAGCAGTTCGCGCGCCCTCTGCGTAGCGTAACCGGCGCTCATCAGCCCATCGACTTCGCGCTGCAGATCGGCCAGCAGTTGCCGCGCATAACGACGACTGACAGGCAGGTACGCGCTGTCACCGGTCATGCGATACATTCGCTGTGCGTAATGACGCTGTTTGCTCGGAGACAGTCGGTCGAAACCGCTTTCATAATGGGCCTGAATTGCCTGGGCAATGTCCACATGAGAACGGTCCTGGACCATCGGCGTCGTACAGGCAGTCAGCCCCAGCATCACGGCCCACCAGAGCGCACATTGCCACCATACCCGCCGTGCCAGCATTCACCGAATCCTCCCTGGGAGACACTACATTGACTCTGGCTGGCTTGAGTATAGCGGTCATGTTCAGGTCAGGCTGTAAAGACTCCGAGCCCGATCGAGATGAGCACGCATTTCCGCCACGGCGCGGATCTCATCACGACCCCGCAGGGCGGCGATGATGCGTTCATGTTCTTCCAGCGTGACATGCTCATTGCCCTCCCAATGCAGCATGGCCGCATGAAAGTTGGCTAACCAATTGAGCATCGCCTGGCTCACTGCAGCGAAAATGGGATTGCCGGTCATTGCGGCAATCGCCGTATGGAAACTCATGTCAGCCTTGATGAAGGCACCTGCATCGCGGTTCAACGCACTACGTTGTGTCTCCAGATGCGTTTCCAGTTCCGCAATGTCATCATCACCCGCCACCCTGGCGGCACGCCCCACCATTCCTAGTTCGAAAAAGGCCCGCGCTTCCTTGAGATGCTCCAGGGATTCGCTCGAACTGGACAGCATATGCATGGCGGTCAGTTCGATCTGCGACAACAACCCATCCGCCGTTGGCATGGTGACTCTTGGCCGCTGTCCATGCTGAATCGAGACCATTCCCAGGCGCTCGAGCGCCTGCGTGCCTTCACGAATCGCCGGCCGCCCGACCCCGAACATCGCCATCAATTCCCGCTCTGAAGGCAAGTGCTCTCCCGGTGCATAGTCACCGTTGAGGAGCATGGCGTAGAGCCGATCGAAAACTTCATCGGAGAGTTTGCGGCGAGCGATCTTGGCAACATCATTCATGGTCAGGCCTTCCTCGGTAACACTGGCTGGCAGCATATCCGGCTAACGGCCGGTACGACATCCCTACCACCAAAGTCGTGTTTGACAGTATGGTCTACTTATTATGTCATTATACCAGTTAGCTCACAATTCTAGGATAGCGACGAGGCGCACAAATCATGACAACCATCGCGTTGATTGGGGCCGGCGGCAAAATGGGTTTCCGGCTGTCCCGTAACCTCAAGAACTCAGAATTTCAGGTACGTCATGTCGAGGTAAGCGAGGACGGTCGTCAACGCCTCAAGCAAGAGCTGGATATCGACTGCGTCGGTGCCGACACGGCCGTCGACGGAGCCGATGCAGTCATACTGGCGGTCCCCGACACCTTGATCGGCAAGATCGCTCATCAACTCTCGCCCAATCTCGCCAGCGACACCATGGTGATCGCTCTGGATGCTGCCGCGCCGTTTGCCGGCCATCTTCCCGAGCGCGACGACCTGATCTATTTCGTCACCCACCCCTGTCATCCCTCGATCTTCAATGACGAAACCGACCTGGAAGCGAAACGGGACTACTTCGGTGGCAGTAAGGCGACCCAGCACATCGTCAGTGCCTTGATGCAAGGCGATGAACGACACTTCGAACTGGGCGAGGCTATTGCGCGCACCATTTATGCACCGGTGGGACGCGCTCACCGTGTGTCCGTCGAACAGATGGCGCTACTCGAACCCGGGTTGTCAGAAACCGTGTGCGCCACTCTGCTGGCCGTGATGCGTGAAGCCATGGATGAAGTCGTCAAACGTGGCGTCTCCGAGCAGTGTGCGCGTGATTTTCTGCTTGGCCACATGAATATCCTTGGTGCGGTGACCTTCGACGAACAGCCGGGTGCCTTCTCCGATGCTTGCAATAAAGCCATCGAAAACGGCAAGCCCATGTTGATGCGCGACGATTGGAAGCGTGTCTTCGAGCCTGACGAGATCACCGCCAGCATCCATCGAATCACCTGAGCGGACGACCATGAGCCAGCGCATTCGAGCCAGCTATTTCATCGAGACACCGTACCCGATCGAACAGGCCGTCGATGTCATGGCCGGCGAGCAGTCATCCGGCACCTTCACGCGCCTCGCCAGCGAGACCGATGACCTGCGCGCCAACCACGGTGCCATGATCGAGCACATCGAGCGACTGGACAGTGTCGAGACACCCTCGCTGCCGACCCGCCCCCCGCAGGAAGGAGCGGCCAAACGCCGCTATCAGCGTGCCAATGTCACACTGTCCTGGCCGATTGCCAATTTCGGCCCCTCGCTGCCCAACCTGCTCTCGACCGTGGCCGGCAACTTGTTCGAACTCAAGGAATTCTCGGCACTCAAGTTACTCGACTTGGCCTTGCCGACCGACTTCGCCGACCGCTATCCCGGCCCTCGGTTCGGCATTGCCGGCACCCGTCGGTTGAGCGGCGTCCCCGATCGTCCCTTGATCGGCACCATCATCAAACCCAGCGTGGGCTTGTCTCCCGCAGCGACCGCGGACACGGTCAGGCAACTGGTCGAGGGCGGCATCGATTTCATCAAGGATGACGAGTTGCAGTCCAACGGTCCGCACAACCCTTTGAAGGCCCGAGTCGATGCGGTGATGCCGATCATTCGCGAGCATGCGGAACGGACCGGCCGCCAGGTAATGTACGCCTTCAATATCACCGGCGATATCGACGAGATGCGCGATAATCACGACTATGTAGCTGCCGCCGGGGGGAGCTGCGTGATGGTAGCCATCCAGAGCGTCGGGCTGTCGGGAGTCGCTCATCTGCGCCGCCACTGTCAACTGGCACTGCACGGCCATCGTGCAGGATGGGGACTGTTCAGCCGTTCCCCCTATATCGGCATGAGTTACATCGCATATCAAAAACTCTGGCGTCTGGCCGGTGTCGATCATCTTCACGTCAACGGACTGCGCAACAAGTTCACCGAGGACGATGCCAGCGTCATCGCCAGCGCCCGCAGTTGCCTGACACCGATGTTCGATCCACCGACACCGGGCTGTGAAGTCATGCCGGTCTTCTCGTCGGGGCAGACCGCCGACCAGGCTGTCGATACCTACCAGGCAATCGGCAGTACCGATCTGATTTTCTGTGCCGGCGGAGGCATCATGGCGCATCCAGGCGGCATCGGTGCCGGCGTTCGTAGTCTACGCCAGGCCTGGGACGCGGCAGTGGCCGGCATCACACTGGACGACTATGCCGCCGATCACCATGAACTCGCCCAGGCGCTGGAGGCCTTCCGCTGATGCCCGCTCCGCTGTCAACACCACTGATCAGCTACTACGGCGATGACTTGACCGGTTCGACGGACGTCCTGGAAGCCTTGAGCAGCCAAGGCGTACCGACGGTATTGTTCACTGCGATTCCCGACAACGCCCAATTGGCCCGCTTCGCCGACTATCAGGCCATCGGCCTCGCCGGCACCAGCCGCAGCGAATCGCCCGCCTGGATGCGAGAGCATCTTCGTCCTGCACTGACTTGGCTCCGTGACCGCGGCGCTGCACTGTGCCATTACAAGACCTGCTCGACATTCGACAGTGCGCCGGACGTCGGCAACATCGGCTGTGCCCTGGAAATCGGCCGCGAACTGCATGGGCGGCACTGTGTTCCCATTGTCGTCGGCGTTCCCCAGATGAAGCGCCATACCGCGTTCGGACACTTGTTCGCCGCTGCCCAGGGTGAGGTGTATCGCATCGACCGCCACCCCATCATGTCTTGCCACCCGGTGACTCCCATGGACGAGGCCGACCTGCGTCGTCACCTGAGCCGACAGACATCATTGGATATCGGCCTGGCAGACATCATCGCACTCGGCATGAGTGACATCGACTCGCATGTCGACACCTGGCATCAACGTCACGAGGCATTACTCTATGATGTGCTCGACGAGACCAGTCAGGCATCAGTGGGACGACAACTGTGGCGCACCCGACCGAATACGGGCGGCTTCGTTGTCGGTTCATCCGGGGTCGAATATGCCCTGCTCAAGGAGTGGCGCCGGCAGGCGGTCATCGATACCGCCCCTCGTTTCAGCAATCCGGGCTCTGTGGACCGGGTCGCTGTCGTTTCCGGCAGTTGCTCGGAAACCACTGCACGCCAGATCCGTCAGGCGCAAGCCGATGGCTTCCATGGTATCGCACTCGATGCCAAGCAATTGGCCAGTGACGACACCGCCGAGGCGGTTCTCGAGAACAGTCTGACCCAAGCCCGGCGGGCTTTGCAGGACGGTCGGAGCGTCGTCCTCCATACCGCCTTGGGGCCGGAGAGCCATCAGGCGGAATTACCATCGTCATCACGGCATCAATTGGGACAACGACTCGGCTATCTGATGCGTGAACTCGTGCGCCTCGAGCGACTGACACGTGTCGTGGTTGCCGGTGGAGACACCTCAAGCCATGCCATCCAGCAACTGGGTATCCAGGCACTCACGACCCGTTTGCCGCTACCGGAAACTCCCGGCTCCCCCCTGTGCACGGCCTACAGTGACGATCCTGCTTTCGACAGGATCGAGATTGCCTTCAAGGGCGGACAGATCGGTAGCGACAGTTACTTCAGCAAGATCCGCGACGCCGGCTGAAGCCGGCATTGCACTTGCTACGCGCCCGCTTGTCAGTTCGGGAAAGATGACCGGGAGCCTACAAGGCTAATTACCGTGCAAGCCATCCTCGCTACAGCGTTGTAAAGGTCGCTATAGTTTCGACACGCTGCTGGTTCCAGAGCCGTCACCGAGACCCGGCACACATTGGATCCTCGATGCTGAGACCGGAGAGACTAGCGTCGCCAGACGGTCCCGCATACAATATCCCCCGACCGCGGCCAGACCGCGGTCATTGTTCTCAGGGCGGGGTGAAAGTCCCCACCGGCGGTGATGGCGGTTTTCGCCTCAGCCCGCGAGCGCCCGGGACGGCCGGTGTGCGGTTCTCCACCGACACGGCCGCGACCGGGGTCAGCAGATTCGGTGCGATTCCGAAGCCGACGGTGATAGTCCGGATGGAAGAGGACGGCTCGAGCGATGGGCGCCGGTGGCGCCTGGCGATCGATCCTGCATGCCCTGATTCTGGTGATATCAACGAGGAAAACCATGAATCAGTCCACCTCCAGTCATGTCCCCCGCATCGCCTTCATTCAGGCCGGCTGGCACGGCGATATCGTCGGCCAGGCCCGCGAAGCGTTCATCGCCACCCTCGCCGAGAGGCACGGCATCGAAGCAGACCGGGTCGAGATCTTCAGCGTCGCCGGCGCCTACGAGATTCCCCTGCAGGCCAAGCTGCTGGCCAATAGCGGTCGCTATGACGCCATCGTCGGTGCCGGTTTCGTGGTCGATGGCGGCATCTATCGCCACGATTTCGTCGCTCAGGCGGTGATCGACGGCATGATGCGCGTCCAACTCGACACCGAGGTGCCGGTGCTGTCGGTAGTGCTCACCCCGCACCATTTCCACGAGCATGCCACCCACACGGCGTTCTTCCGCGAGCACTTCGTGACCAAGGGGCGCGAGGCCGCCGACGCTTGTGCCATGACGCTGGAGAATCTCCGCCAGGCCCGGCGCCACAATGGTTCACAGTATGGGCCCGAACATGCCCCCGGGTAGGTCGACACGACCGGCAGGCGCCGTGGCTCAGCGCTTACCCAGCAGTTGGATCAACTCAGGGACCAGGCGGTCTCCCTCCCCCTGGTCATCGACCTGACGATACAGGGCTTCGATCGCCCCGGCGACCTGATGCGATGCGCCGACATCGCCGGCCATGGCATTGTAATAGCCGACATCCTTGAGGCTATTGGACAGGCTGAAGCGAAAGCCCGAGGGGTCCGCTGCCTTGATGAACGGACGCAGACGCTCCAGCACGACACCGCCACCGCCACCATTCCCCAACACTTCGAGGAACGCATCATCGTCGATACCGGCCTGTCTTGATGCCGCGGTCGCCTCGGCGAGTACGGCCGTAAAGCCCAATGACACATAGTTGTGCAGCAACTTGAGCTTGTGCCCAGAACTGACCGGACCACCATGGGTGATATGCTCGGAAAAACTTTCCAGCAGCGGGCGGACCTCGGCAAACAGTTCTTCCGGTGCCCCCACGATCAGGTTCAGACGACCTTCGGCGGCTTCCTTGGGGGTACGCGTCATTGCGGCATCGAGAAACCGGCCTCCGGCAGCATTGACCTTCTTTGCAATCGCTTCCGTGGAGCTCGGAATGGCCGTGGAACAATCGATGACGATGGCACCGGCCGGCAAGCCGTCGAGCACTCCATCCGTATCGAACAGGACGCTCTCGATCTGGGGGGTGCCGGTCACACAGAGGATGATCACCTCCGCGCCCTCGGCCACCTCGCGAGCACTGGCATGGCGTGATGCCCCTGCATCCAACAGGTCATCAACCGGCTGATTGCCGGGATGGTCGAGAAAGCGCAGCGCATGGCCCGCTCGCAGGATATTGGTGGCAATGCCATGCCCCATGAGGCCTACGCCGATCATGCCGACCCGGTACTGTCTATTCATCATTCACTCTCCTTGCTCTCTGCGTACACGCTGTCAGCTGGATAACACGGCATCGACGATGGCATTGCCCAGAGCCTCCGTGGTGCCGGTTCCCTGCAGATCCGGCGTGACGACAGAACGGTCGCTGCGCGCGAGCACGGCTTCGATCCCCTTGACGATGGCATCCGCCGCCTTCGGCTCGCCCAGGTGATCCAGCATCATGGCGCCGCACCATATCTGGCCGATCGGGTTGGCGACCCCCTTGCCAGCAATATCCGGTGCACTGCCGTGTACCGGTTCGAACAGGCTGGGATACTGCTTGGTCGGATTGATATTCCCGGACGGCGCGATACCGATGGTTCCGGTACAGGCCGGCCCCAGGTCGGACAGGATGTCGCCGAACAGGTTACTGGCCACGACGACATCGAACCAGTCGGGGTGCAGCACGAAATTGGCGGTGAGAATATCGATATGGAACTGATCGACCTCGACATCCGGATAATGGCCACTCATGGCTTTGACCCGGTCGTTCCAATAGGGCATCGAGATCGACAGACCGTTGGATTTGGTGGCCGAGGTGAGCTTCTTGCGTGGCCGAGATCGCGCCAGCTCGAAGGCATACTTCAGAACACGATCGACCCCCTGCCGCGTCATCAAGGTTTCCTGCAGCACGACTTCGCGGTCGGTATCCTCGAAGACTTTACCGCCCAGCCGTGAGTATTCCCCTTCGGTATTCTCGCGTACCACCAGGAAATCGATATCCCCCGGCTCGCGACCCTTGAGTGGGCTCTCGATGCCGGGCATCAAGCGACATGGGCGTAGATTAACGTACTGGTCGAAGGCACGTCGGAACTTGAGCAGCGAGCCCCATGCCGAGACATGATCGGGTACCGTGTCGGGCCAGCCCACGGCACCGAAGTAAATGGCATCGAAGGACGATAGCGTCTCATGCCAATCAGGCGGCAGCATGTCGCCATGCTCCATGTAATAGGCACAACTGGCGAAGTCGAAATGCTCGAACGTCAATGGCAGATCGAAACGCTTCGCCACTGCCTCCAGGACATTGAGCCCTTGCGGCATCACTTCCTGACCAATGCCGTCACCGGCAAGAACAGCAATCTTGTAAGTCATTGTCTTTCCTCAGCCATGCCGGATGGCAACGGTTTTAATCTGGGTATAGCTCTTCAGCCCTTCGAACCCCTTCTCACGACCGTGTCCAGAGCGCCCCATGCCACCGAACGGCAATTCCACGCCGCCGGCTGCACCATAGTCATTGATGAACACCTGGCCGCTACGAATGCGCTTGGCCAGGCGCAATTGACGACCACCATCACGCGTCCAGATACCGGCACAGAGACCGAAGTCACTGGTATGCGCAAGACGAATGGCATCGTCCTCATCCTCGAAGCGCTGTACTGCCAGTACCGGTCCGAACAGCTCTTCACAGCTCACGTCATGGCCCTCCGGGACATCGACCAGCATCTGGGGAACGACGAAATGCCCTTCGGCGGGCGCACTGTCCGCCAACTGCCCGGCAGCCGCGACACGAATGCCATCGGCCTTCGCTGCGGACAACGCATCTTCCAGCTTGGCGCGCTGGCGGGCATTGATCAGCGGACCGCAATCCGGGTCCGCCTCGCCAGCGTCACAGCGTAGTGCCGAGAAGCGCTCGGTCAGCGCCGCCACCACTTCGTCGTAACAACGGGATTCGACCAGCAGTCGGCTGCCGGCGGAACAGGTCTGACCGGCGTTCTGGATGATCGCCTTGACGACCGTAGCCAGTGCGGTATCCATGTCGGCATCCGCGAACACGATCTGTGGCGACTTGCCGCCCAGTTCCATGGTCACCGGCACATGGTTGGCCGCCGCCGCCTGGGCCACCAGCGTGCCGGTCGCCGGTGAACCGGTAAATGACAGATGATCGATCCCCGCATGTCCTGACAGCGCGGCACCGGCTTCACTTCCCAGCCCCGGCACGACATTCAGGACACCCGCCGGAAGCTCGCACTGCATGGCGAGTTCAGCCAGACGCAGCACACTCAGGCAGGCATCTTCGGCGGGTTTGAGCACGACGGTATTGCCAGCCCCCAGAGCGGCAGCGATACAACGCCCGAAAATCTGCGACGGGTAGTTCCAGGGTATGATCTGACCGCAGACACCATAGGGCTCCCGTAGCGTCATGACGGTATAGTCGGTCTCGAAAGGAATCGTCTCGCCATGCAACTTGTCGGCGGCACCGGCATAGAAGCGGAAGTAACGCGCACAGACGGCAATATCGCCCTTGGCCTGACGCATCGCTTTACCGGTATCGGCGCACTCGAGCGCGCTCAAGGTCTCGGCGTCGGCATCGATGGCATCGGCAAAGCGATGCAACCATTCACCACGCTGACGCGCCGACCATTGGCTCCAGGTCCCCAGCGCGCCGTCAAAGGCCTGGCGCGCTGCGTCGACAGCTGCATCGACCTGGGGTGACTGACAGCGAGCGATCTCTGCCAGCGGCGTTGCCGACGACGGCGCCTCGACACTCAGTGACTGCGGCGTGGTGACCCACTCCCCACCGATCAGGGCTGCGCAAGGTGGCGTGGCGGGTAAACGACTCATGAATCATGCCTCCATTGAAGATAGTTTTATTGACGATAGTTTTCAGACTCAATAAAGCAGGTCGACCAGCCCCATCGAGATCCAGGGCATGTAGGTGATCGCCATCAGACAGGCCAGGACCACCAACACGAACCGCAGGAGCCAGGGGAGCAACTGATCGATCGATAATTTCGCCACGGCACAGGCCGCGAACAGGTTGACACCCAAGGGCGGCGTAAACATGCCCAGCGCCAGATTGACCACGACGATCAGGCCGAAATGGACAGGGTCGATGCCGTACTGCATGGCGATCGGCGTAAAGATCGGTGCCAGCACCAGAATGGCGGCGGACGTTTCGACGAACATGCCGATGACCAAGAGCATGACGTTGACGGCAAGCAGGAAGGAAACCGGGCTGTCGAACACCTCGGTCACCCAGGCCGCAACCTGCGATGGCAACCCCGAACGGCTGATCAAAAAGCTGAACAGCGCCGCAGCGGAGATGATCAACATGACGGTGGCAGTGGAAATCACGCTCTGACGCAGGATCGGCCAGAGTTCCCGGAATGTCAGTTCCCGATAGATCAGTCCGCCGACGACCAGTGCATAGACCACGGCCACGGCCGATGCTTCGGTTGGCGTAAAGACGCCACCATAAATGCCCCCGATCACCACGACTGGCATCAACATGGCGACCCAGGCACGCTTGAACGCCGACACGAAACCGGTGCGATCCTCGCGATCACGCAAGCCATAACCACGGATCTTGCAGAACAGATACAGGAAAGTCAGCAAGGCACCGCCGACCAGTATCCCTGGACCGATGCCGGCGATGAATAGCCTTCCAATGGACGTATCGGTACTGACACCATAAAGGATCAACGGAATCGACGGCGGTATCAGCACGCCCAGTTCCGAGGACGAGGCCTGAATCGAAGCAGCCAGCGGCTTGGGATAATCGTGTCTGACCATCGCCGGGATCAGGATCGAGCCGATGGCAAACGTTGTCGCTACGCTGGACCCCGATACGGCGGCAAACATCATGCAGGTCAGCACGCAGGTCATGGCCAGGCCGCCCTGCAAACCACCCACGATGGATTTGGCGAGGTCGACCAGACGCTCCGAAATGCCCCCGGCCGCCATTAGATTCCCCGCCAGGATGAAGAAGGGAATCGCCATCAGCGGGAAGTTATCGATACCGACGAACATCCGCTGCGGCACCATCAACAACGGCAGACGTGAGAAGAACTCGATGCCGATCACCGACGCCAACACCATGGAGATGGCAATCGGGACGCCAAGCGCAAACAGGATCACCAGGGAGATCGCGATAGCAGCGTTCACGAGCGAGCCCTCCTCTCTTTCTGGGAATCGGCAGTGGTGTCGGATGTCACGCTCTCTTCCGCTTCATCCCGTTGTGGACCAATGGTCTCGCGGCCCGTCACCTGAGCCAGCAGTCGGGCGCACAAGGCAATCAGGGAAAATCCCGCACCTACCGGAATCGCTGCATACGCCCAGGCGATCGAGATTCCCAGTCCGGACAATGTCTGACCGCTCACGCGCACTGTCATTGCAATGCCGAAGTAGAACAGAATCACCAGCACGATGAGACAGGCCAGTCCGATAAAGCTCTCCACCAGCATCAGCGCCCGTGCCGGTACCAGTTTGTAGATGATCTCGACGGCCATCATGTAGCCACCGCGAAAACAGGGTGCCATGGCCAGGAAGACACACCAGATCATCGTCGAGCGGGCCATCACTTCCGACCAGGTCGACGGCGCATTGAAGACAAACCGAGTCAAAACCTGGTAAAAACCTGTCACGACCGAGAGAACCAGCATCAACACGGCGACGAACAATGCCAGGCGTGTGAGATGAGACTCGACACGCAGGAAGCGCTCCACCATGGTGTTCACCTTGTATCAGACCTCCCCGGCGGTGCCGCCGGGGAGGGGGTTCAGGGAGGAATCAGCAGTCGTCGTTATTGCGGATGCGATCCAGCATTTCGCTGCCGTATTCATCGGTATACGTCGTATAGGAGGGTTCGACCGCCTCCTGGAATTGCGACTTATCGATGTCTTCGATAACGGTCATGCCTTTCTCCTTGAGTTCCTCGACACCTTCAGTCTCGAGCCGCGAGACTTCGGCACGAGTCGCCTCGGCCCCGGCCTGGGCAGCGTCGACGAACCACTCGCGCTCTTCTTCGCTGAGGCCTTCCCACAATATCGGCGAGGCCAGCATGATAGCCGGAGAATAGACGTGGCCGGTTAGTGACAAGCGATCCTGAACCTCCCACATGTTACTGGTGAGGATGACCGAAATGGGGTTTTCCTGACCGTCGACCGTGCCCTGCTGCAGCGCCGTGAACAACTCAGGGAAGGCCATCGGCGTCGGTTGCACGCCCATCTCCTCGAAGGCCGCCATGTGCATCTCGTTCTCCATGGTGCGGATCTTCAGGCCTTCGGCGTCTTCGGGCGTCTTGATGTCCCGATCGCTGTTGGTCATGTGACGGAATCCATTCTCCGTCCAGGCCAGCGCAATCAAGTCATTCTCTTCCACCTTGTCGAGCAGACTCTGACCGATTTCCCCATCCAGTACACAACGCGCATGGTCGTAGTCTTCGAACAGAAACGGCAGGTCGAGCACATAGGTCTCGGGAACGAAGTTACCCAGTGGTCCGGTCGAGGTCACGACGGCATCCAGGGTGCCGATCTGCAGCCCCTCGATCATGTCGCGCTCTCCACCCAGCGCACCGGACGGCTGTTCGTCGACGACGAAGGCACCGTCACTGAGCTCTTCGAGTTTTTCGGCAAAGGCATCGACCCCCACCGAATAGTGCGAATTGTCTGAGGTGGTGTGTCCCAGCGTAATCGTTTCTTGTGCCTGGACACCGAGACTGGCGGTAGCCAGGGCCAGCGTGGAAGCGCTGGCGATGGCGGCAG
The DNA here is from genome assembly GCF_008079445.1 of Aidingimonas lacisalsi. Classification (GTDB taxonomy): domain Bacteria; phylum Pseudomonadota; class Gammaproteobacteria; order Pseudomonadales; family Halomonadaceae; genus Aidingimonas; species Aidingimonas lacisalsi. The sequence goes on along the minus strand of NZ_VRYH01000002.1, from coordinate 215,465 downwards.
TCAATGCATTGTGAGCGAAGCGTGTCATTGTTATTCCTCCTACGGAGTTTGCGCTTTGATGGTTGGCCAACGGATTCTCCGCTGTACCTTTCTCAGGGGCCTGGTCATGCACCCCGGTTACCCGCGCCACCTACCTCTTCATGCTTTGTGTGCTTCCTCGAGATAGGCGTCGACGATATCGCGGAAGTTATCATCGCCTTTGAATCCCAATTGCTGTGCCTTGCGTGTCTCGAAGCGTGGCGGCCAGCTCGCGACGATCGACTCGATGCGTGGATCACGCTCGTAGCTGACCCGATCCAGCGCCTCCTGGCCGGCCACCTCGCGCAACGTCTCCAACATCTCATCGACGCTTACCGTCAGCCCCGGCAGCATCAGGCTACGCGATGCACCGAAATCCGCGCCCGGGACTTCAGCCCCATGTAACAGGGACTCGATCACACGATCCGGCGACATCACGAACAAATCCAGATCGGTCGGCACGGGACACACCGTCGTCTCGCCGTTGAGAGGTTCACGCAAGATACCCGAGGCGAAGCTGGATGCTGCCGCATTGGGTCGACCCGGCCGGATCACGATGGTCGGCAAACGCAACACCCGACCGTCGACGAAACCGCGACGGCTGTAGTCATTGATCAGCAGCTCACACATGGCCTTTTGCGTGCCGTAGGAGCTCTGCGGCTGCAGCGCCGTCAAATCGTCGAGCACCTCGGGCAAGTCTCCCCCGTAGACCGCCACGGAACTGGCCATGATCAGTCGGGTAGCCGACAACTCCCGGGACCGGCAGCTCTCCAGCAACGCTCGCGTGGCATCGAAATTGACCCGCATGCCCAGATCGAAATCGGCCTCGGCCGCCGAACTGACCACCGCAGCAAGGTGGAAAATGACATCCGGGCGTGTGTCGAGCATCGCATCCAACGCACCGTCGGCGGTGATATCCAAGGCTCGGGTGTCCACCGAACAGGCGGCGTCGGCAGGCATCGGTGCCTCCATCTGATCCACCAACGTCAGATGTGAGAGCGTCCGTCCATCGAGCTCGTTACGTTCGATCAGGGCTCGGGCCAGACGTTGGCCGAGGAAACCGGCCGCACCGGTCATCAATACATGCATGGCAAGCTCCCGACATGGCGATATGACCATCGCCTTAGGTATATCAATCCCGTGGGAAACGGGCTTCCAACTCTGCTACCTGCTCATCGGTCAGGGCACGCGGGTTGCGGCCATGCAGTAGCAGGAACAGCTTGGCCGTCTCCTCGAGTTCTTCAGTAGCATAGACCGCGGCTTCCAATGATTTTCCAGCCACCACCGGCCCATGATTGGCCAGCAACACGGCACTATGCTTTCCCGCCAACCCCTGGACGGCATCGCCCAACGCCGAGTCACCGGGGAGGTGGTAAGGCACCAGCGGCAATCGACCGACGCGCATGACATAGTAGGCCGTCAATGGCGGAATGCAGTCATGTGGATCGATATCTGGCAGACAGGATACCGCCACCGAGTGCGTCGAATGCAGGTGAACGATGGCCTGGGAACGGGGACGCTCTGAATACATCGCCATGTGCAGGAAAGTTTCCTTGGTCGGCGCGTCGCCACCGAGTTGCCTACCTTGCTCGTCCAGATGCGAGATTCGCGCCGGATCGAGCCGCCCAAGGCAAGCATTGGTGGGCGTCATCAGCCATCCGCCATCTTCCAGACGCACACTGATATTGCCGCTGGACCCCATGGTCAGGCCACGGTCGAACAACGACTTGCCCAGCACCGATATCTGCTCGCGCAACTGATTTTCATGATGCACGCTCATGGCAACACCTCGAATGCACGTGAGAAGAAATCGACATCACCGAAGTTGCCGGATTTCAAGGCCAGAGAGAGGGGCGTGTCGCGCTCGGGTAACGGCGCTTGAGTCCAGGGAACCCCAGGATCGATCTGCTCACCGATGCGCAACTCGCGAATACCGAGAGCCGACACCACGGCTCCGGAGGTTTCGCCACCCGCGACCACCAATCTTCCCACGCCCTCATCGACCAGGATGCGCGTCAGCCGGGACAGTGCTCGCTCTACCAACTCGCCGGCTGCTGTCGCCCCCAGTCGCTGCTGGGCCTTGTCGACCTTCTCGGGTGACGCCGACGCGTACAGCAGGACCGGCTGGGCCTCCCCCTGCCCGGCAAACAAATGTTCACGGGCAAACGCCAGTGCCTGCTCGAACATGTCGTCACCTTCCGAAAGGGACAACGGGTCCAGTGCGAAACCGTGATGATCAGCCAGAAAATGCTCTACCTGGCTCAGAGTCGCTTTAGAGCAACTGCCCGAAACCACTAACGACGCACCACTCGACGGCGTCAATCGACCGGCGTTCGTAACCTCGTCCAGCCAACCAAGGCGTCGATATTCCGCAGGCAAGGCCTGTCCCAATCCAGAGCCTCCAGTGACTAACGGATACTCGACGACGGCGCTCGCCAGCGTTGCGAGGTCATGTTCATCCAGGCTGTCACAAATCACGTGACGGACCCCATCGGCCTGCAAGGTTCGCAAGCGTTGCCCAGTGGTTTCGATGCCCGACACCAGGGCGTGATGGGATAACAAGCCGACCGTATGGGATGTTTGACGGGACAAGACTCTCACCAGGTCGGCGTCCGTCATCGGATTGAGTGGATGATTCTCCATACCACTCTCATTGAGCAGACGGTCCCCGACGAACAGATGGCCTTGATACACGGTCCGTCCATTGATGGGAAATGCCGGTACCATGACGGTTTGCCGGCTTTCCAGACGGTCGAGCAGTGCATCCGCCACCGGGCCGATATTGCCGTCGTCGGTGGAATCGAACGTCGAACAGTACTTGAAAAAGAGTTGCCGAGCGCCCTGCTCCTGCAACCAGTCGAGTGCCGCTCGAGAGTCAGCAATCGCTTCGGACACCGGACAAGTCCGTGACTTCAACGCAACGACCACGGCATCGATCTCCCCCAGCGCCACATCGCCGTCGGGAACACCTATCACTTGCAAGGTTCGCATGCCGGCACGAACCAGGTTATTGGCTAGATCGGTGGCTCCGGTGAAATCGTCCGCGATGGCTCCCAGCACCAGTGTCATGACGTTACCTCACTATGATCGGTATCGTTGGCCGCAGGCAGATCCAGGCCGGATAATCGTTGATAGACCTTGATGACCGCCGCATCGTCCTCTTTCCCCAGGCCGGCGCCGCTGGCGGCGGTAAATTGCTGCAGCGCACTGGCTGCCACCGGCATGGCAAATGTCAGTTCGCGTCCGGTTTGATGAACCAGATTGAGATCCTTGACGAAGATATCCACCGCCGAAAGTGGCGTATAGTCACCCGCCAGGATATGCGGAACGCGGTTCTCGAACATCCAGGAATTACCCGCTGAATGCGTAATTACATCGTAAAGCGTGTGAGGATCGATCCCCATGCGTATGCCGAGCGCCATGGCTTCGGCTGCCGCCGCGATATGCACTCCAGCCAGATGCTGATTGACCAGCTTGACGCTGGACCCCACACCGGGGGAGTCGCCTAGGCGATACACCTGAGCCGCCATGGCATCGAGCGCTTCGCTGCCCATGGTGAACGCTGCCTCGCATCCTGACGCCATCACCGAGAGGTGGCCGCTTTTCGCTTTGACGGCACCACCGCTGATCGGTGCATCCAGCATCATCAGATCATGGTTGGCGAGACGCTCGCCCAGATCGCGAGCATAGCTCGGCGCGACAGTCGCGCACTGCACGATCAAACTGCGGGATGCCAAGCGAGCCGCCAACCCATCATCACCAAACAGTACCGTCTCGACCTGCTCGGCATTGACCACGACCATCACCACGATGCGACATTCCGCCGCCAACTCGTGAGGATGCGCCACACAACGTCCACCCTCTGCGGTGAAAGCCCGTCTGGCCTGTTCCGAGACATCGCAACCAATGACATTCAGTCCGCAAGCACGCATGGCGCCGGCAATACCCGCCCCCATGGCTCCCAAACCGATGATGCCTATGGCATTGGCTGATGATTGCTGCGGCATTCGGTGTCTCCTCGACTGAGCGCTTGATAAAAGCCTCAGTGTCGTCTATTCATGTTAGCGCTAACATCCATATTTAGATGATGCTCGGATGACACGCAAGAGTGAAGAAGCAGACTCCGACTAATGTCTAGATTTCTAGCGCCGCTGCGACCTGTATTCCTGCAGGTATCGGCAGCGCCCGTAGAATCGATGAAGACCATCGCCGGCATGGGAGCCAAGAATGACCGATCAGCAGCCACCGGAAAGGCGACGCCGCAAAGGCCTGGACAGCCCCACGCTCACTGATGTCGCCAGGGAAGCCGAGGTGTCATCGATCACCGTATCGCGAGTGCTCAATTCGCCGGGCAGCGTGCGTGAGTCAACGCGACGACGCGTCGAAGCAGCCATCGACAAGGTCGGCTATGTTCGGAATATGGTTGCCGGTAGCCTGGCGTCCGCCAACTCCCGATTCATCGCCGTGATCGTACCCTCGCTCTCCAACGTCGTGTTCATCGAGGTCATACAGGGGCTGCAAAGCACCTTCGAAGCGCATGGCTACCAGATATTGCTGGGCAATACCGATTACAATATGCAACGTGAGCGGGAATTGGTGAAAACCTTTTTCGGCTGGTCGTCATCGGCACTGGTCACCACCGGCCTTCGCCATGAGCCGGGCTGTGCCGGCTTACTCCAGCAGTGGCCCAAACCCATCGTCGAGATCATGGAGCTGGGCGAGGCCATCGATCTCAACGTCGGGCTGTCTCATTACCAGGCCGGGCGGCGTATGACGCGCTATCTTCTCGATACCGGTTACCGGCGAATCGTGTATGCCGGCACACAGATGGGCGGAAACTACCGCGCCAGACTCCGTTACGAGGGCCATCGTGACCTGCTGACCGACACCGGTCGGGAGGCACCAATGTGCGAATGGGAGACTCCCAGCAGTTTCGAGCTTGGTGGCCAGGCACTGGACAGCGTGCTGGAACATCACCCTTCCGCTGAGGCCATTCACTTCGCCGATGACATCCTCGCCACCGGCGCCGTGCTACATGCCGTACGGCTGGGTATTCGCATTCCGCAGGAGATCGCCATCTGCGGGTTCACCGGATTGCCCATCGGCCAGGCCATCACGCCGCGTCTGACCACTATCGCTTCGCCCCGGGAAGCCATCGGGCGCATCGCTGCAGAACAACTCATCGCCCGCATTGAAGGCCGGCCGGTGGAACACAGCCAGGTCGATGTCGGCTTTGAACTGCTCGTGGGAGATAGCGCGTGATGCACCCTCTTGTTGGCGACGCCCAGCTACCGACTCCAGCCTGGCGATTCCCGTTCATCGGGGATAGCCCGACCCAGTCGCGTCAAGCCATGCGGGGCCGCAATGCGAAAAAATCGCTCAATCACGTCTGCCGGGGCCGGAGCCGTCACCAGCGAGACCACAATGAACACCGGTAGATTGAGCATCAGCCCCCAGAAACCGGCATGAATGCCCAGCGGGTGCGGCCATAGCGTCGTCAATGCGACAGTCACCAAGAAGCCGGTCACCACCCCTGCCATCACCCCCAGCCACGACGCTCGAGGCCAGAAGAACATGCCGATGAAGGCCGGCAACACCTGGGATGCGAATCCCAGCCCGATCAGGAGAATCATCACCAGACTCCCCGGCTCGGCAATCGCCAGAGGCGCGATGATCAAGGCCATCAATGGCAAGATCAGCCAACGCGTCAGCATCGCGGTGCGTGCATTGGAGAGCCCTAGCAAGGGTTGTAATACATCCTTGCCCCAAGACAACGCGACGGAATGAATGAACGGTTCGCTCGATGACATGGAAGCCGCCAGCGTCCCGGCCCCCAGCAATCCCACCAGCACTACCGGCAAATGTGCCATGGCGTATTCCAGCACGACCGTATCGGCCCGTTCCAGCTCGGGTAACGAATAGATACCGATGAAGCCGACCACGACCATGGGCAGAATCACCACATAATAAGTCGGCAGCCAGGTCGCGCTACGCCGAATGGTTCGTGCTGAAGAAGCACTCATCCATTGGGTCCAGACGGGCGGCATGAACGACAGCATCGATACGATGATCGATGTCGTCCAGAAACTGAAGCTCATGTCGCCACCCGCCCCGGGTAGCGTAAGAAACTCGCCATGCTCGGCTTGAATACGCTCGAAGACGGCGCCAAAGCTCAAGCCGCCCGTCGCGCTATGAACCGCCCACAGACCGACCGCCCAAGCGACGATCAACATCAGGATGCCCTGGAAGGCATTGGTGCGCCCGATGGCACGCTGGCCACTGATATACAGATAGACGGCGATACAGGACAGCACCAGCACGACGCCCAGCCAGACCGGAATCCACCCACCGCTCATCACGAACAGAATGTATGCCGAGCCTACCGTCTGCAGTACCGCGTAGGCGATCGACCCCACCGACATGACCAGCGCCGCCAACGCGCCCAGCCCCGGGCTCTGATAACGGTCGGCAATGGCACTGGCTTGGGTGACATGGCCAAAACGCTCACCGAACGCCCACACTTTGGGTCCGAAATACCAGGCAACCAGGGCGAGGTAAGCCAAGTAGATCGCGACATAGAACACTGCGACTCCCTTGGAGTAAGCCCATCCTGGAGCGCCCATGAAGGTGTAGGCGCTGACGCTGCCGGCCGCGATCAGCAAATAAAGCGTCACCGGCCCCATGCTGCGCCCGGCGACACCCCACTCTTCGAGGGTATTCATGTGCTGCCCGGCCCGTGCACGCAGTCCGATGAGCATGGCGATAGCGACATACACCAGCGTGATGACTAGGGGCCAGACACTATTCATGCGGCTCGTCCTCCCATTCAATGCAGTGATTGGCGATCGCCATGACGGCAACACACGCGAAAATCACGAGATAGCTCCATACCACGATCAGCGGCAACCCCAGCAACAAGGTGGCGCGATTGATCCAGCCAATCACCGGCCAGATGCCCGCCCCGATCACGGCCACGAATGCAGCCAACAGCAACCAGCCGGTACGCGTGGTGGGAAGGACGACGAAACGCTGCATGACAATCTCCTGTCGATGAATGGTATGTGTCCCTGATCATCCGGCACGCTTCAGTGCGCCATACCGGCATCGGGTGGCGATGGCCAGAACGGGATAGGGCCTCGCCACGTTTCCAATGCCTTGGCCAGCTTGAGCGTCAAGTGATCGGCGAAGCGTGGACCGACGAGTTGAACCCCTATCGGCATGCCATCGTGACTAAATCCGGCAGTGAGCGATATGGCCGGCTGCTCTCCCATGTTCCAGGGAACGGTGTATGCAATGTGCTCGAATGGCTGGCGAGGATCGTTCGTGGGGGAGATCCAGGTGGCCGGGAAGGCAATATTCGGCGTTGTCGGCGAGATCAGCGCATCCACGCCGTCAAAGACCGACTCGGTCGCTCGACGCATGTTCAGTGTCTGTTGGAACCCCCGTACCACCTCGAGACCGCTGAGGCGTGCGCCATCGTCGGCCCATGCCAGGATGGCCGGTAGCACGCGGTCTCGCTGCTCAGGCGTCAACCGTTCGAGTTCACTCCATTGGCGTGCACGCCAGAATTGATCCAGCCCATCGAGCATGTCACGCGTCAGTACCGGTTCGAGCGGTACCAGGGTCGCCCCGGCAGCCTCGAAACGACGGGCGGCGACTTCCACCTGCTCGCGAATCTCCTCATCCAGCGGTAGACCGCAGCCCGCGTCCATCATGACGCCAAGACGCAATCCGTGTACGTTCAGCGTCAGGTCCATCCAATCGATACGTTCCGGTGGCAAACGCATGGCATCGCGACGATCGGTGCGGGACAGACTCATCATCATCAGTGCTGCATCATCGACACTGCGGGTCATCGGTCCAGCACAGCGTCCGACATAATAGGGATCGATGGGAATTCGCCCCAACGTGGGCTTGAAGCCCACGACACCGCACCAGGCGGCCGGGAGACGTATGGAACCGCCGATGTCGGTCCCTACGTGCAGCGGCCCGTATCCGGCCGCCGCCGCCGCTCCGGCGCCCGAACTGGACCCGCCGGTATTGCAGTCGAGATGCCACGGATTGCGGGTCAAACCATGCAAGGAAGACAGTCCGGACGACAACATGCCGTAATCAGGACAGGTCGTTTTCCCTAACAACAGCGCGCTATCCTCGGCCAGGCGTGCCGCCGGTGGTGCATCCTGGGAAGCTGCGTCGGAAATGCCGATGTCGACGCCGCCGGGCACCGGTTCGTCGCGGGTCGCTATCAGCTCCTTGAGAGTCACCGGCACGCCATCCAGCCTCCCGCGTGGGGCCCCTCGCGTCCAACGAGAGGTGGACTCTCGTGCCGCCCTCAACAAGTCATCCGGGTAGTAGGTATAGAGGGCATTGAGGCTGGGTTCCCAACATTCGACCTGCGCAATCAAGGCCTCGGCATACTCCAGCGGTGATAATCGCCTATCGCGATAAGCGGCAAGCAGGTGCGTAGCATCGAGTGATAAACAGTTATCCATAACGCTCTCGGTGGCTGGTCATGCGATGATCGTCGCTTCAGCCTGGTCGCTGACGGTGAACTCAGCCATCACAATTATGAGCTCAGCGTGTCCACGTTTTGTGTTCACCATCATGCACCGTATTGCCCGACGGCCTCCGCCAGCAGTGACAGGCAAGCGTCAGTCGCGAAACTCCGCTGCCGGTGTCGGTAGATGCACAGATCAATCCGCGCCCCGGCCAACGCCTCATGGCAAAGCGGAACGCTGGTCAACTGCCCTGTCCGGCACTCCCTGCTCACGGCCAATGGCGGCAAAACCAGCAAGGCAGCGCCTGCCATGGCCAGCGCTTTCTGGGTTTCGAGCGACGCGGTACGAAAGGTCGGTGCCAGGGACACACCTTGTCGACGAGCAGCCATCTCGAGCGCCTGACGCGCGCCATAGCTGTCATCGGGTAGCGCCAGAGGATGGGAGGCGATGTCAGCCAGCGATAGCGACGTCCGACCTGCCAAGGGGTGATCCGGCGTCATCACCACGTGATGCTCCAGAGTACCGCTGGCAAAAGGAACAATGTCGTCATGACGCGGCATGAAGAACGCCAGGCCGATATCGGCATCGCCACACCGCAATGCATCGACGATCTGACCAGCGCTGGCAATATGGATATCGAAGCGAAGGCGCGGATATTGGCGACTCAAGGCCGCGAGTGCGGGCGCCAGCCAGCCGGCGACGACCCCTTCGGCCGCCCGGATGCTGACATGCCCGGTACGCAGCCCTTTGAGATCGGCGATATGCTCCTCGACCCGTTCCAGATCACGCAGCGTTCTCCGGGTCTGAGCAGCCAGCAACTCGCCTGCCGATGTCAGACTGATGCCACCGGGACCACGCTCGATGAGTGGCGCGCCCAGTTGGTGTTCCAGCAAGTCGATCTGTCGGCTGATCGCCGTCGGTGCAATATGCAATTGGGCCGCTGCCTGCCGCAGAGAACGGCAGCGCGCAACGGTGTCGAAGTAGCGCAGGGCTCGCCAGTGCATTGAGGCTCCTTGGCTCAGGACACACGATTCCATGAAGCTCTCAGTTTACCCTACGCTACCGACCGGGTCAGATAAGCGCGCTGTGCATACACATCAACCGACGGTGCCACCGCCTTGACGCGTTATGGATACGATTGAGGGACGCGGCGGCATCCCGCCATGAAAGTCCGGCCAGCGAGTCGCCGGATTCTCGAAGCTGGAGCGGCCGTCATGACCCTCGAACGCCTCGATACCATCGGCGGCCGGGTGCTGCACGGCAACGAAGAAGGCCGTGTCATCGGGAGTAAAGCAGGGCCCACACATTTCCGCACCGACAGGCACCCGGAAGAACATCTTGCCGGTCCCGCGCCGCTCACCTTCGGTTTCCAACGCCCAGACACCATCGGCCGTGCCACTTTTTGGCCAGTTACTGCCCTGGTCCGTCGTGACCCATAACCTACCTCGCGCATCCACGGCACAGTTGTCCGGGGCGGCGAACCAGCCATCGTCACTGGTGGCGGGGTTCCACATCGCCCCCACGTCACCGTCGGCGGGGTTGCCGCACTGCACCAACACCTCCCAGCGGTTCTGCGTCGCCGTATGACTGCCATCGGTGATGATCTCGATGATATGTCCGAAGGTGTTGTCTTCCCTGGGGTTGACGGCGTCGACTTGCGATTCGGTACGTTCGTCGTTGTTGGTCAACATGACATAGACGTCGCCGGTCGCGGGATTGCCCTCCACATCCTCAGGGCGATCCATCGGTGTCGCACCCAAGGCATCGGCAGCCTGGCGAGTGTCGATCAACACATCGGCCTGACTGGCAAAGCCGTTCTCTTCCGTCAGGGGGCCTTGGCCATGTTCCAGGGGTAGCCAATCGACCGTGCCATCGTCATGGAAGCGAGCCACGTAGAGCGTGCCATGATCGAGCAGATCGCGATTGGCGGCAGGATCGGCCCGGTTCACGACGTCGCGACTGACGAACTTGTACACATAGTCGAATCGCTGGTCATCGCCCATGTAGACCACCAGGCGGCCATCTTCGGTCAGCATGTTGGCTGCCCCTTCGTGCTTGAAACGGCCCAATGCGGTCCGTTTGACGGGAGTCGATTGTGGATCCATGGGATCGATTTCGACCACCCAACCGAAGCGGTTCGGCTCGTTGGGCTCACGACTGATATCGAATCGTCTATCGAAGTCTCCCCAGGCATAGGAGTGGCCCGGCACGCCATAGCGCTCGAGCTTGTCTTTCTCTGGATGCGACTCGGCATCGCCCAGGAAATAGCCGTGGAAGTTCTCTTCGCAGGTCAGGATGGTGCCCCAAGGGGTCGTTCCTCCCGCACAGTTGTTGAGCGTGCCGATCACCGTACGGCCTTCCGGGTCGGCATCGGTCTGCACGCGGTCATGACCCGCAACCGGCCCGGACAGTGCGATCTCGGTCGATCGGGGGGTAATGCGACGATTGTGCCGACCATCCTGAATGTAGTGCCAACGCCCGGCTTCGCGCTTGACTTCCACCACCGAGACACCGTGGGCCGCCTGCTCGATTTCCACCATTTCACGGGTCATGCCGGAAAAGTCATGCGCATCCAGGGGGCCCGGCAGGCCAGGGAACATCAATTCTTCATTGGTATATTCGTGATTGACGACCAGCAGGCCATGATCGAATCGCCCCTCCAGCGGTACGAAGCCGACATAATCGTTGTTGTAGCCAAACTGACGCTCCTGGGCATCGGCGCTCTGATCGTGCGGATCGAAGGTCGGTGCTTCGGCAAATAGCGGATCCCCCCAGCGAATGAGAATGTCGGCATTGTAGCCTTCCGCCACATGGTGCGTGGTATCGACCCCGTGTGCGATTTCCTCGAAGGCGAAACGATCCAGCGTATCGCTTTCGGAGGCAATGGCTGCCGTCAAGGGATTCATGGCACCGATGGCTGCCACACCGAGACCGCCGTAGCCTGCCCCTTTGAGGAATCCTCGCCGGGAATAGCGCCGCTCGATGATCTTGCCGATCGGTTGCTGGAGATTCGGATTGCTGGGCGTGTTTTCCGCCTCTTCGAAATGCGCGCGTCGATTGAAAACCATGCGATTGCCTCCTCATGCGGGTCACGGTGTTGAGAGGCATAGAAGTAACGCTCGAAGGTGACAGACATGTGAAGGTCACATCACGAAGGGATGACGGTCAGGGCGCACTCGATCGGGCGGTTAACGCTCCACACCGCTGGCGCCCTGCCGACTATCCGAGTTGAAACGGATATACTGACCCGATCTGCAGGAGTTGCGTCAGTTCATCCAGCGCGGTCAGGCTTTCATCGGCCAGTTGCGGATCGGCCAGGTCGTCCGGCACCAGACGATCGCGATAGTGGCGCTCCACCCAGGCGGTCAGGTCGGCATAGAGCGTTTCATCCAATAGAACGCGACCGGACAACGCCTGGCGCTCCTGGGCCGACAGCACGACACGCAAGCGCAGGCAGGCCGGGCCACCGCCGTTGCGCATGCTCTGCTTCACGTCCTTGACCATGACCTCGCCGATCGGGTTATAGCCTGCCAGCAACAGGTCCTGAATGGTTCGCCAGACCGCCTCGTTTTCCTGGCACTCACCCGGCACCACCAACGTCATGCTGCCATCGGGCTGGCTGAGGAGTTGCGAGTTGAATAGATACGACGCTACGGCATCCTCAAGGCCGACAGCCTCGCTCGGCACGCGTACGGGGATCAAGGGTGTCGCCAGTCTGGCGCGAATGGCATCGAGGGTAGCGTCCTCGTCAAGAAAGGCCATGTCGTGATAGAGCAACACCGGACCATTGCCCACGGCGATGACATCATTGTGGAAGACACCGGCATCGATGGCATCGGGATGTTGCTGGGCGAAGATCGTCTGATCACCCTTCAATCCATGTTGTCGAGCGGTAGCCTGGCTGGCTTCCAGGGTCTGGCGTGCGGGATACCGGGCCGGTTCTCTCTCACCGCCAAAAGCACGCCGGCCGTAGACGAACAGATGCACCCCCGGGTCGCCATGGCTCTCGCACAAGCGCGTATGGTTGGCCGCCCCTTCATCCGCAAAGGCCGGCGTTGCAGGCAGCACAGGGTGGTGCGTGAAATAGGCCTCATCCCGAAAGATGGCGGCCAGCACGCGTGCAGTGGTCGCCGGTTCCAGATACCGATGAAAGCTCGACTGCAGATTGGCAGGCGTAACGTGGACCCGGCCATCCGGCGTATCGGCACTCGGCGAAACGGTCGCAGCGTTGGCCGTCCACATGCTTGACGCCGAACATACCGCACGCAGGATCTGGGGTGCCTCATTGGCGGCATGCGCCAGCACTTGCCGAGCACTGCCGGTGAACCCTAGCGCTCTCAAGGCCCCCAGGTCGGGACGTTGCTGCGGCGGTAATACACCTTGCATGAATCCGGCGTCGAGCAGCGATTTCATCTTGGCCAGACCCTGCAGCGCCCCTTCCCTGGGGTTGGATGCCAGACCTTCATGAGACATGGATGCCACATTGCCGTGCGCCAGGCCGGCGTAATTGTGAGTGGGGCCGACCAGACCATCGAAATTGACTTCATGGACGGTACTTTGTTGTTGCGTCACAGTTCGACTCCCGGCGGCAAGTTGTCAGGCAGTTCCAAGACGTCGCTCTCCATGGAAGCCACCGGATAGGCACAGTAATCGGCGGCGTAGTAGGCACTGGGTCGATGATTGCCGCTGTCGCCGATACCGCCGAACGGCGCATCGCCGGAAGCACCGGTGGTCTGACGGTTCCAGTTGACGATACCGGCGCGGATACGCAACAGGAAATCGTCCCAATCGCTGCGCTCGCCGCCAATCAGGCCGGCGGAGAGGCCATAACGCGTATCGTTGGCCAAGGCGATGGCCTCTTCCCAGTCGCGATAGCGGGTCACCTTGAGCAATGGTCCGAAATGCTCCTCGTCGGGGACCTCGAGCCCGGTCACATCGATCAGCCCCGGTGACAACAGGCTGGTGTTCCCCTCCAGACGACGCATGCGTGACAACACCATCCCACCGGCCGTCTCCAGGTCAGCCTGTGCCTGCAGCAGGCCATCCGCCGCCTGAAGGCTTGCCAGCCCCGCATAGAACGGTTCGGGGGACGCAAACTGGCCGGCGACATGAAGCCTGTCCATGGCCGTGACCAGCGACTCGATCAGACGGTCACCGACTGCCCCCTCGGGAACGATCAACCGACGGGCACAGGTACAGCGCTGGCCACCGGACAGGAAGGCCGACTGCAGAATGCTCAGCACGGCGGCACGCTCATCAGGCACATCCCGGACCACCAAGGGATTGTTACCCCCCAGTTCCAATGCCAGGATCTTGTCGAGTTGGCCGGCGAACTGGCGATGCAGGATGCCCCCCACCTTGGCACTCCCCGTGAACAGCAGTCCATCGATCGATGGCGATGCGGCCAATGCCTGTCCCACCGGCGCAGCACCCTGTACCAGATTGATGACGCCATCGGGGAGGCCGGCCTCGCGCCAGCACTGCACGGTCAGATCCGCGGTCAACGGTGTCTGTTCGCTGGGCTTGAAGACCACCGTATTACCGGCCAGCAACGCTGGCACCATGTGCCCATTGGGCAGATGGCCAGGAAAGTTGTAGGGCCCGAATACTGCCATGACGCCATGTGGGCGGTGACGCAATACCGCCCTGGCACCGCCGGCGTCGCGCTGGTGTTCGCCGGTGCGCTCCTCATAGGCCCGCAGGGAGATCGCCACTTTACCGATCATCGCACCGATTTCGGTACGCGCTTCCCATAGCGGCTTGCCGGTTTCCTGAGCGATCGCGGTCGCCAGCGCTTCACGGCGGGATTCCAGTACATCGCGGAAGCGCTCGACGAGCGCCTGGCGCTCGGTAAATGGCATACGTGCCCAGGCCGGAAATGCCTGGCGTGCAGCATTGACGGAAGCTGCTACCTGCTCGGGCGCGGCGCTGCCGCCATGCCATAGCTCGTCATGCGACACCGGGTCGAGCTTAGCGAAGCGTTCTGCCGTGCCATCGACCCAGTTGCCACCGACCAGCAGTTGCTGCCTGGCTTGCATCATCAACTCCTATGTCTCGAGTACACGGAGAGACTCTCCCGCCTTGACATCCAAGCGGTGTGCCTCTTCTTCGGTCAGGGTGATTACGTTACGTTCATCTGGACCGCGACCTACCCAGGCGGCGCGGAAGCTCAGCATCTCGGTCGTCGCAACGAGCCAGGAAGGGCGTTCCATGTGTTCGGCATCGGCGGTCACTTCTACCTGACATAACCGTGAGTTGCGTACCGCAAGCACATCGTCGATGTACGCTTCCACCGTGGGGCCGCCATCGAAGATATCGATGTAGCCCTCCCAGCGCATGCCTTCTTTCTTGAGCATCTCCAGAGCAGGACGCGTGTGTTCATGGACTTCGCCAATGCAGGCCCGTGCCGCTTCGGACAAGAAGGGGGTGTAGATCGGAAACCTGGGCATCAGTTCGCCGATGAAGCTTTTCTGTCCCAGCCCCGTCAGCCTGTCTGCCTCGGAGAATGCCATCGGAAAGAAATGGCTGCCCAGACACTCCCAGAAAGGGCTCACCCCGTTCTCATCGAAGACCCCACGCATTTCCGCCAGCACCTTGTGCGGAAAACGGTCGCGGAACTGAGCCAGGAACAGCCAGCGCGCTTTGGAAAGCAATGCGCCGTTGCGATTGCGACGATACTCCGGGCGTAAGTAGAGCGAGCAAACCTCGGCATCGCCGGTATGGTCAGAGCTGAGGAACAGTGTATCGATCGTACGGTGCAGGTCGAGTTGCACGGATGAGTGAGCCAGGGTGCCGAGCCGGTAGTTATAGAAAGGCACTTCACGTCCGACCTGGCCTTCGATGGCACAGCACCCCACCAGCTCACCATTGTCGCCATCTTCGAGTACGAAGAAATAAAGTCGATCATCCACCGGCGTACGCTCCTCGAAAGCGCGTGCGGCGGACTCGATCTTGCTGGCCAGAAAGTCGCGATTATCAGGCAATGAGGTAAAGCCGACCCCCGTCTGCTGTGCCAGGGACTGCAACGCGTCGAGATCACCACGGGCAATCGGGCGAATGTGCATCACAATTCTCCTTCGTCGAGCGCATCTTCGACATCGGGCAATGTCAACGGTGCAGCCAGCACGGCACGTCCCTCTTCCACACCGAGGATGTCGGCATGATCCTGCGACAGCATCAGTTGCCCGGTCGGTGACAAGGCATAACGCGCAACCACGCAACGAAAGTCGCCGAGTTTCTGATTGGCTACCATGGCAGGCTCGGCATCAGGCAGAGAGGCTTCCGGACGGACCCGGACGGGATGCCAGGCAGCCTGCTGGAAGGTTTCCAACCGATCACGTTCGCCCTTGACCACCGGGCCGCCATCGAAGATATCGACATGACGGCTGCGCACGAAGCCTTCGGCCAGCATCTCCTCCAGGGCACGCTCGTGATCCGGGTGTTCCCGCCCGATCGCTGCCCGGGCTTGGGGAGTCAATAATGGCAAATACAGCGGAAACTGAGGCATCACTTCGGCGATGAAGCTCTTGGAACGCACTCCGGCCAGGTGATTGATTTCCTGGAAGCTGCGCACGAAGAAGTGGCGTCCGACGCTGTTCCAGAATGGCGACTCGCTCTCGCCATCGAGATAGCCCGGGAATGCCACCGCCAGAAGTGCTGAAAAGCGCTCCGGATACTGGGCGATGAACATCAACCGGGCACGTCGCAGCAAGCTCTCGGCGCTGGTGGCTTTATAGCGTGAGTCGAGCGACAAGGCACACAGCAGCGTGGCTTCCGAGACTTCGTGCGACAGCGACAGGGTCTGGACCTCGCGGCGCACATTGAGTTGCTGCGAGGCATGGATCAATGTCTCCTGACGATAGGTGTAATACGCCTCGTTGGCTCCAGCTTGCGCACGGATGGTGGCCGTCCCCACCACCTCGTTGCGTTCTCGATCCTCGATCACGAAGGTATAGTGCTCGTCACCGGGGAAGTCGATATCTCGGCTGAAAGCGCGCTGGGAGCGTGTGATGCGCTCCTCCAGACGGTCTCGGTGTGCCGGCAGGTTGGTCAGCCGTGGTGTGGCGCTACCGGCCAACCGCTCCAGGTCCGGCAAGTCTGCCGCCCGGGCAGGACGAACGACCAACATGGCAAACCCTCTTATCGTCGGTTGCGTATCGGCGTCGGTAATCGCCATGCTCATGCCTGTGCCACGAACCTAGCAATCGCACGGTCAAGACGAGCCATTCCCTCCTCGATATCGGCTTCGGGAATCACCAGCGACGGCGCCATGCGCAATACATTGGGACCGGCAACCAACGCCATCAGTCCCTCGTCAATGGCCAGTGGCAGGATGTCCTTGGCCCGCTCCGCGTAATCCGGTGCCATGGGGGCCCCGATCAGCAGTCCCATGCCGCGAACTTGCTGAAATACGCCATAGCGACGATTGATCGATTCGAGATGCTCACGAAACAGGTCATGACGCTTCTTGACGCCCGCCAGCACGTCCGGGGTATCGATGAACTCCACAGCGGCCAGCGCCACTGCAGACGCCAACGCATTGCCACCATACGTCGAGCCGTGAGTCCCGGCGGTCAAGGATGCCATGACCTCATCGGTGGCCAGCATCGCGCCTACCGGGAAACCGCCCCCCAGGGACTTGGCACTGGTCAGGATATCCGGCGTGATCCCGTACTCCATGTAGGCATACAGTGATCCCGTACGCCCGACACCAGTCTGGACTTCATCGAAAATAAGCAACGCGCGGTTGTCATCGCAAAGTTGGCGAACCCCGTGAAGAAAGTCGGGGGTCGCCGGAACGATGCCGCCTTCCCCTTGCATCGGTTCGACGATGATTGCACACGTATCGTCGCCTACCAGCTTGCGTACACTGTCAAGATCGTTGAATTCCGCATGCAGGATTCCCCCCGGAATCGGGCCGAATCCCTGGGAATACTTGGGCTGCCCGCCCACACTGACGGTAAACAATGTGCGGCCGTGGAAAGATTGCTGGAACGAAATGATCTTGTCCTTGTAGGCACCATAGTGATCATGGGCGTAGCGGCGCGCCAATTTGAGCGCAGCTTCATTGGCCTCGCCACCGGAAGAGCAGAAAAAGGCCTTGTCGGCAAAGGTGCTTTCGACCAGGCATTTCGCCAAGCGCAGAGCCGGCTCATTGGTGTATACATTGGAGAGATGCCAGAGCGTATTGCCCTGAGACTGGAGCGCGTCGACCAGGGCCGGATGGCAATGACCCAACGCATTGACGGCAATCCCGCCAGCAAAATCGATGTATTCCTTACCGGCCTGATCCCATAGTCGGCTGCCCTCTCCTCGCGTCGGGATCACCTGTTGCGGCGCATAGGTCGGCGCCATGTACTGGTCGAAATCGCTGCGGGTCGGGGTCTCGTTCATGATGCTCTCCATCCAGTGGGACCAATTGATCAACAGAGTATAGAGCCCGCCGCCGACCGGAACTTTCAGTAATGGGACGACGAATTATGAAAAGCGGTTAGACTACAAGTCGGCCCCATGACGTAGCGAGGCACCTGCGATGTTCAACACCACTACCTGGAACCGGTTGCGCTATACCCTGTACTCGCCAGTCTATGATCTCGTCGCCGACCGCCTATTTCGTCGCGCCCGGCGCCGATCACTGGGCGTCGTGGACTGGACGGCGGGTCAGCGGGTCTTGATCGTCGGTGCCGGAACGGGGCTGGATCTTCCCTACATACCCCGTGATATCGAATTGCATGGCACCGACCTGTGTCATGCCATGGTCAAGCGTTTCCGGGCGCGCGCCAATGACCTGGGTTTCGATGCTACGGCCCGTACCATGGATGCCGAACGACTCGACTATCCGGACGATCATTTCGATGTCGTCGTCATGCACCTGGTGCTGGCCGTCATACCGCACCCCGAACGTGGACTCCAGGAAGCTCACCGGGTACTCAACGAAGATGGTCAACTCTGCATCATGGATAAATTCCAGTGCGATGAGCACCGTGCCAGTTGGGGACGACGCGCCTTGAATGTCGTGACGAACGCGATCGCTACGGATATTACTCGCCAAGCGCGACCGTTGCTGGAAAATGCCGGTTTCAGCGTGACACACGATACACCGGTCATGATGGGATCGGTATTTCGCGCATTGATCGCGCACAAGACGCATCGCTCCTAGCGTGGCGTCATGTCCGTTCAGGCTAGACGCTCCTCGCGAGGGGTCATGCCGAAGTGATTCCGATACGCAGTGGAAAAATGCGCCCCGGACGAGAACCCCGTTTGCAGCGCAATATCGCCCACGGGATGGTCGCTGTCGCGCAACAGCCTGCGCGCCTGCTGCAAGCGTAGATCGAGATAATAACGACTGGGTACCGTCTTCAGATATTTCTTGAACAAACGCTCCAATTGGCGCCGGGATATCCCCAGATGCGCCGCCAGTTCATGCGTGGTCAACGGCTCTTCGGTATTGGCTTCCATCAGGGAGACGGCATCATGCAGATTCTGCGGTGCATGCCCGAAGCGCGATCGCAGTGGTACATGTTGAGGTTCGTCAGCCATCCGGATGCGTTCCAGCACGAAGTGCTCGGAGACACGCTCAGCCAGGGGCTGCCCGTGATGGTGACCAATCAGGGTCATCATCATGTCCATGGCCGCCGTGCCACCGCCACAGGTCAGGCGGTTACGGTCGATCTCGAACAACTGTTGCGATAGCGTGACATGCGGATAGTCATTGGCAAAGGCATCAAAACGCTGCCAAGGCAGCGTCGCACGATAGCCATCCAGGACATGGGCGCGTGCCAGCACTTCGGTACCGCCGGCAATCCCGCCCAGCACCACACCGCGTCCTGCCAACCGCTTGAGCCATTGTGTCAAACCGCTGATATCGATCGGTGGCAGTGGACTTGGCGCGCATACCAGGACGATGTCCAGGTCGGCATCGGGTTCGGAGGGAGCCCCTCCCGATAGCGTCTGCTGTGGTAACAATGACGCTTCGGCCGCACTTTCCACCGCCCGAGGCTCCAAGCCGAACGTCGACGACGTATAAAGACGAGCGCCCGCCAGTTGGTTGGCCACCGACAATGGCTCCAGTGCACAGGCCTGAGCCAGCAATGAAAACCCAGGCAACAACACGAAGCCTACCTGACGGGAAGTGTACCGTGCCAGCGTCGGGGTCGCAGTATCGAACATGAAGGCTCGTCGTGACTCGGGTGCGAGGCTCCATCATACGCCATCGCCGCAGAAACGACAGGCACGTTCAACGGCGATGACCCCTCGATATAAACCCGGGCACATCAATGTAATCGGCGCAGGCCCCGATCACACGTCTTCGACATCGAAAGCCACGACCGGGTCCACATCGGCATCGTAGTCCACGTCATCGCGTTCGAAGCCGAACAGCTTGAGGAATTCATGCTTATAGCCTGCATAGTCGGTAATGGTATGGAGGTTGTCGGTCGTGACTTGCGGCCATAACTGCTTGCAAGCTTGCTGAACGTCATCGCGCAGTTCCCAGTCGTCCAACCGCAGGCGTCCCGACTCGTCGGTTTCGAAGCGCCCTCCATAGAGACGTTCACTGAACAGACGGTTCAACTGATCGATAGTGCCTTCGTGAAGACCTTGCTCCTTCATCACCTTGTAGACCATGGCGATGTAGAGCGGCATGACCGGAATGGCGGCACTGGCTTGAGTGACAACCGACTTGAGCACGGCCACATTGGCGCCGCCGCCATAGGCCTTCAGTTTGGTATCTATCTCACCGGCGGCCCGGTCGAGATCCTCCTTGGCCTTGCCCAGCGCCCCATGCCAGTAGATCGGCCATGTGATCTCGGTACCGATATAGCTGAAAGCGACACTGCGTGCCTCCGGTGCCAGCACGCCAGCCTTGTCCAGCGCGTCGATCCATAGCTCCCAGTCTTCGCCTCCCATCACCTCGATGGTATCGGCGATTTCCTGGTCCGTGGCCGGCTCGACTTCGGCTTCGATGACCGTATCCTTGTTGGTATCGATCGCCGTCGCTCGGTACGTCTCGCCGATCGGCTTAAGCGCCGAACGCTTGAGTTCACCGCTATCGGGGAGGTTGCGAACCGGCGACGCCAATGAATAGACCACCAGATCCACTTGCCCCATGTCCTGCTTGATCAGTTCGATCGCCTTGTTGCGCGCTTCATGCGAGAAGGCATCGCCGTTGATCGACTTACTGTAGAGCCCTTCCGACTTGGCGAATTTGTCGAAAGCGGCAGAGTTATACCAACCCGCCGTACCCGAACGTTTGTCGGTGCCCGGCTTTTCGAAGAATACGCCCAACGTATCGGCGCCATAACCGAAGGCAGCCGTAATACGGGCCGCCAGGCCATAACCGCTGGACGCCCCGATGACGAGGACCTTCTTGGGGCCCTTGTCTCGGTCGATGCCACGCGCACGCGTTGCCTCGATCTGCTCAAGAACGTTCTGCTCGCACCCCTTGGGATGTGTCGTGGTACAGATGAAACCGCGAACCTTGGGTTTGATGATCACGAAGAACCTCGATTATCGCCATGAATTGCCGACATTCTAGCGGCTTCCCGGATATGTGTCCGCCCCTTGAGACGAACACCGGGTTGGCCGACCATGATGACAATACGCTGGCCTTGCCGGCCGATACCACAGGAGAACTCCATGGATGCCCAGACCCTGGTCGACGAACGCGGTGAACTCTGGCTCGCGTTGGCGCCACTGTGGCTGGAACGCGAACCTCGCGAGGCGGATTACGAACGCATGGTCGACGTCATCGAGCGCCACGGACTAACACTGGATGAGTTGGAATGGATGTTTCGATTGGAACTCGCCCCAGTATTATCACGTCACCAGATGTCGGTCGCCAGTGAATGGCGCGCCTTCGACGACCAGAAACTGATGCGTCAACTGGTCGCCCACAACCTGAGGCTAAAGGGATGGCGTCGTAAATTCTGGCTGCTGTTTTCGGGACTGACAACGATCATGACACGTCACCGTTGGAACGAGCTCATGACCCGCGTCATGGCGGTGCGCAACCTGGACTCTCGCTGATCGTCTCGATCAATCAAGGAGAAAGGGGGCATCCAGTGCCTCTTCCAGTATCGGACGTATATCCCGTTCGCCGTCACGCGGGCCGAAACGGCGTAGTACCTGACCATCACGACCTACCAGGAACTTGGTAAAATTCCATTTGATCAGCGTGGTGCCGAAAACCCCCGGTGCCTGACGGCGTAACTGCACGAACAACGGGTGTGCATGACGACCATTCACTCGCACCTTTTCCATCAGGGGAAAGGTGATTCGGTACTCCCGCTCGCCAAAACGACAGAAAGCATTGGCTGATTCAGGCGATTGACGCGCGAACTGATTGCAGGGAAACCCCAGCACGGTGAAGCCTCGGTCCCGGTACCGTTTGTAAAGCGTTTCCAACTCCGCCAACTGGGGGGTATAGCCGCAGCGGCTGGCGACGTTGACGATCAACAGCACCTGACCACGCAGGGCCCGCAAATTGAACGGTTCACCACTGTGGGTATGGCAATCGAGATCGTAAATGAGCATGGCAACGACGCATCCCTTTCGTGACACTTCACGATGCCATGACTTGTCGCAACTCGCCAGCCAAAACGATGCGGGGAGGCAACTCGCGATATCATCATGACCATTGACCCCCGGGATATGGGCAACCATGCTCGAAGCAGTTACCTGCCGGAGTCTTGTCATGTCCAACGATACTGCCCGCACCCGGCTCGCGACACATGCCGTCGTCAACCAGCCAGTCCCGACCGGCGACCGCGACTTCCTGGCACTCGACATACCGCTTCAAGAGGCACTGAAGCGTGAAGCGCCGGATTGGGTCGCTCGACGTCTAGCCCCATTAGGCGTCAATACGGGTAGCCTTTACCATCAGCAACTGGGCGAAACCGCCAACCGTCATCCTCCCGAGCTACGGCTATTCGATCGCCATGGCCGACGCCTCGATGAAGTCAGCTATCATCCGGCCTACCACGAATTGATGCACTTGGCCTTCGACCATGGATGGCACGCCGTGGCCTGGCAGGAAGAATCGTGCGGCGGGCATCAGGCACACGTCGCCGCGCTTTACCTGCTCACCCAGGTGGAACCCGGTTTCTGTTGCCCCTTCACCATGACCCATGCCGCCATGCCGGCGCTGCGCCACCAGCCCGACGTGCTCTCTCAATGGGCACCGAAATTGCTGGCCTGGGACTATGATGGTCGGGCCATACCGGCAAGCGAGAAACCAGCCGTTACCATGGGCATGGCCATGACCGAGAAGCAGGGCGGCAGCGATGTGCGTGCCGCGACCACTCGGGCCGTACCCGATGTCGCCACCCAGGCGAACAGCGGTTATCGCCTGATCGGCCACAAGTGGTTCTGCAGCGCCCCTATGTCGGATGCCTTCCTGACTCTGGCCCAGACCGATGATGGCCTTGGCTGCTTTCTCGTGCCGCGCTTCATGCCGAATGGCGAGCGTAATGCGTTGGAGATCCAGCGACTCAAGGACAAATGCGGCAATCGTGCCAATGCCTCGGCCGAAATCGAATATCGCCATGCCTGGTGTCAGCCTGTAGGCGACCCGGGTCGTGGCATTGCCACCATTCTCGACATGGTTCAACAGACCCGACTGGATGCAGCCACAGCACCCGCGGGCATGATGCGACAGGCATTGCTGGAAGCCTGGCACCATGTACAGGGGCGACAAGCGTTTGGCCAACGGCTTGCCGACCAGCCCATGATGCGGATGGTGATCGCCGACCTGACGCTTGAAGTCGAGGCCAGCCTTGCTCTGGTCATGCGTACGGCACGCGCCTTCGACTCACCAGGCGACGACCATGAAGCTGCCCTGGCGAGATTATTACCGGCATTGGCCAAGTATTGGCACAACAAACGTGGTTCGGGCTTCATGGTAGAAGCCATGGAATGTCTCGGAGGTAACGGCTATGTGGAAGAGTCTCCGCTGGCACGCCTATACCGAGAAGCGCCGGTCAACGCCATCTGGGAAGGGTCAAGCAACGTGATCTGCCTGGATGTCCTGCGCGTTCTTGCCCGCCATCCAGCAAGCGTCAGGGCCTTACAGACTGAGCTGGAGGTATCAAGCAACCAGCACCCGGATTATGACCTTGCCGTCGATGACATCATGGGGATCCTGGCTAGCCCTCCCGAAACCATCGAACTCGGCGCCCGCTGGCTGACCCAACGTCTGGCCCAGACGCTTCAGGCCTCGCTGCTGCTACAATACGCTCCCGCCGCGATTGCCGATGCCTTCTGTCAGTCACGGCTGGGGAAAAAGGCCGGCGCCGCCTATGGCAATCTATCGACGGACGCACCGCTTGATGCGATCCTGGCACGCATCACGCCTTGACTCTCAAGTGCAGTTTCGGCAACGAATCACGTCAATGAGGTAACCATAGCATGCCGGGTTTTCGTACCATGCGACCGTTGATGGCAGGGATGCTTCTGCTCATGCCCACGCTCTCTCAGGCTCATGAGCTGGAGGTCGACAGCCTGCGTATCGCCCATCCTTTCTCTACACCGATGCCTGCCGCCGCACCCCATGGTGCCGCCTATGTCGATATCATGGCCGGCGAAGACGATGCCGTGCTGACAGGGGCCAGCAGCCCTGTCAGCAAAGCAGTCGAGGTGCACGATATGCAAAGGGATGGAGATCGCATGAAGATGCGCAAACTCGAGGAGTTACGCATCGACGCTGGAGACACCGTGAGCATGCGTCCGGGTGGAGGCCCTCACCTGATGTTGATTGGACTTGAGGAATCGCTGGAAGAGGGGGAGCGCTTTCCGTTGACACTGCAGTTTGCCGACCGTGAACCGATCGACATCACTGTCCCGGTACAGACGTCGGCTACCGGCGACGAGACCACCGATGCCAATCATGGCCACTAAATCGGACTAGCCGACCAGAACCCGCACGGCCAGCCCGATCAACAGCACGCCCGTGGCACGATTGATCCAGTGTGAACGAGCGCGCAACCAGGGCAGAACGGCCGAATGGGAGAGCGACACGGCAACCAGTGTGTACCAGCTTCCGTCGATCACCAGGGCAGTCGCAACGATCAGCCCTTTAGCGGTCGCGCTCATATCAGCACTGACGAACTGACTCAGCAAGGCTACAAAGAAAAGAATCAGCTTCGGATTGCCAAGCGCGACCAGTATACCCTCGCGCGCCGCACGCCGGTGTGACTCCGCAACAGCCTGGGACGTCAGGGTATCCGTACGTCCCGCCTGCAGCGCCTTGATACCCAACCAGGCCAGATAGCACGCCCCTGCCCATGTAATCGCCTGGAACATTAACGGTTGACGCGCAATCAACGCCCCCAATCCCCAGACAGTCAGCAACGCATAGAAGCCAACGCCCAGCGCATGAGACAAGGCAGCGCTCACTCCTGCCAGGCGTCCGCCCCCTAATGTATGACGCAACACCAGCGCCAGACTCGGACCGGGAGACATCGCCCCCATGGCACACACCGCAACCAATGACAACCAGAGAGACAGAGGCATTCCATCCTCGACCACACCGAGACGAAGAACGCATCATGCCACGCATGACAACATCAAAGCGAGGTTACACTGCCAAGCGACACGATCACCACGACAGCAGTGCCATTCGACGGAACAACGCAGTGCTACTCGATGGTGAAGTACTATTCGAGAGGGGGCAACGAACACGGAAGGTCATGGTGCCCGGGGTCGGACTCGAACCGACACGCTGTCTCCAGCGGCAGATTTTGAATCTGCTGCGTCTACCAATTTCGCCACCCGGGCACGAGCAGCGCGTTGCATTATACGTAGCCAGGCACACAGGTCAATCCTCGGCTGGCGGTGATCGATGATTCATCATATCGCGACCTGACTTCGCCGCCCGAAACGCGTATCCTATGGCGCCTGTTCAACGGCCTCATTCCCGACGCCTAGTGTAGAATCTCGAGTCGATACCCGATGCAGCGCGCCGATTTCCATTATGACCTTCCCGAAGAGCTGATCGCCCGTTACCCATCGGAACAGCGCAGCGACTGCCGCTTGTTGTGTGTCGATGGGCCGAGTGGCAATCTCGCGCATCGCCAGTTTGCGGATATTATCGAGTGGCTCGACCCCGGCGATCTGCTGGTATTCAACGACACTCGTGTCATCCCGGCACGTCTGCATGGCCAGAAAGCCAGCGGTGGTAAAGTGGAGATGCTGCTCGAACGTCCCTTGGACGCTTACCGAGGGCTGGCACACTTGCGTGCCAGCAAGGCGCCGAAGCCAGGGACCGAGCTGATCTTCGAAGGCAATGTCCATGCCGTAATCGAAGGCCGACAAGGTGCCTTTTTCGAGTTGCGCTTTTTTGGCGATACGCCGTTGATCGAGCTACTCGAACGTCATGGTCATATGCCGTTACCCCCTTATATCGACCGGGATGACGAGCTCAGCGACCGCGATCGTTATCAAACGGTCTACGCGCGCCGCAACGGTGCGGTCGCAGCCCCTACCGCCGGTCTGCACTTCGATGAGCCGCTACTGAATTCGCTCGCCGACAAGGGGATAGAAAGCGCCTTCGTGACGCTCCACGTTGGTGCCGGGACATTCCAGCCGGTTCGCGTCGACGATATTCGCGAACACGCTATGCATAGCGAGTGGCTCGAGGTCGATGAGACGGCTTGCGCCAAGATCCGGCAGGCGCAAACCTCGGGGCACCGCGTGATCGCGGTCGGCACGACCAGTGTGCGTTGCCTGGAAACCGCTGCCATGCATGCCGCCGATGACCGGATCGCCCCTTTTCGCGGCGACACCGATATCTTCATTTACCCGGGCTATGAGTGGCGCTGCGTCGATGCACTGATCACCAACTTCCATCTACCAGAATCGACGCTGCTGATGCTGGTAGCCTCATTCGCCGGCCATGAGACGGTGATGAGCGCCTATCGGGAAGCCGTGGCCAAGCGTTACGCCTTCTTCAGTTATGGCGATGCCATGTTATTAACCCGCAAGTCGCCCTGAATGATGACAGGGCGCTTTACCATGAAGTGAGAGCCTGCATGCGTCACGAATGTTTCATGAGCTTCGACCATCTGGCCAGCGATGGCCGTGCTCGCCGGGGTCGCCTGACCTTTCCGCGTGGTGCGGTGGAAACACCGGCCTTCATGCCGGTCGGCACCTACGGCACGGTCAAAGGCATGACACCTGAGGCCGTTGAAACGATCGGAGCCGACATCATTCTCGGTAATACCTTTCACTTATGGCTCCGCCCCGGCATGGAGGTCATCGAGACTCACGGTGACCTGCACGACTTCTCCCAGTGGCATCGACCGATTCTGACCGACTCCGGCGGTTTCCAGGTATTCTCGCTGGGCGAGATGCGCAAGATCACCGAACAAGGCGTGCATTTCCGCTCGCCGGTGGATGGCGCCAAGGTTTTCATGGGGCCCGAAGAGTCCATGGCTGTACAACGTTCCCTGGGTTCCGACATCGTAATGATCTTCGATGAGTGTACGCCCTACCCCGCGACGGCAAGTGAGGCCGAGGCATCAATGGAGCGTTCGCTACGCTGGGCCAAACGATCTCGCGATGCCCATGGCGACTCGGCTGCCGCCCTGTTCGGTATCATCCAAGGGGGAATGCATCCGGCGCTGAGGGAACGATCGCTGTCTGGACTGCTGGACATTGGCTTTGATGGACTGGCCATTGGAGGGCTCTCGGTTGGCGAACCCAAGTCCGATATGTTCGAGGTGCTCGATTATCTGCCCACCTGGATGCCGGCCGACAAGCCTCGCTACCTGATGGGAGTCGGGAAACCCGAAGACCTGGTGGAAGGCGTGCGCCGAGGGATCGACATGTTCGATTGCGTGATGCCGACCCGCAATGCCCGCAATGGCCACCTGTTCACCGATGAAGGTACGGTCAAGATTCGCAATGCCCGACATCGCCACGATACAAGGCCGCTGGAAGCGGCATGTGACTGCTATACATGCCGCCATTTTTCACGCAGCTACCTGCACCATCTGGATCGCTGTGGCGAGATGCTTGGCTCGATGCTCAATACCATACACAATCTGCGCCACTATCAACGACTGATGGCTGGTTTGCGCGGTGCCATCGAAGCGGGTACATTGGCGAACTTCGTCAACGTGTTCTATGAACGCCGTGGCCTACCGGTGCCGGAAGCGCCACCGGCGTAGACAAGCCCATTTGATCCGTTCATTTCACAACTCTCGCAGGAGACTCTAACCGATGCTGGACTTCTTCATTTCCCCGGCACATGCCGAAGGCGGTGCGGCCGCAGGCGGTGGTATCGCTCAGATCGTCATGCTGGTCGGCTTCGTGCTGATCTTCTACTTCCTGTTGTGGCGCCCGCAGGCCAAACGCGCCAAGCAGCACAAGCAGCTGATCAAGGGGCTCAGCAAGGGCGACGAAGTCGTCATTGGAGGTGGCATGCTGGGTCGCGTCACAAGTGTCAGCGAAGATAGCGAATTCATCACCATGGAAATCGCCGAGGGGACCGAGGTCAGCGTTCAGAAGAATGCCGTGGCAGCCGTCCTGCCCAAGGGTACGCTCAAGTCCATCTGACCTCCTCGGTATCACCGCCGGCTGACGAGACCCAGCATCCGGCGGTGAATTGGGGCGCTCCCCCGTCATTCCATGTCCGCGAACGCACTCGCGGCGGCCGCGTCACGCTAGCAACAAGGCAGGCCTTGCATGCTTAACCGTTACCCTTTGTGGAAGTATCTGCTGATACTGATCGTCATTGTCATTGGCCTGATCTATGCCCTGCCCAACCTCTTCCCCGAGGATCCGGCAATACAGATCAGCAGCTCACGCTCCGACGCCAGTCTCGACGAACGCCGGCTCGATGACCTAGAAAACGAATTGCGCAATGCCGATATCGATATTTCATCGATCGAAACCAATGGTGGCAGTGTCCTGGTTCGTCTCGCCAACGCCGGAGATCAGATCCAGGCACGCGATATTGCAGACGAGCTACTCGACGACGAATACGTCGTGGCCCTTAATCAGGCCGAATCCACCCCCGACTGGCTGGAAAGTCTTGGCGCGTCGCCCATGAATCTCGGGCTGGATCTGCGTGGCGGGGTTCACTTCCTGCTCGAAGTGGATATGGACGCTGCCGTGACCCAACGCCTGGAAGTCAACGCTAGTGCCATGCGCGAGCTTCTGCGAGACGAACGCATTCGTTACCGCGATACCGAGATCGAAGACCGTAGTGTCAGTCTGGTCTTCGCTGGGGCGGAAGATCGCGACGAGGCACGTCAACTGATCCGCAGGGAGTTCGACGAGTTCGACTTCAGTACCGACGAAGAAGGCCGGGCCGCCCGTCTCACCATGACGCTGACCGATCAGTCCGTCGAAGAAATTCAGGACTATGCGATCGAGCAGAACCTGACGACACTGCGCAACCGTGTCAACGAATTGGGCGTTGCCGAACCGTTGGTTCAACGCCAGGGGCCCAACCGTATCGTCGTCGAACTCCCGGGCGTACAGGATACTGCCGCTGCCAAACGGATCGTGGGGGCAACTGCCAATCTGGAATTTCGGCTCGAAGCTCGCCCGGATACACCCGACAGCGAAACCGAGTCATTCTCCTTCCGGAATCAGGAAGGTCGCTCAGCGGACCTGGCGCGGGATGTCATCATCACCGGCGACAACGTGTCCAACGCCAATCGTAGCTTCGGCGAGAACGGACGTCCCCAGGTCAACATCGATCTCGATGGCACCGGTGGCACCCTGATGAATCGCGCCACACGCTCCAACATCGGTCGCAACATGGCCGTGCTCTTCATCGAGCACAATTCCGAAGTTCGCACTGTGATGGAAGATGGCGAGGAGGTCGAGGTACGCGAGAACACCACCGACCGCAGCATCATCAGTCTGGCCACGATCCAGAGTGCACTGGGCAACAGCTTCCGCATCACCGGCCTGGAATCTTCGACAGAAGCCGAGGAACTCGCGCTGCTGTTGCGCTCAGGGTCGCTTGCCGCGCCTATCTATTTCGCTCAAGAGCGTACGATCGGGCCTAGTCTAGGTGCCGAAAATATCGAGCGGGGCGTGATGTCAGTGCAAATCGGACTGCTTCTGGTCGTGCTATTCATGCTGGTGCGTTACAAGGTCTTCGGCGTCATCGCCAATCTGGCACTCGGCGTCAACCTGGCACTGCTGGTCGCGGCCATGTCGATCCTGGGCGCGACACTGACTCTGCCGGGCATTGCCGGCATCGTGCTGACCTTAGGCATGGCAGTCGATGCCAATGTGCTGATCTTCGAACGAATACGCGAGGAGTTTCGTAACGGCATGTCGGCGCAGCAGGCCATCAGCGCAGGCTACGAACGGGCCTTCACGTCGATCGTCGATGCCAATCTGACGACGCTACTGGTGGCGGTGATTCTCTTCTCGATCGGCACCGGGCCGGTCAAGGGTTTCGCCGTTACGCTCTCGCTGGGCATCCTGACATCGATGTTCACCGCACTGCTGGTCAGTCGGGCCATGGTCAACCTGTCGCATGGCAGCAAGCCGCTCAAGAAACTCTGGATATAAGAGGTGGTCATGAAAACCCTGGTCAACCGACAGCTTGATTTCATGGGCAAGCGTCGCCTCGCTTTCATCATGTCGGCTATCCTGCTGGTGATCGCTATTGGCGCCCTGGCTACCCAGCAACTCAATCTAGGACTCGATTTCACCGGCGGCACACTGGTTGAAGTGGAGTACGCTGAAGCACCGTCGCTGAATACGATTCGCGAACGCTTGGAAGAGGCCGGGTTCCGGGATGTGTCCGTACAGAACTTCGGCGCGTCGACGGAAGTCTTGATTCGACTTCAGCAGGCCTACGATGCCAATGTCGGCGAACAGGTCGTCGACCTGCTTCGCGACGGTGGCACGGATGTCAACCTGGTGCGCGCCGAGTTCGTGGGTGCCCAGGTCGGCGACCAGCTACGCGACCAAAGCGGCATGGGCATGCTAGTGGCTCTGGGGTTGGTAATGCTCTATGTGGCGTTCCGATTCCAGTATAAGTTCGCCATCGGTGCGCTGCTGGCTCTCATGCACGACGTCGTGATCGTCATCGGCATATTTTCTCTGTTCCAGCTCGATTTCGACCTGACGGTACTGGCCGCCATCCTCGCAGTCATCGGTTACTCGCTCAACGACACCATCGTGGTCTACGATCGGATACGCGAGAATATTCGCAAATCCCGCATCGAGGACATGCCAACCATCTTCAACGAGGCGATCAACGCCACCTTGTCGCGCACCCTTGCGACATCCGGCACAACGCTGCTGGTACTACTGGCGTTGCTGTTCCTGGGAGGCGACCTGATTCGCAACTTCTCGATTGCGTTGATCATCGGTGTGGGCGTTGGCACCTTCTCGTCCATCTATGTCGCGTCAGCATTGCTGATTCCGCTCAAGCTACAGCGCCAGGATCTCATCCCCGCCCAGAAAGAGAACGACGACGAAGAGGAAGAACTGCCCTGAATCTCGTTGTCGCGTTTCGCCGCAGCGCCCTCGGCACATCGCCGTGGGTGCTGCCCGTCACAGCGTCTCCATCATTGCCATGCATCGGCACATCGGTAATGATGTCATACTTCCACCATACGCCGACATGTCGACTGATGATGCACCGCTGACCCACCCTCAAGGCTGTCGGGTCGAGCTCCTGCAACGACGGATCGAGACACCATGCTACTCCTGGCAACGTTCGCTATCCTATCCATTGGCGCATCATTCATCTGTTCACTGCTTGAAGCCGCCATTCTCTCGCTGACACCGAGCTTTATCGCACAACAGCGGGAAACTCGCCCGAAGCTGCACGATAAACTGTCTCGCCTTAAGCACAACATCGACCAACCGCTGGCCGCCATACTGACTCTGAACACCATTGCCCATACCGTCGGTGCAACCGGTGTCGGTGCTCAGGTCACCGTCATCTTCGGTGAAGCGTATCTGGGGATAGCATCCGCACTGATGACACTGCTGATTCTGGTGGTATCCGAGATCATCCCCAAGACCATCGGCGCGACGTATTGGCGCCAACTCGCTCCCATGCTGGCGCCGACCTTGAACGCCATGGTCGCGAGCCTGCGTCCCTTCATATGGCTATCGGAGCGGATCACCAATCGTATCGGTGGGGATGCCTACGATGTCGACATGCGTGGAGAAATAAAGGCGTTGGCCCAGATCGGCAATGAAGAAAAGGCGCTGGACAACGATGAAACCCGAGTGATCACCAACATCCTGAACCTGCATGACATACAGGTCCGGGATGTCATGACGCCACGGACCGTCTGCGTCACTCTCAACCCGCAAATGACCGTCGCCGGTTTCGACAAGGAGCATGGCCACTCTCCATTCACTCGCTTTCCCGTCATGGACGGCGGCGAGCAAGCGCAAGGCTATATTCACAAGGCCGATACCTACCATGCCGATGACGACACGCTCCTGAAAACGCTGATGCACCCGATCGATTCGGTGAACGCGGAACAGAGCGTTGAAAAGACCTTCACGACGATGCTGCATAATCGACAGCATATTTGCGTAGTATATGACGACCTCGGGACCTGGCTCGGCGTAGTCACGATGGAAGATGTGATAGAAACGATCCTGGGTCAGGACATCGTCGATGAAACCGACAATGTCTCCAACCTGCGCAAATACGCCAAGCAACGCTGGACCAAGCGGCTACGCAAGGTAGAAGAGTAATCGATGCACGCTCATGGGGCCGGGCCATTCGGAGTCATCCCACCTCGAAACCGTCCGCCGAATGACCTCCGAGGCAGCGGATAGTGCTAGGACACGTGAGGCTTGAGCTGCTGCACCAAGGTCTTGTAGAGCCTTGGGCTGGCGGCCATCAAGGCGCCATCCACCGCGACATTGGGGCCGCCGTCCAACCCTCCCATCAAGGCTCCCGCTTCCTTGAGAAACAGTGTACCGACCTGACTGTCCTGCTCTTCGATACCAAGCACAAAGCCGACATCCACGCGGCCTGCCGCCAGTTCGAGCATGTCCAGCAAGCCACAGCCACTGGCATACTGAGTGGTCACTTGTGGTCCCAGTTGTTGGAGCACGGACAGGTAATCAGGTAAATGCCGAGAGCGTGTAGCCGCTTCCGGAAGGCCCAGGGCGATTCGGGCCCCCAACAGTTCGGTTCGCCTGGTCACACGCAGCCGCTTGCCATTGCATTGGGCGCCTCGGCCACGGCTGGCCATGTATTCATCGTCATCGAAAGGACGAATGACGATCGCGTGCTCTGGCCTGCCCCTGAATGAACAGACCAGCGACAAGGCAAAGTCGCGACTGGCCACGCGCAGATTGGAATGGCCGTGAATGGGCTCGATGCTCCAGTGGTAATCGCGCCCTTCACCACTCCCTTCGGCAACCGGCGTGTAACGTCCGGAGACACCGTGCTGCGGATAGCTGCGCGTCAACTGATGCAAGATCAGTGTTTCCGCATTGCGCGCGGTGTCTTCCAGAAGTCGGTCGAGATTGTACTCCTCGTGAGCATTCTCGATACGTTCACGAATGCGCACGAATTGCTCAGCGGCGCTGCGCGCAGCGCGCAGGCCGAGTTGGATCATAGGATGCATGATCTAGCCCTGGACGGTCGGTAACTGTTAAAGAACGGAATTTGACGACGCGCATGCTAGCAGATACCGGCGATCACCGCTATCACCTAGACACGCATAGAACATGATAAGATGCCTGGTTTTCGGGATACATGGGTCAGTCGTCATGCTCGGACAGATTCGCATCGTATTGGTCGGCACCAGTCACCCCGGCAATGTTGGAGGTGTCGCGCGAGCCATGTGCAACATGGGGCTGGCTACCCTCACGCTGGTGGCTCCGCGCTGCAACCCTCACGACTCGGAGGCGTACGCGCGCGCCTCTGGAGCCGACTCCCTGCTCGACACCATTAGCGTTCACGACGATCTCGGCGATGCTGTCGGCGACTGCCGCCTGGTTGTCGGTGCCAGCGCTCGCTCGCGCACACTACCTTGGCCAATGCTGACGCCCCGTCAACTGAGCGAGCGTTTGTCATCGGAACTCTCGTCTCCCGACGCGCGCCTTGCCTTGGTCTTCGGACGCGAGGATACCGGATTGAGCAATGCCGAATTGCAGCGCTGTCATGCGCATGTGCATATCCCGACCAACCCGGACTTTGCTTCATTGAACCTGGCTGCCGCCGTTCAGGTCCTGGCTTATGAGTGCAGAATGGCGTGCTTGATGCTGGAGAGCGCAGGTACCAGCGAAACCAGCGCCCCCGTCGAGAACACGTTGACTGTCGACACGGAAGAACCTCTCGCCACTCACGACGAATTGGAACATTACTTCTCTCATCTCGAGCAGACGCTGATCGACATTGGTTTTCACGATCCCGCAACACCGCGTCAATTGATGGCGCGACTGAGGCGTCTCTATCAACGCACACGCCTGGACCGGCTCGAGCTCAACATCCTGCGTGGCATATTGACGGCAACCCAGAAACGAGCAGGCGATAACCACGACAAGACATCATGACCTCTATCGTCACGGGCTACTCGGCTAGCCTTGTGCCGATCGCGATACGTCGTTCCTTGCAGCCGTGACATCACGCCCCAATAATGGTATTCCCTATGCGCAATGCCTGCGCATGTCGCCATTCTCACGGAGTAAAGGACAGCTGCATGTTTCGCCGCCTGCGAGAAGATATCAATAGCGTATTCGCCCGAGACCCGGCGGCCCGCAACTTCCTGGAAGTGCTGACCAATTACCCGGGGTTGCACGCTTTGCTGGCCCACCGTCTGAGTCATTGGTTGTGGCAGAAAAACTGCAAGTGGCTGGCGAAAACGCTTTCCTCGATTTTTCGTTGGTTGACCGGTATCGAGATCCACCCCGGTGCCAAAATCGGCCGTCGTTTCTTCATCGATCACGGCATGGGCGTCGTGATCGGCGAAACCGCTGAAGTCGGCGATGACGTGACTCTCTATCAGGGAGTGACACTAGGCGGCACTAGCTGGAGTCAGGGCAAGCGACATCCGACCCTCGAGGATGGTGTCATCGTCGGCGCCGGCGCCAAGATTCTCGGCCCGTTCACCGTGGGAACCGGTGCCAAGATCGGCTCCAATGCCGTCATCACCAAGGCCGTTCCCGAAGGCGCAACGGTCGTGGGTATCCCCG
This sequence comes from Aidingimonas lacisalsi, assembly GCF_008079445.1. GTDB lineage: Bacteria > Pseudomonadota > Gammaproteobacteria > Pseudomonadales > Halomonadaceae > Aidingimonas > Aidingimonas lacisalsi. The sequence goes on along the minus strand of NZ_VRYH01000002.1, from coordinate 180,801 downwards.
GCAAGATCGTCAAGCGAGAAGAGCCGGATACGGAGGAGTCGCCGTCGTTCGACCCCGAGCGGCGTGAAGCCATGCGTCGCAAGTTCGGGTTCGATGCCTACGGTATCAGCCAGGATATGCCCGACCCGGTCGCGCGTTCATTCCAGGCAATGCTCGACCACATGCATGCCGTAGACGAGCGCATCGAACAAATGTGCTCGACACTTCGTCGCCTCGACGGCAGCTACCGTGACGACCAGTTACCGGAACTCCGCGATGAGGATTTCGCCGAGATCCTTGACGATGTCGATAGTTGCTGCCCTCCACCGGAGGAGGATGCGGACTCATCGGACACCGCCTCACCATCGCAGCAGGATGAAAGCGAGAACTCGCGGTAGGCCGCCACGTCACGAAGAGTCGTCATATTGTTGACCAAAACACTAGGGTTTCCCCATAATGAAGCCACTATCGGTGTCGTGACTCTATCCACCAGACTCTCAGGAACCCGCAGCTGGCGATGCTTCGTTTATGCGCTTGACGACCAAAGGACGCTACGCCGTCACTGCCATGCTTGATCTTGCCCTGCATACCGCCCATGGGCCGATCAGCCTGGCTGATATTTCGCGGCGTCAGGACATTTCATTATCGTATCTGGAGCAGCTTTTCGCCCGACTGCGTCGTTCGAGCCTGGTCAATAGCGTCAGGGGACCGGGTGGCGGCTACTTGCTGGCTCATGATGCGAGTGTCATATCCGTCGCTCGCATCATCGACGCCGTCAATGAATCGGTCGATGCCACTCGTTGCCAGGGGATGTCGGACTGCCAGACAGGCAATACCTGTCTGACGCACCATTTGTGGTGTGACCTGTCACGCGAGATACACGGTTATCTTGATGGCATTACCCTGGGTGAGCTCATCGAACGCAATGAAGTACAGCGCATTGCCGAACGTCAGCGACGCCATTCAGACAGTGACACCATCGCTGTCTCGTCACCGTAAACCACTGCCGACTGACGAGGATTCCTTGGCGGAATTCTCATGTACCGAGACTGGTCAAAGGACTCATGAACGCGCCCATTTATCTGGATTACGCTGCCACCACACCGGTCGACTCCCGCGTTGCCGACATAATGAGCCGGTATCTGACGCAGGATGGCACCTTTGCCAATCCGGCATCACGCAGTCATATGCCAGGCTGGCTCGCTGAGCAAGCCGTCGAGGGGGCGCGACGCCAGGTGGCCGATCTGATTGGAGCCGATCCCAGAGAGATCGTCTGGACCAGTGGTGCCACAGAGGCAGATAACCTGGCACTGATTGGCTTCATGCGCGCCAATCGGGACAAGGGTCGCCATTTGGTAACGTCGACCACTGAGCATAAAGCCGTTGTCGATACCGCCAGAGTCCTCGAAGCGGAAGGGTTCGACGTCACCTGGCTGACACCCGGCCGCGATGGTCGGGTCACGCCATCCCAACTTGCCGACGCACTCCGCGATGATACCGTGCTGATCTCCCTGATGGCGGTCAACAATGAACTGGGGAGCATTCATGATCTACCGGCACTGGCCGAGGTTGCCCATGCCCATGGTGCCGCCGTGCACGTGGATGCTGCACAAGGTGCCGGCAAGATTGACCTCGATGTAGCGACCATGGGAATCGATCTGATGTCGCTCTCGGCGCACAAGGTGTATGGTCCCAAGGGTATCGGTGCATTGTATGTCCGCCGCCATCCGGATATCCGACTGGAAGCGCTGATACATGGCGGTGGGCATGAGCGCGGCATGCGATCCGGCACACTGCCTACTCACCAGATAGTCGGCATGGGGGAAGCTTTTGGTTTGGCAACGCGCGAGCTCGCCAATGATCGCGCTCACACGCAAGCACTGTGTTCGCGTTTTCTCGACGGACTCGGTGAACTGGATGGTTTATATCGCAATACCGATACCCGAGTGGCTGTCCCCAACATCGTCAACCTGGCCTTCGAAGATGTGGATGGAGAATCCTTGTTGATGGCGTTGCGTCGGCTGGCTATCTCGACGGGATCGGCCTGCAATTCAGCCAGTGTTGAACCATCCTATGTATTGAAGGAAATTGGTGTGCCGCGCCGCCGCGCGCTCTCGTCGCTACGATTCAGTTTCGGCCGTTTCACCACTCAGGATGACATTGACACGGCAGTCGATGAGCTCCGCCAAGCCGTGAACGCCTTGCGGCAATGACGGTACACTTGCCATTCAACTCAACGCAGGAGGCTAACTCCATGGCGCAACTTTCCATAACCCCCGCTGCCGCCAATCAGATTCGCCAGGTGCTAGATGAGCGTGGATACGGTCTTGGCCTGCGTGTATCGGTCAAGCCCAGCGGCTGCTCCGGGTACAGTTACGTCCTCGATTTCGCCGACGAAGCCGCCGCCAATGATGTCTCATTCGAAGAACATGGCGTCCAGGTCTTTGTCGCACCTGACGCACTAGACATGCTGGATGGTAGTGAAGTCGATTATGTATCGGAAGGCCTCAATCGGTTCTTCCGTTTCAATAACCCCAATGTCAAGGATGAATGCGGCTGCGGGGAAAGCTTTAGCGTTTGAATGTGGTGTAGCGTGTTTGTCCCGCTGCCACCGGAAGCGTTATACTCATCGGTTATTCGGCCCGGCGAGTCGCGGAGTGGGAAAGCGACGGTCGTGCCAGGTTACTGACGCGCCGCTACGGGGCTCGCGACATCGAGGCCGGCCCCGGGCGGCGCGACATCATACGGCTACCTATCAATACCTTACCAACCTCTCATGGAGACACGCCAAATGGCCAATGAGCGCACCCTGTCCATCATCAAGCCCGATGCCGTTGCCAAGAATGTTATCGGTGAAATCATCGCGCGCATCGAGAAAACCGGCCTGAACGTCGTTGCAGCCAAAATGATTCACCTCTCCCGCGAGCAGGCTGAAGGCTTCTATGCCGAGCACAAGGAGCGTCCGTTTTTTGCTGACTTGGTAGGCTTCATGACATCCGGTCCGGTGGTCGTTCAGGTGCTCGAAGGGGAAGATGCGATCGCCAGGAATCGCGAATTGATGGGGGCAACCAACCCCAAGGAAGCCGCTGCTGGCACGCTGCGTGCAGACTATGCCGAAACCATTGATGCCAATGCGGTACACGGTAGCGACTCCAGTGCTTCCGCCGAGCGCGAAGTGGCCTATTTCTTCTCCGATGACGAGATATGCCCGCGCACCTGATCGTTTGCCACGCGGGAGCCGACACTCCCGCGTCACGTCCCACTGACGCGCGACGCCTGCCATGACTGCCAACACCGACATGTCTCGTACCAATTTGCTCGGCCTGTCACGCGAACAGATGGAAGCGTTTTTCGTTTCCATCGGTGAAAAGAAGTTCCGTGCAGCCCAGGTCATGAAGTGGATCCACAATGAAGGGTGTGACGATTTCGACGCCATGACCAATTTATCCAAGGCACTGCGCGCCAAGCTGGCCGAGGTCGCCGAGGTGCGGAGTCCGGGTGTCATCTATGAAGGCAGTTCCAGCGATGGCACTCGCAAGTGGGTGCTCGAAGTCGAAGACGGCAGTTACGTAGAAACCGTACTGATCCCCGCCGAAGGCGGTAAGCGGCGGACCCTTTGCGTCTCCTCGCAAGTCGGGTGCTCCCTGGACTGCAGTTTCTGCTCCACTGGGAAACAGGGATTCCAGCGCAACCTGACCGCCGCTGAAATCATTGGGCAGGTATGGGTCGCCAGTCGAAGCGCGGGACCACGACGCGACACCAGCAACCGGGCCGTTACCAATGTGGTCATGATGGGGATGGGTGAACCGTTGATGAACTATGACAACGTCGTCCCGGCCATGAAGCTGATGCTTGATGACGATGGCTACGGCCTCTCCAAACGTCGCGTCACATTATCGACGTCCGGCGTCGTTCCCATGATCGAGCGACTGGGTGACGAGCTCGACGTCAGCCTGGCCATCTCCTTACATGCGGCCAATGACGAATTACGCAACGAGCTGGTGCCGCTCAACCGCAAGTACAACATCGACAGCCTGCTCGATGCCTGCCGGGGTTATCTGGCCAAGTGCAGCGACACTCGCATGATCACCATCGAGTATACGTTGATCAAGGATATCAACGACCAGCGCGAACATGCCGAGCAACTGGCGTCGATACTCGACGGATTGCCATGCAAGATCAACCTGATTCCCTTCAACCCGTTCCCGCATTCCGGTTATGAGAAGCCATCGCGGAACCAGACCATGCGTTTCCAGCAATGGCTCTACGAGCTTGGCTACACGGCACCCGTGCGTACCACGCGAGGCGACGACATCGATGCCGCATGCGGACAACTGGTGGGACGCGTCAAGGACCGTACACGTCGTCATGAGCGTTATATCCAATCGATCCAGATCGATGCCGATTAACCTTGTGTACAACCTTGACTTCACGTGGACACAGCGCTTTGATGGGTAAGCTTTTCAAACCGTTGCTGCGATCATCAGGTGACTGCACGTCGTTCGGCCAGTCTGTTATCGGGCATCGTGGGGCATCATCATGCGTCAAGAGGACTTCATGATCCGTCGCCAAGGCCTGCCAGATTCCATTCCCTCGCCATCGTGCCTGGTTGCTCTACTGAGCGTGGCCTGGCTCACCGGATGTGCCAACACCCAGTTGTCGTCTTCCAGTACTCCTGACGACACGAGCTTGCCCCCTGCGGATGCCTACACCCGGTTGGGTATCGCGTATCTGGAGCAACATAGTAACCGTCGCGCCTTTCAAGCGCTCGATCATGCCCTGGAAATAGCGCCGAATGATCCTGAAGCGTTGCAGGCAATGGCCATCGTCTATCAGCGTCAGGGAGAAGCGGCCCTGGCCAGCGAGTATTTCCAGCAAGCGCTGAGTGTGGATGCCGGCCATACACAGGCCCGCAACAATTATGCGGCTTTCCTTTACGAGCAAGGCCGCATCGAGGAAGCCTGTCAGCAACTGGAAAAGGCGACCTCCGATACGGAGTACGTCCACCGGGATCGGCTGTTCGCCAACCTGGGGAAATGCCAGTTCAAGCTTGGCAACATCGCCGGTGCTCGTCAAAGCCTCGCTCGAGCGCAAGCGATCAACCCACGCCTGGCGAACAGTTACCGAATCTTGGCCGGACTTGAACAGGCCGAAGGCCATCGTGATAAGGCGATGGCGCAATGGCAATATTATCTGCAGTTGACTGGGAGTAGCCCCGAGGCGCTGGAGCAAATCAGTGACGTTGCCGATAACAGGACAAGCGCCTCGATGTCGATCAACGGTGACAAGTCACGACAGACGACCCAGGGCGATTCTGAATAATCGAAGCCAGAATTAAGGATGCTCAGTCATGAGCGAAACACATTACTACGACGACCCCGACGCTGACCTGGCTCCCCAAACGTCTCCGGGCGAGCTGCTGCAGCGTGAACGTGATGCTCAGGGCCTTTCACAGGAAGAGGTTGCCTCGTCCCTGAACCTGCGTCCGGCAGTCGTCAGGGGGTTGGAAAACGATAACTACGATGAAGTGCCCGTGGCAACGTATCGTCGCGGTTATCTGCGTGCCTACGCTCACTTGCTAGGCATCAGCGAACAGCCGATCATAGCGTCGTACAATGCCCGTTTCGGCACACTGGACAACGAACAGAAAGTCACACCGGTCCATGTCACCAAACCACCTTCCCGTGTGGGTGCCTGGTTATTCAAACTGGTGACAGTGCTTGTCATCGTCGGTCTTATCGGTCTGACCCTACTTTGGTGGCAAAGCCGCAGCGGCAATGATCTACTGGGGTTGAACGATAGCGAACCCGTTGCTGTAGACACGATGGATAGCGATTCGGACGAAGCGGTTCCCGACGAGGCATCGATAGACAGTGAGAACGCCGGCAACGAGGACCTGCCACCCTTGCCCGAAGAAGACGATGACATGGGTTTCGTCGATGAGCAAAACGGGAACTTGTCAGACACACCCGAGTCCGTAGACAACGCGGCAGAGGACGACGGTGCCACTCGCTCTGGTGAGACAGCGGATACGAATGACGACACCGACGCCGAACAAGTTACCAGTGGCAGCGATGTCAATTTATCGTCAGAAGATCCTGATACGATGGTTGACGACGATGGTAGCTCGCAGGATGACGTCGATACGTCGGCCGTCACTGAGAACGATGCCGAAGCGACCCAGGAAAGCGATCCTGGTCGAATCGAACTCACCTTCAATGAAGAATCCTGGACCGAAATTTTCGATGCCAATGATGAGCGCGTCTTCTTTGGTCTCCAGGAGGCAGGAAGCCAAGCCACGGCCGAAGGCGAGCCGCCGTTTCGCATGACCATCGGCAATGCCAGTGGCGTTGAGTTACGCTACTCAGGCGAAGCTATCGATCTCGAGGAACGCACGGGTAGCAACAACGTGGCGCGGTTCACCCTCGGAGAATGATTCCGAATTTCGAGTCAGAGGCAATATGCACGCTTCATCTCCCATAACACGGCGGCAATCACGCCAGATTCATGTGGGCTCAGTCCCCGTGGGGGGAGGCGCCCCCATCGCCGTGCAGAGCATGACCAATACCGATACGCTGGATGTCGACGCGACCGTAGCGCAGGTACGCCAACTGCAGGACGTGGGCGCCGACATCGTGCGCGTCTCCGTCCCGACAATGGATGCTGCCGAGGCCTTTGGCCGCATCAAACGTGAGGTGTCGGTTCCTCTGGTTGCCGACATTCACTTCGACTACCGCATCGCCTTGCGGGTCGCCGAACTCGGTGTCGACTGCCTACGCATCAACCCCGGAAACATCGGACGCGAAGACCGGGTCCAGGCCGTTGTATCAGCAGCCCGCGACAATGGCATCCCGATTCGTATCGGGGTCAATGCCGGCTCGCTGGAGAAGGACCTGCAGAAGAAATACGGCGAACCGACGCCGGAAGCTCTGGTCGAATCCGCCATGCGGCATATCGACCATCTCGACCGGTTGGATTTCCCGGACTTCAAGGTCAGCGTCAAGGCCAGCGACGTGTTCATGGCGGTGGCAGCCTATCGACAACTCGCCACCCAGATCGAACAACCCCTGCATCTAGGCATCACCGAAGCCGGCGGCCTGCGTTCCGGTACGGTCAAGTCGTCGATCGGGCTGGGCATCCTGTTGATGGAAGGCATTGGCGATACCATTCGCGTGTCGCTGGCTGCAGACCCGGTCGAAGAAATCAAAGTCGGCTATGACATGCTCAAGAGTCTTGGGCTTCGCTCCAAGGGTATCAATTTCATTGCGTGCCCAAGTTGTTCGCGCCAGAACTTCGATGTCATCGATACCATGAACGCTCTGGAAGAACGGCTTGAGGATGTCATGACACCACTCAACGTGGCCGTCATCGGGTGTGTCGTCAATGGCCCCGGTGAAGCGAAGGAAGCTGACATGGGATTGACTGGCGGTGACCCCAACAACCTGGTGTACATTGATGGCAAACCGGCTTCCAAATTGCGTAACGACCATCTGGTCGACGACCTCGAAGCGCTGATTCGTCAAAAGGTGCGTGAGAAACAGCAGGCCGAACAGGATGTGATCGCTCGCGGCGACTGACCGCAGCGATGGACCAAGGAGTACGACTTGAGCAAGAAAATTCAGGCCATTCGTGGCATGAACGACCTACTGCCAGAACAGTCACCCGTATGGCAGTACGTAGAGTCGTGTGTACGGGCATTGATGGAAACCTACGGCTACGCCGAAATCCGTACCCCGATTCTGGAACAGACCGCTTTGTTCGCACGCTCCATCGGCGAGGTGACTGATATCGTCGAGAAGGAGATGTATACCTTCAATGATCGTAACGGCGACAGCTTGACTCTGCGTCCGGAGGGCACCGCCAGTTGCGTGCGTGCCGCCATGGAAAATGGTCTGCTGCACAACCAGACGCAGCGTCTCTGGTACCAGGGGCCGATGTTTCGCCACGAACGTCCCCAGAAGGGGCGGTACCGACAGTTCCATCAAGTCGGTGTCGAGGCTTACGGTTTGGAAGGGCCGGATATCGACGCCGAGGTCATCCTGTTGACGGCCAGGCTGTGGCGACGCCTGGGGTTGAACGAGCACGTCACGCTGGAGCTCAACTCACTCGGTTCCAGTGCCGCACGTGCTGCCTATCGCGAGACACTGGTCACCTATTTCGAGCAACATCGGGATGTGCTCGATGAGGACTCAAGCCGTCGGCTATCCACCAACCCGATGCGGATTCTCGACTCCAAGAATCCTGACATGGCCCCCATCTTGGCCGATGCACCGAGGTTGATGGATCATCTCGACGATGAATCACGCGAGCACTTCGAGCAATTGACCACACTGCTCGACTCGGTTGGTATCGAGTATCGCATCAACCCCCGCCTGGTCCGTGGGTTGGACTACTATTCTCGTACCGTGTTCGAGTGGACCACCGATGCGTTGGGTAGCCAGGGCACCGTCTGTGCTGGTGGTCGTTACGATGGGCTGGTCGAACAGCTCGGTGGCAAGCCGACGCCAGCCGTCGGCTTTGCCATGGGGATGGAACGGCTGATTCTACTGCTCGAAACACTCGATGTGATACCCGATGATGCCCAGCCCGGTCTCGATGTTTATATCGTTGGCCAAGGTGAGCAGATCCACGGCACGACCCTGCAGCTTGGGGAAACGCTGCGCAACGCCCTTCCCGGGATCCGTCTGCAAGTCCATTGCGGCGGTGGCGGTTTCAGGAGCCAGATCAAGAAAGCCGACAGGAGTGGAGCACAACTCGCTTTGCTACTCGGAGAGGAAGAGATTGCCAACGACATGGTCACCATCAAGTTTCTGCGCAACGATCGCGAGCAAGTGAGCCTTCCGCAGGACAAGCTCACTGAACAGTTGCCGGAACTGCTTGGCCGATCATTTTAAACCTGGATCCATATCAACCTCCCCGACCGACATTGGGAGGGGGGAGTGCTGTATCAAAGGAGACCGCCCGTGGCGGAGCTGAGAACCGAAGAAGAACAGGTAGAAGCCATCAAACACTGGTTCAAGCAGAACGGCTTGTCGCTGGTCGCCGGTATCGCCATTGCCGGTGCCGGGGTGCTCGGCTGGAATGCTTGGCAGGATTATCAGGTCAGTCAGGCCGAAGCCGCTTCGATGCGCTATCAGCAACTACTCGATCTCGCTGGTCGCGATACCCTGGACGAGGCCAACCTGACTCGCGCCCTGGGCCTGGTTGACGAAATCAACGAAGAGCATGGCGATACCTTGTACGCCGACCTGGCACTGCTGCTCGAAGCACGCTTGTCGGTGCGCAGCGAGGACATGGCGGCGGCACGCATTGCCCTCGCCGACATCGTCGATACCAGCGAGCACGATTATCTCCGTGACGTGGCGCGGTTACGGTTGGCGCGCCTGTTGATCGCCGAAGGTGAACCCGAAGCGGCTTTGTCCCAACTTGACAGCGACATCGCGGATAGTCTTTCTCCCCAACAGGCCAACATTCGTGGCGATGCCTACATGGCACTCGATCAGATCGAAGACGCACGCGATGCCTGGCAGGAAGCCATGGCGCTTTCCGATACTCACGAACAGCCTCTTTATGGCGTACAGCTCAAGCTCGACAATATCGGTGCAGAGGATACTGGGTTATGAAACCGACGTTTTTGATCATCGCCACGGCGCTGAGCCTGCTGGCCGGGTGCGCCAGTAATACACAACCCGACACGCCCCCCAAGGAACTCCATGATTTCGATGCCAGCACTCGTCTGGATTCGACGTGGAGCCGGGATATAGGCGATGGACTCGGGCGAGCCCGCTATCCAATCACGCCTGCACGCGACAGCGACACCATCTACGCTGCCTCCGCCGATGGTCAAGTCGTCGCAGTGGATGCAGCCAGCGGCGAGCACCTCTGGCAGCAAGATATCGATGCTGGCATTTCCAGCGGTGTCACTGCCATCGCCGGCCAGGTTTACCTGGGGACACGCGATGGTGACGTGCTGGCACTCGACCAGGACGACGGAGAGGAAATCTGGCGTTCCAGCGTCTCCAGTGAAGTGCTTGCCGCTCCCCAGGCCAACAGCACCCTGCTGATCGTCCAGAGTATCGATGGCAACGTCACTGCGCTGGATCGCAGCAACGGTAATGAAGCATGGGTGTTCAGTAGCTCGGAACCCGCGTTGACGCTCAGAGGCACGGCCGATCCACAAGTGATCGATCAAGTCTCATTCATCGGTCTTTCCAATGGCAGACTCGCCACGCTCGACAATCGCAATGGCGAACTGTTGTGGGACATGCGCATCGCAACGCCGCAAGGGCGTAGCGAAGTGGAGAGGCTGGTCGATATCGATGCTCAGCCACTGCTGACCCAGGACGGCCGGTTATATGTCAGCAGCTACAATGGCCGCCTCGTCGCATTGGAAGCCACCAGTGGCGAAACGCTCTGGGAACGCGAACAATCCAGTTATCGGACACCCTTGCTGGTTGACGATACACTGTACAGTGTCGATGAACACAGCCACCTAGTGGCCTTGGATGCTCTCTCGGGCCGGGTGTTGTGGCGCAACGATGCCCTGGAAGGACGTCACGTGTCCGCGCCGGCCCAAGCCAATGGCTATCTGGTGGTCGGAGACTATGATGGCTATCTTCACCTGCTGGACACCGACAGCGGCGATCTAGCTGGTCGTACGCGTGTCAATGGCTCGGGGATCAGTCAACGACCGTTGACGAACGGCTCCCGAATTCATGCCCTGGCCAATGATGGCCAACTCGAGACATTCGAGATTCAGGACGTACAATGACCCCAGTGATCGCTCTGGTAGGCCGCCCCAATGTCGGCAAGTCAACGCTTTTCAATCGCCTGACGCGATCGCGCGATGCGCTGGTTGCCGATCACCCCGGTCTGACGCGAGACCGCAAGTACGGTAATGGCCAACTGGGAGACAAACAGTACATCGTCATCGATACAGGCGGCATCAGTGGTGACGAGGAAGGCATCGATGGCGCCATGGCCGAGCAATCGTTGCTGGCCATCGACGAAGCCGACATCGTGCTGTTCATGGTCGATGCCCGCGCCGGACTGCATATGGCCGATGAGGCGATCGCCAATCATTTGCGCGTCAATCGGAAGAAAACCTGGCTGGTCGTCAACAAGACGGACGGATTGGAAGAACACTCGGCCATGGCCGACTTCTGGGCACTCGGGCTAGGGGACCCGCACCCTATCGCAGCCTCCCATGGCCGCAACGTCACGTCACTGATCGATGAGATACTCGCGCCTTTTCCCATGTCAGAGGAATCCTCCTCTGCATTGGGGCAAAATCACGGCATTCATATCGGTGTCATCGGTCGACCCAATGTCGGTAAATCGACACTGGTCAATCGCATGCTCGGCGAAGACCGAGTGGTGGTCTTCGATGAGGCCGGTACCACCCGAGATGCCATCGAAATCCCCTTCGAGCGGCGCGGCAAACCTTATGTACTCGTCGATACGGCTGGCGTACGGCGGCGCAAGAATGTGCGAGAAGTGGCCGAGAAATTTTCGATCATCAAGACATTGGAAGCGATCAAGGAATGCCACGTCGCCATCGTGGTCCTCGATGCACAGAGCGGGTTGGTAGAACAGGATCTACATCTGCTGGACTATGTTCTAAGCTCCGGTCGTGCTCTGGTACTGGCCGTCAACAAGTGGGATGGCCTCGAACAGGAGGCCCGCGACCGCATGCGCACCGAGATCAAGCGGCGACTGGGTTTCGCCGATTATGCCGACCTTCATTTCATCTCGGCACTGCATGGTACTGGTGTGGGCGATCTCTATCCATCGCTCGAACGGGCCTTTGCTTCAGCACATCATCACTGGTCGACCAACCGGCTGACGACGCTTCTGCAGGACGCCGTCAGCGAACATCAGCCGCCGTTGGTCAATGGCCGACGCATCAAACTTCGCATGGCCCACCAAGGTGGCAGCAACCCTCCTATCATCGTGGTTCATGGCAACCAGACCGATGCCTTGCCCGAAGCTTACAAACGCTATCTGACCAATACTTTCCGCAAGGTACTCAAGGTGCGGGGCACCCCGATGCGTTTCGAGTTCCGTTCGGGCAAGAATCCCTACGACACGCAGGCCGGGACCAGCGACCGGGACAAGGCCAGACAGCGGGAATTGCGACGTACGCGTGAGGCGCGCAAGAACCGACGCTAGCCCGTCCAGCATCGGGGCCTCGGCGGAAGGTCTACTCCGAGAGCTGACGCTGCCCGACCCACTGGCAGGCAAATTGCCACGCGGCACGCCCACTGCGTCCGCCGCGCAGTGTGGCAAAACGTACGGCTTCCTCTCTGGCCGAGTCATCCCAGATCGCATGACTGCTCAACTGAGCGACCCAGTGTCGACAGGCATCCAAGTACGTTTCTTGATTGAAGGGGTAAAACGCCAGCCACAACCCGAACCGATCGGAGAGCGAGATCTTCTCCTCGACTGCGTCACCATGATGAAGCTCGTCCCCTACCAAGCGCGTCTCATCGTTGTCACTCAACGATTCGGGCAGAAGATGCCGCCGGTTGGAGGTCGCATATAGCAATACATTATCGGGCGGACCGGTCAACGTGCCATCCAGCACGCTTTTCAGCGCTTTGTAGGCATCGTCGCTGCCCTCGAACGATAGGTCATCGCAATAGACGATGAAACGATACGGCGCATCGCGCAATTGCTGTACAAGCAACGGCAGACCGGACAGGTCATGCCGATCGACCTGTATCAATCGCAGCCTCTCGCTGGCCAACGAGTTCAGCAAGGCACGTACCATGGAGGACTTGCCGCTTCCCCTGGACCCCCAAAGCAATGCGTGATTCGCCGGCAAACCATGTAGAAACGCTTGCGTGTTGGCAACCAGTGCTTTCTTCTGACGCTCGACACCGATCAAATCGACCAGTGTGACACTATCGCGAACCTTGACGGGCATGAGTTGTCCGCCCAGTGAGTGGCTCTGCCATAGAGCCGCAATGTCGCGTTCCCAATCGGGTCTGGCCGACGCGGGAGGCAGATAGCCCTCCACGACATCCAGTAAACGGGACAAGCGCGCTTCCAGTTCAGCATTCATCGTTTTCTCCCTTCCTCATCGCGACGGTTGACCTCAGATGGCATCGGGGTATCTTGTGGCGAATCGATACCTTTCGTCCAGCGGCGGCAGTGGCTGCCATCATGAGGATAATGGAATGCGTTGGATATCCGGTTTCACCGTTGGCGTACTCTCACTGACCCTGACGGCCTGTGCCGCCTCACCCAGTGGGCGGCAACAATTCACCCTCTACCCTGAAGAGCAACTCAATGAAATGGGGGCTCAGACGTTCGCCCAATATCAGGAAGAGATGACGGTCGTTCAGGGCAAGCAAGCGCAGTATGTACAATGCGTTGCCGATGCACTGATCACGGCGCTTCCCGATGGCCGGACGCAAGACTGGCAAATTCGAGTTTTCGAAGACGAGTCCGCCAATGCCTTCGCCTTGCCTGGCGGATATATTGGTGTCCACACCGGCTTGCTCGACATCACTGACAATCAGGATCAACTCGCCGCTGTCATCGGCCATGAAATCGCACACGTTCGCGCCCAACACGCCAACGAACGTGCCTCCACACAATCGGCGACGCAGGTCGGACTGTCGGTGCTGCAATCTGCAGCCGGTCTGGAAGGAGCCAGTGGCGAGCAGATCAGTGCCCTGCTCGGTGCTGGCGCACAATACGGCATCCTGCTGCCCTTCTCGCGTCGCCATGAGAGCGAAGCCGACACCCTAGGGCTGGATTTGACCGCTGACGCTGGCTTCGATCCTCGTGCCAGTATCGACCTCTGGAACAACATGAGTGAGGCCAGCGGGGGGCAGCCGCCCGCCTGGATGTCCACCCACCCTAGTCATGGACAGCGCATCGACGGCCTGGAGGCCAATATGGATGAAGCGCTTCAGCGCTATGAGCAGGCACGCAATGCCGGACGCACGCCTAACTGCCAACCCGGGGCGTAAATGCTGCGCCTGGGCTTGCTGTTGTTGATCGTCCCCGTTCTGCTCTTGATGGGAGCCTACTTCTGGGAACTCAATGACGTACGTGCGTGTACTCTGGATGGAGGACATTGGGACTATATCGAAGGGGTCTGTCGTCAGGAACCACAGCCCTTCGTATCTTGGCTGGAGCGTTCACCCTGGCTGATCAACGGCGGAATGCTGCTGTCGGTACTGGGGTTGGTGCTTTGCATGGTGGGTCTGTACCGACGCCGACGCTGAACGTTTACCCCGCCAGTTCACATCATCAGCCATGCACGAGCTTGAAACGTAACGCCTCGAGGACCCTGGTGGTGTCGGGGCGTTCGCCTCGCCAGAGATAGTAGGACTCGGCGGCTTGCTCGACCAGCATGCCCAATCCATCGACGGGATGAGCACCGCGTTTCTGAGCCCAGGCCAGGAATACCGTCGGCTCGGCACCATACATCATGTCGTAGGCCGTGGCCCCGGACGTGAACAGGTCATCCCGCAGAGGCGGCAAATCGCCTGCCAGACTGGCGCTGGTACCATTGATCACAACATCATAGGTTGCACGAATATCGTTGAAACCACCGCCCTCCACGCCCCCCAGGTCACGAAAGTCGCGGGCCAGAGCGGCGGCTTTCACAGCGGTGCGATTCGCAATGAATACGCTTGCCGGGTGGGCGTCCAGCAAAGGCTCGAGTATCCCGCGCACAGCACCGCCGGCTCCCAGAATCAGGACGCGGGCGCCAGTCAACATCACATCATGCTGCTCAAGATCTCTTACCAGCCCCACGCCATCCGTCGTATCGCCGTATGTCGTGCCCTCATCGGTCAGTAGCAGCGTATTCACCGCGCCGGCGCGTTGGGCTCGGGCACTCGACGCATCCGCTAACCGGAAGGCCTCCTCCTTGAACGGTACCGTGACATTGGCACCGATACCCCCCGTCGCGATGAACGACCGCCAGGTACCGGCGAAGTCGTCGAGGGGAGCCTCGATGGCAGTGTAATCGATGGTCATGCCGCACTGATCTGCGAACGCAGCATGGATCCACGGCGATCGGGAATGACTGATGGGATGGCCAAAGACGCAGTAGCGTTCGCTCATGATACTGTCTTTACTCATGCTGTTCTCCCAACCAGTCACGCGGGCTCAGGTATTGCTGGTAAAGCACCTCTTCCGGACTGCCCGGCTCGGGCTGCCAGTCATAATGCCAATGCGCCACCGGGGGCATCGACATCAGTATCGACTCGGTACGTCCACCGCTCTGCAGTCCGAACAACGTGCCACGATCCCATACCAGATTGAACTCGACGTATCGGCCACGCCGATAGCACTGGAAGGCGCGCTCGCGTTCACCGTAGGATTGATCACGCCGTCGCTGAACAATGGGCAGATAGGCATCCAGAAAACTGTCGCCGACTGCCTGCTGGAATGCAAAACAACGCTCGAACCCCCATTCGTTGAGATCATCGAAGAACAACCCGCCAACGCCACGCGTCTCATCACGGTGCTTGAGATAGAAGTAGTCGTCGCACCAGGCCTTGAAGCGCGGGTAGACGTCGTTCCCGAAGGGAGCACACGTGTCCCGCGCCACCCGGTGCCAGTGGATCACATCTTCGTGAACCGGATAGAAAGGCGTCAGGTCGTAGCCCCCGCCAAACCACCACACCGGCGTCTCCCCGGCCTTTTCGGCAATAAAGAAACGCACGTTGCCATGGCTGGTGGGCACATGCGGATTGTACGGGTGCAACACCCAAGACACGCCCAGAGCATGGAAACTGCGACCGGCTAGCTCAGGTCGATGTTCACTCGCCGATGCCGGCAGGGCGGCGCCATGGACATGCGAGAAATTGACGCCTGCCTTTTCGAACAGAGCCCCGTCTTCCAGGACGCGGGAGCGTCCACCGCCACCATCAGGACGATCCCAGCTGTCTTCATGGAACACATGCCCGTCCTCAGTGCTAAGTGACTGGCACAAGCGATCCTGAAGCGATAGCAGATACGCCTTGACGGTGTCTAGATAGGCGTGAGACACACAACCCTCCACAAAAGAACAATGCCATTGACTCGTTTATTGCCGCACGACGCGACCGCTGAGCAGATCTCGAATCGTACTGGGACGATCATGATTGCCCAGCGCTCCTTCCACGGTGACGGTAACCTCTCTGCCGAACCGTTGTTGAACCGCCTCGGCCGATAGTGCCGGAGACTGACCGGCATGATTGGCCGAGGTCGAGACGATGGGACCCCCATAGGCAGTGCATAGTGTTGCCACCAAGGGATGATCGCTGACGCGCAATGCCACGCTGCGATGGCAGCCCCGCACCAGTGAATGCGACCGCCCATTGTCCGGCACCAGCCAGGTATTGGGACCGGGCCAGCTCGATACCAAGGGTGCATGGTACTCTGCGGGAAGTCCCTGCAGCCAAGAGGAAAACTGGGCAATATCAGCAGCAACGAGAATCAGCCCCTTGGCCGGATCGCGCTGTTTGAGCCGCAATAGAGCCGTCAACGCACGATCATTATCGGGATCGCAGCCCAGCCCCCACACTGCCTCGGTAGGATAGGCAATGAGTCGGCCACGGCGAAGCGCATCGACGGCAGCTTCGATCGAAGCATCATGGGTCATGTGGTGACCGTCCCCCAGAACGAAGATGGTGACATGTGCGAATCGAGAGGGCCGAGTTTATCATGTCGTCGTCTACCGAGGCAGGCGTACCCAGCCCCCGGAGGTCTGACTGACTCGCCCTTCGAGCTCCAATTCCAGCAAGCGCATCTGGCAGCTCGAGACATCGTTGCCTGTCAAGTTGACCAGGGCATCCAGCGGTGTCGGCGTATCACTAAGCCAAGCAAGCAAGGGATCGGACTCCCGCGGCTCGTCTACCGCCACGGACAACGGGGCGCCGACTTGAGCCCAGTGCCCCAGTTCATTCAGGATATCGTCGACATCTGTCACCAACACCGCACCGTCACGGATCAGTGCCAGACACCCCATTGCCTGCGGGTTGTGAATCGAACCGGGCAAGGCGAAAACCTCACGGTTCTGCTCCATCGCCAACCGCGCACTGACCAGCGAGCCACTCCTGGGAGCGGCCTCGACCACCAGAACGCCCAGTGACAATCCCGTCACGATTCGATTGCGCCGGGGAAAATACGCCGGCCGAGCCCGCGTACCGGGCGGATGTTCGGATAACAGCAGTCCGCCTTCCTCGAGCAAGCGTCGGTGCAGATCGGCATGTCGCGGGGGATAGACGACATCGACCCCGCACCCCAGTACGGCTGCACTTTTTCCCCGCGCATCCAGGGCAGCTCGCTGTGCCTGACCGTCGATACCCAGGGCCATTCCACTAATCACGCTCCAGCCACGCTCAGCGAGCGCCTGGGCAAACCCTGCCGCATTCCCCAGCCCCTCACGAGTCGGGCGCCGAGTCCCTACCATTGCCAGACAAGGCGCCGTCAATACGCTGATATCACCTTGTGCCCAGAGTACCGGCGGTGGATCGGGAATCTGACCGAGCAATTCCGGCCAGTCGGGATGATCGGGGTGCAGCAGATGGCGGCGTACATCACCGGCCAGCCACTCATCCAGCGCCTCGATATGGGCTTGAATAGGACTGCGATGCGGATGATCAAGCCATAGGCGCAACGCCGAACGTGCCGGTTCATTGAGACGTGCCAGCCAACCGTGAGGCCAGTCGGGACGATGAGCGATCAGCTCGGACAAGCCACGCGACCCGAGCCCGGGCAGCATGGAGGCGATCAGCCATTCCTTGGCTGTCATACATTGACTCCTTGGCGCCATGAGTGGTGGCGCGAACTATCAATCTTGCCACTGCCGGTTCCGTTGTTCTTCGGCGGGCACTACACTATTGGCAAAGTCTGTCACATCTGAATAACGGTGATTTCAACGTCATGGCCAAGTTATCCATCCTCGAATTTCCTGACGAGCGCCTGCGCACCAAGGCTGCGCCAGTCGACACCGTCGACGAAGAGGTTCAACGACTGGTCGACGACATGCTTGAAACCATGTACGACGCCCAGGGCATTGGGCTCGCCGCTACCCAGGTTGACGTCCATCGCCGCGTCGTGGTCATGGACGTCAGCGAAACGCGCTCCGAGCCGCTCGTGTTGATCAACCCCGCATACACCCCGATCGGTGACGAACGGGAGGAGCTCCAGGAAGGCTGCCTGTCGATCCCCGACTATTATGCCGATATTCCGCGTGCCCTGCGCGTCAAGCTCAATGCCCTCGATCGAGAGGGACAGCCGTATGAGTTGGAAGCCGATGGGCTGCTCGCGCACTGTATCCAACACGAGTACGACCATCTTGAGGGTATCCTGTTCGTTGATTATCTGTCACCGCTCAAACGTGAGCGAGTGAAGAAAAAAATGCTGAAACGACACAAACAGATGCAGGACGCCTGATCCCACAGTCAGATGGCCGGGGCATCACCCGGCCACTGCTATACGGCTAATCTGCCCCTGGTCGGGACACACCTTCAGTCGAGTCACCACGGAACGCCCCCATGACACATCCGCTGCGCGTGATCTTTGCCGGCACGCCGGAGTTTGCTGCGGCGAGCCTGTCTGCGCTGCTTGCCAGCCAGCATACGGTCGTCGCTGTCTATACCCAGCCCGACCGGCCCGCGGGCCGCGGTCGTAAGCTGACCCCCAGCCCTGTCAAGACACTTGCCACACGACATCGACTGCCGATCTATCAACCCGACACGTTGAAATCCGCCGCGGTGCAGTCCGAACTTGCCGCCTTGGAGGCCGATGTCATGGCGGTCGCTGCCTACGGCCTCATCCTCCCGCAAGCCGTACTGGCGACTCCGCGCTTCGGCTGTCTTAACGTACATGCGTCACTGCTCCCGCGCTGGCGTGGTGCCGCTCCCATCCAGCGAGCCATCGAGTTTGGCGACAACGTGTCCGGGGTAACCATCATGCAAATGAGTACAGGTCTCGATACCGGCGACATGTTGCTGAAGCGCGAAGCGCCCATATCCAAGACCACCACTGGCGGTGAGCTCCACGATCGCCTGGCTGAACTGGGGGGGGAGGCTATCGTCACGGCACTCGACAGCCTGGTCGATCCGGAGCTACCTGCCACTGCCCAAAACGAGGCAGCGGCAACCTACGCTGCCAAACTCTCCAAGGCCGAGGGGGAGCTCGACTTTACACAACCGGCGGTACGATTGGCCGCCAAGGTTCGTGCCTTCAATCCCTGGCCCGTCGCCTGGACCCATTTGGGTGACGACCGACTACGACTCTGGCATGCCGAAACCGCTGCGCCACGCACCACCGATGCCGAGGTGGCCCCTGGTACTCTGCTGGCTGCCACACCCGACGCGTTGAGTGTTGCCTGCGGCAACGACGGCAGCGACACGCTACGTATCACGCATGCTCAGTTGCCAGGCGGCAAACCCTTGGCGATTCGTGACCTGCTCAACGCCACTGGCGACCGTTTCACGCCCGGCATCCGCCTGGGCTCTCTTCAGGAGAATCGCGCATGACGACTGATGCCCCGAACGGCAACGGCCAGAGCGTACGAGCCATCGCTGCTCGTACTCTGGCGACAGTGATCACCGGCAAAGGCTCGTTGGCGGCACTCGATGATACCCAGGTATCCCCCCGCGATCGGGGACTGTTGCGTGAACTCTGCTATGGCGCCTGCCGTACGCTCCCTCGCCTTGAAGCGCTGACCAACGAGCTGCTGCGCAGCCCTTTCAAGTCACGAGACGCCGATATTCAAGCGCTGCTACTGCTCGGTATCTACCAGTTGCTCTATATGCGTATCCCGCCCCATGCGGCTGTTGGCGAAACTGCAGGTGCCGCGCGCGCACTTGACAAGTCCTGGGCAACTCGCGTCATCAATGGTTGCCTGCGCCGTCTGCAACGGGAGTCAACCCAGCTACAGGCGCGTGTCGACCGTGATCCTGCCGTTGCCTTGCTACATCCCGTATGGTGGCTCAAGAGCTTCCGTCAGGCCTGGCCCGATGACTGGCGTGAGATCGCCGTCGCCAATAACCAGCCCGGCCCCATGACGTTGCGGGTCAATCGCCGCCATGGTGACCGCGAGGGATACCGCACTCGCCTGCTCGATGCCGGCCTCGATGCCAGACTCTGCGAGCATGCTCCCGATTGTCTGACCCTGACCGATCCCTGCCACGTCCATGACCTACCCGGGTTCGCCGAGGGTCATGTGAGCGTTCAGGACGAATCCGCCCAGCTCACGGCCGTCTTGCTTGGCCCGGCTCTGGCTCCACGCCCTGGCGCCCGTGTGCTCGATGCCTGTGCTGCGCCCGGAGGTAAGACGGCGCATCTGCTGGAAGCGTTCGATGCCGACATGACATCCATCGACAGTGACACATCGCGTCTGGCACGCGTCGATGCAACACTTGAACGGCTCTCGCTTACTGCTCGCCTGGTCCATGCTGACGCCACCAAACTGGACTGGTGGGACAATACCCCTTTCGATGCCGTACTGCTGGACGCGCCCTGTTCCGGCAGTGGCGTCATTCGCCGTCACCCCGATATCAAGCGACTACGGCGCCCCGATGACATTCGTCCCCTTGCAACGCTGCAAGCCGCTCTCCTCGATGCGTCATGGCAAACTCTCAGCCCTGGTGGCACATTGCTCTACGCTACCTGCTCCGTACTCCCCGAAGAGAATAGCGAGCAGATCCAAGCGTTCCTGGAGCGCACCCCGAATGCTCAGGTAACGACACCTGACGATATCGGTTGGGGGACAGCCGCCGGCCATGGTCGACAACTGCTTCCCAAGGAAAGCGGCCACGATGGCTTCTTTTACGCCCGTCTCGAGAAACGACACTAGGATCGTACTTGCCCCGGCAAGCGCTGCACCCTCTATACTGGCGGTAACGCGATAACGACAATCTGCAAGGAGGGCGTCTCATGTCCCATGTCTACAAGCATATCGAGTTGACCGGTTCTTCCCCGCAGGGAATGGAAGATGCCATTCAACAGGCACTGTCCAAAGCCAGTCAGACGCTACATGACATGCGCTGGTTCGAAGTTGTCGATACGCGCGGTCATATAGAACACGGGCAAGTCGCCCATTGGCAGGTCACCATCAAGGTCGGGTTCACGCTCGATTGATACAGACATAAGCTGGCCCCTGTCATCGTTGCCGCCAGTGGTTTATGCTAGCCAGCGCTTACCGGCCGCCATGCGGTGGCCGCCGGATACCCGATTACGGATGCAGCCTCAATGAAGATCATCATTCTCGGTGCCGGTCAGGTAGGGGGTACGCTGGCCGAACATCTGGCGCACGAAGAGAACGACATCACTGTTGTCGATACCGACAGCGAACGACTGCGCGAACTGCACAACCGTCTCGACATACGTACCGTGACGGGCCCTGCCTCCTACCCGATGGTGCTTCGCCAGGCGGGTGGCGAAGACGCCGACATGCTGATCGCCGTGACCAATTCCGATGAAGTCAACATGATCGGATGCCAGGTCGCTCACACCCTGTTCCGCACACCGACCAAGATCGCCCGTGTCAGGGCGACCGCTTACCTGACCCGCAAGGGCCTGTTTGCTCACGACGCCGTTCCCATCGACGTACTGATCAGCCCTGAGCAAGTCGTTACCGACCATATCCGCCGTCTGATCGAATATCCCGGGGCGTTACAGGTACTGGAATTTGCCAGTGGGCAAGCCCAGCTCGTCGCCGTCAAGGCGTATTACGGCGGACCATTGGTCGGGCAGGAACTCGGTTTCTTGCGTCGTCACATGCCTAACGTCGACACCCGCGTCGCGGCTATCTACCGGCGCAACCGCCCGATCATTCCGCGTGGCGACACGGTCATCGAGGCCGACGACGAGGTGTTCTTCATCGCCGCACGTCGTGACATCCGCGCAGTAATGAGCGAATTGCGCCGATTGGATCGTGACTTTCGACGTATCGTCATCGCTGGCGGTGGCAATATCGGTGAGCGACTGGCCGAGAATCTCGAACATAGCCATCAGGTCAAGATCATCGAGCATAATATCGAGCGCTGCACGTCACTGTCCGAACGCCTGGATCGCACGGTCGTGTTGCATGGAAGCGCTACCAGCAAACGGTTGCTGCTCGAAGAGAATATCGAGGATTGCGACATCTTCTGTGCACTGACCAACGATGACGAAGTCAACATCATGTCATCGATGCTGGCCAAGCGGCTCGGCGCCAAGAAGGTGCTGACGCTCATCAACAACGCCGCCTATGTCGATCTCGTACAAGGGGGCGAAATCGACATCGCCATTTCCCCTCAACAGGCCACCATCGGCAGCTTGCTGACCCATGTGCGACGCGGTGATATCGTCAATGTCCACTCGCTGCGTCGTGGAGCCGCCGAAGCCATTGAGGCCATTGCGCATGGCGATTCGCGCTCTTCCAAGGTCGTCGGACGCACCATCGATGAGATCGATCTGCCTAGCGGCACGACGATCGGCGCCATCGTCCGCGGCAAGGAAGTATTGATCGCTCATGACGACGTTGTCGTGGAATCCGGCGATCACGTCATCCTGTTCGTCGTCGACAAGCGACGGATTCGCGATGTCGAGCGTCTCTTTCAGGTCGGGCTGACATTCTTCTGACGCCACGCCGTCATCTTTGATTCATTAGACATCACGGATTCGCCATGTCGATGCCGGGCATTTCAGGACATACCACATCATGAGCTTGCGCATGATCCTGCGCATCCTGGGCCTGCTGTTGATGCTATTCAGCCTGACCCTGGTGCCACCGATATTGGTTTCGCTGCTCTTTCGTGATGGCGTCTGGAGCGCTTTTGCCATCGCGCTGGCCATCACCGTCGCGACCGGTGCGCTCATCTACTGGCCAAACCGTGGTGAACGCAAGGAGTTGCGCACGCGTGACGGCTTTCTCATTGCCGCCCTGTTCTGGACGGTATTGGGGCTCTTCGGCTCGTTGCCGCTGATGCTCGATGGCGCTTATGCCCTCTCGCCTACCGATGCTGTCTTCGAGTCCTTTTCCGGCTTGACCACCACTGGCGCCACGGTGATCACCGGTATCGACTTCCTACCCGAAGCAGTGCGTTATTATCGTCAACAGCTTCAGTGGCTGGGCGGCATGGGGATCGTCGTATTGGCCGTCGCCATTCTGCCAACGTTGGGCGTGGGCGGCATGGCTTTGTATCGTACCGAGATCCCGGGCCCTCTCAAGGACTCCAAGCTGACACCCCGCATTACCGAAACCGCCAAAGCCCTTTGGTATATCTATGCCTCACTGACGATCACCTGTTTTCTGGCCTATTGGGCCGCAGGCATGAACTGGTTCGACGCCATCGGCCATAGTTTCTCGACGGTCGCCATTGGTGGCTTCTCTACTTATGACGGCAGCATCGGCCACTTCGATAGTGCCACCATCGAGCTGATTTGTGTCGGCTTCATGATCGCCTCGGCAATGAGTTTCAGTCTGCATTTCGCAGCATGGCGAGAAAAGCAGCTGCGTCACTATCTGCTCGATCCCGAATCACGCTTTCTCCTGTTGTTCCTGATCGGTCTGGCCCTGGTGGCCATCGTCACGCTTTGGCTTACCGGCACCTATGATGGTGCCCGCAGCCTTCGTCATGGGCTTTTTCAGGCGGTATCCATCGCGACGACGGCGGGTTTCGGAGTGGCTGATTTCTCGACCTGGCCTGGCGCGCTCCCGTTCATGCTATTCGTGGCCGCTTTCGTCGGCGGTTGTTCCGGCTCGACAGGTGGCGGTATCAAGGTGATCCGGATCATCCTGATCCTCAAGCAGGGCCTGCGTGAAATCCTGCGTCTCATTCACCCCAACGCCATCATTTCAGTCAAGATCGGCAAGGTGAGCGTCCCTGACGGCATTGCACAAGCCGTGTGGGGATTTTTCTCTGCCTATGTGCTGCTGTTCTTCCTGATGCTGGTCGGAGTGATGGCGACAGGGCTCGATCAAGTGACCGCTTGGTCCGCTGTCGCTTCCGCATTGAACAACCTGGGACCGGGGCTGGGGGACGTGACCGCAAATTATGGTGATATACCTGACATGGCCAAATGGATTCTGGTGCTGGCGATGCTGCTCGGTCGCCTGGAAATCTTCACGGTTCTGGTCTTGTTCACCCCCGCCTTCTGGCGCCGCTAATGAAAATATCGCCACATGACCCAAATATAGATGGGTAGATTGATGGCCACCACGGCTACTCCCAGCCACATCTGGATAGTCGGTGTGAGTCCCGGTGGATACAGGATCGGCAGTAGATAATGTTCTATGAAGCCGCCGGCATAGCCTGCCTCGCCACCGAGTTGTCGCAAACGGTTTTCCCACGGAGTCAGCGGGCAATAGAATCCTCCCAACTCGACCACCGTTCCCCAGATAGCCGCAGGCAGATGTGCCCACGCCACCTTGTGCCGAAACGACACGGCGATCCCCCCCAAGACGACGAATACGATGAAGGCCAGGTGAATCACCAGAAGCAGGTCAGCGGCGAGACGATAGAGCATCGCGGCTCCTCATCCATCGTGTGTCCTCTCAAGGTAGTTCTTCACGCCGGGCCATGATAAATCGAAGCACAAGCGGACCGCTCGGCATGAGGAATGAACATTGGGGTTTGGATTGGCCGACACCATCGTGGATAATCAAACGTCCACTAGTGATCAGTGAGCTTGCAATGAGCGACCCTCAGGACATCAGTACGCCGGAAGCCGAGCATCAGATCCCCATTTCGGGTCCTTGCCAGGTCATCGAGCAAGGCTCGACCCGCTATACCTTGCTGGGAACGGCGCACGTATCGGCGGAAAGTGCCGATGATGTACGCAAACTGATTCAAAGCGGCCGTTTCGATGCCGTTGCCATCGAATTGTGCTCTTCGCGCTACCAGAGTCTCGTTGATCCCGATGCCATGGCCAACATGGATCTCTTCGAGATATTACGCCGCGGCAAGGCCGGCATGGTTGCCGCCAGCCTGGCACTAGGGGCCTTCCAGCAACGTGTAGCCGAGCAATCCGGTATTCAGCCTGGAGCCGAAATGCGTGCTGCGGTCGATGAAACGGAATCCGCCAACCTTCCACTGTTGCTGATCGATCGCGATGTCGGGGTAACGCTGAAGCGTGTATACGCCAATGTTCCATGGTGGCAACGTTTCTCGATATTCTCGGGGCTGCTCGGCAGCGTCATGTCACGCCAGAAGATATCGTCCGAGGACATCGAAAGACTCAAGGAGGGAGATGTTCTGGAATCCACCTTCAATGAATTCGCCGAGCAGTCCGAATCGCTCTACATCCCGCTCATCCGCGAGCGGGACCGCTACATGTCGTTACGCATCGCCGAAGAGACACCCAACCAGCGTTATCGTAATGTGCTTGTCATCGTCGGTGCCGGTCATTTGAAAGGACTCGGAGAGCATCTGAACGAAACGCGCCCGGATCATCCCGGCCACGAACGCGAATCGCTGGAACGCACGCCCCCCCGTTCACGTCTATGGAAGCTGGCCCCCTGGCTGATTACCGTACTGGTGCTGGCCGGCTTCGCCATCGGCTTTTCACGCAATACCGATCTGGGCTGGCAACTGGTTGGCGACTGGTTTTTGATCAATGGCGTATTATCGGCATTGGGTACTGCCATCGCATTGGCCCATCCTGTCACGATAGTGGCGACATTCTTCGCGGCACCATTGACGTCGCTCAACCCCACGATCGGAGCGGGCTTCGTTGCCGCCGGTGTCGAGCTATTCATGCGCAAACCCAAAGTGCGCGACTTCTCGACGTTGCGTCACGACGTCACTTCCCCGCGCGGCTGGTGGCGCAACCGCGTTTCACGTACCTTGCTGGTGTTCCTGATGGCCACCCTCGGCTCCGCCGCCGGTACCTGGGTCGCAGGCTTCCGCATTGCAGGCGCACTGTTCGGAGGATGAACGGCGGCGACACAAGATAGCGACAGCCGTACCTGAATGGATGCCCCGGCTTGATATCCGAGCTCGTGGGAACGGTTGTAATGACCGATCGCTCCAGAACGAACGCAGTGACGCCACGATTGGCGGCTTGATCAAGCGTCATCGCTATTTGCGATGTCCAGCATTTCAAGCTCGGCCAACAACTGCTGCCGCTCCTCGCTGTTCTCGAGCAGCGTCTCCAGGCGATTGGGCACTGCTATCTGCAAACTCAAATCCGTATCGCGAATCACCGACTGAACATTAGGCTCGGCAACGGCTTGTCGATCTTCCGTTGTGGGAGCGTACTTGGTGTTGATGCGCTCTCTGGGCGCTACGGTGCCGTCTTTTGCCATGCCTAAACCCCTGCAGATTTACGAACGTGAAATGAGTTCTCACACGAGCGACGCGACACGCTCCAACGTGAGCGAGCCGGGAGGATAGCAACTTCTTTGATAGGCAAAAGGGGGTGTCTAATGCGAGTAGAAGGCGTCAATGACCGATGCCGCTAACGAAACAGTGAGAGGATTAAGCGCAAAAACCGTGAAAATTCATGAGAGTGACGATTTTCATGGCATACCATGAAAGACGAGCGATCAAGCAGGATTACATACTTTGTAGGCGATTTATTACATTAGAAACAGCAAATAACCCATACAAAGCGAGGATATCTCTTTCATATGGCCAGGCCCTTTCATCGGGTTTGCTTCGCCAATAAGCGATGCATCGCTGCCGTGGGCTGCTCCAACTTGTGGTGAGAACGGCTCGCGGCATAATTGGCATTGAACACCTCGAAATAGTCATCGAGGATATCGGCAGCCTCATCATCACCACTTTGCCGCAATAGTACGGCAGCGACTTCGGCGGTACACAAGTGCGAGGAGGATGCTGACTTACGCAAGCGGTATCGCGACTGGCGGTCAGTGCGCAACGGCAGTACCGGAAAACGATCCAGATAAGCACTCCGGCGGAACATCCGACGCGCTTGACGCCAGGTCCCATCGAGCAGAATGAAGACAGGCGTAAGGCCTGCGGCCTTGGTATCCGCCACGGCGTCCACACCGACCACGCGATCCACATAATCCGGCTGATCATCCGGAAAAACGACGAACGGTGCATACTCAGGGGCATCAAGCAACGCCAGCAACTGTGCATCGGGCTCCGTCCGATACCAAGTAAAGACTCTGGTGGTGGGCAGCACGTCACCTATCAGACGGCCCGTATTGGTCGGCTTGTAATGCTCCAGCGGATGCGTCAATAGCCAAATATGTGCCTGGCTTGCCGCACACACCTGGAAAGGACATAAACAGTTGAGAGCCGGCAAGCGGCAACCGGGGCAGCGTTCCACGAAGCTGCCCCGCGCCTTGAATGCGCGCCGGGGTGGGTCGACTGTGGCGGTATCGCTGCAGGCCTCGGCTTGCGAGTCATTGGACATGGAGGCGCTTCAGCGGATCACCGCAGCCTCGGGTTCCCCGGTGTCGACCGGGCGACGTTTCCAATAGCCTGCCAACAGCGAACCGGACACATTGTGCCACACCGAGAACAACGCGCCTGGCAGTGCAGCAGTCGATGTAAAGAACTGGTTAGCCAATGCGACCGCCAAGCCGGAGTTCTGCATCCCGACCTCGATGGCCACGGTTCGTGCCGTAGGCTTGTCGAAGCCGCATAGTCGAGAGATACCGTAACCGCCGCCCAGGCCAATGGCGTTGTGCGCGATAACGGCCAGTGCCACGATGGGTCCCAGGCTAGCCAGGTTGTCGACGTTCAGCCCGACCACGATAGCAATGATGAGCACGATGGCCGCCATTGCCAGGGTCGCCAATGCCGGTTCGACACGGTGTATCTGTCGTGCCAGGAAGTGGTGGACGACGACCCCGACCACAATAGGCCCGATGACCAGTCTGGCAATGCTCAGCAACATTCCCCAGACGGGTACATCGACAGCTTGGCCAACAAGCAGCCAGGTAATCAGAGGGGTAGCCACCACCGATGCCAACGTCGATACCAGTGTCATGGAGACCGATAGTGCCACACGGCCACCGGCCAACCAGGTCATGACATTGGACGCGGTGCCTCCGGCCGTCGCTCCCACCAGCACCATGCCTGTCGTGACGGCGGTCGACAGACCCAGCAATAGCGATACTCCCAGCGCGGCCAATGGCATCACCAGGAATTGCAGCATCACTCCCAGTCCGACAGGCAGCGGCGAACGAACCACGCCCAGAAAGTCCTCCTTGGAGAGAGTCAACCCCATGGCAAACATGATCAGTGCCAGCAGGGCTTGAATATCCCCGGCCAACCCCGTGAACCAGCCCGGTTGGATGACCGCAACAACGGCAAAAAGAATCGCCCAAAGAGGAAACAGGCGATTGAGGCGTTCGAAAAATGACATGACGTGTCCTTGCTTGGATTCCAGTCGGATTGACAGCCACTTTGCTCATGGCACTACTAATATGAAGGCGCTATTATGCCTGATAGGTCATTGTCGGATAACCGTCTCGGGCACCCATAAGCGCGATTGACGCTGCCATTCATGCACGAGGAGAGGAATACCTTCGCCCGCCGCCCTGGCAACGCTCCACACACCAGGAGGGGCCAAGTCATGGGCCTGAGGATCAACCAGAATGACGTCGGCGTCCAAGGGCGCCGACTCCAGCAGGGCTGCCGCCGGCATGACAGCCAGGGATGTCCCGATGACCAACACCAAATCGGCTGCAGCAACGATATCGCAGGCAGCTCCATAAGCTGGCACCGGCTCGCCGAACCACACGACGTCCGGTCGTAATTGGCTGCCTTTTTCGCAACGATCCCCCAACTGAATATCACCGTGTGTCAAGGGATAGCGCAGCGCAGGATCGGAACTCGAACGCGCCACGAGAATGTCACCGTGCAGATGCAATACGTTCCTGGAACCAGCCCGTTCGTGCAGGTCGTCGATGTTCTGAGTGACAATGCTGACGCGAAAGCCATGACGTTCCAGCTCCGCCAGGGCAAGGTGGGCAGGATTGGGTACCGCCCGACGCACTTGTTCCCGACGCTCGTTATAAAAGCGCAATACCTGTTCAGGGTTGCGGGCAAAGGCTTCGGGCGTAGCCACATCCTCGATCCGATGATTTTCCCAGAGCCCTTCATTCGCTCGAAACGTCTTGAGCCCACTTTCAGCGCTGATACCGGCGCCGGTCAGCACCACAAGATGCGGAGACGATATTGATTCCATGGCGCAGAATGCGTCCTCAAGCTCTCAGATGCGTACACCAGAAAATATCATTCGACCCCATTGAGTACCAGATGACATTCCTGCCACAAGCGGCGACAATGCGCAGCTTATGGACTCATTCTACGACGACTACGATTTCCGGTTCGGTGGCATTCGCAGGCTTTACGGTCAGCGTGCCGTCGAGGTGTTTCGCCATGCCCATGTGGTCGTGGCCGGGGTCGGTGGCGTTGGTAGCTGGGCAGTGGAAGCATTGGCACGAAGCGGCATTGGCAAATTGACGCTGATCGATCTGGATGATATCTGCGTATCCAACATCAATCGCCAATTGCACGCGCTCGACGGCACGATAGGACGTACCAAGGTAGGGGTTCTGGCGGAACGGTGCAGCGCTATCGCACCGCGACTCGAGATCGTTGCCGACGAGGCCTTCGTCACCCCCAGCAACCTCACCGAACGAATTCCCCTCGAGGCAGACCATGTGATCGATGCCATTGACAATGTTGCTGCCAAGGCGGCACTCATTGACTGGTGTCGCCGACGCAAGATACCGATCACGGTAACCGGCGCCGCTGGCGGTCAAACCGATCCAACACGCATCAAGGTAGCCGATCTGGCACGCTCTCAGCATGATCCACTGTTGGCCAAGGTACGAGCGCGGCTCCGCCGGGATTACGGCTTCTCACGTAATCCCAAGAGACGCTTCGATGTTGCTTGCGTCTATTCCGATGAGCAACTGATCTATCCCGATAGCGAAGGTGGCGTCTGCCGGCAGAAACCCGAGGATAGCGCATCCATGCAGCTCGATTGTGCGTCCGGTGTGGGAGCGGCGACCTTCGTTACCGGTAGCTTTGGATTCGCCGCAGCGGCTCGGGTCATGGAACGTTTGGCACGTCAGTCGTCACTCCCCTATGACCAGTCGGAGTTTTCCCGTGGATAACGCCATCCGCTTTCCCAAGCCAGGCATTTATCACCACTACAAGGGCGGTCGGTATGAAGTCCTCGGTGTCGCCCAACACAGTGAAACCGAGGATTTCCTGGTCGTCTATCGTGCCCTTTATGGCGATTACGGACTCTGGGCAAGGCCCCTGACCATGTTCTGCGAAACAGTGGAAGTACAGGGCGAACCGGTACCGCGCTTCGCCCTGGAAACAGCCTCCGACTAACTAACGACGGGCTTGGGGGTTACTCGTCGCCGGCTTCCTGCATTTGTCGCTGCAGATAGTTCTCGATACCTACCTTGTCGATCAGACCGAGCTCGGTTTCGATATGATCGATGTGCTCTTCCTCATCGGCCAACAGATCGCGCAGCATGTCGCGGGTGACATAATCCTTGATCTGCTCACAATACGTGATGGCCTCGATGTAGTCCTTGCGACCGTCATGCTCGATCTGCAGATCACACTCGAGCATTTCGCGAACACTTTCACCAATGTGAAGCTTACCCAAATCCTGCAAGTTAGGCACACCCTCGAGAAACAGGATTCGCTCGATCAATTTATCGGCATGCTGCATCTCTTCGATGGACTCGTCATACTCCCATTTGGCCAGCATCTTGAGCCCCCAGTCCTTATACATCTTGGCGTGGAGGAAATACTGATTGATTGCCACCAACTCATTGCCGAGCGCAATGTTGAGATGCTCAATGACTTTAGCGTCACCTTTCATGAAATCTCTCCCTGGGCTGCAAAAGGTTCCAACAGATAGACACGAGCCAGCGAACAAGCGCCACCTCGTGAGCTTGCCCGCCAGTATTGCCCAGAAAAAGATAAAAGTCTAATTGCGACAACATCTTACATAACAATGGTCGCAACTGGAAAAACTTGATGAATGCTAACGCAGCTCACTGCCTCCTTGACTGGCAACAAGCCGCTATACGGCATAGGCGAGGTCGGCCTCCGGCACCACTTCTCTGGCAATAGCATCCTGTGCAATTGTCTTGCCGACACAGGCACACTTGCCGCACTGGGTGGAGCAGCCAGTCTGCTCACGCACCTCACGCCAGCTACGTGCTCCGTCACTGACGGCTTCACGAATTTCCCGGTCGGTAACACCTTTGCACAGACAAACGAACATGGGATGACCTCGCTGTGTATCGCAAGGACAAATGTAAATGATTCGCAGAGACTATTGCAACCCCTAATCGAGACTGTTTTTACTTGCGACGCCTGCTCGCTTACTGCGCTTGGGCAACACCACGACACGAGTTCCCGACGCAAGATCCGGCCAACTCCGCTTCTCGCCATCAAACAGTATCCACCAATACCCCAAACCACATGCCAGTAGTGCGACGCCGGCGACGAGGAATCGCACCAGACTTTGCCACAGCCCAATGGACACACCGTCATGAGTCTGTACACGCAGGCGCCAAGCCTGCATCCCCAGCGTCATACCTCCACGCATCCAGAAAAACGCAAAAAAAACGAACGTCGCCAGGAAAAGAACAGCCTGAAACAGCGGGCTTTCATTGGCTTCTCCCTGGTTGAGGGCAACGCCCACGAACCCGATCAGCATCCATACCGCCAGTAACAGCAGTGCATCGTAGATCATGGCTCCCAGACGGCGTCCCAAACCAGCCGGCCAGCTATCGTCGAGATCGGTAAAGCGTCGAGACATAGGTCAAATCCTGAGTGATCGGCAGCACTACCCCGAGCGGCGCAATAGATAGATGCCCAAGGCGAAACAAAGCAGAGTCGGCGCCAATACGGCCCAGGCCGGTGAGAAGCCGAAGACAGTGGAGGCGGGGGCCAGGAGATCTTGCATGTACTTGAAGCACAATCCGGTGACCACGCCATAAAACACTCTCGTACCGGCCGCCACCGTCCGCAGGGGGCCAAACACGAACGACGCTGCGACCAGTACCAGAGAGGCCATGGTCAGCGGCATCAGAATACGCTGCCAGAAATACAGTAGCGGCCGTGTCGCCTGCTGCTCCTGAGAGTCAAGATACCGGGCATAGGCCCACAATTCACTGGGTGCCTGGCTTTCGATATCCTGCAGGAGTCGTCCCAACTGTGCCGGCGTCAGTTCGGTATTCCAGTCACGGGTCGCATAACGTTGCGCGTCGGTCTGCCCCTCCCTGAACCGGGTGACCGCCACATTTTCCAATTGCCAACGATTGCCTTGCCATACAGCACGTTCGGCTGTCATTGCTTCCTGCAACCGGTGCCCATCGAAGCGATAACGCGTTAAGTCGAGCACCGTGTCATCAGCCCGGATGGCGCCGAAGCGATAGAAACTATCCCCTTCACGCTGCCAACCACCGCGTTCGGTCACGACTGCTCCCTCACCCTGCATCTGCTCCAGCCGCCAAGCCGTCGCATATTGCTCGGTTCGCGGGGTGACATATTCAGCGATGAAAAGTAGCACGATAACGACCAGAATCACGGGCTTCATGACGCCCCAGAGGATGCGCAGCAATGATCGACCGGCGGCTCTCATGACCGTTAGTTCATTACTGGACGCCATGCTGCCCAAACCGATCAGCGAGCCTATCAACACACCGACCGGCGCATACTGATATAACCGCCATGGCAATCGCATCGACAAGAACAGGAATACATCGAATGCCCCGTACCCGCCTTCGACATCCCCGAGGTCATTGATGTAGGTGATGACCAGATCGAGTCCCAGCAGCACCACCTGCACCACGATGATGGCACCCAGCACATTACGCGCGATGTAGCGATCGAAACGGTCAATGATCATCCACTGATCCCCCTGGTTTGCGAGCGGTGCACCAATACGATTCCGATCAGCAAGTACCCCGCATGAATCGGCCACATACCGATGGCGCTAAGTATGGCCCCGCGTGCGATGGCGTCCATCATCGTCAAGAGCAGGCTCAGATAGCTGACATGCAGGAATATCGCCGGCAAAAGCTTGGCGAACCGTCCCTGACGAGGATTGACTCGAGACAACGGCTGGGCAATCAGGGTCAGGATCAGGACCATCAACGGCATCGACAGACGCCACTGCAATTGCGCCTTGGCCTCACCGTTTTCGGCACGCCAAAGCACCGGTGTCGACGCGAACTCAGGTGCCTCAAGGTCGGACTCGGGGTCGGCGCGCGACAATCTCACCGCATAGGTATCGAACTGCAGTCGCTCCGCTTCGTAACGACCGGGGTCAACGCTATAACGCTCTCCATCGGAGAGCACCAGAAAGCGGCTTCCCGTGTCCTCATCGACCGTCTGGTAACCTTCGGTAGCCCGGGTGACGACATTTTCCGGCGTCCCATCGCTCCGCGATTGCCGCTCACTGATGAATACCTGTTGCATCCGCGTCTGGTCATCATTGAAATCTTCGGTATAAGCGGTACGGCCTTCGCCGAAATCCTGAAACCGCCCAGGTGTCAGTGCCGTGAAATCCAGTCGGCTCTGTTGCTCCTGAATCAAGCGCTCGTTATGTAGCGCACCGGCGGGCGTCAGCCACAGGCTGCACACGCCTACCAGCACGGCGACCAGCAGCGCCGGCAATAGACTGACCTGCAGCAATCTGTTGGGGCTGGTTCCACAAGCGACCAAGACAGTGATCTCGCTATTGAGATACAACTGCCCGTATGCCAGCAATATGCCCAGAAAAAAGGCCAACGGCAGTATGAGTTCGAGAAACCCCGGCAAGTGATAAAGCATCAGGGTGCCGAGAATGCTGGCAGGAATTTCCCCCTCGGCGGCATTGCCGAAATAGCGAATGAAGCGGCTGCCCATGATCACCAGCAGCAGCACCCCGGCCACGGCGGCCATGGTCATCAATATCTCGCGTGTCAGGTAGCGAAAAATGATCAAGACGATCTCCCGGTTGGCGATTCCGACGCCGTTCGCGCCGATGACCATGCAATGGCGCCAGGCTTTGTCGTACACTGGGGCCATTCGACAGCGACAATCAGCTGTCGGCATTATCCAGAATCCCCCAACGCTTGTCTTGTGGAGACGTCATGGAATTCTCTGTGCAGACGGCCAATCCGGCCAAGGTGGAGACGGCCTGTCTCGTGATCCCGGTGTTCAAGGATGGTGAACTGCTGCCAACCGCCGCCAAGCTCGATGATGCCAGCGAGCGCCTGATCGGCCAGCTACTCGAGCGGGAAGACTTCACGGCGACGCTCGCCAATGTCCAACTGATTCCTTTCGCACCTGGCCTTAATGCCGATCGCTTACTGCTGGTCGGTCTCGGTGAACGGGACAAGTGCAACGAAGGAGGCTACCGCAAAGCGCTGGATGCCGCCTTCGACAAGCTTGCCAAGCTGTCCATCGATGAGACTGCCGTGGCGCTGACCGATGTTCCGGTTCCCGAGCGCGACAGCTTGTGGAAGGCGCGCATGATCGCCGAAGCTGCCCAGCGAGGCACCTATCGCTTCAACGCGTTCAAATCCCGGCCGGAACCGCTACCGAAGCTCGAGCGTGTGACGTTACTGGTCAGCGAAAATGACGATGCCAACCGCGCCAAGGAAGGTGCACGCATCGGTGACGCCATCGGCAACGGCATCAATACGACCCGGACACTGGGCAACCTGCCCGGCAACGTTTGCACGCCGCGCTACCTGGCAGAGAAAGCCGAGCATCTCGGTCAGATATCCAAAGGCACCCTCTCGGTCGAGATTCTGGATGAAGACGCTCTCGCGACGCTTGGTGCCAATGCACTACTCTCGGTGGGTCGGGGCAGCGCAGAGCCCTCACGACTGATTGTCATGCAGTATCAGGGGGCGGACGATCCCGATGAGGCACCGCATGTGCTGGTCGGCAAGGGAATCACCTTCGATACCGGTGGTATTTCCCTCAAACCCGGCGACGCCATGGATGAAATGAAATTCGACATGTGCGGCGCTGCCAGTGTCTTTGGTACCGTCCAGGCAGTGCTCGATATCAAACCGAAGATCAACCTCGTGGCGATCGTCGCAGCGGCAGAGAACATGCCGGACGGCCGAGCCACCAAACCGGGCGATATCATCAAGACGCTCAAGGGGCTATCGGTGGAAGTGCTCAACACCGATGCCGAAGGACGTCTCGTGTTGAGCGATGCCCTGACGTATGCAGAACGCTTCGAACCCGCCAGCGTGATCGATATCGCCACGCTGACCGGTGCAGCCATCATTGCCCTGGGCCATCATGCCACGGGACTTCTCTCCAACGACGATGATCTCGCACTGGATGTCCTCGACGCCAGCGAGACCGCCTGGGATCGAGCCTGGCACCTGCCCCTCTGGGACGAGTATCAAGAACAACTCGACTCCAATTTCGCTGACCTCGCCAATATCGGCGGCCGCCCGGCCGGCACGATCACGGCGGGTTGTTTCCTGTCACGCTTCGCCGACAAGTACCCTTGGGCGCATCTCGATATTGCCGGTACTGCCTGGCACTCCGGCAAGCAGAAAGGCGCCACTGGCCGCCCGGTCGGGTTGCTGACTCAGTATCTGCTCGATCGAGAGACCGATACGCAGACTGAGAGTGAGGGCTGACCCCAGAGCCTGTTACCATTACACTCGCTATTCAAGACATGCGATATATCGTATTTTACGCCGGGCCAGGTCGCCGGTCCGGCTCTCATGTATCGCGCCAAGTCATGCTGCCCCGTGTCCCAGGTTCTAGCGGAGACTGATTGCCGTGCCCACTGACAAGTTCGACCTACTGCCATCTGCCCATCCCACGACGGAGACGATCCGTACTGACATCCTCAAGAATCCCGGCTTCGGTAGCCATTTCAGCGATCATATGGCTCATGTGCGTTGGACTGTGGACGCCGGCTGGCATGGGCATGAAGTGCGTCCCTATGGCCCGTTGACGCTGGACCCCGCTGCGGCCGTTCTCCACTACGGGCAGGAGATATTCGAAGGCATCAAGGCATATCGTCATGCCGACGGCTCGGTCTGGACCTTTCGTCCCGAAAAGAACGCCGAACGTTTTCGCCGTTCCGCACGTCGTCTTGCCCTGCCCGAACTGGATGACGAGACCTTCATCGAGTCATTGCGCGCCCTGCTGTCCCAGGATCACGCCTGGGTACCAACGCCATCTGACGAGACCGATGAGTGCAGTCTTTACCTGCGCCCCTTCATGGTCGCCAGCGAGACGTTCCTCGGCGTTCGCCCGTCCCATGAAGTCGACTACTACGTGATCGCCTCGCCAGCGGCCGCCTACTTCAAGAGTGGTGTCGCTCCCGTCTCCATCTGGCTGTCATCGAACTACAAGCGTGCGGCTGCCGGCGGTACCGGCTATGCCAAGTGCGGTGGCAACTATGCCGCTTCCCTGGCAGCCCAGAAGGAAGCCGAAGCGCATGGATGTGGCCAGGTAGCCTTCCTCGATGCCGCCGAGAACAAATGGATCGAAGAGCTCGGCGGCATGAACCTGTTCTTCGTCTACCACGATGGCCGCCTCGTCACGCCTAAGCTGACCGGCACCATTCTGGAAGGCGTCACGCGCGACTCGGTACTGGAATTGGCCCGCGATCAAGGCCTGCAGCCCGAAGAGCGCCACATCAGCATCGACGAGTGGCGCGAAGGCGCGGCTTCGGGCGCGATCACGGAAGTCTTCGCCTGTGGCACTGCGGCGGTGATCACGCCTGTCGGCGAGCTGGTCGGCGAGGACGAGCGCATCCGTTGCACCGAGGGAGATAACCCTGTAGCCAAGCAATTGCGCAGCACACTGCTCGATTTGCAGTATGGGCGTAGTGAAGACAAGCGCGGATGGCTGACTCGTCTGGTTTAGGGGTTGCATAGCGTTCATGACACAGGTCGACTTCTACATCCTCCCCGACACCACGCTCGATGCGCGACTCGCCTTCGCCTGCCGCTTGGCGGAAACCATCTATCGCAAAGGGTATCGTCTACACTTGCATGCCGAAGACGAAACCATGGCGCACGAGCTGGACGACCGCTTATGGACCTATCGTCCCGACAGCTACCTGCCGCATGCCTTGCTCGATGACGAGTTGGCCAGCGATGTCCCCGTCACGATCGGTTGGCATTCACCACCGGAACCGGGCGTCGATGCCATGCTTAACCTGCATCCCTCGATTCCGGAATGGTTCTCTCGCTTCGAGCGAGTCGCTGAGATCATCAATCAGCACCAAACGGTGCTGACGGCCAAGCGCCAATGCTGGCAAACCTACAAGCAACGCGGCTATCCGGTGACACCGCATCACCTCGATGCGCAATCGTAGTACGTACTCGCCTTGCCCATGACGCCACGGGCGAAGTCACGCTATAATCGACGCCATTTTTCGTAATATCCATGTTCGCCGACCGAGCGCGAACGATGCCACCCTGCTTGCAGAGTCACCATGTCCATGGAAAAGACGTATCAACCCGAACAGATCGAAAAGCGCTGGTACGAGCGCTGGGAATCCGACAACCGCTTCGCGCCCTCAGGCCAAGGCTCACCGTTTTCGATCATGATTCCGCCGCCCAATGTCACTGGCAGTCTGCACATGGGCCATGCATTCCAGGACACCATCATGGACACGTTGATCCGCTGGAAACGCATGCAGGGGCACAACACCCTGTGGCAGGTCGGGACCGATCATGCCGGTATCGCCACCCAGATGCTGGTGGAACGCAAGGTGACTGCCGAAGAGGGCATGACCCGCCACGACCTGGGTCGTGAAGCGTTCATCGACAAGGTCTGGGAGTGGAAACACGAATCGGGCGACCACATCACCCGCCAACTGCGCCGCATGGGTGCCAGCGTCGACTGGTCGCGTGAACGCTTCACCATGGATGACGGCTTCTACAAAGCCGTCCAAGAAGTCTTCGTTCGTCTCTATGACGAGGGCCTCATCTATCGTGGCAAGCGCCTGGTCAACTGGGATCCAACACTGCATACGGCCATTTCCGACCTGGAGGTCGAAAACCGCGATCAGCAAGGACAGTTCTGGCATTTCCGTTATCCGCTAGCCGACGGTGCAACCACCGACGAGGGCAAGGATCATCTGGTGGTCGCCACCACGCGTCCCGAAACACTCCTCGGTGATACCGGCGTGGCGGTCAACCCGGAAGACCCACGCTACGCCTCGCTGGTCGGCAAGCATGTCGAACTGCCGCTGGTCGGTCGACGCATTCCGATCGTCGCCGACGAACACGCCGATATGGAGAAAGGTTCCGGTTGCGTCAAGATCACTCCCGCTCACGACTTTAACGACTATGACGTCGGCAAGCGCTGCGACCTGCCTCTGCTCAATGTCTTCTCACAGGATGCCTGCATTCTCGGCCAGGCCGAAGCCTTCGATTATCAGGGGCGGCCACTGACCGACATCGATTCGACATTGCCGCACCGATATGTCGGGCTGGACCGCTTTACGGCCCGCCAGCGACTTGTCGAAGACATGCAAGCTCAAGGTCTGATCGAGCGGATCGAAACGGTCAACAACACCCTCCCCTATGGGGATCGTAG
The DNA here is from genome assembly GCF_008079445.1 of Aidingimonas lacisalsi. GTDB lineage: Bacteria > Pseudomonadota > Gammaproteobacteria > Pseudomonadales > Halomonadaceae > Aidingimonas > Aidingimonas lacisalsi. Next base: position 142,330 of record NZ_VRYH01000002.1, on the reverse strand, counting down.
TGGCGATGTCATCGAACCGCTATTGACCGATCAGTGGTTCGTCGCCGTAGAGAACTTGGCCAAGCCCGCTATTGCCGCAGTCGAAAAGGGCGATATCGAGTTCGTGCCCAAGAACTACGAGAACATGTATTTTGCCTGGATGCGCGACCTTCAGGACTGGTGTATTTCCCGCCAGTTGTGGTGGGGACACCGCATCCCCGCCTGGTACGACGCCGATGGTAACGTCTACGTCGCCCGTACCGCCGACGAAGCCCGCCACAAACATGGTCTGTCGCCGGCGTTGCCCCTCACTCAGGACGACGATGTACTCGACACCTGGTTCAGTTCCGGTCTGTGGACCTTCGGCACGCTCGGCTGGCCGGAGCAGACGCCGGAACTCGAGACATTCCATCCGACCAGCGTTCTGGTCACCGGTTTCGATATCATCTTCTTCTGGGTCGCACGCATGATCATGCTGACCGGCAAGTTCATGGGCGAGGTGCCGTTCAAGAAGGTCTATGTCCATGGCCTGGTGCGTGACGCCCAGGGCCAGAAGATGTCCAAATCGAAGGGCAATGTCCTTGATCCCATCGACCTGATCGATGGCATCGACCTCGACAGCCTCGTTGCCAAGCGCACCGGCAACATGATGCAGCCGCAAAAGGCTAGACAGATCGAAAAGGCCACTCGGAGCGAGTTCCCCGAAGGCATCGAGCCTCACGGCACCGACGCCTTGCGGTATACCTTCCTCTCCCTGGCAACCACCGGTCGTGATATCAAGTTCGACATGGGTCGCCTCGACGGTTATCGCAATTTCTGCAACAAGCTATGGAACGCTTCACGCTACGTCCTGATGAATGCCGAGGGGCAGGATTGTGGTGTCGACAACCAGGCTGTCGAGCTATCGCTGGCCGACCGCTGGATCATTTCGCGCCTGCAGCAGACCGAAGAGCAAGTGACAAAAGCCATGGAAGAGTATCGCTTCGACCATGCCTCTCAGTCACTCTACGACTTCGTCTGGAACGAGTACTGCGACTGGTACCTGGAGTTGTCCAAACCGGTACTCTGGGACGACAACGCCAGTGACGCTGCTAAACGCGGCACCCGTCGGACATTGGTGCGAGTGCTTGAAGCCACCCTACGGCTCGCCCACCCCATGATGCCATTCATCAGCGAAGAGATCTGGCAGCGGGTTGCCCCACTTGCCGGCAAGGGACGGGGCGATGGCAGCGAATCGATCATGAATCAGCCCTGGCCAGTCACCGATGCCGACAAAGTCGACGAAGCGGCCGAGCGTGATATCGAGTGGCTGAAAGGGGTCATCGTTGCCATACGCAACATCCGGGCCGAGATGAACCTGGCGCCCGGCAAACCACTGGACGTGCTACTCAGCAAAGGTGATAGCGGCGATCGCCAACGCCTGGAGTCCAACCGTCTGTTTCTGGCTAAACTTGCCAAGCTGGATCGTATCGACTGGCTCGACGACCCCGAGCAGGCGCCACTGGCTGCCACGCAAATCGTCGGGGATCTGGAAGTGCTGGTACCCATGGCCGGCCTGATCGACAAGGACAGCGAACTGGCGCGCCTTGGCAAGGAAATCGACAAGCAGGACAAATTGATTCAAGGCATCGAGAAAAAGCTGGCCAACGATAACTTCGTGGCCAAGGCGCCGGAGGCGGTGGTACAGAAGGAGCGGGATAAACTCGCCGACATGCAGGCATCCCGCCAGGTGCTCGCCGAGCAGCACGCCAAGATAGCCGCCCTGTAACGCGTCACTGCATGCCGACATGACAGCCGGGAGCATCAACTCCCGGCTGTGGTTTCCATGGTAATGTCAACGTCGCTCGAAACCACCCAGCACCCGACTATCACGCCCGAACAAGACCAGCCGATCGCCATCGATCAGATAGCGGTACGCACTGCCGAGCATCTCGTCGACACGTCCGGCCTGATCGGTATTCGGGCAGGCTCGGCGGGTCGATGCCAGATCGCTGACGCGAAAACGATTGCCGTCATCCAGTTCGACCTCGCCCCTCAGGCGGTTGCATCCATTACTACCCGTTAGCTGAAAGTGCCCGCCCTCGTCGACGACCTCGATATAGGCCGGCTCGTCACCGCTCCAGTGCTCATCCGTGCCAAGCAGTATCAGTTGCCAACGTGGACCCACGACAGGCTCGCCCCGTGACTCACTCGTCGGAGGCGATGGCTCTCGCTCGGGAGCCGGAGAGGGGGCGCTTGCACAACCCGCCAACAGTGCCGCCAACATCGCCGCCATGACCATCCCACGCGGACTCATTCCATCACCTCCCAGTCATATAATGCGGCCTAGCGTAAGCGACCCTTGCCCATTTGACTAGCCTTCTTGCTCGTCCAGACGTGGTAACATGTCGTCGATGTCCATGTCGGGCTGTTCCGATTCCCATCGATGACTCAAGGAGCGAGGCATGCTCAAGGCACTACACAACGAGGCTCTCGGTAAACTGATACTGCGACTGGCGATTGGCGGCCTGATGCTGCTACACGGCATCGCCAAACTGATGAACCCGGAAAGCCTCAATGGCATCAGTCAGATGCTCGCTGCCCACGGCTTACCGACAGTACTGGCGTACGGAGTGCTGATCGGAGAGGTACTGGCGCCACTGATGGCCATCATTGGCTGGCAAGCGCGGATAGCCGGTCTGCTGATGGCAGGCAATATGGTGGTCGCCATATCGTTGGCCCACACCGACGAGCTGCTTCTACGCTCAGCGACCGGAGGCTGGGCCCTGGAGCTGCAAGGCCTGTTCCTGTTCGGCGCCATCACCATCATGCTTCTGGGCAGCGGGCGAATGGCCTACCGCCCAGACTGATCCGTGATCCAGCGACAATGCGTTGTGTGTCGACAGCCAGGCTTCGTCGAACGGCCGTTACCAGGTGCCGGTGTTTTCCATGGACGCCCAGGGCTCCTGCGGCGGCTGTGGCTCTCCGGCCTGAAGCAATTCGACGGAAATACCATCGGGGCTCCTCACGAACGCCATATGACCATCACGGGGAGGCCGGTTGATGGTGACGCCGTTCGCTTGGAGATGTTCACAGAGCGCGTAAATGTCCTCGACGCGATAGGCCAGATGGCCGAAATTCCGGCCACCGGTGTACTCTTCGGGATCCCAGTTCCAGGTCAGCTCCAATTCCGGTGCCTTATGTTCATGCGAGCTTTCCAGGTCATCGGTTGCCGCCAGGAAGACCAGGGTAAATCGGCCCTTCTCGCTTTCCTTGCGACGGACCTCCTCGAGTCCGAGGAGGTCGCAGTAGAAGTGTAGTGACGCGTCCAGATCGCTGACGCGCACCATGGTGTGCAAGTATTGCATGAGTGGCTCCTTAAACGAGGTTTCCGTCCACTGTTTCCTACGGCATGATGCCTGTCATGAAGGCGTGTTTCGATATTTCAAGCGAATTTGTCAACACGGGAGACACAACGATGGCCGATTATTGCGACCTGGCGCCCGGGCATCCCTACCATGGCCCCTACCATGATGATGAATACGGCTTTCCGGTAAACGATGACGACACCCTGTTCGAGCGTCTGATACTGGAAATCAATCAAGCAGGCCTATCATGGCTCACGGTGCTGAAGAAGCGTGATGCTTTCCACGACGCTTTCGAGGGGTTCCAGGTGGCTCAGGTTGCCCGCTATGGGGACGAAGCGCGCCAGCGTCTTCTGAACGATGCCCGCATCATCCGTAACCGACGCAAGGTCGATGCGGCCATTCACAATGCCAATGTCGTGAAAACGTTACAAAGCGACTACGGTAGTTTTCAGCACTGGCTGGACCAGCAGCATCCCCTGCCACTGGCTGACTGGGTCAAGGTATTCAAAAGCACGTTTCGATTCACTGGGCCGGAAATCGTCAATGAGTTTCTGATGAGCACGGGATATCTCCCCGGCGCCCACCGCGACGACTGCCCGGTTCAGGCTCAGGTGCTAGCCTGCCATCCACCTTGGGCTCGCCCATGATAGGCAACGGCCGAGCCCGGCTCAGCGTTAGGAACGAACTCTGGATCAGTACATAGCGGTACGGCACGAGGAGATCAACACGTGGATTCACTGACTCAGGCTGCCTTGGGCGCTGGACTCGGTGGTATGGTGCTCGGTCGTCGGTTGGGACGCTCCTCGGTATTGATCGGTGCCGTGCTCGGGACCCTGCCTGATCTCGACGTCGTCATCGACTACGGTGACGCCGTTGCCGATTACACCTATCACCGCGGCTTCAGTCATTCACTGTTCGTGCTGGGAGGGCTGGCTACACTATTGGCCGTCGCCGCCGCCCGATTCGCGCCAATGCGTGACGTCTCCTTTCGGCAATGGGCTCTGTTCTTCGGCCTGTGTCTCCTGACCCATCCATTGCTTGACGCGTTCACGACCTATGGCACCCAGATCTGGTGGCCGCTCGACACGCCTCCAACCAGTTGGGCAACGATTTTCATCATCGACCCCTTGTTCAGCCTGCCACTGCTGGCGACTCTCTTCATTGCCCTTGCCCGCGGCCACCCTCAACGAATCATGACCTGGGGCGTCGCTATTGCCTGTGCCTACCTCGCCTTTACACTGGTTGCCAAGGGCGTGGTCGAATCACGACTCACCCCGGTGCTTGCCGAACATGGGCTCGGTCAGGCGCCGCGTCTGGTACAACCGACGCCGTTCAACACCCTGTTGTGGCGCGCCACCATCATCGACGACGATGCGCACCATGAAGTCCTGGTTGGGCTGCTCGATGGCGATACGTCGCCATTGCTGGAGTCCTACTCCCGCGGTGCCGAACTGGAAGATGAGGCCCTGTCCTTCGACGCAGGTGCACGACTATCATGGTTCGCTGGCCCCTTTCTGCGCTACGAACAGCGTGAAATTGAGGGTCACGAGACGCTCATCGCGACCGACCTGAGACTGGGCTTCCCAGGGTTTCACCCCTTCAGCTTCGCACTGGCGGAACGCCGTGATGGAGTCTGGCAGGCCATCGATAGCCGGGAACTCGATGCCCCGACACGTCGTGACCGCCAGGCACTGACACGCTTGTGGCAACGTATCTTCAGTCCGGAGCCCCCGCTATGCACCACTGATCTGGTCGATCCCCAGTGGATTGTCGAGCGTCCCGCGGCATGTTGATTCCATCAAGGCGCGATGCCCTGACCACAACCCCGATAGGTCCGATCGTCTATCTTCAAGATCACCCGCACCGGAAAAGGTTGGCCGCTCATGTCATCGAAGCAGGCTCGCGCCTGAAGGGATAGATCAAAGGGCTGATCCTTCACGCCACTGGACAAGTGGACATGGCCTTCTTCGTTATCCAGCGATTCAATTCGGTAAGGGAGTGTCAACTCACGTTCCCCATAGTCGAGTACCATGCTGACCTCAGGCACATCGTGGGCCAGGCGTACCGTCCAGCCGGGCTCGTTACCACGACCATGAAACATCACGCCGGGGCGATCCTCGCGAGTCAAGACATCACGGCTCATGGACGTTTCACAGTCGAGACGGCCATTGTCACTTTCCACTATCGCCTCTTCGCCTTTATTCCAGAAGCTAAGATCCTCTTTGGCGTAGCGGGCCCCGCTGGCCACCACGGCCGGTTCCAGCCGATACATCCCTTGTCCCGACCAGAGACGCAATTCATTGGTGGGAAATGCCGAAACCAGATCCTGAGCGGGCGTACAGTGCCATGCCACGAATTCATCAGCATCCCCCGGGAAGAACGCTGAGGGTAGCAGAGGGGCCTGCGGCGTCACGCTCGGCTCTGCCTGCTCTTCCGACGTCGATGGTTCCAGGTCGCGCACCCCCACGTCCGACGACGAGGACGGTTCTTCACGTGACGTGGCACAACCTGCCACCATTAAACTGGTCGTCAAAGCCAACAGCAGCGTCCGGCATGAAGAACTCGAAGGTAGTGGCAGCATAGTAGCTCCTTGCAAACGATAAGGTCTGTCCGTGGCCTATAATAACAGGTGCCGGGGTCTATGCCCCGGCACCTGCCTACTCCACGACAAGGATTCTCACCCGTCCAGCGGGTGTCAAGCATGGCGGCGGCGCAGCTCCAGCGCCGCCTCGACCATATTGGCCAGCGCGGGTTCGACTTCCGCCCAGGCACGGGTCTTCAGGCCACAGTCAGGATTGACCCACAAACGGTCAGCAGGAATTCGCTCAGCGGCCTTCTCCACCAACTGCACCATCCATGATACCTCGGGAATGTTCGGCGAATGGATATCATAGACCCCTGGACCGATCTCGTTCGGATACTGGAAGTCCTGGAAGGCATCGAGCAGTTCCATGTCCGAACGGGACGTCTCGATGGTGATGACATCGGCATCCAGAGCAGCAATCGAGGCAATGATATCGTTGAACTCTGAATAGCACATGTGCGTGTGGATCTGGGTCTCATTGCGCGCTACCGAGGCCGACAACCGAAAGCAGGTCACTGCCCAGTCCAGATACGAGGGCCACTGAGCCTGGCGCAACGGCAACCCCTCTCGCAACGCAGGCTCATCGATCTGAATCGCCGAGATGCCTGCCGCCTCCAGATCGGCCACCTCATCACGCAGTGCCAGAGCGACCTGCCTGCAGGTGGTCTCCCGTAGTTGGTCATCGCGCACGAACGACCACTGCAGAATGGTCACCGGCCCCGTCAGCATCCCTTTCATCGGCTTGTTGGTCTGGGCCTGCGCAAACTCGCTCCAACGCACCGTCATCGGTGTCGGGCGGGACACATCCCCAAATATGATCGGCGGCTTGACGCAGCGTGAACCGTAACTCTGCACCCAACCATACTGCGTGAAGGCGAAACCTTCGAGCAGTTCACCGAAATACTCGACCATGTCGTTGCGCTCGGCCTCGCCATGGACAAGCAGGTCCAACCCCAGTCTTTCCTGACGGGATACGGCATCCGCGATCTCTGCGCGCATGCGCTCTTCGTAGTCCGTCTGTCCAAGCTTGCCGGTTTTGAAATCGCGGCGAGCCGTTCGAATCTCGTTGGTCTGCGGAAACGAGCCGATGGTCGTTGTCGGAAAGAGCGGCAGATCCAGCACACGACGTTGCGCCTTGACACGTTCGGCATAGGGAGCCGGACGCTGGGCATCGGCGTCACAGATCGCCTTCATCCGCTCGGTAACCGCCACCTTGTGAATGCGGGCCGACGAACGACGTGCGTCCAGTGCCTTGATGGCCGCATCGAGACGCGACTCATCCTCGACCGTTTGACGCCCATCGAGTAAATGCGACAGCGTCACCACTTCATCGAGCTTCTGCCGGGCAAAGGATAGCCAGCTCTTCAGTTCGCCATCGAGCTTGGCTTCCGTTTCTACATCGACCGGCACATGTAGCAACGAGCAACTCGGAGCCAACCAGAGGCGTTCACCCAGCCGAGACTTCGCGTCGGAGAGCGAGTCCTGCAACGCGGCCAGATCGGCACGCCAGATGTTACGCCCATCGATAGCGCCCACCGACAGCACCTTGTAGGGCGACAGGTTGTCGATCACCCTCGGCAACTGTTCGGGATCACGTACAGCGTCGATGTGCAGCCCATCAACGGGTAAACCTACGGCCAATTGCAGATTGTCGCCGAGGCCACCGAAATAGGTAGTCAGGAGTCGCTTGACCGGTGCCGACTGCAACTGGTTGTACGCCGATTCGAAGGCCTGTTTCCAGTCCTGCGAGAGATCCTGCACCAACGCCGGCTCATCGAGCTGCACCCAGTCCACGCCCTGGCTGGAGAGGCGATCAAGGATTTCGTCGTACACCGGGAGTATGGCGTCGAGCAGCGACAGACGATCCAGCCCCTCGTCCTTCGCTTTCCCCAGCCATAGCCAAGTCAACGGCCCCAACAAGGACACCTTGACCGGATGTCCCGCACCAATCGCTTCGTCCACCTCGTCGAACAATCGCTCCGACGTTAGCTGGAACGACTGACCGGCATACAGTTCAGGGACCAGGTAGTGATAGTTGGTATCGAAATATTTGGTCATTTCGCAGGCTGCTGCGGGATGTCCTGTCGGGGCACGTCCACGCGCCATGCGGAAACTGGTGTCGAGATCGACCTCGCCATCACCACTAGCGAAGCGTTTGGGCACGGCACCCAGCAACATGGACACGTTCAGCACCTGGTCGTAGAAAGCGAAATCGCCCACCGTCACCCAATCGAGACCGGCATCGCGCTGCGATTGCCAATGACGTGCGCGCAACTCGGCACCAGTGGCTTCCAACGCCTTACGATCGATATCGCCTTTCCAGTAGGCTTCAGTGGCCTTCTTGAGTTCGCGATTCGCACCAATACGCGGATATCCGAGTGTATGGGCCAAGGTCATGATTATTCCTTTGCATGATGAACGGATACAATGGGGCTATGAAGCCACCCCACATCATCAATTGAGTTTCGCTGGTCGGAAAAAATGAATCAAACTAAACTTTCTAATTATCAACGTGAAAAAAACTCATAAAATATGCTCGAGTTACGCCACCTACGCACCCTGATCGCCCTCAGAGATGCCGGCTCGCTGGTCGAGGCCGCCGAACGCGTCCACCTGACCCAATCGGCGCTGTCACATCAGCTCAAGGACCTCGAGGATCGTTTGGGCAACCCGCTATTTCTGCGCAAGACACGGCCGGTGGAGTTCACTCGTGCCGGCCAGCGGTTGCTGGCACTCGCCGAACAGATTCTGCCTCAAGTCCGCTTGGCGGAACGTGACTTGGCGCGTCTGGCCGGCAACGAGCAGGGGCGTCTGCACATGGCCATCGAATGCCACAGTTGCTTTCAGTGGTTAATGCCAACCATAGACGACTTCCGCAATCACTGGCCCGAAGTGGAAGTCGACATTCCCAGCGGTCATCATTTCGATCCACTCCCGGCCTTGGGACGCGAGCAGCTCGATCTGGTGATCACCGCCGATCCACAGCCGATTGCGGGCGTACACTACGAACCACTGTTTCGTTATGAAGGCTTGCTGGCCATTGCCAAGCAACACACATTGGCAAACGCGGCCTATGTCACACCCAGGGATCTGGCTGACGAGACCCTGATCACCTATCCCGTGGAACACTCACGACTGGATGTCTTCAGCCAGTTTCTCGATCCCGCCGGGGTTCGCCCCAGGGAAATTCGTACGGCGGAACTCACGCTCATGATGATGCAGCTCGTCGCCAGCGGGCGTGGTGTCTGTGCACTACCCAATTGGGCGTTGACAGAGTACCTGGAACGCGATTACGTACGTGCCGTGGCACTCGGTGAAGAGGGTATGTGGAACACTCTGTTCGCCGCGATCCGCGAGGAGAGCCGGGATCTCCCCTGGATGGATGATTTCCTGCGCACGGCCCGGGAAACCTCGTTTGCCGTTCTGGAAGGTATCAAACCCGCATGAAACCATGGCCCCGATCAGGCAGACGAGGTCTGAGCATGGACGGGAAGCAGCAGGCTGAACCGCGCGCCTCCCAGTTCCGGACTATCGTCGACCAATACGCTTCCCCCATGCCAAGCCATGATCTTGTGTACGATCGAGAGTCCCAGCCCATAACCGCCGGAGCGACGAGTGCGGCTATCATCGAGCCGGGCAAAGGGCTTGAAGACTTCCAACCGATCACCCTCCGGCACCCCGGGGCCATCATCCTCCACATCCAGCCGTATCGCTCGTTGATCGCCATACAACCGGATCACCACCTGTGAGCGGGCATGACGGCACGCGTTGGCCACCAGGTTCTGCAGCGCCCGTTGCAGGTAGCGTGGCTCGGCAACCGCTTCCACATCGCTGTCCCCAGCGATACTCAAGGTCAGATGAGCGTGCAAGCCAGCCAGTGCATCCACGACCCGTTCGGCCATGGCCCGGCATTCCAAGGGCTCGGTATCGAGCACGATGCCGTGTGCCTGATCACTGCCCAGACGAGCATACGTAAGGATCTCGTCAATCAAGCCATCGAGCTCATCGATATCGCTGTCGATGCCCTTGAGTTGACGTTGTACCGAGGTGTCCCCGGTCATATCTTCCACCATCTGAACCGCAAAGCGGATACGCGCCACTGGCGTACGCAGCTCATGAGACACGGCACGGATCATTTCCTGCTGAGCTCGGAGTAGTGACTGCACTTGCGACGCCATCCCATTGAAGGCCATACCAAGCCGCCCCAGGAAGTCACCGCTTTCGACCTTGACGCGCGTATCCAGATGGCCTCCCGCTATTCGTGTCGCCGCCAACTCCAGGCGCGCCATACGAGCCTCGACACCACGTATGATCAGATAGATGGTACCTGCCAGCACCGCGAGCATGACCAGCAACAGCATCACGAGCAAGGACAGCGGCATGGGCTCGAAGGCGTCGATAGGGCCGATACGCAACCATTGCAGCGAGGCAGTTTCACTGGGCAGGTAGGCATACAGCGAGAGACCTCGACGCTCCGGATGCAGGCGGATGATGACATCCCCTTCTTGCAGCCGCATCAGTTGACGTTCGTCGATGTCGTTCGGCGGCTGTTCACCCAAGTCGATGTCAATGCTGGAGCGAGAGAGCTCGCTCACTCGGTCGCGACGCGTCGTGTCATCATCAGTCCCAAGCCACTCACCGAGCATCTCCGCCAACTCACGCAATTGCTGCTCGTTCAAGCTGTTCAGTGATGCAACGAGAATCCCGTCATCATCTGGCATACGCTTGTGCAGCCGCCACCCTTGAGGCGCATCGGTATTGACCAGCACCTGCCCTTTTTTCAACCGCTCACGCTCGAAATAACCGAGCGACAAGGCATCGGCCGATGACACATCAAGGCCGATATCCAGTCGTTCGGACTGTTCGCTCAACCATTGCCGACGCTCTTCGGCAGGCACTGTCACCACCTGCTGGACCAACATCGTCATGGGCGGATCCGCCAACTGTTCACGATAGTGTTCACGGCGCACTTGATCGACCAGCGTATAGCCAGCCAGTACCAGTACCAATGTCAACAACAATGCCAGTGCCATCAGCACATAAACGCGCAAGAATGTGCTTTCGGCAAACAGACGACGAAACAGGCCTCGAATGGCGTCCATCAAGCGTCCTTGACGAACAGATAGCCTTTGCTGCGTACCGTCTTGATCCGGTGCGGCTGATTGGGATCATCACCAATCTTGGGCCGGATACGGGAAACACGCACATCGATGGACCGATCCTGTCCATCGTACTTGATGCCACGCAATTGCGAGAATATCTCCTCCCGAGTCAGCACCCGCCCGGCATGACTCGCCAGCAACCACAACAGATCGAATTCGGCGCTGGTCAAATCGATACGTTCGTTCTCCAGCCAGGCCTCACGCGTCGCGCTATCGATCACCAGATTATCGAAGGTCAACCGGATGTCACTACCAGCGTCACCCGGATCGCTGCGCCGCATCAGCGCACGCATCCTGGCCAGCAAGACCCGGGGTTGTACCGGCTTGGGAACGTAGTCATCGGCGCCCATTTCCAAGCCTAGCACCTGGTCCATGTCATCGGTGCGCGCTGTCAGCATCAAAATCGGACCCGCATAATCGGGCCTGGCACGACGGCAAATCGACAGTCCATCCTCACCAGGCAGCATCAGGTCGAGGATCACCAGGCTAGGCTGCAGTTCGACGATACGCTCGACACCGCGGGCACCATCAGACTCGACCGTCACCTTGAAGTCGTTCGATTCCAGGTAATCCTTCGTCAGGCTCGCCAGGCGCTCGTCATCTTCGATGATCAGCACATGATCTTGGTCATTGCTACCCAAGCTCTCATCCATCCCTTTGTGTCCATTCCTAATGTTGCATCAATGGTCGACATCGACCCGGCGCATGGTCTGCTGACCGACCGATGCCACGGTAAATGTTCGGTAACATGACATAGATTACGACACATCCAATATCTTCATCATGTTAGTGAATGATACCTGAAGATACCGAAAATCACAGAAACGTGCCGATAGGCAACGTCCAGATACGAAGACATTTGCCACACTAGCTTATCTTCATATCCAGCCCGAACACGGCAGGAATCGCCGCGTCATCCAATGAACCCTCACGAGCAGGCTCTCCGCCCTCGACCTGAGGAGCGAAACAAAGCCAAACTTCAGCACGAACGCGACTCGACGGGCAACTGGCCGGCTTGACCGAATGCAACCGTCACCTGCCTCAGAGATGGATCAGCTTGCAAGAACGGTTTGCAAGGGCGCACAATTCGCTATTGTAGATGGCTGACATCCATCACCTTCACCATGAGCAGAGCATGTTTGAACCCCGCACCACGGAGTCACCGACTAGTGGTGCTCTGGACTGGGATTGAATGCCATGAGTCGCCGACAAGGAGAACGGACCATGAACAAGCCGAAGAGCGTTATCAAACGCATCTACGTGCCAACCCACGTTCGTGACCTTCCCAATGGGGAAAAACTCAAGATTCCCGGGCATTATCGCGATCCCTCGCGATGATCATCCATCGGTCGCCATCGATGGGCGCGGGCCTAATGCCCGCCCCACCCTGAAGACTGGCGTTCACTGCCCCCTACTCCTCCTTCGACCCGCATCGCCGCCAGATGGCTAGACCCGATCAGTGGCTAGCCCATCCACCTCACCTCCATGACGCTCCATCACGGCGTCCCATCAATCAGGGTGAGGCAGGGCCTTGGGTAGCAGAGCGTTCGTGTGGTCACTGCCAGCCTGTCCGTTACCAATCGCCCTTGGGGCAGATGCCATCGGGACGATATGTCATGTTGAGTGTATCGCGGTCTTGCCAAGGGTACGGTAACCGCGGCTGACACACCTCTCCACCTATCGAGAACGGTACGCTTCATCCACTTCTGGCTTGGCTTTTGCTTGGAGGATACGAGTTGTGGGCGGTTTGGGGTAGACTCTGTTTCCCCTCCGTTCGAGATTTGAGTTCAACCGACGAGTAAAGGAGTGTGTCGTGGCCATCGATCTGCTGCTCAACGTGCTGATCTTCCTTGCCGCGGCGGTATTGATCGTACCGGTGTTCAAGTGGTTGGGACTCGGCGAAGTGCTGGGCTACCTGGCAGCGGGTGTCGTCATTGGCCCTTCGGCCCTGGCACTGGTGCCGGACGCTGAAGCGGTCCTGCAGTTCTCCCAAGTCGGTATCGTGTTCCTGCTCTTCGTCATCGGCCTGGAGCTCAAGCCCTCACGACTGAAAGTCATGCGCAAAGCCGTCTTCGGGTTTGGTTCCTTGCAGGTTGCCATCACCACCGTACTGCTGACCAGCGGTGCCTGGGCATTGGGGCTCCCGCCGATCGCGTCCCTGGTAATCGGTTTCAGCCTGGGATTGTGTTCGACACCGTTGGTTCTGCACCTACTGGGGGAACGCAAGGAACTACAGACACGACACGGTCGCAATGCCTTCGCCCTGCTGCTTTTCCAGGACCTTGCCGCCATTCCCGCACTCGCTGCGATCCCGATTCTGGCCAGTGATTCACTCATGGCCAATGGGCTGATGCCACTCGTGCAGGAAGTGGTAATCGCCACTGGTGCCTTTATCGGTCTCACCGTCGGCGGTCGTTATCTGCTACGTCCGCTATTTCGTCTGGCCGCCAGTACCCAGAGTCGTGAGGTCTTTGCCGGGACGACCCTGCTGGTGGTGATCGGTTCGGCACTGGTCATGGAGTTGGCGGGGCTGTCCATGGCACTCGGTGCTTTCATCGCCGGTGTGCTTTTGGCCGACTCAGAGTATCGCCACAACATCGAAGCCGATATCGAGCCCTTCCGCGGCCTGTTGCTCGGACTGTTCTTCATGGCCGTAGGCATGACCGCTCAGATCGAACTGCTTGCCAACGCCCCCTTGACCATACTCGGCCTGACTCTGAGTCTGCTGTTTGCCAAAGGCGCCAGCATGGTACTGGCCGCTCGCCTGTTCGGTAACAGTTGGCGCGATGCCCTGACCCTAGGCATGTTGCTATCGCAAGGTGGCGAATTCGCCTTCGTGCTGCTGACCGCCGCCGGAGCCGCAGCGTTATTGGCCGAGGATCTCGTCAGCCTGCTGGTCCTGGTCGTTTCGCTTTCCATGGCCGCGACGCCAGTGCTTTTCCTCCTCCATACGCGTTGGATTCGCCCCCTGTTTCGCCAGGCTCGCCCCCAACCAGGTTATGACAGTCCCAAGGATGAGTCGCCACAGATCATCATCGCCGGCTTCGGTCGTTTCGGACAGATCATGGGTCGCGCCCTGCAGGGATTGAAGATTCCGTATACGGTGCTCGATATCAACGCCGACCACGTCGAGTTCGTCCGGCGTTATGGCAACAAGGTCTATTTCGGCGATGCTTCGCGTATCGATCTACTGCGTGCAGCAGGCGCCGACAAGGCTCGCGTCATGGTCGTCGCCGTAGGCGACATCGAACCATCCATGCGGATCGTCGAGCGCGCCCAACGCCAGTTTCCCAATCTGCGGATCTATGCCAGAGCCCGCAACCGCTATCATGCCCAACTCCTCATGCGAGCCGGCGTGACTCATCTGGTCAGGGAGTTATTGCCCGCTAGCCTGGAATTGACACGAGACGTGCTCATCGAACTGGGAATCGCGTCCGATCAGGCCCAACACACTATCGATACCTTCCGCCCGCATGACGAACAAGCACTCATGCGTCAGCTCGAGGTGTTCGGCAATGAGAAAAAGCAGATTCAGACGGTGCAGGAAGCCGCCAAGGAGTTGGAAACGCTCTACGAGGCCGACGAAGAAGTATCCACCACGACGCCGGCTCATTCCCGACCGTCAAGCGGGCGCCAGGATGCCTGAGCTTCTGGCATAGCACGCTCGGCCAGTTTCCACCAGCCGGGGAGTAGTGCCTGAACATCGGACCGGGAAAACCGATCGTCCATCAATATCACGACACCACGTTCGTCGGGACCACGAATGACTCGTCCGGCGGCTTGCACGACCTTGGTGAGCCCCGGCACACGATAGGCGTAGTCTGCGCCGTGGCCGAAACGCGCCTGAAGACATGACTTGAGCCTTTCATTGACCGAGTTGCAGGGAGGCAACCCCAGAGTGGCGATGAACGCACCGACCAACCGCTCACCGACCAGATCCACGCCTTCGGCGAACGCACCGCCGAGTACCGCGAAACCAATCCCGCGTCCCTGAACCGTAAAATGGGCCAGAAAGGCCCGGCGTGCGTCTTCGTCCATGTGCGGTGACTGCCGCCAATGGGGAATCTCACCATGACATGCAGCGAAACGGGCCGCCACACTCTCCAGATAAGCGAAACTACTGAAGAATGCCAGATAGTTACCAGGCATGCGGTGATACTGCTCAGCCAGTGTCGCCACGATAGGATCAACCGAGGCATCACGATCCGCATAACGGGTGGAAATATCCCGCCGAATGCACACTTCGAGCTGTGAGGCGTCGAATGGCGATTCCACTTCGACCCAGGCCGTATTGGCCGGTAATCCGAGTACGTCGAGATAGTAGCGAGCCGGACTCAGCGTGGCAGAGAACAATACCGTCGTCTGGCTACGCGACAGTCGCGGTGACAGAAAATCCGCCGGAATCATATTGCGCAGACACAGTCGCGAGCGACCACGTGCCCATCGGGTCAGGTCGAACTGGGAATGCCCGTCATCGAAGGATTCGGCCAAGCGAATGAAGTGCAGGACATCGAACAGGAATGATTGCCACTCGGGCATCACCGCTTCCGGATGTTCCCCGAGGTAATCGCTGAGCGTGGCGGCGGCCTGTCCCAATGCCCCCAGCAACGCCTCGGGAGGGTGTGCCAATACATGATATGACTCGCCGTCCGATGGCGCCGGGAATGCCTCGCCGCTCACTTCCGTCGTCGCGCTCTTGACCAACGCAGCCCATTGCCGCGCCACTCGTGCCAGAGAACGGGACAAGGCCGGTGGTGCCGTACGCCACAACGCGTTGACGCGCCGCTGGTCGAGAGTGGCGCTATACATGCCCTGTCCTCGTGATACCAGATTGTGGGCTTCATCCACCAGAACGGCCACCCGCCATTCATTGGTCTGGGTCAGAGCGTAAAGCATGGCGCTGGTATCGAAATAATAATTGATGTCTCCGACCACCACGTCACACCAGCGAGCCAGTTCCTGACTCAGGTAATAGGGACAGACAGAGTGTCTCAGCGCTATATCCTTGACCGCTTCACGATCCAGGATACCGACTCGTGATACCGCTTCCTGACGCGCCTGGGGTAGCCGATCATAAAACCCCCTGGCCAACGGGCAGGATTCACCATGGCACGCCTTGTCGGGGTGTTCACAGGCTTTGTCACGGGCGATCAGTTCCAATGTGCGCCAAGGCGGCGATGCGTTCGCACTCGCCTCACCCAGCAGGCTTTCCATCGCCGCTAGGGCCAGCGCTCGCCCTGAGGTTTTCATGCTGAGGAAAAACAGCCGATCGATGCCTCGGCGGGGCATCGCCATGAGCATAGGAAACAGCGTTCCCATTGTCTTACCGATACCGGTCGGCGCCTGGGCCAGTAAACAGCGTCCTGTACTTGCCGCCTTGAAGGTCGATTCCGCTAATGTTCGTTGACCGGCACGAAACGAGGCATGAGGAAAACGCAGTGCTGACAATACCTCGTCACGCCTGTGTCGATGGCAAGCTTCCTGCCGGGCCCATGCCAGGAAGATGTGACACTGCTCTCTGAAGAGACACTCGAGTGACTCGGCGGACAACGTTTCGGTCAATACGGTTTCGCGGTCCGTCGACAGCTCCAGATAGACCAGCGCCAGGTTCACCGTCGTCAGTGCCCTGGCGCGGCACAGCAGCGCCCCGTAGATCCGGACTTGGGCCCAGTGCAAAGCACGCTGGTTGTCCGGCATTCGATCCAATCGGCCGCGATAAGTCTTCACTTCCTCGAGCCGGTTTGCATCCGGGTCATAGCCATCCGCGCGCCCGGTGACGACCAGGTGCCCCAGTTCATCCCCGTACGCAGCGGCAGGCACATAGTCACCGCTCAGAGACAATTCAGCTTCATACGGCTCACCGCGACGAGCAGCCACCCTAGCATGACCGGCGATCCCCTGCTGTGCACTCGGCGATGGCGTAAAACGATGGTCCAGATTGCCCGCCTTGGCCGTGAACTCACACAAGGACCGCACAGTCACCCGGTATGTCAGCCCCTCGACTCCGTCATCACGGAGGACACCATGCAATCCCGACACCGTCATCCAGAATCCGCTTCCCAGGTGACATGGCACACCGTTGCCGGTATGTCATGTTGTTGAAAGAAGGCTAACCAGCGGCGCTGATTGTCCTGCAGCCGATCGCCCGGCCCCTTCACCTCGATCCATCGATAACGTCGTTGCCGAGGCCATAACTGAATGAGATCCGGCAATCCGGCACGATTGGCCTTAAGATCGATGAGCATGCGCTCGAAACAGTATTTCAGGTGATTGGCAGGCACACAGGCCAGCGCCTGCTCCAGTAAAGTCTCGCTAATCGATTCCCAATGTACGAAGGGTGATGCGCGTCCCCACTTTTCCCGATAGGTATCGCGAACCCGCTGGCGGTATTCACCGCTGTCCAGCATCGATAGGCAGTTCGAGAATAGCGCTTGGCGTCGCGTCACGAAGTCCTCGCGATACAGGTCCGCTGGGCCGACATGGAAAGGGTGGAAAAAGGCCCCGGGCAAGGGGGCAAATATCGCCTCCCAGCAGAGCAAGCCGAACACACCGGTCAACAGCGTATTCTCGACGTAATAGACAGGCGCCTCGTCACGGGCCAGCCGATCTCGGACGGCCAGTTCCACGCCATCTGTTGCCGGTAGGCGCAACGCGAAAGACTCAAGCTTCCCAGTAGTGTCATCGACACGACTACACTGCGGGGGAGATGCCATCCCAAGCCGTCGACACAATCGCGGCAGGATCCGTTCGAGATGCTGAATTTCCGCTTCATTGCGTGGTGACTCCATGGCACGAGTCGCAATGCGATAGGCGACTTCGCATTCCCCACGGCGCTCCAGTTGCCGCAACTGACGCACCCTGGCTTCGACATGCTGGCAGCGCGGGTAAATGGCCATCGCCGTTGTCGTGTCCCCCTGACGTTCGGCTTCACGAGCAATCTGGAATGCCAGGCGAGAGCGCCGGGATTCCAGCCACGCATTGGCAAAAGGGCCGACCGGCAGCGATGCAAACAACTCAGCGGGCCCTTCACCAGCATCGAGCCGCTCACGCAAGTCGTGGAGTTCGCGGTAGAGGTCGATATCGGCTCGCTCTTGAAACGCACGTGACTCATCGGGCAAAGCCACTGTTTCAAAACGCTGTATACCCAGCTCAGTCAGCACGAATTCCGACCAATGCTGACGAAGATTGCCGAAAAACATCAGACGCAAGCGCTCGAACAACGCCTCGTTGCACAGCATGACGACCGCATCCGGTGCTTGTGGCCACCAGCTCGACCATCGCCGAGTCTCGCATGACACTGCCTGCAGGCCGGCCGACAAGTCACGCTTGGATGCGTGGACAGATAATCCAGTTTCGCTAATATAGCTGGCCAGAGCCCGGCGCAATTCGGTCAATGTCATGAGCGGCAAAAGCGTGTCGACGGTCAATTCCGGATCGACAACGACCAACCCCGCCTCAGCGAGTGGGAAAAGGCTCTCGCAGGGATCACCTATCTCTGCATAGCGCAGTTTGGAGGTTCTGAAATAGCACCCCTTGCGCATGACCATACGCACCATCAAGGCCTGCGACATGCGAGGTAGCCCATGGAATGTCTCGATGAGCGCTTCCTCGTCATCGCTCAGCAGGTCATCGTAACGCTCGGTGACCCATTCGAGCACGAACTGGAAATTGCGCAGATAATAGAAGGGATCATCCAGCGGCGCCGTGACCGGGATGCTACGCGACGTACTGTTCATTTATCCATGATAGCAGTGCCGCTGCCGACGCCACAATGCCACCCCCAGCGCCATAACACGAGATGTCAGGGACGCTCATCTCCCAGGGTATCGGCCACGTACGCGCCCCTGCTGCCCATTGGTCGTGACTTGCCAGCCGTGGTGTCCTGCCGTGTCTGATGCTCGACCGTAGCGTTGAGTTTGCCACCCAACAACACCATGAAGGCCGACAGCCAGAACCACAGCAGCAAACCGACCACGGCACCTAACGAGCCGTATACCTGGTTGAAAACTGGAAAGTGACGTACATACACCGATAAACCAAGCGACCCCAACACCCATAGCAGGGTTGCCAATATCGTACCGATACCCAGCCATTCCCAACGGGGCGAGCGACGATAGGGGGCGAAGCGATACAGGATGGCCGTTGTCAGCATCATCACCACCAACAGCACCGGCCAGCGTATCCAGCCAATCACGGTGACCCACGGGCGCGAGAGTCCGAGATACCGAATCATCAAGGGAAAGAGCGTGATGAACGCAATGGTGACCAACGTCATGACCAGCAAACCGAACGTCAAGGCAGCCACCGTCATGGTGCGCTTCACGAAACCGCGCCTCTCCGACTCACCGTAAACGACATTCAGCCCTCGAATCAGCCCCCGGATGCCCTTGGAAGCGATGAACACCGCGATCAGAAGGCTCAGCAGCGCTGTTGCACTCAGGCCGGCATCGGTATTGCTACCGACGTCTTCGGCTTGTTGGCGAATGATCGAAGCCGCTCCCGGCGGAATGAAACGGACGAGCTCACCGATATGCCCGGCCATCTGTTCAGGATCGAAAGCCAGAGCCCACAACGCGATGACAGCAGCAATCGCAGGGAAGAGTGCCAACAAGGCATAGAAGGCTACGCCGGCCGCCAGCAATGTGATGTCGTCGTCTGCCAGATCGTGACGCATGCGCCACAGAATGTCCTTCCAGCCAGCGCGCGGAATCTCGCTTGGCAGGGATGCGTCGCGACCATGGCCTTGGTGAGCATCATCATTCATGTCGGCATCTCGCTGGATCCCATTGAGTTCATCATGACATTGATGTTCCGTTGATGCCCATCATCAGCACGCACTATTCTATTTTGACAGAACTAGACGACCGGTCTAATATCCAGGCATCACTCATTAGTCAGCGAATAGTTATCGCCAACTGGCTAGCCTAGGAGGTCCTTTTCCATGACCGATGCCACGGATATCCTGTTCGATTCGTTCACGCTGGGCGACCTGCCCCTGCCTAACCGAGTCATCATGTCTCCCTTGACCCGCTCCCGCGCCAGTCAGCCGGGTGATATCCCCAATGCCATGAATGCCGAGTATTATCGCCAGCGCGCCGGTGCCGGCCTGATCATCGCCGAGGCCACCCAGGTATCGCCCCAGGGCAAGGGGTATGCCTTCACCCCCGGGATCCATTCCGAGGCTCAAGTCGAAGGTTGGAAGCAAGTCACCGAGGCCGTACACGCCGCCGGAGGACGAATCTATCTGCAACTCTGGCATGTCGGACGCATCTCGCGTCCGGAGTTGCAACCCAACGGCGAGACCCCCGTCGCGCCATCGGCCATCAAACCGGAAGGCGCCATGACGTTCATCAGTGCCGAATCCGGCATGGTCGACGTACTGCAACCGCGCGCCCTGGGGATCGACGAGATGCCCGACATCGTCGCTCAGTACCGCCACGGTGCCGAAAACGCCAAACGGGCCGGTTTCGATGGTGTCGAAGTGCACTGTGCCAATGGCTATCTGCTCGACCAGTTCCTGCGCACCCACAGCAACCGGCGAACCGATGCCTACGGTGGTTCGGTGGACAATCGCATGCGCCTGCCGCTGGAAGTGATCGACGCCGTCATCGACGTCTGGGGAACCGAGCGTGTCGGCGTGCGAATCGGCCCGACCGGCAGTTTCAACGACATGGATGATGCCAATCCCAAGGAAACCTTCTCCGCCTTCGCCAACGCTCTGAACGAACGCGGCATCGCCTTTCTGGAGGTGGTTGAAGACTCGTTCCAGGGTAACCATGCCAATGGCCGCCACGAAGAGATCATCGATGCCCTGCGTTCGTCCTTTCGTCGCGCCTACATCGGCAACGGTCGTTATTCGGCCGACGAAGCCCGTGAACGGATTGGCAGAGGACTGGCCGACCTGGCCTCGTTCGGCCGGCCGTTCATTGCCAACCCCGATCTGCCGGAGCGTTTCCGCCGCGGGGCCTCGCTCAACGAGTGGGACGAAAGCACTTTCTACGGCGGTGACGCCAACGGCTATACGGATTACCCGTTCCTGGAGGAGCGAGAAGTGTCCGCCTGAGCCGAACTCATGTCGGAGGCGCCGCTCGCCAAGCGCGGGCGGCATCCTCCCCCCGTTGCTGATCGACGACCAGGCAGATCAACACCGCTACGATGAACAGGACGGCACATAGCAGAATCGACGCTCGCAAGCCGACCAATGACTGCAAGACGCCCAACCCGATAATGCCGAACACGCCGGCAAGCTTGTTGGCCAACCCCCAGAAGCCAAAAAATTCCGCCGCTTTGCCGTTCGGGGAAAACAATCCGACCAATGCCCGACTCGCGGATTGACTCGAGCCCAGACTCAGCCCCGCCAGGGTTCCCACCACCAGGAACAGGTGCTGGGCCTGCATGTCCATGCCCCATGCCGTATTGAGAAACGCCGTCACGGTCGGTGTCCCCCAGATGGCGATGATCGCCGCTACCCATAGCAGCAACGTGCCGATATAGGTCGGTTTCGCACCGATCCGATCCTGAAGGAAACCGAACCCTAGCGCCCCTGCCGCTGCCGTGATCTGCACGATGATGAACATGATATTGCGGATCGATTCGTCCCAACCGATCACCTGGGCACCATAGATGAAGGCAAAGGCGATGATGATATAAATGCCCGCCATGGAAAACAGCAACGACACCAGAAACACGGCCAGATCACGGAATTCGCGCAGTTCCATGAATGTGGAAACGATGCGCCGACGGGCAACGGCCAGATAACTGGCATGCGCGATACGAGGCTGCGGGACACCCCGCTCCTGCAGCCACAGGAATGTCGGAAGTGCGGCAACCAGGAAAAAGGCGGCGGCAAATGGCCCGACCCAGCGGATCCGATCGAAATTCGCCTCGGTGGCTTCACCGAGGACGACCAGCGTGAACCCGGCGGCAAACAACCCACCGACATAGCCCAACGACCAGCCGAATCCGGAAATCTTGCCCAACTCGCGCGGTGGACCCAGCTCTGGCAGGAAAGCGGCAATGAAGGACTCACCCATCGAGTAGGCATAATTCGATACGACGATCAGTAAAAAGCCCAGCACCACATAACCGGGAGCGACGAAATACAGCATGGCCGTCGTTGCGACCGTGACCAGATAGCTGATGAAGAGATAACGCTTCTTGGTGGCATTGGCATCCATTGCCGCGCCGCACACCGGGGCCGTCACCACGACCATCAGGTAGCTGATTGCCAGCGCCAGGCTCCACAGAAGATTGGCCAGACGATAGTTGTCGCCCCGGTCTCCGACGATCACGGTGGTGAATAGCTCGCCAAACACGACGGTAATGATCAGCAAGGTGTAAGCCTGATTGGCAAAGTCGAACATTGCCCATCCCAGGATCTCCTTGCGTGACGCGCGCGTTACCGGTGGAGCGCTCGGTGCCGTCACACGTCATCCCCCGGATCGGCTCGGTTGCCCTGTCGGAATTTGTCGATGGCCTCCTCCCCCTGACCGGCCAGCGTATCGAGTCGATCGATCTGCGCTTTGAGCTTGGGCAAGGCATCGCGCCGATAGCTGGCCAGGTCGTCCAACGCTGCCATGACGTCGGAAAAGGCACTTTCGAGCGATTGCATATCGAGCATCGACGAAGCGGCGCGAGTCTGAATATCGACGCCCTGGTTGCGCAGCGCCTTGGCCGTACCGGCGATCATATCGGAGGTCGTTCGATTGATCGATTCGACCCGCTCCAGCACCAAACGCTGATTGGCCAACGCCATGGCCACCGTCACTGCGACACTCAGAGCCGCTACGGTCACGTTGATGGCACGATCCACACCGCGCATCAACTCGCGATTATTACGGATCACGACTTCCAGCGCCAGGACACCCTGCTGGCTCACCGCCAACTGCTGCTGCAGGTCGACGACACGCTGGCGTAGAGGGAACAGCAGTTCCTCCTCGATGAACGTCCGTTGTGCATCGCTCGCCTCCCGCAACTCGGCGGCTTGAGTCAGACGCTCATCGATCCGTTGCCCAAGCGCAATCTGGTGATGAAGCTCCTGAATGATCTCGTGCAACGCCTCCTGGTCATCCGCCAATGTCAGATTATCGCGGTCGAGCATGTCCCGGCCGTCTTCCAGATCGGCGATGATGGCATCCAGGGCATCCTGAGCATTCTCGAACTTGCGGAAGTAACGTTGCAGGCGATTACCCACACCCGGCAACCAGGAGACGACTTTGTCCATCCCTCGCTGAGCCAGATCATGACGATTGGGATCGAGGTTATCCATCCGGCTGCGCAGGTCGACCAATGCCTTGGCCACCGGTCCGCCGTCATCGCTCTGTTGAGCCAGTTTACGCAATGGCGTTTGCAACATGGCACTCTGGTGAGCGGCACGCCGCTGGGCTTCGAGTCCCATCTCATCCACTGCTCGGCGGCGATGTTCGGTACTCGACGACTGGCCTTCGCCAAGCAGCCGTTCCACATACGCCTCGGCCTCGGCATCCAGTCGCGCGTCTTCATCAGGCGGTTGATCGCCCACCTCATGCTGCTCTAGATCCTCGGCAATTCTCTCTACTGGCGGTAACGCCAACTGCTTGTCGGGGGGAACCCCAGCTTCGTTTCGCATCGTATCTCTTCCCGACAACCGTTTGATGACCATCGTTTACCGTGAACATTCGCGCATTGCAAGGCGGGGCATGCAGCCTGATGCTTCATCGCCGCCGTTGACCCGGCACCACATCCCCATCATCCCCATCATCCCCATCATCCCCATCATCCCCATCATCCCCATCATCCCCATCATCCCCATCATCCCCGATGATGACGACCATAGCGAGGCGCCCTGTCAATGAAGCGCCGTAGCTCTGCCAATGCCTGGTCGGCACTCACTTTGGCCTGCGTCCGGCCTGTATCCAGGCGCGCCATCGCGACGGCCGTATCGTCCAGGGCCGTCAGTGCCGATTCGTTGCGAGCGGACAAGTCACGTAAATGCCGTTCAGTCTCGTCGACCAGTTGCAGCCGCCGCTTGAGAGCCACACGTTCGGCCACCGTGAGCTGATTACCTTCCCGCTCGAGTCGGCGACGTACGAAGTCGCTATCGACACCCGCCACGCTACTCGCCTGGGACGCCATATCGTGCAGCGTATCCACGGCTCCGAGACATACGTCGATGATCAACTGTCGCGAACGTTCAAACGTAAGCTCGCTGGCATCGAAACGACTCTCGATCAACGCCGAGACGTGGCGATAGCGACTGTATAGTCGATCCGCCTGGGTGGCCAGATCATCTCGACCCGACTCACGCAGTGCCTGTTTGGCATGACACAACGCCATGATGACATCATCGGCGTCCTGAGGTGGATGATCCGGATCGAGCACGGCCGATCCCGCCTCCCGTGCCTCACGATCACGCCGTGCTTGCTCACGAGCGAGTTCCTCGCCGCGATACGACTCTCGACGCCAATCGCGAAAACGCTTCCACCAACGGCGTACACGGCGTTCCACTGGGAGTTCGACAGCAATGAAAACGACGCCGCTGAGCCATCCCAATAGACTCGGCCCGAAACCGCCCCATAGTGAGGTCAACCAAAGCAGGAAGGCAATGAACGGCAGCAACAGCCAATAACGTACACCGACCTGCACCCGATTCGGATGCTCAGTGGGCAGGGCCAGTGAAGGGTTCACCATGCCGACGAGAAACCATGGAATACAGGTCAGAAACAACCCATAGGCAAACCCTTGAAGAAACTCCAGCATAATCAGTGCGATTCGCGCCCTTGAAAATAAAATCCTGTGTGTAGAACTACACGAAATGAGCGCCGAAGGCCACCGCCATCGCAACTGGCAATAAGGAAATAGTCAGCAGACCTTCACACCAGATCGCGCGGAAGCGTTTCGTCCCAGGTTTTGGAGAAGACTCGGGTTTCCCCCTCGTAGGCATCCAGCGTCGCACGCAGTCGAAATGCGTCGGCATCACTGGTCATGCGGGTGCGTGTCAACGTTTTGACGCACCAATCACCGCGTCGGAAACTACGCTTCCACTCCGTCCATCCGGTGACGCTGTCGTAATGGCCATGCGCATAGCTGTAACGCTCGGTAACGCGAGCGGAGACTTCCATCCCGATATCGTCGAGACGATAGGTTCCTTCGTCGTTGATGACTTCCAGCATGGTCTGGTCATTGGCCAGGTCGCGAACGACCCGCCACGTCTCCTGGGTCGGCTGGATCAGTGTCTTCGCCAAGGGCGGCGCCCCTTCCGGTGCACCGAAGGCGCCAAGCGCTTCTTCCTCCCTGGGCCGCGGCGCACGACCCGGTAGAATAAGCCGGCTCTGGCCGGGCGCCACTGTCAACGTTGCCGGCCGTGGCGCCGGCCAAGCCAGCGGCCAGTAACTGGTGGAAATCGATAGCCGAATGGCATGGCCGGCCGGAAACTGCTGGGCGATATGCTTGAGCGCCACACGGACACGATAGCGCTTGCCGACCTGCAGCGGTGCCGGATGTTCGTCACTGACACGATGCGTGAGATTGAGCAGGCCATACGAGACTCGCGTGGCCTTGTCGTCTTGGGCGACATCGATCAGCCGCACGGCCACCATGGCGACCGGTTGATCGGCAGCCAGCTCCAGTTCCACTTCCGGCTGACCGCAAATCTCGAGCGGCTCTTCCAGAGGGGGGGTCTGAAAGATCAGGGCGCCGCCATCTTCATCACGTTGATCATGGGGCAGATCCGGCGGCGCATTGTATGAACACCATTTACCCGCATACAGACCGACCGACAGCGGAGAACGAATCGTCAAGGTCGAATCGTCATCGACAACCGACTGCGTGGATTCATCGACCAGATCGTGTCCGACGGTCAACCGGTATGTCACCGGTTGGATTTTCGGCGACGGCCACACCGGCTCGGCCACCCAGCGCCCCGGACGTACATCGTAACGTGCTGAAGGCGGTACCGATTCCTGCATCCAGACGCGTAGCATGGGCTCATCCATGATGCCCGTCTCTGTGCCTTTCAGCCAGTAGTCCCACCAGCGCAATGACTCTTGCAGAAACCCGATGGCCGGACCGGGGACACCGAGATGGGGATACTTGTGCGCCCATGGACCGACCAGCCCCTTGCGAGGTACATCGAGTCCTTCCAGCAACCGAAACACCGCATTGCAGTATCCATCGGCCCAGCCACTGATGGCATAGACGGGACATTGAATGCGCGAGAAGTCCTCACAGACCGAGCCATGTTGCCAATAGGCATCACGTCGCTGGTGCGCCAGCCACTTGGCCAACCACAAGCCACTGCCTTCGAGCCGTTGCTGCCACATGTCCCGCCAGCGATCGCCAACCAGCGCCGGATCGGGTGGGCAGGCGTTGCCATCGAACATCGTCGACGCCCATGACAGGTTATCGGCCAACAGGCAACCACCCATATGGTGAATGTCATCGGCATAGCGATCGTCGGTAGAGCACAACGTGATCACCGCCTTGAGTTGAGGCGGCCCCATGGCGGCGACCTGCAAACCATTGAAACCGCCCCAGGAGATGCCCACCATTCCGACGTCACCGGTACACCACGACTGCCTCTCAAGCCATTCGAGAATGGCCACGCCGTCATCGAGTTCCTGCTGCAGATACTCGTCGGTCAGCACGCCATCGGATTCCCCCGTGCCACGGATATCGACACGCACACCGGCATAACCGTGTCCCGCCCAATAAGGGTGAGCCAACGCATCACGCTCAGCGGTCAGGTCGCGTTTGCGGTACGGCAAGTACTCGAGAATGGCCGGTACGGGATCCTCTTCCGCGTCGACCGGCCGCCAGATACGGGCCGCCAGCTGCGTGCCGTCCTGCAATGGAATCCAGGTCTCCTCTTCGACTATCTGTCGGGGAAAGGTATCCACAATGTGCATTCAAGGCGCTCCACGGCTAACTGATGATGTCATCGAACGCAAAGGGGAGTTGCTCGGCCAAGCGTTCGTAATTCGCCAACAAGTCCGCTTCATCTTGCGCGCCCATCCAGATATACGCCAGAGCATAACTGTAACTGTCCTGCTCAGGCAGTGCCGACAACCGCTGGCCCTCGGTGACCTGCAAATCGATCACCGTGCCGGGAAAGGCATGCTCCAGCGCGGCTACCTCGTCGGCGTTCGGCACGCGTGTCACCACGGCATCGGTAAAGAATACCCGATAGAAGAACTTGGCTGCCAACGGATACTGCCCCTGGCGGTGCGGCATATCCGGACGTTTGCCCAAGGCCAGATCGATGGTGACCTGCTGGTGACTGACTCCATCCACCTTGGCAAACAGATCGCAGTGAGACTGCGAGATGCGAGTGTTGATTTCCAGCAGCCAGATACGGTCCTGTACCTCGTCCCAGAAGTACTCGATGTTGAACGCGGCGTTGTCGTAGCCGATGTGTTGCATGACGGCCGCTGTCAGCTCGGTCATCTCGAGCTGAATGTGATCGGGTAGCCCCGACGGATAGCGGTAGTGGAAGAAACTCAGAACATGGGGATAGCGCAGCGAGTCGACGATGCCATAACTGACGACCTCGCCTTCGCATACATAGCCCTCGACAGTGCATTGCCAGCCACCGATGATCTCTTCCGCCATGCAGAAATGGCCATCGACGGCGGCAATGTCCGGCGGCAACGTGGCTTGCTCCAGAACGGTATTGAAAGGGTCGGCGATCAACCCTATCTCCGCTCGCAGCCGCTCGATGGCCTGGTGGAAATCCTCGGGACTGTCGATGCGAAATCCCAGACGTGAGCCCGAGGACTTGATCGGTTTGATGAAGAAAGGGAAATACAATCCGGCGTCGCTGACCCTCGCCAGGGCATCATCGTCGAATGGATCGAAAGCCGTGAAGGCCGGAATGAAGTCGGGGATCACTTCACGCTGAACGGATCGACTCCAGTATTTATGTTCACACTTGAGCAGACTTTCCAGCGATGTCGTTCGCGTCCCGAAACGTGCGCAGAGAATCGGCAGCATGGTCGAGACCGGGAAATCCATGTAGCCGACGATGGCATCGATAGTCCCCTCATGGGCCTCGAGATGGGCTGTCGCCTCTTCGAGCATACCGCCGATATCGAACACCTCTGTGTCATACACGGCTGCGGGATCAATGACGCCGTGAAATTCACATTCCTCGACCCCACGCAGTTGCTTCAATCGCTGGTGGTTGAACTCATTCAAGCCGACTACGAAGACATGCTGTTTCTCACTCATGACCACCACCTCGCTGGGGCATACCACCATCGGAGATGACACGACTCATGCCCCATTCAACGAGCATCGGCCTGTCACTGACATAGCATAGTTCAGTTGGACGACTCGAACCGGCCTTGGAGAGAGGCGTTGGTATGGCAACTGCGTTTATACAAAGTCCAAGGCATCGCGTGAAGTCGCTCAGGCCACGCATGGTAGGCTATTGATAGACACTGGCATGCCGCCAGCACCGACGGGCCACATCATTAGTACGACATCATGCCGACCGAGAATCCGACCCAACTGCTGGCCGCACCGGCCAGCCAAACCTGGCATCATTCGCTGGCTCGCTTGATCCAGGGTGCGAGCTCGCCCGGTTTTCCCGCCATGCTGGAAAAGATACTGCGGGAATGCGTCGGGTTCGATTCTATCCTGATCCATACCTATCAGGGGCAACGCCACCCCCTCTTGATCCACGACGACTACCCGCCTCAACGTCGTGAGCAAGGGATAGAACGTTATCTTAGTGAAGCGTATCTGCTCGATCCCTTTTTCAGCGCAGTTCGTGAAGGGCTGGAACAGGGAGCCCATCGTCTGCGCGAGCTGGCTCCCGATCGTTTTGAAGCCAGTGATTACTATCACTACTATTACCATGCATTGGGGCTGACAGAAGAAGTCGGCATCTTTGCACGCACGGCCGCGGATACCGTCATCGTGGTATCGCTGGGTTATCATCGTGACGGAACGTGCCTGACTCGACGCCATCTCCAGGCACTTCGCCATATCGCCCCGGTCATCGAGGTGCTACTGGCGGAGTTCTGGAAATGGCAGGGCCATGCATTTCAAGATGAACTGGACGCACAAGCGCCCGTGGAACAGGCTTTCGACAGCTTCGGACGTGAATCCTTGACCGACCGCGAGCGTGAGATCGTTCGGTTGCTACTGGCAGGTCATTCGACGAAATCGGCAGCCAAGGCGCTCGCTATCAGCGACGGGACCGTAAAAGTGCATCGAAAACATATTTATCAGCGTCTTGCCATTACGAGCCAGTCACAGCTATTTAGACGCTTTCTCGATCACGTCGCCCTCGTTTCGAGGCAGCAGGCCCACGATAGCTAGGCACACCCCGGCATGGAGCGCCCGCGTGATTGCATCTAATCAAGGACAACCTGGGATGATGACAGCGAGACATTGTCTCGGATATGTTAGCGACAGACAAATAAGTTTAATGAATCATTAGAAAATAATATCAATGATTAACGCAGGGGGTATTAAAAAATCGATATTATCGATTTTTTAATACAGTACAGGGAACATCAATGAAATCATGGATTGTCACTTGTTTATGCGTTTTTCCTATGCCCGTATGGGCCTCCGGACTCGAAGCGCTAACTTTTATCACGGAAGAATATCCTCCCTATAACTTTCAGCGAGACGGCAAACTGCAAGGTCGGTCCGTCGAGATACTGGATGCCATCTTCGACCTGACCGAAACCGACCTGACGACAGCGGATATCCATTATCTCCCCTGGGCAAGAGGGTACGAAACTACGCTGAACAAACCCAATACGGTGCTGTTCTCTACCACATGGACACCGTCCCGCAATGCGCTTTTCAAGTGGGTCGGTCCGATCGCCACCGATCGCGTCGGTCTGATTGCCCGCAAGGACAAGGGTATCGAGATCGAGAGCATCGATGAACTCAACCATTCAGACTACCGCCTCACTGCCATTCGAGAAGACATCGGTGAACAAAGTCTGGAAGCGGCAGGTGTCGACATGGGCCAGGTACGCGAGGCCATCTCCAATACCAGTGCCTTGCAGATGCTGACTCGAGATCGGGTCGATTTGTGGGCCTACAGTGAAGACGTCGCCCTCTGGATCGCCGAAGAAACGGGTCTTGATCCAGCCAATTATGAGTCCGTGTACACGTTGAGTGAATCTCAGCTCTACTTCGCCTTGCATCCCGATACCAATGAGCGATTGGTGGCCACCATGCAGGACGCATTGGAACGACTAAGAGAGCAGGGAGTGCTCGAGGACATCCTGGAGCCGTGATGAAGATGAGACTCGCAATGCGTTTCCTGCCTGCCAGGCGATGGATCCTGGCAATGCTATGCTGCATGCCAGTCACTGGCCTAGGCTACGATGTGATATTCAATACCGAGGAATATCCACCGTTCAATTATCGAACCGAGGATGGTGATGTCGCGGGTATTTCCACGCAAATGTTGCGACAAGCCATCAAGGAGGCCGGCTTAACCGCAGACTTTCGTTTGTTGCCCTGGGCACGCGCCTATACAGAAGCCAAGTTGCGCGACTCTCACTGTGTCTACTCCACGTCACGCACGCCAGAACGTGAGTCGCATTTCCAATGGGTAGGCCCGTTGATCGTCAACGAATGGGCAGCATTCGTACGCCGGGGCAGCGAGATCGATGCCGCGCGACTCGACGAATTGGCAGGGTTGCGTGTCGGCAGCTTTAGAGAAGATGCCGTCGGCCAATTCGTCGAAGCGCAAGGTATCCCCATCATCCTCGCACCGACCGAACGTGAGAACATTCATCGACTGGAAGCCGGCCTGATCGATGTCTGGGTCAGCGGTGACAAGGTTGCCCAGCAGCTCGCGACCGAGGCCAACGCGCCCATCGAAAAACTCTTCACTTTCCAACGGTCGACGCTGTACCTGGCCTGCCACCCATCAGTACCGACCTCGATTACCGAACGGCTTCAGACGTCGCTGGACGCCATGAGACAACGTGGCGTCCACGAAAGGATTCGTCGCAACGTCATGGAACGACTGGAGCGCAACCGATGAACGACAACTACCGCCCCCAGCGGCATCATACGGTGTCACGCTGGCATGGCATCACGGGCAAGCAGGCCATTCTGACACTCATCATTGCGGGTGTAGTCAGCATACTGGCGGGCCTGACGGAGCTAGCGCTGGATGTACGCAGCATGCGGGATGAAATCCAGGACCGTACCCACCAGTTGCTGGAACTGGTAGACGGCACCGCTGCTGAAGCGGCATTCCAACTCAACCCATCACTCGCCGAGCAAGTCGCAGACGGCCTTTTCGATGAAGGAAGCATCAGCGAAGTGGAGTTACGCGACGACTTTGATCGGGTGATGGTTCGGCGTGAACAACGTCAAGCGCCTGAAGCCAACTGGCTGCTCGATGCACTGTTCGCCGACATGCTGCACTATTCCGGTACCCTCGAATACGACATGGATGGCTATGCCGAGCCACAACCGGTCGGTGAGATCGAAGTCCGGCTATCCATGAACAGTCTTGGCGAGACGTTCTTCAAGCGTAGCGCATTGATCTTCTCTCTCAGTGTCGTGAAAGCCTTCGCCATCACACTGCTGGTCGTAGCGACCTTCCATTTCTTGTTCACTCGCTCGCTACTGAAGTTACACGCTGCCATCGCCGTGGTCGATCCTAAGCGACCGGGCAACTGGCCCAAGCCGAAACTACAACGCCATAAGCGCGATGAACTTGGCCACTTGGTCGAAGGGATCGATGACTTGCTGAATGCCTTCCAGCAAGGGCTGGAACAACGCGACCATCTACGTCAGATCTCAACGATGGATGGATTGACCGGTATCGCCAACCGCCGGCATTTCGATGCCTATCTGAACGATGAATGGCGGCGGGCGAGACGTCTGGGAACGGCTCTATCGATTCTGTTCATCGACATCGATCATTTCAAAGCCTATAACGACAATTACGGTCATATTCACGGCGACGACTGCCTGCGCAACGTCGCCCTTCTGCTGACCGATTCGTTGTCGCGTCCTGCGGATCTCGTGGCACGTTACGGTGGCGAGGAATTCGTCTGTGTGCTGCCGGACACCAACCTCGATGGTGCTGTCAGGGTTGCCGAACACATTCAGGAAACGATGCTGGCTGCTGGCATCCCACATGCATTCTCACCCACTCACCATCACATCACGCTGAGCATTGGTGTCGCCAGCGGCATGCCGACATCCGAGGATGACCATGCCGATGACATACTGAACTACGCCGACCGACGGCTTTACCAGGCCAAAGCCCAGGGCCGCAACTGTATTGTCAGCAGCGATAGCGCATGTATCCTCGGTGCCGAGTCATGAGGATCATGCGCCTGCATCGGTATCACGCCTCGTTGGCGCGCTTCAACAAGGCATCGCACAGCACCTGGGTCCCCAGTGCACAATGTTCGGGAGACGTGTACTCGGCTTCATTGTGACTGATGCCATCGCGACAGGGGACGAAAATCATCGCGGTCGGCGCGACCGCCGCGACATTGACGGCATCATGCCCGGCACCACTCATCATGCGCCGATATTGCACACCCTGCCATTGCGCTGCCTGCTCGACAGCTTCGATGCACCCTTGATGGAAATGCACGACCGGCGATTGCCAGATCCGCTCACTCTGCACGGTAACGCCGAACGTGTCACCGACACTTGCCAATTCCCGATGGAAAAGCGCCTCCAGCGCGTCGAGCTCACCGTCCTTCGTATGGCGCAGGTCCACGGTCAGTGAGACCTTGCCCGGGATCACGTTGCGTGACGGTGCGTCGATCTCCAGGCAGCCCACCGTGACTCGGCTGTCGCCATCGGGATCGTGGCACGCATGCGCCTGAAGACGATCGATCAGGCGAGCCGCCGCAGCCAGCGCATCCCGACGTGAGAGCATCGGTGTCGGACCGGCATGAGCCGCCTGCCCGCTCAAGGTGACGTCGAACCAGCGCATGCCCTGCACGCCGGTGACTACACCGATCGACTCGCCAGCCGCTTCGAGCACCGGCCCCTGTTCGATATGCAGTTCGAGAAAGCTGGCAAAACGCGGCTTCCCGACCGGCATGTCCCCCGCAAACCTGATGTTCTCCAACGCCTCCCCCAGAGTCACGCCGTCGCGATCACGTCGCGCCAGCGTCGACTCGACACTGAAACGCCCGGCATACGTACCGGACGCCACCATGGCCGGAGCAAAGCGGCTACCCTCCTCATTGGTCCAGACCACCAGCTCGAGCGGCCGTTCGGTGACGATGCCCTGCTCATGTAATGTCCGCAAGATTTCCAGCCCTGCCAGCACCCCCAGCACACCGTCGAATCGCCCTCCCTTGGGCTGGGTATCAAGATGACTTCCGACACCCACCGGGTCCAGATCGTTCTGACGTCCAGGTCGGCGAACGAACAAGTTGCCGATACGGTCGATTCGCACCGTGCATCCCAGTGCTTCACACCATTCCATGAACAAGCGACGCCCGGCAGCATCCTCATCGGTCAAGGCCAGGCGACAACTGCCGCCATTTTCGGTGGGGCCGATCTCCGCCATGGCCATGAGGCTGTTCCAGAGTCGTTGGGGATCGATGGTGATCGTCATTGTCGTGGTCTCCCGTTATCAGCTTGACGTCAACTCTAGATAGGCAGCCAGTAGCGGCGATATACCCCAATCGGGATATATGGCCGTTCATGGAATGGACGCTAGGGTGCACTCGACCCTGATTTCCAATTCGACAAGACGAGGGCCGAGACCATGAATGCTCCCATCTCAAGACCGCATCCGTCGCAATCAGAGGATGTCCAGTCACTCTGGCAAAAGGACCGGGACCATTTCATCCACCCGTTCACCGATTTCAGTCTGTTCCACGAACAGGGGTGTGACCTGATTACCGATAGCGATGGTATCTATGTCGAAGACGCGCTCGGCCATCGCTATATCGATGGCATTGCCGGTCTATGGTGCGTCAATGTCGGCCACGGGCGGGGCGAGATCGGTCAGGCGATGTCAGATCAAGCCACCCGCATGGCCTATTTCTCGACCTTCAACAACCTCTCCAATGCCCCGGCCGCGGAGCTTGCCGCCAAGCTCGCCGAACTGGCTCCTACGCATCTCAACCATGTGTTCTATAGCTGCGGCGGTTCAGCCGCCAACGACGCCACCATCCGGCTGGTGCATTACTACTTCAATCGCCTCGGCAAACCGCACAAGAAACGCATTCTGTCGCGCAACAATGCCTACCATGGCACGACCTACCTGGCTGCCAGCCTGACCGGTATCAAGAGCAATAACTGGGACTTCGACACCCTCGACCATCTGGTGACCCACCTCAGCGAAGCCAACCTGTATCGCCGTCCGGATGGCATGAGCGAGGCCGACTACTGCGATTCGCTGGTCAGCGAACTCGAAGAAACGATCGAGCGAATCGGCGCCGACAACATCGCCGCCTTCATTGCCGAACCGATCATGGGGGCCGGCGGCGTGCTGGTCGCCCCCGATGGCTACCATGCGCGCATGCAGGCGGTCTGTCGCCAGCACGACATTCTCTACATCGCCGACGAGGTCGTCACAGGCTTCGGCCGTCTGGGTCACTTCTTTACCTCGGAAGCGGTCTTCGACACCCAGCCGGACATCATCAATTGCGCCAAGGGACTGTCGTCCGGCTATGCGCCGCTAGGCGCCACGCTGATTTCGGATGAACTCTATGAAGTGCTTTCCACCCCGCAGGGGCCGGGCGGCGTACTCAGTACCGGCTTCACCTACTCCGGTCATCCCGTGAGCTGTGCCGCCGCGCTGAAGAACATCGAGATCATCGAGCGCGAAGGCATCTGTGAGAACGTTCGCGAGATCGGCCCCTATCTGGAACGCCGGCTGAAGACGCTTACGCATCACGAAACGGTCGGCGATATCCGCGGCAGCCATTTCATGCTGTGTATCGAGAACGTCGCCGACAAGACCAGCAAGGCGCTTCTCCCGGTGGAGGCACGCGTCGGTGATCGGGTGGCCTTTGAAGCGCAGCAGCGTGGGCTGATCATCCGTCCGGTCGGTCATCTCAACATCGTGTCACCACCGCTGATCTGGGACCGTGACGTCGTCGATCGCGTGGTCGACATCCTCGACGAGTCCCTGGCCGCCACATCGCAATCGCTCAAGGACGACGGCTACCTGTAGATCCCCGACACCACAACTGCCCCTCGATCCAGACACAACGACAAGAGAGACAACCATGGACAACTATGGGCTATGGAGCCTGTTTCCCACGCTGGTGGTGCTGGGCATGGCGATCGTCACGCGACGCACCATCGAATCGCTGTTCACCGGTGCCCTGGTCGGCCTGTTGATGGTCGACCCCACCACCGTCGTCTCCCAGGGATCCGATATCCTGTTGGCCGTGCTTGGCGATGACACCGTCACCTGGATCATCCTGGTCTGCGGCTTGTTCGGTAGCCTGATCGCGCTACTGGTCAAGACCGGCGGCGTACTGACCTTCGGCGACGTCATCACCCGCCGCGTGCATAGTCGCAGTCGCAGTTTGTTGACTACCTGGCTGCTGGGCCTGGTCATCTTCATCGATGATTATCTCAACGCCCTGGCGATCAGCGCCTCGATGAAGAAGATTACCGATCGCTTCCGGGTCTCGCGTGAAATGCTGGCGTATGTGGTGGATTCCACGGCGGCACCGATCTGCATCCTGGTGCCGATTTCCACCTGGGCTGTGTTCTTCGCCGGCCTCTTGGAAGAGAACGGCGTTGCCGACAACGGCATGGGTATTTATCTGCAGGCGATTCCCTACATGTTCTACGCCTGGATTGCTGCGCTTCTGGTCCCGCTGGTTGCCATCGGTGTCATTCCGGCCCTGGGGCCGATGCGCGCCGCTGAAAGACGCGCCGCGGGTGGCCAGGTGATGCCGGACGGCGTCGACGATGCCGCGCTGGAAGCCGAGGACGACGGTAAGCATCGCCCTCACCTGCTCAACTTCCTGCTGCCGATCGCCACACTCATCGGCTTCACCTGGTATTTCGAGATCGATATCCTGCGTGGCGTGATCGTGGCCCTCGCAGTCATGCTGGTGCTTATTTTCAGCCAGCGCCTGTTGAGCTTCCACGACACCTTCGATACCGCGCTGGAAGGTTTCAAGTCGATGATCATGCCATTGGGAACCCTCGTGGCCGGTTTTACCCTCAAAGAAGTCAACGACCTGCTGGGCCTGACCGAATACGTGATCGCCACCATGAAGCCGATGATGACGGCCGGCATGCTGCCTGCCGTGGTTTTCGTCACCATGGCCTTTCTGGCCTTCGCCACCGGCTCCTTCTGGGGCCTGTTCGCCGTGGCGATGCCGATCGTGTTGCCTCTGGCCGCAAGCGTGGACGCCAACATGCCGCTGGTGATCGGTTCGCTGATTTCCGCCAGCGCATTCGGCAGCCATACCTGCTTCTATGGCGATTCCACGGTACTATCTGCCCAAGGCAGTGGATGTACCCCCATGGCCCACGCGCTGACGCAATTACCCTATGCCTTGATTGCGGCCGTCCTGGCCATTGTTGTATTCCTGATTGCGGGCCACATGTGAGACACACCATGACAACCAACTCCTTATCCGCCACTGCTTTCTCGTTGCCGGCTGAAACGCCGGCATCACAAGGTTTTTCCATGCCGGCAGAGTTCGCTCCGCACGAGGCCTGCTGGATGCTGTGGCCGCAACGACCGGACACCTGGCGTTATGGTGCCAAACCGGCTCAGCAGGCGTTCGTCGACGTGGCCAGTGCCATCGCAGACAGCGAAACCGTGTTCGTGGGTGTCAACGACGAGCAGTACGAAAATGCCCGTAACCAACTTCCCGAATCGGTCCGTGTGGTGGAACTTTCCAATAACGATGCCTGGATGCGCGATGTCGGGCCGACCTTTCTGACCTCCCCCGATGGGCATCTGGCCATGGTCGACTGGCAGTTCAATGCCTGGGGTGGCCTCGAGGGTGGGCTCTATTTCCCCTGGGACAAGGACCGGCGCATCCGGAGCAAGATCGCCGAGATACTGGGCATTCCCCGTTTCGAGGTACCGGTGGTGCTGGAAGGCGGCGCCATCCATGTCGATGGCGAAGGGACCTTGATCACCACTCGGGAATGTTTGCTCAATCCCAATCGCAATCCGGGACTCGACCAAGCCGGCATGGAACAGGTGTTAAGGGAGTACCTCGGCGTCACGAAAGTCATCTGGCTGCCGCGTGGATGTTATCGTGACGAGACCGATGGTCACGTCGATAACCTGTGCTGTTTCGTGGCGCCCGGCGAAGTCGCCCTGACGTGGAGTGACGACGAAAACGACCCGCAACACGCCATTTCCCGGCAGGCTCTGGAGTTACTGGAAACCACCACAGACGCGCGCGGCCGTTCTCTCAAGGTGCACAAGTTCACCCAACCCGGCCCGTTGCATATCGCCGAGGAGGAAGCGAGCGGCATTGACCGGCTCAACAGTTCCTACCCTCGTCAACCCGGTGACCGCATGGCCGCCTCCTACGTCAACTTCTACATCGGCAATTCGGTAGTGGTCATGCCAATGCTCGACCCGGCCCACGACGATGACGCCCGCAAACGTCTTCAAGCCCTGTTTCCCGATCGCCGTGTCATCGGTGTGCCGGCCCGCGAGATACTGCTCGGGGGCGGCAACATTCACTGCATCACCCAACAGCAACCGAGCGTGTGACATGGCGTACCATGTCGTATTGAGGCCAAGTATCTTGCGCGATGCCGTAAACTACGCAGGAGATACCCCGTAAGGCACGAGGAGAGAACTGATGCGCCCGACTCACCCGCCGATCCCGGTGACCATACTCTCCGGCTTTCTCGGTGCCGGCAAGACGACCCTGCTCAACCAGCTCGTCAGCCAGCCTGAACTGGCCGATGCGCTGGTGATCATCAACGAATTCGGCGAGATCCCGCTCGACCATATGCTGGTTGCCCACAGCACCGAAAACCTGGTCATGGAAATGAGCAGCGGCTGCCTGTGTTGCAATATCCGCGGGGACCTGGTCAAGACCCTGCGTGACATCACGTGGCGCTTTTCCCGCCAGGGACAACGCCAGTTCCAGCGTGTGTTGATCGAAACCACGGGGCTTGCCGATCCCGCCTCGATCGTGCACACGCTGATGACACATCCCCAGGTCGCCGATCGTTACCGACTGGATGGCATCGTGACGGTTCTCGACATGGCAACGGGACAACACAGCCTCGATCACCACAGCGAAGCCGTTAAACAGGCGGCGATGGCCGACTGCCTTTTGTTGGCCAAACCCGACCTGACCACCGCCGAACAGCGTACCGACCTGTACCGGCGTCTCGATGGGATCAACCCCGCCGCGCCCCGCTGGGAAATCGACCATGGCCATATCGACGCAGCCAAGCTATTGGATCTGGGCCCGTTTTCGACCGAAGGCAAAGTGCCGAATGTGGCGCAGTGGTTGAATGAAGAGGCCTATACCAAGCAGGCGACACACCACCATGAGGCACATGGACACGACCACGATCACTCCGATCATGATGTCAATCGACACGACGACCACATCAAGGCTTTCTGCTTTGCCATCGATACGCCGATCCCGGAGGACCGGCTGACAGCCTGGCTCGACGAACTGACGGAGTTTCTCGGCAACGACATTCTGCGCGTCAAGGGCATCCTAAACGTCAAGGGCCGCGAGCAGCCACTCGCCATCCACGGTGTGCAGCATGTCTTCCATCCCCCGACACCGCTGCCTGTCTGGCCGAGTGACGATCGTCGCTCGCGACTGGTGTTCATCACCCGGGACATCGATCGGGAAGTCGTCGAAAACACTCTCCAATCCCTTCATCGGCCGCTTCCAAATGTTCGAGATGAGCCGTGATGATCGGCAAGCTCAGATACGTGTCATCGAGGCGACACCTCGAGAAGAAAAACCCCGCCTGATGACGGGGTAAGAGAGCGCCCACACGACGCCTTTCGGAGAGCAACACGCTTGTTGAACTAGGTTTCCAGCAGCCATTGGTGATCCGGATCGTTATGGAATTTCCAGACGCGCTTGGGGCCGACCATGACGTTCAGGTAATACAGCTCGTAGCCGTGCGGTACGCCGGCCGGGTGATAACCATACGGCACCAATACGACACAGCCATCATCTACGGCCATGCTCTCGTCGAGACGGCGGTCATCGGTATAGACACGCTGGAAGGCAAACCCTTGCGAGGGATTCACTCGGTGATAATAGGTCTCTTCGAGCCGGGATTCGTGCGGCAGATTATCCTGATCGTGCTTGTGCGGCGGATAGCTCGACCAGTTGCCCGCCGGTGTATAGACCTCCACCACCAGCAGGCTGTCGGCGGGTTCGGTCTCCGGCAGCACATCCTGGATATGTCGGGTATTGCTGCCCACCCCACGAGTGCTCTGCTTGATCTGGTCGGGCGAGATCAGGCGGGGCTCGTGATTGCCCTGCCCCGGCGCACTGCATACCGCCAGTTCCAACTCAGAGGTTGCCTCGACCCGGTAGCTGACGCCGTCGGGAAGATAGACGGCATACGGTGGCACCTTCTCGAACACATTCATGCGCTCGCCAATGTTCTCCCAGTGGTGCTAGCCGCAAGTGACGGTGGCCATAGCAGTAGAGGGTATGCAGCATCAAAGCGCTGGGGTAAAGCGGCCTCCCAGATAAACTTTAGTAGTACTATCCAGCTTGGCTCTTGCGTACAACCTTCTGACGCGCTAATTTGAATTATGCATTATGCATTATTGAATAATGTAAAAGAAAACAGCTTTGAGACTGCACAAGACTGTTGTACATAAAGTATCTACAACCGCCCCATTAGGAATAATGGGATGACTAATCTCGCGCGCCCTTGATAGGTAACAACAATGAATATGTTTGTAGTAACTCGCCGCCTTTTAAAAGTCTCTGCTTTAGGTATGGTTTTTGGTGCTTGCCTGCCATCAGCATATGCGGAGACAACATTAACCTTTGCGCATACCCATCCTGTAGAGGATGCGCAACATATCGCTGCTGAGCGCTTTGCTGAAATCGTAAATGAAAATAGCGATGGTGAAATTTCTGTACGCTTGTTTCCTAGTGGGCAACTAGGTAGCGATAGTGCCATAGTGACAGGCGCACGTAGTGGTACGGTCGATATTGCTCTTACCGGTAACCCCTACTTTACAGGGCTGGTAGGTGAACTCAATGTTCTCGATTTACCCTTCCTTTTTGAGGACTATGAACATGCACATGCCGTACTAGATGGTGAGGTGGGCCGCTCTTTGCTAGATCTTCTTGGTGATCACGACTTGAAAGGACTCGCCTTCTGGGAGATAGGGTTTCGTAACTTGACGAACTCACGTCGTCCGATAGAGACGGCTGACGATATTGAAGGACTAAAGCTCAGGACAACCCCTAATCCTGCCCACATTCAGGCGTTCGAGCTACTTGGGGCCAACCCAACACCCATGCCTTTTACAGAGTTGTTTACCTCCTTGGAAACAGGCACTGTGGATGGGCAGGAAAATCCTGTCAGCTTGATACGCGCAGCAAATTTTTATGAGGTCCAGGATCATCTTTCCCTAACAGCTCATGCTTACACAGCTG
Source organism: Aidingimonas lacisalsi (assembly GCF_008079445.1). Taxonomy (GTDB): domain Bacteria; phylum Pseudomonadota; class Gammaproteobacteria; order Pseudomonadales; family Halomonadaceae; genus Aidingimonas; species Aidingimonas lacisalsi. The sequence goes on along the minus strand of NZ_VRYH01000002.1, from coordinate 101,703 downwards.
CACCTTTGGTGATGAACAAGAATAAATTTGACGCACTTAATGCTGAACAGCAGGAGTTGTTGGTAAATGCAGCAGTTGAAGCGGCTCGGTACGAACGCGAGCTTTTAGCTGAAAGGGTAGATGATGGTTTGGAGTTTTTAAGAGAGCAAGGCATGCAAATTGTCGAGTCGCCAGACCGAGAATCCATGCGTGAAGTCGTCGCTGGTCCGATTCGAGAAAATTTTGTGGAGGAATATGGAACGGAGATGATTGATGCAATCGATGCTGAAAAGGCGGTGAAGGAATGAGTGTCTTGCGCTCCCATGTATTTGGCTTGTAGGTAGTCATTCTCTTTCAGCGGAATGCTGAAAGAGAATGTGATTGATGAGTTTGACTAATGATCAGTCTACAGTCGACTGTCATGGCATTAGTTGCTATACCATGGACTGAGAAAGGCTGAGGCAACCTCATCGGTGTCACCTGTAACCAAGAGGGCTTATATCATGACACGTTCTCAACAACGTTCCACGGCTATCCACAACAAAAGTCAGAATGCATTAAGGCAGAGACTTGATCGTGTTTCCTGGCTGACTGAAAGGGTGTTGACCTTTCTCATAGTGTTGGCGCTTGTATGCATGATGGCGTTGGTGTTTACGAACGTTGTGCTACGCTATGGCTTTAATAGTGGTGTCTCGGTTAGCGTAGAGCTTTCACGTTTTCTCTTTGTCTGGGTGACATTTCTCGGGACCACTATCTGCTTGATGCGGAATGAACATCTGACTGTCTATACATTGCGCGACCGTCTCTCTCCCTTGGCACAGATGTGGCTTCAGCGGCTAGTGACTCTCGTTATGCTCGGATGCTGCCTGATGTTGCTTAAGGGTAGTTATTCACAGACAGTACTCAATTGGAGTAACCATTTGCCAATCAGTGGTATCCCTGAGGGCTTGTTCTACTTGGCGGGCCTTGTAGGTGGCTCATTGATGTCATTGATCCTCCTTTTTCGACTACTGGCCCCTGGTTACCTCCAGAAGCCTCACACATCAGGTGATAATTTCGCATGACTATTGGGCTGTTTCTTATCTCACTGCTAGCCTCCATTGGCCTGAGCCTTCCCATTGCTTTCGCCTTGTTGGTAAGTGCTATCGTTCTGATGGTACATCTGGGGATGTTAGACTCCCAGATTCTCGCCCAAAATCTCGTCAACGGCACCGATAGCTATACACTGCTCGCGATCCCCTTTTTTCTCATCGCAGGGGAAGTCATGTCGCGTGGCGGGCTTTCAAAGCGAATTGTAATGCTGGCAATGAGCCTAGTAGGGCATCGCAAGGGGGGGCTTGGCTTCGTGGCTATCTTCGCCGCTATTGTAATGGCCAGTCTTTCTGGCTCTGCTGTCGCTGACACCGCAGCGCTGGCGAGCATACTCTTGCCGATGATGCGTGAAGCCGGTTATCCCTTGGGCCGCTCATCCGGTTTAATAGCTTCTGGAGGAATTATCGCACCGATTATTCCTCCTTCCATTCCTTTGATTGTCATAGGAGTCGCGGGAGGTATATCGATTACCAAGCTATTCCTCGCTGGCATCGTCCCAGGCTTGATTATGGGGATCACGCTCGTGGTGATGTGGCTGTTCATGACCCGCAAGGAAGATCTCGCCGTTGCCAAGAAGGCGAGTAAAGCAGAACGCTGGGAAGCACTGCGTAAGAGCTTCTGGGCCATGTTGTTGCCGGTAATAATTATCGGTGGTATCAAGACAGGTATTTTTACGCCCACTGAGGCAGGCGTTGTAGCTGCTGTTTACGCAGTGGTGGTTTCTACGTTGATTTATCGCGAGCTGGCCTTAGTGGATTTGTATAAAGTGCTAGGACAGGCTGGGCGCAATACGGCCGTAGTGATGTTTTTAATCGCTGCTGCTGGTGTCGCCTCTTGGCTAATCAGCATTGCTCAACTTCCAATGCTGGTCGCAGACTTGCTTTCTCCATTGGTAGAAAAGCCCAAGCTACTTATGTTGGCTATCATGGCGATTGTCCTGCTTATCGGAATGGTGATGGATCTAATGCCCACTATTCTGGTGTTGACACCAATTCTCATGCCACTTGTCAAGATGGCAGGTATCGATCCTGTGTATTTTGGCATCATGTTTGTGCTGAATTGTGCGATTGGGCTTATTACGCCCCCTGTAGGTAATGTGCTCAACGTCATTACTAGCGTCGGGCAACTTAAATTTGAGAAAGCGGTTGCTGGTGTCATACCTTTTGTCCTTGCTTATGGAGTAATATTACTCATTTTCATCGCATTTCCTCAGATTATTACTGCTCCACTAGGTTGGTTGTCACAGTAACGAGACATATATTATTTGTGAGGATTTATATGAATTCCCAACCCTTGATTGATGCTCATCACCATTTCTGGGCCCTAGATGGTATCGTGCACTACCCTTGGCTGGAGGATGAGATCGATCAGCATTTCTTCCTAGGGGATTATTCTTCTATACGCAGGCCTTTCCTCGCGCCGGACCTGCAGGCGCTAATCCCCGAGGGTTACCACTTGGCGGGTAGCGTGCATTGCGAGGCTGAAGCGGATAGACGTCATCCCGAGATCGAAACCAATTGGTTAACATCTCATGGAAAGCGGTTCGGATTACCGGTGGCGTTGGTGGGTTGGGCGGCTTTTGGCCATCAGGACTGCGAAGCTCAGCTTGAGGCGCAGATGCACTCACCCTTGTTCAGGGGAGTCAGAGCGAAACCACTGACAGCTTCACGTCCAGTTGGTTATGACGATGTGAAGGGGGCACCTGGCTCACTTCAAGACACAAACTGGACTCGTGGACTGGAATTGCTGGAAGAGCGGGGTCTATCCTGGGACCTACGCGTCCCCGCGTGGCATCTGCTGGATGCGGCTGAAGTTCTGGAGCGAAGACCTAGGCTCAAAGTAATACTCAACCATACTGGATTACCATGGGACCGGACTCGCTCTGGTCTTGATGGCTGGCGCTTGGGCATGCGTCGACTAGCTGAGAACCCCTCCATTGCGGTCAAGCTATCCGAGCTAGGTAGCCCGATGGCTGATTGGGACCGAAAGCAAAATATTGAGCTTCTAGCCGAAGCCATCAGCATTTTTGGCCCCGATCGCTGTATCTTCGCGAGTAATTTTCCAGTGACGGGGCTTAACGCTAGTTACGCCACTTGGCTTGAGATGGTAGAGCAAGCCATCAGCTTAACCGCCCCGTATGCCCGACACGCAATCCTTCATAATAATGCGGTGCATTGGTATCAACTGAATGTGCCTGTGTCGTCATGATAATGTTTGATGGGTGTGGCTGAGGAAGGCGATTTGGGTCAGTGCCTTGTTTTGTATGCAACGTTTTGCAGAAAATGCGCCACGCCCCCGTTTTTTGTAAGTCGCAGGGGCGTGGCGTTTGCCTTGCCGGCGTTGCGAGGATTCAACTCAGCCGCTGCCTATAGTCCTCATAGCCGAAGGTCTTCACCGTACGCACGTGCCGGCTTGTCTCATCGACCCGACAGATCGATGGCAGGCGGATGCCGTTGAAGGTGGTGGTCTTGACCATGGTGTAGTGAGCCATGTCGGTGAACACCAGGCGATCGCCGATCGAAAGCGGCGCATCGAAGCTGTACTCGCCGATCACGTCGCCGGCCAGGCACGTCAGGCCACCCAGCCGATAGGTGTGCGTCCTCTCGCCCGGGTGGCCGGCGCCGATGATCTCGGGCCGATAAGGCATCTCCAGCACGTCCGGCATGTGTGCCGTGGCAGAGGTGTCGAGGATGGCGATGGGGCCATCGTTGTCGACGATGTCCAGTACCGAGCAGACCAGGTAGCCGGTGTTGAGTGCGATCGCCTCGCCCGGTTCCAGGTAGACGGTGAGGTGCGGGTGGCGAGCCTTGAAGTCGTGGACCACCCGCACCAACCGCTCGACGTCGTAGTCGTCGCGGGTGATGTGATGGCCGCCACCGAAGTTCATCCACCTCATGTTTGCCAGGTAGTGGCCGAATCGCTCCTCGAAGGCCACCAGTGTTTCCTCGAAGGCGTCGCTGTTCTGCTCGCACAGAGTGTGGAAATGCAAGCCCTCGAGCCCTTCCAGATCCTCCGGCCTGAGGTCTGCGGCCCGGGTGCCGAGCCGCGAGCCCGAGGCACAGGGATCATAGAGAGCCACCTCGCCGGTGGAGTGCTCCGGGTTGACCCGCAGCCCGCAGGAGACCCGGCGCGGAGCCGCCGCGACGCGCTCGCGGAAACGTCGCCATTGCCCCGGCGAATTGAAGCTGAGATGGTCGGCGTAGCGCAGCACGACGTCCATTTCCGCATCACCGAAGGCCGGCGAGTAGACGTGTGTCTCGCCGCCGAAGGTCTCGGCGCCGAGGCGTGCCTCGTCCTGACCGCTGGCGGTGGTCCCCACCAGGTACTCGCGAATCATGGAAAAGCAGTCCCACATGGCGAAGCCCTTGAGCGCCAGCAGGATCCGCGCCCCGCTACGTTCCTGAACCTCGCCGAGGCATTCCAGGTTGCGGCGCAGCAGGGCGTCGTCCACCACGTAGGCCGGCGACGGGCAGGTGTGGATGTCGAAGTTGAGTGTCGTCATGCCAGCGGGTCGTGGTCAGGGTCCAGTTCGACCATCTGCCAGGGCAGGCCCATGTCACCGACACGCTCCATGAAGGGATCCGGATCGAGCTGCTCGACGTTGAACACGCCCTCGCCCTTCCAGATGCCCTGGAGCATCAGCATGGCACCGGTCGCCGCCGGCACACCGGTGGTGAAGGACACCGCCTGAGACTGGACCTCTTCATAGCACTTTTGGTGGTCGCAGATGTTGTATAGCCGCACCTTGCGCCGCTTGCCGTCCTTGATACCGTCGAGGATCACGCCGATGTTGGTCTTGCCCGTGGTGCGTGGACCCAGTGTGGCCGGATCGGGCAGCACCGACTTGAGGAACTGAAGCGGAGATATCTTGCACCCCTCGACCTCGATCGGCTCGATGCGCGTCATGCCGACATTCTCCAGTACCTTGAGATGGGTGAGGTACTGTTCGGAGAAGGTCATCCAGAAGCGAATGCGCTCCAGCCCCTTGATGTTCTGCGACAGGGACTCGAGTTCCTCGTGATAGAGAAGATAGATATCCTTCTCGCCGATGCCGTCGAAGTCGAACTTGCGCGTCTCGGCCAGCGGCGCCGTCTCCTTCCATTCGCCCTTCTCCCAGTAGCGGCCATTCGCGGAAATTTCGCGGATGTTGATCTCGGGATTGAAGTTGGTGGCAAAGGGATAGCCGTGGTCGCCGCCGTTGGCATCCAGGATGTCGATACGGTGGATCTCGTCGAACAAGTTCTTCTGGGCGTAGGCACAATAGATATTGGTCATCCCCGGATCGAAGCCACAGCCCAGGGTCGCCATGTTGCCCGCCTTGGCGTAGCGCTCCTGGAAGGCCCACTGCTCCTTGTACTCGAACTTGGCCTCATCGGGATGCTCATAGTTGGCAGTATCCAGGTACGGCACGCCAGTGCGCAGGCACGCCTCCATGATGGTCAGGTCCTGGTAGGGCAGCGCCACGTGGATCAGCACATCGGGCCTGAACGACTCGATCAAGGCGACCAACGCCTCCACATCGTCGGCATCCACCTGGGCCGTCTGAATCGGGCGGTCCAGTTGCGCCGCGATGGTCTGACACTTCGCTTCGTTGCGACTGGCCAGCATGATCTCGGCGAAGACCTCGGGATGCTGGGTGCACTTGTGGGTGACGACACCGCCGACGCCACCGGCGCCGATAATCAGGACTTTGCTCATGGGTACGAATCCAGATCGGGAAAGTTCAACAGTGGTAGGGTCTTATCGGTAATGGGCCGCCACGACGTGCCCGGACCCGATGCCACCCCGGTCTTGGCCTCGCCCTGAGCCCAATAGGGCGGCGAGAGAACGCAGATAATGGCTTCCCATGAGGTTGGCCGCAAGGGCATTTTGCGTCAAGCCTGCAACGAAAGTTGAACGCAGGACTGTTCAGACAGCCTTGAGCCCATAACCGAAGCCGACGATCAGCAAGGGTACCATCGCTTGACGCTCAATCAGCAATTGTTTAAAAAGAGAGTGTCGTCATCACACATGACGGCATGTACCCCATACCAACCGAAGATGCGTCCCTGATGTTCTGGCAACTACGAACCAACACTGCAGCCCATGTGCATTCCATCGCTAATGATGCAATGCGCACCTGCTCGTTGCCGTTTGCCAGAAGAATGACATCATCTTGAAGACGCTGGCCGCGGCACTTGTCGCGGCCAAGCTATCCTCGCACCATCGATGACCTGTTCGCGCACAAGGCCCGGCCTCCGACCACAAGGAGACCGAAACCATGCCTATTCTGCACAACACGCTTCGTCGGCTGCGAACCGCCCTCGGCAACTATGCCGCCAAGCGTCGCATGTACGCCGAACTGGAATCATGCGACCCGCATACCCTCAAGGACATCGGCCTGCGCTGGGAGCGTGGCAAGCTGGTCCCACTCAACCCGGAAAGTCAGCGTCCGGATATTGCCTATCGTGAGACAGGAGAACCGATCGAAGAGTCTGACACCTGTCCCCACTGCGGCACCAGACTGACTTAGCGAAGGCCCCGGCCACAGGAAGTGGTCGGGGCCTACTCATCTAACACCCGAACGCAGCGCCGCGCATCCCGAAGTGGAAGTGATCCGCGTGAGCGGCATTGTCGTCCGGGCCCAGTACCGTGCCGAACACATCACAGGCGCCGCGTTGGGCGGCACGCAGAAACCGCCCCGCGTCACCTTCGCTGTCCCAGTCGCCGGCCAGATCGATGCGACGCCCGTCCGCTAATCGAAACGCCGCGACATCCAGCGCCTCGGCCGTGGCATGCTCACTGCGTCGCCCTTGGTCCCGGCCATAAACGTTGCGACAGGCAAAGCTGCCATAGTGCTCGACCGCGGTGACACGGCTGCCCAGTATCGTCTCGGCGGCCGGCTGCAGACGCTGGCGTTCATAGATAATCCATGCCAGGGCCATCGGGCAGGACGCCACGAAGGCATCGCTGAAGTCGACTCCGGTGCGTCTCAGACGCACCACGTTACGTAAGGGACACTCCTCGACGGGCGTGTAATCCTCCAGCGCAGTATAGGAGGGAGCGGCATCTGACACGCCGGCCAGTACCTGGCGGCATCCATCTCGATCCCCTTCGAGTTGCGACAACTTCCATCGGGTCACCGGCGTCAAGGGATCATCCACCGATAGCGGTGTCCAGGGAGCCCAATGCCGGGGTATATGCCACCAATCCTTATCCAATCCCAGACCGGCGATAATCAGGATCATGACGATGAGGATAGCTCGCATGAAGTGTCTACCTATCTCTGCTTGGGCGTCCTGCACCGACTCGCTTCACACTCACTGGCCGGTTAAGATCTATCGAGGTGTCTTTCTGAATACCATGCGTGGATCGCGGGAGTGGAATCAATGAACAGAACCGGTGACCGTTACTACCTGCTCGATGTCTTCACGGATACGCCTTTCGCGGGCAATCCGCTGGCGGTCTTCACGGAAGCGGCAGGGATCCCCAGCGAACGGATGCAAGCCATCGCGACCGAGTTGAACCTCTCGGAAACCGTCTTCATCGGCGCACAGACCGCCGATAACCGGTTCCCGATACGCATCTTCACTCCCGGCACCGAACTGCCCTTCGCCGGACATCCGACCATCGGTACGGCTCACCTGCTGGCGTCACTCGCACTGGCCGATCGCCAATCCCCGCTGGTGTTGCAGGCAGGTGTCGGCGATCTGGACGTACGATTCGACAGTGACATGGCCCGTTTCACCACTGCCCGGCCGGTCGACCTGCAGCCAAGTTCATTGGATCGTGTCACGGCTGCCGACCTGCTCGGACTGTCACTCTCCCAGATCGTGGATGAGCCCGTGATCGCCTCCTGCGGCCTGGCATTCCACCTGATCGAGCTGGACAGCCTGGACGCCCTGGGAAAGGCGCTACCCTCGGCGGCATCATGGCACCGGACAGTATCACCGAGCGGCATCGAGCAGATCTATCTGCATGTCCGTACCGGCGATGCAACACGGCGCTCCCGCATGTTTTCCACCGAAATCGGCAACCTGCGTGAAGACCCGGCCACGGGAAGCGCTGCATCCGCCCTGGCCGGTTTCCTGGCTACCCGGCAATCAGGCGTGGGCCAGTGGCATTGGCGGTTCGATCAAGGGGTGGAAATGGGGCGGCCGAGCCAGATTCATGCCAGTGTCGAGCGCGACACCGATGATGCCATGACCATCCACATCGGCGGGCGGGCGGTCATCGTTGGTGAAGGCAGGGTCTATCGCTGACCGCCATCACCGCGATGCACCTCATGGCAACCCTGGCCACAGACTGACCACCAGAGCCACTCCACCGACCAGCAGGGCCGACAAGACCAGGAGATCGACCAGGCGATTCAACCAGCGATCGAACGGCGCGACCCGTGGCCTACGGGTCGCGCCATACATGCGGCGGGAAGACTTGGTATCTCGAGCCATGACCTGTGTTTTCAGCGTTCGACTCTCAATACCATAAGTGCCCGTACGCTAAATCGCCAGTCTTGCCGTCAGCGGTTGATTCTGCGGTTGATTACGTCGGGTGCACGACGATAGCGATCCGCCTCATCCATGATATCGGCCTCGAAGAGATCGGCGCCGACGGGCGTGTCGCCATGGCGCCGATAGAGTTGGGTCAACATCGACTTGCGATCCGCCCGCAGCTCCTTGATCAGCACGAACACCATGCCATACAGAATGAAGGCAAACGGTAACGCCGACAGTACCGATGCCGATTGCAGTCCTGTCAGTCCGCCGGAGGCGATCAGTGTCAGACAGATTGATGCAATGAGCACACCCCAGGCGATGCGCTTGTAGAGCGGCGGATTGATCGAACCTTGATCGGTCATCTGCGCCACGATATAGGAAGCCGAGTCGGCTGACGTCACCAGAAAGATGAAGATCAGCATGATGGCTACCAGGGACAGCACGGGCGTAAACGGCATCAATTCGAATAGTTCGAACAGTGCCACGGTGATGTTGTCCTGAGTCGCGGCCGCCAGCCCCACGTCATTGGACAGCTCCATCTCCAGCGCAATGCCACCGAAGACACCGATCCAGAGACAGGCCAGCAGTGGCGGCACGATCAGCACACCGAACACGTATTCCCTGATGGTACGCCCGCGTGAGACCCGCGCAATGAATGTCCCTACGAACGGCGACCAGGCGATGACCCAGGCCCAGTAGAAGATAGTCCAGGTACTGGCCCAGTTATCATCACTGTAGGGCGCCGTGCGCAAACTCATCCCCACGAAATTTTGCAGGTAATCGCCCAGGCCACGGGTGATGGTCTCGAGAATCGCCAGGGTCGGCCCCGTCACCAGCACGTAAAGCATCAGGGCAATGCACATCACCATGTTGAGATTGGAGAGCCGCTTGATGCCCTTGTCCAGCCCCGACCATGTCGACGCCATATAAGCCAGGAACATGACCATGAGAATGATGAACTGCCACAGTACATTCTCGGGCAGGCCGAACACCGCATTGAGCCCGCCATTCATCTGCAACACGCCCAGCCCCAACGATGTCGCCACGCCCATGACGGTCGCCACGACAGCAAAGACATCCAGCGCCGAGCCATAGCGATGCGCTCTGGGGTGCTTGGCGGTGACCGAGGAAAGCACCGACGATACCAGCCCCGCCTGCCCCTTGCGGAACTGGAAATAGGCAATGATCAAGCCGACCAGAGAGAACGCCGCCCACTGATGCACGCCCCAGTTGAAGAAGCTGTATTGAATGGCATAACGTGCCGCTGCCGCAGTCTCCGCCTCGCGATCGCCGTACGGCGGCTCCATGAAGTGGGACATCGGTTCGGCCATGCCATAAAACACCAGGCCGACGCCGAAACCGGCTGCCAGCAGCATGCTGACCCAGGAAAAGAAGCTATAGCTTGGCGAGCTATCCTGGGGGCCGAGACGGATCTTGCCGTATTTGCTGAGTGCCAGCCCCAGCAAGAAAACGACGAACCCGAACACGGAAAAGAGATAGAACCAGCTGAACCACTCGGTCACTACCGTCAAGGCAGCAGACGCACCGTTACCGAAACGCTCGGGAAATGCCGCTCCGACAGCGACCAGCGCCAGAATGATCACTGCCGAAACGGCAAAGACCCGCTGCCCTCCAGAATTGGCCATGTCTCGCTCCTTGATAAGGGATCTGCGTGATACGCTGACTCCGATGCCAGGCAGGGTAATGCACCATCCCCCGGACTACCAATCACGATCGGCATGTCGCACGGGAAAATTGCAATTTGACCTCGTCATCCCCATAACAGACAAATAGCAAGCAAGCTAAGCAATACTCACGACATTCCTGTTTATCCTCGGGGACACTATGAGCCGACTCGCCACCACACCGCTATCCGTTCTGGACCTGGCTCCCATTCGACAGAACGGCAGTATCGCCGAGACCTTCTCCGATACCGTCTCGCTCGCCCAGCATACCGAAACGCTGGGTTTCCACCGTTATTGGCTCGCCGAACATCACAACATCGATGGCATCGCCAGCGCCGCCACTGCCGTCTTGATTGGCCACGTGGCGGGTCAGACCTCACGGATTCGTGTCGGCAGTGGTGGCATCATGCTGCCCAACCATCCATCGCTGGTGATTGCCGAACAGTTCGGCACCCTGGCCACCCTCTATCCGAACCGTATCGATCTTGGCCTCGGTCGTGCCCCGGGATCCGATGGCGCTACCATGGCTGCCATGCGTCGCCACCCGCATGCAGGGGTCAATGATTTTCCCGAGATGGTGGACGAGCTCGCTCACTATCTGGATGACGCGACACCCGGCCAGCAAGTCAAAGCGGTACCGGGCCAGGGCACTCATGTCCCACTCTGGCTATTGGGTTCAAGCGGCTACAGTGCGCAGTTGGCCGCACGTATGGGCCTACCGTTCGCGTTTGCGGCCCAATTCGCTCCCGGCTACATGCTCGACGCCCTGCGCTTGTACCGCGACCAGTTCCGCCCTTCCGAGGTGCTCGACACTCCCTATGCCATGGTCGGCATGCCAGTGATCGCCGCCGATAGTGACGAACACGCCCACTACCTGGCCACCACCGCGCAGCAGAAATTCCTCAACCTGATTCGTGGGCGCAGCACACGGGCACTGCCCCCGACGGAATCCCTCGACTGGAATGCCCGGGAGAAAGCATCGGTCGAGCAATTCCTGGGCGCAGCCGTCATCGGTGGGCCGAATACGGTCCGCCAGGGGCTTGAGGACTTCCTGGCACAAACCGGTGCCGACGAGTTGATGCTCAATACCGATGTGTATGCCCAGACGGACCGGCTACGCAGCTACGACATCGTTGCCGACGTCTGGCAGTCATGAAGACGATACGACACCGGCCTAGCCGCTGGCATGCGTCGCCAGCGGCTTGCGGGAGGGAATTACCCTGACAATCGCTAGTCGATCAGTGTCTCCAGCTTGCGCTGATCGTCGGCGAAACGACGAATCCCCTCCGCCAGCTTGTCATTGGCCATGGCATCCTGATTGTGGTCCCAGCGGAACGTCGGCTCATCCAGCGGCGCGGGTCGCTCATCGACCGGCGGGAAGGACACCTTGCACTCCACCTCGCCTTCACGACCGGCCAATTCCTCGAGCAGTGCGGGGGAAATCGTCAACCGGTGGCAACCGGCCAGGGCCAGAACCTGCCCGGTGTTACGGAAACTCGCTCCCATCACCACGGTTTCATAACCGCCGCGACCAGCGAGCGCGCACACATTGCGCACGAAATTCACCCCCGGGTCGTCTTCCGGGGTGTAGTCCTTGCCGGTCTCTTTCTTGTACCAGTCGGTGACCCGGCCAACGAAGGGAGAAACCAGGAACACGCCGGCATCGAAGCATGCCTGGGCTTGGGCGTCGCTGAACAGCAGCGTCAGATTGCAGTTGATTCCCTCTTGTTCGAGCACTTCGGCCGCACGAATACCTTCCCAGGTAGAGGCCAGCTTGATCAGGAGGCGTTCGCGTGAAACGCCCTTCTCCTCATACAGCGCCACCAGTTCACGGGCCTTGGCGATGCTCGCCTGAGTATCGAACGACAGCTTGGCCGCTACCTCGGTCGATACCCTTCCCGGAACCAGCTGCGTGATCTCGGCCCCCATGGCGACGGCCAGTCGATCCACGGCATGATCCACTTGCGCTTGGCGGTCTGAACGCGCATCACGTACTACCGCCAATTCCTTGTCGATCAGGGCCTGATAACCGGGCAACTCGAACGCCTTGAGCAACAACGACGGGTTGGTGGTGGCGTCCTGGGGTTGATAGCGGCGAATAGCGTCGGGATCGCCCGTATCGGCGACCACCAGAGATAATGCCTTCAGGGCATCCAGTTGAGATGTCATGGCCCCTCCTGTCATTGAGGAAATGATGATTGAAGCACGCACTGTCACCAGGCGATGCCATGGTGAGTCGCGAGTACTTGCCGGTAGCGGGCGTAGACGTCCTGGTAGGCCTCGACGCGAGTCGGATCGGGAATGGCGAGCGAGCGCCCATCGAGATGCACCAATTGCTCACACAGGGACGCCAGCGTCACGCCCTCATGATAACGTTCGCACCAGGCGGCCTGCAGTGCCGCACCCAAGGCCGCCGCATCGGTAATCTGCGGACAGACCACCTCGGTGCCGGTAATATCGGCTACCATCTGCCGCCAGATGGCACTATTGGCCCCGCCACCGATCAGACGAATCTGGCTGACACCATCCGCGAGCCCACCCAGCATCTCGAGTCCATAGCGCATACCGAACGTCGTACTCTCCACCACGGCACGACACAGGTTGCTCGCCGTGGCATTGCGGCTGGTCAACCCCAGGAAACTCGCCGATGCCTGAGGCAGCGCCGGCACCCGCTCCCCGTTGAAGAACGGCAATATCGTCACGCCCTCAGCCCCGACCGGGGCACGGGCAACTTGCTCGCCGAAGGTCGTCAGATCGAAACCGAACATCTCGCGGACCCTCGTGGTCGCCGATGTCACGTTCATGGTACAGATCAACGGCAACCAACCGCCACTACTGGAACAGAAATTGGCCACCATGGCATTCTCAGCGCGTACGGGTTCCGGTGAATAGGCACATACCGTACCCGACGTTCCCAGGCTGAGCGTCACCAGACCCGGGGTGATATTACCGGTCCCGATCGCCCCCATCATGTTGTCACCTCCGCCGCTGGCGACCACGACGTCTTCGGATAACCCCAGTTCACGGGCGACGGCGGGTCGTACGTAGCCTACCGGCGTGTGGGAGTCGATCAGTCGAGGCAGTACCCGTTGCGGATCGAGTTCGGGAGCGATGATGGCAAAGACGTCTTCACGCCAACGTCGTTGACAGGTATCGAAATAACCGGTGCCTGAAGCATCGCCGGCTTCAGCCACTCGTTCGCCGGTCAGCCAGAAATTGAGATAGTCATGAGGTAGCAGCAGGGTATCGAGACGCTGATAGGCCTCGGGGTGCATTTCACGCAACCAGGCCAGCTTGGAAGCGGTATACCCGGTTTGCAGTACCAGCCCCAGCTTATCGAGACACCCACTCTCGCCCCCTAGCCGCTCGACCAGTTCGGCATTCTGCGTGGCTGTCTCGGTATCGCACCATAACTTGGCCGGATAGAGTGGCTGCCCCTCCCGATCCAGAGCCACCATCCCATGCTGCTGGCCGGATACGCCAATGCCGCGAATGGCCTTGGTCGGGACCCCGGCGACTTCCAGAGCCGCATGAAAGGCGCCGCGCAGAGCAGCGATCCAGTCCTCGACATGCTGCTCACGCCGCCCATTGTCGCCTTCGATCAGCGAGTGTTCCCGGCTGGCTTCGCCACGGATCACCCCCTGGTCGACATCGACCACCACGACTTTGGTACTCTGTGTACCGCAATCCACTCCCAGATACATTCGCCTCGGCTCCTTCACGGATTGACCAGCGATGCCACGGTCGCCCGGGCACCCTGCTGGTAAAGGCTGTCCAGTGCGGCGAGATACGCGTCGCGAAACCTCGGTTGATCGGCCAGATCGCCGAACAGTTCCCGGTTCTCGATGAACGCAGTCGGTCGGCTACGATTGTCGGCAGCCAGTGCCATCAATGACTCCTTGAGGCGGTCGACCACCTCGATCGGCTCGCCCTGTTCGTCCTTCCCTTCAGCATAGCGTGCCCAGCTGGCAACCACCGCCGCTGCCCGATGCATTTCGCCACCGCTGTCCAGTTGTTCACGAATCACCGGCACCAACCACTTGGGGATACGATCGGAACTCTCGGCACACAAGCGGGCCAGCGTGTCCTTGATTTCCGGATTGGCAAATCGCTCGATCAGGGTCTGACGATAGGTTTCCAGATCCACACCCGGAACCGGTTCCAGTGTCGGAGCCCCCTCGTGACGCATGTAGTCGAGCAGGAAGTCGACGAACAAGGCATCCTGACAGACTTCATGGGCGTAGCGGTAGCCGGCGAGATAGCCGAAATAGCATAACGCCTGATGACTGGCATTGAGCAGTCGAAGCTTCATCAATTCGTAGGGTTCGACATCGCTTACCACCTGCACGCCGACCTCCTCGAAAGCCGGGCGCCCCATGATGAAACGGTCCTCGAGCACCCACTGGGTGAACGGCTCGCAGACGACCGGCCAGGCATCCTGCAGCGAAAACCGGGTGGCGACCTCCTCGATGTCCCGGGCGGACGTCACCGGCGTGATTCGATCGACCATCGAATTGGGAAAGGGGACTTCAGCGGCCACCCAGGTTCCGAGCTCGGGGTCACGATGACGGGCGAAAGCCGTGAACATCCGACCGGCGACATGGCCGTTACCCTGGATGTTATCGCATGACATCACCGTGAACGGGGCGATACCGCGCTCACGACGGCGTTTGAGCGCCTCCACCACCAACCCGAAACTGGTTCGGGGAGAGCTCGGATTGGCCAGGTCATGCTGCACATCCGGGTTGTCGACATCGAACTCGCCGGTGACATGGTGAAAGTTGTAACCGCCTTCGGTCACCGTGAGGGAGACGATACGGATCGCGGGATCGGCCATGGTTTCGATCACGGCGTCGGGATCATCAGGCGCGAACAGGTAATCGATCATCGAACCGATCACCCGGGGGGCGTAGTGACCGTCGGGATGCTTGACCACCAATGTATAGAGGTGGTCCTGACTCGACAGCACCTCTTGCATGCGCTTGTCACCGGGCATCACACCGACGCCGACGATCCCCCAGTCCAGCGCCTGCCCACGATTCATCAGGCTATCGAGATACATGGCCTGGTGAGCGCGGTGAAACCCGCCCACCCCGATATGCACGATGCCGGGCGTCACTGCACCACGGTCATAGGTTGGCGCGGCGACCGCCGCATCGAGACGCGACACGTTGTTGTTGTTCAGTGCGAGCATGTTCGACTCCTGTTGGCCATCAACGCCAGATCATGTCCGGTGCCACCGAATGGGCGTTGACCAGTTGCATGTTGATCATGTCCTTGAAGCGGGCGCGCTCTTCCGCGCCCTCTCTGTCCTGCCCCATGTCCAGCCAGCGCTGGATCAGTCGCTCTTCGATGACGTCTTCCGGCACGTCGATGAAGATCGTCATGTCGAAAAGGGGGGCCAGGCCTGTCCAGGGGGGCTTGTCGAGCAACAGGTAATTCCCCTCGACCAGCACGATACGATGACTGGTCTGGATGATACGGCCACCGGCACGCGCCAGGTCGAGCGGACGGTCGAAGATCGGCACCGCCACATTGCGGTCGGCGGCCCGGAGGCGTGCCAGGTCGCGCAGCAGGCCATCGACATCGAAGGTTTCCGGCGCGCCCTTGACCGGCAGCAACCCCTGCGGCTCGATGACGGCATTGTCGAAGTGATAGCCATCCATCGGCACGATCTCGGCGATGCCCATCTCCTGCTCATTGAGGGCCTGGCATAGCGCTGTCGACAGGAAGGACTTGCCAGCCCCCGGCGGACCGGCCAGTGCGACGATGAATCGTTGTCGTTCACCGGCCGCTTGCCGCAGGCGGGTCGCCATGGTGGAAATATCCGGCGTCACAGTGGTACCTCCCCGTGATAAGTT
The DNA here is from genome assembly GCF_008079445.1 of Aidingimonas lacisalsi. Classification (GTDB taxonomy): domain Bacteria; phylum Pseudomonadota; class Gammaproteobacteria; order Pseudomonadales; family Halomonadaceae; genus Aidingimonas; species Aidingimonas lacisalsi. The sequence continues at coordinate 85,611 of NZ_VRYH01000002.1, read as the reverse complement.
GTCGTCACCAGGCGGTATAACCGCCGTCGATGCGAAGATCGGCGCCATTGATCATGGCCGCCTCATCGGCGGCCAGGTACTGAATGGCGGCCACGATCTCATCGGGATCGGCGAAGCGGCGGGTGGGAATCAGGCCGCGCATGCGCTCGCCCTTCTCGCCTGCCCAGCCATAGCGTCCCAGTTCGGTGTCGACGACGGTCGGTGACACGGCATTGACGGTAATACCTCGCGGCCCCCACTCCAGGGCCAGGGTTCGCGTCAGGCCCAGCACACCGGACTTGCTGGTGCAGTAAGCCAGATGTCCCTCGAGACCGACACTGGCCGCCTGGGAGGCAAGATTGATGATCCGGCCGCTGCCTTGATCCAGCATGCGCCGGCCGGCTGCGCGACTATAGAGAAACACCCCGCGAAGATTGACCGCCTGAGTCGCATCCCAGAGATCGCTGGACATCGACTCGGCGGCTTCCAGTGGCCCGATCCCGGCATTATTGACCAGGATGTCGAGGCGTCCGAAGCGCTGGTCGATCTCCTCGAACAACGACTCACAGGCGGCCTCATCGGTGACATCCACCACAGCCCCCATGTGTGCTTGACCCAGCGACCTCGCCAGCTCGACGACGGCATCACTGCGGTCGACCAGCACCAGGGAGGCGCCGCACTCGGCAAAGCGCGTTGCCATCGCTTTGCCGATACCGTTCGCCGCCCCGGTGATCAACACTACCCGATGGCTGAAATCGAAACGGATATTGCTCATGACTCGACTCTCCTGGTATCCGGGACTGACTGGGGGAAACAGGCCTGGGCGTAGGCGGCCAGCGTTTCGCCGATACGATGGCGTACCAGCGACCGGGGAGCGTCTGCCAGTTCGCCGGCGCGGATGGCCGCATACTGATTGGGCAGATACTGACTGATCAGCGTCGGGGGAATCGGTCGCGTTTCCAGCCCCTGGAACAGCCGTTCCAGTTCCTCGGCTATCTCGGAGCGGGTCCAGTAGTAACGGATTCGATCACTCAGGCTGAAATGACGGGCAAACTGCTGCTCGGCGTAACTGCCATGATAATAAGCCTGCCAATATCGCGGATCGGCGGTCATGGTCCGCTCCAGCGTCGTACGCAGATCGACCGTCTCGATGCCGGGTGCTTCTCGGGCAATGGCATCGAGTGCGTACAACGCCTCGCGCATGGCGAAGGTCAAGGCCGGGCCGACCTTGAGGATAGCGAAGTGGCCTGCGACCAGCGCACGATAGGCGGCTGGGGTCTGATAATCGGTCGAATGGGCCTCGAATACCAGGTTCGGCCAGCCCGTGATGGCGTCACTCAGTTCGGCCGCTGCCTCCGGTACGAAATCGACCACCTCGGTGTGTCCGAACTCCACGCCCGGCTGCACCACCACGGCACGAACCCGCGACCAGGCCGCCGAGAGGCCGCTAGCGGTGAAGATCCGATGGTGCGTCTCCAGCGTGGTGCGCAGATCCGCGGTCGATGTCACTTCCACTGTGTCGAGATGCTCCTGGGCCCCTCCCGGCGTCGGCACTTCCGTACCGATCACGTAACGCAATCGTGACCGCCGATCACCGGCCGCCGTTTCCGCCGCCTGACAGAGCCGGGCGGCTCGCTCGGCAACGACGCGGTCATCCAGCGCCACCGGGTCATCAGCACAGGCCATGCTGGCATCCAGGTGGAGTTTCTCGAAGCCGGCTTGCGCATAGGCGGCCACCATGGCTTCCGCGTTGGCCATCGCCTGCTCGGCGGGCAGATGCTGCCAGGGAGAGGGTCCCAGGTGATCTCCTCCCAAGACGAGCCGGGCTATCTCGAACCTGCGCTGATGGGCTATCGTCAGGACCGCCTGACGAAAGTCTTCCGGCGTCTGGCCGGTGTACCCCCCGTCCTGGTTCACCTGGTTACAGGTCGCCTCGACCAGCAGTGGCGAGTCATCACTCACGGCCCGATCGAAGGCCGCTTCCAGCACCAGCGGGTGCGCCGAACACACCGAGTAAATACCGCGTAGTGCGCCCTGCCGATTGGCGTCGACAATGGTATCGAGAATGGAATCGCTCATTGGCCGCCTCCTGCAGAAGCCAACCGAGGTTCAAGCTGCGACAAGTCGCTGCAGCCTTCCATCGGTCCGACGCACGTCACGGCATGGGCACCAGCGGCATTGGCCAATTCGAGTGACCGTTCCAGCGACTTGCCCTGCGCCAGCGAAGCGACGAGCGCCCCGCCGAAACAGTCCCCGGCACCGGTCGGGTCGACCTCTTCGACGGTCAACCCCGCTACCGTCAATGTCTGGTTGTCACTGAAAGCGCGACACCCCTGTGCCGCCTGCTTGAGCACGACCAGCGACATGGGATGGGCAGCCATCAGGCGCTGGACCGTCATCTCCAGGGTTTCGCCCTGCTCACGCAGCCAATCGATATCCGCATCGCTGGGCAGGAAAATGTCGCATTCAGAGAGCATATTCAGAATCGCCGCTTTTACAGGTTCGCTGGCGACGAGCTCCGGACGGATATTGGGATCGAAACTGATCCGCCCGCCATTGGCCTTCACGGCACCCACCAGGCGTCGGACGATATCGATGGCTTCCGGCGAGGAGAGGGACGACCCCATGACATGGAAGAAGCGGCTAGCGGCCAGATGCTTCAGCCGCTCCGGCGACAAGGCCTGCTGGCCCACGGCACTATGCGCAATGTTGTAAATGAAATGGCGACTGCCATCATCATGATAGGTCACGAAGGCCGTGCCCGTCGGACGCTGCGCATCACGCTGCACGGCCTCGACATCGATACCGTCGCCGCGTAGCCGATCGAGGATCATGTCACCGAACCCGTCATGGCCGACGCAACCGGCATAGGCCACATTCGCTCCCATGCGTGCCGCTTGCGACGCAAAAATCGCCGGCGCACCACTCGGGAAAGGACCACGAAAATCGCCGGTCTCGTCGAAACGTTGGTTGCGCTTCACAGCAATGAATTCAGCGAGCAACTCGCCACTCGTTGCAATATCGAACATGATCAATTCATCCAGTTGCCGCCATCGACATTCAGCGTTTGCGCGACGACATAGTCGCTGTCACTGGATGCCAGGAATACCGCTGCACCGGTGTGATCGTCCGGCAATCCCATACGACCGTAAGGGACGGCTTCACCCACCAGACGTTTCTTCTCGCCGAGGGGACGTCCCTCGTAACGTGCGAACAGCGCATCGACGTCTTCCCACATCGGTGTGTCGACCACGCCAGGCGAAATACCATTGACGTTGATACCGTGCTTGATGAGTGCCAGACCGCAGGATTGCGTCAGGCTGATGACTGCCGCTTTGGTCGCGCAATACATGCTGACCAGCGGCTCACCGCGTCGCCCCGCCTGTGATGCCATGTTGATGATCTTGCCGCCCTGGCCGCGGTCTACCATGGATTGAGCCACCGCCTGCAAGGTGAAGAACAACCCTTTGACGTTGACATTGAACTGCTTGTCGTAGCTTTCCTCGGTAACCTCCAGTACCGGCGCCATATCGAAGACGGCGGCATTGTTGACCAGGATATCGATACCGCCGCACTGATCCGTGACCGTCCTGATCATGGTAGCGACGGACTCCCGGTCACAGACATCGAGCGTGACACCCAGCACGCGGCCATTCGCTTCACTAGTGAGTTGTGCGACTGCCGAGTCGATGGATGACGGATCGATATCGGCAACGACCACACGCGCCCCCTCATGTAGATAGCGTTGGGCGATTGCCAACCCGATACCTCTGGCACCACCGGTGATAACAGCCACCTTGTCTTGCAATGTCATTCTGTCGTCCTCTTTTGTTGGGCTTGTGGTATTGGGAACCGGGACCGATCAATCGCCGGGGTCCACTTCCCGGGATAAGGGGCGCTGCTGCCAATGCGCCAACAGGACATCCAGTTCATCCATGCGGGTCATCACCCGCCAGGCCCCGGCATCAAGCAGACGTTGATCATGTCCCGGCTCGATATGACTCGCACCGAGAAAACCGATGACCGTCATGCCGGCAGCACAAGCTGCGGTGACACCGGATACGCTATCTTCGATCACCAGGCAATCGGCCGGCTCGCTGCCCAGACTGCTGGCCGCCAGCAGATACACCCCCGGGTCCGGCTTGGGTCGTTCGACCTGCTCGGCAGTGAAGAGCGGCGCATCATCCAGCCATTCCACGAGGCCGGTCGTTTCCAGCGAAGCGCGTACGCGCCGACGGCTGCTGTTGGAGACTATCGCCATCGGTAAGGGCAACCTGGAAACGCTGGCGGCAACGCCGGTTACAGGTCGAAGTTCACGCGCCAGGCGTACCTCGATAGCCGCATCGATACGTTCCAGGGCATCGGCCGGCAAGCGATGGCGACTCCGTTGCTCTAGATGCGCCAGGATTGCCGACGTCGTCATGCCCAGAGCCTGGCGCAATTCCACTTCCGGATGGAGGTCCGGCAGCCATTGGCCGAGCCGCTCCAAGAGCACGCCCTCCGCCAGGCATTCGCTATCGACAAGAACGCCGTCGCAATCGAAGATCAAAGTTTCCATGGCGGGCTCCGAAGTCATGGGGTCTGAGACCGGCCATGGGTGGACGCACTGTTTTCCTGTCGCTGGACCTCCGTGAGTGGATGGCGGTGCAGGCTGGCCAGAGCCATCCCATCCTGACCGAAGAGATGGGCCCGAGTCGGTGGGAAGCCGAAACAGACCTGATCATGCACGCGATGCGTCACTTCGCCATCCGCCACCAGCGTCAGCAGTTCATCTGCCGTCTGAATATGCAGAGAAGTCATTCCCCCCAGGCGCTCTATGACTTGCACTTCCCCCGCTAGCAGCCCTTGCTCGTCCAATACCAGATGTTCAGGCCGAATGCCGAGTGTCAAAGGCGCTCCCGCCTGGTGAGCAGAACCATCCACGGCCACGTCACATTCAGTCCCATTGGGAAGCCGGACCGTAACGCCCGAGGCACTGCAGGCCACGGCCTCGACGGACAGGAAATTCATCTTCGGTGAACCGATGAAGCCAGCCACGAAGTAGTTGCGGGGATGATGATAAAGCTCCATGGGGGAGCCGATCTGCTCGACGATGCCATCCTGGAGCACCACGATCTTGTCCGCCATCGTCATGGCCTCTATCTGATCGTGGGTCACATAGATCATCGTGGCATCGAGTTCGTCGTGCAGACGCGCCAACTCGACCCGCATCTTGACGCGCAAGGCGGCATCCAGATTCGAGAGCGGTTCATCGAACAGGAAGATACCGGGGTTGCGCACGATGGCGCGGCCGATAGCCACGCGTTGACGTTGCCCTCCCGACAGTGCCTTGGGCTTGCGATCCAGCAGCGGTCCGAGTTGCAGGATTTCTGCAGCTTCTTCGACTTTCCTGCGCCTCTCTTCCTTTGGCACCTTGGCCAGACGCAGGCTGAACCCCATGTTGTCCGCCACCGTCATGTGCGGATATAGCGCATAACTCTGGAAGACCATGGCCAAATCCCGATCTGCCGGCGCCACCTCGTTAACGCGCTCTCCCCCGATGAGGATGTCACCGGATGTGGCACTTTCCAGACCCGCAATCATCCGTAGCAAGGTCGATTTCCCACAGCCGGAGGGGCCAACGAACACGACGAATTCCCGGTCGTTCACTTCGAGATCGACACCCTGAATCACTTGGGTCTTGTCGAACGTCTTGACGACGTTCTTGAGTTCTAGTGTTGCCATGACGTAATCCTTATTTAACGGCGCCGAAGGTCAGGCCACGTACCATCTGTTTCTGAGTCATCCAGCCAAAGATCAGAATCGGCGCAATGGCCATGGTCGAGGCCGCCGACAGCTTGGCCCAGAACAACCCTTCGGGACTCGAGAACGACGCAATGTAAGCAGTGAGCGGAGCGGCATTGGACGCGGTGAGGTTGAGACTCCAGAAGGCTTCGTTCCAGCTCAGAATAATGGAGAGCAGACCTGTCGACGCGATACCCGGCAGACTCAGCGGCATCAGCAACAGCGTCACTTCCTGAAACGTGCTGGCGCCATCCATTCGCCCTGCTTCGAGAATGTCGCGAGGGAGATCCTTGAAGAAGGTATAGAGCATCCACACCACGATCGGCAGGTTCATCATGGTGTAGATGATGATCAGACCGGTACGGGTATCCAGTAGCCCCAAATCTCGCGATAGCAGGTAAATGGGCATGAGCACGCCGACCGGCGGCAGCATCTTGGTCGACAGCATCCACAACAGCGTGCCCTTGGTCCGTTTCGTGGGCAGGAACGCCATGGAGTAGGCAGCAGGAATCGCAAGCAACAACGCGAACAGTGTCGAGCCGAACGAGACCACGATGCTGTTCAAGGCATGCTTGGGATAGTCAGCACGTCCCTGGACCTCGACATAGCTCTCCAGCGTCGGCGTAAAGAACAGACTGGGCGTGGCAACGGCGTCGGCCTCGGTCTTGAACCCGGTCATCAGCATCCAGAAGATTGGAAAAAAGATGACCAATGCAACCAACCAGGCCAGTACACCGACCCAGGGACGTTTCGTTTGAACGGTACTCATGACGGTTCTCCCGGGTCACTCTTCCAGGTTTCGAGCCACGGCCCGAACCAGGAAGATGGCAACGATATTGGCGAGAATGATGGCAACGACTCCACCTGCCGATGCCATGCCGACATCGAAATCGAGCAGCGCCTGGATATAGATCAAAAACGCCAGGTTGGTGGTCGCCAGACCGGGACCGCCGGATGTCGTGACATAGATTTCGGCGAAGATGGTCAGCAGGAAGATCATCTCGATCATGATCACGACGCTGATCGCCCGTTTCAGGTGTGGCAGCGTGATGAAACGGAAAATGGCAACAGGACCCGCGCCATCCATACGCGCGGCTTCTACCTGGTCGTCGTCCAATGACTGGATCGCCGTCAGCAAGATCAGCAAGGCAAAGGGCAGCCATTGCCAGGACACGATGATCACGACCGACGTCATCGGTATCCAGGAGAACCAATCGATCGCCGGTAGGCCAAGCGATTCCATCAACCAGGCCAGCACCCCGTTACTGGGATGCATCATCATGTTCTTCCAGATGAGTGCGCTCACGGTCGGCATGACGAAAAAAGGCGAAATGGCCAGCACGCGGGCAATGCCTCGCCCGCGAAATTCCTGCTGAAACAACACCGCCAACAGCGTCCCGCCACCGACAGAGATCACGAGGATCCAGCCAACCATTACCAACGTATTGCCCATGGCTCGCCACAGTGACGGGTCGGTAAACAGGTATCGGTAGTTTTCCAGCCCGACGAAGCTGGGGTCGCCTGGCATCAACAAGTTGTAATGCTGGAACGAAAACCACAGGGTCATGCCCAGGGGGACCAGCATCCACAACAGCAGTAGCGTCACAGCGGGAGCCTGAAGCGATAAGCTACGCAGCCCTCCGACCGTTCGCCCGGAAGCTCGTGTACGCATGTTTCACCTACTCGGGTGTCGGAAAGTCAGGGGATCAGTGGCCGGAAAGCCCGGCCACTGATGACACCATGGATCAATCCAGGTAGCCGGCGCGTTCCATATCACGCGTCACCGACCGCTGAACCGAGTTCAGGGCATCCTCGACGGACCGCTGGCCTGACAGCGCTGCGGCAATCTGCTGGCCAACCTGCGTTCCGATCGACTGGAACTCGGGAATACCAACGAACTGCACGCCCAGATACGGGTTGGGCTCAAGTGTAGAGTCTGTGGGGTCAGCTTCCTGGATGGCATTCAGCACGAAATCGGCAAAGGGAGCGGCTTCCTGATAGTTCTCGTTCTCATAGGTCGATTGACGCGTTCCCGGGGGGACGCTGGTCCAGCCTTCCTCTTCACCGACCAATTCGATGTACTCTTTGGAGGTCGCCCATGTGATGAAGGTCTTGGCAGCTTCCTTGGATTCAGACGAGGCGGGAATCGCCAGTGCCCAGGACCACAGCCAATGCGACCCTTTGGGCGTTTCGGCTATCGGTGCCGGTGCGAAGCCCAGATCATCAGCAACTCTCGACTCGCTGGGATCGTAGATACGGCCGGCGGCAGAGGTCGCATCGACCCACATGGCGCACTTGCCACTGGAGAACAAGGCCTGGTTTTCATTGAAGCCATTCGAACTGGCTCCTGGTGGACCATATTCGCCCAGCAGTTCGACATAGAACTCGATCGCGTTCTGCCACTCTTCGGAGTTCAGTTCGGGATTCCAGTCTTCATCGAACCAGCGGCCTCCAAAGGTGTTCACCAAGGTCGACACGAACGCCATGTTTTCCCCCCAGCCCGGCTTGCCACGCAAGCAGATGCCGGCCAGGTCATTGTCGGGATCGTGAAGCTGTTCGGCCCAATCGCGCACCTGACTCCAGGTCGGCTGGTCGGGCATCTCGATACCTTGTTCCTCGAACAGATCGGTGCGGTAATACATCATCGAGCTTTCGGCATAGAACGGCAGTGCCTGCATCACGCCGTCGTAGCTCAAGCCATCACGCACCGGCTTGATCAGATCATCGGCGTCATAATCGTCGGGTAGGTCATCCAGTGGTTCGAGCCAGCCGCGCTCGCCCCACATCGGTGCCTCATAGGTACCAATGGTCATGACGTCGAATTGACCGCCACCGGTGGCAATATCATTGGTAACGCGCTGGCGCAGCACGTTTTCTTCCAATACGACCCAATCCAGTTCGATATCCGGGTGGGCCTCTTCGAAGCGATCGGAGAGCTCCTGCATGATGACCATATCGTTGTTATTCACAGTGGCTATGGTAATCGTTTCAGCGCTGGCATAGGCGGAGGTCAAGGCAGCGATCCCCGCCGCGGGAATAGCGTAGACTAACTTCATGACATGCTCCTTTCTGGGGCGATTAACCCTGTTGTTATCGGCGTGGTATGAATCATTGTTGTCAATGTCGTCGTTCTGATGGATGGCGTGACGCTGAAAACAGCGCGAACCGATCTGATCAATTTAATCATCGATCGATCAAATGATCGGATAGGATTCAAAAAAAAGCAAAGACCCTCGACTTATACTTTAGATGAACCGTGGCGGCATCATGACGACTAGAGCCCCGCATCGACGATATAGCGTGCCGCATGCTCATCCGTCACCAGCCCCTTGAGCCAACCGCCCCGCAGCGACGCCAGAATGGCAGGCCCCTTGTCGCGACCGCCCGCCAGACCGATGAGGGTCTGTTCGCGCAGCATCGCTAGCGGCAGACTCGTGACCCGCTGGGATGTCGAGCAGTCGATCAACTCGCCAGCCTGGTTCATCGGCCATCCCAACAACTCACCAACGGCTTCGAGTTCCAGGAGTTCCTCGAGCTCCCCCTCGCTGATGAAATGGTCCTGAAACAAGGTGGCGTGTCGGTCGATTCGGCCAATGCCGATGAAGCCGGCTTCGGCCTGCTTGGCCACGTCGGCCACGGCCTGGATCAGACGCTGTCCCAGCAACGCATGTTTTTCTTCCACCGACCCAGCCACGACTGGCGCCGGCAACAGGAAACGGTCGCCTCCGGTCTTGTCCGCCAGCACCATCACGCCATCGTAGCGGTTGGAGGAACCGTCGCGCGCCATGTTGCCCACTAGTGAGACGAAACGATGCTGAGGACGCTCCACGCGGCTCAAGGCTTCGACGGTTGCACGCACGGAGCGTCCCGTTCCCAGCGACAACGTTAAAGGGTCATTGCGGTCGATATAGCGGGATAGGCGTTCCGCGCCGGCTACTGCCAGGTAGTGAGACGAATTATCCGTGGTTTGTGCATCAGCCGGCACGATATCGCAGAACTCCAGATCGAATGCCTTGAGAATGGCATCCGACATGACCATGCAGTTCGACAATGGATGGTCGATATGGACCTTGACCAGCCCCTCCTGTCGCGCCAGAGCCAGCAAACGCTGGACACCGGGGCGCGACACCCCGAGCTGACTGGCAATCTCGTCCTGGGTACGACCGCCGACATACGACAGCCAAGCCGCCCGTGCCGCTTGATCGAGTTTCAAATCGAACTTATCCATGTCGACGAGCCTCTCTGCTGAGGTCTAAAGTCACTGATGATCGCAAGACAATCGGTCAACTACAACGACCGATCTTGGGTCGATACTGAACACATGGCGGCTTTTGCCATCCAATGTTCCACATTCCCGCAATCTGTGAGTCGTCATGACCAACCATCAACGCGACCCCCATAACAACGCTGCCTGGCAGGCGGCTCAACGCTGGCGTGAACGCGCGCAGCAGGCACGTCCCCGAGGCAGGGTCAGTGGCTTCCGCTTGGTCGTCACCTGGTTACTGTTCGGTGTCCTGATGATCGTCGGAACCCTGTTGGGCTTGTTCTTCCTGTTGATCGGCTGGGCGATGCTCCCCTTGCTACGCTATCGCATGAAAAAGCGCATGGAGCGCATGCGTGCCGAACAGGCCAGCAATATCGGGGGCGGTGCCACGGGCTCTGAATCACATCACTCGTCCTCGGTCCAACATGATGTCCTGGATGGGCAGTATGAAGTAAAAGATGACGACAAACGCTGAGCACCCTCGCCTCAGCTCCCGTTGACGACAAGTGTGATGGTCGGGATGTCACCCGTTCCATGCCTTCCTATACTCCCGTGAGAATCACAAGAATCCCCTGTTCGGGACAGAGAGGGGTGAGGGAGGCCGGTTCATGTTTCATCCTTTTTCATGGCGGCTGCGCGCCCACCGCCGGAGGAGCCGCTCGTTCATGGTGATCGCCCTGTGGGGAATGATCGCCATGTCCGCCCCGTTGGCGCATGCCGAAACCCTGCGCGTCGGCGTCCTGCAATTCGGTACCGTGAGTTGGGAACTGGCAACGGTAGAACGACACGGCCTACTCGACGACGATATCGAGTTGGAAATCGTTCCGCTGGCCTCTGAAAACGCGCTGGCCGTGGCACTCCAGGGCGGCCGCGTCGATTTGATCGTGTCCGACTGGCTATGGGTGGCTCGTCAACGTCATGCCGGTCGCGCTTATCAGTTCGCACCATTCTCCCTCTCGGTGGGGGCCGTCATGGTGAATCCCCAGCACGGTATCGACTCGCTCGAGGCACTGAGCGACAAATCGCTAGGCATCGCGGGCGGCGCTAACGACAAGACCTGGTTACTGCTTCGCGCTTATGCACGCGAGGTCGAAGGTCTGGCACTGCATAAAGCCGTTGCCCCCACCTTTGCCGCCCCACCGATGATCAACGCCCTGATGCTCGATGGCAAGCTACCGGCAGCCATCAACTTCTGGCATTACAATGCCCGCCTCGAGGCACAAGGCATGCAACCGCTGCTGACCATCGAATCCATGCTGGGTGAACTGGGCATCGATACCGTCCCCCCGCTTCTAGGTTGGGTATTTGCCGACGATTGGGCCAAACACAACCGCCAGACCTTGCAGGCGTTCCTGGCCGCCACTTACGAGGCGAAGCGACTGTTGATCGAGTCGGACGACGCTTGGGAACCGCTACGCCCTCTCGTCAAACCCGACGATGACGCCATGTTCGAAGCGATCAAGTCGGGGTACCGAGAGGGAGTCCCTAGCCACTATGGCGACGCGCAGATCGACGCCGCCGAGCAGCTTTTCGATATTCTGACGGCGGAAGGTGGAAGTGAATTGGCAGGCGGCATGCAACGCCTGGATACCACGCTGTTCTGGGATGGATTTCGTTTACCATGACGGTGGTACCCTCGCTCGTGCGCAGCCTCTCCATGTTGGGATTAATCGGCCTGTGGGCATTGGCCGCATGGTTAGTGGACTCCACCCGGCTGCCGCCACCGCAATGGGTGCTGGCCAGTGCCTGGCAGCATAGCCTGAGCGGTGAACTACCCTACCACCTGTCGATCACGCTGGGACGCGTGCTGGTCAGTTTCCTGCTGGCCATGACATTGGGAACGGCCATCGGGATCGCCATGGGTCGCTATCGGCGTCTCGATGTCGCCCTGGATGGAGCACTGGTCCTGGGGCTCAATATTCCGGCCTTGGTGACGATCATCCTGTGCTATATCTGGTTCGGGCTAACCGAGGTGGCTGCTATCACGGCGGTGGCCTTGAACAAGATTCCTACGGTCGTGGTCACCGTACGAGAAGGTGCCCGGGCCGTGGATCCCAAGTTACTCGCCGTGGCGCACGCCTACCGATTACCCTCGCTGACCACCCTGTCAGCGGTCTATCTGCCCCAGCTCTACCCCTATTTGATGGCAGCAGCCCGTGGAGGACTGGCACTGATCTGGAAAATCGTGCTGGTGGTCGAACTGCTTGGGCGCAGCAATGGTATCGGCTTTCAACTGCACTCCTATTACCAGTTCTTCGATATCACCAGCATTCTGGCCTATACCCTGGCTTTCGCCGGCGTCATTCTGGTGATCGAAGCGCTGATCATGCGACCGCTGGAACGTCGGCTCACGAGGTGGCGTGGATGAATCAACTGTCGGTGGCTGTGCATGAGAAGCGATTCGCCAGCCATGTGGTACTGCAAGACTTGTCGTTCACGGCGCATGCCGGTGAATTCGTTGCCCTGGTCGGCCCATCCGGGGCCGGCAAGAGTACCCTGCTTCACTTGATCGCCGGCCTGGATGACCAGTTTTCCGGCGGCATTCGCTGGAACGACAGGCCTCTCGATCAGGGCAGACATCCCGAGGAAAGACTGGGCATCATGTTTCAGGAGCCACGCCTGATGCCATGGTTGAGCAGCCTGGACAACGTCCGTCTGGTACAGCGCCCTGCGGATACCGAGCGTGCCGTTGCCTTGTTGACGGACGTCGGCCTCGGCGACGCGTTGGATGCCTGGCCACACCAGCTATCCGGCGGCATGCAGCGCCGTCTGGCTCTGGCCAGAGCCTTCGTGGTGACACCTCGCTTATTGCTGATGGACGAACCCTTCGTCTCCCTGGACATGCCTACCGGCGATCGTTTGAGGGACTCACTCCAGGCATTATGGCAACGTGACAGGCCGCTGGTCCTGTTCGTCACCCACGACCTGCGTGAAGCCCTTGCGCTGGCGGACCGCATCCTGTTTCTATCGACATCGCCGGGTCGGCTCATCCTCGATTTTCGCGTCCCACTGGAACGCCCTCGGCGTCGAGAGGACTCCTCCGTCTCCGCATTGCAGGCGGAGCTGGGCCAGCACTATCCACATCTACTGGCGGGGACGCTGCATACCGAGTGACGTCATACCAGAAGAGGATGGCGAAACGCGGTGAAGTGCCATACGTTGAAGTCAGCAAGTTACCGAGACGCCACTCACGATCAGGGGGAAATATGTACCCGGCACGAATAATGACAACGATTCGGACCCTGAGCCTCGCCCTCCTTGGCCTGGGGACGCTGGTACTCACCAGCCACTCGGCGCTGGCTCATGAAGACGAGCACGATTATCCCACCGCCGCCCGGGTCGATTACGTCATCGGGTGTATGGCAGCCAATGGCCAGGATTACCTGACGATGCAGAAATGTTCGTGCAGCATCGATGTCATTGCCGATCTCGTCCCTTATGGCGAGTACGAAGAAGTCGAGACGATCATGAGCATGCACGACAAGCGGGGGGAACTCGGCGTACTCTTCCGCAGCGAGCATGGCATGGAGGAACAACTCAACGAGTTTCGCAATGCCCAGACGGAAGCCGACCTGCAATGCTTCTGAGGCGTCTAGGCGGGTTGTCCCTGGTACTGGGGGTTGCCGCCGCCCCCATTCTGACCATGGCCGAATCGGAAACATACCGCCAAGGCGAGCGTCTGTTTCGCGATCAGTGCAGTGGCTGCCATTCCCTGGAACCCGGTATCCATCGGGCCGGTCCCAGCCTGGATGGTCTGATGAATCGACCGGCCGGTAGCCTGGACGATTTTCCCTATTCACAGGCCATGCATGACGCAACGCATCGCTGGACACCGGAGACGCTCGACCGTTTCCTGGCCGACCCGGAGACCTTGGTACCGGGAACCGCCATGGTATTCTGGGGCCTTGACGAGGCATCGCGAGAACAGGTCATTCATTACCTGGAAACCGCCACGCTGCCTGACGACTCAGCGGAGTAGCCGCTACCCGTGCGCTTACTCGCCGCCCTTACGCGCCAGCATGCCACGAGCGGGATCATATCCCCAGATGGCCAGACCGAGCAGGACGACCGTCGTCGCCAAGGCGATCCCCGAGGCCGTCAGGTTGAGTTGTTCGTAGAGCGCAAAGCGTATCATTTCCACCGCATAGGTGAACGGGTTGAATGACGCTATCTGATAGACCAGATAGCTCCCTTCACGAATACGCCACAAAGGATAGAGGGCCGACGACAGGAAGAACATGGGAAAGATAACGAAGTTCATGATACCGGCGAAGTTCTCCAATTGGCGGACAAACGTCGACAGCAGCATTCCCAAGGCCCCGACCAGGAACCCGGTGACCAGCAAGGCGGGCAGGATGTATGCATAGCCGGCCAACGGTGCCTGGACACCGTATAGATAAGCGATCAGCAGGAAGACATAGACCTGGACCATGGACACCAGCGTGCTGGCCAGCAATTTACAGATCAGTAGATACCAACGGGGAAACGGACTGACCAGCAAGACCCGCATACTGCCCATTTCGCGGTCATAGACCATCGACAACGAACTCTGCATGCCGTTGAATAACTGGATCATGCCCACCAGGCCGGGGACGATATACACTTCGTAGCGAATGTAGGTTTCGTAGGGATCGATCATGGCCACGCCCAGCGCCATTCGAAACCCCGCCGCAAACACGAACAACCACACCAGCGGCCGGACCAGAGCGGCGATGAAACGGCTGCGTTGATGCACGAAACGCAACAGCTCGCGGCCGACCACGCCTCGCATGCAGTGCCAGTAGGCGCCTACCCTCATGATGGCTCCTCGTCCACCAGTCGGTCGAAGGCGGCCCCGATCGTCTCGACGCCCTGAGCGGCCGTGATATCGTCCACGCGCCCATCGGCCATGATGCGTCCCCGATCGAGCACGATGACACGATCCTGAGCATGGACTTCATCAATCAGGTGGGTGGCCCACAAGACGGCTACACCTTGCTCGGCACAGAGTTCATGGACATGCTCGACCAGTGCTCGGCGGGAAGAGATATCCAGACCGACAGTCGGTTCATCGAGCAACAGAAGGCGGGGATAGTGCAACAAGCCGCGGGCGATTTCCACACGCCGACGCTGACCGCCGGAGAGCTGCCGCACCCGGCGATGCAGACTCTCCTGCATCTGCATCCGGGAAAGTTGCTCCATGGCACGCTGGTATGCCAGGCCTCGCGTCATGCCATGCAACGCTCCGTGATACAGCAGGTTCTGTTTGACCGTGAGATCCAGATCAAGTGTGGGCTGCTGGAAAACCACACCCATGCGCGCATGCGCCTCGATCGCGTGTCGATGAAGGTCATGTCCCTCCACTGCGATGACTCCCTGGCGTGAGTCATACAGGCGTGTAACCAACGAAAAAAGCGTCGTTTTCCCGGCACCATTGGGGCCCAGCAGCACGACGAACTCACCTGCGGCGATACGCAACTCGACATGATCAAGCGCAGAAGTCGCGCCGTAGGCGAAACCCAGGTCATGGATTTCCAGCGCTGGCGAGCGAGCTATCTCATCCGCCATCACGGCTCGACCACCACCCCCCAGGGGAAGCGACCCACAGGAATCGACTTGATCGCTTCGAAACCATCGACCTCAATCACCGTAACATCACCGCTGACCCCGTTGGTCGTATAGAGCCGGCTCTCGTCCTCATTGAGTGCGAGATGCCAGACGCGCTGCCCGACCAGGATATAATCGAGCACTTCATATGTCTGCTGATCGACAACGGCGACACGATTGGAGGGGCCCAGGGCCACGAATGCATAACGGCCGTCCGAGGTCATTTCCACCCCGACTGCCTGAACGGTTTCACGCGGCACGCCCGGAACATCGAAACGCACGGTATGCTTGATGTTGAAGGCATCATCCCTGTCCAGAACCGATACCGTACCGGCTATTTCCCCCGACACCCAGGCTTCGCTGTCGTCATGATTGAATTCAGCATGGCGTGGACGTGCTCCCACCAGCCGGTGATAGACCGCCTCCATTTCATCCAGATCGACGACATGCGCCATGTTGGACGTTTCGGTCGTGGCAATCAGCCACTTGCCATCGGAACTGACACCGATACCTTCGGGTTCGATCCCGACGGGAATCTCGCCGACACGACGCCGCTCTTCGTAATCGAGTACCGACACGATGTTGTCATCTTCGTTGGAAACATAGATATAAGGTTGATTGGGGTCGACACGGATCACTTCCGGATCTTCCCCGGAGGATTGGGTACGAACCACATCCAGCGTCTCCAGGTCGATCATGTCGATTGCCTCGTCATCACCAACCGCCACGAACAGCTCCGTACCATCATTGTTGAATACCATGGCGCGAGGACGGCGCCCAACGTCGATGGTCTCGACCACTTCCAGTGATTCACCATCGATGACCGAGACGGTGTTGTCTTTCTCGTTGGACACGAAAATGCGCTCGGCATGTGCCATCATCGGCGTGAGCAGCAAGGTCCCCAACGCCGTCACCAAGGTGGATCTTAGAAATCGCATTGGGTTTCTCCCTCGTCAGCGCCCAACGAATCCAGCATCGTTCGCGGATGCAAATACCCTTCCTGCGGCGATACCGACGCCACCATGCGTGGTCCTGTCACCAGAATTGGCTGGCGCAATTGGTGATTCCAGGTGCGATAACTGACTGGATAGCCAAGATAGCCCGCCAACTCGAATTCCTCACTGAGCATGTAGTCCAGCACCGCGTCGCGTTTGGTAGACTGGATCCGTGCCGCCGACTCCCCCAGCGAGCGTACCGCCAACCAGGCCGCGAAATCTCTGGGTGTCATCCAGCGCTCGGCCTGCTCCTCGAATCGTCGCTGTAACTGGACGGCCCCCCATGATTCATGAGCGCGATGCCAGGCCGTGACGGCCAGACCTTGGGTGCCGACCACCGGCCGCGGCAGATCTGTCTGGTAAGGGAGGTATTCGCCGAAGTAATCCGTCTCATCGGCCACCACCAGAACATCGTGCGTCTCGATATCCTGCAGGAAGGCCGGCACTTCGCGCTGGATGGCATGAAAGCCACCCTCGGCACGGCGTGCCATTGGCTCGTGAGGCCACATTTTCTCGTCGACGATGTCATGGCCGAAACGTACTGCCGAGTCGCGAAATGCCTGGGCCAGTGCGTCATCCTGTTCGGTATTGCCATAGACCAGTGCCCAATCGTTCCACTCCTTGTAACCCAGGTATTGGGCTAACGCATCCCCCAGCATTCGGCGGCTGGGCGTCGTATGGAACAGGTTGGAGCGGCAGGCGTCACCACGCAGTTCGTCGTCGGGAGCCATGGCGTTGAATACGATACGATCGCCCAGTGCCTCACTGTCCAGTACGGTTGCCAATGCCTCACGAGGAAGACCGCTGACGATCCACTCGGCCCCCTTGTCGGTGAGCGCTTCGAGTCCCTTCGCTACATCACCGTCCCGAGCGACGACCGACTCGACGAGTTCGAACTCCTGGCCGATGAACTGCCCGGTGGCATTATTATCGGAAATCGCCAGACGCGCTCCTTCGAGCCCCTCTTGTTCGGGAATCGGTTCGATCACCGACAGCGGCTCCCTATCCGGATCGCGTTCCAGCCCTAGATAGCCGATGGTGATAGTGGCAGTCTCCTGGTCATTCTCATCCTGCGCCGTCACCCAGGCCGGCCATGCCAGGCCGACCAGAAGCGCCGCGATGACGATGCCCCGACGCTCAACGCCGGCCAAGCACCTCGGAGAGTTTCCCGAACACATCGTCATTGTCGTTCTTGTCATGAGGCTCTCCTGCATTGTCTCGATGGGCCAAGCGGGTCACATGGCATTGCGAATCACGCGTACCATCTGGCCAAGATCTTCCTCGAGCAGAGCTGGTTTCTCGCACATGGCCGGCAAGGCCTGCTGGCGTTTCTGGAAGATCCTTTGCTGCAACTGCAACTCCCGTTCCAGACGTTGCACGTTTGTCTCATCGGTGGAAGAGGCACGTGCCTCTTCCAGGCGATCGACAAGCTCAGACACTGTCTCGAGACGCGTTATCTGTCCACGTGCCGCCGCGCGAATTCGCTCGATCACGCGACTACGTTCACTGT
Source organism: Aidingimonas lacisalsi (assembly GCF_008079445.1). Lineage (GTDB taxonomy): Bacteria > Pseudomonadota > Gammaproteobacteria > Pseudomonadales > Halomonadaceae > Aidingimonas > Aidingimonas lacisalsi. The sequence continues at coordinate 67,493 of NZ_VRYH01000002.1, read as the reverse complement.
CGATACGCTCGAACAGACCGGCAAACAATAGCGTCAGTCGTTCGTCACGATTGTCGCCATCGGCAACCGAGTCGACGAACTCACGAATCCGTTCCATGGCCGCTTCCTCATCCGTCTGGCGATCCGTCGCGAAACGAACCACGCGAGCGAGTTCTTCATCCTCCCACCAATCGTGCTGCAACTCGTCCGGCGAGGGGCCGGTCCATATCGTCCCCCAAGCCAGCTCTGGCACGAGACGCTGGACACAGGGCCAATCGGGTGGCCCCTTGGCAGCACTCTGGGCGTGGACAGGAGACACACTACCCAACGCTATGGCGCCTGCCAGAACAATGACCAAGCCACGATAACGCTTATCCATCACGAATCGTCTCCTTCCGACGCGCCTCGCATCTCGATGAGTTGGCCATCCTGACCCACCAGCGGCACACCATAGTCGACAAGAATCGCATTAATATCCGACTGCCGGCGGGCGATGAAATCGTTCAACCAGTCTCGCCACTGGGGTTCGCCGTGGCGTATCCCCATCGTGATCCGATACTCCAGTTGAGCGTCGGATGTATCATCGACGAGAGGAATCACCGTGAGAGGGGGCGTCTGACGCGCTGCGTAATAGCCGGCCAATGGACCCCATATCACGGCACCTTCGGTCACCCCTTCGGCGACGTCCTCAATGGCATCTCTGACCGGTGCCCGAACGCGAGTATCGACCTGTAACGGATAGCTCTCGACATCCGCCCCGACTCGACGCAACGCTGTCACAGGTGGTGTCTCGGCGATCACACCGATACGCCGCCCTTGAAGCGAGGTATCGTTCAGACTCGTGGCATCGATATCGGAATCCTTGGGCAGGATCAACGTATAGACGGAACGATAGTATTCGATCGTGTTCTGTACGAACTCATAGCCTGCCGGTGCACCGATCATCACGTCACACATCCGTGAGTCCAGCGTATTGCGCACGAACCCCATGACCTGCGGGGCATAGACATAACTAAGCGGCACGTCCAGTTCATCGGCCATCATCTCGGCGATACGATTCTCGAAGCCTTCGCCCGCCTCATTGGAAAATGGCAGATTGTTGCCATCAGCGCATACCCTCAAATGCTGACGCGTCTGCAATTCAGGCACCTGAGCCATCGCCATCGTAGTGCACAACGCTAGGCCAACCGCCATCGCCAGCGAGACGATGACACGACCTAGCTCCCCTATATCCGCCTGCCGCATCGTTTTCACTCCGCCTGGTCGCTATCGCTATCCGACGCCTCCTTGTCATCACCGTCTCCGATGACGTCCGGGCGCCCCCGACCGACATCGCCAGCCGCTCGTGCCTTCATGTAACGATAGATATTATTGACGTTATTCATTACATACTGATCATCCGCAAAGGACGGCATCACTTTTCCGGGCTGTATTTCCTGACCGTTGGCAACGGTTGCGACGAATTCCCCCAGCGTACGCGTCTCGGAGATCTCCATCAGACTGGGGGCGAACGACGACCCCAACCCATCGGGGCCATGGCATGCCTGACACACGCGGGTGTACGCTTCATAGCCATCGTAAGTGGCCTGGTCCACCTTACCGTCCTTAACGGTATAGTTGGTCACATCGTTACCGTCATCCTCCGCGATGGCCGCTGACATCAGCGTCAGCATCGATCCCATGATGCCGAGACTCAGCATAAGCCACTTGCCACCTATCTGTCGGATAGGACCTACCTCGGTCGTATTCGCCTTGGTCGCAAACATTCGTCATGTCCTTACTATTGACTCGTGAGATTGGCACGGCTCGCCAGCGGACACGCAGCAGCGGTGCCGCTGGCGTTTCAAGCTATCAGCAGGAAACTAAGGAAAGTGGGCATAAACGACGCCATGGCGCCTTTCCCTGGCGCCAACCGACATCCGCTGTCGCATGAATCTCGCTAGGCCTGCTAACTCAGGCATCGGGCAGTGCAAAGACCGTGAGCACACCGCCCAGCTTGGTATAGTCGTCGAGAGCCGCGAAAGCCCCGACGGCACCCAGGCCTTCCTCGGGATCCTCCAGCCCTGCAGCCAACCCGATACCGGCCCAACCGCCGACCCCGGAGAGTACGGCGATATACTGTTTGCCTTCATACTGGAAGGTATTCACATTGCCGATGATTCCGGACGGTGTCTTGAAGCGCCATAGCTCTTCACCGGTCTCGATATCGACAGCCTTGAGATACCCTTCGAGCGTGCCATAGAACGCGAGATCGCCGGCAGTAGCCAATGCACCGCTCCAGACGGCAAAGCGTTCATCGATTTCCCAGGCTTTTTCTCCCTTGACGGGATCCCAGGCAATGAAGCTACCCATCCGGCCTTCCATGCCGTTCTCTTCATCTTCCTGTGGCGCCGGCATCATGGTCAGCGTGGCGCCGACATACGGTTGACCCGCAGTATACTCGGTCTCATAAGGCTCATAGTTCATGCAGATTCGGTTGATGCCGGCATAGAGCAAACCGGTTTCCGGTGAGTAGGCACTCGGCTGCATGTTCTTCGCCCCCATGGCAGTGGGGCAGATATCGGTCGTGTTGACGTCGACACCCTGGCGGAAGGTACTGTACTCCTCGTTGACCACCGGCCGACCGGTTTCCATGTCGTAGTGGCTTGCCCAGTTGGTCTCGGGTGCAAACTTCTCCGCCACCAACAGCTCGCCATTCTCTCGATCCAACAGGAAACCGAAGCCGGTGCGATCGATGATCGCCAAGCCTTTGCGCTGCTCACCATCGATCTCGACATCAATCAACTGATTCTCGTTGACGCCGTCATAGTCCCATTCATCAAAGGGCACTTTCTGATAGACCCACTTGGCCTCGCCAGTGTCGGGATCGCGAGCGAACACGGTGATCGCCCACTTGTTGTCGGCTGGCTCACCATCGATGGCACGCTGATCCGGATTCCAGGTGCCGGGGTTGCCCGTACCGTAATAGATCAGGTCGAGTTCGGGGTCATACGTCACCCAGCCCCAGGGTGCACCACCACCGCGTTTCCATTCGTCGTCCGGCCAGGTGGTTTCCCCCAGGTCTTCCTCGCCGATGGGCTCCCCGAGCATCAGGGTTTCTTCCGGGTCGATCTTCACGTCTTCATCCGGCCCATTGGAGTAGGCTCGCCACTCCTGCTCACCGGTTTCGACGTTGTAGGCCGTCATATGACCACGCACACCGAATTCACCACCACTGATGCCCATGATGACCTTGTCACCCACGACCAGCGGCGACATGGTGTTGGTCTCTCCTTTGGTATGGTCCCCGTTCTCGGCTTCCCACAGCACTTCACCGCTTTCCGAGTCCAGAGCCACCAACGTGTTGTCGGCCTGTCCGATGAACAGACGGCCATCGGCATAGGCGAGCCCCCGGTTGACGGTGTCACAGCACATGACCGGAATCACTCGCGAATCCTGATTTGGCTCATGAGTCCAGACGACCCGACCTTCGTCCTCGAGATCGAGTGCGAACACTTTGTTGGGGAAAGGGGTATGGATATAGAGTTTGCCGTCACCGACATAGAGCGGGCCGCCCTCATGGCCACGCAGCACCCCGGTTGAAAACTGCCACTGCGCTCTCAACTCATCCACATTGTCACGGTTGATCTGGTCGAGCTCACTATATCGGTTACCTTGGTAGTTACCGAGTTGAGTCGCCCAGTATTCCGGGTTTTCTTGCAACTCAAGCAAATTCTCGTTGGCGTGTGCCTGAGCGGACACGGCTAACCCGATAGCCGCTATGGCGTAGCTGAACTCCCGAAGCATGGCGTATATCTCCAATGCATATGTGCTGGTTTGGTCCGTTGGCACGGACGTTCCAGCAGTCAGTTCTTGTGTCGTTTTTGACTACACATTAGAAGGTCTAGCACAAGTTGAACCGTTGGTAGGGGCCTGGCGCTGAAATCAGCCGAAGTAACAGGGTCAAAAGACTTTTGCCATGTGGTACATAATCGCCAACGACTCAAACGTATTACTCAACAACGCGCATAACTCATTGATTTAATTTACACTCAACAAGCATGAGATACTGCCACCCTTTCCATTACAACCCTGTCGGCTCTATACTAAGACTTAGGTTGTAAGGTAGATCCCGTGAGGACTGCTTTACTGAAACTGGTACCAAACAAACCACGTCATGACAGGAGAATGCATATGTGGACCAAGCCGGCTTACACCGATCTGCGTTTGGGCTTCGAAGTCACTCTCTATATCGCCAATCGCTGATCGTATTATCTCCATAGGGGGCGCTCCTTGCCGGGGCGCCCCATTTTTTGGCCGGTCATCCGCTATCTGATTCGCGAGGCATGTTATGCACGTACTGGTCCTGGGCTCTGCCGCAGGAGGTGGATTCCCACAGTGGAACTGTCATTGCCGCTACTGCCGCGGTGTGCGAGACGGTACGCTCGAAGCGCACGCACGCACCCAATCTTCCATTGCCATCAGTGCCGACGGTCAGCGCTGGTTGCTCTGCAATGCCTCGCCAGACGTTCGTGCGCAGCTCAGTGCCAATGCCGCCCTTCATCCACGTACGGGTATCCGAGATACGGGAATTGCCGGCGTACTGCTGGTCGATGCACAGATCGATCATGTCACGGGGCTATTGTCACTACGCGAGGGCTGTCCACTGGATGTCTGGTGTACCCCTAACGTGCACCAGGATCTGAGCACGGGCTTCCCTCTTTTTCCCATGCTCGACCATTGGCAAGGTGGGCTGAACTGGCGCTCGATCGATATCGATGAGCAGCATCACAGTTCGCGTTTCACGATCGACTGCTGTCCCGGCCTGACCTTCACCGCCATGGCGATTCACAGCAATGCACCGCCCTACTCGCCGCGTCGTGGCGCGCCCTCACCGGGAGACAACATCGGCCTGTTCATCGAAGACTCGCACAGTGGTGGTTCGCTGTTCTACGCACCAGGACTGGGCCGTCCCGACGACGAATTGCGTGCCTGGATGCAGCGTGCCGACTGCGTACTGGTGGATGGCACGTTATGGCGCGATGATGAAATGCAGCGCCTTGGCGCCGGTCAGGCCACCGGAGCGGATATGGGACACCTCGCCCTGGCCGGCGATACAGGGTTACTTGCCGAACTCGAGGCATTGCCCGAGGCGACCCGCCGTATCCTGATTCATATCAACAATACCAATCCGATCCTCGACGAGTGCTCCGAGGAGCGTGCCACTCTCGACGCACGAGGTATCGAAGTCGCATTCGACGGCATGCAGTGGAAACTCTAAGAGCTACCTTGTCGTCTCAAGTACAAGGATGCTAAGCAAGCACCCCCCGATTACCGACAGGAGGCCTTCATGGCAACGATCGCGTCACCGCTGGCCACGGCCGAAGGCCAGCCACTCGACCGCGATGGCTTTCGTGCGGCCTTGATGGCCAAAGGCGACTTTTACCATATTCACCATCCTTATCAGGTCGACATGGCTGAGGGGCGAGCCACGCCGGAGCAGATTCGTGGCTGGGTTGCCAACCGTTTCTATTATCAGGTGATGATTCCGCAAAAGGATGCTGCGTTGTTGGCCAACTGCCCCGACGCCGCCACACGACGGCGCTGGATACAACGGTTATTGGACCATGACGGCCATGATGGTGATACGGGAGGCATAGAAGCCTGGCTGATGTTGGGTGAAGCCGTCGGCCTGGGTCGTGACGAACTCTGGTCACAGGAGCACGTCCTGCCGGGTGTACGTTTCGCGGTCGATGCCTATGTCAACTTCGTGCGTCAGGCGGACTGGCGCGAAGCTGCCATTTCGTCGCTCACGGAGTTGTTCGCTCCCCAGGCCCACAAGAGTCGACTGGACACCTGGCCGACCCATTACCCGTGGATCGATTCACGAGGCTACGACTATTTCCGCAAGCGCCTCGGCGAAGCAAGGCGTGACGTCGATCATGGCCTGGAATTGGCCCTGACGCTATGCACCACCGCTGCCGCTCAGGCACGGGCCCTCGACATCCTGCAGTTCAAACTGGATGTCTTGTGGAGCATGCTCGACGCCATGACCCTGGCCTATCAGCTCGATCGACCGCCCTATCACAGCGTTACCGACCAGCGCGTCTATCATCGGGGGCTGTCATGAATCGTGACCGTATCTATCGCTTGCGCCCTGGCTGGCGACTACAGTGGGAAGAGGCGCAAGGACGTCATGTGCTGCTCTATCCTGAGGGGATGGTGAAGCTCAATGACAGCGCCGGAGCGATTCTTTCGTTGATCGACGGAGAACGCAATGTCGGCGACATGCTCGACGAACTCCAGGAGCGCTATCCTCAAGCGCCCGCCGACGAACTGCAAACGGACGTGCATGAATTCCTCGACGAGGCCGTCCAGCAGGGGTGGATTCATCATGACTGATCATACGCCGTCCACACAGCGCCACACGATCGAAGCGCCACTCTGGCTTCTGGCAGAGCTGACCTATCGTTGCCCCTTGCAGTGCAGCTACTGTTCCAACCCACTGGACTTCGCCGCCACCCAAGGCAACGAATTGACGACCGAGGAGTGGCTGGACGTACTGCGTCAAGCGAGGGCAATGGGCGCCGTTCAATTGGGATTTTCCGGTGGTGAACCGCTCGTGCGCCGCGACCTCGAGACGTTGGTCAGTGAGGCACGAACGCTGGGATTCTACTCCAATCTCATCACCTCGGGGCTGGGGCTCGACGATGCACGCATCGAGGCGCTGCGCGCTGCTGGACTCGATCACATTCAGATCAGCCTGCAGGCCTCTGACCCGGATGTCGCTGGTGCCGTTGCCGGTTCCCGCAAGGCGTATGACAAGAAGCTGGCCATGGCCAGAGCCGTCAAAGCGGCCGGTTATCCCATGGTGCTCAATGTGGTGCTGCACCGGCATAATATCGACCAGCTAGATGCCATCATCGCCCTCTGCGCCGAGCTCGATGCCGATGCCGTGGAATTGGCCAACTGCCAGCTCTATGGTTGGGCCCATCTCAACCGTAACGGCCTGTTGCCGAGCCGTGAGCAACTCGATGCTGCCGAAGCGACAACCGCTCGCTGGCGTGAGCACTTGGCCAATGAGGGGCGTGACATGCAACTGCTGTTTGTCGTGCCCGACTATTATGCCGACCGTCCCAAGGCCTGCATGGGGGGTTGGGGGTCCATCTTCATGAGCGTGGCACCGGACGGCGCGGTGCTGCCGTGCCATAGCGCTCGGATGCTCCCGATGACGTTCCCCAATGTGCGAGACGACCTCCTGTCGTCGATCTGGTACGACAGTGACGCCTTCAACCGTTTCCGCGGTGAAGACTGGATGCCGTCACCTTGCCGGGACTGTGATGAACGCCATCAGGATTTTGGCGGATGCCGTTGCCAGGCCTACCTGTTGACCGGAGACCCTACGGCCACCGACCCGGCCTGTGACTTGTCTCCGGACCACCACCTGATCGAGACGGCACGACGTGAAGCGGCCGAGGATCAGCGTTCGGCATCGCAACTGACGCCACGCAACGTCCATGAATCCAGGGTGTTCTGTCGCGCATGACACTGCCCGCTCATCCCGGCCTCGCCAAGTACGGAGCGAACACGCACCAAGGTACTGACCTAGCGGCGGCGGCCCAGCCCGCCGATGGGCTCAGCGAGTTGCGCGTGACCCGGCACGGCGTTTTCTGGCTGGCCGCGGACTCGATCAGCGGAAATCGGCGTCTGTGGCACTGGCAAGGACATCGTGCGCAAGCCATCAGTCATGCCAATACCGATATCGGTAGCCGTGTCAATGGCTACGGCGGCGGCTCCCACGCCCTGTTGGCCCGACACGTTATCACCGTCGAGGCGGCCACCCAGGCACTATGGAGCCATCCACTCGACGGCAGTGCACCCACGCTCTGGTGGTCATGCCAGCAAGCGCGTTATGGCGGACTATCTCCCGACCCTCACCGCCAGCGCTTGCTCGCCGTCGAGGAAACCGGTACCAGTCGCGATGCCACGCAACGGTTGGTCGCACTGGCATTCGGCCGACGCCAGGTGCTGGCTGAAGGTGCTGATTTCTATGGCGCGCCTGCACTATCACCCGATGGGAGATATCTCGCCTGGGTGGAATGGTCTCTGCCCGATATGCCCTGGCAACGGTCCTGGCTGCGTATCGCCACACTGAATGACCATGGCGTCATCGAGCGCATCGTGTCATGGGATGGCGGTGCCGCGGTCACTCAACCCAGATTCAGCGATGACGGTCACTTGATCGTCATCAGCGATCATGGTGGCTGGTGGCAACCCTATCGAGTGCAGGGCAACCGTCTGCAACCACTCGGCGACATGCCGATGGATCACGTCCCTACCCCTTGGCCGCTAGGCGATTGCCACCATGTCTGGCGCCATCAGGATGGCATAGTGGTTCGTTTCGAACACGGGCGTGCTCGTATTTGCCATGTCAATGCCGTTGGCGAACTCATCGCCTCGTTACTTCCCGATGCCACACGGGTCATCGGGCTGGGACTCTCCGGAGACTGTCTCTATGCCCTGACTCAGGGCATGGAACATAGCGCACGCCTGGAATGCCTTCACCTGGATGACTACCGACATCGACTGCTGCAGACGACACCGACGCCCAAGATCCCACCACATCCCGACACACTGCCAATCGAGCTCAACGCGAGCGAGACCATCAACGCGTTTTTCTACTCTCCAACGAGCAACGTTCAGGGGACTCCGCCGCCGCTGATCGTGCGTGTTCATGGCGGCCCGACCGCTGCCTGCTACCCCGTCTTCGATCCATTGATCCATTACTGGGTCCAGCAGGGTTATGCCGTTGCCGACCTCAACCCACGCGGCAGCGGTAACTTCGGTCGCGACTATCGTGAGCGTCTGGCTGGTGAATGGGGCAAGCTCGATGTCGAGGATGCCAATGCCCTGGCTGACGCATTGATCGAACACGGGTGTGTCGATCCCCGACGCCTGTTCATCCGCGGCCAGAGCGCTGGTGGGTTCACCGTTCTCAACACACTCGCATCCAGTACACGTTACCGTGCCGGGGCCAGCCTCTATGGTGTCACTGATGCGGTGCGTCTGGCGGGACAGACGCACCGCTTCGAATCCGGTTACCTCGATTGGCTGTTGGGCGACGATGACACCAAATACCTACGCAGCCCGGTAAATCGGCTTGACGCCTTCCAGGCGCCGGCCATCTTCTTCCAGGGAACCCAGGATCGAGTGGTCGTCCCGGATCAGACCCTGCGCATGGCATCTGCCTTGCGGCAAAGTGGTCACCAGGCTGAAGTCGTACTATTCGCCGGTGAGGGGCACGGCATTCGCCACCCATCCAACCGACGCCGCATGATCGCGCGTGAACTGATCTTTTACGAAGCCCACGAAACCCACTGATGCTGGATCCCGACCTCTTTTTCAACCGTCTCCCGCATGGCAGTCGCCACACGCAACGGCGACTCGACAACGGATTGCGGCTGATCGCCATCGAAGTGCCTACAGCACGCTGGGTCCGGCTGGTCGGTGCGGTCGGTGCCGGCTATCTCGACGAACCCACGCGCTGGCCCGGACTCGCACACTTGCTGGAACATCTCCTGTTTCTGAGATCCGCTCAGCAAGGCACGCCAGGCGATTTCAGCAGCTGGGTCACGACCCAAGGCGGGCGTTACAATGCCCGAACCGGCGACACTACCACGGACGTCCATGTGCGGCTGCCACCCTCAACCGCCGCTGTGGGCGTAGAGAAACTCATCGATCTGCTCACCCGGCCGGCACTGCATAGCGAGAGCATTACCCATGAAATCGGTGTTATCGATGCCGAATTTCGGGCTCGGCTCGCCGATCCAACCATCCATCGGCAATCGGTGCTGTCGCAGTTGTTCCATCCCGACCACCCCGCAAGCCGTTTTCATCACGGCCACCAGGGAAGCCTGGGTGGAGACATGCCGGCATGCCGGCAAGCCCTGAGCGACTTCCATGGTGCACATTACCGCGCTGAGCGCATGGGACTGACAATGCTTGGCCCTCATCCATTGGACGACCAGATCCGATGGCTCACTCATGCCGGATGCCGTGTCGTCGCCAATGCCCGCCCTCAGACGTCGCATTGCCCACGTTGGGATGACTCGGGACCGCACCACGTACAATGGCAGCCACCATCGGGCGCGCCCAATGCCGACACGTCCCAGGTGGAGCTTTTCTGGCCGTTACCCGAACCGCAGACCACGGCCCAGGCGATCCAGATCGACCGGCTGGCCGGGTGGCTGAACGACGGTCAGCTAGCCGCGACACTCGGCGATAGAGTCACCCGACTGGACGCAACCGGCAAGTCCCATGACACAGGACCTGTCCTTGCCTTGACGCTTGATCTCCATGATGAAGCCGCCGCGGACATGGCGGCCTTGATTGCCACCTGCCAGGCCAGAGTGACGCAACTGGCCAGCGACATATCCGATGTTTCGGAACGGGTGACCGAGGCGAGATCGACCTGGCTGGCCGAACCCGATCTCGATCATGGGGTAGTAGAACTCGCGCGCCGGCAGGTGCAGCGCATCGACTCGACGACGGTTGCACGCGAAGAGCAGGAGATACGGAGCCGGCTGACCCGCGACAGGCTACGCATCCTGGAACGCCGGAGTCCACTCTCCCGAGCCGATGGCCATACACAAGATACATTGACCCCTTGGCGTATCGTCACGGCCAAGCACCATCCCATCATCCCATTCCCCGCACGTGCCGCCCCTCGACTCGCCTACCGACCGGTCACTGGACACCCCATTCCGGAAACACCGGCATGTCTCCCATCCAGCGACGGAGTCATGCTATGGCAAGGAAGCGCGGAGCTGCCAACGGCCTGTTGTCTGAGTTGGCCCGCCGATTCAACCCACTGGCAGTGGCGAGCAGCCATTTGGAGACAGCGTACGCTGGCACTGCGGCAGGTGGCCACGGTCAAGAATATGCATTTGTCGGTGGCTAGCGACCATCTCGGCGATACGTTGATCGCCAAAGGCGACCCGGCGTTGTTGAGCTCCCTGACCTTGCAAGCCATAGGCATGCGACCGTCTCTCGAGCCATCGTTATCATCCCTCCGGGAACCAACGCACGGTGGCCTCATCGCACAACGCCTGCTGGACAAGCTGGACGATGTGTCGACGGCACCAACCGAGGTCACGACCAGTGCGTGTGGATGGCTCACCTTCGCCATGGGAACGAATGAGATCAGTCGCTTGACCGATAGACTGCATGAGGCTCTCGCCAATGCCGTGGCGCCTAGGTCGACGACCGATACGCCGTGCCCTGCAGCACTGAGCGACTCGACGCCCTGGCCTCGCTATTACACGCCTGTTCTCGGCGATGACAATGCCTTGATGCTGCAGATCGATGGACCCCGCGACGATCCGGCAGCCAGGCTACTGATGTCCTTGCTGGCCAGTTGTCACGACGCTGCATTCCACCACGACATTCGACGACATCAGGAGCTGGGATACGCAGCGGCTGTACGTTATCGAGGCAATGGCGACCGACCTCGACTCGGTTATGTGGTGCAGTCGCCCAAGGCGGATATCGCCACCTTACAGGTTGCCGTCCAGCGTTTCCTGACCGAACAAGGCATTGCCCTGGCCAACCTGGATGACGACACGTTCCTGCGGCACTGCCAGGGACTCAGGTCAGCATTCGGACCACCGGAAACGCCCGACGAAGCGTTACTGAGGCGCTGGCAAGCGCTTCGACTTCACCCTACCCAAGGTCCAACCCCGGACTGGCAAGACAGCCTTGCGGCGCTAGACCACTTGAACCAGGACCGGCTCATCGAATTGGCATCGCAACTGGCCGCCGGCCTAGTGTCAGGGCGATGGTGGATACATGCGGCATTCTAGACCTCACGGAACGCTATTGTTGCCCACTGACAATAGCGTTATGTCATTCAGCGCCAAACAGTAAAGCAAAGCTCACCTAGACTGAAACCAGCCCCACACAGTGATGGGCCAAGGTCGGTGATCCCGACAATGGAAGCAGTGAATAGTAGCGATGAAGGACAACCACAACAATATGCAGCTATCGCCAGCGTATGCTCCCACATGCCTACCGACCCGGTAGCTGGCGACTCTTGCACGGTGCTGCACGAATCAAGGAGGTGAATGCCAATGTCGTGGCTATCGCGAATCATGGCCAGCTTGCGTGGAGACAGTCGTAAACACGCTTCCGACAACCAACGACCCCAGGAACCACCGCGCAACCCAACCAGCGAGCAACAGTCGGGCAGCCCCCCAGGAGATCGATCCATGAGTTCCATCACCATCCATCCCTCGGTCGATAACGGCGTACCACGCGGTCGCGACGATTTCGCGGGAGGTAAACTGTACTGCCATTGCAGCGACCACAAGGTCGAGGTAACCGTTAATGCCCAGTGCGCCCATAACCATGTCTGTGGTTGCACAAAATGTTGGAAGCCCGACGGCGCCTTGTTCTCAATGGTCGCTGTCGTCCCACGGGACGCTCTCAGTGTCACTGCCAATGAGGACAAGCTCTCGGTCGTCGATACGTCGGCCGCCATACAACGGCATGCTTGCCGTGAATGCGGTGTCCACATGTTCGGGCGTATCGAGGATACCAATCACCCGTTCCATGGGCTGGACTTCATTCATACCGAGCTATCCGACGAAGATGGGTGGGCGGGTCCCGAGTTCGCCGCTTTCGTCTCATCGATCATCGAATCAGGAACTCCTCCAGACGATATGGGCAGGATCCGGTCACGCCTCGAGGAACTGGGATTGACACCCTATGACTGCCTGTCACCTCCGTTGATGGATGCCATCTCGACACATGTCGCCAAATCCAAAGGGGTACTCCCATCCTGATTGCCCTTCGTGCACAAAAAAGACCCGCGCTGTTAGCGCGGGTCGAGAGGGGTTATTGCTTGGGATGCATCAAAGAACGATGCGGGCAATGACATATCTGGCTGGCACCAGATGCAGATAGGCTAGCGCGTTCACGATTTAAGCGACTAATTTAAAATGCCGATGACCATCATAACGAGACACTAATGCCCAGGTTCTCACCTGCAACCATTCACGACACCGCCAAAACAGCCGCCAGCGCAGCATGGTACCCCTGACTGCCCAATCCGGCGATCACGCCGTCGGCACGCAACGATACGTAGGAGTGATGGCGGAAACTCTCCCGCTTGTGCACATTGGAGAGGTGAACTTCAATCACCTTGCCTTCGAAAGCATTCAGGGCATCCAGGATCGCAACCGAGGTATGGGTATAGGCTGCGGGGTTGATGATGATGGCGGAGGTATCGTCCAGACAGGCGGCCTGAATGGCATCGACGATATCGCCTTCATGATTGCTTTGCACGCAGTGCAGCTCCCAACCATGATCCGACGCTTTTTCATGTAAGGTAGTGTTGATGTCATCCAGTGTTTCCCGGCCATAAATATCCGGCTCACGCGTCCCTAACATGTTGAGGTTGGGACCATGGATTACGACGACCTTGTTCACGTTATGACCTCGTTAGCAATGACACTCAAGGGCTGCAGCTCGCGCCCGGCGTGGCTGTACAAAGACAGGACAGCTCTCTCGTCAACGCTCTCGCTCTTCCCCCATCCAGCGTTGCCACAGAGCACTGACATGATCACGGTGACGTTCGACGTCTGCCGGCAATGCCGGTTCGCTCTTCGTCAAGGCAGCCCGGTGACTGGCATGGCGATACGCCAAGTAGGCTTCCTTCAGGCGCTGGACGTCACTGGGTGACATACATCCGCTGGACTCCAGTGTTTCCAGAATTCGCATGTTGTCGCTGTATTGGAGCAATTCAGGATTCCGGCTGCCCATCGACAACACAGCGTATTGGCAGAGAAACTCGATATCCACCATACCGCCAGCATCCTGCTTGATATCGAACCGCCCTTGCTGTTCCGCGGTGCGGCTGCTGCCCAAGTGAGAGCGCATCTTGTGGCGCATCTTGACCACCTCGTCACGCAATATCTCCGTGCCTCTCCGTTGGCCGAGTACCTCGCGTCGCAAGGTATCGAAGCGTTCACCCAAACGCTGATCCCCGGCGACCACTCGAGCCCGCACCAATGCCTGATGCTCCCATGTCCAGGCAGACTGATGCTGATAGTCCGCGAAAGCATCCAACGTAGTGACCAGCAGGCCTGAATTGCCGGAAGGCCGCAAGCGCATATCGACCTCATAGAGCGAACCGGCCGGTGTCATGGCCGTTAACAAATGAATGATTCGCTGCCCGAGTCGGGTAAAGAATACCGGGTTGTCAATGGGACGCTCCCCATCCGTCCCCCCCTGCGATGCGGCATCGTGCAGAAAGACCAGATCCAGGTCCGAGCCGTAGCCGAGCTCGATGCCCCCCAACTTGCCATACCCGACGATGATGAAACCGACATCACCCCCTTCGGCATCACGGCGTGACTGAGGCCATCCATGCTTGCGGGTCAGATGTCGCCAGGCCATGGACAACACCTGTTCCAGCACGACTTCGGCAATATAGGTCAAATAATCGCTGACATTCATCAAGGCACGTGTACCGGCGATATCCGACGCAGCCACATGCAATACCTGGGCGTGCTTGAACACCCGCAGCGTCTCGAGCTGAGCCTCTTCGTCGTCCTCGGGGATACGGCCCAAGGCCTGGCGCAATTCATCGGCCAGACGCTGCTTGTCGGCAGGCGTATAGAGTGTTGCAGGGTTGAGCAGTTCATCGAGCAGGACGGGATAGCGCGTCAACTGCTCGGCAATCCAGGGACTCGCTGCACAGAGTCGCATCAGGTGCCCCAGCGCTTCGGGGTTCTCACGCAACAGGGCCAAATAGGCCGTGCGGCGCAATACGGCTTCGATCAAGGGCAGCACTCGCTCCAGCACTTGATCAGGAGCCTCACTGTCCGCCACCGCCGTTAATAACAGCGGCATGAGCGCGTCCAGGCGTTCGAAACCGACTCGCTGCATACTATGCACCATGCGTGACTGACGAAGATCGGTCAGTCGACGCAATGCCGTCTCGCTGGACGCAAACCCGGCCTCGGCCAAGACTTCCTGCGCCTCGCGATCATTCAGCTCGCCACGCCAGAGGGCTCGCCACTCTTCCGTCGTGGCACCGGTTTCATGCGGCTGAGGGGGCTCGCCGGCCATCTCATCAGCATCACGCTCTTCTTCCGGGTCGGCAACGACGTCATCGAAATGCTCGCGTATGGATGCCCTCGCTTCATCGAGCCTGGCTATTACGGCCGGCCAGTCCTCCATGCCCAACGCCAGAGCCACTCGCTCCTGGTCGAGTGGCGACGCCGGTAGTGCCTGTGTCTGGCGATCTTCTATCGCCTGCAGGGCATGCTCCAGATCGCGGAGAAACACATAACTTTCTCGTAGCTCATCGACGACTTCTGCCGGTAACAGCGACAAATCGGCCAGCCTATTCATCGCCAGCTTGAGTGACGTCACCTGCAATTCGGGCTCACGGCCACCACGAATCAATTGAAAGGCCTGGACCACGAACTCGACCTCGCGAATACCGCCCCGACCGAGCTTGATGTTGTCATCCATGCCCTTGCGCTTGACCTCACGATTGATCATGCCCTTCATTTCGCGCAGGGATTCGATGGCTCCGTAATCCAGGTACTTGCGATAGACGAAAGGGCGTAACCCGGCGAGCAATTCATGTCCGGCATCGCGATCACCGGCGACGGGTCTCGCCTTGAGCAGTGCATAACGTTCCCATTCACGCCCTTGATCCTGATAATAGCTCGCCAGCATGGAAAAATTCCCGACCAGCGGGCCGCCATCGCCCAAGGGACGCAGACGCATATCGACACGAAACGCGAAGCTATCTCCGGTGACAGCGTCAAGCGCGGCAATCAGTTTCTGGCCCAGCTTGGTGAAATACTCTTGATGGTCGAATTCGCGCTTGCCGCCTTGGGTCGTGCCCTTCTCGGGAAATGCGAAGATCAGGTCGATGTCCGACGAGAGGTTGAGCTCACTGGCACCCAACTTGCCCATCCCCAGAACCACGAGACGTTGAGGGCTGCCGTCGGCACAGGGGGTCGGGCGGCCCCAACGAGTCGCCAGATGCGTTTCCAACCACGCCAAGGCACCGTCCAGACACACCTCGGCCAGATTCGACACCGCCGCCGTCACCGACCACATGTCGGTACTCTCGGGCCGAATGATGTTTCGCCAGATGATGCCTACCATCCGGGCATGGCGAAAGCGCCGTATGACAGCCTGCATGCCGGCTTCATCGTCACAGAGTTCAAGCGCGTCGGTTAACCACCGCGAAAGCAGTTCGTGATCCGGCGCGTTTTCCAATTCGCCATTGGCATCCAGCCGCGTCAGCCAATCGGGGTGACGAGTCAGTGTATCGACAACGAATGGCGAAATGGCCAGCACGCGAGCCAACTGCTCACGACGCACCGTCGACAAGGCCAACCAGCTATCACTCACAGGTTCACTGTCCAGACGAGCGGCTTGCTGATCGGCTCGCATCAACGCCTCGTCAAGCTGCTGCCCGGCCTTGCCCAGTTCATCCAAAAGTGGCGCAGGAATGTCGGCCAGGGGTAGAAAACCTTCGGGCAGCGCCATGTGTCTCTCCTTGCAGGACTCTGCTTTCAGCATAGCGAAGCCGAACGCGCACCAGCACCCCGTCGCGACGAATGGATCATCCCCAGAAGCGCTGTATCAACAGCAACAACCACGTCATGGCAGCAATCAGCAGTGCCAGCATCACGGCTGCCGAACTGATGTCCTTGGCGCGTCCGGACAACTCATGATGTTCGGTCCCTATACGGTCGACGACGTTCTCGACAGCACTGTTGAGCAGTTCGACGATCAACACCATGAAACAACTTCCCACCAGTAGAATCCACTCTACCGGCGTATCACCTATCCACCATGCCAGCGGCAACAGAATCACACAAAGCACGAGTTCCTGACGAAACGCCGGCTCATTGCGATATGCCGCTCGCAACCCCTTGAGCGAATAACGGGTCGAATTCACCAGATGTCGCCATCCGTTATGGCCAGGTTTCATGATATCGCTTCTCGTTGCTGGTGATGAAAGCGTCCGAACGATCGGTCCCTCGAATCAGTGCGACACGATCATCGCTGTCAAATCTTTCGTTAACGGTTCGAGGACTTTGGTCCAGTTCAAATAGGGGGTAGTGCTTGAGCCATTCACCAGCACGCTGAAGGCTCCCCAGCGACCTTGTTCGGTCCGAAAATAGCCGGCGACGGAGCGTACTGCAAACGGTTGGTTGAGTGTCCCCGTCTTGAGCATGACATTGCTCTGGAAGGTATCGCTACCGCGCCGAATCATTCTCATGACGCCATTGACCGGCGACTGCAGGCTGGCCACGAAGCTGGGAAACAGCGAGGCCTGATGATACATGTAATCGAGCAGCGTATTGACCCCAGCCGCCGACGTACGATTCTCGGGCGTCAATCCACTGCCGCTATGCAATGTCACCGGGCCATGTCCATCAAGGCGGCTGACGAACGACTCCAACGCATTGCCCGCCTGACTCAAGTCGGCCTGTGGGTTGTCGACCAGATTCATTGCCAGCACATCGGCCATGAAGTTATTGGAATAATTCAGGGTACGTAACAGCAGCTCTTGCAGTGGCGCACTGTCATGGCTGGCCAGCACACGTGCCGTTTCCGGCGGCGGTGTCTGGCTGGTGGCATAACCACCGTTCACGGTGATTCCCGTTTGTTCGATCAATGCCAACAAGGTCTGCGCTGTCTGGTCGGCCGCATCGGCACTGGAACGACGCACTGTCCGCGATGTTTCATCAGCGGCGATGGTTCCACGCAGCACCATGCGATCCCCTTCACCATTGGTGACTCGTTCCGCATACAACTCGGTAGCGCTGGACGCACCGCCGGTGTCCACCTGATTTTCGACCCTTACCAGTGGTGCCCGGCTGCTGCAACTGACGATACGGGCGCGTTCACCGGCTCGCGCCCCCGGCATGACATCGACACACCAGTTACCATGATTGACACCGGCAGAGGAGAGCTGCGCGCTGTAGGAGTTCCCTGAGCGAGTGCGGGAATCGCAACGATCCTGTGTCAGACAGGCAACCGGGCCAAAGCGCCATTGACTGATGACCAGTCGGCCATCGATACGACGAATGCCATGGTGGTGCAGAGACTGGACCATCCGCCATAAATCCCTGGACGTCAGGCCTGGATCACCGCCTCCTTCCAGTACCAGATCACCTTGCAGATGACCTTGATCATCCACATCGGCGGCACTCAAGAGACGCGAGGTGAAGTGATGCTGCGGTCCCCATCGCTCCAACGCCGCCGCCGCCATATAAACCTTGCTTACGGATGCGGGTGACAATTGACGCTCAGGATCGATTTCACCCAACACTTCGCCATCATCGAGCAACCGCGCCTGCGCGCCGATGTCAAACCCTTCAGCACTCAGCTGGGAGAGATGGGAGAAGCCGGCCCCCATCGCGCTCAGTGGTACCACAAGAGACAGAAAGAAAACCCACGACCGCACCATAGACATAACAACCACGCACACCTGACCATGAATAGGGAAACACTCAGCCCATTAGTGGGCGGAGACATCGGAAAACACCTGAATCACCACGACACCACCGATGATCATTGCCAGGCCAAGCATGGCGGGCAAGTCGGGCTTTTCGCCATAGACGAGAATACCTATCAGGGTCACCAATACGATACCAAGTCCGGCCCAGAAAGCGTAGGCGATCCCGACCGGCAGGGTTCTTAATGCCAGGGTCAACATATAGAATGCCGTAACATAGCCCACGACGACCAGCACACTCGGCCAGAACCGTGTGAACTCATTGGACGCCTTGAGCGCACTGGTACCGACCACCTCGGCGAAGATCGCCAACCCCATATAGACATACACCATGACAAGATCCCCTGTTGCCGGTTTCGGTGAAGCGCCAGCCATTCTACTCGCCAACCGGTGATGAAGACATGTCATCCACTCATGCGCTGGGCAGTAGCGAAGGATCGTGCGGCAGACAAGCCACCAGCCGCCATAACGACTGACCACTAAGGTCGTACTTGCGCTCGAAGGGCGTCAGATGCATCGCCGCTGGATCATAGGGCTCGACATCGGCACGAACATCGCGGACTTGTGCCAGGGCCAATGCAAACTCCTCGACATAAAGCCGCCAGTTGGAGCGTAATTCCAGACACCCACCCAGAGCGACGATGGTGGGAAATATCGCATGGCCGTGCCAACGCATCTTGAGATGCGACGACTTGGGGTAGGGGTTGGGATAGAGGAGATAGTGATAGTCGGGCTGCCAACCAGCCGCCAGCGCCAATCGCCAGAAGTCGACCAGATCGGCCCGAACCAGCAAGGCATTGTCAGGTAACGCTCCATGATCTCGCGACAGGCGATCGGCACTACGATCCACCCCGATGACAGCATGCGCAGGGTGGCGTTCGGCAAGCTGACGGGTCGACAAGCCGACACCACAGCCGGCATCCAGGACTAACGGGCGGTTAGCGGCTCTCAACCAGTGATCGGCCTGCTCGAACGCATCGCAGGTGTGCCCGGCGAACGGCTTTTGCCAGCGATGCTGCAACCCACGGTTAACACGGCGCGCCAGGTCATGATGCGGCTCAACCTGAGTAGTGGTTATGATGCGACTGAGATCGGTACGGCAATCGGCAGGCATGGCAACTGATGTCGAAAACGATGACGAATGGTCATTGTACAGGCTTTGCATTGCTGTTTCATGAATTGCCACGCTCACTTCGTACCGTTGGCATGACGCCACACCGGCCCCGGTGCTATTATCCCGGCACTCTATTTATAACCTGATGCATGACTGCACACAGCTCAACGAGGAACGCGGCTTGTCACAGTTACCGGTGATCGTCGGCATGGGGGGCGTCAACCCTGCGGGCAGAACCTCGGGCCACCAAGGGTATCGGCGCACGGTGCTGGACGCCCTCCCCCAGGATGACCAGGCATGCACTCTGCTCGGCCTGGCAGCAATGATGCGTCTGGCCCGCTGCCAGGACGATGGCAGTTGGCGAGATGCCAACGGTCAGCCTCTCGATGAGACTGAAATCGTCGAGCAGTTCCATCAACAAGTGCTCGACCATACGCTCATACGGCGTATCGAAGACCCTCGCTTCAATGCCGATGGCATCCCGGCCAATCGGCAGGCTCGGCTGGATATCGAGGCGCCACTGGTTTTTCGCGTACGCCGGCGCCAGTTGCCCGACGATTTGCCGGAGACCTGGCAGGTTCGCGAACTCGACAGCCGCCAGTTGGAGGTCACCGTGCCTGCCGGTCATATGGATGTCATGCTGCCCGAGCGTCGCCCTGCCCAGGTCCGTGCTGCCGGCCAACTGCCGTGTGGATTCGAGCCCAGTCGTTTTTATCGCAGCGTCCACCACCCGCGCGGGCTCGCCATGACCGTATTCGGTGCCTCAGACTGCCTTGGTCAGAGTGGCTTATCCTGGGAGACGCTGCGCGAGCGGCTCGATCCGGATGCGATCGCCGTCTACGCGGGCAATTCCATTGGGCAACTCGATGACGAAGGTTGGGGGGGATTGCTGAAGAGTTTCGTCTCCGGGCAGCGCGCCTCATCCAAGCAGATGCCCATGGGGTATGGGCAAATGCCTGCCGATTTTCTCAATGCCTATGTATTGGGTAGCGTCGGCTCGACGGGTGCCATACAGGGTGCCTGTGCCAGCTTCCTCTACAATCTGCGTCAGGGGGTGGAAGACATTGCCAATGGCCGCCGCCGCGTCGTCATGGTTGGAACCTCGGACGCTCCCATCACTCCCGAAATCATCGAGGGCTTCCGAGCCATGGGAGCACTAGCCGATGATGGCAGTTTGAAAGCGCTGGATGCCCTGACACTTTTGACCGACGCCGACTATCAACGTGCCTGCCGCCCCTTCGCACGCAACTGCGGTTTTACCATCGCCGAAGCCAGCCAATTTCTACTCCTGATGGACGACGGGCTCGCATTGGAACTCGGCGCGCAGATCCTCGGTGCCGTACCCGCGGTTTACGCTAATGCGGACGGTTGGAAACGATCGATTTCGGCTCCCGGCATCGGTAACTACATCACTCTGAGCAAGGCCGTTGCCCTCGCCAGCAAAATCCTGGGGCCAGAGGCAGTTCGCCAGCGAACGTTCCTGCATGCCCACGGCACGAGTACTCCCAAGAACCGCGTCACGGAATCCCATGTATTCGACCGGGTCGCTCAAGCCCATGGCATCGAGTCATGGCCAGTGGTCGCCATAAAGGCCTTCGTCGGGCACTCGCAAGGTAGTGCGGGGGGAGACCAACTCGCCAGTGCCCTGGGCAGTTTTGCCCATGGCTTGCTACCAGGCATTCCGACCTTGGATGCCGTCGCTGATGATGTCTACAGCGAGCGGCTCAGATTCTTCTCGACTCCCTTGTCTTTCCAAGCCGACGCCGCGTTCATCAATGCCAAGGGCTTCGGTGGCAACAACGCCACCGGCCTGGTGCTGTCTCCCTATGTCACCGAGCAACTACTCGTCAAACGTCATGGCAGCGAGGCCATCGAGCGCTGGAAAGTCCGGCGTTCCACTACCCTGGAGCGCGCTACCGGTTATGAAAACGAAGCGCAACGAGGACATTTCCATGCGTTGTACCGTTTCGGTGAAGGCGTACTGGAAGGCCCGGAACTCGATGTGCATGCTGACCAAATCACCATCCCCGGGTATGCACAACCCGTTTCGCTAGCCGTCGACAATCCGTTCGGTTCCATCAACGACTGAAGTACAGGATATCGCCATGAATACCGTGGTTTATCCCGGCACTTTCGATCCCATTACCAATGGTCATCATGACCTGATCGAACGGGCTGCGCGTATGTTCGATCACGTTGTCGTCGCTGTCGCCTCCAGCCCCGGCAAAAAACCGGCGCTCGATCTGGAAACGCGTGTCAACCTGATCCGAGACGTCGTCGCCCCACTCGACAACGTCGAAGTCACCGGCTTTTCCTGCTTGCTGACTGAACTGCTCGAGCAGCAGGGCGCGCGCATCATCCTCCGAGGCTTGAGAGCCGTCTCCGATTTCGAATACGAGCTGCAGCTCGCCAACATGAACCGAGCCCAGGCTCCCCATGTGGAAAGTGTCTTCCTGACGCCCGCGGTCGAGAACTCCTATATCTCGTCGACCATCGTTCGTGAAATCGCCCGCCTGGGGGGCGATATATCACAACATGTTCATCCCAAGGTCGTCGAAGCGCTCGATAACCTTTATAATACCTGAGTGTGGTACTCAGATATGAGACGACTCAGGTTTTTCCGGGAGTAATCCTATGTCCCTGATGATCACAGACGAGTGCATCAACTGCGATGTCTGCGAACCCGAATGCCCCAATGGCGCCATTTCGCCGGGCGAAGAAATCTATGTGATCGATCCCGACTTGTGCACCGAGTGCGTGGGCCACTTCGACGAACCGCAATGCCAGCAGGTGTGTCCCGTCGATTGCATCCCGCTGGATCCCGAGCACAAGGAAACGCACGACCAGCTGATGGAAAAATACCATATCATCACCGCTGCCTGACGCAGCGTTGCGTTATGTGGTGAGAATATCGCCGAACGCCTCGGGAAACTTCCACATCGGCCAGCCAGCAGGGAACGCACATGTCTATGTCTTCGACACAGTCGCAGACAGCACGAATCTGGCAACTGGCCTGGCCAATCATCCTTTCCAACATCACCGTACCGCTACTCGGCCTGGTCGATACGGCTGTCGTTGGGCACCTCCCCGACTCGCGCTACCTGGCAGCCGTCACCTTGGGCGCAACGCTGTTCAGTTTTCTTTACTGGGGTTTCGGCTTCCTCCGCATGGGGACGACGGGCCTGACCTCCCAGGCATCAGGCCGCGATGACGCAGATGGTGTAAGGAATCTCCTCGGACAAGCGTTGTTGGTGGCCAACGCCATCGGCGTCACGCTGATCCTGCTATCCCCTCTATTGATTCGCCTCGGCCTCTGGCTGCTCGACGGCAGCGAGACAGCCACCGTCCTGGCGACGGAATATGCCCAGATCCGTATCGTCTCGGCACCTGCGGTACTGTCCAATTACGTGATTCTGGGATGGTTCCTCGGTCAGCAGAATGCACGCGTCACGCTTGCGATACTGGTGCTGACCAACAGCGTCAACATCGTGCTCGACCTGCTGTTCGTTACCGGATTGAACATGACTAGCGACGGCGTCGCCTGGGCCTCGGTGCTTGCCGACTACACTGCCCTGGGGTTCGGCCTTTGGTTGGTAAAACGCCAGCTGCGACAACTCGCCGGCCGCTTTCGGCGTCGATACCTGCTGCGTCTTGGCGCCTATACCGAATTGTTTCAAGTCAACAGACATCTCTTCGTACGTACTCTTGGCCTGCTGTTCGCCATGGCGTTTTTTCATGCCCAGGGAGCCAGTCAGGGCGACACCATCCTGGCTGCCAATGCCGTACTGCTACAGTTCATCATGCTCACATCCTATGCACTGGATGGCTTCGCCCATGCCAGCGAGGCACTGATCGGCCGCGCTGTCGGACGTAAGGCCTGGGATGAGTTCGGCCAGGCCGTCCGGGCCGCCACCCTATTCTCATTCGTCACGGCCAGTATCGCAGCCTTGGGGTTTGCATTGGGGGGCGATAGCCTGATCGCCCTGCTCAGCGACCTTCCCGATGTCCGCCGCGAGGCCAGCACCTATCTCCCCTGGATGGTTGCCCTCCCACTCATTGCGGTATGGAGCTACCTACTCGATGGTGTCTTCATTGGCGCGACTGCCACGCGAGAGATGCGTAACAGCATCTATATCGGCCTGGCCGTGTACTTGCCACTATGGTGGATAACTCAGGGGCTGGGCAATCATGGCCTGTGGCTGGCCTTCATGACCTTCACTCTGATACGTTCAGCCACGTTGGTCTCCTACTATTGGCACTATCGTCGCACTCGCTGGCAAGACACCAACGTTGACCAAGGTCGATAGCGCATCCGCTGCATTATTCGCTAGCGTATAGTGCCGCTTTCAACACAAGGATCGGTGCCATGCTCAGGTTGCTGTCGCGGCCGGCCGTACGCTTGGTCGAACGTTATCTCCCCGACCCCTATATTTTTGTTCTGCTTCTGACATTGGTGGCGTCGGCTGCGGCGATCGGTGTGGAACGTCAGTCGCCACTGGCGGTAATGCGTTACTGGGGGGACGGCTTTTGGGGATTGCTGGAATTCTCGATGCAGATGCTGCTGGTATTGGTCACCGGATTCATGCTGGCCAATGCCCCCCCTGTTCAACGATTGCTGACAAGGCTCGCAACGCAGGCCGGCTCCGCACCACGAGCGATTCTGCTGGTCACGCTGGTGTCACTGATCGCAAGCTGGGTCAACTGGGGCTTCGGGCTGGTCGTGGGTGCGCTGTTTGCCAAGGAACTGGCTCGCCAGGTACGCGTCGACTACCGATTGCTGGTCGCTAGTGCCTATTCGGGCTTTATTGTCTGGCATGGAGGACTGGCTGGTTCGATCCCCTTAACCATCGCCACCGACGGCCACTTCACTGCCGAACGCATCGGCGTGATCGGCACGGGCTCCACGATCTTTTCGCTGTTCAACCTGGCAATCGTCACGACCCTGTTCATTGTCGTGCCACTAATCAATCGCTTGATGCTGCCTTCGGATGAAGAGAGCGTTTACGTCGATCCCCGGACATTAGCGACAACGCCACGTAACCAACAACGGTCCACTCGCCCGGCAGAACGCCTGGAAAACAGTCAGTCCCTGGCCTGGTTGGTCGGTATACCCGGGCTGTTGTTTCTGCTCGACCATTTCCTGCTTCGCAGTGGCGGGCTCAACCTGAACGTGGTCAACTTCCTGTTCCTGTTTCTCGCTATCGTATTGCACCGCACTCCACGCCGCCTGCTGGATAGCTTGCATGAAGCCATCAAGGGAGGGGCTGGCATCGTCATCCAGTTCCCCTTTTATGCCGGTATCATGGCTATCATGATCGACTCCGGGCTGGCGGAAACGCTGTCTCAGAGCTTCGTGTCGCTCGCCAATGCCGACACTCTGCCGTTCTGGTCATTCATCAGCGCCGGCGTCCTCAACCTTTTCGTGCCCTCCGGCGGGGGGCAATGGGCGGTACAGGCCCCTGTCATGCTGCCTGCCGCTGACGCACTCGGGGCGGATATTCCTCGCATTGCGATGGCCGTAGCCTGGGGCGATGCATGGACCAATCTGCTGCAACCCTTCTGGGCGCTTCCGGTGCTCGCCATTGCCGGACTCAAGGCCAAGGACATCATGGGATTCTGCCTGATCCAACTGGTGGTGACCGGTCTCATCATCAGTGCTGGTTTGACGTTCTTGTAATGGGGAAAGGGTCTCGATGCCATGCAGTGAGATGGGAGGCACGTTATGCTGGCGGCATTGACATCCAAGAAGAGGAGACCTGACCGTGCCCAACGATGACCTGCCCCGCCAGCACGAGTTATCCATGACGGTATTGATGACCCCCGATCTGGCCAATTTCAGTGGCAAGGTCCATGGCGGTGCCATTCTCAAGAAGCTCGACGAGGTGGCCTATGCGTGTGCCAGCCGATACTCCGGACATTATGTGGTGACACTGTCCGTCGATCAGGTCTTGTTCAAGCAGCCCATTCATGTCGGTGAGCTGGTTACCTTCCTGGCTTCCGTCAATCATGTGGGGCGCTCATCCATGGAAGTCGGCATCAAGGTCGTCGCCGAAGACATACAGAACAAGCTGATCCGTCACACTAACAGTTGCTACCTGACCATGGTGGCTATCGATGAGTCGGGGAATCCCGCCGAGGTGCCGCCATTGCATCTGGAAACACCGCTGCAGCAGCTCCGTTTCGAGAAAGCCGCGCTACGCAAGGAACTCCGCAAGCAGGCCGAAGAGGAGCAGGCACGACACGACAGCGCCCATCGTCCGGACACCTTGCATGACAAGACGACCGACTAGGCAACACGCATGCAACAGCTGCGCTTACGCCGACGACCGTCCGGTCCGTTGAGCGCGGAGCATTTCGCGCTGATCGAGACCGATGCCCCTCGGGCCGACCAGGCGCCCTTACAGCTTCAACTGCGCTACATCAGCGTCGACCCTTACATGCGTACCCGAATGCAGCCCAGCGGGTACGATTATATTTCCCGCTGGGGCCGCGATAGTCTCCTCTCCGGTTACGGCATTGCCGAAGTCATCGCCAGCTGCTTACCGGACTGGAGTCCCGGCGATTGGGCCGTCGGCCATCTGCCGATGCAGGAAGTGATCGCTCATGAAGGGACGGGGCTGCGCCATGCTCCTCCCGGTGATCCCCCCTTGAGTTGGCTGCACCCACTGGGAATGACGGGATTCACTGCCTGGTTAGGCATGTCGTATTTGGCACGATCGGGCCCCGGAGATACCGTGCTGGTCAGTGCGGCTGCCGGTGCAGTCGGCTCCATCGCCGCTCAGCTAGCACGTGACACAGGCGCTCGCGTCATCGTCACCGCCGGGCGGAAAGACAAACATGACTGGTTACAGAGCATCGGTTTTTCGACGGTCCTCGATCACCATGCGCCCGACTTCGCCTCGCGACTGCAGCAAGCCGTTCCCGAGGGCCTGACACTGGACTTCGAAAATGTGGGAGGCGAGGCGTTCGCAACGGCCATTGAACAGATGCGTCCCGGAGGCCGCGTCGTGCTCTGTGGCCTGATCAGCCAATACCAGCAAGCGCAACCACGCAACGCACCCGCGAATATCAGTCGACTGAGTGAACGTGGCGTCGCGATCATCCCGTTCGTCAGCCCGAATCATGAGGCTCATTTTCCTAGATTCCTTGACGAGATGATGCCCACGGTCACAAATGGCAGGTTACACTGGCGACTCGATATCGTACATGGGGGACTGGCAGCGGTCCCCGGCGCCTTGGTGGGCCTGCTGGCCGGCGATAATCTGGGCAAGCGTTTGGTCGCCCTCTAGGTTGAAGGTCTCGGCACAAGGAGACGCCATGCCACGCACATCCACGCCCCGCCCGTTGCACCGGCTACAGGAGCAATTGCACCTGGCCTGGGATCTGATCATCATCGTACTGGTCATTGCCAATCTGGGGTTGCTGCTTTTCGATAGTCTGTTCCTGCTGCCGCCTGTCAATACTGCCTTTGAAGTCGTCGCTCCAACGCTGTATGCAACCTATGATCGCCATGTACACGCCAATTTCCTGACTATCGACCTGGCATTCGTCACGATCTTCATCATCGATGTCCTGATCGGTTGGGCGGCTGCCATTGTCGAACGTCGCTATCATCGCTGGTTCTTCTACCCTTTCGTGCACTGGTATGACGTGCTGGGGTGCATTCCGCTCAGCGGTTTCCGGCTATTGCGCATACTTCGCGTGATCTCTTTGCTTTATCGCCTGCAACGGCTGAATCTGATCGATGTGCGAGGCTGGTACTTATACAGCGTCGTTGCCAAATATTACGAGATACTGATGGAGGAGTTGTCGGACCGCATCGCCATACGCCTGTTGGGCAGCGTACAGGATCAGATACGGGGGAGCGACTCGCTCTCTCGCCGCATCGCCAACGATGTCGTGATGCCGCGCAAGCAGCAACTGATTCATGAAATCAGTCGCCGGCTGGAAGAGACCGTCGGCAGTGCCTATACCCGCAACCGAACCGACATGATGCGTTACGTCAGTGCTCTGGTGGGCAAAACACTGGAAGACAGCCGAGAAATCCAGCGTCTGAAGCGCTTGCCACTGGGAGATCAAGTCGCCCGGACGCTGGATAGCAGCCTGAGCGACATCGCTTGCCGACTCGTCGATGAAGCCGTGGACGGCCTGCGTTCACCGGAGTTCGACACACTCGTGGAGAAATTCGCTGACAGTGGCTTCGACGCCTGGCTACACGTCGATGCACATACCGATCGTATTACCGAACAAGTACTGCTCGATATCATTGATGTCCTGAAAGATCAGGTGGCGCAACAACAATGGAAAACGCGCTACGAGTGACTCAACCACACGCAATATCGACGATGGCGTTGTCGTCATCGAGGCGAATATTGAGACGATCGGGACGATGATCCAGGGTCGCCGCCTCACCGGGGCGCAACACGCGGACTCGCTCAGCGTCACTTTCCTCGGCGATGGCCCGTTCGAGCGCATCGCTGAACTGTCGCCCGACCCGATCCTGAACCGGTGCGGCACCACATGGATCATGCTGCCCGCTGTCGCTCACCTGGGGCGGTGGCGGAGCATCGTCAGGCTCAGGAGACGACGTGGCCCGGGAACCGCCACAGGCAATCAGCGTCGAACTCAGGGTGACCAGCAACATCGTTCGTAGCGTTCTCATATCCATATGTCCTTACCTGATGACGGGTCAAGCTCCTCTCTTACGCAATGAGCGGGCCCGCAAGCCCGCTCATCGATGAGCCATGATGGTCAGCGTGTACCGGCAATCACTCTGCCGCCTCCTGCACCTCTTCGCCACCACGCTCGATGTCTTCACCGGCGCCTTCCAGAGTGTTACATCCAGCCAACAGACTGGTCGACATCAGCAAGGCAAACGTCAGGGCCACGGTCTTTTTCATGGGAATGTCCTCCTTAACACGAGCAACGGGATATTGCACCCTATACACCCTAGCAGCCCATCATGAGGC
The DNA here is from genome assembly GCF_008079445.1 of Aidingimonas lacisalsi. Classification (GTDB taxonomy): domain Bacteria; phylum Pseudomonadota; class Gammaproteobacteria; order Pseudomonadales; family Halomonadaceae; genus Aidingimonas; species Aidingimonas lacisalsi. The sequence continues at coordinate 38,896 of NZ_VRYH01000002.1, read as the reverse complement.
TTGCACACCAGGGGAACCAGCTACCCTTCAATCCGAAGCACGTTGCACGGCTTCACCACCTTCTTCAATGTCTTCGCCCAAGCCCCTCATGGTGTTACATCCGGCCACCACCACCAAAAGGAAGACGAGCAGCATTGCCAAGCACCCTCGTTTCATTGTGAGACTCCTCCATGTAGCCACCGATCATTGGTTAATTTAGCACGGTTTCATGCCCGGCAAGACGTTTCTTCGCAGTGGAACCCTCACGCCATCAGTAACCGCAGCATGATGACGACAATCATCACCAGAGTGAGACCTTTGACCCAAGCGGCGCCACGAGGTCCCATATTGACCTTCACGCCCAACCAAGCCCCGCTCATGCTGCCCACGGCCAACAACAGGCCATATCCCCAACGCACCTGGTCGTAATAAAGAAACAAGCCCAACGCCGGCAGGGTATAAACCAGGATAATCAGTACCTTGAACACGTTGACCTGAGCCAGGTCGATCTTGAGCATACGGTAGAGCACCGCAATGAACAGAACGCCGACACCCACCTGAATGAAGCCGCCATACACACCGATCAGGAACATGGCCACATAGACGGCAGGCGTCAGACGGTCAACAGTCAAAGTCTGCGTATCGACCCGGCGCTGAGGCAGTAGCAGCATCAGCGAGCACCCAGCCATCACGACGATCAACAGCGCCTCGAAAAACGCCTCGGACACTTGCAGGGCCAGCCAGGCCCCAAGTAATGCCCCCATGACGGCCGGTACGGACAGCCGTAGACTCATGCCAATATGGCTGGCGCCGACCCGCAGGAAGCTACCTACGGCAGACACACTCTGCAACACGATCGCAACACGGTTGGTGCCATTGGCAACCTGGGGCGGTAAGCCGAGAAACATGAGTAGCGGCAACGTCATCATCGAGCCCCCCGCCGACAACACGTTGATGAACCCTGCGACACTCCCGATGCCGACCAGCGCCAGCCCTTCCATGATCGATGTATCCATGCATCTCCCTTCAACGGCAAGCCATGCAGGCAACCCGTGCCCAACGGCGGCGGTCAAGACAATCCCTCAGCGAACCGGCATCATTCTATGCGAAGATGGGCACGCTTCCAGCCAGCAGGAGTCGTCATGTCAACTATTGAATACGATGCTCGTCTTCTCCGTGACAGTATTGAAATTACCGATCTGTCGCTATGCCACGTCAGGCTCATGAATGATGTCCGGTTTCCTTGGCTTGTGTTGATACCGCGCCGCGCCGACGTTCAGGAAGTCTACGAGCTCGATGAGCAGGATCAGGCCCAGCTCTGGCGAGAGGCAACCACTCTGGGACAAGCCATGATGATCTCGTTGGGAGGCGACAAGCTCAATCTAGCCAGCTTAGGCAATATGGTGGCGCAATTGCATGTCCACGCCATTGTCAGACGCCGGGGAGATCAGGCCTGGCCAGGCCCGGTATGGGGCCACGGCGACCCCACCCCTTATGATGAGACCGAACTCACGAGGATGCATGAGCGCCTACTCACGTTACTCGATACCTCATCGATCTAATCGGGAGTCAGGGAGACAGCTCCAGTCGCGCTCGCAGTTCGGCGAGCAATGGATCGAAACTGGCCGGATCGATCGGCCGCGCCCCTTGTCGGCCACTGAAAGAGACGAGGGCCCCCTGGGCCTGCTCGGTGATCTCGAGCCGTAACCGGTAAGGTGGCCGGCCCAGTCGCTCGGCATCGATACGTCCCAGATCCACATCCGCGTAACGAATCACGTAACCTTGCTCGGCTAGCATGGTGGCCGCTTCCCGTAGTGCCTCATCGGGGACGACCGACATGACCTGTGTGCGAGGCTGTTCCGGCTCAGGAGAGGTGACACACCCCGCCAAGGCCAACGACAAGGCTAACCAGAGGGCAATCCATCTCATGATGCTCCCTCCTCCCGAACCGGTTGCCGGGCAAGCGTATCGCGAAGCGAACGGCAGAAGGCGTCATCGCTGGCAGACCGCGACTGACGGACATGACCATCGGCATCCACCACATGAATCGCGCGTGAGATTCGTCCCTCACCACGCGCAATCACTACCGACACGCGTTCCACACGCTCTGGATCCGGCCCTATATAGTGGCTAAACCCCAGCGAGAACCCACTGGCAAGGCGCCCTCGACCACCATAACCACCGAACAGACCGATCGATGAGCGAGGCGCATAAAGGTCCCGGTATCCTGGCATCGAACGACGTCTTTCGGCACTGACAAGCCCCAGTTCCGCTTCCGTATTGAGTAACGCAAAGCCTTCGGTTTCCAGCGCCGAGGCAACACGACGCAACATCTCGGTGTTGTCATCAACGACCAATTCCCACTGACACGTAGCCGCGGGGCGAACAGTCGACTCCGGCATCAACACCGGGCCGGTCGCACATCCGGCCAATGACAGGCACAGTAGCAGTAATAGAGGCGTCCGCATGACTCACTCCTCATGGTCTTCATGGCAGTGTAAGTGGACTGACCGATGGATACCACAACTGACGAGCCGGCTTTCGGACGGAGGTACAAGGACGCTAAGCTGGTTATCCTATGTCGTCACCTGATCTTTCGACTTTCAAGAGATGCCCATGAATATCCTCATCGCTCCCGATAGTTACAAGGATGCCCTGAGTGCCCGCGATGCCGCTGCAGCGATCTCACAAGGTGTAAAACGCGGACTCCCCAATGCGCATTGCCGTGAATGCCCGATGGGGGATGGCGGCGAAGGAACCCTCGATGCTCTACTTGCTGCCACGGGAGCTGAACGTAAGACGCTCAAAGTTCATGATGCCTTGGGGCGCATGCGCAACGCCTCCTGGGGGTGGCTGGCCGCACACCGGACCGCTTTCATCGAGTTGGCCGAAGCGAGTGGACTGCAGCATCTGGCGCAGGACGAGCGCACCGCGTTGCACAGCACGACGTTGGGCGTGGGGGAACTGATACTGGCGGCACTGGATGCAGGAGCCAAACGGTTGCTACTGACCCTGGGTGGCAGTGCCACCAATGATGCAGGCGCTGGAATGCTTGCCGCCCTGGGTGCCAAGCTACAGGATGCACATGGCCGTGAACTACCCCCGGACGGTGTGTCCCTGGCCCAGTTGGAAACGCTCGACCTTTCGGGCCTCGATCCACGCTTGGCGGATATCGACGTGGAAACGGCCGTCGATGTCGATAACCCACTGCTCGGCGACCATGGTGCAAGCGCTATCTTCGGCCCCCAGAAGGGCGCCAGCATGGCTGATGTCGAACGACTGGATGCCGCCCTTGGCCATTTTGCGCAACTCGCCGCCAGGCAACTCGGGGAGAATCATAGTCAGCGCCCCGGTGCCGGTGCGGCTGGTGGCATGGGCTTCGCTGCTAGTGCTTTCCTCAATGCCCGTTTACGTCCTGGCATCGAATTGGTGATGGACCAGGTCGGCTTCGATACCTTGCTCGACGATGCTGACCTGGTAATCACCGGAGAGGGTCAACTCGACGGACAGAGCCTAGCAGGCAAGACACCCATCGGTATCGCACGCAAGGCAGCTCAACACAGCATACCTACCGTGGTGCTCGCCGGTCGCCTGGGCACAGGATGGCCAGCCGCTTACGACCATGGAGTCACTGCCGCATTTGCTCTCGCTGATGGTCCAATATCGTTACAGGACGCCCTGGACCGCTGCTCTCAACTGCTTAGCGAGCGCAGCGAGAGTCTGATCCGACTGCTCGCTGCCTACGCTTGAAAAACGGTGGAAGCACCGGCACATACTAAATTCAGCGCATCGATTGGCAAGGTCTATAGCCGCTATCGCAAGACTTTGCTAACGCATTGTCACATCGCGTGCGTAGAATCCTGAGTGCAAACGATCCCGGATCAAGGAGACACCCCATGAGCGATACGAATGCTATCGGTCTGGATGCCGACAGTGCCAACCGTCTGGCAGAGAAGCTCAATGAACTTCTCGCCAACTACCAGGTCTTCTACATGAACGTTCGCGGCTATCACTGGAACGTCAAGGGACCCAATTTCTTCGAGCTGCATACCAAGTTCGAGGAGTTCTACACTGACCTGTTGCTAAAGGTCGATGAAGTCGCTGAACGCATTCTGACCTTGGGTGCCCAGCCAGTTCATGCCTATAGCGATTATGTCCGAATCGCCCAAATCGAAGAAATCAGGAATGTCAGCGATGGCGAAGAGTGCGTGCGCGGCATCCTCACAGGCTATCAGACACTGATCGACTTACAGCGCGAAATTCTCTCGCTGGCCTCTGATGCCGATGATGAGGGAACAGCTGCACAAGTTGGCGACTATATCCGCGAGCAGGAAAAGACCGTATGGATGCTGGGCGCCTATTTGAGCCAATAACGCCGCTGGACAGGCAACCTTCTCCTGCACGCTAGCTCCAGACGACTGCTGGCATGCTTGAACGCCGCTCTTGAGGCGGCGTTATCATGACGGCGTATCGTCACCATCCTGCGACACATTGTGCAGCTATCGCGGAAGTCGTGCGCACTCGGCCACCGCCCCCTACCAGCCACCGTCAGTCCCGATATACTTCGGGTTAGGGGAACGGCAGTCACCGACTGTCCTCCCGATCATGACGGAGGTTTCCCATGCAACACTGCAGGCTCAAGACATCCTGGTTTCGCTGCTTGCTGCTGAGCGCACTGCTATGTCTACCGTTCGTTGCCACGACATCGGCGTTCGCCGATCATGACCGCCGCAATAGCTCTCACTACCACACCCATCATCACGATCATGAGGTGAGCCATCATGGGAGCAAGTGGCACCACAAGGCTAAGAAGCGCTTTTACAAGGCCCAGCGCCACGGGCACTCCCATCGACCGGCTCACAAGCATCGCTACCGCGCTGGTCCACCACGGCGCAGCAACCATCGCTATCGACAGTCAATCAGCGTGCCACTGGTCACGGTCGGTGGCTTCCCGGTCGTCACGGTACGAGTGGACTAGTCACGATCAGAGGTGGCCAGATCTTCGACCATGGCACGCAAGAGCATCCAGAACTCAGTCACCGACGCCAGTTCGACACGCTCATCCGGCGAGTGCGCGCCACGGATCTGCGGTCCGAACGACAACATCGACAAGTGAGGATATTTGCCGCCGAGGATCCCGCACTCCAACCCGGCATGGATCACCTTTGCCTCGGCCTCGCTTCCCAAGGCATTGCGGTGCAAGCGCTGGAAGCGTGCCACCAGTGGACTCTCGGGAACGGGGGTCCAGCCGGGGTAGGCATTCTCGACCCGGGCATTGGCACCGATCAAGGCAAACAGTGCATCAAAACGGTCGGCCATGTCGTTGGTTGCGCTATCGCGTAGTGAGCGCACCAGCGCACAGAGGCGAAAGCGACCATTGGCCAGGCTGACTACGCCTAGGTTATTCGACGTTTCCACGACGTCCGGTACATCGGTACTCATGCGTTCTACACCGCAAGGCGCTGCATGCAGAGCATTGACCAAATGCTGACAGGCCGTCAGGGTCAACGCCTCCATTTCGGTCGCTGCCAAGTCAGCCGGCGTCAGAGAAAGTGTCACGCCATCGTCGATACCCTGCAGCTCAGCACGCAGTTCCGCCTGCACCGCGTCAATCACTGAGGATGCGGCGTCGACCTCAGTCGTCGGTATCGCCACGGAGGCAAAGGCTTCCCTGGGTAGCGCATTGCGCAAGCCCCCGCCACGATAATCGATCAGCCGCACATCATAGTCACGCAGGCGGCGTAACGCGCGTACCAGAAGACGATTGGCATTGCCCAGCCCCTTATGGATGTCGATGCCGGAATGCCCACCCCGCAGACTGGTGACCGACAATGTCATGACTGATTCCCCATCTGCCACGGGACGGGTCGGCAGATCGGCTTCTACCACAACATCGGCACCGCCGGCACAACCAATGAACACTTGACCGCGATCTTCGGAATCCAGGTTGAGCAACACCTGCCCTTCGAGCCAGTTCTCGTCGAGCGCAAGAGCGCCACCCATAGAGGTTTCCTCCTGCAGCGTGAACAGCGCTTCGAGCGGTCCATGCGCCAGCGTCTCATCTTCGAGAATGGCCAGTGCCGCCGCAACACCCAATCCATTATCGGCACCCAGGGTAGTCTGACGAGCCCGCAACCAACCATCGACGACATGAGTATCGATCGGATCACGAGTAAAGTCGTGGTCATAGCCAGCATTGGCTTCGGCGACCATGTCCACATGGCCCTGAAGGATGACACCCGGCGCCGACTCATGGCCAGGAGTGGCCGGTTTGCGAATTCTCAGGTTGCCGAATGCGTCACGATCATGGAAAAGTTGGTGCTCATCGGCCCACGTTTGCAGTCGAGACACGAGTGCCTCTTCATGCCCCGATGGACGAGGCGTATTGCACAGAGTTCGAAAGTGCCGCCACAACGGCTGTGGCTCAAGTTGTTCGAGATGGTCATTCATGGGATCGCCTCGCTCCGGTTCGCTATCCTTTGTCACTGGCACCGGTCATAACCGTTCGCCTTCACCCGCCCAGGAACGCCAGCGACCCAGTGCATCACGCAGCCATTGCCTCACCTGTTTCTGACCAGACAAGTTCAACCTACTTGCCAGCCAGCTATCGTCACGCCCTTGAAACAACGACGCGACCAGTAACCAAGCATCATTATCCAGCGGAGCGTCCCGACACAAGCCCAGCTTGGTCAAGGCTTGCAGCGACGGGCGTACCAGCGCCGGTTCTCGATGGCCCGAGACGACATCATCGACATCGCGCCACGCCTGGGAAGACAGTTCGCCAGCGTCATCATCACCCATCAGGGCGGCACCCACGAGCGGCTCCAGTGTCCGCAGCTCGAAAGCCAGAAGCATAGGCAACAGCGTTTGAAAGCGCTCTCCCAGATCGACAACCAGTGCCTCGCCCGCCGGGCTGGTACCACGAACGACCATCAGGGCATGCTCACCACTGGATGCCTCACGCCTTAACCCTACACGTACAGCACGAAATCCCTGGCGTTGCCAGAACGCAATGAGACCCGGTTCAGCGCCAAAACTGGCTCCCAGCAGGTCAATATCCTCTGCGCATGCACGAGCCAGCTCACCCTCCAGCAACTGTGTCCCCAAACCACGGCGCCGATAGCGCTCATGCACGGCGACCCGCCATAATCGACGCACCCGGGAGGTCAATGCTTGCCGGGAACCAGCATGCGCCGCTAGCGACTGTGCCAGTAAATGGCCCTGAGGGCGTCGTTTACCCAAGGCGACTTGCTCGGCCAGCGAGCTATCGAAGCCACCTTCGTCCATCGTGACGACCACGGCCCTCGGTGAACCCGAGGCCTGCAATCCAGCAATGGACACATCGGGACCGTCGAGCAAACGACGCAAATCACTGGGCTGAGTGCGATAGTGAGCCTGCACCAGCAGCCCGAACAGTTCTCGCAGACAATGCTCCTGTCGAGCCAGGCTCTCGCGCGCCCAACGCACCGGTATCAAAGACTCCGTGTCCTCGCCGAGGATATCCGGCGGCTCGGCATCCAGCATCAGCAACTCGGCCGTCAGAGCTTCCAGGGGATCGCCAGGGGCCCAGCGAACCGGCTCAGCCAGATGGCAAGCCCGCCATGCGGGTGTCATACGGTCAAGACGGTCGCGAAAGCGCAGCGCGAAGCCACGGCCCGACCCTTCATAGCCATGCACGGTAGTGGCAAAAGCAATGCGAGGGAAGCAACTCAGCCAGCGAGCCAGCAACGGCGCGGGTATGGCGGCCGCTTCATCGACCAGCAATATGCTGCCTCGCCCTCCCACCGCGGTGTCATCATCCAGCGAAGCCAGCGCATCCGGAGCCGAAAATCGTACGTGTCGTTCTTCGTCGTCGATGGATACGGTGAACACATTCCCCCGACGCCGGCCTGCCGGACACAGCGTTTCCAACCGCTCGAACAAGGTTTCAACAGCGCTGGCACGAGGTGCCGTTACCCAAATTTCGCGTTCTCCCGCCGTCAACCATCGCGCACAGGCGATGCCCAAAGCGGCGGTCTTGCCACGACCACGATCGGCCGTGATCACGACCGGGCGCCGGCGGCGAAGCCGTACCAGTCGCTGCACCGCCACCGCCTGATCCCGAGTGAGACAATCCGGATCGTCGCAAGGTGCCTGCGCCCCCGGCCCAGGTAGCAGACGTGGCACTGAGACCGAAGCGCTGGTCGGCCAGTGAGCCAGCGTTTCCGCCATCGATAGTTGGCGGAACAAGCGTTGCAGATAGCGTACGGAAAGCTGCTCCGGCGCCTTCGGGTAGTCGGCCAGTCGACGGTAATCGGCATCGGGGCGCGCGCCCCAATCTTCGGGGGTCATCAAAACCAGCAAACCGCCAGCAGCTATGCCACCCACGAGCGCGCCGAATGCTTCAGGGTCAAAACCTTCATGCGGCCCCACGGCATCCACCACAACCAGCCCTTGCTCACCGCCGAGCCGGGTACGCGCCTTGGCAGGTGGCAGCCAGGTATCAGGCGCGATCCCGTCAGGAGCCGATGTCGATAGCCATAATGGGGCTTGCCAGTCTCCTGCATGCCATAGTTGACGTGCTCTCATGCGACACGTCTCAGCGTTACCAGTCACCCACACGATACCCCGCCAACGCCGGGCTCTCAGTGTCTCTGCCCAGTACAGCAGATCACGGATCGCAGTGCGTGAGTGTATGGGAGGCGATGAGTTCATTGATGTTTCTGTCACCGTGGTCAGTGTTTTTCGTCAGCCGTCATGGTCGTGCCACCATGTATCCATTGGCCCGACATTCCCGCATCGCTCACCATGACCTGCAGGGCTGAAGATGGGGAGACGACCTGATATTATCGAATCCCCGTTATCATGACGCCTGTGACCGCTTGCCGGCCATACTACTGACAAGGAGCATTTGCTTGCCTCGTAGTGACAATAGCGGCTTGACGTCGACAGCAAGACGACGAGTGTCGTCAACGGCTCCCTGGACCGCCCTGACCCTCGTCATTGCTGCTATCGTGGCACTACCGATCTTGATCATCCTGGCCCATATTGTGGTCCCTTCGGGGGATATATGGCATCACTTGGCCACCACCGTGCTGGGGCGCTACATCACAAACACGCTGTTCCTGGTCGTGACGGTTGGTGTAGGTACCTTCGTGATCGGTACGGGGACCGCCTGGCTGGTCGTCATGTGCCGTTTTCCAGGACGTCGACTATTCGAATGGGCACTGCTTCTGCCCCTGGCCGTGCCCACTTACGTCATTGCCTATGCCTATACGGATTTCCTGCAATATGCCGGCCCGTTGCAGACCTGGCTGCGAGAGGCATTCGGCTGGAGCCAAGCTGACTACTATTTCCCCAGCATACGCTCCTTGGGTGGGGCTGCCACACTGATCACACTGGTTCTTTACCCTTATGTCTATATGCTTGCCAGGGCCGCCTTTCTCGAACAATCCGTATGTGTTCTGGATGTAGGACGCACACTGGGACGAGGGCCATGGCGCTTATTCGCCGGGATTGCCGTGCCACTGGCTCGCCCCGCCATCGTCGGCGGTGTGTCGCTGGCGCTCATGGAAACACTCAACGAATTCGGTGCCGTTCAGTTCTTCGGCGTCGATACGTTCACCACCGGTATTTATCGCACCTGGTTCGGTCTCGGGGAACAAGTTGCGGCCGCTCAATTAGCCGCCTGTTTGCTGGCTTTCGTCATCGTGTTCGTGTTGCTGGAGCGCTGGTCGCGAGGCAAACGCCAGTACTTCCATACTTCCAGTCGTTACCAGCAACTCCCGCAGTTCCCGTTGCAAGGGATACGTGCGTGGAGTGCCGTCATTGTCTGCGCGCTACCCGTTACAATCGGCTTTCTGATCCCCTGCGCACTGCTTGGCCACCTCGCCTTCCAACAGGGTGACACCCGGTTGAGTGCCAATTTCCTCGAATACGCTGGCAATAGCCTGATTCTGGCCGCCCTCGCCGCAATCATCGCCGTGGGACTCGCTGTGCTACTCAGTTATGGCACCCGGCTCAATGCCAACAGGGTCACCCGAACGGCGACCCGCATCGCTGCCATCGGCTACGCTATCCCGGGGTCCGTCATCGCCGTCGGTATTCTCATTCCCTTTGCCTGGCTGGACAGCCAGATCAACACCTGGGCACGCACGCATTTCGATATGCTGGTCGGCCTGATATTCAGTGGCTCTGCGTTCATTCTCATCTATGCATACGTCGTACGTTTCCTGGCTGTCTCATTCAATGCCGTGGAAGCCAGTCTGGGCAAGGTCACGCCCGCCATGGACGCTGCGGCACGCACCCTCGGGCAAACGGCTGGCGGTACATTACGCCGAGTGCACGCACCGATCATGCGGGGCAGCCTGCTTGCCGCCGGTATCCTGGTCTTCGTGGATGTCATGAAGGAACTGCCTGCCACTATCATTCTGCGTCCCTTCAATTTTGATACCCTAGCGGTGCGTGCCCATAACCTTGCATCGGACGAGCGTCTTGCCGAGGCGGCGACGTCGTCACTGACCATCGTCGCTGTAGGCATACTCCCGGTGATCCTCTTGAGTATCGCCATGCGCCATTCGCGTCCGGGGGACAACGGGAAACACGAAGACTTGTGAAGGATCGAGCCGAATCGTGACAGGTTGGCCTTCAACCGGCAGGAACACGCCCGGGACTCGGGCATGCAGGTGAGCTTCCTGGCCATCCTGGCCATGTGCACAGATGTGCAGCAAGCTGCTGCGACCCAGCAATTTGGCCATGATCACATGACTATACTGGTGAGTGGTGGGTGACTCATTCAACTCGGTAACGTGTAACGCTTCCGGTCGGATCAACACCTGCGCCCGGGTTCCTTCAGGCAGGTCGCCCGCATCCACGGCGCCCAACGGGGTCTGTACGACACTGCCCTGCACGCGACCGTATACCTCGTTGACGTCACCGAAAAAGGTGACGACGAAAGGATCTCGTGGATAGCAATAGAGCTCTCGTGGCGTACCGAACTGAACGATCCATCCATCACGCATCAACGCGATGCGATCGGCCATGAACATCGCCTCTTCCGGATCATGAGTCACCAGCAAGGTGCCGGCGCCCGCACGCTTGAGTACATGCAGGGTATCGTCTCGAATGCGGTCCCGCAGCCGCGCGTCCAGACTGGAAAACGGTTCATCCAGCAGCATGACTTGCGGTTCCGGAGCCAACGCGCGGGCCAATGCCACTCGCTGTTGTTGCCCGCCGGATAACGTATGGGGGTATGCCATGGCGTATGGTGCCATCCCCAACTGCTCAAGCAGATCCATGGCTCGCTTGCGTCGTTGCGCCGCTGGCTGTGACTTGATGCCGAACGTCACATTCTCGAGGACCTTGAGGTGAGGGAACAAGGCGGAATCCTGGAAGGCCAGCCCGACATTACGTTTCTCTGGCGGAAGGGATCCCTCACCGGATACCGCCACCGTTCGACCATGGATGGCCACTGCTCCCTGCTGAACCGCCTCCAGGCCCGCAGCAATGCGCAGCAATGTCGTTTTACCGCAGCCCGAAGGCCCCAGCAAGCAGACGACTTCACCCGCATGGACATCCAGGCTGACATCGCTGACGGCGGCGAGGTTTCCGAAAACGTGGCGGATGCCTTGCATCGACAGGACACGGACGGATGAGGAAATCGTTCGATGCTGTTCGGTGGAAGGGGAAATGCGATTCATCAAGGAGGCCACGTTGCTGGTCGGTGCACTGCAGTGGGCATGGTATCGCGCCAGCAATGTGAATACGAGTCAATCCGGCTTCGTTTTCGTTGTTTGTCGAGGCAGTGAGCGTCGTCGTCACCGCGGCGCCTGGGAAGAGAGTTGACGGGCCTAGGGCGAGAGTGTTCAATACAGTGCCGTAATGTGAATTATTATTATTCTTTGACACAGCATCGCTTGATGCACCGCCACTTAACAACGAGGCCCAAGATGCTCAACAACTACCGCCTGGCTATTCCTCTCTCTGCGCTATTGGCAAGCATGGCCTTTGCAACTCAAGCGTCAGCAGACGAGCTCAACCTCTATTCGGCACGCCATTACGATTCGGATCAAGCACTCTATGATGCGTTTACCGAGCGTACCGGAATCGAGGTCAACATCCTCGAAGGCGATTCCGACCAACTGATCGAGCGCATCACACGTGAAGGCGAAGCAAGCCCTGCAGACGTCATGATGACCGTCGATGCAGGCCGTCTCTGGCGTGCGGAACAGGAAGGAATTTTCCAGGATATCGAGTCCGCTGAACTCGATGAGCGTCTGCCGGAATCCATGCGGCACCCGGATGGCCAATGGTTCGGCTTCAGTCAGCGAGTGCGTGCCATCTACTACAACCGCGACAATGTCGATCCCAACGAGATCAAACGATACGAAGACCTGGCCGATCCGCGTTTCGAAGGTGGCGTTTGCATTCGCTCATCCAACAACATCTACAATCAGTCCCTGTTGGCCTCGATGATCGACCATCACGGTGCAGAAGACGCTGAAGAGTGGGCCCAGAGTGTCGTCGACAATTTCGCTCGAGACCCTGAAGGTGGCGACACAGACCAGATCCTCGGGGTGGCCAGTGGCGAGTGCGATCTAGCTGTCGCCAATCATTACTATTATGTCAGGTTGCTCAAGTCCGACGACGATTCGGATCGCGAAGCAGCACGCAAGGTGGGCATTATCTTCCCCAATCAGGAAGACCGCGGAGCCCACGTCAATGTCGGTGGCGCAGGCGTCGTCGCAGGCGCACCCAACCGGGAAAACGCAATAGAGTTCCTCGAATTCCTGGCTTCCGATGATGCGCAGGAAATTTTCGCGTCCGGAAACAATGAGTTCCCGGTCGTGGAAGGCGTCAAGAAAGACCCGGTGCTCGAATCCTGGGGCAACTTCAAGAAGGATGACATCAACATCAGCATCCTCGGCGAGAACAACCCGGAAGCCGTGCGCATCTTTGACCGCGTTGGCTGGCGTTAAGCAACGCTTCGACTACGCCCCGCAAGCCCGCAGCGGATGCCTGCGGGCTTGTGCGTGACAGCCGCCTCGATAGAGGTCAGTGCGCCTCGTCCCAATTGACACCACTTTCGGCCTCCACGATCAAAGGCACCTTGAGTTCGACAGCATCCCGCATGAGAGCGGTGACGTTATCGATGAAGTCGTCGATCTCGGCCTCACGCACTTCGAACACAAGCTCATCGTGGACTTGCATCACCATCCAGGCATCAAAGCTCGATCGCTGCAGCCAGTGATCGACATCAATCATGGCGCGCTTGATGATATCGGCGGCCGTACCTTGCATGGGCGCATTGATGGCGGTGCGCTCTGCTGCCTGCCGACGTGCATGGTTCTGTGCCTTGATCTCAGGCAGATAGAGTCTGCGACCAAAGACCGTTTCGACAAAGCCATCCTCGGCCGCCTGGGAACGAATGCGTTCCATATAGCGAGCCACCCCCGGATAGCGATCGAAGTAACGATCAATGTACGTTTTTGCTTGATTGCGCTCTATGTGGAGTTGTCGAGATAAACCCCAGGCACTCATGCCATAGATCAAACCGAAGTTGATGGCCTTGGCGCTGCGACGCTGATCGCTAGACACCTTGTCTCTCTCGATACCGAACACCTCGGCAGCGGTCGCCGCGTGGATATCGCGATTATTGGCAAAGGCATCGAGCAACCCGGGATCTTCAGATAGATGAGCCATGATCCGCAACTCGATCTGAGAGTAATCGGCCGCCACGATGCGGTAACCGGGTCGAGCGACAAACGCCTGACGAATCTTGCGCCCCTCGTCGGTACGCACGGGAATGTTCTGTAGATTGGGATCGCTGGAGGACAGACGACCGGTTGCGGTGACGGCCTGATGGTAACTGGTGTGCAACCGCCCTGTATGCTTGTGGACCAACTGAGGGAGTTTATCGGTATATGTCGACTTGAGTTTGGATAACCCTCGGTGTTCCATGATCAGCTTCGGCAAGGGGTAATCCAGCGCCAGTTCTTCGAGTACGGCTTCAGCGGTGGATGGCGCCCCCTTGGGGGTTTTCTTGATCACCGGAATCTTCAGTTCGTCGAAAAGAATCTGGCCAAGTTGCTTGGGCGACCCCAGATTGAACTCTCGTCCAGCCAATTCGAAGGCACGCTTTTCCAGTTCACGAATACGTTCTGCCAGTTCCTGACTTTGCGTATCCAGGCGCTTCGTGTCGAGCGCCACGCCATTACGTTCCACCCGGGAAAGCACCGTAATCAGAGGGCGCTCGAGCGTATCCAGCACATCGGCAAGCCGCCCTTCGGCCTCCACTCTGGGGCGAAGTTCGTGATGCAAACGCAAGGTGATATCGACATCTTCGCATGCATAGGGGACCGCTTGCTCAAGGTCGATCTGATTGAATGTCAGCTGTTTGGCACCTTTGCCGGCGATATCCTCGAAATGGATCGTCGTCTCACCAAGATATTTCAGTGCCAGCGAGTTCATGTCATGGCGCGTTGCCGTGGAATCAAGCACATAGGATTCGAGCATGGTATCGTCCAGTGCACCCGTTACCCGAATGTCATAGTTGGCCAGCACCGAGATGTCATACTTGAGATTCTGGCCTATCTTGCCCTTGGCTTCGTCTTCCCACAGCGGTTTGAGAGCGTCGAGGACTTGCTGACGGTCGAGCTGGGCAGGCGCATCCAAGTAGTCATGAGCGACGGGGATATAAGCCGTCTCGCTACGGTCGATGGCCAACCCGATTCCCACGATTTCGGCATTCATGTAATCGAGACTGGTCGTTTCCAGGTCAAAACAGAATGCCTGGCTATTGCGCAGTCGCTCGACCCAGGTATCGAATTCGCTCTGCGAGAGAACGACGCTGTCGTGGCGTTCGCTACGCGCCACGACATCACTTTCATCAGTCGCCGCGTCGCCTACGGTTCGCCCTCCTGCGATGTCGTCGACGCCTTCGTCCTGGCCTTCCAGCAATTCGGCCAGCCAGTTCTTGAATTCCAGCTCGCGGTATAGTTCCAGCAGGCGCTCGCGGTCCGGACTGGCCAGGTCAAGATCATCAAGGCCGACAGGCAACTCGCAATCGGTTCTGATGGTAGCCAGCCGATAAGAGAGGAATGCCTGGTCACGATGTGACTCGAGCTTCTTGGGAAGCGTCTTGGCACCCCGAACACTGAGGGTCGGTATACTGTCGAGTTCGTTATACAGGGTTTCCAGACCACCGATACCCTGTAACAAAGCCAAGGCCGTTTTCTCACCCACCCCAGGCACGCCGGGAATGTTATCGACTTTATCGCCCATCAAGGCCAGAAAGTCGATAATCAACGACGGTGGTAAACCGAACTTCTGTTCCACACCGGCGACATCCAGCGTCTCATTCTTCATGGTATTCACTAGCGTAATGTGGTCATTGACCAGTTGCGCCATGTCCTTGTCACCGGTGGAAATGACAGCATCACGACCCGCCTCGGTGGCGTGACGAGCCAGCGTGCCTATGACGTCGTCGGCTTCTACGCCTTCAATACAGAGCAATGGCAACCCCAGTGCCTGGACGCATGCATGCAATGGATCGACTTGCGCTTTGAGGTCATCGGGCATGGGTGGCCGGTTCGCCTTGTACTCCTCGAACAGTTCGTCACGAAAGGTCTTTCCTTTCGCATCGAAAACAACGGCCATGGGGCTGTCGGGGTACGCCTTGAGCAGGCTCTTGAGCATGCTCAACACCCCCTTCACTGCCCCGGTGGGCTGCCCATTGGAAGCAGTCAGTGGCGGTAAGGCATGGAAAGCCCGATACAAATAGGAGGAACCGTCGACGAGGACAATGGGACTATCGGCCATGGCGTTACCTTTCCTTATGTGCGGCAATGTAAACCATGATACGCAGTCGACTGTGTCTCGTCAGGCACGAAGCGGCCAAGCCTGATAAAATATCCCTTCTATTGTCACTGGGAACGGAGTCCGACGGGGAGACATATGGGGTATCGAAGCCTCCTGCGTGACCATACGAGACTGCTTAGCATCGCCTTCCTGGCCCTGTTTTCCTCGAGCCTGGGGCAGAGCTATTTTGTGGGTCTGTTTCAGGCGCCGATTTCCGACCATCTAGGTTTCAGTGCAGGCCAGTTCGGCACTGCCTACGCGATCGTGACACTATGCGCTGGCTTCGCCATGCTCCGTATCGGTCCCAGCATCGACTGGATACCTCCTCGTCGCTTCGCATTGACCACGTTGACCGCCATGGCGATCGGTGTCCTGGTATTGACACTATCCCCTTGGTGGGTTGTGGGGCTTCTTGCGCTAGGCCTGGTTCGGTTCTGTGGACAGGGCATGATGACGCATCTGGGCAATACCCTGGCAGGACGAGAGTTCACCCACAATCGGGGGCGTGCCCTGGGACTGGTCAATTTGGGGATCCCCTTGGGAGAAATCGCCCTTCCCACTCTCGTTGCCACGTTACTGATCTGGTTCGATTGGCGCCTCATCTGGTGGATGTTCGGCATCGTGTTGCTATGCCTGTGGATTCCCCTACTGTTGCGTGGTCCCTGGCCCGCCGCCCCCGGCGCCAGACCGAACCGGCAGAAACGACGAGAAGGCCCGAGCCCGTTTCGCGAACGTCGCTTCTGGCAGATATTGCCGCTGCTGTTGGCGCTGCCTATCACGATGACGGGCCTGTTTATCTACCAGGCGCAGATGACGGCCGACCTGGGCGCGTCCTTATCCACCTATGCCCTGGCGCTGGCTGGCATGGGGATCGCCAAGTTGCCGGGAGCGTTGCTTGGCGGTCGCTGGGTCGACAAGCTAGGCCCGGCACGGGTCGCTCGACTGTATCTGATTCCCTATACCCTGGCGATGCTTGTCGCCATCGTGCTGGGTGGTGATATCAGTATCTGGGCACTGATGGTTGGCGGTGGCCTAGGGATGGGGATGCAGGAGGCGATTGCCACCAGTGTCCTCATCCGCCTGTGGGGCGCGGAACACCTGGGACGCTTACGCGCCACTCTTAGCGCCTGCATGGTCTTTTCCACGGGGATAGCACCGGCGATTCTAGGGATCGCCATCGACTTGGGCGCCCACTTTCTGTTAATACTGACTGGCATGTTCGCCTTCATCATGATCGGCTGGAGCCTGGCTCAACGCCCACTTGCCGACATTGGCCGTCAGATGAAGTAATATCCCCGGAACGTTGTCATACGTACACCGACTCACCACAGCTTCCTGGCAGGAGGTTGCCATGCGTGGCATCAAATCCCTGATCGCCGTTGTCGGTACTACGGCTTTCATTGCTGGTCCAGGCCTGGTATCGGCTCAAGAACCGGACATCACCGAGCGTCAGGAAGATGATCGTGTGATTCGCGAATACCGCTACCAAGGTCAACTGTACGCCATAGAGGTCCGCCCTGATGAAGGAACAGCGTATACATTGATCGATCATGACGGTGACGGCGACTTTGAACGCGAGGCAAGCGGCCAGCCCGGTATTCCCGATTGGCTGCAAGACGAGGATTAACGACCGCCCCACTCACTCATTCATGACCTTTCACCATTCTGCCATTGTGCTAAAGAGGATCGTGCATCGCTCGGCCAAGACGGTACAATATGCCGCTTAGCAAACTCCTGGCGAGAGACACATGGCTGTATTCACTCCGCTGAGCGAAACTCAAGTCGTCGAATTTCTAGCACGTTTCGACGCCGGTTCACTGAAGCACCTGCAAGGGGTCGCCAGTGGTACCGAAAACACCACCTATTTCGTTACCACCGATCAACGTGATTGTGTCCTGACACTATTCGAACAGGGCGATCATGAGGAACTCCCTTTCTTCGTCGACCTGCTCGATTACCTGGCTGATCATCGCCTGCCGGTGCCCGGCCCCGTGCATGACCGACAAGGGGTGGCCCTGCAAAGCCTGGCTGGTAAGCCTGCGCTCCTGTTCCCACGGCTCCCTGGCACCTCACCGACAGCCCCGGACCTGGATCAGTGCCGCTCGCTGGGCTATACCTTGGGACATATGCATGCCGTATCGCGTTACTTCGATGGCCATCGTCCCAATCCACGCGACCTCCATTGGCTGGTGGCCATGCATCACCGCGTCCTCGTTTACCTGTCTCCCGGCGATCAGGCTTTGATGGCGGATGAGGTCGATGCCTATCAAAGCTATTTCGGCGATGCGCCAGATCTGCCCCGGGGCGCCTTGCATGGCGACCTCTTTCGCGACAACACACTCTTCGAGGGCAACCGTTTAGGCGGAATTATCGATTTCTACAATGGTTGCACCGGTGATTTGCTCTTCGACTTGGCGATCGTCATCAACGATTGGGCGAGTGATGCCAACGGCTATCTCGACAAAGCGCGGCATGACGCCATTCTGGCTGCCTACCAGACCAAGCGCCCACTGACGGATGCCGAACGCGATGCCTGGCCGATAATGTTGCGCATGACGGCTTTACGCTACTGGTTATCTCGCTTGCTGGTCATCTATGTCGACCCTCCGGCCCATGATTTGACGCCACATGATCCACAGCGATTTCGCACCATCCTTCAGGCACACCTTGATCATGGCGCTCTCCCTCTACCGGTCCGGAGCCCGGCATGACCACACCCGCTGCTAGAGCCCGTCGCATCTACAATATCGATCAATGGGGCAGTGGCTATTTTGACGTCGATGAAAGCGGCCATGCGCTCGTCAGGCCGCTAGGTAGCGATACCAACGCTCCAGCGTTACCACTTGATGAACTTGCCGACCAGATCCGGGCCACCGGTCTGCGCCTACCGATATTGGTCCGTTTCACCGACATCCTGCACGACCGCGTCGCACAACTATGCGCCGCTTTCGATAACGCCATGACGCAAGAGGGCTATGATGGCGGGTACTCCGCCGTGTACCCCATCAAGGTCAATCAGCAGCGCCGTGTCGTCGAGGAAATTCTGGCTACCCAGGAACGCGACCGAGACCGTGTGGGGCTGGAAGCCGGCAGTAAACCCGAATTGCTCGCCGTTCTGGCTTTATCAGATGGCAGCTCGTCACTTATTGTCTGCAATGGCTATAAGGATAGTGAATACATCCGGCTGGCACTGCTGGGTGAAAAACTCGGTCACCGGGTCTATCTCGTCGTGGAGAAATTTTCCGAGCTCGAGCTCATCCTTGCAGAAGCCAAACGCTTGAACGTCACACCTCGTATCGGCCTCAGAGCGAGACTGGCCTCTGTCGGCAAAGGAAAATGGCAGAACACCGGGGGCGAGAAATCCAAGTTCGGTCTGACCGCTGTCCAGATACTTGGCGTTATCGACCGACTCCGCGAGACAGGCTTTCTGACAAGCCTGCAGTTGCTACACTTCCATCTTGGATCGCAGATTGCCAATATTCGTGATATCCAACAAGGGTTGCGTGAATGCGCGCGCTTCTACCAGAGCTTGCGAGAACTGGGCGCCGATGTCGACACCATCGACGTCGGCGGTGGCTTAGGGGTCGATTACGAGGGAACCAGCTCACGCAGCGAGTGCTCGACCAATTACTCAATGAATGAGTATGCCAGCAAGGTAGTCTCGGCTTTTCGGCAAATCTGCGATGATGCCAACCTGCCGTACCCTCACGTGATCAGCGAATCCGGTCGGGCTCTGACGGCACACCATGCCGTCTTGATTACTAATGTGATCAGTGAAGAACGTATCGACGTACAGGCACCGACACCACGTGTCACAGGGGATCCCCAGGTCGACGAGCTGTGGCGGGTCCATCGGGGATTGGCCTGTTCGTCGGGCTCGCGTGGTTTACTCGAAGCCTATCACGACTTGGTTCAGGCACTCAGCGAGTTGCAGGAACGTTATGTCATGGGTCTAGCCAACCTCGCTGCCCGCGCCGAGGGGGAAGGGGTCTATTTCGCAGCCTGCGAGCTTTTGCGGTCACGGCTCGATCATCGTAACCGTGCCCATCGAGAGGTCATCGACGAGCTCGATGAGAAATTGGCAGACAAGCTTTTCGTCAATTTCTCGCTTTTCCAATCGATGCCTGACGTCTGGGGAATCAAGCAAATATTTCCGGTGCTGCCACTCACCGGTTTGGATCGGTCTCTGACTCGTCGTGGCACGATCCAGGACCTCACCTGTGACTCGGACGGCCGCATCGACCAATATGTCGATGGGCAAGGCGTCGAATCCACGCTCCCCCTACCCGACTGGCAACATGACGAAGAAAAGTTGCTAGGATTCTTTCTGGTAGGCGCCTACCAGGAAATACTCGGCGACTTACACAACCTGTTCGGCGACACGGATTCAGTGGATGCAGCCATGGATGCCGACGGTCAGTGGCATCTCTCGCACCAGATTCACGGTGACACCGTCAGCGATGTCCTTGACTACGTGAATTTCGATGCTGAGGTCCTGCGTGAGCGATTGGCGTCACAGCTAGCGGCCAGCCAGCTTTCCGACGACGAGAAAAGCCAATTCCTGAGTGACCTGTCCGCCGGTCTGGAAGGCTATACTTACCTGGAGTGAGCACGACGTATCCATCACTCAACGACCGTCGTCGCAACCTCAAGCCCCCCTGTCAAAGAGAACTCCAGGGTTGCTCCTCTCGGGAGCAAGCCGACCCCGGCGGGCGTTCCAGTCAAGACGACATCGCCAGGCAACAAGGTAAAGTGCCGACTTATCTCGGATAGCAACGTCGGTACTGGAAACAGCATTTCCGAGCCTTCTCCCTGCTGTCGAAGCTCGCCATCGATAGTCAGACAAAATGCCAGCGCATTCCAGTTGGGGACCCTATCCACCCGCAGGAATGACGACAACGGGCAGGAACCATCAAACCCCTTGGCAATCTCCCAAGGATGCCCATTCTCTTTCAGACGCGACTGTACATCGCGCAGCGTCAGATCCAGCGCCACACCGATACCAATCACAGCACGCTGCGCTTCGTCTTCATCAACTCCCGATAGCGTCTTGCCAATCAGCAGCGCCAACTCCGTCTCGAAATGCACGTCGCCACGGGAAAAGGGAGCCTCAATCGGGGCGTCCAGAGACACTGCACTGGTCGACGGCTTGATGAACAGCAAAGGTTCACGAGGAACCGGATTGTTCAGTTCCTTGGCATGGTCACTGTAGTTCCGCCCGACACAGACAATCTTGCCAAGCGCCTCGGAATACTCCTGACCATCATTGAAACGCGGCACGAAGCGCATCGCGATACTCTCCCCGACACGATGAAGGCGACCTTTCGGCCGCCCATCGAAGCAGATGTTAGTTTAGCGCACCCCAGACACACTGCCGAGCGACCTAGTGGACGACGATACCACGTCATGGCGCCCAGTGCGCACCAGAGGATATCTTAGAATGGATGAGGACTCTATCTCGCCACGACGAAGGGCAATGTTATCTTTGTTCATTTGGGGCTAACTGACCAATATCAATGAACAGGCATGGTGCCGGTGAGTGGACTCGAACCACCGACCTACGCATTACGAATGCGTTGCTCTACCAACTGAGCTACACCGGCGGGAAAATCGATATTACGGATCGCAAGCACGCTCAGCAAGTCGAGAGAAGCCCCCGTAATGAGGCGCCGGAGCCGCCCACCATGAACCCGTCGGATGATGCTTGCGGAGCGCAACAAGTCCAGCGCTGCCTACACGGAGGCGATAAGCGAACGTCTAGAGGAGGAAAGCGGGGCGGGCGCCGTCAGGATGAAACGCCCCGGTATGGCCTACACATTGGAGTACCGGGCTGATCGCGCCTCGGTAGATGAAGCGGAGATCATCCAAACGATCCAGTGCGGCTAGGTACTTGCTGGAACGACCATGGGGATGAATGATGGACTTGAAATTCAGTCACATTGATGTGCTGGTCGAGGATCTTGAAGAGGCATGCGCGTATTACGCCGACGTGTTCAAGGCCTCGATTTCCAACACTATCGTTTGGAACAGAGGTGGGCTGCACGTCCGCTATGCCATCGTGAAGTTCGGTGTGGAACGATTCATGCTGGTTCAGCCCATCGCCGGCAATCTCAAGGAACTGATGGACCAACAAGGTCCTGGTGTCATCTATCGGCACTGCTACTCGACACCTGATATCGACGCCGTCTATGACGAGTTGGTCGCCGCCGGCGTCCAACCCGAGGATGAGCATGGCCAGCCCATTCAGCGCGATGACCTCAGCTCCCCAGTGGGGAGCCGTATACTGTGGCTTCCGAAGCGCTTTGGGCATTTCTCCATTGAGATTCTGGAAGCCGCCACACTCGAAGCATTCATCGAGCAGGCCTTTGAAGGTGTTGAGTGAGCCGAACTGACTCGGCGTCATCAGCATCGCGTTTCAACTGGGCCAACGATCAACCACTGTCCCAGGCCCGATATTGTGCTGCTCGATGTCATCGTCGATCAGGCCAAAATCATGGTCGTCGTGCGGGGGGAATTCCCCCGACCTCAACGACACCGCCTACGCCAGCGGCCACAGGTCAGGGGGATGATGGGCGTCTACGAGCTAAGCGTCCGTTGGTGCCATGGCCAGGCGCGGATGAATAAGGTCACAATCTACGTAGATAATCTATGCACAAACAACAAAACCGCCTCGATGGGCGGTTTTGGTATCTTGCAATCCGTTGATTTAGCGCATCTTTTCGATGGTGCCGGCACCAGGAGTCGAACCCGGGACCTACTGATTACAAGTCAGTTGCTCTACCAACTGAGCTATGCCGGCATATCAACACTTGCCATATATGTTGGCTTGGCTGGGGTAGCAGGATTCGAACCTGCGCATGCTGATACCAAAAACCAGTGCCTTACCGCTTGGCTATACCCCAGCATTGTGGTGGCCAGAGACGGAATCGAACCGCCGACACGAGGATTTTCAATCCACTGCTCTACCGACTGAGCTATCTGGCCGCTGCCAACGGCGCGTATTTAACTAGAAAGGCGTGACCCCGTCAAGGCTTCCAATTCAAAAAGATGCCCGATCACATCGGGGGTTACTCGCTAGGCGGCACATAGCCTTCTGCCTGGTCGGTCTCCTGATTGTTCAGGAAACGTTCCATCTGTTCCATCAGGTACTCTCTGGATGTCGGGTCCAGCATGTTGAGGTGCTTTTCATTGATCAGCCGTGTCTGCAGAGCTTGCCACTCTTCCCAGGCTTGCTTAGAAACATTGGCTTGGATTTCCTGGCCTTTCTTGCCCGGTAATGGCGGAAAGGCCAATGCCTCCATCTCTTGCTGATACTTGCGGCAGAATACGGTCCGAGACATGACACAGGCTCCTGACTATCGAGTGGAGGTTGATGATACGGCATACGGCGTCAGGATTTCGAGCAACGCCTTGACCGGCGCCGCCAAACCGAGGTTGGGAGGATGGCTCGGATCGTACCAGCATGCACCACCTTCATTCACGGAGACTGCCGATGATGAGAAAGCCGTCACAGGCGTGACCGAGAGTCGAAAGTGACTGAACGTATGCGTAAACACCGACCACGTGTCTTTCACCGTCGCCCCGTCAGCATGGCTCACCAGCCAGTCCTGGAGCGAGGCCATATCATCAAACTGAGGAAAGCACCAGAGTCCGCCCCAGATGCCGGTCCCCGGGCGTTTTTCGAGATACACTCGCCCGTTGCCATCTCGCAGCAGCAGCATAAGCGTCTGCCGTTCCGGCAATCGCTTTTTGGGCTTGGATCCGGGGAAGCGGCGTTCCTGTCCCATAGCGTGGGCGTTACATACGTCCTCGAAGGGGCATAGCAGGCAACTAGGCTTGCCGCGCGAGCACAGCATGGCCCCCAAATCCATCATCGCCTGGGAATACTCCGGCAGGCACTCGTCAGGCGTATAGCGCTCGGCCAGTTGCCATAACGTCCGTTCAACCGCCGTCCGCCCTGGCCAGCCTTCCACTGCGTGCAGGCGCGCCAGGACACGTTTGACGTTACCATCAAGAATGACTGCTCGCTGGCCGGTGCTCAAGCTGATGATCGCACCGGCTGTCGAGCGGCCAATCCCAGGTAGAGACGCCATGGCATCCAGGCTATGTACGGGAAACTCGCCGCCATACGACTCCACAATGACACGCGCCGCCTTGTGCAGATTCCGTCCACGAGCGTAGTAACCCAGGCCAGTCCATAGATGGAGCACTTCATCCAACGATGCTTCAGCCAGCGCTTGCACATCCGGGAAACGCTCCATGAAACGCTCATAATACGGGATCACTGTCGCCACCTGCGTCTGCTGCAGCATGATTTCTGATACCCAGACACGATAGGGAGTTCTGTCATACTGCCAAGGCAGGGTTTTGCGTCCATGACGTTCATACCAAGCTAACAACCGGTGCTGAAACTGGCTTGGCGTCAGGTCTATGTCATGCAAGTCGTTCATTAAACACTCATGCTAAAAAAAGCGCCGACAGGGATGTCGGCGCAGGGACTGGCTTTCAATGATGCTCAATCAAACAGACCACGCAATGCGTCTTCGAGTTCCCCGGCACCTTCATTGCCTAGCCGATCACGGATCTCTTCGCTTGCTCGATCAATGGCTTCATCTCGTGCCAGGTTACCAATCGACTCCACGAACGCATCACGATCGAAACGACACCACTCACTTGGTACTCCGCCGAGTTCACCTTCACATCTCACCGGCACCGGTACACGCTCCAGGCGAGGATTGACATCGCATGCCGCATCGGCGGTATCGGCAAACCGTGCTGCAGCGTTGTAATCGAAACGCTGCGTCTCGAGATTCAATTCGCCTTCTCCTCCGATCGTGATCCCCGGAATCGCGACATCCAGATCATCGTTGTATGCGACACCGTCACGAATCTCGAAACTCGCTTGAGCCCGATCGAAGCGAGTATCTGTATGCCAGTCGCGCGTCATTTCCTCGCCCTCAAGACTGGCGGCAATACTACAAAGCTCTCTAGACACATTCGTGTCGAGCACGGCCCCGTCATTGATGCGAGTTTCAAGAATGCCATTGAGGTTTCGCCGCAGCAAAGGCATGGCATTACCTTGAGTCGTCAACTCTCCTGAAAGGTCGAGACGTCCGCGCAACGGAGATTCGGTATCCATCAACGCCTGATAGAGTGAGTCCACTTGCACACCGTCGAGACGCGGCTCCAGGCGCCAACGTGGCAGACTATCCTGCAACCCCAGGTCCCCGGTGGCCGACAACGTCCCGCCATACAAGGTTGCCTCGAGGCGTTCGAGCTGATGACGCCCATCCTCTCCCTG
The DNA here is from genome assembly GCF_008079445.1 of Aidingimonas lacisalsi. Classification (GTDB taxonomy): domain Bacteria; phylum Pseudomonadota; class Gammaproteobacteria; order Pseudomonadales; family Halomonadaceae; genus Aidingimonas; species Aidingimonas lacisalsi. The sequence continues at coordinate 13,779 of NZ_VRYH01000002.1, read as the reverse complement.
GAGCACCAGTTCTGCGTCATCGAGAGACATGCCGAACATATCGAGATGGTCGAGACTCAACTCACCATTCAGCGTCAGGGAAGCGAGCCAGGCTGTCGGCAACAACCCGGCTTGCGACTCATTGTCTTGGGCATAGGCGGCGGTTACTCCCGGCACGCCAAGCATAGCCTCTTCCTCCCGTTCTCCTGCCTGCTCGGGAGGAGGCAGATAGGCGTCAAGATTTAGCGTATCACCAGTGAGTTCGAAATCGAGCAATTCGCCGGTCAGCCCCGCATTCAGATGCCCGGTGAAAGTGCTATCATCCATCGCCAGTGTCAGGCTACTCAGCATGATCTCTCGGGTATTCCCCCGCAGCGGACTAGTCAGAGTCACATCGCTCAAGGCGTCCTCACTGGCCATGCTGGGCAATGCATCGAATCGCTCAAGCCACGGGCGCAGAGACATCGGCGCCAGACTGAGCTGGCCACTATAGTGCATGTCTCCGAGCAGATCGCTGACCAGCAAGTGCCCACCGAGATCCAGATTATCCTCACCGGTAAGTTGCCACTGACTGATTCGAGCGGTTTGTTCCTTCAGGTCAGCTTCACCATCGAAATTCAAGGTCAGAGGCATGGCACTGTCACCCCAAGCGGGATGATTGAGACTCGCACTCACCTGGCCGTCCTCTGCCTGATAGCGCTGCTCATCGAGTTCGGCGACAAAATCACCTAGTGATAGGGTCAGTTGCTGCCGTCGATCTTCCAACTCTGTGAATGCCGTGTCGGTTTTCAGCACAAGTTCACTGAACTCATAGCGATCGTCGGCCAACCCGAGGCGCACGTGACTATCGAAGGACACATCGCTGCTCAGATAGGGGACAGCATCGCTCTCATCGCCGGGTCGTTCAGCACCTTCATAAGCATCGAGATGAAATGTCGTGCTCAACGGAAACGCGGATGCCGGGTTGACATTGGAACCGCTGACATCCACCCCGGTGATATCCCAATGGCGATCGTGCATTTCGTCACTGAAGCGAACTTCACCCTCACGTAGCCTGACGCTGGCTATGTCCAGTGCCACTGCCATACCTCCCTGTTCATCAGGGTTGGGACCGGACGATGCCGGTGCCAAGGCGGCCTCGGCATCTTCGCTGCGCTCGCCCAACCGCTCGAGGAAAGCCTCCCAGTTGCCTTGCCCTTTGTCGTTTCGGGCCAGATTGAGCCGCATGCCATCGATAGTGAGACCATCAATAGCAATCTCTCCAGACAACAAAGGGGCAAACGCCAGACTTACCTCGGCCTGGCTGAAGGCCATGAATGCCTCATCGGTCTCCTGATCGGGCAGACGGGCTTCTGCTTCTTGCACACTGACGCCTAGACGTGGATAGAACGACCAGGATAATGGTCCATCCAGAGTGAGCTCCAAGCCGGAGTGTTCTCGCACGACCTCCACGAGTCGGGGTTTCAGATCATTGGGATCGAAAAATGTCGTGACATAAACCACCGCGCCCAGCATCACCAATCCTAGAACGCCGATCACGGCCAACAGCGTACGTAACAACGCTCTCATCAATGTCCTCCATGAGATGGCAGCGGATTCAATTCGAAATGGTCACCACCCGCCACGAGGCGATAGCCAAGTCGAGACAGCAACAGTTGGTCACCCATCATCAACGACGCCGCATGAACTCGTATCACACAGCCTTCTTGGGCTGCCGCCGCTGCCACCAGGGCAAGCATACGAGAACCGACACCTCGTCGCCGTGTTGTCTTGCGCACGCACATATGCGATAACCACCACTCCTCATCATCAACACGGGCTGCGACAGCACCCAGCAACCGTGCATTGAAGCGAGCACAATAGAACACCCCTCCAGCCCGCAAATGCATTTCAACGAATACACCCGACGGCTGAGGTAAGCGATCTGGTGGCGCATCGGCATAAATGCGTGACAATCCACAAGCCACCTGAGCGTCTGCAGCCCAAATGGCATGATCGACCCGGTAAAGCGTGACCGGCATTCGCATGTCTCCGTGGGCGCAACGGCTAATCGTCGCCAGTTCTAGCCGCATTGTAGCGGATGGGGGTTACGATTCTCTATAATAGTTCCTCTACCCTGGACATCCGGTCGATGAATCGCGATCACCTAGCGTCGAGGGCATGAACCACCCGTTCGCTGTTAGAGCGCCAAGTACAGGAGATGTACCGTATGTCCGAGCGTACCGCCAAGGTCACCCGCAATACCCGGGAGACACAGATCACGGTGGGTATCGATCTCGACGGACAGGGAAATTTGACCTGTGATACCGGCGTACCGTTTCTAGAGCATATGCTAGACCAGGTCGCTCGTCATGGTCTGATAGACCTCGATATCGATGCCCAAGGTGATTTGCAGATCGACGATCATCACACAGTAGAAGATATTGGTATCACATTGGGTCAGGCCTTGGACGAAGCGGTTGGCGACAAACGCGGCATCTACCGCTACGGCCACGCCTATGTACCTCTCGATGAGGCGCTATCACGCGTAGTGATCGACTTTTCCGGACGCCCTGGTCTCGTTATGAACGCCGAATTCACGAGTGCCGCGATTGGTCGTTTCGATACCCAGCTATTTCAAGAGTTCTTCCAGGGGCTGGCCAACCATGCCCGGATCACACTACACATAGACAACCTTAAAGGTTCCAATGCCCACCACCAGGCCGAGACCATATTCAAGGCTTTCGGTCGGGCATTACGAGTGGCGATTGACAACGATCCACGTATGACCGGCCAGATGCCATCGACCAAGGGCAGTCTTTGACTCGCCATATATGAATGCTTTTGCCATGAACAAGGAGTCCGCATGACCATTGCCGTCATCGACTACGGAATGGGCAATCTTCATTCCGTCGCCAAGGCACTTGAGCACGTGACACATGAACATGTCGTTGTCACACGCGATGCACGGCGTATTCGTGGTGCAACACGCCTCGTGCTGCCTGGTCAGGGGGCCATTCGTGACTGCATGGCCGAGCTGGAGCGTAGTGAAGTCAAAGGTTTGGTTCAAGAAGTGCTGGCCGATGCAGAGAAGCCGCTGCTGGGTATCTGCGTCGGTGAGCAGATGCTGCTAGACGATAGCGAAGAAAACGACGGCATTGCTTGCCTGGGCTTCATCCCCGGAAAGGTACGCCGCTTCAAGCATGACTTACGTGATAGCCAGGGGCATCGGCTCAAGGTACCTCACATGGGATGGAACAGGGTTCATCAATATCACCCGCATCCCTTGTGGGATGGAATCGATGACGGTGAGCGGTTTTATTTCGTTCACAGCTACTACGTGGATGCGACAGAGGATGCATCCGTGTTCGGTAAGACCGAGTATGGTGATGCCCAGGTACATGCAGCCATCGGCCGAGGGCCTGTCTTTGCAGTGCAGTTCCACCCCGAGAAAAGTGCCGGTGCCGGTCTGCGTTTACTGGAAAACTTTGTCAACTGGGAGCCTTGAGGCACGCAACCGCTATCTGCCAAACACTTCGACATCTCACATCATCCTGTCCACTGGACCAAAGAGAATACGACATGCTGGTAATTCCTGCCATTGATCTCAAGGACGGCAAGTGCGTTCGCCTCAAGCAGGGTCGAATGAATGCTGCCACTACCTACGGTGATGATCCCGTGGCCATGGCCGCTCGTTGGGTGGAGGCTGGTGCACGGCGCCTTCATCTAGTCGATCTCAATGGCGCCTTCGAGGGCAAACCGGTGAATGGCGAGGCGGTAACGGCTATTGCTCGGGCTTATCCGGACTTGCCGATTCAGATAGGGGGAGGCATCCGCTCCGAAAGCACGATTGCCCATTATCTTGATGCCGGTGTTTCCTATGTCATCATCGGCACGCAAGCCGTCAAGGAACCTGCCTTCGTCAGAGACATGTGTCGAAAGTTTCCTGGCCATGTCATCGTCGGCCTCGATGCTCGTGATGGTTATGTCGCAACCGATGGCTGGGCCGAGGTATCTGCACTCAAGGCAACCGACCTGGCCCAGCAGTTTGCTGATGATGGTGTGATGTCGATTGTCTATACCGATATTGCGCGAGATGGAATGATGGAGGGGGTTAATATCGAGGCAACCGCCGAACTCGCTCGCATCGGGGGGTTACCCGTGATCGCCTCAGGCGGTGTGTCTCATCTTGATGACATCCGCGCCCTGGCCAAGGTCGCCGACCAGGGCATTCTCGGAGCTATCACGGGGCGTGCCATCTATGAAGGCAGTCTGGATATCTCGGAAGCCCAGCACGTAAGCGATGAATTAACACAGACCACGAGTGGGAGCTGAACCATGGGACTGGCCAAGCGTATCATCCCTTGTCTGGACGTCGATGGCGGCCGTGTGGTGAAAGGAGTCAACTTCGTAGGCATTCGGGATGCCGGCGATCCGGTGGAAATAGCCAAGCGATACAATCAGCAGGGCGCAGATGAAATCACCTTTCTCGACATTACCGCGAGTCATGAAGATCGCGGCACGACCGTTGACATGGTCGAACGTATCGCCGGTGAAGTCTTCATCCCTTTGACAGTGGGGGGCGGAATTCGTACCTGTGACGATATACGTACCATGTTGAATGCCGGTGCCGACAAGGTCTCGATCAATACAGCTGCCGTTCATGATCCCGACTTCGTGTATGAAGCTGCGCAGCGCTTCGGCAGTCAGTGCATTGTCGTCGCTATTGATGCCAAGCGAGTCTCTCAATCGAGTGAAGCCCCGCGTTGGGAAATCTTCACCCACGGCGGTCGCAATGCCACTGGTTTGGATGCCATCGAATGGGCGCAAAACATGGTAGCCTTGGGTGCGGGCGAATTGTTGCTGACCAGCATGGACCGCGACGGCACCAAGGCAGGGTTTGACCTGGGCCTCACACATGCAATTTCTGAAGCTGTTGCGGTACCGGTGATCGCTTCAGGCGGTGTCGGTAACCTCGACCACTTAGTGGCCGGCGTGAAAGAAGGCGGTGCTGATGCGGTACTGGCGGCCAGCATTTTCCATTTCGGCGAGCACAGCATTCCCGACGCCAAGCGCTACATGGCGGAGCACGGGATCGAAATGCGGCTTTAAGGATATCATCATGGCATGGCAATGCTCCATGAAACGCTTAGCAACCGGCTGTCTAGCGGTCATCAGTACGTTGGCAGCAGCTCAGACACAGGCCTATCCGGATTTCACGTTAGACCACTGGTATGTACAGACCAGCCTGTATACTGAGCATTTTGACCCTGACCCTGAACATACCGAAGACCAGAACCTGATCGGCATAGAACTCCGCAATCCGGATGAATGGTTAGCGGGAACCGCCTGGTTCAAGAACTCCTTTGACCAACCCAGTTGGTACTTTTACGGCGGCAAGCGATTTTCATTATGGCAACCCAGCGATGATTTTGAATTGCATGCCAAACTGACGGCGGGCTTACTGCGCGGTTATGATGGTGACAAAGAAGACAAGATTCCTCTCAACGACCTGGGCATTGCTCCTGCCATCCTGCCGGGTATCGGCGCGCGTTGGGGACCCGTGGAAACGGACCTACTCGTTTTCGGCGGTGCCGGACTCATGATGACAGCAGGCATACGCTTCTAAACCAAAGACAGTTAATCCAGGGTAAGGCCCAAGTTGCTCACGCCGTTGTTACGCCCTAGACGTCGTAACGCCTTTATGGCGTTGCGCTCAGACGATGCCTCGACCGCGTCAAGAACAGCAGACTGAAATCTGTCTTCATCGTCCATCAGGGGGTGATTGCGCAGCGCATCCGCAAGGGAACCTTCATCGTCGATACTTTCTGTTAGTTCAATGAACGCAATCACTCCAGCTTGTGATACGCGACTCACCTCGAACACAGCCTCCTCGGCATCTCCTTGCAATACATCAAGTGTCGCTGCGATGGCCATGGTGGTCTCAAGCGCGCGTCGAGCACCAAAGCTATCATCATCCGCAGGCGGCTGAAGCTCGCTTAGCTTCTCTGCCTGGCGCCCGAAATCGATGCGAGCGTCCACAACCAATAGCGATTCCCAGACCAGGTCCAGTATGTTACGCAATGCGACCACATCACCTTCGCCGGAAGTATCCGCATAGAGTCCGTAATTGGGTAAGAGGCGCTCGCACAAGGCTGCCATAAAGGCAGTGCGTTGACGCTTTGTCAATCGGCGTAGCCTGTGCTGGAAATCATCATGATTCAAAGACATTATTCATATTCCGAAACAGCGATGAGAATAGGGATCAAGGCCACAAGAGATCGGACCTGACGCGCCCTTTGCTGTCAAAGACCACGCCTTCTGCCCGCAGACGTTCCCGTTGCCGCACTGCCCCACCATGCTCGGTCACGCGTCGTGATGCGTTGATGACACGATGCCAAGGCAAGTCATGACCATCCGGCAAGTGGCGCATGGCACTTCCTACCATGCGCGGCGTGGCACCCTCAGTCATTTGTGCCACACGACCATAAGTAGTCACACGACCAGCAGGTATCTGTGCAACAATGGTATAGATCTGCTCGAGCAATTCCGATCGTGCCATGACGACTCCCCTGCTACAGGTCCAAGCGACCCACGAATGACAGGCAGTACTGATATACGACGCACGAATGAGTTCTGGATACGTCATGCATATTTATTTCCTGGAACATACCGACGCCATCGGCCCCGCCAGACTAGCTGACTGGCTGATCGGCATGGGACACAGCCACAATAGCTGTCATCTACATAGAGATGAAGCTTTGCCACGTCTAGCCGATTGCGATGGACTGATTGTACTGGACGCTCCCATGGAGGCCAGCGATGGGCCTCCCCCAGGATGGGTAAAGCGCGAGCGCAAGCTGATAGCACGTACATTGAAAAGCGGTAAGCCACTTCTTGGCATTGGTCATGGCGCCAGACTCATTGCAACGGAACTGGGTGCCATTGCCTCTCCTGGAACGCATGCCGAAATTGGCTGGCATACTATCGAGCGAGCTCCGGACAGCCCCTTTGATCTGCCCGAACACTTCGATGCTTTCCTCTGGCAAAATCAGGTTTTCGGGCTGCCGGATGGAGCATTGCCCCTGGGGAGTACAACGACCTGTCCTGTCCAGGGCTTTTCCTGGGACCACGGTCGCGTCGTTGCCATGCAGTGTCATCTGGAAGCCACTCAAGGTAGTGCCCAAGCATTACTGGGGATCACTCCAGCATCAATCGCCGATAGGACGCTAGCCTCAGTGGGGACGGAAGTGACCGACGATCCAAAGCGTTTCGATCATCAAGCGTCACTGCTTGACCGCGTGCTGTGCCAATGGCTGCAAGTGGTTAGCTGACCACTCTCGTGCCGCTTCCAGACAACTATGCCAATCGCCGACATGGAGAAAACAGTGCGAATGCTTTTCCAACTGGTAACGGTACATGGGATCGTAGTATTCAGTCAGCAGTGGCGCTAACCAGGCCTCATGGGCCTGCCTGTTGCCCCGCTCGTGTTCCGTGAACGCAAGCGACTGAAGTCGCTGAAGGCGAGCCAATCGTGCGCTACCCAGGCGCTTTTTCAAGCGCAAAAGCGCTGACGATAGCTGCTTCCGCATCAATGCCCAACCGAGCCAATCGCCGAACTGGTTCTGGTAGATCGCCCAAAGGTCATCGATATAGTCTCGACGAATCTGTTCCAGACGCCAATCCAGAGGCATTTCTACACGAATCCGCGGTGCACGTTCCATCGCGTGCCAGAAATCCAGCGGTATATTCACGGCACCGATATGACGCGACTCATCCTCGACAACACAGGTTTCGTGGTTCGATAGCAGACTTCGCCCCATGTCATGTTCAAAATCGATCTGCGCCGGAGACAGCAAAGGGTGGCGACCAAACGCCGACCCCTTATGATGAGCACACCCTTCCAGATCGAGTCCATTAGGCAATGACTGGATCAAACGGGTCTTGGCACACCCCGTCAAACCGCCCACAACGAGTAGTGGACGTTCAGCGGCAGCGCTGATCCGAGAACACAGACGCTGGCGCATGACTTTCCAGCCACCGCGAATCCTGGGGAGCTTAATGCCGGCCTCGGCAAGCCACTGCTGAGCAATCTGTGAACGCATGCCACCACGAAAACAGTAAAGCACGGCATCCGGGTGCTGCATGGCTTGCTGGACCCATGCTCTGACTCTTTCTGCTTTGACGGATCCGGAGACAAGACGATGGCCAAGCTCAATCGCAGCTGCCTGCCCTTGGTGTTTATAGGCAATCCCGACCTGTCGACGCTCGTCATCGTCCAACAGCGGTAAATTGACAGCGCCAGGTAGCGAACCCTGCAAAAACTCCACCGGTGCCCGAACATCGATCAGGAGGCGTTCTTGGCGGAGCAGATCGAGGTCCGGCTCGATCACTGGTAACGTCATCCACGTACCTCGATCAAACCCTCTCCACTCGCCGCGACGACCTCACCAAACGGCTCCAACGTCATCTCATGCTGACGCCCAAGCCGCTCTACGTCATCCGCCCAGGAGGGATGAACTGAAAGCAGTAGACCACCGGATGTCTGAGGATCGCAAAGCCACTGCCAATGAGGCTCATCCATCGATGGCAACGCCTTCCCGAGTGCCTGGCGATTACGCGCCGAGCCTCCAGGTACTGCGCCCTTGCGGCGATAGGCTTCGGCCTCTGCCAGACGAGGCAGGTGCTTGAAATCAATCCGCGCCGCGACCCCGCTGGCACGACATACCTCGACGAGATGCCCTGCCAAGCCGAAGCCCGTGACATCGGTCATGGCATGAACCCCCTTTATCCTGGCCAATGCAGGACCGATATCATTGGAGGCCAACATGGTTTCCCGGGCCAGCCCTTGGTGTCCGATTTCCAGCAACCCCTGTTTTTCAGCCGTTGTCAGAAACCCTACCCCTAATGGCTTCGTGAGGTACAGTAAATCGCCTACCTGGGCTCCCTTATTGAGCTTCAGATGGTCAAGGTCCACCAGCCCATTGACTGCCAGGCCAAACATCGGTTCCGGGGCATCAATGGAGTGACCGCCCGCCAACGCTACTCCCAATTCACGACACACGGCTTGGGCCCCAGCGACGACATCTCCTGCGATGTCGGCCCCCAGCTTGTCCAATGGCCAGCCAAGGATACCCAGTGCCATGACAGGCGTTCCCCCCATGGCAAAGACATCACTGATGGCGTTCGTCGCTGCGATACGACCAAAATCAAAAGGATCATCGACAATCGGCATGAAAAAGTCTGTCGTCGCGATCATGCCGCGACCATCGCCCAGATCATAGACAGCGGCATCCTCGCGACCTTGATTACCGACGATCAAGCGCGCATGACTGGCTCCCGGTCCAGCCTTGGCAAGGATGCCGTCCAGGACATCAGGAGCGATTTTACAGCCACAACCGGCCCCATGACTGAATTGGGTCAGGCGAATCGCGCTCATCATATTCTCCTTCTCATGTACTACCTAGAGTCTAGATGATGACCTATGGAGTAAAAGCGATTCAGAGCGCATCGAGGGCTTCTGACAACCGCGACACGGCAATCACTTCCATTCCGGCGGGAGATTGCTTGGGAGCATTGCCACGCGGGACGATCGCCCGCTCGAATCCATGCTTGGAAGCTTCCAGAATACGTTCCTGACCACTGGGAACTGGCCGAATTTCCCCCGAGAGCCCCACTTCTCCAAATACCACCAGTTCACGAGGCAAGGCTCGATCTTTCAGGCTCGATACAATGGCCAGCAATACAGCCAAATCAGCGCTGGTTTCCAATACCTTGACTCCGCCGACGACGTTCAGGAACACATCCTGATCGCCGGTGAACAGGCCACCATGGCGATGCAACACCGCCAACAGCATGGCCAGCCTGTTCTGATCCAGCCCCACAGCCACACGCCGCGGGTTCCCAAGTGCCGAATCATCAAGCAACGCCTGAACTTCAACCAGGATAGGACGTGTGCCTTCCCACACCACCATGACCAGGCTACCAGAAGACTGCTCTTCATTACGCGAAAGAAAGATAGCACTTGGGTTACGTACTTCCTTCAACCCCTGCTCCATCATGGCGAACACGCCGAGCTCATTGACCGCACCAAAGCGATTCTTCTGGCCGCGCAAGGTACGAAAGCGAGAGTCATTGCCTCCCTCAAGCAATAGGGAGGCATCGATCATGTGCTCGAGCACCTTGGGACCTGCTAATGAGCCATCCTTGGTGACATGACCAACCAACAGCAATGCCGTATTGGAATGCTTGGCAAACCGTGTCATGGCTGAGGCCGACTCACGGACTTGAGCCACCCCTCCGGGTGCCGAGGCAATCTCCTCGAGATGCATGGTTTGAATGGAGTCAATGATCAACACCTGTGGGCGCTCTCGTTCCGCCGCCCCCAGAATCGTTTCCACACTGGTTTCGGCCAGCATTTTCAGGCCGGTGGTCGCTAATTGTAATCGATGAGCCCGCATCGCCACTTGAGAAAGCGACTCTTCGCCGGTTACATACAGGACCTTATGCCGTTGCGCCAGGTTGCATGCTGTCTGTAGCAGCAGCGTCGACTTACCGGCGCCAGGGTGGCCGCCTAGCAGCACGGCGGAGCCGGGGACCAACCCGCCGCCCAGCACCCGGTCGAATTCACCGAATGTGGACGAGAAACGAGGAACTTCGGTCAGGTCCACGGCTCCCAGATCGACAACGTCTTGTGACGTGGCTCCGGCATAGCCACGCTGGCCGGGAAGCGAAGCTCCTCCCCCGCTGAAACGACTCGGTGCTAAGCGCACTTCACTAAGGGTGTTCCACTCATGGCAGCTCGAACATTGTCCTTGCCACTTACGATACTCGGCCCCGCACTCAGAGCATACAAAGGCGCTTTTGGCTTTAGCCATGCCAGATTTCTCTACCCTCGCGAACCATGGTTTCCTGTGCTATGTCAGCTTGCAGTGGTTAACACACAAAAAGGCGGCCCTGATAGGCCGCCTGCTTCCATCACTGACAACGACTCACTGGCGCTGAAGCTGCAGCATGTCATTATTCTCAAAGCGCCGGCGCTGAGGATCTATCAACTCCAGAGTGTTGTTATCCACTCTGAGAAAATAATAGACCTGACCGTCACCTTCCGGCGTCAGCTCATAGACAGTCGCATCGGGTTCGGCCTCGGTTCCATCCAGGACCTCCCATTGACCTGCATAGTTCTCATCCGGCGGATTCTGCGGATGATCACGATAGCTGGCTTCGAGATCGAAGGTGCGTTCTTCCGCCACGCTATCCTCACTACCCATCAGGCGTACATCAAGATCGATCCCGGCACAATTCCGGCAGGGCAGCGTCCCCTGGTAAACCACCTCGTCAGTGGCGGCAGGTTCGTCTGCAGCCTGCTCATCCATCTGTCCTGCGGCACATCCCGCCAGTACTGCAAGCATGGCAGAACCAGCCAGCAAGCTCCTTATCTGCATGAGAGTCCTCCTAACCATTGGGCCATCACCGCGAATACGATGACTTATTCATAGCATAACGACAAGTGTGGCTGACGGACAGTTCCCCATGCAATGGCCTGGACAGGCACTTTCTTAAAATCCCGATGCGAATAGCCATCCCAACACCACCGGCATCGTCACCAGACTCCCCAGATTGCCAATCAAGACCAAGGACGCCACCTTATGTGGCTCCTGGCGATACTGCTCGGCTATCAGATAATTGAGGACAGCCGGTGGCAAGGCAGCAAACACCCAAAGAGTCGCAGCTTGTAAGTTTGGCAAATCCAGCCACCACAGTAGGGGCAGCGCGACTAGCAGACCACTCAACGGACATAGTACAGCACCCAACACGCCGAGCTTCCAGTCGCGAAAGTCAATGTCCAGCATCCGTACCCCCAAGGCAAAAAGCATGAGAGGGATGGACACGCCCCCCAGCATATCCATCGGCTCCAGCAACCAAGAGGGCAGGGCAATCTCACTCAGGTTCAACGTCAAGCCTACGATACTCGCCAAGACAATAGGTATCCTGAGCATCCGCCATAGCGGGATACCGGGACTTACCATGTACAGCCCAACGGAAAAATGTAACAGCATCTCGATGACAAACACGACAATGGCTGCTGGCAACACAGCCTCGCCAAATGCAAACACCAGCAAGGGGATCCCCATATTGCCGGAGTTGTTGAACATCATGGAAGGCAGGAAGACCCGTGCATCCAGATGCAGAAGTCGCGTTATGGGCCACAGCAAGATACCGGACCCAAGGATTACCATGGCTGCGGCCAGCGCTAATCCAGCATACTCACCTAAAGGAGCTTGCCGATCGGCCAGAACAGACACGACGAGCAACGGTACGAACAGCTCCATATTGAGCGTATTCAAACCACGAATATCCGGCGAGCGATAATGGCCGTAAAGTGTTCCACAACCCGCGATCAGGAAGACGGGCAACAAGGTCGAAAGAATGTGAGCAATCATCAAGAATGTCCTGAATTAGCCATACACGCTAGCACGGCAATGACTTGCGCAACACGCCCGCGAGCGTCAACATGACGACAGTCAAAATCATTCAATGCGAGCATTCATGAGCAAATACTGGAGCCCCTCAGTTCGTGAACTCACGCCGTATGTGCCAGGCGAACAACCCCGCGAACGCATGATCAAGCTGAATACCAATGAAAATCCCTATCCTCCTGCCCCCGGAGTAGAACAGGTCCTGCGAGAGTTCCCCGCCGACCATCTACGACGTTACCCAGATCCGGAATCGTGGGGGTTGCGCTGTGCACTTGCAGCAAACTACAACGTCGAGGCTAACCAGGTTTTCGTCGGTAATGGCTCAGACGAAGTTCTAGCCTTTGCTTTCCAGGCCTTTTTCCGGCAGGAAAGGCCACTATCCATCCCGGCAATCACTTATAGCTTTTATCCCGTCTATTGCCGACTTTATGGCATCGACTATCGCACATTGGCATTGGGCGACGAATGGCAAGTCCCCTTGGAAGCTTTAGACGCTGATAGTGGTGGTATCATCTTCGCCAATCCCAACGCACCTATAGGGCATAGTCACTCAAGAGACGCTATCGAGAAATTGCTCGAACGCGTTACGGAATGCGTGGTCGTGATTGACGAAGCCTATGTTGACTTCGGCGGTGAGACTGCCACGCCATTAGTGAACCGGTACCCCAATTTATTGATCACCAATACCTTCTCCAAGTCGCGCAGTCTCGCTGGGCTCCGGTTAGGGTTTGCCATAGGTTCCCCCGAGTTGATCGAAGGCCTGGAAAGGGTCAAGAATTCCTTCAATTCCTATCCCATCGATTGCATCGCCCATGACGCAGGTATTGCAGCTCTCGAGGATGAACAATATTTTGAAACGTGCCGTTCTCGAATCATCGCTACCCGTGATGATACCCGCAGGCAACTACAGCAACTTGGCTTCGATGTCTTACCTTCACAGGCCAACTTTCTTCTAGTAAGACACCCTCATCATGAAGCAGATCAGCTATTTCTCGCCCTACGTGATCGAGGGATTCTGGTCCGTCATTTCAATACCGAGGCACTACAAGATTTTATGCGTATCTCTATAGGTACCGACGATGAGATGGCACATCTGGTCGAAACACTTTCAGAACTGACTCGCTAAACATTGATACACACGAGTTAACAGTTCCCCTTCGCTCACTGCCCCGGCTCGGTGTCTCAGGCGAGCCATCGCCCGAGCCGCCGACACAGGCCGAACACATAAAAAAGCCCCGAACACTCGGTGCTCGGGGCTTGTTTCGATAAGGGCCTGACGATGACCTACTCTCGCATGGGGAAGCCCCACACTACCATCGGCGCTGAGCGGTTTCACGACTGA
>NZ_VRYH01000019.1 GCF_008079445.1 Aidingimonas lacisalsi | reverse complement strand
GAAAACATGCTTGGCGAGATCAATGCCGACGATGCTAATGTTATTCATGGATGGACCCTCTCTTCGAGATGCCGTGTGGTGCCCCATGCACCCGCAGATGGCGTTAATCTTCATCTTGGCACATGGAGGGACGGGTCCATCCCATTTCCTACTCAGATTTTGAAACCCAACTTCTATCTCGAGAACAAAATACCGCTAATACCAACATAACAAAAAGCTCACCCTTCATCCAAAGCGAATAACTTAAAAATGATGAAAGCAAAGAAACAAGCATCATAGTTCCTAAGACGCGCTCATCGTGCTTACCCAAGAAAACAAGATTAATGTAATTTTTAACGAACAAACAAATTAAAAAAACGGATGCAAACAATCCAGGAATACCAAGCATGACGACAATCTCAACAAAAATATTGTGAGGATACCCTGGTAAACTTCCAACACCAACGCCTAAAAATGGGGATGAAAAGAGCTCACTTATCCAGAAAGAAAGCGTGTCAAGTCTTATATTGCCAGACCTTCCCAAATCACCCTGAAACACATCAACAAGTCCAGAGATTGACCTAGAACTTGAACCCAAAAGAAACAAAGAAAAGATAGCTATAAAGCCACCTGTTACAATAAAAAAATTAAACCTGAACCATGTACGGCCCTTGTAAATGACTCTGAACAAATCTAGAAAAAGGTAACAAAAAATAGCAATCAAAGTAGCCAATAACGCACCTCGACTACCGGACATGATCAATGCATAGAAAAGTAGGCAGCAAGATAAGAGTGAGAAAGCAAAGTTTTTCCTATTTATTTTCACCTCAATAATCCTAAGCAACGAGACAACAAACCCTAGCGCACATAATAATGAGAAGTAAATTGGGTTTGTGTTAGGTACTGTCAGCCTTCCTTTATATTCTCCGTCAAAAATTATAGAAAAAACAACCACAGACAGCATTACAACAACAAAATAATCTTGAAATTTTCTGAGCGGAATTAGTCTGTTAAATGACAAAAAATACGCAGTTACTGCTGGAACAATCACCCCATAAATATAGCTTACAATATACGAATAACCAGAGTCATAATCATCCGAGTATAATAATGAAAAAATCATAAGCAGAAGCAAGACAAAAAGAGAGAATCCCAAAACAAAAATTCTTGGGCACAACTTAACTGAGCCAACATTATCAAGTAATATAACTACATATATAACCAAAGGAAAAAAAGCTATTCCTGAGCCAAATTCAACCCCTAGAAAATAAGTAAAAATACCAACAATATAATAAGAAAACAAAGTCAAAACGAAGGAAAAAACTTTGCTATTAGCATAGGAAAAAACCGAAAATAATACTGCTGAAAATACCCCCCAAAAAAACATGTTACTTCCCAAAAAGTGAAGATATGCGAAAACAAATAGCTCTAATCACTCCCACAGTGCCATAAGACTCATAGACAGAAATATATTTATCACTTCTTTTTTGCCATGATGTTGTAGAAGACACCCCCTCCCCCTGAAAAACTGCCAACGGCTTATCTACATAGTAAAAACGAGAAAGTTTATTATAGTACCTATTAACAAGGTCATAATCTGAGTAAATGCTAAACTTTAAATTATATTTAAGCACCTTGGAGGTATGTTGCGTTTTCTTAAAAAACATTGACTGATGACATGCATGCAAAATACCTTTCTCTAACATTCTTTCCGGATATGCTTTGATAATATTTCCGCGTTCTTGCTTGTCACCGTAAATCAAATTATAAGAGCTTAATTGATCAAAGCCTATATCTTCGACGGTACTGGTAGAGAAAAACCTATCACCTGAGTTCATGAAATTCACCCATTGCCCACTCGCGAGAGTAATTCCCTTATTCATAGCATCGTATATTCCTTCATCATTTTCGCTCACCCAATAATCAATGAGATGACTATATTCCTTTATAATATCTAGAGTCCCATCGTTGGAGCCACCATCCACAACAATATATTCAATGTTAGAGTAAGTTTGTTGAACTACACTACAAAGCGTTTTTTCAATATTATCGACATCATTGAATACAACTGTAACAACGGTAACTAAAGGTAATTCTTTCGAATCTTCTTTAAATTTTCCATTAAACCGAAGCCCACCATCCGATATCTTCCCCCTCTCTTGGGGCAGTTTTACCAAAGAATAGAATCGACCATTTTCTTCATCAAAAATTTTAGGCCGGCTAGATACTATTTTGCGAGTAGTAGAGTGATTTTCCTTTCGCATATGAATCACTATTACTCCAAGAATTTGAGATAATCAATTATCATATTAGAAAACGTTGTCAAATTTCCATAGTAGTTTATTTGGCAGGCAGCAGTCTCCTTGAGATTTGTGATACCTGTCTCCCGGTAGTTTTCAAGAACCCAGTCCCCTTTAAGTGCATTTACACAGACCGGTGTTTTGGTTTGCCTACTGTGACCTGAAGTTCATACTTCAGGTTAAGTAATACGCTATTTAACGGCGTCCAGTTGCGAAGCTTTCCACTCCGGCAACGTGCGGGCTTGGCCTCTCCACCTGATTGATGGCGTGTCGCTTCGCCAACATAGCGTTTCTGTGTCGATGCTCATGGGTCGTACTACTGCACGAAGTCGTGTCCCCCTACCGGCCTTTAGCTACACCTTTAACGCATCGGTATGGCTGATGGCTTTCTGGACTGCCTTAAACCTGGAATCCTGAATTCAACCGAATACTTTCGCTCTTATCACCATTATTTATGGTTGACATCGTTTACCTCCAGGGAGGTTATCGATGCGTGTCCGCAGAAGCAAATGAAGACCAACACTTTCTTAAAAGTCTTTTTGTTTATAAATAGTAATAGATTTACTAAAATTATCTTTAATGAATTGTTCGTCAGCCTTTGTAGGTACCTCTAAATATATTTCATCAGAGATAAACCGTATAAGTAAGTTTTTCAACCAAGCCAATTTTTTGTTCTGCCGAAGACATTTACCAACAGCTTTCGGAATATTAGAGGAGACAAATTTTACAACCTTTGATTGCTTAACTACTTTCACGCCTTCATTGTTTTTTTCTCTTTTGTTAGCATGCCCAATTTCAGGTAGAGTGCGAACCTGGAAAAAATCACATAACGGATGCACGCCGGAACTGTCTTTAAGCTCGTCAAATGTAACAATGCTGAGGTTTTCAAAATTTCTTTTAATGGATTTAAATAAATATTCATAATGATAAGCATTGGCATCATTTGAAAATTCAGCATAACTACGGAAAGTTGGATATAATTCATCAATACCAACACTAAGGAACTCACAATACTGTGAATACAAGCCTTCAAAAGGATGTCTAATTGTTAAAATAACTTGACAATCAGCTCCTTCTAACAATTCAGAAAGCCTAGCAATCTTCATTTGCCAATGGGCACCATCAAATGCAAAAAAACCAGAATAATCTGCAGTAAACCATTCATCACTTATTAATATACTGCTGTCGTTTAAAGTATTCTCTAGCGCTGTACCAATTTCTTTTTTTAGCTTTATATTTTCCTCTTTTGAGAAGCAATAGTATGCTATTTTTTTGTAGAGGGATGAGTTATCTTTTAGATCTATAACCTCTCTCCCCAGGAAATTAACTCCTTCAACAAATGGAAAGACATACTGCTGCATTGAAGTTGTCGCAGTTTTATGAAGACCTAAATGAAGGTATACTTTGTGGTTCATAGAGAAAAGCCAAACTTTATTAAGAGCTTTCAAAAACTAAAGATCAATAATCATAGTTAAATAGAGAAATCTCTTCCTTAAAAAAATTAGCGATGTAATCTATATCTTCTTGATCTTTATAATACTCTCTATAATTATCGCTCGAGCCTTTGGCTGACCGCTTAGCATAAACATCAAGCCCAGGAAAAGGTATCTCAAGATACGAAAAGATACCTCTCAAATCCTCATCAAGTCGAGAGTACTCTATTACCGTGTCTACCAAAATTTCCCCACTGGTATTGTCTGTGTATTTTTTAAAATCTTTTGGTAGAGGATGTTCACGAATAAACTTGCTAAACGTAATATCAAGATTTTTCCTGTTTTTTATCATTTTATACCATGAAACACATTTGTCCCAAGGATTTCTTTCAATTGTGAATTTATAACTATTATCCCATAAATCAGGGTCAATTCGAGCCTTTAGTCTTGAAGCACTCATATGGTTATAATACTTTGTTTTATGAAATAGCTCGCTAACACTTTTTGCGGTTTCCTTTACCCCCAACCCTGACCAATAGTCATTTAACGGATTAAAAAATCCCTTATAATTTCTTGGCTCATGGCCTTTCTCTGCGGGATAAATTGGAGTAATAATATCAGAATCTCCGCAAAAAGGCGACAAAAAAACTTCCACGCTAGTCCCTGCAGTCTTGGTTGTCTTGATAAAAATGAACCCATTCTTTTTCGATAAAATCATAATCAAGCCATCCTCAAAGTTTTATATCTCAATACTATAGCGAAACTTGATTTAGGGAAACGCTGCATCCCACGTGAAAGCTGCTTGATAGTCATCGACGAGTTAGAGTTTTACTTTTCAGCAACTTTTGACCCCAACTTCCTGGACTTCACCCAATAAACACAGCACTTGCTGTTTTCAGTGCACCTGAGTACTCGCTCAGAAACACTTGGGCAGGTGTTCGATAACCCAGACGCTTCCTGGGCCGGTTATTGAGCTTGTCCACTACCAGTCGAAGCTCGGCATCGCTCACCTTTCGGAAGCCGGTACCCTTCGGCAAGTACTGCCGAATCAATCCGTTGGTGTTTTCGTTCGTCCCCCGCTGGCTGTAGCGGTAGGGATCACAGAAATAGGTAGTGGCACTCTCACCGTATGAGCCACCTCTCGGCGAGCCGTTATCCAACGTAGAGGTCTCCACAGCGCCACGGCGTGGCTTCAGCAGCCGGCACATAGCCTTGGTGGCTCTACCAGTAGCGCTCCAAGGCCCAACAGAAAGATACTTTCGAGCGTGAACAGGCGAACGCGCGGCTGAGGTCTTGTCAGCCACTGTTGCATTGACCGGTTAAGCATACAGCGATGTACTACGCGAACAGCCTAAAGTGAAGTACGCCTTCATCAGCAAGCATCATCAGGTGTTCAGCACAGGAGGGGGAGGGCTAAAATTTCTCTCCCTTATCCTTGGCATATTTTTTAGGTCGATTGGATAAAACAGCAAAAACGCCCGGAAAAAAATTAAAACAGCTTTTCACATCTCACAATATTGTGAGAATTGCCGTTTCGCGAAACCCACCACAATTTTGTGAGCCACCCTCACAATATCATGAGAGGCGAAATTGCTAACTCATTGAAATACAATGAGGTTATCGATAATGGGGGCTATCCAAACCTTCTCACATCTAATAAAAACTTCGATACCATTCCACAAACCTCGCCACTCCCTCTTTCACCGGCGTACAAGGCTTGTAACCGACCGCTTTCTCCAGTTCGGAAGAATCCGCATAGGTGTCCGGTACATCGCCGGGTTGTAGGGGGAGTAGGTCTTTCCTGGCGGTTTTGCCCAGCGCCTCTTCGATCGCTTCGATGTAGGCGCTGAGCTTCACCGGGTTGTTGTTGCCGATGTTGAACACGCGAAACGGCGCGTTGCTGGTGGCCGGGTCCGGGTTGTCGCTGTCCCAATCCGGGTTCGGCTCGGCGATGTGGTCACTGGCGCGAATCACGCCTTCCACGATGTCGTCCACGTAGGTGAAATCGCGGGTGTGGTTGCCGTGGTTGAACACCGGGATGGGCTCATCGTTGAGAATGTTCTGCGTGAACTTGAACAGTGCCATATCCGGCCGACCCCAGGGGCCGTATACCGTGAAGAAGCGCAGCCCGGTGGTCGGCAGCCGGTAGAGGTGGCTGTAGCTGTGCGCCATCATCTCGTTGGCTTTCTTGGTGGCGGCGTAGAACTGCAACGGGTGGTTGACCCCCTCATGCTCGGAAAACGGCATCTTGGTATTGGCGCCGTAGATGCTGCTGGTACTGGCGTACGTCAAGTGCGGTACCTTGGCGTAGCGGCAGGCTTCCAGAATGTTGGTAAACGCCACCAGGTTGCTTTCCACATAGCTGTGCGGGTTCTCGATCGAATAACGCACCCCGGCCTGGGCCGCCAGGTGAATCACTCGATCGAACTGGTGATTCAGGAAGCACTCGTGCACCGCTTGCTGATCGGCCAGATTGGCGCGGATGAAAGTATACTCGCCGCTGCTCTGTTGCGCCGTTTCCTCGAGGATGGCCAGCCGGGCTTCCTTCAGGCTGACATCGTAGTAGTCGTTAACGCTATCGAAGCCGACGACGCTGTCGCCCCGCTTCAGCAGGTACTTGGCGGTATGGAAGCCGATGAAACCGGCATTGCCCGTCACGAGGATTTTCATGGCATCAATACACCAAGAGTCAAGAAATTATAAGTAAGGTAACACTATTGTGGCGGTGTAACCGCTAGCGGTCTTCTTTCAGGCTGGCGCAAACCAGGCTGGCGAACTGGGCGAAGAAGGCGCTCAGCACGGCCAGCATGCCGCCCAGCACGATGCCCAATGCCAGAACCAGTTTCTTACTGGTGCCTTGCTGTTGAAGGCTTTGCACGGCGGTTTGCGAGACTTCGCCTTCCGTCAGCTCTTCCAGATCGGCTTCGATCGATGAAATACGCGCCATCGAACTGGCAACGACTTCTGCCGACCCTTCACTGTTGGAATTGCGAGCCGCATCTAGCGCCTCATTTGCACTTTCTAGCTGCCGTTCCAGCGAACGCCGGCGCCGCTCGACACTCTGGTGCTGGCTCTCTTTCAGGCGCGTCAAGAGGTTGTCGTGCAGGGCCGTTACCAATGCCTCGTTGTCAGGAGTGGCCTGAGAGGAGATCGTTACGAGCAGGGTATCGTTCGGGTTATCCACCTTGGTTTCAAAAGGCAGACGTTCCAGCCCTTCACTGGCGATCAGTTCGCGGGTGATCGGGCCGAGAAAGAGGTTGTCTGCCTTGGCGACGAGCGAAGAGGGTTCTTCCAGCGGGTCGCCCGCCCCTTCTTCCGCCACGTTGTAGATCGACGTGTATTGATAGGGGGTGGGCAACATCAGTGCATAAGCCAGTGCCCCCAGCACGACGACCAGGAAGATGGCTACCATGATCTTCCAGCGCTTGATCAGGATCTTGGCCAGGTCGACCAGGGAAATTTCATCGTCGTGGTGGTTTACCGTTCGAGCGTCTTGAGAGTCAGTCATTCCGTCGTTCCGTGATGAGATTCCAAGCATTCGGGCACGCTACCGCCGGGAGATTGTTCCGGGTGACGTCTCCATGCCCGTGAAAGTGTGGTTGTAAACTGTTAAAAACCGTAGCCGTTTGTGCAAAATGCCATTTTAGTGAAGGCGTTGCATGAGCTCTACTGCTGACACGTATGAGTTTTGTGTCAGGTATGTCGCGGGGAGGCGACAAGCCACGGTTGCGAGCGATCAATCGTTCAGGTTGGCGCGAACGATCGAGATGAAATGCCACAGGTACGCCGCAATGACAGACAGCAGCATTCCCAACACGACAGCCAGGCCGATGATCAGCGTGCTAGAGGCGCCCTGTGCGCCCAGGCTGCGTGATGCGACTTGCGACGCTTCCCCCTCCGTAAGGGAGGCGAGGAGGTCTTCGTAGTGCCGGGTTGTCTCGAGCATCGTTTCGTCGGCAATGCCCGTTTCCTGCATCGCTTTCTGTAACCCATCCAGCCTCGCTTCCAGGCTACTGCGTGTCCGCTCGACCAGAGCCTGCTGCTCACCGGCCAACGCCTCGAACACTTGCTGGTGCAGGTGTTCAATAGCATCCCCTTGCTCCTCGGGAGCGCGAGTGGTCAACGATACCAGGTGTGAGCCTTCCAGGTGGCCGGCGTTAATATCGAAGGGCAACCGCTCCAGGTCCTGGTCTGCGAGATAGCGCCGTATTTCCGTGGGTAATGTTTGCGTCTGCAGGCGTGTCAGCACGGTAGCTGGGCTCTCCAACCCGACTGTGCCGCCCTGTTCGCCTTCGATTTCCGAGATGCCGTATAACGAGGTGTAGGTATAGGTCTCTGCCGACAGCAGCACGTAGGCAATGGCAAACGCGATGACGGAAAGGAAGACGCCAAGCATTATCCGCCATCGCCTGACCAGGATCAGGGCGAGATCGACCAGCGAGATGTCGTCGGCCGGCCGACGGGTTTGGTTGTTCATCAAGTTCCCCACGGTCTGCTATCAGGCGATTCAGCTATCCGGGCTGTTGTTATCGCTCTCGTTTTCTGGGCACGCTACCGCCCAGGGATTGTTCCGGACATCTTCCCTTGCCCGCAATTGCTCTGATCGACGTCTTGTTACAGCGAGCAAGGTGTCATAACGATAATGGCAGGGGTTTCACACAGGCGTCCACTTCCATGCGCGGCCTCGCATGGCGATTGAACGTAAGCGAGAAACGGTCAATGCCCTGGAATCATCCTTTACCCGTTGGCACCTGCGGCTGCTTTGGTGATGCAGCTCTATTTTCAGCGACATTAGGATACAGGGAGTACCTGCGTGATTGAAGCGTTGACTTGGGTTGGCGGTTCGTTTAAGTGCAGAGCCCTGCCTTGTGCCACCGCCGGGTGCCTGACGGCACCTATCGCGACTGAAGTCGCTCCTACAAAACCCAGTGCCCATGGAATGTCGGATTATGGGGTTGTATGGCCTATCGCGACTGAAGTCGTTCCTACAAAACCAGTGCCCATGGAATGCCGGGTTATGGGGTTGTGGGAGCGGTTTCAACCGCGATGCAGGGCGTGAGCCCTGCCCTGTGCTACCGCCGGGCGCCTGACGGCCCCTATCGCGACTGAAGTCGCTCCTTGTGTCTCTCGGAGGGAATGATTCGCTACCATTCCCTCACGGCCTGAAGGTAACCCGTGTCGCTCCTGATGGGCATTGACCCTGCTGTGTAGATGGGCCCTTCAGGCTTCTTACTCGTCAGTTTGAACGGTATCCAACGCCCCTCGCATGGACGAGAGAGGCTGGAGAGCACAGCATGAGGGGATCCTGAATTCAAACATTAAGCGCAGCACCTGCGGTTTTCAGTGCCCCTGAATACTCTCCCAGGAACACTTGTGCCGGTGTCCGATACCCCAAGCGTTTTCTGGGGCGATTGTTCAGCTTGGCTACGACGCTTCTGAGTGATCATCGCACCACAAGCGACAGCTGCACCTCTCATCGACGGATCGCGGCGACTCCACTGTCTAGGATGTGATGGCCCACAACGAAGTAAGTTTGCTGCTGAGTCTCTACGCTTATCAAGTCCTTCACGGTCTGCGAGAGGGGCAAACCCGGCAAGGCTGGAGCTTGATGCGGATGCGTGCGCAGGTGCTCACAGTAGCGGCGGCGATGCCACCGACAAATGGTAGCCCACCTTGCTGAATGGCCTGCCTCAGCTGACTGCCTTAAATGAGTTCGTATATATATGTTGGACACCGCACTGACCATACCTCGATATTCAACTATCTTAACAGCCTCCTCCTGCATCTATATGAGTTCAGGATGCGAGGAAAAACTAAGCGGCAAAATCATTTGGAGATCAGCTCATGAGCAGGAACCAGGTCAAAGGTCATGCGAACGAGGCGAAGGGGAAGGCCAAGGAGGTTGCCGGAAAGGTGACCGGCGACAAAAGCACGGAGTACAAGGGAAAAGCCGAAAAACATGGTGGCAAGGCTGAAGCAGAATTAGCAGATATGAATGATGGCAATGAAGAATCAAAAAATAAGGAAGCACCATGAAAGACTCAACGGTATAACTGAAGATCAGCTACGCCGTCGTCGATGACGTGAAAGCCGGTTCCATGTTGCTGAGTATTACTGCTATTACTGGTGACGATGTCTGTAACATGAAGGATGAAAAGCTCAGAAAGATAGACCTAGGTCATTAGGCCGATATAACAGAGGGAAGATACGTTACGCAGTCCTGGCGTTGGGCGGTATTCTAGGCATGGGTGGTCGCCCGTTCGTCATTTCAGGGAGGACCATGAAGCAGAACAAGGAGCAGCGCGTCGAGTCCCTCTACGCCAGGTGTCGGGCTACCCAGATGGCTGAGCGTGCTCCTGCAGTGGCCGGTGTTGGGCTGCAGCTGTTTGGTGAATTCGCGAGCAACTAATGCAGGAATTGGCAATGCCTCACAATAGGCAGGAACCCTTGGCTAGCGGGTCGAAGGTTGCCGGTCGGAATCCGGCGGAATCAGGCCCGGATAAACATCTGTTCAATGCGGTCCAGCTCCGCTTGTTTCGTTACACAGCGGTTCTGTTTTGCCTGGTT
The DNA here is from genome assembly GCF_008079445.1 of Aidingimonas lacisalsi. Taxonomy (GTDB): domain Bacteria; phylum Pseudomonadota; class Gammaproteobacteria; order Pseudomonadales; family Halomonadaceae; genus Aidingimonas; species Aidingimonas lacisalsi. The sequence continues at coordinate 5,316 of NZ_VRYH01000019.1, read as the reverse complement.
GTATTGGCAGCGCTGATCGGAATCATTGTGTGGTCATTCAGTTGGATACTGAATGCATTCTACAATCTTCTCCTGTCGCTTTCCCTGGCCGGGATTCTGGCGCTGGTACTTTATCCAGTGGTGGGGGTTCTCGAGAGCCGGCTCCACTTTCCCCGCTTGCTGGCCATCATTCTTCTGCTGGTGGCCTTCTTCGTGGGCATCGGTGGCCTGATTTTCCTGCTTGTCCCCATCCTTGTCAGCCAGGCCATCCAGTTGATGACCGTTCTGCCCGATGCACTGGCAAGCTTCCAGACTCATTTCTCCACTCACTTTCCAGAACTTAGCTCCATGATCTCCACCAGCATGGAGAGCAGCGATGGCGAGGAATCCGAGTCAGTCGTACCGGGCGTGGAAAATCCGAGCACGGCTATCATGTCCTATCTGGGGCGGTTGGCGGCAATTAGTTTCGTGCCCCTTTTTCTGTTTTTCACCCTGCTTTCCGGAGACTTGCTCCGAGGGCAGGCATCCGAACTGTTGTCCATCTTCCACAAGCCCACCCAGCAGAAAATGCTGTACTTCATGGATGTGTTCGTCGGATATGTATCAGCCTTCTTTCAAGGCCAGCTGATCATCGCCGTGTGTATGGGTACCTTGTATGCCATAAGTTTCACGCTGATCGGCCTGGATTTTGGCGTGCTTGCCGGGCTGGTGCTGGGGCTGCTGAATATCGTCCCCTTCCTGGGCACCCTCATCGGCCTGCTGGTGATCCTGCCCATGGCCTACCTGCAGCCGGATGGCGGCGTTGAGTTACTGGTCCTGGCCGGACTGGTGTTTGCGGCGGTTCAACTGGTGGAAAGCTGGTTGCTGACACCGAAGATCATGGCCAACCGCTCAGGCCTTCACCCCGCACTCGTGGTTATTTCTCTGTTCTTCTGGGGTACGGCCTTGGGCGGCATTATTGGCCTGATACTCGCGGTTCCCTTGACGGCGTTTTTCGTCGCCATCTGGGGGGAAATCAAGACTAGCCTGAAACACACTCTGAGCAATCGAGATGAAAGACCATGAAGGTAGCGTCCCCCTTCAGGGCGTTAAAAATCGGCTCAATATGCTCATTTACACTCTCGTAAAATCCGCTTTTCATCGATTTTTCAGACAAAGCTTAGTACTACTGTGTCATAAATTAGGCTGTTACGATGTGGGGGTGTTCTACCTCAGGGATGCCGGTTGCAGTTGATGTCACGCTCTACGCTTCACGACGGTTTCGATGCCTACCTGGACGAGTTGGCGCCCCAACGGGACATGCCGATCGCGTGCGAAGCTTCAGGGACTACTGTTATGGCCTGATGCTATTGCTGCCCCGAAAGAGCATCGAGCCCATCGCGGCCAGCCTTGATCCGGAGATCGCCCTGCAGCAGGTTCGCGAGACGCTGGACGCCGGCATCACGCCTGGCATCGTGCTGGCGGATGCCGCCTACGGCAAGGTGACGGTCTGGCGGGAACAGCTCGCCGAGTGGGGCCTGAGCTACTGCGTGGGCATTAGCGACGACCTCAGCGTCTGGGCGCCCGGTACCGAGCCCCTGCCCCCTGAATGGTCGGGGCAGGGGCGGCCACCCATACGGTGGCAACAGACGACGGAGCACCATCCCGTGTCGGCGGACACGTTGGCCCATGCCCTGGAGAACGCCCACTACCAAACAGTCACCTGGCGAGAGGGCACGAACAAGGCGTTGCAGTCGCGCTTTGCCGCTTACCACCTGGTTCCTGGCTATCTACCTGCTGACCCAACGCAAGAATGGCCTCTCGGCGCTGCAGTTGTCCCGGGAGCTCAGCGTCAGCTACAACACCGCCTGGAAGCTCAAGCACAAGCTGCTGCAGGTCATGCACGAGCGTACAACTGGGTCAACACCGTGCTGGGCAACGTCAAGCACGCCATCACCGGCAGCTACCATGCCATCCGTGGACACCATGTGCCGCGCTACCTGGCCGAGTTCGAGTACCGCTTCAATCGGCGCTATGACCTCACGGCCATGATCCCACGCTTTCTGACGGTGGCGGCGAGAACACCGCCGATGCCGTACCGGCTCCTGAAGCTGGCTGAGCCATATACGTAATCAGATACCATTTTGTGATACGAATCGCGATTTTAAGCTTGAATGCATCGCATCGCCTTATGTGTGATAGCGTACAGATGTTGCTCTATAGCGTTCTATACTTGAGAAATGTGTCTCGGTGAACTTGAGATACCCGTATATAAACAACTGAAATCATATAACCCATATTGGGCATTGCGATCAGATGTTGTGCGAAATCAAGCAAGAGGGATAGATCTTCAATGCAAGAATTGCATGTTTTACAGCAAAACGCTCTGCTTGGCTTGCTGCCGGAAGATGAGTTGAAACGACTGTTGCCTCATTTCGAGGAGGTGACGCTGACATTGGGCCAATCGCTGTGTGAATCCGGACAGCAAATGGACCATGTTTACTTTCCGATTGACTCCATCGTCTCGCTGTTGTGCGTCATGGAGGATGGTGCCTCCACGGAAATTGCTGTTGTGGGCCATGAAGGGGTTGTGGGCGTGTCACTGTTCATGGGCGGTGAAACCACGCCCAGCCGAGCGATCATTCAGAGTGCAGGGAAGGCTTACCGTATCAAGGGTCAACTGCTCAAAAACGAATTCTACCGCGCCGGCCCGATGCAGCAACTGCTCCTTCGCTATACTCAAGCCTTGCTGACGCAAATGGCACAGACGGCGGTATGCAATCGTCATCACAGCGTCGATCAGCAACTATGTCGCTGGCTACTACTAAGCCTTGACCGACTGCCAGGCGATAAACTGGTCATGACCCAGGAATTAATCGCCAATATGCTGGGTGTTCGTCGCGAGGGAGTCACCGAATCGGCGGGTAAACTCCAAAAAGCGGGCCTCATCTCATATCACCGTGGGCATATCACCGTGACTGACCGGCCTGGACTGGAGGGGCGCGTCTGCGAATGCTATACGGTGGTCAAGGAAGAATACGACCGCCTGCTAAACGGTTCCTCGACGTTTCATGTGGATTCGGCCTGGTCCAGTAACCGTCCCACGGGACTGCCGATCAGGTAGATCATCGCGATGAAGTTGGCCTCGTTCCGGTAGCCGTGTGCGCGTGATCGGGCCGCCTGGAACAGACCGTTCATGCCTTCCAGACGGGCGTTGGTCAGGCCGGAGATCCAGCGCCTCACCACCTGCTCGGCATGCCGCTCCAGCGTCGTCAGGGCCTTCACCATCGGCTGGAGCAGTGCCTGGCCGGTAACGGCCTCCCGCATGACCTTGAGGTAGTTCGTGATGCACTACCGTGTGGCACGCGGTGTCGGTGCCTTCTGGATCCAGCGCAGCTTTTCCTTGATCACCCAGGCATCGCCGGTGGCCCCCCTGATCGGCTACCAGCTCCTGGAGGGCGGCGATCTGCTTGGCCGTATGCAGGTCGAGTAGCCCGGGGGAACCACCCCCTCAGGCCCTCACAGAACCGTACGTGAACCTCTCGATTCATACGGCTCTTCCTATCCAACCTTCTTCGAGTAGACAAACTCCCGATGCACAAAGAGTGTCGGCTGTGCCGTACGAACCTTCTTTACCCAGGCCCATGACCGGCGTTTATGCCCTCTCAAGCGCTTGTACTTGTTGCGTGCCCAACGGCCAAGACGAAGATCGATCTTTACCAGCGCCCGCTCCAGAGGTTGCGGATAGAACTTTCCGTAATATGTTACCCATCCTCGCACCATGGGGTTGAGCCAATCCGCCAGTTGACGAAGGTCTGCCCATGTCGCTCGGTTAATATTCATACGACGGAGCGTTTCATGTATCCGCTTAAGTGCCTTACGGCTTACCCCAGGATTAAAGCCGGTAAATAGATTACCTTGCTTGCCTGCGCTCTCTGGGTGGCGATGACGAGGCCCGGCAAACTGCCGAACAATGGCTGCCCACCGCTCGTGAAATTGGCGATACCGCCGCCAGCCCGCAGCTTTCCGCCCACTCTTTTAGCAATGCCATAGTTTTGCTTGTCAGGCGCTGCTTACTGAAACCGATATGAAGATTACCGAAAGTAAATGCCAGGGCATTTGCTCTCCGGCTAGCAGGACTGGAGGCAGATTTATCCACTAGCAAATCGCTCAACGGCTGCGCCTGCAAGCTCTAGGCATGGGCATGTAGCGCACTCAATGGGGTGTATACGCGAGTATCGAATGTGGAAATTGATGAGTTCATTGATTCATCCTTGAAAACAAAAATTGGGCATTTATCTACCGCGCAAAATTCAGACCCGAATCCAGCGTTATCGGCAGGCATTGACTGTTGCGCTGAATGCGCCGAGCTTTTTAAGACACTAGTAAGCAACCGATCAGAACCGAGTAATGCACGAAAATCTGTTGCCGACAGCGGCTTACTGAGCCAGAACCCCTGGGCACCATCGCAGCCTTGTAATTCGAGATAGTCCAGCTGTTCGGGTGTCTCGACACCCTTGGCCATGACGCGCATGGATAAATTCTGACCAAAATTGATAAGCGCCTTGATGAACAGGGAATCTTCCAAGTTATTTAGCATGTCATGAACAAAACAGGGCGCGAGATTGACCGTGTCGATTGGAAAACATTGCAACTGTTTCAGGCTGACGCTCCCGTCACCGAAGTCGTCGATGGCAATGCGTATCCCCATATGGCTCAACTCGACCAGTGTCGATATTGAAGCATCGGTATGCAGATGCATCAGGCTGCTTTCAGACACCTCCAGTTCTAGAAAATGGGCATCTAGCCCGGTCTTGGCCAATATCTCCGCCACACGAGCGGGCAATGTCTTGTCGCGCAGTTGCATCGCTGACATGTTCACCGCGATGGGCACGATATCGCCCCCTTCACGACGCCATGCCTGTAACCGACGGCAGGTCTCACCCAATACCCAGTAACCAATAGGGACCATGAGTTCGCGGGCTTCTGCGACGGGAAGAAACGCCGAGGGCGGCATGAGGCCCTGTGTCGGGTTTTGCCAACGCACCAGCGCTTCTGCGCTAACCATATAGCCGGTGGCGAGATCTATGCGGGGCTGGAAATCGAGAAACAAAGCGTCTGCCTTTAGTGCCAGATGCAGTTGGGATTCCAGATTCCTGTTTTGCGTCTTCAGGGCGTCCATCTCGGCACTGAACAGCTGGTACTTGTTGCGACCGCTTTTCTTGGCGTGGTACATGGCTGTATCGGCATTATTGAGCAAGGTGGGCTCATCGCTGCCGTGATCGGGGTAAACACTGACCCCGATGCTTGCGGTAATATGCAGCTCGTTATGGCAGATTTGGTACGGCTCAGCTAACG
>NZ_VRYH01000018.1 GCF_008079445.1 Aidingimonas lacisalsi | reverse complement strand
GAAAACATGCTTGGCGAGATCAATGCCGACGATGCTAATGTTATTCATGGATGGACCCTCTCTTCGAGATGCCGTGTGGTGCCCCATGCACCCGCAGATGGCGTTAATCTTCATCTTGGCACATGGAGGGACGGGTCCATCCCATTTCCTACAACCCCAACTGTTAGGAGCGACGTCAGGAGCTCCATCGCTCCGACACGTTGTATCTGGCGTGGGGATTACATCCTGAACACGCCGAATCGGGTTTCGTCGATCTTGGCGTTCAGCGCGGCGGCGAGGGCGAGGCCCAGCACGTCGCGGGTCTGCAGCGGGTCGATGACGCCGTCGTCCCATAGCCTGGCGCTGGCGTAGGTGGGGTGCCCCTGGTGTTCGTAGGCATCCCTTGTCGGTTGCTTGAAGGCGTCTTCCTCTTCCGCACTCCATTCGTGTCCGTCGCGTTCGTACTGCTCGCGCTTGACCTGGGCGAGCACGTTGGCGGCCTGCTCGCCGCCCATCACCGAGATGCGCGCGTTGGGCCACATGAACAGCAGGTTGGGCTCGAAGGCGCGGCCGCACATGCCGTAGTTGCCGGCGCCGAAGCTGCCGCCGATCAGTACCGTGAACTTGGGCACCCGGGCACAGGTCACGGCGGTGACGAGTTTGGCGCCGTGCTTGGCAATGCCTTCGTGTTCGTATGTCGAGCCGACCATGAAACCGGTGATGTTCTGCAGGAAAAGTAGCGGAATCCCGCGTTGGGCGCACAGTTCGATGAAGTGGGCACCTTTCAGGGCGGATTCGGAGAACAGCACGCCGTTGTTGCCAACGATGCCGATCGGGTAGCCGTGCAGGTGGGCGAAGCCGGTGACCAGCGTGTCGCCGTAATAGCGCTTGAACTCGTCGAAGTCGGAGTCGTCTACCAGGCGGCCGATGATTTCGCGGACCTCGAACGGTTTGCGCAGATCGGTGCCGACGATGCCGTAGAGTTCGTCGGGGTCGAGGCGCGGGGGCCTGGGCTCCTGCCTCTTGAGCTCGCCACGCTTCTGCCAGTTGAGCCGGGCGACGCAGCGCCGCGCCAGTTGCAGGGCGTGCGCATCATTCTCGGCGTAGTGATCGGCGACGCCGCTGATGCGGGTATGGACGTCCGCGCCACCCAATGCTTCGGCACTGATCGTCTCGCCGGTGGCGGCCTTGACCAGTGGCGGCCCACCGAGAAAGATCGTCCCTTGCTGCTTGACGATGATCGACTCGTCGGCCATGGCCGGGACGTAGGCGCCGCCCGCGGTGCAGGAGCCCATCACCACGGCGATCTGCGGTATGCCTTCGGCGGAGAGCGTCGCCTGGTTGTAGAAGATGCGCCCGAAATGGTCGCGGTCGGGGAACACCTCGTCCTGGTGGGGCAGGTGAGCACCGCCGGAGTCGACCAGATAGAGGCACGGCAGGCGATGCCGGCGGGCGATCTCCTGGGCGCGCAGGTGCTTCTTGACCGTCAGCGGGAAGTAGGTGCCGCCCTTGACGGTGGCGTCGTTGGCGACGATCACGCACTCGACCCCGGCGACGCGACCGATGCCGGTGACGATGCCCGCGGCAGGAACCGGGCTTTGGTAGACCTCATGAGCGGCCAATGGCGACAGCTCCAGAAAGGGCGCTCCCTCGTCGAGCAGGTGGTCGATACGGTCGCGCACGAACAGCTTGCCGCGGCTCTCGTGACGCGCGCGCAGTGTCTCGCCGCCGCCCTGGCTGATCTCTGCCGTCAACTCACGCAGCCTGAGAACCTCGGCGCGCATTGCCGCATCGTTGGCCTGGAAGGCGTCGCTGTGGGGGTTGATCTGGGTGTGCAGGATGGCCATCACGATTCCTCGCTGGTGGGCGATGTGTTGATCGCGAAGGCGGTTGGACCGGCCTCACGGCCGGCATCGCGACTGAAGTCGCTCCTACAATGGCTTGCTCGATGTTGGTGTCGTGGGAGCGGTTTCAACCGCGATGCGGGGCGCGAGCCCGCCTCTGTGTCAGGTGGATTCATTGAAGACCTCGCGACCGATCAGCATCCGCCGTATCTCGCTGGTGCCGGCGCCGATCTCGTAGAGCTTGGCGTCGCGCAGTAGGCGGCCGGTGGGGTAGTCGTTGATGTAGCCGTTGCCGCCGAGCAGTTGGATGGCGTCCAGCGCGACCTGGGTGGCGTTTTCGGCGCAATAGAGGATCGCGCCGGCGGCGTCCTTGCGCGATACCCGGCCGCGATCGCAGGCGCCGGCAACGGCGTAGAGATAGGCGCGGCAGGCGTTCAGGGTGGTCACCATGTCGGCAACCTTGCCCTGCACCAACTGGAATTCGCCGATCGGCTGGTCGAACTGTTTGCGCTCGTGCAAGTAAGGCACCACCACGTCGAGCGCCGCTTGCATGATGCCGATAGGGCCGGCGGCGAGCACGGTGCGTTCGTAATCGAGGCCGCTCATCAAGACCTGCACGCCCTTGTCGAGTTCGCCGAGCACGTTCGCTGTGGGCACTTCGCAGTCCTGAAACACCAGTTCGCAGGTGTTGGAGCCGCGCATGCCGAGCTTGTCGAGTTTCTGGGCGGTGGCGAAGCCGGGGAAATCGCGCTCGACGATGAACGCGGTGATTCCTTTGGAGCCGGCGTCCGGGTCGGTCTTGGCGTAGACCACCAGCACGTCGGCATCGGGGCCGTTGGTGATCCACATCTTGTTGCCGTTGAGGATATAGCGGTCGCCGCGTTTTGCGGCGCGTAGCTTCATCGACACTACGTCGGACCCGGCGCCCGGCTCGGACATCGCCAGCGCCCCCACGTGTTCGCCGCTGATCAGCTTGGGCAGGTACTTGACCTTCTGCTCGGTGGTGCCGTTGAGGGTGATCTGGTTGACGCACAGGTTGGCGTGGGCGCCGTAGGAGAGCCCGACCGAGGCGCTGGCGCGCGAGATCTCCTCCATGGCGATGCAGTGGGCGAGATAACCCATGCCGCTGCCACCGAACGCCTCGGGCACGGTAATGCCGAGCAGCCCCATGTCGCCGAACTTGCGCCACAGGTCGCCGGGGAAGTCGTTATGCGCGTCGATCTCGGCGGCGCGTGGGGCGATCTCGTCACGGGCGAATGCATTGACCTGATCGCGCAGCATGTTCAGTTCGTCGTCGAGGCCGAAGTCGAGGGACCGGTAGGGGGTGTGCATGGCGTGCTCCCATCCGTATCGGGCTATGTGCCTAGGCTAGGATTATTTGACGTTAACGTAAAGTGCAGCTTGGAGAGTATCGATATATTCGTGGTTGCGTCCTTGACAGCCGTCAGGGCCGATCTACAGTTAAGAATAGACCGGTTTGTCTAGTAATGGAGTGGCCATGACGAGTACGACACGCGAGCGTCTCCTCGATACGGGGCTGAACATGTTGCTGCAGCACGGGTACAACGATCTCGGTATCATGGCGCTGCTGGAAGCGACCCAGACGCCCAAGGGGTCGTTCTACCACCACTTTCGCAGCAAGGAAGACTTCGCCCTGCAGGTGATCGATCGCTACATGGAAACGGTTCACCGGGGCTTGGATGCCTCCGTGGGTGATCGCTCCTTGCCGCCGCTGGATCGTGCCCGTCGATTCTTCGAGCTGTCACGCGACAAATATCGCGAGGATGGGTACTTGGGCTGCATGCTCGGTGGGCTCGGTCAGGAGCTTTCCGGGATCAATCCGGTCTTTGCGGAGAAGATCGAGTGGTGCTTTTCCGTAGTGATAGAGGGTATCGCGACGTGTCTGGAGGAGGCCCACCAACAGGGGGACATTCCACCGGACTCCGATCCCATGGAGATGGCCAATCTGTTGTTGAACTGCTGGGAGGGGGCGGCGCTCCGCAGTCGGTTGAAACGGGATCCGGCACCGCTCGATCGTATGCTGGATTTCTACTTTGCAGCGGCGACCTGCGCCTGATGCATGATGGTGGGGAAGGGCGGGTTGCCAAGGATGTGACCGCCAACGGCGGTACTGGAGCGAGATGTGCCCGAGGCATTGCGGGGCGTCCATGCTCGCGGACCTGCCGTGATGCCGAGGGGTGCCATGACATCCTGATGCAGGCGGAGGTGCAACATGACAACAACAACCGGATCGGGCTATCGGCTGGAAGGTACGATGCTCGAAATCTGCTCCTGTGGGGTTCCCTGCCCCTGTTTTATCGGCGAAGACCCGGATGGCAATGAATGCTTCGGTGTGATCGCTTTCCATCTGGACAGTGGTCATGCGCGCGGTGTGGATATATCCGGCCTGACGCTCATCAATGTTGCCTATATCCCCGGGAATGCCCTGGCGGGCGGCTGGCGCTCGGTGGTGCTGATCGATGACAAGGCCGACGATGCGCAGTACGAGGCCTTGTTGGAGGCATTCGGTGGCAAGCTGGGAGGCCCGCTGGCCGATCTGGCGGGGCTGATCGGTGAGCTGGTTGCCGTCGAACGGGTACCGATCGAGTATGACACGCATCAGGCACAAGGGCGGCTGCAGGCCAAGGGAATGGTCGAGGCGGAACTGATGCCGATCCAGTCTTCGCCGGATGGCACGACGGCGACGCTGCACGACAGTGCCTTTACGACAATCAAGGGTGAGCCGGCCTATATCGGCAAGTCCCGGCGTTATCAGGTCAACCTGCCACAGTACGACATGAGCTGGTCGTTCGAAGGGCGCAATACCATGCAGACGGCCTGGCGGATGGAGCACCAGCCATGAACACGGCCGTTGCGGAACGCGCTGCCTGGCGGGGGGCGCCGGTGCTGCTGCTGGCCATCGTGCTGGCGTGGTCGCTGGCCATCGGTGCTGAACTGACCGGTTCCGTACAGTGGGTGCATCATCATCGGTTGGTGGTCGATGGGGTCAATCCGTGGCTCAGTCTGGCACTGTTCCTGCTGGCCTGGCAGATACACATTGCCGCCATGATGTTGCCCACGGCGTTACCGATGGTCGGGCTATTCCGTCAGGTGGCCGGCGGGCAACGCCATCCCGGCCTGGCGCGAGCGGGTTTCCTGGGCGGATATCTGGTGGTCTGGACGCTATTCGGGGGCGCGGCGCTGGTCGGCGATGCGCTGCTGGATGGGGCGATCCAGCGGTGGCACTGGCTGATACATCGGCCCGAGTGGATCGCCGGTCCAGTCCTCGTGGTGGCGGGTGCATTTCAGTTTTCTGCCCTCAAGGATCGGTGCCTGGACATATGCCGCCAACCGCGCTCCTTTCTGCTGAACCATTATCGGCAGGGCGTTCCGGCAGCGTTCATGCTCGGCATGCATCACGGCTGGTTCTGCCTCGGCTGTTGCTGGGCGCTGATGGTGGTGATGTTCATCGTCGGCATTGCCAATCTGCTGTGGATGGCGCCACTGGCCCTGCTGATGCTCTATGAAAAGGTGGGGCGCCACGGACGTCGCGTCGCGCGTTCATCGGGTGCCGCACTGATGCTCATCGGTGTGCTCGTCATTGCCGATCCGGCCTGGATACCGAATCTGTTGCCGGCGCATTGATGATTGGTGGGCGCCAAACGAAGACGCCTCGACCGGTGACGATCGAGGCGTCTTTTTTATGCATGGCGGCGGTGCGGGTCAGACATCGTCGCGCATCGGTTGCTCCGAACGGGGCAGAATCAGGTTGAGAACGATCGCCGTCAAGGCGCCCGGAATCAGGCCGGATTCGATGATGCCTTGCACATTTTCCGACAGGTTGGCGTACAGGCCTTCCTGGGCAGGCAAGCCGATGGCGGCTGCCAGCGACATCGCGATGATCAGCATGTTGCGTTTGTTGAAGTCGATACCGCTGAGCATCTTGATACCGGCACTGGCGATCATGCCGAACATGATCAGTACGGCACCGCCGAGGACCGAGTTGGGGATGCTCGAGACCAGACCGCCGAGCTTGGGCAGCAGGCCGGCGATGACCAGGAAGCCGCCACCGATGGCCACGACGAAGCGGCTGACGACGCCGGTCAGGGCGACGATGCCGACATTCTGGCTGAAGCTGATCTGCGGATAGGCATTGAAGATGGCGGCAAAGACACTGGCCAGGCCATCGGCCATGACGCCACCGGAAAGCTCCTTCTGGGTCGGTTCACGATTCGCACCGCCAACCGTGGTACCGACGATATCGCCGATCGATTCCGCACAGGTCACGACCGCCAGCAACACGACCGGCACGATGGCGGCGAGATGGAACTCCACGCCGATCGCGAAAGGCGTAGGCAGCGAGAACCAGTCGGCTTGCGCTACATCCGAGAAGTCGACATAGCCGAAGGCGACGGCTGCGATGAAGCCCGATACCAGCCCGGCCAGCGGCGAAATCTCCGACCAGATGCCGCGTCCGAACTGGTGCATGCCGACCGTGACGACCAGTACCAGGGCTGCGAGCAGCAGATGGTGCAGCGAGCCGAAATCATCGGCGCCGAAACCGCCACCGGCATAGGCGAAGCCGACCGGCATCAGCAGGGTGCCGATCATGATCACGAAGGTGCCGGTGACGACCGGAGGAAACAGGAAGCGAAGCCAGGGCAGGAAGAGTCCGACGAGCGCCATGGCAACACCACCGCACAAGGCGGCGCCCAGCGCGGCGGGAACCCCCATGCCGACAGCGATCGGGATCAGGACGGGCACGAAACCGAAGCTGGTGCCCATGACGATGGGCAGTCGGGCACCGATGGGACCCAGCCCGAGCGATTGCACGAGAGTGGCGACACCGGCCACGAACATGGCCGCCTGGATCATCAGGGTCGTCTGTGCGGCCGAGAGTTCGGCAGCGCCGGCGATGATGATGGGTACGGTGACGTTACTGACGAACATCGCCAATACGTGTTGCAGGCCAAGCGGTATGGCCCGCCCCAACGGAGGTCTCGCATTGACATCGTGGGTACTGCGTATCGGGTTGTCATTGGGGGTTGCCATTGCGTCGGAGGAAGTGGACTCAGTGGGCATCGATTCGTCTCCACATTGTTGTTGTCGAATGTCGTTACTTTCGAGGGTGCTTCAGTCCGTCACGGCAATGGCAATCGGGGGCGCTTGCCGCGACTATAGATTCTGTCTCAAGCGTCGTGCGGCCTGATCATGGCGAGACTTCAGGGCGTCGAGATCGACTCCCAGCGGTTGGCCGTCGACGACTCGCCAGTCGCCGCCGATCATCACTCGATCGGCCCGGTGTGCTCCGCATAACAGCAGGGCTGCCAGCGGATTCTCGGCACCCGAGAAACGCAGTTCATCCAGGGTGAACAGGGCCAGGTCGGCTTGCTGACCGGGTTCCAGCCCACCGATATCGGTGCGTCCCAGGCAGCGGGCCGAGCCTTGCGTTGCCCAACGGATCACGGTCTCGTGGGTGATCTCACCCGGCGCATAGCGCAAGCGTCCCAGCAACAAGCCCTGACGCATCTCTTCCGCCAGATTGGAATGATCGTTGGAGGAGGATCCATCCACGGCCAGGCCGATCGGCGCGCCGGCGGCTTCCAGGTCCAGCGTACGGCACATGCCGGAGCCCAGAACCATGTTCGAGGAGGGGCAGTGTGCGATACCGGTGCCGGCGTGGCCGAGACGGGCGACTTCGTCATCGTTGAAGTGAATGCCGTGCGCCAACCAGGTGCGATCGCTCAGCCAGCCGAGCTCTTCCATGTAATCGAGAGGGCGCAAGCCGAATTGCTGCAGACAGAAATCGGTTTCGTCCGCTGTCTCGGCCAGATGGGTATGCAGCCGGACGCCCATCGTTTCCGCGAGGCTCGCGCTCTCGCGCATCAGTTCACGACTGACCGAAAACGGTGAGCAGGGGGCCAGCGCGATGGTGATCATGGCATCGTCGTCGTGCTCATGGTATTGCTCGATCAGGCGACGGCTGTCGTCGAGGATCGTGGTTTCGTCCTGCACGACCGCTTGTGGCGGCAGCCCCCCTTGCTCGCGGCCCAGGCTCATCGAGCCGCGTGTCAGCGAAGCGCGAACCCCCAACTGCCGTGCCGTCTCGACCTGGATGTCGATCGCGTTGGTCAGTGCGCCGGAGAAAATGTAGTGATGGTCGGCGACGGTGGTACATCCGGACATGAGGAGTTCCACCATGGCCAGCTCGCTGGCGAGGGCCAGTTGGGTTTCGTCGAGGTTGGTCCAGACGTCATACAGCGTCGTCAGCCACGGGAAAAGCGGTTTGTTGAGCGCCGGAGAATAGGCGCGTGTGAGCGTCTGGTAGAAATGATGATGGGTATTGACCAGACCGGGCAGCAGCACGTGGCGCGACGCATCGAAGACGTGGTCCACGGGGTGGCTGGGTTGGCCGCCGGCGGGGATTGTCTCGATGATGCGCTTGCCCTGGATGACGATACCTCCCGCTGCATCGGGGGCGGCGCACGCCAACGGGTGACGTATCCAGAGTGTGTCAGCGATGTCGGTCATATGGCATCTCTCCTCGGCATGTTGATTGGCACGCATCCCCAACTCAGTGTGGAAGGGTTACCCAGCGAGTGTCTCACGCTTGGTTCAGGTGCCTTGTTATGTTGCCGGAGATGTGTGGTGAATTCTTTATTGTGTACTGTATTTGTATACTAAAACTCGATGATAGTGACGCCACCTGTCAACCAGCCTTGCGCGAAGGTGCTGAGCGTCATCATGTCCCGATAGGGAAAATGATGCCATGACAAGGCATTGCATGCGTATCGGTTGTGCGAATAGATAACATCAGGATGCCAAATACAGAGCGCCGAACCGGGATCTCCGGCGCGGCGCTCCAGGGGCTTCCGTCAGGTCCTGGTGGGATCAGTCGTCGCCATTCTCACCGGCATTGGGGAAGAATAGCTGTTGACCGTCGAGCTCGTAGTCGGCGATGGCCTGTTGGCCGTCCGCGGAGATCAGCCATTCGTGCCATTGCTTCGCCAGATCGTGCTTGAGGTGGGGATGACGTTCCTCGCTGATCAGCAGGCTGCCATACTGGTTGAAGAGCGCTTCGTCACCGTCGAACAGGATCTCCAGATCCTGACGGTTATCGAAGGCGACCCAGGTGGCCCGGTCGGACATGACATAGGCGTCCATGCCGGCGGCGGTGTTCAGGGTCGGCCCCATGCCGCTGCCGAGTTCGCGATACCATTCCCCCCCGGGATCGACGCCGGCGGACTCCCACAGACGGAGCTCGGCGCGGTTGGTGCCGCTGTCATCGCCGCGCGAAGCGAACGGTACCTCGGCGTCGGCGATACGTGCGAAGGCGTCTGCAGCGTCATCGGCGTCGGCGATGTCGGCCGGATCCTCGCCCGGGCCGATCAATACGAAGTCGTTGTACATCACCGGCTGGCGCTCGGTGGCGTAGCCTTCCTCGATAAAGGCCTTTTCACCGGCCGTGTCGTGAACCAGCAGGCTGTCTGCATCGCCCCGGCGGGCCAGTTCGAACGCTTGCCCCGTGCCGACGGCCACGACGCGGACGTCGATGCCCGTCGCCTCCTTGAACTGAGGAAGGATGGCGTCGAACAGACCCGACTGTTCGGTCGACGTCGTCGAGGCCAGGTTGATGAAACGCTCGTCCTCCTCGGCAGCGGCATTCGTCGCGAATGCCATGGCGAGCCCTAAGCCGGCGAGCGTGCCGACGAATCTCTTGATTGTCATCTCGATGGTCCTTTTCGGTTGCTGGGATGAAGGTGGGGTGTGTCACCACACCAACTCGCCACGCACGAAGGCCGCTGCTTCCCGTGTACGTGGCGTTGTGAAAAAACTGTCGGCCTGGTTGTGCTCGATCACACGGCCTTGGCACAGGAAGACGATGTCATCGGCCAACCGTCTTGCCTGGTGCAGGTCATGGGTATTCATGACGATGCGTGTCCCCTGGTGGTGAAAATCGATGACCGCGTCCTCCACGGCCTTGATGGCGGCCGGGTCGAGCGCGGAGGTGGGTTCGTCGAGGAAGAGGATTTCCGGACGTAGTGCCCAGGCGCGGGCCAGCGCCAGGCGTTGCTGTTCGCCACCGGAGAGAACGCGTGCAGGACGGTGTGCTATCTCGGTGAGGCCGAATCGTTCCAGGGCGTCCCAGGCCTGGGGGCGGCGGTCACGCCATCGGGTACCCTGAACGGCCAGGGCATAGGTGACGTTGGCGATGGCGGATCGGCGCAGCATGACGGGACGCTGGAACACCATGGCCTGGCGGGGTGGCCGCCCGGACTGGCCGTGCCAGCGCAGTCGACCGTGCGTCGGGGACAACAATCCATGCAGCAAACGCATCAACAGGCTTTTGCCGGCCCCGTTGGGACCCATGACGATGGTATTGCCGTGGCGTGATAGCGACAGCGATACGTCCTTGAGAAGAGCGTGTCCGCGATGCGTGAACGCGACGCCTTCCATGGCCAGCATGGTGGCGGATGTCGGGGCGGTGTTCATGTCGTTCATCCCAGACGTCTCCTCGCTTCCTCGCCGATCAGGAAAGCCCCGGCGTTGATCAGCGCCACCAGCAGCAGCAGAATCATTCCCAGGCCGAGCGCCAGGGGCAGGTTGCCCTTGTTGGTTTCCAGGACGATGGCCGTCGTCATGACGCGAGTGACGCCGTCGATGTTGCCACCGACGATCATGACGGCACCGACCTCGGCGCTGGCGCGGCCAAAGCCGGCTAGAATCACGGTCATCAGCGAGAAGCGTGCGTCCCATAACAGGGTGGGAATAGCGCGCACCCGGCTGACACGAAACGAGGTCAACTGCTCTCGATACTCATCCCAGCGTTCTTCGGTATGCTGTCGCGTGAGGGCGGCGATGATGGGAAGAATGAGCAGTATCTGGGCAATCACCATGGCCGAGGGCGTGAACAGCAGGCCCAGTTCGCCCAGTGGGCCCGCGCGCGATAGCATCAAGTAAACGACCAGCCCTGCCACGACCGGGGGCAGGCCCATGAAGGCATTGAGTATGATGATCACGAGTCCGCGCCCCGGGAAACGCCACAACGCAACGGCTGCACCCAACGGCAGTCCCAGCATGGCGGCGATGAGCACAGCCGTCAGCGAAACCTGCATCGACAGGGCGACGATCCCGACCAATGTCTCGTCGAGACCGATGATTAATTGCAGTGCAGTGGTAAAGGCGTTGTCTTCCGATAGCATGCATGACTCCTGGCGACTCGTTGCATCATGTGCTTTGCTTTGAATCAGTGCAGCTATCGATGAAATCAATGCAGTTATAAGCAGTGGTAAACATGTGAAGCAGTTTGGCTACGACTATTTGACGACGGCAGAGGTGGCCGATTACCTGCGGCTCAAGGAGCGCAAGGTCTACGATCTCGTCAAACAGGGGCAGATACCCTGTATCAAGGTGACCGGCAAGTTGTTGTTCCCGCGTCAGTCGCTGGATCTGTGGCTGATGAATCATCTGGAGGGCGACAAGCCGGGGAGTCGCGAGACACCGCCGATTCTGGCCGGGAGTCACGACCCGTTGCTGGACTGGGCACTGCGTGAGTCGCAGTCACAGCTGGCGACGCTATGTCACGGTAGCGGCGATGGGGTACGCCGTGTGCGTGATGGCGAGGCCATGCTGGCGGGGGTGCATCTGATCGATGCCGAGACGGGGGCGTACAATCGTCCCGAGGCCCTGGGGTTGGGCGGTATGCGGGATCTGGTGATATTGCGCTGGGCGATACGGCGCCAGGGCTTGATTCTGCCTCCCGACAATCCCAAAGGGGTGAATGGCATGCGTTGTCTGGGGACTGGACGGCTGGTCGTCGCGCACCGTCAGCCCGATGCCGGTGCAGACCGCTTGCTGCGCTATCTATTGAGGCGTGAGGAGATCGCTTACGATGACCTGCGCCTGGCGGACCATGTATCTCTGAATGAGGACGACCTGGCCGCGTCGATTCGGGAAGGCAGCGCCGATGTCGGTCTGGGGGTGGAGGCTGCTGCTCGACGCCATGGCTTGGCGTTCCTGCCGATACATGAAGAGTGTTTCGATCTGGTCATGCGGCGGCGCAGTTTTTTCGAGCCGCCCGTCCAGCGACTCATGGGGTTCGTGGCAGGAGAACGGTTCCGGGAGCGTGCCGCTGCACTCGGGGGGTATGATCTGTCCCAATGTGGTTGGGTGGTTTATAACGCGTGATACTTGGAGAAGCAGACCGGTGGGCAGTCGAGCGCCTCGAACGCATAAGCGGGACTATGCATCGCTGAAGCAGGAATACGCCAGACTGGCGCCTGTGTACGACCGGCGTTGGCGGGGGTATGTCGCCGCGTCAGTGTACGAGGCGGCGGCGGAGCTTCGTCTGGCGCCCGGTGAAGCGCTGTTGGACGTCGGCTGTGGCACCGGTGCACTGCTGTCATCCTTGTCCCGTCAGGTACCGGATGCGGAGTTGACTGGTGTCGACCTGTCTCATGACATGCTGATGGTCGCAAGAGAGCGCCTGGGTGATAGCGTGATGCTGTCGGTCGCCGCGGCGGAGCAGCTGCCGTTCGTCGATGCCAGTCAGGATGCCATCGTGTCGACGAGCGCCTTCCATTATATCCGTCAGCCGTCATTGGCGCTGCGTGAAATGCGGCGTGTCCTGAAACCCGGCGGCCGACTCGTGATCGTCGACTGGTGCGACGACTTCCTATCCTGCCGGCTATGCGATGTGTTCCTGCGCTGGTTCGATGCCGGCCATTATCGAACCTATCGTAGCGATGAATGCCGTGAATTGCTTCTCGATGCGGGCTTTGAGAATGTCAACGCCGACCGCTACAAGATCAGTTGGCTTTGGGGAATGATGACGCTCACCGCCCATCTCCCCGCTATGGAGGAACGCACCGTCGATTTCCCTATTTCTTGCGTGTTTGGTAGCGCCAACACATGGTAGGCTGTGTTTAATAAACAGTGTTCGCAATGCTTCTCGGCAACATGAGAAGCCAAGTGAACCATCGGGGAACTGGTAGGGGAAACCTGTGTTCAAGCAACCGCTAGAGGTTTGTTTCCATGAGATGTTCCCTGCGACTCGTTGTGTTGAGTGTTCTTGCGTCGACGTTGCTGTTGGCGGGATGTAGCTATCAACCGGCACGCTTCCAACCGGGCGAGATTCGTTCGGAGCCGTTGATTGAGTTCGATGGTAAGCGCCATTACCATCATGACCGTGATCGTCGTTATGATCGCGACCGTCATGAGCGTTCCCATGGCGGTCATCACCGTCAACGCAGAGGCTTCTGTCCGCCGGGGCTGGCCAAACAGGGCCGTTGCTGAACGGGATGGCAATTGGCAACCTCTGCGAGCTGGCGTATGGTGATAGCGTCGTGATACCAGGAAAAGCGTTGCACCATGTCAATCTTTCACCTGCGTACTCGTACGCTGTCACCGCAGTTCGTTGCGCACTCTCACCGTCACCATCAGTTGATCCTGGCAACGTCCGGGACGTCGGAGTTGAGCCTGGAAGGTCGGGGCGAGCGGATAACGCGTGCTCGGGGCTGCCTGATACCGATGGCCTGTCATCATGAGTACCAGGGGGATGGTCGCAACCGCACCCTGGTAGTCGATGTTCCCTTGCCTGATCTTGAGGTCGTGCCTGGTGCGGATGACATCCGTCGTCTGTTCGATCGTCCTCGATTCTTCATTTTGCCCGAGTCGCTGCAAACGATGACAGCGGGCCTCATTCCCCAAGTGGAAACCCAGCCCGCACTGCATGGCGATATCGGCATGCTGCTGTTGAGGGCATTGTCTCTGAGCCTGCATGACCAGCCATTGCGCGCCGACTCGGTGCCTGCGCGGAGCGGGCGTATCGACAAATGTCGACTCGATGACTATATCGATACTCACCTCAGTGTGCCGATCAGCGTGCGTGAACTGGCTTCCCTCTGTGCCCTCAGCCCTGGCCACTTTCATGCCGGTTTTCGCTCACTGATGGGCACCACGCCGATGTCGTACGTACAGCATCGCCGGCTGAATCACGCGGCTCGCATGGTGCGTGAAAGCCGCTTGTCGTTCGGCGACATTGCCGCACGCGTCGGGTTTCATGATCAGGGCAGTTTTTCACGCGCCTATCGTCGTGTGCACGGCGTGCCTCCCTCTGCCCACCGCCTGCGCTGATTGATGCGTTCCTCCGGCAATCCGAGGCGATGACCTTTCTTGGCAGAGGATGGGGCAAGGATTGCTGAGCCTCGGCCAAGCCTGTGCCGTACTGTCGTTATATGCTCCATCATCGCGGGCATGACATTATCGCGAGCCGATGTCTGCCAATGTTCCCTCGCGACCAGAAATGCAACAAACCGCGGCGACGAGGCCCACGATGAAAAACGACTACGAAGCACCTCCGATACCTGCGCCACGACTTTCGCTGGCACTGATTCCTCTCGTTCTCACCATCGCCTTGCTGGCGCTACAGATTTTCTACTACGGCGATTTCACGCCTCACATTCCGCTGGCAATGGGCTTTGGCATCACGGCGATCGTCGGCTGGATTCAGGGGTATCGCTGGAAGGACATCGAGAAGGGGGCATTCCATGTGCTGCATGTCGCCATGCCATCCATTGCCACCCTGATCATCGTCGGCATGCTGGTCGGCGTCTGGTTGTCCAGCGGAACCGTTCCGATGCTGATCTACTACGGGTTGCAGATCGTCGATCCCAACTGGTTTCTGGCAGCAGCAATGCTGATTTGCGCCTTGGTGTCGCTTTCCATCGGCTCGTCCTGGACAACGGTAGGCACCGTCGGGCTGGCGCTGGTCGGTATCGGTGAAGCCTTTGGTGTCCCTCTGCATTGGACGGCCGGTGCCGTGGTATCCGGCGCCTTTTTCGGTGACAAGATTTCGCCGCTGTCGGATACCACCAATCTCACGCCGGCTGTGACCGAAACCAATATCTTCGATCATATACGTTACATGATGCCGACGACCGTGCCGGCGATGCTGATTGCATTGGCCATTTACGCGTTCGTGGGGGGAGCGGATAGCGGTGGCGGCGACCAACTGGCGCGCATCGATGCCATCCAGTCGGGGTTGGCCGAGCACTTCACCATGGGGATCTGGCAGTTGCTGCCATTGTTGCTGGTGATCGGCCTGGCCTTTCGCAAAGTCGCTCCGATTCCTGCCTTGTTCACCGGGGCGGTCGCTGGTGGCCTGGTGGCCATGGTGACGCAGGGAGCGTCTTTTCACGATGTGCTGAACTTTGCCCATGCCGGGTTCAGCATCGATGTCGACAACGATGCCCTCGATAGCCTGCTCAATCGCGGTGGTGTGACGTCCATGACCTGGGTGGTCACGTTGATGATGTTTGCCCTGGCCTTTGGCGGCGCCCTGGAGCGTACGCGCTGTCTCGAGTCGGTGGTGCAGGCGATCTTGTCGCTGATCAAGGGCTTCCGAGGCTTGCAGACTGGCGCCGTATTGACCTCCATTGCGACCAATGTGGTGTCCGGGGATGTCTACCTTTCCATTGCCTTGCCGGGGCGGATGTACGGCCCCGCTTACGACCGGTTCGGGTATAGCCGGTTGAACCTTGCGCGTGCGGTCGAGGAAGGCGGAACCCTGGTCTCGCCGTTGGTGCCATGGAATGCGGGGGGTGCCTTCGTCATCGGCGCACTGGGACTGTCGATGTCCTCTGGGGATCTGACCGACCTTCTCTATATTCCATTGTCGTTCGGTTGCTGGCTCTCACCGTTGATCGGCATTCTTTATGCACAACTGGGCTGGTTTTCAGCACGGGCAGAAACGGATGACAACGCGTCGATGCGCGAGGGCGACGACCATGGTGATGCTGAACCGGTTCAGGACCCTCGCCGCGATGAGGCATGACCACACCCAACAAGTGACGGTGGTCGGTGCCGGTGTGGTGGGGTTGTGCATGGCATTGCGGTTGCAGCGCCTGGGCAGGCAGGTACTGCTGGTCGATAGGCAGCCTGCCGGTACGGGAACGTCGTCGGGCAATGCCGGGTATATCGCCATCGAGACGATCGATCCGCTGTCGACGATGAGCTCGCTTCGTTCAGTACCGAGACAGTTGCTCGACCGCCACGGAGCGTTGAAACTGCCCATGAGGTATTTGCCGACGGCAGCCCCATGGCTGATGCGCTTCGCTGCTGCGGCCCGTCCGGACCAGGCAGAGCGAGGGCGCCAGGCGCTGGTGTCCCTGAATAGCCAGGCGGTCGACGCATGGCGTCGTTGCCTGACGGATATCGGGGCCGCAGGCGCCTTGAGCAATGCCGGTCACTTGCTGGTCTGGGAGTCGTCGTCTGCGGCTCAGCCTCGACGTCTCATCGAGCGCCTGGCGCGTCATGACATTCGTGCGGAGTGGCAGTCGAGTGCAGAGGTGCGCGAGCGGATACCTGCCTTGTCGGCACGAGTGAAACAGGGAGTGTGGTTTCCGCAGCCCGCCAAGGTGGCGGATCCTGCCATGCTGTGCCGGCGACTTTTCGATGCATTCATGGCCCGGGGAGGGCGGTGGTCCCAGCAGGCCATACGGCATGTGGAGTCCGATGGCGAACGGGCGATCCTGCATGGGGAAACGGAAAGGATCGTCACCAACCAGTTGGTGATTGCGGCGGGTGCCTATAGTCATCGATTGTGCGCTGACCTGGGGCTCGACGTTCCGCTGGAAACCGAACGAGGCTATCACCTGACGCTGCCGGGCGCGTGCGGCCTGCTGCCTCATTCGATGGAATCGGCCGAGCGCCATTGTGTGCTTTCCCCTCTGCGGAGTGGCTTGCGCATCGTTGGCATCAGCGAAATCGGAGGCCTGAAATTGCAGCCCAGGCAGCAGCGTTTCGCGATCTTGAAGAGACATCTTCAGGCCCTGATCGATGGTCCAGACGGCTTTGCCGACGCGCCTCGGACCTGGATGGGATTCCGCCCGACCTTGCCCGACTCCTTGCCCGTTCTGGATCGTCATCCGCGACTGGCCAATGTGTTTCTGGCATTCGGGCATCAACATCTCGGGTTGACCCAAGCCGCCGTCAGTGCGGAGTGGTTGGCCGAATCGGTGGTGTATGGCAAGCATGGTGAACGACTCTCGCCGTTTCGTGTGACGCGTTTCGAGCGACGATGTCGTCACTTGTCAGCACCGAGCAACCCGGTGAGGGCCGGATAAACGTTCCATCAATGCTGAGGTATCACTATGCGCATGATCACGAGTGATGAGGTGGCGGCGTCGCTGCCTTGGGCATCATTGGTCGACCGCATTGGACAGGCGTTCCGTGAGGGGGTAGAGGCGCCTCCGCGTCATCATCATGCCATGTATCGTCCAGACGGTGAGGCGACCATGCTGTTGATGCCGGCCTGGGAGCCGCACGGGTACATCGGGGTCAAGATGGTCAATGTCTTTCCGCAGAATGCCGAGCAGGGCCTGCCCGCGATTGCGGGCGTCTACTTGCTCAGTGAAGGAATGCATGGGCGCCCCCTGGCCTGCATCGAAGGCAGCGAGTTGACTCGCCGGCGAACGGCTGCAGCGTCGGCGCTGGCAGCTCGGGAATTGGCGCGTGACGATGCCGAGTCATTGCTGGTGGTCGGCACGGGGAAACTCGCGCCGATGCTGATCGAGGCTCATGCATCGGTTCGTCCCATCAAGACAGTGCGCATCTGGGGCCGAAATGCGGACAAGGCGAACCGTTTGGCGGAACACTATGCCGATAGGTTCGACACTGCGGCGGTCGGCGATCTCGAGACGGCGGTTGGAGAGGCGGATATCGTCAGTTGTGCGACCTTGTCGAGCGAAGCGTTGATTCAGGGACGCTGGTTGAAACCGGGCGTTCATCTGGATCTTGTCGGTGCCTTTCGTCCCGGGATGCGCGAGTCCGATAGTCAGTGCCTGGAGCGCGGCGAGGTCTTCGTGGATACCTATGCCGGTGCCAAAGGCGAAGCGGGTGACATTCTGCAGGCGATCGAGTCCGGCGAGTTTCGGTTCGAGTCCATTCGCGCTGAACTCAGTGAGCTCGTTCGAGCGGAACGCCCTGGGCGCAGTAGCGCTGAGGCGATCACGGTCTTCAAGTCCGTCGGAGCGTCGTTAGAGGATCTGGCGGCAGCCGTCGAAGTCTGGGAGCAACTGCAGGCATCGAGGGGGTGAGCCACAGCGGTGCGGTCGCGACATAAAAGCGCCACGGGAGTCTCCCGTGGCGCTATGACATTCCTCCTGGGGCATCCATCCCGATGCCTTGGCTGATAGCCATTCCCTTGGGTGCATCATGCACGCCAGCATCCGTGACACGCTGAACGACAGTATCCGTTGTCTGCTACGGTGTGTTGCGACACCTCTCATGGCCCAACGATAGTGCCTTCATGTGACAGCTTGACGACACCTGGCCATGGCCGAAGGTCGAGTAGAGGTCTAGACGTTTTGCTCCAGTGAGCTCAGCAACCCACGCAGCAGCGATAGCTCCTTGCGGTTGGGCTGCGCACGAGCGAATAGCGCCTGCAGCTGTTGCTCGGTACGCGCATGAGGCTGGGTGAGAAATCCGGAGGCATGCATGACCCGAGACAAGTGGTCGTGGAAGTGGTCCAGTTGTGCCTGCGTCGGCAATCGGCCAGGCGAGGGGCGGGCCACCTGGTAGCCGCTTTCCGGCCGTTGTCGCCAGGCCCGGAAGACTTCGTAGGACAGTACTTGAACGGCTTGCGATAGGTTGAGGATACCGTAGTCCGGGTTCGCGGGAATGCTCACCTGATGACTACACTGCTGTATCTCTTCATTGGTCAGGCCGAAGCGCTCGCGGCCGAACACCAAGGCGACGGGATCCTGATCGGCGAGCTCCACCAGCGATCGTGCCATGGTCTCGGGTTCATCGAAATGCGGTAGCGGTTGACTGCGCAGTCGGGCACTGGCGCCTACGACTTGTACGCAATCGCTGACGGCGTCCGACAGGTCGCCGACGATGCGGGCTGCATCGACGACATCCTCCGCCCCGGCAGCGAGTCGCGACGCTTCCTGATCCGGGAAGCGCCGCGGGTTGACCAGCACCAGGTCAGACAAGCCCATGGTTTTCATGGCGCGCGCGGTCTGACCGATGTTGCCGGGGTGAAATGTCTGGACGAGTACGATACGAATGTTTGAAAGCATGAAGACGTGTCGGTGAATTACGGTGCGATTTCCCAGCTGACCTGTACGCCAGCATCGATACTGATCGTTCCGGGGCGATACTCGGCTTCGCTGCCACTCTGACTTTCCATGGCATCGGCCTGGAGGGCCATCCGGCGGGGCGTGAATACGGGCGATTGCGTTTCCTGAACGCTGAGGACCTGCCCCAGTTCGACATCCAGGGTGTCGGCCATCAGTTCCGCCTTGTGTCGCGCTTTCTCCAGTGCTTGACGTAACGCGTCATGGGTGGCGTCGTCGCGATCCGCCAGGTCGTACTGTATGCCGTCGAGAGCATTGACTCCGGCTTCGGTCAGGGCATCCAGTATGGTCGGCAGGGTGTCCAGCTCGGTGATATCCAGCGTGATGGCGCGTTCGACTTGCGTGCGCACCATCGGCTCGCTTTCGTCGTCGCTCGTTGCCGGATGAATCCGTTCGGGACGTATGTTGAGCGAACCGGCACTGATGTCGTCACGCTCCAGGCCGGTATCTTCCAGGCGACGAATCAACTCACCCGTGCGGGTTTCGAGACGCTGACGAGCCTGTTGCAAGGCGTCGGGATCGGTCTGTTGATCGTCCTGCACCGCCACGGCTTCGGTACGTTCCCACAGCCGTGCGTTCAGAGTGGCGTTGTCGGGAGTGACAGTGACCGTTGCCTGGGCTTGCAGGTCCAGGGTGCGTGGCATCTTCTCCTCGGCCTCAGCCGCCTGGGCACCGGATAGGGTGAGCGATGTCATCACGAGAAGCGTTGCACACCAGCGCAATGCTGATGGCCGGGTGCGTGTCATCCGAATACATGTCATGGTATTGCCTCCTTGCGGGTGAACCCGTGGTTTTCAGGCCCGCTGCGATCACCTGATTATCGGTTCAGCGCGGATATCCTGTCATCAAACGATACCGCGTGTCAGCTTGCAATAGGCAGTCCCATCAAGGAAATTGCATGCTTGTTGCATGAAGTTGTGACTTCAAGCATCTGCAACCATCATTAAGCTTTGATAGCAAGCCAGGAAGGCCCTCGATGATCTCAAACGAGACGACACGTACCATTCCCTTGAACCTCCTGTTGGCGTTGGCTTCGCTGGTCATCATCATCGGAGGCATGCGAGCCGGTTCGAGCTTGCTGGTGCCCTTGTTGTTAGCCCTGTTCATCGCCGTGGTCTGCACCTCGCCCGTTCAGTGGCTGCACCGGTGTGGATTGAGCCTGCGCCTGTCGGTGTGGGTGACGTTACTGGTGATCGGCATGCTGATCAGTCTGCTGGGACTATTGCTGGCAAGCAGTTTCACGACATTCACGGATTCATTACCAACCCTGGAAAAGGAGCTCAACGAGTTCTATCTGAATGCGTTGCGTTGGTTGGCTCAGCATGGCGTCTCGATCAGCCCTGAGCAATTCAGCCAATGGATCGACCCCACTCATGCCACTCAGTTGGTGCCAACCTTCCTGAGCGAACTGGGGAATATGCTGGTTCAGAGCATCGTCGTGGCACTGTTGGTCGTGTTCATGTTGTTCGAAACACTCAACTTTCGCCACAAGGTGTCGCTGGCTCTGGAGAACCCGGCTCCCAGTCTGCGCGGGTTTCAGCAGTTCAGTCAGACGCTCAAACGCTACCTGGCCGTCAAGACGGTCATCAGTCTCGTGACGGGGGTACTGGTCTGGTTGACGTGCATGATCCTGAATGTGGATTTCCCGCTACTCTGGGCGACGATGGCATTCGGGCTGAACTTCATTCCTAACATTGGCTCCGTGCTCGCCGCCATTCCGCCGGTCATCCTGATTCTGGTCACGCCTGAAGGGGGAGTGCTGCAAGCGATGATCCTGGCCGGCGCCTATCTGGTGATCAATCTGGTCATGGGCAACTTGATCGAGCCTCGCATGATGGGGCGTGCGCTGGGGTTGTCGACGCTGGTAGCCTTCCTGTCATTGGTGGTCTGGGGTTGGATCTTCGGTACGGTGGGGATGCTGTTGTCGGTCCTGTTGACCATGACATTGAAAATTGCCTTGGAGAGTCACCCGGAAACGCGCTGGCTCGCCCGTTTACTGGGACCGGCCGACGAGCGGCAGGCGCTCGGTGGCAAGCGGGTGTCAGACAGTGAATCAAGATGATATTGCCCCGGCGAACCGGGGCAATACAGGAACCGACAGAAGCGGTACGACACTCAACCGTTCTGTTCGATGAACTGGGATAGTTGTGATTTGGATTGGGCGCCTACCAGCGAGGCGACCTTGGCGCCGGACTTGAACAGCATGACGGTGGGTACACCACGCACACCATGTTCGGCCGCGATTTCCGGTGCATCGTCGACGTTGATACTGACCACCTTGAGGTTGTCGTCGCGTTCGTCGGCGATTTCATCGACCACTGGCGCCATCATCTTGCAGGGACCGCACCAGGGAGCCCAGAACTTCAGCAGCACGGGTTTGTCAGCCTTGAGAACTTCCTGCTCGAAGTTAGCGGTGGTGACATCGACGTTATTGGCCATGTGATTCTCCAGTTGCATTGCGCTTCTTCAAGCGAGCTTTTACAGCGTAGTCGGCAGATGTTAGCTATCGCTAGAGCCTGTGGCAAATGTGCCGTTCGTTATCCCTTTGATAGCTAGTCGCTATGATTTCGGTGATTCAAGCGCCATCTGGTTTTCGATGGCTGCTACATGTCAATATGCTATAAAGTAATTGCAGGTCAAAATTAATATTGCCTTATGGTATGAGCGAGACGCTTTGTCGTCGGGTGCCAGCGAGGAAATGATACGACAACAGTGGAGACGGCAGGTATGAAGCTGCAACAGTTGCGTTATATCTGGGAGGTGACTCGGCATAACCTGAATGTGTCAGCGACTGCACAGAACCTTTACACGTCCCAACCTGGTATCTCCAAGCAGATTCGGTTGCTGGAGGACGAGCTGGGCGTCGAGATCTTTGCCCGTAGCGGTAAGCACCTGACGCGCGTCACGCCGGCAGGCCAGGCGATTATCGATCTGGCCGGACAAGTGCTGCGTACGACGGAAAATATCAAGCAGGTGGCGCAGGAACACAGTGACGAACGCCGTGGTAGCTTGTCGGTGGCGACGACGCATACCCAGGCGCGTTACGCCTTGCCACCGGTCATTCGGGCGTTTCGAGAGAAATATCCCGATGTGGCGCTGCATATGCAGCAGGGAACGCCCAAGCAGATCGCCCAAATGGTGAGCGAGGGGCTGGCCGATTTCGCGATCTGCACCGAATCGCTCGAATTGTTCAGCGATCTGATCCTGTTGCCCTGTTACCGCTGGAATCGGTGCGTGCTGGTGCCTCAGGATCACCCGCTGGCCAAGCTCGATACATTGACGCTCGAGACATTGGCCGAGTATCCGCTGGTCACCTATGTGTTCGGTTTTACGGGCCGCTCGCAGTTGGATGATGCTTTCCGGGCCAAGGATCTGGTGCCCAATGTCGTCCTGACGGCGGCCGACGCCGATGTCATCAAGACCTATGTCCGGTTGGGCCTGGGTGTGGGTATCGTGGCACACATGGCTTACGATCCGGCAGTCGATAGCGATCTCGTGGCGCTCGATGCCAGCCATCTCTTCGAAAGCTCGACCACCAAGATCGGCATTCGTCGAGGCACATTCATGCGTGGTTACATGTATGACTTCCTGCGTGGGTTTGCCCAACACCTGGACCGGGATACGGTGGATGCGGCGCTGGAAGCCGGGCCGCGCCATGAACAGGCGCTGTTCGGACGTATCGACTTGCCCGAGCGATAAGCGTGCGCATGCCGAACCGCCAGCCCCCGGCCATGGGGGCGGCCGGGGGCTGGCGTATGGCCAAGGGCATTGTTCAGTGCTGCAGGTGTAGCCCGCATTCGCGCTTGTCTTCCACTTTGGTGGGATCGAAGTAGTCGAAGTTGTTGGGGAGCTCGTGCTTCTGCAGGTACTGGTACATATCCTTGGCTGTCCAGTGCAGTACCGGCGCGACCTTGATGATGCCGTCGGCATTGATCGATACCGGCTGCATTTCCGCGCGTTGCGCCGTGTCTTCGGCACGCAGTGCAGTCAGCCAGACCTCGGGCGCCATTTCACGGAGCGCGCGCTGGAACGGCTCGAGCTTGACCTCCTCGGTGAAGGCGGCATGACGAGGATCTTCGATATCGGGCACGGGGCCTTCCAGTGCTTCGCGATGGGCTCGAGAGCGACGGGGGTGATAAACGGTCAGGTTGAGACCCAACTGGCGCACGACCTCGTCGGCAAACTGATATGTCGCGTCGGTATTGTAGCCGGAGTCCATCCAGACGACCGGAATATCAGGCTGTACCTGGGTCACCATATGCAGTATCACGGCCTCGAACGGACGAAAGTTGGTCGTGCAGATTGCATGCTTGCCGAGGCCTAACGCCCATCGTGTCAAGGCCTCTGGATCATTCCCCAGGTCCCGGTTGATGGTGTTGATATCGAGTTCCATGTGAGCCTCCAGAAAATGGCGGGGTCGCGGATCACCCCAAGGATGTTCTTACCCTACCAAAAGCTGGATGGCCGCACCCAATATCGATTGGTTCGGTTCTTATATAGCTAAATGATTTCAAGAACGGTTGTTTTTAGAACGAAGCGTGTTATCTCACAAGGATAAGGAACACTCGATCCAGCGAGGGTCCATCTGCCCCGAGACGGCGAAATGACGTCTCGCTATGAGCCCAGTGCCTTCAACAGGTGACCGATCTTGTCGAGTGTTTCGTGATATTCGGCGGTTTCGTCGGAGTCGGCGACCAGTCCGCCACCTCCCCATAAATGCAGTCTGCCGGCATCGGCGACGGCCGTGCGAATGGCGATGGAGGTATCCATGTGACCGCGTCCATCGACATAGCCCAGGCTGCCGCAGTAGGCACTGCGGCGGCTGGGTTCGAGTTCATCGATGATCTGCATGGCGCGCACCTTGGGTGCACCGGTAATCGATCCCCCGGGAAAGGCGGCCGCCAGCAGGTCCAGTGAACGGTATGCAGCGTCCAGCTCGCCACTGACGATACTGACGAGATGATGGACATTGGCATAGGTTTCCAGCCCGCACAGTTGCGGCACCTGAACGGTTCCCGGTCGGCAGACGCGCCCGAGGTCATTGCGCAGCAGGTCGACGATCATGACGTTTTCCGCGCGATCCTTGTCGCTTTGCAACAATTCATTGGCGAGCTGGCGATCTTCCTCAGGGGTCTGGCCGCGCGGTCGAGTTCCCTTGATGGGGCGCGCTTCGACGTGTCCGGATTTGGCCTGGATGAAGCGCTCCGGTGACAGCGACAGAATGCCTTGGTTGCCCCAGGCCAGATACCCTGCAAAAGGGGTGGGGGTAGAAGCTCGGAGACGCCGGTAAGCCTGCCATAGGTCGCCTTCATAGGAAGCGCTGAAACGTTGCGAGAGATTGATCTGGTAACAGTCTCCTGCGTGGATATACCGCTGCACGGCGCGGAAACGCTTACCATAGCCCTTGGCATCCAGTTCCCCCTCGAAGGGTGCGGTAATCCGGAACGGGGCTGTCGGGCGCGCGGGGTCATCCAACCAGGACAGGACTTGTCGGCGTCGTTCCGGAGCGGCGACCAGCCAGCTTTGCTGTCGGTGGTGATCTTGAATCAGCGCCCAGTCGTAAAGACCAAGGCGACAGCGGGGCAATTGGGTGGCATCCCTGGCGTATTCCGGGAGCGGTTCGAGGTGACGCCCCAGGTCGTAGCTCCAGTAGCCTATCAGCCCACCGAGAAACGGCAGGTCACTGTCCATGTCCGGGAGATCCAGGCTATCGAGCAGAGCTTGCTGTGCCTGGAATGGGGCGTTGGGTAGCCATGGACATTCGGGGCACAGCGTATTGCCGCGATTGTCGACCTCCAGCGTGGCGAGTGGATCGCAACTCAGGATGTCGTAGCGCCCCCCGGGGCTTTCCGGCTTGCCACTATCCAGCAGTACCGCACCGCGCCGCTGACGCAGTGTCTCGAAGTAGCCCAGAGGGTGGCTTCTATACGGTAGCGGAATTATGTCCAGTGTCGGTGACGTCATGCTTGGCCTTTGCCTGAGAAGCATTACATTCTAGGCGATCAAGCACGAATTTGTCGCATTGGCCGTGGGGGAGGTCATGATGCACTTTTAACGGTGCCACCTGCATGTCGTTCGATCAATTGTTGACATATGGCCAACAGGTGCTGACATTGGATGCGCCCAAAGGAGAATGGAAACAAGTCATCAGGTTAGTTGACCGTGGATGGCTTGCTTGGATAGAGTTTCTTATCAACCTGATTGTCGACAATTACTATGACATCTGAATCCGATGCCACCGAAGTGCGGACGCTTGCCGAACGTGTCTTCAACCAACTGCAGGACGCCATCGTCAGAGGAGAGTTGGCGCCAGGCAGCAAGATTACCGAGCCGGGCCTGTCCAAGGCTTATGGTATTTCACGCGGTCCCTTGCGTGAGGCCATGCGTCGTCTGGAAGTGCATCGTCTGATCGAGCGGGTACCGCATGTCGGTGCTCGTGTCGTCAAATTATCGATGAAGGAGTTGTTGGAGCTGTTCGATGTCCGGGAGGCATTGGAGAGCATGGCAGCCCGTCTGGCGGCGGAATGCATGTCCGCTGAAGAGGTCGCGGGGCTACGCGATGTGCTGGCGTTTCACGAGCGCCAGGCGGATCTGGCTCGTGGCGAAGCCTATTATCAGCGTGAAGGGGACCTGGATTTTCACTACCGCATCGTTCAGGGCAGCCACAATCGCATGCTGGTGACGATTCTTTGCGATGATCTCTATTATCTGGTGCGACTGTATCGCACTCAGTTCACTGCGAGCGGGAACCGTCCCCAGCGTGCCTTCGTGGAACACCATCGCATCGTCGACGCGATCGAAGCGGGGGATGCTGAACTGGCCGAGTTGTTGATGCGGCGCCACGTCAGTGCGTCGCGGGCGACAGTGGCTGAACGGTATGCGGCTGTTCTGGAAGAGGAAACGTCAGTGCCTCCCACCGGTTAATACAGGAGAAGTCCATGGTTCAAACGACGCCCGGCGCACGTTTCCGTTCGGCGCTCGATACGCATCATCCTCTGCCCATCGTTGGCACGATCAACGCCTATACGGCGTTAATGGCTGAACGGGTCGGTCACCCGGCGATCTATCTTTCGGGCGGCGGTGTCGCCAATGCGTCTTATGGCCTGCCGGATTTAGGCATGACCACGATGAACGATGTCGTGGAAGATGCCCGTCGCATTACCGGCGCTTGCGAGTTGCCGCTGCTGGTGGATATCGATACCGGCTGGGGAGGGGCCTTCAATATTGCGCGCACGATCAAGGAGATGCAGCGTGCCGGTGTGGCGGCAGTGCATCTGGAAGATCAGGTAGCGCAGAAACGCTGTGGTCACCGGCCCAATAAGGCGATCGTGTCGAAACAGGAGATGGTCGACCGCATCAAAGCGGCGACCGATGCCAAGGTCGATCCGGATTTTTTCCTGATTGCGCGTACCGATGCGTTTCAGAAGGAGGGGCTGGACGCGGCCATTGATCGCGCCAATGCCTGTGTCGAGGCAGGAGCGGACGCTATTTTCGCTGAAGCCGTTCACACCCTGGATGACTATCGTGCCTTCTGCCATGGCGTCCAGGCACCGATTCTGGCCAATATCACCGAATTCGGTGCGACACCACTATTTTCCCAGCAGGAACTGGCCGAGGCGGGATGCCGGCTGGTGTTATATCCGTTGTCGGCGTTCCGCGCCATGAATGCTGCCGCCTTGCAGGTTTACCAAAGCATCCATCAACAGGGTCATCAGCGCGATGTCGTTGATATGATGCAGACTCGCGATGAGCTCTATGACTTCCTCAATTACCACGACTTCGAGCGCAAACTCGATGCCCTTTTCACGGCTGAAGATAACGAGTAGCGCCTGACTGCAAGCCGATAGTCATCATCACTGTTTTTTGTATTGCTAGGAGTCACGTCATGGCTGAGAAAACGCCGGAAAGCACAGGATTGCGCGGGCAAAGCGCTGGTAGTACGGCGCTATGTACGGTGGGTAAGAGCGGTTCGGGGCTGACCTATCGGGGGTATGATATTCATGACCTGGCAGACAAAGCCCGTTTCGAGGAAGTGGCTTACCTGCTGCTCAAGGGCAAGCTGCCGACACAAACCGAACTGGATGCCTACGTCGCGAAGCTCAAAGGGTTGCGTGGCCTGCCTCAGCCCCTCAAAACGGTATTGGAACAGATTCCGGCCAACGTTCATCCGATGGATGTTATGCGCACAGGCGCCTCCATGCTGGGCAATATGGAGACCGAAGGAAGTTTCGACCAACAAGAAGAGCATACGGATCGACTGCTGGCCGTTCTGCCGTCGATCATTTGTTACTGGTATCGTTACTCGCATGATGGTGTACGTATCGAGACCGAAACGGACGATGAGTCGGTCGGCGGGCATTTCCTGCATCTACTGCATGACGCCCCGGCTTCCGAGCTGCATGCCCGGGTCATGAATGTGTCGTTGATACTGTACGCTGAACACGAGTTCAACGCTTCGACCTTCACTGCCAGGGTCTGTGCGTCGACGTTGTCGGATATCCATTCATGTGTCACGGGAGCCATCGGCACGTTGCGTGGTCCGCTGCATGGGGGGGCCAACGAGGCGGCAATGGAAATGATCGATAACTGGCAATCGCCGGATGAGGCCGAGCGTGAACTGCTTGGAATGCTGGAGCGTAAAGAGAAGATCATGGGGTTCGGGCACGCCATCTATCGGGAATCCGATCCACGTAACGCCATTATCAGAAAATGGTCCGAGCGTCTGGCCGACGATGTGGGTGATACGCGCCTTTATCCGGTATCCGTACGTTGCGAAGACGTCATGTGGCGTGAGAAGAAACTGTTCTGCAACGCCGATTTCTTTCATGCCAGCGCTTACCACTTCATGGGGATTCCGACGAAACTGTTCACCCCGATCTTCGTCTGTTCGCGTGTCACCGGGTGGTGTGCCCATGTCTTCGAACAGCGCCAGGGGAACCGTATCATTCGTCCCAGTGCCGATTACGTCGGTCCTGACTATCAACCCTGGCAACCGATCGAACAACGCCAGTAATACTGTCTTGAGCAATGGGCTAACTTAGCCTGGATTCAGAGGAATCTTCATGAGTGCCAATGTTGATCTGAACGAGCGCCCGGATTACGACGTCGAGTTGCAGAAGATTGCCGATTACGTCCTGGATTACAGGATCGATAGCACGGAGGCGCTGGATACCGCGCGCAACTGTCTGATGGACACGCTCGGTTGCGGTTTGCTGGCGCTGCGTTTTCCCGAATGCACCAAGCATCTCGGACCGCTAGTGGAAGGGACGGTCGTTCCCAACGGTGCACGTGTACCGGGCACGTCGTTTCGGCTGGATCCGGCCAAGGCGGCCTGGGACATTGGCTGCATCATTCGCTGGCTGGACTACAACGATACCTGGTTGGCAGCTGAGTGGGGGCACCCGTCCGACAATCTAGGCGGTATCCTTGCGGTGGCCGATCATCTTTCGCAGGTACGTGTGTCTCAGGGAGACTCTCCCCTTACCATGCGTGCCGTGCTCGAAGCGATGATCATGGCGCATGAGATTCAAGGCGTCATTGCGTTGGAGAACTCGTTCAACCGAGTGGGTCTGGATCACGTCGTGCTGGTCAAGGTAGCCAGTACAGCCGTTGTTGCCAAGTTGATGGGAGCCGACCGCGATCAACTGTTGTCCGCCTTGTCGCACGCCTGGGTCGATGGGCAGAGTCTCAGGACATATCGGCATGCACCCAATGCGGGATCGCGCAAGTCCTGGGCTGCTGGTGATGCGACGTCGCGGGGTGTGCGACTGGCCGATATTGCCATGCGTGGCGAAATGGGGATTCCCGGCGTACTCTCGGCTCCGCAATGGGGCTTTTACGATGTGCTGTTTGCCAAAACCAACAAAGACCAACGACTCAAACCGGAAGGCCAGCGACAGTTTTCCTTCAGTCAGGCTTACGGTACCTATGTGATGGAAAACGTACTGTTCAAGATATCGTTCCCTGCCGAGTTCCACGCGCAGACCGCCTGTGAAGCGGCGGTCAAGCTGCACCCTCAGGTCAAGGGGCGACTAGACGAGATTGACAGAATCGTCATCACGACGCATGAATCCGCGATTCGGATCATCTCCAAAGTCGGTGAGCTGGCCAATCCCGCCGATCGTGATCACTGCTTGCAATACATGGCTGCTGTGCCTCTGGCGTTCGGTAACCTCATCGCCGAACACTATGAAGATGCTTTCCATGATGCCAACCCTGTCATCGATGACTTGCGTGAGAAGATGGAAGTGGTCGAAGACGAACGTTACACCCGCGAGTATCTGGAAGACGACAAGCGGTCGATCGCCAATGCGATCCAGGTGTTTTTCAAGGATGGCAGCCAGACGGAGCAAGTTGCCGTGGAGTATCCCATTGGCCACCGCCGTCGACGTGACGAAGGGATCCCCTTGTTGGAGGAGAAGTTCAGGGCCAACCTGGCCACGCGTTTTGCGCCGCGTCGATGCGATGACATCTTTGCCCTCTGCACAGATCAGCGTGCCCTCGAGGCCACTCCGGTCAACCGGTTTGTCGATTTGTGGATAACGTGAACGCTGCCTGACCAGTGAACCCGCAGGTGAAAGTCCCGAGAGGTCGACAAGGAGAGTGGCGTGTCGGTAGAGGATGATCTATATTTTTTGGTCCGAGGGCTTGTCACGTAACGAGCTTCGATTTATAGTACGCATCCGCTGCCGACGAGGGGCCATCCCCTGGGTAGTGGACCGATACCGAACTTGTTGTTTTATGGGTTATTTTGGGTATTGGTGGCGTTATCGGGATTGACAGGTAGTGAGTTTCCGGTAGAATACGCCTTCCTCGCTGAGGCCCGGCCCGGCGAGACGCTCTTTAACAATCGATCAGGTAA
>NZ_VRYH01000017.1 GCF_008079445.1 Aidingimonas lacisalsi | reverse complement strand
CGAGATGCCGTGTGGTGCCCCATGCACACGCAGATGGCGTTAATCTTCATCTTGGCACATGGAGGGACGGGTCCATCCCATTTCCTACAACACCCGCAGCCGATTTTAGGTAGGAGCGACTTCAGTCGCGATCAGCGGTGCCACTCAGGCCGGGCTCACCGCCCTACACCATTGCAGTGGCACGGGTTGTGTAGGAGCGACGTCAGTCGCGATGGGCGGTGTCATCTAGAGCGGCTCCAGCGCGATGATCTCCTGGCGCAGCGTCTGTTTCTCGGCCTCCAGCGCGGCGAGCCAGTCGGCGCAGGCCTGCTGCCGCTCGGGTGCCTCGCCGGTGGCATCGATGAAGGCGCGGATCCAGGCCTGACGAGTGCACAGGTCCTGCAGGTCGCCGAGCAGGGACTGGCGTCGCTTCAGCCCGGCCAGGAAGGCGCGGTGGCGTGCCGGGTCAAGCTCGGCCAGATAGCGGATGCGTTTGACCGTCTTGCGCAGCTCGTGGAAGGCGGCGTCATCGGAGTCGGCTGAAAGTGCCGCCAGGTCGCCATTGTGAAGTGCGATACGCTCATCCAACACCGCCTCTACGCGTGCCGGCTTGAGGCCACGCAGCGCCTTGCGCAATCCCTTGGACGCAAGGAAGTCTTCCCAACGTCGCATATCTTCGGCGTAGTCGGAGTCACCCAACTGTCGACACAGCAACGCGTGCCGCTCCTGCGCCTGGGCACTCAGCCAGTCGGAGAGATCTCTGCGCAAGCGTTCCGTCAGTGGCGGCGGCGTCTGTGTCAGGCTCTCCAGGAACACGTCCAGGTCCCGCAGGTCGCTGGTCGCCTGAGCGCGTCGCTTTAGCCGCTTGAGCCCCTTCTTCATGCCGGGCACCTCGGTGGTGGCCAGCACCGACTCGCCGATCGCCCGACTGCGGCGCAGGTTGACACGATACTGGTGCAGAAACTCGGGATCGAGACCGGCGATCACCCCGGGCTCCAGGGCTCTCACCAGCCGATAGCGGTGGCTCAGCAGGCCGGGGATTCGTTGGCCGAGGCTGACCTTGTCGAGATTGGGCGCCTTGGGTGCCTGTCGCTTGAAGAGTGCATGACTCGCCTCGGCGGGCACCAGGCTATCGACTTGCGTGGCGCTGTGCTTGCCCAGCGCCTGCCAGGGTACCTCGGGCAGCGAGAGATGCAGCATGCCACCGGTCGGCAGTGACTCCGGAGCCGCGCGGCAAAGCCAGCGAGCGAGCTCCACCAATGCCGGGTTGTGGCCGATGATCAGCACCCGTTCGACCTCGGCCGGGCATTCGCGCAGCCATTCGAGCAGGGCCTGCCTGTCGAAGGTGTAGAGGGCGTCGTGGAAAGCGATACGCTCGGTCAGGGGCTCGTCGGGTAGTTGAGCGGCCATTCCCTCCAGCGTCTCGCGTGTGCGACGCGCGCTGCTGACGTGGATCTCCCCCGCCAGGGCGTTCCCCCGTTGCAGGGCCAGAGCCATCGCCGCCGCCTGCCGGTGGCCGCGCCGATTCAGCGGTCGCTGGTGATCGGTCATGTCGGCATGGCCGCGCTTGGCCTTGGCATGGCGCATCAAGAAAAGTTCCGGCATCTCGACCTCCCCTCTGTCAGTCTAGTCGTCCAGGGAGCAACGTCAGTCGCGACGGGAAGTAATCACCATATCGCAGCCAGCAGTCGCGTTGAAGGAGCGACGTCAGTCGCGATCAGCGGTGTCATCCAGGCAAGGTTTAGTTTAGCGACCTAACGCATACCCCTGCATGTGCCGTGCCGAGGCACCAGCACGCAGCTCGCATTGCTGAGGCCCCTTACTTCGCTACCGCCATGCAGGCAGTAAAAATCGGCTTACCCGGATTTTTTCTGCCCTTCCTATTCGTTGCCCGGCCAGAGCTTCTGTTACTGGAAGGTGACCCATGGGATCAAACCCTGGTGACCGCCATCAGTCTTCTTGCCCTAGCCGCGCTCAATGTCGCGATAGTCGGGCAAGGCTTCGTGCGTACCGGTTGGCCAACGCGCTTAGTGCTGCTCTTCGCAGCCCCCCTCACCCTGATACCGAGTCAACTCGGCACCCTGATCGGCGTGAGCATAATCATCACCACCTTCGCCATACAACGAACCCTCAAGGCAAAGCAAACCGCCGCTCTCCCCGATGTCACGACAACTACGTAGGCACCATACCCGACAGGGCCAAGGAGTGGTCTGTCCCCTGAAAGAGCTTCAGCTCACCAGGGGCACGACCATAACAGTTGGCGGCGTGTCGGAGTGGTGACTTTGTCGCCGGCCATGGCGACGTTCCGGGATGGGTCAGACTCATGGGCGGTGTCATTTTATTGGGAGTGGCTTCCCTACGCTCCAAGGAGAAACGCTCGTTGAGAACCTCTAAGCGGGATTAGATGAAAACGACGATGACTGTATCCGGGAAGGCATAACAATGCTGCATAGGTGTTGCATAAAATAATATTGGTGCACTACCTATAGGAAATGCTAACTTCAGTGCATAACAATTTACAGCTGATAATTACAAACTCTTTACTCAGACTGAAAATAGTTTGATACTCTTTACGGGGTCTTTATGAACACCGCTTTCAAAATAATACTGGCTTCATTATTAATTATCATAGCAGCGCTTCAGTTTTCCCAAGTGATAACAAGATATGTATTAGGTGTTCCATTGATGGGTCTTCAAGATATTCTGATGTACCCTGTCCTATGGCTATATATATTAGGAAGCGTGAATGCGTCAAGAGAAGACCAGCAGATTAGAGCAAATGTATTGGAAATTTTCCTCAAGACCACACGGGCAAAGACAATACAGCTGGTCGTCTCGGATTGTGTAAGCCTGGTAATTGCTGGGTGGCTTACATTTTGGGCCTGGGACTTCTTTGCGCATTCACTCAGTACAGATAAAATGACCCCAGTTCTATACCTTCCTACTGTGTATGCTGACGCCGCTCTCTTTTTTGGCCTCCTCGCAATGTGTGCATTCACGGCATTTAATATCCTTAGCCGTTTATTCAGTCTGGTTAACAAAAAAGGAGTGACTAAGAATGCTTGAGTCGGCCGCTGTTGCACTTGGTGTACTCGTGATTCTCTTAACAATTGGCGTGCCCCTCCCGTACTGTTTTGCTGGTGGAATGCTTGCAATGGTTATGTTAGGCGATGCCGTAATGAACGGTGTTATGCTTTGGGGTTATGATCAGATATCGTCACCAGTTTTGCTCGCAATTCCTCTCTTTGTCTTTGCTGGGACGATAATGAGCGTTAGTGGTATTGCTGAATCCCTTTTGAAGTTGGTGAATGAGTTTGTCGGGAGGATTCAAGGTGGCTTGGGTGTCGTCGCTACCATCAGCTGTGGAATCATTGGTGCTATTTCCGGGAGTGGTTTGACCGGGGTCGCAGCGGTTGGTCCGGTCCTTATCCCAGAAATGGAAAAACGCGGCTACCCTAGACCGTTTGCAGCGGCTCTAATTGCCAATTCCTCCGTTCTAGGGCTGCTAATCCCACCCAGTGTTACCATGATAATATTTGGCTGGGTAACTGAAACGTCCATACTCGCCGCTTTTCTAGCAACGCTGGGCCCGGGCTTACTTGTTGCTTTACTTCTGTCGATAGTTAATATTTTCATGGCTCGCAAATTCAACCTAATTCTCAACGAGCCTCTTCCATTTAGAAAGAAAATCCACTCAATTTCAAAGCGGGGCTTATCCGCCACTCCCGCTCTTTTAATGCCATTTATCATTCTCGGTGGCATCTATGGTGGAGTAATGACTCCAACTGAAGCTGCTGCTGTCGCTGTGATATATGCTATCCCGGTTGGGTGGCTGGTTTACAAAGGTCTAGGGGTCAAATCTTTACTTTCAGCAGGGAAGGAAGCGGGGACATCCGTTGGCGCCATACTTATCATGATCTTTTTCAGTCTGATATTAAGTCAAATGTTTGTAATGAACGGTGTCCCGCAAGCTTTAGTTGATTCTGT
The DNA here is from genome assembly GCF_008079445.1 of Aidingimonas lacisalsi. Lineage (GTDB taxonomy): Bacteria > Pseudomonadota > Gammaproteobacteria > Pseudomonadales > Halomonadaceae > Aidingimonas > Aidingimonas lacisalsi. The sequence continues at coordinate 26,037 of NZ_VRYH01000017.1, read as the reverse complement.
ATTTTCGATTACTGAAAACAAGTATTTCCTGCTTCTTTTGGTGTGTCTATTACTCTTTTTACTCGGCATGGTGGTAAATGATATTACTGCCATCATCCTTGTAGCACCGTTGCTCATGCCCCTAATGCAAGCTATGGAAGTGAGTTCGGTACAGTTTGCGGCAATCATCGGTGTAAGCACGGCTATGGGTGGAGTTACGCCTCCATACGCAAGTATTTTGTATCTAGCTGCACGGGTTGGTAATACAAAATTTTCAGATATTATCAAGCCCGCAATGATTATGCTCTTTTGTGCCTACATACCCGTGGCACTCTTAACGGCATATTGGCCTGGATTATCAACAACTATCCCAGGTATTTTTGGTTACTAAAAAGTGACCTCAGTAAAAATGCAACAAATCAACAACCAGGAGTTAAAGATGAAACTCAAAACAACTACTGCAATTTTGCTTGGTACTATCGTCTCTTTAGACGTAACCAGTGCTATGGCTGACACTCTGAAGATTTCTCACTTAAGGCCACAAGACACTGAGCATGATAAGAACGTCAAGGCTCTAGTTGAGTCTGTCACATCAAAAACCGATGATATTGATTTCAGAGTTTTTCCTGCGAACTCATTAGGAGATTATACAACCGTACAGGAGAGAATTTCTGTTGGTGCCGTGGAGATGGCACTCCAGCCGATTTCCAGCAGTGCTGATAAAAAATTGCAAATTGGTCTTCTGCCTTATTTAGCATCTGATTGGGATGAGGCTACAGAAATTTTTGGAAGAGGATCTGCGATCCGTGAGGCTGTTGCAGATCGCTATCAAGAACAGAATATTAAAGTATTGGCAGGCTACCCTGTTTACTTTGGCGGTATCTCTTTGAACAGAGAGCCTGTAGAGGTAGATAGTGTGGATGATAAAGGAGGGATAAAACTAAGGGTTCCCCCTTTCAAAACTTTTTCACTACTTGGTAATGCACTAGGCTATATTAGCTCCCCTCTTCCGTTCTCCGAAGCATTTACCTCCATTCAAACGGGCGTAGTTGATGGTGCGATGGGTGCCGGCGCAGAAGGCTACTACAACTCATTGAGGGATGTCACTGAGTATTATATTCCTCAAAACACCCATTTTGAGTTTTGGTATCTTTTAATCAACGATGATACCTTTGAGGGGTTAAACAAACAGGCACAATCCTCTCTGCTCGATGCTGCCAAGAGCTTTGAAAGCCAGCGCTGGGAAGAGGCAGAGTCTTCTCAAGAGCTTTATGAAAAACGTCTCGAGGAGGCCGGCACAGTCGTAGTAGACGCTTCTGATGAATTGCTTGAAGCGAGTGCGAAGGCAGCCAAAAATGATGTTTGGCCCGAAATAATTTCTGACATGGGCGAAGATTGGGCGACTCCCATTCTTGAAGAAGCTGTTGGTTATCCTTCCGAATAAGTTATATGCATAAATATGGGATGCGCTTTTTCAAGCGCATCCCATCTCTCTTTGCTTTTCCTTCTCAAATGATTTTCTCTCAATAACACGTGCTCCTCGAGACTGTTTTATGCCAAAAAAGAAGGTAGTTGTCATCGGTGCCGGAATAGTAGGAAGCTGTTGTGCTTTGCGGCTAGCAAAAGATGGCTATTCTGTAACTTTGATTGATAAAAGTATGCCTGGACATGGATGTTCATTTGGTAATGCTGGTGGCATCAGTTCATCTTCTATCATTCCGATGGCTATTCCAGGGATTTGGAAGAAAATACCTGAGTGGCTATTTGATCGTGAGGGCCCTCTATCGGTTCGTTGGAAACATATCCCTAAAGCATTTCCATGGTTATTCAAGTGGTTGTTAGAATCGAGAGAATCTCATGCGAAATATGCTGCTCACACCCTTTCCGAATTAAATAAGGATGTTTTGAACCAGTACAAGGCAATATTGGGAGAGGAGGAATACAATAGACTCATCAAGACAACTGGACACCTCCATGTTTTTAAGGAAAAACCAGTGTCTAAAGGTGACTTTTTTGTCAAAAGTTTGCGCGATGATATCGGAGTTCACTACGAAGAGCTCTATGGCGAAGATATAAGAAACTTTGAGCCCAGCTTATCCGATGACATAAGGTATGCGCTGTACATAGGTAACGCTAGCTATACTGTTAACCCTCACCTTCTTGTAAACGCAGTCGTAAAAAAATTTGAGGAAATCGGTGGCATCTTCGTTCAAGATGATGTCAAGGAAGTTATCGCATCGGAGGCTGGAGCAAGAGTCGTATCAAGGGTTAATACTCATGATGCTGATTTTTTAGTCGTGTGCGCCGGAGCACTTTCTAAGACGTTGATGCGGAAGGATCTTGATAAAGTCATGCTGGAGAACGAAAGGGGGTACCATCTAACCTTGATGAACCCAAGTTTTATGCCCAACCTCCCAATAGTTTCTGGGGATCACAAATTCTTTTCCACGCCAATGAATAATGGTCTTAGGTTAGCTGGAACTGTGGAATTTTCTGGGCTATCCTCTCTACCAAACTGGTCTAGAGCTGACACTTTATTAAGTAATGCTAAAAGCATTTTTCCATCTTTGTCTGCATCTGGATCAGAAGCGTGGGTTGGCGATAGGCCATCCTTTCCAAGCAGCATACCTTTGATTGATGTTTCGCCAACGTACAAGAACGTTTTTTATGCATTTGGTCACGGCCACTATGGCATGTCTGGTGCACCAGGAACAGCGAATATAATTGCTGATATGGTAAGCGGAAATAGTCAGAAAGTTGATATCACTCCTTTTTCCTATGCTATGCACTGCTAAATTGTCAATACCTCAATGTATTACCACTAGCTACTATCTCTTTCACTCCTGACAATCATTTTAAACATTTGAGGGCTGAATCGACCTTTTAGTTTACCTATTCTCACTATCAGGCTACTAGCTATTAGGCACTAGACGAATGTTAGCCCCCTCATGTACGTGCGAGCGGAATTACCGCATACGCCTCCCACCTCGACATAATCCCCTAGGACGAACTTTGTGTTAAATATAGTGGATATGCAGAGGTGGGCAAATACTACAACACTAAATAACGGCAGTGGCAACCAACTCCAATAAAATTCCTTCTCCCAGGTCTGCGACACCTAGGGTCGCCCTAGCAGGTAGTTCATTTTCATCGAACCAACTCGTCCATACCTGGTTCAATCCCGATTTATTCGATAAATCAGACACATATACAGTTGCCATGACAACCTTACTTTTATCGGTACCAGCTTCAGATAGGTAGTTCTCTAACTTGTCAAGGACCTCTGTGGTTTGTCCGGCAATGTCCTTTGATTTATCATCTGCAGTAATTCCACCGAAGAACACAAATCCATTGGATTCCACTGCACGATGCATGATCGGCGTTTTGATTTGGCGATTAATCATTTAAATATCTCCTGTAGGAACTTTAGCCAAAAAGGATGATTCATTATATTCGGGTTGCGAATAACTAGCGCTTCCCGAAAATCTTGAAATTGAAAAGCTAGAAATGGAAACCCTGCTTTCTTTTCCTTTAATCAAATCTACGAGGATTTCCCCGGTTATTGGGCTAAGCTGATAGCCGTGTGCAGAGAACCCGAAAGCATGATAGAAATCATCATGCTTATTGCTAGGCCCTAACACGGGTATGTTGTCAGGGAGACACCCCTCAACGCCTGCCCAAGCCCTAACAATCTTGACTTTATCCATGAATGGAAAAAGACTAACAACCGTATCGGCGTTATCAGCCAATCCAGTAAGCTGTGTTTCTGCGACCTGAAGTTCAGTATCAAACCGTCCTTTTATTCCTCCTCCAATAACAGTTGTCCCATTTTCAAATTGCTTGAATGAAAGAGGCCGGGAGGTCGCCGATACTACCGGCGTAAGAAACTTACTCAGCCTCTCTGTGACCATAAGCATTAATGACTCCGGACTCACCGGAACAGGCTCTTCAATTTTGTCACATATTTCGGATGCCCAAGCACCGGAGCAGTTGATAACAATATCCGCTTCATACGTCTTCAGGTTGGTTGCAACACACCACCCAGAGCTTTTTTTATCAATATCTTGTACGGACTCTCTTTCGCAAAATACAGCGCCTCTTTTCTCAGCTTCACACTTCCACGCTATAACGGTTTGATACGGATTCGCATAACCATCACCCTCACATAATAGTGCGCCAGAACAACTCGGTGCCACATCCGGAATCATCTTATTAAGGCGATTTTTTGATATCATCATTTCATGATTAAATCCCATCGACTTAATTAGATTTTCTCGTTCTTGCAGTAATTCAAGATCGGTATCATTTTCAGCCACCATAACCTGGCCAACTGGACGAAACCCACAGTCATCACCAACAATTTCTTTCATGCGGTTCCAGCGTTCCCAGGCAAGCATTGACATAGGGATCTCCGCCGGATGGCGACCAAGCCTCCTCACACCTCCTGCATTTACACCAGATGCATGACGCCCGACATAGTCTTTCTCTAAAACGGTGACTTTATATCCTTCTGATGCGAGGTGAAGCGCTGCACTGCAGCCGTGCAAACCACCTCCGATAACTACAATTTCAGCAGGCATTATGTTTATTCCTCTGCTGCATGAGCCAACTGACCAAGAGTGATTGGCTTGAACGGAGGTCTAAGTCTATAGTAGCCAGTATCATCAATACTTTGCCCATTCACAGAGGCCAATATCTCACTAACCATCGGGCCGCATACCCTTCCTTGGCAGGGCCCCATGCCACATCGAGTAAATGACTTGGTTTGATTCGGCCCCTTACAACCAAGCTTGGCAGCTTCTTTGATTTCACCAGCCGTGACTTCTTCACATCGGCATATCGTTGTATCATCAGAGGGAAGGCGCCAATCGGCACTGGGCCTGTACAATGTGTCCAGGAAGGGTCGTATAGAACACTCTCTTTTTAGCATTGCTTTTAAATAGTCATACTCTTTTTTTATCTCAAAACCACTAAGACTATTCAGCGACATAACTGCACCAAGAGCAGAAATTTTTCCTTGAATTTCTGATGCCCTAGCCCCAACGATTCCAGCCCCATCACCTGCCACGGCCAGTTTCTTTATACTGGTTTCGCACCAGTTATCGATTTTTGGCCTCCAAGCGAGTTGCACGTCATCCCAATAATGTTCACACCCTATAGCACGGGTAATTTGCGTATTAGGCACAACTCCCTGATGGAGTAGAAGCGTAGCGGCATTAGTACTTTTCCAGCCACTCCCACCGCTCTCTTTCCATACAACTTTTTCTAATTCACCATTGCCTTCAGCTCGAATGTCAATGACATTTTTTACATGAGACACTCCCGCTTTCCTAATCTCATTAATTAGTCCGACACCTTTGACTATATCTTTATAGTTTGATAATGATTTAGGTAAATACCTGCATGCCTTAATATAATTTTTCTTTGGAGTCGTTTCTAGTATTGTGGAAATATCTACACCGGCTCTAATATATTGCGCGGCCAATAAGTATAGCAAAGGACCACTACCAGCTAAAACTAATGGACCACTCGGCACCACTCCAGAAGACTTCAATAATATTTGAGCACTTCCAGCGGTCATCACTCCGGGTAGAGTCCAGCCGACAATCGGGCAGGGCCGCTCAATTGCACCTGTGGCAAGGATCACATACTTCGCCTTGATCATCCAGGCATGATCATTTTTCAACACACCAATTTCAAGATTTTTTGTAATCTGCCATACTGAGGTTGAATGGTAGTAGTCAATATCAGGATTGTTAAACGTACCAACTAACTTTTTGCCATACCAATAATCTTTTCCTAAAACATTTGAATCCCGTATTGGTGACTCACCAATAGACCTATAAATTTGACCACCCGGCGCAGGTTGTTCATCAATCACAGCCGGCTTTAAGCCATATTTCAAAAGAGTATTGGCTGCAGCCATACCTGCAGGTCCACTTCCGATGACAACAACTTCATGATGGTTCACAGCCAAGCCTCCTCGCTCCACACTGAGGTTTAACAGTCATTCCATCAGCAACCTCTGTTTGACAGGATTGCACGTTAGGTACTCCATCTATTTCTAGTAAGCACTCAAAGCAGACTCCCATCATGCAGTATGGCGCTCTAGGAGAATCGCTAACAGGGGTGGTTCTAAAAACATCAAATCCATTCGCTAGCATTGCAGCGGCAACTGTATCGCCTTTTTTAGCGACATAACTTTTTCCTTCATAGAAAAAGACAACATCTTCTCGGTAATTCAGGCTAACCGCATTCAACCTTTTAAACATAAAACCTCTCGGAAATAAAATCATCAATTTCCCGTGGCTTATCTGACCCAGAAATCCACTCTGTTAAAAGTTTAGAGTGCGCTGCCGCCAGTGTCACACCACTGTGACAACATACTACAAATGCCCCTGGACACATTTCGGACTCTTGATATATTGGATAACCATCCGGTGTCATCACTCGTAATGCCCCCCAAGCTCTTACTACTCTTGCATCCTCTAATGCCGGTAAGGCACGAACTGCTCTCGACGCGATGTTACTCATTATGGAACTATCGGTCCCGTCATCGAATCCGACATCCTCATGAGAGTCACCCATAAGCACGGTTCCCTCATTAGTTTGACGCAAGAAAGTAGTAGGCAAGTTCAAAAGCGGCCTCATTTTTTCTGTTACAAGAATCTCACCGCGATTTGGTGATACGGGCGCTTTGAGTCCCACGAATTTAGCCAGGTCTTTATTTGCAAGCCCAGCTGCCAATACCACACGGCCGGCTGAAATCTTTCCGGATTTTCCATCTACGGAAAATCCACCATTGTCTTGCTTGATCGCGTGTACTTTGTCCCCTGTAAAAATTTTTACCTTGTAGTGATTTAAACCGGCATGAAGGCTTTTTAAGAGAAGAAGTGGATTAGCGTGACCATCCCAATGAGACCATGTTGCACCTACAACACTTTTACCCACCTCAGGAATCAATTCCTTTAATGAGTCTCTATCCAACGTTTTGTAGTCAAACTTCCCACCAGTCTCTTTATTTATATAATCCAACTTCTTACGTCCGGAGTCCATTTCCTTTTTATCATAATATAAGTGGACGCCTCCAGGAGATTGATAATGTGGAGATATCCCTGTGAGGTTTGAAAGCTCTTCTGAAAAGCCATACCAAAGTTCTGCTGATCTCATGCTCCATTCAGAATACCGAGGCTTGTCAAAACCTTTTCCTTGCACCCAAACCAATCCGAAATTTCCTCGGGAAGCACGAAATGCCACATCACCTTCATCAATAATGGCAACACTATAGCCTTTACTGGATAGCCCATAAGCAATTGCACTGCCTACAAGGCCTGCTCCCACGATTGCAAAATCGTAATTGTGCATATCACACCCATATCTCATGGTCGCCACATTTAACAGGCTCGCCGGACCTCTTAATGGAAACTCCATTTCCTTTCGACAAAAAAATGGAAAAATAATAATAACTCACAAACTCACCAAGTATCTTTTATAATAAGCTATTGGAAAAAATTGACTCAATTACCTTTATGAGAAACTAGCATTGATTTTCGCTCATGAACAATTCACATTTTTCCATTGGCCATAACGTAATGTTATGGCTTTTAACTTAGTGATACTCAAGGTCCTACTAACGTATTTATAAATGCAGAGTTACTGACGATCGGATCAACTATAGACGCTATACTCTACCGGCAACGAGAAAGCTTCCCTTTTTAGGGAATAACGAATGCGCCGAGCCAAAAGCATCCAGGGTTGCCAAACCTCACTTGCGGAGTGGCCAAACCGAGTGAAGAAGAATGAGGCTGCAGCCTCACAGCGAGTCAGTAGCTTAATGGACAGTGTGGATGACGAGGGGGGTACGTAAGCCTTCTATGGATCGACTCATTGTCGTGGATGATAAAGCGCACCGTGGCAATCAGTGGCGACACCTGCGGTAGACAAGTACTGCCGCACGGACAACGAGTGAGGGACTTGGCAAGATCCCGAACCGGGTCGGCAACGAGGATGGTTCTCCTGACGCTGCTGATCGGCTCGCGATGGATCACTGGGAGGGCAATGCGGCGCTCAAAGGACACAAGCAATAGAGGCTCGTCTCCCTGGTCGAGCGCCGCAGAGGGTGTCTACTGACCGCATGGTTATCCCATGTCACTGCCGAACTGACAGAGAAGCCCATGATTCGGTGACTCAAGCCTCGGCGAGGGGCCGCAAAGACCATCACGCTGGATGGTGGCTGAGGATTTCGCCAACCATGAAAGCGGGCCAGAATTTGATAGCAGAGGTCGACTTCCGCTCTCCCTATTGTTCCGGGCATAGCGGGACCGATGAAAACAGCAATGGCCGGATTCGACAGTATTCCCCAAGGGAACCGATTTTCGGCAAGTGACAGGTACCTAGCGACTGCACCGGGTACGGCTCAATGATCGAACACCGGCACAAGTATTTCCGGGAGAATACTCAGGGCACTAAATACCGGAATGCTGCGCTTATGCGTTGAATCGCGGGTTAGCAGTCAATCGTTATCGATTTTTCACATAATTCATAAGCTGAGCAAGCTCCATGATGGTATGCTTGCTTCGAAGGCAAAAATCTTGCATTATGTTTAGCTTGCTAATTTTATGTAAGGTTCAAGGCAATTATTTATGATAAACCTCAAACAAATAGAGGCATTCCGGGCTGTAATGACATATAGAACTGTCACTCATGCAGCAAAGTCTATGCATATATCTCAGCCCGCTGCCAGCAGGTTAATTTCAGACCTTGAATATAATGTTGGGTTTTCATTATTCCAACGCGATAAAGGGCGTTTGGTTCCAACACCGGAAGCTATGGCATTTTTTGATGATGTTGAGAAAGTTTTTACCGGGCTTGAAAAAGTAGCAGAGTCCGCACGAGAGATAAAAGAGTTTAGAACTGGCAAACTGTTCGTTGCCGGGATGCCTGCAATCACTACATTCTTGCTTCCTGAAGCAGTAAAAGAATTTTCTGAGATCAATGAGGGAGTGACAATTACGCTGCAAGCCCATAGCTCTCAGAGGGTCTTAGACTGGATGGCAACTCAGCAGTGTGACATAGGGTTTATAGGCCTTAATATTGAGGACCCTTCTGTTGATGTTGTTCACTTAAAGTCGAGTCGTATGAAAGTAGTGATGCCTGCTGATCATTGGATGGCATCAAAAGACTATATAGATATTGAAGACTTCGAAGGTGAAAATTTTGTTTCCTTTGGACAGAACCAGGATTCACGCCCTTTCATCGATCAAGTCTTCCATGACAAAGGAGTAAAAAGGAAAATCAGGCTGGACACGCAACTTTCAAGTGTCGCGTGTGAAATGGTGATGTATGGTGGTGGCGTTTCGATAGTCGACCCTTTAACCGCAAAGACTTATAGTAGTAGAGGGTTGATAGCTAAGCCATTAAGCGAAGTCATTGAATTTCACTATAGCGCAGTTCTTCCGAGTTATCGTCCACCTTCAAGGTTAGCCAAGAACTTTTTAGAACTTGTTGATTCGATGTTAGACAATAAATTGGAGTAACCTAAATTCATCATCAAACTGCTGCACTATTGCAGTCAGCAGGTATCCATGGCAATACCGCCAAGCCATGTTGCTGACCACTTATCGCTAGAAGACCTTGTCACCACTCGACCTGCCGACGAACTGATTCGACATATCGAGCAATGGGCGGGAGCCTGAACGCGTTGAATGTATACGATCCAGACAATTAGGCGAGAGCTGAGCCGCAGGGCTCGCTGGATGGGGTGCCGGTTACCCTGAAGGAACTGGCAGTGTCGCGATTGGCTGTGTTACCCAGGCCGGGCTCACCGCTCTGTATCGCGGTTCAAACCGTTCCTACAATACCCGCAGCCGATTCCAGGTAGGAGCGACTTCGGCATGGCCGCCCTCTCCCCTCACCGCCCCGGCGTAGTTGGAACGCGTTATTATCCAATGCCGCCACGGAATCACACGGCGACAGGTGCCTATTTATGCACCAACGAACGATTACCATACCAGTATCGCGAAAGCGCTCCGACTGATTCCGCGTAACCTAGAATATCGAATACACAATTTGGAAAGTTGAACTGTAACCAGCCAGAATAGACCTACCAGCATCGTACTAGGTCAAGCGCTCCATATATAAATCGTAGTGGTGTGAGCGAGTGGGCGTTCTCCATTTTTCCACAAACCCGCTTTCACCAAGCTTTTCAATCATCACCGCACTATCGTACCAATTTTCATCTACTTCAAAAAATAGACGTGTTACCTTTTTCCAAAAATCAGTTTTCATAAGCTCATCAACAACTGTCGGCTCATGGCCTTCAGTATCAATTTTGATGAAAATATCAAAACCCTCTTCAATCAAATCATTCAAAAAAACATAAGAACAGCATGTGATGGTTTCAAAATCAGAAAAGGGACGAATGGCTTCTATTGAAGCAGCACCTGAGTGCTGCGGGCTCAAATATATATTCTTCTGACCTTCTTCATCGCTGACCGCATAATTTAAAGGCTTGACCTTATTCGCTTGATCATTTATATCTATATTTTTCTTTAGCAAATAAAATGTCTTTTTAACAGGTTCAAATGAATACACCCGAAAACAAGCATCATTTCTCGCCGAAAGGATAGAGTAAAGCCCTTGATTGGAACCTATGTCTACAAATACGAAGGGGCTGTCAATAGATCTTAACAGCCTTGCCAGAAAGAAACCGTAGCTACCCCTCATATAGTACTGAAACGTCGCATCATGGTAATTACGATAAAAAGATGGCCCATAAGCTGAACGGGGAGCTTCCACATTAATAAGCTTAATCACCTTCCACCTGATTTTTAATAACAGTCTTTTTAAAGACCCTAAAACTCCCCGTTTTCTGATATTTTTCAAAGTTCTAAAGTTCATCACCTCCCCCTGTTTCGCAAAAATCTCTTATCAATATCAATAAAAACCATGTAAACGAAACTATCTTCTAGGCTAGAAAAATTTGACTAGCATCCTCACGAAGAAGCGGGCCATTCGAAATCGTCTGGCCAAGCAATAGGATCCAATTCGCCCGGCCGTGTTTCCGCCTTACAGTGAGATAATGCGCGTGCCAACCGTTGCCAGGCCTCGTGGCCCTTGGCGTTACCCACTACCTGCTGCCACCATTCATGGTGCACTGCCATCACTCTCACCGGGACTGAAGGAAGCCCTAACCACTGAGCCATGGCCAGACGATGCAACCCCCGGTTGATCTTGAGCAAGCGACCTTCCCGACTAACAGCGACACCCAGCCAGTCCTTGCCACGAGCGGAATCGAAACCCCGCACGGCCATATCATCCAGAAAGCTCAAATAGACCTGTAAATAGTTGAGGATTCGCTCTTCCGAGTCCAGCAGGATGCCCTGCTGATGCGATGCAAACGGCACCCCATCATCCAGACGCAGCTTCAATACCTTGTACTGTTCAGACTCGCGCAAGTTTTTCCGGTGCGAGGCCAGGTCACTGATCAGTCGATATCGAGAACCGTGACGCAAGTCCCCTCGACGCAAATCCCAATCGCCATCCCAGATAAATGCCGATGATGACGGGCGACATTGCGCTGGAACCCCTTGCCAACCCTTCCCGCGTATCAATTGCCGAGGATCGACATGAATCAAAAGGTCAGTACCCAAGCGCTGCTCTACCGCACGCCTGGGAAGTCCCGCCTTCTCGATCCAGCGACTTCCCGGTAACAGATGCTCCCAAGCCCACAACAACAGCTTCTCAAGTGGCAGCGTTATGGCCTGGAAAACGGATCGTATCGCCGTCTGTAATCGGGCACGTTGAACGGACCAATACATACGCGCGTCTTCCAGTGACGCAAAGGCCGGGTCCCTGGCCGGGGGAGCCGGCAGTTTTCTCGCCCGACAGAAAATTCGTTTTATCACCTCAACCGCCATTCAAACCGAATCCCTGGTTGCTTGATGCAAGGCGCCGGGCAGCGACGAGTGGTGCATAGATGCGCTATAACATCCCCAGAAAGTCGCCAACCAGAACGCATAGACCATCGCGCCGCTATTGTGGGACATCATCCCCTGGGTCAAGCTGAAGCCAATGAATCCAACCGATACCGTCATGCCGGCTGCAGCCAATGCACGAGTATCGCTCGACTTCGCCTTCAGCCCCGGCCAGAACAAGACGATCGGCACGCCATACAAACCAATGATGGCAAGCAATCCTATCACTCCGTGCTTGGCCGCATGGTCAACGAACTCGTTGTGGGCATGTCCATAGCTAGCAGCCTTGGGCTGTATTACCCCTTCGTCTGCCAATTGTTTCATGGCCTGACGATACTTTTCATCTCCCCATCCTAGCAGTGGTTTCTCGACAAAAAGATGGCCCGCACCACGCCACATTTCAAAACGATTGCCGATCGAGGAGGTTAGCTGCTCGCCCGAAATATATAGCTGGATCTCGGAAACGGCCCGCTCGACACGATGCTGTACCCCTATCTGAGGAATAGCCCAAACCAGCAGGAATAGCCCCACGATGGCCCCTACTGCAACAATTCGACACCAAGCGGAAATCTCACGGCCATAAGCACAGTAAAGCACCACCAACATTAATGGCAGCCCCACCCAACCGCCGCGACTCCCTGAGAAAATAGACGCCAAAAACCCACCTACGGCACCGAGAATCAGCAAGCCGACCCACCACCGGCGACGTTTCTGAACGACTGCCCACCCCAATCCAGACAGGCAGAGCACCCCCATCAACATGCCAATGTTTCCAAACTGGATCGGCTGACCGAACCCACCGGGGCGTGGTACATCGGCAATCAACTTCTCCCATCCTGACAGGATCCCCGCTCCCACAGCCCCTACCGCCATACCGCACCATAACCACGACAATTTCGGTGGGTAGGCCAATATCAACAATCCTATCGGCGCCGCCAGTAAGAAACGCAACGGCTTATCGAAACCACGTACGCCTTCGCCGCCTATCCAGGCAAAGCCCATGGCTAGTAGCCCATATCCCATCAAGGTGACGATCATTACCCGATCTTCCCGGTTAACGTGCATCGGTGGGCGGGAAACAAGTAGACCGGCACTCCCCAGTAACAACAACACCGAGCCATAGGAATACCCAGTGGGCGCGACCAGAGCCAACGCTCCCAGCAGGAATACCGACACACTCGTATAAAGCCTCCCCCAAGACATGGTACCGGGCCGAGTTACCAAACCATCCACCGTTATCGTCATTGATCTATTCATGTTCCATAATAAAAGAAAGGGCGCCACAAGGCGCCCGATTCCGCGATATTACCACAGTGCATGTCGCCCTTCATGCCAAATTGCAGCAAGAGCGACTTCAATCGCGATGGGCGCCGGCAGGCGCCCCCTTGTTCTTACCCTTGCCGGCCCACGGAATAATACCGGAACCCTTTACGCTGCATGCGCTTCGGGTCGTACAGGTTGCGGCCATCGAAGATCGTCGGTTCCTTCAACTGCTGCTGGATCAACTCGACATCCGGGGCCTTGAACACTTGCCAGTCGGTCACGATCACCAGGGCATCCGCGCCCTTCAGGGCCGCTTCCTTGGTGCCGCATAGCGTCAGGTCGTCGCGGTTGCCGTAAATGCGCTGGGTTTCTTCCATCGCTTCCGGGTCGTAGGCCTGCACGTTGGCACCGGCCTCCCACAACGCTTCCATCAACACCCGGCTGGGCGCTTCACGCATGTCGTCGGTATTGGGTTTGAACGCCAACCCCCACAGCGCGAAGGTCCTGCCTTCCAGCTCGCCGGCGTAATGACGATGAATCTTCTGGAACAGCGTGGTCTTCTGTTCGTTGTTGCGCGACTCCACCGCCTTGAGCACCCGCGCATCGAAATCGATCTCGCCCGCCGTGCGAATCAACGCCTGCACGTCCTTGGGAAAGCAGGAACCGCCATACCCCACACCGGGATAGATGAAGTGATAGCCGATGCGCGGATCGCTGCCGATTCCCTGGCGGACCATCTCGATATCCGCCCCCAGCCGCTCGGCCAGATTGGCGATCTCGTTCATGAAGCTGATCTTGGTCGCCAGCATGCAATTGGCCGCATACTTGGTCAGCTCGGCGCTCTTCACATCCATGACGATGATCTTTTCATGATTGCGGTTGTAGGGCGCGTAAAGCTCGCGCATCACCTCTTCGGTGTGCTCGCTCTCGGTACCGACGATGATGCGATCCGGCTTCTGGCAATCCGCCACGGCGGAGCCTTCCTTCAGGAACTCCGGGTTGGAGACCACATCGAACGTCAGGTCGCTGCGGCCCCGCGTGGCCAGCACCTCGGCCATGCACGCCGACACCTTCGCCGCCGTGCCCACCGGCACGGTGGATTTATCGACCACGATGCGGTGCGCCTCCATATGCTCGGCGATGGTCGCCGCCACCTTCAGCACATACTGTAGGTCCGCACTGCCGTCTTCGTCCGGCGGAGTGCCCACGGCGATGAACTGCACATCGCCATGCGCCACGCCCTGCGCCGCATCGGTGGTGAAATCCAGCCGCCCGGCTGCATGCAGTTCCTTCACCATCGGCTCCAGGCCGGGCTCATAGATCGGCACGTTGCCCTGGTTCAATTGATCGACCTTATCGGCATCCACATCCACGCAGATCACGTGATGCCCGGCATTCGCCAGTACCGCCCCCTGCACCAGGCCGACATAGCCCGTACCGAAAACCGTGATATTCATTTATGCAACAATCCTGAAAGTTAAAACAAACGACCTGAAATTCAGTGTGCCGTTGGGCCAATATGATTACACACCCAACCACTTCAATACATTGGGCGCCGGCAGCGTCCAGATACGCAGCCGCCGCCACACATAGAACAAGGCCACCAGGTTTTGTACCACCAAGACGAAGGCCAGCGCCATAGCCGCCCCCATCGGGCCAAAGGGTGGAATCAGCACGAAAAACAGCAACAACCCGATGGCATTACAGCTAAGCGCGATGTTACGCATCAAGGGTTCATGGCCTGTCATGTTAAGCAGGAAACCGACCGACCCGGTAGCCACATTGATCAATTGTGCCAAAGCAATCAGCCTTAGCAATGGCGACGCTGCCACGAACTCATCACCAAGGAGCCCCAGTATCCAGCCGGGAAACAGCAAGCAAGCCAACAATGGGGGGGCAGCGATCAGCACGCCAATCAAGGCCCCTTGGCGAGCAAGGCGCCCGAGCGCCTCCAATTTTCCTTGATGGTATAGGCTCGCGAATCGTGGTGGGAAGATGGCATTGATCACAATCAAAATAAAACTGATCAACATAGCCATTTGTTGGGTCGATTTAAACACTCCCAACTCACTGCTACTAAGTAACCAACCCGCGATCAGTATTGACAACACTGATCGCATAAAATTCGCCAAGCTTAACACCAAAAAAGCACGTGAAGAGGCAGAGAATTCCTCTCTAGTGACGTCCGGCTCATGTCGATTGGGACTATTAGACCACGCTTGACGACGCCCCCAACTCCAAACCTGTGCAGCTCCCTGAATCACAACCAGCCAGGCGGCAAGCGCATATGCCCACCCAATGGTATTGATACCCTCACCGATAGAAAGCCAGTGAAACAACAATACCAGCCCGCCAGCTATCAAAGCTACCGATCCATTCTCCAGCAAACTGGCAGTCGCCGGCATACGTATGCCCTTGAAAAACCCGGAAAGTAAAAATCCCAAGGTAAATGCCGGCGTTGCGATAGCAATACCGACTAGAACCGTTGACAGCCCTTCAGCATCGAAAATACTCTCCAAGTAATATCGACCGAAAAAGATAATCAGTGCCGCAATAGCACTCAGCAATAACGCTTTTTTGCAGCCCCAGTACAAATACACCATCACATGTGGCGAATGATAATCCTGACCGACAAAGCGCATGATGGCATGATTCATGCCATAGCGAGCCAGTGTCCCAGCGCCAATGATAATGCTTTGCGCTAAAGCAAAAACACCAACACCTGCCGCCCCATATAACCGACCGATGACAATAACCAGTGCCAGGCTGCCTAACGCAGCGATCCCCCGGGCGATAAACGTGCGGATCAGGGCAAAGGCCATCTCCCCTTTGAACCTGGCGGGTAATCGATTAACGATCGAGTGCGGAATAAGTTGAGCCACTAGACTGCCGCTTCCTTCATGACATCGGCCAGCACACTACACGTCTTATCGATCTCGGCGCGGGTCAATGTCGGGTGGCACAGGAACATCAGGCTGGTCTCGCCGAGCTCCCGGGCGACGGGCAAGGGTTGTTCGGGCTGGCCTGGGTGCCAATCAAAGGCCTTTTCCCGGTAGACCTCCGAACATGAGCCTGAAAAACAGGGCACGCCGCGCGCCACGATCTCACTGATGATCCGCTCGCGGTTCCAGCCTTCCCCGAGTTCGCCCGGCTCGACGAACACATAGCACTTGTAGGCTGCGTGCTCGATGTAACCCGGTACTTCAGGTACTCGCAGGCCCCTGCATTCACCGGCCGCCTGCCAAATACGCCCGGCGTTTGCCTGGCGGGCCGCTTTCCATTCCGGCATGCGCGCAAGCTGTATGCGGCCGATGGCGGATTGCATCTCGGTCAGCCGCCAGTTGGTGCCGAAACTCTCGTGCAGCCAACGAAATCCCGGCGGGTGTTCACGTTCGTAGACGGCATCCCAACTCTTGCCGTGGTCCTTGTAGGCCCACATGCGTTTCCAGAGTGCCCGGTCGTTCGTGGTGACCATGCCGCCCTCACCGCCGGTGGTCATGATCTTGTCCTGACAGAACGACCAGCAGCCGACATGGCCGATGCTACCCACACTGCGGCCACGGTAAACCGCCCCGTGCGCCTGGGCGCAATCCTCTATCACATGCAGGCCGTATTCTTCGGCCAGCGCCATCAGCCCTTCCATCTCGCAGGGCCAGCCGGCCAGATGCACGGCAATGATCGCCCGTGTGCGAGGGGTGATTTTCTCCGCCACCGTTTGCGGCGTAATGTTCTGCGAATCGCGATCGACATCGGCGAATACCGGCACGGCCCCCGCCGTGGCAATGCAGGAGGCCGAGGCCATGAACGTGCGCGAGGTCACGATCACCTCGTCGTGATCGCCTTCGCCAATGCCCAAGCCCTTCAGGGCCAGATCCAGCGCATTGGTGCCATTAGCCACGGCAATGGCATGGTCGGTTTGCGCGAAGGCGGCGAATTCACGTTCGAACTCGCGCCCCTCCTGCCCGGTCCAGTAACTGACCTTGTTGGAAAGCAAGACGCGCTGCACCGCCTCGGCTTCTTCCTGAGTGAAGGAAGGCCAGGGCGAAAAAGGTCCATTCAGCATTTCACTACCCGTGAAATAGAAGTCAAAGAGTATGAGTGCCCATTACGCACCAAACGTAGCCAATAACTTTGTAGAGGCGACTTCAGTCGCGATGGGGTGCCAAACGCCTGGTGGTACCGCTTCCAGCAGGGCCCACCGCCATGCTTCGCGGTTAAAACCACTCCAACAACCCCAGCGCGGTTTTTCGTAGGAGCGACTTCAGTCGCGATGTCGGCCGCGATGTCGGCCGACCGGCCGACAATTACCCCGGCAATACAGCTACCTCGCCCCAAACCCTGTCAACACGGTCCTCACCGTCTTGAACAGAATCAGTAGATCAATCCACAGCGAAAAATGCTTGATGTAATAAAAATCGTACTGCAGCTTGGTGGTCATGCCATCCACCTCGGCCGCATATCCTTGCTCCACCTGGGCCCACCCCGAAATGCCTGGTCGCACGATATGCCGATAACTGAAGAACGGCACCGCCTCTTCGTACCACTCGGAAAGCTCCATAGACTCCGGCCTCGGGCCGATAAAGCTCATCTCCCCTTTCAACACATTGAAAAGCTGTGGCAGTTCATCAATGCGATACTTACGAATGATCCGCCCTGCCCGGGTTATCCGAGGATCGTCATCGCTCTGAGTATAGCCCTTGCCTTTCATGTCACACCGCATACTGCGAAACTTATAAACATTGAACGGCACACCGCGATACCCCATGCGCTTTTGCACGAAAATCGCCGGGCCAGGGCTATCCAGGCGAATCCAGACCGCTGTCACCAGCATGACAGGTGCCAGTACCGGCAAGAGCGCCAACGCCACCATGAAATCTACCAGGCGCTTGAAGCCCCCATAAAAGGGCGACGGCAACAACGAGCCAAACTCGTTCTCGGACAAGTGATCGATACGCACCCGCCCGGTAATGGATTCCTTGATTTGCTTGATGTGGTAAACGGGAATACGATTCAGCGTACACTTGGCGAGAAACTTCTCCCACCTTGGCCCTAACTCATCAGAGCGAAGATCGGCCACGATACCATCGAAGCGTACACTATCAAGCTGCGGCTCCATTAAGCAGCGCAACTCGACCTGGCGTGTCCCCTTCAAGTTCAGCGCTTCACCATACGGTACCACTGCCAGCTTCAAACACCGAAACCGTTTGCCGATGAAGTAACCCGCAAAAAACCAAGCCAAGCACGCTAAATAGCCGCTTAGCATTACCTGGCGGGTATACCCCTCTCGCGTAAAGAACAGCACCGCGATCATGACCAAGAAGTAAATCGACACGGTCGGGGTAATGTAAGCGGCAACCTGAGCTCCCGGAAAACGGGCCAAGCGTCGCAGGGTAAACAGAATGCCAAGAAATGCCAGAATGATCGCCGCGATGGTGTTGCGGCGGACATCCGGCATATAATTCCAGAATTCCCAGCCCCAACGTTCGAGCGAAGGGAGAAAAACGACAAGGGGCAGACCTACGACCAACTGAAAGGGGATGCCTAATAGCAGCTTTTCATACCACTTAGAATGCCGCCTTTGATAATGCTCAGTCACAGGACCTCTACTAACACACTAATGATTTCAGAAAATGACTTGTAACCAACAAACAGAGTGCCTGCAATTTCCAAATATGCTGATGCACATTTCAGACCTCGCTTCCCACGCAAGGTGTGGTGATCATGCATAGAGCCCGCATAAGAGGCAAGGTGAGGCAACTCGAACGCCCACCAGCATCAATTACGATCTGGACATCATTTATCATTCTAAATGGTATCTACAGCGACTACGCTCTATACACATGCATCGATACCCAACATACACATGCATCGATACCCAACCCAAGCTAACTATGCCAATTGACTAAGCATGGCAGATGACAGCGAAAAATTAGTTATAATTCAAGCCTCTAAACACAACCCAACCGGCACCACCGTTGCGTAAGAAATGTACCACGCCAAACGCTTCATTTCCATGTAAAGTCCCGCAATTGAAAGTTTATCCACGCAATCCCCCCACATTCACTGGTGATCGCTCCTCGCCCAAGCTGGGAGCACTTCGCGAATGGGATTCGGGGGCCGCCGGGTTGGTGGTTGCCGCCGACATTGCACATGCCGATGCCATCGCCGAGGCCCTGGAGGATCGGCAGCAGACGGTGTGCCTAATCACCAGCAAGGTAGCGCGCATGCGCGTCTGCAAGCCTTTCGCGATGACAGCACCCAATGGATCGTGTCGGTGGGAATGGTGAGCGAGGGCGTCGATATCCCTCGCCTGCAGGTGTGTTGCTACCTCAGTCGCCCCGGACCGAGCAGCCTTCCCGACAGGTGCTGAGCCGGATCATCCGTCGTCAGGGTGACGTTGATGCCGACTGTTTCCTGTACGCCTCAACGAACCGTATCTGAGACGGTATGCCCGACGAGTAACCGATGATCTGCACGAGGATTTGGCGAGGGTGTCCTTTTCCAGACCGGCGAGTACGTTCCAGTCGGCGGATGGGGAGCCGGCTGGTCCGTCCTTGCCACCCTCACTGACACCGCCCTAAGTGGCATCTTCAGAGGCGCGACCGGGACAAGGCCGGTGATTTCTTTTCACTGGATGAGTGAGTCATCCCCTGCCCACACGTCACTAATCAGTGTGGTAAGAGGCTCGGCTTGGCGAGCCGAGCCTTAACGGCTGAATCGAGCAGCCTCGCTTGCTTCAGAGCAACCGGATCACAGCAGTTGCGACCATCGGCCACCACCAGTATCGCCAGTTGTTACTTCGGCCAGATAAAGCCGTCTTGTGAACGTTAGGTTGATAGTCTCTGAATGCGTCAGACTCATCGAACAAAAAACTGGGGAATCTTGGAGAGATTTTTGTAAGGCAGAGCCACTAGAGGATTAATGCCATGGTGGCGCATGGCTGAGATATCCTCTTTCGACTTGCGCAAGATTTGCTTCAGGTTACCGTTACTGGCCCCTCCAACCCGCATCTTCACCAAAACCTCTGGAAGATAGAGAACGCTCACCTGCTCGCTCCCCAGGTAGCGCAATAACGCGTCGTAATCACCGGCAATACGGTAAGCTAGATCAAATCCACCCAACTCATCGTACAGCGTCCGACGCATGAAGAACGTCGGATGTGGTGGCATCCAACCACGTTTGAGCTTACCAGGTGAAAAGGATCCAGACTTCCAGTAGCGAATCACTCTATCGGGATCATCGCTGTCCACATACTCCAAATCCCCATAGACAGCCCCCACACCTGGATCCTCGAAGCAGGAGGCCACCTGGTTAAGCACATCATCATGGGGGTAGAGATCGTCTGAGTGAAGAAAACCGATGACTTCGCCACTAGCATGGGTAATGCCCTTGTTCAACGCATCATAGATCCCACGATCAGGTTCCGAAATCAGCTTATCCACTTGACCGAGCGTATCGCGAGCAATAGCCACGGTCATATCGTTCGAAGCACCATCAATCACCACATGCTCCACAGCAGGCCAACTCTGTCGTTGCAATGAGGCAATGGCTTCACCAATGGTCGCCTCACTGTTAAAGCAAGCGGTAATCACCGACATTTTCAAAGGACTATCCATTAACAGCGCCCATAACGGTCGTTGAAACGTACAATGTCATCCTCACCGAGGTAGGATCCTGACTGAACTTCAATGAGTTCCAGCGGAATGACTCCGGGATTCTCCAGTGCATGGACCTTACCGATAGGAATGAACGTCGACTCGTTTTCACTGACCAGATAGGTGTTCTCCCCCACTGTCACTTGAGCGGTACCGGAAACGACAACCCAGTGTTCAGCGCGATGATGATGCATCTGCACCGACAGCTTAGCGCCTGGTTTAACGGTGATACGCTTCACCTGATAGCGGTGGCCATGATCGATAGAGTCGTACACTCCCCAAGGGCGATAGACCTCCCGGTGATCCGCGTGCTCGTCACGCCCTTCGGCTTTTAACCGTTCGACGATATGCTTCACGTCCTGAACCCGGTTCTTATCGGCAACCAGCACAGCATCCTTGGTCTCGACAACCACCAAGTCATGTACCCCAACCGTCGCGACCAAACGGTGATCCGCATGCACCATTAGGTTATGGCCATCCTGAATCATGACATCGCCATGTATCGCATTGCCATGATCGTCTTTTTCGCTGACATCCCACAATGCCGACCACGAGCCGATATCACTCCACCCTGCATCCAGGGGCGTCATGCAAGCGTGCTCGGTTTGCTCCATCACGGCATAATCAATGGAATCAGCCGGACACGCGTTAAAAGCTTCCGCATCCAACCGAATAAAGTCGAGATCCTGACTGGCGCCTTTCATCGCGGCCCGGCACGCTGTCACCATCTGCGGCTGGAAGCGTTCGAGTTCTTCCAGATATCGATCGGCCCGGAACAGGAACATACCGCTATTCCAGTAATAGTCCCCGGAAGCCAGATAGTCCTCTGCTGTCGGTCGGTCGGGCTTTTCGACAAAACGTTTCACTTTGAAGCCCTGATTGCCCAGGGCATCACCACGCTGAATATACCCGTACCCCGTTTCAGGATGTTGCGGCACCACGCCAAACGTGACTAACTGCCCCGTTTCAGCGAGCTCGCGGGCGTGGTGAACACTTGCATGGAATGACGCCACATCCTCAATCAGGTGATCCGCTGCCAATATGAGCAACAAGGCATCACCATCCTGCTCCAACGCCTGCAGTGCGGCAAGCGCTATCGCCGGAGCGGTATTGCGCCCTTCCGGCTCCAGCAGGATGCGAGCATCACTAACGCCTGCCTGACGCACTTGCTCAGCCACTAAAAAACGATGCGCCTCATTGCAAATCAATAGCGGTGCACAGTGCTCGAGCGGTGTCAGCCGATCGAGCGTTTCTTGCAACATGCTGTTGTCACTCGTGAGCGGCAGAAACTGTTTGGGGTGCAATTGCCGAGATAGTGGCCACAAGCGCGATCCACTCCCTCCAGCCATGATGACAGGCGTCAACATCGAAAAATCACCTTATTCGTTACACGATAGATAACACAGGCGGCAAATACGCCCGAGTATTGTCATGAACCCTTTCATCGCGCTCAATGGCATCAGCAGTCCACCAGCAATATCGATCATGCTGATGATGTGGCAGCACCTCAAGATCCAAGGATGACTGAAACTGGTAAGCCAGTACCACGTAGTGCGTACTGACATCGGGACTCGCTATGCTGTCTGTATAAAAGTGTTGATAAACACCCAAGAAACGCATCGCGTCCAGCTCATGGATCTGACCAAGTTCGTTTTCGGTCAACCGGCGAGCGGCGTTGTCAAGGGTCTCGTTCTTGAGAACTCTGCCACCGGGAACGAACCAGCTACCTTTAGCGGGCCGGTTGCTCCGTTGCCCAAGCAGCCATTGGCCTTGTGTATTAGTCACAATGAAATCGAGCGAAATCAGCGGGGCATGCGCGATCACTTGATGAAAGTCGGATTCATTCAACCAGGAACAACTGTCCTGCGCGCTATGGTTCCCCCCTTTACCCACGAAACCGCTCCTGGTTGTCCAAGAACCAGCCATAGGCGTCACGCAGACCCTCTTCCAACGAGATACTGGCCTGCCATCCCAATGAGGCGAGACGAGAAACATCCATCAACTTACGGGGAGTGCCATCGGGCTTGCTGGTATCAAAACGCAACGCTCCTTCGAAGCCCGTGACTTGCTTGACGGTTTCGGCCAGCTCACGAATCGTGCAGTCAAGCCCCGTGCCTACATTGATGTGAGACAGCATAGGGTCGGTATGCGCATCATACGTTTGCCGATCGAGTTCCATGACATGCACACTCGCAGCGGCCATATCATCGACATGCAGGAACTCACGCATGGGCTTGCCACTGCCCCACACCACTACCTCGCGATCACCATTGACCTTAGCCTCGTGAAAACGACGCAGTAGCGCCGGGATCACATGTGAATTCTCGGGGTGGAAGTTATCGTTGGGCCCATACAGATTGGTAGGCATCACACTGCGATAGTCTCGCCCATACTGACGGTTATAGCTCTCACAGAGTTTGATACCGGCAATCTTCGCAATCGCGTAAGGTTCGTTGGTGGGTTCCAGCACACCAGTCAGTAGGGCCTCTTCCCGCATCGGTTGCTCGGCAAACTTGGGGTAGATACATGACGATCCCAAGAACAACAACTTCTGGACATCTACCTGATGAGCTGCATGAATTACATTCGACTCAATCATCAGATTGTGATGAATAAATTCGGCAGGAAATGTGTTGTTGGCCTGGATACCGCCTACTTTGGCAGCTGCCAGGTAGACCTGATCGATCTCGGATTCCGCAAAGAAAGTCGCAACCTGGGCCTGATCGGTCAGATCCAATTCGCTATGGGACGCAGTCAGGATGTTCTCATAGCCTACCGCCTGAAGCCGGCGCACAACCGCTGAACCGACCATCCCACGATGCCCTGCAACGAAAACGGTCTGGTTGACGTTTCGTGCCATAGTTCACCCCTCGATGGTCACCGGGATATCGTAGCCGTGTTGCTTGAGTAACGCATGTCGCTTCGCCACCTTGAGATCCTCTGCAACCATTTCTTCACACATTTCCTCAACGGTAATCTCAGGTTCCCACCCGAGTCTTGCCTTGGCCTTGGCAGGATCGCCCAGCAGTGTCTCGACTTCCGCCGGTCGAAAGTAACGGGGGTCGACACGAACGACCACATCTCCAACATCAAGGCCTGGTGCCTTGTCTCCCTGGATGTCGTCTACAACGGCTTGTTCGTCAGTGCCCTGCCCTTCAAAACGTAATGACACACCAAGTTGCTTCGCACTCATCCGGATGAAATCTCTTACCGATATCTGCTTTCCGGTGGCAATAACAAAATCCTCAGGCGTTTCCTGCTGAAGCATCATCCATTGCATACGTACATAGTCCTTGGCGTGGCCCCAGTCACGCAACGCATCCATATTGCCCATATAGAGGCATGATTCCAGCCCCTGGGCGATATTGGCCAGCCCGCGGGTGATCTTGCGGGTGACAAAAGTCTCGCCTCGGCGTGGGGACTCGTGGTTGAAGAGGATGCCATTGCAAGCGTACATACCGTACGACTCACGGTAGTTGATCGTGATCCAATAAGCATAAAGCTTCGCGGCGGCATAAGGTGAACGCGGGTGAAACGGCGTCGTTTCACGCTGAGGTGTCTCTTGCACCTCGCCAAACAGTTCAGACGTCGACGCCTGATAGAAGCGCGTTTTCTTTTCCAGGCCCAACAGACGAATCGCTTCCAGAATACGTAACGTACCTAGCGCATCGACATCCGCCGTATATTCAGGTGCTTCAAAACTCACTGCCACATGTGACTGTGCTGCGAGGTTATAGACTTCGTCCGGCTGTACCTGTTGGATGATGCGAGTCAAGTTGGAAGAATCCGACAGATCGCCGTAATGCAATACAAAGTTCTGGTTTTCAACGTGTGGATCTTGATAGATATGATCTACACGGTCCGTATTGAACAACGAGGCACGACGTTTGATACCGTGAACTTCGTACCCTTTTTCTAGCAGGAACTCTGCAAGGTATGACCCGTCTTGACCGGTAATACCTGTAATCAAGGCTTTAGAGGTGCACACTTTCCTCTCCCATAATGATGCATAATATTTAAATAGATTGTAAAGCAAGCATATTTTTCGAAGACAGTCCAGACTTGGCCTACAGATAAAAAAAGAATTAAAATTATAGGATCAATGGCGAAACAATAATGACTGAATCTTTTTAAAAAAATGATAACCACCATACTTCCTCGTGAAATAGCCAAACTTTGTCAGCAGGCTTATATCACGATACGCTTTCATCTTCGTCTCGACATCTTCACTTTCGTCAACACAATCAACATTTAACTTTGAAATCATAAATTCAGAATCCCATTTAGCATAACCTCCTGTAGTATGCGTTCCATATCCATCATTAAACCCATGATTTTTGACCAAAGAGAATGCAGGGTACAATGTTTTCATTTGATTTTCGAACTGAGAAAAATACCATCTGATAGCCCATGAATCTATCTTCCCAAGCACCTGAAGCTCTAACATTTTAAAAAGATCATCCCCTCCCTTATTAAAAGACCTTTTTAGTTTTTTGCTATTCTTCAATTCATCAAATCTACTAACGTCCCAATCAACTTTATCCCAGCGATCTTTCCAAGTTGCCCAACCCCAAGATGAACCACGGGGAAAAAGGAAAACGTCAGAGCGCAAATGCATATCATTCAATACAGGGGGAGCATAACCTGAAATTGACCATAAACGCATGTCATCTCTATAAAAGTCTAGTGCTTCATTCATATAAGTGAGAAAAAAAGGAGAAACTTCTAGGTCATCTTCCAAGACTATGACCTTACCATATGTTTTAATAACTTTACTAACTCCATGTATAACCGAATCTGCCAACCCCTTATTATGAGGAGATTCGTGCACATGGAGAATTTTAAATTTTTGGATCTCATTCAACTGCTCCCTAACATTTATAACATCCTGCTTATCTTCTTCATTTTTAAAGCCATCAGAGAAAACAAAAACTTCCGAATCCAAAAACTCTGAATTACACAACAATGAATCGAAAAGACGTCTCACTCCGCGCCTATAACAAAAAATAACTATTGGTGATAGCATAAGCAACCTATAAATAAAAATTATTCCATCATAGACAACACGATAACAAAACCGCTTATATGGACCCGTCCCGTTGTGCAAGCCCGAATCGCCATGGCCGGGGTGAGACTGCACGCTTATATCCGGCCTGTTAGCGGCA
>NZ_VRYH01000016.1 GCF_008079445.1 Aidingimonas lacisalsi | reverse complement strand
TGCGGCCGGTGTGCTACCAGAACCTGCCGGGCACCCTGCTGCCGACGGCACTGCAGGACGACAATCCGCTGAAGGTCACGCGCCTGGTGGATGGCAAGCGCGAGCAGTAAGCCTACCCGCCCTGCAAGAAGACGAGCAGCCCGATGGGCTGCTCGTCTTCGTCAATCATGGATTACGCTCTGCTTACAGCTACTTGTCAGCAGCTTTCAGGTAGCTCGGAATAGCCACTTGGCCTTCGCGCCGGAAATGTGCAAGACGGTCGAGAACCTTGGATTCAGAACGTGTCAGGTGTTCTTCAAGCGCTTGACTTGCCTCACGCGGCTTATCCTCGAGCATCCGTTCAAAAATCCAACGATGCTCATCGAAAAATGGGTCATTATCGGGTAGCTCAATGGAAGATCCCAGCAGGTGCTTGCTGATCAAAAGTATGGGGCGAGCACGGCTCAGCATATTCGATATTTCTTGATTCCCACCTTGGCTTACCGCATCACCATGCAAGTCATTTTCAAGCTCATCAAGCAGTTCACTGCTGACATGAGGGTATTTAGCAGAAGCATGCTCGAGCTTATCAATATAATTGGAAATATCTTCTTTGGGAATTCTCGTTGTTGCGCAGCCAATCATGAACGGCTCTAACTGACGCCTGGCCTCATAAAGGTTATGCAGACGGTCATCATCGAGGGGAACCACTCTCCAACTACTATACTTCACTTTTTCCAGCACACCTATCGATTGCAGGTGCAACAAGATTCTGTGGGTAATCGTTCGGCTAACATCCAACACCCGAGCCAATTTCAGCTCGTTAAGCTCAAACGACCCTTTCATGGAACACAGCACAATATCGCGTTCGATAGCTTCCGCATGTACAACCCAGGAATCCTGACGCTCTACATTGGAAAGCTCCCCGAGATTCTTGATGTCCTCTGACGTGATGGGTCTTCTGATGACTTCCGCAGGACTGTCACCAACAAGATAGCCTCGTCCATCAAAACGGCTCACTTTACCTTCATCGTGCAATTGACGAAGCGTTTGTCTGACGGGTGAACGACTCATACCAAACAATTCCGCGATATTACCTTCCAGTAATACCAGGCCTGGCTCAAGTCGCCCACTCTCCATCCCTTTATCAAGTGTCAAATATAGTTGCTCTTTTAGCGTTTTCATCATTCAGAACAACCACTGTATGCGACATTCATGTAACAGCACCAACCATCCATGGCACGAACTCATTGTTCCCATATCCAAGTGACTCACTGGCACTTAATTTCCCGGAGGCAATAGCAATAATCTGTTCAAAAATTATCTCGCCAAGCTCATCGACACTCGCCATGCCATCAACGATCATTCCACAGTTGATATCCATGTCCTCGGACATTTTTTCATACATTGCGGTGTTAGTTGCAAGCTTGAGACACGGAGAAGGCTTATAGCCCGATACTGACCCTCTGCCGGTCGTAAAACATACCAGGTTGGACCCCGAGGCGATTTGACCGGTAACAGAGACTGGATCATAGCCAGGACTATCCATGAAATTAAACCCGGGCCGTTTTATTCTCTCTGCGTATTCAAGCACATCATTCAGACTGGAGCTGCCACTTTTTGCCACGGCCCCAAGAGATTTTTCCAGAATCGTCGAAAGCCCCCCGGCCTTATTTCCCGGAGATGGGTTATTATTCAGTTCAGCACCGTTGATTTCAGTGTAGTGTTTCCACCAGGCTATGCGTTCCAGCAATTTCCTAGCGATCTCTTTATCGATGGCACGTTCGATCAGCAAATGCTCAGCACCATAGATCTCAGGTGTTTCACCCAAGATAACACTCGCCCCATGCTTCACAAGCATATCAGAAGCAACACCCAATGCAGGGTTGGCGGTGATACCGGAGTAGCCATCCGAACCACCACATTGCAATGCCACAGTAAGATGTTTCAGAGGTGCTGGTTGGCGTTCAATGCCCCCGTAGTTCCTTGCCATTTCATAAACTTGACTGCAGGCCCTGGTAATACTCGAGCGAGTTCCACCAGTGTCCTGAATATTGAAATAAGAAAGCCGGGAGCTGTCTTCAATCCCGGATTCCTTTACTAATCTCTTGACCTGGTTCGTTTCACATCCCAAGCCAATGATAAGGACAAAAGCAAAATTAGGATGCTGAGCGTAGCCAGCTATGACACGCTCCAAAAAAGCAAACCCTTCAGACTCAGTGTTCATGGCACAGCCCGAACCGTGAGTGATCGCGACGACACCGTCGAAACCAAGGTCTTGAATCTCCTGGGACTTATTCAGTTCATCAGCAGCTACCTTGGCAACGGTAGCCGAACAATTGACGGTCGAAAGTATGCCGATATAGTTGCGAGTGCCTACGGAACCATCCGCACGATGGTACCCTTGGAATACCCGATCATTCTCTATCACTTCCGTTTTTTCATGCGGAGAGAAGTCTTGTAACGACGAGCTTTTATCGGTCATTGCAAGATTGTCGGTATGTATATGCTCACCAGCAGCGATATGGCGATTCGCAACCCCGATGACCTGCCCATACTTATAAACGGGTTCCCCACTGGAGATGTCGCATAAGGCGATTTTATGGCCTGCATCGATATTCTCTTTCGCGACGATGCCCTCAGCACCAATAGGCATTCCAGTCGCTATCGCCGTAGAGGCTACACCCGCATTATCTCGTGCGCTCAGTCGAATGACTGACGACGAGCTATTAATGAGATCCATTTTCATCTCCAACTCGATACTGAAGTCTCCCGACGCGAAAGGCCGGGCCGACCAACAACCTCACTGGCATGCCGGCACCTTAGCAAGTCCTGAGACACCGTCGATTAGACCATGGTCTCAAATAATGGTTATTGAACGCAATGTTCATTTACTCTAGATTGCCTCTGTGCGCCGATGGGCTACACGCCAATGCCCAACGCCATACGAATCACAAACGATGAGGCATATAACATGAACCGAACAATGAGCATGACCAGAACGATCGGACTGACCCTGGTAACAGGCGCCATGGTAGGGGGATCGCTCACCGCCAATGCAGCAACCTCGTTGCGCCTTGCCCATACGTTCAATCCCGGCGAAGCAAGCTACGAGCTATTCGACAAGCTGCCGGACATGATCGAACAACGTACGGATGGCGACCTCACCATCCAAGTGTTCCCAAGCGAACAACTCGGCTCGGAGGTCGAGCTTCTGGAACAGGCGAGCGAAGGCTCTGTCGATATCGTGATTCCTGGTTATTCCGGCGCCAGTACACTGCTGCCGCCATTGGAAATATCAAACGCCCCATTCATGTTTCAAAGCTGGGATGAGGCAAAGCACATACTCGAAGGCAAGGCCTATCAACCCATCTTCGACGAGCTGGATGAGCAATACGGTTTAACGCCTCTCTCCAAAACATGGTATTGGGGATGGCGTAACCTGACCGTCAATGGCGAAGAAGTGACTCAGGTATCCGATATGAAAGATCTGAAGATCCGGGTTCCCGAGTCCCCCGCCTGGGTAGAAATGATCAATGCCTTCGATGCATCCGCGACTCCTATCCCGTTCAGTGAAGTGTATTTAGCACTGCAACAGGGAACGGTAGACGGCCAGGAAAACCCGATTCCGACTATTTATGCAAGAAAGTTCTACGAGGTCCAAGATAACTTGGTCATGACTCGCCACATGCTACAAAGTCAAGTCGTCCTCATAAACAGCGATAGCTTCAATTCTCTATCAGAAGAAAACCAGGAGATTCTTGAAAGTAGCATCCAGGAACTCTCTGAAGAAAACTACGCCATGCAAAGCAGCCGAGAAGATGAAATGTTAGATGAAATGAAGAGCAAGGATATGATCAATGTCATTGAGGATATCGACCGCTCTTCTTTCGAGAAAGCTGCACAATCTGCATACGGCGAGCTGACTGACCGTTGGGGAGAAGGACACTTCAACCGCGTCATGAATGAAATAAAAGCTTATCGAGAAGCCAACTAACGGATCACACCGGACCCTTCGTTCAATCAACCACCAACGAACGAAGGGTCCATGAGCGACTTAGGAGTTATTCATGAAAGAGTCACTACTCCATCTCAATAGTTGGATACTCAAGTATGAGAAACTTGCAGCAGCAGCGCTCCTAGGTACCGTAACCTTGCTACTGGTAGTTGGCGTTTTCTTTCGTTACGTTATTGGTAGCCCCTTCGTCTGGAGTGAGAGTATTGCGAAACTTCTAATTGTCTGGCTAACATTCATAGGGACTAGCATATCGTTTGCTGAACAGAAACATATAACGGTAGACTCCATTATCAAGAAGATTCCCGCAGGCCTTCAGTTCCTTATAAGAACGGCTATATTCCTATTATCTCTTATAATACTGTTGTACATGATAAACCTTGGGTACCATTACACGAAAGGTGTCATCAACAACACCTCTCCTATTCTAGGCATCTCCATGAGTTTTTACTCTCTATCGATGCCGGTAATGTTTGCTTTCAGTGCATTCCACCTCGTTACCAATATTTTCATAGACAAAAGCTTTATTGCTTTTGAAACGGCAGAATAAATTATAGGAATGCGATATGCTACTTGTAATAATCCTTCTCCTATTCACGCTGATCTTACTAGGTATGCCTATTGCGTTGGCGATGATGGGAGTATCCGTTGTCTCGATCATTGCTCTGGATATTCCCATGAACGTACTAGCGCAACGGGTATCCTCAGGCGTTCAGTCATTTCCCCTCCTGGCCATACCGCTGTTCATGCTGGCAGGCGGGATCATGAACAAAAGCGGCATCAGCGAACGACTCTTCGATTTCTGCCGTTCGCTGGTCGGCCATCTTCGCGGTGGTCTGGCACATGTCAACGTGCTATCGAGCGTGTTGATGGCCGGTATATCAGGGTCATCCCTTGCCGACTGTGCCGCGACCACCCGCGTCATGGTCCCACAGATGGAAAAGCATGGGTATGACCGTGGATTTTCCGTTGTCCTGACGACCTCGTCCGCTACGTTATCGCCAATCATCCCGCCATCGATCTTAATGGTCATTTATGGATGGCAAGCCAACATTTCCATTGGTGATCTTTTCATTGCAGGCATCCTGCCGGGATTACTGATTGCTTTCCTGTTGACATCACTGATCACGCTGATCAGCTTCTTTAAGCAATACCCCAAGGACTCGGCGTTCAACAGGCAACGCGTATACAAGACTCTAAAAACCTCGATATGGGCCCTGTTCATGCCGGTCATCATTATCGTTGGTTTCCGGATGGGTATTTTTACGGTAACGGAAGTCGCGGCTATTGCTGTCGCTTATTCATTTTTTGTAGGAAAATATGTTTATGGTTCACTAAACTGGAAAGATATGGGTGAACTACTCACTTCCACTGCAAGAGAAGCTTCATCGATCCTTATCATCATTGCTGCTTCAGCCCCCTTATCGTGGTCCTTGAGTATTCTGCAGGCCCCTCAGGAAGTAGTGTCCTGGATCACAAGCATTACCGATAATCCCTGGCTAGTACTTCTGCTACTCAATATAGCACTTCTCGTCATCGGCATGTTCATGGAGACGATAGCTGTCATTATCGTTCTAGTGCCGATCTTGATTCCCCTTCTCAATTCTTTGGATGTTAGCCTAGTTCATTTCGGCATCGTCATGCTCTTCAACTTGTTGATCGGGCAAATCACTCCCCCTCTAGGCGTATTGATGTTTGTCAGTTGCAATATCGCAAAACTAGACACCATGCGTTTCTTACGCGCTTCGATTCCTTTCTTTTTAACATTACTGGCAGCGCTTCTGGTCGTAACCTACGTCCCCTGGCTGTCATTGACATTCATTAACTGAGGTTATCATGGATAAATTAAACTTGATTCAAGTTACCAACGATCATGGACAGGCTATCGCCGCCCGTGTCAATGGCGATATGCTGCACCTCCTGGATAAGCCCCTCTATGATCTTGCTTTAGCAGCTGCTAATCATGGCCATTCCCTGCATGAATTGGTTGAAAAACATACAACTGACATAGCATTAAGCTATGCTAGAGCAATTGGCGAACAACGCATTCTCTCCCCTATCACTCATCCGGATCCATCTCATCTGTTGTTGACTGGAACAGGATTGACACACTTAGGCAGTGCTGCACCACGGCATAATATGCATGAAGCCCCATCCAGCGGTGAGGCCCAGCAAGAGAGTGCTACGGACACACAGCGTATGTTCGAGCTCGGAGTCCAGGGAGGGAAGCCACAGGACGGTGAGACCGGTGTACAGCCCGAATGGTTCTACAAAGGAACCGGGTATATTCTGAAAGCGCCTCACTCTCCCCTGGCAATGCCCGATTTCGCCCTTGATGGCGGCGAAGAAGCCGAATTGGCAGGAGTGTACATCGTCAATGACTCGGGTAAAGTTTTCCGCATTGGTTACACTTTGGGTAATGAGTTTTCCGATCATATAACTGAAAAACAAAATTACTTATATCTAGCGCATTCAAAATTGCGGGACTGCAGTATCGGTCCTGAAATACTCATCGGTGAACTCCCTGAAGAAGTCACAGGTCACATCTCGATCCGCCGGTCACAGAATACCATCTGGTCAAAAGATTTCCTTAGTGGTGAACGGCATATGTGTCATTCCTTGTCCAATCTAGAGTATCATCATTTCAAGTACGCCCCATTCAGGATACCGGGCCAAGTTCATGTGCATTTCTTCGGGGCAGCAACCCTGAGTTTTGCCGATGCTATTCAGCTGCAAGCGGGGGATGAAATTCACATTTCCAGCAACATAACGAGTCATCCGTTGGTCAACTCGTTAGAGACAGCATCAACGAAGTTCTCCACTATCCTCCCCCTATGACTATACGCCGCTTGCAAACGTAGAAACCAGGACAAAAAAGAGCAGCCAAACATGGCTGCTCGTCATTCATCGGGGAAGACATACCCGGCGATCAAGGAGTCTTGATACTTTGCGAACGCTCTTCGAGTACAGCAACGATACCTTCACATGCCCCTAGAATATGTCGTTCCAACAGTGCACAGGCGCTATCCACTTGACTTGTTCGAGCCAGTTCCAGTAATTCGTGATGCTCTTTCTCGGCTTTCTCTATCTCTTGAGTGTAGAGTAGCTGCATTCTGATATAACGATCTGACTTGGTATTGATCTGGGTTATCAGTGATAGCGTTTCGGGAAAACCTGCAGGAGCGTAAAGTGCTTTATGAAATGCAAAATTGTATTCACTCCAGTTGTCGATATGATGACCACTATCCAGAGCAGAATCATATTCACTCAAGATATTTTCGGCGTTCGTGATATCTTGATCGGTAAGATTGGGTATCGATGCTCTTAATATATACGTTTCCAGCAAAACACGTAGATCGAATAACTCGCGTATTTTATCGACGGATAACTCGGTGGCAAAAGCCCCCCGATGCGCATGAAACTCCACCAATCCCTCGGATTCTAACGTAAATAACGCTTCTCTGACGGGAATCCGACTGACAGAGTAGTCCTTGGCCAGCGCATCCTGGCGAAGCTGTGTACCGCCTTTGAACTCCCCTCCCAGGATACGTCTTCGAAGATCATCCGCGACATGCTGAGCACGCGTCTTATAAGTTTCCATAGAGTCGACGTGTTCCCCAGAATTTTATATATTTTATACACCGCTTCTTCATTTGTCCATGAATGAAGACTGAGTCATCTTGGCGTAAGCGCCATCGTGAACGTATCGTAGTACAAGGAAAAGTGCCTGGCATGCAGGCCAGGCACTGGAACTTGGAGTCTCGATACTCTCAATGCTTTACTGGGATGTTGCCGGCTGCCCCTCGAAGTTTGCCTGTGACTCGCGTTCATTCTTGGACGGCACTCGCCAGATCGCTATGTTGGCAAAACCATAGAAGATCGAGATCACAATCACCAGCATGTGGTACCACATGAAGGGTAGATAGCTCATGGTGGCAACCCCTAGCGTCGACGCCATGAATACACCACCATCCGTCCACGGCACCATGGGTGTCGTAATCGTCCCCCCGGCTTCGGTATTCCGTGACAAGACTCGACGGTCCACACCCTGATCATCGTAGTTTTTCTCGGTAATCGTACTGGCAGTAATCAGCGACACATAAGCCGCCCCGCCAAACACATTGCCGAACAGGCCACCTAGCATCGTGGAAATCGTCAAGCGGCCAGGGTTGTTCGCCCAACGCAAAAAGTTGTTGCTGATGGCCTTCAGCACGCCGATTCGTTCCAGCAAACCACCAAGACCCAAGGCAAAAAGAATCAGTGCAATGACACCCAACATGGATTCGATGCCACCTCGGTTCAGCAATGTATCGAGAAACTCCACATCAGATTCCAGAGAGTTGCCGACATAAGCGATCCGAATGGCCTCGATGGGATGGATACCCTGCACCAACCACGCACATATACTGCCCAG
Source organism: Aidingimonas lacisalsi (assembly GCF_008079445.1). Taxonomy (GTDB): domain Bacteria; phylum Pseudomonadota; class Gammaproteobacteria; order Pseudomonadales; family Halomonadaceae; genus Aidingimonas; species Aidingimonas lacisalsi. The sequence goes on along the minus strand of NZ_VRYH01000016.1, from coordinate 26,021 downwards.
CAACGCACCAAACGCGATGACAGGGATCGCCGGGTATCTGCGTGTCAGCAGTGCGATGACTATGAGCGCAGGGACAAGCAACCATACACTGATCGAAAACTGATCCCCTAGGGCTTGCATCGCAACCTGAGCACGTGATGTATCTACACTGTCACTGATGTAGAAAAACCCGACCACGAGGAACAATACCGAAACGATCGCTATGGCGGGGGCACTTACCCAAAGCATGGAGCGTATGTGGTCGATCAGGTTCACTTTACATAGTGAAGCCGTCATGACGGTCGTATCGGACAAGGGAGACATTTTATCGCCGACATAGGCACCGGAAATCACGGCGCCTGCCACGAGGGGCAGCGGGATACCGAAGCTATGGCCAATTCCCATCATCGCGACACCGGCGGTTCCCGCCGTGCCGAACGATGTGCCGGTTGACAGCGACGTCAAGGCACAGATGACGAACGCCGCGAATAGAAATATCTGCGGGTTCATGACGGACAACCCATAATAGATGATGCTGGGCACGATACCGCCGGCAATCCAGGTACCTATCAATGCGCCGACAGTCGTCAGTACCAGCACGGCCTCCATGCCATTATATATGCCATCGATAATGCCTCTTTGCATGGTTTCATAAGGCATTTTCAGCCTGAGGCCTAACGCCATGACAAGAAACCAGGAAGCAAAAAGCGCTAACTGTATGGGAAGCTCGAAAACATTGATGCATAAAAAAATGATAGCTATAAAGCCGACCATGACAGAGACGACTTCTGTCATGGTCGGTAATCTTATACCATTCTCAGCAGAAGACATACAAACTCCTTTACTTTTGTTTTCTATATTTAAATCATGCGAAACGAGAAATTTTATATGGTTTTAGTGATATGCAGACATCATCTTTCTGAAATGTGTTTCTGTCTCCTCCCACTGCTAAATTACCGATAATTTCGGCTGTTATCGCGGCTTGTGTTAGTCCTAGGTGGTGATGACCAAAAGCGAGAAGAATTCGTTCATCTTCTTCGTAGCAATCAATGACTGGTAATGAATCGGGAAGTGAGGGTCTAAACCCCATCCATGGAGAGGCATCTTCAATATTCAGTCTCGATTTGAATAAACCATCGCTCAATTTATGAAGTTGCCACGCACGTTTCATCATTGCCGGTTGCTTGAGCCCGGCGAATTCGACAGTCCCTGCCAACCGCAATCCGTGACTCATGGGAGTCATGATGAATTTGCGCTCGAGGGAGGTCACCGCAACAGGGAGGCGGCCAGTTTCTTTCGGCAGCATCAAGTGGTACCCGCGCTCCGTATCCAACGGAACATGAACCCCCGTTAACGCTTTGGTGAGTTGTTGAGAATGAGCACCACAGGCGATAACGACCTTCCTGGTGACCAGTACCCCAGCGCTTGTCGTAAGCGTGATTCCTTCGCGTCCCTTCTCGGCTTTCACGACATCGGCGGTCTTGAAATCGACTCCATGGCGTCTAGCCGAGTCCACCAGGCTATTGACGACACTGAACGGCTCTACCACATGCCCTGTCGCCGGAAAGAATAGCCCCCCCATGATGCTATTGGAGAGCGCCGGTATACGCTGCGCGACCGCTTCACGTGTCCACGATTCAACGGGCACGCCGTGTTCACTCATGCGCGCAACAACATGATCAGCCTCGTCTTTCCCCTTCGCGGACTCATAAATGAGAAAGGAACCGGACTCTTGCAGCAAGTGGGATTGGTCGATGGAAGCGAGCAAACGCCTCCAGGCCGGCAGACTCTGTTCATTCAGCGCTCTAAGACCGCTGACACTGTTTCGATAAGAGGTTGGGCGTAAATTCCATACTAAACGGGCAAACCAGGGTAGGGCCTTGGGTACATACTTCCAATCGAGACGCAAAGGCCCCATGGGATCTACCAACATGCGTGGCAATCGCTTCAAAATCGACGCATCGGCAATGGGAAACACCTGCTCAGTGGCCATATGTCCCGCATTCCCGTATGAAGCCCCCTTCCCTGGTGCCTGACGGTCCAATACCTGGACGTTCGCCCCCTGACGACTAAGTTCCAGTGCGCATGCGGCTCCCACGACACCGGCCCCGATCACGATAATATCGGCGTCATAGCCCCCAGGATGTGCTGTGTCTTCTGAACCCATGGTGATCTTGTCCTTGGCATCGAAGGCAACTGCTTCATGTTGTTGTCGATTGTATAAAATATATTATAGTAATCGTCAATTCAATGTCGACGAAGGTGGCATGAGCCATAGCGTAATGGACCTGTGTCTCCGGCCATCACCTGCCGCTTACGACTCGCCTGAAACTCGCTGTGGAGGCGATTCCCACTTCCGCTCTAGGCGCTGTTCAGACGATGCCTAGCATGGTTGAGCCTTGTCATCGCACGCGATGAACGGTCATGCCACTAAAGATTGATACAGATGCTGTTAGACCCGTGGTTGACGCTTTCTCATCCGACATCTGCCCATCCTGACCCCATCATGCATACAGCACGCCTTCACAAGACTGCCTGAAGATTGTATAAAATATAAAAATCATCAAGCAATACATGACCACTGAACTCCCCATGACACCGGAACGACAGCACAACACATACCGAGGGTTCTCATGAGACGCATCGAGGTCATTGACTCCCACACCGGGGGTGAACCAACACGACTAGTACTTCAGGGATTTCCCGACCTGGAGGGATCGACCGTTGCCGAACAATGTGACGCTTTACGCAATACGCATGACCGATGGCGTCAGGCATGCATGCTGGAGCCGCGGGGCCACGATGTGCTCGTCGGTGCGCTTTATTGTGAGCCGCAACGGCCCGGCTCCACGTGTGGTGTCATCTTTTTCAATAATACCGGGTACCTGGGAATGTGTGGTCACGGCACGATAGGACTGATCGCCTCACTGCAGTATCAGGGCATGATTGCGACCGGTACCCATGTCATCGAGACCCCAGTAGGCAGTGTCAGCGCCCAACTGGATGATGAAGGCGACGTAACCATCAGCAACGTTCTCTCCTACCGATACCGAAAGCAGGTTCCCGTCGATGTGTCTGGCTTCGGCATCGTTCACGGCGATATCGCTTGGGGCGGTAACTGGTTTTTCCTCGTCAACGACCATGACCAATCACTCCAGCTCGATAATGTAGAGCACCTGACCGCGTTTACCTGGCAAATTCGCCAAGCGCTCGAAGCCCAATCCATCACTGGCGACGGTGGCGCGTTGATCGATCATGTCGAGCTGTTTACCAGGGACACGAGTGCCGACAGCAAGAATTTCGTGCTATGTCCGGGCAAAGCGTACGACCGTTCCCCCTGTGGAACGGGCACGAGTGCCAAGCTCGCCTGCCTGGCTGCGGATGGCAAATTGGCCGAGAACGAAATTTGGCAGCAAGCAAGCATTACGGGCAGTCAGTTCGAAGCCTACTATCGATGGGAGGATGACCATATCCGTCCTTACATCAGAGGTCGGGCCTACATCAGTTCTGAAAGCACTCTCTTGATCGACGAAAAAGACCCGTTTGCATGGGGAATAACCCCCTCGTGAACCCGTTATCGTCCAGAGAGTGAGAACCCATGAAGCGACGTTTTTCAAGGAGAACGATATGAGCAAAGCCATTCATTGGAGCGGTGTGTTTCCCGCAGTCACGACTCAATTCAGACCGGACTATTCGGTGGATTACGATGCCACCCATAACGTCATTGCGAACCTCGTCCGTGATGGTGTTTCCGGCCTCGTCGTTTGTGGTTCCGTGGGAGAGAACACCTCTCTCAGCACGGAAGAAAAAATTCGTCTCGTCGAAGTGGCCAAGGATGCTTCCGAGAACCGTATACCGGTTATCTCAGGCATTGCCGAGTTCACGACACAGCAAGCCATTCAGGTTGCTTCGCAAGTCGAGAAGGGAGGGGCTGACGGCATCATGCTCATGCCGGCCCTGGTTTATTCGTCCAAACCGTTCGAGACCGCTCAGCATTTCAGAAGTGTTGCCAGCAACACCGACCTGCCAGTGATGGTCTATAACAACCCGCCTATTTATAAGTGCGATGTCACCCCGGATATCCTGATCTCACTTGCCGATTGCGACAACATCGTCTGCTTCAAGGACTCTTCAGGTGACACGCGCCGCTTTGTCGATGTGCACAATGAAGTCGGCGATCGTTTCGTGCTTTTCGCGGGGCTGGATGATGTGATCGTCGAAAGCGTTGCCGTGGGAGCACAAGGTTGGGTGTCCGGGATGTCCAATGCCTTTCCCAAAGAAGGTGAGACACTCTTCCGACTGGCAAAGGCAGGACGTTTCGAAGAAGCGATGCCCTTATATGAATGGTTCATGCCATTGCTGCATCTGGATGCACGCCCCGATCTGGTTCAGTGCATCAAGCTCTGTGAAGAAATCATGGAGCGCGGCACTTCCCTCACGCGCCCACCACGCTTGGCACTGCCGGACAAGGATCGGGCTCATGTCGAGCAAGTCATGCGCAAGGCGCTGGAAACCCGTCCGTCTCTTCCTGACATCAGCAAGTAACGCGATCGGGGCATGCGATGGGCGCACCGGCTGTCTGTCGCAGTCCCTGCCCTACCGATCCGACTCACTGATTCAACCCTCGGTGATGGAGCAGCCTAGTTTATGGCATATATAAGTACCGATGAAGCGTATTCACTGGCGGAGACCATCCTGAAACAACACGGCTTCAGTGATCGACAGACTCGCGCCCTGGCCGATACCGTCGTCGCAGGGCAGCGCGATGAATGCCACTCCCACGGCCTTTATCGACTGTTCAATTGTGTATCGACACTGAACGCCGGCAAGGTCGTCGCCGATGCGGAGCCATGCGTTCATGAGCCATCCGATGCCATCGTCCGCGTCGATGCCAATGGCGGCTTCTCGCAACTCGCGTTCCAGACCGGCCTTCCCCTATTGAACGAGAAAGCCAGACAGCATGGCATGGCCGCTTTGGTCATCAATCGTTGCGTCCACTTTTCGGCACTGTGGGTGGAAATTGAAGCGATCACCGGGTTAGGGCTTGTCGGTTTCGCCTGCAATCCGAGCCATGCTTGGGTCGCGCCTGAAGGCGGCAGCAAGCCTCTGTTCGGTACCAATCCGTTAGCATTCGGTTGGCCCCGTCCCAATAATGAATTTCCGTTCATTTTCGATTTCGCTACCAGTGCCGTGGCACGCGGCGATATCGAACTCCACCGGCGTGAGCAGAGAGCCATTCCCGAAGGCTGGGGAATCGACGCCGAAGGTCAGTCGTCCACGGACCCGGAAGCGGTACTGAATGGTGCCATGTTACCGTTCGGTGGCCATAAAGGATCTGCCCTGGCGGCAATGATCGAACTGATCGCCGGCCCGCTGATCAATGACCTGACGAGTGAAGAATCACTCGCTTACGATGACGGCAGCAAAGCCTCTCCCTACCACGGTGAGCTGATCATCGCCATGGACCCGAGTCACTTCATGGCCGGCAATGACGAGGCCTGCTTTGCCCGGGCGGAGACCCTGTTCCAGGGCATGTTGGACCAAGGCGCCCGCCTCCCTTCACAGCGCCGCTACGAAGCGCGTGAACGCAGTTTCAACGACGGTATTCATGTCCCCGACACGCTGTATCACGATCTCAAGCAGCTCGTGTGATGGACAGACGGCTCTGAGTGCCAGGGCACCTTCGGGTGTCCTGGTCACGTCCCTTCCCAGGTGAACGACAACGCCTGACGTTTTTCCCACGCCATTTCCGCGCTTCATCGACCACCTCACTGTCTCTCGTCGCTCGCCACCCAAGCGATCATTCACCGATATATTCCATGAGACATGGGTGTCACTACGCGTCCCTCTAAGGAGTTACATGTAAAACAATATTACAAATTTTAGGACATGTCATTATACTTTAGTCTTTAAAAGCATCATGTACGATCCCAACAAAGCTTTGAAAAACAACATATAAATTGAAACCGATGAACAACAAGGGCAACAAACTTGTTTGACAAATTTGCATAGCTCTCTCTAATCTCAACCTTCAAATCCCGGCCTTTCCGGGAGCATTCAAGCCCATGAAGGAGAGAGCAGATGAGCACTGCAACGTCGCGTTCGCAGATCGAGAAAGCCTTAGAGGGAGTCTCGGGCGTACATGTGACCCCCTATCTCGATACCGGTCGAATCAACGACGAACTACTCAGCAAGATTGTCGATAACATCGCGCGCTCGGGAACACACAACATTGTCACCGGAGGCAATACAGGGGAGTTCTATGCGCTGACACTTGCTGAAATCGCTCACCTGTACCGGGTTGCCGTCGACAGCAACGCCGGCCGGCGTGTTGTTACAGCCGGCGTGGGACGCAGTATCCATGATGCCATCCAGCTCACCCATGCCGCTCAGGAAGCCGGTGTCGATGCCATCATGGTGCATCAACCCCCCGATCCCTTCGCCTCGCCGCGCATGTTATCGCGCTACGTCGCTGACATCGCCAGTGAAACGGATCTCCCGATCGTAGCCTATGCACGCAACGCGGCCTTGGCTCCGGCAGATTTCGCCAGCCTGGCTGATATCGATAACGTCATTGCCGTCAAGTATGCAGTGCCGGACCCACTGCGAATGGCTGAGTGCATGAGAGCCACCCAAGGCGCATCACTAAAGTGGATCTGTGGTCTGGCGGAAAGCTGGGCACTCCCCTTCTATGCCTATGGCGCGCGAGGGTTTACATCCGGCCTGGTCAATATCAACGCAACACTCTCCATGAGATTCCACCAGGCGCTGGAAGACGAGAACTGGGCACATGCCCGTGACCTCGTTGCCACCATCGCCGATTTCGAAGACATGCGCACCCTTGAACAGAACGGCACTAATGTAACCGTCGTCAAGGAGGCCATGCGACTGGCCAACATGGACGTTGGCCCCGTCCGCCCTCCCGGTGTCGACCGGCTGAATGCGCAACAATCCCAGCGCTTACAGGACATCCTTGCAGAATGGAATCCAAAGCAACCATGAGGTAGCCCCGCGCCACCCGCAATAACCGCACAACAATGGAGATAATCCCATGCCGACTCACTCTCTCAGAACGCTTCTGACCGGTACGCTAGCCGCTCTGACACTGGTCTCGTCCGTCGCTGCTGCGGACTTTCCCAACCGCGACATCCGACTGATCGTCCCCTGGTCCGCCGGTGGCGGTACCGACGGAATCTCACGCAAGATCAGTGATCTGGCCGAAGACCACTTGCCGGTTTCCATCTATGCCGAAAACATCACCGGTGCCGTCAGTGCAACGGGCCTCATGCAACTGATACGGTCCCGCCCTGACGGCCACACCCTGAGTGTAATGACCTACGACAGTGTCATTACCGTGCCTCGTTCCGAATTGGTTCCGGGTTACTCACTTGACAAGATGACACCGATCGCCCGCATCACCCAGGAAGCCGACGCAGTGGTCGTCTCCGAACGCTCTGGATTCTCCGATTTCGACGAGCTGATCGAAGCCGCCAAGGCCGAGCCTGACACCGTGCGTATCGGCGTGATGCCCGAAGGGTCGGGACCTTATCTGGCAGCACGTCGGTTAGAGGAAATGACAGGCGCCGATTTCAACATCATCACCTACCCCGGAGCGGCGGCTGCCGAATCGGAAGCCCTGCTATCCGGTGAAATCGATGCGGCTATCGCCAGTCTCGGGGACTTTGCCGGCTTGATCGACTCCGGAGATGTTCGAGGGGTCGCGGAATTGGCATCGGAGCAGAACCCGACGTATCAAGACGTACCGCCGATCAGCGAACTGGGATTCGAGTTGGAATCCGGTAGTTTCATCGTCCTGGTCGCCCCGGAAAACACGCCCGAGGACGTCATTCAGACCATTGAGTCTGCTTACCATGACGCCTTCACCAGCGACGAATTCCAGCAGTGGGTCGCTAAAGTGGGGGTCACACCCAGTTGGCTCGGTTCCGAGAAAGTCGCCGATTGGATGTATGCGCGACAACAAGAAACCTACGAGTTGATGGACGAACTTGAACTCTGATTCATAACTTCGCCCCCGCAACGGGGGCGATCCTTTCGAGGTAATCAGCCATGTCTCACTATAAGAATTCCGTGAACAAGGCCACCACTCGGGTGTTCCCCTTACTGCTATTGGGCGTATCAGTTGCCTATCTGGTATCAGCCATCCTGCTCGATGAGCCAATCACGAATGGCCGTCTCAGTGCGTCATTCTTTCCCCTCATAGTGGGAGCAGGCTCAACGATTCTTGCACTCATTCTGCTATATCGATCGGCGGTCAGCAGCGCCGATCCCACCAAGGATGAGGCATCATCCAGTGACGCTCATCGTCCCCTATGGGTGATCGCGGCCACCCTCGCCTATATAGTTGCCTTCACTTCACTCGGCTACTTTGTTGCGTCGACTCTCTATGTCTTCGCCATCATCCTTCTCTTCTCCGATCGCACTCACTTACTTGGAAAAGCTTTGATCGCGATGGTCATCACGATCTTCGGCTTTCTGCTCTTCGAGCAGATTTTCCGTGTGCGACTACCAACACTCTGGGGTTGATCATGGATTTCATCGCGCTCGTCATCCAAAGTTTCTCCCTGCTGTTCGACCCGGTCACCCTCTTGTATGTGGTCGCGGGCTTTCTGATCGGCACCGTGTTCGCGGCCATACCGGGGCTCACCGCCACGCTGGCGCTCGCCCTGTTATTGCCCTTGACCTATTCTCTGGACATCACGACCGCCCTCATGGCATGTGCCAGTATCTACATGGCCGGCATGTGTGGCGGCAGCATTACCGCCACGACGATCAACATCCCCGGGGCCCCCTCGGCGATGATGACAGCCCTGGAAGGCTATCCCATGCAACGACGGGGACAGGGGGCCCTGGCGTTAGGGCACGCCTCGCTGGCCTCCATGATCGGTGGCGGCATTGGTGCGACCTTGTTGATCGTGCTCGCCCCCTTCATCGCCGAGGCCTCGCTACTGGTAAAGACGGCAGGCAAGTTCTCGTTGATCGCGTTTGCGCTGATCGTCATCGTGATTGCTCAACGAGGACGGGTTGTCAAGGCAGCCATGGCCGCCTGTCTAGGGCTGATGCTCGCCACCATCGGCCTCGATACCATGGTGCCCGTAGCACGCTTCACTTTCGGCATGGAAGGACTCACTGCAGGTATCGCCCTGATGCCGGTGATCATTGGTACCTTCGCGATCAGCGAGCTTCTGATCCAGGCTGGTGCCGTTGCCGAACATCGGCGCTTGAGCAATGAAATTCGTCAGACCCAGTCCATTCGTCGCCGCGATTTCATTCCCCCACTCGCCTCGATCCGAGACATTGGCATCTGGTGCTATATCAAATCGTCACTGATCGGCTATTTCGTCGGCACGCTGCCAGGAGCTGGCGGATCGATGGGGAGCTTTCTCGCTTATGCAGAAGCAGTGCGTACTTCTCGAGAACCGCAACGCTTCGGCAACGGCAACCCACAAGGCATTGCCGCCTCGGAAAGTGCCAACAACGCCGTATGCGGCGGAGCTCTCGTGCCCATGCTGACCTTTGGTATCCCCGGCGATCCCATCACGGCAATCGTGCTGGGCGTACTGATCATCAACGGAATCCAGCCCGGCCCACAACTGCTGGCCGATCAGGCGACATTGATCGCCCCGATGCTGGCATCACTACTCTTCAGCGCGCTGATACTCATACCGGTCACGTTATTCCTGATCGGGCCCTATTTCCTCCGGATCGTATCGATTCGCAAGGATGTGTTGTACGGCTCGATTGCGCTGCTAGCCGTCGTCGGTAGCTACGTGGCCACCTACTCCACATACCAGATGGGACTGACGCTGCTGTTGGGCACACTAGCCTACTATCTCCGTAAACATGACTATCCTGTCGTTACCCTACTTCTCGGTTTCATCCTGGGACCAAACCTGGAAGAGTTCCTGAGACGGACACTGGCGCTTTCCAACGGGAATCCCATGGTATTCATCACGAACCTGGACAGCCTGTTCTTCCTCTTGTTGACTGTCTTCTTCATCTATTTTCTCGCCATCCGAAAACCGATGAAGTCTGACAAGTCCCCTGGAGAGAACAACTGGACAACCCAATGAATCGCAACACGAAAAACATTCTGGAAACGCCACCAAGAAGGGAAAAGCTGGCCGATCAACTGTATGGCAAGCTCATGCAGGCCATTATCGATGGGACATTCAAGAAAGGTGAGAAACTGCCTTCAGAGCACCGTATCTGTGAGCACTATTCGGTCTCTCGTCCTGTCGTGCGAGAGGCCCTGATGCGTCTCCAGGTCGATGGTATCGTCGTCTCGCGTCAAGGCTCGGGAAGTTATATCCAGCGCATACCACCGGCGGGTCTCACTCAATATGCGGATGCGTCGGACGTCGCTCTGCTACTCAAGAGCTATGAAGTTCGCATTGCACTGGAATGCGAGGCAAGCGCATTAGCTACCGAGCGCCGAAGCGATGAACAACTGAAACAGCTACGTAACGCCCTGGAAGACATGAAAGAGGATTTTTCCCAAGGCCGTATCGCCAGCCAGGCCGACTTCACCTTCCATATGGTCATCGCCGAAGCGACCGGTAACGACATGTTCCCCAATGTTCTCGAGTCCATACACATGGACATCGAAAAGGCCATGAACATGGCCCTGAACATCACGAAGCGTGCCAGCCAGGAACGCATCGACAAAGTACTGGATGAACATTATATGATCTACGCGGCCATCGAACAGGGCGATGCCGAGGGAGCCAGACTGGCCATGCGGCACCATATCAACCGTGTTCGCCAGCGCGTCACGGACAACCTGAGCGATACGTGAAGCACGGGCGAACACTCAGTTCGCTGATTCCACAGCAGGTCATGCGTGTCGTGAATGCATGACCTGCTTCATGACCACCCAGATGATTCGAACCAAGAGCATCGTCTCCATTCCCCGCCTTCCCGTGTTGTCACCTACGTCAATAGGAATAACGGGTCAGGCAGGGGCATTCATCATCTTGAACTTGAGAATGATTATTAATTACAATGCTCTGAGATCGCAACTGCCTTGATGCTAAGGACCATGCCATGGCTGGACGTAACACTACTTACCATCTATTCGATATCACCCTGGCCCGTCGTACCCAGGTCAGCCCCTCGATGGTTCGTTTCACCTTCACCGGGCCGGAGGTCGACCGAATGACGACCCACGCGCCGGACCAGCGAATCAAGCTGTTCTTTCCCAGCCAGGCGGGCGGCCTCGAAGCGCTGGCCGAGATCGCCCGGTTGGAGAGTGACTGGTACGCCGCCTACCGTGCCTTGCCTGATGCCAGCCGGCCGCCCATGCGCACCTATACGATTCGCGCTTTGCGCCCCGAGCACGGCGAAGTCGATGTCGAATTCGTACTGCACGGCGACAATGGCCCGGCCTCACGCTGGGCGATGCATGCTCGTCCCGGTGATCGCTTGGCAATGACGGCCCCCACGACCGAGGTCGAAGGCCCTCGGCTAGGTTTTGAATGGCGGCCGCCGCGTGATGTACAGCGCATCCTCCTCGTTGCCGACGAAACCGCCTTGCCAGCGGTCGCCGGCATTCTGGAGACCCTCGACGCGTTGCCCTCCACGCCCCGGGTCGAAGCCTTGCTCGAGGTGCCTCGCAGTACCGACGTCCAAGCACTGGAGCATCCCGCCGACCTGTACTGGCTACCACGCGACACGGTTCCCGGTACCGGCCACGGAGATCGACTGTTACACGAACTGCGCAACATCGACTTGCGTCGTGAAGTTCTTGCTCTCGACGGTCAGTCCGACACAGCAGACGCCAATGACGAGCCAGACACCGGCCGACTGCTCTGGGAATCAGCAGCGCTCGATGATGAAGCGCCTTTCTATGCCTGGGTCGCTGCGGAATCCAGAGTCGCGATGGGCATTCGTCGCTACCTGATCAACGAGTGCGGACTGCCCAAACGCTACGTTACCAGCATGGGCTACTGGCGCCTGGGCAAGGCGATCGGCTAGGAGAAGCATTCGCCTTGATTCAGTGGCCCGAACGGCACATGCACCGATGGCAATATATTGCTGGTGGCGGATAGATGTGACGCCTGGTCATCGAAGAAGATGTGCGGTTTGATGATGCTGAGCACGTGTTCCTTGGCAATGCCCCCCAGGAAATACGCCTCGTTGACGGTCACTCCCCAACTTCGCATGGTATGGATGACGCGCTCATGGGCCGGCGCATTGCGAGCGGTAACGATGGAGACTCTCACCTTGGGCCGATAACGGCCATGCGTTTCCTCTTCACGCTGCTTTTCCAGCGCCTGAATATGCGCCAGCTTACGTAGAAACGTCGCCAGAAGGCCAGCCTCGGCTGGTACTTGCGCGTTAGTCCGTTCGTATTCGCGGAAGGCGTCGATACCCTCCTGCTGATAAATGGTTTCCGACTCATCGGTGACCAGCACGCCATCGAAGTCGAAGGCAATCCGCAACTCCTCTTCATCGGTCAAATCGAGATCGCCCGATGACAGTACCTGTCCCGCTGGATGCCCCGCCAGAATCGCCTGGTCGACGTCCTGGCGATTGGCCGATAGAAACAGACTGATGTTCAACGCCGGGATGAAACGGTGCGGATAGCGCCCCTGCAGAAAAACCGCCCGCGTGATACCCAACTCATGGTGCTCTATCGATTTCATGACACGCAGCCCGGTCTCCGGATCGTTACGCGACAGCAGCATCACCTCGATCGGAGGATTTTCCGGGCTCAACTCGTTCAGTGCCAGCAGACGCTTGATGAAGGGAAAGGCCACCCCGGTGCCAAGCGGCACGTCCTCATTGTCACGCTGATAGATGCGATAGGCCGCCTCCCCCTGTTCGCGGAAGACCCGATCCGATTCCGCCAGATCGAAAAGGGCACTGGATGCCAGTCCGATCACCAGGCGTTCACTGAGGTCATAAGGCATGGTCATCCCTGCTCATTGTCGATGGTGTCAATACATGCGATCGACCATGCCCCAAGCTTATCCTCCAGGCAAGCGCCAGCCAGTGGAAACTCGCCACCACCTTGCCCCTCATCGGGTAAGATGTCATCGTCATCTGAGAATGCCTATCAATTCGTGCTAAGGAGCGTGTGCTGTGTTCATCGCCATGAATCGTTTCCGGGTCAATCCCGAGAGAGTCGAAGAGTTCGAACAGATCTGGCTGGAGCGGGAAACCCACCTGCAGGGCCTGCCCGGTTTCATCGAGTTTCACATGCTGCGCGGCCCCGAGGAGGAGGATCACGTCCTCTACGCTTCTCATACCCTCTGGCGTTCACGCGAGGACTTCGAGGCCTGGACGCACTCCGAGGCGTTCCGCGCCGCGCACGCCAATGCCGGCCAAAGCCGTCGCGAGGGGCTCTATCTCGGCCCGCCGAAGTTCGAGGGCTTCGAGGTCATCCAGACGGTCGGCAATGACTGATCACGATAGCCATGCAAGATTGGCAGTCGTCACCGGCGCCAATGCCGGGCTCGGCTTCGAAACCGCCAGGGGGCTGATTCGTCAAGGCTACCGGGTCGTCGTGGCCGCGCGTCATCCGGACAAGGGCCATGCGGCGGTCGATGCGCTGCGCGGTGACAGTCCAGGGGCAGATAGCCGTTGCGAGCCGCTCGATCTGGATAGCTTGGCCTCGGTGCGCGATTTCGCCGCCCGGCTGCGTGCCCGCGAATCCTCGCTGAACCTGCTGGTCAACAATGCCGGCATCATGGCGTTGCCGACGCGGGAATTGACCTGCGATGGCTTCGAGCGTCAATTCGGCGTCAACTACCTGGGCCATTTCCTGCTGACCAGCCTGCTACTTCCTTTGCTGTTGTCGGCACCGACGCCACGCGTCGTACAGCTCTCCAGCCTGGCGCACCGCGGCGGGAAGATCGATTTCGACGACCTACACGGCGAGCACCGCTACGACCCCTGGCGTGCCTACCGGCAATCAAAACTCGCCATGCTACTGTTCAGCCAGGCGCTGCAGCGGCACAGTCGTGACGCAGGCTGGGGACTGGAGAGCCTGGCGGCACACCCCGGTCTCTCTCGCACGGCTCTGCTCGAGCATGGTGTCAACAGCCGTGCCATGATGGGCCGCCTCTTCAGGCTGGCGATGCCTTTTATTACCCAAACGTCGTCCGAGGGCGCACGCCCTACCCTCTACGCCGCCACCGCCAGCGACATTCGCCTCGGCGACTACATCGGCCCCGCCGGTATCGGCGAGACACGCGGTGCGCCCAAGCGCGCCCATATGGCCCCTGCTGCTCGGGATCAGGCCGTCGCCGAACGGCTGTGGCAAGTCTCCTGTGAATTGACCGAGGCAACGTGGCGCAAGGCGTGAGCGGTCCCATTCCCGACGCCCTGGTCTACATCGACATCACCCCGCCACTGGCTCACCGTAGTGGAAACCGGTCGCGGGATGTCCGATGGAACGGTGACGAGGGAGACGATGCGAGTGAATGGGTTGGGGAATTATAGGAATAGCCACGCCGTAGCAAGTAGGACTGGCAGCTATCGGCCATGAGCGGACGTTCAATGAGCGCTAATATGATGCCTAAGTTCAGGTGTGATTGAGGCAATGTGTGCTCTTTCTTAAACAAAGGTGCGTGCGGGTCACACTTCACCTGCAATATATTGCTAGCTGTATTTAGCACCCAGCATGTACATCTCCGCCTTCAGTTGAAGACTAAGCCGTTTCGTAATGTCGGCCAGCTTTTTCATTTCATCAGAAGTACACTCTGGGTTACGGAAGCTCCCCCTTCAAACTGAGTGATATTCATCAAGTAGGGAAAAATGGACCGCTAGACACCTATGTATGAGTCGGTTCGCCTCTTACCAACCTTCTCAAATCAATGACCAAGGGCTTCGCGGCGCATAAAGGCCCAGTCAATCAGTGCCTCAAGAGAGGGACCAAGTGCGATGCCCATCTCGGTCAGCGTATATTCCACCTTTGGCGGAACTTGCGGATAAACCATCCTTGTAACAATGCCATCTTTCTCCAGCTGCCGGAGCTGCTGGATGAGCATCTTCTGGTTGACACCGTCGACGCGACGTTCCAGCTCGGAAAAACGTAACGGTTTCTTTGCCGCAAACAGCTGAATGATAATGACAATTTTCCATTTTCCTTCAAGCACTCGTAAGGCTTCGCTGGTTGCGGAAGCCCAAACGAGCTGCTGTTCAGGGTCTTCGCAACGCCAATCTCGATCCGTCATACTTACCTTCTGGTGGGTATTGCACTTTTTAGTAGGTTCTTGCGCTTATGTTCGCTTGTCTCTATTTTGCTTTAAAGCAACTTAGAAGGCTAGGTATAGAAATGAAAATCGGTGTAATAGGTACGGGTAACATCGGCGGCACGCTTGCCCGCAAGTTAACCACCGCGGGACATCAGGTTCGCGTAGCAAACTCCAAAGGCCCGGACGACGTTCGGCCGTTCGCAGACGGAATCGGCGCTGAGGCGGCCGACACTCACGGCGCGGTCAACGAGGTTGATCTGGTTATCCTGGCGACTCCGCTATCAGCCATTGCAACGTTTCCTAAAACGCTCTTTGAAAACATCCCTCAAACGACGCCTATCGTCAGCACAAGCAACTACTACCCAGAGCTAGGCGATCCGCGTATTCCCGATATTGATGCGGGGCAGGTGGAGAGCGTATGGGTTGCGGAGCAAATTGGCCGCCCCGTGATCAAGGCTTTCAATAACATTCTGGCTTATTCCCTGGCTGAGTTGGGCCGCCCGCGAGGAGCAGAAGACCGACTTGCAGTGGCGGTGGCCGGTGATGACGTTGATCAGAAACAAAAGGTCATGGGGCTCGTCGATGAGATCGGCTTTGACCCGGTCGATGGTGGAACTCTGGATGAATCGTGGCGGCAGCAGCCATCAACGCCCTCCTACTGCTGCGATTGGGATGGCGAGACAATGCGCAAAGCGCTGGCTGCCGCGGTGGAAGGCGAGGCACCTCGCAAGCGCGCTCAGTTGCCTGAGCAATTTGCTGTACTCGGGTCGAACCCGACCCATGCCGATGTCGTCACTCTTAACCGGTCTTTGAATTGGCCCGACTAAGTGGGCAGACCGGTAGCGATACATCCAATTATTCCACGCAAGGAGAAAAGAGATGAAAGCTGTCAGATGGACGTCTGCTGAAAAGCCAGACCTGGAACACCATGACGAACCAACGCCAACCCCAACAGACCATGAGGTGCTGGTTCGCGTTCATGCTGCCTCACTGAACTTTCGTGATCAGGTGATCTTGAATGGTCAATATGGTGGGCCAACCAAGAAAAACGGTATCCCTCTATCTGATGGGGCAGGTGAAGTCGTCGCGGTTGGCGATAGTGTCACCAGAGCTAACGTCGGTGATCGGGTATCCGCAAGTTGCAACCCACACTGGGTCGGTGGCCCCATGCAAGCGGAGTATCATCTGAATAGCTTGGGAATATCGGCAGATGGGTGGTTGTCTGAGTATATTCTCATGCATGAAAACGCCGTTGTGCATCTGCCTGACTCCCTATCGTACATTGAAGCCGCATCGTTGCCATGCGCAGCCGTTACGGCTTGGACAGGCCTCAATCTGTCATCCCCCCTTCAGCCGGGTCAAACCGTTCTGGTACAGGGCACTGGCGGTGTCGCGCTTTTCTCGCTACAGGTAGCACGGATGTTCGGTGCGCGCGTCCTGGCAATCACGTCTAGCGATGAGAAGGCCGAGACACTGAAGTCATTGGGTGCAGATTCGGTGGTTAACTACAGCACCTTCCCGGATTGGGATCGCGAGATTCTCGAACTGACCGATGGCAAAGGTGTCGACAAAGTCGTCGATATCGCGGGTGAGAAAACCATCGTCAAGTCTGCAGCCTCGTGTCGAATCGGTGGGGAGATTGCGATAGTTGGATTCACAAGCGGTATCGGTGGTGGTCTGCCACCCATCGACATACTGTCACGCTCTCTTCGGGTTGCCGGCACGGCCATTGGCCCTCGGCTTAATTTCGAAGCGCTGCTCGCAGCGATGGGCCAACATGAAATGAAACCAGTCATTGATCGGGTTTACCCGTTCGCAGAATACCGTGAGGCCTACCAGCGTCTTGCCAGCGGTAGTCATGTCGGCAAGGTCGTGATTGACGTGGCGCACTAACCCATAACTGATTAGCCCTACAAAGAGTTTACATAGTGGACAGTCGACAGATTGATGAGCTTACAGCCCTGCTTGCCGTCGCTAACGATGGATCTTTCGTTCAAGCGGGGCGTCGATTACATCGTCATCCCACTATCATCTCCAAACGTATTGCTTCACTTGAAGCTCGGCTTGGGGTGCGGCTGGTCGAAAGAACAACGCGTCAAATCCGACTGACCGATGCTGGGCGACGGCTGGCAGACAAAACGGAATCAGCGGTCGACTCTCTTCATAATGCCGAGCTTGAGGCTAGCGATGGCGCAGAACACCTTCGGGGCAAGTTGCGTTTGGCCTTTCCAGCCACGATGGGGCGCTTATGGCTTGCGCCTATTCTGCCCGAATTTCTGAAGATGTACCCTGCCCTAAAAGTTGACGTCTTTTACAGCGAGCAGTACGTGGATCTGGTCGGAGAAGGGTTCGACGCGGCCATTAGAATTGGTGTCCTTCAGGATAGCCGATTGAAGGCCCGCAAGCTTTGGCATCAAAGACGGGTGCTTGGCGCGTCGCCTGAGTATGTGGCTAAACATGGGTTACCAAACGAACCCAGAGACCTCATCCATCACAACTGTTTGGCGTTTCCCGCCTTGGCAACGTTTCCAGAATGGCAGCTCTCAAATGGAGATCATGTAGAGTCAGTCATAACAAAGAGTTCTTTACTGTCTAACGACAGCCTCGCGCTACTGGAGGCCGCACGCCAGGGCATTGGCATTTTAGGCGCAGGCGATTGGCTAATGGCAAAGGACTTTGCCCAAGGTTCTCTGGTGCCCGTGTTGCCCAACTGGTCTTTTGACGCCAGCGGTGGAATATATTTGGTACGCCCGTCGGCCGATTTTGCGCCCGCTCGAACAGAAGCATTTATTGAATGGATCGTCGGTTGCTTCGAAAACGGACCGCCTTGGCTCTCTCGGTAACGTCACCAGGTGAGACTGTCGTTCTAACTAATCATGGTGCCAAGAAAAGTACGCAGCGTGATACCGATAACGCCTCCTAAAATGGCAGGGAGAGCGGTTTTGCCTAAACGCGCACCAGCGGATAGCAGTATGGCGACTCCCGGTAAATCAAGTGGGTGCAGCAAAAACCCCGCACTGGTCAAGCTCACCAACGATAAATTGAGCTGATCCTGAGCCTTCAGATCATGCATGACACCCACTAACGCGGTACTGCCCGCCAAATATTTAGTCAAGAACGGTAATAGGAGTTCAGGCTCCGCACCCACTATGCTCATAACGGGAGCCATCAATGCCTGTAGGCTAACGATGGTTCCCGCATGCCTCAAAGCTGTCACTACAACGAGAGACAGTAACAGCATGGGGATGATATTAATGACAATCTGAATGGCCTCAGCGCCACTGGTGTTAATTATCTTGAGGACTGAAAATTTTTCCGCCGCTTTCTGTTCCAGATCCTCAGCATTATGGGGTTGCCTGGATAGCTTTCTTCCCCAGAGCCAGTAAGTCGTGGCTGCTGCCATCAATCCGCCGAGCAGGGAAATCATTAGCGCTTCACCGGCATTCAGCCCCATCACGGCGAGTGGAAAAACGGCATTGGCAGGAGCCATGGCAAGTATGGCGGCAAGTGCCGCCGCAAGATGCCTGTTGGAAGCGCCTCTTTTTTCCATCAGAACCAGCGTTGGGAGCGGCGCGACGAAGCTTACGAAACTTATCTGCAGCATCGCCAGCACGCCTAATCCGTTCAGGCCAAAGGGACGGGCAATAGGCGCCACCCCGGTCATAAACTTCTCTAGCCCACCGCTGACTTCAAAAAACCGGAGCAGAACCATCGTCACTACCATGATAGGCAGCAGTGTATAGAGGGCAACATCGACAGCACTCCGCCCTGCTTCGAGCACTATAACGATAATGGCTTCCATTATTCAGGCCTCAGCACGATCGGCCCCATGGCTGTTCGGCTTTCTAACGCTTGCTGCGCGTCAGGCACCTGCGTTAGCGGATATGGTTTCCAGATATCCACAGCTAGGATGCCAGCCTCGGCAGCGGCATAGACCTCACGAGGCGGCAGGACATCCGGGCTTCCTGTTTTGGTGATATGGATTTCGTGTGCCATGCCTTCCTCCGTATCGAAATGAAGCTTTATAAAATACTCGGCAAAGCGAAGACGAAGGACAACAGTAGAATTTGCACTTAACACCTGCACAGGACACAGGAATGTCGAAGAGCTTTTTCATCTCTGGGTTAGCGGGGCGGCTTTAGCTGTGGAGACTGCCAGGTCACTGCTGGTTTCGACGATGGTGAGATCACTACCGATGGCGGCGTCCTGCTGCTTCTGCCTGTCCATGCCTTAGCACATGACGTGCACGAATTGATCCATTCTTAGACCTCCACCCGATGGAGGATCATGCCATGAACGTTTCGACTGAAATCTCCTTTACACCTTGGAATAAAGGCAAGTTGGTTGGGCAGAAAGCTCCTTTGCGTCTTAGAGATATTTGGGCCATCCGTATTCGTCTACAGCTTGCCAAAAAGACGAGAGACCTCGCCCTCTTCAATTTAGCCATCGATAGCAAATTACGAGGCTGCGACCTCGTTAATTTACGAGTACGGGATATAACCCACGGTGCGTGCATATCTCCACGAGCCATCGTGATGCAGAAAAAAACGCATCGACCTGTCCAGTTCGAAATAACCGAGCATACCCGTATCGCTATTATGGCTGGATACAGCTTGCACAACTCAGAAACGAAGACTTCTTGTTTCCCAGCCGAATCAATAGCGCAAAGCATCTCTCCACGCGCCAATATGCTCGTATCGTGAAAGCTTGGATCACCGAAATAGGTCTAGATGCGTCAATTTATGGCACGCACACGATGCGTCGTACAAAAGCTTCGCTGATATACCGTCGCACGAAAAACTTAAGGGCAGTGCAACTGCTCTTGGGTCACACGAAGCTGGAAAGCACCGTCCGATATCTTGGGATTGAAGTAGATGATGCTTTGGAAATGGCAGAACAGACAGAAGTTTAATACGGACAAACGACGGCAGATGTCGGGCCGTCGTTACCCGGCCAAGAGCAGCCTTTTAGGTGGATCTGATGTAAAGTCCAAATAAGGTGCGCCGTAGGCGTCACCTCGATTTTTTTGTTTGGTTTTTTCCTAGACGCCTAGATTTAAGGCTGTCTCGTACAGTGTTAAACATTTCTCGCTTAGATTCTGTTACCCATGATTCCTGAGATGAATCATATTTGAGAAAATAATCTGTGAGGCCACCCTTTATCCATGTGAATTGATCTCTGTAATTATCAAATCCATCAGGAATATAACTCCTGTATGGGTCATAAACCACAATGGTTCTAGACTTGCATTCCAGCCATTGTTTTAGCGCATCATTGATATGCTCATCTCCGAAACTGTAACCTATAACTGTTAGCTGATCTGTGGCGTTAAGTTGTTTCTTGAAAAATTGTAATAGTGATACAGGAATTATTTGATCGAATTGACCTTTGAACTTATGAGCACCAGACAGTAATGATCGCCTTAAAAATTGAAGCTCCCCTGAACAGTCATAAACACATAACTCATTTGTAGTTCTAACACCATCTCTTTGAAGTATATCGAGACTTCTATCCTCTATCTTTCTTATCTCTGCATAGTTTGAACCGACGAAACTGGTCTCACCATATGACTTTAAGAAGAGGTTTTTATCTTCAGCAGAAAATACATCTAATGAGCCATGTAGTTTAATGAGATTTACACCATGCTCATTAGGTTTGAAAAAATCTAGATCTCCATTTTCCAACTCAGATGATGTAACAACCTTAAATTTGGCTATATTACTGTAATTAGTTTTTCTTTTATAAAATCCATCTTTATACGGAATCTTGTAAAAATCTAGAATTTCTTCAAAAACTATGTCGTGATTCAGTGAGAAGATATTTAAAACACCTTCTTGATTTATTAAAGATTTTATACCGTAGTAGTCTTTTATTTTCTCAGATAAAAATTTAAGTGTGTTAGATTGTTCTTCCAAAAGCAACAGCTGTATACATTCTACTAGTTGAACAATTACCCCGTGTGTTCTTTGGCAATTATCTCTATCTTCAATGTGTTTTTTTCGAGCAGACCGACTATTTGCTCATAGTGGATATCCTCATTGCTCAAGACTTCAATAAAAAATGACTTTAATTCGTCATCCGCTTCAAAGTTAAAGAGCTTAGAGTCAAGTCGTTTAAGAATATTTTCTCTAAGAGTCTGAGTAAATTCCCAAACTAAAGGCATTCCTACTTCATACGAAGCTCCTGCTCCTAAAAACACACCTTTCATCTCTGACGTTAGCTCCGATTTATCTTGAAAATCTAACATGGATTATCGTGCTGGCTGCATAACACTGCTGAATCAGCATATAGCTTCTGCCGGGATGTCCGCTGTGGGTCGAAAGCGGCCAAGTGGAAGTGGTGGCTCACGATTCTTAAGATGACATTATCGGAGTCAGAGGCTTCTGTCATCCAACGTTCGCCCCTTTTTGACCAAGGTGGAAGTAATGCAAAAGCAGCCACCAAGCCAACTGCTAGTCATGGGAAAATTAGCCCATGGCGCTGCGCACGCACTGCCAAGCAATGACGGTTGTTAAAGAGATTCTCACTTTGACTCTGTCTCCCCTTCCTCCGACGAGCTAACATTGTGCTCGGCGGCGTCTTCGGCACCTTCTTCGACCATCTCCTCGACCGCCTGCTCGTCCTCCGCTGAGGCTTCCGGCTTTCCTTGATCCTTTATAGCCTCGGTCAGCGTGGTGGAAATGCCAAAGTGGTCAGAGCCTTGTACTTTCACTCGGTCGAGGTCGATCAGATGAAATCCGTCAGTGACGAACAGATGGTCGATGGGGTATCGCCACAATGGGTATTCCGCGTGATAGGTGTTCAGTAAACGCCGCCCACGTCTAGGGTCTTTCAGGTCGCCCAAGTCGGCGAAAAGCCGGGTGGTGTCAGACCATGCGACGTCATTGAAGTCCCCGGCGATGATCCAGCGGTTGTCCGGGTCTTTTTCAACATGGCGAGCAATGAGCATGAGCTCTGCATCGCGAACGCGGCTATCCCGACGGTCATCCGTCTTCTCGTTGCTGAGGATTCTATCCTGCAGCCCAGGCGGCACCGGGTGGGCGCCGACGAACCTCACCGGTCCAATTCCCGGCACGTCGAGGGTCGCGAAGATCGAAGGCCGACGATCAGAGACTAGGTGTTTGACCTCTTGCTCCAGCAGCGGAAAACGTGACCACAGGACAAGCCCGAGACCTTCGCCACGAACCTCCCCTACCCGATGTGCGTAATGCTCATCCAGCGGCGCCATCCCCTCGGCCCAGGCGCGGTCAACCTCGATCAGCAACAGTAGATCAGGGTCCTCGCGTCGGATCGTCGCCAATAGCTCAGTGTAGTGGTCATTGGTGTAGGAGATATTGGCGGTCAACACTTTTAAAGTTGTCTGGTCACTACCGAAGTCCAACTCGGCGGCTGGCACCTCGGTCGTCCCAACAGGCGTAAACGGCAAGATGTGCGTTAAGTGCCACCCACCTATCGCGAGGATCACCAGCATCAATACTGCGTGCTCTTTGTGGGGTCGCTTTTGCCACGCGTGCACTCCCAGTAGCAGTGCTGGCACAATCAGCGCTCCAGTCAACTGTAGCCGCGGAAAAGCCCATAGCCTGACCCACCACTGACCGCTAGGTATCAACGGCAGTATGCACAACACTGCCATTACGAGCACCAACAAACGGGTGGCCCAGAGAAGGAGTTTTAACAACATGAGGCCTCTCAATGCGGCAGTTGACCAGAGTAATCCGGAGCATACTTGCTTAGATTGCCGCAAACATTGTGACAATTTAAGCAAATATGTGTCTGGCTTGCTGCCCGCCGCTCTAGCAGCCTTCGAAGATGTGGAGCCGACACTGAAGCGCTACTACAATGGCTTTACAATCACCATATCCCGCAGAAGGCGTGAAATGGGAGGAAGATGTGAACCGTGCCGGGATTCCCGGAGGCTCCAAACCTTGAGAGGATGGAGCCATGAGCATGTCGAAACGATACTCCGCCGAGGTACGCCAGCGGTCGGTCCGCATGGTCTTTGATCACGAGGCCGACTACCCCTCCCAGTGGGCAGCCATCGGCGCCATTGCCCCCAAGATCGGCTGTACGCAGGAAACCCTGCGGAGCTGGGTCCGGCAGGCCGAGCGTGATGCGGATCGCCGTGAAGGCACCACGACGTCAGAGCGTGAGCGATTCCTACGACAACGCGCTGGCCGAGACGGTAATCGGGTTGTTCAAGACCGAATTGATCCGCCAACGCGGGCCATGGCGGCACCTGGAAGCCGTTGAGTTCGCCACTTTGGAATGGGTCGACTGGTTCAATCACCGGCGGCTCCTGGAGCCGATCGGCAACATGCCACCGGCCGAGCGAGAAGCTCTGTATTATGAGCAGCAGGGTCAGGCCAAGCAGGCGGCCTGACTCAAACCAACGAGTCTCCGAGAAAGCCAGTACGGTTCAATGCCTATTTTCAGTCCGGATGAGTGGACATTCCTGCAAAGTGTCGGTGTGTTTGCTGTCTGCGCCGTCACGATTGCGCTGGCCGGGACGCGCCTGACGCGGGTGGTGGACCAGCTCGCAGACAAAACGGGGCTGGGCGAGGCCATAGCCGGTGCCCTTCTCTTAGGCGCGGCCACATCACTTTCCGGTATCGTTCTCTCGGTCACCGCAGCGTGGAAAGGCCATCCCGAGTTGGCCATCAGTAACGCACTAGGGGGAATAGCGGTACAGACTCTCTTCCTTGCGGTAGCGGACCTGTTTTACAGAAGAGCGAATCTCGAACATGCCGCCGCCTCCGCACCGAACTTGTTACAGAATGCCCTGCTTATTTCGCTCCTTGCAGTCATTCTTTTAGCGCCATCTCTCCCCGAGTTCACTTTCTGGGGCGTTAGCCCGGTAACGCCTGTTCTCTTCGGGCTCTATGTCTACGGGATCTTCCTGGTGAAAGGGGCGCGTCAAACACCAATGTGGAAACCGTCTGTTACCAAAGAGACCCGCAACGATGTTCCTGTGGATGATGCCGATACCCCTGCCCTATCTAGGCTCGTGATTGAGTTCGTGGTTTTGATGTCTGTCATGGGGCTGGCAGGTTGGACCTTAGAGCCCGCAGCGACCAACATTGCGGCTCAAACCGGCTTGGGGCAAACAGCCGTGGGGGTATTACTGACCGCTACCAGCACCTCCCTGCCTGAACTAGTGACATCCGTGGCTGCCGTGCGACGCGGCGCTCTGACCCTGGCCGTTGGGGGCATTATTGGTGGAAATGCATTTGATACTCTCTTCACTGCTACGTCTGACATCGCCTACCGTGAGGGCTCTATCTACCACGCGGTATCCGAGGATACGATTATCTGGATCAGCCTGTCGCTGTTAATGACCAGCGCCCTTATGATGGGGCTGATCCGGCGACAGGAGCAGGGTCTTGCTCGGATCGGCACTGAGAGCGCCGCCATTGTCCTGCTTTATGCGCTTGGCGTTGCGCTGGTGCTAATCCGCTAACGGTAAGCTACTTCGGCGATTCATTGCCGAAACAGGCTTGATCCGCAGGTGGAGGAACCCAGGTGGTAGATAAGAAGCGCTCCTGCCTCCACCCCGAATGACGCGGACGCAGGAGTATGTGCCACCAGTGTCAGGATTTATCCCGCACCCACTTCTCGCCATCCTTGTGATACTCCTTTTTGACGGCAGACCAGGCACTTTGTGAGCGGTTTCTTCCCGGTCAGAATCGCCACGGCGACCTTGCGGCTTGCGGTACTCCTTCCAGGCGGAATTAAACGCTTTCCGATAAATTTCCTGAGCGTGAGATGGCAGATTGTTGCGTACGTTGTCGGGCAACTCTGCATTACTGTCGTAAGGCATTTGATCAATCCTCCAAGACGCTTAGGCTGCTTTTCTACCGGCCAGCCGAAATACGCTGTTGGGGCTGTGTGCGAAAGCGCACAGTGAGTGCATCCCGTAATGGTTAACCTCTGTCTGAGCGTGGCAAAGGAAATGCCTAAACAAGGACGTTGCGCTATATCTGGTTCTTCGAAAACTTCCTGCTCAAGCCGTTTCTGAAGGAATATGTGCCCTGAACGCAACCTGTGGCCACATATCAATTCCTATGATGGATCAGGATAGTCGGGATTCATTGTTGTTGTCCCAGAACACTAGGTCCATTCATTTCAAGATAAAGGATTTTGCCATGAGACAATCTCACGATGCCTATCCTTCACGTCTAAAAGAGTCAGAAGATCGGATCGCCCCCTTTATCCGGACCGATCCCGTGATTCATTCCGGCAATGAATACCGTTGGCATGGGCCGCTGGATGAGATCGCGTTATCACAATATGAGCGGGATGGATTTCTGTGGTTTAAAGGGTTCTTTAATCAGGAGCGAATGGCACCGTTCTTTGACGAACTTCGTGAGATGGCTCAGGACAAGGAAATGCTGGCATCAGGCCAGGTTATCCAGGACCCCAACACCGGCGACATCCGCTCAGTGTTCGCCATGCATGACGATTTCCCGGAACTGGCCTGACTAACTCAGTGCCCTGGAAAGCTGACTGGTTCCGTTGAGCTATTGAATCAATGAAAGCAATGCTACTGACTGGTCACGATAAAGCGGTTTTTAGTGGACACAGTTTTAAAACTGCATTATTCGAAGATGACCCTTGCCGCAGATCGCATATGGACAGCTCATGCGTCGTTATTGAAAAATAGCTGGTACTTGTTGCGACCGCTTTTCTTGGCGTGGTACATGGCTGTATCGGCATTATTAAGCAAGGTGGATTCATCGCTGCCGTGATCGGGGTAAACACTGACCCCGATGCTTGCGGTAATATGCAGCTCGTTATGGCAGATTTGGTACGGCTCAGCTAACG
>NZ_VRYH01000015.1 GCF_008079445.1 Aidingimonas lacisalsi | reverse complement strand
TGCCGCTAACAGGCCGGATATAAGCGTGCAGTCTCACCCCGGCCATGGCGATTCGGGCTTGCACAACGGGACGGGTCCATATAAGCGGTTTCAACCGCGATGCAGGGCGCAAGCCCTGCCGAAAAGCCCATTGCCTGACGGCGTCCGTCGCGACTGCAGCCGCTCCCACGAACCATATCCTGTTTACTCCCCCCGTCCACTGAAGCCGAGTTGGTCGGCTTCGTTCCAGTCGGCTTCCAATAACCGGGCGCGTTCGCGGGCGTGGCGTTTCTCTCGTGCATGCTGGGCGCGCTGCAGGCGTTGAAGCAAGGGACCGAGATGGCGTTGCCATCCACGCAGTTCATCGAGCAAGGCCTCATGCTCGCCGACTACCCATTCGACGCAACCGGGGTCGCCCTGGCGAGCGCAACGGCCGGCGATCTGGCGGTCGACCCGTGACGCATCGTGCAACCCGGCGATGATCACGTGCAGCCCGCCGGCGTCGCGGGCGGCAGAGTCGAGGGCGATGTCGGTGCCGCGCCCGGCCATGCTGGTGGCAACGGTGATGGCACCGCTGCGACCGGCAGCGGCAACGATGTCGGCTTCTTCGGCGTCCTGACGGGCGTTGAGTACGGCATGCTGCCGCCCTCGTTCGTTGAGGGCGCTCGATAACGCTTCGGAATCCGCCAGGCTGACCGTGGCGATCAGCACCGGCCGCCTCTGGTCGGCCAGGTTACCGGCACGTTGGGCAATCCAGACCCAGCGTTCCCGTGCGTCGTTAACGGTCGTGACACCCAGGTCGCGGCGCTGCGACGGTTTATGCGGTGGAATAGCGAGCACACGCAAACGGTAAGTGCGCCAGAGCTCGCCACGCACTTCGCGCGCGGTACCGGTCATCCCGGCCAGGTGCTGGTAACGGCGGAAGAATCGCTGATAGGTCAACCGTGCCAGGGTACGGTTGGGGTCGCTGGGTTCGCAGCCTTCCAGCCGTTCGATCATTTGCTGCAGACCGCGTTCCCAGCGCCGGTCGGCCAGCACCCTGCCGCTGTGTTCGTCGATGATCTGTACCTGGCCGTCGCGCACCAGGTAATGACGGTCACGCTGGAACTGATGGCGCGCCACCAGAGCCTGCTGAAGCAGCCATTCGCGGCGCGCGCGACCCAGCCAGGCACTCCCGCTACCGTATGCCTCCAGTCGCCGTTCCGCCTGCTCGGCGAGCACGGCTTTGCCGGCTTCGGTGAGATGCAACTGGGCCTTTTCGCGCACGAAGTGTTCACCCTCTTCGAACTGGCCGGCGAGCGCCAACACCTCGTCGATCAAGGCGATGTCCACGGGGTCGTTGGTATCGCGGCCGGAGAGGATCAGCGGCGTGCGGGCTTCATCGAGCATCACGCTGTCGGCTTCGTCGACGATGGCGAAATGCAGCCCTCGCAGCAGCAACCGACGGTCATCCAGCGAGCCCTTGAGACGCGCCGCATGTGCCAGCATCGGTGTGCGGTCATGGCGGAGTTCGCGACCATCGCGCAGATAATCGAATACCAGCTCCTTATTGGTACAGTAGGTGACATCCGCACCATAGGCGATGCGGCGCTCTTCAGGTGTCATCTCGTGAACGATCGAACCGACTCGCAATCCCAGCCGTCGGTAGACCGGCTGCATCGACTCGGCGTCACGGCCTGCCAGATAGTCGTTGACGGTGATCACGTGCACCGGCACACCGGCGAGCGCGGCCGTGGCAGCAGGCAGCGTGGCAGTCAGCGTCTTGCCTTCACCAGTAGGCATTTCCGCGACACGGCCTTCCAGCAGAGCCAGCCCCCCCAGCAGTTGAACATCGTGATGTGCCATGCCCAGTTCCCGCCAGGCGACTTCACGCACAGTGGCGAACGTTTCGCGGCTAAGCCGGGAGGTGAGTCCTGCCGCGAGCACGCGGCGGCGTAGCGACTCGATATGGGTATCCAGCGCCGCCTCATCGAGTGCCGTCAACCGTCTAGCATGGCGGTGAATCGCCGGTAGCGCCGCACGCAATCGACGGCGCTGCCAGTCACCTGGCAGATGCAAAGGCGTGCGCACCCAGCGCCAGAGCCGCTCCAGCGTAGTGGGGGGCGCGACATGGCGCTCAGGGCGATCGAGCGTGTCGACGGGGCTGCGGGGAAGCGTCGAAACGGCCATGGCTACCTGTCGAACAACGATAGGAAGTTGCGGCGAATATCGCGCCACCAGCGGTAACCGATCGGCTCGGGTGGGTGCGCAACGCGCACATGGACCCGACCATCCAACGACAGGGGCAGATCGCTGTCGATCAAGCCCTGCGCGTCGAAGTCGGCCAGGTAGTGACGGCGGAATGCCGTCAGAGGTTCCTCGGCTTCGGGATCGAGAGCGATATCGCCGCCACCGCGCTGGGTCAACGTTTCACTGGGCACATCGTGCGTGGCGCGTGGCGATATCCACTCCAGCGACGCATCGATAGTCGTGTCGTGGCCCGGCAAACGCAGACTGACATTACGGGTGTTGCGGCTGACTTCGTCACGGCGGTGTGCCGGTAGCATGGTGCGGATGCGCAGGTCGCTATCGCGGACCACGACGGCGACCGGCGTGCCTCGCTGCATGTATTCGCCCAGTGGTGGCCGCCCTTCCGGCATCAGTAGCCGACCGTCACGCGGGCTGGTCACCAAGGTGGCGGCGGCACGCAAGCGGGCATCGGCCAATCGCTGCTCCACCAGCGCCAGATTCTCACGCTCCATGGCGATATCCTGGGTCTCACGCACGCTGGCCTGCAGACTCAGTTCGGCCTCGCGGCGTTGGGCCTCGAGCTGGCGAACTTCAGCGGCCAGTTCCGGGGCATCGATTCGCATCAACGGCTCGCCGCGCGAGACACGCTGGCCATCGTCGACGAGAATGTCGCTGAGTTGACCGGTAGCCCCCAGCCGCACATGGGTCGGCTCAGCGCTGTCGACGACACCTTGCACGACCGTGGCGTAGGGTACGGGCACGGCAAACAGCAACACACCGAGCGTGCCGAGCACACCCAGCAACCAGGCCCAGGCGCGCTGGCGCGAGCCCTCCAGACGGGATTCGACAGTCATGGTCTTGAGCAGTTTGAGAGTGGGTAGAATCAACGTCATGAACACTGACCATAGCGCCAGCAGCACACCGATGAACAGGTAACGAGTCGCCACGAAGGTGGCGATGGCTACCATGATCACCAGACGATAGAGGAACGAGGCGATCGAGTAGCCAACCATCCATACCGCTTCGCGCCGGGAACCGGCCTGGCCGGTCACATCGCGCCGTCCAAGCAGGTAGCGCTTGATGACATAACCGAGCTGTTGATTGGCGCGTGACCCCAGATTGGGGATTTCCAGCCAGTCCGCCAGCACGTAGTAGGCATCGAAACGCAACAGGGGATTGCCGTTGAACAGTAGCGTCGACACCCCGGCGATCAGCATCACGTTGAACATCACGGAACGCAGCACACCCGGTTCGGCCATGGCCCAGACCAGCATCGCCAGTGCGGCGAGCAACAGTTCGATCAGAATGCCGGCGGCGCCGACCAGCATGCGTTGTCCCTTGTCCGGGCAGGCGGCGGCGGCACTGGCATCGACATACGGTACCGGGAAGAACACCAGCAGCATGATGCCGATTTCGTGCACCTCGCCACCGGCATCCTTGGTGGTCCAGGCGTGACCGAGTTCGTGGAGTGCCTTGATCAGCGGATAGACCAGCGCCATCAGCAGCAAGTTGTCGATACCCAGCACGCGGTCGGCGAGGTTCTGGGTCAAACCCTGCCAATGAACGCCGGCCACCACCAGCGCCAGTCCGACGACCATCAGCCATATGATCGCTCCCAGCGGGCTGATGAACGGTTTGACCAGCGGATAGGTGGCGGCGACGAAGCGCTCCGGGTCGAGCAGCGGAATACGAATCCCCAACGGTGAACGGATCAGTTGCTGCCATTTGCTACGCTGGTGCTGCTGCTGACGGCGCGCGAGCTCGTCGATGTCGATATCGCCCTGCCCGGCCAGCACATTGGCGTTGTGAAGCCGGCCGATCAAACCGATCAGTTCCTGCTGCGTCGGCATGGCGTCGCCCAACGAAGCGCTGACCTGCTCCCAGATGTCACCGAGGGTCCGCCGACCGTCCAGCCGCCCGATGATCTGGTACGCTTCAGGTGTGAAGCGATGCACCTGCCCTGTCAGGGTATCGTGCAGGACATACCACGGCTCGCCACGGTAGTCGTGGCGATGCACGCTGGCATGCCGCCGTAACCGCAGCTTGAGCTCGGCGACCCGGTGCCAGTGCTGGCTGTAGAGCGCTCCCGCCATGGTTCAGCCTCTCTCCGCCACGGCGCTACCCCCACCACTGCCAGACATTGAGGCGCAGCCAGTCGACCAACTCTCGGGTCCAGATGACGACCAGCCGTTCTTCCCCCAGATCGACCTTGCCGACGCCTTCCATCCCTGGCCGCAGTCCGGCCGGGGCGCCGGCCAGTTCGGCTTCGACCACGAAACGGTTGCTGCCTTCACGGGTACGGGTCTCCGGCGTGATCCGAGCGATGTCGAAATCCAGTGGTGTATCGGTCATGGCCGAGAGCACCAGTTCCCCTTGCTGGCCCTCGGCGATATCGTCGATGCGGGCTTCATCGACTTCCAGCTCCAGCCGATAATCACCCTGCGGCGCTACGCGAAAAAGCTCCTCGCCCTGCTCTACGGCACTGCCCAGCCGCTGCGTCAGGTCGCCGCTGACGACGATTCCCTCATAGGGCGCACGCAGATTGGCGCGGGACAATCGCGACTTGATCAGTTGCAGCTCCGCCTGGGCCTGTTCACGTTGCGCATCGATGATATTGAGCGAAGCACGTTCGCCTTCGGCGCGCAGGCTTTGCGCTTCACTGGCCAGTTTGGCCAGTTCGCCCTGGGACTGTAATTGCTGTAAGCGCAGGTCGCGGGTATCCATGCTGGCCAGGATGTCACCTTCATCGACCTCGTCACCGGCACGAACACGGGCATCGTCGATGTAACCCTGGAACGGCGCGGCGATGACTCGCTGTACATCGCTCTTGAGCGTGGCATCGGCGGCCTCGTACTCGGTACCGGTAGCGAAATAGGCAAACGCGGCCACAGCCACGAGCAGGATCGCGGCGAGCTTGTAGGCAAGATGACCGGCGCCCAGCAACCGAGCACTCTGATCGCCGAGTGCAGCCATGGCCTTGAACGGCAAGGGCCGGTCGTTGCGGCGTTTCTCTTCCAGCGCGCGGGTGCATAGCGCCATCAGGCTCTGCAGGGCACCGACCTCATCGTCATCGAATGGGCGTTCACGCTCGATGGTCAAAGCCCCGCACGGTTTGCCGTCATCCAGGCAGGCAATGGTCAGGGCGCAAGGTACATCGGTCATCTCGCAAAGTGCACCATGGGCCCGATTGACCGGTGCGGCGGCATGGTGCGCATCGCCATCTGCGCTGTCGGCCGCCGGCCAGACGACCGCGCGGCGCTGATCGAGGGCTTCATCCATGGCCGCTTCGGTGGCGCGAATGCGATTCATCTTGCGATTGAAGCGGGCACTGTGCGAGATCTGACGCATGCGCGTACGGCTGCCACGCCGCCACCCCAGACTGACGCGCTCGGCTTCCAGCGTCGCTGCCAGCCGGGTCGTTAGCTGCATGGCGGCAGCATTGAAGCTGGGTTGTTCGAGCACCGCGGCCAGCAGGGTAAGATGCTCACCGAGGCGCGACTGCTGAGTGCGGGTCACTGCGTAATGTCGCGCCAGCACGTCCCGCTCGAGGCCCGCCACCGCATCTTCGAGATGCTGCATCAGCGGCACCAGATCGGTCTCATGCGGGGCGTCGTTGGGGGCATTGGCGCGCGAGACACGCAGTGCCACTGCACCGATCAGCGCCGCTTCAGGCCCCTGCGACAGATCGCGTATCGGGTAGCCGATCGCCAGCCCCCCGGCATCCAGCGCGCTGACCAGGCCACGACCAGCCTCACGCACTTGATCGGCCAGATCGAGCAACGCGACGCCATCGGCGTTGGCGGGCCATAATGCGACCGGCAGCCAGCTTGGCGCTTGCCGCCACAGGACGATACCTTCCGCGACATGCACCGAGGTGTGTGTCGTCGCCAACCGCTCGCCATGGCGAGTCAGCCAGGCCTGGATATCGACGGCGTCCGCCGTCCTGGTGTCGGCCGTGGTATCGACACTACCGGCCGTCGGCGTCATGGCGTCTCCTCGTCGTCATCGCCCTCGCTCAGGCGTTGCCAATCACGGGCGGCGCATTCGCGACGCAAGGCGTTGAGCCGGGATGCCGCCTGCGACTGCCGTTGGGCGTCGGCACGGGCGATGCCCCAACCGGTGGAAGCCGTGAGAGCGGTCAATAGTGTATCGGAGACCTCCAGTCCGCTCTGCTCGATCAGTGCCTGGGCGTCGAACGCCTCGCCGAACTCGTCGTCGCGCCGTTCGTCGTTGGCCTGGGCAGGCTCACCACCCGCCCGAGCATCCGCATTCTGGTTCTCGTCGTTCTCCTCGATCTGGGCAGTACCGGCCGCCGGTGGATCGTTCTGGATCCGGTTCTCGGCACTGGCAACCGAAGAGGCGACCTGCGAGGCGATGTTGCCACGCAGCGAACTTCCTTCACGCTGCTGCCATTCGTTGATCAGCCGTTCCATGCGCGCGATCGCCGTGTTGGTCGCCGGTGTACTGTCGCTGTCCCCACCGTTCATGCGCATACCGGCACTACCGTCACCTCCGAGCAGTAACCAGCTCGTTTCCGTGTCGTCGCTCTCGCCCTCTTCGGACTCGCTGGACGAGTCGCTGCTGTAGAGGTCTTGCTGCGACGAGCGCAATAGATCCAGCCGGCCCTGCGCCAAGGTGACCAGCGAAATGACCTGTTCACGCTCGTTCGGCTCGGACAACGAAATGCGGAAACGGCCATAGTCACCGACGACCGAATCGTCATCGAAGGAGGCGGAGAAGCCGTCGCCACCGGCGCCGCCGATGGCGATATCGCCGTCGGGCCCGGTATAGATGGCATCGTTGCCGCCTTCAAAGAGACTGATCGCTTCCACCGTGAGCAGAGACGGCTCGCGTGTCACGCGGCCGAAGTCGCCAAACAGGATATCCTCGCCGGCATTGCCTTCCAGCCGGTCGCCCCCGGCACCGCCGAACAGGATGTCGCGATCGCTGCCACCGATCAGTCGGTCGGCGGCACCATAGGCCGGATTACCGGTCTCGGCCATGACGTAGCGGCCGTCGGCGTTGCTTTCGATACGACCGTCATCGCCGATAGCAATGGATTCGCCACCGGCGTTGCGGGTCTCGTCGCTACCCATGCCGGCGATCACCTGGTCGTCGCCTGCGCCGGTAACGATGATATCCCCACTGCCGGTGGCCGCCGATGCATCCAGACTCTCGGCACTGGCTCGTACGCCATCGAGAGCCGCGATGCGGCCGTTGTCGCCAAGCACGGTGTTGTCGCCGGCATCCAAGGCGATGCGATCGCTGCCATGACCGCCGATCACCCAGTCGTCGCCGCTGCCGCTGTCGATGGTGTCACCCTTGCCGGTAGCGAAGGTATGCGACTCGAGACTGGCGATCCGGCCCTGTGCATCAAACATCGCCTGGGCATGATCCCCGGCGAGCAGATCACGGCCAGCGCCGCTGGTAATACGATCGGCACCATCGCCCGCAATGATACGGTTATCGCCGTTCCCGACGATGATACGATCCGCACCGCCAATCCCGGGTTCCTCAGAGAGCATGCGCTGCTGAGTGCCATCGGCACGCCATTCAAGACGCCCGATATCCCCCAGAATCACACTGCCTTGATCACCGGCACGCAACGTATCCGCGCCACCGCCGAGAATCGATCGAACCAGCCCCGCATTGACCGTGACGCTGTCGTCGCCGCCGATCTCCGGGGCGATGCTGGTCGCACGGGTCAGCACGCCTTCGTCGGTCCAGCTCAACTCAACGTTGTCGCCGAACAGTTCGTGGGTGCTATCCGGATCAGCGTCAGTCACATCGAGCGTATCGCTGCCGACCCCGCCGATCCAGGTCACGTCACCGGCATTGACCGCGACGCTATCGTCACCGCCGATCTCCGGGGCGATGCTGTCCGCACGGGTCAGCACGCCTTCGTCGGTCCAGCTCAACTCAACGTTATCGCCGAACAGTTCGTGGGTGCTATCCGGATCAGCGTCAGTCACATCGAGCGTATCGCTGCCGACCCCGCCGATCCAGGTCACGTCACCGGCGTTGGCCGCGACGCTGTCGTCACCGCCGATCTCCGGGGCAATGCTGTCCGCACGGGTCAGCACGCCTTCGTCGGTCCAGCCCAGTTCGACGTTGTCACCGAACAGTTCGTGGGTGCTATCCGGATCAGCGTCGGTCACATCGAGCGTATCGCTGCCGACCCCGCCGATCCAGGTCACGTCACCGGCGTTGGCCGCGACACTGTCGTCACCGCCGATCTCCGGGGCGATGCTGTCCGCACGGGTCAGCACGCCTTCGTCGGTCCAGCCCAGTTCGACGTTGTCACCGAACAGTTCGTGGGTGCTATCCGGATCAGCGTCGGTCACATCGAGCGTATCGCTGCCGACCCCGCCGATCCAGGTCACGTCACCGGCGTTGACTTCGACGCTATCGTCACCGCCAAGACTCGGTACGATGCTGGTGGCGTCGATCATGACACCGTCGGCGTTCCAGCGCAGTTCACCGTGATCGCCCAACAGCGTCGAGCGGGTGGCTCCAGGTCCGGTGCCGAGTTGGTCGTCGCCTTCACCGCCTATCAGCAGGTTGGCGGCATCGCCACCGTGAAGTTCGTCACCGGCGCCAGAGGCGATCGGTAGCGAATCGAGCGTACGGAGCATGCCAGCGGTGTAGTGCAATTCGGCGTAGTCGCCGACCAGCGTATCGTTGCCGCTCTGTACACCGGCGGTCGCCGTTCCGCCATGCAGCAGATCACTGCCACCACCACCCAGCAGCACATCGTCACCCTGACCGCCGGCCAGCGTATCGTCGGCGTCGTGGCCTTCATCACGCACGCTGATGAGGTCCAGGTCATCGACATCGTTGACGGTGGCGAAGATCACGTCGCCCTGATCGCCGAGCAGCACGTCGTCCCCCAGACCGCCTTCGAGCGTATCCGAGGCCGAGCCGCCGATCAGGATGTTGCGACCATCCATCACCGACAGGTGGTTCTCGCCGAGTGATTCGGGATCGGTGGAACGAACGGCGATGACCCGCTGGCTGTTCATCAGTCGCTGACCGTCGACGCCGTCGCGCGAGGCCAGTTCGATCTCGCCGTGATCGCCGAGCAGGATGTCGTTGCCGCTGCCACCGATCAGCCGGTCATCGCCGGTTGCCAGCCGATCGCCGGTGGACTGATCGGCGTCGCCGGTGGCGTCATACAGGCTGAGCAGACTGCCCGTCTCGTCGATGCGGGTGTCCATGGCGATGTCGAGGCTGCCGTCACCATAGAGATGATTGTTGCCGCCGACACCGGCATCGAGCCGGTCATCGCCGCCGCCGCCGAACAACTGGTCGTCGCCGGCCCCACCGATGAGCGTATCATCGCCCTGGCCACCGACCAGCACCACACCGCCGATGGCTTGCGAGGCATCCAGGGTGTTGTTGCCATACTCGGTGAAGCGCTGGGCCTCGTCGGTCACACTGCCGCCATCGGCACGATAGGGCCCGCCGTTGCGCGCCGTATCGCCGAATATCGCCAGTGGCATCTGACCGTCGTAGCCGCCCTTCACGGTAAGGGTATCGCCACCGCGATCGCCATCTTCGACGCGATTGCCGCCCCCATGGATGGCGGTCAGCGGCATCTCGCGGAGAATGCTGATCTCGCCGTCGCTCAGCGCAAGATCGTCCAGCGTCATCGCCAGCAGCAGGCCGCTGTCGTCCTGGGTGAAGTCCTGGATGACATGGCGTTCGCCATCGATGAGGATGGCATCGCCGCGGCGGAAGCCGTCGTCGTACCAGGTGCCGCCATCCTGACGCTCGAGGATGGTACTCTCGCCGTCTTCGCTGGCGTGCAGTGCGATATCACCGTTGAAGTCAATCGGATC
Source organism: Aidingimonas lacisalsi (assembly GCF_008079445.1). Taxonomy (GTDB): domain Bacteria; phylum Pseudomonadota; class Gammaproteobacteria; order Pseudomonadales; family Halomonadaceae; genus Aidingimonas; species Aidingimonas lacisalsi. Next base: position 26,878 of record NZ_VRYH01000015.1, on the reverse strand, counting down.
GGCATCGACGTCAACATCGTCGTTGCCGCTGCCCAGGCGAAGTTCGACGGTCTCGAAACCGTGATACTCGATGCCCCGTGGTGTCTCGACCGTGTCGCCCTGTCCGTCGCCTTGTTCCAGGACGCCTTCGCCCATGCCCAGGCCGGTGATGCGTTCAGCGGTCAACTCGCCTTGCAGATCCGCCACGCTGGCATCGGCAGCGAGGATGACTTCGTCGGTATCGGTCATCTCGACATCGCCGGAGACGACGCCGGCACGATCGTCGCTGGGTTCGCCCGGGTCTTCATAGGGCAACATGATGGGATCTTCCAGCGAGCGGTCGGTGTCGCTGGTGCCGCCTTCCAGAATCAACGGCCCCTGTATGCGATCCAGCACATGGGGCTGTGGCGAGAAGACCTTGTCGTTCTCGCTGCCTTCGGCGGCGACGTAGTCTGGGTCGAAGGACACCTCGACGCTGACCTCCTCGGCCCAGTTGTCCGCCGTGAAGGTGACCGACGGCACGGCGACCTCGGTCAACGTCAGTGAGTCGGCGCCGAGATCGTCATCATCATGATCGGCCGTCAGATGCAATTCGCTACCGGCATCCGAGAGATGGTTGACCTTGACCTGGCCATCGATGCCATCCAGCGACAACTGCATACCGACCCGCACACCCAGGTCATTCCAGTTCTGGTCACCAGCCAACACCAGCCGTGCACCCGCCTCTTCGCGATCGAGCACACTGACATCCCATTCGCCGTCGGCCACGCTGCGCAGATCGATGCGTTCGGCCTCCAGATCGAAATCACTGAAGCCATCGCTGTTGAGATCGATCGTGACATCGTCGTCGGGCGCCTGGGTCAGACGCAGGGTGTATTCGTCGGTGTCACCAGCGGCGCCGACCTGGGTGCGATCGCCGGTCTCCTGCACCACCACGCCGGCGCTGTCGCTGTCATAGGCACTGACGCGGACATGGCCCGGTTCGCTGTCGGTGTAGACCGAATCGGCCCGATTCGAGCTGATCTCGAACCCGATGCGGTCATCCAGCCGGTTTTCCGCGACAGCGTCGTTGATGGCGCTGACGTCGATGGTCCGTAACGTGTCCCAGTTACTCGCATCAAAGGTCAGCGTCTCCTGGCTGACGTCGAGTTGCTCGTCGTCGTAGTCGAGCGTCACCGTCACCGTTTCGTCGTCTTCCGGCGGCGTGGTCAGCGAGAAATCGAAGCTGTCGGTCTGTTCGGTCTCGCTGTCGCCTTCGATCACGGTAAGATTGCTACCCGCCTGGTCGATGAAGATATCGCCCTGATCACTGTCATAGACGGTAATCATGGCATTGGCGATCGGTTGATTCTCGACATCGGCCAGTGCGCCGGGGGTGTCTTGACCGTCCGGCATGACGACATTGGCCATATGGCTGATGGTGATGTCGCGGGTACCCTCGACAACGCCGTCATCCGGAGCCTCGACGAAAATCTCCTGTTCGTTGGTCCAGCCATTGTCTTCGTCAAAGGTGAAGTCGATGGTCTGAGCGCGGCGGTAGTCGCCATTCTCGCTGGTGGCGATCTCCACCGTCTGGGGCGAGCGGGAGCCACTCGCCCGGGAGCGGTCCTGGCTCGACGAGAGTGCCGCCGAAACGGTCAGGCTGACCATGGCGCCATCGGTGATATCCAGATCGTCGCTGAGTGCCAGGTCGATCAGGTAACTGCCGATGTCGCCGCCTTCCAGGAGATTGGTACCGCCCTGCTGATCGATCGACACCGCCCCGCTGGAGCCATCGGCGACCGTGACCGGCGTACCGTCGGCCAGCAGGTCGTCGTAGTCTCCATCGCCGCTAGCGACGCCGTGGGTGATCAAGCTGCTGCGCCCTTCGGCGTCGGCGGCAACGACCCGACCGGTGACATCGCCACCGAGGCGGAAGCTGTCGCTGCCCAGACCGCCGACCAGTTCCGTCGTCACATCGAAAGCCGTGGAGAGCACATAGAAGGTATCGTCGCCTTCCAGGGCGTCGACATTGACCTCCTGAATGCCGTCGTAGCCGATGTTGAGCCCCGCACCGAAGACGCCATCCTCGGTCACGACGAAATTGTCGTTCGCCTCGGTACCCAGCACGGTCAGGGTGTTGTAGCCGCTGCCGCCATCGATATCCACCGGCGCGTTGATGTTGTACTCGATGTGATCGTCATCGCCGCCGCCACGGACTTCGATGTCATCCTCGATGAGGAAGGCGCGTACCACGAAGTCGTCGTTGCCGGCCTCGCCTTCCATGCGCAACAGGCCCTTGTTGCTGTAGACCGTGAACTCGTCCTGACCGTCGCCGCCGTAGATGACCATCGACTCGCGGTTACCGGGACTGAGGAAGCCTTGCGTGGTTTCGGTGGTCGCGATCTCATCGCCGGCGCGGACACCGGATCCTTGATAGACACCATTCACGAGGTCATCGGGATCGCTGGGATTCTCGGCGAACACCTGGCCGATCTGGAAGCGGTCGTTACCGGCACCACCGTCGAGCGTCATCAGCGTCGCCGTATCGTCGACGATGAAGGCGTCGTCACCGGCATGGCCGTTGATGCGCACCCGGCCGTTGAGGCTGTCGTCGTAGTCGATGCGCTCGACGTCGCTGCCTTCCACGCCGGTCTCGGCGTTGCCGCCCATGCGAGCGATGAAGTTCTGGCGAATCAGGAACAGATCGTCGAGATCGCCATCGGTCGTCTCGTCGTAGCCGCGTCCCTCGATGATCAGCTCATCGACGCCGTCGTTGACGGCACCGCTGTCAGTCACGGTGATACGGTAGTTGCCGTTATCGCCGCTGCCGGCCTGATCGCGGGTAACGATACGTACCTTGTCCGTATCGGCTCCGCCATCGAGCGTGAGTCGCTCGTCGCGATCGTTGAGCTCGACGACTCGCAAACGGTCCTCACCGGTATTGCCCTCGACGTTCATCTCGCCGAGCAATCGGTCATCCCCGGTGGGTTTGAAGACCAGCGTGTCGTCGCCCGCGTTGCCTTCGGCCGCGATCATGTCGGCATCGAGGGTACCGGTCACCAAGAGGTCGTCGTCTCCGCTGTCCAGTCCGATATCGATGTCGTCCGCCATCAACGAGCCGAAAATGTCGACTTCATCGTCGCCACCGCCGGCATCGAGGCTGATGGCGTCGGCAGTGATTGTCGCGTCGTCGCGCACCTCGAACTCGTGACGCTTGTCGCTCAGCGTGACCGTGAAATGATCACCCGCCGTCAGCGTACCGCGCAGCGTGCTCTCGGCGGTGACATCATCCAGATTCGAGGCATCGCCCACCGAGGCGTCGAGTTCGATTTCCATGAGGAGGTCGCGGCCGGCCTCGATGGTCACGTCCGGATCGTCGACGATCACACCGTCGGCAGCCTGGACGATCACGTCATGGGTGGCTCGTACCGTCACGCCATCGGTGAAGGTCACCGTATCGCCGTTGTCATTGCTGTCGTCGGCGTTTTCCCTGGCCGTCAGTATGACGGTACCGTCGGCATCGATATCGCTGTCGACGATCAGCGGGCTGTTGGTGGTCAACTCGACGTCACCGCCCGCGCTCAGGCCGCTTTCGCTGACGTTCATCTTACCGGTGTTGTCGAGGAAGACACTGCCATCGGTCGATGACCCTTCAATCTGGCCGATCCGCGAGGTGATGACGTCGTCCCGTTCACCGATGTTGCCGGTCGCGATCAGGTGGACGTTCGCCGAGAGCAGGTTGAACTCCTCGTCGGCATCCAGCGCGTTGCGCATGGCGCCCAGCGCCGTGATGAAGGCCAGGTTACTGCCGCTGGTCGTTCCGCCACCGGACGATACGACCCCCAGCCCCAGCGAGTCGCTCTTGTCGGTCAGATAGAGCGAGTCGAAGCTCTCGATATCCACCCGACCGCGAGTGTCGGTGATCAGATCCTGATCGACACTGCCGACTCCGCCGGCAACGGTCGTCAGGGTCAGGTCATGCGCCACGACGTTGGTGTCGAGTGATGCAGACTCGGCATTGGTGCTGAGAATCGATGACAGCGCCGATAGACGGACATCGTCATCGGTCTCGACCTGCCCGACACGCAGATCGGTATCGGGGGAGTTCAGATCGATATCGCCACCGGCCGTCGCCGTGATCTGTTCTCTGGCTTCGACCTCCAGCGACTCGCCCGACGACAGATCGCCGATCTGGCCTTCTGCCGTCAGCGTGATGTTGTCGGCGAGCACCTTGAGCAGATCGTGATTCAGACCATCCAGGATGTCGCCGTCAGCATCCAGCACGATATCGCCACGTTCGGAATAGAGCGAGGCAATATCGATGTCGCGGTCTTCGGTAGTTTCCAGGAAGATGCTCTCCTGGGCGCGTGCCGTGATCAGGCCGTTGGCCTCCAGGCGGAGTTCGAGGGGATCGTCGGCGGATCCGATGCTGCCCGTCGCCGCCTCGAGAATGGCATCCGACGCCTCGATGACGGCCCCGTCGTTGATGAGACTACCACCGACCTTGATGCGCAGGTCGTCCGCCGCCGAGATATGACTCAGCGCCAGATCGTTTTCCGATCCCAGATAGAGTGTGCCGTCGCTATCGACGCTGATGCCGGCACTGGCATCACGCTGCTCGACGTTCACGTCTTCGCGTTGATCGATGACGATATGGCTGAGGTTGGCATCCTCGCCGGCCGACAGCGGATCCAGCAGCACCTTGCCGAGTTCGATGGTCTGCCCTGTCTCGGCCTGGATATCGGCGCGCGTGGACATGACCAGTTCACCGGAGGAGAGGCTCTCGATGGTGAGGTATTGGCCGTTCTCGGTGTAGTTGACCGTTTCCTCGCCATTCAGATACAGCTCATCGCCGACCGCAAGATCATAGTTCGTCCAGTTGCCGCCGTCGGTGAACGTGGCTGTCAGTTGATTGCGCTCACCCGCGGTGTCGACCGCAAAGTCGACTTCCAGCCCCGAGATGAGGCCATCGCGGAGATACGTGACGTCATTGCGCTCGGCAGCGGACAGCAGGACACGTTCATCGTCGGTGAGTGAACTGAAGGCATCGCCCTCTTCGCCGACCAGCGAGATCGTCTCGTAGTCATCCACGGAACCGACACTGCCGCCGTTCGTGACGATGGTGATCGAACCACCGGCATTGATATTGGGCGCTTCGATATCCACCTGGGTATCGGTGGTTTCCTTGAGCAGCCCTTCACTGACGAGGCTGAGGAGTTGCGTCTCGGTCCAGACCTTGATGTTGGAGCGCAACTCCTCCTTCTCGGCCTCACTGACGTCGATGGTATGATCAAGACGGTAGACGTCGGTCTCTCCGCCGTAGTTGTCATGGAGATCGTGGAACCGCTCGGTGCGCGTCGTCTCGATGGCGTCGATCTCATCCTCGCTGGCGCCTTGATCGAGCATGGCCTGCCGTTTGTCCTCACTAAAACGGATGTCGGCATCGGCATCGTATGCCACCCAGCGGCGATAAGTGATATCGGTGGCACCGGCCATGGCCAGCGCCGCTCCCTTGATGACATAGCCCCCGTCCGTGGCGAGTGAAGACAGCACCTCCGCCAGATCGGCATCGACGCCGTCCAGGTCCAGCGAGTCGACATTCGCGAGATCATCGCGTTCGAGCGTTTCGTAATCGGAGTCGCTGGTATAGAGGCGATGTTCGGCGCCCTCGTCGCCTTCCGGGGTCAGATCGACGGCGCGAACCGGATCCTCGTTCTCATCCACCACGACGAGTACGGCATAGTCACCGACGTTACGGAGCTGATAGCTCTCGCCATGATCGAGATCGCCCAACTGGTCGTCGGAGAGGCCGAGACGTTCCTGCCAGTAGCTCTGGTACTCGGCGGTGCGGCGGTTTTCCAGGTTCTCGATGGCGTCGTCCTGGCGGCTGTCGTCGGTCAGCGACAGCGCCGCCCAGACGCCGTTCTTGAGCTCTTCGTACGTGCGATCGTCACGCTCCGCCTCGGCATTGACGTCCAGCAGATCGCCCTCGTTGACATGCACCGTAACGCTGCCGGCGGTCTGGATCGAATCGACACGCAGATCGCCCGATGTCTCTTCGATGAAGACATCACCGCCGCCATCGCCGTTGTCGATCACCAGCACGTCATTGGCGCGCTGGAGTGCCGTGGCACTGTCGCTGCGATAGCTGGTATCGATGCGGACCCGTTGATCGCTGCTGCCGATGTCGCTTCCGGCGTCCAGCGTGATCGACTGACCCGCGATCAATGCGGTGTCGTCAGCGGCAGTGAGTGACGTTCTGGTGGAGAGTTCCACATCGCCGGATTCGGCGGTGATCCGATCCACGCGCAGTGATTCGTTGCTGTGCAGCAGGATGTCGCCATTGGTACTGGAGGCATTCAGCGCACCGACGGGCTGGCCACCGTCATCCGCCACGAGCTCGACCACGACAGGCGACGCTTCGTCGGCGGGCACTTCGCCGATGCCTTCCGTTGCGTCGAGATCGATATCGCCGCCGCTGACCGACGGTGTTTCGTCACTGCCATTGACGATGCGGCCCTCGCTGCTCTCCAGCGATACGCTGCCGTTCTCGCCGGCGGCAACATCGCCGTCGAGCACGATATCGCCGACCGAATCGACATTGATGCTGCCCTGCTCACGGCCGAAGAAATCGATCGCGACCTCCTTGTCGGCCGCGATGTCGTGCGTATGGCGAGTCGACTCGATAGTGCGATTGGTCAGCTTGAGTTCATACGTCTTCTTGCCGTACCAGGTCGAGTCGACCTCCTCCAGTCCGGCGGTGTTGTAGTAGCCCTCATCTACGTAAGTGTCGTCACTGAGCCTGATGGCATCGTCGCTGTCTTCGTCACCGACGTAGCGCACACCATCGCCCCCGGAACCGGGATAGTTGTCCTCGTTCGTGGTCTTGTTGCTGTATTGATAGTCGTTCTGGTCGCCATCGCCCTGATAGATGTAGCCCTTGTCGCCCTCGCCCTCGGGCAGCAACTGCTTGGACAGGGTCTCCACGTTCGAGTCGTAGTCGTCGGGTGGATCGGACGCCAGCGCATCGAGACCCGCCCACTCCGACGTGGTCAGGGTATAGGTCTTCTCGGTTTCATCGGTCTGCAGCACCTCGAAGGCGTAACGGGTGTTGTCCTTGGGCGTGAAGGTCAGATCCTCTTCAGCGAGCAGTTCCTGCCGCGTGAGGGTCCGGTCATCCTCGCCGGTCTCCGTCACCAGGAAGCGACCGTCGTCCTGCTGGGCAACGGTCAGCTCGCTGATCACTTCCTCGGTTTCCCGATTGCGGTCGATCATGGTCAGACTGCCGTCACCGGGATTCTCGACATTCAGGTCGGCCAGGGAAATCGCATAGCTGGTCTGATTGTCGACGTTGATGTCGCCATAGCCCGCCATGACGTCGATCTCACCGGTGCCGGTATTGATCAGACGGCCGTCGATCGTGACATTGCCACCACCGACCATGGCGTCGGTCAATTCGATCTGCATGGTTTCGGGGTTGAAGCCGATGTCGATCGATTTCCCGCTCCGGCCGGAGGCCTCCGTCAGGCGGAAGGCACTGGTTTCTCCACGCGCCAGCTTGCGGCGAATGATATCGGCGTCCGATTCGTCGATCGTCACGTCGATCTCGTCGACACCGCTCTCGATACGGCCATTGAGATTGATCAGATCGGCTTCGATATTGACGGTACGCGCAATGGTCGGATCGCCGCGCGACATGTCGTTCAACGCCTCGATCATGTCGTCGGTACGATCCTCGTCCTCGCGCTGCTCGTTGAGATCCTCGAAGAAGTCGGCGAGCCAGTCCGGCATGCCGGAGGTATCGATCTGTCCCGGCGCGGCGCTGGCGGTCCAGCCCTCGGTGAAGGCCTTCATGGTCTTGTAGGGCAGCTCGCCCAGTGAGTGACGGCTGACCCCACCGATGTTGATGGTCTCCTCCGCCGTCAACGTCAGGCTGCCGACGACCAGCGAGGCACCGTCACCGTTGATCAGGTCCTCGGCATCGCTGCTGAGGTCGAAATCCTTCCCGGCCAGTATCGTGGCATCGGCCAGCGGTGCATAGATATCGCCGCGCACCTTCACGCTGGGCATGACGGCATCGCGGTCGAACTCATCGATGACCAGCGAGAAGTCCTCGTCGACGTCCAGTGCCTCCCGGATCGACGCCATTTCATCGCCGGAGGGCACATTGGCATAGGTATTGACGATCATCACCGTCGGCGTCGGGTTGGCATCCGGATCGGCGGAATAGCCGAAGCTGGCGGACTGCCCCGCCGAAGCATTCAGGTTGGCATCGGCGATATCGGCGTCATCCGCCATCTCCACGCCGTTGAAGTAGAGCCCACCCAAGGTCTCGGGGATGGTGATGTCGTTGGCCACGATCCAGGCCGGAGTCTTGTTGACCACGGTGACATTGGAGCCCTTGGGTGACACGAAATCACCCTCACCGACCAGATGATCGGCTCGCACGTCGATACGTCCCGCGGTGGCGTCGATATCGTCGAGCACGATTTCGACGATGTCGGGGTTGAGCAGTACGGTTTCGCCGTCGACCTCTTCGGCGAGCCCCTGATCGATCAGTTCCTGCTCGAGTCGTTCAACCTCGGCGCGGAACGACTCGATCACCCGATCGGAGCCGACCGACTGGTAGTCATCGAGTCGCTGGCGCGCCTTCTGCAGTGACTCGAACAGATCCGTCTCGACGCCCCCGATGCGCAGGCTATAGCCGATGTCAGAGAAACCGTCCAGGCTGGTGAACAACTCGTCGAGCGCCATCTCGCCCTCATCGATGTCACCGAGCGAGACACCCTCGGCCAGGTCGATCACCAGACGCTGATTGCGGTCGATCCCGGTTTCCAGGCGGCCGTCGATCGTGACGCTACCAATGGATTCGGCGCTCGCGGTCCCGCCGGTGTTTTCGGTACCGCCACCGCCCAGCGCCGCATCCAGCGCCCCGGCGGCAGCGTTGATCCAGTTGACGGCCTTGGCGCGCGCCAGCATCGCGGCGCCGTCGTAATCCTCGGCCAGCAGGTTGATATCACCGCGGGTCAGAATCTGCGAATCGGCGTCGACAGTGAGTTGGTTGTCACGCTGCAGCGTCGCTGTCGCTTCCACCACATCGATCGGCAAGGCACTCGCCGAGAAGGTATCCACCGACGACACGACACGGTATTCATCGCTGACGTACTCACTGTTGCGCCCCGCCATCAGCCAGGCCGCGCCGAGAGCCGTGACATCGGCACCGTTCAATGTCACTTCGTTGACCGGCGTGAGCGTCACTTCGGAGATGCCGACGCTCACCGACACGCCTGCATAAGAGTCGATGTAGATGACCGCGGCCAGATTGGCCTGCGTATTGGCCGCCAGATAGAGGTCACGCTGGGCCGTTATCTGAGTGCCGTCTCCCAGCAGTACGCCGGTGGCGACATGATCGGCATCGATTTCGGTATTCATGCCGCCGCCACTGAGCAAACCGCCCGCGATCAGGCTGCCCTGGTCACGTACATCGATGTCGTTGAAGGCGCGCAGGTTGATATCGCCGCTGCCGGCAATGTCGTCACCATTGCCCCGTGATGTCAGGCTGGCGTTGTCATCGACCTCGACGAAGGTGTCGATCTCCAGTGTCATGAGGACACCGGCACCGCCACCGGCGGCCAGCCCGTACACTTCACCGTCGCTGTTGTAGTCGCCGGCATCGGCCACGGCGCGCTTGTAGACTTCGGAGGTCGCCTTGGCGCTGATGGCGCCAGCGTCCAACAACGCGCCATTGCCGATTGTCACGCGCGTATCGGGGGACAACAGGTAGTCGCCGTTGGCGCCGGCGCCTGAAATCACACCGCCGGCAACCGCGCGCATGGTGCCGTCCACATCAAGCGTTTGTGTCGCAGTCAAGGTCAGGGTGGCGTCGCTATCGAACACGCCGATTTCAGCGTCATCCCCCACCGCCGTAAGCACCGTGGAATCGGCCGTGAGGTCCACTTCGACCCCGGCACCGGCCCCGAGTCCACCGGCGATGGCTTGGGTATCCAGGCGCGTGATCTGTTCGGTCATCGAGACGATGGCGACGGGATTGGTGTCGTCGTCGGGGGCGGCGGCGGCGAAGATCTCGATGTCGGCCTGTTGATCGAGCCGTGCTTCGGTGGTCGTCTGCTGGTCGAGACTCGCCAGCGCCATGCCGACAGCCACACCGCCACCTGCATAGCTTTCCATGTTGCCGATCAGACGGCTATCCTGGCGAGCCTCGATATCCAGGTGGACGCTCTGTGGTGGCAGGTCATCGAGCGTGAGTGAATCGGCCGGATCGTCGGGAACGTCCCAGCCATCCCACAGGTCGCCGTCGAAGGTGTCGTCGCTCGCCTGCTCGCGCATCGTCTGCAGACGCTGCTGTTGATAGGCGGGAAGCGCCATCAGGGTGACCGACGCCGATGCGCCGATACCGGCAATGGCCTGGGTCGTATCCGAGAATTCGAGCACCGAGGCATCCACACCGACCGCGGCGCCACTGACCCCCGTCGCCGTGGCATTGGCGGTATCTCCGGCCCCATCGTCCGGACGCAGCAAGGCCGCCCGAACGTCCAGCGATTCGGCAATCAGGTTCAGGTCATTGGCATTCTCTTCGTAGGTCCCCAGCCATGCCTGAATATTGCCACCGAGCGTGATATATGAGGTGGAGGCACCGACTGCATGTCCCCCGGCACTGACGCCGATGACATCGGACGTAATCGCCGGCGTCTGCTCCGCGGTGATACTGACCGAGCCGGCCAGTACGTCGGACCCGGCCCCCAGATACGCGATGACATCGTTGGTCAGTGCCACCTCCATGTCGACGCCGGCACCAGCGACCGCGCCACCACCCACGGCAACCGCACTGACATCGATGGTATCGTCGGATGTCGCCGACACGGTGATGTCATCGATGATGGAGGAAAGCTCACCGGCCGTGTCGGTATCACCGACATCATCGATGTCGCCAAGGGTCGCGCCCTGGCCGATATAGGCGTCCGTTCCTCCCGTTACCTCGACGATGGCGATAGAAACGCCCGCTGCGATCGAGCCAACCGCCCCGCCGGCCACGTCGAGCGTGTAGTCGCGATCGGCAGAGGCCAGCACCGATAGCGACTCGGCCGACGTGACGTCGACACCATTCAAGCCGTCGCTTGCTCCCTCCAGATAGGCCAGCTGCTCGGAGCGATCCAGCAAGGTAGCCGACTGTCCGGCCACCGAATAACTGGCCGACGCCGTACCGCCGTAGGACTCAAGGGAGATATCGCCGTCATAGGCGGCGTCGACCTCGATGTCGCCACCGGCGGACAAGGTGCTGCCGGCTCCCACCGTGGCAGAGACGGCACCCTTCTGTTCGACCACGGACAACGAGGCACCGACCGATGCCACCAGGCTGGCACTACCGGCGCCCGTCAACGTTGTCGAGTCGATGGATTCCGTGGCGTTCACGGTGATATCGCCCTCGGCATCGAGGGTGACGTCACGCCCCACGGTCGCGGCGGTATCACCTACGGTCTGACCATCGCTGGGCAGGCCGACCTCGAAACTCAATTGCTCGAGTGCCGCATTGTTGCTCTCACGATTGGACTGGGTATCGCCGCCGGGATTGTCGGGCTCGTCGAAGTTATCGTTGAACTGCTCTTGCTCGTCGTCATCGAACTCATTGTCGTCGTCGACGTCGGCGACATCGTCGCCCTGCCCCGGCATGGCAAAGTCACTGCTATTGTTGAGCGAATCGCCAAGCAGCGAGCCCAGGTCCTCGATTTCTCCCTGACTGTCTTCGGTCAGCCCAGCCCCCAGACTGATGACCGAGACCGAGCCGTTGACGGCGGCGCCGACACCCAGAGAGAAAGAAATGACCGTGGAATTGATGGTACGGTCGAGTTCGGCATCGACGCTAATATCGCCCCCGGCCTCGATGGTCGTACCGTCACCGACCTTGGCGCTGGTGCTCTCGCGCAACACCATGACATCCACGGATGCTCCGGCGCCCACGAACCCGGCACTGGCCGAACCGACGACTTGCGTATAGTCGCCGGCACTGTCGCGAGGGTTCATACGCGTGGACGTCAGACTGTCGATAGTCACGTCACTGTCGGCATCCAGCGTACTGGCATACCCCGCCTCGGAGGCACCGACATAGGCATGGGTCTGCGCATTGGAGGTCATCACCGAAACCGACCCTGCCAGAGCGGCCCCCCCTAGCGAGCCGGTCGCCGCGGTCACGCGTGTGGTCAGATCCTGCTTGGCGTGAACGTCAATGTCGCCATCCGTCGTCAGATGGCTACCCAGCACTTCCGCCCTGGCAATGGGATCGATCAGACCGACGGCCAACGACGCACCCGCAGCGACACTGCCCGCACTGACGGCGCCTACCACGAAACGTGTATCGATCTCGTTGTGAGCATCGATATCGATATTCCCGGCATCGATACGGGCATCTTCCGTATAGGCATGCGTATCCAGGTTGAGACTCACGGCGCCCGCCGAGCCAGCGGCACCCAAGCCGCCCACACTGACGCCCACGACGACACTGGTAAGATCCAGGTCGCTGCGCGCCTCGACAACGACGCCACCTTGCGCCTCGATATCGATGTCGTCATCCGACTGACCACGGACATACGCTGTCGTCTGATGATTCATCAACGACGTATCGACACCGGCCACCGGCGACAGGCCGCCACTGATATTGGCCGAACCACCACCACTGTCACCCATGCCGTGGTGCAGCGCACGCGCCACCACATCACCCTCGCTCTGCACCTTGGCGGCATCGATATACGCATCCGTACTACCGGCAATGCCGTCGACGGTGACATTCGCTGCCAGACCGCCCCCGACGGATGCGGCGACGGAAACGGCGAAACTCGTGAATTCCGACTGACTGGTGGCCGATACCAACACGCCGCTGCGGGTTTCTTCATCGTAGCTGCCGTCGCCCCAACGCTGGGCCACGTTGATGGCCCCCCCATTGGTACGGGCCACGACGTCAGCACCTCCGCCGATCCAGGCCTGGGTATCAGTTTCCATCAGGTCGACACCGACACTCCCGCCGACGGCGGCGATTCCGACCGATACCGTACCGACGACGATGATGTTGCGATCGTGACTGTCGGCATGAACGAATACACTGCCATCGGCCGTTACGCTGCCACCATCGATCCAGGCCTGAACATCGTTTCCGATCAATGCGCTGACGGCGTTGGCGGCAACCGATCCGAAGGTGCCGTAACTGACCCCTGCCACCACATTCAAACCCACCGAGGTGGAGTCGGCTTCGACCCGCACATCACCGCCTTGCCGGGTTTCCAGATCGGCGTTGGTGACGCCCGCACGGATCGTGTTGGCGATATCATTGTAAGCGACCGTCAGGCCGACCGAGGCGCCTTTGACCGCCACCGACACCTGGCCGGCGGCAGAGATGATAGAACTATTGTCATCGGCATCGAGATGAATATCGCCGTCGGTCGCCGTCACAGAAGCATCATCAATATCCGCTTCGACGACCTTGCGCGTGAAATTGAGCGAGGTGGAACCGGCAATGGCCGCGAACCCGGCGACCGATGCACCGAGGACATAGCTACTGATCGAGGATTCGGAGTCGGCGTCGAGAAGTACGCTCTGCGTCGTGATCTCGGCCCCGTTCTCGATCCGCGCCGATACCAGGTTGGTCTCGGCATCGCCACTGTCTCCCGGGTTGCCGCCCAGGTAGTTGTACGACATGTACCCCGACAGGGCGAAGGCGCCTGCCGCGCCGACGGCCACGGTAAAGGAGTTCATGCCGATTTCGTCCCTGGCCGCGACCTCGACGTCACCCTGCGAGGCCTTGACGGTCGCCCCATCGATCACCGCCTCGGCACTGCTACGCAGCCAGTTGAGCGAGAGCGCACCGTTGATGGCGGCCTTGCCCGCCCCGGCACCGCTCAACGCGAAGCTGAACACCTGATCGCCCGCCGACGTGGGGTCGGGAACCGCCTGATCCTCGTCACCGGTATCGACATCTTCGGGACTGTTGACGTCATCATCGCCGACATCGCCTGACTGGGTCAGGTCATCATTGTCGATGATCGATTCGCTCGTCACCTTGCGCATCTCGGCAAGGACCTTGACGTCGCCATCGGTGGCCGTCACGACGGTATCGCTGCCGGCAATCGTTGCCAGGACCGCGGAATTGATGTCGTTGGTCGCGGATGCCGCCGCCAACGCCGCTGCCCCGGCACCACTGGCCGCGCCGGCCACGTTGATCGTGATCGGTGCAACGCCGGCGAGGACGGAAACGCTGTCCCCGCTGACATCCGCGCCATCGAGGATTTGTGCCTTGACGTCATGCTTGACGAAGTTGATACCCACGGAACCCGCCAACGCCACCTTGCCGGCCCCTGCACCGCCGGCACTGAGGTTGAACAGCGTGCTGGTACCCTGAGCATCGACGCTGACGCCGCCTCCATCGACACCATCGTGGTTGGCCGTGACATCGGCATTATCGATGACGGCGGCGACTTCACCGGCATTGGCCTTGGTTTCGTCATTGGCGGTGCGAATGTCCTGCGACGGGTCGTTGCCTTCATCGGACTGCAGTGAACGCGACGGATTGCTGGGGTCGCCGCCGATATAGTTGAAGGAAATCGCGGCACCGCCGCCAACCTTGCCGGCGCCGGCGACCCCGAAGGCAAAGTTGAGGATCTGCGAGTTGTCACGGGCAATGACATCGACATCGCCATCCGCCTTGACGGTGGCGCCTCCACTGATTTCGGAACGCACCGAGGTGCGTAACCAGTTGAGGCCGACGGCCCCGGCACCGGCCGCCGATCCCCCAGCAGCGCCGGCGAAGCTGATGTTGATGATGCCGGCACTCATGTCGAGATTACTGGTATCGCGTTTCGCAATGCCGGCTTCGTCTTCACCCTCTTCCGCATCGGGATCGGGCTCGGTCCCATAGGTGGCGAGGTCGATATCCAGCCCGACACTGGCGAGGTCGAAGTCTTCCCGGGCGGATTCATCGGCCAGGCCGGCGAGCACCCGCATGTCGCCGCCAATGTCCAACGACCCACCACGCACACTGGCCACGATGTCGTTATCGAGCTGGGCCGTACTGGCCGACAGCCCGCCGGCCACCTTACCGGCACCGGCGGCACCCAGCGCGATGACCACCAGACGGCTGGTGTCTTCGGCCTGAACGGTCAGCGCCCCGCCCGTTTCCAGCTCGGCGTTACCGAGAATCTGGGCACGCGTTTCGCCGCTGACATAGTTGACGGTGATAGCCCCGGCCAGACCGACCTTGCCGGCTGCCGCGCCACCGAGCGCAACGGAGACCAGCAGCGTATCGGCGGCGGCATCGACCAGCACGTCGCCTGCGGCATCGATGACGCCGCCATCGATCTCGGCCACCTGATCGATGGTCACGAAATTGGTGCTGACGCTACCGGCGATAGCCGCCTTGCCGGACCCTGATGCGGCCCCACTGATCACGATCAATTGAGCGCGATCGTTGGCCACCACGTTCAGGTCACCACCGGCGTCCTCGATATCCGTGTCGATGACGCGAGCTTTCAGCGCCTTGTCGATCATGTTGACCGACACACTCCCGGCCCCGGCCACTTTCTGGCTGGCGCCAATGCCGAGCGCCAGGCTACGGATCAGTCCTTCGCCGGTCGCGGCGACGGCGACGTCATCGGCATCGAGTAAGCGACTACCTTCCAATGTAGCGGTCGTTGCCTGATCGATGGAATTGACGGCGATACCCGCCCCCATGCCGACAGATCCACCGCCTCCCACGGCACCGGCAAGCGTCCAAAGGCTGGCACGATCGTTGGCGGCTATCGCGACATCGGCCTCGTCGCCCCCGGCGAGCGCTATATAGGTGTCATTCAGCGACGCTGAGGTCGTGTTGTCGACGATATTGACGCCGATCGTGCCGGCCAACCCGACGCCCTTGGAACCGGTGGCAATGCCCGCCGAGCCAGCGAGCGAGACGACCAGCGCCTCGCTGTCGGCCGTTACGGCCAGGCTATCCGCCGAGAGCGCTATGTCATTGTCGTCGTTGCCCCAGTCACTGCCGAGCGCTGCCGCTTCGGCTTCGACCTCATGCGCGATGTAAGCGACCGTTGCGGACCCACCGACGCCGCCTCTGCCACTGAATGAGGCGGCACCGGATACCAGGATGGTATTGGCGGCATCACGCGCATTGACACTGACATCGCCCAAGTCGCCTTCATCGATGGTGAGCAGGCGTGCATTGACGCTGCGCATCGATACCAGCGCGCTGGCCGACCCGGAAACGCCGATCCCCTTCTGGCTGCCGGCGACAGCCAGCGCGGCTGATGAAATGACACTCCAGCCCGTCCGTTCTGCGTCGACCGCCAGCGAGCCGGTAACCAGAGAGGCCACGTTGTCGACCAGCGCTTCGGTATGGCCATTCTGCACCGCAATCGACGCGGCGCCGGCCACGCCGACATCATTGCTGCTCCCCTGGCCGAGCGTCAGCGCACCGCCCCCCGACAACATACCGAGATGGGTATCGTCGTTGGCCGCAACCGCGACGTCACCTTCGGCCTCGAAGGCATCGAGACCGCGGATGGTGGCCGAGGTGTTGTCATCACCGACGTGGACGATGGCCGAACCGGCCAGACCGACGCCCGTGCTGCTCTGACCGCCTGAGCCACCGCCACTGCTCTTCCCCAGTTTGCCCTGGAGCTCGGCGATGACATTATCGTAATTGGCCTGGTTGTTGGGCCATTTACCGGGGTCGTCCCCGCTACTGCCACCTGACCCACCGGACGACGACTGGGACGACTTGCCACCGGCAGCGGCGCCGGCGACGGCCAGATCGATGACCACACCGCCGTTATCGGCGCCGACCTCGACATCGCCACCGACCAGAATCGAGCCATTGCGGGTATCGTTGTCACCGGCACTGCCGATCAGGGCGTGCGTATCACGTTCGAGCACGGTCACGCCGACCGACGCACCGATGCCGACCGAACCGCCCTTGGCGATACCGCCGACCAGGTTGATCAGGTAGCTGTCATCATTGGCGTTGACGCGCAGCGACGGGTTGTCGGTATCATCGCCGACACTGCCATCGCCGATATGCATGGCGATGCCATCGCCGATGGTGGCATCGGTCTCGTTCTGGACGACATTGGCAACGGCCGACGCGTTGAATGCCACTTTCCCGGCCTGGCCACCGGACGCCCCGACGCCGAGCAACAAGCTGCCGTTATCGGCAGTGACATCGAGACTATCGGCGACCAGTTCGACCCCCGATTCGATCGCCGCCGTCGCCTCACTGCCCAGGACATTGGCGGTCAGAGCGGCGCCGATGGCGCTGCCCGCGGACTCGCTTCCCAGCCCCGGTTCCTGAGCGATCGCGTCCAGCCACTTGGCGCTGAACTCGCCGGCACCGCCGAGTCCCGGCAGCTGCAGATTACCGACGAGCGTAAAGATGTCGTTGGCGTTATTCGCCGTAACGGAGACATCCTGGCCGTCCTGTGGCGTGACATCATCCACCGAGCTCTGCCCATCGAGATTGATGGTGGCGCCCTCATGAATGCGGGCATCGCTGTGCTGATTGAGCAGGAAGACGTTGGCCGCACCGGCGATCGCCAGTTTTTCGCCCGAGGCCGTGGCCTGCGTCCAGCTATCGAAGCTCCCGGTCAGCCCCAGATTGGCGCTGAAATAACCCGAGATGGTCGAAATCAGATCGGGAATCCGCTGTTCCAGCGGGGTGCCCAGCTTGCTCCAGTCGCCGGAACTGAAGTCCACCTCGCCGAGCGCCATTTCCGTGGCATCATTGCCGGTGAATTCATAGACATTACCGGCTTCGCCACCGGCGGTATGATCCTTGTCGACCAGAACGGTGTCACCGTTTTCGAGCATGGTGAAACCGTCATCGCCGCCATCGGTGCTGACGTGATCGACGTTATCTTCGGGATCGTCGAAGAAACCCTGGATTTCGTTATAGAGGTTGGCACCGAAGACGCTGTCGAGATCGACTTCGTTGAGACTCTGGGCATCCACCGCAATGGCGCCATCGGCATTGAGGTCGACATTGCCCATGACATCGGCATTGGCGCTGTTATCGAGATAGCCGACGCTGACCGCCCCGGATACCGCCACCTTGGCCTGCTCGTCGCCCTCGCTCTGGTTATCGTTCGTCTCCTGCTGATTGGAACGCGTCTCACCACTGGCCGATGCCTTGGAGTCCTTGCCCTCGAGCAACTCGGATTTGAGCTTGTTCTTGAGCGGATTGCCCTCGGTATGCTCACCGGCAGACGAGTCTTCCGCGGCCGAGCCAGAGGCGCTGACACTGGGCCGGTGATTGCTCAGCGCATTGACGGTGACATCACCGCCCGCCGAGATATCACTGCGCGCATCATCGCCGAGTGCATTGCCGTCGCGATCCACGGTCGTGCCCAGGCGGGCGTCGGCGTCGTTGATGTCGACAGACACCGCCACCGCCGCGGCGATATCGAATGCCTCCCCATCGCCACTGGAGAACTTCTCCTTGAGTTGATCGACCTTGAGCTTGTCGCTGAGGGTATCGGTCCAGCTATCAAGCTTGTCCTTGAGCGGGTCCATCACCAATGCCATGGGCGACTTGGCCAGGTCTTTACTGCTCTTGGACAGTCCGCCGACCACGCTGGTGGGATTGCTCGGGGCCGTACCGGCCACGGCCGAAACGCCGCTGGATGACGTCGGGATGTACTTGAAGTAAGCGCCTGAAATCGATTGTTTTTCCGTCGTGGCGTCGACGGTGATATCGCCACCGGCGTCGACCTGGCCGGCCAGTTGCGCTTCCGTGGTGCCGGTTTCGACATTGATGGCGGCGGCGATCCCGACCTTCCCCTTGCTGGCGCCGGACGTGGCGGATGTGCTGTTGCGATCGATCGTCTTGGCATCGACGACGACATCGCCCGCCGCATCGATCATGGCGTCATCCCACACCATGGTTCGCGATTCGGTCACCAGTACGCTGACCGCGGCCGAACCAGCAAAGCCTTTCACCCCTTCGGGCACGGCCGTCACCGACTGGGTCGTGTCGACACGGGAATGAATGGTGACATGGCCACCGTCGGGGTCGTCGCCTTGGGCCTCGCCATCGGCAATCAGCTCGCCGCTGACATCGATATTGGAGCGTGCGATGAGGGTACTGACGGACACACCGACACCCCACGCCTTGGTCGGTCGTACGCTAGACGCCAGTTCGATCTCGCCATCGATATCGATGTTGTGCTTGGCATGCAGGCTCGCCTCACTGCCGATATCGATCGTGGTATCGGCAATCAACGTGGAAATGCTGCCGAACAGCGACAGCCCTTCGACAAAGGCGAGTGGCTCATTGGCGGCCCCATCGATGACGGCATTGCCGGTATCGACGTTATACAGCGAGCGGTCCGGATCGACGACTCGTGCATCGATGGTGATGTCATAACCGGCGAGTTCGGCATCACCGATAGTGACCGACAGATCGAACACCCCGACATCGACGAAGCTGTTGCTGGGCGTGCCGTTGAGGAAGCCCGTTGGCTGGGCATGGATGCCGAGATCGCCATCGCCGGCATCGATAATGGCACCTTCATCGATATTGATCTCGCTCGCCTTGGCGACAAAATCGCCACCGCCGGTTTCGATGACGGTATCCAGCACATCGATGCGATAGGCATCGAGCGTAATGGCGACCTCGCTGCCATCAGTGCTTAGCTCAGCACCGTCCAGTGTCAGTGTCCCGGCGGCCTGTAATGTGACGTCCTCATCAAGGTCGGTATCGGTGATTTCCAGCGTCACATCGTCCGACCAGGCATAGACGAGTTCGGCATCCTGACCGGATAGCGAAACGGCATCGAACGCCGAGAGATCCGTGACCGGTGTATTACCACTCGTCGGAGCGGTCGTCGCCGTCACGCGGCTCTGGTCATTATTGACCGTGACGTCGATAGCGTTGGCAGACAGACCCTGGACGTCGATATCGAAATCCGTCACGGCCACACTGGAACCAATCAACTCGCCTTCAGACGATGTTGCCAGACGCAACGCCTGGCCATTGAAACCGCTGGCATCCACGGCCGCACTGGACGCCGACTCAGCCACTGCCAAGTCAGCCACCTCGATGCCGCTATAGCTGGCGATCTGATTGCCGCCATCAGGATCGAATGCCAGCTCGCCACTGCCCATCGTCATATCGCCGTCATGGGTCACGATCAGGGTATCGCTGCCATCTCCTGCGCTGATATCGTGCTCGGCAGCCGCGCCGAGCTCGAAGCGGTCATCGCCATCGCTGCCGGTCAGGATATAGGTGCCGCTACCCAGCATCTGCATGTCGACGCCACCGGCCTGGAAGACCTCGCTCTGCCACGTCGAGCCACTCAGCGACATGCCAAGGGCATCGGCGAATGTCTCCATTGCCGAGCCCGAGGGGACGTCGACACTCAGGTCGCCATCACCGCCGGACGTATCCTCGACGATCCAGCGGCCGTCGGCGCGATCGACACGTGATTCGACCCCCTCGATGGCATCGAAGATATCGACCAGGTCACCCAGCGTCCGCGCACTGTCCAGCGCAACCGTCCTGGTGTCTCCACTGCCGAGGGTGATATCCAGTGACAGTGCCCCCTGAATCTCACCGCTATCCTCGTCGATCGTCTGACCATCGTCTTCGGCCGAGAACACCGTCTCGAAGTCTTCCGCCGACATCAGGTCGGCCAGCGCGGTCGAGGCATCGATACCGTTGAAGTCGCCGGCATCGACGGTGACATCACCAGTGCTGTCTTGATCCGCTACCACCAAAACGCTGTCGATTGCTTCATAGGTGGAATCGGTGGTCTCGTCATCCGTATCGGTCAACGTGAACGACTCGCCATCGAGCGTGACGTCGGTAATGTCATCCGCCAGTTCCAGACGCAACTCGTCTTCGCCGGCCCCGCCGGTGACCGTGTTCTCGCCGGCGCCGGCGATCAGGGTGTTATCCCCGGCCACGGCATTGATTTCGGTCTCGCCCCGGCCGCCGATCAGGGTATCGTCACCGCTGCTGCCTTCGAGATAGACACTGCCCTGGTAATCGCCGGCATCGAGCGTGGTGTCGCCGCCATCGGCCTGCAGCACGGCATCGCTGAAGGTGTCGTTGAAAGTATCCGTGCCAATGCGGCGTTTCTGGTCTCGATTCGCTTTCACGACCGAGTCGCTACCGACTGACGTGCCGGCGGCCGCGACTCCCAACAGGGCGATATCCGGAACGGTTTCCGCCTCCTCTTCGGCGAACTTGCCGACGAAACGCACGGTCCAGTCGATCGATTCGTGGTTACCCTCATCGTCCTCGACGAATTCCCGCGAGACCTGGACATTGCCTTCACCGATGCCGTCGATGCTCTCGATGGCCCGCTGAATTTCCAATGCCTCGGCATTGGCCGTCAATTCAATGTCGCTGACACCGCCATCGAAATGGAACGCGACGGTCTCGCCACTCTCACCATCCCAGCTCAGGGTCTGCTCTTCGAGCTGATCGGTGTGGATGAGTTCGCCGTCGTCGAGATCCATCCAGCCATCGGTGATGCCCATGACGGTATCGTCACCGCCTCCGCCGGTGAGTTCGTTATCACCGACATTGCCGAACAGTACGTCATCACCGCCGTTGCCTTTCAGGGTATCGTTGCCGGCACCGCCATCGAGCAGATCGTTGCCACTACCGCCGATCAAGGTGTCGTCACCCCCACGGCCTTCCAGACGCACGTCGCCGGAGAAACCGCTGGCATCGAGGGTATTGGCGCTATCGCCGCCGCTCAGGGCGGCCATTTCGATGTCATCACTGAAGGTATAAGCAGGCGTTCCCGTCCCGCCGAAGGTCAGGCCATCATCGTCCAGCATCATGTCGCTATCCGACTCGACCTGGATCATGTCGCCTTCATCGCCGTTGCCGTTGCCCTGGAGGTCGCCGCTACCCTCGGACGACAGTACGAAGAGATCGTCCTGACCGGAGCCGATGGCCGTCACGCCATCACCACGCAGTTGGAAGGTCACCCCACCCAGGCCGTAGCCGGAGGCATCGAGAGTCTGCCCCGAACCCGAGGCTCCCAGGATGATTTCGGTCGGATGACCGTTGAACGACATGCTGTTGCTGCCACCGATATCGAGCGTGGCCGAATCACCGTCGCTGCTCAGCGTGAGATCGTCGTTCGCCCGATCGACCAGATAGGTATCGTCGGCATCTTCCCGGCTTTCGAAGGTATCCTCGCCGCCCACGGAGATCAGCAGGTTGGCGCCCTGGCCGCCATCGATGGTGTTGTCCAGGTCGTTGCCGGCCAGGATATCGTCACCGTCGGAACCGACAAGGTCACGGAATCCGCTGATTTCATCGACTCCGGCCGCTTCGCCTGCGCCGAGATCGACCGTTACGCCTTCGTTGTACTCTTCGTAGCTCAAGGTGGCGCTGTCGCTGCCATAGAGCTTATCGATGCCTTCCAGCGTGACGTTCTCGATGGTGACGTTGCGGTCGTCGTTGACCCGCCAGGTCGTCTCCAGGCTGCTGTGCAGTTCCTGCTCATTACCGGCCGACGCATCGATATCGGAGATTCCCGAGAAGGTGATATCGCCGTCCTCGCTTTCCCCCTCACCGTCGCCATCGATCGTCCACGACGTGCCCGAGGCATCGTCGCCGACGACACGGTCACTGCCTTCGCCTCCCACGAAATCGACGAGCAGCCCCTCACTGTTCGCCGTTTCCAGGGTGTCGTTGCCATCGCCGGCATCGAAGGTGATCAGAAGGTCGCCGGCCTCCCCCAACACTGATTCGTCAAACGACAGCGTATCGTCGTCATCGCTGCCGGTAATCTGGATATCGCCGTTGTCCCCCTCACGGTTCTTCAGATCCTCGAGCTTCGCTTCGCCCATCACCTGATCGCCGCCGTCTTCGCCCTCGCCATTGCGATCGACGACCTGCACCATCTTCTCGTTATCCTGCTCGACGACCCGGACTTCCATGTCGGCGGCTCCGCCCGCGGACACGCTGACAGGATCGGCGGAGAGCAGCATGCGCGGCTCCAGCCCTTCGAAGCGGAACGCCGAACGTTCCGCCATGGCGCGCGCCGGCTGTCTGTGACGCCGGGACAGCTGCGCAACGAGCTTGGAGAGAGGCTTCCGGAGGGGACGGAATGAGCGAGGCATGACTAAACTCCTGAGGCGCTTACTCGATTGATGGCAATGAACGACAACGGCGCTCGACGGTTCAGTGCAACGAGGTATTGGCTTCCTGATCGGATGACGCACCACCGGCGGTCGGCGACGCCTTGGCGTCGTCGCCGGTATCCTCGGCTGCCGGATCGGGTTTGGCCTGGGCATCCACGGCCTCACCACCCTGTGCCAGCCGGGTCAGACGATTGAAATTGCGCATCGACTGCAGATGGATATGCATCAGCTCCAGTTCATCGTTACTCATCAATGTCTGCAGTTGCTCGGCGGAGAGCTCCTTGAGCTTGTTACGATTGATCGCCTTGAACCCAGTCAATGTTCGACGACCACCTTCCGGCAGCCGCACCTGCGCCTCGACCGATTCGAGCAGCTCCAGTTCGGCCAGACGACGACAGAAGGCGCGCGTGCGCTGGAAATGCGCCTGATAGTCCTGCAGGAACGACAGGACACGGGAGAGATACTGGGTCTGCTCGCCGTCAGCATCGAACAGACGTTCGCCACGCCCCTCACCGTTGAGGCCTTCGTAATCCTCATCGATGCACAACGTGAACGTCTTGCCATCCGAGGCGGACGCGAACACGAAGGGGTAGCGGCGGAAGAAGGCCGGCACGTATTCGCCGCGCCAACGATGGTCGTCATCGACCATCAGGTTGACATCGCGCTCGATGCCGAGCACCGCCACCGGCAGCACGCCATCGTCGGCGTCGGTGAATACGATCGGCAAGTCGCTGGCCGCTGCGGGAAATTCCGCCGCCATCAAAGGGACCGAGTTGACTTCCTTCGCGAAGGCAAAGTCTTTGCCGGCCTTGAGATAGAGCTCGCCGTGCTTGTCGCGAGTGACGGGCTGAACGTTACGATAGATCAACAGTTGTGTCGCCATGGAAGACTCCAGGTGATGTCAGACGGTTTGGGGTGCCGGTTGTCGGGCATGTCTTGCACTGCCCGGAATACGATCGCTGCGTCGCGGCTGTGCGGTGCGTGTGGGGTGATGACGGGTCGTGCCGTGATAACAGGTGAGGAACGACTGCCCACCCCGGTCGCAGCCGAAGGAGAGATTGCTGAGGGTTTCATTGCCATGCTTGGCCATCCACGACACCAGAGTCTCGCGGGCAGCCGAACGCCAGTCACGCGTCAGACTGAACAGAGTGCCTGCCAGCGTGCCCAGGGGCAGGTCGGCCTGATGAAGGTGCAGATTCAAGGAGTCTCGCCCGGTGGCACGGCCTGCCTGGATTTCTTCGACCCGAACAGTGAGTGGTGGCCAGGATGTCTGACCCAGGGCATAGCTGATCTGCAATTGCTCGATAACATCGTGCAGCGGCGATGCCGGTTGCTCTGCCAGTTCACGCTCGATCGCCTGGCGCGCCTCTCCGGCCGTGGGTAGCAGCACGTAATCGGAACGCGCCACGGATTCACCGGCCCGCCACTTCCATGCCCGGTACAGTACGAAACGCGAATCACGCGGTATGGGGTCCGGCAGCGGCGATTCCCAGTAAATCTTACAACGATCGTCCTCGACGCCGAGATGCAGAAAATGAGGCAGCGCCCGGCCGTCATCGAGGTGGTCATGCAGCGGCGCCAGGCATTCGCGGGCATCGTCATCCGTCATCCCCAGTTCGCTCAGGACATGACCGAGAGCGTCAACCAGCGTGTCGGGAGACACCAACTCGACAGGCACGCTGAACAGGCAACGCTGCGTCGACCAGTGTCCTGGCCGACATTTGGCCGATTTCTCACTCAGGTAGGGGACGGCCAGTACGTTGAGCATGACCTGAAGCGCCTCGGCAGCCCGGTTACCGGCGATGAACCGACCCGGATCAGCGTTGGCCCATGGCAAGGACATCGACCTGCTCTCCCATCATCGCATCGATCTGCGCCAGGTCATCGACATTGATCACACCGGCCGCATGCTTGAGACTGAGAATGCTCATCAAATAATCGTAACGGGCGCTCGCCAATTCACTGCGTGCATAGAAGAGATCACGTTCGGCATCGAGCAGATCCAGCAAGGGAGTCGTGCCGGCTTCGACCCCGACCTCCCGCGACTCGACGACGCGTTTGCTGGCCTCCAGAGACTGCTCCAGGGAACGCTCACGTGAGATGGCGGTGATGATGCCCTGATATCCCGCCCGGACTTCACGATTGAGTTCGCGCGTGACTCGTTCCAGGCGCGAGCGACTGGCTTCGAGCAGGCTCTGGCCTTCGCGCACGTTCGACGACGTGCGTCCACCGCTATAGACCGGGACATTCAGGGAAACGGCGATTTCCTGCGTGTCCACCTCGCTGCCGCCACCGAACAGCGACCCTTCGGTATCGTCGCTGTTATAATTGAGGCTGAGATCCAGCGTGGGGTAATGTCCACCTTTGCTCTCCTTGAGAGCCTGGCTGGCAACGTCGGCAGAGAGCCGTGCCGCTTTCAAGCGCGGACTACGTTCCCGAGCCAGTTCTTCCCAGGCTTCCAGCGAGTCGGGATCCGGCCGTTCGAGTTGCAGTTGGTCCGTGACGGGCTGGAGTGTCGTCGGGCGTTGACCGGTAATTTCCGCCAATCCTTCCAGCGCATCGCGCAACTCGTTGCGCACTTCGATTTCCCGGGCATCGACCTGCTGGAAACGCGCCTGGGCATCCAGAAAGTCGACTTCCCGCGCAAGCCCATCTTCGTATCGTGCCCTGACCTGCTCCAGGTTGGTCTCGACGGATTCTTTCTCGGCTTGTAGATAGGTCAGCGTTTCACGCAGCGAAAGTGCATCGAAATAGCGTTCGGCCACGCGTAGAAACAGATCCTGACGCGCGACTTCCAATTCGGAAGCGGCCTGCTTGATTTCCAGCTTGGCCTTGTCGAACGCAGCCCAACGCGAGTAGTCGTAAATCGACTGCTCGATCGAGGCTCCATAGGTCGTCGAAGGGTAGGAGGTCGACCCGCTGGCGTACTCCTCGTTATCGGAGCTGACGATATCCTGGCTCGTTTCGGTTCGCGAGGCCGTCAAACTGACTTGTGGCAACAAAGCAGAGCGCGCCTGGTAATAACGCTCGTCCGTCGCTTCCTTGCCGTAAAATTCTTCCTGATAACGTGGGTCGTTGTTCTTGGCCATCTCGTAGATGTCGAGAAGGCCGGCAGCATGCGCGGGGGAACTGCCCAGCCCCATGGCCATACCGAGCCCCAGACACAACGGCAGCGCCCTGCTACGCCGCCCAGGTAGGATTCGTTCGAGCATTCGTTGTTGTCCCGATGGTCGTCGGTTCTCGTTATGATGCACGGAACGGCTATGGCCCCGTGTCAATCCCTGCGTCACGACAACATAGTGCGTTCGCGACTAAGCTTCTTGACGATTTTGATCATGATTACCGTCAAGCGATGATGAAAAAGCTAGCAAACATTACCTAACGATACAATTTGAACACATTCCTTTTCTTTAACGCTCAATTCGTACAAACGTATTACAGAAATGAAATAATTCAATATCATCGCATGGTCGATCGGATGACATGATGTAACACGTGAATGCGTTCTATCATCCGATGGATGCGTCTCCAAGGGCATCACTATCGTTTGAGACAGAGAGGCAACTCAGACGCAGAAAAAGAGACGCCGGGGCAAAGATCACGGGATCAAAGAGGCGGTCGACACCCATCGCGACTGAAGTCGCTCCTACCTGGAATCGGCAGCGGGGATTGTAGGAAATGGGATGGACCCGTCCCTCCATGTGCCAAGATGAAGATTCACGCCATCTGCGGGTGCATGGGGCACCACACGGCATCTCGA
>NZ_VRYH01000014.1 GCF_008079445.1 Aidingimonas lacisalsi | reverse complement strand
TTCCCATTTCAGCGAGCAAGCCATGTAGCTCGTTGCCCAGTGCCGTGCGGTTGGCGATCGCTCGGGAACGCACGCGATGCATGGCTTGCAGCGCCTGCTGAGGCTGCGTCTTGGGGGCGACCCGAGGCGTGGCCTCGCGAGCCGCCGCCTCAGCGATGCCTCGGGCATCCCGAGCATCGTTCTTGTGTCCTAGCACGAAGGGCTTCACGTACTGAGGAGGAATCAACTGCACCTCGTGCCCCAGCGCCCGGACCTCCCTGGCCCAGTAATGAGCGCCGCCACAAGCCTCCAGGGCGACGACGCAGCGGGGCAGTTGGGCCAGCGTCGTACGTAACGCCAATCGAGATACCTTCTTGCTGAACACTTCCCGCCCCTTGTGATCGACCCCGTGAAGATGAAAAACATGCTTGGCGAGATCAATGCCGACGATGCTAATGTTATTCATGGATGGACCCTCTCTTCGAGATGCCGTGTGGTGCCCCATGCACCCGCAGATGGCGTGAATCTTCATCTTGGCACATGGAGGGACGGGTCCATCCCATTTCCTACAACCCCTTCATCACGGCATTCCACCGGCACTGGTTGTGGTAGGAGCGACTTCAGTCGCGATGGCGCCTCGGGCGCCCGGCGGTGGCACAGGGCAGGGCTCACGCCCTGCATCGCAGTTGAAACCGCTCCTACAACCCCCTATCCCCGACATTCCATCGGCACAGGTTGTCGTAGGAGCGACTTCAGTCGCGATAGCGCCGTAGGAGCTCGGTGGTGTCACCAACGGCAGAGCTCAACGCATGACTAAAGCCTGCCAAGTCAGTACTGCGGGTGTCGCCGGTCATGGGCAACACCCCTTTCTGCTGAAGGGTCAGGAAATCATCATCGGCGATATTCTCGCCTAGAAAATCCAGGAAGGCCCTAACCGCAAGCAGCAGACCTCTGCGTGACAGCTGGCATGGCTAGACCGAGATTTCTGCCTAGCCATGCACAACTGCAGACATCATAACGTCATGGCAGCAATCCAGCCGAAGGCGATCAACGGAATGTTGTAGTGCAGGAAGGTCGGCACTACGCTATCCCAGATGTGATCGTGCTGACCATCGGCGTTGAGACCGGCGGTCGGGCCGAGTGTCGAGTCCGAGGCTGGGGAGCCCGCATCACCCAATGCCGCGGCGGTACCTACCAGGGCCACGGTCGCCATGGGGGAAAAGCCGAAGTTCAGTGCCAGGGGCACATACAGTGAGGCGATAATGGGAATGGTCGAGAAGGATGAGCCGATCCCCATGGTGATGAAGAGGCCCACCAGCAACATGATCAGCGCCGCCAGCCCTTGGCTGTCTCCGATCAGCGTCGTGGAACTCTCCACGAGGGTTTCCACCTGACCGCTCTCCTGCATCACGCTGGCAAAGCCGGCGGCGGTGATCATGATGAAGCCGACCAGCGTCATCATTCGCATTCCCTCGGTAAAAATACCGTCCTGCTCGCGCCACCGAAATACGCCGCTGACAGAGAGCAGGGCAAATCCGAAGATCCCACCGAGAACCATGGAGTCGGTCAGCAATTGGACGGTCACCGTGCCGACGAGAGCGGCCGCCAGAATCCATTTCTGCCAGAGCGCCAGGTGTTGTGCCGCTTCGCTAGGCGTTTCATCACCGTGGGCCAGATACCGGTCTTGATAGCGGCGTGGTTTGCGATAGCTCCAGATGGCGGCGACTACAAGACCCAGAGCCATGCCAGAGATCGGTATGATCATCGCCATTGGGACCATTCCGGGGCTGATCTCCAGGCCGAGTTCCGCACCACTCTCGTTGAGGTTAGCGAGCAGGATGTCATTAAGGAAAATGGCACCGAACCCCACGGGTAACAGCATATAGGGAGCCGTGATTCCAAAAGTGATCACGCAGGCTGCCAGGCGTCGATCCAACTGCAAATGATTCATCAGTTTGAGTAGCGGTGGGACGAGTACCGGGATGAAGGCGATGTGGACCGGAATCAGGTTCTGTGAACTGATCGCCGCAGCAAGCAGCGCGCCCAGTAACGTCAACGTAATCAGCCGACGTCCTTTGTCCGCCTCATCCAACTGAAAGCGTTGAATGGCCTTGTTGGCGAGAAGTTCGGTGATACCCGAGCGGGAGAGCGCGACGGCAAATGCCCCGAGAACGGCGTAAGACAGCGCGATGGTGGCGCCATTGCCAAGTCCATCATTGAAGGCCTCGAGAATGTCGTTCAATGGCATACCGGCGTAGAGACCGCCGACTAATGTCGCGACGATGAGGGCAAAAACCACGGATACGCGGGCAAGACTAAGGGAGACCATGACGAGAATGGCCAGGACTATCGCATTCATGAAACATCTCTTGTCGTTGGTGGAGAATGCTAGGTGATATCCCCACGGGCATCGCCCGCGGGGCGGCGCTTAGTGGTCACTGGGCATCAGTCCCTCTGGGACTAAGTCGCTCAGCGTCCGCGAGGCAAGTAATGCGGTAGCGGCTTCTATATCCGGGTTGAAGAAGCGGTCCCGGTCATAGTAGGCGACCTGTTCGCGCAGGGTTCTGCGCGCCTTTTCCAGTGAGTCGGTGGTCATGAGACCATCGCGGAAATCCAGTCCCTGGCAGGCGGCAAGCCACTCGATGGCCAGGGTGCCGCGGACATTGTCGGCCATCTCCCATAAACGCTTGCCGGCGGCTGGGGCCATGGAGACATGGTCTTCCTGGTTGGCCGAGGTCGGCAGGCTGTCGACGCTGTGGGGATGGGCCAATGCCTTATTCTCGCTGGTCAATGCCGCCGCGGTGACTTGCGCAATCATGAACCCTGAGTTGACCCCGCCGTTTTCCACCAGGAAAGGCGGGAGTTGGGACATATGCTTGTCCATCATCAATGAGACGCGACGCTCGGTCAGAGAACCGATCTCGGCAATGGCGAGCGCCAGGTTGTCAGCGGCCATGGCCACCGGTTCCGCGTGGAAGTTGCCACCGGAGATGACATCCCCCTCTTCAGCAAAGACCAAGGGATTGTCGGAAACAGCGTTGATCTCGATGGCCAGCACCTCGGCGGCTTGGCGAATCTGAGTCAGGGCGGCGCCCATCACCTGGGGCTGACAGCGCAACGAGTAGGGGTCCTGGACCTTGCCGCAGTCGATATGAGAATCGCTTACCTGACTTCGCTCACCGAGCAGATGCCGGTAGCCTGCTGCGGCATCGATCTGACCGCGTTGGCCCCTTATGTCATGAATACGAGCGTCGAAAGGCGCCCGGGAGCTGAGTGTAGCCTCTACGGTTAGCGAGCCGCAGACGGTAGCCGCGGCGTAGAGGTCTTCCGCCTCGAACAGCCCGCGCAGGGCATAGGCGGTGGAGACCTGAGTGCCGTTGAGCAATGCCAGCCCCTCCTTGGGTGCCAGCGACAGGGGGGCTAATCCAGCCACTTCCAGGGCCTCCCGGGCAGAAAGCCATTCGCCCTTGTGCCTGGCCTGTCCTTCGCCCAAAAGCACCACGCTCATGTGGGCGAGTGGCGCGAGATCGCCTGAAGCACCCACCGATCCCTTGAGGGGGATCCGCGGATAGACACCGGCGTTGATTAGCGCGATCAGGGCATCCAGTATCTCGCGTCGGATACCGGAGAAACCGCGCGCGAGGCTGTTGACCTTGAGTACCATGATCAGACGTACCAGATCGTCGTCCATGGCCGCGCCGACACCCGTGGCGTGAGACAGCACCAGCGAGCGTTGCAGATCCTCGAGCTGGTCCTTCTCGATGCGGGTCTGGGCGAGCAGGCCGAAGCCGGTATTGATGCCGTAGACGGTGCGGTCTTCTGCGATCACACGGTTTACGCAGTCGACGGCCTTGGTGATATCGGCGTCGGCACTTGTGGGCAGGCTGACCGGCACATGGGCCTGGTAAACCTGGCGTGCCTGCGCCAGTGTCATCTGGCCGGGCTGAATCTCGAGATGGGTCATTGGGCAGTCTCCTCTTGGTTGTCCAGCATCGGTAGATCGAGGCCGTTCTCACGAGCGCATTGCTTGGCAATCTCGTAGCCGGCATCGGCGTGGCGCATTACCCCGGTACCCGGGTCGTTGCGCAATACCCGACCCAATCGGGTGTGGGCGTCATCACTGCCGTCGCAGACGATCACTACTCCGGCGTGCTGGGAGTAGCCCATACCCACGCCACCGCCGTGGTGCAGTGACACCCAGGTGGCTCCGCCGGCAGTGTTGAGTAGGGCGTTGAGCAGCGCCCAGTCGGAAACCGCGTCCGAGCCGTCCATCATTGACTCGGTCTCACGGTTGGGGCTGGCCACCGAGCCGGAGTCCAGGTGATCGCGACCGATGACGACAGGTGCCTTGAGTTCGCCGCTACGCACCATCTCGTTGAAGGCCTGGCCCAGGCGGGCGCGGTCCTTGAGGCCCACCCAACAGATCCTGGCGGGGAGCCCTTGGAATGAAATCCGCTCCTGGGCCATATCCAGCCAGTTGTGCAGGTGCGGATCATCGGGGATCAGCTCCTTGACCTTCTGGTCGGTCTTGTAGATGTCCTCCGGGTCGCCGGACAGCGCCGCCCAGCGGAACGGGCCGATGCCTTGGCAGAACAACGGGCGAATATAGGCCGGTACGAAGCCGGGGAAGTCGAAGGCATTGTCGATGCCCTCTTCCATCGCCATCTGGCGGATGTTGTTGCCGTAGTCGAAGGTGGGCACGCCCATCGTCTGGAAGTCGAGCATGGCTTGAACGTGTACGGCCATGGAACGCTTGGCGGCCATGACCACCGCTTCGGGATCGCGCTGACCGCGTTCCACATACGCCGCCCAGGTCCAGCCGGACGGCAGGTAGCCGTTCAGCGGGTCGTGGGCGCTGGTCTGGTCGGTGACCATGTCCGGCTTCACCCCACGGCTCACGAGTTCGGGCAGGATATCGGCAGCATTGGCGCACAAGCCGATGGAGACCGCCTTGCCCTCGGCGGTATAGCGCTGGATACGGGTCAGGGCATCGTCGAGGTCGTCGGCCTGCTCGTCCAGGTAGCGAGTGCGCAGGCGGAAGTCGAGACGTGACTGCTGGCACTCGATATTCAGGGAGCAGGCACCGGCCAGGGTGGCGGCCAGCGGCTGAGCGCCACCCATGCCGCCCAGGCCGGCGGTAAGGATCCAGCGCCCCTTGAGCTCGCCGTCGTAGTGCTGGCGGCCCGCTTCGACGAACGTCTCGTAGGTCCCCTGAACGATGCCCTGCGAACCGATGTAGATCCACGAGCCGGCAGTCATTTGGCCATACATCATCAGGCCTTTGCGATCGAGCTCGTTGAAGTGCTCCCAATTGGCCCAGGCCGGCACCAGATTGGAGTTGGCGATCAGCACCCGCGGGGCATCCTTGTGAGTCTCGAACACACCCACCGGCTTGCCGGATTGGACCAGCAGAGTCTGGGTTTCCTCCAGGCGCTGGAGAGTCTCGACGATCGTATCAAAGCTCTCCCAGTCGCGGGCGGCGCGACCGATGCCACCATAGACCACCAGGTCTTCGGGGCGCTCGGCGACATCCGGGTGCAGGTTGTTCATCAGCATGCGCAGGGGCGCTTCGGTGAGCCAACTCTTGCAACTGCGCTCGGTGCCGGTAGGCGCGGCGATGTGGCGGGAGGGGTCGTGGCGGCCGGCGCTCCGGCGCTTGTCGATGTGTGACATCTTGGAGTTCCTCGCAAAGAGCATGTCGGTTAAAGAGTTGAAGGCGGGGCGGCCGCTTCAGCCATTCAGCGTCAGAAGATGGACGAGCCGGGCTGCGGCCCTGGCGGTACGGTTGTCCAGGTCGAAATCAGGGTTCAGCTCGGCCAGGTCTGCCAGGCGCAACTTGCCACTGTCGCGGATCACCTCGATCAGGGGCTCGAGCAGTGCCTGGGACACGCCGCGGGCGGCGGGGGCGCTAACGCCCGGGGCCTCAGCGGCCGGCAGGACATCGAGATCGATGGTCAGGTAGACGTGATCGCAGTGGACGATAAAACGCTCCAGGTCGCGCTGGATCGCGTCGAGGCGATAAGCACCGAACTCGCGGTCCTCGCGGACGAGCACGTTGAGTTGCTCGGCGCGCTGGAACAACGCCTGAGTGTTGGCGGCGCGACTCACGCCCAGGCAAGCGTAGCGGAATGGCCAGCCACGCCGTATACAGTCGTCGGCGATCTGGGCGAAGGGCGTGCCCGAAGAGTGCACATGCCGGGGATCGCGCAGATCGAAGTGGGCATCCAGATTGATGATACCGATCCGCGGGGAGGTCTCCCGGTCCGTCAGATGCCGGGCAAGTCCACTCCAGCTGGCATAGGCGATTTCGTGGCCGCCGCCCAGAACGATAGGTAGGTGGCCGGCATCGAGCAGTGGGGCGAGGCGATCGGCAAGTGCTTGCTGAGCCGCCTCCATGGCATCGCCCTCGCAACGCACGTCGCCGGAATCGTAGACCGACCCATGTCGGTGCCAGGCCAGTGGTGCAAGGGCCCGGCGTAGCGCGGCAGGGCCGCCGGCGGCACCGGTACGGCCCTGATTACGCGCCACGCCGGCATCGCAAGCGAACCCCAATAGCGCACAGCCGGGGGTCGCCCCTTGGGTCAGCGGCTGAATCCTCTGATGCCAGCGATCGCTACCGGGCTCCGGGTCGGTACGCCCCTGCCAGAGCGACATGTCGATGGCATTGTCGAGTGGCATCTTAGCGGGCATGGGTGAGCTCCCCCCCGAACAGGCGCTGGCGTAGGCGGCCGGGTTGGACCGCGTAGGCGAGTGCCGCCGGGCTGTCGATGTCCCAGATGCACAGATCGGCGTCAGCACCTTCCCGAATTCGCCCCTGACCGTTGAGCCCAAGCGCAGTGGCGCCGTGGGCGGTCATCCCGGCCAATGCCTCCTGGGGGGTCAGACGGAACAGGGTACAGGCCATATTGAGCATTAAGGTGGGCATGAACAGCGGCGAACTGCCCGGATTGGCATCGGTGGCCACCGCCATGGGTACGCCGGCCTCGCGCAGCGATGCGACGGGGGGCTGCTGTGTCTCGCGCAGGGTATGGAAGGCGCCCGGGAGGATGACAGCGACGCTGCCGGCCTCACGCATGGCTTTCACACCGGCCTCGTCGAGGTATTCGATATGGTCGGCGGACAGGGCACCATGACGCGCCGCCATGGCACTACCCCCCAGGTTGGAGAGCTGCTCGGCATGGGCCTTGATGGGCAGGCCATGGACCTTGGCAGCCTCAAAGACGCGTTCGCATTGGGCCACCGAGAAGGCGATCTTCTCGCAGAAGACGTCCACTGCATCGGCCAGTCCGTCGGCTGCAGCGGCCGGGATCATCTCCTCGCAAACCAAGGCGATGTAATCGTCGCTGTTGTCCAGGTACTCCGGTGGCAGGGCGTGGGCACCCAGCAGCGTCGTTACCACACGCACGGGGAGCGCTTCTCCGAGTCGGCGCGCCACACGCAGCATCTTGAGCTCATCATCCACCGTGAGGCCATAGCCGGACTTGATCTCTACCGTCGTCACGCCATCGTCGATCAGCGCCTCGAGTCGGGGACGGGCTCGCGCGAATAGCTCCTCCTCGCTGGCCTCGCGGGTGGCGCGTACGGTGCTGAGGATGCCGCCGCCACGACGTGCGATCTCTTCATAACCGGCACCCTCCAAACGAGCCTCGAATTCGTCTGCCCGTTCACCGCCGAATACCAGGTGAGTGTGACAGTCGACCAGGCCGGGAGTCATAACGCCGCCTTGGCCCATATCCATGCAGTCTTCGCCCTGGCTCGCATCCCAGTCACGCATCGACGTCAAGGAAACGATCCGAGTCCCCTCGGTGATCACTGCCTTGGGCTCGGTCAGGGTGCATAGGCCATCGAAAACGGTGACATCACGCCACAGGCAACGCTTGGGAGTCGTGTTCGACATGGAGGGCTCCTCCGGGGAAACTTAATGTATATACAATTAAGGCAAGTCGTCATGACCGCGTCAAGGCAGAGACACTCAGGTTCGTTTGATAGCGATGCTCGATGAAAACCCGGGAGGAGAGTTAAATATATTAAAAAACAATAAGATATATAGTTTTGTGGCGAACGGTGGTGGTAAGCGGACATTCGATTATTAGACCAATGTCTAGCCCTCGTCGCTAGGTGAGCCGCGCACGATCGCTTACTTTATTGTATATACATATCGAGACTGAAAAGCCTGTTCGATTCAATCACCGCACGACAAGAGGCGTGTTCATGAATACCCCGGACTCTCCTGCAAGGCAGCGGCATGGTGCTGCGACGCTTGTGAAACTGTTCCTGCCCAGCCTCCTGGGCATCCTGATATTCTTCGTGCCAATCGATATCGGTGGCGAAACCACCATCCTGCTAGACCATATGGTGACCGGTGCGCGTAATCTGCTGGGTCATGCCAGTGGGCTGTATGCGCTGACGTTGATCGTGGCCGGCGCCGCCTATCCGGTTATCCGGGGCTATTGGAACCACAGTCTCACTGAACGCATTTTCACCGTACTCAAGGTAGGTGGCGTCGCCGCGGCGCTGATGGCCTTGACCGGTTGGGGGCCAGCCTTCCTGCATGAGCCGGACATGTTGCCTTTCCTGTTTGATAAGCTGGTGATCCCGGTGGGATTGATCGTACCGATCGGTGCCATCTTCCTGGCGCTGCTGATCAGCTATGGTTTGCTGGAATTGATCGGCGTGCTGGTACAGCCGGTAATGCGGCCAATCTGGCGCACCCCGGGGCGATCGGCCATCG
This sequence comes from Aidingimonas lacisalsi, assembly GCF_008079445.1. GTDB lineage: Bacteria > Pseudomonadota > Gammaproteobacteria > Pseudomonadales > Halomonadaceae > Aidingimonas > Aidingimonas lacisalsi. The sequence continues at coordinate 30,787 of NZ_VRYH01000014.1, read as the reverse complement.
ATGCGGTGGCCTCCTTTGTGGGCAGCTACTCCATTGGGTTGCTGATCACCAACCGGGTCTATCAGGCCGGCCAGTATTCGGCGCGGGAGGCGGCCATCATCGCTACCGGCTTTTCCACGGTCTCCGCCACCTTCATGATTATCGTGGCGAGAACCCTCGACTTGATGAGCGTGTGGAACCTCTACTTCTGGCTGACCCTGCTGATCACTTTCATCGTCACCGCGATAACCGTGCGCCTGCCACCACTCTCGCGGATGGACAACAGCGCTGCGGATGGCGAGCCGGAGGTGGCGCCCGGCAAACGCTTCACCACCGCCTGGCACACCGGCCTGGAAATCGCCGCCCAGGCTCCCGGTCTGCACCGCAGCGTCGCGTTCAACTTCAAGGAAGGACTGGTGATGGCCATCAGCATCCTGCCATCGATCATGTCTGTTGGCTTGATTGGCCTGTTAGCCGCCAAGTACACGCCGCTATTCGAATGGCTCGGCTGGCTTTTTTACCCCTTTGTGGCAATCTGGGGGCTGGGTGATGCTGCGGCGCTGGCTCAGGCATCTGCCTCGGGGCTTGCTGAGATGTTCCTTCCGGCCCTGCTGATGGCAGACGCCGAGTTCGCAGCGCGCTTCGCCGCCGGTGTCGTTTCGGTTTCCGCAGTGCTGTTTTTCTCGGCTTCGATTCCCTGCATTCTCTCCACCAGTATTCCCCTCTCCGTGGGACGTATGTTGTTAGTGTGGTTCATTCGGGTCGCTCTGAGCCTGCTGCTGGCCGTGCCGACCGGCTATCTGGTTCAGACCCTGGCAGGCTGATCTCGCCAATACCCAGTCAAGCGTGAAAGCCTCCTGGGAGGTTTGGTCTCGCCGCTCATGCTTTAGCGTCTTGTCAGGCTAGGCGTCTGGCCGATGCACCGATGAGCGGAGTTTGTAACGATCTCCCGGATGAATCAGCCGCGCATAGCTGATCAACTGCTCACCTGACCAGGTGCGCCGGATCATGCTCAGGCAGGGTGTCGTGGTATCGATAGCGAGCCATTCCGCCGTTTCTGCATCCACCAGTAGGGCTTCAACGATGTGTTCAATGTCGCTGATGGGGCAGGCAGCGACCAAGACTTCATTGGGTGTTTGTCGATTGAAGTCGGTTTCCAGATAACCCGGTACCCAACGTGGGTTGACGTAGCGATTCTCTAACTGGATGGGGGTGTCATTCTCGTAGTGAACCAAACATGTATGGAACACTTGGCTGCCTAGCCGGACGCCGAGACGTAATGCGATTTCATCATCCGCCGCGATGACCTCTCGGGTCAGTACGTCATTGTGATAGTCATGCCCCCTGGAACGGACCTCATCGGCAATATTATGGACATCGAGTAGTGGAGACTCTGCCTTGCGGTCAGTGACAAAGGTTCCAAGCCCGGCTTGCCGAGTTAGATAACCTTGCTGCACGAGGTCACGGATCGCCTTGTTAGCGGTCATTCGACTGACGCCGAAATCCTTGGCCAACTGCTCCTCAACAGGGATCTGATGATTTGCCGGCCATTCACCGCTTTGTATCTTCTCCAGCAGGTGATGCTGAATCTGGAGGTAGCGTGGGAGGGGCGTGGCCATGTCCGGGGGGTCCTTTTGCTAAAATGTCTATACAAAATAGTCTATCTGGCATGTGCCCCGGTTGCAGCCATAGGCATGGCGAATGTTGATATTAGGCAGGAGGGCGCTTGCAGGTCACATTGTGTTTGTGCTCAGTCCGCCTGAGGTGCCACCAAGGCAGGGCAAGCGCCCCACATCGCGGTTGAAACCGCTCCTACAACCCCTTCATCACGGCATTCTATCGGCACTGGTTGTCGTAGGAGCGACTTCAGTCGCGATAAGAGGCTCTAATTTGATGTAACTGCTGTAGCAGTACCGGTACGGTTGGTCACCGAACATGAAGCGCCTCACGCTCAATGAAAGGCCTTAGCTCGGGATACAACGAGATTCTACACATCAGCTATGTCCTAGACGCAGTTTATACATCTTGATATAGCTCTCTTTCGAAGGTTGGATATGCTGACGGCAAAGTTCACGAAGCCGCTGACGATCCTGCTGCTCTATCGCTTCGATCATAGCAATATGCTCGTCCCTTGCTTTTTTCAGGCTTTCCAGATCAGTGATTGCAGCAAAACGGATCGCATGTGTCTTCTGAGCGAATTCATTGATAGTTTCAGATAGGTAGGCATTACCGCTAGCGGCGAACAGTACCTGATGGAAGGCAATGTTCAGACGGAAGATGCTGCGTATATCCAACTGTTCCACTGCTGCGGTATGTTGACGCTGAATGTCTCGTAATTTCTCGAGTAGCCCCTCGGGAGCCGGCAAGGGCAGGGCTTCGATACCAGCGACCTCGAGCAGTTCACGTATGGCATAGAGGTCTTCCACTTCCTCTGGTGTATAGACCTTGACGAAGGCGCCGCGATTCTTGATGCGTTCGACGAGCCCGATGGTCTCAAGCTGGAAAAGCGCCTGTCGCACGATGTGGCGTTTGCCGTTGAAGCGTTCCATCAGGTCTTCTTCCACCAGGCGCTCACGAGGGTTGAGTCTCCCGAGAACGATGTCCTCTTCCACAGCGGCGACGATCTCCTCGACGCCGAGGGGTTCCATGGGAACGCTAGGTTCGTTGCGTTGAGGCTTTGCCATGTGAGTGTATCCTGACCAGGTTGCGGTGCTGGAATCGACCGGAGTATGGGGTTTCCCGGCTCACGGAATCAATTCCTGTCATGGTATCAGGGGTTGTCGCCGAACTGTATCAACGCCGCGGCACCCGGCGCGTCGGCGCTTGTCGGCAATAACGGAAATCGCAGCCTTCCTCTGCTTGAAGTATTTGCTCCATGAACAGCTTTTGATAGCCACTCTGCCCTGTGGCGGAGGGGGATGGCGGCAATTGTTCCCGGCGCCGCGCCAGTTGCTCGTCGTCGACCTCGAGCTCCAACCGCCGACCGGTGACGTCGAGGCGAATGATGTCGCCGGTTCTGACCAAGGCCAATGGTCCACCGTCGGCGGCTTCAGGTGAGACGTGTAGCACGATAGTACCAGCGGCAGTACCGCTCATGCGGCCATCGGAGATACGTACCATGTCCTTCACACCTTGCGAGGCGAGCTTCTTGGGAATCGGGATGTAGCCTGCCTCGGGCATTCCCGGAGCCCCCTTGGGGCCAATGTTCTGCAGCACCAGTATGTCATCGGCATTGACATCTAGATTCGGGTCGTCGATGCGTTTTGCCAAGTCTTCCATCGAGGCGAACACCACGGCACGGCCGCTGTGCCTCATCAAATCTCGCGAGGCTGCGGACTGTTTGATGATAGCGCCGTGCGGTGCGAGGTTACCGTTCAATACGGCCATCCCACCCTGGGCGTAGATCGGGTCGGTGCTGGGACGAACCACTTGCTGATTGATGATGCGCACCGAGGTATCGAGATTCTCGCCGAGGGTCCGACCGTTGATGGTTGGGGTATCGAGATTGAGTAACGGGCGCAGTTCATGCAACACCGCTGCCAGACCGCCTGCCTGGTGGAGATGTTCCATGTAATGCTCGCCGGAAGGTTTGAGGTCGACCAGAACCGGTGTCTCGTTGCTCATGCGGTCGAAGGCCTCGAGATCCACATCGATTCCCAGACGACCGGCGATGGCGGTGAGGTGAATCAGCGCGTTGGTGGAACCGCCGATGGCTAGTAGAACACGCAAGGCATTTTCGAAGGCGGCTTCGGTCATGATATCGGACGGCGCGATACGCGACCCGGCGATACGTACGGCTTCGCTACCCGTCTGTTCGGCGATGCGATGGCGGTCGGCATAGACCGCCGGTGCGGTAGCACTGTCGGGCAGCATCATGCCCATGGCTTCGGCAAGACAGGCCATGGTGCTGGCCGTACCCATCACCGAACAGGTACCCACAGTGGGCACCAACTTGTCATTGACCTCGACGATTTCCTGATCGTCGATCTCTTCACCGCGATACGCTGCCCAGTAGCGACGACAGTCGGTGCAGGCGCCGACTCGTGTGCCACGATGAGAGCCGCTGAGCATCGGGCCGGTGACCAGTTGGATGGCGGGCGTTCCGGCACTGGCGGCGGCCATCAGCTGGGCGGGCACGGTCTTATCGCAACCACCAATCAGCACTACCGCATCCATTGGCTGGGCTCGGATCATTTCTTCGGTATCCAGCGCCATGAGATTCCGCAGATACATGCTGGTTGGGTGGGAGAAGGACTCATGCAGCGAAATAGTAGGGAAGTCAATCGGCAAGCCGCCTGCCAGCATCACGCCGCGCTTTACACTCTCTACTAGCGCATCGACGTTGCCATGGCAGGCGTTGTATCCACTGAAAGTATTGGCAATCCCGATCACAGGCCGTGAGAGGGCATCGTCCGTATACCCCATCCCCTTGATAAAGGCCTTGCGGAGGAAAAGCGAAAACCCTTCATCGCCATAGTTGGTCAGACGCGTCGCCATACCGCTCTTATGATGCTTCTTGCTCATGGACTGCCTCCTTTTGTGGATCGCCGTCGTTGCAGGTTCTTAGACCTTTGTCTTCATGTCAATAATATTATTGACAATATGATTGATAGAGTACTACGTTTTGATGGCACGCAACAAATAAAAATCCACTTGGAGTTCACGCGATGAAAATAAAGCTATTGACCGCCACTATCATGACTGCAATGGCCCTACCAATTACCGCAAATGCCGAGTATTCGGCTGGCGATGAAATCAGGGTATTGCAGGGGTTCAAGGCCGGGGGCGGAAGTGATGCGTTGGCGCAATTGGCCCAGCCTTATTTGAGCGATATTCTCGATGTCGAGTTCGTCAATGAGTACATTCCCGGCGCTACCGGTGGCATTGCATGGACCCGCTTGGCCAAGCAGAGTCCGAACGATGGCACGGTGATCAGCATCACCAATACCCCAATGTTGATGACTAATTACCTCATCAACGAAGAAATGCAGTACAACGTCGATGAACTGACGCCTATCGCCAATGTGATCACCGATCCGGGGATCATCGTGGTTGGTGAGGATAGTCCGTACGATACCGTTGAGGATCTCTTCGAAGCTGCTGAAGAATCACCGGGCACGGTGACCGTCGGTAACTCTGGTGTGGGCGGGGATGACTATTTCTCGACCATTATGGTCGAGCGAGCATCCGGCTTGAAGTTCGAGAAGGTTCCCTTCGAAGGGGATGGTCCTTCCGCCACTGCAGCTATGGGTGGCAAGATTGATGCCAGCTTCAATAACGTCGGCATTGTCTACAGTCAGATCCAGTCCGGTGACCTGAAGCCCTTGGCGGTATTAGCCGAAGAACGTCTCGATATGATCCCGGATGTGCCCACGTTGAAGGAGATGGATATCGACGTCGTGGCTGGGTCATCACGCGGGTACAGTGCGCCTGCCGATATCCCTGATGAGGCACGTCAGAACCTCATAGAGGCGTTCGAGGAGCTAGCCGAAAATGAGGAATTCCTGCAGCAAGCGGAGGACAGCGCGTTCAATATCGATGTTGTGACCGGAGAGGATTACGAACAGATGATTACTGATATGGAATCCGAGTATCAGGATATCTGGGAAAAGGTCGAGGACGACGCCTGACACCTTGATTGGGCTTCATTATCCATAGGAGGTTAATGTGAATACGAGCCGCTTGGTCATGGGATTTTTTGGCCTGATACTCGCTGGATTTTTCTATATTAACGCATTGGGCTATCCGGGCGAAGCGGCTCAAATGCCCATCATATATTCCGTGGCGGTCGCTATCCTTTCCGGGTTTCTCATCTTGGGCGAGCTGACCAGGAAAAGGACCGTCACGGAGCAGGGAGGTGAGCAGGACAAAAGCCAAAGTGATACACCGAGATTCGATAGAATGTGGCGCGTGGCGAGTGTCTACCTGTTGAGCGTGGTCTATCTGATCGCAATCCGCTATCTCGGCTACATCGTGTCTACCGTTCTGTTCATGTCCATTGTCCTTTTGACGGTACGAACCGTGTCTCTCCGGTTTTCGCTCATCGGCATCGGGGGGCTCACGGCCGTTGTCGGCGTGGTGTTCCTGGGGTTCCTCAGGCTACCCATTCCGCTATTTCCCACCTTTCTATAGCACACTGATCCTAGTCCGATCGGGAGACTCTCAATGGACTTGGCACTGATTTTGGGTGGGCTGACCAATGTTCTCTCACTCACGAACATCTCACTGGTTTTACTCGGCACTTTGCTCGGGCTGTTTGTCGGCGCGATGCCAGGGCTTTCCGCCACCATGGCCTTGGCGCTGCTGTTGCCGCTGACCTTTACGCTTGAGCCGGCTACTGGACTCAGCATGTTGGCGGCGCTATACGTCGGAGCTTCCTATGCCGGTTCCATCGCCGCCATCCTGCTGCGCACGCCGGGTACCCCCGCTGCAGCGGCCACAGTCATGGACGGATACCCGTTGTCTGAGCAGGGCCAAGCGGGCAAAGCGCTGGGCATATCACTGTTCTCGTCGTTTTTCGGTGGGCTGATGAGTGGTGTAGCACTGCTCACGGCAGCACCACTACTCGGGGTCATGGTGCTCGAATTCGGCCCTGTCGAACTCTTCGCCATTGCTGTGCTGGGCATGACCATCATCGGCTCACTGTCGCAGGGCTCGGTCGTTCCAGGCTTACTCTCCGGCGGTCTGGGATTGCTTGTCAGCACCGTGGGGATGGATACCACCACCGGCACGCCACGCATGGCATTCGGCAATATCAACCTGTTCTCCGGGATCGACTTCACTGTCGCCTTGATCGGTTTGTTCTCTGTGCCGCAGGCGCTGCTGTTAATTGAAAAGACCGGCTCACCGAGCAAGGTGGCGAGCGCTATCAAGGACCGCCTGGTACCGAAGATGTCTGAACTCAAACGATTGATGCCCAACATCTTGCGCTCTGGCTGCATCGGTATCGCCACGGGGTTAATTCCGGGAACCGGCGGCGATACGGCGAGCTGGTTCGCTTACAACGAGGCCAAGCGTTTTGCCAAGGACAAGTCGAGTTTCGGCAAAGGCAACATCGCCGGAGTAGCGGCGCCGGAGGCGGCCAATAACGCTGTAGTGGGTGGGGCGTTGGTCCCGACCATCGCGCTGGGAATTCCTGGCAGTTCTTCGACCGCCATACTGCTAGGTGCATTGATGGTGCAGGGCATCCTGCCGGGACCTAATCTGCTCACCGACCATGGCGAGATTACCTTTACCCTTATCTGGGCGGTGATTATGGCGAATATCGCGTTGTTAGTGGTCGGGTTGATGTTTACCAAACTGTGCGTGAGCGTGACGCGCATACCCGATGGGTTCGTGGCCTGTGCCATCATTACGTTGTGCATCATCGGCTCCTTCGCGATCAACAACAACTTCTTCGATGTCGGGTTGATGCTGGCTTTCGGCGCCTTCGGCTACTGGATGGTCAAGGCCGATATCTCACCAGCGCCTATGGTGATTGGACTGATTCTTGGTCCGGTCATGGAGAAAAGTTACAAGCAGTCGATGCTGATTGGTCAAGAAAGTTTCTGGGTCTTTCTCGAAAGCCCCATCGCCACCGTGTTGCTCCTGATCGCTCTGCTGTCGTTTTTGCAGGCCACACCTTTCTTCCGCTGGATCAAATCGCTGTTCAAGATGATCCGCTCTCAATAGACAAGACGAACTAAGGAGAACCCATGACTCGTATCACTGATGTGCGCGCTAGGACTGTCAGCGTGCCGCTGGACCAACCTACCAGCTTCTCCAACCGCCGCGTACTCAAGCGCGATTATGCCTTGGTGGAAGTAGCCGGTGACGACGGCCACGTCGGCATCGGCTTCTGCTATGGCGGTAGCAATGCCGGTCAACTGGTTACGTCGGCGGTACGTGAGTTGCTCAAACCCGTGTTGCTGGGACAGGACACCCACCGCGTGGAAGGGCTATGGCGTGAGATGTACCAGGAGGCGCTGCTGCATGGGCGTGCCGGCTCGGTGATGCGTGCCATCAGCATTGTCGATACAGCGCTCTGGGATCGTAACGCCCGTGCGGCCGCACTGCCGCTCTACAAGTTGCTCGGGGCCAACGAGACTGAAAGCGTTCCAGCCTACGCCAGTGGTGGTTATTACTTGGAAGGCAAGACGCCGCAGCACTTAGCGGATGAAATGCGTGGCTATGTAGACCAAGGTTTCAAGGCAGTGAAGCTGAAGGTGGGGCGTGAGCGTTTGGCCGATGAAGAAGCCCGCCTAGCAGCCGTTCGTGAAGCTGTGGGGCAGGACGTCTTGGTAATGATGGATGCCAACAACGCTTGGCGCGACCTACCGTCGGCGCTGGCTTTCATGCGCATGGCTGAACCCTACAACCCCTACTGGATCGAGGAACCGTTCAGTCCCGATGATATCGACAATCACCGCCGTCTGGCCGAGCGGACTCCGGTACCGGTGGCCACTGGGGAGATCGAAGCCGGGCGCTGGCGCTTCAAGGAACTGCTGGACAAGGAAGCGGCGATGATCTTGCAGACCGATGCCGCGGTGTGTGGCGGAATCACCGAGTTTCGTCGAATTACTGCCACCGCCGCCAGTTATGGTGTCGAGGTGTATCCGCACTGGTTTCATGATCTGCATGTGCATTTGGTGGCAGCGGCTCCCAATGCGCCCTTCGTCGAGTTCTTCGCCGATGACCAGGTCCTGAATTTCCGCCGTCTGATCGACACCCAGCTCGAGTTCGCTGATGGGAATCTGTCGCTACCGACCACGCCAGGACTAGGCTTCGACTTTGATACCGAGGCGCTCGCTCGCTACGCGATCGACGACTGGCAATAACTATCATCAATCCGAGGACACTATGAATCAGCCTCTCCATACTGGTCGCGTATGGTCACCCGTGATCACACCATTTGCGGACGATCTGTCGGTGGATTCGCAGCGTTTCGTCACGCACTGTCGCTGGTTACTCGAAAACGATGTCGATCTGGCCATTTTCGGGACCAATTCTGAAGCCAACTCGCTGACACTAGCCGAGAAGCGTCAGCTCATCGATGCTCTCGCCGAGGCTGGCATCCCCGGTGAACGCCTCATGCCTGGCACCGGAGGCTGCGCTATCGGCGATACGGTGGAACTCACGCGCCACGCCGTCGACAACGGCTGTGCCGGGGTGTTGATGCTGCCGCCATTTTATTACAAGGGAGTCTCTGATGAGGGGCTATTCCGTTATTTCTCGGCGGTCATCGAGCAGGTGGCGACATCGTCACTCAAGGTCTTTCTTTACCACATCCCGCCGGTGTCGCAGGTACCACTGACACTAGGGCTCGTCGAGCGTTTGCTCAAGGCTTACCCCGGTACTATCGCCGGGATCAAGGACAGTTCGGGAGATTGGGACAATACCCTAGCGATGATTCGCGCATTTGGTGAGGAGATCGACATCTATGCCGGCAGCGAGCACTTCCTGCTCGATACCTTGTGTGCCGGTGGGGCAGGGTGCATAAGCGCCACAGCCAATGTCAATCCCGGGCCGATCGCCGCGCTCGCACGTACTTGGCACGAGGAGGATGCCGAGTCCCGACAGGCGGCACTGTCCGGCCTGCGTCGTGAATTCGAACGTTTCCCGATGATACCCGCACTCAAGGCGGCAACGGCCCAGTACAGCGAGGATGCCCAGTGGCGTCGCGTGCGTCCCCCGCTGGTCGAGCTTGATGACACGCAGTGCCAAGCGCTCAAGAGTGCCCTCGATACCCGAGGCTTCGCCATGCCGGGACGTGTTGGCTTCCCGATAGCATGAGCCGGGCGCTCGTTTGACGGAAGGAGATCTATGCGAAAGCGGGTCGTGGCGGTAAGGCGCCCGGCTGTGCCACCTGGGCAGGGCTAGCGCCCTGCATCGCGGTTAAAACCGCTCCTACAACCCCATGATCACGGCATTCCATCGGCACTGGTTGTCGTAGGAGCGACTTCAGTCGCGATGGCGCCGTAAGGCGCCCGGCGGTGTCACAGGGCAGGGCTTATCGCCCTGCATCGCGGTTGAAACCGCTCCTACAGCCCTATAACCACAACACTCTACCGGCACAGGTTGTCGTAGGAACGACTTCAGTCGCGATGGGCCTCACAACCCCATAACCAGGCATTCTATTGGCACCGGTTGTCGTAGGAGCGACTTCAGTCGCGATGGCGCCGTAGGCGCCCGGCGGTAGCACAGGGCAGGGCTAATGCCCCACATCACGGTGAAACCACGTCTACAAATCTCACATTTATGAGAGCATATTGAACATATGATTGAGGATTATTCCAATGGAAGGCAGGTAGAGCGCAATGCTCCCTTTGTTCGCCTATTAGACTAAAGCTGGTGAACCGATTGATAACCCATTAATAATTCATAAAAATCATAAAGTTAATTGAATTTTCTCCCTCCTTCCATGACCTAGAAAACCAGTATGTACGCGATGATCTGATGATCAATGTCTTTTCATATGTTTCTTTGGTGGTATGTTGTCAGGAGTGCTCGTCGACGCGGTAGCGAGCGCGCCACCAAAGGAGCTTTGCATGTCTGAGTCTACTTCTTCTCTAAAAATTGCGATCGGCGGTGATGAAGCGGCCTTCGAACTCAAGGAGATATTGATCGCGCATGTCCGTGACCTGGGCCATGACGTTGAGGATTTCGGTACCTTTGATGCGGAACCGGTGCTGTATCCGGATATTGCTGTGGCAGTGGCCGAGGCTATCCAGGAAGGGCGCTGCGAGCGTGGAGTGCTGCTATGTGGTACCGGCATCGGCGTGGCCATTTCGGCCAACAAAGTGCCTGGGATTCGCGCCGCCCAGGCTCATGACACCTATTCTGCCGGGAAAGCGCGCACCAGCAATGATGCCCACATCGTGACTTTAGGGGCGCGTGTGATCGGCCCTGAGTTAGCCAAGGATATCGTCTCCACCTTTCTCGCCAAGAGTTTTCCCGGTGGTGCATCCGCGCAGAAGGTCAAGAGGATAAGCGAGTACGAGGCGCGCTTCACTAACGCTTATTGAGTCAGTGACATCGGTCTTCAGTGTGGGGCGATTTGTACATAAGCCTGGGGAATGTTTGTGATCATTTGTTGTTTATGTGATCGAATATTCTCTCTTTTCTGCGACGTCTTCGCTAACGAATTTTCTATTTTCTCTTTTCTATCAAAATATTGTGTTCGTATTACACCAATGTCTAGGGGTGGGGTGCTTGCACTGGGTCCGATATCGATTAGGCTTTTTGTGTGTTCATAAGAACATATAAAAATCAAATGTTCGGCTGTTTGGAACAACGCATGGCATCGCTGCAGAGGCACGTTCGACAAGCTGTCATCGTTCTGAAATCGCGCCATGGACGAGCGCTACACAACAAATCATGACGAGGTGGTCATATGAAAATGGTAAACGCTAGTCTCATCGCCGCTATCGGACTGCTGTCTGCCGGCAGCTTGCAAGCAGAAGAGGTCGGGCCTGGCCAGGAAACCGCGGATAGCTATCGCTTCGTGCTGGTACCTAAAGTTGTTCACCCCTGGTTCGACCGCGTCAATCAAGGGGCTCAGCAAGCCGCCGATGCGATCGAAGCGCAAACCGGGGCAGACGTCGAAGTGCAATACAGCGCGCCTACATCCGCCAGTGTCACCGAGCAGAATCAGATCATTGAGCGTGCCATCTCGACTCAACCAGACGGCCTCATCGTTGACCTGCTTGATCCCAGCGGTAACCGCATGATGCTGGAAGAAGCCTTGGATCAAGGGTTGGGTGTGACGATCTTCGATTCCTTGCCACCGGAAGGCATGCAGTTGACCAGCGTTGGTAGTGACTACTGTGAGCAGGCCGAAATGGCAGCCAACCGCTTAGTCGAGTTGCTCGATGGAGAAGGCCAGGTCGCCATCATGATGGGGGTTCCCACTGCGCCTAATCACGCAGAACGGGCGCGTTGTGCCGAGGCGGTATTCGACTCCCATGAGGGTATCGAGGTCGTGGCCACCGGGGTCGATAACGACGATATCAATACGGCTCAGCAGCAGGCCTCGTCCATCATGCAGGCTAACCCGGAGCTCGATGGCTGGGTGGCTTGTGACGCAGCGGGGCCGGTGGGTATCGGTCAGGCGATCAAGGAAGCCGGCAAGGTGGGTGACGTGCACCTGGTAGGCCTCGATGACCTGAGCCAAATGCTGGTGCTGATCGAGGAAGGCGTGGCGGATTCCTCTTCGGCATCGCGTCCGCTGATGCAGGGCTACTGGTCGGTAATGAACATGTGGCAGGAAACCACGGGTGCCGTTACGCCTGATCACATCGATACCGGCAACATCATGATCACTCCGGAAAACGTCGCTTCCTTCAAACATTGACCCTTGCGGGCGGTGCGCCGCCCGTGATTTCGCCATGGGGAGGGCATTATGGCGTACCTCAGTGTAGACCGTGTCAGTAAGGAATTCCCCGGGGTCAGAGCGCTGGACGATGTGTCACTTGATATCGAACTCGGACAGGTACACACCCTGGCCGGCGAGAACGGGGCCGGAAAATCGACGCTGGTGAAAATGCTGACCGGTCTGGACCGCCCCACGGATGGACGCGTGATCATTGGAGCGGAGGGGCCTGGCGAGCAGGATTCTCATGAAGCCATTGCTTATGTCCCGCAGGAAATCAACTTGTTCGTCAACATGACGGTAGCCGAGAACCTGTTCATGCCGTTTTCACGCACCCACCCGGGTATGGGGCTTTTTAAGCGCAGGAATCTAGAGCGTGAAGCGCAGAGTTGGATCGAGCGTTTTAATATCCATGCGCGGCCCAGCGACAAGGTGACGGACATTTCGGTTTCGGATCAGCAGCTACTACAGATTGCCAGGGCCTGTACCAATGAACACATGAAGGTGCTGATTCTGGATGAGCCGACTTCGGCACTGACTGATGCGGAAGTGGACAGAGTGTTCGCGGTGGTGCGCGATGTCGTGGCATCCGGATGTGCCGTGGTGTTCATCTCGCATAAGTTCGATGAAATGTTTGCCATCAGTGATGTCATCAGCGTGCTCCGCAACGGCCGGTTGAGAGCCACATGCCAAGCTGATGAGCTCACGCAAGACCAACTGATCGAACTGATGTCCGGTGAGGAAATCGATACCGACACCAGGCTGCAGCCCGAAAGTTCCCCCGGTGATTTGTTGCTGCGTGTCTCTGGATTGAGTGGCAAAGGCTTCGAGGACGTCTCCTTCGATTTGAGGCGTGGTGAAGTGCTGGGCTTTGCCGGTTTGGTTGGCGCCGGCCGGTCAGAAGTCATGCAGACGTTATTAGGCTTTCTACCGAAACGTGCGGGCGAGGCCGAACACCGGGGGCGGCCCTGGAAGTTCGGTGATACCCGCTACGCCGTCCGTCAGGGGCTCGCTTACCTGTCCGAGGATCGCAAGTTCCACGGCATCTTTCCCGGCCAGAGCTTGCGGCGCAACATTGGCATGTCGCTATTCCATACCACCGGGAAAAAGGGCGTCATTGCTGCCGGGCGCGAACGCGGCATAGTCCATGACATTATCGCATCCTATGACATTAAAACGTCGACTATCGATAAGGATATCGTCTTTCTTTCCGGCGGCAATCAGCAGAAGGCCATTATTGGCCGTGCCATGGCCTGTTCGCCGGATATTCTCATCTTCGATGAGCCCACCAAGGGCATCGACATTCGCACGAAAATGGATATCTATCGACTGGTCAAGGAATTGGCTGAAAATGGAGTGGGCGTGATTTTGGTGTCGTCGGAAATGGACGAACTCAATCGCTGCGCCAGCCGTATCATTACTATGTACGAGGGCCGAATCAGTGGAGAATTCAACACCGAATCAGCAACCAACAACGAACTCATCGCAGCCATCCATGGACACACAACGGAGGAACCCGCTGCATAGCCTGGTCGCTGCCGCAGGCGGTAATTCGCTGAGTAGCGTGATTGCCGTGTTATTCGTCATCGTTGGTCTATCGGCGTTGATGTCGGACAATTTTTTATCGTCCTATAACATGGTCATCATCGCTAGAGCACTGGCGTTTATCGGCATCATAACCATCGCCCAGTCAATGCTGATGATCCTTGGCGAACTCGATCTTTCCCTTGGGGCCATTGGCGGTTTCTGCGGTGTGGTTGGCGGTATCTTGATGGTTCGTGTCGGGCTTCCACCGTGGATTGCCTTCATTGCCTGTCTAGCGATCGGCGCGGCTTTCGGTGCCATAAACGGCTTGTTGGTCACCTTGCTCAATTTGCATTCCTTGGTACTGACCATCGGTATGGCAGGTGTTTATGGCGGCCTTAACCTGGTGCTGACCAAAGGTGTCGCTATCACCGGTATTCCCACGTCCATTGGGTTCCTCGGCAGTGGCACGATTTTCGGCTTGCCTATGCCTTTTCTGATCATGCTGGCATTCCTGATCCTGGCCTGTTTTCTGACGTTGAAAACCCCATTCGGCCGTTACATGTACGCGGTGGGCAGTAATACGCCGGCGGCACGCATGTTGGGAATTCCGGTGGATAAGGTACGGATCGGCGTTTTTACCTTTGCCGGTTTTCTGGCGGCACTTGCCGGAATGCTGATGGTGGCTCGCCTGGGGTCCGCCCAACCATCCATCGGTGACTCTTGGGTGTTGGCACCTATCGCGGCCTCCGTCATCGGTGGGGTGCCTACGACCGGTGGGATCGGTTCGCCGTTGGGCGCCATTTTCGGTGCCGCGATCATAGGCGTGATTGAAAATCTCATTGTGCTATTGGGTGTCTCGCCCTACTGGCAAACCATGGTCAGTGGCGCCATCGTCGTCATCGCCATTTCCTTGGATTCCATCTCACGGCGCTACTTCAAACGCGCCTGAAAACCACCGCCTATACCCGCTGTATAGGCGCTGAACGTATGACAAGAACGTACTAGATGAGAGTACGACAAGAGAGTACGACAAGAACGTACGACAAGAAAGTGCGATAAGACAGTACGATAAATTGATGCTAGAGGAGGGGTTATGGGTATTCGCTTCGCCACTATCGCGATAGGTTTGGCTTCCTTGATCAGTGCCGGCTCGGTCTTGGCTCAAGATGCTGAATCAACCTTCGAAGGACAGGACGATTATCGTTTCGTCATCATCCCGAAAGCCGTGGCGCCGTGGTTCGACAAGGTGCATGAAGGCGCGGATCTCGCCGGGGAGATGATCGAAGCTCAAACGGGGGCGGAGGTGGAAATCGTCTACAACGCTCCGTCTGAATCAAAGGTGGCCATTCAGAATCAGATCATAGAGCGGGCTATCTCGACCCAGCCTGATGGTATCGCCATTGATCCGCTGGACGGCAACGCCAACAAGGCCATACTCCAGGAAGCGCTGGACCAGGGCATCAAGGTGGTGATTTTCGACTCCTTCGCCCCGGAGGGACTCGAGGTTTCCAGTGTCGGGAACGACTTCTGTGAACAGGCCAAGACCGCTTCTCGACGCCTGGTCGAGCTCATCGATGAGACGGGCCAGGTAGCCATCATGATGGGGACGCCATCGGCACCGAATCACGCCATTCGTGTTCGCTGTCACGAAGAGGTGTTCTCCGAATACCCGGATATCGAGGTCGTCGCCAAGGGGATCAATAACGACAGCATCGTCGAGGCACAGAATCAGGCGCTAACGATCATGCAGGCCAACCCGGAGCTTGACGGCTGGGTGGCATCGGAAGCGTCGGGCCCGATCGGAATCGCCCAGGCGATAACCGAAGCCGGCCTGGAGGATCAGGTGCATCTGGTAGGGCTCGAGAAGTTGCCCGAAATGCTGGACTTGATCGAGAACGGCCGAGCCGAAGGCAGTGCGGCGAACCGACCCATCGATCAAGGCTACTGGACCGTTACCACCTTGTGGCAACAGATGCTTGGGGTAAGAACGCCGGTCTATATGGATACCGGGGTGGACTTGATTACTGACGATAATCTCGACGAGTTTCGTTGAGTGCCAATCTTGTCTGTCCGTCTGTTTCTGGAGCACGCTGCGGGACAATAACCATGACAAAACTGTTCAATGATCCCAGTGAATTTTCCGAAGAAGCCCGCCTAGGTCTAGTGGCGGCGAACCCCGATATCCTGATGGCCGTCCCCGGCGGGGTGGTGCGACGCACCAGGAGTCGACCGGGGTCCGTGGCTGTCGTCATCGGTGGCGGCAGTGGTCACTATCCAGCCTTTGCGGGGCTGGTCGGCCAAGGGCTGGCGCATGGTGCGGCGATGGGGAACCTCTTTGCGTCGCCTTCCGCCCAGCAGGTCTATTCGGTGGCCAAAGCGGCCGATAATGGGGGTGGGGTACTCCTGTGCTTCGGCAACTATGCGGGTGACGTGCTGCATTTTGGGCAAGCTCGTGAGCGGCTCATCAAAGAGGGCATTCCTTGTGAGATCGTCACTGTCACCGATGATATTTCCAGTGCCTCGTTGGCGGAGATGGAAAAGCGGCGCGGCATCGCTGGTGATCTCACCGTGTTCAAGGTCGCCTCGGCGGCGGCCGAGGCCGGCAAGTCTCTGCAAGACGTAATGGCAGTGGCACGCGAGGCGAATCGCCGCACACGTTCATTCGGTGTGGCGTTTGATGGTTGCACGTTGCCGGGTGCCGACGATGCGCTTTTTCATGTGCCTGCGGGGCGCATGGCCCTTGGGCTGGGGATTCATGGCGAGCCAGGCATCAGCGAGCAAGATGTCCCCAGTGCCGACGACCTGGCGGGCCTGCTGGTCGAGCAGGTCCTGTCCGAGGTCCCCGAGGGCGTGTCGCGTGAGGGCAGCCGCGTCGTCGTGTTGTTGAACGGCCTGGGAACCGTCAAATACGAGGAACTCTTTGTCGTCTATCGGCGTGTCGATGAGCTGTTGCGTGCAGCGGGTCTCGTGATCGTCGAGCCGGATGTCGGTGAACTGGTCACCAGCCTGGACATGGCCGGTGTGTCTCTGACCCTATTCTGGCTGGACGATGCCATGGAACCACTATGGCGAGCGCCGGCCCATGCGCCGGCTTACCGGCGAGGAAACATAGTCCCTGCAGAAGCGTTGGATCCGACCGAGACCGCGCAAGCGATCACACGCAATGTGCCGGAAGCCAGCGATATATCCAGGCAACTAGGCGAACGTATCGTCGAAGCGTTCGAGATACTCGTCGCCACGGTGGATGACAACGTCGATGAATTCGGCCGCATCGATGCGGTGGCGGGTGATGGAGATCACGGGATAGGCATGCAGCGGGGGTGTCATGCAGGGCTCGATGCCGCCAGGGAAGCCTCGGCACAAGGCGCCGGCGCGCAAACCGTGCTCGAATTTGCGGCAGACGCGTGGGCGGATCGAGCCGGCGGCACCTCAGGTGCCATCTGGAGCGTGATATTGAGCTCCATCGGTGACGTGCTCGGCAATGAGCATGCATCCAGTACCAAGCAACTGGCTAAAGGCGCGACGGCGGCGCTGGAAAACGTCATGAAGTTTGGCAAAGCCGAGCCCGGCGATAAAACACTGGTCGATGTGCTCGGGCCGTTTGCCGAGGGGCTGCGGGAAACCATGGATCAAGAGGCGGCCAGTGCCTGGCAATATGCGGCAACGCGCGCCACGCAAGCGGCCGACGCCACGTCGGAAATGCTGCCTCAAGTGGGGCGTGCACGCCCGCTCGCGGAAAAGAGCTTGGGAACGCCGGATGCCGGAGCCGTATCGCTGGCCATGATTATCGAAGCCATCACACCGGTAATCAAACGCTGCGGCTGATGCATTGATGAACGAACCGTGCCAGGCAAGCCGATGAAATGTGCTGAGTACTGAGTGCCCGTGACTCGCTATGTCACATCGCGGCATCAGCCAAGGATAGCAGGGTAATGTGGTGAGTGATCGTCAAGGCAGTACCGAGATTGATCTGATAACCGAGATATCCACCTTGTATTACGTACAAGGGGCGACACAAGAAGTGATCGCGAACCGCTTGGGGCTCTCTCGCATACGGGTGGGACGGCTGCTCAAGCGTGCCCAGGCGGAAGGGATCGTCGATGTGCGAGTGCGTCAGCATCCTACGGTGAGTGCTGAACTCGAATGGGAATTCAAGAGGCGCTTCTCTATCAAGCGCGCCTTGATATCGTTGGATCATGCGGATGCCGATGGGCAGCGTTCGTCAGTGGCGAGCCTGGTTGCCGATCATATGTCGCGAACCCTGGCCGATGGCCACATCGTCGCGGTCGGTATGGGGCGCAATGTCGGGGCGGTAGCCGACAATGTGTTCGGTGAGGATCGTCTCGGTGTGTCGTTCGTGTGTGCCATTGGCGGCTCGTTGCGGGCAGGCGAGTACATGAATCCTGACCATATCTGCCGGCGTTTAGCGTCCAAGTTCGGCGGCGAGAGCGAGACACTGTATGCACCAGCGTTAGTGCAGAATGCTGACTTGCGCGATGCCTTCCATGAAAACCACACCGTACGGCAGACACTGGATCGGGCACGCCGTGCTGACACGGCCCTGATCGGGGTCGGTGATGTGAGTGAAAACAGCAATATGGTGCGTATGGGCTGGTTCTCGCCCAGTGAAATCGCAGAAGCACGATTATCCGGCACCGTGGGTGACGTGATGGGTTATGACTTCATCGACATCCACGGCAACCCCTCACTGACGCCGATGCAAGGGCGAGTTATCGGTTTGAATATCCAGGACCTGGTACGCATTCCCGATGTGATCGCCATTGCCAGTGAGCACACCAAGGCAGTAGGCATCCTGGGGGCGTTGCGCACCGGCGTGATCGATACCCTGGCGACCAGCGCCACCAACGCACACACGATCATTCGGCTTGACGAAGCGACGCGAACAGGCGGTGAAATCCCGCCTGATCTGGCTGACCTAGCCTAATGCAGCCTTCTACAACCCCATAACCCGGCATCCCACCGGCACTGGTTGTCGTAGGAGCGACTTCGGTCGCGATGGCGCCGTAAGGCGCCCGGCGGTGTCACAAGGCAGGGCTCACGCCCTGCATCGCGGTTGAAACCGCTCCTACAACCCCATAACCCGGCATCTCGCCGGCACCGGCTCTTGTAGGAGCGACTTCAGTCGCGATGGCGCCGTAAGGCGCCCGGCGGTGTCACAGGGCAGGGCTCACGCCCTGCATCGCGGTTGAAACCGCTCCCACAAACCCATAACCCGGCATTCCATGGGCACTGGGTCTTGTAGGAGTGACTTCGGTCGCGATGGGCCTCACAAACCCATAACCCGGCATTCCATGGGCACTAGGTCTTGTAGGCACGACTTCAGTCGCGATGGGCGGCGCAGGCGCCCGGTAGTGGCGTTTATGGCATTATTATATAAGATAGTATTAATTTAATGTGGCCGCTGCCACACCGTCAGGGAGTGGCATACAAGCATCCGGGACCATCAAGCCAGGGAGGGCAACGACATGGCCCAGCACGACAACAGCTACATCGGGACATCGATGAAGCGCTGGAGGTATAGGGGCGTATGGTCGAATGGTTGTATGCTGATGATCAGGGCGACCTGCGCCGCGCCTTCACGGCCTGGTTGAAACGCGTTTGGACGCCACGCCAGGCCCCCGAGGAAGAGTGGCAACCCTTTGAGCGGCTGGAAGAGCTTCAGGAGGTATACGACATGTTGCAGGAACGTACCAGCCAATGGCCGCAACGCTGGAAGCAGGAAGGTCTCCACGAAGGCAGGCAGGAAGGCCGTAAGGAAGCATTGTACGAGACTGCACGTAACCTGATGAGAACCACCCACCTGGACGACGCAGCCATTGCGAGCGCGACTGGTCTACCGATCGAAGACATCACCTCATTGCGAAACGGAATGTAGGATCGGTTTCAGTTGCTATGGCCTACAACCCCTTCATCACGGCGTTCCATCGGCACTGGTTGTCGTAGATGACATCTTCGATTCGACGGTCCAGATAGATATCTCCTCAACGGGGAATTAGCAGTACCAATCCGGAAATCAGTGCGAACGATAATACGCTGATACGCATTCGACGGGCATCGAGGCGGTGGTGAGCCAGTCGGCTGATCACGCTTCCGAGAATCAGCGCTGGGAGCAGTGCGAGTGCCCAGAACCACTGGTGTAGTTGGAACTGGCCGGAAAGGGCAAGAAGCATCAAGGAGATGATCTCGCCAACCAGGAAACAGAGTGCAATGGTGGCTCGCAGCTCGGGTCCTGGCTTGTGTTGGTAGAGTAGTGCCAACGGTGGTCCGCCCACACCGGTGGCAGTTTCGGTCACGCCGGTTACCACGCCCACTGTGGCGCAGGCTCCGCGCCCAGGCTGGAATACTGGGGCGAAGATCCCTGCCAGCACAGCGAGGATCGTTGAGGCGCCGATCAACTGGTTGAGGCCGTTGGTGGACACCACCGCAAGAATGCCAAGACCGGCAAGGGTACCGGGCAAGCGGCCCAGGCTAACCCAGCCGACCCCTCGCCAGTCGATGGCGTCGCGCTCGCGCAGCCCCACGTAAGCATTGAGCGGCAGCATCAATATCAACAACGCGACTGGCAGCAGGTCGGGTCGCAGCAATCCCATGACAGGCGCCACGATCAGGGCAAAACCGATCCCCACAGCGCCCTGGATAAATGCCGCAACGCCGGTCGCCAGGGCCAGTATTATGAAGGTAAGAAGTGGCTCCATCACTATTTCTGTCCTGCCGTTATGTGACGTCCCGAGCGGCGGGAAAGGAGCTCAGCAGCCGTTGGATGTACCCGGTATATAGGCGCTTCTTCTACGGCCTTGGCGGCTTCGCGTGCTTGACGTAGCAGTGCTCGACCATCCCATTCCACCGGCCAGCCCTGCCATAGTCGTAGCCGACCGTTGGTGAATACGGCGTCAATCTGGTCGCGATTGGCATAACGCACGAGTTCCCATGGACGATCCCAGGAGGGCGTCATTTCCGGCACGTCGATGTTGACCAGAAGGAAGTCGGCGGCGCAACCCGGCTTGATCTCGCCGGATAGGCCGGCGAGACCCGCGGCATCGGCGCCTCCGCGGGTGGCATGGTCGAGCCAGCGCCAGCCCTCGCCACAGGATGCATCGCCCGTGGTCATGCCGAAGGCCAGACGCTGGCTGGTTTCTGCAGCATCCATCAGGCGAAAGCCATCGCTGCGGGTGGCGTCGGTTCCCAGTCCGAAACGGATGCCTAGAGCCGCCATCTGCAGTGCCGGTGCCACGGCATTCCCTTTCCAGGCGCTGGCGACAGGGTTGAAAGCCACGGCGGTATCGGTATCACGCAGCAAATTAAGTTCATCGGGAGTGACCAGCGTGGCATGGGCCACCAGTGCCTGGGGACCCAGGGCGCCCACAGTGTAAAGATGCTCCAGCGGACGCTGGCGTTGTGCCACCAGCGAGCGTTCCACGGCCTGAAGGTGCTCGTTGACGTGGGTCTGGAAGATCGTACCGGCTTCCCAGCACAGGTGTGAGGCAGAGTGCAGCATGGTATCGCTGGCCACTTCAGGGATCGATACCGCAAGTGAGGGGCGTACCAGGGGGTGGTTTTCCCAGCGAGCCAGATGGCGCTCACCTCGCTGCAAGATCGCCGCGTCCATGTCCGCATCAGACACATTGGCGGTGCCTCCCCGGTTGTTACAGATCATCCCCAACACGCAGCGGAGTCCCGTCTCCTCGGCGGCTTGAGCAATGGCGGTGGTATCGGCAGGGGAGCGGGTACCGGCGTCGACGACGGTCGTAAAGCCACCACGCAGTGCCTCAAAGGCCGCCAGCTTAGCCGAGAGATGTACCATTTCCTCGTCGAGGCTGGTCTCCAGAGGAATCCAGATGCGTTTGAAGATTTCCGATGGTTCGCCGAATACCAGTGACTTGCCCAGTGATTGAGTCAGATGGTGGTGGGTATCGATCATACCCGGCATCAAAAGCTGGCCCGGTAGCTCGATGGGGTCGAGGTCGGGATAGCGTCGGCACAAGGCCTCGGCGTCGTCCACCGCCTGGAAGACACCGTCATCGATCAGCACGGCCTGACCGTGCAGGCAGCCTTCGGCCAACATCACTTCCTCGGGAAGTAGCAGTAATGTGCCGTGTGTCAGACACTCCGGAAAACGCAGTGAGGTATTCGAGCTCGCGATCGACATGGATCAGTCTCCCTTGGAGGCTTCGAGGGGGGACGGTGTATCGTTGCCTTGGCGGTCTCGGCGAGGGGCGCCCAGGTGATGGAAGAGGATATTGACCAACACGGCGGTCAGCGTGCCCATGGCCAGGCCATTACCCAACACGATCTGCAGATGCTTGGGAAACGCACTGTAGAAGTCCGGCACCACGATAGGCAGGATACCCATGGCCAGGGCAGTGGCGAGGGTGAACATATTGCCGTTCCGGTTAAAGTCGACCCGACGCAGGATGTTGATGCCCATCACGCCGATGATGGCGAACACGATCACGGCAGTCCCGGCTACCACGGCGGTAGGAATCGCATGAGCGAGTCGTCCAAGTGGCGCGCACAGGGCCAGGAAGATCAGCATAGCGCCGGCGGTGATGGTCACGTACCGGGAGCGCACGCCGGTGGCGCGGATGATGCCGATGTTCTCGCCACTGGTAATGATCAGTGAGGTCCCGAAGCAGCCGCCAATCAATGAGCCGAGTGCGTCAGCACGGATATTGCGAGGCACGATAGCCTTATGGTCGCCTCCACGTTCGACGATTTCAGCAGTCGCCAAGGTCTGGCCGGTGGCTTCAGTCATCGAAACCACGCAAAAGATAAGTAACGGCAGCGAGGCAATAATATCGAACTTGGGCATGCCGAACGGGAAAGGCTCAGGGATGGCGACCAGAGGCCCGTCGACTACACCTGAAAAGGACATGGCCCCTGTGGCGAACGCCACGGTGGCTCCCGCCAGCAGACCTAACATCACGCTGATGCGTTGCCACATGCCGGTGCAGCAACGCGCAAAGAGCACGGTGCTGCCGATCGTCACCAGCGCCAGGGCAATGCTGCCCATGCTGGCGAATCCTGGCGAATCGGGTTGCCCCGTAATCAGGCCACCGAAGATACGAATCAAGTTGATTGCCACCAGCAGTAGCATGGTGCCGACGACAATGGGCGGAAAGAACTTCAGCACCCGGGTGAAGAAGGGCAGGGCCAGGAAGTAGAACGCGCCTGTCAGGATGACCGCTCCGGTGGCGGTCTGCAGGTCCGTGGCTTGCGCGATGGTCAGGAAAATGGCCAATGGTGCACCGCCGGGCACCTGAATGAACGGCAAGCGGGCCCCGAAGCCCAGAATGCCGACCGATTGCAGAATGCCGGCGAGGCCGCAGGCCAGGAAGATCGCGCTCATGAGGCTGACGGTCATGGTATCCGGCAACTCGAGCGTATTGCCGATCAGGAAGGCGGCGGTAATCGGTGCTGCGGCCATCACCAGTACGTGCTGGAAGCCATACAGGAGAAGCTTGCCCAGTGGTAACCGCTCGTCGGCGGGTTCCACCTCGCTGTGGGGAGGAGTCGGAGAGGTATTCATCATGGAGCCTCTTGTTGTTGTGGTGTCCTGTCACCCTAGCGGTGCCTTTCCGTTCTGGTCCATAATAATGTTTTGCATTCATCGTTGCCGAAAAGGCAACAGTGGGAGGATTGCATGAACCTGTTGCTGCCCGGGCTTCGCTATTTCGAGGAGGTGGCACGACAAGGGTCGCTGCGCAAGGCATCCGAGCAGTTGCATGTGGCCGCTTCGGCGATCAACCGGCAGATTCTCAGACTGGAGGACGAGTTGGGGGTCCCTCTGTTTGAGCGGTTGCCGCGTGGGTTACGGCTGTCACCGGCAGGAGAGCTGATTCTCTATCAGGTGCAGCAGTGGCAGCGCGACGAACGCCGTCTGCAGGAGTACCTGGGGGAGATTCGTGGCACCGGTTGTGCCGAGGTGCGTGTCGCCACGATCGAATCACTGACTGACCAGTTGTTACCTCGTGTGCTGTCTGAATTCAGTGGCAGTTTCCCGCGGATACGTTTCATGATGGTCACTGGATTGACTGACGACATACTCGAGCAAGTCGTGAGTGGTGATGCCGACATTGGCCTATGTATGAATCCCCCAGCGACGCCCAAGGTTCGATTTCTCGAGAAGGTGGAGTTGGAATTCGGAGCGGTATTGGCCCCACACCATCCCTTGGCCGAGCGAGAAGCCTTGTGGCTTCGGGAATGCCAATCCTATCCAGCGATCTTGCCCGGTAACGAGATGTTCCACGGTTCGACGCTGCAACAGGTGTTGGCTGCGGCGGATATCGAACTGGACCCATTGGCGACAGGCAATCGTATTCTCGGCCTGAAGTCGCTGGCACGCGCCGGCTTGGGGATTGCCTTTCTCAATCGGCTCGACGTCGCCAGGGAACTGGCTCAAGGCGAATTACTGTTCAAGCCGCTTAAGGATCGTCATATCGCCAAGGCCCGGCTGGTGTTGTGTACCCACAGTGACCGAGCCCTGCCGATGGCCACTGCCGTGCTGGTGGAGCAACTGCGTGAAGCCATGCTTGCTATTGAGCCCGGTTCCTGAAACTCACCTAATAGCAGGGTGAAGTGGTCCAGTTGGAGTGAGCATTTGGACAAATGGAGCCAAAGTCCCTCACCTCACCTTGACTCCGATTCAGCAATGGCGTTCATGCTTCTCTAGATATGGGGCCAACCGGCGCTTTTCATTGTTGTAATCGATGCTTGATGGTGCAGTGTCTTTTGCGGGATAGAGGGATTGTGCAACCAACAATAGCGTTTACGCGTCTGTTCCAGGTCTTCTCCTGATTCCACGAACGGCTGGCCAACGCCCGCAACGACTTCCAGCACCAACAGATGCGGCCTGGGGCGGCGTGATCGACAAGCTCGCCGACAAGGCCCATGTCGGCGATCTCTGGAAGGCGCTGCGGCTACCTCAGCAGCGTCGTTATCATCGCCATTTGGCCAAACGAGTCGGCCTCGGCAAGATCCTCCATCGTGTGGGAATAGAGCATCGCCTTGCCCAAGTGGAAGACCGTTTGTTCATTGGCCATTGGGAAGGCGACACGGTGCTCAAGAGCCATAAGGCATCGGGTCTGGTGATGCTGGTTGAGAGTCGGAGCGGATACCTGCAGGCCGCCTGGCTGCCGTGCATTACGGTCCAGGGAGCCGCCAGGGCTTTGACTGCTCCTCGCCCTGAAGAGGGTGTCGCGAAAGGGGCAAAGCCGTAAAATGACTATTTTATCTGCCTGAGAGCTTACTGTGTCGACAGCATGTATGCCCACACCCGATGACAGGCAATTCGTGCTTTTTCAGGCATCACCTGCCTCTGCCACTCCGTCTTCCCGCGTCTCGGCAGCTTCGTCAGGACGGCGCTTCATACAAGGTGATGCCAAGGCGATTTTCCTGGGCATGACACCGCTTGAAGATCATCTGTAGCAGTCAGGGGTTCGCGCTCCTTTTGTGGTGGCCAACCTGCTGGATGCCCAGGATTGGACGCCCTTCGAGGATCGCTATGCCGCCACAGGGCGCGCACCCTATGCGCCACGCGCGATGATGGGGTTGATTCTCTACGGGATCATGCACGGGGTCTCATCGTTGCGCTCGCTGGAACGGCTGGCACGTGTTGATCTGGGCGCCATGTGGGTGACCGGAGGCATTGCCTCCGATCATGCCAACATCGGACGCTTGATCTGTCTGCATGAACAGGCACTATCTCAGACGTTTGTCGAAGACCTGGCTCGTACTGTTCTGGCCAGGACCGGGACATCGACCGCATGCCTGGCACTGCAGCAGATCATGACACATCCGGGTGCTCAGACCGTATTTCGACAACGAAAGGCCATGGTCGAGCCGGTTTTTTCACGACTACGTCAGCAACAGGGGCTGCCTCGCTTCCGACGCCGGGAGCTTGCTGGCGTTAAGCGAGAGTTTGCCTTGCATGCCCTGGCCTACAACTTGGCTCGCGCGGTAGCGCTGAGCCTATATCGTATTTTATGGGTCCTCTGGTGGAGATACCTGGGGCGTTTTGCCTGACGAGGGAAATGATCTCGGCTACCCCGGTGCCCGGCATTGTCATGTTCCCATCCTCGGCATCGCAGAGGGCCTGTTGAGTCATGAGTCGTTAAGCGATTTGCGACACCCTCTTCAGGGCGAGGAGCAGTCAAGTGCTTGGCCCAGCGTCGGTATTGTCGTCAATCTTTGGCGCATGTCTCACTCCGTCATTGCAATACCAGTGGCTGGTAACGGACAGGCAGATTAGTCTGGACAGCTAGTAGGCAAGAGATTAGTCATGGCTGCGGCTTCACTATGTACGCTAACGAACATAGAATGTCGCCAGTCACCCTATACTGTTAAAGGCCTGACAACAGGGCGCGATCATTATCCGTTTGGTGACGTACGTAGTCGCCCGACGCTGGCGAACAAGGGAGGGCTTGGGATGTCGGTACCACAGTTCAACCCTCGGAGCCAGTTGCTGGCACTATTGCCGGATGACGAACTGGCGCGGCTGCTACCCCATCTTGAGCGAGTGACGTTGCCGTTGGGGAAGTCGTTGTGTGAATCCGGCAGCGTGATGCAGCATGCCTATTTCCCCCTGGATGCCATCGTTTCGCTGCTTTGCGTGATGGAAAACGGTGCCTCGACGGAAATCGCGGTGGTCGGTAATGAAGGAATTGTTGGCGTGTCATTGTTCATGGGCGGTGAGACGACGCCGAGTCGGGCTATCGTGCAGAGTGCCGGCGAGGCCTACCGTCTCGAGGGGCAGAGCCTCAAGGATGAGTTCTATCGTGGCGGTGTGATGCAGAGGCTGCTGCTTCGCTATACCCAGGCGTTATTGACGCAAATGGCTCAGACGGCGGTCTGCAATCGCCATCACACTGTCGACCAGCAGCTCTGTCGCTGGCTGCTACTGAGTCTGGACCGCCTGCCGGGTGACCAGTTGATCATGACCCAAGAACTGATCGCGAATATGCTGGGCGTGCGTCGGGAAGGCGTGACCGAATCGGCAGGCAAGCTCCAGCGGGCGGGGCTGATTGACTATCATCGTGGACATATCACCGTGCTCGACAGGATGCGTCTCGAAGGCAAGGCCTGCGAGTGCTACGCAGTCGTCAAATGCGAGTACGATCGTTTGCTGGATGGCCGAGCCGTGATGTGATCCTTACCTATACACCGCGCCATACTCCTCTTGCATCGTCTATGTGTGCTAGCGTGCCGACGCGTGTTTTACATCATGCTAACCTGCAGTTATATCGCCTGAGCGCAGTCTCTTAGGATCTCGGTCTGCAGTCGACATTGAAATCATCATGTGTTTTTCATGCCGCTTGCCAAGTACGTCGACGCCGGAGCAGCCATGGCCCCCCGCCCTGTTTTTCCCGCTGCCAATCAGCTGCTTCGCGAGCTGCCTTCGAATGAGCATGCTGCCTTCATGGCCGATTGTGAGCCTGTAACCCTGATGTTTGGTGAGGTACTGGTTGAGCCGGGCGGATTCATCGAGCAGGTCTACTTTCCCGTCGATGGTTTCATTTCGCTGATCGTCAGTCTCGACGGCGGCGATCGATTGGAAGTGGCAATGGCGGGGCGTGAGGGCATGATGGGGGTGTCGCTGCTCCTCGGCGTTGAGGAATCTCCGCTGTGTGCACTGGTGCAAGGCGCCGGCATGGCGCTGCGTATGGATGCCACTCGATTTCAGCGTCTGCTGCCATACTGTCCCGTGCTGCAGCAGCGGCTGCAACGCTACCTTTATGTGCTCATGAATCAGCTCGCCCGAACGGCTGCCTGCACGCACTTCCACCAAGTCGAGGCACGGCTGGCGCGCTGGTTGCTGATGACCCAGGATCGTGCCGGCTCCAACAGGCTGCAGCTGACCCATGAATTCCTTGCAGCGATGCTGGGTGTCAGACGTGCCGGCATCACCCAGGCTGCAACGGTGCTGCAAAAACGGGCGTTGATCAGCTACCATCGCGGCAATATTATTGTGCTTGACCGGCCGGGCCTGATCGAAGTGTCCTGTAGCTGTTATTTCGCCGACTGTTCACTATACTCGCAGGTGTTGGACGATCACCGTTGATGCACCTATTGCAAGAGTGACGGAGTAGGGAAGCGCTGATTTGAGGAACACCTTCCTGCGTCGGTATTCGGCAGCCGTGGGCCCGAACACCTGCCTTCAGGTGCCGGTTGATCAGCCTGAGCATTGGCTTGTCCGGCGTACGCTGTTTCAACCGTGCTATCAGGTGATCATGATTCCCCCGGTCGAAGATGGCGTCGAGGCCCAGGTCCACAACCACAACTCTGTTCCGGCTCTACCGGGCGCAGCGTTGTGCGTATCGAATCGCCTGGTGTGCGGAACGTCCCGGGCTAAAGCCATAACTGAGTGGGTGGAAGCGGGACTACCGGTCTGCCTGGACCACCTAGGCCATCGCCTGCTGGATAAAACAGTCCAATACGGTAGGCATACCCAGCGAGCGAGCACCGCCGTTATCCCACCTCATTCCCTCTGATGAATGAAGTGGGATAATACCACTTTCAAAGACACCTTCGTTTTCTTTACAGAATGGTCGTATATTGGGAACCACACCAGAATAGGGTGTCGTGCCGGGACCTATTGATTGCTTTCCCTGTCATTGACGGGGCAATGCGGTTGCATTACCTTAAGTGCATTACTTTTGCATTGCCAATGAGTGGAGGCTAATCATGAACACGACCATTGAGGATGACTCCACCCTGACGGATCGCTATCAGACCACCGTTCCGTTATCGGTTCGTCGTGCGCTGAAGCTGAAGCGCCGCGATCGGATTCACTACATGATTCGCCCCGATGGGGAAGTGGTGCTCTCTCGCGCCCGCGATGAGTCCAGCCAAGACCCCGTGATGGCGAGCTTCCTGGCCTTCCTGGAGCGCGATCTGAAGGAGCACCCGGAAAACATTCGTCCTGTCACTGCCAGCACCTTTGCCGAGGCCGAACGCCTGACGGCAGGCATTGAGGTAGACCTCGATGAGGAACTGTCAGAGGATGACAACGACACATGAGTCCTCTGGGGATAAACGGATGGACGATCTACGCACATCCGCTATTCCTGGAGCAGGTCGATGCGCTCACCAGTAAGGTGAAGCGACTCCAGGAAAAGGATCCGCTCGGATATCGCAGCAAACCGGCCACCAAGCGTCTGGCGGCGATTGTGAAGCTGGCCAAGAACGACATCCCACAGGACCCGGCAGGCCCTCAGTATCGCCAAGGAAACACCCTCGGGGCTGAGCACACCCATTGGTGCCGGGCAAAGTTCTACCAGCAGTACCGGCTTTTCTTTCGTTACGACCTTGCGAGCAAGATCCTCATCTACGCCTGGGTCAACGACGAATCCACCAAGCGCGCCTATGACAGCAAACAGGACGCTTACGCTGTCTTCCGGAAGATGCTCCAGAACGGTAACCCACCGGATAGCTGGAATGACTTGTGGAGAGCGGCCATCAGTGATGGCGAACACATCAAAGCGCTTCTGGAGGCAGAGGATGATGAGCCTTGATTTCGACATGCTGGGGGAGGGGCGGCACCTTCGTTATCCGTCCCCCAATTAGCCAGCCACGTCGTCAGCGGTCGCGTGCAAGCCGGTAGTCCTCCCAAGCCCTTAGCGTGTCCTTCCTGAAGGTCTCTCGCCCTCCCTCCGCTGACCCGGCCGCCATGGCTGTCGATGCTCAGGCATCATAGAAATCAATCCTACCTTTTCTGTACATAGAAAGATTTGCGCGGTTTCTTTACGGAAAACCAGCTCCATAGAGAGCCCGGGAGGTGTCATTTTTAGAAGACGGCTGCACAGAACGTCAGAAGCCGAATGCACCACGGCAGCGGAGGGGGGAATCCATAAGGCAACGAGGGTGGCAGCCAGCCGAGGCTGGGCGGTCTCAATGAGCAAGTGCAACACCCGACCCATCCGGTATGGTGCTGCCATGACTCACTGTTATTGCCACCTCACTGCGGCAGACCGAGCGGCTATCATGCTGATGCTTATCAGCCACTCGATCCGCGCCATCGCACGCCAATTGGGTCGTGCACCCAGCACCATCTCCCGGGAGCTGGTACGCCACACGGGTCCGTCCTGGCAAGCACTATGACGCCAGTCTCGCCGGGTACCGAGCCCGACTGACACGTTGCCAGTCTCGCCGCTGTCTTAAGCTGCATCTCGACAATGATCACGGTGTTTCTCGACATGCAGCGCAAGCACGAGCCGGTGATCTTCGCCGTTCCGGGCCATGGCAAGGCCGCCATCACGGCCTTCAGCGCCTTCCTGGCGGCGCATGGAGGCGACCCAGACAACGTGGTCGAGGTGGTCTGCGACATGTCTCAGGCCTTCCTGAGCGGCGTTGCCGAGAATCTCCCCAACGCCGAGGTGACGGTCGATTGGTTCCACATCGTGCAGACCTTCACCAAGGCGCTGGATGGGGTCCGCAAGAAAGAAGGCCGTGAGAAGGGGCATCCCAAAGCCCTCCGGTGGGCGGTCTTGAAGACCCTGGATAACGGCAACCTGACGGCCAAGCAGATCGCTGCCCTCCAGGAGCTGGTAGCCGATCAGGGGGCCACCGGCGATGCCTGGGTGATCAAGGAAAAGCTGCGCTGGATCTCCGGCCTGACCAACGCCCGTCTGGAAGGTATGAACGGTCTGTTCCAGGCGGCCCGATCACGCGCACACGGCTACCGGAACGAGGCCAACTTCATCGCGATGATCTACCTGATCGGCAGTCCCGTGGGGCGTCTGCTCGATCAGGCCAAATCCACATGATGTGACGAAGAACCAAAATTCGGGGTCCATCTCAGTAGGTTTTGCGGAGATTTCCACGCCATGTTCGCGAGCGCACAGTCAACTGCTGACTTAACGTCTAGTGTGAGGACAAGTGAGGCGAGGGAAATGCCTAA
Source organism: Aidingimonas lacisalsi (assembly GCF_008079445.1). GTDB lineage: Bacteria > Pseudomonadota > Gammaproteobacteria > Pseudomonadales > Halomonadaceae > Aidingimonas > Aidingimonas lacisalsi. The sequence goes on along the minus strand of NZ_VRYH01000014.1, from coordinate 17 downwards.
ACAAGGATGTTGCACTA
>NZ_VRYH01000013.1 GCF_008079445.1 Aidingimonas lacisalsi | reverse complement strand
TGCCGCTAACAGGCCGGATATAAGCGTGCAGTCTCACCCCGGCCATGGCGATTCGGGCTTGCACAACGGGACGGGTCCATATAAGCGGTTTCAACCGCGATGCAGGGCGGTTAGCCCTGCCTGGGTGATACGGCTAATCGCGACTGAAGTCGCTCCTACAAGACCCGTGCTCCGGGAGCGGGTGGTTCTGGAGTTCGTAGGAGCGGTTTCAACCGCGATGCAGGGCGGTTAGCCCTGCCTGGGTGACACGGCTGATCGCGACTGAAGTCGCTCCCACATGAATCCAGGCCACGAGGTGCCGTGGTTGATGGGGGGAACGATGTCTACGGCGAGTGCGACACGAAGCGGCACCGGAAAGCAGGCCGGTCATCATCACAGGATCACTCAGTCACCCGTTCGCCCGAACCGCCGATTTCCAGTGGAACATCGCGGAATTTCTCCAGACCATCGGTCATGTGCATCCTCGCCTCCTGATAATGGACATGGATCTCGGGGGCGAAACGTAACTCGGGGATGACGGCGACATACACATCGACAAGCCCCAATGCCGGATGCTCGGTGAAAATGTGACCACCGCATCGATCGCACCATTGACGCACGCTATCCGGGGTTTTGCTATAGGTGCGAATATGGTCCGCGCCTTGGGTAATCCGAAGGCATTCCGGTTTCCATAGGCTAAAGGCATTGACCGGCCCTGCGGACCAGTGACGGCAGGACTCACAGTGGCAGTAGCCCATGGCTTCCGGAGCACCGGAAACCGTGAAGCGGACGGCACCGCAGAAACAGCTCCCGCAATACGTGGATGGCGTAGTCATCATTACCTCCTCAAGACTCGTGATTGCCATGACTTGAAGCGTGGCGTCTGAACGTCATTTCAGGTAGTGGGAGATCGGCCAGATAGTAGGGGTGTTTTCGTCAACACGGGTTTACGCCTTGCCAAACCCGAAGAAGCGGCACACATTCAAGGTCAGCGTTGCCTTGGGTATGTGATCATGTATGACGTAACGGTAGTGCTCGTGGCCGGCGGAGCCCCTTCCACGGCGGTGGCACCGATAGAAGTCTTCAACAGTGCCGGCATCCTGTGGAACGAGTTGTACGGCCAACCGGCGCATCCGTTGTTCCGATTGCAAACCGTGTCCCTGGATGGTCGCGCTGTTCAAACCGGATTCGGATTGCATCTGGACCCCGACGGTTGCATCGATGATGTCGGCAACACGGATCTGATCGTGCTCGCTGCAGTGGGAGTCGATATTGCCTCTGCGGCCCCTGCCCATGCCTGTCTGTATCCCTGGTTGCGTCACTGGCATCGACAAGGAACATGGATCGCCGGTGCCTGTGCCGGAACGGCGTTGATTGCCGAGAGCGGTCTTCTCGATGACCAGGTGGCAACAACCCACTGGGGCGTGGTTGAAACTTGCCGCCGACGCTACCCTCGGGTCCGCTGGCAACCGGAACGAATACTGACCGAAGCGAACCACGTCGTTTGTGGTGGCGGGGTCTACGCCGCGGTGGATCTCAGCCTCTATCTGGTCGAGAAGTGCTATGGGCATCGTATCGCGTTGCAAACGGCCAAGGCATTGGTGCTGGAAACCCCTCGAACATGGCAGATCGGTTATGCGGCGGAGCCACCCAATGCAAGCCATGGCGATGAACGCATCGCTCAGGCTCAGGAATGGCTTTTTCGCCATTTCGACCAGCCACTTTCGATAAACCGTCTTGCCGCCCAAGCATGCATGAGTCCGCGTAATTTTGGTCGGCGTTTCAAGACAGCAACCGGCCAGACACCGATGGCTTACGTTCATCAACTACGCATCAACGTCGCCAGACAACTGCTGGAAAGTGAACGACGAACCGTTCAGGAGGTGAGTGGTGCCGTTGGCTACGGTGACGTAACCTACTTCCGTGAGCTATTCAGGCAGCAGACGGGAATGAGCCCACAGGCCTATCGTCGGCGATATGCCATCGGGCCCACGCAAAAGACTGTTCTCGAAGGACTCGATTCGGAATGCTGATGCTGATTGCTCATGTCACATGGCCGCTCTTGCCTGCATCGTAAGTCAAATCATCGGAACCTCACATGACGACAACCGACCACCTCCGGCAACATCCCACCGTTGAAGCCGGACTCACCGCGGAAGAGGCATTGCTGGAATCGGTCTGCGAAGGCGAGCGCTCGCTGGGCTGCCTGGCATGGTCACCAAGCGACCACGCGCTGGTGATGCCGCGCCGTCATCAGCGCCTCGACGGGTTTACCCAGGCACAGGAACGACTGGCGGACATGGGCTGGCCGGTACTGTTCCGCGCCACCGGCGGCACACCGGTACCGCTGGGGCCGATGGTCGTCAACGTGGCGCTCGCCGTTCGCTGCCAGGTGCGCAGTTCGGCGGCACATCTCGAATGGGGCTATCACCGCCTGGGCGCCCCCTGGTGCGAATGGCTCCGCTTACTGGGCGTGGCCTCGGCGGATCTCGGCAACGTACCGGGGGCTTACTGTGATGGCCGCTTCAACGTACGCATCGACGAACGCAAACTGGTCGGCACGGCCCAGCGCTGGCGGCGAGTACGAGGAAGCCGCGACATGGCACTGCTGGTACACGGCTCCATGCAGGTCGAAGGCCAACCGAAAGCACTGGTGGATGTCGTCAACACCTTTCAGGCCGCCGTTGGAGATTCCCAACGCTTCCTGCCGGAAAGCCATATCGCCCTGAAAGATGCGTTGCCCGAGTTGGACATCGACGCGGCGTTGCCCGGTTTGGTGGCGCGGTTGGTGTCTGGTGATTGCGTCAGGAATTCGGGGGAGTTCCAGTTGGGTTAGTTGTGCAGTTAGCCATTGGAGTGTGGCTGATCAGCAATTCGTCTTTTTGGCTCGACCGCTTCCGAAAACTAAGGGGGCGAGCTTGGTCCCTTTTAACAAGGCGCTGCATTTTTCCGGCCTTCAGCCTCCACCGGACGCCCTTGTCAGGGCGCCACTTGGCTTCGCGTTACATCGCAAAGGAGAGTGCGTGAAAATTTACGGTGATACCAAATCAGGCAACTGCTACAAGGTTCAACTCGTTTGTAGTCTGCTGAATATTGACCACGAATGGATTGATGTCGATATCCTGGCTGGCGGCACTAAGTCTGACGATTTCTTGAAAAAGAATCCCAATGGCAAAATACCCTTGCTCGAGCTCTATGAGGGCGAGACCCTTGCTGAGTCAAACGCCATTATCAATTACCTGGCAGGCGGGTCCGCTCTCTATCCAGAGGGCGGTCTGGCTCAAGCACGCGTCCTGCAATGGCAGTTTTTTGAACAATACAGCCATGAGCCGTATATCGCGGTAGCTCGCTTCATCAATAAGTACCTTGGGCTTCCTGAGGAAAAGGTCGACGAATATGCCTCAAAGCAAGCTGGCGGCCACAAGGCGTTGCAAGTCATGGAGCAACAGCTTGGGAAAACACCATATATAGCAGGTGAGAACGTTACTACTGCGGACATTTCGCTTTATGCATACACACACGTAGCTCACGAGGGCGGCTTTGCGTTGGAGGCTTATCCGGCCGTTCTAGCATGGCTAGACCGAGTGGCTTCATTGTCGAATTTCAAAGGCATGGAGTGATTGCCATGTAACAATCACCGTCACGGCGGCTATCTACGACGCAGGTTTCAGTTCGAACAGCCGCGCTTATGACAATGCCCGGGAGCGTCTCGCCATGACCCCGTCCGCGTACCGGAAGGGGCTGCAGGGCTGACAATCCGTTATGCGATTGCACCGTGCTTTCTGGGTTGGGTCATAGTGGCAGTGACCGATCGCGGGATCTGTGCCATCGAGTTTGGCGACAATCCGGAAGCTTTGCCCGCTCAAGTACGTCAGCGTTTTAGCAAAGCGTGCCTCGAGGCGGGTGGGCCAGAACTCACTGAAATCATTGAGTCGGTCATTGCCTTCATAGAGGCTCCGGAAAGTGGCGTTGAGCTCCCCCTGGACATTCAGGGTACTGCTTTTCAGCAGCGTGTTTGGAATGCGCTGCGCTCCGTGCCACCGGGTCATACCGTGAGTTATGCTGAGATTGCTCGCCAGATCGGTTCTCCTAATGCCGTGCGTGCCGTAGCGCAGGCGTGCGAGGCCAACAAGCTTGCGGTCGCAGTGCCTTGCCATCGCGTGGTACGTAGTGATGGGGCCGTTCAGCACGTCATTAAAACGAACCGCTTCCCGCAACCGCAAAGAGGAGAGTTAGCATGGAGCTATCCGAACTGATTACGCTTTACACGGGGGCGTGGAGCGAACCTGATCGCGCGCTCAGACAGCAATTGCTTGAACGCGTATGGGCTGAGGACGGCACTTACACCGATCCCACTGCACACGTCGCAGGTAGAAAGGAACTCGTTGATCACATTGGTGGGATTTTTGAGCAATTCCCGGGAGTCCACTGTGAACTTACCAGCGGGGTCGATATGCATCACGAGAAGCTTCGCTTCACTTTCCGTATGCTGCTTGCGGATGGGCAGCCACTTCTGGAGGGAATTGACTTTGGTGAGTTGGCCACCGATGGCAAGCTGCATCGCATCGTTGGGTTCTTTGGACCACTTGCACCCAAACCGTAGATGTCGATCGGTGAAGGAGGTCCGCGCCCCTCTACGGACTTATAGCATCGATGCCGACATGTATCGGCTAACTACCAAGAAAGGCATCTATGACCACGACATGGGGATATATATGGAAAGGGGCTATAAGGTTCGTAAGGCGCACTAAGTTAGGGTAAAGGGAGGCCATCGCAGTGCTCAAACAAGTAGGCGGCGTTGAGATTCACCGCAAGCACAGGGCTACTTGCCACTGTGGCATGGTGGAACTCGAACTTGACCTGCCTGAGGGTCTTGTTGACCCGAAAAGGTGTAATTGTTCCATTTGTGCGCGCAAAGGAGCAGTGATGGCCTATGTGCCATTGAGTGGTCTACGCATCATTAAAGGCGCAGAGTACCTTACGCTCTATCAGTTTAATACGCGGGTTGCCAAGCACTATTTTTGTTCGAACTGTGGCATCTACACGCATCATCAAACGCGCTCTAATCCTAATGTATATGGATTCAATATTGGGTGTTTGGCGGGCGTAAATCCGCATGATATTGGTAACCTTCCGATTAGTGACGGTATAAACCATGAATCGGATCTGTAGCATAGGGCCTGACCCAGTGTCCCAGATCGTTCCTCTGGGATTCTGCAGCGTACAAGATGACAACATCGAAATGCTGTTGATTTCACCTGATACTCGTGGTGAAAGCATTGGCTTATGGTTAGCTACTTGCAGGGGGCAACAAAGGCGGACGCCCCTGACGGGCCGCCGATTCGTTCGGCGTTAGGAGTGAGATGAACCGTCGATTCGTAGTCACCGGCGGTCCCGGTGGCGGCAAAACTACAATCCTTAGTGCCCTAGCGGAGTGCGGATATCGCATCGTATCGGAGTCTGCCCGTAGGATAATCAAAGAACGGTTAGCAGCGGGGTTATCACCTCGACCAGATCCCGTTGCCTTTGCCCAAGAGATTCTGAGTTCGGATATGGCAAAGTATCGGGATGCAACTACCTGCGACCATGCCATGTTCTTTGATCGTGGGGTGTTGGACGCGCTGTATATGCTTGAGGCGGAGAGCGCATTAGCAAGCGATGAAATCGCGCAATACGTTCAACAGTTCCCATATAACGACGTCGTCTTTCTTCTTCCTCCATGGGAAGAAATTTACGGTAAAGACTCAGAGCGTGACCAAAGTTTTGAGGAATCCATAAAGGTTTTTGAAGGTCTGAAACGTTGGTATTTGCAATGGGGTTACGAAACAATAGAAGTTCCGCGTAACAATGTTAATGAGCGCGTGTCGTTCATCTTGAAGAGTATAGATAATCTCTAACCGATGCTTGGATGGTTCGACACTTACTTGGGGATTAGGCAAGCGCCGCGAGCGCTGCCGAGTCAGTCAGACGACTCCAAGCCGCCCTCTGATCCGGGAGCGGTTTGAGTGTCTTCGTTGTCTGATGTGAAAAGATCGGTCTTTCCTGTGATCAGGTGTTTCGCTTGGTCACTGAACCCCCACTCCGCCTTGGGCTATATCAGCCCGGTGGAATATGAGCAAAGATGCGCATAACTGAGTGTCTACTTTCCGTGGGTAGGACCATCTGCGTGGACGTATGTAACGAACTGAAAAGGAGATAAAGCAATGGCACTTTCACATTACGATGGCGGCTGCCAGTGTGGCGCCGTGAACTATGAAGTTGACGTAGATCTTGAAAATACGATCACATGCAATTGCTCCCGCTGTCAGCGTATGGGCTTTGTGCTGGCATTTTCACCACTGGAGAACTTTCGGTTGAAATCCGGAGAACAGGAGCTAACCGAGTACCTTTTTAACAAGCAAGTGATCCGCCACCTCTTCTGTAGCAACTGTGGGGTTGAGAGCTTTGCTTACGGCGAGATGCCCGATGGATCACCGACTGTCGCCATAAACGTCAACTGCTTGTCCGGAGTGAATCCAAGGGAGCTGAACAGCCAGCATGTCGACGGCAAGAACTTTTAGCGCCAAGGTCTCGCCGCCTAATAACGGTATGGAGCGCGACCGCTTTGCAGCCGCAGCTCGTGCCGGACGTTAGGTCTATGCAAATGCATATTCTCATTACTGGCGCCGCTGATTCCGAAACCAGCACACTTGGTAGAGCGATTGCTAGCAAGCTAAATGCTGAGTGTATCGAGACAGACGACGTTAAGTACGTGATTGCGACGTTATGAATGAGGACCCCATCATGGAGCTTGAGTTGATCCTTGAAGAGCTAGAGCGACTAGGTCAAGACAACGATGCACTTGCGACGCAGAGGGAGCGGAAGTATCTCAACATCACGAGAGATACTGGACAATTTTTAGCAGTGTTAGTTAAAGCTAGTGCGGCTAAAAGCGTTCTAGAGATCGGTACGTCAAATGGATATTCAACGCTATGGCTAGCTTCTGCTCTACCCGACGATGGGCATGTCACGACTGTGGAGGTATCTCCTCAAAAGATAGAAGAGGCGACCAGTAATTTCGAAAAGGCGAAGCTTGGTCATCAGATTACGATAGTGAAGACGGATGCCAGCAGTTACCTCAAGCAGTCGGATCAACGGTTTGATCTGGTCTTCCTGGATGCCGATCGCTCGCAATACGCGGATGTTGCACAAGAGATCGTTGCTTTGGTTCGTCCAGGTGGGCTGCTGATTTGTGACAACGCGGTTTCACATGCATCGGAATTAGAAGCCTTCATGCATGCCGTAGCTGGCACCGAAGAATTCACGACGGCTCTGGTTCCGGTTGGCAAAGGGGAGTTCGTAGCATGCAAAAGAGCTCCGATGCCGACAAACTCCGATTAGCCACGCCTCTATTGCCAAATGCGAGAAGTCTCTCGCGCAAAATCTGCGTAATTGCGCGGAGGATGGCCCAACAAGTCTGTCAATATCCTGATGTCGCCATCGTTCGCGACGAAGCTGCGTTCGCAGTAGCCTTGGAACATCATGCGTAGGTCGAAAGCGGCCCAGCCCGGCATCAACCGGCGCATCTGCTCTTCATAGGCGTCGATGTCGTGCGAGGATTTGGTGCCAGCCGACTTCGCCGCGCGGTTTAGTTCAGGCGTTATACGGTGCAAAGATGCACAGAAGAGTTTTATGAAAGTATTAATTTCAGGTGCTGGAATCGCGGGTCTCGCTCTGGCTCATTGCCTGGGCCGGAAGGGCTACCGACCTATCGTCGTGGAGAAATCATCGTCTCTGCGCGATTACGGCTATATGCTCGGACTTGTCGGAACGGGTTATGAAGTCGCCGAGCGTACAAATTTACTCCCTGCACTCGAGGCCGTACAGCACAATCCAGACCGTATGGTATACCTCAACCCCCAAGGGGAAGAGAAATTTGCCGTTGAGGACAAGGCTCTGGAACGACTGGAAGGTCCGCACGAACTCAATTTGATGCGCGGCGATATCGAGCGTGTTCTATACGAAAATGCGGCCGACGCTATCGACTTGCGCTTCGCAACCACGATCCAGTCTATTGACCAACAGGACGGCAGCGTCCGAGTCGCTCTCAGCGACGGCTCGGAGGAGGAGTGCGATTTAGTTGTCGGTGCCGATGGATTGCACTCGCAGGTCCGGGCGTTGACCTTCGGTACAGAGAAGCGTTTCGTTCGTTTTCTCGGTTGCCACGTTGCTGCCTACATCCTCGATCGATCGCATGTGCCGGACGTCGCATCGAACACGACCTATACTTTGACCGAGCCGAATCGGAGTGTGTCTCTGGTGACGACTGGAGACAGCAAATTGGTCGCGATCTTCATGTATAGGGCCGAACACGAGCATCGCTTAGGCACTGTCGAGGCTGAACTTCGAGAGGTGTTCGCGGGAATGAGCTGGCACGTTCCATTCCTTCTGGAGCGTTGTTCTGAAACGACCGACGTCTATTTTGACGAGGTTTCCCAAGTGGAAATGCCAGCTTGGAGTTCGGGCCGTGTCGTGTTGCTGGGAGACGCCGGCTACGCCGTATCCCTGATCGCGGGGCAGGGCGCGTCCATGGCCCTGGCTGGCGCTTATATACTCGCCGAAGAGTTGACGACGACACCAAACGATGTTGCAGGCGCGCTTGAACGCTACGAGTACCACCTGCGACCGAAGATCGCTCGTATCCAAAGGGTCGGGCGCAGAAATGTCGGCGTATTTTTACCGGCCAATCGGTTCCAGCTTGCTCTGCGCGATTTCGGCATACGGTTTGCCGGCTCGGCCCCGGCGGCGCCATTTGCGTCCCTGGCGAGAAAATTCTTCACTCCAAGTGGGAATCTTTACCAATCACGGCGAAAGTAGAGGGAAGCCATGACTGAGTTGTCGGTGCGCAAGATTGTTCCTGATGACGCCGAATCCATCGCGGCGTTGTGGCTTGGCTGCACCGCGGAGGTGGCCGAGACGGAAAGTATCTATGTACCGGCCGTCACTGCTGAAGAACTCACTGATGAACTAGCCAGGGAGTTCGAGGCGCGGCGCCGATTCGGCTGGGTCGCACATACCGAATCTCAGTTGGCGGGCTATGTCACTTGCGCGTTCCAGAGCGAGTCGACGCTCTTTGTTCCGAGAGAGTATCTATATGTACATGATCTCGATGTGGCACCGGCATTCAGGCAACACGGCGTGAGTCGATTGCTGATGGAGTACGTAGAAGGCTATGCTCGGGCTCAGGGCGTAAGACGCGTCGAGTTAGGTGTGGTATGGAATGACCCGCGGTCCCGCGCTGTATGGGAGAAACACGGTTTTGAACCGCATTTCGTGTGCATGCACAAGGATCTGTAATACTCGGATTGATATCCGGCATAATAATCCGCTGTAGCCGGCCCCGAGGAACGGGCGCTAACGAAAGAGATCATCAGGCCATGCCGCAACCGAATAACCCGCTATTCTGGCGCGATTCACGCATGCCCCACGTGGAGCTGCGCAAGGTCGATGACGGTCGAACGGTCTGCTATGCGCCACACAGCCATACGCATTGGTCTCTGGGCGCCATCACCGAAGGTGAAAGCACCTTCCGCTACCGTAACGACCAGTACCGGATCAGTGCCGGCAACCTGGTATTGATGAATCCGGAGTGGGTGCACGCCTGCAACCCCATCGACAATCAGCCCTGGGCCTACCTGATGCTGTATGTCGATACCGGCTGGCTGACTGACTTGCGTTACGCGGCCGGGCTGCTGACGACGCCTCGCTGGCAGGACATTTCGACGGCCGTCATCAACGATCCCACCTGGTATGAGGGATATTGCCGGATGGCGGCTTGTTTACTGGACCCGCAGCGGGATCTGCTGGACAAGCAGACGGTCGTGGTCGAATACCTCTCCGCCCTGATGCATGAACTGGCCGGCCAGCCGGCGCAGCCGCTGCCCAGGGCACCGGACATCCTGCAGGCACTGGCGGCTTACCTGGACGAGCACGCAACACAGGAAATTTCCCTGGACACGCTGTGCAATCGCTCAGGCTACAGTCCCGGCCATCTCATCCGTGTCTTCAAGCAGCACTTCGGCCTGACCCCTCATGCCTACTTGATAAACCGCCGGATTCAACTGGGGCAGCGCGAATTGAAACAGGGCACGCCCATTGCCGAAACCGCATTGAATGTCGGTTTTACCGATCAGCCGCATTTCCAGCGCACCTTCAAGCGCCTGGTGGCTGCCACACCGGACCAGTATCGACGGACCCTACTCAATCAGCAGGTACAGACAACTGGCGGCGAGCAAGACAGCCAGACTTCGATTGACCGTTATCAGCACCGTGGGGCGCTGGATGTAGCGGCGCAGGAAGGCGCCGGCATAGACCCAACTGCCCAATGACAGCCAGCAGATAGGCAGATAGAGTGCCGCAAACAGCAGTACCTGCTGTAGGTCGTTGCCACTGGTATAGGCCCCGATGCCCGAGGCGGAAGCCAGCCACGCCTTGGGATTGAGCCACTGCATTATCGCGCCGGTCATGAAACCTGGCGCCCTATGAGCGTTATCTTCGGGGAGGCGGCCATTATCGCGTGCCAACCGCACGCTAAGGTAAAGAAGAAACGCGACACCGGCCCAGCGCAGGGCTTCCTCCAATCCCGGCACCACCGCCAGTACCGAGTAGAGCCCTAACCCTATGGCGATGAATAGGGCGACAAACCCCAAGGTGGCCCCGGTCACGAACATCAGCCCCCTGGCGAGGGGATAGCGAGTCCCACTGCTCAGACACACCAGATTCACGGGGCCCGGTGAAATGGAAGCCGCCAGAGCGAATGCCGACATTGGCAATATCATGGAAAGGCTCATCGTCGTTCTCCTGGAAGCGCAATGAACGCAGTCTGCAATGGCGGCTGAACACCGTATTGAACAAAATTGTGATGCCCCGCGGTTCGATGGGCACCAGCGGATTCGGGAAAGAGTGGTGGGGTCAGAGCCATTTATTACTGGAGGCAATCAACAATGGGTGACAGGAACCTTGGGGCAGAGATTCTTGACGGTATCAATGAAATCAAGCAGTTCAAGAAGGGTAAATTGGCTCTATGAACCCATTTTCTGCGGTTTTGTCACCGGTGATGGCGGGCGTTAGACTTTATGAATATACGAACGTTTCAGGATAGCGACTTTGATGCAATAGCAGGGATTTACTCGTTGTCAAAGCTAGACGAGTTTCGTTACGAAAACGGTAGATTCGAGTTATTGCCCCTAGAAAAGGACGAGGAGCGCTTGCGGGAAATGATGGAGTCAAGGATATTCGTTTATGACGATGGCGGTATCCTCGGGTATGGGGCTGTCCTTGAAAATGAGATCCAAGCGCTATATGTACACCCACTCTCTCGCGGAAGAGGGATTGGGAAACGCTTACTAGAGCACTTGATTTCCCAGACCGGAGCTTCCGCTACACTTTACGTCGCAAAGAATAACGTTCCAGCAAAAGTCATGTATCAAAAGTATGACTTTATGGTCACCAAGGAGTTTGAAACGTCCTACAATGGTACATGGGTCTTGGCAAATGAAATGGTGCGCGAAGCTGGCTATGGTTAACAATTACAGTCACGACGTCTTTTCCATTACGCCTTCGATTCCACTAAAAACTCGCACCTGCTGGGGGCATTGGGCCACACAACGCAGGTGGCAGCCTGATGTCCTATTCAAGATGTTGCGTATCAGTCAGGAGGTTGAATATGAAATTTTCCGGGAGTTGTCTTTGCGGCTCGCTCAAGTACGAATGCTCCGGTGAGGTAAAAATGGCTGGAAATTGCCACTGCCTTAACTGCAAAAAGGCGACAGGAAGCGCATATGCAGCGGTGTTATTTGTGCCCGAGGATTCTGTTGAAGTCACAGGCGAGGTCAAGTACTACCAAAGCACTGGCAGCAACGGAGAGCCCGGGTGGCGAGGGTTCTGCCCAAATTGTGGGTCGTCGCTATTTGAAAAGCCTGGACCAGTTCCGGGGACGCTTGGGATTGGCGCAGGATCACTTGATGATCTTTCTCTTTACAAACCACAAATGGATATTTTTACTAGTCGATCGCCGGATTGGGATTGTATGGATCCGAGGCTTCCCAAATTCACCGAATTTCCACCAGAGGGTTGATTACTCTTATCGGCGAGCGGCCTAATTCGGGCGTTATGCAGGAGTCCAGGGGTAGGATTTTAGCGGTTTCTCGCTGGCTCAATTGCTGTTGCTTGTGTGCTTCACCTGGTTTGGATGGCAGGCTGACGGAGTCATGGATAAGTCCGGGCTTGAAGATCTAGAAAAGGATGTATCTTGCGGTACTGTCGCCAGTAGACCATCTGGATACTGTGGCGCATCCATAGACCAGGCCGCCCATGTTGGTAATCGGCGGCAGTGACTGGTTACAGCCTTGAGCCGGGCTTTTTCGGCTCATGGCTCTTACTGGTTTTCCGGTCGCAATGCCCAGATTGGATGCTCGGCAAGCCGCCCTTCCAGGAACGCCACGAACGCCCGCACTCGGGGCGGCACCAGTCGCCGCTGAGGCATCACCGCGTGAATGCCGGTTTCCGTTAGCCGGTGGTCCGGCAGCACCACTCTCAGTTGGCCGCTGCGCAGGTATTCGTGGATATGCCACACCGAGTGCTGCGCGATACCCAAGTCGCCGAGTACCGCCTCGGTGAGCATCTCTCCCTGATTACTGCGTATGCGACCACCTACCTGTACCGCCTCGCTTTGCCCCTGGTTGTCGGTGAGGTGCCAGACATCCTGCCGCTGCCGGCTGCTGGAAAGCACCAGGCATTGGTGGGCGGTGAGATCGGCGGGGCGTTGCGGGGTGCCGCGTCGGACATCGGAGAGGCTCGCCAGATGAGCCTGCAGTGCCGGTGCACCGATACCACCCAGTAGCGCCCACAGGCCGAGCATGACGCCACCATGCCGAGCGGGATGGCGAACAGGACCATGATGCCCAGACGTGTGGCGGCTTCATGGGTCTGCATGGATGATTCCCTCCGTTACCCGGACAAGGTTGGCGCATTGACATTAGTGTCAGGGTCAAGGGGAGCCGGCAGCACCTTCAGCCACCGGCGCGGGGGCACGAGTGCGTACGCCGAACAACACCAGCGTGGCGCCTGCCAGCAGCAACACACCCGCCGCGGCGCAGACGGCCGGCACCCCGCCCACACCGATGGCGGCACCACCGATGACGGCCCCCATCGCGATCGCCAACTGTACCGACGACGATACCAGCCCACCGGCACTCTCGGCTTCGTCGGGCACGGCCTGCGTGACCCAGTTCGACCAGGCAACGGGGACCGCACCGAAGGCGAAGCCCCACAGCGCCACCATCAGCCCGGCTGACCAGATCGAAACGCCACCCAGTGTGGCCATCAGCCAGCCCAACGTGCCCATGATCAAGGGCATGCTAGCCAGCGTGAAGCGTAAACTGCGCTCGAGCAGGTAGCCTGCCGCCAGCGTACCGAGAAAGTTCGCGATCCCGAACGCCAGCAGCATCGATGAGATACCGGAAATACCCGAGCTCGATACGGCCTCGAGATACGGCCGCACATAGGTGAAGAATGAAAAATGACCGCAGAACACCAGAATGAGAGCGACAATACCCATTCCTATTCCTGGACGTTTAAGCACCACGACCAGCGTACGCAGCGGCGTTGGTCGTTTCGGCTCCATCCGTGGCAATGTGCAGAACTGGAAGATCAGTGTCAGTACGGCGAGCGCGGCCGAGAGCAGGAAGACGTTGCGCCAGCCGATCAGATCGCCGAGCAGGCTCCCCAGTGCAGCAGCGCTGACGGTGGCCAAGGGCACGCCGGCAAAGATCAACGACAGTGCTTTCGGCACACTCTGTTCGGGCACGAGACGCATCACCGTAGCGGCGGACAGCGCCCAGAAGCCGCCCAGCGCAATGCCCAGCAACGTGCGCCCGGCCAGCAACCAGGCCAGATTCGGCGCGAACGCCGCCGACAGACTGGATGCAATCATCAGCACGGAGAAGCCCAGCAACACGTGGCGACGATCCAGGCGTCGCGTAGCCGATGTCACCAGCAGTCCGGAGAGCAGCGCTAGAATCGCGGTCACCGTTACCGCCTGGCCCGCCTGACTTTCGCTGATCGCCAGCGATTCAGCCATCGGCGTCAACAGGCTGGCCGGCAGAAACTCCGCCATGACCAGGCTGAAGACGCCCAGTGTCAAAGAAAAGACGGCGCTCCAGGCCGCGCGAGAGGGCACCGAAGAGGAAACGGTGCGGGAGTCGTTCGTCGTCATCTCGAAAGCAACCTTTAGCAGTGATAATGACGCCTAGACTATGGTTGCGTTCCCGGCTAATCTATCACCATTACTCTCCATTTTTTGATCGATCGTCCGAAATGAGAAAATCGCCTTTCCCCGACCGCATCTCAAGCGAGTGGATCAACGAGCTGCTGCTCGGCATGCGCCTGTCTGGACTGAACTATCGCTGCATTCAGGTAACGCCACCCTTTGGCATCCACTTCAATAACGGCAACCACTGTGCCCAATTTCACTTCGTCGCGCATGGTCCGGTAACGCTCAAGGTCGGTGATGACTGTCTGCGCCTCGACACCGGCGATGCCGTGCTGCTACCGCGAGGCGGCGATCACCACCTCCTCTCGTCACCGACGGTAGAGAGTCTGGATATCGAGCGAATCGACGCCATTCCGCTCTGCGATGGCTTCAGCCGAGTCGACGAATGTGCGGGAGCGGCCGCGGATGATCGCCAGTCAGTTCACCTGTTCAGCGGCTGCATGCAGTTCGATCTCGGCGGTATGCATCCGCTCGTTTCGATGATGCCAACGATCATGCATGTTGGCACGCTTCTCTCGCGCTACCCGGAAATACTGCCCATGCTGGAGGCGATGGCGCGAGAATCGAGACTGGAGCGTGCCGGTGCCGCCAGCATTCTCTCGCGCCTGGCCGACGTGGTCGCCGCCAGCATCGTGCGCGGCTGGGTAGAGTGCGGCTGTAGCGACATCGGCGGCTGGGTCGAGGCACTGCGCGACCCACGTCTCGGCAAGGTGATCGCTGCCATTCACCGCGCTCCCGACCACCCCTGGACGGTGGCCGAGATGGCCGCGACGATGGGCAGCTCACGCTCGGTTTTCGCCGAACGATTCCGAGCCACGCTCGGCCTATCCCCGCTCGGCTACGTCACTCAGTTGCGCATGCGCCTGGCCTCGCAGTGGATCGCCGAACAGGATATCTCACTGGAGCAGGTCGCCGAACGCCTTGGCTACGGCTCC
The DNA here is from genome assembly GCF_008079445.1 of Aidingimonas lacisalsi. Taxonomy (GTDB): domain Bacteria; phylum Pseudomonadota; class Gammaproteobacteria; order Pseudomonadales; family Halomonadaceae; genus Aidingimonas; species Aidingimonas lacisalsi. The sequence continues at coordinate 24,846 of NZ_VRYH01000013.1, read as the reverse complement.
CAGGCCGCTTTCGCACGCGCCTTCAAACGCGAAACCGGGCAGACACCCGGTGCAGTGAGACAAGCAACTCACTAGATTGCGTATGAACAGTCATTGTTGCCACTTCCGCTATGCCACAGCAGCACAGGTGAGATATGGCAGGAACATATTGGGAGCATGATCGTCCGCACACCGTCGTGACGCCGGCCAAGGGTGACGTCATGCGTCTGACGGGGCGGATTGATAACAAATAACGCGCTGAGGCGTGAACACCTCATGCCTTCTGACAAGCCGATGTGGCCGGACACGTTTTCCACCGTTTCTTACAGCCTCGAACCGGGCTTTTTCGGCTAATGACTCTTACTGGTTTTCCGGTCGCAACGCCCAGACCGGGTGCTCGGCGAGCCGCTCTTCCAGGAACGCCACGAACGCCCGCACTCGGGGCGGCACCAGTCGCCGCTGGGGCATCACCGCGTGAATGCCGGTTTCCGTTAGCCGGTGATCCGGCAGCACCACTCTCAGTTGGTCGCTGCGCAGGTATTCGTGGATATGCCACACCGAGTGCTGCGCGATACCCAGGCCGCCGAGCACCGCCTCGGTGAGCATCTCGCCCTGATTACTGCGTACGCGGCCGCCTACCTGTACCGCCTCGCTTTGCCCCTGGTTGTCGGTGAGGTGCCAGACATCCTGCCGCTGCCGGTTGCTGGAAAGCACCAGGCATTGGTGGGCAGCGAGGTCGGCGGGGCGTTGCGGGGTGCCGTAGCGGTCCAGGTAGCCGGGAGTGGCGCACAGTACCCGTCGGTCGTCGGCCAAGCGTCGGGCCACCAGGCTGGAGTCTTCCAGAACGCCGATGCGAATGCCCAGATCGTAGCCCTCGCCCACCAGGTCCACCATCTGGTCGGTCAGGCTGACACTCAGGTCCAGCCTGGGGTAGCGGTTAAGGAACTCCGGCAACAGCGGCGAAATGTACTGGCGCCCGAAGGAGTGGGGCAGGGTGACGCGCAGGGTGCCGGTGACGTTGTCGGCGCTGCCGCGTAGATCCTGGGTGAGTGCTTCCAGTCCCTCCACCAGGTCGCGGCCCTGTTCCGCCAGCGCCAGACCCTCCGGGGTGGGGTGGAGGCGTCGGGTCGTGCGATGTAACAGCCGTACGTTGAGGCCTTTCTCCAACCGCTGCAGACGCTGGCTGGCCACCGCCGATGACAGATCGAGGCTGCGGGCGGCGGCGCTGATCGTGCCCAGGTCCATCACGCGAAGAAAGAGGGCGATGTCGCTCAGACGGTCCATGGCGGGCTCATTATCAACAAAATATTGAAAGTGATTAAAGATAATAAAGGTATCAAGGAAGATAATCCGGGTCTAGCATGCGTCTCATCATTCCCTTGATGGACGTCTCGATGATGACTGCAACCTCTTCGCGCTCGGTTCCCTGGGCGCTCTACGCCTTGACCATTGGTGCCTTCGGCATCGGCACCACCGAATTCGTGATCATGGGGGTGCTGGAGCAAGTGGCCGCGGATCTGGATGTGAGCATCCGTCGCGCGGGCCTGCTGATCTCCGGCTATGCCCTGGGCGTGTTCGTGGGGGCGCCGTTACTCACCATCGCCAGCACCCGTTGGCCGCGCAAGACGGTGCTGGTGGTGCTGATGGTCATTTTCACCCTTGGCAACCTGGCCTGCGCGCTGGCATTGAATTACCCCATGCTGATGGTCGCCCGGGTGGTCACTTCCCTGGCGCACGGCACCTTTTTCGGCGTCGGCTCGGTGGTCGCCACCGGTCTGGTGGCGCCGGACAAGCGGGCCGGCGCCATCGCCATCATGTTCACCGGCCTGACCGTGGCGACGCTGCTGGGCGTACCCGCCGGCGCCTGGCTGGGGCATGAATACGGCTGGCGCACCACCTTCTGGGCGGTCACCGGCGTGGGCGTGCTGGCGACCCTGGTGATCGCGGTCATGGTGCCCCGCGACAGCGGCGACGGCGAGGAATCCGGCTGGCGCGCGAGTCTGGCGGCGATCGGCCGACCAACGGTATTGCTGGGGCTGCTGATGACGGTGCTCGGCTTCGCCGGGGTGTTCACCGTATTCACCTACATTCAGCCGATGCTGACCGGCATCGCCGGTTTCTCCCAGGACGCAGTGTCGCTGATTCTGCTGGTGTTCGGCGTCGGCATGATCGTCGGTAACCTGCTCGGCGGACGACTGGCGGATCGGGGACAGGCACCGGCGCTGCTGATCACACTGGCAGTGCTGGCCGCCGTACTGGGTCTGTTTCCTTTTGCGCTCGAGTATCAATGGACGGCGGTGGTCTTCGTCGGCCTGCTGGGTATGGCCGGCTTCGCCACGGTGGCGCCCTTGCAACTGTGGGTGCTTAACCGGGCGGTAGGGGCGGCCAGCCTGGCATCGAGCTTCAACATCGGCGCGTTCAACCTGGGCAATGCCCTGGGCGCCGGACTGGGTGGCGTGGTGATAGAGCAGGGTGGCGGCTTTACCGCCGTGCCCGGCGCCGCCGTATTGGTCACTCTGACCGGGCTGGCAGTGGCCGCCTGGGCAGTCAAGCGAGATCGGGGCACGGCCATCCAGCCCGCCCCGTCAATTTCCTGCGAACAGGAGTGAGTGTGATGGAATACCGTTATCTGGGGCGGTCCGGTTTCAAGGTGCCGGCATTGGGTTTCGGGGCCGGTACCTTCGGTGGCAAGGGGCCGCTGTTCAGCGCCTGGGGCAATACCGACGTAGAGCAAGCGAAACGGCTTATCGACATCTGCCTGGATGCCGGCGTCAATCTGTTCGACTCCGCCGATGTGTATTCCGACGGCGCCTCGGAAACGATTCTCGGCGCGGCGATCAAAGGCCGCCGCGACCGGGTGATCGTGTCCACCAAGCTGTCGTTGCGCAGCGGCGAGGATGCCAACGACGTCGGCAGTTCCCGCCACCACCTGATCCGCGCTACCGAACGCGCGCTGAAACGACTGGAAACCGACTATATCGATGTGCTGCAACTGCATCATTTCGACGCCATGACGCCGGTGGAAGACGTCATGTCGACGCTGGATGATCTGGTGCGGGCCGGCAAGGTGCGCTACTTGGGAGCTTCCAATTTCTCCGGTTGGCAGTTGATGAAGTCCCAGAGCGTCGCCGAGCGCTACGGGTATGCACGCTTCGTGGCCAACCAGACGTACTACTCGCTGGTGGGCCGGGATTACGAGTGGGAACTGATGCCGCTGGGGCAGGACCAGGGGCTGGGCGCCCTGGTATGGAGTCCGCTGGGCTGGGGGCGTCTGACCGGCAAGATTCGTCGTGGCCAGCCGCTACCCGCGGGGAGCCGTCTTCACGAGACGGAAGGGTTCGCGCCGCCGGTACCGGACGAACGACTGTATCGGGTATTGGATGTGTTGTTCGAGATTGCCGAGGAAGTCGACAAGACCGTACCGCAGGTGGCGATCAACTGGTTGCTGCGACGGCCGACGGTGTCGTCGGTGCTGGTCGGCGCCCGGGACGAAACCCAGTTGCGGCAGAATCTCGGCGCCGTCGGCTGGCGTCTCGACGACGCCCAGATCGCGCGTCTGGATGCGGCCAGCGCGGTGACCCCGCCTTACCCCTATTACCCTTATTGGAACGGTCAGTTCGCGGAACGTAATCCGCCGCCGGTATGACCGGCGCGGGCTGAAAACGGGGCGCTCAGGCGCCCTCTTTCCAGCCCCCTGTGCCAAACTCTGCAAGCACGACCGGCGATCTCAACGAAAAACGGTTGACGACCTTCTCTTCGTTCGTCCGGACGCTTGTAGCTTGGAATTGCGAGAAGGCTATTCTCTGTACCGCATGGCCTCGATGAAGGCTGCGAAGGCAGGCGATTTTCGCTTCCGACTGGGATAGTAGAGGTGAAACCCGTCGATCATTGGGCACCAATCCGTCAAAACTTCCACCAGGCGCCCATCGGCCAAGTACGGCGCAGCCAGTTCCTGAGGCACGAAGCCGAGACCAATGCCATCGAGTGCTGCACCGAGCACGGACGTGGTGGTATTGAATGCGGCCTGCCCCTCGACACGCAAATGGAGGTCACGGTCTTCGGGGGAGCGGAACTTCCAGCGCATAAACCTGCCGGCAGCAAGTCGAATATTGATACAGTTGTGATTGCTGAGCTCATAAGGCGTGGCCGGCGAGGACCGGCGCTCGAAGTAGGCCGGCGAACCGATGACGCTGAACCGCCAATCCGGACCGATGCGTATGGCCACCATGTCCCGCTCAAGCGCCTCGCCGATGCGAACGCCTGCATCGAACTTCTCTCCAACGATGTCGGTAAGCGCATAGTCCTGGCTGAGTTCGACTTGGATGTCTGGATACTGCTGAAGGAAAGCGGCGAGCTTGGGCCGGAACACCGTCTCGATAACTGCCTCGGTGCAGGTGATCCGGATGATGCCGGCAGGCCTATCACGCAGCTCCCCCAAGTCTTCGAGTTCCGCATCGATCTGCTCCATCAACGGACCGACGCGTCGTTGCAGACGTTCACCCGCATCCGTCGCCGCTACGTTGCGCGTCGTGCGTGACAGCAGGCTCACTCCGAGCCGCTCCTCTAGTCCCGTCACAGTGTGACTCACGGCTGACGGCGTAACCCCTAGTCGCGCGGCAGCCTTCGTGAAACTCCGTTCCTTGGCGACGGCCAGGAAAGCGGCAAGCTGATTGATGTGATCTCGTGGCATTCTTGAGCTTATTTCAAAAACGCATCAAGTCTAGTGGCACTAGTAGCAAGGTTCAATCCAAATTAGCCTTTCCTTTGCTATTTGGAACCTATAGGCCACTAGAAACAAAAGGGGGAGCCTTAGGCTTTGTACGAAAACTGCCTACGCTTGGCAATACGGCGTTAAAAATCGGCTCAAAATGCTCATTTACACCCCGTAAACTCCGCGTTTTCGCCGATTTTTGCCTTGTCTTGCCTTCGCTCGCCGACTTTTCGTACAAACCCTAGGGAGACCATCCTTGCAGACCGCTCTTTGATGACGGGGATAGCTGAATTCAGGAGGTGACAATGTTATCAAATAAAAGAGCAGTAATTACGGGTGGCAGCGACGGCATTGGCCTGGGAATTGCTAAAGCATATGCCCAAAACGGTGCCAGCTTGTTACTGGTTTCACGCAATGAGGAAAAACTCAGAGAAGCGGCTGGTGTTCTTTCTTCATACAACACCGAAGTCAATACTTTGTCGGCCGACTTGTCAAATATAGAGGAGGTTAGAAAAACGGCTCAAAACATACTCTCCATCTGGTCAGAGGTGGATATTCTGGTTAATAACGCTGGCGCTGGAAGCTTCACTCCATTCACTGAAACAGCCGAAACCGATTTGGAGCGACATTTAAACCTTAACGTAAAGGCGCCCTATATCCTGACGCAGTGCTTGCTCGGCGCCATTGAAGCGCGTAAGGGAAGCGTTATAAATATTTCCTCCTATTTTGCACATCGCATGTTGCCGGGGAGACCCTCGACGGCATATTCATTGACCAAAGGAGCCATAAACGCTTTCACCAAATCTCTCGCCTATGAGATTGGCTCAAAAGGCGTCCGAGTCAACGCTATTGCGCCTGGGACTGTTGATTCGCCCTTGGTGCGGTCGAATTTTGAGAAGCTTACCGACGACGGAAAAACGCGATTTTCTGAAATGATCAAGACGATTTATCCTCTCGGCCGCATTGGCGAGCCAGACGATATTTCTGGCGCAGCAGTGTTTCTGGCGTCGGAGCAAGCTCATTGGGTTACTGGGTCGATCCTGGCCGTCGATGGAGGGTTGACTACCAACTAGCTTCTCCGCATGAACCCTTGATTGATCACGCCTGACTGACGGACTGACTCCCCCCATCTTCAGGAGGCCTGCACATGCGTTCAACATCTCTACCTGACGTCAACTTACGTGGAAAGGTGGCTGATGTTCCTGGTCCACGTCATGCTTTTCTGCTTTTACTGCTTATGGTATGCGGCTTTCTTGTCGTCGGACAGCTCTACATCACCATCCCTCTGGTCCCTGATGTCGCCGGTCAGTTTGCCATTGCACCGGAACGAGCGGCTTTTATCGGCTCGGCATTCGGTTGTGCTTATGCCATCGGCTTTCTGGTGTTTGGACCGCTCTCTGATCACTACGGGCGGCGCAGGCTGATTCTGTTCGGATTGAGTGCGACTGCTCTGGCGACCTTGTTGGTGAGTTGGGCACAGAGCTTCGAGATGCTTCTTGCTTCGCGTGCCGTGCAGGGGGTCGTCGCAGCGGCGTTCCCGCCTGCAGCACTGTCACTCATCGCAGAAGAACTGCCGCCCGCACAACGTTCGTTCGGCGTGTCGCTGATGAGCTTCGCCTTTTTGGGAGCCGCTCCGCTCGCACAGGTCCTTGCCGATGGAACGGACGCCGGGCTGTCGGGAATCATGCTACGCCTCGCTCCTCTCTATCTGATTACGGCCATCGCCCTGGCTTTCGTGATCAGGGCTGGCAATGGGCGGACCGAGCAAGCCGGGTCATTGCGTGGACATCTCACGTCGCTCCTGCGGAACACAGGTATTTTCACGGCTTGGGGCGCGGCTGTCACCGTGTTGTTCGGTTTCGTTTCGCTACATGCTGGAGCGCAGGCCCTGGGAGACCGGCTCGGTGTCGATCTTCAAACCCTGCGCCTTGTCGGCTTGCCGCCATTGCTTCTGACCTTTGCCGCTGCACCATTGACGCGCCGCCATGGTGCTTCCTTCACAGCACGTCTCGGCCTTACGCTGGCGGGACTGGCTCTTGCGCTGGCAGTCGTGGCCACATCGTGGGCTGTAATGGCGGCGAGTATGGTTCTATCAGCAGGCGTTGCCTTCGCCGTGCCCGGCCTAATTGCCACGGTGGCAGGACATGCTACCAATGCCAATCGTGGGCTCGCATTGGCGATTTATACCTTCAGCCTATTTATCGGAGCGAGCCTCGCTTCACCCGTGGCGCAGGCTCTGGCACAGATCGGTATCGCAACGCTCTGGCTGCTCCCAGCCGGTCTGCTGCTCATGGCTGCGTTCGGCATCACCGTCAACGCGTGGTTGTAGTCCAGAGTCGCAAACGGCTGAATAAACAATGCGTTAAAAAAGGATTCCGACTGAAAGTAAATACCGTTGCCGGGAATAGTAAATACCGTTGCCGGGAATGTGAACGCTAACTCCGGAAAATCCAGAAAAAGCGTTCACCTTCGACCAGAATGGCTGTGCAGACGAAACCGGAATCGATGTTCATGATGAGCCGGAATATGCAGCGATCCTGAACGGCCAATGTTGGTGGAATGCGGGCAGGCAGCTTGGTAGGAAGGAGGTTCCCGAAGCGGGCACAATAGCTTCCGGTGATCTTTCACGAGTCCTTGCAAATGGACCGGCTGCCATCTATGTTGACCAATGGTCATTTTCTGGAGGGGCAGCATGACAATCGCTGGGAAGTGGGCGCTTATTACCGGGGCGTCGGGGGGGATGGGGATGGAATTCGCATACCTGCTGGCTCAGAGGGGCCACAATCTAATCTTGGCAGCCCGCAGCGTCGACAAGCTCGAGGTCGCCGCGTCCGAACTCAGGAAGTCCGGTGTGCAGGTGGATGTCGAACCCTTTGATCTTAGCGTGGAAGGCGCCGCCGACGAACTGGTCACTGCCGTGAAAACCAAGGGCATCGAAATTGATGTTCTCATCAACAATGCGGGTCAGGGCTTGTATGGTGATTTCACCGATCAGTCTACGCAGGCGCTAGATCGCATGCTGCACCTCAACATGTTGAGTGTAACCACCCTCACTCACGCCATTGCGGCGGAAATGGCACACCGCGGCAATGGTCATATCCTTCTGGTCGCCAGCCTTACATCCTTTATGCCGTGTCCTACTTATGCCGCCTATGCGGCTACCAAGGCATATGTCCGCCATTTCGGCGAAGCGCTTCACGACGAGCTGGCGCCTTGCAATGTTGGCGTCACAGTCTTGTCGCCAGGGCTTATGGATACCGGTTTTCTTAGTACAGCGGGGCAGGAGCCAAGCCAAGCGATGAGGCGCACAATGACGTCTCCTCGGTTAGCGGCCAAGGTCGGGATCGATGCTCTTTTCGCTCGACGCCAAACCGTAGTGGCCGGATCATTGAATAATGTCGTTGCTGCTGCATCGCGTATTCTCCCAAAGGGCGCGCAAACGCGGATCATGTCGCATGCGTTGAATGGATAGGCCAATGGTCAGATACGCGCATGCAAAAGAGGACAAGGAAGCACGCCGTGACAACATACTCGGCGCCGCTCTTTGCTTGTTCCTCCAAGACACCCGGCATCTCCCGGCAGTCGCAAGCATTGCCGCCAAAGCCGGTCTGGCGAAGGGTACCGTCTACTTATACTTCGACACCAAGGAACAGATTTTCGCCGCCCTTCTCTCACGCGAGTGGGACGCGCTTCTGATGGAGGTCGAAGCGAGTTTCGCCGAGCCGTTCGAGCATAAAGCTTCCCCAATAGCCCGTTTCATCGACAGGTTCGCCAAGTTTCTGGACTCACATCCCTATTTTCTGCGCTTTGACTCCATCGGCTATGTCCAAGTGGAGGCTAATCTGCCAACCGACGAGTTCTGGCGCTTCAAGGAGGCCTTTGCCTCTGCTTTGGATCAGGCGGGACGCACGGTGGATACCAGCCTCGCGCTGTCTTCGGGCACTGGCCGACATCTGCTGATCCGCAGCTACGCTTTGGCCAGAGGACTTTGGCAAACGCTCGACCTCCCTGAGCGACTGAGAAACGACACTCGCTTTGCAAACTATCCGCTGGCTAATATCGATTTTGACGCCGAACTCCGCTCGGCCTTGCAAGAGTACTGGCATGGCGCACTAACGCTACCCGTTTGACACATTTGCGACGAAGCTGGTTTCAGAAGGGCCGAACCAGCGTGGACCGAGGTCCGGACCATCATCAAAGGCCATCACCAGGGAAGATCACCCTGTGCATCGGCAAAACCTCCCATCCGAACACTTTCGGCGAGTGCGGCACCCGCCGGGGCCATGGCGGCTTCGGCGGGCAGGCGATTGCCTGTGTGGCCGGTCAGATCGGTCGCCGTGAGCCCGGGGCAGATGGACTGAACGGTGATACGGCTGTCACGCAGCTCCGCTGCGAGTTGCACCGTCAGCATGTTCAGCGCGGTCTTCGACGCATTGTAACCGATCAGTTTCACGTCATAGGCTTCCCAGGAGGGATCGCCGTTAAGCTTGAGCGAACCGAGGCTGCTCGACAGGTTGACGATACGGCCGGCCTCGGCGCGATGGAGCAGAGGCAGCATCGCTTGCGAAACGGCCAGAGCGCCGAAGAAGTTCGTTTCGAACACCTGCCGCACCGCGTCGAGCGACGCCTTGCCGGGCGTTCCATCTCCGGCAACCCCGATGCCCGCATTGTTCACGAGGATGTCGAGCCGTCCATGCGTCTCTGCGATTCGGGTCGCCGCGTTGTCGATGCTCTGCGCATCCGTGACATCCAGCGGCACCCAGGAAGCCGTGATGCCCTCCTCGGTGAGCGCGCGAGCGGCGGCCTGGCCGCGTTCGGAATTCCGTGCGCCGATCAGCACGACGGCGTCAGCCTGGCCGATCTGCCGTGCGATCTCATAGCCGATGCCCTTGTTGGCACCGGTCACGAGGACGATCCTGGTTTTCTCTTGAGTACTCATGATCTTCATCCTGCTGCTGTGGATTGTCTGGCAGCACCTAATATAATGACGGCACGGCAGGATAAAATGCGAACGAACTTCCATGAACTATGCATCTCGAATGGATAATCCATGCGCTCAGATTTGATCCGGGACTATGACGCCTTTCTTTGCGTGGCAGAGGCCGGCAGCTTTGTCGGTGGAGCGCGTGCCCTAGGCGTCAGCGCTTCAGCGATGAGCGCGATAATCCGGCGGCTGGAGGCGCGCGTCGGCGTGCAGCTACTGCACCGCACCACGCGCAGTGTCTCGCTGACGGACCAGGGCAACGCGCTGAAGTCGCGGCTTCAAGGCGCCTTTGATGAGATCGACGCCGCTACGCAGGATCTCCTGGAACATCGGCAGTCGCCTGCGGGCACCGTGCGTATCGTGATATCGCGCGATGCTTACGATGACGTCATCGCACCCTGCCTCGCGGATCTTCACAGGACCTACCCGCAGATCCTGCTCGACATCCATCTTGAGGAGGTTTGTGTCGACATCGTGAGCGAGCGCTATGATTTGGGGTTCCGGCTAGGCGAATACCTCCATCCCGATACGGTCGCCGTGCCGGTCGGACCGGACCTGCGCCAGTTGGCGGTGGCTTCGCCCAGCTATGCCGCGGCGCATGGGCTGCCCTCTCATCCGCAGGAATTGGCGCATCACGCCTGTCTCAATTGGCGCAAGCAGGTCGATGGCGAGCCCTATGCCTGGGAGTTCGAGAAGGACGGCATTCCCCTGTCGATCGCCGTGCAAGGACCGATGATCTTCAATGATCGCAGTGCGGCCGTGCGCGCGGCGATGGACGGGATCGGCATTGCCATGTGGCTCGAGCACCGACTGCAGCCGATGATCGACGACGGCTTGCTGGTGCCCGTCCTGGAGGAGTGGGCTCCCCGCCATCGCGGGGTCTTCGCCTACTATTACCGCAACCGGCACATGAGCCCGGCCACCCGCGCGGTGATTGAGTTCCTGCGGCGGAGTAGCCCCGAGCCTTCCAATATGCAACGGGAATAAATTCATGATATTCGAGTTACCTGCACCGGATGCGCAAGGGGCAAAGTCATTGGTTGAATGCATTTATCTCTCTAAAGAACAACCCCTTCGGCGGCAGAGCTATATCTACTTTGGATAGAAATACATTGTGCTGAGGGCAACATGCTGACTCCAGTGATTCCAGATGAAGCGAAGCAAGCACAGTCCATTGTCGAGAGCGTGATTGGTGAATCGGTCGTTGGCATTTACCTGTTCGGTTCTGCTGTCGTCGGCGGATTAAAAAACGACAGTGATGTTGATATTTTGGTAGCGGTCAATGGGGCTCTCACGTTCCCGCAGAGGCAAGCGTTAGTTGCCCAATTGATGAACGTATCCGGGGCCATTGGTAATGTGCATTCGATCAGGCCGATAGAACTGACGGTCATCGCAGTCTCCGATGTCGTGCCCTGGCGTTTCCCGCCCCGGGCGGAATTCGTCTATGGAGAGTGGTTGCGGGAGGAGTTCGAGACGGGAAGCGTTCCGGAACCCGGCCACGATCCTGATCTTACGATTGTGCTGAAAAAGGTAGTCGACAATAGCTTCCCTCTTTATGGAAAGGGCGCTACTGAACTTTTTGATCCGGTGCCCGTCGCTGACATTCAACGAGCCATTCGTGAGTCTTTACCCACTCTGCTGGCGGAGGCGGAAGGGGATGAACGCAATGTCGTTCTGACGTTATCGCGTATGTGGCTGACTGCCGCTACCGGGGATATCGCCCCAAAAGATAGTGCGGCTGAATGGGGAGAACGACGATTACCTGATGATCACGCTGCCTTGTTGAAATACGCCCGGGAAGGCTATCTCGGGGAAATTGAGGATCAGTGGGGAGATAAGCGGGATAATTTCAAGGCACTTGTCTCAAACATGCGAAAATCGATTGAAGGGTGTCTTGAGGCGTAGCAGCGCACGGTGACGGCGGTTCCGCAGCGCCTGCGACGCTTCGCCAGAGCGGCACATTCGGTTAGCGTTGTGCAATGGGAAAAATAATGAGCATTAGTCTAATACCAGCGACAAGACAGAACCGTACCGAGGTATTGCAATATGTGCGCGCGTATCATGAATTTGAAGGTGTGCGCTTGTCAGACGAACAACGAATCGCGGCTATCGATGAGCTTATCGGTTCGGATGAGCTAGGGCGGATATTCCTGATTGAACGTGATAAGACGACTATCGGTTATATCGCAGTCTGTTTTGGCTTCTCGATAGAGTTTGTCGGGCGTGACGCTTTCATTGACGAGATGTTCATCGTGTCAGGGTATCGTGGTCTTGGCTATGGGCGTGAAGTGTTGAAGCAGGTAAAGCAGGAGTTGCAGTCGGCAGATATAAAGGCCCTGCATCTGGAGGTGGCGCGCGATAACGATCAAGCCCAGAGATTGTACCGTAGTGTCGGTTTTGAGAGCCGCGAAAAATATTACTTGATGTCAGCACTGTTGGCCGACTCGGACGCACAATAACACGCTCACGAGGGATCACCTCCTCGCTGGCGTTACCGCGTACCATCGCTGCCGAGAGCGTCCGTTTTTCGCCCAATGTGATATATCATCAGTTCCCCCTGTCAGGGCCATCTGAAAGGATCAATGGAGGATCACTTATGCGCAGGTCAATCCTTGGCGCCATGCTGTTGTTACTTCTGCCGAACCTGGCATTGGCGCAGCAACTATGGGGGCCAACGACTCCCGGGATGACGCCGGATGACGTCGTGCAGGCCGTCGATGGGGCCTATCTCCACGAAAGTGGCGACCGTTTGGCCACGGGGGCGATCGAAGCCGTACGGCGAGATGGGTACGAACTGGCGGGAGAGGCGTTCACCCAGCGGTTTTTCTTTCTCAATGATGGGCTCACCCAGGTCACCATGAGCCTGGATAATACGCGCGATTTCGACGCCATGCAGGGCCTGATCGATTCGCTGTCGGAGGAAATGCGGGAGCGGTATGGAGAAGCCACCGATTCAGAAGTTACGACGACAGGCCTCATGAGGCAAGCGAAAGTGGGCTGGGTGGATGGTCGCAGAAAGATCCGGATCTTCTCCATGACCATGGGGGAAGACGATGCCTTGCTGAATGTGAACTACCAGGCCTATTTTGCCGATTAGGGGGAACCGTGCGGAGTGGGGCGACGCCGGCCGGATTTTTTGCCGGCCCCCAAGACGAGCGGCGGGAAAAACTGGATAATGGCGGGTTTTCCACCTTCGCTCCGGCGAAGCTCAAACGTCCGGTGCTCTGTTCATGGAAATCAAGGTCAATTATCTCGACAACCTCCGCCTGGAGGCCAAGTTCGACGACTTCACCGTCATCTCCGATCAGCCCATCCGCTACAAGGGGGATGGCTCAGCACCCGGCCCGTTCGACTACTTCCTGGCCTCTTCGGCCATGTGCGCGGCCTATTTCGTGAAGGTGTACTGCAACGCGCGCGACATTCCCACCGAGAACATCCGCCTGTCGCAGAACAACATCGTCGATCCGGAGAATCGCTACAACCAGATCTTCAAGATCCAGGTCGAGCTGCCGGAGGATCTTTCCGACAAGGACCGCCAGGGCATACTGCGCTCGATCGAGCGTTGTTCGGTCAAGCGGGTGGTGCAGAACGTTCCCGAGTTCCAGATCGAGACGGTGGAGAACCTGGACGAAGATGCCCAGGCGCTGTTGATGGCCGAGCCGGCGGAAGGGGCCAGCACCTGGATCGAGGGCAAGGACCTGCCGCTGGAACAGACCATCGCCAATATGACGGGCATTCTCGAGTCGCTCGGCATGCAGATCGAGATCGCCTCCTGGCGCAATATCGTGCCGCACGTGTGGTCGCTGCACATTCGCGACGCCCACTCCAACATGTGCTTCACCAACGGCAAGGGATCGACCAAGGAGAGTGCGCTGTGCTCGGCGCTGGGCGAGTTCATCGAGCGCTTGAGCTGCAACTTCTTCTACAACGATCAGTTCTTCGGCGAGGAGATTGCTAACGCCGCCTTCGTTCACTACCCGAACGAGAAGTGGTTCCAGCCGGGGCCGAACGACGAACTGCCGGCGGGCATCCTGGATGACCACTGTCGGGCGATATACGACCCGGACGGCGAGCTTTGCGGTTCCCACCTGATCGACACCAACTCCGGCAAGGTGGAACGCGGCATCGTCTCGCTGCCGTTCGTGCGCCGGTCGGATGGCGAGACGATCCATTTCCCTTCCAACCTGATCGAGAACCTCTATCTCAGCAACGGCATGAGCGCCGGCAATACTCTGCACGAGGCGCAGGTGCAGTGCCTCTCGGAAATCTTCGAGCGGGCGGTGAAGAAGCAGATCATCGAGGAGGAGATCGCACTGCCGGACGTGCCGCATGAGGTGCTGGCGAAGTACCCCGAGATTCTTGAGGGCGTCGAAGCGCTGGAGAAGCAGGGCTTCCCGGTGCTGGTCAAGGATGCCTCTCTGGGCGGGCAGTATCCGGTCATGTGCGTCACCCTGATGAACCCGAGAACGGGCGGTGTGTTCGCCTCCTTCGGCGCGCATCCCAGCTTCGAGGTGGCGCTGGAGCGCAGCCTCACCGAACTGTTGCAGGGCCGCAGCTTCGAAGGCATGAACGACTTCCTGCCCCCGACCTTCAACTCGCTCGCCATCACCGAGCCCAACAACTTCGTCGAGCACTTCATCGACTCCTCGGGGCTGGTATCCTGGCGTTTCTTCAGCAGCAAGGCGGATGTCGAATTCGTCGAATGGGATTTCTCCGGCACCAACGAGGAGGAAGCGGCGACCCTGTTCGGCATTCTCGAGGAGCTGGGTCACGAAGCCTACATGGCTGTCTTCGAGGACTTGGGCGCGCCGGTGTGTCGTATCCTGGTGCCGGGGTATTCCGAGGTCTACCCGGTGGAGGATCTGATCTGGGATAACACCAACAAGGCGCTGCTGTTCCGCGAGGACATCCTGCACATCCACGAGCTTAGTGACGAGCAGTTGAGCGATCTGCTGGACCGCCTGGAAGAGAGCCAGATCGATGACCACGAGGACATCATCACCCTGATCGGCGTCGAGTTCGACGAGAATACCGTGTGGGGCCAGCTCACCATCCTCGAATTGAAACTACTGATCAACCTGGCGCTGGGTCAGCTCGAAGAGGCGCTGGAGCGGGTCGGGATGTTCCTGCAGTTCAACGACAACACCGTCGAGCGCGGGCTCTTCTACCAGGCGGTGAATGCGGTGCTGGAGATCGCGCTGGACGACGAGCTGGAGCTGGACGACTATCTCTATAACTTCAAGCGCATGTTCGGCGCAGAGACCATGGACGCGGTAGTCGGCACGGTGAACGGCGAGGTACGGTTCCACGGCCTGGAGCCGACCAACATGCAGCTTGAA
Source organism: Aidingimonas lacisalsi (assembly GCF_008079445.1). Taxonomy (GTDB): domain Bacteria; phylum Pseudomonadota; class Gammaproteobacteria; order Pseudomonadales; family Halomonadaceae; genus Aidingimonas; species Aidingimonas lacisalsi. The sequence continues at coordinate 9,833 of NZ_VRYH01000013.1, read as the reverse complement.
GGGCTCGACAGACACCAGCGCCTGATCGAGAGCTACAGGAAACTGCACGCCGCGCGGGCCGCCAGGGCAGGGGTGATGGTATAAGTCACGCAGCGGACACCACGCAGGACGAAACGCCCCGGGCCTGCTCTGGCCCGCGGAATTGGGTGGTCGACATCGACATCCCGTACAGACAGTCGGCAGCTTTCAAGGAATCGATAAGATGGCAAATTGATTCATTGTTATGCACCACAACGAGTTCATGACATGGAGTTCATGACATGGAAAAAGTGGCGATTTTTGTTGATGTCCAGAACGTCTATTACACCGTACGGGATGCGTACAAGCGACACTTCGATTACAACACGTTCTGGGCAAAGGTAACCGCCGGCCGAGAGGTCGTGAAAGCGTTTGCTTATGCAATCGATAGAGGCGATCAGAAACAGCGAGAGTTTCAGAACATACTTAGAGCTATTGGCTTTGAGGTAAAGCTGAAACCGTTCATTCAACGATCGGACGGCTCCGCAAAAGGCGATTGGGATGTTGGCATCACGCTCGATGCCATCGAATACGCTGAGCAGGTAGATGTCATCGTGCTCGTGTCGGGTGATGGGGACTTCGACCTGCTGGTGAACAAGATTCGTGATGTGTATGGAAAGAAAGTCGAAGTCTATGGTGTTCCGCATCTAACAGCCAATTCACTGATGAGCGCGGCCAGTAAATTCATTCCTATCGATAAAGAACTTCTGCTGGTTTAACGCTTTGCCAGGCGCTTTTCAGACCCTGTTCGACTCCATGACTTCCATCGAGACAACCATGACACTCGACTACCGCTGGCTTTACGATACCGCACGCAAGCGTTTCGAATCAGACGAAGCCTTGGAGGCCTTCCTGCCCGAAGCGCTCACCCCTGATGAACTGAAGCAGAAAGGGGATGATCGCTACCTTTCCGCCATGAGCCAGCGGGTGTTTCAGGCCGGTATGCAACATTCGGTGGTCGATGCCAAGTGGCCCGCCTTTGAAGACGCCTTCTGGGGCTTTGAACCCGAGAAAATGGTGTTGCTCAGCCCGGAGCAGATCGAAGGCTACATGAAAAACGATCGGGTCATTCGTCATCGTACCAAGCTGCAGACCATTCCTGAAAACGCCCAATTCATTCTGGATACTCGACAGGAGCAGGGCACCAGCTTTGGCGAGTTCATTGCCAACTGGCCGAGTTCCGACATCATCGGCTTGTGGCGTTTGCTTGCCAAGCGCGGCGCTCGTTTGGGCGGACGCTCGGGCGCCGGTTTCTTGCGTTTGGTCGGCAAGGATACGTTTTTGTTGACCAGCGATGTGGTTGCGCGCCTGATGGCCGCCGGCATCATTGACCAGGCCCCCACGAGTCAGCGAGACATGCAGGCCGTACAGGATGCCTTCAATGAGCTGCAGCAGAATTCGGGAAGGCCGTTATGTCATCTCTCGGCCATGCTGTCGTTGAGTATCAATCCAAAGTTCTAACACTTGTTAGGGCTTACTGCGCTTCCGCCAATACCCAGGTTTTCGGGAGTGGTGAGCAACGGCAATGACTACAGCTTCTTCGGGGAGGGGTGATAAGGGGATGAAGTTTTCTTCAATAACGTCGATGGCGGCATCAACGGCAGCAAAAAACTCGGCTCCGAGCCCTGGCTGTTCATATTCGTATCATGCTGCTGCCTCTATCGCTTCCTGCGAGGCCTCTTCCAGTATCCTTACCGTTCGCACTGTTACTGGTCTAACCTCGCTCGCATCTTTGACCTGAACTCTTCACGGCTGAGCAACGTGGCCTTTCCGTTTTTGACCTTGGACACACGGCGAACAATTTCATCGTTCCAAGCCTGCTCGACAGAGTCATCACGGGGACCGTCCAGGCTCATTATTAGCTCCCGAGCCAGCGCTGCACGCTCCGACTCGGAGAGAGTCGAAATCTGGGAGCGTAGGTGGTCTAATGTTTCGGTAGTCATGGTGCCTCCGCGAGTGGCGATACAGCTACGCTATCCCGATTCAAAAGCCCTAACAAGGCCAGTCACGGCGACGCCTACTCCATTGCGGCTTCGCCTCAATTCCGTCGCCGCTCTTGCTTACGCTTCGGATGGGTCAACCATCCAACGTGTTCCTGTAAACCACCCGACTCGACGAACGATCGCTCGTCTCAGTCCATGCGCGCACTCGGCTACCGCTGAATGGGCGACCCATGTCGTCATCGAGAGGAGTCACCGACATGACCGAGCTGATACTCACCACCTTCGACTGGGTTCCCGAGATGCCGCGGGGCTATGTGCGCGACCTGCGGGTACGCTGGGCACTGGAGGAGGCCGGATTGCCCTATCGCGTCGAGAGCGTACCGTTTCGCGATCGAGCGGCCGATCATTTTGCGCATCAACCCTTCGGGCAGGTGCCGTGGCTGAGCGATGGCGATCTCTCGATCTTCGAGAGCGGCGCGATCCTGCTGCATCTGGGTGAGCGCCACGGGGTGTTGATGCCGATCGATCCTCGCCATCGCAGCGAAGTCGTCGAATGGCTGTTCGCGGCGCTCAATTCCGTCGAGATGGCGAGCCTGCCCTGGGCCCTGTTCCAGTTCACGGGCGACACCGAGGAAACATCGGGCAGGCAGATACTGGACACGTTCCTGGCATCGCGGCTTCAGCATATGGAGTCGCTGCTGGCCGAGCGCGAATGGCTGGCCGGGGCCTTCTCCATCGCCGATATCGCCATGGCGGATGCGCTGCGTCTCGTCGACCGCTTTGGCGGCATGGCGGACTATCCGGCCTGCCGGGAGTATGTCGCCCGCGCCACGGCGCGCCCCTCCTTCGTGAAGGCGCACGCCGATCAGATGGCACATTTCGCGGCGGCGGACTGAACTCGCCGCTAGAGCTTGCTGACGATCAGCGCCGCATTCACCCCACCGAAGCCGAAACCGTTGCACAGCACGTGCTGGGTAGCGTGCTCGTGTGCCGAGCCCGAGACGAATTCCAGATCGCCTAGATCCTCGTCGACGTGTTCCAGGTTCAGGGTCGGGGGCAGGCGATCGTGCATGGCCGCCAGGGCGGAGAAAATGCTCTCCACGCCGCCGGCGGCACCGAGCAGGTGGCCGGTGGCCGATTTCGTCGCGGAGATCGGAATACCGGGCAGGGCGTCGCCGAAGGCGTTGCGCAGGGAGGCGATCTCGGCCCGGTCGCCGACAGGAGTCGAGGTGGCGTGCGCGTTGATGTGATCGATCGCCTCGGGGGATAGCCCCGCCATCTTCAGTGCTGATCGAATGGCCGCCGCGGCGCCTGCGCCGTCTTCCGGGCCGGCGGTAATGTGGTGTGCATCCGAGCTGGTGCCGTAGCCACTGAGAACGGCCAGGGGCGTGGCCCCGCGTGCCTCGGCGTGGGCCAGGGTCTCGATCACCATCAACCCCGCGCCTTCTCCCATGACGAAGCCATTGCGTGCCTGGTCGAAGGGGCGCGACGCCTTGGCAGGATCGTCCTGCTCGGGGGAGAGCGCCTTCATGGCATGAAAACTCGCCAGCGAGAGCGGGTCGATACAGGCCTCGGCGCCGCCTACCAAGGCCACGTCGGCTTCGCCGCTACGGATCAGGCGCATGCCGTCGCCGATGGCCTGCACACCGGCCGCACAGGCCGTTACCGGGCAGCCCAACGGCCCCCGAAAGCCATAGCGAATCGACACGTTGCCCGCCGCCAGGTTGGCCAGAAAGGCCGGTACGGTGAACGGGGAGAGCCGGCGGTGGCCACGCGAGGCCAGGGTGGTCTGGGCCTGAGTGATGGTGGGGAAACCACCGATGCCGGAACCCACGATGGTGGCGGTGGCCTCACGCTCCGCATCGCTGGTGGGAAACCAATCGGCCTGGCTCAGCGCCTCTTCGGCGGCGGCCATGGCGTAGAGGCTGAACAGCTCCAGCTTGCGGCGCTCCTTGGCGTCGACCACGCGGTCCGGGTCGAGACCGGCTTCGGGGTCGCTCTCGATGTCGGGCACCGACCCCGCGACCTTGATCGGCAGGTCACCGGTGTCGAAGCGAGTGATCGGCGAGATGCCGGAGCGACCGGCCAGCAAGCGTTCCCAGCTAGCCTTGACGCCGCAACCGAGGGGACTGATCATTCCCATGCCGGTAATGACGAGCGGTGATTGCATGGTGCCTCCTGAAACCCTTGGATGTAGCCAAGCTAGCACCGAGCTATATATGATCAAGGTAATATTCAGTGTAGGAGTGTGAGGTCGCCATGCCCTACTCGACGAATCACAAGGCGGAATCCAGAGAGCGTATTCTCAAATCCGCCATCGAGTTGTTCAGTCGCCAGGGCTTCGAGAAGGTCTCGATCGGCCAGATCATGAAATTGGCCAAGATGACCCACGGGGCCTTCTATGCCCACTTCGCCTCGAAGGAAGCGCTCTATCGCGAATCGGTGCGCAAGACGCTGGAGCGTAGCCATGCCGCACGACTGGTCAAGGGGCCCTTGTCAGTGAAGCACCTGACGGATCTGGTCGCCAATTACTGGAACCTTCAGGAATTGGAGCGCAAGCGCCGCCCGGGCCCGGAGACGGTGCTGTTCAACGAGATCGGCAACGACAACGCCGAGGTACGCACCCTGTTCGAAGCCTCCTACCTGCGCATGAAGAAGATGCTGGAAACCCGCCTCATCGCCTTGAGCCGCCTGAAGAAACTGCCCTTCGACCCCGACCGCGAAGTCATCGCCGAAAAATCCCGCGCCATTCTCGCCTCGTTGGTGGGTGCCGTGGCCATCGCCAAGAGCCTGCCCGATGAGCAGGAGCGCCAACGCATTCTCGACGCCGCCCAGCGCAACATCCTGCAGATGCTCGGGGTCGACGAGAGCGAGCTGGAAGGCATGCTGGGGGATTCAGGGTATGAGCATGGCCTTGCCTAGACACTTTTCAGGCAATGCCTAGGCTGAGCCAGAACTGTAGGGCATTACATCAATCAAGCCGGAGGTAACATGGCACAATGGATAGTGCATTACGCGAATGCCTGCGGGCAACTCGATGGTTGGATCGAACGTATCAGCGAGGGCATAGAGCAGGCGCGTTATCGCGCCGAGCAAGTGTCGACGGCGATCAGCCTGGATGTGGTGGTGCAGGTCTGGCCCGGATGCGTCATCGAGTGTCGAGGGTTCGTCGGTTATGCGCCGACGGGAACCATGATGCAATTAACACTCGACCCAGGTAATGCCAACTTCGCCGACAACATGGGGGAACCATTCGAACGCATGGTGGCACACGAGCTTCACCATGTGATGCGTTGGCGAGGGCCAGGATACGGCAGAACCCTGGGAGAGGCTCTGGTCTCCGAAGGCCTGGCGGGTCATTTTTGTCGCCAGCTCTATGGTTCAGCCCCCGAGCCTTGGGAATCTGCGTTGAGTGATAAAGAAACCGTTGCTTGCGCCATGAAGGCAGAGCAAGAGTGGTGCGCACCATCTTACCGGCATGAGGAATGGTTCTTTGGCCAGGGAGACCTTCCTCCGTGGACCGGTTACAGCCTCGGTTATGCCCTGGTCGACAGATACCTGCAGCACAATGGTGGGCAGAGTGCCGCGTCATTGGTCCATGAGCCCGCTGCCAATTTCTATCCCTATCTACACAATTGATCCCCTCGTGGGGTAGTCAAACTGCAAGAAAGCGCCCTTATCGTCGAGTGCCTGCCCGATGCTCGGGTAGAGGCGAGCGAGCTGGTAGGTACCAAGCCCTCTCATGCTTTCGTGGGCATTGCTCTCGGCGTAACGGCTGGTTACGGTACGCTAAAGACCACTGAAGATGGTTAGTATAACCAATACGTAGCAGGGACTACCGCATGGATGGCAGCCGTTCATCGCAACATGCCCAGGTAGGGGCGGTAGCGTGCCAAGTAGTCCTTCTCAAGCCTCAACCCAACGGGCTACGCACACCGGCAAAGCCTTTGCCTAGCACGTGGGTGTAGATCTGCGTCGTTTCGACACTTTTGTGTCCCAACAGCTCCTGTACCGTCCTGATATCCGTACCCTGACTCAACAGTTGAGTGGCGAAGCTGTGGCGCAACGTATGGCAAGAGCCGGGGCGCGGTAACGATGCCGCTCTCATTGCTTGCCTGACGGCTTTCTGTACCGCTGACGGATGAATATGGTGAAGAACGACTTTTCCGGTCTCATCGAAGGAGGGGCGGCTAGCCGGAAACAGCCATTGCCAAGCCGAGGAGATGCCCGCATTCGGGTACTTGCGATCCAGTGCATGGGGTAGCGTCACCGGTACTTGGCCATGATGCAGACGATAGTCAAGTTGCTGTTCCGCAATGGCGATTTGATGCTGCAAGGCAGGGATGCAGGTCGCTGGGAGTAGGGTCGTCCTGTCTTTGTCTCCTTTGCCAGCTCTTACCGTAATGATCTGGCGTTCGAAATCGATATCTCGTACACGCAAGCGGCAAGTTTCGAGTACCCGCAGGCCCGAGCCGTACATCAAGGAAGCCATCACATGCATGGAGCCTGACAGTTGATCCAGCACGCGTATCACCTCATCGTGGGATAGCACTACCGGCAGCCGCCGCGGTCGCTTGGCGTGCGAGAATTCGCCAATATCCCCCAGAGGCTGATCGAGTACATGGCGATAAAGAAACACAAGAGCGTTCAGAGCCTGGTTCTGCGTGGCCGCCGCCACATGACGCTGAACCGCAAGATGCTCCAGAAAAGCCTTCACCTCGGGACCACCCATGTCGGCCGGATGTCGCACACCATGGAAACGAATGAAGTAGCGTATCCAATAACAGTACGTCTTCATGGTGCGCGGGCTGTAGCGCTTCACCCGCATGGTAGCCTTCACCCGATCCATTAGTTTCGGTGGTCTGCTGTGCGCGTCCATGCGCTGCTCCGTGCGTTCCTTGATGCTGTGTTTATATACAGTATTATCGGTTCCAGCAAAACGCGCAAGCATGCGAATTCTGCATAGGTTGCCTAGCTATTCTTAGCCTTAAGGAATATCAATGGGTTACAGTGAGACAGGCAAGCTAGATAACATTGTTGAACGCGCCCGCGCGTTCAAGTGGATAAATGAGCGGTCTATCTAATACCTGTTATGACGAAAGTACCCTATGCCTGAACAAATAGACGATAGTAGCGAAGATACCTGTGCAGGCCGTCCAATTAGGGCAGCAATGCATCCATTTTCGGTTGAATTTTTGGCGGGTTGTCGAAAGTTCTCTGATTTAGCCGAAGAGACTGACGATGGGCAAGAAGTTATGATTTACGCCACATCTTGCATCGTGAATGCCGCGTGTTTCTTGGAGGCCAAGCTAAATGAAGAGGTTGCGATAGCGCGGATTTGTTTTGATGAGGGCTCGGATGAGCGGAAGCGCTGGGACGAGGTTAAGGAAGGCGAACGACGCCATTCGGTTCCTCAAAAATGGAATCAAATAGCCGCGCTCACCGGCGGCTGTCGTTGGGATTCAGGGGTAGACCCGTTTCAGTCATTTGAAACCATCTCATCATTGAGAAACGAACTTATACATTTCAAGGGCGATCTACTTGGCAAAGACGAAGCGCCATCGAGAAAAATAGCCGGTCTTATGCAGCAGCTAGGTGTTAAAAGCAAAGCCACATGGATCGAAGATGACTGCTCCAGCTGGATTACTGATCTTCTCTCAGAAAAGTCTGTTGTCAGGTGGGTATCGGAAAAAATCACATCGTTCGACCAGCAGTACTATGCGCTTATGCATGGTCGGTCATAACAAGTGGCTGTTGTCGGACGCACCTCCGCTGGCGCTCCGGTGCGCCGCAAAGCCAAGCGTTAGCCGCCCTTACGAAATATGTTCAGGTACGGCGCCTGAACCAAAAGGAGTATAAGGTTGCGGTTAATATGGTATTTGCCGGGTTTAATAGCCTATTCGCCTTTGGCGTACAAGTTGGCTGTTGGTGACGCGTCTTTCGAGCTATGGATGCTGCTGCTTATTCCCTTCTTTTTCATACTGAACTTTTGGCTCTTTCTCATAATTATGCGGCTGGGTTGGACTGGGGCACTAGTTTGGCAGGAGCTAAAAAAGGAGAAGAGCTTTTATTGGTTAGTTTACGTTCTCCTTTTCATCGTTGGACCTGTTCTCTATATTTTCTACTATGGTTCCTGAGATCAGCGCCTAAGAGTATGACAAAATTTTGGGAAGATACGGCTAACCAAGCCATTAAATTCGCTCCTTTCGGTCGCCGGACGCTCGTTCCTCGCGCCGTTTATGGCGGGCGTTGGATGGTATTGGAGTACACAGATGCCACGTAAGCCAGGTCCAGGACTCTGTGTTCACTGCGTTCGGAAGGTAGCTGAGCGAAACTGGGACCATGTCTTTCCTCAGAGTTGGTATCCTGATACGACGCCGGATAATCTCGAGAAATGGAAGATTCCGTCATGCAAGAAATGTAACGGAGAGTACGGGCGCCTAGAGGAAGAACTCGGGACACTCCTGTCGGCTTGCATTGATCCAACCAAAGCGCAGGCATCGGGAATCTGGGAGAAAACGTTACGATCTCTAGATCCCTCTCAGGGCAAAGATGAAAAGGACAAAAGAATTCGCGCGAAAAGGAAGGAGAGGCTCCTGTCTCAGATTCTGGAGGGCGATCAGATTCCTTCGGAAGGCGTGTATCCCGGCCTCGGAGAGCGGTGGGGCAGACCTCGTAGGGAACAGCATGCCCTGTTGGTTCCCGCTAAGTATCTTGAGCGTATCGCGGAAAAAGTCGTTCGCGGATTAGCTTATATACAGGACGGGCAACTGCTCGGTGAAGATGTCGAGATTGAGCACTTGGTCGTGGCGGAAGAAGAAGCGGAAAGAATAGAGGCTGTCTTGGCGGAATACGGATCGACACTCCATCGCGGTCCGGGCGTGGAAGTCCATCGAGCTGTTACGCCGGATGATGGAGTGTCGTCGTTCAGCAAAATCACGATCTGGGGGCAGTTCGTAATGTACGTGTCGGTAATCAAGCACCCATCCAACTAGGCGCTGCAGCGGACCACGCGGAGCGTGGCCGCTGAGCGGGTCCGTTATGCATATTGATATGACCTATTGCATTTTCTGCAAATCAGATACGAAGAATGAGCGCTCCCGTGAACATATCATCCCGGAGTCGATGGGCAATGCGGACCATGTTCTTCCGCTTGGGGCTGTTTGCCACACCTGCAACCAGTACTTCGCAAGAAAAGTTGAGCGACCTTTGTTGGAGTCTCCGATTTTTCGGCATCTAAGAGCTGGAATGGAAGTGCCGTCCAAACGTGGACGTGTTCCGGTATGGAATACGTCAGATGGGCTGAATCTCCCAGGTAGACGTTTGATGGGGCGGTTTCTAGGTAAAATCGGCCTAGAGGTTCTAGTTCATAAGACACAGAACGTTAGTTCCTGGAACAAGGCCATTGTAGAGCAGAGTGGACTTGACGAATTGAGAAATCATGTGCGTTTTAACGCAGGAGAAGACTGGTCATTTACCTCTCGAACACTTCATCCGGTAAAAGCTGTTTTTTATGACGGTGCGGAGCGCTACGAAATTCTACATGAGTTCGACATGCTTATCACAGACAGTTCGGAGTACTACTCTGTGGTTTCAATCTTCGGGGTTGAGTTTACTCTGAATATAGGTGGCCGAACCACAGAAGGATTCGAGCGGTGGCTGGCAAGTAATAGGGGTGCAAGTCCTCTGTACTCAGGCAAAAATGCATAACCAGGCCAAGCACGGCGACAGCTTTTCCGTTGCGGCTTCGCCTCCACTAAAAAGCTGCGCGTGTTGGCGGCGTTAGAGAGCAAAGGAGACTCTATGCCAAGGCAAATCCCACGGGATGCTGTTGCCAAGTCAGTTATTGCAGGAATTACCCGAGCGCAGCAT
>NZ_VRYH01000012.1 GCF_008079445.1 Aidingimonas lacisalsi | reverse complement strand
TAGTGCAACATCCTTGTTTAGGCATTTCCCTCGCCTCACTTGTCCTCACACTAGACGTTAAGTCAGCAGTTGACTGTGCGCTCGCGAACATAGCGTGGAAATCTCCGCAAAACCTGCCCTTTTGTGATACGAATCACGCTTTTAAGCCTGAATGAACCAGCTTATGTGCGTTAGCGTACAGAGTTTTGCCTAAGGCGTTCTATACATTGAGGAATGTGTCTCTTGAACTTGAGATACCCGTGTATAAGCATCTGAAATCATTAAATTATAATGGGCATTGCGATAAGAAGCTGTGCGAAATCAAGCGATAGGGATAGAGCTTCAATGCAAGAACTAAGTGTTTTACAGCAAAACGCTCTGCTTGGCTTGCTGCCAGAAGAGGAGCTGAAACGGCTGTTGCCTCATTTCGAGGAGGTGACGCTGACATTGGGCCAATCGCTGTGTGAATCTGGACAGCAAATGGATCATGTCTACTTTCCGATTGATTCCATCGTATCGTTGCTGTGCGTCATGGAGGATGGGGCTTCAACGGAAATTGCTGTTGTGGGCCATGAAGGGGTTGTGGGCGTGTCACTGTTCATGGGTGGTGAAACCACGCCCAGCCGGGCGATCGTTCAGAGTGCAGGAACGGCTTACCGTATCAAGGGGCAAATGCTCAAAAACGAATTCTACCGCGCTGGCCCAATGCAGCGACTGCTCCTTCGCTATACCCAAGCCTTGCTGACGCAAATGGCACAGACGGCGGTATGCAATCGTCATCACAGCGTCGATCAGCAACTATGTCGCTGGCTACTGCTAAGCCTTGACCGACTGCCGGGCGATAAACTGATCATGACCCAGGAGTTGATCGCCAATATGCTGGGTGTTCGTCGCGAGGGAGTCACCGAATCGGCGGGTAAACTCCAAAAAGCGGGCCTCATCTCATATCACCGTGGGCATATCACTGTGACTGACCGGCCTGGGCTGGAGGGGCGCGTCTGCGAATGCTATACGGTGGTCAAGGAAGAATACGACCGCCTGCTAAACCACCAAAACGTTATGTGACGGGGCATAAGGCATAAGCCCTAATCAAAGCAGGCATTATCGAGTTATGTGCGCTACCGTGCCGACGCGTGATTTACCGAATGTTAATATGCAGATAGCCCGTCAGAAAAGCTGATGATGGGGTTTCAATCTGCAGCCGACATCAAAATGATAGTTACCTTCATTGTGCCGTTTGCCAGGTTCTTATAACCGGAGAGGCACATGACGTCTATTTCGCACGTTCCCGCTGCCAATCAACTACTTGCGGCGCTACCAGACCTCGAGCGGAATGCATTTATGGCTGAGTGCGAAACCGTGGAGCTAGCGTTCGGAGAAGTGCTGCTCCACCCCGCCGAGATGATCACCCACGTCTATTTCCCCGTCGACAGCTTTATTTCACTGATTGTCGTTATCGAGGGTGACAACCGTTTGGAAGTCGCAATGGCCGGGCGGGAGGGCATGCTCGGCACCTCCCTGATACTGGACATCGAAGAGGAACCGCTCCTTGCCTTGGTTCAAGGCAAGGGCTCAGCCCTACGAATCAGCGCTACCAGCTTTCAACGGCTGTTACTGGAAAGCCCCGTCTTGCATCAACGACTGAAGCGATATCTCTATGTAGTGATGAATCAGATGGCGAAAACAGCAGCCTGTAACCACTTTCATCGTATTGAGGCGCGCCTCGCCCGCTGGTTGCTGATGACCCAGGATCGTGCCAGAACTGATCACTTGCAACTGACCCATGAGTTTTTAGCCATGATGCTCGGGGTTAGACGTGCAGGGATTACGATGGCGGCGATAGCCTTACAGACGCGCGGTTTGATTCGTTATCACCGTGGCGAAATCAAGGTACTTAATCGGTCGGGCCTAATCGAGGCGTCCTGCGCCTGCTATACCGAAGATCGCGCACTATACGCAAAGATGCTGACGCCCCCACCTGCAAAAACCTAATCCCATTAACCTCGCCCCGACGTCATCCCCTGCTTGAGTAGCGTTAAGCTTTAGAGACCGTCCCTGCACAGGGAGCTACGCGGCATAGACCTCGTGGATCGACTGATCCGCCACAAATTCTCGACCGCTGAATACCGCCTGGTACGGTGCACGTGGTAGAAAACCAGGCCGAGCTGATACCGCTGGGCGCCTCCTCCAAGATTAATGTCGAATGGTAGTTTCTCACCAAGCTAGTCGATCTCGGCCGCGAAACGGTCACCCGCTGGCAGGATGAAAACTTCGCCACTATCGGCGAGCGCTCAAGAGTCGACCTCCATCATATATTCTAGGGTATTGGCGCGCAGCATCAGAGGCAGGGGCCGTTTTTCAAGGCAGCGCCACCAATATTTTCAACATCTACACACTCGAAGTGCTCTAAACACAGTGATTCAGATCAACCTACCACCCAGCAGCTAAAGGAAGCCCTAGGACTGATGGACATTCAGGTGATTGATCATGTGGTTGTGGGCAGTGAAGGATGCACGTCGTTTGCGGAGATGCGGTATTTGTAGCGGTATGGTAGAGCGAAATGGATCCGCCCGCCGGGGCGGGTCCCAGTTGGGATATTTTCTTTTTTCGGCCAGTAGCGGTCATTTAGTTAAAGCTGATGTGGCGCCACATTGCTTGCGGCAACGAAATTGAGATTCTCGTATGTGGCACTGCGCCCCTGCAGCGCATAAGTGCGACATCCTGTATGGCAACTCCCTCGTCGCACTGAGGGTTAAATAATCACCTGGCCGTGTATTGGCGAACATGGGCAGGTGAAATCCACCCATCTTGGTGTCTCTGAAACCACTCACGGTTCGTGCGCATGCCCGCACAGCGTTCTTTACGTTAACGTAAGTAAGTTTTTCTTCCCCCCCGGTTAGTCTATCCTCAGATTAGGCACGCTAATCGACGTTAATTCGTTGTATAACAATACCCACAACGCGCGCTTACATAAAAAGTTTTAGTTTGAACTACGCGACTATCAAGGATAATCGGAGGGTATTCGATGATTGAACCGCGCCATTTTCAACAAAATACGTTGCTTGGCTTACTGCCGGAAGAGGAAGTGAATCGTCTGTTGCCTGATCTCGAAAAGGTCGAACTGACATTAGGCCAATCGCTGGGTGAATCCGGAGAGCAGATAACCCATGTCTACTTTCCGCTTGATTCGATCGTCTCTTTGCTGTACGAGATGGAGGATGGCACCTCAACGGAAATTGCCGTGGTAGGCCATGAAGGGGTTGTGGGCGTATCACTCTTCATGGGCGGTATGACCACGCCCAACCGAGCCATCGTCCAGAGCGCCGGGCACGCATACCGTCTTAAGGGTCAACTGCTCAATAACGAATTCAACCGAGCAGGCCCGATGCAGCGACTGCTCCTGCGCTATACCCAAGCCCTACTGACGCAGATGGCGCAAACAGCGGTATGCAATCGTCATCACAGCGTCGATCAGCAGCTATGTCGCTGGCTGCTGCTCAGCCTTGATCGGTTACCGGGCGATAAAGTAAACATGACCCAGGAATTGATCGCCAATATGCTCGGCGTTCGACGTGAGGGCGTGACCGAGTCAGCGGGAAAGCTTCAGAAATCCGGCTTGATCTCCTACCACCGTGGACGTATCACGGTGACAGACAGGGCGGGGCTTGAGGAGCGTGTCTGTGAGTGCTATTCAGTCGTCAAGGAAGAGTACGACCGATTGCTCAGTCATAACCAAGTTGAAACGTAATATGGATGCCAAACCAAGGTGTCAAACATAACCGCAAAAAGTATTAGCAATTTATGTCGCTATCGTACCGACGCATGATTGTCCTCAGTAGCAACATGCAGAACTACCGTTAGCTAGTTTTCTGACGGTAGCCTGCAACCGACATCGAAATAATGATTTCCTCATTGTGCCGTTTGCCAGGTTTTTATGACCGGAGGGCGCATGACGTCTACATTGCAAGTTCCCACTACCAATCAGCTACTTGCTGCGCTACCAGACATTGAGCGTAATGCGGTGATGGCTGACTGCGAGACCGTGGAGCTTGCTTTTAACGAGGTGCTGCTCCAGCCCGACGATACGATCACCTACGTTTACTTCCCTATCGATTGCTTTATTTCACTTATTACCGTCGTCGAAACTGACAACCGCCTGAAAGTCTCCATGGCGGGCCGAGAAGGCATGCTGGGCACCTCATTAGTGCTTGGCATTGAAGACACACCACTGCTATCGCTCGTTCAAGGTGCAGGGTCTGCCCTGCGCATCAATGCAGCCCGCTTCAAGCGGCTACTTGAGAAGTGCCCTGTACTGAATCAGCGGATGAAGGGATATATCTATGTCGTGATGAACCAACTAGCGAAAACGGCTGCTTGTAATCACTTTCCCGCGATTGAGGCGCGTCTCGCCCGCTGGCTACTGATGACACAAGATCGCGCTGGCACTGATCAACTGTACCTAACCCATGAGTTTCTAGCCATGATGTTAGGCGTTCGCCGGGCAGGCGTTATGCTTGCCGCAATAGCCCTGCAAACCCGTGGTTTGATTGATTATCATCATGGCGAAATCGATGTGCTTGACCGGCCGGGCCTGATTGAGGCGTCCTGTGCGCGCTATTCCGAAGATTGCGCGCTATATGCCAGAGTAATAACGTCATTATAAAAATAGCAACCTGACTTCTTTCCTACAGACCTTCTTATCCACTAACAACGAGCCCGTTATCTGATCGAAGGGCCAACGGGTGCTTAACGCGCCCCAGCACCCCCAGCCGATAGATTAGCCATGACCACGGCGGCCTTGCGCTTCGCGGTCCATCGTTTGATGGGGTTGTCGTCGCTCATTCTATCCTCCTAGATGGCTGCATTATAACTTTAGTCGTCGTTATTCGGCCATGAGTGGACGTTCGGAAAAGGAGGATATCATCGTTTGTAACCAGCGTGTGGCACGCGTCCAGTGACCGTAGGTACAGGGAACGCATTCAATGGAGTCATCAGGTGCTATGTCGACGCTCTGAAAAGAATTTAATTTTTTGGTGCTCAGCATTATGAGGGGTCATTGCGTATCAAGCGAGTAAAGAAAGGCACCACATACAGTACCACCCAAGCTAGAACCGTACACAACACCGCAGTCTGCTCGCGGCCCAGACCAACGGCTACCCCTATGGCTGCCGTGAACCAAATACCAGCCGCCGTGGTAAGCCCTGTAACACCTTGGTCATCCTCGCCGGTGATGATGGTTCCAGCACACAGAAAACCGATGCCGGTAATTACCCCCTGAATGACTCGACTCATCTCCGAATCCGAGATACCCGCTTGCTGCGGAATAAATATAAACAGAGCAGCCCCCATGCAAACCAACATATGGGTACGTATTCCAGCGGCCTTGCCACGCCGCTCCCGTTCAAGCCCAAGCACTCCCCCCAGAAGAGCAGCGAACAGTAATCGAATCACAACAACGATGAACTCACTAAAATCGTTAAAATCCGAAAACTCAGACATAATGGCATCTACGATAAATTCCATCGTTTTTTTCCTGTAACCCTTGTGACTCGTGATTCATCTTTCACCCTGGGGACAAATCCTTGTTATTTTTAATAACAAAACA
Source organism: Aidingimonas lacisalsi (assembly GCF_008079445.1). Lineage (GTDB taxonomy): Bacteria > Pseudomonadota > Gammaproteobacteria > Pseudomonadales > Halomonadaceae > Aidingimonas > Aidingimonas lacisalsi. The sequence continues at coordinate 51,252 of NZ_VRYH01000012.1, read as the reverse complement.
TCAGAAACTCCAGATAAAAATGATAAATTTCATGTAGTTTTTTGCGGGGCATTCTTCGTGACTTAATTGATTGCATCGTAGTCCAAATGACGCATGAAACACTTCCTCATCTCCTAACAATTCCTATCGTTAAAAAACATATCTACATGCCCCTGTAATACTGCATACAACGAAGTCGCCCATTTGGAAAATCAGTATATCAAGCATGGTTGACACACATAACAATAAGCATCATGCCGACTGTATAATACCGATGAGCTCAACAACTGAATTTTTCGGAAGGCCGGCTTTGGGTCGTTGGCTACTCTTGCAGTATAGCCTAACGTTCTTCATTCAGCCAAACTCGGACTTTGGTCACCTTCGCATATACGCTAAAACCTTTTCACAGTTTGTCGAAGCCTGGGCAGTCAATTACCCAAGCGTCGATACATTAACATTTAAATTTTGATAGAAAAATTCGCCTGACACTGTTAATTACAACAACACCCACCACTGCACCTATGATAAGATCTGGATAGTTGTAGTCAGTCTAGGCAACGAGTTCTTCCACAAGGCTAACACCCAGATTGATAACCACATCATTTACCAAAAACAGGCTCTTCGACGTTTGATGAAGATCTACCTGATTGGCAGTCCAGTGGGCCATCTTTCGGATCAGAAACAGCCCATATAAGACGACGAAAAACCAGTTTTTCATTCATCTATTTATCATCATCACGAGTCAATCTCTGATAGACACCAAGACCGACCACCACCAAAACGGCTGAAATCAACAAAAAAGTAGGGTAGATCAATTTAGTAATATCTTTTGTCCCGGCGTCAAACACGAACACCAAGGATTCTAGACTTATAGCAATAGCTATTATTACGAGAAATTTTAACAAAGCCTCTCTCTGTTTTGCAGGCGACTTCGTAGAGCTACTACTAAAAACCTCTTCCTCCAACAAGAATTTTGACACATCAAAGACAGCCATTCCAATCACGATCAAGCCGATAGCATTAAGAAGGGATGCAACAAGCAAGGTTCTTTCATGTGCCGAGAGCCATATATCCCATAAGGCAACACCTATCATTGTGAGACTTATAATGCCCAAGCTCAAGCAGATGATTCCATAAACAGCACGCCCTATTAAATCAGAAATATTTTTCGCCTTATTCATTTCTCCTCCGACCTGTCGATTGATTTTCTGGCAGATGTTACCGCTAGCAGGTATTAGACAATATGCTCGTATCGTGAAAGCCTGGGTTAGCGAAATTGGTTTAGATGCATCCATCGATGGTACGCGATGTGGCGCACCAAAGCATCGTTGATATACCGTCGTACGAAAAACTTGAGAGCGGTACAGCTACTCTTGGGGTCATACGAAGCCGGAAAGCCCCGTCAGATACCTTGGGATAGAGGTAGATGATGCCTTGGACATGGCTGAGCAGATGGAAGTTTAATAAGGACTAACGACGGCCTGAGGAGGGCCGTCGTTATCCGGCCAATAACGGACCTAGATAGAAAGCAAATTCTCCTTCTCTTCATTCCTCTTCCGTCCTTTTGCGATACATCACTACCCGGTTCCTGCCGTCGCGCTTTCCAACGTAAAGCGACTGATCCGCTCGCGAGATCAGGGCCTGTAGGTCGACTTCCTCACTGTGTGCTATAGCGATACCGATGGTGACGCTTAGGCACAACTCGCTCATTTCTTCCTTCAGCGGCAGTTCGGCGACCTTCGTCTTCAAGCGCTCCGCCACGATTAGAGCATCGTCAGGGCCGGTGTCAGGCAGGGCGACCACGAACTCTTCACCACCGAAACGGCCTATCACATCCGTAGGCCGGAGAGAGTGCGCACAGATCTCCGAGATCTTGGTCAGCACCCAGTCTCCCTGACTGTGGCCCCAGGTATCGTTGATGCTCTTGAAATGGTCCACATCGATCATGAAAAGGCTGAACGGCACCTTTTCCAATCGCGAACTTTGCAACAGTGCCTTGGCACGCTTCATGAAATGACTACGACTATTGAGTCCCGTCAGAGCATCCCGCTCGGCGACCATACGCAACTGTTCTTCCAGTGATTTTCGATGAGCTATTTCCTTGAGCAGTTGGCGATTTTGATCGCGCGCTTCATGAAGCAGAGAAAATTGCTTGCGTTGCAAGCTCTCTAAACGCAGCAAGGCACAGAAGCCCACTACATTGGTCATAACCAACAACAGCGCTATGCGAAGCGTCTCCACCGGTGCAATCTCAGCAAACAGTACCGCAGATACCAGAAAGCCAGTGCTTAAATAGAGGCTGGCGAACGTCACCACCGTCAGCAGATTAGGGATTAGGAGATAGAAAGCCATGGTGGCTACCACCACCGCCGTTACCTGCGTGGAGAGGCTCTCGGGGCGTAAGGGAACAATCAAAATGATGCCCGTCGCAAGTATCCAGAGCGGCATACCGTGCAACCAGATTTTATGGGAATAGCTGCCCCTACGTGCGATAATGTATGCTAGGAGAAGGCAGAGACTAACCACCACGATGCGCATGGTGATTAATAGGTAATATTCTCTAGTCAAGCCTAGTAGGGAGTAGTCCGTAATGGCAAACATGCCAAAGATCACGGCCGCCACAATCAACGAAAGAGAGGACTCAAACCGCACCCTCGTCTTGATGGACCTCCGATACATTGACTCGCTGCTATCTTCACAAAACTGACCCGTCAGCCAATGTACGTTATATTGTTTTTTTAGCAATGACAAAGCTTAATACTCCCTGTGTAAAGCGGCGATTACTTAACGGATTCGGTCAACGAAGATCCTCGATGTAACCTTGACTAAAGAAGAACCTCTTAGCTAAATCGCCACATTTTATGTTTTTCTTAAATTAAATTGTATTCATTACACCTTTAGTACTATAGGGTCCCCGATAGCTGGGGGCTATGCCGGGATCTTATGGAGAAATTGATCAGATCGAGTTGTCGGCAGCACGCGGCCATCGTGTATACATTTTATACTTGTCCGCTCTGGGCGATAGCCGTCATTCCACCGCCTCTTCATGGAACGCCAGCCTTCCGGCAATCGCTTCCATCCCTTCCAACGGCTGATCATAGCTCCACGCCACATCGGCTTGATCGCCAAACGAGAAATAGCAGGCATCGCCTTTGAAGGGGCAGTGCGTCACGGTCTCGGAGGATGTGAGCAGGTCCATCCGCACGTCGTCATGGGGGATGTATTGCCTCGGCGGGTAGCCTGGTTCGCGGAGTTCGATGGCACGCGTGGTATCGGCCAGCAATGTTCCGTCGAGGGTGACTGTCACCCGGCGATCGTGCGGGTGCAGGGTGATGCGAGGCTCGGAAGAAGCCGTTGCCATGGTGCTTTCCCTTGCGTCTCGACGGTGTCGTTATGGTGTTCTGAGAGTCAGCCTAGTATCCAAGTATGGTTTGTCCCATGCGCCGAATCAACGGTGTGGCGACTCCGTGACGGGATGGCCTCGTTCCGTCACTTGCTTGACGGCCTCGATCTTGAATTCTTCGGTATATCGCTGGCGGCTCATGGGCCCCTTGGTGCCTTCAGTATAATGCCTGGAGGTGTCTACGAAACCCGGGGCGATTCAACCAAACGACAACTGTCTGGCTTCTAACTGAAAACCGGACAGTTCGAAATTGGGTGGCGAATAACACACTACGAGGGCGTCAACACCTGACGCGTGATGAGGCTCACCGGTTGATGCAAGGCGCAATGCTTTAATATTCCACCAGGCCTTCGAGGGGGCCGGCCCTGACCATCACAGCGCCGCTTCGGAGCCAGCGAAAGAAACCGGGATAGCGTCGCGCCCCTCCTCCGGACGCTATAATAAGGAGCTAAAGGCCCTAGCCATACCAGCCTAGCGACCAACAATTGTTCAGCGACGCTAGAATTAACCAACGCCTGGTCCGTATCAATACGTTCCTTCGAAGCTCAACTGCACCTTGAGTGAGTGGTTACGATCCGAGGCCAGATCGAAAGCCTCGGTCGCGTTGGTGTATTCAAGTGTGGAAGTCAACACGTGACCGAGCGCCTCACGTTGCTCCGGGATCTTGGTCACAGCCAGTGCGAACTCTTCATGGAAACGGAAGGTTCCCCGAACAGTGAGTTCACGGGCGCATACTAGCGACATCGGCAATGTCGCCTCTTGCCCCAGGCCAATGGTGACCATAATGCCTCGTGGAGCCAGTGCTCGTAACGCTTGCACCTGAGCAACGGGGACGCCCGATGCCTCGAAGGCAATATCGAACCCTCCACTCTCGGCCACCCTCTGTTCCAGCACACCGTCATGAATGACGTTCAAGGTTTCATCGGCGCCCATCTGGCTCGCTTTCTCCAGAGGGAAATCCGTCACGTCGGTGACCGTGATGCTTTCTGCACCGGCCATGCGGGCGGCTAGTACGGTCAAGGCGCCGATCGGTCCGGCACCAGTCACCAATACTCGTTTACCGAACACCTCACCGGCCTGACGTACCGCGTGAAGGGCTACCGCAAAGGGTTCCGCCAACGCGGCCTCACCTGGGGTGATGTCTGCCTGAGGAAACACGCATTGCGTCAAGGGCACGGTTACCTGCTGGCAAAAGATGCCTTGAGCATGAGGGAAGCGCATTGCCGAGCCATTGAAGACCATATCGGCACACTGATTTTGCCAACCCTTCAGACAATATCGACAGTGTTGGCACGGGCGGCTGGGGTTGATGGCCACCAAACGTCCTTGTAGCGCGGAATCGACGCCCTCACCGACTGTAGCGATAAAGCCGGCGGCTTCATGGCCCAACGTCAGTGGTTCCTTGAGGCGAACGTTTCCAAAGCCTCCAGCATGGTAGTAGTGCAGATCCGAGCCACAGATACCGCCTGCGGCGACCTGGATGGTGACCTCGCCCTTCCCTGGTGCCTCACAAGCCACTTCGTCGATACGTAGATCATGGGGACCGTGGGCCACCACGGCACTTGTCATGTTCATGTCACATCCACTCCGATTGCTCACAGCACGGCCAGCATGCCGCCGTCGACATAGACGATCTGGCCGTTGACGTAGTTCGAGGCAGGGGCTGCCAGGTAGACCACGGTGCCGACCAGATCTTCCGGCGTCCCCCATCGTCCGGAAGGCGAGCGCTTACGTACCCAGCCGTCGAAATCAGGGTCGTTGGCCAAGGGCTGGGTCATTTCAGTAAGCATGTAACCAGGACCGATGGCATTGGACTGAATGCCATATTGGGCCCATTCGGCTGCCATCGAACAGGTCAGTAACCGGATCCCACCCTTGGCGGCTGTGTAGGGAGCCACCGTGGCACGAGCAACCTGACTGGTCAGTGATCCAATGTTGATGATTTTGCCACCGTCACCTCGCTGGATCATCCGACGGGCCGCCTGTTTGCCCATCAGGAAGGCACTCGTCAGATTGGTGTCGATAACCTTCTGCCAGTCTTCCAGAGCTAATTCTGTCATCGGCTTGCGCCATTGCATGCCGGCATTGTTCACCAGGATATCGATTTGGCGATGCGCTGCATCGAAGTCCTTAAATGCCGACTCGATCGACGTTTCCTGGGTGATGTCGAAAGACACGGAATCGGCTGCCAAACCAGCATCACGCAGTTCGCTGACGGCCTCATCCAGCTTTGCTTGGTTTCTACCGTGTAAGATCACCTCGGCACCAGCCTCGGCTAGTCCCTGGGCCATGGCGAACCCCAGTCCACCCGAGGAACCAGTCACCAATGCGGTTTTGCCTGTTAAATCGAACAATGCGCTCATGCATCCTCCTCACTACGACGTACGATAAGATCCGACCGTTCGAACACGGCGGGCAGCAGCTCAACGCCGAGCCCCGGACCTTCCATGGGATAGACATAGCCGTTCTCGATGTTGGGTACGTTTGTTACCAACTCTTGATACCAGCCACGATAGAAGGCCCGTACCGATTCCTGGATCAGCGTGTTCGGTTGGCTGAATGACATGTGAATTGCGGCTGCAAAGCCGATCGGCCCGATGCAGTCATGGGGGGCAAACGGCTTATGGTATGTTTCGGCTAGCGCCGCGATCTTTCTCCCCTCTGTCAACCCGCCTGTCCAGCAAAGGTCGACCATCACTATACCGAGGGCATCTTTATCAAGCATTTCCTTGTAGGGCCAGCGCGAGCCGAGTGTCTCGCTACCGCAGACGGGAACCGAAGTCGAGCGGGCATATTCCCCCAGCGCGGCGGTCGAAGTCATCTTGATCGGATCCTCAAACCAATACGGATCGTAAGGTTCGAGTGCCCTGGCGATACGTTTAGCCGTGGTTAGATTCCATTGGGAATGAAACTCCACCATGATGTCCATGGCATCGCCGACTCGATGGCGGATCTGCTCGAACGGCGTCAAGGCCCTCTTCATCTGTTCCGCATTGATGTCCAGGCCACCAGTTGCCTGGGCGATGGGATCGAACGGCCAGATCTTCATGGCCGAGATACCACTTTCCAGCAAGTTCTCAGCCAATTCGCCCGCGTCCGTCATGAAGGCATCCAGATCCTCGAAGGGCCCCTCCTGCGCGCCGATATTCCAATTATTGACCGGACGGATGTCGCGATTGCGCACATAACCGTAGCCGGCACAGGTGTTGTAGATCTTGAGTTTCGGGCGGCAAAGGCCTCCCAGTAGCTGATGGACTGGCTGGTCACACACCTTGCCCAGCAGATCCCACAAGGCAATGTCGATCGCCGAGACTGCTCGCGACTCGGCGCCGGTCGAGGCATGAGCGAGTGGCAGCGCCGTCATCTCGCGGTGCAGAGCTTCGATGTTCAGAGGGTTGCGCCCCAGCAGGCGTGGCGACAGCGTGTCATGGATGTGTGCTGCGACACTTCCTGCACCATAGAATGTTTCCCCTAGTCCGATCGGCCCCGCGTCAGTATGGATGCGTACCCAAAGCACATTTTCAAACTCTCTAGCAATGATCGTCTCTATCGAGGTTATTTTCATCGACATCTCCAAGCATCAATTCAGATTAGGTAGCCACAGCGCCAAGTCAGGCAAGAAAAGAACCAGCAGCAACACGACCAGTTGGATGGCCATGAAAGGCCATACGGATTTGTAAATATCCATTAGACTTATGTCTTTGGGAGCCACACTCATCAGATAGAAGGCGGCAGAACCGAAAGGGGGTGAAAGAAACGCGATTTGCATGGCGATGCAGAACAGTACGCCGAACCAGACCGGGCTATACCCAAGCTCATTAACGATAGGAATGAAGATCGGTATGGTCAGCAGGACGATACCAATCCAGTCCATGAAGCAGCCTAGGACGAGGAATATCGCCAGCATTAGCACAATCGTCATCAACGGCGACACCCCCGCGTCCAGGAGAAGCGCATTGACGAACTCTCGACCACCGGCCAGGTTGTATACACTGATCAGTACCGCCACGCCGAATGTCACCCAGAGTAGTACGCCCACCGAACGCAATGTCTGCACCAGACTTTGGTGTAATAGCGGAATCGATAGTTCTCCACGCAGCATGATGGCAATCAGTGTACCTACCGCGCCCATGCAGGCAGCCTCGGTGATCGAGGTTATGCCACCATAGATACAGCCGAGAATCAGGGTGATCAGTAATAGCGGAGGAACGAGGCTCTTGAGTAGGCGCACCGGTGTCATGGTTGGTGTGTGCGAGTCGTCACCCTTGACCGGCGCCATAGCGGGATTCAGCCAACAGCGGATAACGACATAAGCCAGATAGCTCAGTGCCAGAATCAATCCGGGCACGACCGTAGCGGCGAAAAGCTTCTGTATACTGACACCGCCGACCAGGCCGAAAATAATCATCACGATGCTCGGCGGAAGCATCGTGCCCAACGAGCCACCAGCAACGATCACGCCAATAGCCATGTTGCGGTTATAATTCAGCCTTAGCATTTGAGGTAGCGCTACCAAGCCTAGCATCACTATTTCGCCGCCTATAATGCCGCTCATCGCGGCAAGGACGACGGCAATAATCAGCGTGACGAGAGCGACGCCTCCACGCACAGACCCCACCATTTGCTGCAGGGCATCATATAAATCCTGGGCAATCGTCGAGCGTTCGAGCAAAGACGACATCAGAATGAATAGCGGTACAGCGGCAAAGGAATAATTGACCGCCATGCCATAGACCTTCTCCATGGCAAGGGCAAGCACATCTGGTCCGAATTGGAACAATGCCAAGAGTGAAGCCACACCGCCCGCAGCAAACCCTAGAGGCACACCGACGGCCATCGCCGCAAACAGGGCGCCCAACAAGATCGCCGAAAAAACTGCCACCGTCATACCCGTTCCTCCTCACCGGCTTCACATCGGCGAACCAAAAGGTTTCTGATCGCAAGAATCGCCATCGTAAAACCGCAGACGACTAGCAGCGGCTTGATTGTCATGGGGATCGGCGCATTCCAGGCAGTGCCGAAACGTTCGGTGTGTATGAGAGCCTTCCAAGCCTCAGGGGCGCCGAAGTAGCCAATGGTCAGGCTGAAGCCCACCATGAACAAGCATTGAATGAGATCGAAGATGCGCTGCAATCTAGGTGGCGCTATGTCATAGAGTATCGAGATACGCAGGTGGGCATCACGGCGCATGACATAAACGCCCGAATAGATATAGGCGATGGCACAGACGTAGAGCGATAGCTCATTGGCCCAAATCGTGGGACTGTGGAAGAAATAGCGAGCCGCAACCTCATAGGTGGTGGCGACGATCACGATCATGAACAGCCAGGCGGGCAAACTGTCCCAACTGAACCTTCCACCATGACCGTGTCTCTGCGTTTTGTTCTGCATGTGAGCCTCCATACGGTCGGATTCGAGCAGAGGGCTCAGGAAAGCAAGCCAAGCTTTTTCATAAAGGCGAGATGGCTGGTTACCATGGCATCAGCGGCATCGCTGCGTGTCGCCCAGTCTTTCCAGACGCTCAGCGCCGCTTGGCGAAATGCCACCCGGTCCTCATCGGACCAGTCGGTGAACGTCACCTCGCTGCCAAGATCTGAAACAACCTGACGGTCCGCCACCATGACGCTCTTGATCAGATCGAAGGCAATGGCTCGCTGCGCCGTGCGAATCACGAAACGCAACTCCTCGGGTAACTGCTTCCAGACCTCGAGATTGATCGCCAGATGATCGGCGGGCATCGAATGGAACCCGGGGTAAGTGGCGTATTGGCATATTTCATAGAGCCCCAGGGAGCGGTTGAGGGCCAACGTCCCAGCATCCGCACCGCTCACGACCCCCGTTTCCATGGCAGTGAAAACCTCGCCGAATGGCATGACGACCGGAGCGGCTCCCAGGCTGGCGAAGATTTCGCTCTCCATTCCGGGGGGAGAGCGAAATTTCCAGCCTTTCAATGCCTCGATACCTGGGAGCGGGACGGTGGAACTCAATGACTCCAACGGTGGGCAGAGCAGTCCAACGCAATACATGTCATAGCGTGCATAAAGCGGGTCGACGATTTCCCTGGCCTCCGGCGTATCCAGCCAGGCATGGAACTGAGCAGGGTCTTCGTAACCACCCATGACATCACCGATGAACTGAAAAGCGGGGTCCTTACCGGTGAGATAGCTCGCCCCGGTCATGTCGATATCCAGCACCCCGGAACCGGCCGCATCAAACGTTTGCACGCCATCGACGATCGCGTTCGAGTAGTGAAGATCAATCTGCAGGCGACCGTTGGATAGGGTCCGACAGAGGTCGACCAGACGTCCATACATGCGGCCTTGGGTAGATGTCTCACTCTTGTTGGTCTGCGCGCGTAATCGATACTCGGCGTTGTCGGTTGCAGCTCGTGCGATGTCAGGCATGAGTCCTGCAGCCAGCAAACCGGTTCCGCTGGACTTGATGAGATTTCGTCGAGTGATCGGTTTCATGGGGCATCCTCATGGTGAGCGTGGCGATAGGCCATCATTGTTCGTTGTCTTGACGCATAAGAAAAATATCGCACAATTTTTCAATATTCCATGAAACTAAGGTTTAATTCGCAAAATATCTCTTTCAGCTCACAGTAGGGAGTATGAGCATGACCCGAACCACAGGAGCGAAAGCTCCATCGCCATCGACCAAAGGACTCTCTCAGGGTGAACAAGCCTATGAGCGCATCGAGTCCCTATTGACCCACATGGAACTGAAACCCGGCGAATACCTCACTCTGCAGGCGGTACAGGATCGCGTCGGCCTCGGCCGGACCCCGATCGTGGAGGCTATTCGTAAGCTTTCGGACGATACGCTCGTCGAGGTGCGAGCCGGACGTGGGTTGAAGGTCACGCCCATCGATCTTGTCAGGGAAAAGAAATTGCTGACCCTGAGAGGCGACATGGAGCGATTCGCCATCCAACTGACTATAGATAACGCGTCTCACTTGCATGTCAGCCAGCTACGTCGTCTCTGTGATTCGCTGGATGCGCTGAGTCAGGAGCGTGAGACGACATTGACGGCACAGGACATCCGTAGCTTCAACGAGCTCGATCATCGTCTGGATGACCTGATCCTCGCTGCCGCCGCCGAGCCTTTCCTGGGGCGGACATTGAGACCCTTGCATACCATCTACCGGCGGCTGGGCTTTCTGTTCCTGACCCATTGCGGGACCGATGAACTCTTCCACCGCAATATCGCACTGCACCGGAATGTGTTGCATGCCATCCTCGAACGGAATTCCAGAGCCGCCTGCGAGGCATCCGATACGTTGATGGACTTTGCCGCAGATATGTTCCCCGCACTCGAACTGACGCTGGACCCTTCCTTGCTCGATGCCAGCATCGAGCCCTTTATGCAATAAGGAACCACCATGAGAGTCGTTTTCCACGGCAAGAACGCCGCGACATTCCACGAAGGCCTGAGCGGCCGGCTCAACATCGATGCCGAACTGATTTGCCTTCCTGACGATGTCACCGAAGAGCATGACCGGCAAGCCTATTCCCAAGCGGATGTCATCGTCGCGACGCGACTCTCAGGCGAGGATCCCCTACCGCTTGATGCGAAGCTATTCCAGGTTGCAGGCGCCGGTATTGATGCCATCGATAGAGCCCGACTGCCCGACACGGCCACGCTGTGCAATTGCTACGGTCACGACGTGCCAATCGCTGAGTATGTCTTGGGAGCATTGCTGAATGCGCAGATTCCATATTCCCAGGCTGACCGCCAATTGCGTAGAGGCGACTGGACTTTTCAGTCGGGCAATCAATTTCATGGCGAACTTAATGGACGAACACTCGGCATCCTTGGATTCGGCCATATTGGCAAGGCCATTGCCCGAGTCGTCAGCCCCCTGGGGATGACGGTTCATGCGGCCAACCGCAGTCCAGTGAATGATCCGTTGGTGAAAGCCACTTTCTCACTGGACGAGTTGCAGGATTTCTACCGAGGCATTGACGATCTGGTGGTGGCTCTCCCCCAGGCGCCTGCCACCGAAGGACTGGTTTCCGATGCGGCGTTCGATGCCCTACCAGCCCATGCACGGGTCATCAACGTTGGTCGCGGAGGTGTCGTCGATGCCATGTCGCTCTATCGAGCCTTGAGCCAAAAACGGATCGCAGGCGCAGTGATCGATACTTGGTATCGTTACCCCAACGCCGACAATCCACACCCCTTGCCGAGTGATCAGCCGTTTCATGAACTGGATAATGTCCTGATGACACCCCACATGTCGGGCTGGACACGCGGAACAATTGAGCGACGCAAGGACGCGATCGCCGAAAACATCAGTCGGTTGGCCTACGGCCTGGACCTGTTCAACGTCATTCCGTGACATCATGGCAGCTCTTCTATCGAGAACAGACTTGCATCGTGCCGGGATTCCCGAAGCGTCGTAGGGAAACGTCACCAAACGATTTCGGCAAGGCATGGATCAACGAACGACCGGTAGCGGGCTGGGGCTTTCCATTGTGACGTAACTGGTCAAACGCCAGAGGGCCAGCCTAACGCTACGCAATCAGCATCATCATGGTCTGGAAGTCTTCCTGGAGTGGCCTAGCCTCCGTTAGCAGCTCGACCGATACTGTCTGGAGAACGAAGGGGGTGCCCCGATCAGCGTCGATGGGTTTCGCCGCATGCTGCACCGACTCAGCCCAACGGCTATGCCGCGGCACAGTCCGATGAATCGGCCGGCTCCTTCAAGTCGCCGGCGGCTGCCTCGCTCTAACCCTTCCAATCCACTGACCCGCCTGGGGAGACATCTCCCCAGCGGGCGGTGTCTCCCTTCCTTTAGCGTAGATGTCGCCTCGATACGCAATGCGATAGTGCGCCTCGTCGTGAATCTGTGTCGCTGAACGCCCGACCGAATCTCGAGCCCTGAGCGGCAGACCCTTGGCGTAACAGGTATGGCCTGATCCGCCTGAGCGGGACTGGACAGGCCATGCGGTCAGTCGGGCGGTTTCGCTGTGCCATCGATCCGCGCCGAGACTGAAATAAGGGAATGGGTACTCATGTGGACCCGACGAACAATCTGGAAACGTTCGTAGCGGTCAGTTCAAAAATCGGGGCACCGAATTCCAGACGTCGCGTGCGCGTTTCATCGCCGAGCCGGAGATCTTACATCAGGCCCCCGAAAAGGCGTCACGGTTGTAATATAACCCGCCCGAACGGTCTGCAGCGTTCAGCGTAGTCATGAGCCTCGACCGCTGAAGCTAAGGGAAATCGCTTGTCCAGGAAAACCGTGAGCTTCGACGCGGCGACTCGCAAAAGCAAGTCATCCACCGTGGCTCTGATCTGCGGCTCGATGAATTTCGTGCCCATGAATACGCCGAACAGCGACTGGTTTGCTTGAAGGGCGGGCCAGAGGTCGAGGGCGAGATCACCTCCTCCGGCATTGCCGACGAACACGAGCCGACCTTCCTGTGCAAGCGCCTTCAGCGAGACTGGTAGTGTCGTACCGACCGGATCGACGATAAGGTTGGCTCCTGCGCCATCAGTAAGCTCAAACACGGCTTGAGAGACATCGTCGTTGCGATGGTCGATCACGTGATCGGCGCCAACCGACAGCAATTTCGGCAACCTTTCGGAGCCGCTCGAGACGGCGATGATCCTGGCACCAGCGTGCTTCGCAAGCTGGATTGCGGCAAGGCCTACACCTCCGGCCGCGGCCTGCACCAGCACCGTCTCACCAGACTGCAGTGCGCCACGCGCAAAAAGGCAGTGATGGGCCGTGCCGAATGAAATAGGCAGAGCGGCCGCTTCCGCAGAACCGACACCGTCCGGAACAATCCAGGTCTGATTTTCGGGAACAGCTCGCAGCGCGGCATGTGATCCATCGCTTGCGAACCCCATCACCCGGTCGCCCACCTTGCGCCCGGTGACGCCGTCTCCCACCGCAATGACGGTTCCCGCAGAGGCATAGCCGACGATGTGGCTGGACCTTGGCGGCGGCGCCAGTCGCCGATTGAGCAGGTCACCGCCTTCAATCGAGATCGCCTCCACATCGATCAGGACGTCCGACGCACTCAGGTCGGGATCGGGTATGTCCTTGTAGTGCAGAACCTCTGGTGCACCACATTCGTCATAGACAGCCGCTTTCATGATCTTCTCCAGCCTGTTTCATCAATATTGAATATTGGGATCATGCATCAGCTTATAATCTTTCACTGCATCCTTGTAATGCTTGACTGCTCAAGGTGCTTTTTTAGTGCTTTCTCATAGCAGGGAATATATTTTTAAAAATCAAGGGTGGGCAGTATTTTTTAGGAGGAAGTGGAGTTCTCCCAGTGTTCTAGCAGCATGTCGATAAACAATTGGGCTGTGCTGGAGATGCTGTGCGAGTTGCTTCTCACTAAACCGATGGTGCGTTGAATGTGAGGTTTGGGAAGCTCACGTGCGCAGAGCGAGTCGTGGTCTGTGCCAGGCATGGTCATCCTGGGCAGGATCGCCACACCCAATCCTGACTCGACCAGGCCAAGCGAAGTAGAAAGGTGCTGGACTTCGTAGAAACTATTCAGCCGGATGCCTTCCGCCGAGAGGGTGTTGTCCAGCAAGATCCGATTGCCGCTGTCCCGGCTCACCGTGATCAACCTGACCTGTTCGAGGTCCGACCACTCGATGCGAGCTTTATCCGCAAGAGGGTGATCGGAACGTAGTGCCAGGACGAAAGGATCTCTCAGCAGAGGCGTGAAGGAGACTTCCGGACTCTGGGCACTGAACATGTTGATGCCGAAGTCGGCCTCGCCGCTGATCACCTTCTCCAGACCTTCCTTGGCACTCACGTCGAGTATCCGGATGCGGATGCCTGGCCAGGCTTCGCTGAAGCCACGAATAACACTAGGCAGGAAATAGAACGCCGCGGTGGGGATACAGGCGATGGTAACCGTGCCCTTCTGGTGCGTGGCCAGCTCGCGAATGCCCAGGATCGACGATTCGTATTCCTCGATCATGCGTCTCGCGCGGGGCAGGAAGTCGGTGCCGATGGGGGTCAGCCGCGTTCGCCGGGTGGTGCGTTCCAGCAGCTCGATTTCCAGGAGATCCTCGAGCTTCTGAATGCGTCGAGATAGTGCCGGCTGAGAGAGATGAAGACGTTGTGCGGCCTCGTGGAAGGAGCCCAACTCTGCGACCAGAATAAAGGCTTGCAAATCAAGGAATTCTAGGCGGTGTAGCATATCTTTTTTCTTGCATAAGGTGAAGTATATTAATAACCATAGCACATTAATGTGTTTTTCGAATTAAATGGTATATTTATTTGCATTTGAGGCATTAAAAGTGCCCTGACATGCTCATATCACACCTTTCAGACGCGATATGGCATGACGATGATGAACAGCATTCCCTGCATGATCATGCGCGGTGGCACCTCCCGAGGCCCCTTCCTGCGCATGAGGGACCTTCCCGACAGCCAGGCAGCGCAAGCCGAGATCCTGCTTAATCTCATGGGGTCGGGCCACGCTCTCCAGATAGATGGCATCGGAGGGGGGGATCCGCTGACCAGCAAAGTGGCCATCGTGGAGCGCTCCTCCGATCCCGATGCGGATGTCGACTACCTGTTCGCACAGGTCGATGTGCTCAACCGTCGCGTTGACTTCAATCCGAACTGCGGCAACATGCTTTCCGCCGTGGGGCCGTATGCCATCGAGACGGGACTGGTGGAGCCCGAGGAAGGGACCACTATTGTCCGCGTACGCAACCTCAACACCCAGCGGCTGATCGAGTGCCACGTCCCGACACCAGGGCGTCAGATCGCTTACGAGGGCGATACGACGATCAGCGGTGTGCCAGGGTGCGCCGCCGGCATTCAGCTCAGTTTCCTGGATATCATCGGCACCAAGACGGGCGCGCTGCTGCCGACCGGGCAGGCCATCGAGACGCTCGATGGCATCGAGGTGACCTGCCTCGATGCCGCCACTCCCATCATGCTGGTCAACGCGTCCGATCTGGGCCTCAGCGGCCGAGAGTCACCCTCTGAGCTGGACGCCCACCCCGCCATGCTCGAGCGGCTGGAGCGGATTCGTCGCCAGGCCGGTCGTCGAATGGGGCTGGGAGATGTCAGCCAGAGTGTCTTGCCCAAGCCCGTGTTGGTATCGGCACCGGTCGATGACACCAGTACGTTATGCACTCGCTATTTCGTGCCTCACCGCTGTCATAGTGCCATTGCCGTTACGGGCGCCATCGCCGTGGCCACGGCCGTCAGTGTCCCTGGCACCGTAACCAACCGGATCGCGGTCGAGACAGGAAAGCTGGAAGCCGATGGTCAGCTGTCACAGGTAAGGCTGGAACATCCTTCCGGGTTCATCGACCTGGATGTCGAGCACCGCAACGGCAATCCCGTCGACATTGCCCGCGTCTCCCTAACCCGCACCGCCAGGAAGATCATGAGTGGGACCATTTTCTACTCGCTTCCTACCACGTCCGGTCGAGATACTCTGGCCTCAAAGGCCAGCTAAGCTCTCCCATCAACAGGACCCTCGTCAACCACCATGACAACGACAACACGCCAGGAGAAATATCATGATGATCAACAAGACTGCAACTTCTAAACCCACGCTCGGAAGACTCAAGAAAGCCGCGCTGCTCGGGCTTGCGATCACCGGACTGGGCTTAACGACCTCTGTCCAGGCTCAAGACGTCGAGGTGCCCGGTAATATCAAGTGGACCATTCCCTTTGGTGTCGGTGGGGGGACAGACGTTTGGGCGCGATTCTTTTCGCCCTGGCTCAGCGAGTCTCTGTCGGGAGAGCCGACCCTCATGATCGATAACGTACCCGGTGGCGGCTCCATCAATGGTGCCAATCTGTTCGCCGTGCGTGCCAAGTCGGATGGTAGTGACTGGTTAGGCACCTCGGCCTCGACACAGTATCCGGTCATGCTCGACGACCCTCGCGTTCGCTATGACTACAGCGATTGGACGCCTATTCTGGCCACGCCGACAGGCGGAGTGGTCTATGCCCAGCCCAGTCTTGGTGAGTCGGCCGACACAGCGTTGGATGCCCTGCTGGAGCAGCCGGTCAAATTGGCAGCGCAGAATCCCACAGGCGTCGAACTTCCGGTGTTGATCGCCCTGGACATGTTGGGCGCCGACGTGCAAGCCGTGTTCGGCATGCGCAGTCGGGGCGAGGGTCGCCTGGCGTTCGAGCGTGGTGAAGCCGATATCGACTTCCAGACAACCTCTGCTTATCTGAGCAACGTCGAGCCGCTGGTGGAGGCTGGCAAGGCAGTGCCGCTCTTCTCGCTTGGGGTGCTGAACGACGAAGGCAAGATCGTGCGTGACCCGGCTTTCCCGGATTTGCCCACTTTCAACGAGGTCTACCAAGCGCGGCATGGCGAGGCACCATCGGGCAAAGAGTATGAGGCGTTCCGCAAGTTCTTTGCCTCCGGCTATGCCCTGCAGAAGTTGATCATGGTCCCCAAGGACACCCCGCAAGCCCTGATCGACACCTATCGCCAGGCGGCCCGTGACTTCGTGGACACCGAAGCATTCAAGGAAGCGGCCGACGCCCAACTGGGGCCTTACACACCGGTTATCGGCGAAACCGTCCAGCGCCACCTTGATGATGCCATGTCCATTAACGATGCCACTCGCGACTGGCTGGCCGACTGGTTGCAGTCGGAGCACGGAGCCAAGATCTAATAAATAGTGGAATACGCCGGCCCGCTGGGTCGGCAGCCCCGGCTCCTCCTGATCACACAATATATGAGCCATACGCCATGCTCGATATTCTTCTCTCCAGCCTGGGGCAGCTCTTCACCCTGTCCCATCTGCTCTTCATGGTGCTGGGCGTGCTGGTCGGCCTCGTGGTCGGCATCATCCCCGGCCTCGGGGGCATCGCCGGCATGTCGCTGCTGCTGCCCTTCCTCTACGGTATGGAACCGACCGTGGCCCTTGGCATGCTGATGGGCCTGGTCGCCGTGATTCCCACCGGTGATACTTTTGCCTCCGTGCTGCTGGGTATCCCAGGCTCCAGCGCTTCCCAGGCGACCGTCATCGATGGCTTCTCGCTGGCCAAGCGCGGCCAAGCGGCACGTGCGCTGTCCAGTGCCTTTCTGTCGTCGATGATCGGGGGCCTCATCGGTGCCGTCATCTTGACCGGCTTTATCTTGATCGCCCGCCCGCTGGTGTTGTCGTTCTCTTCCTCCGAGTTGTTCATGTTGACCTTGCTAGGCCTTTCGATGGTGGCCGTACTTTCCGGACGCGATCTCTTCAAGGGGCTAGCCGCCTGTGGCCTGGGCCTGCTGGTGGGTGCCATCGGCATGGCGCCGGCCACCGGTGAATTTCGCATGAACTTCGGGCTCGACTATCTCTACGATGGCTTGCCGTTGGTGGTGGTGGGTCTCGGGATCTTCGCTCTCCCGGAGATCGTCGACCTACTCGTTAAACGCGGTTCGATCGCCGAGGAGCCTTGTAAACTCGGCGAAGGCTGGCGGCAAGGCATTCGAGATGTTCGTGAGCAACGAGGCCTCGTCGCGCGTTGCGCTGCCATCGGAAGCCTGATCGGCACCATCCCTGGCCTGGCCGGCTCGGTGGTCGATTGGCTCACCTACGGCCATGCGGTGCAAAGCGCCAAGGACAAGTCCGAATTTGGCAAGGGAGATATTCGCGGGGTGATCGCCCCTGAATCTGCCAACAATGCCTGCGCTTGCGGGGCCATGGTGCCGACTCTGCTGTTCGGCGTACCCGGCTCGGGCACGGCTGCGGTGTTCCTGGGTGGTCTCTTGTTGCTTGGGCTGCAGCCCGGCGTTGGCATGATCGAGACTCACCTCGACCTGACCTACACCATCATCTGGTCGCTGGCCCTGGCCAACATCCTGGGGGCCGCGCTCTGCCTGGTTCTGGCACGCCCCGTTGCCGGCCTGACCCGAGTCCCCTTCGCCACGCTGGCGCCTCTGATCACGGTGTTGATCATGTTCGCCGCTTTCCAGGCCACGCGTTCCACGGGTGACCTGATCGCCCTCGGAGCGGTGGGTATCTTGGGCGTCCTGTTCAAGCAGGCGAATTGGTCTCGCCCTGCTTTTCTTATCGGTTTCGTGCTGGCGCCGGGAGCGGAGGGCTACTTCTACCAGGCGGTGCAGTTCCAGGGCGCGGATGCCTTCATGCGTCCTGGCGTGTTGATCATCGGCTCCCTGATCCTTGCGGCTCTCTTCATTCCCTTGCTGCGTTCGCTGTGGATCAAGCGTCGACAGGCCTCGTCGGTCGGCGCCGCTTCCACGGACCGCACCGAACCTTCCACTCTGGGCGTCATCGACGTGGTACTTTTCGCCGCCTTGCTGGGGACGGCAATCGTTGCCTGGCTCGATGTGGCCGACCTGACCTTGATAGGCGGCATCATGCCCCGACTGGCCATCGCAATCCTCGCCGTTTCCTGCCTCATGGAGATCGCTCGTTGCCTGATGCATCGTCCCCAGTGGGAGCATCAAGCCATCGGCCTGCAGGGGCTCTGGCTAGTAGGATTCTTTGCTCTGGTGGGTGCCATGCAGCTACTGGGCTTTATCACTGCGGCGACGCTGTTCTGCCTCGTTTTCCTGTTGGCCATCGCGCGTCTCAAGCCTTGGGTGGCGGCCGTCATGGCGTTTGGCGTCACGGCCTTCCTGGTGGGCATGGCCGAATTCCTGACTCTGACCTACCCGAGCGGACTGATCGATCCCTGGCTGTTCGGCTGAATCAGTCCTGTCATGCACGTCCACCGCGGGCCGACGACCATGCGTGTCGGCGGCCCGCGCAACGAAAGGAGACACCATGAGCACCTCGTCCCTACCGGAGACCCTGCAGACCCTCGAGGCCACCGGCACCACCTACCACTATTACAGCCTGCCGAAAGCCGCCGAAGCCCTTGGCGATGTCTCTCGCCTGCCGATGACGCTGAAGATTTTGCTGGAGAACCAGCTGCGCTTCGCCGCTCAGGAAGGCGTCGAGCGTGAGGACATGCAGGCACTGGTCGACTGGCAGCAGAACGCTTCATCCGATCGCGAAATCGGCTACCGCCCAGCCAGGGTTCTGATGCAGGACTTCACCGGCGTGCCCGGTGTGGTCGACCTCGCTTCCATGCGCAACGCCGTCGAGCGCCTCGGCGAAGATCCCTCGCGCATCAACCCACTGTCGCCGGTCGACCTGGTCATCGACCATTCGGTGATGGTCGACAAGTTCGGCAACCCCACGGCCTTCCGCGACAACGTGGCCATCGAGATGGAGCGCAACCGCGAGCGCTACGAATTCCTGCGCTGGGGTCAGCAGGCCTTCGACAACTTCCGTGTCGTGCCGCCGGGCACCGGTATCTGTCACCAGGTCAACCTCGAATACCTGGGCAAGACGGTGTGGACCAAGGAGGAAGACGGCAAGACCTTCGCCTATCCCGACACTCTGGTGGGCACCGATTCCCACACCACCATGATCAACGGCTTGGGCGTGCTCGGTTGGGGCGTGGGCGGCATCGAGGCCGAGGCCGCGATGCTCGGCCAGCCGGTGTCGATGCTGATTCCCGAGGTCGTCGGCTTCAAGCTCACCGGCAAGCTCCGCGAGGGCATCACCGCCACCGACCTGGTGCTGACGGTGACCCAGATGCTTCGCGAACGCGGCGTGGTGGGCAAGTTCGTCGAATTCTACGGCGACGGCCTCGCCGACCTGCCACTGGCCGATCGCGCCACCATTGCCAACATGGCCCCCGAGTACGGCGCCACCTGTGGCTTCTTCCCGGTCGATGACGAGACCCTCAACTATCTCCGCCTGACGGGCCGCGACGAGGCCCAGGTCGAGCTGGTCGAGACCTACTGCAAGGCCCAGGGGCTGTGGCGCGAATCCGGCCAGGAGCCGATCTTCAGCGACGTCCTCCATCTCGACATGGACGAAGTGGAATCCAGCCTGGCCGGCCCCAAGCGCCCCCAGGACCGCGTCGCCCTGAAAGACATGCCGGCGGCCTTCGCCAAGGTGATGGAGGATGACGGCAAGTCGTTGCCGACCACCGGAAAGGGACGCCTGTTCTCCGAAGGCGGCCAGACTGCCGTGGACGTCGAGGAGAGCTACGAACATCACGACAGCCAGCACGTCGACCTGGAAGGCGAGGCCTTCCGGCTCGACCCCGGTGCCGTGGTGATCGCCGCCATCACCTCCTGTACCAACACCTCCAACCCCAGCGTGATGATGGCCGCCGGCCTGCTGGCGCGTAACGCCCTGGCCCACGGCCTCACGACCAAGCCCTGGGTCAAGACCTCGCTCGCGCCCGGTTCCAAGGTGGTGACCGACTACCTCGCCGCCGGCGGCGTCCAGGACGACCTGAACGAACTGGGCTTCAACCTGGTGGGCTACGGCTGCACCACCTGTATCGGCAACTCCGGGCCGCTGCCGGAGGCCATCGAGAAAGCCGTCGAGGCCGGAGACCTGACCGTGGCCTCGGTGCTGTCGGGCAACCGCAACTTCGAAGGCCGCGTGCACCCGCTGGTCAAGACCAACTGGCTGGCCTCGCCGCCCCTGGTCGTGGCCTACGCCCTGGCCGGCAATGTGCGCAAGGACATCGCCAGTGAACCGCTCGGCACCGGCGACGATGGCCAGCCGGTCTACCTCCAGGACATCTGGCCCAGCCAGGCCGAGATCGCCGAGGCGGTGGAGAAGGTCAAGACCGATATGTTCCGCAAGAAATACGCCGAGGTCTTCGACGGCGACGACGTCTGGAAGGCCATCGACGTGCCCGAGAGCCAGGTGTACCAGTGGTCCGATGACTCGACCTACATCCAGCATCCGCCCTTCTTCGAGGGTATGGGCCGCGAACCCGCCGCCACCGAGGATGTCGAGGGCGCCCACATCCTGGCCCTACTCGGCGACTCGGTGACCACCGACCACATCTCGCCGGCCGGCGCCATCAAACCCGACAGCCCCGCCGGTCGCTACCTCCAGGAGCGCGGCGTCAAGCCGGTGGACTTCAACTCCTACGGTTCGCGTCGCGGCAACCACGAGATCATGATGCGCGGCACCTTCGCCAACGTGCGCATCAAGAACGAGATGCTCGACGGCGTGGTCGGCGGCGAAACCCGCCATGTGCCCTCCGGCGAGCAGATGGCCATCTACGACGCGGCCATGAAGTACCAGCAGGAAGGCACCCCGCTGGTGGTGATCGCCGGCAAGGAGTACGGCACCGGCTCCAGTCGCGACTGGGCCGCCAAGGGCACCCGACTGCTCGGCGTGCGCGCCGTGCTGGCCGAATCCTTCGAGCGCATTCACCGCTCCAACCTGATCGGCATGGGCGTGGTGCCGCTGCAGTTCACCGAGGGCGATACCCACGAGACCCTAGGCCTAACCGGCGACGAGCGCATTTCCATCTCCGGGCTCTCGGACCTGACCCCGGGCGGCAAGGTCGAGGTGAGCATCGCCAGCCCCAGGGGCGAGAAACGCATCGAGGCTCTTTGCCGCATCGACACCGCCAACGAGCTGGAGTACTACCTCCACGGCGGCATCCTGCACTACGTGCTGCGCAAGATGATCGGCTCCGCTTGAGCGCGGCGACCTGAGGGCCGCCGCCCCCTTGGCACCAACGCCCCCGCCCGCCATGATAGTGGCGATCATGGGCTGTGGGAGACTCTCGGGATGAACCAGACACCACGCGCACCGGCACCGCTGACGGATCTGGGCGGCCGCTCCGTGCTCTTCGCGATGGCGGCGGACGCCGAATACGGCCCGCACCTCAGGGAGCGTTTCGTTCCCTTCATGACCGGCGTGGGGCCGGTCGAGGCGGCGGTGGCGCTCACCGCCGTGCTGGCCGAGCTGGAGGCGCGCGAGCGGCTGCCGGACCTGGTGGTGTCGCTGGGCTCGGCGGGCAGCCCGGTGCTCGAACAGACCGAGATCTATCAGGCGACTTCGGTTGCTTACCGCGATATGGACGCTTCGCCGCTAGGCTTCGAGCCGGGCGTCATTCCCTTTCTCGACCTGCCGGCCACCCTCCCCCTGCCCTTGCGCATTCCCGGCATTCGCGAGGCCACACTGTCGACCGGCGCCAATATCGTCTCGGGCGCGGCCTATGACGCCATCGCCGCCGACATGGTGGACATGGAGAGCTACGCCTGCCTGCGCGCCTGCACGCGTTTCGACGTGCCGCTGGTCGTGCTGCGCGGCATTTCGGACGGCAAGGCGGAGCTGCACCACGTCGACGACTGGACGGAATACCTCCACGTCATCGACGAGAAGCTGGCCTTGGCCGTCGACCACCTCGGCGAGGCGCTGGCCGAAGGTCTCGTGAAGCGCTGACGTCCGGCGCATCGGGCCTAATGCATTGTGGAAACGGCAGCGGCGGGTACTGAGCAAACGATAGTGACATTAAAATATCGATAACCGAAAAAAACGATACTATACTATCGGCATGAAAACGAGACACGTCACCTTCAGTCCCCAAGCCTCCCTTTCGCTGCGCCTGTTCGCCGGATTGATCGAGGAGGGGCGGTTACGCAAGGGCTGGACCCGAAACGAACTCGCCGAGCGGGTCGGCGTCGGCGTGGTCACGATGCGGCAGGTCGCCAAGGGTTCTCCCCGGGTGGCCATCGGCACCTACTTCGAAGCGGCTGCACTGGTTGGTGTATCGCTTTTCACCGACGACATCGATAGCCTGCGGCGTGAGCACGATACTCAGTTGGAAAGGCTGACGCTGTTGCCCAAACGCGTTCACCGTCATCCACAAGAGCCTATCGACGATGATTTCTAGCCAACGCGCCTACGTCTGGGTCTGGCTGCCTGGCCAGACATCTCCGGTGGTGGCCGGCCTCGTGGAACGCGACGATCAGGAACGTTACCGCTTTGCCTATGGCCGCCGCTATCTGGCGCGTGAAGACGCGATCAGCCTGTATCCCGGCGAGCTTCCTCTCCGACCCGGCAGCCAGGAACAGGCAGATGGCAAACTGCCCTCATGCCTGCGCGACGCCTCTCCTGATGCGTGGGGACGCCGCGTCATCATCAACCGGCTGACGAACAAGACGGGCGATGGCGCCGATGAGGTTGACTTCAACGAGATGGTCTATCTGCTGGAATCCGGGTCGGACCGGATCGGTGCACTTGATTTCCAGCTCTCTCCCACCGACTACCGACCACGTGAGCATCAGGACACCTCCCTGGCGGAATTGCAGGAAGCGTCGGAGTATGTGGAAGCAGGGAAGCCACTGCCCTTGGCTCTGGACCAGGCCATTCAACACGGCAGCAGCATCGGCGGCGCCCGTCCCAAGGCCTTATTGAATGATCGGGACCGTAAGCTGGTGGCGAAATTCTCTTCCAGTACCGACCTCTACAGTGTGGTGAAGGCAGAATTCGTTGCCATGCGGCTCGCCAGGCTAGTGGGACTCGATGTCGCTCCCGTCGAGATGACCCGTTCGCTGGGCAAGGACGTACTGCTGGTGGAACGCTTCGACAGGATGAGGACCGCTGACGGCTGGTGTCGGCGGATCGTGCTCTCGGCACTCACTCTGCTGGGCCTGGATGAGATGACGGCTCGCTATGCCAGCTATGAGGATCTTGCCCATCGTATCCGGGCAGCATTCGACCAGCCTGGGCAAACGCTACGTGAACTGTTTGGACGCATCGTCTTCAATGTGTTGTGCGGTAACACCGACGACCACGCGCGCAACCATGCCGCCTTCTGGGATGGCGAAACCTATCGACTGACGCCGGCTTATGACATTTGCCCACAATCTCGAACCGGTGGCGAAGCCACCCAGGGCATGTTGCTGCACGACCAGGAGCGCCGCAGCCAGCTCGTCCACTGTCTGACAGCCGCGGATCGGCTCGGGCTCAGCCATGCTCACGCCAGAGAGATCATCGACCACCAACTCACCACGATCCGTGAACAGTGGGGCGCCGTGTGTGATGAGGCCGACCTGAGTCCGGTTGATCGCGACTTCCTGTGGGGCAGGCAGTTTTTGAACCCGTTCGCGCTGGAGTCGTTTACGGAATCGCCGTAGTCATGAGAACGCATCGCCCACCAGAGACAGTAGTGCCACATAGGAATGATATACACTGGCCAGAATCATCGTGATAGGTACTATTATCCAACCCTGAAGGCTTAACGCACTTTTGTGGGGGACGTTCTCGACACCGACTACGAAATATCCTTCTCTGCAGCGTCGTTTGACACCGTCGGGTGCCTTGTATTTATATAGGTCTGATTTTAGATAGATCGGTCTATATAGGAATGACATTCGATGCCAGCTTCCAAGCGCGACCAGTTGCTCGCCACGGCCGAGCGCCTCTTCTATGAACAGGGCTTCCACGCCACTGGCATCGACCGCATCGTGGCGGCCGCCGGCGTGGTGCGCATGACGCTCTACAACCACTTCGCTTCCAAGGAGGCCCTGGTAGCGGCCGTTCTGAAGACCCGCCATGAACGCTTTCTTGACAGCCTCGATGCGGCGGCGACCGCCGCATCGCCGGGCCAGGCGACACGGGCCCTGGTCGATGCGCATGGCCACTGGCTGGAACGGTACAGCCAGCATGGCTGCATCATGGCCCAGGCGATGGGCGAGTTCGCCGAGCACAGCGCCGAGATCCATGCCCTGGCGACGGCCGCCAAGACCGATCTGCTAGCCCGTCTGGAAGCCGCCATGGTCCGCGACGGGCTGAACAACGACCCCGGCCTGGCGCGACGCCTATTCCTAGTGCTGGAAGGCAGCAATACGGCAGTGGCTCTGCTGGGAACGCAGACGGCCCTGGCCGACACCCGGGCAGCGGCCGACGCCCTGCTCTCCGCGGCCCGGAGCGAGACCCCATGAAGACCCTCTCCCCCCTCGGCATGGCGACCCTCGGCAGCGGGGTCATTGCCATCACCTACGGCCTGGCGCGCTTCGTGTTCGGACTTTTCCTGCCCGCGATGCGCGACGAGCTGACGATCTCCGCCACCATGGCGGGAGTGATCGGCGCTCTGCCTTTCCTGAGCTTCGTCTTCGCCATTCTGGCCGCCCCCTGGGTGACGCGCCGCCTCGGGGTTCACCGCGCGGGGGTGGCAGCCGCCGGCCTGGCCGGGCTCGGGCTGATGACGATCGCCCTGGCGCCGTCATCACTGCTGCTGGCCGCCGGCGTGCTGATCTGCGGGATCAGCACCGGGCTGTCATCGCCGGTCATGGCCGAGGCGGTTCACCGGGTCGTGCCGTCCTGGGTCCTGCGCGGACGGGTCAACGCCACCATCAATGCGGGCACCAGCCTGGGGATCGCGCTCGCCATGCCCGCCGTACTGATCTGGGCGGAGGCCTGGCGCAATGCGTATATCGGATTCGCTGTCCTGGCAGCCCTGGCCACCCTGGCGGCCCTCTGCTATCTGCCCCGGGATGACCAAGGCACCTCAGCATCGCGCCCCCGCCCGGCGACTCTGCCGGTGAGCCGGGCACAATGGCTCGGCATCGCCCGGCTAAGCGGTCTGGCCATCGGTATGGGAGGCGTGAGCGCGGCCTACTGGGTCTTCGCCCCCGATGCGGTAATCAACGCCGGAGGGCTCGCGCCGAGCCAGACCGCCTGGATGTGGCTGGCAGTCGGTCTCGGTGGGCTGGCGGGTGCCGGCGCCGGTGATCTCATTTCTCGCTTCGGGCCGGCCGTGAGCCATGCTGCCGGTCTCATGGTAATGTCCGCCGGCCTCGCGCTGCTGGTCATCGATCCCGGCAACTTCGCCCTCGCCATGTCATCCGCAGCCCTGTTCGGCGTCGGCTACATGACTCTGACCGGTTTCCACCTGGTCAGAAGCACCCAGATCATGACCGAGGCACCCTCCTTCGCCCCGGTGATGCCGCTGCTCGCCACCTCGGTAGGCCAGGTCGCCGGCTCCCCACTGGCCGGCTGGCTTGTCGAGGCCGAAGGCCATGTCACCACCTTCATGCTCTTCGCCGCCCTGGGACTCGCCGTCGCCGGACTGGGGGCATGGCTGGGCCTTGCCGTGAACAACCTGAGGGGTGTACACACCTAGAAGCGATAGCCCAGGCTTGCCCAGATCCGCGGATCGCACTGTCGCCCTTCCGATTGGGCGTCGCCTCCCTGCGTTTTCCAGGCGCTGGCGATATCCAGGTTGAAATCCCCTGCCTGGTAACGCAGCCCGACGCCAACACCGGCGATCTCACGGCTCTCGCCCAGCTCCTCACCGCCGTCGGAGGTGCGTCCGGCGTCGTAGAACGCATAAGGCGAGAAGCCCTTGCCCGCGTTGTAACGCAACTCGAACTGGGCCAGCCAGCCACGACTGCCCGAGCCCTCGCCGACCGGATACGCACGCACGCCGTTGGGACCGCCGAGGCTGAGGCTTTCCGAGCTGTCCAGGTCGTCGCGGTCCGCCCACTGTGCGTTGACACGGCCATACAGCTCGACCCCGTGGCCCAGCGCCTGCAGGCGCGCCACATCCAGGTTCACCTTGGTGAAGCCGTAGTCTTTATCAGCCATCACGGGGTCCGAGCGCTCCAGCTTGCCTGGGGTCAGAGTCAAGGCACCGAAGGTGACGCCCCCGCGACCCAGGGCATCGCGCGTGTCGAACTCCAAACTCAGTGGCAACCCATGACTTTCAGTGGCACGCAGGTAGTCGACGAACTCGACCTCATCGTCCAGGTCCTTGTACTGATAGCGCGCGCTGATCGACAGATTGCTACTCTGGCGACGCAGCAGGGGATAGCGCAATTCCGCCGAATAGACATCCGCCGTGCCGGTGTAGCCTTCGAACCCCTGACCCAGCGTGTAGTCGGTGTGGGCATAGCCCAATGCGCCGCGCAAACCGCTGACACCGATCGGAGACTCGTAGCGCAAGTTGCCGAGCCAGGTGTCTTCGCTGCTATACAACGCGGTCAGGCTGAGTTGGTCACCCATCCGAGCCAGGCGGTTGACGTTGATGCTGGTACGGCCACGGTACTCGCCAGAATAGCGGCTGCCGTGGTTATCGGCGCCGACCAACCCGGTGACTCGCTGCGTAGGCCGTACTTCGACCTCCAGCTCGCCGGTACCGGTGCGGCTGCCGGGGCGCATTACCGGCGTTGCCTCCACTCCAGGCAAATCTCCCAGCAGCAGCAATCGGCGCTCCAACGGCGCGGAGGCAATCAGCGTGTCGGGTTGCAGCGGTGCCAACCAGGGCTGAACATCACTGGCCAACGGCTCGGGGCCGCTGGCATGAACGCGATCATAGCGCCCTTCGACCACCTTGATAGTGAGAACGCGACTCCCCAGGTCCTGCTCCGGTAACAGGGCCCGGGCGAACGGGTAGCCCTGGTCGCGATAGAAGCGGCTGATGCGGTTGGCAAGACCCTGCAAGCCGGCCAGGTCCTGTGGCTGATTGGTGGCCTCGCCGATTGCCGCCCGTAGCTGATCGTCGTCGAACACCGTGTTGCCACGAAAACGCACCGCCTTGAGTGTCACCTCGGCACCCCCCGGATCGCCTTCGGTGAGTGGCTCGCCGTCGAGGTCGAGCTCAACGGACGGCGCCTGCGGCGTGACTCGGTTTTCCTGACTTTGCTGCAGCACCTGACCCGCATCGGGCGGGGTCTGGGCGAGAACAGGTGTCACTATCAACAGGGCCAGACTGGAAGCCAAGGCAGCGCGTGACATCGTGTCGTGCTTCATGATCGCAATCTTCCCGAAAAAATTACTGGCCACCGGCAGTCGGTTCGTCCTGAACGGCAGGCAGTGCAATCCCGCCGTCCTCCACCCTGATCCGCGGCAGATCGACACCGACGGCATTGGCGGTCCTGGGGATCTCGTTGTCCACCGCTTGCAGCATCAGGTCTTCATCGGCATCGACATGATCCGTCTCATCGTCCGATCCCGGTTGTTGCAAGGCGGTGATCGTGCTACGAGCCGGCAAGGGGAACAGGGTATCGCCAGGCTGCGGCCCGGCATTGGCCTCGGCGATGTCCAGCCGGCCGGACACGAAGTCGATGGCGTAGTTGGGGTTCGTGGCATCATTCACGCTGCCCTGGCGAATCGCATAGTTGCCGGGGGCGTCACCCTGGTCGCGAATCAGTGCGCCGTCGAGATTCTCCCCCGCCACCAGGCCGCAACCGGAAGTCAACGCCCCGCAACCGGCCTGCCAGGTGAACGTGGGATCGACGCTGCCTTCAGCCTTGCGCTGATCGTCCGCGGTCACCACAACGGGACGACGCTCGATGGTCAGGCTGGCCTCGTCGTAACTGATATCGTAGCCCTGCTGACCGGAATAGAGTCCCGATAGAACGAGGCTTCCATCACGGGTGCGGTAATGGCCGGCATCGGCCGCACCGGTCCTGTAATTCAGGTGTCCGTCCAGAGCTGCACCGTTCACGTTTGTGGCATGATCGGTGGAACCCGTGGCGGTGTTGCCATCGTAGGTATGGCCCGAGAGGCCGCTGCCATCGGGAGACACGCTCACTGGCGTGAGGAAGCTGCGCAGCAGCGGAGTGGTGTTGCCTTCATAGAGGCGCCAGACCGCGTCGGTGCTGCCCTGATCGTCGATATCGTCTCCCCAGGCCGCGAACGTATCGAGTTGGGTCAGTTTCGCGTATGACTGACCGCTGCCGACGCTGTTGGTGTAATCACCATCGATGGCATTGCCATCGGTATCGGTGGTGGCATAGAAGCTGACATTGGTCGATCCATCGTTGCGCCCGGTCAACCCGCCGAGGTAATCCCCCGCCCCCTCTACGTCACCGGTGGTGTAGGTGTGGTGTATCGCGCCCTGATCGGTGTTGAAGCCGACCAGGCCTCCCACGCCAACACCCTCGGCCGTCACGCTGCCGGTGGCATAGGCATCGCGGATACTTCCCTCATTGCGCCCGACCAGCCCACCGACGATGTTGCCGCTCCCGACGACATTGGCCGTGGTAGAGACCGCGCCTGTGGCATAGGCATTGCTGATAGTGGCGTCGCTGTTACTTCCGGCGAGTCCGGCCACCTGGTTGCCCGACGCCATCACGGTGCCGGTGGCATGAACTCGGTCAAGATCGCCACGGTTGGCACCGACCAGTCCGCCGACATTATTGACTCCGGCCACACTGCCGGTGGCATAGGCATCGGTGATGGCGTCATGATTCATCCCGACCAGTCCGCCAACCTTGTCGCCGTCACTGGTATTCGTCGTCTTGACCGAACCCGAGGCATAGGCGCCACTGATTTGGCCATAGTTGGTGCCCACCAGCCCGCCGATCTCATTACCGGCTCCGGTGACATCGGTCGTGGCATAGGTATTGGCGATATTTCCACCGGCATTGAAACCGACCAGCCCGCCAACATCATGGTCGCCCGACACCTGACCGCCGTTCAGGCCGAGGTTCTGGATCTGGCTATCTTCGGTAGCGGCATAGCCGAACAGCCCGACATAGCTCTCGCTCGGGCGATCAACGAACAGGTCGTAGATGACATTTGCCCGACCATCGAAGGTGCCGATGAAGGAGGAGCCGGCATCACCGATAGGATCCCAGCCCTTGCCGCCATTGGCGTTTTCATCCGCCAGATCGGCGTAGGCGGATGTTCCGCTGTCGAGGTTATTGGCAAGGACGAAATGGTAGCCGCCGCCCAGCACATCGCCATTGAAGTTGACGTTCTGCAACTGCTGCCAGTCGGTGAGGATATAAGGGTCGCTCGAGGTGCCAATACCGTTCTGGAAGAGGGTATCGGTGACGCGATCCGCCGTCGGCGTGACGTCATCCAGCCGCGGCAGCGCGACCTGGTAGCCCTCCACATCGGCGTCCCCACCGAAATTCCAGATAGCTTCGTCCCAGCCCTCGAATGTCGCCGGGTTCATCAGTTCCAAGCGAGTTCTGGGCGTACCGACGCTGTTGGTGTAGCCACCATCGATGGCGTTGCCATCGGCGTCAGTGGTGGCGTAGTAACTGTCAGAGGTACTTGTGCCGCCCCCAACCAGACCGCCAACACCTTCGTTACCCGTCACCGTCCCCGTCGCATAGGCATTTGAGAGGTCGGCGGATAAAATGAATCCAACCAGACCGCCGACATCTTTGTTACCCGTCACCGCGCCCGTCGCGTAAACGTTTGTAATGTCGCCGTTGAAACTATATCCAACCAAACCGCCGACAGACTCGCTACCCATCACGACGCCCGTCGCATAAGCGTTTGCTATGCTGTCCCAGTTAACCCCGACCAAACCGCCGACGTACTCGCTCGCCTTCACTGTCCCGGTCACATAGGCATTTGTGATGCTGCCATCGTTTTGCCCAACCAGACCGCCGACATAATAGCTATCCGTACCCCTCACCATGCCGGTCACATAAGCATTTGTGATGCTGCCATTGTTGTCCCCAACCAAACCGCCAACAGAATTGTTGCCAGTGACTTGGACCCCGAGCAGCCCGACATTCCGGATCTTACTGCTGCTATCGGTGGCGGTGCCGAACAGGCCGATGTAGTCCTCGCCGCCACGATTAATGGTCAGTTCACTGATCACATGGTCCAGGCCATCAAAGGTGCCGGTGAATGGTGTCGCATCATCACCGATAGGCTCCCAGCCCTTGCCATCATTGGCGTTTTCACCCGCCAGATCGGCGTAGCCGGATGTGCCGCTGCCAAGATTATTGGCAAGATCAAAGTGATAGCCGCCGCCCAGCACATCGTCATTGAAATTGACGTTCTGCAACTGCTGCCAGTCGGTGAGGATATAAGGGTCGCTCGAGGTGCCAGTACCGTCCAGGAAGAGGGTATCAGTGACACGCTCCGCCGCCGGCGCGACGTCATCCAGCCACGGAAGTGCGACCTGGTAGCCTTCCACATCGGCGTCCCCACCGAAATTCCAGATAGCTTCGTCCCAGCCCTCGAATGTCGACGGGTTCATCAGTTCCAAGCGGGTCCTGGGCGTACCGACGCTGTTGGTGTAGCCACCATCGATGGCGTTGCCTTCAGCATCGGTGGTGGCGTAGTAACTGTCAGTGACGGTGCCGGAGTTATTTCCTACCAACCCTCCAACCCGCTTAACTGCTGATGGTGTTGATACATCGCCGGTGGCATAGCTCTGGCTGATCGTACCAACGTCGTTGTTGTACCCCACCAGTCCGCCAACGTCGTCTCCAGTCCCACTGACCCGGCCTGTGGCATAAGTATTATTGATGTCGCCATCGCGATTTTTGCCAGCCAGCCCGCCTACCTTTCCGGTCCCGCTGACGCTGCCCGTGGCATAGCTTTGACTGATTGAACCGTAGTCATTGACCCCCAGCAAACCGCCAACTTTAGCGTAGCCATTGACATCGCCCGTCGCATAGCTCTGGTGGATGGTAGAGAGGTAACCGATACCCACCAAACCACCGACGTAGTCACTTATGCCGGTGACCGTCCCTGTAGCATAGCTCTGGCTGATCGTACCGCTTCGGTCGTGCCCCACCAGGCCGCCGATGGCAATAGATTTACCGCTGACATCGCTCGTCGCATAGCTCTGGCTAATCGTACCGCTGTTGTCCCCCACCAGCCCGCCAACGTCGTGAGCCCCACTGACGCTGCCCGTAGCATAGCTCTGGCTGATCGTACCGCCGTAGTTGTTCCCCACCAGACTGCCGACAGCATTCTCACCTGTGATGTCCACGTTCTCCAGACCAATCTGGCGCAGCGTGGCATCCTCGATATAGCCAAACAGGCCAACATCACTCTGATTACCACGATCAATGGTGAGATCGCTGATCACATGACCGAGACCATCAAGGGTCCCGGTGAAGGAGTTGTCATAATCGCCAATCGGCCCCCAGCCCTTGTCACCATTGGCGATGGGACTGGCCAGGTCGGCGTAGCCGGATGTGCCGCTGTCGAGATCATTGATCAGGTCGAAATGGTAGCCACCAGTGAGAACATCGGCATTGCGCTTGATGTTGTGTAGTTGCTGCCAGTCGGTGAGGGTGAAGGGATCGCTCGACGTACCGGTGCCGTCCTCGAACAGGGTCGTGGTCTGAAGGTCCTGCTGGCGAGTGACGCCTTCGAGATAGGGCAGGCTGACCTGATAGCCGGGCACACCGGCATTGGTGGAGAAAGCCCAGCTTGCCGAGGAATCCCAGTCACTGAAGGTGTCCGGATTGGCCATTTGGGTGTAGCGAACCCCGACACCCTGGTTGGAATCATTGGACGTGTTGATGTCATTGCCATCGGCATCGGTGGTGGCGTAATAACTTTCGGTGACGTTGCCACCGATGTTATTGATGCCGACCAGGCCGCCGCTGCCGCTGCCCGTAACGGCACCAGTAGCATAGGCGTGGTCGATACTGCCGCCATTGGAGCCAACCAGGCCGCCAGCGCCGAGGCCTTCCACACGGGCCATGGAATAGGCATTGCGGATGGAAGCATCATTGATTCCCACTAACCCACCAACGGTGTTGGAACCCGATACATCACCGCTGACATAGGCATTCTCGATGTGGCTATCGGCCGTGTTGTAGCCCACCAGCCCTCCGACATAATAGCGACCTGTGATGTCGACATGCGCCAGCCCGACATTGCGCACCAGGGTCTGCGGGCCAAACGCAAAGCCAAATAGGCCAACAGAGGGGTCATCGTCACGAGCAATGTACAACCTCTGGATGGTATGGCCGAGACCATCGAAAGTACC
Organism: Aidingimonas lacisalsi; assembly: GCF_008079445.1. Classification (GTDB taxonomy): domain Bacteria; phylum Pseudomonadota; class Gammaproteobacteria; order Pseudomonadales; family Halomonadaceae; genus Aidingimonas; species Aidingimonas lacisalsi. The sequence goes on along the minus strand of NZ_VRYH01000012.1, from coordinate 18,370 downwards.
GGTAAAATTGTCGGTCTTATCGCCCACGGGTACAAAACCGGCCCCCCCGTTCCATCCCGAGGTGGCGCTGGCATCGATATCCTGACCCAGGGCGTAGTGGCCCCCGAGGTCATCGCTCATGGCCTGAAGGTCGTCGACATTCTGAATCAGGGTGTAACTGGTGCCGTTGACCGACAGGCTGGCATTGTTGCCGGAGAGCGTCACCGGGGCGTTGAGGTGATAATCGCTGTCGTCGTAGTTGAGCGCCAGGCCGGCGCTGTCGCCGGTGGCAGTCAGGGCGGCGTTGACGTTGATATCGCCATGGGCGTCGAGGGTCAGGGTGGTATCGGCATCCCAGTCGACGGCGGCATTGACGTTGATATCGCCATCTTCGCTACCGGTGGAGACGGTCTCCAGGGTGACATCGTTGTTGGCGAGGTTGGACGACAGCGTCTCGGCGCCGATGCCGCTATCACTCTGCGAGTCCGTGCCGTCGCTGACAGTAAAGTCGGTGGGGTCGATCAACCATTCGCCTGTCTCGCCGCTGTTGGCACGAGTGGTGACCTGCACCTCGTTGGCGATCGAGACCTTGGCTGCCGAGGTGTCGACAAACCCGCCATCGCCGCCCTCGGGGGCGCTGGCATCCAGCCGGCCCGCCACCTCGACGCGGCCGCTGTCCATGTCGCCCATCAGCTTGATCTCGCCGTTCTCGCCGCTGGCCAGCGTCTTCGCTTCGGTGATCCCCGAGTGGTTGATGACACTAGCAGTCAGTTCATCGGCGGCCTTGGCGGTGAGCAGAACGCGCCCGCCGTCGGCGCGAATCGCACCGCCCTGCTCGATCACCGTATCGAGGCGCGCTTCTTCCACCTCGATCTGCACCGGGCCGCCCAGATCCAGGGTGACGGTACTGCCCGCCCCCATCAGGGTATTGCCCTGCGGGGTCTCGATGGTGCCGGTGTTGACGATCTCGGCGGCAATCATCGCCACCGTGCCGCCTTCGGCGGTGGTGATATTGCCCTGGTTCACCACGGCATTGGCGCTATCGCCTTCAAAGCGATAATTGCCGTTCATGAAGTCTTCGGTCGAGATATCCAGCGTGGAGGCGACCAGCGCGCCGACATCGACACGGGCGGAGGGGGAGAAGGTCACGCCACTGGGGTTGACCAGAAACACTCGGCCATTGGCTTCCAGTGCGCCGCGAATCTCTGACACTTGATCGCCAGTGACGCGATTCAGGGCGGCGGCATCGGACCCCGGCTGCTTGAAGCGCACGGTCTTGCCCTTGCCGATGGAAAAGCGTTCCCACTCGATGGCGGCCCGGTGACTGCTCTGCTCCACGGTGAGGTCGTCACCCTGACGTTCGATGTCCGCCTCCCCGCCGACCACCTCTTCGCCCGACGGCAGCTCCGCCGCCTGCAGCGAGGCCGCCAGTGGCAGCACAAGCAACGGCAAGCTGCTGACAATACGACGATGGCGGCCATTGCCGGTGGCACGGCGCGAAGCACACTCCGGCGCCACGCGCCAGGCGTTGGTGACCAGGCTCCAGACGAGTCGATACGCGTTATTCATGATGACACTCATGCAGTCCCTAGATGAGGCGGCAGGGGCTCGATAAACGTGGAAAAGCCATCGCATCAGGGCAAGATGGGAGGATGCCCGTACCGGTTGTGCCGGACGTTGTAGCAACAGAGGGCCGGGCCGCCAAGACCGGGAAGCGAGTTTGAGACACAGAGCAAAGGGAGAGGAGAAAAATGAGACGCATAGACAAGGCGGCAGCCAATGCCATATCGAAAGCCGCTCGAGACATGGTTCGCCGGCGCTCTTGCCATGTTCACGCAGCTCGCGATAAGCCTCTGCCCTGCTGTCGAAATCACCATGGCCCGTTCGACCAGCCAGTGTCAGCACACCGAGTATCGCATCGACTGGTAACGATCCAGGATGTGACGCATGCTTGCGTGACCGTTCCCGGCACAAGGGAGGCAAGACAATGATGCAACTGGCCAGCGACATCCTGCTCTGGGTCTCCGCGATAGGCTGCGGCCTTATCGCTGGGCTCTATTTCGCGTTTTCGACCTTCATCATGACGGCGCTCGACCGCCTCGACCGAGAGGCGGGCCGCGCCGCCATGAACGCGATCAACTCGACGATCCTCGGCTCGCTGTTCATGCCGCTGTTCTTCGGCACGACGCTAGCCAGCGCCGTGCTCGCACTTCTTGCCCCGTTCCGCTGGGACGAACCGGGCTCGATGTTCATGTTCGCCGGAGGGCTCGTCTATGTCATCGGCATGTTCGTCATCACGATGGTCTTCAACGTGCCGCTCAATAACGAACTGAACCGGGACCCGACATCAGAGGACGAAGCGGCCGCCATCTGGGCGCGTTACCTGAAGGATTGGACCTTCTGGAATCATCTGCGAACGGTCGCCTCGACGATCGCCTGCGGATGTTTCATCGCAGCTCTACTGGCCAGCAGGAGTTCCGCCTCCCTAGCCATGTGATCGGGGTGCCCAACATGGCCAGGTCACGTTGCGCCTCGAATCACTCCCCGCCGTTTGCCTTCACTGCCGATTCCGGCGAGCCAGGTGCCATGGGCGCGATATACTGGGAGCCACAGTGATTCGAGGAATTCAACGTGCTCGATCCGCAATACTGCCGCCAGGCACGCCTGGCCCGGGATGCTCGCTTCGATGGTCGCTTCTTCACCGCAGTGACGAGCACCGGTATCTACTGTCGACCCATCTGCCCGGCCACACCGCCGCAGGAACGCAATGTCCGTTATTTCGAGAGCGCAGTGGCAGCAGCCGAGGCCGGCTTTCGCCCTTGTCTCCGGTGTCGACCGGACAGCGCCCCGGGATCGCCCGCCTGGAAAGGTGTCGACACCACGCTGGAACGAGCGCTGCGGCTGATCGATGGCGGCGCCCTACAGCAAGGCTCGCTCAGTGAACTGTGCGCACGCCTGGGGATCGGCGATCGCTATCTGCGCCACCTGTTCCACGGTCGCTTTGGCGTGTCGCCCAAGAGCTACGCTCTCTATCAGCAGTGCTTGTTTGCCAAACAATTGCTGCACCAGACCCATCTGCCGGTGACCGACGTGGCCTATGCCAGCGGTTTTCGCAGCCTGCGTCGCTTCAACGACGCCTTCAAGACACGCGTCGGCCTCGCGCCGCGAGAACTGCGGCGTCGCGCCGGTGCCCCGTCGGCCGCACTGAGTCTCGAACTCGCTTACCGCCCACCCTATGCCTGGCAGACACTACGCGACTTCTATGCCAGCCGCGCCATCGACGGTCTGGAATGGATCGACGACGATGTGTATGGACGCACCATCACCTGGGGCACGACCCAAGGCCACTTCACCGCGATACATCGCCCCGAGCGGCACGTCTTCGACGTGGCGCTGACATTGAACGACCTGGGCTCATTGGCGCCGATCGTGCGTCGCATCCGGCGACTTCTCGACCTCGATGCCGACAGTACGCTCATCGAAGCGCACCTGGCCAAGGCCCTGCCGGATCAGCCACTGGTGGAAGGACTGCGCCTGCCAGGGATCTGGAGTCCATTCGAAGCCGGGGTGAGGGCGATTCTCGGCCAGCAGGTTTCGGTGACCGCCGCCCGGGGGTTGACCACCAGGCTGGTCGCCGAACTCGGCGAAACCGCCGGTGATATCGATGGCAAGCCTTGCCGACACTTTCCGGAGCCAGCCACCATCGCCGCCAGCCCTCTCGACTTTCTCGGCATGCCCGACACTCGCCGCCAGACGCTACGTCGCTTCGCTACCTGGCACGCCGGTTCGGAGGACAGCGACGACACTCATGCCTGGACGGCCCTCAAAGGCATCGGCCAATGGACCGCCGACTATGCCGCCATGCGTGGCCATTCGCACCCGGATATCTGGCTCGCCGGCGACCTGGGCATCCAGAAAGCCTTGCCTGCCCTGCACAACGCCGATCCACAGTGCGCCGCTCCCTGGCGCAGCTATCTCACCTTGCAACTATGGAGCCACTGAGATGTCTTCACTCGACGCACTCGACTATTACCTCCCCGCCGACGACGCCCCGCTTGGCCCGATCCGTCTGCGCGCCAACGAGCACGGCCTCACCGAGATCGCCTTCGTCACGGCCGACGACGAACCGCCCAGGCCCAACCCTCATACCCGGCGCGGTCAACAGCAGTTGGCGGAGTACTTTGCCGGCCAGCGGCAATCGTTCGACCTGCCCCTGGCTCCTCAGGGCACGCCCTTCCAGCAGCGCGTCTGGCAGACCTTGCTCGGCATTCCCTATGGGCGCACCGCCAGTTACGCAGAGATCGCCGCAAGCCTCGACGAGCCCAAGGCAGTCAGGGCAGTGGGAGCAGCCAACGGACGCAATCCACTGGCTATCGTGGTGCCTTGCCATCGGGTGATCGGCAGCAACGGTAGCCTGACCGGCTATGCCGGCGGCCTGGATCGCAAGCGCTGGTTACTGGCGTTCGAGGCAGAAGAGATGCCCTTCATTCTGTCGCCTGACGTTGCATCGCTTCCCGACGCTTGAGGCAGCGTAGCGAGCGGGACTGTCACCAGTCAGTGTGACCGGGCCTCGCCGTTCAGGCCGTGTCCATGGTTTCGAGTGTCTTCGCCGGTTGCTGCCAATGTTCGGTGCTGAAGCCGCTATCGATCTGTAAGCGCTCGGCGACCATATCGACGAAGCTGCGAACCTTCGGTGAGATGAGCTTACCGCTGGGAAAGACGGCGTTGAGTTCGATATCCGGTCCCGACCAGCCATCAAGCACACGACGCAACTGATTCTCTTCAGGGCCCCAGCACGCCACGATCTCGCTCGCCAGCATCAACCCATGGCCCTCGACGAGCAGGCGCCGCAGCACGAACGGGTCGTTGGCTACGGCGATGGGATCGACCGCAATATCTTCCTGGCGCGAGCCGTTCTGCAATTGCCAGAAGTAGCGCTGGTTACGACGGTCGGTGCTCTTCGCCAGGACCGGATGTCGCGCCAGGTCGTCGGGGGTACGCGGCTCGCCGTGACGGACGAGATAGCGTTCACTGGCATAGATATACGAGCGGTAGCGCGCCAGCGAGCGGGCGACCAGAGTGGAATCCGGCAGACTGCCGACCCGCAGTGCCACATCGATCTGATGAGCGACCAGATCGAGATGCTCGTTCGACAGTACCAGATCGATTCTGACCTCGGGATAGAGTTCGCGAAAATCGCGAATCAGCGTCGACGTGAATTCCGTGCACATCGTGAACGGTGCCGTAACCCGCAACCAGCCGCGGGGACTGCCTTCGAGCTGGTGTACGGCGCTTTCCGCCTCGCCCAGCTCATGCGTGATGCGATGGCAATATTCGTAGTAGACGCCACCGGCTTCGGTAAGACTCAACCGGCGTGTCGTGCGATGCAGCAACCGTGCGCCCAGGCGCTTTTCCAGGCCTTGTACCTTGCGGCTCACCGTCGTCTTGGGAATGCCCAGCAGCCTCGATGCAGCGGTAAAACTTCCCTGCTCCACGACCTTGGCAAAGATCAAGGCATCGTTGAGATCCTGCAGCATATCGGTGTCCTCGCCGTGCATGAGAGACAACCGCGGGCGAACGGACGCGCGGTGACTGTCCCGCTACTGGAACAGTATTTCCCTCCCACCCCGACTAATCAAGTCGGGTTAACCGACGTATCTTTCTCGTTTCACAGCGCCACATGTCGATTACGCCCCTCCCCCAACGATTATTTCCAGACGGGGGCACAGCGACTATTGCCCGCCACGAGCCGGCTGGCGCAGGTGCCGATAAGCGACTGGTTTAACGAGGCCTCATCCATGAACGTCCACAAGATGTTCCGATCCTTGCGCTCCTCGCCCACGGCGATGACCCTCTCCCTATGGCTGGGGATGGCCCTGCTCGCGGGTTGCGACAGCCAGGCGGAAAGCACCCAGCAGACCCCGCCGCCGCCCGAGGTCAGCGTAGCCGAGGTGCTGGTGCAGGATGTCCGCTACTGGGATGAATTCACCGGCCATGTCGAGGCGGTGGAAACGGTCGAGCTGCGCCCGCGTGTCAGCGGCTACATCGATCGCATCAACTACACCGAGGGCCAGTTGGTCGACAAGGGCGATGTGCTGTTCGTCATCGACCAGCGCCCCTATCAGGCAGAACTGTCCCGAGCCGAAGCCGATCTAAAGCGCGCCGAGGCGAATGCCGAACTCGCCCGCGCCCAGACCGCCAGGGCCGAGACCCTGGCCCAGAGCCGTGCCATTGCCCGTGAGGAGCTCGACCAGCGCCGCGCAGCGAGTGCCCAGGCAGCCGCCGACGTACTGGCGTCACGTGCCGGTGTCGAGACCGCCCGCCTGAATATGGCCTACACCGAGGTACGCGCCCCCATCGCCGGACGCACCGGCCGCGCCCTGGTCACCGCCGGCAATCTGGTGTCCGAAGCCTCGCCATTGACGACCATCGTGTCGATGGACCGGGTCCATGTGCACTTCCACGCCGACGAGCAGAGTTATCTGCGCTACGACGCGATGGCCCGTGCCGGCGAACGAATCAGCTCCCGCGAGGAGCGTACCCCGGTACGCGTCGGCCTGGCTTCCGATACCGACTATCCCTATGAAGGGGCGGTGGATTTCGTCGATAACCGCCTGGACACGGCGGCGGGCACCATCCTGATGCGTGCCGTACTCGACAACCGTGACGGGCACTTTGCGCCGGGCATGTTCGCCCGCGTGCAATTGCGTGGCAGCGCCGATGACGGGGCGCTGCTGATCGACGACAAGGCGGTGTTGACCGACCAGGATCGCAAGTTCGTCTACACCGTCGATGAGCAGGGGCTGGCTGTGCGCAAGGACATCCAGCTCGGGCGCAAGGTCGGAGGCTTGCGGGTAGTGGAGTCCGGGCTCGAGGACGGCGATCGCGTCGTGGTGCGTGGCGCGCAGCGTATCTTCTTCCCCGGCATGCAGGTTTCCGCACAGCGCGTCGCCATGCGCGATGGCCAGCCTTCGACCGACCTGTCGGCAGCTCACTGACCAACGCCCCTGAGGCGTGCCCCGGGTCGCGCCCCGCCCCGACGATGGAGTTATCTGCATGGACTTTGCGAAGTTTTTCATCGACCGGCCGATCTTCGCCGCGGTGCTGTCGCTCATCATTTTCATTGCCGGCCTGATCACGATCCCGCTGTTGCCGGTCACTGAATATCCGGATGTGGTGCCGCCGACGGTACAGGTCCGGGCGGTCTATCCCGGCGCCAATCCCAAGGTCATCGCCGAGACCGTGGCCACCCCGCTGGAAGAGTCGATCACCGGCGTCGAGGACCTGATGTACATGAAGTCGGTGGCCGGTTCCGACGGCGTGCTGGCGATGACGTTGACGTTTCGCCCCGGTACCGATCCGGACGAGGCTCAGGTCCAGGTGCAGAACCGGGTCAGCCAGGCGCTGGCGCGACTGCCCGAGGACGTGCGTCGTCAGGGCGTGACGACGGACAAGCAGTCACCCGATCTGACCATGGTGCCGCAGTTGATCTCGCCGGACGGTCGCTACGACAGTACCTACCTGCGCAACTACGCGGCGCTGCATGTGCGCGACGAGCTGGCGCGCCTGCCCGGTGTCGGCCAGGCGATGCTGTTCGGCGCCGGCGATTATGCGATGCGCGTGTGGATCAACCCGGATCGCGCCGCTTCACTGGGACTCACGGCCGGCGACATTCTCGCCGCCATCCGCGAACAGAACGTGCAGGTGTCGGCCGGCCAGCTCGGCGCACCGCCGACGCCTCAGGGGTCGGACTTCCTGATTTCGATCAACGCCCAGGGTCGCCTGACCACCGAGGAGGAATTCGGCGACATCATCGTCAATACCGGCCGTGATGGTCAGGTGACCTACCTTTCCGATGTCGCACGCATCGAGCTCGGCGCGGCGGAATACTCGCTGCGTTCGTTGCTCGATAACGACCAGGCGGTCGCTATCGGTATCTTCCAGGCCCCCGGGGCGAATGCCATCGCCCTGTCGGACAGCGTGCGCGACACGCTGGCCGAACTGGCCACGCGCTTCCCCGAGGGCGTGGAGTACGAAGTCGTCTACGACCCCACCGTCTTCGTACGCGATTCCATCAAGTCGGTCATCAAGACGCTGCTCGAAGCGGTGCTGCTGGTCGTGCTGGTGGTCACGCTGTTCCTGCAGACCTGGCGCGCCTCGCTGATTCCCCTATTGGCAGTGCCGGTATCGATCGTCGGCACCTTCGCCGTGCTCCACCTGCTGGGCTTCTCGATCAACACCCTGACGCTGTTCGGGCTGGTCCTGGCGATCGGGATCGTGGTCGACGACGCCATCGTGGTGGTCGAGAACGTCGAGCGTAACATCGCCGACGGGCTGGCCCCGCTAGCCGCGGCTCATCAGGCGATGCGCGAGGTCAGCGGGCCGATCATCGCGATATCGCTGGTGCTGTGTGCGGTCTTCATTCCCATGGCCTTTCTGGAAGGCGTCACCGGCCAGTTCTACCGTCAGTTCGCGGTGACCATCGCCATTTCCACGGTGATTTCGGCCGTCAACTCGCTGACGCTCTCACCGGCCCTCGCGGCGCTGCTGCTCAAGCCGCACGATGCGCCCAAGGACATCGCTTCCCGCCTGATCGATCGGCTGTTCGGCTGGCTGTTCCGACCCTTCAATCGTTTCTTCAATGCCAGTTCGGCACGTTATCAGAGTACGGTCTCGCGCAGCCTGCGCCGACGCGGCGCCGTGTTCGCCGTCTATGTCGTATTGCTGGTAGCAACGGGCGTGATGTTCCAGGCGGTGCCCGGCGGTTTCATCCCCACCCAGGACAAGATGTACCTGATCGGCGGCACCAAGCTACCCGAGGGCGCATCGCTTGACCGTACCGAGGAGGTCGTCCGCCACATGACCGACCTGGCATTGGAAACCGAAGGCGTGACTTCCGCCGTGGCCTTCCCGGGACTCAATCCGCTGCAGTTCACCAATACCCCCAATACCGGCACGATCTTCTTCGGACTCGACCCGTTTGCCGAGCGCACCCGCAGCGCCGAGGCGATCAACGCCGAGCTCAATGGCAAGTTCGCCGCCCTGCAGGAAGCGTTCAGCTTCGCCTTCACCCCACCGGCTATCCTCGGGCTGGGTACCGGCTCGGGCTTCTCGCTGTTCGTGCAGGACCGCGCCGGGCTCGGCTACGGTGAGTTGCAGGCAGCAGCCAACAATCTGGCGGGGGCGTTGTCGCAGACCCCGGGCATGGGCTATCCGATCAGCTCCTACCAGGCCAACGTGCCACAACTCGATGCCGATGTGGATCGCGCCAAGGCCAAGGCTCAGGGCGTGGAACTGACCGACCTGTTCGAGACGCTGCAGGTCTACCTGGGCTCGGCCTACGTCAACGACTTCAATCGCTTCGGGCGTACCTGGCAGGTGATCGCCCAGGCCGATGCCGAGTACCGCATGGATGCCGAAAGCATCGCTAATCTGCGCACCCGCAACGATGCCGGAGAAATGGTGCCGATCGGCAGCATGGTCCGACTCAGCAACACCTACGGGCCCGACCCGGTGATCCGCTACAACGGCTACCCCGCGGCCGACCTGATGGGTGAAGCCGACCCCCGTGTGCTCTCCTCCAACCAGGCACTGGCCGCGGTCGAGCGGATCGCCCCGTCGGTATTGCCGAGCGGCATGAGCTTCGAATGGACCGACCTGAGCTATCAGCAGGTCAACCAGGGCAAAGCCGCCCTGGTGGTGTTCCCACTGGCGATACTGCTGGTGTTCCTGGTATTGGCGGCACTCTACGAGAGCTGGACGTTGCCGCTGGCGGTCATCCTGATCGTGCCGATGTGCATGCTCTCGGCGTTGATCGGCGTGTGGTTCGGCGGCGGTGACAACAACATCTTCGTGCAGGTCGGGCTGGTGGTGTTGATGGGCCTGGCATGCAAGAACGCCATCCTGATCGTCGAGTTCGCCCGCGAGCTGGAAATCCAGGGGCGCAGCATCGTCGAAGCAGCGCTCGAAGCGTGCCGACTGCGTCTACGGCCGATCATCATGACCTCGATCACCTTCACCGCCGCCGTGGTACCCCTGATGCTGGCCAGCGGCGCCGGCGCCGAAGTGCGTGAAGCACTGGGCACCGCGGTGTTCGCCGGGATGATCGGCGTGACCCTGTTCGGGCTCTTCCTCACCCCGGTCTTCTACGTGGCGCTACGCAAGCTGGTCGAGCGCGGCCACCGCGAGCCGCAGGCAAGCGACCAGCCGGCAGGCAGCGAGTACAAGGCGTGAGCGGCTGCCGAAAGCGATGGCATCGACTTATCCCGATGCCGATATCGAGCATGACATGAAATGTACATGAACGTGCGTCGTTTGACTGGATACAACATAGCAATTATGTCCAAGCATCAAGCGGTCGATCCGGCCTATGCTGTGCAAAGTCAACAGGCAGGAGAAACGCGGCATGACGGAACAGTCGAGCCGGTTTCGGTTCACCAAGAGCCACCATGTACCGGCACTGACAGTGCTTCAGGCAGCGATGCACGATTTCAGCTATGATCGCCACGCCCATGAAGAGTATGCCTTCGGTGTCACGTTGGCGGGACGCCAGGACTTCTTCAGCGGCGGTGAGTTTCATCGCAGCCCACCCGGCAACGTGATTCTGTTCAACCCCGAAGAGGTTCACGACGGCCAACCAGGCGGCGGAGAGACGCTGGACTATGTCATGGTCTACGCGCACCCGCGACAACTGGAAGCGCTGTTCGCCGACGCCATCGGCCATGAGGCGGCGGCCGATTTCCGCATCAACGAGACGCTGATTCAGGACCCGGCCCTGCGCCGGGAAATCCTGGAACTGGTGCGCCTGGTCACGACCCAGGTCGGCAGTTGCATTGACCAGGAAAACGCTCTCTACCGGCTCATTGCGCGATCCGTTCAACTCGCCGGCGTCTTACAACCGAACCATGTCGCCAGCCGACCCGATAGCCTGCTCGGCCTCGCCAAGGAGTACATCCACTCCCACCTCAGCGAGGATGTCTCGCTGGACGACATCAGCCAGGCGGCCCATCTTTCGAAATACCATTTCCTGAGGCTGTTTCGCCAGCAGTTCGGCATGACCCCACACCAGTATGTGATCAATTGCCGGGTCAATGCCGCACGGACGGCACTGGACGCCGGAACATCGCTCAATGAGGTTGCCTTCCAGTATGGCTTTGCCGATCTCAGCCATTTCAACCGGCGTTTCAAGCGCATCTATGGCATGACACCCCGCCAGTATCAGAGCCATATCGCCACCTGAGCCGAGGTCACTCCATGTTGGGAATCGTCGCCTATGCCCTGGGCGTCATGTACACGCCTGGGCCGGTAAATTTTCTGGGCCTGACCGCCGGACTCAACGGGCAAGCCAGAGCGTCACTAGGGTTCTGCCTTGGTGTCGGCACGGCCATGCTGATGTTATTCCTGGGGTTCGGCTGGGCCGGGGCCGCCTGGGTGCAAGGCAACATGCTGGCGGTGGTCGGCTCACTGGGCTGCGGCTACATCTTCTATCTCGCCGTTCGAATCGCTCGCACCAGCATTGATCTGGGCAGTATTGATCATGCCCCGCGCGTCCTGCGCTTTCGCGATGGCCTGATCATGCAACTGTTCAATCCCAAGGGCGTGGTCGCCACGCTACCGATCGCCACGATCCAGTTTCCCGCCGAAGGCATCCACGGTATCCCCCTGGTGATCTGGTCACTCGGGCTGGCCGCATTAGCCGTCGGCGCGCCGGGAAGCTATGCGGTACTGGGCAACCTGATCGGGAGCCGAATCGGGAACCCCCGATGGTTCAGATACTTCAACCTGACCATGGCAGCACTGCTCGCCGGAGTGGCGATATCGATCGGCTATGAGCACGTCTGGTTGCCGTTCATGTCTTGAGCAATTTTGAAGCGCAGTGGAAAATTTGTCCGACAATAGTGCTTTGTTAGGCCGTCTCGCCCACAGAGTGAATGCTGCCTATCTCACTGCTAGCGATCGTACATGCCCTTTCCTGCGAGGATTTTGGGGATACACTTCTCGATCCGTGCGGTACGCGTCTTAGATTGCTTCGCTCTTGTGAAGTGGAGGATGTAGCCTCGCCGTCGCCCGGGAGTCAGAGCATGGAAGGCCTTCGCGAGCTTGCTGTCCTTGTTCAAAATCCGGGTAAGCTCTTCCGGAAGTTCCAACTCGTGCTTCGCCTTAAAGTCGACCTTTAACCCGGCCTTCTCCACAGCGATGGCCTGCTGAACATAAGACTTCACGACGGTCTTCTTGATGTGATCCTCGCTAGTGAACTCCAACCGCATCGCGGACTGCGTGTTCTCCCCTTGGCTGCGGAGCAGGCTGTATGTGTCTTGGATCAGAGTCCCCTTGAAGAACATTAACGAGCAATGCTCTTTAAATGGTTGAATGATGGCCACGTTACTTCCCTCGAACATGAAACACGGCTTCCCCCACTTCAGTTCCTCGTCGAGCCCGCAATCGAGCAGGATCGACCTCAGTGTCTGAATCTCGCCTTGCCAGCTCTTCGCCCGACTCACAAACGCATCAACCTTGGAACTCTGAGTACTCATAGTTATTTCTCCGAGCGGTACGTGTCTCCCCTCATAAAACGCCAGCTTTCTTGCAATTTCTTCCATTTCCTCGAACGGCTGTTCAGAACTCCCGGCCACTTCCTTGTGCCCGCAGCAATCAAGTCTTCCAGCGTTCAGCCAAATTCACGTACTCAAGTTTCTGGCAGCTCTCGATGCGACGTCCGCAGGAAACTTCTTGGACTCACCCTTTGAGTAAAGATCTAGAGTTCGATTGTCTGCAAAGGTTTTGATCATGACCCGAATTGTCAGTCGTCATGTGACACCCTTCAACAAGACTTGGGAATGTCTGCATAACGCCTGCCATAAACGGCCGAGTGAAGCGAGGTCCGGCGACCGCAGGGAGGGTATTTAATGGCTTGGTTATATTTCTTCATCATCAATCTCAGACATCCGCAGTAATTGACTGCTACGCCGTACAGTCAGAATATCAACCTGCTCTCTGACGCTGTAAATAATCCGATATGTTCCAAATATAACTTCCCTAATGCGACGTCCCCCCACCTCAGGAACGATGCGTCCACTTTCAGGGAAATCAGCCAGCCGCTCCACGGTGTCAAAGATACCTTCAACCCACTCAACCGCAGCGCTGGGTTTATCTTCCGCTATATACTGGGCGATATCCTCAACGCGCTCCAGGGCAAGTGGAGACCAAACAACCCTCATTCCGCCAGCCTGCCCAGAATTCGTGATTTTGCGTCCTCATGAGGAATGCCTTCCCCATTAGCTATCTGCTCTTCGGCTTTGCAGACCTCTTCCAGCAACTCTAGGCGCTCTTGCATTCTCTCGTATTCCTGGACATCCACCAGTACGGCAACTCCACGTCCCCTCTGGGTTAACACCATAGGCCGGCGGGTTTCATGGATCTGCTTTACAAATGTGGCAACACCCGCCCGAAACTCAGACAGGGGCCGGATATCTTCATCGACGCGAACTCTTGACATGGAAACTACCTATGTACATCTAGCTGTACTTTAAAGTGTACGCTATCCCCATGAGATGGGCAAGGAAGGCGCTACGAAACATAACGTTCAGCGGCGGCGCGCAGTTTTCTGCGCGTCCGCTGCATGCTGTTGTTGGACGGCCCGTCAGGAAGGTGTCGAGGTTGACAGCGGCGTGGCAAACCACCAGCGATGACCCTCCAGGTCGCGCGCTTCATACTCACGCTGGCCATAGAGTTGATCAGTCGGCTCGTACTGTATCCTTGCGCCGGCGGCTCGCGCGTTTGCAAAGTGAGTGTCGACGTCAGAAACGTATACCACCAACCCGGCGCCAGCCATGTCCACTGTCTCCGGCGAACCGAGTTGGTGCTCGGTAGTCACTCGGTGAAGCCATACCGGTGTGCCCCCGACACGGACTTCGGCATGTACCGCCTTGCCATCGGCGTCCCGCTCAACGCCTCCGGCTTTGAAACCGAACGCCTGAACGAGAAAGTCGTGAGCTACCGCGATATCGCGATAAACCAGCACTGGGATGAGCCGTTCTAATGATGACATGTGCATTCTCCGTTTCGGGCCGTCCAACGTTCAAGCTCAGCCGCCGGCAGCCCGCGCCAGCGGAAAAGCCAGTCCGGTTGAAGCTGTTGTTAGAAGGCATCTAGCTTTTTCCAGTTAGACGTCAAATACTTTTCGATTACACCGCCGGGCACGTAACCGGGAAAGCTCTGCACAAACTTCCGCCGTGCCACGTCGAAGCTGTCATTAGGCAATAATCCTACAAGCTTGGCGAGAAAGATCATGGCGTGAACGACCCAGAACCCGTCCCCGCCGGTACGACAGGCAGATTCACTCCCTACCAGCACTCGTTCATGTATGCAGTCCATGCTTCACCTTCTAACGACGCAAACAGCGGCCGAGCACAGCGAGGTCCGGGCCGCATGGGCGAACTGCTTTGCCTTGTTATAGCTCGCCACCATTGACCTCTGACCAGTGAAAGGGCTGTAACTCTCTAACTGGTGTAAATATAAGCTTATTTTCAACATTTGTAATTGCTGCAAGAACGCTTCCACCCCAGTGGACAAGGCGTTCTTGGCAGATACCACAGGGGGTAAGTACCTTGAATGGAGAGAGCTCATCATCACGGTAAATACACAGAGAGTGGGTGACGGCTTCATTAAACTTATGTGCCTCAAGATATGCTCCCACGTCCATGCAAAGTGCCAGCGCGTCATTCTTTGTATCCGGAGCAACGCTGGTAAGTAAGCGACCAGTTGAAGTCATCACCGCTGCTGCACCACCCCAGCCTTGGGGGTGCCGATCCCGGATAAGGTCAACAGCGGCATTGTATAGGTCCATCTCGACGCACATGCTGAGTCCTTTAAAAGCTATAACGCCAGTCATCACTGGTGCCAGAACCGGAGCGAAGCACAGGTTATGGCATTCGGTGGATGGCATTGTTATGTAGTTCCTAAGCCTGAACAAAATCCAGAATTTCCTTCACCAACTCATCAGGCTTCTCTTCAATAACCAAGTGGCCTGCACCATCAACGATGCGGAGTTCTGAATTCGGAAGCATTCTGTGAAGATGTTCCCCGCGTTCAAGTGGGATCCAGCTATCTTCTCGTCCCCACAGAATCAAGGTTGGTGTAGTAATGGTAGGATAAAGTGCCTGAACTTCGTCAGTGTACTTAGAATCCGCCTGAGCCATTTGGCGGTAGAAAGCTGCCTTACCTTGCGCTCCGGTCCACGGCAAAACGATCCCTTCGAGGGTTACGTCATCAAGCGGTTTGAAAGCTGCCGTTTGCACATAGGATCGCACGACCGCGTCATGAATGTAGTCGGGTAATCCTGAAAAGGCGGCTTCGTGGGCGTTCACGTGTCGGAAAAAAGGCGAGCCCCAGGGAGAGACTGCGACGGGATCAATCAAAATGATCTTCTTAAAGGGCCGGTCATTGAGAAGGTGGGTTCTGAGAGCCGTAGCGCCACCAAAGTCATGGCCAATAATAATCGGACTATCCAGTTCCCAGTAGTTGAGAAGCCGGTCCAGCACTCTATTCTGCACACCCAATGAAACGTCACCTTCCGTTTTGCACGACTGGCCGTAGCCCAACAAGTCGAAAAAATAGACCGTGTAGTACCGTGACAATTGCTGGATCAAGTGGCGCAGATTGAAAGATGACCAAGGCGTTCCGTGAACAAGGACCAGGGGCGGCCCCTCTCCCAAACGACCATATCGAATCTCCTGTCCTTCGAAATCAAAAGACTGTGAAAGTTCACAACCATTCATAAGTCGAACTCCTTTTCTACATAACGCCAGAGCGCACCTGCGCACTTTAGTGCGTCCGTGTGACGCGAATTGTTAGCCAACACAACGGACATAGCGAAGCTCCTCGACCATGGCGCCGCCAAGCTCAAACGACTTGCGGGACTGTGGGTCTACTACAAATCCTGCACGCTCGTAGAACCGCACCGCTCTTTCGTTGTCAGCGAGAACCCACAGACTGACCGACTTGTATCCTTCCGCCATAATGCGTTGGTGCGCCTGTAGCCACAGAAGACAGCCGGCTCCCATGGACCAACATGCAACGTTGACATAGATGGCAAAAATCTCTGCTCGGTCGGTCGGCTCCCCCTTGTCACGCGATGCCCCGAAGGCGACAAAACCAACAACCTCACCGGCTACACAAGCCACCAACAATTGCGCTGGCAGCCGTTCGACCATGCGACGCCACATAGCCTCACGCTCTGACACCGATAAGGCAGCAAGGTAATGCTCCGGCAGAATGCCTCGGTAAGCGTGCTGCCACACATGAACGTGCAACTCAGCGATGGCTCGGCAATCTTCGGGCGTGGCTATCCGTATTTCCATGATGGCTAACGCCGTGCTTAGCGGTCGCAGTGGAGCGAAAGCGAAACAAAGATCCGAGCGCAGCGACTACAGCACATTGTTATGCCACTCCCAAGCTCAAAACATAGCTCACTAAATGTGCGAAAGCGTGAGCGATTATCGCCGCTTCCAAGCCATATCGCCAATACAGGTAACCGAACAGCACCCCGAATGCGGTATTAGTTCCGACAATGAACAGCACCACGTAGCCCGTTAACTCGCCTGCCTGCATTGTTGCCGCTGGTAAATGGCCCACGCCGAAAAGCAGCGCGCTCACGATGATGGCCAGCCAGACATAGAGGGGCCGAGGCGTACCGCTCCGATGTTGCAGGAACCGCCATGCCAGCCATACCAAGACTGTCATTAGCCCCCATCGTAAAAGCAATTCCTCTGTGACCCCGCCATAGAGCACACGCGCAATTATCGGCACTGTAAATTGCTGCTCCACCTCAGCGAGGGCCGCTGGGAAGCCGAAACCGCCAATTGCGAATAGCCCAACTCCCCCCACGACCCCGGCGACCAGACTGGGTCGGAGCTGCGGCCGAAGGGCTGACCTGATCGATCCTGCAGTCACTGCGGCCTCAAAAGCAGCAGCTCGAAAGTCAACTTTCGGCGCCAGCACCACGCCCAACCACACAGCAACAGCGACTAAAAGCGCACTCTGCGCAGTGCTTGCAAGTAACACCAACCATAGGGGCACAGCGAGCGTCACGTCAGCCACAAGTTGTGGTAGCACAGTGACAGTGAGCGCGACCACGCCGAGCATGCCCGCAACCCACATGCATAAGCCAAGTCGAAGTCGCTGGGGTTTAATGGGCCCTGCTGTTGTCATCAGTGCATCCTTCGGCATAACGCCCGGCACAGCGGCGAGCAGAGCGAGTCCGCTGCTGCCGCTTGTTAAACATTACAGCTTGCCCTCTAGCTCATGTTCGCCCTGCCAGCCACTAGCAGTCCTAGAACTGACGAAGCAAACCAACAAATCTGCCACACTGCGTGAATTAACCCAGTGTATTAATGAGGTCGCAGCTGCTCGGCTTGGCACTGAACACCATAGGCCATCTTCGCCACGGGCCGGACTTCTGGATTCAACCTTGCAAACCAGCAAGTCCGCAGCGGCGCGCGAGCTTACCTCACACACCAAAACGTCTGCGACTGCTCTTGAGCTAACTTCGTGTACTAGTGCCATGAAACTTCCTTATGTTTAACGCCGTTGTTCAGCGGCAGCCTTGGCAGAGCGAAGCGGCGACAAGGCTATCCGGTGGAGGGCCGTCAGGCCCGGAACGAACTGCAACTATTGGTTAGGGCAAGTCTAGCTCAGCAAGAAAAGCTTGACCAAGCGCTTAAAGCTCTTTAATTTATTTCAGGCCTTGCTGAGGAGAAGAGCCATGCGCACTATAGAAATTGATGATGATCTGTACGCCTATATCGCCAGCCAAACCATGGAAATTGGGGAATCTGCAAACAGCATACTCCGACGTATCTTTGGGCTGTCCGATGAGGGACAAGCTCCTTCAACAACCCAGCCGCATGAACTTGCCCAAGCTCTTGAGCACCCCGGTTTGAGGTTTAAAACCGCCGTAGATCAGTTTCTCTTTATTTTAGGTGAAGCATACAAGCTGAAGCCGAATACCTTTGATCACATACTAACAATCCAAGGGCGGGAACGAATTTATTTTGCACGCAGTCGAGAGGAGATTGAGCAGTCAGGAAACAGTACGCAGCCGAAACAAATTCCAGGCACTGACTATTGGGTGATGACAAACTCGCCAAATCGGCAGAAGAAAAGCATGCTTCGGGAGGCATTGTTGGCAATTGGGGTGAGTAAGCAAGCCGCAGAAGCGGCCGCACGAACCCTGCCGCTATAGCCCTAACGACAGGCATCATGCGCCGCCCACGGCGGTCGCATGGATGCCATGGTTAGTGAGCGATCAGCATAGGAGAATTGCACATGCACCCCATGCGTCTCCCGACCTTTCAACCGCAACATCCGACACATGTGGAATTACCTTGACACC
>NZ_VRYH01000011.1 GCF_008079445.1 Aidingimonas lacisalsi | reverse complement strand
TGCCGCTAACAGGCCGGATATAAGCGTGCAGTCTCACCCCGGCCATGGCGATTCGGGCTTGCACAACGGGACGGGTCCATATAAGCGGTTTCAACCGCGATGCAGGGCGATAAGCCCTGCCATAGTGCCTACGTCGCTCGTACACGAGATGGAGAACCGATATGCCTGATACGACGCGTTTTACCCACCTGGACATCGACGCCCGCGGCGTCGCCTGGCTGACACTCGATCGGCCGGAAGTGCATAACGCCTTCGATGATCACTTGATCGTCGAACTCAACCACCATCTCGATCAACTGGCGGCGGCTGCCGAACGCAACGAAGTGCGGGCACTGGTGCTGTCGTCGACCGGCAAGCACTTCTCCGCCGGCGCGGATCTCGGCTGGATGCAGCGCATGGTCGAGTACGGCTTCGACGACAATCTGGCCGACTCCCGCATGCTCGACCGCATGATGCATGCACTGGACACGCTCCCCTGCCCGACCCTTTGCCGCGTACAGGGAGCTGCTTTCGGCGGTGCGGTCGGCCTGGTCGCGTGCTGCGATATCGCCATCGCCTCCGAACGGGCCACCTTTTGCTTATCCGAAGTCCGAATCGGACTGTCCCCGGCAGTGATCAGCCCCTATGTACAGCGCACTATCGGCCCGCGCCAGATGCGCCGGTATGCCCTGACAGCCGAGACCATCAACGTCGGCATCGCCTTGGAACTGGGTTTGATCCATCAAGTGGAATCGCACGATACCCTGGATCGGGCCGTCGAGACCATGCTCGACAAGCTGCTCGAGGCCTCACCCCAGGCGCAACGCGCCACCAAGACCCTGCTCGAACACGTCGCCGGCGATGCCAGCATGGAAAACGCTCGGGAGCACTGCTGCCGCGTCATCAGCCAGCTCCGCGTCAGCGACGAAGGGCAGGAAGGCATGGCCGCCTTCTTCGAAAAACGCACTCCGAACTGGCCATCCCCCAACGGGACATCATCGTGATGGCACCGCGACACCGTTTCGACACACTGCTGATCGCCAACCGCGGTGAAATCGCCTGCCGCATCATGCGTACCGCCCGGCGCATGGGCCTGCGCAGCGTGGCCGTCTACTCCGATGCCGAAGCCCATGCCAAGCATGTTCGCGAGGCCGACGAAGCCATGCGCATCGGCCCCGCCGCCGCCCGCGACAGCTACCTCGATCAGCATGCCGTGCTCGAGGCCGCCCGACGCAGCGGCGCCCAGGCCATTCACCCCGGCTACGGTTTTCTCTCCGAGAATGCCCACTTCGTCGATGCGTGCGCCCGTGCCGGCGTCACCTTCATCGGCCCGCCCGCCTCGGCGATTGCCGCCATGGGCGACAAGTCCGCCGCCAAGGCCCGCATGGCCAACGCCGGTGTGCCGCTGGTGCCCGGCTATCACGGCGACGACCAGGACAACCAGCGCCTGCAGGCCGAAGCCGACAGGATCGGCTACCCGGTACTGCTCAAGGCCAGCGCCGGCGGGGGTGGCAAGGGCATGCGCGTGGTGGCATCCGCCGTCGAATTCCAGGCGGCGCTGGACGGCTGCCGTCGCGAATCCCGGGCCGCCTTCGGCGACGACCGCATGCTGATCGAGAAGTACCTGACCCAGCCGCGCCACGTCGAAGTCCAGGTGTTCTGCGACAGTCACGGCAACGGCGTCTACCTGTTCGAACGCGACTGCTCGGTGCAGCGCCGCCACCAGAAAGTGCTGGAAGAAGCGCCCGCCCCCGGCATGACGCCCGAGTTGCGCCACGCAATGGGCGAGGCCGCCGTGCGTGCCGCCAGGGAAATCGGCTATATCGGCGCCGGCACCGTCGAGTTCCTGTTGGACGCTTCACAAGATCAGGATGGCAGCTTCTACTTCATGGAGATGAACACCCGCCTGCAGGTGGAGCACCCGGTCACCGAAATGATCACCGGTCAGGACCTGGTGGAGTGGCAATTGCGCGTCGCCATGGGCGAACCGCTGCCGCTGGCGCAACACGAACTGACCCTCACCGGCCACAGTATCGAAGCGCGCCTCTATGCCGAAGACCCGGCCCATGACTTCCTGCCCGCCACCGGCACGCTGGAACGCTTCGCTCTCGACCGGGAAGGCGCCGGCCTCGACCCATCCCGCGTGCGCCTCGACAGCGGCGTGGATAGCGGCGATGCCGTCTCCATGCACTACGACCCCATGCTCGCCAAACTGATCGTGCACGGCGACGACCGCCCCCAGGCGCTCGCCACGCTCACCCTGGCACTCGCGGCACTCGACATACGCGGTGTCACCACCAACCGGGACTTCCTGCAACGGCTGGCAGGCCACCCCGCCTTCCAGCAGGCGCAACTCGATACCCGCTTCATCGAGCACCATCACGACGCGCTCTTCGCCCCCCACCACTACCGCAGCGAAGACTACGCCGCGGCCGCCCTGGTCGCGCTCGATCGACTCGGCAACGAACGCGCCGGCGACTCCCCCTGGGACCGCCACGACGGCTTCCGGCTCAACGCCCCGTACCGGATACGCATCGCCCTCTGCGATCCCGCCCACAGCCAGGATGCCGACGACGCCCAAACCATCGTCACCGTCGACGGCCATCGCGACAATGCACACGAGCCCTGGACGCTCCGCATCGGCGACGAGACACTCACCGGCGAACTTCAACGCCTGAGCGGCGACGCCATCGCCGTCATCCTCGACGACCATCGCCGCCGCCTGCAGGCACGGCTCATCCCTTGTCAGGCCAGCCACCTCATCGAACTCGCCGACGCCAACGGCATCGCCCGACTCTACTGGCGCCGCCTCGACGCCATCGACCACGGCCACCGCGAAGCGGAATCGACCCTCTCCGCCCCCATGCACGGCACCGTCGTCGCACTACTCATCGACCCCGGCACACCGGTCGAAAAAGGCATCCCCTTGATGGTGATGGAAGCCATGAAAATGGAACACACCCTCACCGCCCCCGCCGACGGCCAGGTCATCGGTTATCATTTCCAGGCAGGCGACACGGTAGGCCAGGGTGACGTACTACTCGAATTCGCAGCGGCAGGACAGGCAGGGGAATGAGGCGGACAGGGAGTCACTGTGTACTTGTTGCAACCATGAGCGTACTATATTCTGCACAGGTACAATAATCTGTACAGGAGAAACCAATGGATGCCATTAGCTACACAGCCGCCAGAACCAATCTCGCCAAAACCATGGAGCAGGTCTGTGAAGACCATTCTCCGATCATTATCACCCGGAGCAAGGCGCAATCCGTGGTAATGATCTCCCTCGAGGACTACGAAGCATTGCAGGAAACCGCATACCTTCTTCGTGCGCCTAAAAATGCCCGTCGTCTGCTGGAATCCGTTGCCGAACTGGAGCAAGGTGGCGGAGAGGAAAAGGAACTTCTCGAATGAAACTCATCTTCTCCGAACACGCTTGGGAAGACTACCTGTACTGGCAAAAAACCGATAAAAAGCTCCTTAACCGAATCAACAAGTTGATCAAGGAAACGCAACGGGAGCCTTTCGACGGCATCGGCAAGCCCGAACCATTGAAGCACAGCCTGGCCGGTTACTGGTCTCGCCGAATCAGCGAAGAAGACCGAATGGCCTATAAAGTCATGGATGACACCTTGCTTATTGCCCAACTTCGGTACCACTACTGATCCAGGCACGAGACACTTCAGACGTTGTTCGTGGCTCATCAAACACCACACCCATCCCGACCGACGGATCTTGTAGGGGCGACTTCAGTCGCGATGCGCCCCTTTCTCGGTTACCCCAGCACCCGATACGTACACATCTTGCAGACATTGCCTTCCTCGATCTGGTAAGGCGTATCGTAGAAACTCACCAATTCCCACGCCTCCTTGATCTCCAGATCCAGCATCCGCGCCCGATAACCATACTCCTCGTATGCCCCCTCGCGCACGGTAAAGGTAATCACCCCGCCCGGCCGGGTCACACGGACCAACTCATCGAACCCATCCGCGGTGATATGGCCGTAAGTGAAGGTACCCGTACAGATAACCGCATCATAGGCGTTATCTTCCAGCGGCAAGCGCATGGTCATGTTCGCCTGTAACAGCGAACGGTAGATGTTCTTGGATGCCGCTTCATCCAGCATCTCCCAAGAATAGTCCAGCGCATCCAGCGTCCTGTAGCCACGCTTCACGAGCTCCTCACCTACCAGCCCGGTACCACTACCGGCATCGAGAATCACCGCCTCGTGATTGCCGCCCAGCGCCTGATCCAACGCCTCGGCGCTGGTGATGTGGGCGACATAGCCAAGCTCAGCCAGATCGCTATCGTAGTCGGTCGCCCACGCTTTATAGGCATCTCTTAGCTGTTCGTGGTCGTCTGCGGTATAAACCTTGTTGAGAATTTCGGTCTTGGTGATTTCTTTATCGGTCATAGCCTCCATCCACTATTCTGCCCAGCGGCACGCAGCATTCTTTCCTGTTCGTTTTCACCGACCCCGAGCATCTGCAGGATCCGGCGCTGGGCGGCATTCAGAATGTGTTGACGCTCCTTCCCCCGGGCAGACGCTTGGCAACCGCCACGGCACCTACCAACGAGACGAGGATGGCGCGGAACTTCTCGGCAATGATCTCGCAATCGGGCTCAAAGGGCAATTTCTGCACGCAGCCCAGACGATCAACGGATTATCGAGCACCAAATCTGCCACAATCGACGGGTTTTGCAGGAGCGATTCAGCCGCGGTAAGTGGCTGAATCGAACACTCAAACCATCACGATCGACGGGTTTTGTAGGAGCGACTTCAGCCGCGGAAAGTGGCTGAATCGAGCACTAAAACCATCACGACCGACGGGTTTTGTAGGAGCGACTTAAGTCGCGGTAAGTTGCTGAATCGAGCACTAAAACCATCACGACCGACGGGTTTTTCAGGAGCGACTTCAGTCGCGATAAGTGGCTGAATCGAGCACTAAAACCATCACGATCGACGGGTTTTGTAGGAGCGACTTCAGTCGCGATAAGTGGCTGAATCGAGCACTAAAACCATCACGACCGACGGGTTTTGTAGGAGCGACTTCAGTCGCGATAAGTGGCTGAATCGAGCACTAAAACCATCACGATCGACGGGTTTTGTAGGAGCGACTTCAGTCGCGATGCAGCGCGCAGCGTTGCCACAAACCATGCCCATCATCACTCATGCTGCAATAGATTGATCAACCGACCGAAAGGATCGCGAACATAGAACCGCCGCACGCCCCAAGGCTCACTGACGGGCCCATATTCGATAGCCACGTTCGCCTCCTGGAACCGCCTCAACGCCGCTTCGATGTCATCCACTTCAATGGATAGATCAGGCACCGGCGTTCCCGATCCCCCCTCTGCCCCAAAGCTCACCTGCACCCTCATCGTGGCATCCGAGCCGTACGTTCGGAACCAACCATGATCCATGAGCAGCTCAAGCCCCAGGATGTCACCGTAAAACGTCTTCGCCTTGTCGAGATCCGATGTCGCCATATTGGACATGATGCGTTTGACTTTCATGATGCAACCTGATTTCCGTATGTGTGTCTGAACCCAATGGGCTAGCGTGAACTATAGGCAAATCTGAAGGGTGTTGCGCAGGGCAGTGTGGAGCGCTTTAGGGTTCAGGGCGCTCCCCCACCAGACGGGATCAAACCAGCATGCCGCCACGCAGCCTACGAGCCACCAATAACAAGAGCCCAGTGGTGACTGCAACGGCGATGGTACTCAGGGCCATACCCTCTCCCACCGACCCCTGCTCGAACTGACGGAAAATATAGGTGGCTACGGTATGCATGCCCGGAGGTGTGAGGATCAGCGACGCCACCAACTCCCGGGTCGCCACGGCGAATACCAACAACATCGCCACCAGCACGCTGGGCAGCACCAACGGCAACACCACGCGCACCAGTATCCGCATGGGGCCGGCACCGGCCACGCGGGCCGCCTGCTCCAGGCTGACGCTCGTCTGGCGCAGCCCTGCGGCGGCATAGCGTACGGGATACGGAATAAGCAGGCAGCAGTAAGCCACCAGCAGGATTAACGGCGTATTGTATACAGTGATCGGCCACCAGGGCTGATTCCACACCAACACCAGGCCCACCGCCACCACGATCCCCGGAATGGCATTGGGCAGGACCGCGAGAGCATCCAGCAGCGTGCGACCTCGAACGGGCGCTCGCACCACACACCAGGCGATGACCATACCAGCCACTGCCGTGACCAGGGCCGTACCAGTGGCGAGCCCTAGGCTGTTGAGCAGTGCCGTTAGCGCCCCGGACCCTGGCTCCAGCGCGGCGCGGAAATGGTCCAAAGCCAGATTCCCCGGCGTGAGACCGCCGGACACGGTACGGGTGAGCGCGGTAACAACCATGCCGGTCAGCGGTAGCACCACGCCGGCGAACGCCAGCATTCCAAAGGCAGCAAGAACCGCGGGCCGCCATCGTCCCGGTTCAGCCTGCTGTGGCTGAACCGGCTTACCGGTAACCGTCACCCGGTCCCGGCGGGTTACCAGCCAATGCTGCAGCCCATATGCCGCGATGGCTAGCACCACTAAGACGGTGGACAGTACCGCCGCCCCGGGGATATCGATGGGCCAGTCGGCAAAGCGCTCGTGGATGCCGGTCACCAGCACGTGGAACCCCGAGCGCGAGGCGAGCGTCGCCGGGGTTCCAAACTCTTCGATGGAGAGCACGAACACCAGCAACTGCGCAGCGGCGATCCCCGGAAGGCACAGCGGCAAGGTCACACGCACAAACGCACGCCACGGCGAGGCGCCACATACGCGCGCTACCGCGCCCTGACGTCCACCCACGGCCGCGACAGTGCGCGATACAGCGAAATAGGTCAGCGGGAATAGGTTAAGGATCATCACGAATACCACGCCGCCGACAGAGAACAGGAAACCGCCGGCGTGGACACCGGTAAGCTGTTCCAGATAGCCACCCGGCTGCAGGGTCATCATCCAGGCCATCGCCGCGATGTAGGGCGGGATCATGAACGGCACCAGGAAAATCACATCCCAGGTCGTGGCAGCGGGAATACGGTAGACCGCACGCAGGAGCCCCACCGGCCCGGCGACGACCAGCGTCCCGAGGACCACGGCCAGCCCAAGCAGCAGGGTGTTGCCGGTTAGCTCGGCAAGCGCCGGATCCGGCAGCGTCTCGCGGAAGGCTTGAAACGGCTGGTCGAACGAGCCCTCGTTGAAGCCGGGGAACACGGCCTGCAGCAACAGAAACAGCAGGGGCAGCCCGACTAGCAGGATCAGGCCGACGGCCGAGGCAGCCACCAGCACGTGGCTGCCCTCCGGTCGCCGACGCATGGTAGGTGCCCTGCTCACCGGCCCTCCGTGACTTCCTTGAAGCGGCCCAACAGCGCTTCGCGATCGGCGGCCACGTCATCCTTCGTCTCGATGACGGTGAGTTCGTCAATGGTGGCGCGATCGGCCGGAATATCGGCCCGCGCCGGCATGAGGAAGACATCGGCCACCATGCGTTGACCCGTCTCCGAGAGCACGAAGTCGACAAATGACTTGGCCTGATCCGGCTGATCCGTATCGGCCTGGATCATGATCGGCCGCGGCGCAATCACCGTACCGCTATCCGGGTGGATCACCTCCACCGATTCACCGCGGGCAGCCTGGCCAAGCGCGATGTAATCCACCGCACCAAAGACCACCGAGCGCCCACCCTGAAGCACAGGGTTGAGCGCGGCCCGGTTGGCTCCCGGTACAATCAGACCCTGGTCGGCAAGCACGTCCAGTAATGCCCACGCGTCCTCGCCCCGGTCGGAGACCAATCCAGCGACGAAGTCATAGGCGGACCCAGACTGGGCTGGATCGGGCATGGAGACCTGATCGGTGTAAACAGGATCGCGGAGATCCTCCCACTCGCTGGGCCGCGGTACATCCGACTGCGTGTTGTACGCCAAAGATAGCGCTGCAACGCCCTGTGCAGTGTATGTATCGTTCACTAGAAAGTCGGGAACGGACTCCGCATTAGACGAGGTGTAATCCAGCAGACGGCCTTCCGCCTCCAGGTCCGCGGCGGAATCCCACGAAGCAGAGATAATGACGTCGGCCTGCGGGTTGACCCGCTCCGCTTCCAGCCGAGACATGACATCGCCCGTGGTCGACTGGAACAGATTGACGTCGACGCCGGTTTCCTCTTCAAATCCGCTCACCAGATTGTTCGCTAGTTCCCCGGGGCCGGAGGAGTATACTGTCAATTCCTGGCCGTGGGCTGTACTGACCCCGAGAACCGAAACCAGCGTCAGTGTCATTAC
Source organism: Aidingimonas lacisalsi (assembly GCF_008079445.1). GTDB lineage: Bacteria > Pseudomonadota > Gammaproteobacteria > Pseudomonadales > Halomonadaceae > Aidingimonas > Aidingimonas lacisalsi. The sequence goes on along the minus strand of NZ_VRYH01000011.1, from coordinate 53,425 downwards.
AGTCGCGGCCCGATTACTTGATGGCATGATTCTCTCCACTCGATCGTTTTTGCATGATTGCTCAGAATTGCTCAGAGACTGGCCGCCGCAATGGAACGGGTGCATCCTCGGGCTCATCGACGGTCTCCCCCTCCCCGGCCCATTCCTTTTCCGGAAAAAAGCGGCACTGGCCAGCGTCCACCACCAACGGCACCGTGGTATCTCTATCCGGTGCCGTGGTGGTATGAAACTCCACTTCCGGGCCCATCACGCCCCCAAGACGGGCCCGGACGGCATAGACGTCACCGCGGTATCGGCAGCGCACCACGTTGGCCGCGATATGCCCATCGCCCTCCGCCGCCGGTGACAACGCATTGCGCGGCAACAGCATGCGGCCACGCTGTCCGGCTCGACCTACTGTGAGGGGCAGCAGCACCCCGCCGGTATCCGCACGTAGCCGACCGCTGTGTTTGTCAACCTTGCCGTCCACCAGCTCCCCAGCGCGGATAAACTCCGCCACGGCGCGGTCGGCGGGGTCGCGAAAGATGGTCTCGGGCGGCGCCACCTGACGCAGCCGGCCGTCCACCAGTACACCCACCCGATCCGCAACACCGAAGGCCTCGGTCTGATCGTGGGTCACGTAGACGGCGGTGACCCCCATACGGCGGACGGTGTCGGCAATTTCGTCCGCCAAGGTCTCCCGCAGTTCTCGATCCAAGTTGGACAAGGGCTCATCGAACAGCACAATCCCGGGCCGTGCCACCAGGGCGCGGGCTAATGCGACGCGTTGCTGCTGACCGCCACTGAGCGTTCCGGGGGATCGCTCAGCAAGTGCTGTCAGTCCCACCAGATCCAGCACCTCGGCAACCCGGCGGCGACGCTCCGAGCGGCCCACGCCCCGCACTTCCAGTGGGAATGCCACGTTTCCGGCCACGGTGAGGTGTGGCCACAGCGCATAGTCCTGGTACACCATGCCGATGTCGCGTCGCTCCGGTGGCAGGCTGTAGCCAACCGAACCATCGGCGGCGTGCATTCCCCCGATGGCGACGCGCCCCCGATTCGGCGCCATTAAACCGGCAATAATCCGCAGCAACGTGGTCTTGCCGCATCCCGACGGCCCCAGCAGGGCCAGAAACTCGCCCGACTGCAGGTCTAGATCAACGCCTCGCAGCGCCGGCATCCCATCGAAGGCTACATGGAGATCATGCAGAGCCAGCGTGCCGTTACCATGTACATCACATTCCGTCCGCGTCACGACTGTCATAACGCTCAGATCACCCGCTCGCCACTGATCGAAAAAGCCTTTGCATGAATGACTTCCCTTGGATTCGCACTCATATTAGCGATGCTCGAGCCAGCAATCCCTCGCGCCTGGCTAGCAGGGGAAAAGTATGGGAAAAGGAGATTACATGGACATGTCCGTGCCATGACGTTCGTTGGATCTAATACAGAAAAAATGCGTGTTCAGCCGGAGTCCAAGAAGGTGTGAAGGTGTGTATGAGGAAGGCATTCAAATTATGGATGGCAGTGTTTCCACAGTAGGCCCGCTGTCCGGTGCCCTCATGGCGATAGCTCCGATGCCGACACCGTTACTCACTTCCTGGTCAAGAAGGGTGTTGCTCAGAGCAGTGCGGAGAAATCCCCTCGCGATAACCATCGATCGCTAACCAATCATTCAACGACACAAACGACAACCCCCCGAGCCAGATGGCTGACTCGGGGGGTTTGGGGTTCGCGCTCGTATGCATAACACCACAATCACGCACTTGCCGCGTGCATTGCATTGTCAAACAGTTCGTTGGTATGACGTATCGCCACAAAATTCGAGAGTCAACCTAAGCATATCCTTGTGCTGCACTCCATCTTCAACGATTGGCTCTGAATAGTTCTTCAAGAAGAAGTTCTTATCGATGCGATCAACCCTGAAACCCTGCCGTTGGTAGAAGGTCAGTTGGTAACCGAAGCTGCCAGTCCCAACCTCCAGGCCCTTGGCACCTGACTCCTTCACTCTATCGATAACATGTTTCAGAAGTCGCGTTCCGATGCCACTCTGTTGATGCGATGGTGAAACGGCAATGTTCATCAATTCTACCATTCCTCCCGCGATCGGCTTGAGGACACAAGAGCCGACCACCATATCGTTGGCATAGGCGACGAAACACCTGGACTGATTCAGGTACTCTTTGATCGCATTTTCAGAGGGGTCTGCCAAAAGAAGTAGGTCCATCGGCGCCTCTGAAGGCGGCACTTCATCTATTCGCAACGGTATGTACACCTCGGAATTCGATATTGGGTTTAACGCTTGCAAAACGGCGCGAGGTACGAGCGTCCGGTTGAGCGCCGCGTTATGTTGCATAGCTCGCTAGCACCTCGCGTACGAACTCTGCTTTTGCATCAGTGTACGCTTCGCGATCAGTTCTGAATTCCGCCGCTAACCTCTGCTTATGCTGCTCATACCGGGCAGCAAGCGCTGGGTTCGACCTCAGCGCTTCCCGAAACGCCAAGCGCCGTCTCCACTCCGGTCCACCGTACACGACGATGTGAAGGTGATGGGTTCGATGGCCATTAGCCCAGCGCATGAGCCATCGGCGTTCCTGAAGCGTGGCGTTGAATTCGGCCGAAGTGGTGTACTTTGCACGACACAGCGGATCAATAAGTGTGTCAGCATGCGACATGGAGTCGACGCCTGCCAAAATGTCGATGATGGGTTTTGCGGAGAGCCCAGGCACCGCCGTACTGCCGAAGTGCTCGACTGCAATGAAGTCGCCGGGGAACAGGGCGAAGAGCCGATCCCGCTCGGCAGCGAATTGCGACACCCAACGGGCGTCGTAAGGCGCCAACGCCACGTCTTCATAAATGGCATCGTGCAGAGACTGTTGCTCGTCCATCATCTGCATTCATCCTGCAACATAACGCAGAGCTAACGTGCTGGGTGAAGCGAAGCGGAACCCCGTCACGTCGAGCGCCGTGTTATGTCTTAGCTTCACTTATCTCCACCTTGATGCCGTCCGGATCAACCAACACCGCGCTTAAGCGGCCAGACCTTATCTCGGGCTCACCCACTACTGACGCAGATGGAACATGGGTATCGACAATCTCGCGCACATCTTGCACCCGGAAATCCAGCCTTACAGCCGATGACACGGGGTTGGATGCCGATTCCGGATATATCTCGAAGACAAAATTGGCTTCCTCCGCTGCGTAATGGACGGGTCCGTCGCCATGCTGCTCTTCAGAAAACTTGAAACCGAGGCGCTCGTACCATGATCGCGATCTTTCCAGATCGGACACTCTTACTACGAGTAAGCTCAATTCCGGCATTGAAATTCACCCCAAGACATAACGTCCAAAGCAGGCGCGCCGCTTTGCGGCATCGCTTGCCCTTGCTTGTCATAGCCGCCGCTATTCACCAGTATACTCATGCATATACACTGGAAGACAATCTTCTATGGTCCGCCACGTTGGCTTTTCACTTACCCACATATGGCCAGTCACTTTAACCCTTGGACTTCCATCTAATAGTCCTAAACGAACACGCAAAAAGGAAAGCTCGTTGTCAGTAGTCACATAGATTGGCGAAAAGCATTTAGAGCAATAATACCTAAGCTTGCCGGGCCTGGATTCATATGCAGCCAGAGACTCGGCGCCTTTCGTGATCGTAAACGAAGGCCTCGCAACGCGAGCAACCGAAGAGTAATCCGAGCCACTAAGCTTGCGGCATGTAGTGCAATAGCAATAGCGAACGGTCAACTCGTTTTCGTGTATACAAAACTCAATGTCGCTGCAGTGGCAAGAGCCGGTGATCATGGAGAGTCGTCCTTTAGCTTTAACGGAGAGCGCAGAAGTGGCTTTTTTGGAGCAGTGCGGAGAAAGAGCCATCCAGCTGGCGCGCCTGGCTAGACGCTGTAAGAGACACCACTCAGCTACACTTCAACTGGTACATAATGAAATCAGTTGGACCACCAGTATAGCGGTCATAAAAAGCACGACCGCGCTCGTTAAAGTGCTGCGTAACCCAACGAATGGAAGGCCAACCTCGTTCCTCCGCCAATTCCTGTAACCGAGCGACCAAGGCGTCGGCGGCACCTGAGCCTCTCGCATCAGGGTCAACGAACATGTCGTCGACAAAGCCAATATCGCAGCCGCTCAAGGAACGGGGACATGCACGCACATGAGCGATCCCCAACGCCTTGTTCTGCTCACCCCGGACAATCAAACCCGCCAAGACGTGGCCAGGATCCACGAGCCAATCCCATACCTGATCTGCGACCTCATCAGTCAATGAGGTTTTATAGAACTCTGCATACCCCTCAAACAAAGACCGCCACTCAGGCTGGTCGTCTGCAGATACGAAGCTGACACGGTAATCTCCCATGTTGAATCTCCTATACCCTTTTCACTCAGGGGGTCAGTAACTCTGTATCGCCCGCCCCGTATAACGCCCGCTATAAACGGCACGAGGTACGAGCGTCCAGCGACCAAAGGGAGCGAATGTGATGGCATGGTTATGCATTTTGCAGCAATAGCGAGAACGCTTGCGCCGAGAGTGAAAGGGCTGCCATTAACGCGGCAATCGAGTTCCAACGTGATTGAGCACGAAATGTACCCGACCTATCCCAACCATCTAATGAGACTCCAGCTCAAATTGGTGTTTCTCCTTTATTCTCAGCTTTTTTTTTCGCCTCTCTACCTCTTGTTCACGGGTAACCTTTATTACGTTTGCCCTCAGCCAACAAGCCGCCGAAAGAAACCCGGACACAAATTGTCATAAATACGTCCAATATTGGAGGGTTTCGATATATGCATAACGCCGAAGCTCAGTTGCCGGCCGAAGCGCGGCAGCGCTTTGGGCGGTCAAACTGCAGCGCCTCATTACACATTAAGAGTGCCCGCAAGCTAGATAACCGCTGTAGCCTCGACTTCAAGCAAAATACTCGATTCCGTAAGCCCGGTCACCAAGACGACCGAATTTGCCGGTGGCTCGGTACCGAACGTACGTTCAAGTACCTTGCGGAGCGCTGCAACGTCTTCTTGCCTCGTAAGGTAGGTCACAAGACGGACAACGTGTCGTAGCTCGGCCCCGGAATTTGCAAGAACAGCAGCAATATTTTTAAAGACCTGTTCGGCTTGCGTTATGAAATCATCTGCCGGCAATAGATGGCCGTTTTCATCGGCTGGTACCTGGCCAGAGCAAAAGAGGAACTTTGTAGGGTTCTGAACCTCTACGCAATGCGTGTAATTGCTAAACGGACGATGGACGGTTTCCGGGTTTTTGAACTCGCGCAAAAGGCCTCCTATTTTCTCAAACAGTATAATGCCGCTCAGCACGCGCGGTTACGGAATGGAGGCGCAGCCGCAATGCAGTAACCGTCGCCGTGACTGGCATAGTTAGCTGAGAGTAAAGGGATTGCGGTGAAACCTGATCCCTGGCAACCAACACAACGGCTTGCTCCGTTCCTTTTGCACCGAAACCTGCCGATGCACCATGATTAAAACCACCGCCGATGATGCGGTGAACGAACCTGGACTTCAGATTAGCAGATCCGAAACCAATTTTCGGCGGACGGCCCCACAAGGCAAGCACCGATTTTAATACCAACACCTGCGACAGATTGAGCTACCAACCTGACCGCGGATTCTGAGGACCGGCCTTGGCAAAACCACCAACCTTGCCGGTTTTGCTACCCATTTTAGGCCAAGGCCGGTGGTACCAAGCCAACAAACAGGAACAAGGCAGTAGCAGCTAACGCCAGCAGCAGGGTCGCGACATCAGGAGAGTCCCTTGCCTGCACTTGTTAAATTCATGCCGCATCCACAGCTCTCACCAAGACCGGGGGAAGTCCAGCAGGGCAAAAAGAACTGTGGAAAATCGGTACATTGTCGCTCATTCCTATCGAAAACTTATTTGGCGTTTCTTCTGGCACGGTATGCAACCGCCTTCATCCGATTGCCACAGGCAGCCATGCTGCACCAGCGACGGCGATGCGATTTCGTTTGATCGTGGAACAGCAAGACACAATCACAGGCTTCACATTCCTTCACAAGCTGCAGGCTTTCTTCCGTCAGCAATCTGACCAAGGCCAGAGCCACAGGCTGCAACAGGCTCTCACCCTCCAGGTTGCGTCGGTACTGCTGTTTCTCGAATACGCCTTTCGCTGGCTGCCATTCAATCCTCTCGATGGGACGACCGCGTTCAAGAACACGATTAACGAGATCGGTATTCGCTGCTCGTCCGTCTTTGGCAGAGATGACCAACATCCTCATGTCCTCACGAAGCGCACGGGCAAGCTGCAACAGCCCAGTGGGCGGAGACTCAAGATCTTCAGTTAACACACCGGCCTGGCCGAGCCACTGGACGACGCTACTGTCATCATCCAGACACTCATGCTGATGACTTGCTGTGCCAAAGAGCGTGTTGATGAAGTCGAGAGCGAGATTCCCCGCGATAAACGGTGGCGAAATTTCCGATGACATGAAAGCAACCCTTAAAAATGATGTTGACAGGTTACCACCACCCTTAGTAACCTTCAAAAACACATTTTAAAGGTTACTAAGGAGCTGGCCATGACACATAGATACCCCAACACACCCGCTTCTAACGCGGACGCTCCGCCAGCAAAGGCTATAGATTCTTCCTCACAGAGAACGCAGCAGACCCACTACCGCTTTGAGAAGGTGCATGATGTCAACGTTTTCTATCGCGAAGCCGGGGACCCCGCAGCACCGACGGTTCTGCTACTGCATGGGTTCGCTGCCTCGTCTTACATGTGGCGCGATGTCATCGAAGCACTTGCAGACAACTATCACGTCGTTGCCCCGGATTTGCCAGCTTTTGGCTATACAGAGTCTCCCGAGCGCAGCCAATACAAGTACACCTTCGACAACCTGACGCAGACTATCGATCAATTCACCGATCAATTAAAACTCAACCGCTATGCCATTGCAGTTCACGACTACGGCGCGCCGGTAGGATGGCGTTTGGCACTGGCCTATCCGTCAAAAGTGACAGCGATTATTTCGCAGAACGGCAATGCGTACGAGGAAGGCCTTTCAGAAGGATGGGAACCGATCCGGAAGTACTGGAACAACCCCACGAAGGAAAACCGCGAAGCGCTCAGTGACTTCCCGACACCGGATTCCATTAAATGGCAATATGTGGAAGGGGTCAGCGATACGGGCCTTGTTTCGCCGGATACCTACACGCTGGAGGGTGCCCAGATATCACGCCCCGGTATGGCGGATATTCAACTCGATCTGTTGTTGGATTACGCGACCAACGTTGAAAAATACCCGGAATTCCAAGCGTATTTCCGAGAGTACCAACCGCCATTGCTCGCCGTCTGGGGAGAGCATGATCCTTTTTTCCGCCCACCCGGCGCTGAGGCCTGGAAGCGGGATATTCCTCACGCAGACATTCGCTTTTATGACACGGGGCACTTCGCCCTGGAAACCCACGGTGAAGTGATCATACCGGCAATTCGCGAATTCTTGGATGATCATTTGAAAGCCGGAGTGAGCTGAAGAGTCGGCTTTCAACCCTCAACCATCCCCGGGAACGTGCGACCGAATGGCGGCTAATCCTGGGAGTGGATGTAAACGCTGCCGCACGGACCGGCCTTGGCAAAACCACGAACCTTACCGATTTTTCTACCCGTTTTCGGCCAAGGCCGGTGGCACCAAGCCAACAAAAAGGAACAAGGCACTACGAGCTAATGCCACGCATGAGCCGCCGAGCAAGCGGGCAACGCCTGCTTGCGAAAGTCGGCCTCGATGCGCTTGTTAGCCGTCATCACGAGACAACGCGACTCGTACCGAGCCAAAACCATCGATTTCGGTTTCAAACAAGTCGCCCGCTGAGAGGGGCACGATCGGACCCAAGGCTCCACTGAGGACAATATCGCCCTGTTTCAGGGGCTGTCCGACAGCAGTGACCGCTCGCGCAAGCCAGAGTAGCGCAACAAGAGGGTGGCCGAGCGAGGCGCCGCCTACCCCAACTGAAGATATTTGGCCGTTCAATCTCGAAACCATGCCGCAAAGTGCCATGTCGACCTCATTGATCCGACGCGGTTTGTTGCCAAGAACGTACATCCCGCACGATGCGTTGTCAGCGATTGAATCGGTTGCACGAATGTCCCAACCCGCGATACGAGAATCGATGATTTCAATCGCGCAGACGGCATACTCCACTGCCCTCATGACATCGGCCATGGTCAACTCTTCACGATCAAGGTCGCGTCTGAGCACAAAAGCGACCTCAGATTCGGCTCGCGGCTGCAGCAAGCCGTCGCCTGGAATTCGCTCTCCATTAGTTCCCTCGCGGTCCGCGAAAAGTGTTCCATAGTTCGGCTCGTGGTACCCAAGCTGCTTCTGAACCGCGGCCGAAGTCATGCCGATCTTACGACCCACTGGGCGGGCTCCGGCAGCAACTTGCTTCGCGATGTTCAGTTCCTGCACCGCGTAAGCGCAGGCGATGTTGTCGGCCCCGATGAGACCGCGCACCGGTGCGCAAGGTTTCCGGCTGTCAGCCGCCTCCCAAAGGCGCATCGCCGCTTGTTCCGTAGGCGTCAAGTCTCGCTTTGTCACCCGGTATCTCTCCTGTTCTTGCGTTCGATTTTCGCGGCTGTATTCATCATGACGGCTAACGTACAAGGTAAGCGGTGGCCGAAGGCCGTCCGCTTGAGCGCAGAGTTAGGCGCTTATCTGTGGACAATATACTATCCCGCCTACCGTTCCGCTTCGCTCAGCACATAGGGAGGTACAATAGGCGTAACACCGTTTTCTGCAAAAAATGGCGACGGCTTAACTTTTTTGAGCAGTTTGCCTTTAAGTATGAACGGCAACACGGTTACAAAAGCCTTCATATTGAATTTTGCGGGCGTACCCGCGGGTGGCGTTCCCTTTGCATAACGGCCCATGATGCGGCTGCGAACTGGCCCCAGCACCTGATCGAGTGTGTTGGAATCTCGAGCCGTGTACACACAGCTCAGGAAGCCAATCCACGGAGTGTTTGGACGGGTATTGGCGACGGGTGTATTGCAACACGAGGTGGAAAAGCGAAACATCCCATTTGGCGCCAGCCGTGTGCATTTCAAGTGCTCCTGTCCGTTGATAATTTCAACATCGGCAGGGTACGCGGGAATCACCTCCGTGCCACCATTGGCGTCAAGCAGATCCTCGCGCTTAATGTAACGTAGATACGATTGGCAATCATCGCAATAACAAACCAGACGTCCCGGTGTATTATTGGGAAAGGCTTTGAGCTTGGCGCGGAATTTACCGCATTCGCACTGTATTTCCATATCGGAAGTTCTCGTTGGGTCACGGGGATGTTTGAGTTCCTAATGCTGAGCGAAGCGGCGGCCCGTTAGGGACGTTCCTTTTTTCCCTGTATGTGATACAGCCGACCAATGCCTGTCACCAATCTTACCTATCAGCAAGAACCTGGTTCATCCTCTGATTTTGACTGGATTTCCAGCAGATACGGATCTTTCCACAGCCCTTGGGCAGCCACGAAGTCGATTCCATTCTTATCCACGTTGACTTGGCTTGTGGCTTCGTCGAACTCAAAGTCATCCATGAGTATGGATTATTCTTTTTTTACTCATCTCGCAAGGTGTGACTGGGAGCAGGCAGTGGCTAACAGGTATTATGTGCTACTCATCGATTAGGCGCGCTCGAAAAGCAACGTCAATAGACGAAAATCAGTGTCCATTTCGTTTTGCCACTCGCCTATACGACAAAGCGTAAAACCAGCTTTGATACCTTCGTTAATATACTCGGATACGTGATGAGTGAAGGCTGGCACCAGCACATCCTGGTCCGTCTCAGTATCACGATACTTCGCTTGTGCTCCCCGAAGCTGCTTGTAAGGGTGCAACTCGCCAATGTAAAACAAGCCCTTGGGCAAGAGTATGTGGTGAGCCTCGTTGAATACGTGGCTCAGATCTCGCACGTGCTCCAGCACGAGGTTGGCTACGACCAAATCGAATGCCAGATCAAACGACCACGGCTTTGTAATGTCTGCTTGCAGCATGCATGCTTTCTCCTCGCCTAGACGGCTACGTGCCTTCTTGAGCATGCCTTCCGCAATATCCACTCCAACAACAGACTGGGCGTGCTCAGCAAGCCAGATCGTGTTGATTCCTGTGCCGCACCCAATCTCCATAACTGACTTACCGGCAAGTGCGAATGGTTGTTGGCGAAGTACCCTTGCGTTGAGATCACGCGTAGGATTTTCGTTTGTATCGTACTGGTGTACCCACGTGTCGTAGGCTTTTTGTACTTCAGCAGGCGTATTATGCATTTGAATCATCGTTTTCCGTAACTAATGTACTGAGCCGATTCAACTGGATGTATTCTGTATTGAGGAAAATAACGCTGCGCTCTGCGGCAAATTTGGAGCGCAGCGGAAAATTTGTCCGACAGCAGTGCTTTGTTAGACGCGGTCTGCAACTACGCGAACCATTCCAGACTGCGTCTGTTCGCGCGCTGTGCTGAACCCAACTTTTTCTAACTCATCGATCAACCACGCAGGCGATATACGTATCTTCTGGTAAGCGCTGACACTAAACTCCCATGCATTTCCGTTCCATTCGTACAAGATATCGTTGACCGTAAGGTGGCTGTCTCCGTACTCAAGAAAACATGTAAACACTCTGTTCGGGCTACTTCGAACAGGGATGAATCGCTGCTCGGCTTGCAACGGTGTAGAATAATCGCGGAATGTCGTAACAAAGCGACCACCGGAAACCAAGTGATCAAAAACCGACCGAATTAAATCGATTACAGCTCCTTTGTCGGCTAGGTGAGTTAGCGTGTCGGTCATGCAAAGCACTAAGCTAGCCTTGTCCGGCAAGTGCAGAGGAAATGAGAGAAGATCATCCTCAACGGCTTCAATCGATAACTCACCACTTTTCATCCGCAGTTCATCCAGCAGGCTCCGGCAATTATCGATAGCTACCACATCAAAACCGCGCCGCGCTAGTGGAATAGCATGCATGCCGAAGCCGGCGCCGAGATCGACAGCCAGATCACGTTCACCCACGGTGTTAGCAATCGCCTCCACCTCTTTGGTACCTCGTTCCAGGGCTGAATCGAACCCGCCGACCATCCATGTGTAGACGGGTCCGAGGTGTTGCTCATAATGCTCTTGAACTCGATTCATATGCTATTCCTTTTCCAAACGCCTAACGCCCCTGTGCAGCGGCGAGCGTAGCGAGTCCGGCGCCGACAGGCGCGAACTGCCACGGCTTGTTAGGCCTCCATCACTTACGGATATAGCGCAAGTGTGTGGCATCTGGACCATCAAGAACCGTGTCAATGCGAAACTGCGGCCCAGGCTCGCGTAGATTCTCAAAGAGACGCCGCCCACCGCCGAACAACACGGGGGCCAGAGCAATCTCCAGCTCGTCGATGGCATCCAAAATCAGGTACTGCTGAATCACATCTGCGCCACCTGAAATACGTATATCACGATTTTCCGCCGCCTCCCGAGCCAGCGCCAGTGCACGCTCCGGCCCCTCATTGATGAAGTAAAACGTCGTTCCGCCAGGGCGCACCCATGGGTCTCGTTTCTCGTGGGTAAGAACGTATACCGGCGTGTGAAACGGGGCTTCCTCTGGCCAACTAACTTCGCCTTGGTCGAACATTCGCTTACCCATGATGTTGGCGCCTGTGCGCTCAAAGGTGTGGCGAACCATTTCATTGACCGGGCCAGTCTCGCCCCCCGGGCCGAAGTTGAGCTTCTTGCGCATATACTGTTGATTGAGGAGCCAAGTCATTAGCGCGCCCCACTTTTCGCCCCAATTCTTGTACTCGGGATCTTCCATGATCATCCCTTCCGGTGCCATGTAGCCATCGAGACTAAGACCAATGTTAACGAATACTTTGCTCATCCTATGTTCCTCGCTTATTCATGTTGTACTCGTATATAGTCGATAACAGTGATGAATAATCGACATCTAGTCTTGAATTTTCTACTGTGCTGCCAAAACGGCCTAACGCGAAGCTAAGCGGCGGCCCGTCAGGGACGTCCGGTGGACGGCCCTTAGGCCGGGAACGTACTTGAGCGATTTGTTACACATTAACTGAGTACTTGAGGTCACGTGCCTCGTCTCCAGTCATGCCCCGAAATCCCCAACAATGGGCAGGTTGCTCCTTAATTGTCACTTCGATGTCCACAGGTGATATGCCAACCACAGACTCAATCTTGTTGAAGAACTCCTTGATCAGAGCTTTTTGGGTCTCCGGAGCTCGCCCCTGCATCATGTTGATCTCGATGGCAGTGTAGGCTGGAGTTCTGCCACCGGGGTAATAAAAATCCTCGGCATCCATCGGGATAAAACGATGAGCCCGCTTATCTTCCGGCATTCCGAGTACGGACTGCATGCATCCGTGAATGACCTCAGAGAGCTGAGCCTTGATCGGATTAAGGTGTTCTTTGATTCCATAGATGACTATCACGATGCCTCCTGCAATGTGTAACGCGGCGCTTTGCGTCAATTTTGTAGCCGCGCAGCGGTGGAAAATCGGTCGCCGTGCAGCCGATTGTCAGGAATTTTTCGGGATGCCGAACAAGGATCGACCCCAATAAGGAATACACAGATTCCGTTAAGTGGTCTGTGAGCTCAGCTCCTCAGATAACAGCCTGACGAACTCCTTAACCTTAACCGGCAGATAAGAGCGTGCCGGATAAACTGCGTGCACCGGAAAGCTTCGTAAAGGTCTGTCTGGCAGTAAACGAACCAGTCTGCCGCTCTCAATATCTTCCTCAAACACCCACAAAGGGCCAAGGTGTATCCCTTTGCCCTCGAGGACCAGTCTGCGCACCGCGGTAACGCTGTTGACTGTTATGTTGCTTCTTATCTTCTGGTGCGAAAAGCGATTTCCATCGGAAAATTCGATGTCACTTCTTGCCTGACTGGACGAGTACAGAATGAAATTGTGCGACTCCAGTTGTTCCAGAGATGTCGGCGTACCGTACTTATCCAGATACGCGGGGCTGGCGACCAGCACTCGCCTGTTATGGCCCAGATGTTTCGCGATCAGACTGGAATTCGGCAGGTCGCCGATTCGCACAGCAACATCAAGATCGTTCTCCACCAAGCTCTCAAACGGGCTACCCAGTAACAATTCTACCGACAATTCCGGAGCCTGCTCTTGCAGCTGGCAAACGACGGGAACCACGAACCTGGTGCCGAAATCCACCGGTGCAGTGATACGCAATTTACCGGTGAGCAGAGAAACGCCGCTCTTGATTTCCTCTTCCAGCGCCAGTTGATCATCCAGGATCACCCGCAGACGCTCGTAATAACGCTGCCCAAGCTCCGTTGGTGTGGTCCGTTGCGTGGAACGACGCAGTAATCTGACCTGGAGGCGCTCTTCCAGTGCCGCGATCTGGCGGCTGACGGAGGAGGGTTCGAGCTTAAGGTATTCTGCAGCTTTCTTGAAACTGCCCGACTCTACCACCCGAACAAAGAGTTGCTCGACATGCCCCATTCTTATTGCGCTCTATGCATTTAATAAATGCAGATTAGCACCCTTCCTGCGCTTTTCTCAATTTCATAATCTGAATCTACGGCGATCGGAACTGCAGCAGAGTACCGAGCCCCCTTCACTAACCGCAGGAGAGGAATCATGGCAAAGATCGATCTGAATGGGAAAGTGGCACTCGTTTCTGGCGGCGCCAAGAACCTCGGTGGGCTTATCAGCCGGGAATTTGCCGCAAGCGGGATGGACATCGTAGTGCACTACAACAGCGATGCCACCGAGAAAGACGCAGGCGCAACGGTAGACACCATCAAAGGTATGGGCCGTAACGCGATTGCGATCCAGAGCGATCTGACGAAAGCTGCCAACGTAGCGGCGCTTTTTCAGCAGGCAAAAGACCACTTCGGGGGCATCGATGTAGCGGTCAATACCGTTGGGAAAGTGCTGCGCAAACCCATCATAGAAACAACGGAAGCAGAATTCGACCAGATGATGGCCATTAACGCCAAGTCCGCCTATTTCTTTATTAAAGAGGCGGGCCTGCACCTCAACGATAATGGCAAGCTCATCACCATCGTGACCGCCTTGCTGGCCGCATTCACCGACGGCTACTCCACCTACGCCGGCGGTAAAGCGCCCGTGGAGCACTTCACCCGTGCCGCGGCAAAAGAGCTGTCCGATCGGGGGATTTCGGTCAACAATATTGGGCCAGGCCCGATGGATACACCGTTCTTCTACGGTCAGGAAACCCCGGAGCGCGTCGAATTCCACAAGTCTCAGGGCATGGGGAATCAGCTCACGAAGATTGAGGACATTGTCCCCATTGTGAAATTCCTGGCATCGGAGGGCTGGTGGATAACTGGCCAGACACTCTTTGCGAATGGCGGCTACACGACCCGATAACCCCTTGAGGCTTTATCGCCTCCGGCAGAGTTTGCCGGAGGCGACACTCCTATCCAAATGATTCAGACCCAGAGTGACGGGAGACAAGCATGAGAACATTATTAATGATCGTTGGGGGCATCGTTCTTTGGGCAGTCATTACGGGACTTGCCAAGCTGTTTCACCATCAAGCGAGCAGTAGCTGGGCACCTGTGGTCATTTTCGCAGCTGTGTGGCTCGCGATCACCAGCTGGAACGTTTGGGTAGGGGTGACGCAAGCCGGCTATACGTTTATGCAGGAGTTACCCATCTTTCTGTTGACCTATCTGCTGCCCATCGCCGTTGCGGTTGTTGTAAAGCGCAAATCCACATCATCGTGATGGTGCTTCTGGCATTACAAATTCACCAGCCCTCAGACACCTAACGCCAAAGCTCAGTTGCCGGCCGAAGCGCGGCACCACTTTGGACAGTCAATTGAAGCGGTTAGTTAGGCCTTTCTGTCTCAAAACTTCTATTTGCTCAGACAACGACATGGCCCCTTCCAGATTTATGACGCAACATGAGCGTTGTTCTAGCCATGCACGGTGTCTGGCGAGACTTCTTCCCGGCGCAGTTCCTTGATCATACTGTGCCGCCCATTCCAGGAAATCGGGATCTGCAGCGCCAAAAAGATGGATCTCTCTTTCCCGTAGCCTCTTCAAGCGGATATGAGCTTCCACATAAAGAAAGATCACCACATCAAAAGCATTCTCAATTTCCTCGCCCCATTGCATCACAGATCCTGAGACAACTGCGTCCGGATAGCTTTCCAGGCTCGACATCATCAGCCTGCGCCTTTCCTCTACAGGTCTTTTCTTCGTGAAAGGCGGATCAGTTTCCAGCCAATAAAAGTCATCGGCCTCCAGGAAGGAGGCATTCAGCTCCCCGGCGAGAGCCTTGCCAAGTGTGCTGGTTCCGGAACCTGGTGCACCGGTAATAAGAATGTGCATCGTAGAGACCTAACGTTAAATATCCCGCCGTTGCCCGATACACAGCAGTGCAGTTGGTTCCATGTTTGAGGGTAATCTCAACACCTCCTTGACCCTTGCATCATCAAACCCTGCCACCAGAACACAGCCAAGTCCGAGAGCCGTGCTCTGGAGATGAACATTTTGTGCTAGAGCCCCAGTTTCCATATATACATAGCGAGCACCGCGCTCTCCCTGGGGTGGCTGAGGTTCAAAGTGCCGAACTGCATCTCCGAGTTTCGCTGAAACCCCGATAACGATTGCCGCCTCTTTCAACCACGGTTGATCGCCAATCCCTAGCTCCTGCACTGCCTCTTCCGGAACACGGTTAGCAACCAGCTTCAACGAATGGCTATCAGCCTCATACTCATAGGTACCGGGCTCAAGTGCCGACACACGCTGCACCACAATTTGTAGATGCAGTGGGTATAAGCCACCTGCCGATGGAGTTGCTCTTTTTTGGCCTGGCCCTGTTACTCCTAGGGCCGCCCAAAGCAATTGGGACAAAACACCTATAGGTAGCAGCACCTTCGTGTACTGCCTCACGCTGCGCCGTTCCTCAATACAGCGAGCCAATGACCCTGAGTTTTGCAATTCTGGTGCAGGTAGCTCTAAAACCATGCATTTACTCCCTATGCATAACGATGAAGCTCAGCCGACGCGAAACCGCGCAGTGGTTGAGTGGTCGGCTGGAGCGCATGGTTGGGCCGGATCATGTCGATCCGGCACCCCATGCCCAGTCACCTCCAACAACGACGAAAATCTCTGAACTAAAGCCCCTCCGTTGAAACGCAGCCTGAACCTTACTTCTGATGTCATTTCGAACCGATGTGGCAATGTTTCCATTAAAGGTTCCCATGACCGATGTCGTCGGAATCACGACATCACCACCTTGGTCTGATTTTATGACTTTATTCAGGCCGATCTTTGCCAAATCGGAGTACGCATTGTCGTACTCCTGCTTGGATGCGTCCTTTAAATCGAACGTGCAAAACACCAGGTAACTCATGAGAAACCTCCATGTACTGCCCAACGCCAGAATTAGGCGGCATTGCTTGGGGCGCGTTTTGACAGCCACGCATGAATCAATCCAGCCTGGAAGAACTGTACGGGAGGCGCGAAACCTCCGCACTCAATAATTGACGCGATTCTACTTGGTGGAAGAACGCCAACATCATTGGCATAGGCTTTTCGCATGCGATCTATCCCATCAGGCGAGATATCTGATGCTGCCATCATGTTCATCCAAGCGCGAAGCAACACTTCATACTCGGATGACTCTACATCCGAGGCCAAGTCAGAACTTGCAAGAATCCCTCCCGGCCTGAGCTTGCGTGATATTTCTCGGAAGAACTCGGAGCGTGCTTGTTGGTCTAGGATGAATTGAGACACTAAAAAGCAAGTGGCTGCGTCATGTGGTTCGGTGGCTTGGAGTGAATCAAGATAGCCTTCGTGGAAGTGGCAACGAGACGCAAATCCCTTCTTTTCAGCTCGTTGTCGGCAAAGATCCAACATAGGGCCGGAAGGCTCTACCGCAGTAAACCGCCACGCAGGATTCTTCTGGGCAAGGTGGGCCAGCTCCGCTCCGGTTCCCGCTCCAACACAAAGAACTCGTGCGTCAACAGGTAACTCAGTAAGCAACGATTCCAGAAGGAAGTACAGGCAATCTTTTATCGGTGCCGTCTTAGCCCACTGTGTATCGTAGCCAGCGGCCTGTTGGTCGAATATTTCCTTGATTTCGTCTTGACGCATTCCGTTCTCCACGTTCTTTCCGCCTAACGCTGCCAGCATGCGCGCCTTTGTAGTGGAGGCGAAGCCGCAACGGAAAAGGTGTCGCCGTGCCTAGTTAAATGTCGTCACGCCATTCTCTATGCTTGCGTACCCTGTCGTACTCAAGCCATGGTGCGTCATGTGAAACCCAAATATGAGCCTCTGGCCTCAATTCAGGCTCATCGTCCAGCGTAGCCACTCGAACAATCACATGTGGCTGCGATGGCCTCTCTGCTACCAAATGAGAACCACAGTGTTTGCAAAAATGGCGCAATTTTCCAGGCGAGGATTCGAACGTAGACATAGAACTCGTGCCCTTGAGCCAACGAAAATTCTCGCGCTTTACACCAGCCGTAGAGGCAAATGGGGCCGCATGGGCTTTGCGACAAGTCTGACAATGACAGTGCACAATTGGCATATCCACTGAGTCTATTTCGTAACTTATCTTGCCACACAAACAGCTTCCCTTCAGCGCCATAGGGCGATCTCCTTCTACACATTTAACGCCTTGCTCACCGGTAAATTAGGAGCGCAGCGAGTAATTTATCCGTGTGCAGCAACTTGTTAGCCACCGTGCGCCTGCGGCTCATCAATTTCAGGCACAGAGAATATCATTGGTGTTCCGCTACTAAAGGCTTTACCAACAGCAATTGCATGCCGCGGTTTAAGTCTAGTGAGAGACGCCACATAGTCTGAGCTCATGTAGTTACCTAGAAATTCCGCACTCGTTCGATCAAATTGCTGGAACGCAACAACTGAATTACATTGTGTCAAAACTGTCTTTGAAATGTTTGCGGTCCGTTGGCCGATTACGATAAATCCAACGCCATATTTTCTTCCCTGAAGCGCAATCTGAGCAATACTGTTTACAACCGAACTAGACCGTTTGTCATCAACCCCCAAAAAATTCCACTCAGGGACTATAGTATGCGCCTCTTCAAGAACCACACATACTTTTTTTCCATTCAACTCGCTCGCTTTTGCTAGTTCAAAGAGGGATTTAAAGAACCACTTTGTAAATTCAAGTATTCCAGCAGTGTTGGTAACATCTGGAAGCTCAAACAACACAGCCTTTTCATCGTTCGCTACGAAAGATTGCAATGCCGCTTTAAACCCGTTGCGAAGCTCTCCTTCCTTTTGTGAAATTAATAATTTATCCCGTTTGTTCGCAAACTCATCCATTTGTTCGTTTATAGTATCTATTGCGGAAAACAAATCTTCTGCAGCCTGCCCTTCTACCAACGAACTTCCGATTAAATCGGCTAGCTTTTCTTTGTATTCATTGGTAAAATCAACGCATATAACTTTTGCATCTTCATCCGCGATTTGACGGATTAGATCTCTCGCAAAAACAGATTTCCCTGAACCAGTTACACCTAAAATAGCTAAATGATGAGTAACAGCGCTTTCTCTATCTATAAATACTGGAAAGTTGCTGCTCGGGATGCTACCTATTTGGTATTCGTTTGGAAGGCAGTCGGGAATATCAATTGTCTCAGCTTTTGACACCGGACTATTCATGCTGGGCACCCACCCATACCGATCAAAACTTCGATTTTCTGCGTTCCATATTCCTAGTTGAACTGCTTCTCCAATAATGAACCCTGCTTCATTTCGAGATTCTAAAATTTCAGATCCGGTCGTACCCTCTACAACTTGATATAGGACGTTGCTAACACCACAGCACACTTGAAGTAACTCTCCTTCTTGAATTCTTACATTAAATGCGTATTCAAACCTTAGCTTCTCAATGGTTGTGCCCTCACAAACCGTCCCGACCAAATGGCTAACCAGAGCTAGCTCTCCACCTACGTTCAATAAATGAACAACTCCCTTTTTGGGTGATTTAGGGGCTGTGGTTTTCTCTTTCAGTTCACCAAATGATTCATCAGTTAGAATCTTTATCCATCTCTGTTCGTTTAGCTCATACGCTTCAATAACAAGACCCGCTATCCATTTATCTCGCCCCCCCGAGTTTGATACAAAACCCGCAACATCAAACCGATTTATAGGAGGACTGTCAGGGTACACTTTTGCCAAGTAGGCGCTTGATGATTGTATGCCAAATAGTTCAGCTACCGCTGACTCTGATTGCTTATTTACTGAGTTAAATGAAATAATTGCCTTTTTTGGGTCAACAAGGAGTAGGACGGCTGCATAAGCGAATAATGCAATGAATAGCGGCGACTGACTATCAACATAAAAAAGGACGCACAACACAAAAAAAGAAAACCATAAGAATCTTCCGTTACCGAAACGAATAGCAATTGTTTTTAATATTGCCGAAACTCTGTTTATTCGCGCTGACGGAGATTTTTCAGGACTCAATATCAGAAGAGCCGCGAGGGAAACGACTAGTAAAGCTGCACTATATCCCCAAATTATCCAATACCACAACCCCATCTCATTAAGCTCAGAATGGAGTGGGGAAAGTAGAAGTAAGATAGAAACCGCTGACGCAACCACATCAGTCGGTCTCGTAAAAAAATGTTCAGCCAATAAAGTTGTAAAGGACAGCATTATAAGCGCCGATATAATTAGAATCCCTTTACTGTTCAGAACGTCCATTGGCGATTTAAACGCGATATAACCAACTAAAAGTAATGCTAGCGTAGCTAGGAAGACTATTATTCTTTGTCCCTTTGGCATGAATGCTCCTTAAAGGTTTGCCGTGGCTAACAGTTCAGCATTTTTTCACCGTGCAGAGCATGGCGGATAAATGCCTGTTGGACTAAGCCGCCCATCAGGCTGCGATACCACAGCTTCTATAGGGTATTGTATTGACCGAAGCGTAACCGGAGGCACCCGGTCGCGTGGGTACAGGCCTGTGATGTCGCGTTCGGACCGTGAGATTGGCCATGTTTTCACCCCTTTTCGAACCCGATTTAACCCAACCTAGCGCGTCTATTGGTCAAAAGCCAACATCGGGACGAGCGTTGCCACGACCCGCAAGCGGGCCGACTCGTCGAGTCCGTTGTGTGAATAGAGCGTTAGGTCATGTTCGATAACGTTGGGTCCGTGGTTGTCTAGTCGGCCGTGCAGGGATCGCCCGGGGCTGAGTGTCCCGATCACCCGCAGTGTCGGTTGCCGGCAATGCGGGCAGGTGTAGGTCGGTGTCGAGTCGCCGGCAACGATTGGCCAGAAAGCCGTAGTGACGGACCCGCATCAACCCCTTGAGCAGGACGTGGAGAAGGAAGCGACGCACGAACTCTTCGCCAGCGAGCACGAGCCGTTTGGGTCGATCACGGTCGCGATAATCCTTGACGCGCAGGGTGACCTGGCGGTCGTCCACGGCAAGGATGCGGGCATTGCTGATGGCGATCCGGTTGGCACGCTTCCGCCCCTACCTGGCATGTTGCAATGAGCGGCTGCCATCCATGCGGTAGTCCCTGCGTCCGTACTGGTTACACTAGCCATCGTCAGTGCTCTTTAGCTTACCGTAACCAGCCGTTACGCCGCGAGCAACGCCCACGCAAGCATTAGAGCGCTTTAATAACACCCGCAGCATGATTGGCAATTTCATCGGCTATGCGCGGCAGCAACGCCTTTGGTAGACAATGGCCAAGCCCGTCAATTTCTACCAGCCAGCCATTTGGCAGCAGGTTTGCGATGTGTTTGCCATGGGGAGGTGGGTTAAGTGGGTCCTCAGAACCTTGAATCACCAAGGCGGGAACGCCCACCTTGCTTAATTCTTGCCCTCGACGAAGTGATACAGGCGTTGCCATCGCATGATTCCCAGGCTGCGCCCATGTCCCGGCGTGATCGATACAACATTGCTCACGCAGCCGGAAATCTGACTCGTCAAATTCAAGCCGATCCCCTGACAGTAGCCTCCACTCGTTAACGCGACGATCCAGCTCTTCCTCCATGCTCCCGGAGGGGATTGCGCGCGCAGCAAGCGCTTCAAGTACCTCTTTATTGGGCAAGGGCAAACCATCCGGCGAACTCTCTCCTGAAAAGGCGCGTGCAATATTGCCAACGAAGTCCACATCAAGCGCCGCTCCACACATAAGCGTCAGGCTCATTAGCCGGCCTGGATAATCCAGCGCAAGAACTTGGCCTAACGTCGCGCCTATCGATAAACCTACAAAATGAACCTTATCCGCTTCCCACGCATCGAGAATCGACACAGCGTCTGCCGCCAGGTCCTCCACGGTGTAGGGATCCTGATCAAACGCCATGAAGGTAGAGCGCCCTGTATCGCGATGATCATATCGGATCACGCGATATCCCTGGGAAACGAGCAAATCGACGAATTCATCCGGCCACATCAGGGCTGATGCATTGGCGCCTGCAACCAGTAGAATCGTCTCTCCCTGGTCGGGGCCAATCGACTGACTCCAAAGTGACCTGCCACCCAAAGCAACGAACTTCTCTGGCACCCATACCTCCTGCAGAACCGTCTCACGACTTTTGAACGCTCGGCTAATGCGTGCCTGCGGCACCGCTCGACCAGTCCTCCCCCTCAAGAGAAAAAGCTACCGGCTGAAGGACAAGTGGCAAGGGAACTGTACAACACCTCACACGAGCCTGACTCTGAACCGATGACATCGCAATGACAAAACCGAACTACTTTCAATCATATTGCCCAGACAAACATAACTCTGTAACTGACACCCTCACCTCAGCCAAAAATGCCCGCACTTGAGGATTCCGCTGACACATTATGATCACTATATTCATTAACGTTTCGCGGATTCATAGTTGCGGAATGGGCAAGAAAGTCTGCCAACTGCTTGGTAGCGTACTTATCTGTTGCTTGAATCATAACGAGTTCCACCATGGGTAATTCCGGAAAACCTTCTTGCTTGCCTAGAATGATATGTTCGTTCGCAAGCGCACTTGCGGGCAGAACACCGATACCAAGGCCAGCCGACACGGCAGCACGAATATTCTCATACGATGCGCTTACATAGGCACCGTACCCATGCTTACCATTGCGATCCAATGCCGAAAGCGCTGCACTCCTATAGCAACACCCATCAGGAAAGATGACGAGTGGTACTTCAGACATACTTTCAAAAACATGCCGTTGTGCAGCCACCCAATGGAGCGGTTCTCTCCGCAACAGATGACTCCTCCAGCGCTTATCGCTTGGTACAAAATCTTCCAGGCACTTTAGGATGACGAGGTCAAGTCCACTATTGTCAATCTGGTAGAGTAGTTGCGAAGAAAGCGCAGAGACGACTTCTAGACGCAGATTTCGGTTCAGCTCAGCACACCGAGAAATGGCATCATGGAGATCCACAACCTTGAAGTCATCCGGAACGCCAATAAGCAAGCGTCCGGCAATTTCCGGTTGCTTCATGGCACTCACTGCCTCAGACGTTCGAGTCAGAATCTCATTGGCGGCTGGTAGAAATCGTTCACCGTCTGCCGTCAAGCCCATAATGTGGCCTTGGCGACGTTCCAGTAGCTTACACCCCAATATGTCTTCCAGCCGTTTTAAGCTTTGCGTGACAGCAGACTGGCTGCGGTAAAGCTGAAGACCTGCCTGCTGAAATCCCTTGCCTTCGGCTAAAAGTACGAAAGCGCGCAGATGCTCAAGGGTGACACGCCTATCGCCCAAGGGTGACGGTTGACAATCAAACATATAACACTCCGCACGATCATTACCGAATTATCGATGACCCGATTGGTAAAGAACCCAGTTCTTTCGTTTTACACCCGTTCATGGCCATCATCACTTTCCTTCGTCCACCACCCTGAGGTGCTGAGCGCCATGCCGCAACAGGAAAAGACTTGTCCTGTATTGGCTACCCTGGGGCCGCCTTGGTGCAGCAGCTCGTTCAGCAGATCCACCACTTGGGATTCCAGCTACGAATGAGTCCAGAGAGTAGAGTAGAGCCGATCATATAGCTCATCAACGTTCAAAATCAGCCTAACTGATTATGAATATCAAACAATTAATTTCCCATTCCTTCACTCCCCCATCCACCATGTACTCCAAAGGATATAGGCGGGAAGCAAGCTACCGCTTGTAGGAGGCTGAATGAACAATCTTGTGCTAGCCGGCTTAGTCATTATTTTCAGTATGATCTGGAGTTCGGCATTCATTGCTGGAGCCGTTGCGCTCGATGATTTCGACCCTTTCACTCTCCTAGCCATTCGGTTCTTATTAAGCGCACTACTGATGCTTCCTGTTTGCCTTATTAGCGGAGGATTCATAAATAACCGCATCGCCATCAGCCACGGTCTGCTGCTCGGCGTTCTTAACAACGCACTCTATCTTGGGTTGAGTTTTGCTGCGTTGCAAACGGTTCGGCCCCAGGTCGTTATCGTTATTGTGAGCTGCGCACCGCTTGCTACAGGATTGATTTCTGCATGGTGGGGTGTAGAACCACTCTCACCGATAAAGCTACTCGGCGCGGCGCTAGGCTTGGTTGGCGTGGTCGTCATCTCAGGGGTTGCTAGCGGCATAACAATCGATATCTGGGGAGTCCTGATGGCCACAGCAGGCATGCTTGCCTTCGCGAGTGGCACTGTGTTCTTTCGCGGCCGAGGAACAGGCCTTCCCGTCTTGCAAGCCAATTTCTGGCAGTCCATTGCCGGGACCACAGTACTCCTGCCCATAGCCTTAGCGTTCGGGCAGCCGATTGCCATGCCTTCTACCAGTACGATGATTGCCGTTGCGCATTTGGTACTGGTCGTCACCATCGGTGGAATGAGTCTCTGGCTGGTGCTTATTCGAATCAGCGGAGCCGCAACGGCATCAACTTATCACCTTCTCAATCCGTTTTTTGGCGTCCTGCTCGCTTACCTGGTACTGGGTGAGTCATTACGCACTACGGATTTTATCGGAGCAGCGCTGATTGTGATTGGCCTGCTTCTGACTACTCAAGAAAGATGGAGAGAAAAGGAATGTTAACCGGCAATAACGTCCATACCCAGCGACAAAGTGCAGATCGACAAGATGGACAAACAAACTCCACATTCATCGACAGCCGACCAGAAGAAGTTTAATAATTCATAAGTCGCTACCTAGTCACGCTTCACTATCTAGCACTAAATCAAGCCTATCCCTCTTCTCCATGGCTGATCTCGATAACTGGCTGTTAGCTGGCAGGCTAGCAAGTCGCGGACACGTTATGGATCGCAGGGATAGAGCAAGTGTTGCCCGAAGGCGGGTATAAGCCAGCCTATGACTATCCGGATGGATAGGCGCGCAATCTGACCATGCCCGATAACCTCATAGGTGCCGACGTCGGAATTGAAACAAAGCCATACAAGGAGATAGACATGTTGAAGCAAAGTATCGTGAAGCAGCACCTTCCCAGCGTGCTACGTCAAAAGACGTCTACCTTCACAGCGAGCAGTGCAATCCGCGGGACAGGCGGCGGTGCCATTATTGAGGGGACCTATGCCGTTTACCGGGATCCATGGTCCTAAGGGGCGAATGCCCCACCGGCATGCCGTACCCAGTGCGGCATGCCATATCATCACCTCTCTGTTCCGCCCTGTGCGTGCGGCCATCTTCTGCGTAGCAAACCACGGAGCCATGCCATGGAGGTTTATCCCACGTTTAGCCAATATGCTCACTATGTCCTACTTAACGGTGAATTCATCATCCTTGATGAGCGAGCAGACCGTTACGTAGTCCTTGAGGCACCGACCAGCCTAGAACTTGAGTCGGCACTAATAGAGGGTGGTGAACAGTCAGAGGTCGTCCGGGCGCTGCTCGACGTGGGAATACTCGAACTCACCAGCCAGCGGCAGACGATCCGGAGAGTGTCCGTACGCGAGCATGGGATTGGCGACTATGAGTGGCGGTTTGCTCGCCAATTCCACCAGACCGCCCCAGCTAAAGGGATACGCCTTCGCGTACTGCAGACTTTGCTTTGGACGAAGGCTTTGCTATCGACGAGGGGATTTCACACCGCGATGAATAGCCTGCGTGCATTAAAAGCGACACGCGCGGATTCGATATACTTACCGCCGGAATCCAGTGAGCACAAGCGAATTTGCGCGAGCGCTGCTGCAGCCATAGCAGAGGTAGCACTCTGGGTACCTTATCGTGTGGAGTGTCTGGAGTATTCCATGTCGCTGTCACGACTACTTCTTTCACACGGTATCTGTCCCACGTTCCGCATAGGAGTTCAGCGGTACGATTTCTTATCACACGCTTGGGTTGAAGTCGGAGGACAAGTGCTAGGCGATGACCCGAACTTACCCGAGAGAATGTGTCCGATCGTTGAAATCTAGATCACAGAGCCAGCTATGAAAGCTACGTATCCATTATCCTATGTGACGACCTATCGGCGCGGGCTCGAGCTGGTCCGCTCACGCTATCCGCGATTTTTTGTCCATCTCATACTGGTGCTGCTGCTCATGATCAGCATAGCGGCGGTGGGCGCAGCGGTTCCCTATTTGCTACGGCAGACAACCAACCTCTTAGTAGAGGAGTCGGGTGAGGCGGTAGTGGGCATGATCTATGTCTTCGCTACTGCCTATGCGGTCGGCTGGACGTTGAGCAACATGATGGAGTGGGGAAAGAATCTCGCGAGTTCCTACGTGATGGCCAGGTGCGATGCGGCCGTTTATTCGAGTGTTGTGCGACGTCTCTTGCGCTTGCCTTACCAAGCACAGCATCAACTCGATACAGGTGTGGTCATGGCGGATGTGAACCGCGCAATGAGCAGCTTTGGCCTGATCAACCACGCCATTTTCTGGACCATCGCTCCTGTGATCATCCAGCTCTGCTTCGTCTTCGGTATTCTCTGGCAGGTGATCAACCTTACCTTCGCGGTCGCCTTCATCCTGGCCATCGTTGTGCTCTTCGTGCTGACCTACCGAATTGCCGATATGACAACCCGCATCCACAAGAACTTCTACCAGACGCATACGCAACTGAGTGAATTCCTTGCGGAGCGCCTACGCGCCCTGTACGACATCAAGATCAACCTCGCTGCTGAACATGAAGAACGCACGCTCGAGCAGCATCTGCGCACCTACGTTCACACGGTATACGGGACCCATGCGAAGCTCAGCGGCTTGATGGGTGGACAAGTTCTCGCTGTGGGCCTCGTGCTGGGTGGGTTCACGCTCTATACCGTCAGCGAAACGCTACGCCAGCGTTATCAAGTCGGCGATTTCATCATGATCACGAACTATGTGGTTCAACTCACCTCCCCGTTCGTCATGATCGCGGCGGCGTTGATCGACCTCAAGAAGAACTACGTCGCCCTCGGTGACGGCCTTAGGTATCTCGACCTGCCGACCGAGCCCCAGGCCGCATCCGATATCACCCTTGATCATCAGCAGCCTGTATTCACGCTACGTTACGTTACCCTACGCGCCGATGACGCCACTTCCGCCATGCCGCTCAGTGCGGAAATTCAGGCGGGCAAGATGTACGGTGTGCGCGGCCCATCCGGAAGCGGAAAGTCCACGCTGTTGAGGACCCTGCTGGGGCTCGAGCCTCAGGCGGCCGGTGAGATCCTTTTCCACGGTGTCAGTGTTCGCCAACTTTCTCCGGAGGACATCCTTGGCGAAGTGAGCGTAGTTCCCCAAGCGCCGCTGATTTTTAGCGGTAGCGTTCGCGAGAATTTACTGTACGCGCACCCTCAGCCCGTCTCTGACCAGGAGCTGCTGGCACTCGTCGAACTCCTGGATCTAAAACGGATCGCCGGTGAAACCTCTGGCGAAGGTGTGCTGGATCGGGATGTCGGCGTACAGGGAAGAAATCTTTCCGGTGGAGAGCAGCAGCGCATCGCCATTGGCAGAGCTCTACTGCGCGGCACACGCACCATGATACTTGATGAACCCACAGCAGCGCTGGATAGTGTCCGCGAGATTCAGCTCATGCAGACGCTAAGAGCACGCGTTGAGACCCTGATCGTAGTAAGCCACCGTGAGCAGGTGCTTGCGCTTGCCGATGAGTTCATTGATGTCGGACCGTGCAACACGCCGACTTTGGCGGAGCAAGGGAGCTAAGCTTATGTCTTTGGTGCACTCACCGGATGGACTACGTGATAGCGGCAATAACCCTTGCACGGAATATGTTGCGCACCACCTCATCGGGCGTGTCCCGCTGTTGATAAGCCTCGATGACAACTCGATTACACCTACACCAGCGCAAGGGCAAAGCATGTCCAGCGAGATGGCGCCAAGTCGCACGGCTCGCGCCCCGTATGTCGAAGCCGAGGGCGGCAAAATAAGGGTACGGAATCCGTTGGGTAGTTGCCGCGAGGTCTATTTACGAACGACGTCTTCGAGTGTATTGGTCGGAAGCACACTTGAGGAGGTGCTTGAGAAGGGAACTAACACACCAGCACCTGAGAAGATTGTCGCGCACCTGAATAACGACCGTGAACTGGGTTTCTCAGTTTGGCGAGATGTGCATGTCATCCCCGCCGGCGGAGTGGCTCACCTTCAGCGTGGAGGAGCGCTCCACATCGCCTCGGAATTAGACTCAATGCAAGACGTCAGCAATGCCGCTGGAGATCCGGCTGCGATACTTGAAGAATTGCTTCAACGAGAGTCAATTACAGAGCGTTTCGGCGTTTCGTTCTCGGGCGGATGTGATTCGACGTCTTTGCTCTATGCCGCTGCTGCTGTATACGGGGTAGAGCAGCCTGTGGCCTGTACTTGGTACTTCCCTGGCGGAAGTGCGCACGATGACGCGAAGATTGCCTCGGCTATTGCCGACGAACTCGGAGTCGAGCACTTCTCTTTAACGCTTTCGGAGGATTTGCTCTTTCGTCCGATCCAGCGCCCTCTACCTGCAGCTCCTTCGACTGCACTCGCCTTCCAGGCCGTAATCTATCGGCTCACGGAGGAACTATCGATACGAACCAAGACACGGCCAGTGACGATTCTAGATGGCCATGGTGGCGACCATATCTTTCTCGACCCTGTGCCGGTGGCAACGCTACGAGGTACCTTGCGTAGTCAACCTTCGGTATTCGCCCGGAAACTTAGGCATTACGCTCAATTGTACTCGGTTAGTTATATCCGGGTGTTGCGAGCAATGATGAAGACATCTCCAAATCCGGTTAATAAGTTCCTCCGAAAGGAAGTAAGTACGGGCTTCCGTCAAGATCGTCCCTCGCTCACAGCAGCGAGAAATGAGCCTTTAAGGCGCGCATGGATGCAAGATGCTATCAGCGAGAACAGCTATCGTGTCATCTGCGATGAACGAGCGCAGTATTTGAGGCCATTTACTCAAGATGAAATGCTTCGTTACGCCCTATCGCTTCCTACAGACGCACTTTATGATCAAAATCACACGCGCCTGCCTTTCCGGCAGAAAGTCGCGAAACACTATAATACAACTGCCGTTTTTCGACGCAGGAAAGGCTCGGTTACCGGGGCTTTTCAGAAAGCATTATGGAACAATCGAGCGTATCTGGAAGCGCTGGTCCTCGAGGGACAGCTCGCTCAGTGGGAACTTATCGACCGTAAAAGGTTTAGAGAAGTGTATAACCAGACGGCACTAGGCTGTGGTGGATTTGACCACGATCTTCTTAAGCTCCTTACCACTGCGCTACTCATAGACGCTTACCAAAGGCTGTTGTAGTTCGGA
Organism: Aidingimonas lacisalsi; assembly: GCF_008079445.1. Classification (GTDB taxonomy): domain Bacteria; phylum Pseudomonadota; class Gammaproteobacteria; order Pseudomonadales; family Halomonadaceae; genus Aidingimonas; species Aidingimonas lacisalsi. The sequence goes on along the minus strand of NZ_VRYH01000011.1, from coordinate 24,775 downwards.
ACATTTGGCTGACATCTCCACTCTCCCCAGGTACTGTTCGTCACCCATAACCTGGACTTTGCATACTCATGCGATGTAGTGATCGGGCTGCAGGATGGCCAAGTTCGATTAGGAACACCGGATGACCTAAAGGAAGGTAAGCTCACTACTCGCTTGCCGCAAGAAACCAGTTCAACCTGAAGCGATTGCCTTCACCACAGCCAATTATTCGGGAGTGGCGGCATCGTAGCGCTTCAGCACGACCTGCTTTCCGCTATGGCGAACCTAGCCTGTGCCGCCGTTGCTAGAAACGCAGGGCGTCGTTTGGCAATGAGCGACTCAGTACTCGACCGAAATTCTTCCCAGTTCAGAGTAGCGAAAACCGGTGCATCCCGATCACACTGACATGAATGATGTAGCCATGACCGGCAAGGGAGGCCTTGTAGCTTCAGGGCGCGAAGTGCACGGAGAGTAACGATCATGTGCACTGTGTCGATCTGGTTGAGTACACAGAGAGCATACAATAGCTGGCAAACCAAACCGGCGGCAGTCTGCCCACCCGAGAAGACGGTACGCCGGAATGCAGGCGCAACGACCAGGCGTGATACTTCGCAGGCGCCGGGACATCGTAGGACACAGTCTGGTGGTACGACGTCAGCAAAGACACTACTAATCATCCAAGGCGCTCCATATGGATGAACTCGTAGATACGCGGCTAATTGATTCTGGGCCAGAACTCCAAGGTGCCAGACGCTGGCATCAAAAACGTCGACCTCTTGCAACTGCCCCGGATGACCAACCCATCCAAGCTCACCACAGAAGACCTCGGCTCTAAGTTCGAACGCTTGGGCTAATCGACTGCTGCGCAACGGGAACTCAAGACGGTAACCGTGGCGATCCAGCGTGACTGCAGTAACATCACCATGACTCGAGCAAGGCAATTGCGCTGTTTCGGTACCAATCGCCATACTGCCCCCATATATCTCGTATCCAGCATTAGCTTCGCCTTCAACGAAAGGACAGGCTACTAACCGGATGGACAGGGTGGCTGGGAGCCAGCCACATAGACGATTGATTTATAGGTAACTAGCAGCTCGGGTCGACGTTCGTACAACACAGTCATGGAGGCTACTGATTATCATTTACATTAAAAACGGGCGCGCTATACTAGGATAGCTCTCGAACGTCAGAGGGAGTTGATAAAGCCATGCCCAATGACATTGATCAAGCCCCCCTTGTTGGCCTCATTGAGCACATGAGAAGCTGCCTGGCATATCCTGATCGGGGCATTCCGGACACACTTGGCTGGCTGCGTGATGTCACCTGTTGTGATGGCATCATTCTTTGTCAGGTCAGGCTCTCACCCGCTTCTTCAATCAGGCACATTGCTAACCACAACTACCATCCAGAATGGATTCAAACATATCTAGCACAAGACTTCGGCACGATCGATCCAGTCATCCGGTATGCATATTTAGCCTCAAATATTTACTCTTGGGAGGACGCGTATAAACACTTTGAGGATTGTTGCCCGGCTACCTTTTTTGAAACGGCCGCGCACTATGGTCTGCACGCCGGATTCGCGTGTAGATTTTATCAAGATAACTCAAAAATAATGACGGTCTGTTCCCTATGTGTCGAAAGTAATGTGCTGAAACCGACGGCACGCTGGGTCCTTTACAACGCCATGCCAGCACTACATACGGCAACGAACGGCATGGAAAAGAATAAGAGTATACGACCACTATCACTGCGTGAATCAGAAGTATTGAAGTGGGCAAGTGAAGGAAAAACGGTATGGGAAATTGGAATGATCCTCTGCCTTTCCGAAGGAACGGTAAAATTCCATCTCCGCAACATCTATAGAAAACTAGATGTAACCAACCGGGCTCAAGCTATAGCCACTGCTGCACATCAGGGATTAATTTGAGTTAGCACTGCACTTACAGTTTTAAAATCAAATAAAAACTTTCATGACGAACCAAGAACATTAGGGGTGTGATATACGGAAAGTTCGCGCCCCTTGCCCTTTCTGTGGACTTTGAATCGGGATGGCGTGACCATGTCGCCACTTCCAAAGGGGCCACTTCAGCGGATCAAGCATCCGTGACGCATATCTTTTACGCGGCCTTGAAGGAGGTGTGTATCTGGCTGAATCGGTTCGAGTCGCTGGGACAAGCCAGGGCAGTGATCAACCACTGGATCCGGTGCTACAAAGGAGAACGACCACATCAGTCTCTGGGCTGTTAATGCGGGCTAGGCATTACGCCTGCGAATCGCCCAGATGAAATCCGCTATTAGCCACTGCCAGCCTGGCTATCCGCTCGACCGATGGAGAAAAGGCGGGAGAAAGATAGGTAGCGACAAAAGACAGAGAATCAAATGCTGGCTGGACTTCCAATTCCTGTAGCAGATTATCGCCGGCAAACAGGTCCGGAGGTAGCAATGCAACACCGGCACCCTCGCTTACCAACCGCGCCGTAACACTCATCGTATTGCAGTAGGTCAGGCGATCAGGGCGAATGCTCTGCATATCAAGCCAGCGAAATTGGTCAGCATACAAGCGCGATCCGGGAGAGAGGCTCAGGATGGATCGCCGAATTAAATTCATGGTATCCAATGTCGACATTCGTTGCACCAGGTCGGAAGGTGCCATCCAGGCAATAGACGCCTGGCCAAGACTGTGTCTGATAACCCGTTGTTGAAGTTGATCATCAGGAACCAAAGCAAGATCTGTTGTGCCGTTGCACAATTTCTTCCAGGTTTTCTCTGTAATATCGACGTCGATATCGAGCTCGATATTCGGCATGACGCGTTGCACATCTATCGTAAAATCAGCGAGCCACCAAAGCGCTATAGTTTCGGTACATCCTACTCGAATTCGGCCAGTTGCCTCTTCCCCATCCTCGAAGAATAATGACAGTTCATCGCGCAAGGCGAGAATACGCTCTGCGTACCCGATCAATTCGCGACCAGCAGCAGTGAGCGTAATCGGTCGCTTTCCCCGCTGGAATACGACGGTGCCAATACGTTGCTCCACTTCAGCGACGCGCATGGAAATATTGGGTTGTGTCGTATTGAGCCTGTCCGCAGCTGCGCCGTACGAACCGAGCCTATAGATCCAATAGGCCGTCTCAAGATGTCGGAATTCGAGTCGCATCATTATTACTGATCTCCGTGTATAAAAACAGTTGATTTCCATATGCGCTTACTACAGAGCAGAATGAGATCTGCATGATCCAATAATAGCAATGAACACAGAGGTTTGAATAATTTAAGTAGGTGACGCAGGTACTTTCCCACTACTCGCCCACCGCTCTGCAGCGATTATTTCGAGCCTTGTAGAGCAACTAAAAGACCGCCAAGGAATAAATGATGAATCATAGCGAACTGTTGGTCAGCTCAATTTCTCGCTTGATTGGCCGTGGGACCGGTTTCATCTTCGCCGGAGTTATCCTCGGAGGTGGACTATCGTGGCCACTCATGAAAATGGCCCTTGAAAACATTTCTCCTCAGGCCTTTTTGATATGGCGTCTCGCCTTTGCCACCATCAGTGCTTTCGTACTGGTAAAAATGACTCGTCAGTTTCGTTTCCCCGGGCGCGAGGACTGGTTTCCCATTATTTCGGTGGCCTGCCTGCAAATGGGGGCATTCCTCTGGTTGATCACGATCGGCGTCACCATGGTCCCGGCCGGACGCGCAGCACTGCTGGCTTATACCAGTCCAATCTGGATGATACCTCTGGCGGTTGTATGGCTGAATGAAAAACTTGATCGCTCCGTCATTGCAAGTCTAGTCTTCGGGCTTGCCGGTTTGGCGTTCCTGTTTCTGCCGTCTACTCATACTTTATCGAATACACAAGCCTTGCTTGGTAACGGTTTACTGTTGCTTGCAGCCGTTGTCTGGGCATTTCAAATAGCCCTTCTGCGACGCTACCCTTCCGGGTGGTCGACATTACAGCTTCTGCCATGGCAACTCCTGGTTGCTACTCTTGGGCTGTCATCACTGACGATCGGTTTCAGTGACGTCTCTTTGCTTCAAGGCCTAGATATTCGAAGCCTGATGGTGACTACCTACGTCGGTATTATTTCCACGACCTTCGTCTTTTGGGGTATGTTGCACATTGCCCGAACCATGCCAGCAATTTCTAGCACGGTCAGTTTTCTCGGGATACCGGCGGTTGGATTGTTAAGCTCCGTATTGCTGTTGTCGGAGAGGCTGGATTTCGGGCTTGTGGCCGGATTTGTCCTGATCGCCGTTGCCGTTTTCATTCAGTCAAAGACTTCGCGATCTTGACCCAAGCTTCGATACCTTTTCCATGGCAAAGGCGCAGCCACAACGAAAAGGCCGTCGCTGTGCCTGCGCTTGTTAAGAGGCGATCTGCTTGCACATGACATCGACCGTCACTCCCTTGTATTCGCATCGCTCCATATGACGCCAGCCGAGCTTCTCATAAAGTCGTGAGGCGAACTCGGTGTAGAGATACCAGGTATTAGCATGTGAACGAATTGCTTCATCTTCGCACCGAGCAATCAATTCCGTTGCTATCCCTTGATGCCGGAAGCCCTCTTTGACATAAACGGCTGCTAACCAAGGGGATAAATCCGGCTTTGTGTCCATATCGTTCTGTACTAGCGCAGCCGAACCAACGAGCTGACTTCCTGATACTGCAATAAAGATTGCAGGGATACCCTCTCGACCTGCAGACTCAGCGATTGCTTCGGCGCGCCCTTCCAGAGTGAGCGACGGGTTCAAATGCTTCCACTCTGCATGGTGAAGCTCCGCCAACTCTGCAATGAATTCCTTCTTATCAGCCAAAGGAACGATTTCCACAGTCTTTGCCTCGTAATGCTGAAGCTCAGTTGCAAGCCTGCGCCAACCTACGAATAAGGCGCTTGAAACGCCACCCGTCCAGGCGGGCAAAGCCCTCGGCAGGCGTGTCATCTGCAACGTTGGGCCATACGGTGCAGTTACACGTCTGCGGAAAAGTGGCGGCTGCAGTATCCATCCAGGTCGGCTCCTTCCTCGCTTGCCAGGACACAATCAATCCATGCCTCACGCTCGAAGGACAGCACCTTAAGCTCCCACACGCATGCCCCGATGCCTGTCTGGCTCACGTCCGCAAATTCCGGGTTGGTCGTGTCGCGGGAGAAGTACACATGGTGTTGCAGCATATTTTCGCCAGTCCACCAGTCGAGAAGCACAAAACAACCTTCGCGTGCTTCGTGGACGATCATGACGGCCACGCCATAGCGGTCGAGGGAGTCGAACGGCTCGTTACCGTCATCACTACCAGCGCTTCCGTTGAGCTGTACAGGAGGGGTTGGCAACGCCTTGCTGGCAAGCTCTCGTGCGGTCTGCACGAGCGTCGCATTCGGGGTGTCGCCTTGTGCTGAAATGCCGTAGGTCTTGACGCGCCACCCATCGATGATCGCAAGTTCGAGAAACCGAATTGGTCGCGTGGCATAAGAGCCCGCAAAACCGAGGTTAACGCTTTGCATGAAACGGTCCTGGTGATTAATAACGCTTTGCTCACTGGTAAATTAGGAGCGTAGCGAGTAATTTATCCTTGTGCAGCAAATTGTTAGGGCTATGGCTTGCAGAGAATATGAGCTTGGACTCCGAAATCCTTGCATGAACTTATAAAGGTATTAATCAACCAAATCAACTGCACATAATGTGGCTTACACTTCTGCCCCTTAGACAGCTTTTGCAACTCACCCCGCAGCTTTGTTTTCTCCAAGAAAGGAGTTGCCAGAACTATTTTCTTTATTGAGTTAGGGTTCTGCTCAATAACATCCAGAGCTTGCTCTAGCTCTGACCAGTTTCTGGCACCATCAACCCTCTTAATTTTGGTACCCTCATAGTCTTTATACCACTCATTATCATATTTAATCTTATACAAACTTTTTTCGGCTTGGGTTCGCCCTATATTCTTTAACGCTTGTGCGACCACCTCATGGAACGCGCTTGCGCCATAAGAATCTTTTTTAGTGAACTTGGAGTGAACAAAGGTTATCGAAGGTGTAGCGCTAGACTTGTCAATAGCAATATGATCAGCCCACTCATCATTCATATCGTCACATATTACAATATCATGTTTATTACAATAATTATCCTCCACAGCTCTGAATAGAGATTTATCCGGAAATCTAGTTAAACTTGCATCGTGCGGCTTTTCTTTTTCACTTGTCACGTTACTAAAGTCATAACTTTCGTCAAACACATTAAGAATAGATTGAATGTTACCCAAAAGTTTTTTGTCTTCAAAGCATGATTTTGAAAAATAGGAGTAATTTGGAGAATCAAACACTGCAGAAAAAGGTTTGTTCTTATTTATAAAAGACCCAACGGTGTAATCTGGCAGTCCATTTTCAATAACCGAAACCTGATCAAGAATTCTGTTTCTAACAGTTATTACATTTTTTGAATAGCCAACTTTTCCCGCCAAAGCTATACCTTTGGCTTTCAGAACTTCCCCATCAACCAGCATCGGAGCCTTTAACTGGTTGAAAAATCTGTTAATCTCTCTCGTACTAAATTGTGTCCCGTCATTTTTCTGCAAGACCGCAACCCCAGAAGCTACTTTACTTTCAATCTCACTCAAATCAAATAGGATAGCTACAACTTTATAGCCCCTGTCCATAACATCCTTAAGTTGAACAGGCGAGGCAAAATTACTTATAAACTCACTTGAATTTTTTGTTGATTTTATTTCTTCTTTCACCTCAAACGCCCAATCAATCCAATCGTTAAAATTAGACTTTTTATCTCGATTACTCACTCTTGAAATACTCGGAGTCAAAGTATACGACTCTTGGCCGATATTCATTCTAAAATTACTAGGAATTGACCTACTTGATGATGTGGAAGGCAGAATACCATTTAAACTTTTCGCTTCCAACGAACGGGACCTAATAACAGCATTGGAGATGCTCATGTTTTTCATCGTTACCCGCTCGTATTCTGGATTTTTATCTCCATGGAAATGACAAAATTTCTCATAGTCATATTCCTCAATGAATCTAGGAAAGTACTTCTCTGGCGAATCAACGTACTTTTTCAGGATTGTCAATGCATCATCAAATTCAATTAACAACAAATACGCATACTTATGTTCTTTTGTGGATGTCCCCTCCAAAAAGGAGGGTTCAGCCTCAATTTTATATGACATTATAGAGTAAGTAGCTTTATTCCCGGAGCTTGTTATATGACTTTCTTTTATCTCATTTATCAGATAATTGCCAATACGATTTTTGGAAATGTCTTTAAATGCATCAGCCACTGATTTTTTACTTAACTGTTTTTTCAAACTATAAAACTGTGCATTTTTGCTTAAGCTCAAATTTCCTATCATTTTGAAAAAACCTTTTGTTGAGTGCGCTGATTGCCCTAACGCCAGTATTAAGCGGTGCCCGACTAGGGCGTCCGGCGGACGGCCGCTAGGCCGGTAGTAAACTTGAATAACTGGTTAAGAGGCAATACCGCCCCCGTTGACCGCGCTCGTAATTGCCAGGGAAATGAGAGTACTAACAGCATCTGAAGCCTTGGAACGACTAAAACTCGAAAGTCGTTCACCGATGGACGCCGTACCCTCCAGCGATTTAGGCACCCTGCGTAACGTTTCTAAACCCTTCTCACTAAGAACTACATCGAACTCTGCACACCCATCATCAGAAAGGTCCTGTGTGACCCAGATGTATCCGGCAGTTTCCAGCCATTCCACTGTACTGTAAAAGTACTCCATGAAATTGAAAGAACCCTCGAAATCGTCTTCTTCGATTGTCTCTTTGAGAAATTGCTCGGGCCGGATTCGGAAAGGGACCGGGAACTCGTCGTAGAGTTTGCCAAATAGGAGACCGACCAATGTATTGAACTTGTCCATTAACAGTGAACTCCGTGGCTTATTTACCTCTTAACGCCCTGACTCAGAGGCCATTTTGGATGCGCAACCGAGCCGGGAAAACGGTCTGCTACAGTCCCTGGTCAAGCGTTCTTCAGAGGGTTAAATTTTTCCAAATAGGACTTTATGTCCATTCGTATTTCATGAACAGCTTCTTCGACCTGGCTAACACCGCAGCCTTGTTTATATAGCTGATCATTTATTTTGTTAGACACCCAAGCATAATTCATTTCTAGAGAGTCATTGTGTTTCCCTTGTGCCAAGAGATCTCGATACTCGGTGATTTCACGAAATGTGACCGAGTGATGAACATCAAATCTGTTTTGCAGTAAGTCGACGATTTTTGATCGTATCTCTTCCGGAAGGAAAGGGTCTGATTTGTATTCGCGGATCATCGACATAAGCCTTCTCTCAAGGTCGCTTACCCTCACACCTCCAGGAAACTCGCCCATTTCCAATATTTTCTCTTTATGCTCAATAAATTCATTGTTTATCTCTTCAATCGTATCTTTTATGCGATCGCCCTTTGTCCAATGATTCTCACTATTCTCATCAAATTCAGAAAACAAAGAATCAGAGGCCTTAATCAGAGCATCAATAACGTGCTTGTGATACTCAGTATTAACAGAATTGAGAAGAGTATCCTTTGCCTTCAAGTAGGTAAGCACGGTCACTGAGGCTATCGCTAAATAGAATCCGATTTGCGTGAGTTTTACGTAATCGTCAATGGTCATCTACGCTCCCTACTCGATACTCTTAACGCATAGCGTAACCGGACGGCCTACCCGCAGCGAATGCGGAGGGTAGGCTGGTCCGAGTTGACGCTCTTGTTGGGCGATGGTGATCGCTCTGCATGTCACTCGCAATCACATTCTTCGGCGTCATCCGTCTTCGCCTCTTCCTTGGAGAGTGCTCCGATTATTTTGTCTATGCGAGCCTGCATTGCCGCGAACCAGTCCGCGTGCCATATATGCCTAGCCAACGACCGCACCTGTAGAACCTTGAAGTTTAGAAAATCCATCCAATCCGGATTTCCCATATAGCTGGAATAGTGGGCATACGAGAACATTAACTGTATCTTTCGGTTTAAATCTTTCTCATATATGTCAGACGGGGATTCGTAGACCTTGTAAACATATGAGTTTTCATTGCGCCTCATTAGGCTTGATGAAAATGGGTAAAAGATCACGGCGACCTCGCCGAAAACCCCTTGAACAAGATGTAAAGCACATCCGCCCTCCACATCTAATGCCTCGCGGCTCTTCGAGCGAAAGTCAATTTCGCCAGTAGGATGATTTCCCCAGAACAAAGTAATATAACATGGCGGCACAAGCCGGCCTTGTTCATCTCGTTCTGTACGGCGCACATAGAGATTCTCAAACAATCCCTCCTCTTTGGAGAGATTGACGACCTCTTCGAAGATTCTACTGGCTTCGTCTTCGAAATCGGACCATCGACGCCTTCTTTCACTCACCGCCTTCCCACCACGTTGAAACTTACTCGCTTCCTTCTTTATTTGCTCATTCATAGACGAATCTCATTTCCGCCCAACGCGGAGCGAAGCGGCGGCCCGTCAGGGACGTCCGCCTTACGCGAATTGTTAGCTTAATGGCTACTTGGCAACTCAGAGAGCTTTAGCCGCTTCAAGAACCTCGATGAACTCATTTGTATGGGTATTAAGGTTGCATTTTGGGTTACTATCTCGGCATACCCCACCAGAATCCCACATAGCCTTCAGAACACCTGCTGGCGCATCAATGGTTCCAACAATAAAATCAGTGCTGCCTGTATTAATTCCAGATATTGTCGCGGGAAACCCGCCAACGGTAGTGGTAGTCATTGGTTCAATTGTGAAAACTGGCACTTTCTATTCCTCCGTTTGTTGGTTTTTTGAAAAACTAACGCTTGCGGTAACCGGATTGGAGCCGCGCAGCGGCGGAGGACCGGTCGCCGTGCAGTCGATTGTTAGCTCTTGTCCTTTCTGTCGATCATAAGAGAGCTCGGCGCAAACGTCTCGCAAAAGACTTCTGCACCAAACTTGATCGCCAATGCGGCCGCACTAGCAGCGATCATTGCCACAGTAATGCTGGCGGAGTTAAATGCCGCCACTATGGCTCCGGCAATATACTTTTTATCGTAGACAACCGATAATCCTTGGCTCCATGCTTTGTAGATATCACTATCAGGGCTGCACACGGCTCTCCAGGCAACTCGCTTTAATGCAGAACTTGCACGTTTCCCAAGGGCTTCTTTGTTCTCAACTGTTATTGGAGGTGGAAGCATTTTCCTGTCGGGGCCTGGAAGCCGGAAAGTGTAGGCATCTCTGACATCCTTAAGTAAATCGACTGATCGTTGCGGAACGGCACGCCCCATTTCGAGATATATTTGGTTCTCGGATTTCGTCATCACAAGCTGAACTGACTGTTGATCAACTTCGGCCAGATCAAGCTTCTCTGATGACTCCTCCTTCAAACCCACTAAGATGCTTTCCTCTTCGAGTCTCTCAATTAGGCGCTTGTGAAACTGCTCCCTTCTATCTGCAGACTTAATGTTGTTGATGTTCTTTACAGCTCTGACAATCATGTCCCGAGCCTTTTCCAAGTTGCCCCCTCGCAGATAGCAAATTGCCAAAAGAGAGGTAGCTTCAAGGTTTAGCCGTGTTCTGGAACTACTTTTTTGTATCGTTCCCTCAAACCCCATCTTCGCGTACGTGAGGCTGCCGGCTTCCATTGCAGTCTCATAAAGCCAATTTTTAGCTTGTAGAACGCGAGTTTCGTGACCTGTGGGCCGTAATAATTCTTGAATTTGGGCTGTTATCCTCTTGGCACGATTAAGATCAGCGACTCCCACACACGACCTGAGCTGGGGCTCGAGTTTCGCCAGTCTTTCTTTCTGAGTCTTTGATAGAGGTCGATTTTCAGTCATGAATCAAAGGTATCCACAAGAGGAGCTAACGCAGCCCATAAGCCGCGCGAGGTACGAGCGTCGGCTTAATGGATTTGTTGGATGTTGTGCACAATGCAAGCGATCTCGGGCGCCGCGGTGCTTAGGGTTACGCCGACGAGAAGCCACAGTGCGCCTATCGCGGAAATGTGCACGCCGCCGGTCCCGGTTGCCCAGCATTTCGCGAAGCTCCTCATTGCCCTTCGTTCGCTCCCGTTTCTCTTGGCTCAGTGCATCCTCGGACGCCTTAATCCGGTCTTGTAATTTCCCTCGAATGGTTGAGATGCGACTATGAATCTCCGTCACATTCTGTTCCAGAGCGTCCAGCCGTTGCTCCAACGTTGCATTTCTCCCTGCACCTCGCACTACGTGAGCGTCGCTCGCGCCTTCCGTCGTGACAGCCGCCGTGCCCGCGACACCGGAGACATCGTGCTTCGCCCATAGCGGAAAACTCTTGAGCCAATCCCACTACTTTCGAAACACCGATGGGTGTCCAAACAATGAGCGGGTTTTCGAAATCCCCCATATCACTGTCAGGATTCCAAGAACTTGCAGAAACAACCCCCAAAGACGGATGGAACTCGCATCTACGTCTGGCGAAAGAGCGGAAACAAGAACCGGTACGACCACCACCAAGGCCAGACCGACAAATCTTGCCCTCCAAAGCCAACCCGGAATCCGTTTTATCCGCGCTCGAACTTTCATTCCATCTACATCCAATGCCTAAATCAGGTGCACCTTAAGCGTCACCTGAATTTTCTTGTTAGAAGCTTTAGTTAAGCTCAACTCCTGCCAAAGTTACTTCTTCAACTGAGTAGCCTGTATGTTCAGAAATTGCTTCTTCTTTTACCCAGTTACTCCAGCTAGGCTCCCATGTTTCCTTGTTGAAGCTAACAACTGCATATTCATGCTCTGTAGGATGAAACCCGACACCTGGTGGATAGTGCTCAATCCAAATCAGATTTTTAACTCTGTCAGCAGCAAGGTTACTTTCAGATACGAATTTGAGAGATTGTTTCAGTATTTCTAAGAAAAAAACACTATAATTACCTGACTCTTTAAGCTTATTTATCAGGTGATCAATCATTTCATGACTTTTGTATTCCTTGAAATAGCTCTCAATGACTTGTCTCAATTTTTTGTTTTCCTTGCTGATTTTCTCACAGATTTCAGAAGCAATATGCTCTGCTACATTGGTAACTGAGGTTCCGGTGTTGCTAGGTAACTGAGAGCATATAACTGTAAGTGGTTTGCCCTCATCATTTAAAATTCTTACATGACATGATGATTTTAACTCATGAAAACCCGAGTAATTATGGATGAAGTCTATTGTGTTGCACATTGCTTAATTTTTCCTCCTTTAGCTTCTAACGCCAGCCAGCATGCGCGGCTACGGAATGGAGACGAACCCGCAACGGAAAAGCTGTCGCTGTGCTTGGCCTTGTTAACCTTTGATACTCATTTTTACAAGGTGCTTCATAAACGATGATGTCATCTCAAATATGAACTCTACCTCTTCCTCTACGACAGCATCATTATGTTTTACAAAAGAATTTTGGTATTTCGAGCAATAGTCAACCAACACCCGAAACATATTTGAAAACTCCTTGGAGCCGCCATTGGTACTTATGAAGATTCCGAGCTGTGGGATTTGGTTCTCCAGCGCCTTTCCATTCTGGAAAATACTTTTTAATAGGAGCTCTAGTGACAGACGAAGATCATCCAAAAGATTACGCTCGAAAACGTTGTTGTTGAACTTCATCAACGCTGATTCATACAGGCTTAGGCTGTCACGATGATCAGAAAGCCAATGAGTAGTTTCCTGAACCAGGGTTTCATTCAGTGTTTCAGAACTAATAAAGCCGAATTCTTTTCCGTATCGAGCGATGAGCTGAATCTTGAGATTGTTGACGGAATCTGCAACTGGCTGAGGAAGTTTTGGATGCTCACATAGCTCCTTAATGATCCGGTACTGGTCTTTTGGATCAAACCGACGGAGGTTTTCAAGCAAAGTAGTTCTCTTATTTGGAGCATCAAATGGGTAGACCGCATAAGGAATATTCACATTCAAATCAAATGCATATCCACAAAACGCCTTAACAATATTGCTCCCAGACAATCCGCTATCCGTGTCACCGAGAACGTCAGCGGCATGTGTCAGAAACATTGTCGGAATTTGTTGCACCAAACTCTCCAGATAAGGTTAACGGCCGCCATAACCGGTGGGCAAAAGCGAAGCGAAGCTCCGCTTTTGCCCATCCGAGTTGATGGCTTTGTTATGCATACTTTTCCTAGGCGGTCCCTTGCGCAGCCTTCCTTCGGGCTCTAACCGCCTCCACTAGGGCTCGAAGATCGGCAATATCTTGCTTGAGCTCGTCCGGCGTCGGCGGCGGCTCGTCCTTAGCGGAAGCAGGATCATGGGCTTCCACGACATCGTGGCATCGCTGGTTGAGTCGGAATAATTCGTCCACCTCGGCTTGTCGAAGGCCCACCACCTTCGATAAGCGCCTTACGTCGATATAATCCCTATACCGCTGAACCGTTCCGTTGAGCAATTGATCTTGGACGACGCGCTCGATGGTGGCCCGCAGAAGACTATACTGCCGGGTGATTTCCCCTGCCAATTCCGCAGACGGCTCAACGGGCCATGGCAGCTTCTCAAAGTGTTTTTGCGCCTTTTCTAGTGCATCAATGCGCTCCCCGACGGTTTGATGCGCCCAGGGTAATCCCGGACTGACAATGCCTGCGCTCGTGCCCGAACGATCTAAACTAGTTATCGCCGGCTCGATCGACGCACGTTCGCACTCTGTTCGAAGCTGCTCCAAGAACACTACATCATGCGTGAACACGATAACCTGTCGGGACCTCGCCTCCCCCACCATTCGTTTTGCAACTTTTCCCCGTCTCTTATGATCCAATGACGAGACTGGGTCATCAAACACTATCCCGCAGGAATGGTTCGCCAATGCCAGCTCCGCGAAAAACGAACCTAGGGCAATCGCCCGCTGCTCCCCTTCACTCAGGATTTCGTCGATTTTGTTTGTAGTGGGAAGGTCAAGGAGCAGTTGATGGAGCATCTTTCCCCGAGCGCTCCGTTCCTTGAGTTTCGTCTTGATGTGCCCAATTCCTAGAGTTCCGAATTCCTTATCAAGCGCTTTCCGAAGTTCATCGGTTACTGCCACTGACGCCAACTCTTTCGATTTGTTGGAGATCGGGCGGGTTTTTAGGTCTTTTCGGCAGATCTCGAGGGCCGCTTTCCTTTTTATCCGCTCCAGCAATTTGGTCACCGCTTTCAAGCTCGTCGCGAGGCGTTGCCTCGCCGACAACTCGGCCAATTCCTTCTCAAGGTTTCGACGCTTGTCTTCGTCCGCTGCTCTCCTTAACTGCCGACACGCCTTGAGCTGATGGGCGGCAAGTTGCCGAACGTATACCCGCGGCGATTCACTGAGGTCAGAAATATGAGTCCAGTCTGACGCTTTCAAGGATTCGAGCATCGAGGTTCTACGTGACTCAAGCTCGTCTTGAAATTCGGCGACCTTTTTCAGGACTGTGTCATCCAGCTCCCTTAGTTCATCAGTGAGCGCTTCGTCGGGCGAAACTAACAACCTAGCCGTCTCGATCTTCCGTCTTGCCTCTTCGAGCTTTTTGCGGGCAGCATCGGCGGTCCTTGCAACGTCGTTCTCTATGTACTCGTGAAATCTCTTCAAGCGCTGATTGGCGGAATCCGGCAACTCTTCCTGGCACAAAGGACACACCTTTCCTTCGGCGGACGCCGGAAACTTCTCGCCCGGATAAGCAACTTCGGTAAAGTAGCGTTTCGCCGATTCAAACAAATTCTTCCAAGTCTGATCTCCCGTTCCTGGAAGCAACTCTTCACCGGCGCGTAGCGCGTCTGCTGCCTTCTTCTCGACGTCCTCTGCAGCGACTCGTTCACTATCGAGTCTTTGGAGCTTTTCGACGGCCTGATCGTTAACCCAAACAATAGGACTGGACAGTTTGTCGGCATAGGTACTCAAGCGAATTGCCGAACGCCGCAACTCTTCCGCTTTGGCCAAGGGGTCGGCTTGCTTGAGGGCTGCTTCGAGCTCGACAATCCGTCTGGCTTCGTTTTCTGTCAAGGTTCCGAGGGACGTTATCGCATCCGCGTCCGATTCGGGGGACAGCTTCCCAATTACCTCTCCAACTTGTGTCTCGCCAAGGAGATGGTTAAATGGGGTTCTGTCCACATCGATTTCGGCGATTTCCGCTTCGAGCCTTTCCTCGATTCTCGGTACAACTTCATTTGCAAGATTTTCGAGAATATCTAGACCATAAGGGAGGTACGCTACATCCTGTTCTGCCGTGATATATGCGCGAGCACACTTCGAATCGAATACGGAAATCCGGGAGAGCCGGTCTGGTGGTGTCGCTCCCCGCGACCACGCGATCTCTTCGGTCCTGCCAGAGACTTCAACGTCGAATGTCGCTGACGGCTCTCTCCGTGCCGCCGAGGGATCGTTTGCGTCTGGATGAATTGGCTCGGATTGATCTCTGGCCCGGCAGGCTCGCTTCATGACCCGGGCATAACCGGACTTACCAGTCCCGTTCCCCCCGTAGATTACGGTAATCCCGTCGCTTGAGAAAACGAGTTTGTGGTCACTGGAGATCTGATTCACGTGACTAAGATCACGCAGCGAGACGAGAGTAACCGTCTCGCCGGGCGTCGGTTCTGCGGGAAGATGCTCATTGGCTAATGGTACTGAGGCGACGGCGCGGTCGGTCTGTATGCCATTGTCTTTTTTCAGCAGCTCGTAAAGTTCGGAGTAATCTGCCTCACCTAAGCCATTCTCTTGTTGAAGGAGGCGCCGACATGTATCCCGCTGCCATGAAGGGCGCGATCGAGTCCAGTTCAAAATATCGTTCAGGATTACCATCTACTTTCCCGCGTACTCAGAGCGAATTTCCCACCTCAAGAATTTCCTTCCATAACGTGGAGTTCAACCGCGTGGGCTGCGCAGCAGCTCACGTCGGTTGAAACGACTTGTTATACCTATGGTCTATGGTTCGAATGCGATCCCTTTAAGAGCATCAACCATATAAGTTTTTTTCGCAGTACCATTTCGATAAGCAATACATGTTACTTCATATACTGATTTAACCTTCATGGCACGAATATCTGTTACAGATGCGCACAAAAAACCGTTTATATTAATCCCAGTTGCCACTAGCTCATTAATGTCTTTCCGCGGCATAACCTTTTTAATATCAGAGACCTCAGCATCACTTCCCATTGACTTTCCCGCAAATACGGTTAACTCCTTACTTTGCAAAGCAGTAAGATCATTTGCCAATACTGTTAATGGTACAGAGAAGCACAAAACAGCTAGTTTTTTTAACATCTTGTTTCCTTACACCTTGTGAGTAATACAAAAAATCTCTGTAGAGGTTGATTAAAAATCAGCACTCAGACAAGAAGAGTGCGCCATACAGGGTATAACTGTTCAGCATTTTTTCGCCGTGCGAAGCATGGCGGATAAATGCCTATTGGACTAAATCGCCCATCAGGCTGCGATACCACAGCTTCTATAAGGTATTGCATTGGCCGACGTGCGGCCTGAGGCAGTCGATCGCACGCGTACGGGGCTGTTGTGGCACGTTCGGGCAGTGCTATCGCTCATGATCCCAGTCTCCTTCGGCCCCAATGTGTCCCAACGTAGCGCGCCTGCTGGCCAAAATCCAACATCGGGACGAGCGTTGCCACGACCCGCAAGCGGGCCGACTCGTCGAGTCCGTTGTGTGAATAGAGCGTTAGGTCATGTTCGAGAACGTTGCGTCCTGTGGTTGTCTAGTCGGCCGTGCAGGGATCGCCCGGGGCTGAGTGTCCCGATCACCCGCAGTGTCGGTTGCCGGCAATGCGGGCAGGTGTAGGTCGGTGCCGAGTCGCCGGCGGCGGTATCGGCATCCGCCGTCGCGTCGATAACGCCCAGCGCTTGGCGGATCTGGGCCAGACGTCGTCGCCGGCAACGATTGGCCAGAAAGCCGTAGTGACGGACCCGCATCAGCCCCTTGGGCAGGACGTGGAGCAGGAAGCGGCGCACGAACTCTTCGCCAGCGAGCACGAGCCGTTTGGGTCGATCACGGTCGCGATAATCCTTGACGCGCAGGGTGACCTGGCGGTCGTCCACGGCAAGGATGCGGGCATTGCTGATGGCGATCCAGCGCGTGTAGCGTGCCAGATAGCGCACCACCGTGTCGGTGTGCTCGAGACAGTCCTTGCTGTAGACCACCCACTCGGTGGCCATCAGGGCGTTGAGCTGGTTGTCCACGTCACCGGTGGCCGCCCGGCGCAGGGCGCTGACCATGTACCCACGATAGTGGCGCGACAGGGCTCGCACCAGGAACAGGGCGCTCGGGAACAGCCGGGTTCCCGGTCGATAGGCTTGCCCGTAATCGCGCAAGCGAGCACGTCAGCAGCACCATGCGATCCTTCGCGCCCTTGCTCTGCGCCACACGGAGCTGACCGCGCTGACGCATGGCCTCGATCATCGTTTGTCGCAAAACAGTCATCGTCGTCACTCCTGATCATTGACCCACGCGGGTCAATGATCAGTGTGGTGCGATCAGGCAAAAGACGTGACTCGACGACAGCTACCGCGAAACGGTTTAGTTCAACGTCCAAGCTCAGGTCCGCTGGAATCGCGTAGCGTTTCCAGCGTCGCCCGGAGCGAATTGTTATGCATGCTTCCTATGTACGGTTCCATCCGAATTTCCCTCGCGCCCTTAGATCCGACTCCACCTGCTTGTAGTCGCTGGTTTCATGGAACCAAAGAGTAGCCTTCAAACCCTCACTCACGCTTGTAAAGATCAAATTATTTATTCTGCAGTTCGTCTCTTGTCCACCAGCAAAGCAGTTCCGGGGTGAAATATTCCCGTAGCCCATGTTGAAGCGGTTGGTAAGGTTCTTACACTCTCCGATATAGTAGACATGCTCGTCTACAACCAACGCGTAGACACCAGATCTCGCGATATTCCGCGAAAGTTTAAACTTGCAGAAGGGCCCAGCCCCATACCTGTTCAATGCAAGTTGCCCAGTGTTTTCATATCGATCCTGCGGAGTAAATTCACGAACAGTTCCATCATCGTTTTTCACCGGCTCGATATCGCAGATGTACTTAAACGCATATCCGCCGATTTCCAGAGTTTCATGAGAAATTGCGGCTGGCTGCTTGTCTTGTTCCCGAACTGCACCGGGCTGACTACGGACGGAAGTCCAGGATGGATTTTTCTCAAGTGACCCAGAGGTCGCGGCACCTCGCAGGACGAACTGTCCTCGGCCGACGCTGTGTAACAGGTTCTTGCCAACCGCGCCGGGCGCCCCTCCACGTAAGTTTTCCGTTATTCCTTGAATGATCGGATTTATTGAGTCGGGACCGCATTCCGATTTATAACGCTGCACGCAACGGATCAAGTCACATCGTGTAAAGGGTGTCACACCTTGTTGGGTCAACTCTTGCGCGCAACGGTATACAAGCTTCCAAATCGCGTCACTCATATTTTTGGCCCCCGTCCCGCATAACGCTTGCAACACGCGCGCCCATGGAATGAAGCCGAAGGCGCAATGTAATGGGCATCGCCGTGCCCACACTGGTTATGTGTGTTACCAGACCGAATGCAGTTACAACACAGGAATGTAAGCGCCATAAGCCCATATGATAGTGCCAGTGACCGTGAACGAAATTCCTATCAGCTCGCTACGAAGCTCTTTTTGTAACCGAACTCGTGCGCGTTTCTGACTCTCCTTCTTCAGCCTCTCCGCCTTTTCGGAACTTAATGGTGGCCCAGTCATCCCGGTGCTGGTAGTAACGATTGATTCTTGATTTAAGTACTTTTCAATAGTCGTGAAGCGAATCATCGAGAATAAGCCAAATACAGTCATGACTGCACCCGATGCCGCAAAAATATTCATATCCTTACCAACTTGCCCAAAGTAGAAACTTCCTAAGCAATACGCTACGACGAAAACCATGGAAAACCATGAATTCAAAGCGCGGAGCAAAACCCGATATAATTTATTCACGGTACACCTTCGTCACTTGTGCACATAATGTTGAAGCTGTGCGGCGCAAGCGAAGCGCAACGTAGTTTTCATCCGAAAGAGCGCCTTGTTATGCGGGATCGTGACTATACTCACCATGTCAACTTTCCTTTCTCCTATTTTCTAACCACGTATAGTACGGATCTAGACCTAAGTAAATCGACTGTGTGGCATCTGATAGTGGCTCAAGATATTTAGTACTGTGGTAGTCAGCATGTGTGCTAAAAGGTTCTCCTAGTTCTGTCCATGTTCGTTCAAGAAACTCGTTAAATAACTCTGTTCCCGTTAATAAAATCACCCAATGTCTAGGACGGTAATCAATCGGGTCACGTGCCCATAAAACAAATTCATTGAGACGCTGTTTTTCATTCTCCGAGAATGACTCTTTCAACACACTAATAACTATTATTGAATCAGGGATTAAATTTGCCGATTTTTTCATCTTTTCAAGATCGTCGTTCTTAATAACATCTTCACCAAAGGATTTCGCCTCTCCAATAATCAGTCTCGGCTCCCCATTAATATCGAAACCTCTTTCCTCAGGCACCCATATGGCAAAATCAACTTCAGTTTTTTGATTCTCGCCTTTTAATTCGAGGGCCGTAGAATAGCTGCTTGGGGCATCATGCCCCATCATCTTGGTGAAGAACCGAATTGTAAGCAGAGAAGCATAAGCTCCTTGAGCATAATCAGGCACTGCGAAAGGACCAATTACACGATATCTCCAGTTTTTATTGTGTTGTTTCAAATTACCCTGAGGAAACTTATAGTCTTTCAGGCATCGGAGACAGCGCAAGTCGTACGAAACCTCGTCCAAACCATGCCAGTTTTTAGCTCCGCAATGATCGCATTCGGATTCAATGCCAACTTTAATAACATTGCGCTCAATATAGTGAGAAAGATTTACCAAATGATGAGAACCTGCTGCTTTCCTACGTTGAATCATAGCTTGCCAGTCATTTATTGATGCCGACCGACCACTAAAATCTTCTTCAACCACTTCTCCAGAGTCATCGATGGTGCGCTTTCTGGTGCTTAATGCGTGCTTATTAATAAATTGAACTGATTCCTTGTCGTCAACTAGGTATAGCCCCCAAAAGCCACCTAGACTATCTATCATTTGTCTCGCTATACGTCCAGCTTCCGAGCATCGAGCATCTAAACTAAAGCGCTTAAACCAACTGGTGAAAGCATCTTCATGCTTAATGAATGAAACGTATTCATTAACAGATTTGTGATCTTGAAGAAATACCCAGCCTTCACGCCCGCACGCAAGTTCCTTAATGCCAGAATGCGGCCATGACCTATCCAATGTATTAAATGGCAAACTGAGCGCAACAGTGGACCCTTCATACGGTGATGAAACTTTTACTACGTTAGCCCATCGACTTCTTGAGCCGCTGTATCGTTGCGCGAACGGCGGTGCTAACGTGTCAAAAACTCCTAACAGTGACTCGTCTTTTAGTTCTATGCTTTGGTCTGACTCTTCAGCCGTAATCATTGCCCGTTCAGGCTGTTGAAAAAAATGACCTCGATAACTCACATCCCATACACGGGTTCGCCAATACTTTATAGTATATGACTTATTCTGCAAGCTATCAAAATGTGGAAGAATCTCTTCTTTAGCCTGCTTTTCTGAAATAGATCGAGACTTTTCAATCGTAACCCGGTGCATTACACCATTATTATTTCCCTTCAGAGACCTGTAATTAGACCTAATAAAATTTCTGATGGAGTCAGCCAAATCGGGTAGCCATTTAATAGGTACTGGAAAGATTGGTGCTGTTTGTATTCTCAGATTCCAAAGATCGATAATGTCTTTACTATTTGAAGGATTAAAAACATAAATAATGGGATCATCCTGCCAGGTTCTGAACACCTCAAAGTGTTTGCTGGCCACTGAAAAGGGGGTCTCACATCGGTCCCCATATATTCTTAACCATAATTCCGGGTTTGGCTTTACTTCTTCAGGTTGATACACATCTTTATAGTGTTCTTTCAAATAAATTACGTGTTCATCATTCGGGTAACATCCAATACATGCTTCAGAAAACAGATCTTCGTTTGAAGAGTAAATGGCGGGAAAATCATCTCGAAGCTTGAATCTACGCTCTGAAACATAGACATCCTCGAGGAGGTCGAATACAGATTGCCCAAATTCAGGTTCATATAACCCCCTGTACTCCTGGCCAAAAAAGTCATCTAGTAGAGTAGCTTTCCTTTCTAGGCGGTCAGTTTGAAAGGCTTCAAGGCCTATTTTTTCCAGCAATCCCTCTTCGGCTTCAACATAAACATCAGGATCAAAAAACTTAATATAACCTTGTGCGACATCTTTCCCTTTCATGGGGAAGTGATGGTCGTCTTCCCATTCTTTTGGTGTCTTGGTATAGACAGGAATAATTGGATTATAGATGCCTCCCCAAAGACAGGCATTTACCCGCATTATCTGGCGTAAGGATTTCTTATCTGAGGGCCTAACAAGGAATCCAATTCTGGTTGGTCTTAATCGAACTCGTGCCCTTAATTCCGTTTTTACTGTGCTCATTTTTGTTTAATTTAAGATCCTTCGATAAGCGACCAATATTATACAACTGCTTTGGGTAGACAGCGTTTTGTTCTTGCCGCATAACGCCTGGGCTCAGCGGCCGATTTGGAGGCGCGCCGCGCCGGAAAAGCGGTCTGCTGCAGCCCCTGGTTAACTTTGGTTTAACTATTAGTACTGTGTTTGGATATCAATTTTGTGGGTTTTAATATACTCAATGAGATTTCGATAAGAGGTCAGCAACCTAGCTCTGTTCGCCCAGTTGTTTTCTTCGTCATCAACTCCGGGACTTAAAAAAGTAGCTTCTGAGTCAATTAAATATCGAGAATCTTCAATGCACATTTTCGTGTGATCCCAATCAATATCAAAAACCAGATTAAATGAGACCAAAAATTCAGATATTAAATTATTAAACTCTTTGTGAGGCTTGAATCCGCCAGATTTTTGTATTGCCAAGGCCCTTGATAGATCGAGAATCTCCTCAATAAGCTCTCGATCAGGCCGCAAATCCGCACCCTTACTATCGATGGAGCCTTCAATGTCTAGTATTCCGTTGATCTTTTCTTCGAGTTCAGGCCAAAATTTTTCGAAAACAGTGTCTAAAACAGTGCTTTCTAGCTGGTTTTCGGCATTTGCTTTATTGATATCCAAAACCAGTTTTTTAAAATCGGCTTTTTCGAACAGAGTTGTCTGAAACTGAGTCAATGGACCTTTTATATCGGAGTTGTCTAATCCAACCAAAATCGGACATACCAATGACTGATCAACCTGTTTCGAAATTGCTCCTGCCTCAAACATAAGCCATTGACTAAATAAATTTTCGCGTGTGACGCAAAAAATGCCAGCTTTTGAATCGTCTAGTTCTTTCGCTATGTCTGATGACCACCGTGTACCTTTCTCGATATCACTAGGGGTAAAATAGGGCTTTACGGTTTGCAATACTGTTGGAAGCCATTCACGGATAGCTTCCGCGACTTTCCTGCTGACTTCACCAGACCAACTTATAAATACTTTCATTTTCTCTCTTCTCGAAATGGAGAACTACAAGTTAACGCCCCCAAGCAGGGGCATATTTTGCGTTTTGAGCGCAGCGAAGCAAAATATGTCCCACTGCCTTGGCTTGTTAAGCATTGCGGGCTATTTAGATTTGCAGGATTCATTAACACGCACGAATATAGGAGCGTCGCCTTTATGAAAGCCAATGCAAACCTCCCACTTTGATCCGCATTCGCTCCACAACGGAGTAATAGCTACCTCACCATTACCATGCCAACTATCACCAAGCTTTAAATATGGCGCCTCAACGTGAGTATTGATGCAGCCGCACTCAGGACAATACAAATTTCTCTGATCACTGCCTACCGAAATTTTCGTATCCGATATGACAGGCAAAATATCTTTTTCAGGCTTCATAGTGATTCCACTTGTGATGCTTAACGTCGGCCATGAGCTGCGGCGCGCTTAGCGCCGTCGGCTCGATGGCATTGTTGGGCTGGGCTACCAAGCGCCTACAAGCCGGGCCCCTTGAAGCTTCACCATATCGATCTTTCCCTTCCCATTCTCGATGCCAACTTCGCCAGCCATCTTCTTCGGCGGCCGCTTGTACCAGCGCTTCGCAATTTCGAGTAAATCGGCATACGCTGGCTTCGAGTCGAAGTGATCGAACAAGCTGTCGGTCATGGTTTGATTGCCCAAAACAAAGAAGTCCCCCGGAACAGAGAGGCCATCGGGCGTGGAAGCTGTCTGATTACGTTTCTTCTGGAACATCTTGGCGGCGCACGGCGTGATTTTTGGGAATAGAGGCGCCATGAAGTCTATCACCCAGTCATCGGCCTCCACCCAGGCATGAAATCCATTGTCAGTGCACTCAAGATAGCCATCCACCTCCTCCGCAAACATTAAAGTATGCTTGTCGTCCATCCCGAGCCTGTAAGCGGCGATGCCAGCCGTCACTTTGGCATCGATCTTATAGTGCCTGCGCATGATAGCGGCCGCGAACATCGAGAAGAAAAAGCATGACTTCAGCGGATCTCCCTGCTCGTTACTTATCACCGAGTAGATGGTCTTGTGTATCCGCTCGAAGTCACGCAGCGGAATCAGCGGCCCTTTTGGCACTCTTCCCTCTAATAATTAGGGTTTGCAGCCCAACGCCGTGCTCTGGGGCAAATCGAAGCGCAGCGTAGTTTTGTCCCTAGCAGCACCTTGTTATGCATTTTTACATGCACGTTGTCTATTGATAATGTACATTCCGTTTTCATAAGGCAGCTCGAATGTTTGGTTTTGGACATTCCAATCTCTATTCGCTTCGACCAAAGCTGATAGGTCTTCATCAATAGCTGAATGGAGCACAATATTTTCCGCACTCCTGACTGTTAGCTCATTTAGAGTAGCTACGAAACTTTCCTTTGGGTGTGCATAATCATCACCAGGGTGACTATACCTTTTCACATCTTCGATCGTTGGTCTCGCGATTGTGAAGTCGGGCTTTATAAGTACGCCTAGTGTCGGAGAAAGCGGCACAAAAACTGTGGCGTATTGCGGGTTTTCATCATCGTAAAAAATACCGGCTGGGTTGTCACTGGTTACAAATGGAATACCTGTTTCATTCAACAGCACCAACCAATGGGAGCAGTAAAACCTATAAGCGGAATGAACTAAGTACTGGATAGAGATGGCGTGAACATATTCCTCATCTACAACTGCTCTAATTTCCCGATTATCCATTGCGTCTTTTATAGCCGATCGGACTTCGTCTGTAGTTTCTCCAAGCTCGTGAAATTGTTCCGCAAGAGTTTTGTCAACCAAAGGCTGCATGTTCGCGCTGATCATTTCAGCGCCAAGCCTTTTTGCCGTAGGTGTGCAGGATCTCAAAAAAGAGATATAGGCTCCGATTTCATACTTACAATCTGCATCCACTTCACCTGCCTGTAATTTGGCAACATTATCTGCCCAAGGATTTTCAATATGAGGTAGGTAATCATCCAGTATTCTTGGATTGTCGAAGTAGCTATTAGAATCGCCGTCAGTTTCGTAACATACTTGTCTAGGTGTTTTTTTCTTGCCGATGATAACTCGACAATTTTTGTAGTAGGGCGTGAGACTTCCTTCGTCGTCAACAAACTTCCTTAGATAGGTTTGCGCTACAAAATGATCATCTTTTGGCACACGCTATTCCCTCTTTTATGCATAACGACAGGCATCATGCGCCGCCCACGGCGGTCGCATGGATGCCATGGTTAGTGTGCGATCAGCATAGGAGAATTGCACATGCACCCCATGCGTCTCCCGACCTTTCAACCGCAACATCCGACACATGTGGAATTACCTTGACACC
>NZ_VRYH01000010.1 GCF_008079445.1 Aidingimonas lacisalsi | reverse complement strand
TCAGTCGTGAAACCGCTCAGCGCCGATGGTAGTGTGGGGCTTCCCCATGCGAGAGTAGGTCATCGTCAGGCCCTTATCGAAACAAGCCCCGGCCATTGGGTCGGGGCTTCGATGTTTGGGGGCCTCCCCATGGAGAGTAGCGGAGCGCCGCCCGGGTCATCGTCAGGCCCTTACATGCAAAATCCCCCGGCCCAAGCCCGGGGGATTTTTTTATGTCGGTACGCTGCGCCTTCATCGCCTATGTCGGCGGCTCGGGCGATGGCCGGGTAACAGCACTCCTGCGTGCCTCTCCGAGAGGGGATGGTCCATGCTTGCCTTCCACTTTGGTCGCTGACGTTTCCTGCCCATCGATGCATCCGCTAGAATGGCGTTTTTCTCGCCTGGGGGCGGAGTCATGATGATTGGCGATCTGATACGCCTGATGAGCGATGGGAACTACCATTCGGGGGAGGAACTGGGAGAACATCTCGGTGTGTCTCGAACGGCTGTCTGGAAGCAGCTGAAAAAACTCGAAGCGTTAGACATCCCGCTCGAAGCGGTTAAGGGGCTCGGTTATCGCTTGGCTGAACGGCTCGAGTTGCTGGATGGAACCGCTATCATCGCCCAGTTGCCAACTGAAACACGTCATCAGTTGCAGCATTTGTTTGTCGAAGAAGCGCTGCCGTCGACGAATCAGTATGTACGTGACCGCTTCGTGGCCGGTGCCGGACACGCAGAAGCCTGTATAGCAGAGTCACAAAGTGCTGGGCGTGGGCGCCGCGGGCGGGCCTGGATGTGTCCCTGGGGGCGTGGATTACTGTTGTCGTTGGGGTGGCGTTTCGAAGGTGGGGCCAATAGCCTGGAGGGCTTGAGCTTGGCGGTGAGCGTGGCCGTCTCCCAGGTCTTGGAGCGCCATGGGCTCGTGGTCGGCCTCAAGTGGCCTAACGATATCTTGATTGACCAGGGTGGAACCCGACATAAACTGGCGGGCATTTTGCTGGAAGTGAGTGGGGACCTCTCGGGTCCATGTGACGTTGTCATTGGGCTCGGGCTCAATGTGTCCTTGCCAGAGGGGTTGCGTGCAGGTATGGGGCAGCCCGTTGCAGCCGTCCATGATCAGGCACCGGAGGTTAGCCGCAACCAACTGGTGGCTGAGTTGCTCGTCGCGTTGTTTCAGCTCTTGCCTCGCTTTGACCAGGAAGGATTCGAGCCTTGGCGTCAGGCATGGAACCGCAGGCATGCCCATACGGGCTGTGAGGTCGAAGTCAGTCAGGGTAATATTCACTATTTTGGCGTTGCTGAAGAGGTCGATGTGTCCGGGTGCTTGCTGGTCAGGCGTGGAGAGTCTGTCGAAAAGCTGGCTGGTGGTGAAGTCAGCGTGCGTGGTCACCCATGATTCTGGATCTTGATATAGGCAACACACTGTCCAAGTGGCGTCTCAAGGATACGGCAAGTAGCGAAATACGTTCACGAGGCGCTGTGTGGACGCGTGAGGCGTGGCGACCTGGTGAGGATATTCCCGACCTGGATGTCGTCGAGGCTGTGCGTATTTCTAGTGTAGCGAGGGCCTCGGTACTGCATGAGACAGTCTCCTTGCTCAGGCGTCAGGTTGGCATGGTTCATGTCGCTCGATCATCAGCCGAGTCATTGGGAGTCAGTAATGGCTACCGTGAGCCCGGGCGTTTGGGAGTGGATCGTTGGATGGGGACGCTCGCAGGCTATCAATTGGCAGGAGCGTGCTGCTGCGTCGATTGTGGTAGCGCGATCACTATCGACTTCGTCTTACCCGGTGGTCGACACTTGGGTGGGTATATCTTGCCTGGCTTGAGGTTGATGAAAGAGAGCTTGCAGCTGGGGACTCGTAATGTTGCTATCGATCCCGATAGTGAAGCAGATGAGTTGCTAGCGCCCGGTAAGGATACGGTGGAAGCAGTTAATCATGGCATATTCATGGCGGCAGTGAGTGCCGTGAATCGGATCTATAGCGAGGTTTGTGATCGCGAGGGTGTTGCTCTTCCCATGCTGATGACGGGGGGGGACGCTCGTGTCGTCTCGCGGGGCATGCGGGTTCCGCATGCTGTGTGGCCGGATATGGTCTATGGTGGGCTTGAAGCCTGCTTTCCGCTGACTGTGTCAGAGCGTGCAGGCAAGATGTCTGGTGCACCGCATGTTCCCTTGCCAGCCGCGTTGGAGAAAATTCGTGCCGGACTTGCGTTCTCGATTTTCCTTTGACACAATGCGGCGCGTTCCACAGCAGGGCAGCTCGCAAGGTTGTCTGTCTTCAAAGTCAAGTTATTGAAAGTAAATGCTTGACACTGCTGAAAAGGTCGGTAGAATCTTCCGGCCAGCTGGAGGGGTTCCCGAGTGGTCAAAGGGAGCAGACTGTAAATCTGCCGCGAAAGCTTCGAAGGTTCGAATCCTTCCCCCTCCACCAGTTTTTGCCGACACGTCTTGTGTAGTGCGGTTGCAAGAGCGGGTAAGCGGGTATAGTTCAATGGTAGAACCTCAGCCTTCCAAGCTGATGATGCGGGTTCGATCCCCGCTACCCGCTCCATCATGCTTTTTGTATCGTTGTGCTCATGTAGCTCAGGGGTAGAGCACACCCTTGGTAAGGGTGAGGTCGACGGTTCAAATCCGTCCATGAGCTCCATTGTTGTTTGGTGAGCTTGCGGCTTGCCGGCGCGTTGTTTCAAGAGCGGTGTTGGTTTTGAGGGGTTGCTTGCTGAAGCCTCATTGACTAACATAATGCCCTCGCTGGCAGTCTATGTAGCAGCAAATACAGGCCAGTAGCTCAATTGGCAGAGCAGCGGTCTCCAAAACCGCAGGTTGGGGGTTCGATTCCCTCCTGGCCTGCCAGTCTTCCCCAGACTGGATTTATCTTTTATACTATCTTGTTCGATCGCCGTACCCTGAGGAGTCTCGTTTTCATGAAACAAAACGCCGAGGTGCAAGCTTCGCGCTACGACGGGCTCAAATGGACGGTGGTTACCGTATTGGTCGTTGCCGCTGTCGTCGGGAATTCTTATTTTTCTGATCAAGCGATGTTGTATCGCGTGCTTGGTGTGGTGGTTCTTTGTGCACTGGCTGGCGTGGTGGGGTTAACCACAACGAAGGGGCGTGAACTGCTTGAACTGGCACGGGGTGCACGCAAAGAAATTCAGCGTGTCGTTTGGCCCTCTCGCCAGGAGACGATTCAAACTACAGCCATCGTGCTAGTAGCCGTTGCGCTCGTCGGCCTCATGCTTTGGCTGATCGATACCCTTCTTGGCTGGGCCATGTCCGGCGTCATTGGTTAGGAGACCCCATGTCCAAGCGTTGGTATGTCGTGCATGCATACTCCGGTTTCGAGAAGCATGTCATGCGTTCCTTGGGTGAGCGTGTAAAGATGTATGGCATGGAGGATCGTTTCGGCGAGATCCTGGTGCCTACCGAAGAAGTGGTTGAAATGCGCGACGGCAAGCGTCGCAAGAGTGAGCGCAAATTCTATCCCGGCTATGTTCTGGTCGAGATGGAGATGGATGATGCGACTTGGCATCTGGTGAATGAGACCCCTCGTGTCATGGGCTTCATTGGTGGCACTAAAGAAAAGCCGGCTCCCATTGCCCAGCAAGAGGCGGAGGCGATTCTACGCCGGGTCCAAGACGGCAGTGACAAGCCGCGCCCCAAGACAGTCTTCGAACCTGGGCAATCGGTGCGAGTCGTCGATGGCCCCTTTGCCGATTTCAATGGCGTAGTGGAAGAAGTCAACTACGACAAGAACCGGTTGCAAGTGAGTGTGCTCATCTTTGGTCGTTCGACACCGGTCGAGCTGGAGTTCGCTCAGGTCGAGAAAGAGTGACAGTCAGCGCCAGTTGAACTGGCATGTCTGATTTAAGCCGTGTCAGCGGCATTTGATACAGGGGAGCCGAAAGGCGTTACTACCCAACTGGAGTGAATCATGGCGAAGAAAGTTCAGGCTTATATCAAGCTGCAGGTGGCAGCTGGTAAAGCCAATCCAAGTCCCCCCGTCGGCCCTGCACTGGGTCAGCACGGCGTTAATATCATGGAGTTCTGCAAGGCATTCAATGCCGAGACTCAGGACGTGGAGCCGGGGTTGCCGACGCCGGTGGTGATTACCGTCTATTCCGATCGCAGCTTTACTTTCATCACCAAGACGCCGCCCGCTGCTGTCTTGCTGAAGAAAGCGGCAGGCATCAAGTCCGGCTCTGGTGAGCCGAACAAGAACAAGGTCGGTACTGTGACGCGTGAGCAGCTCGAGGAAATCGCCAAGGCCAAAGAGCCTGATCTGACGGCTGCCGATCTTGACGCCGCTGTTCGGACCATCGCCGGTAGTGCCCGCAGTATGGGCCTGAATGTGGAGGGCCTCTGATCATGGCGAAACTGAGTAAGCGTGCCAAGCAGATCCAGGAGAAAGTTGACTCCAATAAGGTCTACTCGCTTGATGAAGCGGTCTCTTTGCTGTCGGAATTGTCCACTGTCAAGTTTAATGAGTCGCTGGACGTTGCCATCAACCTGGGAGTCGACCCGCGTAAATCGGACCAGATGGTTCGTGGGGCGACTGTGATGCCCAATGGTACCGGGAAAGACGTGCGTGTTGCTGTCTTTACACAAGGCGCCAATGCGGATGCAGCCAAGGAAGCCGGCGCTGATATCGTTGGCATGGATGAACTGGCTGAAGATGTCAAAAAAGGTCAGCTTGATTTCGACGTCGTCATTGCGTCTCCCGATGCCATGCGAGTGGTCGGGCAGCTCGGGCAGATTCTGGGGCCCCGTGGTTTGATGCCGAACCCCAAGGTTGGCACTGTAACGCCGGATGTCGCTACGGCAGTTAAGAACGCGAAGGCGGGTCAGGTACGTTTCCGTACCGACAAGAATGGCATCATTCATACCACGCTCGGTAAAGTGGATTTCGATACCGATGCCATTAGGGGCAATCTGGAAGCACTTGTGGGTGATCTCAAGAAACTGAAACCCAGTACTTCCAAAGGCGTTTATCTCAAGAAAATGACCCTCTCCTCGACGATGGGGCCAGGGTTGACGATTGACCATTCCGCATTCGTGTAAGGCGGACGGGTCGATAGCAACGAAGCAAGAAACTTTGCGGTCCCCTTGCCATCCGGCCGGGGCACCGTCAAAGACCGCAGGCGCCGTCTGTTGTCGGCTTAATGTTCCTCAAATGGATGCCTGCGCAGATGGTGTGGCCGCCAGTGTGCTGGTGAGCACCATCACCCAAGCTCTCTTTGCCCGCTGGTAAAGAGAAGACGGTAACTACCGGGCGTGCATGTCACATGCAAGGCTCGGCATGAAGGAGTGATCACAGTGGCACTAGCTCTCGAAGGCAAGAAGGCAATCGTTGCCGAGGTCAATGAGACTGCCAAGGATGCTCTCTCCGTCGTAGTCGCCGATTCTCGCGGAGTGGATGTTGCTGCAATGACGACGTTGCGCAAACAAGCTCGCGAGAATGGTGTGCAGCTTCGTGTTGTCCGCAATACGTTGGCACGCCGTGCGCTGACAGGTACTCCTTGGGAGTGCTTGAACGAAACATTCGTGGGCCCGACTCTTTTGGCGTTCTCGACGGATCATCCGGGTGCTGCAGCTCGTTTGTTCAAGGAGTTTGCCAAGACGGAAAAAGAGTTCGAGGTCAAGGCGCTGGCATACGAAGGCGAGTTCATCCCAGCGGCAGAGCTTGATCGTCTAGCAACGTTGCCGACGTACGATGAGGCGATATCCAAGTTGATGTCAGTCATGAAGGAAGCTTCGGCTGGCAAGCTGGTTCGTACTCTCGCGGCCCTGCGCGATCAGAAGCAGGAAGAAGCCGCATAACGGTCGGCATACTAATCGTACATTGTTACAACGAGCGCCTAACCGAATGGATGGGGCTCCGCAAAGTTCAGGAATCGTAAAATGGCACTTAGCAAAGAAGATATCATCAATGCCGTCGCCGACATGTCCGTGATGGAAGTCGCTGAACTGATCGAGGCGATGGAAGAGAAGTTCGGCGTATCGGCTGCTGCAGCCGTGGTCGCAGGCCCAGGTGGTGGTGGTGAAGCCGAGGCCGAGGAAGAGCAGACCGAATTCGATCTGGTTCTGACCTCGCCTGGTGACAAGAAAGTCAACGTGATCAAGGTGGTACGGGAGATCACCGGTCTGGGTCTGAAGGAAGCCAAAGGCGCTGTCGATGGGGTTCCGGCTACCTTGAAAGAAAGTATGTCCAAGGAAGATGCCGACGAAGCCAAGCAAAAACTGGAAGATGCCGGCGCGACTGTGGAGCTCAAGTAACTCCTTGTTGTCCATGGCTTTACGCGCGGCGTGAGCTTCCGTGGCTGGTGGCGGCTTGTCCGCTGCCGGCCTTTTTCTGTTGTTACTGGTTGGTGCCGTCATGATGTGATGATGGTGCCGCCAGATGAGTTGCGACGGTGGGTCATGTCAGGCTTGCCGTCAGCGCCCGGCGAAGAACCCTTCGTCGGGTGTCGCCGACATGCATCGGTCACCCATGGTGAACAAGCTGGGGAATACAGATGGCTTACTCATACACTGAGAAAAAACGCATCCGCAAGGATTTTGGCAAACTGCCCCAAGTGATGGATGTGCCTTACCTGCTGGCCATTCAGCTTGATTCCTACTACGACTTTCTCCAGCAGGATCGCGCGCCGGAAGAGCGTATGGAACTGGGGCTCCATGCCGCCTTCAAGTCCGTATTCCCGATCGAGAGCTTTTCTGGTAATGCGGCTCTCGAATATGTCAGCTATCGCTTCGGCACTCCGGCGTTCGACGTCAAGGAGTGTCAGTTGCGCGGTGTCACCTATTCTGCTCCCTTGCGTGTCAAGGTTCGCCTGATCATTTATGACAAGGAGTCATCGAATAAGGCGATCAAGGATATCAAGGAGCAGGAAGTCTACATGGGGGAAATTCCCCTGATGACTGAGAATGGTACCTTCGTCGTCAACGGTACCGAGCGTGTCATCGTCTCTCAGCTCCACCGCAGTCCCGGCGCCTTTTTCGATCATGACAAGGGTAAGAGTCATTCGTCGGGCAAGCTCCTCTATTCGGCCCGAGTCATTCCTTATCGTGGTTCCTGGTTGGACTTTGAGTTCGATCCCAAAGATAACGTTTTCGTCCGCATCGACCGTCGGCGCAAACTGCCGGCAACCGTGTTGCTGCGTGCCTTGGGGATGGAAGCCGAAGAGATCCTCGATACGTTTTTCGAGACGAGTGTATTCCATATCGAGCCGTCAGGTTTTTCGGTGGAACTGGTTCCATCGCGCCTGCGTGGTGAAACGGCAACGTTCGATATCAAGGATGTCGACGGTAGCGTCATCGTCGAGGAAGGTCGTCGGATCACCCAGAAGCATATCCGGCAGATGGAAAAATCCGGCCTGGAGCGCCTGGAGGTACCGATGGAGTATCTCTTCGGCAAAACGCTGGCCAAGCGGCAGGTGGCACCTAACACGGGTGAATTGATCTGCGAGTGCAACACGGAGATCACTCCCGACTTGCTCGAGAAGCTGGCCAAAGCCGGGATCACCACGCTTGAAACACTCTATACGAACGATCTGGACTGTGGTCCCTTCATCTCTGAAACCCTCAAGCTGGATACGACACAGACACAGCTTGAGGCGTTGGTCGAGATCTATCGGATGATGCGTCCCGGCGAGCCGCCGACCAAAGAGGCTGCCGAGACCCTGTTCAATAACTTGTTCTTCACCGAAGATCGCTATGATTTGTCCGGTGTCGGTCGGATGAAGTTCAACCGCCGCTTGCGTCGTGATAGCGATACCGGCTCTGGCGTGCTCGATAATCAGGACATTGTCGATGTCCTGAAAGAGTTGATCGCTATTCGTAATGGCTTTGGCGATGTCGATGACATTGACCATCTGGGCAACCGGCGTATCCGCTGTGTCGGTGAAATGGCGGAAAATCAGTTCCGAGTCGGGTTGGTGCGCGTCGAGCGTGCCGTCAAGGAACGTCTCTCCATGGCGGAGAGCGAAGGTTTGATGCCGCAGGACCTGATCAACGCCAAGCCGGTAGCGGCCGCGGTCAAGGAATTCTTTGGTTCCAGTCAGTTATCGCAGTTCATGGATCAGAACAATCCGCTCTCCGAGGTGACACACAAGCGCCGTGTGTCTGCCTTGGGGCCGGGCGGGTTGACGCGCGAGCGGGCCGGCTTCGAGGTGCGCGACGTACACGCGACTCACTACGGTCGCCTGTGCCCGATCGAGACACCGGAAGGTCCCAATATCGGCCTGATCAACTCGTTGGCCACCTATAGCCACACCAATAGCTACGGTTTCCTCGAGACACCGTACCGCAAGGTGGTGGATCGTCAGGTGACCGATGAGGTGATCCACCTTTCTGCGATCGAAGAAGGCGATTACATCATCGCTCAGGCGTCTGCCACGGTCGATGAAGGGAACAAGTTGGTCGATGATCTTGTGCAGGTCCGTCACAAGGGTGAAACGACGTTCATGGCACCGGACAAGGTGACGTTGATGGACGTGTCGCCACGGCAGGTGGTTTCCGTGGCAGCAGCACTGGTGCCGTTCTTGGAGCACGACGATGCCAACCGCGCATTGATGGGCGCCAACATGCAGCGTCAGGCGGTCCCCAGCCTTCGTGCCGATAAACCGCTCGTGGGTACGGGAATGGAGCGTTTCGTTGCACGTGACTCGGGGGTCTGCGCAGTGGCTCGTCGTGGCGGTGTGATCGACTCCGTCGATGCCAAGCGGATCGTCGTGAGGATTAATGAAGATGAGATCATTGGCGGTGAAGCTGGCGTCGATATCTATAACCTCACCAAGTATCTGCGTTCGAACCAGAATACTTGCATGAACCAGCGCCCGATAGTACGCCCTGGCGATGTCGTTGCCCGCGGAGATATCCTTGCCGACGGGCCCTCTGTCGATATGGGTGACTTGGCACTTGGGCAGAACATGCGTATCGCATTCATGCCTTGGAACGGTTACAACTTCGAGGATTCGATTCTGCTTTCGGAGCGCGTCTCACAAGAAGATCGCTTCACCACGGTACATATTCAGGAACTGACGTGCGTATGCCGTGATACCAAGCTTGGCTCTGAAGAAATCACGTCCGATATTCCGAATGTGGGTGAATCGGCGCTGTCCAAGCTTGATGAGGCGGGCGTGGTCTATATCGGCGCAGAAGTCGGCCCGGGCGATATCCTGGTGGGCAAGGTGACGCCTAAAGGGGAAACCCAGTTGACGCCGGAAGAGAAACTGCTGCGAGCCATCTTCGGTGAAAAGGCATCTGACGTTAAGGATACGTCGCAGCGCGTCGCCACGGGTATGTATGGCACCATCATCGATGTCCAGATATTCACGCGTGATGGTGTCGACAAGGACTCTCGTGCGTTGTCCATCGAGCAGACGCAACTCGATGAGGTTCGCAAGGACCTGCAGGAGACCTATCGGATTGCAGAAGATGCCACTTTCGAGCGTCTCAAGCGCTCGCTTGCCGGCCAGGCCGTTAATGGTGGTCCCAAGCTCAAGAAGGGCGATGTCCTGAGTGACGACTACCTTGAAGAACTGCCGAGGCAGCAATGGTTCAAGCTGCGCATGCAGGATGAGTCTCTCAATGAGCTGCTGGCTCAGGCGGATGAACAACTCGAGAATCGCCGCAAGGAGATGGATGAGCGTTTCGAAGACAAGAAGCGCAAGTTGACCCAGGGAGACGATCTGGCGCCCGGCGTCCTCAAGATCGTCAAGGTCTATATGGCTGTCAAGCGCCGTGTCCAGCCGGGTGACAAACTTGCAGGCCGTCACGGTAACAAGGGTGTGATTTCAGCTATCATGCCGGTCGAGGACATGCCTTTCGATGCAGATGGCGAGCCAGTCGATGTGGTACTCAACCCCTTGGGTGTGCCGTCCCGCATGAACGTCGGGCAGGTACTCGAAACCCACTTGGGGATGGCCGCCAGAGGACTGGGTATCAAGCTCGACGCAATGCTGCGCGAGGCCCGCGAACAGCAGGTGGCCGAAATCCGGGACTTCCTTGGCGAGGTCTATAATACCCAAGGGGCCCGTCCAGAGGACCTTGACTCACTGACGGATGACGAGGTCATTGCCTTGGCCAAGAACCTGCGTGGTGGTGTGCCGATGGCGACGCCGGTGTTCGATGGTGCCAAAGAGCATGAGATCAAGCACTTGCTCAAGCTCGCTGACCTGCCGGAGTCAGGACAGATGGCGCTTTACGACGGTCGTACCGGTGAAGCCTTCGATCGACCGGTCACTGTCGGCTACATGTACATTCTCAAGCTCAACCACTTGGTCGATGACAAGATGCATGCGCGCTCCACTGGTTCCTACTCCTTGGTCACCCAGCAGCCGTTGGGTGGCAAGGCGCAGTTCGGTGGTCAGCGCTTCGGCGAAATGGAGGTCTGGGCACTGGAGGCTTACGGTGCCGCATACACGCTGCAAGAAATGCTGACGGTCAAGTCTGACGATGTCGAAGGGCGAACGAAGATGTACAAGAGCATCGTCGACGGCGATCACAGCATGCAAGCGGGTATGCCGGAATCCTTCAATGTCCTTGTGAAAGAGATTCGTTCGCTGGGTATCGATATCGAGTTGGAAAGCTGAGCGCATCGATAGCGGCAAGCAGTACTCGACAATGACGGTCCGCGGGGGCGCATGATAACCCCCGCCTATGATAACTCCGCAACGGAGCCGACCCATGAAAGATTTGGTGAAAGTCCTCAAATCGCAGGCACAGTCCGACGAGTTCGATGCGATCAAGATTACACTCGCATCGCCGGATCTGATCCGCTCTTGGTCATACGGTGAGGTGAAAAAGCCCGAGACCATCAACTACCGTACGTTCAAACCGGAGCGTGATGGCCTGTTCTGTGCCAAGATTTTCGGCCCGGTCAAAGACTACGAATGCTTGTGTGGCAAGTACAAGCGTATGAAGCATCGCGGTATCATCTGCGAGAAGTGCGGTGTCGAGGTGACTAAAGCGGCGGTACGGCGCGAACGTATGGGCCATATCGAACTGGCTTCGCCGGTGGCGCATATCTGGTTCCTCAAATCCTTGCCGTCACGCATCGGTCTTTTCCTTGACATGACGCTGCGCGATATCGAGCGGGTGCTTTATTTCGAAAGCTTCATGGTTATCGACCCAGGGATGACGACCCTTGAGCGTGGCCAACTGCTCAATGACGAGCAGTACTTCGAAGCACTTGAAGAGTTCGGTGACGATTTCGATGCTCGGATGGGCGCTGAGGCCGTTCAGGCGCTTCTCAACGACATCGACCTCGAGGAAGAAATCAATCAGCTGCGTGAGGATATTCCGCAGACGAACTCTGATACCAAGATCAAGAAGCTGTCCAAGCGTCTCAAGTTGCTTGAAGCTTTCCATGGTTCAGGCAATGATCCCGCCTGGATGGTCATGGAAGTTCTGCCCGTGTTGCCACCGGACCTACGTCCGCTAGTGCCGCTGGATGGTGGCCGTTTTGCCACCTCGGATCTCAATGACCTGTATCGCCGGGTGATCAACCGTAACAATCGTCTCAAGCGACTGCTCGATCTCAATGCGCCGGATATTATCGTGCGTAACGAGAAGCGCATGTTGCAGGAGTCGGTCGATGCTCTACTCGATAATGGCCGTCGTGGCCGAGCGATTACCGGCTCGAACAAGCGTCCGCTGAAGTCGCTGGCCGACATGATCAAGGGCAAACAAGGGCGGTTCCGTCAGAACCTGCTCGGCAAGCGTGTCGACTACTCCGGTCGTTCGGTGATCACGGTGGGCCCGACCTTGCGTCTGCATCAGTGCGGTCTACCCAAGAAGATGGCTTTGGAGCTGTTCAAGCCGTTCATCTACTCCAAGCTGCAAGCCATTGGTGAGGCGACGACCATCAAGGCCGCCAAGAAGATGGTCGAACGTGAGCTGCCCGAGGTCTGGGATATACTCGCCGACGTCATTCGCGAGCATCCCGTCATGCTGAACCGGGCACCAACGCTACACCGTCTGGGCATCCAGGCATTCGAGCCGTTGCTGATCGAAGGTAAGGCAATTCAGTTGCATCCGCTGGTGTGTGCGGCCTACAACGCCGACTTCGATGGTGACCAGATGGCGGTTCACGTACCGCTAACGCTGGAGGCACAGCTCGAATCGCGGGCGCTAATGATGGCGACGAATAACGTACTGTCGCCGGCGAATGGCGAGCCGATCATCGTGCCTTCGCAGGATGTGGTGCTGGGGCTGTACTACATGACGCGCGAGAAAATCAATGCCAAGGGCGAAGGCATGGTGTTCTCCAACCTCAAGGAGGTGGAGCGTGCCTTCGGCACTCAGAGCGTTTCGTTGCATGCGCGCGTCAAGGTCCGTCTGACGGAACACCTCCCGGAAGAGAAGGATGGTGAGCTGGTCAAGAAAACTTCACTGTTCGATACCACGGTCGGTCGTATCCTGTTGTTCGGCATCCTGCCCAAGGGTGTGCCGTTCGAACTGGTCGATCAGCCGATGAAGAAAAAGGCGATTTCGGGGCTGATCAATGAGGTTTACCGTCGCACGGGCCTCAAGGATACTGTGATCTTCGCTGACCAGTTGATGTATACCGGTTTCCGTCTGGCTACATGGTCAGGCGCCTCGATCGGCGTCAACGACTTCATTATCCCTGAATCGAAGAAGGGGATCGTCGATGCGGCCGAAGATGAAGTGAAAGAGATCGAGGATCAGTTCTCCTCAGGTCTCGTGACCGGCGGCGAGAAGTACAATAAGGTCATCGATATCTGGGCTCGCGCCAATGACCAGGTTGCCAAGGAAATGATGGCAGGTATCTCGAAGGAGAACGTCATCAATCGCGAAGGCAATGAAGTCGAGCAGGAGTCGTTCAATAGCGTCTATATCATGGCCGACTCCGGGGCGCGTGGTAGCCCGGCACAGATTCGCCAATTGGCTGGTATGCGAGGATTGATGGCCAAGCCTGACGGCTCGATCATCGAAACCCCGATCACTGCCAACTTCCGCGAGGGCTTGAATGTCCTGCAGTACTTCATCTCGACTCACGGGGCGCGGAAAGGCTTGGCGGACACAGCGCTCAAGACGGCCAACTCGGGCTATCTCACCCGCCGCCTGGTCGACGTATCACAGGATCTGGTCGTAACCGAGAGTGATTGCGGGACTGACGAAGGTCTGACCTTGCATCCCGTCATAGAAGGTGGCGATATCATCGTCTCCTTGGCAGAGCGGGTCCTGGGCCGGGTCGTCGCTCAGGACGTCATCGATGCCGGAACAGACGATGTATTGATTCCGCGCGGCACACTGCTGGATGAAGCGTGGTGTGAGCAACTCGACACCATGGGTGTCGATGAGATCGTAGTGCGGAGCACCATTACGTGCGACACACCGCATGGTGTTTGTTCAGCATGCTATGGCCGCGACCTCGCTCGTGGCCACCAAGTCAATGTCGGTGAGTCGGTCGGGGTGATTGCAGCCCAGTCGATCGGCGAGCCTGGTACGCAGTTGACCATGCGGACCTTCCACATTGGCGGTGCTGCGTCGCGCGCCTCCGCAGTGGACAGCGTCCAGGTCAAACATGGTGGCAACGTACGGCTACATAATATCAAGTATGTCGAACGTGCCGATGGCAAACTCGTGGTCGTATCGCGTTCGAGCGCCCTGGCGGTGGCTGACGAGCATGGTCGTGAGCGTGAATATTACAAGCTCCCGTATGGTGCCGAGCTCGATGTGCGTGATGGGGATGCCGTCGAGGCTGGACAGGCCGTGGCTAAGTGGGATCCTCACACTCACCCGGTTATTGCCGAGGTCGAAGGTCAGGTTCGCTATATCGACATGGATGAAGGCATCACCATTCATCGCAGTGTGGATGAAATGACCGGCCTGTCTTCCATCGAAGTGATCGAATCGGCTTCACGCCCTGCGGCAGGCCGCGATAAGCGACCGATGATCATGCTGACGGATGAGTCCGGCCAGAACGTGACCGTGTCGGGGACCGATACGCCCGTTCAGTATCTGCTGCCCGGCCGGTCGATCGTTTCGGTGGATAATGGCGCCACCATCCGGATGGGTGAGGTCGTGGCGAGGATCCCCGTCGAGGCATCCGGCAACAAGGACATCACCGGTGGTCTGCCACGTGTCGCAGATCTGTTCGAGGCGCGCAAACCGAAAGAGCCGGCCATTCTCGCTGAGGTGGGTGGCATGATCAGCTTCGGTAAGGAGACCAAGGGCAAACGCCGTTTGACCATCACGCCTGAAGATGGTGACCCCGTCGAAATGCTGATTCCCAAATGGCGTCAGGTTGCCGTTTTCGAGGGGGAAACTGTTGAGCGCGGCGAAGTGATTTCCGATGGCCCGAGCAATCCGCACGATATCTTGCGCCTGCTGGGTGTGGCCGAACTGGCCAAGTACGTCGTTGCCGAGGTTCAGGACGTTTACCGCCTGCAGGGCGTAGGTATCAACGACAAGCACATCGAAGTCATCGTGCGTCAGATGCTGCGTAAGGTCGAGGTGACCGATTCCGGCGATTCCAGCTTCATCACGGGGGATCAAGTCGAACTCGTCAAGGTGCTTGAAGAGAACGAGCTCCTGGCTCAGGCGGACAAGTTCCCGGCCAAGTACGAACGGCTGTTGTTGGGTATCACCAAAGCGAGCCTGGCGACCGAGTCGTTCATTTCGGCTGCGTCGTTCCAAGAGACTACGCGAGTACTGACCGAGGCTGCCGTTACCGGTAAGCGTGATCACTTGCGCGGCTTGAAGGAGAACGTCGTGGTTGGTCGACTCATCCCGGCAGGTACCGGGCTGACGCATCATGCTGAACGCAAGCGCAAGCGTGAAGATGCGGAACGCTCTCTCCATCCATCGGCCTACGATGTCGAACAAGAGCTGGGCGCTCAACTGACGGCACTCGATGCCGACGATGATGAAACGTGATGACCTTATCCAAGGCTGCCCCTTTTGATATGGGGCAGCCTTGACTATTGATGACATGAAACAGTAGAATGCGCCACCTTTGATAGTGGGGTGGGTGCGCCTGTCCCCACTATTGCAGTTAAGGCAACCATTGGAGTCAGCTACATAATATGGCAACGATTAATCAGCTCGTGCGTAAGCCGCGCAAGCGCCGTGTCGCCAAGAGCGACGTGCCGGCGTTGCAGGCTTGCCCACAAAAGCGTGGTGTCTGCACTCGCGTTTACACCACTACCCCGAAAAAGCCGAACTCGGCATTGCGTAAGGTCTGCCGTGTTCGTTTGACCAACGGCTATGAGGTCGCTTCCTATATTGGTGGTGAAGGCCACAATCTGCAGGAGCACTCCGTCGTCTTGATTCGCGGTGGTCGTGTGAAGGACTTGCCGGGTGTGCGCTATCATACTGTGCGTGGGTCCCTCGATACGTCTGGCGTGCAGAACCGTAAGAAGGGCCGTTCCAAGTACGGTACCAAGCGTCCCAAGGCATAATGCCGCGAGACGTAATTAGCATTCACAATTTCCATGGTCGGATATGAGTAAGGTCGAGCGGCGTCACCATGCAATGGTATGGGGCGTGAGTCTCGAGTTTACCTGAAAGACCCTTTATCAGAGGGCTTATCATGCCTAGAAGAAGAGTTGCTGCGAAGCGCGAGATTCTCCCGGATCCGAAATTCGGAAGCGAGCGCCTGGCAAAATTCATGAACCACCTGATGATCAGCGGCAAGAAATCTGTAGCTGAGCGTATCGTTTATGGTGCGCTGGACCGGGTTGCCGAACGCAGCAAGGACGAGCCGCTGGAAATTTTCGACAAAGCGCTGGAAGCCATTCAGCCGATGGTCGAGGTCAAGTCGCGTCGTGTCGGCGGTGCGACCTATCAGGTGCCCGTGGAAGTGCGGCCCTCGCGTCGTCAGGCACTGGCTATGCGTTGGATGGTTGATGCCGCGCGCAATCGTGGCGAGAAAACCATGGTTCAGCGGCTGGCTGGCGAAATGCTCGACGCTGCAGAGGGCAAAGGGGCAGCAGTCAAGAAGCGTGAAGATGTGCATCGTATGGCGGAAGCCAATAAGGCTTTCTCCCATTACCGTTTTTGATTGCGGCTCTGCCAAGCCAGGCTTCCATAAACAGAAGTGACGTCCCGTCGGGACGTCCTTCCAGCTAACGGGGATAATCATCGTGCCACGCAAGACTCCGCTCAAGCGTTACCGCAATATCGGTATCGTGGCTCATGTTGACGCCGGTAAGACAACGACGACCGAGCGCATCCTGTTCTATACCGGCCTGTCGCACAAGGTAGGCGAAGTGCATGACGGGGCCGCCGTCATGGACTGGATGGAGCAGGAGCAAGAACGCGGTATCACTATTACTTCTGCGGCAACCACCTGCTTCTGGCAGGGGATGAACAAGCAATTCGATGAGCATCGCATCAACATCATCGACACGCCCGGCCACGTTGACTTCACGATCGAGGTTGAACGTTCTTTGCGTGTTCTGGATGGTGCTGTCGTCGTGCTTTGCGGTAGCTCGGGCGTTCAGCCGCAGACCGAGACCGTTTGGCGTCAGGCCAACAAGTACGAAGTGCCGCGCATGGTGTTCGTCAACAAGATGGACC
The DNA here is from genome assembly GCF_008079445.1 of Aidingimonas lacisalsi. Taxonomy (GTDB): domain Bacteria; phylum Pseudomonadota; class Gammaproteobacteria; order Pseudomonadales; family Halomonadaceae; genus Aidingimonas; species Aidingimonas lacisalsi. The sequence continues at coordinate 67,741 of NZ_VRYH01000010.1, read as the reverse complement.
GTGCTGGTGCCGACTACTTCATGGTGCTGGATCAGCTGAAGAAGAAGTTGAACGCCAATGCCGTACCTATCCAGCTCAACTGGGGTGCAGAAGATGGGTTCAAAGGCGTTATCGACCTGATTCAAATGAAGGCCATCGCCTGGAGTGAAAACGACCTGGGTATGAATTACGACCTGGTCGATATTCCTGATGACCTCCGCGAAACCGCCGAGACCTATCGAGAGCAAATGGTCGAGTCGGCTGCCGAAGCCTCTGAAGAGTTGATGGAAAAGTATCTCGAAGAGGGGGATTTGAGCAGCGAGGAGATCAAGGCAGGGCTGCGTCGCCGTACGCTGGACAACGAGATTGTCCTGGTCACTTGTGGCAGTGCCTTCAAGAACAAGGGCGTGCAGGCTGTACTGGACTGCGTCATCGAGTACATGCCCTCTCCCACCGAGGTCAAGGCCATCGAAGGGGAACTGGACGACAAGGACGGTACCATCGCGACTCGTGAGGCCGATGATAAAGCACCGTTTTCCGCACTCGCGTTCAAGATCGCTACCGACCCGTTTGTTGGCACTCTAACCTTTATTCGGGTGTATTCCGGGGTGCTGAAGTCCGGCGATAGCATCTACAATTCGGTCAAGCAGAAGAAAGAACGTGTTGGACGTATCGTGCAGATGCATTCCAATTCGCGCGAAGAGATCAAAGAAGTCTACGCGGGCGATATCGCCGCCTGTATCGGGCTCAAGGACGTCACTACGGGCGATACCCTTTGTGACCTGAACGACAAGATCATTCTCGAGCGCATGGAATTCCCGGATCCGGTGATCTCGGTTGCCGTGGAGCCGAAATCCAAGCCCGACCAGGAGAAGATGGGGACCGCGTTGGGCAAGCTAGCCCAAGAAGACCCCTCCTTCCGCGTCAAGACCGACGAGGAAACCGGTCAGACGATTATTTCTGGCATGGGCGAGCTTCACCTCGACATCATCGTCGATCGTCTGCGCCGTGAATTCAAAGTCGACGCCAATATCGGTAAGCCGCAGGTGGCCTACCGCGAAACGATTCGCGCCAGCGTCGAGCAGGAAGGCAAGTTTGTCCGCCAGTCCGGTGGTCGTGGGCAGTATGGCCATGTCATGTTGCGCATCGAGCCGCTGACCGAGGAAGACAAAGGCGAAGATGAAGAGATGCACTTCAAATTCGCTTCGGAAATCGTCGGCGGCGTGGTTCCCAAGGAATACGTACCGGCCGTCGAGAAAGGGGCCTATGAGCAGCTGCAAAATGGCGTGATCGCGGGTTATCCGATGATCGATGTCAAGGTTACGCTGTATGATGGCTCCTATCATGACGTGGACTCCAACGAGACCGCGTTCAAGGTCGCTTCTTCCATGGCGATCAAAGAAGGGGCCCGGAAGGCCAAGGCCGTGCTGCTGGAGCCGATGATGAAGGTCGAAGTCGTGACACCCGAAGAATTCATGGGTGACGTCATGGGCGACCTGAACCGTCGTCGCGGTCTGGTGCAGGGCATGGATGACTCTCCTACGGGGAAAGTCATCCGCGCAGTGGTGCCGCTGGGCGAGATGTTCGGTTATGCGACCGATCTGCGCTCTCAGACCCAGGGCCGCGCAAGCTACACCATGGAGTTTGCGAAGTACGACGAGGCGCCCTCCAGCGTCGTTGAAGCCGTCATCAATCAGAACGGTTAACCGTTAGCTAACGTAAAGAGGTTAATAGCAGTGGCTAAGGAAAAATTCGAACGTTCCAAAGCGCATATCAACGTCGGCACCATCGGTCACGTCGACCACGGCAAGACCACGCTGACTGCGGCCTTGACTCGCGTCTCCGCCGAGGTCTTTGGTGGTGACTGGCGCGAATTTGACACTATCGATAACGCCCCGGAAGAGCGTGAGCGCGGTATTACCATCGCCACTGCTCACGTCGAGTACCAGTCAGAGCAACGTCACTATGCGCACGTTGACTGCCCGGGGCACGCTGACTACGTCAAGAACATGATCACCGGTGCCGCCCAGATGGACGGTGCTATCCTGGTCTGTTCCGCTGCCGACGGCCCCATGCCGCAGACTCGCGAGCACATCCTGCTGTCTCGCCAGGTAGGCGTTCCGAACATCGTCGTGTTCCTCAACAAGGCCGATATGGTCGACGATGAAGAGCTGCTTGAGCTGGTCGAGATGGAAGTCCGTGAACTCCTGAACGAGTACGACTTCCCGGGAGACGATACGCCGATCATCACCGGTTCCGCGTTGATGGCGCTGGAAGGCAAGGATGATAATGGCATGGGAACCACCGCGGTTGCCAACCTGATCAAGGCGCTGGACGAGTATATCCCCGAGCCTGATCGTGCCATTGATCAGCCTTTCCTGATGCCGATCGAGGACGTCTTCTCCATCTCTGGCCGTGGCACCGTTGTTACGGGCCGTGTCGAGCGCGGTATCGTCAAGTCGGGTGAAGAAGTCGAAATCGTCGGTCTCAAGGATACGACCAAGACGACCGTTACCGGTGTCGAAATGTTCCGCAAGATGCTCGACGAAGGTCGTGCAGGTGAGAACATCGGTGCACTGCTGCGCGGCACCAAGCGTGATGAGGTCGAGCGCGGTCAGGTGCTGGCCAAGCCGGGTACCATTACGCCTCATACTATCTTCGAAGCGGAAGTCTATGTGCTGTCCAAGGAAGAAGGTGGTCGTCATACGCCGTTCTTCAAGGGCTATCGTCCGCAGTTCTACTTCCGGACTACCGACGTTACTGGCACTTGTGAGCTGCCGGAAGGTGTCGAAATGGTCATGCCGGGCGATAACGTCAAGATGACCGTGACCTTGATTGCGCCCATCGCGATGGAAGATGGTCTGCGTTTCGCAGTCCGTGAAGGTGGTCGTACCGTCGGCGCTGGCGTCGTCGCCAAGATCATCAAGTGATGGTCAAGAGTCGATGATACGAAAGGGGCTCCCGATGGAGCCCCTTTGTTTTGCGTGCAGCAGGGTTTGACTTGGCTGCTCAGTATGCCTATAATGCGCATCCTTTGAATGCGTGGGTAGACGGCTCGCGCCGTCGAAATCCATTGGAGTTTAGGGCAAATGCAGAACCAGAAGATTCGCATTCGGTTGAAGGCTTTCGACCATCGCCTGATCGACCAGTCCGCGGTGGAGATTGTCGAAACCGCCAAACGGACCGGAGCCCAGGTGCGTGGCCCGATTCCGCTACCGACTAATCGTGAGCGGTATACCATTCTGATTTCTCCGCATGTCAACAAGGACGCGCGAGATCAGTATGAGATTCGCACTCATAAGCGTGTGCTCGATATCGTCGAGCCGACTGAGAAAACCGTTGACGCCCTGATGAAGCTCGACCTCGCTGCTGGCGTGGACGTGCAGATCAAGCTCGACTAATACCACACTAGACACTTGCGGTATGCACGAGGGTTAAGCCTCGCGACCGCCGCGCCGTGATGGCGCCACACAATGTGCTAGTGGAATGCTCTGGAAAGGGCAGCCATAGCGGGTGATAGCCCCGTACACTAAAGGAGACTGAACATGACTATCGGTTTAGTCGGTAAGAAGGCCGGAATGACCCGTGTCTTTACCGAAGATGGCGCTTCCGTGCCCGTAACCGTTATCGAGGTTGAGCCCAATCGCGTAACTTATGTCAAAACCGTTGAAAGCGACGGTTATAGCGCGGTTCAGGTGACAACCGGTTCTCGCAAAGCCAAGCATCTGTCCAAGGCGCAAGCCGGGCATTTTGCCAAAGCAGGTGTCGAGGCTGGCCGTTCATTGATGGAGTTTCGTCTCGAAGACGGCGAAGATGCTCCGGACGTGGGCGGTGAACTCACCGTTTCTCTCTTCGAAGCTGGTCAGGTCATCGATGTGACCGGTACTTCCAAAGGCAAGGGGTTCCAGGGCGCTGTCAAGCGTTGGAATTTCCGCACGCAAGACAATAGCCACGGCAACTCATTGGCTCATCGTGCCCCTGGTTCGATCGGTATGTGTCAAACGCCGGGTCGGGTGTTCAAGGGTAAAAAGATGGCCGGGCAGTTGGGCAACACCCGCTGCACTGTGCAGAATCTTGAGATCGTGCGTGTCGATGCCGAACGTAACCTGCTGCTGATCAAGGGCGCCGTACCGGGAGCTACCGGTGGTGACGTCGTCGTGCGCAGTGCCGTCAAAGCTCGTTGAGGGAGTCAGGACCGATGAATCTGAATCTTGCAGGTGCAAGCGCCGGCACGGTTGAAGTGTCTGACGCAACCTTTGGCAAAGCATTCAACGAGGCGTTGGTGCATCAGGTCGTCACTGCCTATTTGGCTGGTGGTCGCCAGGGTACCCGCGCTCAGAAAAACCGTTCCGATGTGCGCGGCGGTGGCAAGAAACCGTGGCGCCAGAAGGGGACTGGCCGTGCCCGCGCGGGTACCATCCGGTCGCCACTGTGGCGTAGTGGTGGTGTCACGTTCGCGGCTCGTCCCCAGGACTATGCGCAAAAAGTCAATCGGAAGATGTACCGCGCAGCCGTGAGCTCGATCCTGTCTGAGCTGGTACGCCAAGAGCGCCTCGTCGCGGTCGACGAATTTGTCGTCGATACGCCCAAGACCAAGCAGTTGGTGGCCAAGCTGAAGGAGCTCGATCTGGAGAAGGTGCTGATCGTCACCGAAGAGGTGGACGAAAAGCTCTATCTGGCGGCACGCAATATCCCCAATGTGGATGTGGTCGACGTTGCTGCTGCCGATCCGGTGAGCCTCGTTGCTTTCGACAAGGTGTTGGTGACCGTTTCCGCCCTGCGTCAATTCGAGGAGAAGCTGGCATGAACCAGGAACGCGTATTCAAGGTTCTGCTTGGTCCGCACGTGACTGAGAAAGCTGCCTTCGCTGCCGAGAACAACCAGTACGTGTTCAAGGTGGCAAGCGATGCGACCAAGCCGGAAATCAAAAAAGCGGTTGAGATACTGTTCGAGAAAAGAGTCGATCGTGTCCAGGTCTTGAACGTCAAAGGCAAGACCAAGCGGACAGCAACGGGTATGGGGCTTCGCAAAGGGTATCGTAAGGCCTATGTGACCCTCGCTGCGGGCGAGACGCTCGAAGACTTCTCTGGCGTCGAATAAGGCAGGAGTACGGATAATGGCAATCGTCAAGACCAAACCCACATCCGCCGGACGTCGCCACGTCATCAAGACCGTCAGCGACAATCTTTACAAGGGGCGGGCATATGCCCCCTTGCTGGAGAAGCAGTCCAAGTCCGGTGGTCGAAACAACTATGGTCGTATCACTACCCGTCATACGGGGGGCGGCCATCGTCATCACTATCGTTTGATCGATTTCAAGCGCTCCAAGGATGGTATCCCGGCAACGGTGGAGCGAGTGGAATATGATCCGAACCGTAGCGCGCACATTGCGCTTCTCAAGTACGCCGATGGCGAGCGTCGCTACGTGATTGCACCCAAGGGTGTCAAGGCTGGCGACCAGCTTGAGTCTGGTGTCAATGCGGCGATCAAGCGTGGCAATGCGCTTCCTCTGCGTAACATTCCGTTGGGTTCGACTGTGCACTGTATCGAACTCAAGCCCGGGAAAGGTGCGCAGATGGTCCGTAGCGCGGGTACTAGTGCCCAGTTGGTTGCTCGTGAGGGTAACTATGCCACGTTGCGACTGCGTTCTGGAGAGATGCGCAAGGTATTGTCGGAATGCCGAGCAACGCTCGGTGAAGTGAGCAATTCCGAGCACAGCCTGCGTCAACTTGGCAAGGCCGGCGCGAAACGCTGGAAAGGGGTGCGCCCGACAGTTCGCGGTGTTGCCATGAACCCGGTGGACCATCCGCACGGTGGTGGTGAAGGTCGCACCAGTGGTGGTCGCCACCCGGTGTCGCCCTGGGGGATGCCCACTAAAGGGCACAAGACACGCAAGAACAAGCGCACCGACAAACTGATCGTTCGTCGCCGCAAGGCCAAGTAACACAAATTAAGGGGTAACGGCTGTGCCACGTTCACTGAAGAAAGGTCCTTTTATTGACCTTCATCTGTTGAAGAAGGTTGAGGCTGCTGTGGAGAAGAACGACCGCAAGCCGATCAAGACATGGTCGCGTCGTTCCATGATCCTGCCGAACATGGTCGGGCTCACCATTGCAGTCCATAACGGTCGCCAACACGTCCCGGTGCATGTCTCCGAGGAAATGGTTGGCCACAAGCTGGGCGAATTCGCTGCCACCCGCACGTATCGCGGTCATGCGGCGGACAAGAAAGCCAAACGGTAAGCCAGAGAGGATTAGAGATGGAAGTCACAGCAAAGCTGCGTGGCGCTCGTTTATCCGCACAGAAGGCCCGTTTGGTGGCTGACCAGGTGCGCGGTAAACCGGTCGCCGAAGCACTCGACCTGCTGACCTTCTCACCGAAGAAGGCTGCCAAGCTGGTTCGCAAGGTGCTGCAGTCCGCGATAGCGAATGCGGAAGAAAACAACGGCATGGATATTGACGAGCTGCGTGTCTCGACCGTCTGCGTCGATGAGGGCATGACGCTCAAGCGCATTCAGCCGCGCGCCAAGGGCCGTGCGGATCGTATCTTGAAGCGCACTTGCCACATCACCGTCAAGGTAGCCGAGAAGTAGGAGTCGACCAGATGGGTCAGAAAGTCAATCCAACAGGCATTCGGCTGGGCATCGTCAAGGACCATCGCTCGGTGTGGTACGCCGAAGGTGATTCCTATGCCGATAAGCTGAATAGTGACCTGGAAGTACGTCGTTTCATTGCGGAGCGTTTGAAGAACGCCTCGGTGAGCGATATTACAATCGAGCGTCCGGCCAATAATGCTCGCATCACCATTCACACGGCCCGTCCGGGTATCGTGATTGGTAAAAAGGGTGAAGATGTCGACAAGTTGCGTCGAGATGTCACCCAGATGATGGGTGTGCCGGTGCATGTCAACATCGAAGAAGTCCGCAAGCCGGAGCTGGATGCTCAGCTAGTGGCGCAGAACGTCTGTGGCCAGCTCGAGCGTCGCGTGATGTTCCGCCGTGCCATGAAGCGTGCTGTGCAGAATGCGATGCGTCTGGGCGCTGGGGGAATCAAGATCCAGCTGTCAGGGCGTCTCGGTGGTGCTGAGATCGCTCGTACCGAATGGTACCGCGAGGGCCGTGTACCGCTGCACACGCTGCGCGCGGACATTGATTACGCTACCTACGAAGCACACACCACTTACGGCGTCATCGGCGTCAAGGTGTGGATCTTCAAGGGTGAAATCCTCGGGGGCATCGAGGAGGTTCGTGCCAAGGCCAAGCAGCCGGCTAGTGCGCCCTCCAAGAAGAAAGGTTCCAGATAAGGGGAGAGCGAATCGATGTTACAACCCAAGCGTACGAAATTCCGCAAGGTGCAGAAAGGTCGTAATCGAGGCCTTGCCCATCGTGGAAGTAAAGTCAGCTTTGGTGAGTATGGTCTCAAGGCGACAGGGCGCGGACGTGTCACTGCACGTCAAATTGAAGCTGGTCGTCGTGCCATTACTCGCCATGTCAAGCGTGGTGGCAAGATCTGGATTCGGGTGTTTCCGGATAAGCCGGTCTCCAAGAAACCTCTGGAAGTCCGGATGGGTAAGGGGAAAGGCTCCGTTGAGTATTGGGTAGCACAGATCCAGCCCGGCCGTGTCATGTACGAGATCGAAGGCGTCTCTGAAGAGTTGGCTCGTGAAGCCTTCGCTCTGGCCGCTCAGAAATTCCCGGTCTCCACCACCTTTGTGAAACGGACGGTGATGTGATGAAAGCCCAGGAAATTCGAGAAAAATCAGTAGACGAACTGCGCGAGCAGCTCCTCGAACTTCTCCGCGAGCAGTTCAACCTGCGCATGCAGAAGGCCTCCGGCCAGCTGAGCCAGACTCATCTGCTCAAGCAGGTCCGTCGGGATATTGCCCGTGTGAAGACTGTGCTCAACGAGAAAGCAGGTGAATGAGATGGCCGAACAGACACAAGCTCGTATGCTTACTGGCAAGGTGGTGAGCGACAAGATGGACAAGTCCATCGTCGTGATGATCGAGCGCCGTGAGCGTCACCCGATCTACGGAAAATATGTGAAGCGCTCCACCAAGCTGCACGCCCATGATGAGGCGAACCAGGCTAAGGCTGGCGACACAGTATCGATTTCGGAGTGTCGCCCACTGTCAAAGACTAAAGCCTGGACGCTGGTCGAGGTGGTTGAGCAAGCGAAGGGCTGATTGGCTCGAGCCTCACAAACCAGTGCAGTCAGATTAGGTTTGGAGAAAACCGATGATTCAGACTCAGACAATGTTGGATGTCGCCGACAATAGCGGGGCGCGCCGGGTGCAGTGCATCAAGGTGCTGGGCGGTTCACACCGCCGCTATGCCCGCGTGGGTGACATCATCAAGATCACGGTGAAGGAAGCCATTCCCAGGGGCCGGGTCAAGAAAGGCCAGGTGCTCAAGGCGGTGGTGGTCCGCACCCGTAGTGGCGTTCGTCGTAATGACGGATCGCTGATTCGCTTCGATGGAAATGCGGCCGTTCTGTTGCACAATGCTAACGAACAGCCGGTCGGTACCCGTATTTTCGGGCCGGTCACTCGTGAACTTCGCACCGAGAAGTTCATGAAGATCATTTCCTTGGCGCCTGAAGTGCTGTAAGGAGCGAGGCGGATATGCAAAAGATCAAACGTGATGATGAAGTGGTCGTCATCGCCGGCAAAGACAAGGGCAAGCGTGGCACGATCAAGCGCGTCCTCAAAGACGAGCGATTCGTCGTGTCCGGTGTGAATATGATCAAACGTCACACCAAGCCCAACCCCATGGCGGGGAATCAGGGCGGTATCGTCGAGCGCGAGGCTCCGATTCACGCGTCCAACGTGGCCATCTTCAACCAGGAGACCGGTAAGGCGGATCGCGTCGGCTTCCAAGTGAAGGAAGACGGTACCAAGGTACGTATCTACAAGTCGACGCAGACGCAGATCGACGCCTAACGCGAGTCGGGTAGCAAAATGGCGAACTTGAAAGAACGTTATCAAAACGAGGTGGTGGCTCAGCTCAGAGAGCAGTTTAGCTACGCCAATGTAATGCAGGTGCCTAAGATCACCAAAGTCACCCTGAATATGGGGATTGGTGATGCGACCAGCGATAAGAAGCTGATCGAGAATGCCATGGGCGATCTGGAGAAACTGTCGGGTCAGAAACCGATGGTCACCAAGGCGCGGAAGTCCGTTGCAGGCTTCAAGATGCGTGAAGGTTGGCCGATCGGTATCAAAGTCACCTTGCGTCGCGAACGCATGTGGGATTTCCTTGACCGGCTAGTGAATATCGCGATCCCCCGTGTGCGTGACTTCCGTGGTCTCAACCCGAAGTCTTTCGACGGTCGTGGCAACTACTCCATGGGTGTGCGTGAACAGATCATCTTCCCAGAGATCGAATATGATAAAATCGATCAGGTTCGTGGGCTTGATGTCACTATCACCACCACCGCCAACACCGATGAAGAAGGTCGTGCACTCTTGGGTGCGCTGAACTTCCCGTTTAAGAGATAAGGTGGGATCATGGCAAAAAAGAGCATGGTAGGCCGTGAGCGCAAGCGCACCAAGCTGGTCGAGAAGTATGCGACCAAGCGCGCTGAACTCAAAGCCGTCATCTATGACGTGAATGCTTCCGATGAAGAGCGCTTCGATGCGCAGCTCAAGCTGCAGCAGTTGCCGCGGGACTCGAGCCCGGTGCGCCAGCGCAATCGTTGTCGCGTCACCGGTCGCCCGCACGGTTACTACAACAAGTTCGGGCTGGCCCGCAATAAGCTGCGTGAAGCCGCCATGCGTGGGGATGTTCCTGGACTTAAGAAGTCCAGTTGGTAACAACCACGTAGATTCATCAGGAGCGCAACGTCATGAGTATGCAAGATACGTTGGCGGATATGTTGACTCGTATCCGTAATGCGCAGATGGCCACTAAGGAAACGGTCAGCTTGCCGTCTTCCAAGCTCAAGGTTGAGCTGGCCCGCGTATTGAAAGAAGAGGGCTATGTCACTGATTACGCCGTCACCGATGGTACCAAGCCCGAGTTGACCGTGACCCTGAAGTACTTCGAGGGCAAGCCGGTCATCGAGCACATCCAGCGAGCTTCCAAGCCTTCCCTGCGCGAATACAAGGGGAAGGATGATATGCCGAAGGTCGCCGATGGCTTGGGAATTGCGATCATCTCCACCTCTCATGGTGTGATGACCGATCGAGCGGCGCGTCATGCTGGTGTCGGTGGTGAAGTCCTCTGCACCGTATTCTAGGAGTTTGGAATGTCCCGTATAGCCAAATATCCGGTTAAATTGCCCAGCGGTGTCGAGTACACGCTTGATGGTGACCAACTGACTGTCAAAGGCAGTCAGGGTACTCTCGGTATGTCCGTACATCCCGATGTTACCATCGGCCAGGAAGACAATCAGCTGACCTTCGAGCCGAGTGCCCGGGCCAAGGGCTGGGCAATGGCCGGTACAACGCGTGCGCTGGTGCAGAACTTGGTCACCGGCGTGAGTGAGGGGTTTACCAAATCCCTCGAAATCAATGGCGTCGGCTATCGTGCCCAGGCAAGTGGCAAGACGCTCAACCTGACACTGGGCTTCTCCCATCCGGTCGAGTATACGCTGCCCGAGGGTGTCACGGCGGAAACGCCGAAGAACACCACGATTGTACTCAAGAGTGCAGACAAGCAGATGCTCGGTCAGGTGGCTGCGGAAATTCGTGCCTTCCGTCCGCCTGAACCCTACAAGGGTAAAGGAATTCGGTATGGTGACGAGCAGATCCGTCGTAAAGAAGCCAAGAAGAAGTAAGGCAGGGTTATGAACGCGAAGAAAGAATCTCGTCTCCGTCGTGCCCGCCGCGCTCGCGCCAAGATTCGCGAGCTGGGCGTGTATCGCCTGTGCGTCAACCGTACGCCGCGCCATATGTATGCGCAGATTATCTCTCCCGACGGTGGCAATGTCCTGGCTAGTGCCTCGACACTCGAAAAGTCCCTCCGCGGAGAAGGCAGTACTGGCAATACGGATGCAGCCGCGAGAGTGGGTGCATTGATTGCCGAGCGTGCGAAAGAAGCAGGCATTTCTCAAGTAGCCTTCGACCGTGCTGGTTTTCAATATCACGGTCGGGTCAAGGCCCTGGCTGACGCCGCGCGTGAAGGCGGCCTGAAATTCTAAAGGGTTTTACGATGGCGAAGAACGAACAGAACAACGGCGACCTGCAAGAGAAGCTCGTGCAGGTCAACCGTGTCGCCAAGGTGGTCAAAGGGGGCCGTATCTTCGGCTTTACCGCCCTGACCGTCGTTGGCGATGGCAATGGTCGTGTTGGTTTTGGTCGTGGCAAAGCACGTGAGGTGCCGGTCGCGATTCAGAAGGCCATGGACCAAGCGCGCCGTAACATGGTCAAGGTGAACCTGAGCGGAAGTACGCTGCAGTACCCGATCAAGGCCCGTCACGGCGCTTCCAAGGTCTATATGCAGCCGGCTTCCGAAGGTACCGGGATCATTGCCGGTGGGGCGATGCGCTCTGTGCTCGAACTGGCCGGTGTGCATGATGTCCTGGCCAAGTGCTATGGCTCTACCAACCCGGTGAACGTAGTGCGAGCCACGGTTAATGGTCTTGCTTCGATGCGTGCTCCGGAGGATGTTGCGGCCAAACGTGGACTGTCTGTCGAAGCGATCACGGGGTAAGACATCATGGCAGCAACGATCAAGGTTACTCAGGTCCGTAGCACCATTGGTGTCCTGACCAAGCACAAGGCCACCATTACGGGTCTCGGGCTGCGTCGCATCGGCCATACGGTCGAACTGGAAGACACCCCCGCCGTACGCGGCATGATCCACAAGGTGAACTATCTTGTGCGTGTTGAGGGAGAGTAATCCATGAAACTCAATAGTCTGAGCCCGGCAGCGGGCTCCAAGCACGCCGAGAAGCGTGTCGGTCGTGGTATTGGCTCTGGCCTTGGCAAGACTGGTGGCCGCGGCCACAAAGGTCAGAAATCACGTACCGGCGGTACGGTGAAGCCGGGTTTCGAGGGTGGTCAGATGCCCTTGCAGCGTCGGCTTCCCAAGTTTGGCTTTACGTCGGCGAAGTCGCTGGTCAGCGAGGAAGTTCGTCTGGCTGAACTGGCTCGTGTCGAGAGCGGAGACGTTGATCTTGACAGTCTCAAGCAGGCCAACGTACTCAAGGGTGCCACGCAGCATGCGAAGGTCATCCTATCTGGCGAACTGAACAAGGCGGTCACTGTCCGCGGTCTACGTGTCACTAAAGGTGCACGTGCCGCCATTGAAGCCGCCGGTGGCAAGGTAGAGGACTAAATGGCTAAGTCAGGCAACATGCCGGCGATGGGCAGTGGGCTGAGTGAACTCTGGGCGCGCTTGCGCTTCGTGTTTCTGGCCATCGTGGTTTACCGCATCGGTGCCCACATCCCTGTTCCCGGTATCGATCCTGACCAGCTGGCTGCCTTGTTTCGGGAGCAGCAGGGTACCATCCTGGGCATGTTCAACATGTTTTCGGGCGGGGCCCTGGAGCGCATGAGTATCATGGCACTAGGGATTATGCCTTATATCTCGGCGTCGATTATCATGCAGCTCATGACGGCAGTTTCGCCTCAATTGGAGCAGTTGAAGAAAGAAGGCGAATCCGGTCGTCGAAAGATCAACCAGTACACTCGTTATGGAACGGTGGCCCTGGCAACGATTCAGGCCTCCGGCATGTCAGTTGGTCTGGTCGGTCAAGGTGTGACCTATACCGCTGATTTCAGTTTCTACTTCAGTGCCATCATCACTTTCGTATGTGGCGCCGTGTTCCTGATGTGGCTGGGTGAGCAGATCACCGAGAAGGGCATCGGCAATGGGATTTCCTTGCTGATCTTTGCCGGTATAGTCGCAGGCCTGCCGAGTGCTGTGGGTCAAGCATTCGAATTGGCACGTAACGAGGGTGCATGGAATGTGCTGCCCTTGCTTGCCTTGACGATATTGGGTATAGCCACTGTCGCATTCGTTGTGTTCATCGAACGTGGGCAGCGTCGTATCACGGTGAATTACCCTCGCCGTCAGGTTGGCAACAAGATGTATGCGGGCCAAAGCAGTTACTTGCCGCTTAAAGTGAACATGGCAGGGGTCATTCCGGCGATCTTCGCTTCTAGCATCTTGCTGTTTCCAGCCTCGCTGGGACAGTGGGTTGGTTCTGGAGACGGAATGGAGTGGTTGCAGACCGCCTCAATGGCTCTTGGACCGGGTCAGCCGTTATACATCTTGCTTTTCGCCGCTGCGGTGATATTCTTCTGCTTCTTTTACACAGCGCTGGTCTTCAACCCCAAGGATGTCGCTGACAACCTGAAGAAATCGGGAGCTTTTCTGCCGGGCATCCGTCCCGGTGAGCAGACCGCTCGCTATGTCGATAAGGTCATGACTCGCCTGACGTTGTTCGGGGCTTTGTACATCACAGCAGTGTCATTGATGCCTCAGTTCCTGATCGTGGCCTGGAATGTGCCGTTTTTCTTTGGCGGCACGTCATTATTGATCGTTGTGGTCGTAACGATGGATTTCATGGCCCAGGTGCAATCACATCTGATGTCAAATCAGTATGAGTCGGTGATGAAGAAGTCCAACCTGAAAGGCTACGGTAGTGGCGGCATCATGCGTTGATGAACGCCACAGGCGATTTGGAGAGAACGATGAAAGTTCGAGCTTCCGTGAAGAAAATGTGCCGTAACTGCAAGATCATTCGTCGCAATGGCGCTGTACGTGTCATTTGCAGCGAGCCGAGGCACAAGCAGCGTCAGGGGTGACCTGATCGCTGTATCGTAATCGGTGCAGGCATACCCTCTTGCTCTATGCTGAGTAAAGGGGTATGCTGTTGCGCCCTTTTGTAGATGATCCAACGAGCAAGCCGCTCAAATTTCGGAGAAAGCTGATGGCCCGTATTGCAGGCGTCAATATCCCGGACAACAAGCATGCGGCGATCTCGCTGACCTATATCTTCGGGATTGGCCGCACTCGCGCAAAGGACATTTGCGCTGCAGCCGGTATTGCGTCGACCACTAAGGTCCAGGATCTGTCTTCTGAAGAAGTGGACACCCTGCGTACCGAAGTCGGCAAATACACCGTGGAAGGCGACCTACGTCGTGATACGACGCTGAATATCAAGCGTCTCATGGACTTGGGTTGCTATCGTGGTCTGCGTCATCGTCGTGGTCTTCCGCTGCGTGGTCAGCGCACCAAGACCAATGCGCGTACCCGTAAGGGGCCGCGTAAGCCGATTCGCAAATAACACGCACGTTCTGGCGTAAAGACAGGAAAAAACATCAACATGGCTAACCCGCGTAGTAACCGCAAGAAGGTTAAAAAGCAGGTAGTGGATGCGGTCGCCCACATTCACGCCTCTTTTAACAACACGATCGTGACGATCTCAGACCGCCAGGGCAATGCCCTTTCTTGGGCAACTGCCGGTGGTTCGGGTTTTCGTGGTTCTCGCAAGAGCACCCCGTTCGCTGCTCAAGTGGCAAGTGAACGTGCAGCGACTGCTGCAGCCGAGTATGGTGTGAAAAACGTCGACGTGCTGGTCAAGGGCCCCGGTCCTGGCCGTGAGTCCGCCGTGCGGGCACTGAATGCCGCCGGTTTCCGCGTGCAAAGCATCACCGATGCGACGCCCGTTCCTCACAACGGTTGCCGTCCGCCGAAGAAACGCCGCGTTTAAGGAGACAGACTCATGGCTCGTTATCTTGGACCGAAGTGCAAACTGTCTCGTCGCGAGGGTACCGATCTCTTCCTCAAGAGCGGTGTCACTCCCTTCGAGAAGAAGTGCAAATCCGAGCAAATCCCGGGTGTGCATGGCCAGCGCCGTCAGCGTCTTTCAGACTACGGCTTGCAACTTCGCGAGAAGCAGAAAGTGCGTCGTATGTACGGCGTACTCGAAAAGCAGTTCCGCAACTACTACAAAGAAGCTGCCCGCTTGAAGGGAGCGACTGGCGAGTTGTTGCTGCAACTGCTGGAATCAAGATTGGACAACGTCGTCTACCGTATGGGCTTTGGTGCCACTCGTGCCGAGGCTCGTCAGTTGGTCAGCCATAAGGCTATCGCCGTTAACGGACGCAGCGTCAACGTGGCTTCTTATCAGGTCAAGCCCGGTGATGTTGTATCCGTTCGCGAGAAGGCCAAAAACCAGGCACGCATCCAGAACGCCCTGGGCATTGCTGCTCAGCGTGGAGATGTGACCTGGATCGAGGTCGACTCCAAGAAGATGGAAGGCACCTTCAAGGCCCTGCCTGAACGCGGCGACCTGTCTGCCGAAATTAACGAAAACCTGATCGTCGAGCTGTACTCGAAGTAAGTGCATAAACACCGCCGGGTCTGTATGGCCCGGTCGTTTCTATCGAGTATCCGTTTGGCAGCCTGAAAGGTGTTCATATGCAGCGTTCAGTGACAGAGTTTCTCCGTCCTCGTGATATCAAGGTCGAAGAGATCAGTGCACACCACGCGAGAATCGTACTCGAACCGTTCGAGCGTGGTTTCGGTCATACCTTGGGGAATGCGTTACGTCGCATTCTGCTTTCCTCCATGCCTGGCTGTGCCGTGGTCGAGGCGGAAATAGCCGGGGTCGATCATGAATACAGTGCGATCGAAGGGGTTCAGGAAGATGTCATTGAGATCCTTCTGAACTTGAAGGACGTGGCAATCAAAATGCATAGCCGTGACGAGGCGGTGCTCACGCTGAACAAGCAGGGCCCAGTCGTTGTCACTGCTGGTGACATTGCTACGGATCATGATGTCGAAATCGTCAATCCTGACCATGTGATCGCACATGTCAATGAGGGTGCTGAGCTGAAAATGCAGCTCAAAGTGGCCCGTGGCCGTGGTTATGAACCGGCGGATGTGCGCGATGAGTCTGGCGAAGAAACCCGCGCTATCGGTCGGTTGCAGTTGGATGCAACCTTCAGTCCGGTGCGCCGCGTCTCCTATGCAGTGGAAGCCGCTCGTGTCGAGCAACGTACGGACCTCGACAAGCTGGTGATCGACCTGGAGACCGATGGCACGCTGGATCCCGAAGAGGCTATTCGTCGCAGCGCCACGATTCTGCAGGAGCAGTTGGGGGCATTCGTCGACCTCGAAGCCGATAAGGAGCAGGAGGTCGAGGAAGAAGAGGATCATATTGACCCTATCTTGCTGCGCCCCGTAGACGATCTCGAGTTGACCGTCCGTAGTGCCAACTGCCTGAAAGCCGAGAATATCTATTATATCGGTGACTTGATTCAGCGGACCGAGGTCGAGCTGTTGAAGACTCCGAATCTCGGTAAGAAGTCCCTGAATGAAATCAAGGATGTGTTGGCTGCACGCGGCTTATCTTTGGGTATGCGGCTTGAAAACTGGCCGCCGGCTAGCCTGAAAGATGACAAGGCCTCCGCGTGAGCGTCGACTCGAGTCTCTGTTTGGTAAGGAATTATAACCATGCGTCATCGTAAGAGTGGTCGTCACCTGAATCGAACCAGCTCGCACCGTCAAGCCATGTTCAAGAACATGTGTGTATCGTTGGTCGAGCATGAAATCATCAAGACAACCCTGCCCAAGGCCAAGGAACTGCGTCGTCATATCGAGCCGTTGATTACTTTGGCCAAGCAGGATAGTGTCGCTAATCGCCGCCTGGCGTTTAGCCGCACGCGTTCCAAGGAAGCGGTTGGTAAACTCTTCAATGAGCTGGGCCCGCGTTACGCGGAGCGTCCGGGAGGGTATGTCCGGGTGCTGAAGTGCGGTTTCCGCACCGGTGATAATGCACCTATGGCTTATGTCGAGCTGGTTGATCGTCCGATCGTCGAAGAGGATGACGACGACGAAGCAGTTGCTGAAGAGTAACTCTCATCGTTGTTTGGGGCCTGTCCCCAATCAGTATGGAAAGGGCCGACTCCTGCGGAGCCGGCCCTTTTACGTGCATGGTCGCTTGTCGTTAGCTTATGCTGTCGTTTCGGGTTCTATATTCTTCTTGGCAGACTGTCGCTCAAGCATCGGCTTGAGGAAGCGCCCCGTGTGCGAACCCTCGACACGCGTAACCTGCTCGGGGGTTCCTTCAGCAATAATGTGACCGCCTCCCGATCCGCCTTCCGGCCCTAGATCGATGATCCAATCAGCCGTCTTGATGACATCCAGATTGTGCTCAATGACTACAATGGTATTGCCGTGATCACGTAGGCGGTGCAGCACGGTCAATAATTGACGGATGTCTTCGAAATGCAGGCCGGTGGTTGGTTCGTCGAGGATATAGAGCGTCTTGCCGGTGTCGCGCTTGGCGAGCTCTCGGGCCAGCTTGACTCGCTGGGCTTCCCCACCCGAGAGCGTTGTGGCGCTCTGACCGAGACGGATATAGGAGAGGCCGACATCCATGAGTGTCTGCAACCGTCGAGCGATGGCGGGCACCGGGCTGAAGAACTCCAGCGCTTCCTCGACAGTCATCTCCAGCACTTCGTGGATGTTTTTGCCTTTGTACTGGATGTCCAGTGTCTCGCGATTGTAGCGTTTGCCTTTGCAGACATCGCAGGGGACATAGATATCCGGGAGGAAATGCATTTCCACCTTGATCAAGCCTTCTCCCTGGCAGGCTTCACAACGTCCACCTTTGACATTGAACGAAAAGCGTCCCGGTTTATAACCTCGCGAGCGCGCTTCTTGAGTGCCGGCAAAGAGTTCCCGAATGGGGGTGAATATGCCGGTATAGGTTGCTGGGTTGGAGCGTGGGGTACGCCCGATCGGACTCTGGTCGATATCGATTATCTTGTCGAGTAACTCGAGCCCATCGATATGATTGTAAGGCGCTGGTGTCAATGTGCTGGCTTTATTCAGTTCCCGAGCGGCTATTGGCATGAGCGTGCCATTGATCAACGTCGATTTGCCTGAACCTGATACGCCGGTGACGCAGATGAAGACGCCCAATGGCATATCGAGGGTGACATGCTGCAGATTGTTGCCGGTTGCGCCTGTTAGCCGTACCCGTTTCTCTGGGTTGCTAGGGATGCGATAGGGCGGTACCTCAATGGAACGGTGTCCTGCAAGATATTGTCCTGTCAGCGAATCCGAACTGGATTTGATCTGTTCCGGTGTGCCTTGGGCAACGATATGTCCACCGTGGACGCCGGCCCCAGGACCAATATCGAGCACATGGTCGGCTGAAAGAATGGCTTCTTCATCGTGCTCGACCACGATCACCGTGTTGCCCATGTCACGCAGTCGCTCAAGGGTCTTGAGGAGTCGGTCGTTGTCACGCTGATGCAGACCGATCGAGGGCTCATCCAGGATATACATGACACCCACGAGGCCCGCACCAATCTGACTGGCTAGGCGAATACGCTGTGCCTCCCCCCCAGACAGCGTTTCGGCACTACGTTCGAGGTTGAGGTAATCAAGGCCGACATTGACTAGAAACTCGAGTCGGGAGTGAATCTCGTGGATGATCTTGACGGCAATTTCCCCGCGGCGACCAGGCAGCTCTAGATACTGGAAGTAATCCCAGGCTTCACCAATGGGAAGGCGAACGATCTCCGGAAGCGAGCGATCATCGATGTAAACGTGGCGAGACTCCTTGCGTAGTCGCGTTCCTTGGCAGGTTGAACATGGCTGTACGGCGATATGGCGAGCCAGTTCTTCGCGAACCATGGTGGATTCGGTTTCGCGATAGCGGCGTTGCATATTGGGGAGTACGCCCTCGAAGGGATGTTCGCGTGTGACTTTCCTGCCCCGGTCGTTGACGTAACTGAACTCAATGTCGTCGTGACCGCTGCCGTGCAGGATCACTTCCTGCTCATGACGGGCCAGTTCGTTCCAGGGCGTCTCGAGCTCGAAGCGGTAGTGGTCGGCGACGGCCTGCAACTGGTTGAAATAATAGACGCTGCGACGATCCCAGCCCTTGATCGCACCTTCGGCAAGCGATAGCTCCGGATGACTGATCAACTTGCGAGGGTCAAAGAATTGCTGCACCCCCAGCCCGTCACAGGAAGGGCAAGCCCCCGCTGGATTGTTGAACGAGAACATGCGCGGCTCGAGTTCAGCAATGGAGTAGCCGCAAACGGGGCAGGCAAAACGCGATGAGAATGGCATATCCTCGGCTTCACCATCCATGAAGTGGATGATGGCGGTGCCGTCGGCTAACCCCAAGGCCGTTTCGAAAGATTCGGCCAGACGTTGCTGAAGGCCATCGCGAACCTTGATGCGGTCTACCACGACACTGATGTCGTGTTTCTTGTTCTTGTCCAGTGGAGCAATGTCGTCAAGTTCCAGGATTTGACCGTCAATCATGGCACGCACGAAGCCCTGAGCTCGTAATTCACTGAGCAACTGTAGATGCTCCCCCTTGCGGCCTTTGATGACTGGCGCAAGTAGCATCAGTTTGCTGCCTTCGGGGAGGGTCAGTACCTGATCGACCATCTGTGAAATGGTCTGTGCTTCGAGGTCTTCTCCGTGCTCGGGGCAGCGGGGCGTACCGGCTCGGGCGAACAGCAGGCGCAGGTAGTCGTATATTTCGGTGATGGTCCCGACTGTCGAGCGGGGATTGTGCGACGTGGATTTCTGCTCGATGGAAATCGCCGGTGATAAGCCTTCGATATGGTCGACATCCGGTTTTTCCATCATCGAAAGGAATTGGCGGGCGTAGGTCGACAGCGATTCGACATAACGGCGCTGCCCCTCGGCATAAAGCGTATCGAATGCGAGTGAGGACTTGCCTGAGCCGGACAGGCCAGTAATCACGATCAGTTGACCGCGTGGCAGTTCGACATCAATCTGTTTGAGGTTATGGGTACGTGCGCCCCTGACCAGAATCCTGTCCATTGCCACCTCGAGTGCAGCGCAAAAACTCGATTATACGGCGTTGGGGGAACTCTCGCCAAAATGCTGTTCCTAAGAACCTCATTGGCTTTCCCTGTCGGTCACTGAGTAGGTAGAATGTACGTTTTCCTTGGCTGTTTTGCCGATCTATTCGAGTCGTTGGACAATCTCCTATCTCATGATCTCTGGTTTGCTGTTAGCCACCGAACGCCGCGCCATCATCGGCTTGGCGAGCCTGTATGCATCGCGCATGCTGGGGCTCTTTATGGTGCTGCCGGTGCTGGCACTCTATGCCGAGCGCCTGGATGGCGCGACTCCTCTGCTGGTCGGACTAGCGCTCGGGGTCTATGGGTTGACGCAAGCTATCCTGCAGATTCCGTTCGGGTTGCTGTCTGACTGGATAGGACGCAAGCCCGTCATCGCGATGGGGTTGTTGCTGTTCTTGCTTGGCAGTGTCGTGGCGGCACAGGCGGATAGTATCGCCGGGATCATACTGGGACGGTGCCTGCAGGGCAGTGGTGCCGTTGCTGCTGCCATCATGGCGTTGCTCGCTGATCAAACACGGGAAGAGGTGCGCACGGCGGCCATGGCATCGATCGGTCTCTCGATTGGTGCAGCTTTTGCCGTGGCAATGGTGTTGGGGCCTCTATTGTCGTCTCGCTTCGGCTTGTCCGGCATTTTCTGGCTGACGGCGGCTTTGGCCGTCTTGGGAATGCTGGTGTTGTGGCGAGTGATTCCCAAGGCTCCCAAGCGTCTCTTGCATCGCGACGTAGGCCTGGATCGCCAGCAATTCAAGTCCATGTTGTCGCGCCTGGACCTGCTGCGTCTGGATTTCTCCATTTTTTCGCTTCATCTGATCCTGATGGCGATCTTCGTCGTGGTGCCATCTCGACTTGTCGAAGTCGGCATTGCAGCCGACCATCATGGTTGGATCTATCTGGCTGTCATGGGACTGGCCTTCATCGGCATGCTACCTTTGGTCATCGTGGCCGAGAAAAAACGTCGGATGAAAATGGTCTTCGTGCTGGCAGTCACCCTGTTGACGGTGTGCCTGACTGCCATGGGGCTGAGTCTAGGCTCGTCCTGGCTATCTTTGGCGGTGTCGTTGATCGGCTTCTTTATCGCGTTCAACCTGCTGGAAGCGACGTTGCCCTCGATGATCAGCAAGTTAGCTCCGGCAGGGGCCAAAGGGACTGCCATGGGGGTCTACTCCACGAGCCAGTTTCTGGGGGCCTTTCTTGGCGGTCTGCTGGGCGGGGCACTGGATCAGCAGTGGGGGCATGAAGCGGTGTTCTACGGTGCAGCGCTGCTGGGATTGTTATGGCTGGCATCCATCATGACGATGCCTGCGCCTCGCCATCTGGCCAGCGAGGTCGTGTCTCTCGACGATCGGGCTCACGGTGATGCACTGGAGACGTTGATGGAACGCTTTGCCAATGTGGCCGGCGTGGAAGATGTCCTCGTCGTGCCTGATGAGCGGGTTGCCTATCTCAAGGTAGATCGCCAGCGACTCGATAATGAGGCTCTGGCAAGGATCGCTGGAACGCAACGAGACCAGGGGGGTGCCTGAGAAGCACCTGTCATGTGGATCGATACATGTAAAAGGAACAAGGAGTCGAACGATGGCCCGCGGTGTTAACAAAGTCATTTTAATTGGCAATCTGGGACAAGATCCGGATATCCGTTTTCTGCCTTCCGGGAATCCGGTGGCCAACTTGCGTCTCGCGACGACGGATAGCTGGACCGATCGCCAGAGCGGTCAGCGCCAGGAACGTACTGAGTGGCATACGGTCGTTATGTTCAACAAACTGGCTGAAATCGCTCAGCAGTACCTGCGAAAAGGCTCCAAGCTATACGTAGAGGGCCGGTTGCAGACGCGCAAATGGCAAGGACAGGATGGCCAGGATCGCTACAGCACCGAGATCGTCGCCAACGACATGCAGATGCTGGATTCGCGAGGTGGCGGTGGGAATGATTATGCTCAGAGCAACCCACAGCCGGGAGGCTACGGCAATGGATCACAACCTGCACCCCAAGGGGGACAGCCTCAACAAGGAAATCAGCAACCTTCTCAGCAAGGTGGTCAGCAACAAGGGAACAATTACGGCGCACCCGACCCAGGCAGCTTCGATGATTTTGACGATGAGATTCCGTTCTAGACGATCAGGTTCCGCGTCCCTGATGCCTCAGGAGCCCTCGTCTTGAAGCTGATGATCCTCGATGCCGGTCATTGTCTAAGCTTGGCTTTGACGCGTGAAGCCAATCGCCGCAGCGATACGTCATTGATAATCGAGCAAGGAGTGTCATTGTCATCGCAGCGGTTGAGCGAATTGGCCCCGGACGCCCTGCTGGTTCCGCCGCTGGCGCAGCCAATCCTGACGGAGCCAGCGGCGGTGACAGCCCATGCCGAGGCTGTGGAGTCGTGCCTGGAGGCTTGCATCGAAGTCGGTGTTCCTCTGGTGTGGTGCGTCTCCGATCAGCTTTATGAAGATGGCCTTCACGAACCCATTGATGAGCATGTCATTCCTGCTCCTCGAGATGAGAGTCTCAAGCGTTTGATCCAGACCGGGGATCGTATCCGTTCGATGCAGGCCCGTCATCTGATCGTGCGTCTTGGGCCACTGTTCGCTCTGGAAGGACGTGAATCATGGTTGGCGGATCTGATCGGTCAGCTGCTAAAAGGCGAGGAGGTACGTGCAGCCGAGGATATTGTCTTCTGTCCGACCTCGGTGGATGCGGCTGCCATGGCGCTGATCGGGATGCTGCAGCAGTTGCAGTGTGGGGCCGAGGGGTGGGGAGCCTACCACTTGGCAGGTACTGAACCGGTCAGCAGCTATACGTTTACTTCCATGGTACGGACCCAGCTCGGTACTCGCCTGGAAGGGTTGGGCGAAGAAGTGACGTTGGGGGCACTAACTGCGCTCAATCATCATCATGATCAACCTCTGCGCCGCGTTCTCAATTGTCGCCGTGTCCTGGAGGTTTTCGGCGTCCACCAAAAACCGTGGCGGCTTGAGATTGATCGTATGCTGGATACCTGGTGTCAGACTCGAACCGGAACCCCTGCATGAATCTATTACGTAGCTTACTGTTCTACTTCGGCTATTTTCTCGCCATACTCTTCTGCGGCGTGCTGTTTCTGCCACTCGCTCCCTTGTTACCGTTGCGTAGCCGCTATCGCCTTCTCAATCTATATAACCACTTCATCATTGCCTGGTTTCGTATCAGTTGCGGTGTCACGTATGAGATTAGAGGGCGTGAAAACCTGCCTGATCGACCTTGTGCTGTACTAGCTAACCATCAATGCGAGTGGGAAACGCTGTTTTTACAGGTTCTCAATCCGCCGATATGCACCGTGCTCAAGCGCGAGCTATTGAATATCCCGCTTTTCGGTTGGGGGCTGCGTTTGCTCCATCCCATCGCGTTGGATCGCTCTAAACCGGCGCGTGCCATGAAACAGGTGCTTTCACAAGGTGTGGCGAGGCTTCAGGAAGGCTTGTCGGTACTGATATTTCCCGAAGGGACTCGTGTTGATCCCGGGCAAAGACGGCGATATAACAAGAGTGGGGCCGTTATTGCGTGCCGTGCCGGTGTGCCGGTACTACCGGTGGCGCATAATGCAGGGGAGCGTTGGCCTGGGCGGCACTGGGTCAAGAATCCTGGGCGGCTTACGGTCGTCGTTGGCGAGCCCGTCGAAACGGCAGGTCGGACACCCGATGCCGTACTGGCCGACGTGGAAGCTTGGATCGAATCAACGCTACGTGAGATATCCGATGTTCCCAGGCCACAGGAAAGCGTTGCCAAGCCCACCGTGACAATTCCCGGTTGATCTCGCCTTGACTTGACCAGGCTGGTCACCGGCTGTCAGGGGCAGGCAGCCACAGTTGGTTGCCTGCCTTCATCGCGTCACTCAGTAAACGTTTCCAGCACAAGGCAGGCATTGGTGCCGCCGAAGCCAAAGCTATTGGTCAACGCCCGTTGGACTGATACGTTGTCGCGCCGCTGGGTCACGATATCGAACCCTTCTGCCTGTTCATCGAGTTCATCGATATTGGCTGAAGCAGCAATGAAGTCGTGCTTCATCATCAAGAGTGAGTAAATGGCTTCCTGTACACCGGTGGCGCCCAGTGAGTGTCCCGTCAACGACTTCGTCGAGCTCATGGCTGGGGTACGATCACCGAAGACCTCACGGATGGCCTTGAGCTCAGCGACGTCGCCAACCGGCGTAGATGTCCCATGAGTATTGATGTAGTCAATCGCACCGTTCACGGTTGCCATCGCCTGTCGCATGCAGCGCGCCGCTCCTTCGCCGGAAGGCGCGACCATGTCATAGCCATCGGATGTGGCGCCGTAACCGACGACCTCGGCATAGATCGTTGCACCACGTGCCTTGGCATGTTCCAACTCTTCCAGCACTAACATGCCACCGCCGCCAGCAATAATGAAGCCGTCGCGGGCCTTGTCATAGGGACGGGATGCCTTGGTGGGCGCATCGTTATATCCCGTAGATAGTGCCCCCATGGCATCGAACAGACAGGAAAGAGTCCAGTGCTCTTCTTCCCCTCCGCCCGCAAAGACCAGATCCTGTTTGCCGAGCTGGATCTGCTCTACCGCGCTACCAATGCAGTGTGCCGACGTGGCACAGGCAGAAGAGATCGAATAATTGACGCCTTTGATCTGAAAAGGGGTCGCCAAACATGCTGAAACCGTGCTGCCCATGGTGCGTGTTACCCGGTAGGGCCCGACGCGTTTCAGGCCTTTTTCACGCAGGACATCAGCCGCTTCCACTTGGTTGGCGCTGGAGGCGCCTCCCGAACCGGCTATCAGGCCGGTGCGCTCATTGGATACCTGTTCCGTCGAGAGTCCGGCATCTTCGATAGCCTGTGCCATGGCGACATAGGAATAGGCTGCTGCATCTCCCATGAAGCGGCGTAACTTACGGTCGATCAAGGCATCGAGGTCGATATCGACCACACCAGCCACCTGGCTACGAAAGCCGTGTTCGGCATACTCATCCTTGTAGCGAATGCCGGAACGCCCCGCCTTGAGCGCCTCAAGAACCTGGTGTTGGTCATTGCCGAGACAAGACACGATGCCCAGGCCGGTGACTACCACTCGTCGCATGGAAGCCTCCTGATCAGAAATTCGCAGTAGAGGTGAACAGGCCCACTCGCAAGTCATTGGCCTGGTAGATTTCACGACCGTCGACGGTGACGGTGCCATCGGCGATGCCGAGAATCAGGCGTCGCGTGATGATCCGCTTGACGTGGATGTGATAGGTAACCTTTTTCGCTTCTGGCAGTATCTGCCCGGAGAATTTGACTTCACCACAACCCAGTGCCCGGCCCCGGCCTGGATGACCCAGCCATCCCAGGTAGAATCCGACTAATTGCCACATGGCATCCAACCCCAAGCACCCAGGCATGACCGGGTCACCGGGAAAATGGCAGTCGAAGAACCACAGATCGGGATAAATATCGAGCTCGGCAATCAACTCGCCTTTGCCGTATTCGCCGCCTTCTTCCCGAATACGGGTGATCCGGTCGAGCATCAGCATGTTGGGCGCCGGCAGTTGGGCATTGCCCGGGCCGAACAGTTCACCTTGGCTGCATGCTAGCAGCTCGTCGCGGCTAAAAGAGTGTTGCTTGGTCACTGAATCGTTCCGAGAATAAAAATGGTTATGTGGGGCCGCTATGCGACCCAGATGCATTCTACTGGCAGCCGGTAACGATTGCACGTCAACCCATGGTATGCCAACCGGGCATGCTATCCTGCGATGCGGTCATCGATCATTGCAAGAAATTTAAGCGCTAGGACAAGATGCCGATAATATAGTGAATGATGACAGCTCGCCGTTTCTGCGAGCAACCCATAATCCAACAGTCGATGATATCTCATGTGGCCCTCGTTTTCTCTTAACCGACCACTAGTATGGATGGCTTTGGCAGCTCTGGCCGCTGTCAGTTGGCTTCCCAACGTATGGCTCCGCTTGGCCGCCATGGGCATCCTCCTGCTGGGGGGAGTGGATGTCATGCGACAGGTGCGCCATGAGCATCGACGGCGCACGCTCTGTGAAGAAGCCTTGAAACTTTCCGAAGACGGGGTCGTGATCAGCGATGCGGCTAACCGTATCGTCGCCGTCAACCCTGCATTCACCCAGATTACAGGGTATGAGGTCGATGAAGTTCGGGGGCAGGATGCCTCGGTGCTGGCTTCGGGCCGACATGATAAAGCGTTCTATGAACGTTACTGGCAGACACTTCGAACAACGGGCCACTGGGAAGGTGAAGTCTGGAACCAGCGTAAGCACGGTGACCAGTATCCAGAGTGGTTGCGGATGCAAGCGTATACCGATGAACAGGGTCGAGTCTCTCACTATGTGGGTCTATTTACTGATATTTCGCGGCACAAGGCACGTGAACAGGATCTCCGTCGCATTGGTTTCGAGGATCCACTGACGGGGTTGCCGAATCGCCGTCGTTTACATGAATTGATGACATCGCGTCTCCGTCATTTACGTGCTGGAGAAGGACTGGACATGGCGCTCATCGATATCGATGGTTTCAAGTCGGTCAACGATGGCATGGGAGTCGACTGCGGAGACCGAGTGCTGGCGCGGTTCGGCCAGCGGCTGGCAAGGTATGTTGCCGGAGGCGTCGTCGGTCGTCTGGGGGGGGATGAGTTCATGGTCATTCGGACCACGACGTTCGATGATCACCAGGCATGGATCACTGATTTGCGTAGTCATATGAGTGAGCCCTTTGAGGTGGAAGGGCATTCTCTGCGTCTGGGGTTAACGATTGGTAGCTGCCGCGCCCCGGAAGATGGCAACGACTCCGGCGTGCTTTTCCAACGCATGGAATCCGCGCTCTACAGCGCCAAGCGATATGGCCGCAACCATGACCAGCGCTTCCGGCCTTCGTTGGATATGGTGGGCAGCCGACAGCTAGCTCTGGTCAATGACTTGCGTACGGCGTTGGCGACGGGGCATCAACTGGAACTGCATTACCAGACTCAGCATCGGCTGGATGATGGTGCACTGACGGGGATCGAGGCGCTACTTCGTTGGCGTCACCCCGAGCATGGCATGATCTCACCGGGTGACTTCATTCCCTTGGCGGAGCGCCATGGTTTGATGGTGCCTCTGGGTAACTGGGTGGTCGACCATGCCATCGCGCAGCTGTCGAACTGGCATCAGGCCGGTCTGTTCGAGGTCCCGTTATGGATCAATATTTCGGCGATGCAATTGATTCAGGGGGATATGGAATCACGGCTGGCTGCTGCGCTGAGTCAACACCGCGTTCCAGCCTGGCAACTGGGCCTGGAGTTAACGGAATCTGTGCTTCTCGATGACCGTGCTGGGGATATTTATCCGCGCATGGAAGCACTGCGCAAGATGGGACATCAGATTGCTATCGATGATTTCGGTACTGGCTACTCGTCACTGAGCTATTTGAAACGCTTACCGGTGGATAAGCTCAAACTCGATAGAGAGTTCGTCCGCCAGTTGCCGGATGACAAGGAAGATGCCGCGATTACTGGTGCTGTGCTGACCATGGCCAGGGGGCTTGGCCTCGAAGTCATTGCCGAAGGCGTCGAGACGGAGGCTCAGCGCGGCTTCTTGCTGGAGCAAGGGTGTCCTCAGGTCCAAGGCTTTCTGTTTTCCCGCCCGGTTCCTGCCAACGAATTGCATGCACGATGGGCAAAGCAGGAACAACTTGCCTGATTCGTTGCTGCCTCTGAGGTGGTCCGTATAGGCATGGCGAAATCATTTTGGCCTGTCAGGGAGTTGGAACGAAGCCTGGGTAGACGAGACTGACATCAATGCCGTCCTGCCTTGAAGATGACATCCTCAGTGTAAACCTTGTACAGCTTTTTGTGCATGTTTTGTATAGATTTTTGCAAAAAGTGCAAAACATCTCCAGTGCCGGATCATGTTGCATGCCGACGGCCTGTGTTGGTTTCTATTTATCTTGAGATTTCAGCGACTTGAAAGCATCAAGAGCACGTTGCCGTGCTGCCTTGTGATCCACGATCGGGGACGGGTAGTCGATAATGGTGAGTAGGTCGGGCGTTGGAGCGTGGCGACGCTTACCTTCAACCTTCGACAATTCCGGGACAAAACGGGCAATGAAACGACCTTCCGGATCGAACCGTTTGGATTGAGTGGTGGGATTGAAAATTCGGAAGTAGGGCGCCGCATCGGTACCGGTCGATGCAGCCCATTGCCAGCCGCCATTGTTGGCGGCGAATTCACCATCGACAAGATGACGCAGGAAGAACGCTTCGCCCTGACGCCAGTCGATCAGCAAATGTTTGGTAAGGAACATGGCGGTGACCATGCGCAGACGGTTGTGCATCCATCCGGTTTGAACTAACTGACGCATGGCCGCATCGACGATCGGATAACCGGTGCGACCTTCACACCATGCTTGAAAGCCTTCCGGGTCATTGCGCCACGGTAGTCGTTGGGTCTCGGGCTGGAAAGGGTGGTAGCGGCAGATATCAGGAAAGCCGAATACGATGTGTTGGTAGAATTCTCGCCAAACGAGTTCGTTTACCCAACTAACGAGCCCCTTGTCGCCCTCACACAGGCTGCCGTGATTGTGATCGAGCACGGCGTGCAGACATTGGCGATGAGAGATCATGCCCAGTGCCAGGTAGGGAGACAGCTCACTGGTTCCATGCACAGCTGGTATATCACGCTGAGATTGATAATGCCGGCCACGGCAGGTCAGGAAACGTTCCAGGCGATCGGCAGCGGCACTGGGGCCAGCGGGCCACAGCTGACTGGCAACGGCAGCATCCTCCATGGGGACAGAGGGAGGTCGAGGGTCGCTGGATATGGCCAGGGTGGGCTGTGGGTTTGACGTGTCACGAAGAGCCAGTCGCTCCGCTGTGATATGTCGATGCCAGGCTCGACTGAAGGGAGTGAATACACTGTAGAAGTCGCCTTGTCCGGTACGTAGTTCGCCGGGGGAGAAAGCAATGGCATCGGTATAGCCATGAACGCTGACATCGTGGCGACGAAGGGTATCGATGACCGCTTCATCGCGACGCCATTCATTCAACGGATACTCGCGGTTGAAATGCACCGTCGTGATGTCGAGGTCTTTTATGATCGCGAGGAGTGCCGCGGGAGCCTCAGAGAAATAGTCGATATCTCGGTGGAGCAAAGGAATGTTGAGTCCTGCGAGTTCATCGCCTAATGCGGCCACACCGCGTTGCCAAAAATCCAGTTTGTTGGCGCCGTGACCATGGTGTTGCCACTGGCGAGTGCTGCGCAGGAAGACCGCGATGACAGGCCCCTTGGCAGCGGCTTCCTGTAGCGCGGTGTTATCGGTAGTACGTAGGTCACTGCGAAACCATACCAGTTGCCTTGCCATAGGAAAGCATCTCCTTACTCAGCGACTCTTATGGTTCTGGCATGTCTGATGATGAGGGCTACTGGCGTATCAACGGTGTCAACCGGGTAATGGCTTGCAGAGGGTCATCGCCAAGGACTGCAACCTGGGTATCGGTAAGTTCGGCAGCGCGAATGCGGGCAACCGGCCCACACAAGCCGAGTACGATATCCAACTGATCTGCCAAACGAGGGAGTTGCCGCCGCATCAATTCAGCACGTTCGGCTTGCCCACTGCATAGCAGTAGAGCATTGATCTTGAGCCTCTCCACTGCAAGAGGCAACTCATTGATCGGCAGGGCTGCATCATAGAGTTGAACCCGGTAGCCAGCTTGTGACGCTGCCAGGGCAATCAACAGCTCCCATAAGTTGCTTTGGTCATCAGGGAGTCGACCGATCATGAGAGTCGCCCCTTGATTGATCAGGTTGGCATGGTAGAGGCGGGTTCCGACCCGGGTTCGGAGGAAGGATTCCAGAGTGCGTTGCTGAAGTGTGGCGCCGAGTTGTTCGCTCCAGTGCTCTTCGAGCGTTTCCACGATGGGTTTGAAGAGTTCATTCAAACAGGTGGCCAGGGGGTAAAGCGCCATGCATTGATTGAATAACGAATCCAGTCTAGAGAGATCGTACGCTTCCAAAGCGGCAATGAGTTGCTGGCGTTGACTGGGCCAATCTCCGGCTGCGGGTTCCGGCGTTTCAACGGCTTGCGGTTGGTCGAGTAACTCACGTACTTGGCTGACGGGAACTCCGCGGTTCAGCCATTGTAGGATCTGCTCGATGCGCTCGATGTCATCGCGAGCGTAAAGTCGGTGACCTTTCGGGGTTCGCTGGGGCTGAATCAGGCCATAGCGGCGCTCCCAGGCACGTAGCGTGACCGAATTGACCCCGGTCAACCGAGAGACTTCACGAATCGGATACAGGGGCGCATCGGTTGGATTCGTCGCCTTGTCACTCATGCACTCTGGAGCCCCTTCGTTGAATCGACACGAGAACAGCCGCACATGCCGGCCTGGTTGGAGGGCGGGATCCGCACCGACGCCGACACTAGCGGTTTAGTGGTGCTAGGATGGTGCAACTTGTTGTACAAGGCAATCCCTTTGTACAAAATATGTTTGGTTAAATGGGTCATGAGCCGGATCTGGATTCGATGATATTCACCAGAGCATCGATAAAGGCCGGATGATCACCGATGGGTGCCAATAGCGTCAGCTCAATACCGGAATGTGCATCATGGAGTGCCTCTATTTGTGAGGGGACGTCCTCACGCAGGTGTCGTCCGGCGGCAAAGAATAAGGGAAGCACATCGGCCTGCTGGATACCGATGGTTTCCAGATCTGCCACGACCTGTTCAAGAGAGGGGGAGCACAACTCCATGTAGGCTAACCGCAGTGGTGTGTCCTGGCGTTGTGCCAGCGTCGTTTCAAGTGCGTCGAATGGCGCTCGCCAATTGGGATCGCGGGAGCCATGCGCCAGAAGGATCAATGCCTTGGTCATGAGTGAGTCGTCTCCTGGGTCGAGTCATGGGCGTGAGAGTCATTCTCTTCTAGACTAACAGATACGTATAAATTCTGTATAACTCGGCATTCCCTTGGGAGCCGAACGGCGTGATGAGGAATCCAAACGATGCGTGTCCTGGTTACCGGTGGTAGCGGCTTCGTAGGACGCCGTCTCTGCGAACGTCTGATGGCATCGGGACATGAAGTTCTGGTGATCTCGCGAGATCCGGATAGAGCTCGTGAGCGGTTGCCGGCAGGGGTGTGTCTGGAAACGGCGATCTTGAACGCCATTGAATGGCGACCCGAGGCTATCGTGAACCTGGCGGGAGAGCCCATTGCCGATAAACGCTGGAGCGAGTCGCAGAAACAGCGGTTGATCGAGTCACGGGTCAACATCACGCGCGATCTGGTGATGCTTTGTCGCCATATGCCGACGCCCCCGAGTGTCATGGTGTCCGGATCTGCTATGGGATATTACGGTGATCAGGGAAGCCGGGAAGTTTCGGAACGGACACCGCCCCATGATGAATTCGCTCATCGGCTATGCGAGCGGTGGGAAAATGCCGCTCGGGAGGTCGAGGAATGTGGGGTACGTCTGGTGATTTTACGTATCGGACTGGTGCTGGGTCCTAATGGTGGAACGCTGTCGCGGCTGTTGCTCCCCTTCAAGCTGGGTCTGGGAGGGCGGCTGGGGAATGGACGGCAATTTATGCCGTGGATACACCGCGAGGACCTCGTGAGCGCCATCGAGTTCCTGCTAGTCAACGAAGGGCTGGCCGGGCCGTTCAATGGCTCGGCTCCTCATCCAGTGACCAACGCGGAATTCACGAAATTGCTGGCAAAGCGACTGAATCGTCCGGCAGTGCTGGCGGTGCCGGCACCTTTGCTCAAGCTTGGATTGGGTGAGATGTCCCGGCTACTGTTGACCGGAGCCGACATGCGGCCCGCGCGGTTACAGGCAGCCGGGTTTGACTTTCGTTTCCCGACCGCGGATACAGCGCTGGCGGATATTCTCGGCTAGCGTTCTTCCTGTTCCACGGTAACGATGACTCGAGCGGCATCCAGGCGCAGCCGGGTATTGTCGAGTGCTCCATTCAAGGCGGAGCGCTCGTCTTGCAAGGCTTGCAATTCGTCAGGACGTACCGAAGGATTGTGGCGAGCCAGGGCTTGCAGTCGAATCAATTCTCCGTCCAGGGTCTTGCGCATGCGCGTTTGCGCCGCTTCAACGATGCTTGGCAACTCCCGGTCGGCCTCTCGCTCGCCGTTGGACAGCATCTCACGTAGCTGGTCATGACGGTTCTTGATCAAATCCCGTGCCACCGCTTTCTTGACCTTCTGCAGGTTCTTCGACAAACCGTTGAAGGACACTTTGTCGGTCAGGTTGATGCCGGATTCATCCAGCAGCACGCGGACGGCGGTAGCGGGCAGGAAACGGTTGACATGCAAACGCTTGGGAGCCGGACAATGAGTGCGAAAGACCAGTTCGACCATCAACCTCCCTGCCGGAATGGCCGGGTGTTTGAGTAACGCGAGAGCGGTGTTGCCCATGGTGCCTGACAAGATGCGCCCCATGATCTCGCGTAACAGCGGGTGCTCCCACGAGAGACGCTGCACATCGTCTCGTGCCAGAGCGCATTGCCGCGATAATGTAGCGGTGAATCCTGCTTCCTCCTTGGCTAACCCGGGTAACCCATCGAGCATTTGCGGTCCAGGTTTTAGGTGGATCAGATCACCCCCCAAGGAGGTATCGTCGACACCAAAGACATCCAGAGCCCTATCCAGGTAGCGTGGTAAGGCAGGATCGTCATCGAGTTCCCTGATGGAATCAATCACGGTCTGGGCGCGGTCGTGGCGACAGGCATTATGTTCCAGCAGGCGATGGCGACCAGCAGCGTATTCACGCAGGCGCGATTGATACATCGAGTGCGTCTCGTCGATGACTTCCTGTAGCTCCTCGTCATTCAGGAGCGCATCCGCGAGCGCATCGCCGAACGCATCATAGAGCTCACTACCCACACCCGTCGGCGCACCGAATGCTTCCATACCGTCACGATACCAGCGTAGTAGACGTTCACCGGGGCTATCGTTGAACACCGGGACATGGATATCGATGGCGTGCTGCTGGCCGATACGGTCGAGTCGTCCGATCCGCTGTTCAAGCTGATCTGGGTGCGGTGGTAGATCGAACATCACCAAGTGGTGGCAGAACTGGAAATTCCGTCCTTCAGAACCGATCTCTGAACAGATCAGAACCTGGCAGCCGGTCTCGTCGTCCGCAAACTCTGCGGCTGCCCGATCGCGTTCGACAAGGCTCATCCCCTCATGGAAGACGGGAGCCTGGATACCTTCCAGAGTCCTTAACCCTTCGGCCAGCTCCAATGCCGTTTCCCGGTGGTGAGTGATGACGAGCATCTTGCCGTTGGAGCCTTCCTCTTTGCCAACTGCCTGTAGGCGCTCCAGCAACCAGTTGACACGTGGATCGAACTGCCACCAAGGTGACGTGTCCGGTGCTTGAGCGTGCAATTGACGGTACATGGCATCGAGATAGAGCACCGCCTCGGGGTGATCGAGCCCGGTAGCGATCAGTAACTCGTCGAGG
The DNA here is from genome assembly GCF_008079445.1 of Aidingimonas lacisalsi. Classification (GTDB taxonomy): domain Bacteria; phylum Pseudomonadota; class Gammaproteobacteria; order Pseudomonadales; family Halomonadaceae; genus Aidingimonas; species Aidingimonas lacisalsi. The sequence continues at coordinate 34,496 of NZ_VRYH01000010.1, read as the reverse complement.
TATTCCTCATCTCTCTCGAGTCGCCTCAATAGACGACGGTAGGCCGCAGGTGCTTCCAGCGTCGTAATATGAACGTTACGTTCCGGGAAACCTGCGACATGGCGGCGACTGTTGCGAAACATGACTCGTCCAGTGCCATGTCGGTCCAGTAGTTGGTCACGTAGCTGGGATCTGGCCGACGCTCGTTGCTGTTCATCGCTTTCCGTGGTGGTCAGTATGTCCAGCAATGCCTGGCTATCCGGATCATCAATGACGGTAGTGATCGCATCGTAATCGCTCTGTGCGACCTCCCCGTCATCGACTGGGAGCCGGTCCAAGGCCTCGATGGCATCGGCAACGCGCACATAGCCCTGCTCTTCATGCTTGAACGTCTCGAGGTCGTGGTAGCGGTCCGGGTCCAGGAGCCGTAGGCGTGCGAAGTGGCTGGTCAATCCCATCTGTTCCGGCGTCGCGGTCAGTAGCAGAATCGCGGGAATGAGCGACGCCATACGTTCCACGCAGGCATAGCCAGGCCCGGTGTGTTCAGGTGTCCAATCAAGATGGTGTGCTTCATCCACGATCAGGATGTCCCATGCGCAAGCTTCGGCCTGTTGTTGACGATATGGATCGGCGAACAGCCACTGTTGGCTTGCCAGGATCAACTGACCTGATTCGAAAGGATTGGCATGGCCATGAGCCTGACTCTGTTGCTCGTCGAGCAGGGTGACATCCAGAGCGAAACGGCGGAGCAGTTCAACCAGCCATTGGTGAGATAAGCTATCCGGTACCAGAATGAGTGCCCGTTCCGCACGACCACTAAGCAGCAAGCGGTGCAGGACCAAACCGGCTTCAATGGTTTTTCCCAGCCCGACTTCATCCGCCAGCAGCACCCGAGGCGCATGACGATTTGCGACTTCGTCAGCGATATATAGCTGATGGGGAATCAGATCGACCTTGGGACCCGAGAGTCCAAGCGCGGGATTGCGTTCGGTACGCTGGTGATGGTGCAGCGTCCGATAACGCAAATCGAACCAGTCATTACGGTCGACCTGGCCTGTCAGCAGGCGGTCCCTTGCCTGGTCGAACTGCATGGTATCGGCGAGTTGCGCTTCGGGAAGCTCTCGCCAGTGACCTTGAGAATCCTCACCTATATAGACGATCAGTCCATTGACTTCCTTGCTGTCATCGACGATGAGTTGCCAGCCTTCCGTCGACTGTACACGGTCGCCGCTGCCGAAGACGACGCGTGTCAACGGTGGTTGGCGAGTACTGTAGGTGCGGGTTTCCTGGCTGGCGGCAAACAGCACCGTCACCATGCGGTTGTCGCAATTGAGGACCGTGCCTAGACCCAGTTCGGCTTCACCGTCACTGATCCAGCGTTGCCCGGGAGAAAAATCGCTCATGATGCCTCGAGTGATAGAGATGACATTGCGGTGACCTGACGACAAGACCGCTGGGCTTGGCGGCCTGGTGTCGGGGCGCAGTATGGTAACGGAAAGTCGTGGCACGCTTAAGCATTTCGGCCGCTAGCGTGACATGAATCAGTGCCGGTCTAGCCAGGCACGCAGTTGGCTCCGGCTCAGTTCACCGGCATGGTGTTCCAAGGTGTTGCCATCACTATCGAACAGCATGGTGGTAGGGAGCCCTGGCGCTTGGCTCAACATGGTGAGCTCCTGCTGCGGATCGAGTAGTGCATAACGAAAGTCGAGCTCCTGCTCGTCCAGGTAACGTGACGCCTGCAAAAGGTCCTCACCTTGGTTGACGATGACGACCGTCACGTCGTTGTGTGCATCGGCCTCTTCGAGCAATGGCATTTCGCGTAAGCAAGGTGGACACCATGTCGCCCATAAGTTGACCAGAACACGTTCGTCCTCGATATCGCGTAGGTTGAGTTCGTCACCTTCCAGAGTCTTCAACGTGATGTCGGGTATCTGCTGAATGGGGAGCGTGCTGCCCAACGGGTTCCAGGCCGTGATGATCAGCCATAGAACAGTGCCGGCTATCAGCATGGAGCAGGCACTCAAGAGCGGTCGGACCTGTCGGCGGAAGACCCAGATTGACCAGCCTATGGCGGCGATCAAGCCCCAGACGGTGCTGTATCCAGGTTGCCAAAGTTTGAACATATCCAGCAGGGCGCCTTGGTATGCGTCGATGTTCATCGCTATGTGGCCGAAACGGGCGCCTAGCAACCAGAACAGCACCATCGGGTTGAACCACCGGGTATGCGCGCGTCGTGTCAACTTGAGTAAGAACGTACTGACGAACAGCAGTACCAAGCCTGTTGCGAACGCATACAATCGAGGTAATGAAATCAGTAGTGGACCAATGGCGAGAGCGTCCATGACAGAGGTAGAGCTCCAACTCGTCGAGTTTGGTGTGGGGTGACGATAGGCAAGCCTACTGTCATCATGACATGGATGTCACCCATTCATTGAGTGGCCTTCGACCTCGTCATGGAGTGCCTGCATGGCTGGAACGTCTTTCGATACCCTGCGTGCCCTAGCCATTGCCAGTCAGGCAATAGGCTTCATCACCATCTTGACGCTGGAGACGCTGTTAGCGGATGCGGCGCGACCTTGGCAAGCTGTGACGTTGGGGGGGATGTTGGTCGCGGCATTGAGTATCGCCACGGCACGCCTGTATCGGAAAAACAAGCACCGTAAACGTTTGGAACGTGCACAGCGGGCTCATGAGGAAGACTAAGGGCGTACTGAGGCATATTGCGGGCTGGTTGGTGCACAACGGCTGGGGTCGATAGCCACGACTTGCAATTGATGGCCCTCGGGCATGTTGCAGTGCAGTACGCGCCAGGCGCATCCCGGTGCACTACTGCCTTCGCTCTCGAACAGTGAGGCGCCATGGCGTCTCAAATGGGCGCACGTGCTGGGAAATTCGGAATCGGCCACTTCAAGCGTCATTCTGCGTGGCTCTGAGGAGGTTTCGCTCGCCAGTAGCATGAGTACTTGAGTATGTCCGCGCTCGTCGGTCCCCAGTTCGAAGGTGGCTCCCGTGTCAGTGAGCAGGAGCAATGGTAGAGCCAGGATGTCGCGACAGAAATGCACCATGGTGCCGAGATCACGCACCTGAAGTACGGCACGGTCGAGAGAAAGGCGCTGCATGACGAACTCCCTTTTCAAGCCTTTGTCTATTGTTATCGATTATCGCCATCATTATGGACCAAGGTGGTGCAGCAGACTGCTGGATTCTTTTGATCTAGACGATTGAAGTGAACTATTCCGCTGCCGATAGATAGAGTGTGCTACGTTATTTGCGGGCAACTTGCTAATGGCGGAGCATGGCGGCTACGTTGTTCGTCAACGCACCGCTGTTGATATACATGTCCAAGCACTGTTAATGGGAGTTGTTATGGATGGAGCGATCGAAGGTTCGGTGGGTGCCTCTCTTGCGATGCAACAATCGCAGATGATGCAGGAGGCGCAGACCAAGGTCTTCAAGGAAGCGATGGAAACGCAGGAGAACCAAATCGCTGACTTGATGGACTCCGCCGCTCAGGCGCCGCAACTGGCAACTGAAGGTAGTGTGGGAACTCAGCTCAATACCTTCGCCTGACGATTCACTCACCGACGCCATGTCAGTTCGTTTTGATATGGCCGTAACGAAAAACCGCCACCCGGAGTGCTCCGTAAGTGGCGGTTTTTGCTGATGTTCTTGGTCGGAGTAGCAGGATTCGAACCTACGACCTCTGCCTCCCGAAGGCAGCGCTCTACCAAGCTGAGCTATACTCCGACGAACGACGGACAGAAAGGCTGTCTTCTCGACGATGCGCAATTATACGTATCTTGCTGGGCGATGCAAGGCGTCGGGGGCTCAAGCCTGGCGTTCCACCGCCATATGAGCGAGGTTTTCCATACTGGCTCGGTATTCGTTGTCAGGCAGAACTTCGAGCTGTGCCAGTGCCTTATCGGCCATTGCCTCAGCACGTGCTCGCGTATAGTCCAGTGCTCCAGTATCGTGCACGATACCTAGTACGGCATCCAGATGTTCCAATCCCCCCTGGCGAATGGCGCGGCGCACCAGGCTGGCCTGCTCCGGGCTGCCAGTGGCCATGGCATGAATGAGTGGCAGGGTCGGCTTGCCTTCGGCAAGATCGTCGCCAATATTCTTGCCCATGGCCTGGGCTTCACCTTGATAGTCGAGTAGATCATCGACGAGTTGAAATGCCAATCCTAGATAGCGGCCATAAAGCTGAAGCGCTCGTTCCTGGTTCGGAGAGGCATTGGCCAGGATAGCGCCGCTGTGTGACGCAGCTTCGAATAGCATGGCGGTCTTGCCCTGAATGGTGTCGAAATAGGCGGCTTCATCGACATCCGGGTTGCCGACATTGGTTAATTGCATGACTTCGCCTTCGGCAATGGTGCAAGTCGCCGCCGACAGTACTTCCATGATCCGCATCGAACCGACTTCGACCATCATCTGAAAAGAGCGCGAATACAGGAAGTCTCCGACCAGAACAGAAGGGGCATTGCCCCAGGCATCGTTGGCGGTTGCCTTGCCGCGTCTCATATGGGATTCGTCAACGACATCGTCATGCAGCAAAGTGGAGGTGTGCATGAATTCGATCAGCGTCGCCAGGGTGATGTGCTTGTCGTGTCGATAGTCCAGTGCGCGTGCCGCCAGCAATACCAGTAAGGGGCGTAGTCTTTTACCGCCGCTATCAATGATGTAATGACCGATCGATTCGACCAGCGGTACCCGTGACGCCAGTTGTGTCAGGATGGTGCGGTCGACGGCTGTGAAGTCGTCTGCTACCGCAGCGTGTAGAGAGGGCGGCGCGGTTGGCGATGCTGTTGGCTGCATGGGCGTTGCTTATCCGGAATGGGGTCGATGAAGATCGGCCTTGGGTTGCAAGCTATGCTATGGATGGCTAGGGGGGGCGTCAAGCAAGCTGCATTGTGACAGTGGCTTGTGTCAAGCTTCTCGTGTGGTTATAATCCGCCGCCCGGCTCATCATGCTCCCTGTCAGATGGTTGCCAAGAAGGGCGCCACTCGCAGCAGGCCGATGAAGAGCGCAACCCGATGAGTAGCTGGAGAACGTTAAATGTATGCAGTGATCAAAAGCGGTGGCAAGCAATACCGCGTTCAGGAAGGTCAGACCCTGAAGCTCGAGAAGCTGGAAGTGGCCACGGGTGAAACGTTGGAGTTCGATCAGGTACTGCTGGTTGCGGATGACAATGACGTGAAAGTCGGAGCCCCATTGGTGGATGGTGCCAAGGTTGCGGCGGAAGTCGTTTCCCATGGCCGCGGTGACAAGGTGCGTATCATCAAGTTTCGTCGCCGCAAGCACCACATGCGTCGCCAGGGTCACCGTCAGTGGTTCACTGAAGTCAAGATTACCGGGATTTCCGCATAAGCGGTTACGCCCCCTGAAAGAGCGAGGTAATAGCAATGGCTCACAAGAAGGCAGCCGGTTCCACACGTAACGGTCGCGATTCCGAATCCAAGCGCCTTGGTGTCAAGCTGTTTGGCGGTCAGGCCGTGATACCGGGCAATATCATTGTCCGTCAGCGCGGCACCAAGTTTCATGCCGGTACTGGTGTGGGTATCGGCAAAGACCACACGCTGTTCGCCCTGAATGAGGGTGTGGTCAAGTTCGAGACCAAAGGGCCCAAAAATCGCAAGTTCGTGAGCATTGTCTCCGCCTGAGAGCTTGCGAGCTTGGTGAGTGCCTGTCTCCGAGCCCATAGTAGATTCGCGTGTCGATGCAAGCATGGGTTCGGCTAGCAGAAGGCCCCGCTTAGGCGGGGCCTTCTTGTATTATGACGGTAGTACCGTCGGGAGAGCGAGCGATGCAGTTCGTCGATGAAGCCTCAATCATTGTGGAAGCTGGAAGGGGTGGCAATGGCTGCTTGAGTTTCCGGCGTGAAAAGTATGTACCCAAAGGTGGGCCTGATGGCGGCGATGGTGGGCATGGCGGCAATGTGTACCTGATCGGTGACGATGCCTTGAACACCTTGATCGACTTCAAGTATCAGCGCTTCTACAAGGCACAGAACGGTCAGCCAGGGCAAGGCCGTCAGATGAGCGGTAAGACGGGGGAGGACCTCTATGTCAAGGTTCCGGTGGGAACCACGGTGATTGATGAGGATACCCTGGAAGTCACCGCCGATATCACCGACGCTGGACAAAAGGTGCTGGTGGCGCATGGTGGGCGTCGCGGTTTGGGTAATATCCACTTCAAGTCATCGACCAATCAAGCGCCTCGCAAGACGACACCGGGGACGGACGGTGAGCGTCGCAATTTACGCTTCGAGATGAAGGTGATGGCAGACGTTGGCTTGTTGGGGATGCCGAATGCTGGCAAGTCGACCCTGATTCGCTCCGTTTCGGCGGCCAAGCCGAAAGTAGCGGATTATCCTTTTACGACGCTCGTGCCTAATCTGGGAGTCGTCCAGCTCGGTCGTCACGAGCATTTCGTGATGGCGGATGTGCCGGGATTGATTGAAGGTGCATCCGGTGGCGCGGGGCTGGGGTTGCGATTCCTCAAGCATCTGACGCGGACACGGTTGCTGTTGCATGTCGTCGATGTGGCTCCGTTTGATGGGTCCGACCCCGTGGCGACCGTCCAGGCAATTGCCCATGAGTTGGAGCAGTTCTCGCTGGCCTTGGCCGAGCGCCCTCGCTGGCTGGTCATCAACAAACTGGATATGCTGCCTGACGCAGAGCGTGACGAGGTCGTATCCGACCTCCTCGCTCGTCTCGATTGGCAAGAGCCGGTTTTTCAGGTGTCCGCCCTCAGTGGCGAGGGTACCGAGGCTCTTGTGAACGCCGTGTATCGTTGGTTGACCGAACGGCGGCGCCTGGAAAACGAAGATGCAGCGGTTGCGGAGCAGGAGCGTATCATCTGTCGCCGTATGGAGGCTGAGTCGGTGGCGCGCACTGAAGCCAGATTGGGGCGTAAGCGTCGGCAAGATATCGATGATGACGATGATGACTTCGACGATGATGACTTCGACGATGATGATTATGATGTCGAGATCGAATATGTACCGTGAGGAATACCATGACTGGCCGTGAGAAGCCGCCTGGGCGGGACGCCCTCGTGAATGCCCGGCGCGTGGTGGTGAAGATCGGTAGTTCACTGCTGACCAATGATGGCCGAGGCCTCGACGATGAGGCGATCGGTGGCTGGGTCGACCAGATAGCGGCCCTCCATGCGCGTGGCATCGACGTTGTGTTGGTCTCTTCGGGGGCGGTAGCGGCTGGCATGGTCAGGCTTGGATGGCATGAGCGACCATCGGCGGTGCATGAGCTACAAGCGGCAGCCGCAGTGGGTCAGAATGGTCTCACCGAATGCTATGAGGGCCATTTTGGTCGCCATGGTCTGCTGACTGCCCAGATATTGCTCACGCATGACGATCTTTCCAACCGCAAGCGCTACCTCAATGCTCGCTCCGCCTTGCGAACATTGGTCGACCTTCACGTTGTGCCGGTCATCAATGAAAACGACACGGTAGTCACCGATGAGATTCGTTTTGGTGACAACGATACGTTGGGCGCTCTAGTCGCCAACCTGCTCGAAGCGGATGCCTTGGTGATACTGACCGACCAGGATGGATTGTTCGATGCCGACCCACGCTATCACCCCGACGCTCGTTTGATCAGGGAGAGTCACGCCGATGACTCTCGACTGGCTGCCATGGCTGGAGGTGGGGGTGCCTTGGGCAGGGGGGGGATGGCTACCAAGGTGCGAGCCGCCCAACTGGCTGCACGCTCCGGTGCGGTCACTGTGATTGCGAGTGGCCGGGAGCGTGATGTCTTGATGCGATTAGCCACGGGGGAGCGTGTCGGTACCTTGTTGCGGCCCGAGCAGGCACCGATTGCCGCTCGCAAACGGTGGCTGGCTGGCCAGTTACAGGTGAGAGGCTGGCTGGTATTGGACTCCGGTGCTGTCGGCGTATTGCGTGACCGTGGGTCTAGCCTGCTGCCCGTGGGGGTCAAATCGTTAACGGGAGAGTTCGTGCGTGGTGACATGGTGCTCTGCGTCGATGAGCATGGTGAGCGTGTGGCAAAAGGACTGGTCAATTACGGTGCGGAAGAAGCCGCCAGAATTCTCGGCGAACCAAGTTACCGAATCGAGCGAATACTAGGTTATATGGAAGCGCCGGAGTTGATTCATCGGGATAATTTGGTGGTGCTATGAGTGCGTATTCTCGTCTGGTACGCGGCGGTAGCAACTAGCGAGTGCGATATGCTAGAATCTCGCATCCTCTCAGACATGGCCCGTGCAATTCATCAAGGCCAAACCGGTTGGGTGGTCATTTTCCCAGCCAGGTCAGACATTTATCGATAGTTGCCGATGGTACGGTAATCATTCTCCAAGGAGATAATGGTGGCAAACAGTAAACAAGCTCGTAAGCGCGCCCGCCAGGCTGAAGAACGTCGCGTCCATAACGCGAGTCAGCGCAGCATGGTGCGCACCTATGTCAAACGTGTGATCAAGGCCGTCAAGACCGGTGATCATGGTAAGGCAATGGATGAATTCAAGCAGGCCCAGCCGATCATCGACCGCATCGCTGACAAGGACGTGCTGTCCAAGAAGAAAGCGGCGCGCCTCAAGCATCGTTTGAATAAGCGAATCAAGGCGCTGGCTGCGTAACGCCGGTCACCTTGATCAAAAAACCGGCTTCGGCCGGTTTTTTTGTGGCTGCTACTTTACGCCCATGACAGCCTGTTTTTTACGACCAAAGGACCTGTAAGCACTGTGGCCACTGATGATCGTCCGACACCGGCGGCAACCGATGAACCCGGTATGGCGGTAGATGCACCGTCCGGGCGGGCCGGTCTGTTGCGTTCGGGCGTTATCGTCAGTGCGATGACCATGATATCGCGTGTCATGGGTTTGGTTCGCGATGTCGTCGTTGCCGTTCTTCTAGGGGCGACCAGTGGTGCTGATGCCTTCTTCGTGGCATTCAAGGTGCCCAACTTCATGCGCCGTCTGTTTGCTGAAGGCGCCTTCAATCAGGCATTCGTGCCGGTCCTGTCCGAGTACGCGACACAACGTACCCGAGCGGAAATCCGCGAGTTGCTGGATGCTGTTTCCGGTAGCCTCGCTGTCGTCCTTGCCTTGTTGACGGCGCTGGCCATGTTGGCTTCGCCGTGGCTGGTGTGGGTGTTTGCGCCGGGCTTCGGCCGTGATCCAGCCAAGCTGGCGCTGACGGCAGATATGTTGAGACTGACGTTTCCCTACTTGCTGCTGATTTCGTTGACGGCGTTTTCGGGAAGTGTGCTCAATACCTGGAACCGATTTGCCGTTCCGGCCTTTACGCCAGTATTGCTCAATCTGTCGCTCATCGGGGCGGCCGTGCTATTGACTCCTTGGATGAGCAACCCTGCCATGGGGTTGGCTTGGGGCGTCCTGATTGCCGGTTGTGCTCAACTGATGTTCCAGGTGCCGTTTCTGGTTCGCCTGGGGCTGCTGCCACGGCCGTGGCCGCGCTTTTCCCATCCTGGGGTCCGACGTGTGATGACACTGATGATTCCGGCACTGTTCGGGGTATCGGTAGCACAGATCAATCTCCTGCTGGACACCGTGCTTGCCTCGTTGTTGGTGTCGGGAAGTGTGTCATGGCTGTACTACTCCGACCGTCTCATGGAATTACCGCTGGGCGTATTCGGCGTGGCGATAGGGACCGTCATCTTGCCGGCCTTGTCCAAGCGACATGTCGAACAGTCACGTGAACACTTCGCGCGCATGCTCGACTGGGCGGTACGTGCAGTCCTGCTGCTGGGGTTGCCGGCAGCCTTGGCCCTGGCGGTGCTGGCGGAGCCACTGCTGATCAGTTTGTTCCATTATGGCGCCATGACCGAGAATGATATCGTCATGGCAGCCATGAGTCTGAGAGCCTATGCCTTCGGCTTGGTGGCATTCATGTTGATCAAAGTGCTGGCGCCTGGGTTCTTCGCCCAACAGGACACCAAAACGCCAGTCAAGGTCGCGACCATGGCCATGGCCGCCAACATGGTCTTCAACTTGGCATTGGTCTGGCCTCTGGCACATGCGGGGTTGGCCTTGGCCACGGCCTTGTCCGGGTTCATGAACGCCGGTTGTCTAGGATGGCTACTGAGAAAACGAGGTATCTTGGTCTTTCAAGCTGGCTGGGGACGCTTCGCCATCCAACTGGGAGGTGGATGCTTGTGCATGGGAATCGCCCTATGGTGGTTCTCGCCGGATTGGCGCGTTTGGCTGGATTGGTCGGTCTGGCACAGGGCCGGCCATCTGGCTGGATTAGTGTTGGGGGGGGCCGGCGTTTATTTTGCTTGGCTGGCGGCGACGGGGGTTCGGTTACGCCACTTTCGCCTGGCGGCGTAGATCATGGATCAGCCCTACCGACATCGGTGATAGGCGCTCGCTGTACAGACCGTTATAATCAACGTTCGATACGACCTTGGGTAACGCATGCAATTGATTCGTGGGCTGCACAATTTGCGCGATGCACATCATGGTTGCGTAGCTACCATCGGCAACTTCGATGGCGTGCACCGAGGGCATCAGGCCATTCTCGATCAGTTGCGAGAACGTGCCAGGGACCAGAGGTTGCCGGTAGCTGTTGTCGTATTCGAGCCACAGCCACGCGAATATTTTGCCGGTGACCAGGCTCCCCCGCGCTTGACGCGTTTGCGGGACAAGGTTCGTCTGTTGGCTGCGTATGGAGCCGAACGTGTGCTTTGCTTGCCGTTCAACGAGGCCTTGCGCTGTCTGACGGCCAGGGAGTTCATCGATCGGGTGTTGGTCGATGGGCTGGGGGTTCGCCACCTGGTCGTAGGCGATGACTTCCGGTTCGGCCGCGAACGCGATGGCGACTTCGCATTGCTTGCCGAGGTTGGTGCCGAAAGGGGCTTCGGTGTCGAGCATACCAGGGCGTTTCTTCTCGACGATGAGCGTGTCTCCAGCACTCGCGTCCGCACGTTGTTGACCAGCGGCAATTTTTTCCAGGCGGCACGGATGCTGGGTCGTCCGTATCAACTGTCGGGCCGCGTGGTCGTCGACCAACAACTGGGACGAACCATCGGGATGCCTACCGCCAATCTGCCACTGTTACCGCAGCCATTGGCTCTGCGTGGCGTGTATGCCGTGGTCTCGACGCTCCCGGATGGACGCCGCTTGCCTGGTGTAGCGAACATTGGCTGGCGACCCACGCTGGGTAGTACGCGACCCGTGCTGGAAGTTCACCTGCTTGACCTCGACGAGGACCTTTATGGTATGCGGCTGCTCGTGACGCCGTGTGTTCGTTTACGAGGAGAGATCCGTTTCGATGGACTCGAGTCGTTGAAGCAGCAGATCCATAGAGACCGACAACGCGCACGCGCGTTTTTCGCTGCCGCAGAGACGCGCGAGGTCGGAATGCTGCCGACCACGCTGATGGATGGTACGAGCGTGGATGTATCGCTGCCCCTGGCATCGGCACCCCTGGCTTGCGATTCCGTGACAATTGATACGTCGGCAGGCCCTACGGCCGCCGGCCATGATGATGGCTGATCCTGAACCTATGAGCGACTACAAACACACCCTGAATCTGCCCGAGACGGATTTCCCCATGCGGGGCATGCTGCCCAAGCGCGAACCCGAGCGGGTAGCGCGCTGGCAGGAAATGGACCTCTACCGCCGCCTGCGTGAACAGGGGCAGGGGCGCGAACCTTTCGTCTTGCATGATGGGCCTCCCTATGCCAACGGCAGCATCCATATCGGTCATGCCGTCAACAAGATTCTCAAGGACATCATCGTCAAGTCGAAATTTCTGGCCGGCTATGATGCGCCGTACGTGCCGGGCTGGGACTGTCATGGATTGCCGATTGAGCACAAGGTGGAAACCACTCATGGCAAGCACCTTCCGGCCGAAGAAGCCCGCAGGTTGTGTCGTGAATACGCCAGCGAGCAGATCCAGGAGCAGATGAAGGATTTCGTGCGCCTGGGGGTGGTTGGCGATTGGGACAATCCCTATCGCACCATGGATTACGTCAATGAGGCTGGCGAGATCCGCGCGCTGGCCGCGATGGTCGAAGGTGGCTATGTATTCAAGGGACTAAAGCCTGTCAATTGGTGCTTCGATTGCGGCTCGGCGTTGGCGGAAGCAGAAGTCGAATATGCTGACAAGACGTCCGACGCCGTCGATGTCGCCTTTCCTGTGGCTGAATCGGAGAAGCTGGCCGAGGCCTTTGGGTTGAGCGAGCTGCCCAAGCCGGCTGCTGCCGTCATCTGGACGACGACACCCTGGACGATTCCTGCTAACCAGGCACTCAATGTGCATCCCGACGTGGTATATGCGCTCGTTGACGTAGGAAGTCGGCTGCTGTTGATCGCTGAGGAACTGGTGGCTTCCTGTCTGGAACGCTTCCAGCTCGAGGGGCAGATCGTTGCGACGGCGCAGGGGCAACGGCTCGACAGGATCGACTTCCGCCACCCGTTTTACGAGCGATGCTCACCTGTCTACCTGGCTGATTATGTCGAGGTCGAGGTGGGCAGTACCGGAGTGGTTCACTCCGCTCCTGCCTATGGTGTGGATGACTTCGAAACCTGCCGAGCCCATGGCATGGATTTCAGCGACATCCTGAACCCGGTTCAGAGCGATGGCGTGTATGCTGAGGAGTTGCCCCACTTCGGCGGCCAATTGATCTGGAAGGCCAACCCTCGGATCGTCGAGACGCTGCGTGAGGTCGATGCCTTGTTGGCACACAAGACCATCACCCACAGTTACATGCACTGCTGGCGCCATAAGACCCCGGTCATCTATCGTGCTACAGCGCAGTGGTTCGTGGGGATGGATGTCCAAGACAAGCAGGGAATCAGTCTGCGTCAGCGGGCACTGGAGGGGGTCGAGGCGACACATTTCACTCCGTCCTGGGGGAAGGCGCGGCTACACGCCATGATCGCCAACCGTCCGGATTGGTGTATCTCTCGTCAGCGCAACTGGGGGGTGCCGATTCCTTTCTTCTTGCATCGACGCACCGGGGAGCTCCATCCCAGCACGGTAGAGCTGATGGAAGCGGTTGCCAAGCGTGTGGAGAAGGAGGGAATCGACGCTTGGTTCCGCCTTGATCCGACCGAGCTGCTGGGTGACGAGGCCGGTGATTACGACAAGGTTACCGATACCCTCGACGTCTGGTTCGATTCAGGTACGACGCATTGGCACGTACTGCGCGATTCCCATCAGCTCGGTCATGCGCAAGGGCCGCGTGCCGACCTCTATCTGGAAGGCTCCGATCAGCATCGGGGCTGGTTCCATTCGTCCCTGCTCACCGGTTGCGCCATCGACGGTCACCCTCCTTATAAGGGGCTGCTGACCCACGGCTTCACCGTCGATGCTCAGGGACGGAAGATGTCGAAATCGATGGGCAATGTCGTTGCCCCTCAAGAGGTCATGGATAAGCTGGGAGCCGATATCCTGCGCCTGTGGGTGGCCTCGACGGACTACTCCGGCGAGATGGCGGTATCCGATGAGATTCTCAAGCGGATTGCCGATGTGTATCGCCGTATCCGCAATACGTCACGCTTCTTGTTGGCCAATCTCAATGGTTTTGCACCAGATCGTCACGCCGTACCGTTCGACGAGATGCTGGCACTGGATCAATGGGTGGTCGATCGGGCCGCGCAACTACAGGAGCGGATCCGCAAGGCATATGCCGATTACCGCTTCCTCGATGTCTACCAGCAGGTGCATACCTTCTGTGCCCGTGAACTGGGCGGCTTCTACCTGGATGTCATCAAGGACCGGCAATATACGACGCAACCCGAATCACTGGAGCGTCGCAGCTGTCAAACGGCACTCTATCATGTCGTCGAGGCGCTTTGCCGCTGGATCGCGCCGATTCTGTCGTTCACGGCAGATGAGATCTACGAGCATATTCCAGGTGTGCGTTCCGATAGTGTGCTGTTGGAGACCTATTATGAAGGTCTGACGTCCCTGGATGAGACAGCGCTGTTGGGCCGAGACTTCTGGGAACAGGTGCTGGAGGTCAAGCAGGCCGTCAACAAGTGTCTGGAAGAGGCTCGTAACGCCAAGGCGATCAACAGTGGCCTGGCGGCAGAAGTGACACTTTATGCCAGCGATGCCTTGCGTGAGACGTTAGCACGGCTGGGTGACGAACTTCGTTTCGTGCTGTTGACCAGTGATGTTCGTCTGGCTTCTCTCGCCGAGGGTAATGATGCTGAAGCGACCGATTTGGATGAGTTACGGGTTGCCGTGTGGGCTTCACCGTACAAGAAATGCGAGCGCTGCTGGCATCATCGTGAGGATGTGGGAACGCATCCTGAGGCGACCGACCTTTGCGGTCGTTGCATTTCCAACTTGCCTGAAGGGTCGGGGGAAACCCGTCGCTATGCATGACCGGCTTCAAACAGGCAGGTTCAGCCCGTCAGGAAGATCGCATGAATACACGTAACGACCAGGCGCCTCCGATGGGTCGCCCTCTGCGCTGGCTTTGGTTGTCGGCGCTGGTGATTGCTCTGGACCTGGGGACCAAGGCTCTGGCCAGCCACTGGTTGAGCTACGCCGAGCCCGTGACGGTGTTACCGGTGTTCGACCTGACACTATTGTATAATACCGGTGCCGCTTTCAGCTTTCTGGCGGGGCATGCCGGTTGGCAGCGCTGGTTCTTCGTGGCCATTGCCGTGGGCGCCAGTGTCGCTCTTACGCTCTGGATGAGACGGCTTCGTGCTCACGAGAAGATATTGGGTGCATCATTGGCGGCTATCATTGGTGGTGCGCTGGGGAATTTGTATGATCGTATGGTCCATGGTCATGTGATCGATTTCCTGTCCTTCCACTGGGGGCAGTATTACTTTCCGGCATTCAACCTGGCAGATACCGCCATTACTCTCGGTGCTATCGGTCTGATCTGGGAGTCCTTCCGCGATGCCAAGCGAAAGCGGGCACATTGACGGATGGCCGGAAAACACGCGTTTTAGAGGCATACTATGAGCGACTACCGCATCGAGGAAGGCATGGAAGTCACCCTCCACTTCTCGTTGAAGCTTGAGGATGGCACTGTGGTTGATTCGACCCATGACAAATCCCCGGCCACATTCCAGGTCGGTGACGGGAATCTGCCGCCGGGGTTCGAGGCGCCGATCAAGGGGCTGACTGAGGGGGAGAGTGGCAGTTTCGAGATTTCCCCTGAACATGGATTTGGCCAGCATAACCCACAGAATGTTCAGATGCTCAAGCGCGATGATTTCGACGAGCTTGAACCCGAAGAGGGGATGGTGATGTCCTTTACCGATGCTGCCGGGGGTGAAATACCGGGAGTTATAGCCCGGATCGATGACTCCCAGGTTGAGGTGGACTTTAATCACCCACTGTCTGGGCGTACCCTGACATTCGACGTCGATGTCATCAGTGTACGTCCCGTGACCACGCATTGAAGCCTGACAGGCAAGCGAGGTAAGTATGCAGATCAAACTGGCCAATCCCCGCGGTTTCTGCGCTGGTGTCGATCGTGCTATCGAAATAGTCAATCGCGCTCTGGATGTATTTGGTCCCCCGATATACGTACGTCATGAGGTAGTACATAACCGTTTCGTGGTCGACAGCCTGCGTGAGCGTGGTGCGGTCTTCGTTGAGGAACTGCATGAGGTTCCTGATGATGTGATCGTGATTTTTTCTGCACATGGTGTGTCGCGTGCGGTTCAGGAGGAAGCCGAGCGCCGTGGGCTGAGAGTGTTTGATGCCACCTGTCCGTTGGTGACCAAGGTGCATATGGAAGTACTTCGTTACGCCCGCCGTGGTCAGGAGTGCGTCCTGATCGGACATGAAGGCCACCCTGAGGTCGAGGGCACCATGGGGCGTTACGATCGCTCCTATGGCGGAGATATCTATCTGGTCGAAAATGAGATGGATGTCGCATCGCTCCAGGTCAACGACCCGTCCAGCCTGGCGTTCGTGACCCAGACGACCTTATCGATGGATGACACTTCCCGGGTCATCGATGCACTGCGCGACAAGTTCCCGGAGATACAGGGGCCGCGCAAGGACGATATTTGTTATGCGACCCAGAATCGACAGGATGCCGTGCGTGAACTGGCCGCCGACAGTGATCTGGTTCTGGTGGTGGGAAGCACCAATAGCTCGAATTCCAATCGCTTACGGGAGTTGTCGGAACGTGTGGGCACACCGGCCTATCTCATCGACGATGCCGGTAAGATCGCGGCTGACTGGTTCGACGGGGTAGAAACGATCGGTATCACGGCCGGTGCCAGCGCCCCTGAAGTCCTGGTCAAAGGTGTCATCGAGCGGCTTCAGTCGCTGGGTGCCAAGCATCCGCAGGAACTCGTGGGGCAAGAGGAAACCATTACCTTCTCCATGCCGACGGAACTGCGTGAACGCGTGATAGCTAGCCAATAGCCTTGTCATTCCTCTTTCATGAGACTGACCGGACCACCAACAGGGTCCGGTCTTTTTTTGTCCGTGACTGTTATATTCAATATCACTGATTCATACTACGCGCTGGAACGATGCGTCGAGGACAAGGAATGTTTCTCACCATGCAGCCGTATACTATAAGCAGGCAAGCTGGCATTACGCTGCTCGAGCTCATGATCGTGGTCACCATTGTCGGCCTGCTTGCCGCTGTCGCTTACCCTCTCTATACCGATCACTTGAGCAAGGTGAGGCGAACCGATGCGAAGGCGAGTTTGTTGGCGCTCGCTGGACATCTGGAGCGCTGTTATACGGTAACGCAATCGTATGAAGGATGCGTCGAAGGTTTGCATGACCGCGATGAATCCATGCAAGGCTTCTACGATATCCGTGTTGATCCCACCATCTCGACGTATTCGCTAGTTGCCTCGCCTCGCGGAGCACAAGCCGGGGATGCATGCGGCGACCTGACATTGAACCAGGCCGGTGGTCGGACACCCGCGGCATGCTGGTAATGAATGGGGGGAAGCTCCCTCAAGGGGGCAGCCTGATCGAGGCATTGATGGCCCTGTTCGTGTTGTCGGTGGGGCTTTTGGGGGTGGCCGCCATGCAACTTACCGCGATGCAAAGCAACCATGTCGCCTTGCAGCATTCGCTGGCCACGATAATGGCTGCGGATGCCAATGAACGCTTATGGGCAGCCCTGGGGGCGGCCAATGGTCAGTGCCCATCCGGTAGCGACGTCGAACGTGACTGGTTGGAACACTGGGCGGGTAGTCTGCCCCTGGTTGAGCAGGCCAGCACGATAGAAAAGACAGGGACATGCACTTATTCGATTACCGTAAGTTGGCATGACGACCGTTTCGACCTCCCCCGCAAAACGTCCTCGTTGAGTTATCCGGCCCGTCTTCCCGGTAGGCATGCCCGATGAACATCGGCACGGTCATGACTCGGGATGCACAATATGGTGCAAGCCTCGTCGAATTGATGGTGGCCATGGTCATCGGGTTATTGATTACGCATGGGGCGACGAGACTGTTCATGGATGGCAGCCAGGTGTTAGCCAGCGCGGGGCAACTGGCGGAACGTCAAAATACACTCAACATGCTCTTTGAGCTTGTGTCACGGGACGTTCGTGCGGCCACTGGCAGGGTGACTCCGGTACAAGAGGGCGTACCCACGATGAATTCGGATCACCTGTTGATTGAATTCCATGGAACCGACATGGCGAAGGATCCTTATTGTTCAAGTGATCGTCTGGAAGGCCTGGAATATTATCAGGAAACGCGCAGCAGTGATGTGATGCTTCGCGTTCGATGTCGCAATGATGAAGATAGGGTCTACGATCGCGCTTCTCAGCCTATCGTTAGTAACCTGATGGACCTGCACTTTGAAAAGAAAAAAGAGCTCGAAGAGGTGGTCGCCATTGAAATATCGGCGTCAACAATGAGGGGAACCTCGAGTCATGGCGATCATGGGAGAGTGTCCTTTCTTGTCGTCAATCGTAAAAGCGTCATCGACCGTATCGAGTAACCGATAATGCGTATTGGAGGAGCACCAAGAGAGCAGCGTGGTATGGCGCTGGTTATCAGTCTGGTTCTGCTTGCGATAGCGCTCGTTTCCAGCGTAATGGGCATGAAGACGTCTTTGGTTGAAGAGCGAATGGCAGGCAACCAGAGGGCGGGAGTATTGGCACGTCTGGCTGCAGAATATGGTGCCTCAACGGCATTGGAGAACGTCGATTTCCTTGGAATGGATAGAGAGCAATGCCAGGCAAGTAAGGGGAGTACTAGCGTTTCAGACGCTGTTGCCAAGTATGAATATCGAGCCTGCAAGACTCAGGGAGGAGGTGTCGTTGCTCTGCTGTCTAAAGGGAAGTATGGCGGCATGGTACGCCAAGTGGATATTGAGTATGTCATACCCGAGGGTTTCCTCGGGTTATCGCCTCTGACTATCCCTGGTCCTCTGGAGGACGTTGGGTTCATACCAGGCGATGCACTGAACACAGGGGAGAGTATCTCGTCTGTCATCGATGGGCGACGTTATCCTCCGATCGCTGCTAGAGGAAAGGAAAAGACCATTGTAGGCGTTCCTGGTGATAAAGGAAGCATGGGGAATGTTTCCCGGAATATCAGCGAAAGCATATTGAATGACCCCACGACTTTCCATGGTTTCATCAGTTTGCTGCATGATCTGGCAGAGCAGCGTGAGAGACTGTTTTCTTCAGGGAGTGGGGTCCATTTTGGTGGAGAAAATGACGGTCGCAATGGGGGAAGACTGACATATATAGCAGGTGATCTTCATGTTGATTCACCATTATTCGGGAAAGGAATCCTGGTAGTGGACGGTAACTTGGAAGTCAAAAGCAGTCTTGATTACCAAGGATTGATCGTCGTCATGGGGGATAGGATGAATGTCGGTCGGGATAGCAGTGGAAGGATTGATGGTGCGGTCATAGTTTCGCCATTTGTCAATCGTGATGATGCCATCGGTTATGGCGTTTCTAGTGTGAAAATGGCCAAGGGAAGCCGGTTGGATTATATGTTTCATGGTGTCGCTCTGGATGATGCATTTGTCTTGTTGGCGAATACGCAAGCGTCAAATTTCTGGAGGACGCATAATGAATCCTCGCGTAAGCCTGGTGTCATGAGTTGGCGACAGGGTGACAGTATGGCTGGTTACTGATTCAGCAGCCCTTCCCTTTTTCGGTTCGTGAGCGCCCCGATTTGTACAATATGACTTTCTTGGAAGCGGCATCGGAGCAGATCGTGAACGTACCGTTCTGGCTATGGGTGGCTCCCCAGGGCGTGAAACGTATATAGCGTCTGCTGCCGAAACCGCGGTAATTCGTCGTGGCGCGACCTGATTGCCATGAGGTTATGATGTCGTTATTGGAGTGTTCTCGTTGGCCCGTCTCACCATGGCTGGCAAAGAGCATAAGCGGTGCCTTCCAGTCGTCTGTACAGTGCACTTGGTCCAGGGAGGGGCAAAGCGTCGTACTCGTGTGCTGGGTAACCGCGGTGTTCCTTGCTTGTTTTAGTGCCGTAATAAGACGCATCGTATCGGAGTCGACGCGATGTCTGCTAGCCAGGTTCTTATATTGCGGAACGGCGATTGCTGCCATGATGACGATCAGGCTGATGACGGTCAGTAGCTCGAGAAGCGTGATGCCTGATTCATGAGGCTTCGCTCGGGAAGTGGCAGAAGCGCTGAAACCATGTACTGCGGAGGCATTGATTGCCATGTTCTCCATTCCTGCTGGCGGTATCATTCCGTGATGTGGCTTTACTACTCTAACCTAAATTCTTGTAAGCGATTGCGGATATTCTTGTGAGTGATTTCCTGATAGTGGGCGGTGGTGTGATCGGCATGATGACGGCACTGCAATTAGCCGATGCAGGTCATGATGTCACGCTCGTCGAACGACGGTGCTGTGGCCGTGAAGCGTCATGGGCCGGTGGGGGAATCGTATCTCCCCTGTACCCATGGCGTTATAGTGCGCCGATATCCAGGCTGTCCCGCTGGTCCGAAGGCTGTTATCCCGAATTGTCGTTGAGACTGCTGGAAGAAACGGGCATCGATCCGGAATATCGTCAGAGAGGGCTGCTCTATTTGCGTGTCGATGAAGAGTCTCGCGCGTTAGCGTGGGCGCGCGAGGAGGGCAAGCCGCTTGAGCGGGTGGGTAGTGACTTCCTCTATCACAAAGAGCCTCATGCCTGTCCCGGATGTCCGGGGGCGCTGTGGATGCCTACGTTGGGAAGCATTCGGAACCCTCGATTGGTCAAGGCATTACGTGCTCGTCTCGGGGATATGGCGAGAGTCTCCTTGAAAGAGTATGTGACGGCGACCCGGCTATGTGTCGATGGGTCAAGAATCCGTGGTGTCGATACCTCGTCGGGTATGATGACGGGCGATCATGTCATCGTCTGTGGCGGCGCCTGGGCCGCAGAATTACTGGAAACGGCTGGTGTGTCACTGCCGGTGAGGCCGGTCAAGGGACAGATGATTCTCTTCAAAGGGCCGGTTGACTTGGTGCGACGGGTGGTCTTGATGGATGGGCGCTACGTGATCCCGCGGAGTGATGGTCGGGTGTTAGCGGGATCGACGCTCGAGGAGAAAGGGTTCGATCAAACGACCGATGACGTTGCGAGGACCTCGCTGTGGGAAAGCGCCACGTGGATCATTCCTGATTTGGCTTCGTGCGAGGTGGAGCACCATTGGGCCGGGCTCCGCCCGGGGACACCGGACGGTATGCCGTTTATCGGTGCCGTTTCAGATTTCGAGAATCTTTACATCAACGCCGGACATTATCGCAATGGCCTGGTGCTCGCGCCCTCATCGACTCGACTACTGGTGGACCAGCTACTGGGCCGAGTACCGATCGTTGACCCCGAGCCTTACCGGCTGCAGCGACATTAGTGCCTGAGCGGTCATTCCTCAGGGCGTTGCTCTTCTAGGTACTTGTCGCGATGGTCCGTACAACAGAACCACTCTCCATGATCACGTAGCGCGTCGTCTTCCGGCAGGTGGACGCGGCAATAGCTGCAGCGCACCATATGGTTGCCATCTTTGGAGCGTTCACTGCCGCTGCTTTCGTCGTGCTCTAATCGCCATTCGCGGTACATGCGATACAGCTTGAGGCCGGCGAAGAACAGTATGGCGAAAATGATCAGGCGAATGATCAATAGATTCATCCTCGGTGACTCCCTGAAGCGGTCGAGCTCTTTGCCTGATGCTCGGCCATGCGGGACAATAGGTCTATCGAGAGTTTCAAGAGAAATGTGCTCCCATGCAAGACTTGACGTTGGTAATGGCCCAACTCGACCCTCTGGTCGGCGACATTCCGGGCAATACTGAGGCCGCGATAGAAGCGGTTCGTGAGGCACGTATCGAACATCGCGCTGACATCGTGGTGTTGCCCGAGTTATTTCTGACTGGCTATCCACCAGAGGATCTGTTGTTACGCCCCTCCTTGGAAACGCGACTCGTTACGGCGCGTCAGCGTATGGCTGACAAGGTGGTGGGGAATGTACTAGTGATCGTTGGTTATCCCGGCTACCGGGAGGGCAATCTCTATAACCTGGCCGGTGCGCTCTACAATGGAGAGTGGCTAGGTGAGTATGCCAAACAGGCGCTGCCCAATTATCAGGTATTCGACGAGCAGCGTTACTTCTCGGCGGGTAGCCAGCCCCTGGTGTTGGAGCACTGCGGGGCGAAACTGGGGTTGTTGATCTGTGAGGATTTATGGGAGCCGGAACCGGTCAAACAAGCTCGCGAAGCGGGGGCCGATATCCTTATCACCTTGAATGCCTCGCCGTACCATCAAGACAAACCGGCTGAACGACGCGCCCTACTCAAAGCGCGTGCCGAGGAAGTGCAGCGACCGGTCGTTTATGTCAATCAGATCGGGGGGCAGGATGAACTGGTATTTGATGGTGGCTCGGCGGTGGTCGATGCGCAAGGCACTCTCTGTGTGCAGGCACCGCATTGGCAAGTGGGCGTGATGCCGGTACGGTTCGTGCGTGAAGAAGCGCGTTGGGTACCGGAGTCAGGTGAATGTGACCCCGAGGTCGAACCTGAAGAAAGTCTTTATTGTGCCTTGGTTACCGGAGTACGGGATTATGTCAATAAGAGCGGATTTCCCGGAGTGGTCATCGGATTGTCCGGGGGCATCGACTCGGCATTGACATTGGCCATTGCCGTGGATGCCCTAGGGGCAGACCGAGTGCATGCCGTCATGATGCCTTATCACTACACTGCCGATATCTCCAAGCAGGATGCCGCTGCTCAGGCCAGGCTGCTGGGTGTCGATTATGATGTCATGCCTATTTCTGCGGTGGTCGAGGCATTCACGGAAACGTTGGCGGAAAGCTTTGCGGGTACCGAGCGCGATACCACGGAAGAGAACCTGCAGTCGCGAACCCGGGGAGTTCTGCTGATGGCGATTTCCAACAAGAAGGGACTGATGGTTCTGACCACAGGAAACAAGAGTGAAATGGCAGTGGGATATGCCACGCTCTATGGTGACATGGTCGGTGGATACAATGCGCTCAAGGATGTCTACAAGACGTGGGTTTATCGCTTGGCGAAGTGGCGTAATGCACAAGAGCCGGCTATCCCCGAACGTGTCATCGAACGCCCTCCATCCGCCGAGTTGGCGCCGGATCAGCAGGACAGTGATTCATTACCCGATTACGATATGCTGGATGCCATTTTAATGCGTTATATCGAAAGCGATATGAGCGCTGAAGAGATTATCGAGGCGGGGTTTGCCCGTGATGCTGTCTACCGTGTCGTCTCGCTGGTCGATCGGTGTGAGTACAAGCGACGCCAGGCTCCGGTTGGCGTGCGTGTCACGCCTCGTGGCTTTGGTCGAGATCGGCGTTATCCGATCGTTAATGGTTGGCAGCCGGGGGCATGAAGGTACGTGATCGTCTCGTGAGACTAGAGGTCATGGCCAGTGCCAAGACGTGGAAATCCCGCCTCATGGAAGACGGGATTTCGTCGGCCGGTCATGCTTCAGCGTGCACCGGCCAACCTGCTTATGCAGAGATAGGGGCGGCATCAACGTATTGAGGACGGAAGGTGTTGCCACGTAACCGTTCATTGTCAGGATCGTTTTCAATCAGCGTTTCCAGGACCTCCCGGGCCCGATCACGCATGTCCAGACCCAGATAGCCCTCTACCATCACGGCAAGTGCATTGCGCGTCTCCGTGGACTCGGGATAGTGCTCCACGACCCAGCGTCCGCGCTCCACGGCGGCTACGTAAGCCCCCTTGCGGAGATAAAAGTCAGCCACATGCAGTTCCTTGGCGGCCATGACATTGCGCAGGTAGACGATACGTTGGCGTGCATCGGGCGCATATTCACTATCGGGGAAGCGTTCGATGAGCTCACGAAAATCCGAGTAAGCATCTCGGGTGGCTCCCAAGTCACGCTTGGAAATGTCGATCAATCTCAGACGTTCCAGGCTGAAGCGCCCAGCCTGATAGGCGGCAAGACCTCGCATGTAATACGCGTAATCGACTTCAGGGTGATCCGGTTGCAACCGAATGAAGCGGCTCGCTGCGGCTCGAGTCGCCTCCCAGTTATTGATCTGGTAATAGGCATAAATCAAGTCGAGTTGCGTTTGTTCGGCACGATCACCGAATGGATAGCGGGCATCCAGGGTTTCAAGCTTCTCGACGGCACTGGAATAACGCCCATTTTCGAGATCCGCCTGGGCCGCTTCATACAGCGCCTGTTCGTTGCCTTCGATTTCAGCGGCAGTCCGCTGTTCGTCGTCGTTCAGAATGTCACTGTGAATATCTTCGACATTATTGCCGTTGCTGGCACAGCCGGCGAGCAATAAGGCGAGAGCCACTGCACAGAGGTGGGTGCCGGTAATGGAAACGCGCATCAATGATCCTCGTATCAAACAACCCGGGTCGGCCATGCTAGAATCGGCCAGCATCGGCTCACTATAAAGCACACACTATAAAACACCCAGGCCTGGCTGGGAAAACCCGCGTTGTCGATTGGAGGCATTGACTGACATGCCGGAACACATACATTCTCACGAAAACGTGCCTGCCAGCTTGACGGGGATGCGGCTCGACCAAGCCGCAGCGGAACTGTTCAGAGGCTTTTCACGTGAGCAACTCAAGGCCTGGATCAAGCAAGGAGCGCTTACCGTCAATGGAGGCCAAGGACGGCCCAAGGATAAGGTCGCCGGTGGCGAACGATTGGAGCTCAAGGCGGAACTCGCCGGGGAAGCGCGTTTTGAACCTCAGGCCATCGACCTCAATGTCATCCATGAGGATGATGAGGTTCTGGTGCTCGACAAGCCTGCGGGATTAGTGGTGCATCCAGCCGCGGGGAATCCCGACGGTACACTGCTCAATGCATTGCTTCACCATTGTCCTGAATTATCGACCGTACCCAGGGCCGGTATCGTCCATCGTCTGGACAAAGATACGTCGGGTTTGATGGTGGTCGCGAAAACCTTGACGGCCCAGGCCAGTCTGGTCGAGCAACTGCAGGCACGAACCGTTTCACGTGAATATGATGCCGTGGTGACCGGTGTGATGACGGGCGGCGGGACCGTTGATGCCCCCATCGGAAGGCATCCGAAGGATCGCAAACGACAAGCGGTGACCGTCAACGGCAAACCGGCAGTCACCCATTACCGAGTGGTGGAACGATTTCGTGGACATACTCATGTCCGCTGCAAACTGGAAACCGGCCGAACCCATCAGATTCGTGTCCATCTTGCTCATCAACGCTACCCGCTCGTCGGCGATGCACTCTATGGTGGGCGTTTGAAAATGCCGCCTGGCGCTGCCGAGGAACTCAAGGCCTTGCTACGTGAGTTCCCTCGCCAGGCCCTGCATGCGCGTAAGCTGGCGTTTATCCACCCGGACAAGGGGCTGCGCATGTCTTTTCGCACGACGTTGCCCGACGATCTTGTGATGCTGCTCGACTATCTACGCGACGACCATGAGACGATGCAATGAATGACACCTTAGCGCAGCCGACCCTGCTTTTGCCGGACTGGCCGGCGCCCAGTCCGGTAGGGGCGTTCGTCACGACACGAGAAACCGGGCCAAGTCGAGGAGCCTTTGCATCTTTCAACACCGCTCTGCATGTTGGCGACGACCCGCAACGAGTGGCTCAATGTCGTGCCTTGTTGCAACGACAGGTAGGCGATGAGCGACCGTTATTGTGGCTCAATCAGGTACATGGCGCCAAGGTACAGCAAGAGTACTCGGCCGAGCCGGCGTCAGCCGATGCAGCGGTTGCTTTCAATCAACGCTATGCCTGTGTGATACAGACGGCCGATTGCCTGCCGGTGTTTTTCTGTGACCGGCGGGGCACGCGTGTGGCTCTGGCGCATGCAGGATGGAGAAGCTTGGCGGGTGGTGTGCTGGAAGCCAGCGTCGCAGCGTTGGGAATTGAGCCGAGTGAGTTGTTGGCCTGGTTGGGACCGGCCATTTCCAATGCACAATTCGAAGTGGGTCCCGAGGTATTCGATGCCTTTGTTGCGGTTCAGCCCGAAGCCGCATCTGCCTTCGAACCCAGCCCCTATCGACTGGGCCATTACATGGCTGACATGTATCGGCTGGCACGTTTGCGTCTCGAGCGACTAGGCGTTTCTCATATTAGTGGCGGGCATTTCTGCACGGCCTGTGAATCCCGCTTCTACTCACATCGCCGTGATGATGGCCAAACGGGACGCATGGCCAGCGTGATCTGGTTAAAATAGCGTGAAGCGGGAAAGCCGCCGCGTTGCGCCCGGAGAGAAGCGCGCCGAGACACAACATGACTTGAGACAAGAAGTGCACAATGTTTTGCCTTCCCTTTGACCTGAATCAATCCTTTACCCCCCCCTGTGAGCCCGCTGACTTGAAAATGGCGAAGCATACCTCCATTGATTACGTCAAGATGCGATTTACGGGTAAAGCGGTACGTCCGAACGTTCCGCCACCCCAATGGAGGATAGTGAATGCGACCCGACAAATTTACTGGCAAGTTGCAGAATGCGGTGGCCGATGCTCAGTCATTGGCGGTTGGCCACGGCCATAACCAGCTCGACCCTGGCCACGTGCTGCTGGCGCTTCTCGATACCAGCGATAGTGGTCTAAGAGGCCTCGTGCAAAAGGCTGGGGGCGATGCGAGCAAATTACGCAACGGTTTGTCCAAATACATCGATGGCCTGCCTCAGGTAGGCCAATTCGATGGCGAAGTACAGCCCTCCCGCGACCTGGGGCGTTTATTCAACCTTGCTGATCGTGAGGCCCAGAAGCGGGGTGATCAGTATATTGCCAGTGAGCTGGTGTTACTCGCTGCATTTGCCATGAAGCATGCCGTCAGCAAGGTGCTCACGGATGCAGACTTGACTCAAAAGCGTGTTGAAGAGGCCATCGATAGCTTGCGCGGTGGTGAAAAAGTCGACGATCCCAATGCCGAAGATAATCGAGAGGCATTGAACAAGTATACGCTGGATCTCACGGCGCGTGCCGCTGAGGGGAAGCTGGATCCAGTGATCGGTCGCGACGATGAGATCCGTCGTACCGTGCAGGTGCTACAACGACGTACCAAGAACAATCCGGTACTGATCGGCGAGCCCGGTGTCGGCAAGACGGCGATCGTCGAGGGACTGGCCAATCGGATTGTTGATGGAGAGGTGCCCGAAGGCCTGAAAGACAAGCGAGTGCTTGCTCTCGACATGGGGGCTTTGCTGGCCGGGGCCAAGTTTCGTGGTGAGTTTGAAGAGCGTCTCAAGGCAGTTCTGAAAGAGCTGGCCCAGGAAGAAGGCCGTATCATCCTGTTCATTGATGAACTGCATACCATGGTGGGTGCCGGTAAGGCCGAAGGTGCCATGGACGCTGGCAATATGCTCAAACCGGCGCTGGCGCGTGGCGAGTTGCACTGCGTGGGCGCCACGACCCTCAACGAATATCGCCAGCACATCGAGAAAGATGCGGCGTTGGAGCGGCGGTTTCAGAAAGTCCTGGTCGATGAACCAAGTGAAGAGGATACGGTCGCCATCCTGCGGGGTCTCAAAGAGCGCTATGAGGTTCATCATCGCCTCAATATCACGGATTCGGCGATCATTGCGGCGGCCAAACTGTCCGCTCGTTATATTACGGATCGCCAGTTGCCCGACAAGGCGATCGACCTGATCGATGAGGCGTCATCACGCATTCGAATGGAACTTGATTCCAAGCCGGAAGAGATGGATCGGCTCGATCGTCGCCTGATTCAACTGAAGATGGAGAGGGAGCACCTCAAGAAGGAGACGGATGAGGCATCCCGCAAGCGACTCGAGAATCTGGAGGACCAGATCGATGAATTGAGCCGCGAGTATGCCGATCTGGAAGAAGTCTGGAAAGCCGAAAAGGCGAGTATCGAGGGTGCGGCTCAGTACAAGGATGAACTCGACAAGGCTAGGGTCGAACTGGATGCAGCCAAGCGTCAAGGGGATCTGGGCCGGATGTCCGAATTGCAATATGGCGTGATTCCTGAACTTGAAAGGAAAATTGCCGAATCCGAGGCGGACGAAGCCGATACGTCGCAGCATACCCTGTTGCGCTCGAGTGTAACCGAGGAAGAAGTGGCGGAAGTCGTGTCGCGTTGGACAGGCATTCCTGTGGCCAAGATGCTAGAAGGCGAGCGCGACAAGCTGTTACGTATGGAAGAGGCCCTGCACGAACGTGTCATTGGCCAGGATGAAGCGGTGACGGCCGTGGCCAATGCCGTACGGCGCTCACGGGCCGGACTGGCCGACCCCAACCGTCCGAACGGGTCCTTCCTGTTTCTCGGGCCGACTGGAGTCGGGAAGACCGAGTTGTGCAAGTCCTTGGCTAATTTCCTTTTTGATACGGAAGAGGCGATGGTCCGTATCGATATGTCCGAGTTCATGGAAAAGCACTCCGTCGCTCGATTGATCGGCGCACCGCCGGGCTACGTCGGCTATGAGGAAGGGGGGTATCTGACCGAAGCCGTACGTCGTAAACCGTACTCGGTGTTACTGCTCGATGAAGTGGAAAAGGCCCACAACGATGTTTTCAATATCCTATTGCAGGTATTGGAAGATGGTCGACTGACCGACGGACAAGGACGGACCGTCGACTTTCGTAATACCGTGATCGTCATGACCTCCAACATGGGATCGGATATCATTCAGCGGATGGGCAGTCATGACAATGGCGATGTCGACACGAACTATGCCGAGATGAAAGAGAGGGTCATGTCGGTCGTGTCGGATCACTTCCGTCCTGAGTTGATCAATCGGATCGATGAAGTGGTGGTCTTTCATGCGCTGGGTCAAGAGCAGATACAGTCCATTGCAGCTATTCAACTGGAGCGTTTGCGTGAAAGGCTTGCAGAGCGTGATCTGGCGCTGGAGGTCAGTGATGATGCCTTGGCACAGTTGGCGGTAGTGGGGTTCGATCCGGTATATGGTGCGCGTCCGCTCAAGCGGGCTATCCAGAGTCGTATCGAAAATCCTCTGTCGCAAGACTTGTTGGCTGGTAAGTATACTGCGGGAGATACGATCCACATTACAGCCGACGATGGACATTTGTGCTTTAGTCGTATTTGATAGCGACTCGACACTTAGTCAGCGACGGCTCGCCTCTGTGTGATCAGGGGCGAGCCTTTTTGTGTGCATGACACATTTACCATGTTCGTACAGATTTTTAATGGTTCAGATGGGTTTCGTGGTTGACAGTCTCGCATCGCTATTGGAATCTTGGATGTTCCTGATTGCGGACGCGGACTCGACGGGCAATCCCCACTTACCGCGTGAAGGGTAGGTCAAATGGCCTGTACCCGCCGAAGGACTTACCGGGCTCGGCTAACCGCCTGGCCTGGCCAACGCCCCCTACGCGGCAAACCGCCGTGATGAGAGTGCAGGCCCTAACCGGGCCTAAGGACGCCAGGGTTTGGCATCAGGTGCCGGTGAATACCGGCAGCGGCGCACCGCCGCACTCGAACGCCGCGCCTGCGCGCGGCATGGCACTCGAGACCTTCAGGGGAGAAACAACGTGGAACTGCTTTCCGGCGCCGATATGATCGCCCGATTTCTTCAGGATGAGGGCGTTGAATATATTTACGGCTATCCCGGCGGAGCAGCGTTGCATATATACGACGCTCTCTTCCGCCAAGACAAAGTCAAGCACATCCTGGTGCGACACGAGCAGGCAGCAACGCATGCTGCAGACGGCTATGCCCGTGCTTCCGGCAAGCCAGGAGTGGTGTTGGTCACGTCTGGGCCCGGCGCGACCAATGCCGTGACAGGCATTGCGACTGCCTACATGGATTCGATTCCCATGGTCGTGCTATGTGGTCAGGTGATGAGTCATCTGATCGGTGATGACGCCTTTCAAGAGACCGATATCATCGGCGTGACCCGTCCGATCGTGAAGCACAGTTTTTCGATCAATCATCCGTCCGATATTCCGGAGGTGCTCAAGAAGGCGTTCTATCTCGCGTCAACTGGCCGGCCGGGCCCGGTGGTCGTGGATATTCCCAAGGACATGACTGCGCCGACCGAGCGTTACGAGTACGTCTATCCGAAAAAGGTCAAGCTTCGCTCCTATAACCCTGTCAGTCGTGGGCATACGGGACAGATCAAGAAGGCCGTGGACCTGATGCTCAAGGCCAAGCGTCCCATCTTCTATACCGGTGGTGGCGTGGTGACTGGCAATGCCAGCGAAGGCCTGACTGATTTGGTACAACGGCTAGGATTTCCCATCACGACGACTCTGATGGGGATTGGGTCATACCCACAGAGCGATCGTCAGTGTTTGGGTTGGTTGGGCATGCATGGGTCTTATGAATCGAATATGGCCATGCATCATGCTGACTTGGTGGTGGCCATAGGGGCTCGTTTCGATGATCGGGTAACCAATAACACATCCAAGTTCTGCCCGACCGCGAAAATTGTGCATGTGGATATCGACCCCAGTTCGGTTTCGAAAACGGTGCGTGCCGATGTGCCGATCGTTGGGCCTGCCCAGGGTGTCATCAATGAAATGATCAGCTTGGTACAGGGCAAGGACATTGCGCATGCCGATGCATTGGCCGAATGGTGGCAGAAAATCGATGGCTGGCGTGAGGAGCGTCAGGGGAAACTGTATGAGCCCTCTGTCGAAGATGAACCTCTCAAACCGCAGGAGGTCATCGAAGCGATTTGCCGCCAGACGCACGGTGAGGCCTTCATTACGACGGATGTCGGTCAGCACCAGATGTTTGCTGCGCAATATTACAAATTCGACAAGCCTAACCGGTTCATTACATCGGGTGGTCTAGGCACCATGGGATTCGGTTTCCCCGCAGCGATGGGCATCAAGATCAATTACCCGGACGATCAGGTGGTCTGCATTACCGGTGAAGGCAGCTATCAGATGATGATGCAGGAGCTGTCTACCTGTAAGCAGTATGGTGTGGGTGTGAAGATCATCAATCTCAATAATGCCTCATTGGGGATGGTGCGACAGTGGCAGGACCTCAACTACAAGTCTCGGCATGCCCACTCCTATATGGAATCATTACCGGATTTCCAGAAGCTGACCGAGGCGTATGGTTTCACCGCCCTGCGGGTAGATACCAACGAGGAGCTTGAACCGGCACTCGAGCGGATGCTTGCCGATAAGCATGAGCTGGTGTTCCTGGATATCTACGTCGACCCGCGTGAACACGTCTATCCGATGCAGGTGCCCTTGGGCTCCATGCGTGACATGTTGCTTTCGAAGACGGAGCGGACCTGATGCGCCATATCATCTCGATCCTGATGGAAAACGAACCCGGCGCCCTGTCCCGCGTGGTGGGGCTCTTTGCCCAACGAAACTACAATATTGAAACGCTCAATGTGGCGCCGACCGAAGACCCGACGTTGTCGCGGTTGACGGTGACCACGGTCGGTGACGATCGTGTGATCGAACAGATCACCAAGCATCTCAATAAACTGATCGATGTCGTCAAGCTGGTCGACTTGACGGAAGGCAACCACATCGAGCGTGAACTGATGTTGGTCAAGGTCAAAGCATTGGGGGCGGCCCGCGACGAGGTCAAGCGCACGGCGGATATCTTCCGTGCTCAGGTCGTCGATGTCACTCCCAGTCTATATACCGTCCAGATCACCGGGGACGCTGGTAAGCTGGATGCCTTTCTTCAGGCGATGGCCCCCGTCGGTATCCTGGAAGTCGCGCGCACTGGCGTGTCCGGTATCGCCCGTGGCGACAAGGTGCTCAGCCTGTAAATGGGTTGGCTCCGCTATTTCAAGCCGTCTCTCATAGGCGGCTTTTTTGTTAGTCTGCGCGACTTCCGCTAGATCTCGGCCCAGAGGGCGCGAATCAGCGGACTTTTCAAGCGGCGTTGTGAGACACACAGGCCGACATCATAGTGTGGCAACTCCGGTTTGACGGGCAGGACCCGGATACGATCGAACAATGGACTGTTATCTAACACGATCCTGGGAACGACGCCGACGCCAAAGCCAAGCCCTACCATGCTGACGATGGCTTCATTACCCGCCACTTGAGCGTAGATTTGTGGCGTTACTCCAAGCGCCTTGAACCACGTATCGCAGTGCTCCCGAGCCAGCCCTGACTCGGAAAGAATCATGGGGACATTTCGCCATTGTGCCGGTGTTGGCACTTCTGGGGTCGGGGGGATCCAGGCCGCATGGCTCCTCGGAGCAATGAAGACCAAAGGCGAGGTCGTCATGGGTTTGAAGGCTAGCGAGTCTGGCAGTTGCCGCGGCCTCGGAGCGATAGCCATATCTTCCTCTCCGGCCTGTATTCGTGCCAGAGAATCGGCGGGATCTCCCGTATGCAGCTTGAGTTCGATGCGAGGATGGCGTTGGCGGAACTCACTCAGCAGATCGTAGAGGAAGCTATAACTTGCCGTCACAGAGCAATAGATGCTGATCTCACCCGTGAGCTCCTTCGATTCCTCCATCAGTGTCTGTCTGACTGTATCCCACTGCTCCAACGCGTCACGAGCATAGTTCTGGAAAAAGCGCCCTTGCGGTGTCAAAGCAACATGGCGGTTGTCACGTTCAAACAGTACGACGCCAAGCGTTGCTTCGAGTTGGCGGACCGAGCGGCTCAGCGTGGAAGGGCTGACATGGCATGCTTCACTGGCGCGGCCGAAATGCAATGTTTCGGTCAGGCTCAAGAAGTGCCTGAGTGGGCGCATATCCATGAGTATTTCATTTTCCGGTTTGCTGTGTTGCAAATATAGCGTTTTACGCAATGTTCTGCCTAGCGTATCTTGTCGACACGACGTCAATAAACAAACAAGCCACAAGAGCCGTAGAAGACGGGGCTGGTGGCCATCGACGCTGAATTTTCCCCTAGGGGTTACCAACAGGAGGGCATCCATGCGCGTTTATTATGATAAGGACTGCGATCTATCGCTGATTCAAGGAAAGCAAGTCACGATTGTCGGGTATGGCTCTCAAGGCCATGCTCATGCCCATAACCTTAAAGAGTCCGGAGTCGATGTCACGGTCGCTTTGCGTGAGGGGTCATCCTCTGTTGCTAAAGCCGAGGCGGCAGGCCTGAAAGTGGCCACTGTCGAGACGGCGTGCAAGAGCGCCGATGTAGTAATGGTGCTGGCACCGGATGAAAATCAAAAAGCGATCTATGAGCAACAGATCGAGCCGAACCTGAAGCAGGGTGCCACGCTGGCATTTGCCCACGGCTTCAATATTCATTACAACCAGATCGAGCCCCGCCAGGATCTGGATGTGATTATGATTGCACCCAAGGCCCCGGGACATACCGTGCGTTCGGAATTCGCTCGTGGCGGTGGTATCCCCGACTTGATTGCCGTTCAGCAGGATTCTTCTGGTACGGCGAAAGAATTGGCGCTGTCTTATGCGGCAGGCATCGGTGGCGGTCGTAGCGGTATTATCGAGACAACGTTCCAGGCCGAGACGGAAACCGACCTCTTCGGTGAACAAACTGTCCTTTGTGGCGGTGCTGTCGAGTTGGTGAAAGCGGGTTTCGAAACGCTGACTGAAGCAGGTTATGCCCCTGAAATGGCCTACTTCGAATGCTTGCACGAGCTGAAGCTGATCGTCGACCTGATGTACGAAGGCGGTATTGCCAACATGAACTACTCCATCTCCAACAATGCAGAGTATGGTGAGTACGTTACTGGTCCGCAGGTGATCAACGAGCAGTCGCGGGAAGCGATGCGTAGTGCGCTAAAACGCATCCAGACTGGTGAATATGCCAAGATGTTCATCCAGGAAGGCAATACCAACTATCCGTCCATGGTGGCGCGACGTCGTTTGAATGCAGAACACGAGATCGAGCAAGTCGGTGCCAAGCTGCGCTCCATGATGCCTTGGATTGCCGCTAACCAACTTGTCGATAAATCCAAGAACTGACGTTCAAGATGAGAATGCAGAGTAAAGGGTGCGCTTGGCGCACCCTTTTTTGTCGCAGCGAGTTGGCTATCGTTATGGTATTCCGCATGTAGAATAGTCATCATGATCACTCAGTGCATCGTAACGGACCGGACCTATGACCCAGGATTCACGCAAGCCCGAGGATGGTAACGACGAGCAGCGTAACACCGACGATGCGACGTCAGGAGACGATATCGCGTCTACTTTTCTGCGTGAAACGGAGGTTGTCGAAGAAGCCGTTGAAGATGGTAAGAAGGTGAGGCGGAAAGGCATCTATCTATTGCCGAACCTGTTTACCACATCCGCGCTGTTTTCCGGTTTTTTCGCTGTCGTGGCGGGAATCAACGGTGACTTTTCCATTGCCGCGGCGGCCATTTTCATTGCCATGGTCCTGGATGGTTTGGATGGGAGAGTTGCCCGACTTACCAATACGCAAAGTGCCTTCGGTGCCGAATACGATAGCCTGGCCGATATGTTGTCATTCGGTGTAGCGCCTGCGTTAGTCGCGTTCACCTGGATTCTGCAGGATGTCGGCAAGCCCGGCTGGGTCGTAGCCTTTCTGTTTGTAGCCTGTGCAGCGTTACGCTTGGCGCGCTTCAACATACAAGTCGGTTCGGCCGACAAGAAGTGGTTCATTGGTTTGCCAAGTCCTTCCGCAGCCGCGCTAGTAGCGGCGAGCGTATGGACGTTTCACAGTTTTGATGCCGAGGCCTTTGGCTTCAAACTGCTGATGCTGTTTGTCGTTGCGGCTGCTGGACTCCTGATGGTTAGCAATATTCGTTACTACAGCTTCAAGGAAGTTGACCTCAAAGGCCCTGTTCCCTTCGTTGTGCTGTTGGCCATCGTGCTGGCATTCGTCGTGATTTCTGTGGAACCGCCTGTCATGCTCCTGCTGTTATTTGCGACCTATGTTTCGTCGGGTCCGGTCATGGCTGGCATGCGCAAGATGCGTTGAAGTGGTTTTCGCGTCCGCATAGCATAGGGACTTCAGCAATTTCTGGCCTGATATTCCATACCCCCTTGCGTTATCGTCACTGACGTCGTAGAGTACGCATCCGCTGCCGACGAGGGGCCAACCCCTGGGTAGTGGACCGATACCGAACTTGTTGTTTTATGGGTTATTTTGGGTATTGGTGGCGTTACCGGGATTGACAGGTAGTGAGTTTCCGGTAGAATACGCCTTCCTCGCTGAGGCCCGGCCCGGCGAGACGCTCTTTAACAATCGATCAGGTAA
>NZ_VRYH01000001.1 GCF_008079445.1 Aidingimonas lacisalsi | reverse complement strand
TTACCTGATCGATTGTTAAAGAGCGTCTCGCCGGGCCGGGCCTCAGCGAGGAAGGCGTATTCTACCGGAAACTCACTACCTGTCAATCCCGGTAACGCCGCCAATACCCAAAATAACCCATAAAACAACAAGTTCGGTATCGGCCCACTACCCAGGGGATGGCCCCTCGTCGGCAGCGGATGCGTACTCTACGACGTCAGTGACGATAACGCAAGGGGGTATGGAATATCGGTCAATACGCAACACAACAGCCTCTAATCGAGCACGACACGAGCGATGCGCTTCTTCCCGGCTTGAATGATGTAACTCTGCCCGACAGACAACATATGGTCACGATCGACGACGGTTCCATCGACTCTCACACGCCCATTACCCAGCATGTCCTTTGCCTGAGCACTATTCGTGGTCAGCCCTGAACGGTTCAGTACCGCAGCGATCGGGGCTTGTGCGCCGCCACCGAACTCGACACTGACTTCAGGTAAATCGTCGGGCAGCTCGCCTTCAGCCAACTGGTTACCGGCCGATTTATGCGCATTGGCAGCCGCTTCTTCTCCGTGATACCGACCGATCAATTCACGCGCCAGTTCCATCTTGATATCACGCGGGTTGGCCCCTTGTTCCACGTCCCGCTTGAGCCCTTCAAGCGCCTCATTGGATTTCAGGGACAACAGCTCGAAATAGCGCCACATCAGAGAATCAGGCATGGAAACCAGCTTGTTGAACATGGCACCGGGGGACTCGTCCACACCGACATAATTGTTCAACGACTTGGACATCTTCTGCACACCATCCAGACCTTCGAGCAGCGGCATGGTGATCACTACCTGCGGGGTCTGTCCGAAGTGTTTCTGAATTTCACGCCCCATCAGCAAGTTGAACTTCTGATCGGTTCCCCCCAACTCTATATCGGCCTCCAGAGCCACCGAGTCATATCCTTGGATCAAAGGGTAGAGAAATTCATGGATGGATATCGCCTGCTCGGCATCATAGCGTTTTTCGAAATCATCGCGTTCAAGCATTCGCGCCACTGTACTCTGACCGGCAAGCTCGATCATGTCTGCAGCACTCATACCGGAGAACCATTCAGCATTGAAGCGAACTTCAGTCCTGTCGGGGTCCAATACCTTGAAGACCTGTTCACGGTAGGTCTGGGCGTTGGCTTTCACCTCGTCTTCGGTCAATGGCTTGCGGGTCACGCTCTTGCCGGAGGGGTCACCGATACGCCCGGTGAAGTCACCGATCAAAAAAATAACCTCATGTCCCAAGTCCTGAAATTGACGCATCTTTGTCAGCAGCACACTGTGTCCCAGGTGCAGATCCGGCGCTGTGGGATCGAACCCCGCCTTGATTCGCAGTCTACGGCCGGAAGCGAGCTTTTCTCTCAGTTCATCTTCCAGCAGAATTTCATGGGTACCACGCTGCAGAAGCGCTAATGCGCTTGAGACATCGGTCATCTTCACCTGCTCCACTCAAAGCGGTTGATCATGTCGAACCCCGATACGACGATCAGATGGCGCAACATGATAGCATGACTCGTCGGCTTGGTTGAGAGTCGGCCGGTTCCCAGGAGTCTCGTGCATGTCGTTATTCATTGGATTGATGTCCGGCACCAGTCTGGACGGCATTGATGCCGCATTGGTCCGGTGCAGTGAGCACTCGACGCCTGAGCTACTGGCGACCCGAGCCATTGAGATGCCTGCCAGCCTTCGCAAGCGGCTACTGCACCTGTGTCATGCGGATGAGGTCCGATTTGCCGACCTTGCCCGATCGGAATATGACTTCTGCCATCAGCAAGCCATAGCTGTTGATGCCTTGTTATCCAGCAGCGGCACTCCACGGACATCGATTCTGGCTATCGGCAGCCATGGACAAACCATCGAGCATGCCCCTACAGGACACCGGGGCGACGCCGGACCGCCTTACACCTACCAATTGGATAACCCTAGTTTATTGGCGGAACTCACCGGCTGTCAGGTCGTTGCCGACTTTCGCCGTCGTGACCTTGCGGCTGGCGGACAAGCTGCCCCTTTGGCCCCGGCCTTTCACGCTGAACTATTTCGCCATCCAACACAGTGGCATGCAGTGTTGAATCTGGGTGGTTTTGCCAACTTGACCCTACTTCCTCCGACGACCAGTAATGCCGAGATCATTGGCTTTGATACAGGGCCAGCCAATGTACTGCTCGATGCCTGGTATCAACGTCATCACGACAACGGGTACTACGATACGGCGGGTCGCTGGGCCGGCAGCGGCGCTGTCGACCGTCGCCTGTTGGCGCAGTTGCTAGGTGACGACTTTTTCCATCGCACGCCACCCAAGAGCACCGGACGAGAAGCGTTTCACCTGTCATGGCTCGACACTCAATTGAAGAATGAGACACCAGCCGATGTGCAAGCCACGTTGGCTGAATTGAGCGCCACGACGATCGCCATGGGCGTGACGATGGCCTGTCGGCAGCAAGCGGCGCCGTTACCCAAGTCATTGATCACCTGTGGAGGTGGAGCACACAACAGCGACTTGATGATGCGCTTGGCCAGGCAACTGCCGGAGATCGCCCTCACTACACCAGACACATATGGCTGGCCCGCCGACTGGCTGGAGGCCGGCGCCTTTGCCTGGTTGGCGTCACGCCGGCTCAATGGTCTGCCAGGTAACCTACCTTCGGTGACTGCCGCGCGCGGGGCACGCATCCTCGGTGGTATCTACAGTGCATGACGACGGTCATGCTCAAGGACAAGAATCGGCAGCCACGGGCAGACTGCCGTATGCCTTGGCCTGCGCTTCATCGCGCGCGACCGCACCAGTATGTACCAAATGCGCCAGGGACATATCCAGAGTCTGCATGCCCCAACCGCCTCCTGACTGAATGGCTGAATGGATCTGGGCCACTCGGTTCTCACGGATCAAATGACGGATCGCCGGAGTCGCCACCAATATTTCATGAGCCGCGACACGTCCACCTTCTAACCGTTTGAGAAGTGTCTGAGTAACGACACCCTGTAACGACTCAGAGAGCATTGAACGTACCATGGCTTTTTCTTCTCCCGGTACGGCATCGACAAGCCGGTCGATTGTCTTGGCTGCCGAGGTTGTGTGAAGCGTACCAAGCACCAGATGACCGGTTTCCGCAGCCGCCAATGCCAACCGAATGGTCTCCGTGTCCCTTAACTCCCCGACGAGAATGACATCCGGATCTTCTCGTAGAGCATTTCGTAACGCCGCTGCAAATCCTGATGTGTCGCGATGAACCTCACGCTGATGGATCAAGCAGCGTTTACTGTCATGCAGAAACTCGACGGGGTCTTCAATCGTTAAAATGTGACCACGACGCGTCTCGTTAATATGGTCTACCATGGCTGCCAGGGTCGTACTCTTGCCTGCTCCTG
Organism: Aidingimonas lacisalsi; assembly: GCF_008079445.1. Taxonomy (GTDB): domain Bacteria; phylum Pseudomonadota; class Gammaproteobacteria; order Pseudomonadales; family Halomonadaceae; genus Aidingimonas; species Aidingimonas lacisalsi. The sequence continues at coordinate 695,620 of NZ_VRYH01000001.1, read as the reverse complement.
TTGGCCCCGTCACCAGCACCAGCCCACGCGGCGCCGTCGCCAGAGACCGGAACGTTTCACCGAGCCCGAGCTCCTGCATCGTTGGAACGCGCGATGGAATGATACGGAAAGCTGCGCCAGCACCACGTCCATGATGGAAGGCATTGACGCGAAAGCGGGACATGCCCGACGGGGCAATGACGAAGTCGATATCGTTCAGCGCTTCGTATGCCTGCCTCTGCCGGTCATTCATGATGCCATGGAGCAATGCACGCACATCGGCATCATGCATAGGAGGCGCCTCCATCCGCTGAATGTCGCCTGCCATACGAATCATGGGGCGCATGCCCGCCGAAAGATGCAAGTCAGAGGCTCCCTGTTTTGCCGAGTATGCCAGCAATTCGGTAATATCCATGCTAATTCCCTGCTTCACGTAAGGTCGTCACCAGTATGACAGAGGTCGATATCTCGCAGACACTGGCCGCAAGCCGCTCCCGCCTGGAGCGCGCACTGCATTCGGCTGGCCGCCCATCCAGCGCCGCCGCGTTACTAGCCGTCAGCAAGACCAAACCCGCGAGCATGATGCGTGAAGCCTACCACCACGGGCAGCGGGATTTTGGTGAAAATTACCTGCAAGAAGCGCTGGACAAACAGGAAGCACTCTCTGATCTCGATCAGCTCGTCTGGCATTTCATTGGTCCACTCCAGTCCAACAAGACACGCAGGATCGCCGAACGATTCGACTGGGTACACAGCCTCGACCGGCTCAAGACGGCTCGCCGACTGTCGGAACACCGCCCTGCGGACATGCCACCACTGAATGTTTGTATCCAGGTCAACGTCAGTGATGAGTCCAGCAAATCCGGCGTTCCTCTGTCCGAACTCGACGCATTGGTCGCTGACATAATGGTATTGCCAGGATTGCGACTGCGCGGCCTGATGGCGATCCCCTATCCTACCGACGATATTGCCAAACAACGCCAGCCGTTTGCCTTGTTGCGCCAGGCCCTAGAATCCTTGGCCGCTCGCTATCCACAGGCGGCCCTGGACACGCTATCGATGGGCATGAGCGGCGATCTCGAAGCGGCTATTTCTGAAGGGGCGACTTGGGTGAGGCTGGGCACGGCTATTTTTGGCGAACGCCCAAAGCCTTCCGTCGAGATCGCGTAAGACCGTCAAAAAGTCACCAGTTGAAAAGGAGTAGATCAATGGCCAGCCAAGTCACATTCATAGGTGCGGGGAACATGGCCAGCGCCATTCTCGGCGGAATGATCGATGGCGGTTATCCTCCCCAGGCGATTACCGCTACCTCCCCCAGTGAAGCGTATCTCGAACCACTACAGAAAAAGTTCGCTATCCGTACACTGACCGACAACCGAACCGCCGTTGCCGACGCTGATGTCGTCGTCCTGGCGGTCAAACCACAGATCATGCAAGATGTCTGCACCGACCTGCGCGATACGGTTCAAGCACGTCGCCCACTGATCGTTTCCGTCGCCGCCGGTTTACCGGCCGAGGCACTGGAACGCTGGCTAGGGGGCAATCTGCCCATCGTTCGCTGTATGCCCAATACACCATCGCTGGTCGGAAGCGGTGCCTGTGGCCTCTTCGCCAACCAGCATGTCAGCGATGACCAACGCGCGCTCGCCAGCACGCTGCTAGACTCGGTTGGTCTGGTAGAATGGGTCGAGGATGAGTCACTGCTGGACGCCGTCACTGCCATATCAGGAAGTGGTCCTGCATACTTCTTCCTGATCTTCGAGGCGTTGGAGGCTGCTGGCGTGCGCCTGGGGCTGCCTTTGGAAAGTGCTCGTCGCCTGGCCTTGCAGACAGCGGCCGGTGCGGCGCATATGGCACAACAAAGCGATCAGTCACCGGAACAGCTAAAGCGCAATGTCATGTCACCAGGCGGCACGACAGAACAAGCCATATACAGTCTCGAAGATGCAGGGCTACGTCAGGCATTCCTCGAGGCAACCGATGCCTGCGCCAAGCGCGCCCGTGAGATGGCCGACGAACTCGGCAACCGTTAGACTCTTCAGCTACAAGGAGCCCCCATGGGCAGTCAATTGGGAAATGCCGGCCTGTTGCTGGTTAACACGCTGATCAACATCTACTTGTTCCTGTTGATGTTACGCTTTTTGCTACAGGCCTCCCGCGCCGACTATTACAACCCCATCAGCCAGTCGACCGTCAAGATCACACAGCCAGTGGTCGGATTATTTCAGGGGTTTCTGCGCCCAGTCGGCCCCTTCGATCTGGCAACACTCGCTGCGGGCTTTCTGCTCAAGGCCATCAGTATCATCGTGATTCTGCAGATCGCCGGCTTTGGCATGCCCCCCCTGCTTGGGGTCGCCATTGGGACAGTGGCCGCGCTAGCCAATGCCATACTGAAGATCTATTTTTTCGCCTTGATCGCCATGATCATTCTCAGTTGGGTCGCTCCCCAGGCCAGTCACCCCGGCGCGATACTCATCATGCAATTGGTCGAGCCGATCATGTCGCCACTACGCAAGGTCATCCCTCCTCTGGGCATGATTGACTTGTCGCCTATCGTGGCATTCATCGCAATCAGCCTCCTCGACGGCCTGGTTGTCAGTTCCCTGACGCGTGCCGCTGGTGTATCCGGCGCACTGATCGGCCTATAACAATGACAGGAACTTAGTGATTGTGCAGGATCTATCAACCTCGCAGAGTACCGATACCACAATGTCCAAGATTCCTTCCGACTCGGTCGGCCTTGTGACACCCCAGACAGCACATTTCGATACCCCGTTGACCTTGGCTTGCGGTAGGACGTTGCCCAGTTACGATCTGGTTTACGAGACCTATGGCGAGCTCAATGCCGAACGCAGTAATGCAGTGCTGGTTTGCCATGCTCTATCAGGACATCATCATGCCGCAGGCTATCATCATGAAGATGACCGAAAGCCCGGATGGTGGGAAGCGCATATCGGCCCCGGCAAGAGTATCGATACCAATCGCTTCTTCGTGGTATCGCTGAACAATCTGGGAGGGTGCCATGGGAGTACCGGTCCCTGCTCCACCGACCCGGAAACGGGACGGGTGTGGGGTCCCGATTTTCCCATGATGACAGTGACCGACTGGGTCCATAGCCAAGCCAGGCTCGCCGACCGGCTGGGTATCGAACGCTTCGCCGCAGTCGCTGGCGGCAGTCTCGGAGGAATGCAGGTACTCCAGTGGACGCTGGCTTATCCTGAACGTATTGCCAATGCCTTGATTATCGCTGCGACGCCGAAGCTGTCGGCACAGAACATCGCCTTCAACGAGGTCGCGCGCCAGGCGATTCGTTCCGACCCCGAATACTATGGTGGGCGCTACCATGAGCACGACGCCATCCCCCGACGTGGGCTCAAACTGGCCCGAATGATCGGCCATATCACCTACCTGTCGGAAGATTCGATGGGGTACAAGTTCGGTCGCAACCTCAGGGAAGACGATTTCCATTTCGGCTATGACGTCGAGTTCCAGGTGGAATCTTATTTGCGCTACCAGGGAGATACATTCTCGACGTCGTTCGATGCCAATTCATACCTGCTGATGACCAAGGTGCTCGACTATTTCGATCCGGCAGACATTCACGGTGGCGACCTGGCGACTGCACTGGCGCCAGCCAACTGCCCTTTCCTGGTTGTCAGCTTTTCCTCGGATTGGCGCTTCCCGCCATCGCGTTCCGAAGAGCTTGTCGATGCGCTGATACAGGCCGACAAGTCGGTCAGCTATGCGCGTATCGAATCGCCACATGGACACGACGCTTTTTTGCTTCCGGAGCCCCGTTATCAGTCCGTTTTTTCCGCTTTCATGGGGCGTATTGCCCGTGACCTGTCTCTGAAGGAGGCCCACTGATGCGCTCTGACCTGGCTCTTATTCGTCGGTGGGTTCCGGAAGGGGCCCATATTCTCGACCTGGGGTGTGGTGACGGCGCTTTGCTGGATACTCTCGCCCGTGAGAAAGGCGTCAGTGGCTACGGACTCGAGATCGATCCCGAGGGGATTACTGCCTGCATGGCACGCGGCGTCAATGTCATTGAACAAAATCTGGACCAAGGGCTGGCCAACTTTGACGACAACGCCTATGACCTCGTCATCATGACTCAAGCACTGCAAGCATTACGCCGTCCCGACCTGATGCTGGACGAAATGCTGCGTATCGCCGAAGAGTGCATCATTACGTTTCCCAATTTCGCGTATTGGCGTCATCGCTTCTATCTTGGATTCAAGGGTTACATGCCTGTTTCCAAGTCGTTGCCGTATGCTTGGTACGACACACCCAACATCCATTTATCGACGTTTAATGATTTTGAAAGGCTATGTCGTGACAAGGACCTGATCATCCGCGACCAAGCGGTAGGAAACGGAGACCATGAAGCTCACTGGAGTGCGAAGCTATGGCCCAATCTCTTTGGAGAAACCGCCGTTTACCGTATCGGGCGCCACGGGGCATAGCAGAGCCGCTGCCCAGTTTGTTGGAGAATTCGCATGAGATGCCATAGTCATCTACACGCTCTCATCCCGTGCCTGGGAGCCAGCCTGCTTCTGGCAGCGACATCACTCTATGCTCAGCAGTCCAAACGGGTCGGGGACTACCAGATACACTACAGTGCCGTGAATACCAGCTTCTTGTCCCCGGATATCGCCAGCATGCACGATATCCAGCGCAGCAAGGTCCTGGCCATGTTGAATGTCAGCTTCTTGCGAGACGCCGGGAAAGGCGAAAGCGAACACGTGGACGCCATGGTCGATGGCCGTATCGGCGGGCCGTCGGGACAGTCAGAAGAGCTGGCGTTCAGGCACGTCCGTGACGGTGAAGCGCATTATCAGATTGCCACCTTCCGGATTCGTGAAGACGCCCCCATGCACTTTGAACTGGACGTGACCTATTCCCCAGACGAGCCCCCTGAAACAGTCAGCTTCGCTCAACGCTTCTACATCGATCGCGAATGACGCCCACACTTAGACGATGACCGGTAACCGTTTCGCCAAACGAATACCATGCGGCACCCCTGCCATGCATGACACCTCACAACCGTATGCCATCACCTCGACACCTTGCTGGATGCTGTCACTCAACGCGTTGGCATAAGCCGGATCGAGGTGCGCAGCCGCAGCCACATCGGCAATCCCGGTATGTGCGACACAGAACAGCAACACCGCTCGGTGCCCCTGTGCGGCTAACTGCTTCAGGCTTTCAAGGTGCTTGAGGCCACGCACGCTGACGGCATCGGGAAAATAACCGTGGCCATCACTTTCTCTCAACGTGACTTGCTTGACTTCGACGAAACAGGCCTCGTCACCGCGATAATCAAGCCGAAAATCCAGACGAGCCCCCGCTGCAGCGACTTCTCGCCGCATAGCCGTATAGCCGGCCAGTTCCGGAAGAAGGGCCAGCCGCAGCGCCTCCTCGACAATGTCGTTGGTGCGACCGGTATGCACCGATGCCAACGCGCTGCCACCGGCAGCGCCAGGAAGTTCAACCAATTCCCAGGTCCATGCCAGTTTACGTCGAGGATTGTCGCTGGCGGACAGCCAGACATGACTTCCCGGAATATTGACGGCCCGCATCGAGCCTGTATTCGGGCAGTGTGCTTGCACCACCGTGCCATCATCCAAGGCAATATCGGCCAGGAAGCGTTTGTAGCGGCGACGAAGTGTGCCAGGCGTGAGCCGAGGATAGTCCATTCATCCCCCCGGTTGGCGAGCCAGGAACCGTGACAGGCGCTCAACCGCCTCCTCAAGCCGCTCTATACGGGTCGTAAAGGCAATACGGACATGCGTATCCCCTCCACGAACGGCAAAGTCGATGCCCGGTGTAATGGCTACATTCTCTTCTTCCAGCAAGCTACGGCAGAATGCCTGGCTATCATGGCTATAACTGGAGATATCCAACCACAGGTAGAAGGCCCCCTGGGGAGGTACTGACGGGGCCAGCCCAAGAGCTGACAATCCACGCAGCAAGGCATCACGGCGCTGATGCAGCTCACGACGACGCGATTCCAGTTCCTCGCGGCATGCAGGGTCAAACGCGGCCAGCGCTGCATACTGAGCCGGTGTCGAGGGTGCCAGGAAAATATTCTGGGCCAAGCGCGTCAACGGCTCGATAGCCGATCTAGGAGCCACCAGCCACCCCAAACGCCAGCCAGTCATCCCAAAGTACTTGGAAAAGCTGTTCACTACGAAGGCGTCCGGCGTGAGCGAGACAGCAGACACCGGCTCCACATCGTATGTCAGCCCCTGGTAGATTTCATCCACTAACAGGTGTCCACCATGCATGTCGACGGCATGCACCACTGCGGCAAGCCGGCTCGCATCAAGCATATGGCCGGTCGGATTCGATGGCGTCGCTAACATGGCCAAGCGCGTATCATGGCGCCAGTGAGCAGACACAAGCGCTTCATCCAGTTGCCAGCCACTCTCAGGCCCTACGGTAACCGTGTCCAGTTCGGCACCCGCCAACGCCATGAAATGCCGGTTACAGGGATAGGTCGGATCGGCCATCAATACACGAGTCCCTGGCTCGACCAGCAACTGACTCGCCAACAGCAAGGCTCCGGATGCCCCCGGCGTCACGATGACACGCTCCGGCTCCAGCTCAACACCAAACTGGTCTGCATAATATCCAGAGATGGCATCACGCAATGCGGGTATCCCGGTAGCAGGCGTATAGCGGGTTTGTCCGGCCGTAAGCGCCTGCCGGGCAGCGTCGACGATAGCGGCAGGCGTTGCAAAGTCTGGCTCGCCCACTTCCAGGTGGATCACATCATGCCCTGCTGCTTCCCGTGCTTGCGCCGCTTCCAGCAAACTCATCACGCGAAACGGCTGCACGTTGTCGACTCTTGAACTCCAACGCATCGTCTTCTCCTGCGAGCCCCTACAATGAACCGGGCACAGAAATCATATGCTACGGTCCAACGACAGTGTACTCTTGGCAACCAGTATCTTGCATGGCACGTTCCATCACTATAGTGGTTGCAAATGCCGAGATTTTTCGCTAAACAAACAGACCTTTGGCGGGAGATACCTCACTCAGCGTCAGGTATTGATCAGCAGTCACTCAAGCAATGAGGCAGCCCCATGCCAGCAACACAACAGAAAGCCGAAACGCCCCGAAAATTCACCCCGTATGAGCCGGCGCCGGGTGAAGAGTACATGAACGACAAGCAATTGGAGCACTTCCGGCAAATTTTGCTGAGCTGGAAGCAGGAACTGATGGAAGAGGTCGACCGTACCGTCCGCCATCTGCAGGAAGAAGCCAACAATTATGCCGACCCCGCGGACCGGGCCACCCAGGAAGAAGGGTTCAGCCTGGAACTGCGCGCGCGCGATCGTGAACGCAAGCTTCTCAAGAAGATCAACGAAACCATCGAAAAGATCGATGAGGACGATTACGGCTTTTGCGATGCTTGTGGCGTTGAAATAGGCATTCGCCGACTCGAAGCTCGCCCCACGGCAACGCTCTGTGTCGACTGCAAGACATTGGCCGAACTGAAGGAGAAACAGCTCGGCGGCTGATCGGCCATCGTCATGGACCCGCGATATCGGACCGACGAGCCCTTCGAGGGCTCGCGGATCCTTGGTTGAACGACGCCAACTTATGAGTACCTATCGTGGACGTTTTGCGCCCACTCCTTCTGGTCCATTGCACTTTGGGTCATTGATCGCTGCATTGGGCAGCTTTCTGGATGCTCGACACGCAAGCGGCCAATGGCTGGTTCGCATTGAGGACATTGATCCACCGCGTTGTCCTACCGGCACCAGCGACGAGATACTGCGGCAGCTCGAGGCCTTTGGGCTATGCTGGGATGACACTGTGTGCTACCAGCATGATCGCGATGGCGCTTACCAAGCAGCACTGGAGCAGCTCCGACGGCAGGAACTCGCCTATCCCTGTAGCTGCTCGCGCAAGCAATGGCAAGACTATCCGATCTATCCCGGCTGGTGCCGCAGCGGTGTTCGTGACCCGAACAAGCCGCTAGCCTGGCGTCTGCGTAGTGACTTGGGGCGACGCCCCATTCGATGGTGCGACCGATTATTCGGTGAGCAGGAGTTCGATCCAGCTCAGCTTGGCGACGTTGTCCTCAAGCGCAAGGACAATTTGTGGGCCTATCAGCTCGCTGTTGTCATTGACGATGCTTTTCAGGGTATCAGTGATGTCGTGCGGGGATTCGACCTATTGGATAATACGCCCTGGCAACGCCAACTTCAGGCGGCCCTGGACCTGAATGAACCCCGCTATCTGCACTTACCCTTGGTTGTCGCTGACAATGGGCAGAAGCTTTCCAAGCAGAATCACGCCCCGGCGCTACCGGTCAGTGGAGATGCCGTGCGTGGCGTGTTGCACCAAGCGCTGATCGCACTCGACCAGACGCCCCCCGCAGAATTGGCTGTCGCACCAGTCCACGACCAGCTCCATCATGCAATTCAGCATTGGGATATCGAAAAATTGACACCCCACGCCCAACGACGTAATCCAGCCTGTTAACATCACTGCTATCGCCAACTCGATTGGGAGCAACCATGTACGTTTATCGCATCATGCTGTTTCTGGTATTTGGCGGTTACCTGCTGTCCCCCATGCTCATGAGCGGGTGGGCGACACCCGGGATCGCCTGGTATCGCCCTTTCCTGATCTGGGGCATCCTGATCGCTCTCTCTGTCTGGCTGGAACAAAAGAGGCATCTGGATGAACGCTAGTCTGGGCGGCGTCTTCCTACTGGGGACCGGTTACCTCTCGTTGCTGTTCCTCTGCGCGCTAGCCGTTGAACGCGGCTGGATTCCGTCACGCATTGCACGCCACCCAGCAGTCTACACGCTCGCTCTCGGCGTTTATGCCAGCGCGTGGGCTACCTATGGCAGCCTGGAGTTCGCCAGCCAATCCGGCTACGGCTATCTCGCCTATTATCTCGGTGTAGCCGGAGCTTTCCTGCTCGCCCCAGTGCTGCTGCTGCCAATCCAGCGCATGACGCAAACCTATCAACTATCCTCGCTCGCCGACCTGTTCGCATTTCGTTTCCGCTCACGTTGGGTCGGCACACTGATCACGATAGTGAGTCTGCTGGCTGTTCTGCCATTGCTGGCACTACAGATTCAGACGCTCGGCGATACGATCCATCTTTTGACACAAGCCGGCTCGCCAGCGTTACTAGCGCTCGCTTTCTGTCTTCTTATCGCTTTATTCGCCATTTTCTTCGGTGCCCGGCACAGTCGGCTTCATGCGCGTCACGATACGGTCGTCGCCGTAATCGCCCTGGAATCCCTGGTCAAACTGGTCGCCATGCTCTCACTGGGAGCCATTGCTCTATTCGGCATCTTCAACGGCCCTGCCGACCTGCAAAACTGGCTCGATAATGAAGGGCTCAGACATCGGATGAGCGTGACACGCCTCGAACCCGGGCAATGGCGAACCCTATTGATGCTGTTCTTCGCTGCAGCGTTTTTGATGCCACACATGTTTCACATGACGTTCGCCGAGACGCTATCCCGTCGCGCGCTATTGAAAGCTGGCTGGAGCTTGCCTCTTTACCTGTTACTCATGGCGCTACCCATCCCTTTGATCCTCTGGGGCGCCCAGCATGCCGGCGCCGACCCAGGCACTCTTGGCAGTGCCTATCTCGGCTTCGGGCTCTCAGACTCCCCATGGGTGGCTTCACTCGTGTTCATCGCTGGCCTGGCGGCTGCCAGCGGCACCTTGATCATCATAGCCCTCGCATTATCGGGCATGATGCTCAATCATCTGGTACTCGTCGCCCACCCGCCCTCACAACAGCCGAACCTGTATCGCTGGCTACTGTGGTTGAGACGTGCACTCATTGCTATCGTCATCCTTGGCGGGTGGCTGTTCTATCGCACGGTCGGCATCAAGAATGACCTGACGAGCCTAGGGCTGGTCTCTTTCGTCGGCATGGCTCAATGCCTGCCCGGGATACTCGCCGTACTCTATTGGCCCGGGGCCAACCGCAAGGGCATGGTTGCCGGTTTGCTGGCGGGGCTGTCGATCTGGTTACTTGGTTCATGGTGGCCACTGTTAAGTGGACACCCTCCCGTGATCATCATTCCACCGGGACTGGAGATGCTGGCCACGGAGCCCACCTGGTACATCGTGGCTCTCGTCTCTCTAGCAGCCAATATCCTGACATTCATCCTTGTATCACTGATTACACGCACGTCAGAAGGCGAACGGGCTGCCGCAGAGGCTTGTTCGGTAGATGCCGTCATTCGGCCCAAACGACTGCCATTGCTGGCGGCCAATGGGGAGGACTGCAAGCGCTCACTAGCGACAGCCTTGGGCCGGGACGTAGCGGAACGAGAAGTCGATCGTGCCATGTCGGCCCTGCGCATGACAGACGAAGAACACCGGCCTTATGCTTTGCGTCGGCTGCGTGACCGAATCCAAGCGAACCTGTCAGGGCTCATGGGACCGTCGGTTGCACAGGATATCGTTGATCGCTACCTGCCATACCACCGTGACGGGCAAACGGCGACCGATGACATTCACTTCGTCGAAAACCGTCTGGAAGCTTACCGCTCACGACTCACCGGCCTAGCCAGGGAATTGGATGGTCTACGCCGCTACCACCGTCGAACGTTGGCTCAGCTTCCCATTGGCTTGTGTGCCTTCGGAGACGATGACGAACTGTTAATGTGGAATGATGCCCTCAGTGACCTTTCCGGCATCGAAGGCAACAGCGTCATCGGCGCTCATCGCAATAGTCTGCCATCCCCCTGGGGTGAACTTCTTGGCAGGATACTCACGGAAGATGCGGAGCGACTTTACAAGCAGCCGGTAGAACTGACGATCGGCCGTCGTTATTTAACGCTTCATAAGGCGTCATTACAGGGGGATGACCTTGAGCGGGGCGGTAGCGTGATCCTGGTTGAGGATCATAGCGAACTGAAATGGCTCGAAGACGAGTTGGTCCATGCCGAGCGTTTGGCATCCATCGGACGATTGGCCGCTGGGGTCGCTCATGAGATCGGCAATCCGGTCACCGGTATATCATCACTGGCTCAGAATCTTCGCTATGACACGACCGATCCAGCCATTTTGGAAACCGCTGAGCATATCCAACAACTTACCGACCGCATATCGCGCATCGTCAATTCACTGGTCGGTTTCGCGCACGGTGGCAGACATGCACAAACGACGAACTTCACTCGTATCAATCTCCACCAGGTGATCGATGAAGCCCTGCACTTGATCCATTTGGCACGATCACGTCAGGATGTCAGCTATCGGAATGAATGCCCCCAGAGCCTGTACGTCGATGGTAATGCGCAGCAGTTGGTGCAAGTATTCGTGAACCTGTTGAGTAATGCCCGCGATGCCAGTCCGGATGATGGCCAGATCATCATCTCCGTAACCAGTGAGGAGGGCGGGGTACATGCGACCGTCACTGATGAAGGGTCCGGCATTGATCCATCGGTTCGTGAGAATCTGTTTGAACCGTTCACGACGACAAAAGCCGTGGGTGAGGGAACGGGGCTGGGGTTATCACTGGCCTACAGCATCGTTGCCGAACATCAAGGACACATTCGGATCGAGTCACCGCCCCCCGGCCAAGCGCATGGCACCCGCATCAGTATGTGGTTGCCCTTGAGCAAAGAGGATGGCAACGCCCCACATGAGCCGAATTCTAATCGTTGAAGACGAAGCCATTATCCGCAGCGCCCTGCGGCGGCTGCTGGAACGTCATGACCATGAAGTCAGTGAAGCGGAATCCTTGACTGATGCCAGGTCATTGGATCCGCAAAGCTACGATTTGGTCATTGGCGACTTGCGCCTCCCGGGCGACCCGGGCACGGCTCTGATCGAGATCGCATCACCGACGCCGGTCCTGATCATGACTAGTTACGCCAGCATGCGTTCCGCGGTCGATGCACTCAAACAGGGGGCCGTGGACTATATCGCCAAGCCCTTCGACCATGACGAATTGCTGGAAACCGTTGACAAGACATTACAGCAATATGGCCGCACCGCTGGCTCGGAAATCGCGTCTCCTCAAGAGGAATCACCGGCAATGACCGGCGACTGTGCCGCCATGCAGGCTGTCTATTCACGAATTCGCAAGACGGCTCCCGCCGATGTGACGGTCTTGATCCAGGGCGAATCCGGTACCGGCAAGGAATTGGTTGCACGCGCCATCCATCAGCAGAGCCAACGCAACAAGGCGCCGCTGATTTGCGTCAATTGTGCTGCCATTCCGGAAACACTCATCGAGTCCGAACTCTTCGGTCATGAAAAAGGCGCCTTTACCGGCGCCAATGCTGCACGTACCGGACTCGTCGAAGCCGCCGATGGTGGGACACTGTTTCTCGATGAAATCGGCGAGTTGCCGATGGATGCCCAGGCTCGATTACTTCGCGTTCTTCAGGAAGGAGAAATCCGCAAGATAGGTTCGATCGAGACACGGCATGTCAACGTGCGCCTGATTGCAGCCACTCACCGGGACCTGCATGCCTTGTCGCGGAACGGCGAGTTTCGACTCGACCTTTACTATCGCCTCAATGTCATGCAGATAGACTTGCCCCCCCTGCGTGACCGTGAGGACGATATCTTGAAGATTACCGACGCACTGCTCGAAAGCGCCTGTCAGCGCCATCATCGACCAGGACTCAAGCTTTCACGCACAGCACGTCGCGAGATTCGCGACTACCCTTGGCCGGGCAACGTCCGAGAGCTGCAAAATGCATTGGAACGTGGCGTCATACTCGCAGAAGGCCATCTCATCCATCCGGACGACCTGGGATTGCGGCCAATCGCGACACCCCGCGGTGCGCCGCCCCCTGGGCCGGCATCGCCACCGAGACAGCATTTCAGCAACCCCGAAGCCCCACTCAATGACGATGAGCTCTCGCTCGAAGATTATTTTCAGCATTTCGTCCTGGAACACCAGGATCAGATGAGTGAAACCGAGCTGGCGCAAAAATTGGGAATCAGCCGCAAATGTCTTTGGGAACGCCGGCAACGTCTTGGAATCCCTCGCAAACGGAGTACGCGCGGCCGTTCCGCCAGCTAGGTCACGACCAATGTCTAACGCCCGCGACAGCGGGCTTCCAGGGGATGACGGCAGCCACCAATAGACATTCCGCACCATTTGTTACCTTCTCACACAGCATATGCCCCATCAGGCTGCATGTCGGGTAACACATTCGGCGGATTCGACTTCCGTATTGATTCGACACCAAATTAACTACCTGTTTTTTATCATTTTTTTATTGATAGGCATGGCTTCTGCTACTATATAGACCAAGAAGAACAATTCCCGGACAAACGCCGACTATCCGGTTCAGCCAAACAACAACAACGCGGTATCGTTTCGGCATAGCACAACCGCCAACAACAACAAACGGTCAGTGCCATAACGCAACCACATGCCAACACAACAACAAGGCATAATGGGTTGCGGCTCGGTCATAACAATGACAAAAGCATCGAGGGTCCGGTTCAGGACGCGACGCATCGAGTACGGGCAATAACAAGAACAAGCTCGTCAGAGATGCATCTTCGGCAACAAGAATAACAAGCCGAAGGAAGGTAGTTTCTCTACCGTCGTGGTTGGATTATTGTTTTGAATACGAGACGGTCGTGCAGGGGTCAAGCACCAATAACAAGTCGATCGCTTACCCGAATGATTTTTAATGACCGTGGTGCGTATTCAAGGCGATGCGCCATCACGAAGAAAAATCAGCAGCATGGATGCTGAATGCTTGCTTTAAGGGGAGGCCATCAGGCCTCCCCTTTCTACATCATTACAGCTCGGGACCTACCTGCCAGTTCAGGCTGCCAGCAATATCGTTGCTAACGGCAAGAGAAACTGCTAGCACCGGCTTCACCTGCTATAGTAGCTCGCAAGCCACCACCCATGCTGACGACAGATACGAGGCGTTCCCATGGCCCAACATATGGTTCCCAATGTGTCGGTGGTCGGCTACACTTGAAGTCTTTTGCCAACCGCGAGTCTAGATCGCTGCATGTTCAAAGGATTTACCCGCTTTCTACAGCACCCCGGTGAACGTTTGAAAAATTTTTTCGCCACTCAGGAAGGTGCCGGACAATCACCCGGTATGCGTATCATTCCTCGTGAAGATCATCCGGTCTCGAGAAGCCTCTTCTCCGATGCCGCACTGAAGGTGCTCTATCGACTACATAACGCCGGTTTTGAGGCCTATCTGGTCGGAGGCTGCATTCGAGATGCTCTGCTTGGCAAACAACCGAAAGACTTCGATGTCGCCACTGATGCCACCCCAGAGCAGTTGCGTGATCTCTTTCGAAACTCGCGCATCATCGGTCGACGCTTTCGCATCGTCCACGTTCGCTTCGGTCGGGAAATCATCGAAGTCACGACGTTCCGCGGGCGGCCCAACGATGATCATGGTGAACATGTCTCGCGTCAGTCGGAAGAGGGGCTTCTGCTGCGCGACAATGTCTGGGGTAATATCGAAGAGGATGCAAGACGTCGGGATTTCACGGTCAATGCGCTTTACTATAACATTGCCGACTTCTCGATTCATGACTGGGCCGATGGTGCCAGGGATATCGAGTCTCGCACGCTACGCCTGATCGGCGATCCCGAAACGCGTTACCGAGAGGATCCCGTGCGGATGCTGCGAGCCGTCCGGTTCGCGGCCAAGCTAGGCTTCCAACTGGACGCCGACACCGCATCGCCAATCCACGAGCTAGCACCGTTGCTGCTTCAGATTCCACCAGCACGCCTATTCGATGAAGTTCTCAAGCTCTTCCTCGCGGGACATGCACTGGACACGTTCCGAATGCTCAGGGAGTACCAGTTGTTCGCGATGCTGTTTCCCGAAGCGGAAGAATCCATGCACGAACTGCCTTGGGCTGAAGCACTGATTGAGCAGGCTCTCACCAGTACAGATGCCCGTATTCACCAGGATCGCCCTGTGACGCCGGCATTCCTGTTTGCCGCTTTCTTGTGGCCTGGCATGGTTCAGCGGCAACACACATTGGAAGACGAAGGGATGCCCCCCGTTCCCGCACAACAAACCGCTGCCCAGCAAGCCGTCACACGTGAAGTCCAGCACATCGCCATCCCCAAGCGATTCAGCTTGCCTATGCGCGACATCTGGGAATTGCAACAACGCCTGCCACGTCGCAACGGCAAGCGCGCTTTTCAGACCCGAGATCATCCACGCTTCCGCGCCGCCTACGATTTCCTGCTATTGCGAGAGAAAGCCGGTGAGATAGAACCGGGCCTCGGTCAGTGGTGGTCTGCTTTCCAGGAGGCTGATGACCATGAAAGACATCGCCTACTGGGTAAGGTCGATACAGGACCGAACAGTCGTCCCAAAAAACGGCGTTCTCGTAAACGACGCCGACAGTCCGCCCCAAACCAGAATGACTGATCAGCCAGGATCCACCGCCTATATCGCGTTAGGGAGTAACATCGATTCACCTCAATTGCATATTGAGCGTGCGATGGAGGAGTTAGGCAGGCTGCCTATCACTCAGTTGACCCGCTGCTCTCCCCTTTATAGCAGTCGCCCCGTTGGTCCTCAGGATCAACCGGATTTCGTCAACGCCGTGGTGGCAGTCTCGACGCGGCTATCACCGCTCGCTTTGCTCGATCAACTGCAGGCTCTGGAGCAACGACATGGGCGTCAGCGACAGCGCCGCTGGGGTCCCCGCACGCTGGACCTCGACCTGTTACTGTATGGCGAGAGACGGATGCAGACTTCTCGATTGACACTTCCACACCCTCATATGCTTGAACGTGCCTTCGTCCTCACTCCGCTGGCCGATATTGCCGGTCACGTGTCGTTGGCGGGAGGCGAGGATATCGCTACATTAGCGTGCAGGCTACCTGATGACGGCTTGCGGGTCGTGTTACCGTAACGGTAAAGTGTTTCAGCAGATGTGTTACCTGATCGCCCAAAACAAGCCATGGATGTAACACTTGGCGTAACAGGGCATTAATAAAACAGTGCCATCAAAGGCCATTGAACATGGCCGCTGACACGATAACGATTGAGACAGCACGCCTATGAAACCTGTCACCCTTAGCACGCTACAAGCATACAAGCGTGGTGGAGAAACGTTCAGCTGCCTGACTGCCTATGACGCATCCTTTGCTCGTATGGCGAGTGATGCCGGTATTGAGGTCCTTCTGGTCGGTGACTCACTCGGCATGGTGCTGCAAGGTCATGACAGCACTCTGGCCGTCACCCTGGACGATATCCGTTACCACACACGATGTGCAGCTCAAGGCAAGGGCAACAGTTTATTGATGGTCGACCTGCCATTCATGAGCAATATCAGCCAGGAACGTCTTCTGCAGAACGCCGGCGAGTTGATGCGCGCCGGCGCCGAGATGATCAAGATCGAAGGCGAGTCATGGATGGCCGATGGCATTCGGGAATTGTCGCGACGGGGTGTCCCCGTATGTGCTCACTTGGGACTGACACCGCAAGCCGTACATCAGTTCGGCGGTTACAAGATTCAAGGACGCGATCAGGAGCGCGCCGATCAACTGCTTGCCGATGCCAGGATTCTGGTTGACGCAGGCGCGTCGGTGATTCTGCTCGAATGCGTACCAGCCGAACTGGGTCAAGTCATGCGCGATACTCTGGAGGTACCGGTGATAGGCATCGGTGCCGGCGTCGATGTCGACGGACAGATTCTTGTCATGCACGATGTCATCGGTGTCACTCAAGGCAGAACACCACGCTTCGCCAAGAACTTCCTCACTGACGCCGATGACATTGCCTCGGCCTTCCGTCACTACCATGAAGACGTGAAGGCGAGACGCTTCCCCGCTGCGGAGCACAGCTTCTGATGCGAATCATAGAGGATATCAGCGAACTGCGGCATGTGCTGGCAAGCGCAAAAGAGGCAGGACAGCGCATTGGCCTGGTACCCACCATGGGAAACCTGCATGCCGGGCACTTGGCCCTGGTCGAGGCAGCCCGCGCCCGTGCTGATATCGTGGTCGCCACGATTTTCGTCAATCCCTTGCAATTTGGCCCGGACGAAGACCTGGACACCTACCCCAGAACCCTGGAGGCTGACCGTCAGGCCCTGGAGCAAGCCGACTGTGACCTGCTTTTCATACCTACCGCCGACATGCTGTATCCTCGCGGCCTGCCTTCCCATACAAAAGTCATGGTCAGCGGAGTCAGTGAAGGACTCTGTGGTGCCCACCGACCCGGTCACTTCGATGGTGTCTCAACCGTCGTCACCATGCTGTTCAATCTGGTCCAGCCTCATCTGGCATGCTTTGGCGAAAAAGATTATCAACAGCTCACCGTCATTCGTCGGCTTGTCGATGACCTGCATTTCTCCATCGATATTGTTGGCGTTCCCACAGTCAGGGCAGCTGACGGCTTGGCGCTGTCATCCCGTAACAGCTACCTCAGCGACGAGGAACGCCTAACAGCCCCCGGACTCTATCGCACCCTATGCAAGGCACGTGATGCATTGGAGGCCGGGACCCCTGAGCAAGTGGTATTAACCGACGCATGTCACCAGTTATCAGCCGAAGGGTTCACGACCGAATATCTCGAGCTTCGACAGGCCTCCGACCTGGACGAGGTTCACCCCGGAACACGCAGTGCGGTACTCCTGGCGGCGGTCCATCTCGGACCGGCCCGGCTCATCGATAATCTCTCGGTTGCCCTGCCCGTAAATGACGCTAGTTAGGTGCGTCCGGTCCTGGCTCTTGCTACCCATATGAGTAAGCCGATGTCGCGATTTACTCCTTAAGAGTCATTGTCGCGGCGCACAAGAGTCACCTATGCTAGAAGATCCTACCTCCGTTACGAGGATGCTTTTATGCAAGATGTGGTGATTGTCGCGGCTCGTCGCACTGCCATCGGCACATTCGGTGGCTCCCTGGCCGGCATTCCCGCCAGTGAGTTGGGTGCCCATGTCATCAAGGACCTCCTGAACTCGACCGGTGTCGAAGGCGATCAAGTGGATGAAGTCCTGCTTGGCCAGGTCCTGACCGCTGGCGTCGGACAGAATCCCGCTCGCCAAGCCTCGATCCACGCCGGGCTACCCGATACCATTCCTGCCATGACCATCAACAAGGTCTGCGGCTCAGGACTGAAAGCGCTTCACTTAGCGACTCAAGCGATTCGATGTGGTGACGCCGAATTGATCGTCGCCGGTGGCCAGGAAAACATGTCCCTCTCTCCGCACGTGCTGCCTAACTCGCGAATCGGCCAGAGAATGGGGGACTGGAAGGCGTTGGACTCCATGGTACACGACGGCCTATGGGATAGCTTCAACAACTACCACATGGGTGTCACTGCCGAGAACCTCGCGGACAAATACGGTATCTCTCGGGAGGCCATGGATGAATTCGCAGCGGCCTCGCAACAGAAAGCGGCCGCCGCTATCGATGCCGGCAGGTTCAAAGGACAGATCGTCCCTATCGAGATCCCTCAGCGTAAAGGTGACCCAGAAATATTCGAAACCGATGAAGGTCCGCGCGCCGGAGTAACGGCCGAAAAATTGGGAGCGATGAAAGCGGCTTTCAAGAAAGACGGTAGCGTTACGGCAGGCAACGCGTCATCGATTAATGATGGGGCGGCCATCGTCATGATATGCAGTGCCGACAAGGCAAAGTCGCTTGGCCTGGAGCCTATGGCCAGGATTGCCGGTTACTCCAATGCCGGTGTCGACCCAGCTATCATGGGAATCGGTCCTGCACCGGCAACGCGTCGCTGCCTCGAGAAGGCCGGCTGGAGCCTGGATGAACTGGACCTGGTGGAAGCCAATGAAGCGTTTGCTGCACAGGCCCTGGCGGTGAACAAGGAGCTGGATTGGGATACCAGCAAGATCAATGTCAATGGTGGGGCCATCGCCTTGGGTCACCCCATTGGCGCTTCTGGCGGCCGCATTCTGGTCACGCTGTTGCACGAAATGGCAGCCCGTGACGCGAAAAAGGGGCTTGCCACCTTGTGTATCGGTGGCGGGCAAGGGGTTGCACTGGCCATCGAACGTTAAGGCGCTGCATGCATTTTCTGGGCTGCCAAAAGACAACCGCCGCCAGGATAGCCCCCTGACGGCGGTTGTCTTACAGCGTAAGTCTTACAGTTGGGGTTGGGGTTCCGCCTCAGAGGCTTCGAATGCCGCCCTCTCTTCCGCGGTGATCTCCTTGATCGACAATTTAACGCGATTGCGATTATCGATATCGAGCACCTTGACGATGACCTCATCCCCCTCATTGAGGTAATCGCGGACATCGTTGACACGCTCGGGCACGATCTGGGAGATATGAACCAACCCGTCGGTGCCCGGGATGATATTGACGAAGGCCCCGAAATCGGCGATGCGTACTACCTTGCCCTTGTAAAGCTTGCCGATTTCCGCTTCGGCCGTGATTTCCAATACGGCGTCGATTGCCTTCTTGGCAGCGGTCTTGTCATCCGCATAGATCCGCACAGTGCCATCATCATCGAGGTCAATAGAGGCACCTGTGTCATCACAGAGCTTGCGAATCGTCGCGCCCCCCTTGCCGATCACATCACGGATCTTATCCGGATCGATATTGATCGTCGCCATTGACGGCGCATTTTCCGACACTTCGGTACGGCTTTGCGAGATCACCTGGTTCATTTCACCGAGAATTTGCAGACGAGCCTCAAGGGCCTGCTGCAACGCCGTCTCCATGATCTCTTCGTTGATCCCCTCGATCTTGATATCCATTTGCAGGGCGGTAACGCCTTCCGCGGAACCGGCGACCTTGAAATCCATATCGCCCAGATGGTCTTCATCACCGAGGATATCCGTCAGTACCGCGAACTTGTCACCGTCCTTCACCAATCCCATGGCAATACCGGCGACAGGTGCCTTGAGCGGCACTCCGGCATCCATCAACGCCAAAGAGGTACCACATACGGTGGCCATGGAACTGGAGCCATTGGACTCGGTAATCTCGGATACGACCCGAATGGTATAGGGGAAATCGTCGTCATTGGGCAGCATAGCCTCAACGCCCCGGCGGGCTAGACGGCCATGGCCGATTTCGCGACGCTTTGGCCCCCCCATGAAACCGGCTTCACCGACACAGTACGGAGGGAAGTTGTAATGCAGCAGGAAGCGGTCTTTTCGCTCACCTTCCAGCGACTCGATCAATTGCGCATCCCGCAGTGTACCCAAGGTCGAAACGACCATGGCCTGAGTCTCGCCCCGCGTAAACAGCGCTGACCCATGAGTCTTGGGCAATAAACCGACATCGATATCCAGGGGACGCACTGTTTTATGATCACGGCCATCAATCCGTGGCTCGCCATTGGTAACCCGCGAGCGAACCACTCGCTTCTCGAGGCTGGAAAAGGCATCGGCAACCTCATCGGCATCGAATGAGTCATCTGCCTCACCCGTCAATTGCTCGATAGCTTCCGCCTTGATAGCGGATAGCGCATCCTGACGCTGCATCTTGTCGGTAATGCGGTAAGCATCGCCCACTTTACTCTCGAAGCCGGTGGTCATGGCCTCTTTCAGGGGCGTATTTTCCGTCGGCGGCTGCCAATCCCACTTCGGCTTGCCGGCCTTCTCGACCAACTCGTTAATCGCCGCTATGGCCACCTGCATTTCCTGGTGAGCATACAGTACCGCCCCCAGCATTTCGTCTTCAGACAGCTCCTTGGCCTCCGACTCGACCATCAGGACCGCTTTGCTCGTACCGGCCACGACCATATCCAGTTCGGAGGCAGCGAGTGCTTCCACGGTCGGATTGAGAAAGTATCCATCGCTTTCGGTAAAGCCGACCCGCGCCGCTCCAAGAGGGCCATTGAAGGGAATACCTGAAATCGCCAACGCTGCCGAGGTACCAATCATCGCGGCAATATCCGGATCCTGGTTACGATCAGCGGATAACACGGTACAGATCACCTGTACCTCGTTCATGAATCCATCGGGAAACAGTGGACGAATAGGACGATCAATCAACCGTGAAGTCAGCGTTTCCTTCTCCGTGGGCCGCCCCTCACGCTTGAAGAAACCACCGGGAATCTTGCCAACCGAGTAGGTCTTTTCCTGATAAAACACCGCCAACGGGAAAAAATCCTGCCCGGGCTTCAAGTCCTTCTTGCCAACCACGGTACACAATACCACGGTATTATCCATGGTCACCTGCACAGCACCGGTGGCCTGTCGAGCGACGCGGCCCGTTTCTAGCGTGACGGTGCTACCACCGTACTGAAAACTTTGCTTGACCGGATTCACGGTATCATCCTTCAACTTGTCTGTTTCATGTTTGGTCGTTTTGACTCGGTGACCATTTTAGGAGTTCGTAGCATTCAGAGCCACACATAGCTGCAAAAACCCTGGTGCCAAACGCGACAGGCAGCCCATGTCAGGGCTGCCTGTCGTGAAGGTACCAGGTGCATGCATTAGCCGGCCTGGAAGCAGGGCTTGCAAGAAGCCCCTCTTGAATTGTCGTCCGCCAAATCAGCGACGCAGTCCAAGGCGCTGGATAATCGACTGATAGCGCTCATAGTCCTTGCGCTTGATGTAATCAAGCAATTTGCGGCGCTGGTTGACCATCCGGATCAACCCACGGCGAGAGTGGTGATCCTGCTTATTGGTCTTGAAGTGATCCTGCAAGCCATCGATGTTGGCCGTCAACAGAGCCACTTGCACTTCCGGGGAGCCGGTATCGGTATCGCTATGGCCGTATTGCTTGACGATTTCGGCCTTCTTTTCAGCAGTTAATGCCATCTGTTACTCCAGTATGCAATATGCCTGAATGATGAGTGTTGGAGACCACGCATATTTGCAGTCTCCTGCTAGCTAATGGCCATATTGATTTCCATTGGCCACCTGAGGAGAAAAGCGATCGTCTCGCTCTTCCCATTATGCACCGCTGACAACATCGTCAGCGGTATTCCTCAGGCGGTGGGGCACCACTTGCCCCACCGCCTTGATCCTGCCCAACCCAAGAAAGGCAGCATCATGATAGAGTCGAACCAGCGTGTCAGGCTCAAGATCCTGAGCCTCGACCTTGCCGGACTGTCCATGCAACAGGCTGGACGCTGCCCCATCCTTGAGTGCCAGCCAGGGTAAGTGCACAACCAGGGAATCCACCGGTAACAACATCGCTTCGCGATCGGATGGGCTACGCTCGAGTTCCGGAAACACTTTCATGCCGGCACTATCGAAAGGACCACTCTTGAGCCGCCGTAATGCCGTCAGATGAGCACCGCAACCCAGATAGCGGCCGATATCTTCAGCCAGCGTTCGGATATACGTGCCCTTGCTACAAGAAACCTCCAGCTCTATCGCTTCGGCATCGTGTGACAACAGACGCGTATCATAAACCGTCACATGACGTACTGCACGTTCGATTGTCTTTCCTTCACGAGCCAGTTCATACAGGGGCCTGCCATTGTGTTTCAGGGCAGAGTGCATCGGCGGCACTTGCTCTATATCCCCCTGGAACTGGATCAGCACTGCTTCCACACTCTCTGATGTAAGCGGCGGCACCTCGTGGCGCTCGACGACATCGCCCTCGGCATCACCCGTCGTTGTGGTTTCCCCTAAACGAATCCGTGCCCGATACACCTTGTCCGCTTCCAACAGATAGGAAGAAAACTTGGTGGCTTCACCAAAGCATATCGGCAACAACCCCGTGGCCATCGGGTCCAGGGTGCCGGTATGCCCTGCCTTCTGAGCGCGAAACAGACGCCGCACACGCTGCAAGGCATGATTACTCGACATATCGGTAGGCTTGTCGAGTAACAATACGCCATTGACCGGCACTCCTCGACGACGCCTGGCCATCAGTGATGCTCTCCACCGCCATTCTCTTCATCGTCTTCGCCGTGACGATGCCTGTCACTTGCCACCGCCTCATCGATCAACGAGGAGAGCTTTTCGCCGCGAACGATGCTTTCGTCATAATGAAAGCGCAACTCAGGAACATGGCGCAGTTTGATACGCCGAGCAATCTGGCTCCGCAGAAAACCTCGGGCACGTGCCAAGACCCCAAGGTTCTCCTCGATACGCGCGAGATCATTTTCTCCCAGCAGCGTGATGTAGATATCCGCATAGCCGAGATCACGGCTTACCGTAACACCACTAATCGTTACCATACCCAGGCGCGGATCCTTGATCTCGCGCTGGATGAGGACCGCCAACTCTTTTTGCAGCTGATCAGCAACGCGGTCGGTTCGTTTGAATTCGCGCATAGGGGGCCGCCTTAAAGACTACGTTCGACCTTGACCTGATCGAATACTTCGATCTTGTCGCCGACCTGAACGTCATTGTAGTTCTTGACCCCGATACCACATTCCATGCCGTTGCGGACCTCGTTGACATCGTCCTTATAGCGACGCAGTGATTCGAGTTCACCTTCGTAAATGACAACGTTCTCACGCAGGACACGAATCTTCTTGTGGCGGTAGACATTACCTTCCAGCACCATGCAGCCTGCCACGGCACCGATCTTGGGCGCTCGGAAAACATCACGAACTTCCGCCACACCAATGATATCTTCTTTCCATTCGGGCGCCAGCATGCCACTCATGGCCTGCTTGACTTCATCGACGAGATTGTAGATCACGCTGTAATAACGTAGATCCAATCCTTCGCGCTCGATGATTTCTCGGGCAGAAGCATCAGCCCGGACGTTAAACCCGACCACGATGGCATCACTTGCCAATGCCAAGTTGGCATCGGTGCCCGTGATACCGCCGACACCCGAAGAGACGACAGCGACTTGGACTTCATCGGTCGACAAGTCTTCCAATGCGCTTCTGATCGCCTCCAGTGACCCTTGTACATCGGCCTTGAGCACGATGTTGACCTTGGCCACCTCTTCTTGGCCCATCTGGCTGAACATATTTTCCAGCTTGGCCTTTTGCTGACGAGCCAGGCGCACCTCGCGATATTTACCCTGACGGAAGTTGGCAACTTCACGCGCTTTTCGCTCATCGGCCACGACCATGAAGTCGTCACCGGCATCCGGCGTACCATCCAGTCCCTGAATCTCGACCGGCATGGCAGGGCCAACTTCCTCAACCTGCTGAGCAAGTTCATTGGACAGAGCGCGGACGCGTCCATAGTGAAGACCGGCCAACACAATATCGCCTTTCTTCAAGGTGCCATTCTGTACCAGAACCGTGGCTACCGGACCACGACCTTTATCAAGGCGTGACTCGACTACCACCCCTTTGGCAGGGGCTTCGGGAACGGCCTTGAGCTCCAACACTTCGGAAACCAGCAACACGGCTTCCAGCAGCTCATCGATACCATCACCGGTCTGAGCCGAGACGTAAACGAACTGGGTATCGCCCCCCCACTCCTCGGAGATAACGCCATGCTGCGACAACTCGTTCTTGACACGGTCAGGGTCGGCGCCCTCCTTGTCCATCTTGTTGACGGCAACCACGATCGGGACTTCCGCCGCTTTGGAGTGATCGATCGCCTCGATCGTCTGTGGCATGACACCATCGTCAGCTGCCACCACCAGAATGACGACGTCCGTCGCTTTGGCACCGCGGGCACGCATTGCCGTGAAAGCAGCATGGCCGGGCGTATCCAGGAACGTGACATCGCCATTGTCGTGTTCGACGTGATAGGCCCCGATATGCTGAGTGATACCACCAGCTTCGCCTGTCGCCACCTTGGTGCGACGAATATAGTCGAGCAGCGACGTCTTACCATGGTCGACGTGCCCCATGACCGTCACGACCGGTGCACGAGTGATCTCCTCACCTTCATAGGAGATACCTTCCAGCACTTCCTCTTCCAGAGCATCATCTTTGACCAGCTTGGGTTTGTGCCCCATTTCCTCGACGACGATGACTGCCGTTTCCTGGTCAATCGTCTGGTTGATGGTCACCGCGGCACCCATGGTGAACATCGTCTTGATGACTTCGTTGGCCTTGATCGACATCTTGTCGGCCAAGTCGGCAACACTGATCGACTCGGGGATAGACACTTCACGGACGATCGGCTGAGTCGGCTTCTGGAAGCCATGCTTGCCACCACCCCCATCGCGACCACCACGCCGGCTTCCGCGGCGCTCGGCACGCTTGGCCTTTTTGCCCCCGCGACGACGTTCTTCACGATCACTGCGATCCTCATCGTCGCTACGGCCATGCCGACCTTTCTTGCCGGATGCTTTCTTGGGGGCGGCACGTCGTGTATCGCCGCGTGGCTCCTTGGGAGGCGCATTGACGGTTTCCTGCGGCTCACTGGTTTCCTCGAGTTCAGGCACGGGAATCTCAGGTTCAGCCGGAATGGTATCCGCACCCTCCGACACCGCCGGCTCATTCGTCTCGCCGGGCTGCGAGTCAGCTTGTGGCTGTGGTGTTTCAGCAACGGGTTCTGCCGACTCAGTCGAGGCACCCGCGTCTGCGGCTGTCTCTTCTGTCGCTTGCTCCGTTTCCTGGGCTTGAGCGGCTTCCTGCTGTTCCAGTGCCGCAGCAGCTGCTTGCTGCTGCGAATCCGCCATGTCACCCACCAATTGACGCGGTCCGGCCTCTTCCGGCTGGGAATGCGCCGCGGCCTGTTCCGCCTCCTGCTCTTCCTCGCCACGCTTCACATAAGTTCGCTTCTTGCGGACCTGGACTTCGATAGTCTTGCCGCGGTCACCAGAGCGGATACGGCTCTTGGTCTTGCGTGTCAACGTGATTCGGTTACGCGATCCGCTACCGCCACCATGACTTTTAGTCAGGTAATCCAGCAAGCGCTGCTTGTCCTCTTCGGACACGGCATCACCCTCGGACGTATGCGGAAGTCCGGCTTCTTTCATCTGCTCGAGTAGGCGGGGCACTTCACGCCCCACCTTGACTGCAAAATCTTTAACGGTCATTTCTGACATTACGACCCTCCTGAGCCCGTGACCAGTTTACTGTTCGCTCTCGAACCAGGGCGCACGGGCAGTCATGATCAGTGCTGCGGCGCGCTCTTCATCCATACCGTCAATATCCTTGAGATCATCAACGGACTGTTCGGCAAGGTCCTCCATGGTAACGATGCCGCGACTGGCCAGGATGAAGGCCAGGTGGCGCTCCATTCCGTCCATGTCAAGGAGGTCATCTGCCGGTTGAGCACCATCCAGGGCTTCCTCGGAGGCGATCGCGAGATTGAGAAGTTCATCTTTGGCGCGCGCACGCAATTCTTCGACGAGATCTTCGTCGAACTCTTCGATTTCAAGCATCTCTTCAAGCGGTACGTAAGCCACTTCTTCAAGCGATGTGAACCCTTCTTCGACCAACACTCGTGCCAGTGATTCGTCGACCTCGAGATGATTGATAAAATGCTCGACCAAGCTGTCGATCTCTTGCTCACGCTTGCCTTCGGCTTCATCTTCGGTCATCACGTTGAGCTTCCACCCCGTCAACTCCGAAGCCAGCCGCACGTTCTGACCATTGCGCCCAATAGCCTGAGCCAGATTGTCTTCGCCAACGGCGACATCCATCGAGTGGTTATCCTCATCCACGAGAATCGAGGCTACATCCGCCGGAGCCATGGCGTTGATCACCAACTGAGCCGGGTTGTCATCCCAAAGGACGATATCGACACGTTCATTTTGCAGTTCAGTGGAAACGGCTTGAACTCGTGACCCACGCATACCGACACAGGCCCCCACAGGATCAATGCGGCGATCATTGGTCTTGACGGCAATTTTAGCGCGCGATCCCGGATCCCGTGAGGCGCCCTTGATCTCGATGAGCTGTTCGGCAATTTCCGGTACTTCGATCTTGAACAATTCAATGATCAATTGAGGACTGATACGCGACAGGATCAATTGCGACCCTCGTGCATCCGCATCGACCTTGACCAGCAAGGCGCGCACGCGTTCGTTCATCCGGTAACGCTCACCGGGAATCATTTCACCGCGTGGCAGGAACGCCTCCGCGTTCTCGCCCAAATCAATGACGAGCCCATCGCGGGTCGTCTTCTTGACGATCCCGGCAACCAATTCTCCTTCACGGTCCATGTACTGACGCACGACCTCGGCACGCTCCGCGTCGCGCACTTTCTGCACGATCACCTGCTTTGCAGTCTGGGCGGCAATTCGGCCGAAGACAGCATTCTCGATACGCTCTTCGACGACATCACCCAATGCCAAAGGCGGATCCCGTTGCTCGGCGATGGACTGCTTGATCTCGTAGTCCGGTGTCTCGAACTCGTCATCGTCAACCACTGTCCAGTAACGGAATGTCTCGTAGTCGCCAGTCTGGCGATCGATCTTCACGCGAACCGCTGCTTCTTCATTGTTGAAACGCTTGCGGGACGCACTGGCCAAGGCGGATTCCACCGCCTCGAAAATCACGTCGCGGGGCACGCCCTTTTCATTCGAGATCGCGTCCACGACCATCAGTATTTCTTTGCTCATGCCATTGCCTCGCCAGAAAAGCCGTCCTTACATAACGAAGTCAGTCGTCAAACTGGGGAACTACCCGCGCCTGATCGATGGATTCGATGGGAAAACAATACTCCTCGCCGTCGAGCTGCAGCAGCACTTCATCGCCCTCGACACCGGCCAGAAGGCCCTGAAATTTGCGTCTACCGTCAAAAGGCGTGCGCAGCTTGAGAGCCGCCACATGCCCTTCGTAACGAGCAAACTGCTCGAGAGTGAACAACGGCCGATCCATTCCCGGCGACGACACTTCAAGACGATACTCACCAGCCACCGGGTCCTCGACATCAAGCATAGCGCTGACTTGGCGGCTAACATCAGCGCAATCGTCCACTGATACACCGTCAGCGCCATCAATATAGATCACCACACGGGGATACTTGCCCTGAAAGCGCATGACTCCCCAGAGTTCGAAGCCCATCGCCGTTACCACTGGCTCTATAAGTGTGGTTAGCGCCGTATCCTTGATTGCCACAGACAAAAACTCCCACAGCCGTTGCGTCAGGCACCTGGCCAGGAGATGAAAGGAAGCTAGGTGGCTGATTGGCGTGATCTCAGCACAGCCTGCCAACAGGAGTACCGCCAACAGATGAGCTGCTAACAAAAAGCCCCTTCGGCTGGAAGGGGCTCTTTACAAGAAACCTTTCACACCAAGTTGGCCAAGACTCGCCAAAATGGTAGCGGGGACCGGATTCGAACCGATGACCTTCGGGTTATGAGCCCGACGAGCTACCAGACTGCTCCACCCCGCATCACAGGTCGGCGAGTTTACAAAACATCGCCTGATATGTCAAGTTTGGCTGATACCAATCTTGGATTCGAAGTGACTCCAGCAAAATCACTTTCGATGGTGCCGAAGGCGGGACTTGAACCCGCACGACCGTAAGGTCACTACCCCCTCAAGATAGCGTGTCTACCAATTCCACCACTTCGGCATCGACTATCCGCACTGGACCGACAACACGACTACGCGCTGTCAATTGCTGCTATCTTCCAGCACTGGCGCGGCATTATCCTCTTCACTTGCGCTTTCGTCAACCTCTGGCGCGGCATTGCGCTCCTCGATGACTTCCGCGTCAGGAATGCCTTCCACCTGGACTTCACCAGCCTGAGAGGCGAAATAGGCTAGCGTCAGCGACGTTACGAAAAACGCCGCTGCCAGAAGTGCGGTCACCTTGGCAAGAAAACTCCCGCTACCGCGAGACCCAAAGACAGTTTGAGATGCACCACCGCCAAACGCGGCCCCGGCTTCGGCCCCTTTGCCCTGTTGTAACAAGATCATCACGACCAAGGCGATAGCAATCGCCACATGAATCATAAGAACGGCAACTTGCATGCAATTAACCTGCTGACTGACAAATGGCTAGAAAATCGTCGACCTGGAGTGAAGCTCCCCCTATCAGGCCGCCGTCGATATCCGGCTGCGTGAGCAGCTCGGTGGCATTGGCAGCCTTCATGCTGCCGCCGTACAGTAAGCGAAGGCCTTCGGCCAGCGCTTCAGAGTAGGTCTTGTTGACGTGACTCCGGATCGAGGCATGTACCGCTTGTGCCTGTTCGGGGGTCGCCGTCTTTCCAGTCCCGATCGCCCAGACGGGTTCGTAAGCCACTACCAACCGTTCCCGCGCGCGTGCTTCCAGACCCGCCAGAACGGCATCAACCTGCCCCAAGACTACCGACTCCGTATCCCCCGCATCGCGCTCTTCCAGAGTCTCGCCTACACAGACAATAGGCACCAGGCCGACATCCACGGCGGCAACCACCCGCGCCAGCACGGCCGCGTCGTCCTCCTGGAACAGGGCACGTCGCTCGGAGTGCCCCACGAGCACGTAACGCGCCTCGAACTCAGCCAGCATCGGGCCGCTTACTTCTCCCGTGAAAGCGCCAGCAGCCTGGTCATGAAGCGTTTGCCCCCCCCAAGCCATCGGAGTATCGGCAAAGGCTCGCCGGGCAGCGTCCAGATAGGGCGCGGGGACCATCAGCGCGACCTCTACGTTTAAAGGCAAGTCCGTCTCGGAACATGCCTCGCCGAAGCGATCGATCAGCGACAATGACCCATTCATTTTCCAGTTACCGGCGATCAACGGCTTGCGCATGAGGGATCCCCTTATCCAAGTGGAGCGAAATGGTATCGGAGCCGCCCTATCATGACAACAACAGCATCGCAACAGTCAGCCAGCGTACTCCGCTCGCAGCCCTGCTATGTCAACAACGATTCCACATCGCTGGCTAGTCGTCTTGCCAGCCCCTCGACATCAAGATGAGGGCGGCCTTCGACCATGATACGAATCAATGGCTCTGTCCCGGAAGGACGAAGCAGGACGCGCCCTTCATCGCCCAGCTCTTTCTCAAGAGCGGTCAGCGAGGCCTTGAGCTCGTTGCTTTCCAGCAATGACGCTCGATTGGTCTGTGGTGCAAGGCGGACATTGACCAATGCCTGAGGCGCTTTCTCGAATCCATTCAGTAACTGAGCCAATGGCACGCCCTCTCGCATCATGACTGACAGAACCTGCAATGCAGAGACGATACCATCTCCCGTTGTCTGTACATGACCACAGACAATATGCCCGGAAGACTCACCGCCCAGGTGCCAGCCATTAGCCTGCATGCGCTCCATGACATAACGATCACCGACCTTGGCACGTTCGAACGGAACATCCATCGACGCCAATGCAGCCGCAAGGCCAAAATTGGACATCAGCGTCCCGACGACACCGCCACCCAATTCACCGCGCGTATGACGGTCCCGGGCTATCAAGAACAGAATATCGTCGCCATCTATCTCGCGCCCATCGGCATCCACGAGCAATACCCGGTCACCATCGCCGTCGAAGGCGACTCCCAGATCGGCGCCAGCAGAAATCACGGCAGCTCGCAGCGCCGCAGGATGAGTCGATCCAACGGCCTGATTGATGTTGAGACCATCCGGATTGGCGCCGACCAGGCTGACGTCAGCACCCAACTCCCGGAATACATTGGGAGCAATATGGTAAGTGGCACCATGTGCACAATCGAGCACGACTTTCAAACCGTATAAATTGACACGATCCGGAATCGTCGACTTGCAGAATTCGATATAGCGCCCGGCAGCATCGTCAATACGTACCGCCTTGCCCAATTGATCCGCAGCCACCGTTTCCAACGGTTTATCGAGTTCGTGTTCGATACGATCCTCGATCTCATCCGGCAGTTTGGTCCCCTCGGCAGAAAAGAACTTGATGCCATTGTCACCATGAGGATTGTGGGATGCCGAGATCACGATGCCCGCATCGGCACGAAAGGTACGCGTCAAATAGGCGATCCCCGGAGTCGGCATCGGTCCAAGCAAGGAGACATCCACACCGGCAGCCGACAGACCGGCCTCCAACGCCGATTCGAACATGTAACCGGAAATCCGCGTATCCTTGCCAATCAAGACCTTGGCCCGTCCCTCCCGGGAAAGAACACGTCCCATCGCCCAGCCCAACTTGAGCATGAAATCCGCAGTGATCGGATACTGTCCCACGGTGCCGCGAATGCCGTCCGTTCCGAAATAACGTCTTGTCATGGCTCCAAGCCTTCCTGTAGCACAGCCCAAGTCATATTGGCAGCATCCACGGTGGGGCCGACATCGTGAACGCGCAAGAGGCGAGCTCCTCGTTCTACGGCAAGCGTGGCCAACGCCAAACCGCCTGGCAAAC
This sequence comes from Aidingimonas lacisalsi, assembly GCF_008079445.1. Classification (GTDB taxonomy): domain Bacteria; phylum Pseudomonadota; class Gammaproteobacteria; order Pseudomonadales; family Halomonadaceae; genus Aidingimonas; species Aidingimonas lacisalsi. Next base: position 664,606 of record NZ_VRYH01000001.1, on the reverse strand, counting down.
GCTCTTCTACTGGACGTTCCAGCACCTTGCCGATCATGCTCTTGCGTGACATGCCGGCCAGCAAGGGGAGGCCCAGGCTTTGCAGGGCATCCATCCTGTTGAGCAGACGCAAGTTATGTTCCACCGTCTTGCCAAAGCCGAACCCTGGATCCAGGATCAATCGATCCCGCTGCAGACCGACGGCTTCACAAGCCTCGATCCGCTCGGCCAGGAAGCGACTGACAGCGTCTTCTATGTCTTCATCATAGTAGGGAGAATCCTGCATATCCCCTGGTTCCCCCACCATGTGCATGATGCACACCGGCAGGCCACTCCGTGCTGCGGCCTGCAAAGCGCCTTCGCGACGCAACGCACGAACGTCATTGAGCATCCCTGCTCCTAGCGCCGCAGCTTCCGTCATCACTTCAGGGGCACTGGTATCCACTGAAACTAGCGCATCGAGTTCTCTGACCAGCACTTCAATGACCGGCGCGACACGATCGAGTTCCTGTTGAGGCGTGACAGGAGACGCTCCCGGCCGCGTCGACTCCCCCCCTACGTCGACCATGGCAGCCCCCTGTGCCAGCATGCCCTCGGCATGACGTAACGCGTCATCCACGGCAATATGGCGCCCACCATCGGAAAACGAGTCCGGCGTTACATTGAGAACGCCCATGACCCGTGGGAAGGAAATATCCAATCTATGCCGACCACAATGCAGCATATCCATAGGCGACTCTACGTTCATGCCCCTCCTATCCTACCACTAGCTTGCGATAAACATCGGCTTGGAGACTCACTGTCGGCAACACCAGCATGTGACATCTCAGCATTATACGTAACAGGGCGCCGAGAAAGGCGCCCTGTTACATCTTGCCATCAGCAGTTACCGACGGCAGCTACCATCAATGGCCAGCAGGCCCACCTAGCGGATCCGAAGGTCGCCGCCGCGGTCCCTCATCGTCCTCTGCCTCATCACCGTTATCGGATTGAGGCTCTTCGGGCTCAACGGCAGGTTTACCAGTGACCGGCGAACCACCATCCGAATCATCACCATGCCAATCCTGGGGAGGACGCGGCTTGCGGCCATCCATGATATCCTTGAGTTGGTCGGCATCGATGGTTTCGTACTGAACCAGCGCCTCGGCCATCGCATCCAGTTTGTCGCGGTTATCCTCCAGGATCTGACGAGCCTGGGCATAGCATTCATCGATGATACGGCGCACTTCTTTATCAAGGCGGGTCGTCGTTTCACCGGACTTGAGCTTATTGCCCTGACCAGGGCCACCCAGGAATTGATGGGATTCATCCTCATCATACATGACCGGCCCCATCTCGTCGGATAACCCCCATTTGGCAACCATATTGTGAGCCAACTCAGTGGCACGCTTGATATCGTTGGAGGCTCCCGTCGTCACACCATTGGGCCCTAGCGTCATCTCCTCGGCAATACGACCGCCAAACAGTGAGCAGATCTGGCTGATGATCTGTTGCCGCGACAAGCTGTAACGATCCTCTTCCGGCAAGAACATCGTCACACCAAGGGCGCGGCCACGAGGAATGATGCTCACCTTGTAGACTGGGTCATGCTCGGGCATCACCAGACCGATGATCGCATGCCCGGACTCATGGTAAGCGGTATTGAGCTTATCTTTCTCGGTCATGACCATCGAACGGCGCTCGGCGCCCATCATGATCTTATCCTTGGCGAGCTCCAGCTCATCCATGCTTACCAGGCGCTTGTTACGGCGTGCAGCAAATAACGCAGCCTCATTGACCAGGTTAGCCAGATCGGCACCTGAGAAACCGGGCGTACCACGAGCGATGAACTGTGGTTTGACATCGTCGCCGAGCGGGACTTTGCGCAAATGCACGCCCAGGATATGTTCACGCCCGCGAATATCGGGCAACGGCACAGTAACCTGACGGTCGAAGCGGCCAGGTCGCAGCAACGCAGGGTCCAACACATCAGGACGGTTAGTGGCTGCGATAACGATGACGCCTTCATTGGCTTCAAAGCCATCCATTTCAACCAACAGTTGATTCAGCGTCTGTTCACGCTCGTCATTGCCACCACCCATGCCGGCGCCACGCGAACGTCCCACAGCGTCAATCTCATCGATGAAAATGATGCAGGGCGCCTGCTTCTTGGCTTGCTCGAACATGTCGCGCACCCGCGAAGCACCGACACCGACAAACATCTCGACGAAATCGGAACCGGAAATCGAGAAGAACGGCACTTTCGCCTCACCGGCGATGGATTTCGCCAGTAGGGTCTTCCCCGTCCCTGGAGGCCCGACCATCAACACACCACGGGGAATGGTACCCCCCAGGCGCTGGAACTTGGTCGGATCACGCAGGAAGTCGACCAGTTCCTCGACTTCCTCCTTGGCCTCGTCACAACCAGCGACATCGGAAAAGGTCGTCTTGACCTGATCGTGACTCAACAGTTTGGCCTTGGATTTGCCGAAACTCATCGGGCCGCCTTTGCCACTGGCACCACCTTGCATCTGACGCATGAAGAACATGAAGATCGCCAGAATGATAAGGATCGGGAAGCTGGCGATCAGCAAGCGTGTCCACAAGCTCTGCTGCTCGGGCTCCTTACCAACCACGGTCACGTCGTTGGCGAGCAAGTCATCCATCAGCTTGGGATCTTCTGCTGCGGGACGGATAGTCTGGAACTGCGACCCATCAGTGCGCTCACCCGTTACCGTGTAACCATCGATGGTGACACTGCGGATCTGATTGTCCTGTACCTGCTCGACGAACTGTGAATAGTTCATCGCCTGTGGAGAGTTGTCCACACTGAAGTTGTTGAACACCGTCAGCAGAACTGCCGCGATGACCAACCACAGGATCAGGTTTTTCGCCATATCGTTCAAGGGAGTACCCTCATTGCCAAAATCGCTCTGCCAGCTTTCATGGTGTTTGACATTACCCAACCTGGCAGCGTTCCACCATTCGTTTGGACGTATCAGGGTGACATACCCACTGTCCACTGTCTGTCTATCGATACGTTAGTTCGTAGCTATCCCTCTCAACAACCCGAATGCCTCATTTACTGCTACCAGTCAACTCAGAGGGGACTCGCCCCGGAATCGCTCAGCCAGCAGATACACTTCTTTCGACCTGTCGCGTGATGCCTGCGGCTTGCGTGTAACCACTCTATCGAACCCCAGACGCAACGTCTTCAGATAATCGTCGAAACCTTCCCCCTGGAAGACCTTGACAAGCAAGCCGCCACCCGGTGACAACACCTGCTGTGCCAGCGCCAACGTCAACTCGCAAAGGTACATGGCCTGCGGTTGATCGATTGCCGCCATACCACTCATATTGGGGGCCATATCCGATATCACAAGGTCTACCGGACGATTCTCGAGAGAATCCAGAATCGCATCGAGCACCTCATCCTCGGTAAAGTCCCCCTGGATGAAGGTGACTCCCGGGACTGGATCGATCTCCAGAATATCCGACGCCACGACACATCCGGTGTCCCCTACACGCTCAGCGGCAATCTGGCTCCAGCCTCCCGGTGCCGCTCCCAGGTCGATGACGGTCATCCCCGGTCGGAACAGCGTGTCCTTGGCATCGACCTCAAGCAGCTTGTAACTGGCTCGACTGCGATAACCATCCTGCCAGCTGCGCTGCACATAGGGGTCATCGAAATGCTCCTTGAGCCAGCCGGCACGACGCTTACCACTCCCACCGTGCTTAGATGACTTACTGGAATGGGATGAACGTGTCACACCCCCCCCTGAATGCTGAAATGTCCAATCACCGACAACCGAATACCGTGGGTAGGAAGAAGCCGACGACACGCCTTTCGCTATGGCAGCTTTCGCCTTACCATGGCGCCTCGGGCAATATAGGAACCGTTACAATACCATGAGCTTGTCACAGCAACAAAAGAAAGCACTACGCCGCATCGGCCATCATCTGCACCCTATCGTCGCGGTCTCCGAGCACGGTATCTCCGAAGGCTTGCAGAACGAGCTCGAACGTGCGCTCAATGACCATGAGTTGATAAAGGTCAAGCTTGCACTTCCCGACCGCGAGGGACGCGCCGCTATGCTGGAACAACTTCTCGCCGACAGCGGTGCCGAGGCGGTTCAGACCATCGGGAAGGTGGCGCTGCTCTATCGCGCCAACCCGCAGGCCGACCCCAAGCTGTCGAATATCCAGCGCTTCGAGAACCATCACGGGCGGCGCTAGAACGCCGGACAACGAGCAAACGCACGACGACTTCGCAAAAAGCCCGCAACATGATCGTCGCGGGCTTTTTCAGGGCATCGTTCAGAGATGCTCGATACTGCCGATCTCGTATTCGACCTCACCACCTGGGGTCTTGACCACGACCACGTCACCCTCTTCCTTGCCAATCAGGGCACGGGCAATGGGTGACGTCACCGAGATCATGCCGGACTTGATATCAGCTTCGTCCTCACCCACGATTCGATAACTCACCTCTTCATCGGTATCCAGGTTGACCAGCTCGACCGTGACGCCGAAGATCACCTTGCCGGTCTTTGGTAGTTTGGTCACATCAATGACCTGGGCGCTAGCGAGCTTGCCTTCGATTTCCTGAATGCGCCCCTCGATGAATCCCTGCTGCTCACGCGCGGCATGGTATTCGGCATTCTCCTTGAGGTCGCCGTGCTCACGCGCTTCGGCAATCGCATTGATCACCTGGGGCCGTTCGACGCCCTTGAGCTGTTCCAGCTCCTCACGCAGGCGCGCCTCGCCTGCGACGGTCATCGGCACCTTGTTCATTGACTTGCTCCTGCATGCAGTTCTTGTAGCCGCCGCACGGAAATCTCCTTGCCATATTCCAACGCCATACACACAGCGCGGGCGCCCGCCAGCGTTGTGGCATAAGGCACCTTGCGCGCCAAGGCAGTACGACGGATCACCGACGAGTCGCTGATCGCCTGGCGACCCTCGGTAGTGTTAACGATATAGGCCACCTCGTCGTTCTTGAGCAAATCGACGATATGCGGACGCCCTTCGTAGACCTTATTAACAGCCTCGACGGGTAGCCCGGCAGCCTCCAGGGCGTGGGCGGTACCGCGAGTAGCACATAGAGTGAATCCTAATCCTAGCAGAGATTGTGCCACCTCGATAATGCCCGACTTGTCCGGGTCACGTACCGAAAGGAAGGCCTTGCGGTCGCCGTCAAGATTGGGGATGGCCTCTCCTGCCCCCAACTGTGCCTTATAGAAGGCTTCCGCAAAGGTGGAGCCACTCCCCATGACCTCGCCAGTCGACTTCATCTCCGGTGACAGAATGGGGTCAACGCCCGGGAACTTGTTGAACGGGAAGACGGCTTCCTTGACGCTGTAATAGCCGGGCAGCAGTTCTTTTTCGAACCCTTGCTCGGCCAATGTCGTACCGGCCATGCAGCGTGCGGCCACCTGTGCCAGTGATTTGCCAATGCACTTCGACACGAAGGGGACCGTTCGTGATGCACGAGGATTCACCTCGATCACGTAGATTTCACCATCCTGCCAGGCCAGCTGAACATTCATGAGCCCGACGACATTGAGCTCGACGGCCATGCGCTTGACCTGCTCACGCATGCGGTCCTGAACTTCCGGAGGCAGCGAATAGGGTGGCAATGCGCAAGCGGAATCACCTGAGTGCACGCCAGCCTGCTCGATATGCTGCATGATACCGCCGATGACGACCTGCTGACCGTCGGAGACGGCATCGATATCGACCTCTATCGCCGCATTCAGAAAGTGATCCAGCAGCACCGGGCTATCATTGGACACCTTGACGGCATGCGTCATGTAGCCTTCCAGCTCGGAGGCCGTATAAACGATCTCCATGGCTCGACCGCCAAGAACATAGGAGGGTCTTACCACCAACGGATAGCCGATCGCTTCGGCTTTGGAAAAGGCCTCTTCGAAGCTGCGTGCCGTCGCATTGGGCGGCTGCTTGAGACGCAGCTTGTCGATCATTTGCTGGAAGCGCTCGCGATCCTCGGCACGATCGATGGCATCCGGTGTCGTACCGATGATCGGCACACCTGCCGCTTCGAGTTCTCGTGCCAACTTGAGCGGCGTCTGCCCACCAAACTGCACGATCACACCGCAGGGCTGCTCCTTGTCGGCAATCTCGAGCACATCTTCCAGCGTCACGGGCTCAAAATACAGCCGATCAGAGGTATCGTAGTCAGTCGATACCGTTTCCGGGTTACAGTTGACCATGATGGTTTCGTAACCATCGTCACGCATGGCAAGCGACGCATGCACACAGCAATAGTCGAATTCAATGCCTTGCCCGATGCGATTGGGTCCACCGCCCAGCACCATGATTTTCTTTCGGTCGCTGACCTCGGCTTCGCACTCCTCCTCATAGGTGGAATACATATAGGCCGTGCTGGAAGCAAATTCAGCGGCACAGGTATCGACACGCTTATAGACCGGCCGAATATTCAGTTTCTGACGCGTCTTGCGGAATTCCTTCTCGGAGACACCCAGCAGACCGGCCAGGCGGGCATCGGAAAACCCCTTCCGCTTGAGCAGTAACATCTCACGCGCCGAAAATTCAGAAAGTGAATGCTCACTCACTTCGGCTTCCACGCGTATGAGATCTTCAAGTTGCACCAGATACCAGCGATCGACATTGGTCAGGGCAAAGATCTCATCGACACTCATGCCGGCTCGCATAGCATCGGCTATATAAAATATCCGCTCGGCTCCCGGTGTTTGCAGTTCCCCTTTGATTTCCGCCATGACTTCGTCGGTAAAGCGAGTGACCTTGGGATCCAGGCCATCATTACCGGTTTCCAAACCACGCAACGCCTTTTGCAGCGATTCCTGAAAGGTACGGCCGATGGCCATTACCTCGCCGACCGACTTCATCTGCGTGGTCAAACGATCATTGGACTGAGGGAACTTTTCGAAGGTGAAACGCGGAATCTTGGTAACGACATAATCGATCGATGGCTCGAACGACGCTGGCGTCGCTCCCCCCGTGATCTCGTTGGAAAGCTCATCGAGTGTATAGCCCACCGCCAGCTTGGCAGCCACCTTGGCAATGGGAAACCCGGTGGCCTTGGACGCCAGAGCCGACGACCGGGATACACGCGGGTTCATCTCGATGACTACCATGCGACCGGTATTCGGATCGACGCCGAATTGCACATTCGACCCCCCGGTCTCGACACCGATCTCGCGCAGTACCGCGAGAGACGCATCACGCATCCGCTGATACTCCTTGTCGGTCAGCGTCTGCGATGGCGCTACGGTGATCGAATCACCGGTATGCACGCCCATGGGGTCGAAGTTCTCGATCGCACAAACGATGATGCAGTTATCGTGCTTGTCGCGCACGACCTCCATTTCATACTCTTTCCAGCCCAGCAACGACTCGTCAATGAGAAGCTCATTGGTCGGTGAAAGCTCCAACCCACGAGTACATATTTCCTCGAACTCTTCCTTGTTGTAAGCCACACCACCACCGGAGCCCCCCATCGTGAATGACGGACGAATGATGACCGGGAAACCGAGATCGGCCTGGACTTCCCAGGCTTCTTCCATGCTCCGGGCGAACGTCGCCTTGGGACATTCGAGACCGATGTTGCGCATCGCATCATCAAAGCGATGACGATTCTCGGCCTTGTCGATGGTGTCGGCATTGGCACCGATCATTTCGACGCCGTACTGATCCAGCACCCCGTGCTTCTCGAGTTCCAGAGCACAGTTCAGGGCTGTCTGACCGCCCATGGTAGGCAGCAAGGCATCGGGGCGCTCCTTGGCGATGATCTTCTCGACTGCCTCCCAGGTGATCGGCTCGATATAGGTGGCATCGGCCATCACGGGGTCGGTCATGATGGTCGCGGGGTTGGAGTTGACCAGGATCACCCGGTAGCCCTCTTCACGTAAGGCTTTGCAAGCCTGGGCGCCAGAGTAATCGAATTCACAGGCCTGTCCGATGACGATCGGACCGGCGCCGATGATCAGGATGCTTTTGATGTCGGTACGCTTGGGCATGACGGTTCCCGCAGCTAGGATCGGTGAAAAGAACGTTCTGACTATGGCGTGCTCAACGGCGTGCTTTCATCATCCCGACAAAGCGATCGAATAGTGGCGCAACATCGTGCGGTCCCGGACTCGCTTCGGGGTGGCCCTGAAAGCTGAAAGCCGGACGATCGGTGCGTTCGACACCTTGTAGCGTCCCATCGAACAGCGACCGGTGTGTGGCGCGCAGATTGGCTGGCAATGTCGTCTCATCGGCAGCGAAGCCATGGTTCTGGCTAGTGATCAGCACCTGCCCGGTGTCGATATCCTGCACCGGATGGTTCGCGCCATGGTGGCCATGCTTCATCTTTACGGTATTCGCACCGCTGGCCAGCGCCAGGAGTTGATGGCCAAGGCAGATACCGAATACCGGAACGTCAGTGGCGAGAATCTCCTGAATGGCCTTGATGGCATAATCGCAGGGTTCAGGATCGCCGGGACCGTTGGCCAGGAAGACACCATCGGGCTGCATGGAGAGCACCTCCGACGCTGGCGTACGGGCCGGCACGACGGTCAACTGGCAACCGCGCGAGGCTAGAATGCGAAGGATGTTATGCTTGACTCCGTAATCGTAGGCGACTACGTGAAAAGGTCGCTCGACGGAACTCATGTCGGCGTACCCCGATCCCAGCGTCCACTCGCCCTCATGCCACTCATAGGGAGACTGACACGACGCGACCTGAGCAAGATCCATTCCTTTGAGCCCCGGGAATGCCCTGGCCACCTCGCAGGCACGCGTTGCGGCGTCATCGCCTGCGGCTTCAGACCCCGCGAGGATAGCACCGTTCTGCGCCCCCTTTTCGCGCAACAGGCGCGTCAGGCGACGGGTATCGATATCAGCGATGCCCAGTACGTTCTGGCTCTTCAGATAATCGGAAAGCGACTGCTCGGAGCGGAAGTTGCTGACCAACAGTGGCAGATCCCGTATGACTAACCCGGCGGCAGCGATGGCTCCGGACTCGACATCCTCGCGGTTGACGCCGGTATTCCCGATATGAGGGTAGGTCAGTGTCACGATCTGTCGGGTATAGGAGGGATCGGTCAAGATTTCCTGATAGCCGGTCATGGCCGTATTGAATACCACCTCACCGCAGGTTTGCCCATCAGCGCCAATGGCGGTGCCCTGAAACACACTGCCATCTTCCAAGGCCAGTATCGCGGGTTTGTTCAACGCAACTTCCTCCCATGCTGGCTCGAGACTGCCAACGAAAGCCACAGCCTCAAGAACGGACTCATTAAAGTCTGGTGATGACGGCGAAGCCAACCAAGGACTGGGCCGAGGGCCGTAAAAAAGCGGGACGAAAGCCGATATCAAAGACCGGTTTCATCCCGCTTGTTGTCATTCGCTCGGCATGCTGGTGGCCCGACTCAACAAGCGCTCACACGGCTGCTACACCCTGCGCCCGGCCAAAATTTTTGGAATACTACAGGATTTTCGAATTCTTGGCCAGAGCCATCTCAAGACTCGGCGTTCAGCCCCAACACATCCTGCATGTCATAACGCCCAGCAGGCTGTGCAGACAACCAGCGCGCTGCTCGCACTGCCCCCTTGGCAAACGTCATGCGACTCGATGCCTTGTGCGTGATCTCGATACGCTCCCCTTCGGTTGCGAACATGACCGTATGCTCACCGACGATATCGCCAGCACGTACCGTAGCAAAGCCGATTTCATCGTCACGACGCGGCCCGCACTGACCGACCCGCTCGAAAACGCCATGCTCCTTGAGAGTCCGCCCCAATGCCTGGGCGACCGTTTCTCCCATTTTCAGGGCTGTGCCTGAAGGCGAGTCCACCTTGTGGCGATGGTGCGCTTCCACCACTTCAATGTCGTACCCCTCGTCACCCAGGGCGGCGGCCGCTGTCTGAAGCAAGTTTAGCGTCAAGTTCACCCCGACACTCATGTTCGGGGCAAACACCATTGGCACTCGATCACAATAGCTGTCGAGTGTGGCGAGCTGCTCATCGTCCAAACCTGTCGTGCCGATCACGAGACGTTTGCCATGACTGGCACAAAAAGCCAGATTGGCCAGGGTCGCGGATGGCGTCGTGAAGTCGATGACGGCATCGATGTCATCGACGACTCGCTCCAGGGAATCCGTCGCCATCACACCCAGTTTGCCCAGCCCCGTCAACTCTCCGATATCCGTGCCGACCAGTGAGCTTTCCGGTCTCACCGTGCCTCCCGCCAGTACTGCATCAGCGTCCTGATGCACAGCGGTAGCCAGCACTCGGCCCATACGGCCGGCAACACCCACGATGGCAATACGGGTCATGCAATCTCCTGATCAAGCATTTCGATATCAACGCAGTATAACAAAGGTAGACCACTCAACGGGGACTCTCGACACCATTGCGTAGCAGCAACAGCATAGCCGTCAGCACAAGTAAACCGCCCGGTAACCACTCCCAATCGATATGGGTCGGCGAACGAACGAACAGCAACAGCATCGACACGAAGGGCACAAGATAACTGTAGGCGGTCACTGCACCCGGTGTCAGTACCGCCGTCGCTCGCTGCTGCAGCCAGAATGTCAAGGCACTGGAACAGAGCCCCAGATATACCAGTATCAGGCCATCAAACCATGTCATCCGGGCAAGCGCGGCCGATGACTCGATTCCCAATCCTGCCAAACCGATCAATAGAGCCCCGATCAGCAGACTCCAGAAGGTTCGGACCGCCGCCGATGTTGACAGCAAGCCACGCGACAACCCCCACTTGCTCAGCACTGGGTAAAGCGCCGACGAAACACATCCCAGGAAAAACACCGCTTCACCAATACCGAAGTGCCACCCTTCATCTTGCCCCTGACGGGCTTCCGCCCACGCCAGTCCGAGCGCGCCCATGGCTCCCAACACAAGAATGGAGGGCAAGCGCCAGGCAAGGCGCTCTACACCCGCCAGACATCCCAGAAGAAAGGCCAGGAGCGGCACGCTCACGAACAGCGTCGACATGGATACCGCCGTTGCGTGATGCGCTGCCCAGAACATGGCACCGAAAAACCCGGCCAGACATAGGCCCATCATGGCGTACAGCCCCAAGGATAGCCGACCCGGCCATTCACGGAACGACGGTCTGACTAGAACACCCAATGCCAGCGATGCAATGAAAAACCGCAATGAGGTCAACAGCAAGGGGGGTAACGGGTCGCTGATCCAACCGACAACCGGAAAGGATAGACCGACCAACAGCGACCAGAGCAACATGCCGAGATGGGCCTGCAATACTCTCCGCCAGTTCATGTCAGACAGGTCTCCGACATTGTAAGAGACCGCTGCACCCTTTAGTTTTCCCAGACGATATCCAGCTTTTCTTCTCCCGCCATACGCGCCAAGTGTTCATCGACCACTTGTTCAAGACGATCCAAGCTTGCATCGTCCAACGCCTCGAGCGCGACGACCAGCTTGTCATTTTGCGCTTGCATCAGGCATGAGCCTTCATCGAATGCGACTCTCGCGTGCCCTTCATCTTGCTCGACATGAAGCTTGTGAGCCCAGTGCTTACAAAGGCGATTCATCAATTCCGTGCCGGATTCGGTCACGATATCGGCTCGGGAAATCGGCATGACAGCCTCCAGTATCTATCAACGAGACGCCTAGCGTATGATGGTTGCCCTCGCGAACGCCAGTCTCCAAGGCACGAAATCTGGCGTTCACGAGACGGTGAAACGTTCGGGACGAAACGGGGTCACATCCACCAGCGGCGGCTCCCCCGTCATCATTTCTCCCAGAATGCGCCCCGTCACCGGCCCTAGCGTGAAGCCTTGATGGCCGTGACCGAACGCGAACCATAATCCATCGTGTCCTGGCGCCGGGCCAATCACCGGTTTCATGTCCGGCATACAGGGACGATTGCCCTGCCATGGCTCATCATCCAGGCGTTCTGAAAGCGGCAGGAGTTGCCGGGCCACTCTCTCAGCTGCGGCCAGCTGCCCCCCTCTTGAAGGACCATCAAGCGTTGTCAACTCAGCCCCGGTTGTCAGGCGAATGCCTGAACGCATCGGCGCCAGCAGATAACCGGATTCGAAGTCCATCAGCCAGTGATTGAGGCATGCATCGTCAGCCAGAGAGTAATGCATATGATAGCCACGCTTGGGGAACATCGGCAGGCGATAGCCTAACGGTGTGAGCCATTGCAATGACCAGGGGCCCGCGGCCACCACGATATCCTGCGCTTCCAGGGCGCCGGAATCGGTATTCAGGCGCCAACCATGGGTTGTCGGATCAAGACGTTGTACCTCCATGCGCTCGAAGATACCGCCTTGCTCGACGAAGGCACGAGCATATGCCTGCACTAGCGCACCAGGGTCATTCACCGTCCAGGCATTGGTCCACTGGATAGCACCGATCAATTCATCCGACAAATCAGGCTCAGCCGCCTTGAGCGCGCGATGATCCAGCAGGTCGTGGGTCACGCCGAAGCGTTGCTCCAGCGTGCGTGCATTGGCGAGGACTTCGTCAAGTATGGGCTGGGAACGGAACCCTTCCAGCCAGCCCGCCTTGCTCACCAATGACTCGGCCTGTGCCGCATCGATCATGACCTGATGTTCCTGAGTGCAGTGGCGAATCAAGGTCGCATATTCAGCCACGATGGCAGCATAGCGTTCGGGTGCCGAATGTCGCCAGTACTGCCAAAGAGGGCCGGCCGATTCAGCCATGCCTTTGGGACGATAGCGAATGTCGATGCGCCGATTGGGCAACACTCGCAACAGAGTAGCAACATCTCTGGGAAACGGATGCGGTTGGACAGCTTCACGCTGGATGATTCCGGCATTGCCAAAAGACGTCGCTTGCCCTGGCGCCTGCCGGTCCACCAGAGCGACCGAACGTCCACGGCAAGCCAAGTGAAAAGCGACCGAGGTACCGACCATGCCGGCACCCAAGACAATCGTATCGTGAGTCATGCCAAGCATCCTTGAAGGCTCATACGGCTATCATCGCCGATGAGCCACCAGCTTGGCAAAGCCAAGAGCGGCACGCCCAAGATGACAAAAGCCCTCATCACCGTTGGGCGACGAGGGCCTAGAGAATCGTCAAGGGCATCGCAGCGGATGCGCCGGTTACGGTTTCATATCCTCGAAGAACTTTTTCACACCGTCGAAGAAGTTGCTCTTCTTGGGTGAGTGGCTATTGTTCTCGCCGAGGCTCTCCTGAAACTTGCGCAGCAGTTCCTTCTGATTCTCATTGAGCTTGACCGGGGTCTCTACCACCACTTTGCACAACAAGTCGCCAGGCGCACCACCACGGACCGGCTTGACGCCCTTACCCTTGAGGCGGAACAGCTTGCCGGTCTGGGTTTCCGGCGGAATCTTGAGCTTAACCCGGCCATCCAGTGTTGGCACTTCCAGCTCCCCGCCCAAGGCGGCATCGACGAAGTTGATCGGAACATCACACTGCAGGTGGCGACCTTCCCGCTGAAAGATCGGATGCGGCTTGATCGCAGCCTGAACATACAGATCGCCGGGTGGGCCGCCGTTGACGCCCATCTCACCTTCGCCATTGAGACGAATGCGGTCGCCGGTATCGACACCCGCCGGGATCTTCACCGACAGGGTACGGGTCTCGCGCACTCGCCCGTCACCATGACATTCATGACAGGGCACCTTGATATGCTGACCACTGCCATGACAGGTCGGGCACGTCTGTTGTACAGCGAAGAAGCCCTGCTGCATACGAACCTGGCCGTGGCCGCCACAGGTTGGGCAAGTATCCTTGGTCGACCCTGGCTCGGCACCACCGCCGTCACAACGCTCGCATTCCACGTGACGAGGTACGCGAATGTCCACACTGGTGCCTGCCACGGCATCTTCAAGATCGAGTTCCAGATTATAGCGCAGATCCGACCCACGCTGTGGTGCGTTGGGGTTGCGGCGCCCGCCACCACCAAATATATCGCCGAACACATCGCCGAAAATGTCGCTGAAACCGCCAGCGCCAGCGCCACCGAAACCGCCGCCGCCAGCCTCGCCATCGACGCCGGCGTGGCCGAACTGGTCATAGGCAGCGCGTTTCTCGTCGTCGGTCAGCACTTCATAGGCTTCGGAGACCTCGCGGAACTTCTCCGCCGCACTGCTATCGTCTGGATTGCGATCTGGATGGTACTTCTGGGCGAGGCGACGATAGGCCTTCTTGATCTCCTTCTGATCGGCCCCGCGCTCGACGCCCAATACCTCGTAGTAGTCACGTTTGGACATGGGTCCATGTGCCTCCGTTTGCCTGCCGCGGAAACGCCAACGCGGGAGTCGTCTCCCGCGCTGCCGTCATCCTTGGCCTGGACGTCGTGGTTACTGCTTCTTCTGATCGTCGTTGACTTCTTCGTACTCGGCATCGACCACGTCGTCTTCCGTCTTGGTGCCAGCCTCGCCTGACTCGGTATCTTCCGCCTGTGCGCCTTCGGCTTGCTCGGCGTACATCTTTTGAGCCAAGTTGCCAGAGGCCTCGGTCAAGGCATCCAGCTTGCTCTGGATGGCCTCCTGATCGTCCCCCTTGGACGCTTCTTCCAATTCGGAGATCGCGGTCTCGATCGCCTGTTTCTCTTCTTCGGTAGCCTTGTCGCCAGCCTCATCGAGTGTCTTGCGTGCAGCGTGGACCATACCGTCGGCCTGGTTACGCAATTGCACGAGTTCCTCGAACTTCTTGTCCTCGTCGGCATGCGCTTCGGCATCCTGGACCATCTGTTCGATTTCTTCTTCCGACAAGCCGCTGGACGCCTTGATGACGATCGACTGCTCCTTGCCGGTCGCCTTGTCCTTGGCAGACACGTTGAGGATGCCGTTGGCATCGAGATCGAAGGCGACTTCGATCTGCGGCACGCCACGCGGCGCCGGCGGAATGTCAGCCAGGTCGAAGCGACCCAACGACTTGTTCTGTCCGGACTGCTTGCGCTCACCCTGTAGCACGTGAATGGTCACGGCCGTCTGGTTGTCATCCGCGGTCGAGAAGGTCTGAGTCTTCTTGGTCGGGATGGTCGTGTTCTTCTCGATCAGCGGAGTCATCACGCCGCCCAGCGTCTCGATACCAAGCGTCAACGGAGTCACGTCGAGCAACAGCACGTCCTTGACGTTACCACCGAGCACGCCACCTTGAATCGCCGCACCCACGGCCACGGCTTCGTCCGGATTGACGTCCTTGCGGGCATCCTTGCCGAAGAACTCGGCAACCTTGGATTGCACCATCGGCATACGCGTCTGGCCACCGACCAGGATCACATCGTCGATCTCGGAGTTGGACAGTCCGGCGTCGGCCAGTGCGGTCTTGCACGGTCCCAGCGAGCGCTGGACCAAATCCTCGACCAGCGATTCCAGCTTGGCACGAGTCACCTTGACGTTGAGGTGCTTCGGCCCAGTGTTATCGGCCGTGATATACGGCAGGTTGACATCAGTCTGCTGCGCGCTGGACAGCTCGATCTTGGCCTTCTCGGCAGCTTCCTTGAGACGCTGCATGGCCAGATTGTCACCAGACAGGTCGATCCCGCTATCGGACTTGAACTGATCGACCAGATAGTTGATCAGTTGCATGTCGAAGTCTTCACCACCCAGGAAGGTATCGCCGTTGGTCGCCAAGACCTCGAACTGAGTCTCGCCGTCGACATCCGCCACCTCGATGATGGAAATATCGAAGGTACCACCACCCAGATCATAAACCGCGAGGGTCTTGTCGCCGCGAGACTTGTCCATGCCGTAAGCCAACGCAGCCGCGGTCGGCTCGTTGATGATGCGCTTGACCTCGAGCCCGGCGATACGGCCGGCATCCTTGGTGGCCTGACGCTGGGAATCATTGAAGTAAGCCGGCACAGTGATGACCGCTTCGGTCACTTCTTCGCCGAGATAGTCTTCGGCGGTCTTCTTCATCTTCTTCAGTACTTCGGCGCTGACCTGCGGTGGCGCCAACTTCTTGTCTTTGACTTCTACCCAGGCGTCACCATTATCGGCCTCGGTAATCTTGTACGGCACCATCTTGATATCTTTTTGCACCACATCGTCGTTGAAGCGACGACCGATCAGGCGCTTGATGGCATACAGCGTGTTCTCGGCGTTGGTGACAGCTTGCCGCTTGGCAGCTTGCCCCACCAGGATCTCACCATCATCGGTGTAAGCGATGATGGACGGAGTGGTGCGGCCACCTTCGGCGTTTTCGATGACTTTCGGATTGTCACCGTCAAGAACCGCGACACAGGAGTTGGTTGTCCCCAGGTCAATTCCGATGATGCGTCCCATAGATATTCCTCGAAATTCGTTGCTTTGATCCAGTTTGCGTGGCATTCACCACGTAGTTGTCGTCTATGTGGGGGTCTTACCGGTCATTTCAAGCCCGCACCCCGCCTTTATTTGCAATCCGGCGCATCGGCATCGATACAGCCGACCCTGTATTATTCGGTCGCCTGGCTGACTACCACCATGGCCGGACGAACCAACCGTCCGTTGAGCAGATACCCTTTCTGTATGACCTCCATTACGGTATTGGGCTCAAGTTCCGGATTGGGCACCATGGTCATGGCCTCGTGATATTGAGGATCGAATGGTTGGCCTTCAGGCTCCACCTCTTCGACACCGAACTTGGCGAGCACATCGAGCTGGAGTTTGAGTGTCATCGACACACCCTCACGATGCGCCTCGCTAGCGCCGTCCTCCATGCTCTCGAGCGCTTTTTCCAGACTATCGACGACAGGCAACAGTTCCTTCACGAATTTTTCCAAGGCGAACTTGCGTGCCTTCTCGGTTTCCTGCTCGGCACGGCGACGCACGTTCTGTGCCTCGGCAGCCGCACGCATTGCCTGATCCTTGGCTTCGGCGAGACTTTGCTCTAGCTCCTCCACCTTGGCAGCCAGCACATCGGGATCCTCTTCCGTCGCAGGTTCGGCCGACGCTTCGGCCTCAGAGGTAGCGTCCTCCGACACCGTATCGGCGGCCTCTGCAGCATCGTCCGGCTCACCCTCGGTGGCCTGCGGCTCAGCTTCGCTCTCGTCACGCGCGAGTTCGTCTTCCAGCGGGCTCTGAGGTTCTTTTGCCATGTGGATCTCCTGAAAAGCATGCGCAAATGGGCTAGTCGCTCAATGGTGAACGTTGCTGCCTATATGGGGATGGTTGTTGCGATCTCAAGCCGGTCAGATTAGACAAGATCGCCGAGCACATTGCCGTCACTCGACAACTACTGTATAAACAAACATGGCCTAGTGATAAGAAGGCCTGATCGGCCGCTATAGGGAGGGCAATCGCCATGCTGGTACAGCTCGCCATCCGTAATTACGCCATCGTCGACAGCCTTGACCTGGAGCTACAGGATGGAATGACGGCGATCACCGGGGAAACCGGTGCCGGCAAGTCCATTCTGCTTGGCGCACTGGGGCTGTGCCTGGGTGAGAGAGCCGATGCCGGCAGCGTTCGCCACGGTACGGACCGTGCCGATCTTGCGGCGCGTTTCGACATCGGCTCACTCCCCGCTGCCAGCGATTGGCTCGCCGAACGCGAGTTACCCGGCGATGACTGCCTACTACGGCGAGTTGTCACTGCCTCCGGCCGCTCCAAGGCATGGATCAACGGCCAACCTGCCACCATCACCGATCTCAAGGCCCTGGGTGAACACCTGATCGATATCCACAGTCAGCATGCCCATCAAGCCCTGCTGAGAGACGAGACACATCTGCGCCTGGTCGACGATTTCGCAGGGCATCGCCAGGACGTGGCATCACTCAACGCCCTGTACCGCCAGTGGCATGATCGCCGACAACGCCTCAAGCGCCTCTCGGAAGACAGTGACGAAATTCAGGCACGTCGACAATTGCTTCGCTATCAAGTCGAGGAACTCGATCAACTGGCCTTATCAGAAGGCGAGCTCGACACGCTGGAACGCGAGCAGGAAACACTCGCCCATGCCGAGGAATCCCTGCGCGAAGCGCAGGTCGCCACCGACTACTGTGACAGCGATGACAGTGGCGCATTGGCCTTGTTGCACCAAGCTGTCAATCGAGTCTCCCCATTACCGGGCAGTGATCGTGGTGCGCTGGCCGATGCTCTGACGATGCTTGGCGAGGCTCGCATCCAGATCGAAGAAGCCACGCGCGAGCTGCACCGTTTCATCGGTGCAACGGAATTGGATCCAGAGCGTCTGGCCTGGGTGGAAGAGCGCCTGGGAGAAGTCCATCGCATCGCCCGCAAGCATCAGATCCTCCCCGAGGAACTGACGGACTTGCATCAGCGACTACATGCAGAACTGAACGGGCTGGAAAATGGTGAACACGACCTGGACACCTTGTCAGCCGAAGTGGAAACACTACGCGATCAGTGGCGCGATCAGGCAAGACGCATCAGCGAACAGCGCCGCCAGGCAGCCGTTCAATTCGGCCAGGAAGTCCAGGGACAACTCGCCTTCCTGGCCATGGGCAAGGCATCATTCGAAGTGGACATAGAGGCTCGCGACACGCCAGGCCCGGACGGCCTGGATCGTGTCCGCTTCCTGATCAGCGCCAATCCCGGCCAACCGGCACGTCCCTTGAGCAAAGTCGCCTCGGGAGGCGAGCTCTCCCGTATCAGTCTTGCCATTCAGGTCGTAGCCGCCAATCATTCGACGACCCCTACCATGGTATTCGATGAAGTCGATGTCGGTGTCTCTGGTGCGACGGCCGAGATCGTCGGCCAGTTGCTGAAGCGACTCGGCCAACACGGACAAGTCATGACCGTGACCCACCTCCCGCAAGTCGCTGCACAAGCGCATCATCATCTGCATATCGAAAAACAGGCCGAGCAAGACACGACCCAAACTCAAATGGCTCACCTCGACCCGGCTGGCCGAGTTCGCGAACTCGCCCGCATGCTGGGGGGCGTCAAGCTATCCGACCGCACACTCGCCCATGCACGAGAAATGCTGGAAGCCAGTCAGCATGAGCATCACTGACCACTAACGCAGCACTTTATCGAATACGCACGTCAAAACGCCGATATCCATGGGCTGGGTATCGGCGTAAAGACATGGTGACTCATGCCGCTGGCCTACCTATCCGCGACGCCACGGACGATACACCATGGAGCGATTATTTCTTGATCGTCTCCTGACGAGTCACCTTGGAACCTTTCGGGCGCACGTAAAGCACGAGCGCATGATCGACGAGTTCATAACCATGTTCTTCGACGATCTCCTGCTGACGACGCTCTATCTCTTCATCGAAAAACTCGATGATTTCTCCGCTGTCCAGACACACCATGTGGTCATGGTGTTCTTCCTGCGAGAGTTCGAACACCGCATGTCCACCATCGAAGTTATGGCGTATCACCAGACCAGCGGTTTCAAATTGGGTCAGCACACGGTATACAGTGGCCAAACCGACATCTTCACCCGCATCAAGCAGCGCCTTGTAGACATCTTCGGCACTCAGATGGTGTTGATCCGGGGCATTTTCGAGGATCTGTAGTATTTTGACGCGAGGCAGGGTGACCTTGAGACCCACCTTACGCAATTCATGGTTCTGATCAGCCATGGTCGCTCTTCGCAGTAACGTGTAGTGTCGGGTATGATCGACCGAATCCACGATAGTGAAGAACGGACTCAAATGCAAAAGTTGATTAAAACCGTCACCCTCTCAGTCGCTCTGTCACTCGTTAGCGGGTGCAGTTACTTCGGCGTCTACAAGCGCGATCTGCCCCAAGGCAACATGGTGGATCAGGAAATGGTCTCCCAACTGCAACCCGGCATGAGCCGGGAGCAAGTGAGGTCCATCATGGGCACACCGTTGCTCGAAGCGCCTTTCGATGCTGACCAGTGGGACTATGTGTTCTATCTCGACGAAGCCTATGATGACGTAGAACAGCGCCGTGTCACACTCACCTTCCAGGGTAATCGCCTGGCGAATATCGAAACGGAGGGAGACATAGGCGGCGATATCGATTTGCCAACCGATCAAGGCCCCGGTCCGGCTCCGGAAGGCGCCAATCCTGAAAATGCGGCACTCCCGACGCAGCCTAACCCGACTCCCGAGCCGGGCAACGCACCCAGCGGTGGCGACACCTCGAGCGAAGACGACTCGCTCGAACCGGAGTCATCCGACGACTATTAGCGTCTACCGGACTTGGTCGAACGTGCCTCGGCAGCACGCCGAGCACGAGCAGCCTTGGGATCGATGAGCAGAGGGCGATAGATTTCCACTCTATCGCCGTCGCGTAGCACATGCGTTTGCGGGTCCCGCAGCGCATGGCCGAAGATGCCAAGATCGGCCTCCAGGAAAGTCTCTGGCGACAGGTCCGGGAAATGATACGTCATATCCGCCTGCTGCACCGCTTGTCGTGCGGTCGTTCCGGGCGTCACCAGGAGGGGAACGATTTTCTGGCGATCCGGCAACGCAAACGCCACCTCGACCGACAGCGTTGCTTCGTTTGCATCAGTCTCACGCAACTCAGTACTTCCCATAGATGTCATCGGCGCGGCGCGTAAACGAATCGACCAACTGTCCAGCCACTTGCTGAAACAGTTTCCCGAAAGCCATGCCCAGCAATCGATTGGCGAACTCGAATTCCATTTCCAGACTGACCTTGCAGGCCTCCTCCCCCATCGGGGTAAACAGCCAGCGCCCCCGTAAACGGCGGAAGGGGCCACTGACCAGCGACAGTTCGATACGCTCCGGCTCGTACAGGTCATTGCGTGTGGTAAAACTTTGTTCGACCCCGGCTTTGGCCAGGGTCAACTCTCCGACCAGGTGAGCTTCATCCCGTTCTATCAGTCGCGCTTCACGACAGCCGGGCAGGAATTCCGGATACCGCTCGAAATCATTGACCAGGTTGAACATGGTCTGGGGGGAGTGCCGCACCAGAGCAGAACGATTGACCGTTGGCATGTACCTCTCCGCTGACTTTGTGGGGCCTTGGGCGTATCATGGACGGTTTATCCATCAAACCTTGAATGGTATCACGCTTCCCCCCATGTCGGAGGGGGAACCCGGCATATCAACACATGAGGTCCTATGGCCAACAAGAAAGGCAAGAGCAAAGGCCCAGGCGGCAACGCCATCGCGCTCAACAAGAAGGCTCGTTTCGAGTATCACATCGACGAAACCTTCGAGGCCGGCCTGTCGTTGTCCGGCTGGGAAGTCAAAAGCCTGCGCGCCGGCAAGGCCCAGCTCACCGATACCTATATTCTGGTTCGGAACGGTGAAGCCTGGCTATTGGGCAGTCACATTACACCACTCAATACGACCAGTACGCACGAAGTGGCCGATCCGACGCGCACACGCAAGCTGCTCCTGCATCGCAAGGAGATTGCCAAGATATTCTCGCGCACTCAAGACAAGGGACATACCTGCGTCCCCCTGAAGCTCTATTGGAAAAAGAACCTGGTCAAATGTGAACTGGCACTTGTCACCGGCAAGAAAATGCACGACAAGCGAGCGACGGAGAAAGAACGCGACTGGAATCGGCAACGCGCGCGCATCATGCGTGAGAACAACTAGGGCAGGTCGGCTATTTGATGGTAGGCACCTTGATCTAGCGCCTGGCCATCCCCATCTGATAAGATGAGCGCTACGGGGGCGACATGGCTTCGACGCCGGTGACAACCTCCTAGGTGCATGCCGAGAGTGTGATGTATCTCGTAAATCCAGCATCACGATAAAATAGTCGCAAACGACGACAACTACGCTCAAGGCGCACTGGCAGCGTAACAACTGCTAGTTGTTAGCCTGGCCCGAAAGTGATGTGCCCATTCATCACGGACGGGATACGAGCTAAGACTGATGGGATCGCGGCTGGCGGCGTCTTCACGTCAGTCGTTAAATCGAAGAAGAATCGCGTTGCTGCATCCTGTTCGTCGGAGTCAGCAGCGTTAAAGCAAAAGACGAAGCTAAGCATGTAGAGCCGAAGAGCGAGTACCGGCGGACGCGGGTTCAATTCCCGCCGCCTCCACCAACACCCTATACGAATCAAGCACCTACGGGTGCTTTTTTCGTTTCATGTTTTCCTTGCAGCGTCAGAACTGTCTGCAGTTCGTCAAGCGACATCGGCCTGGCGAACGGATAGGACTAATCCGGATAGTCGTTCCTCGGACCATGCCGCATCATCGACCATGAATCCGCCAGCGATGATCCCCTTGGACAGACGGCAATAGAGGCGACACATCGCACTTCCTTGTTTCATCATGGTCAGACAGTATCCTTGTGGGTTTAGTACACGATGCCGATGTCAGGATGACGTAACGGGCAACGGCGTCACACCTGCGTCTCATCACAATAGCCGCTCAGCAGGCGTTATGATCCTATGCTTACCATTGAAGGAGGCTCAATGATCGACAAACTATATCGTTCCATCCTCACCGCCATGGGAGTACTGCTGGTGACGACGGCCACGACGGCTGTGGCTGACGAGGACAAGACCTTCGGATGGGTGGAGAAAACCACCGTTGAGCCTTGGGGGGTCGAAGTCAAGGCCAAACTCGATAGCGGGGCTCTCACTTCCTCCATGGATGCCCGGGATATCGAGCGGTTCGAAAAGGATGGCGAAGAATGGGTCAGGTTCCGTCTCGAACTGGAAGATGAAGACACCGGGGAAGTGACATCCGAAACCTTGGAAAAGGCGGTCAATCGTAATCTGATCCTGCGTGGCGCCGGGGGCGAATCGCGTCGTCCGACAGTCATCATGGACATCTGCATGGGCGATACCGTTTATGAAGAAGACTTCAGTCTCCGTGATCGCAGCAAGATGAACTATCCCGTCCTCCTCGGGCGACGGACCATCAAACACCTCGGCGTCCTGGATGTTCGGGAGACCTTCACTACCGACCCGAATTGTGATGAGGATTCACCGGTCCAGCCTTATGAAGAAGACCTCGAATAACGGACACCCTTCGGTTGAATCAATGGTTTCAGCACGACTCACCCTACGAAGAGGGCTTTGCATCAAGCCACCTTCGTGTACAATATTTGTATAGAGAATATACTCAGTACGACACGCGACTGGTTTGCCCGGTCACGGATAACGTGCTGTGATGCCGCTACACTGGTTTTTGCATGGCAAGTCAACGAATGCAGCCTGGATAGGTCAATAATCAGCGAAAAGCGGAGCTATCAAGGCGCCGGTGGGGCCTTGATGGCATTTGCGTTAACACTGAATGGTCAGGCGTAACGCGTAGACAATTTTCAGAGAGCCTAGGTATCGTCTGGTTGCCGCAATCGGGTGGCATGATCATCACTTCCACGCGAAATAGGGAGATCGCAGCGTGCTGAAACTACGTTCTATCGCGATATTGATAGGTTGGCTCGTTATGGCCACCCTACTGATCGTACCGACCACACAGGCTCAGCAAGAGGCACCGTCACCCGATAGTCCAGCTTACTCCACACTGGCTGACTTGCTGGAAAATGAGGACTCCCGTAACCGGCTGATCGAAGAGCTTAGGCAACTCGCCGAACGCGAAGGGACGTCGAGTTCACCATTGAGTGCATCGTCTGAAGCGATCGCCGCAGACGCACCAGGCAACCAACGCGCTGAAGAAGTCTCACTGCCGCGACGCCTGGCTGAAACCTCCAGCCAAATCGTCGGTGATATCGGTCACCAGTTCAGCCAATCGGTCGCTACCGTCGCCAACCTTTTCGGCGTGGGTTCGGCAGACGGCGATAGTAGCGCCTTCGACACCAGCGCCTTCACCAATGCCGCGATCAACCTTGGGCTGGTTATCGCCGCCACCATTGCGCTTTTCCTGATCCTTCGCTATCTGGTGCGTCCCTTGTTCTCGCGCATCAGTCAATGGTCGATATCTGGCAGCCTATTGACGCCTGTTTTACGGCTGGTACTTGCCGTCGGCATGGCAGCCGTTGCCGACATCCTCATCGTTGTGCTTGCCTATGTCGGCGGCAATTTGATTGCCACCTTCGCCATCGGCGAGAGCGGCGCGCTGTCTACACGAGCCTCGCTGTTCCTTAATGCCTTCCTGGTCATCGAGCTCCTCAAGGCCGGTCTTCGCATGTTGTTCGCATCGCGTTACGAAGGTCTACGTCTGTTGCCCATTTCGGCATCCGCGGCCGCTTACTGGAACGGCTGGTTTGCCCGTCTCATTGGCTTGGTAGGCTATGGGCTACTGGTCGTCGTTCCCCTGCTCAATTTCTACCTATCGACAGCCCTCGGTCAGGCAGTGGGCACCCTGATCATGCTAGGTGCTTTCGTTTATGCCGTGACAGTCGTGCTCAAGAACCGCCTGTCGTTGCGTCAATCCATAGAGCAATCCGCTGCCAAGGCGACCCTGCAGGCCTCCCGGGTAACGCTGAACCTGCTCGCCAAGCTCTGGCACTGGCTAGCCATCGCCTATTTCCTGATGGTGTTGCTGGTCACCCTGATTCGTCCCGACGATGCCCTGCCGTTTGTCGCCGCCGCTACGTTCAAGACATTGATCATCGTCGGCATTGGTGCACTGCTCTCGAACCTGCTGACTCAGACGATCGGGCGACAGATCACGCTGACAGCGCCGCTGCGCGACAGGCTGCCCATGCTGGAGAAGCGTCTCAACGCCTATGTCCCCAATATCCTGCGAGTGATTCGCGCGATCATCCTGATCGCCGTCGTCATGCTGACGCTCAATGCCTGGAATGCGTTCGATCTGGCAGCCTGGTACGCCTCGGACGCCGGTCGTACCTTGACAGGCAATATAGTCAGCGTCTTTTTCATCGTGGTGCTGGCATTGGCAGTCTGGATCGGCCTGGCCAGCCTGATCGAGCATCGTCTCAACCCCGACACCGGGGGCGATGAACCCTCTGCCCGCGCCAGGACCTTGCTCAGCCTGTTCCGTAATGCACTGGCCATCGCCATCATCACGATGACGGCGATGATTGCGCTCTCGGAAATCGGCATCAATATCGGGCCACTGATCGCCGGTGCCGGCGTGCTCGGCCTTGCCATCGGTTTCGGGGCGCAAAAGCTGGTACAGGACATCATCACCGGCGTATTCATCCAGGTCGAAAACGCCATGAATACCGGCGACGTCGTGACCGTAGGCGGCATCACCGGTACGGCCGAACGCTTGAGCATCCGGTCCGTCGCGATCCGAGATCTGTCAGGTACCTATCACATCGTCCCCTTCTCCAGCGTCGATACGGTTTCCAACTATATGCGTGAGTTCGGCAACCATGTCGGCGAATATGGCATTGCCTATCGCGAGAATATCGACGAGGCCATTGTCCAGCTGGAACGGGCTTTCGAAGATCTCAAGGCCAGCGAAGAGCACGGTCAGAAACTGCTTGCACCGCTTACCGTAGCCGGCGTCATTGCGCTGGCGGATAGCTCGGTAAACATTCGTGTGGTCATCAAGACCACACCTGGCGACCAGTGGGCCGTAGGCCGCGCCTACAATCGTCTGGTCAAGATGCGCTTCGACGAGGCGGGCATTGAAATTCCCTTCCCCCATACGACCTTGTACTTCGGCGAGGACAAGGAAGGGCAGGCGCCGGCCGCCAACCTCCGACTCCTCGATGCGTCTCGACGTAACGCAGGTACGCCATCGAGCGCCGGTAATCCGCATCGGGATATCGACCATACCGGCGACGATTCGCACCGCAAGCCTGATGGCGATGATGTCGACGAGCCGGAATAACGCCCTAAGTCATTCTGCAAGACACGAGGGCTGCCTGAATCAGCCCTCGTCATTTCCGAACGATCAGAAACGTATGCAACGTCCTGGCATACGTGTCAGTGCGTAGTCGCCAGCATGACGACACTCAGGGCTGCCGATACCCACATCGCCGGCTTGATATCGGTTAACCGTCCGGTACAAACCTTGATCACCACGAAGCTGAGGAAACCAAAAGCGATTCCCAGCGTAATGGAATAGGTCAACGGCATGAGAATGATGGCCAGAAACGCAGGAAAGGCCTGCTCGAACCGGGTCCACTCGATCTTGCCGATAGGCGCCAGCATGAACAGCCCTACCAGCACCAAGGCTGGTGCCGTGGCAATGCTGGGTACGAGGGATAGCAGGGGCGACAGGAACAGAAACGGAAGGAATAGCAACGAGATGACCACGGCCACGAGCCCGGTACGCCCACCCTGTGACACACCGGCTCCCGACTCGATGAACGTCTGAGCGGCACTGGTTCCCAACGGTGCGGCAATCATCGAAGCAAAGGCATCGACGGTCATGGAACGCTTGAGGTTACGTGGATTGCCCTGCTCATCCTTGAGGTCGGCCGACTCCGAAAGCGCCATGAAACACGATAGCGCATCGAAGAAGTTGGTGAAGAGCATCACAAAGATGAACGGCAGATAAGCCACCTTGAGAGCTCCCCAGATATCCACCTGCATGACAACACTGAAATCGGGCCAGGCTGCCATCCCGCTCCATTCCACCAGTATGTCGCCCCCCCATAAACGTCCCATGGGTACCGCCAGCAATGTCGTCAGGACAATGCCGAGGATCAGCGCACCATTGAAACGCCAGATCACGAATACGACGGTTGCCATCATGCCGGTGAAGAACGTGATCAACGTCGGGCTCAACTGGCCAAGCGAGACCAGCGTTGCCTCGCTGCCGACGATGAAGCCTGCATTTTTGAAGCCGATAAAGGTGATGAACAACCCGATGCCACACGTAATGGCATAACGCAGCGACTCCGGTATGGCATCGATGATGGCTTGCCGGACATTGAACAACGCTAGCGTTGCAAACAGAACCCCGGACCAGAATACACAGCCCAATGCCACTTCCCAGGACAGCCCCGCTCCCATCACCAGGGTATAAGTAAACAATGCATTCATGCCCATCCCCGGTGCTACCAGGATGGGGTTGCGCGCATAGAGGCCCATCGCCAGGCTGCTCATGAAGCTGATGAGCACCGTGGCTGACAACGCCGCCGAGAAAGGAATCCCGGCATCACTGAGAATCGCCGGATTGACCACGATGATATACATTGAGGCCAGGAAGGTAGCAACACCGGCAAGTATCTCGGTTTTTAGCGTGGAGCCGCGACGCCGAACATTGAAGTAACCGTCCAGCCTCTTCCCGGAATGCGACGTGTCTGACCGCGAGGTCTCGATATCTGCAGTCGAAGAGTGTTGCATAGCCATGGTCCCTTTGTTGTTGAAATGGGGCATTCGAGACAATGGTCGCCCTATGAAGTCAGCAGACAAGGACTGACCGATTGGTCAATACGATAAGCCTAGACTAGGCAACAGTTGACCGATCGGACAAGTTGTGGCGCTGATTCTCTCTATCAGAAAATCAAATAGCCCCGGCATGGTGGGTAATGACCGGTTCTCACAAAAAAAGGGCGCCGTCAGGCGCCCAGGAGAGCAAAACGAGAATGTCGACAGTGACGGTGCGTCACAAATTATCATCGCTGGGCTGAGGCAACGCCGGCAATGATTTATCGAGCAACTCGACGCTCTGCCGGTAGTAAAGCTGGCTCTTGTTGTGCTCACCCAGGTTCGCATAGAGCCGTGCCAGCTCCGCACATACGACCCCACTGGGTCGTTGGCGCTGACTGGTTTCGAAATACTCCTGCGCCTTGCCCCAATAAGCATTGCGCAGGGAAAGACGCCCCAAGGACAGTAGCAGATCCGGATCGTTAGGGCGCTCCTGCAACCATTTCTCGGCGTAGGCCAGTTGTCGACCGGCATCGACATTCAATAATCCATAGCGCAATACCAGACGCGTATCCCAGTGCTCCTTGAGTGAATGCCGTAGTAGACGCTCCGCCAACCCTTCTTCACCGCCACGGATCAAGGCTTCGGTATACAACACCACCAGATCGACGTCGCTGCGCAGATGATCGGGCATATCGGCCCATAGATTACGTACCCGCTCGATATCCTCAGGATGCTGAGACGCCTGCATGAGCAACTCACGGTAGGCTCGTTGTTCCAGCGATTGCTGTTCTTCCTGAGCAATCAACTGCTGGGACGCCAAACGGGGCATCAACCGACGCAAGCCGTCCCAGTCATTGACACTCAAGTAAGCCTGCTTGAGCAGCTTGAGCACTTGAGGATGGTTGGGCAACTGACGGTCAAGTCGCGTCAGCGTCGCCAACGCCTCCTCGAACTGCTGACGATCCAGCATCAACTGTGCCTGCACCATCCCTACCGCGGTATCGGCTCCCTCGGTACTCAAGTGCGCTCGCTTGAGCAACGTATCCGCCTGGTCATAACGCCCCTGATAATGAGCCGCCAGTGCCGCTGACAGATAGTTGACCAACGGTGTGCTGGAGTCATCGGCTGCTTTGACCAAGGATTTTTCCGCCCGCTTCCAACGCCCCTCGGCCAGAGCGACAAGGCCACGCACGGTACGCCGCATGGCATTGCGATGACGTGCTCGGGTATTCCATAGTTTGAAGCGGCTGACCGGGCGGCGTAATCGCGCCAGCACTCGCAAGGCAAAGTGCAGCACCAGGAAGACGACCAGCAGCAATACCAGTCCGAACCAGAACGATGTCTGTACCGAGGTATCGCCGACACGAATCAACCAATACCCCGGCAGAACCTGCATCAGTTGGCCGAAAAGAGCGCCAACGGCCAAGCCGAGGACGATCAGTAGAATCAGCTTTCTCATGCGTCATCCTCCTGATCGTCCGTTGCCCGATCACCACCATCCTCGAAACGACGCTCGATAAATGTCGCGAGCGCCTGCTGGGAACCGCTAATATCGGGAAGTTCGGGGCGTATCACTTCTCCACGTAGTGCCTCGAGCCGATCCAGTACGGACTGAACGCTATCCCGGTCACTGTCGTAATAAGTTTCCACCAGCGTCATTGCCTCATCGAGACTCTCTTCGTAGAGGGCTCCCTCCTCCTTGAGCAAGGCAAGCTGCGCCTGTTCGATCAACAACCGCACGTTCTGCCGCAAGTATGACTCCTGCTCGGGCGAAATCAGCGCCTCTAGTGCCTGATCATGGCGACGGACGGTCACCAAGTCCTTGAGTTCAGCACCGAAATGGGACAGTTGTTGCCGCCAACCGCCTTCAGGCGCCTGGGCATCCTCGCCCTCGACGGCTTGGGCCTCGATATCCTGCTTGAGCGGCAGGTCAGCCAGTTGTTCCTGCTGGGCATTCAATGCGAGATACAAACCGGTACGATCCACTTTCGCGACGGAGTCCAGAGCCGCCAACTCCGAAGCGATCTCACGACGTACGGGAGTGAGCGCCGGGTTATCGGCTTCACGCAGACGCTCATCAGCGGTGCGCAACAGTGCAGCGGCTCCCTCGGCGTCACGCTCCAACTGGAGCCTCTGGTTGGCTAGTCGTAGCAGATACGCGGCTTCAGCGTGTAGCCACTCGCGCTCATCGGTGTCCTGCTCTCGAGAGAGTTCAGCAAGGACATCATCCAGGGTGCCGTTCACCTCGCCGCGGTAATCCTCGAACTCGCTGCGCAACGATTGCAACGCGTCATCCAGTGCCGACTGCCGCTCGCTTGCGCTCTCCTCGAGCCGGGACTCCAGCTCACTGATCGCTTCGGCATTGGTATCCACTTGAGTCAGGCGTTGCTGTTGCTGGTCGAGACGCTGCCAACCCCACCAACCAGCAAGGATGACAGCGACCGCAAGTACGACCACCAATACCAAGGCCACGATGCCGGCCTTGCCGGCACCTCCTCCACTCGTGCCCCCGGTAGCAGCAGTCCCTCCCGCTTTCGACCGGCCACCGCCGCTGGATGACGTACGAGGAGTCGGACCATTCGATGTCGATGATGATTGACTAGTCGACTTGCCAGTGCCTGAGGACGATGTGTCGGGCTGGCTGGACTTACCACGTTGAGACCGTTTCTTTGCTGTCTTGGCGACATTGGCATCGGAGCGTTTACCGGGGGCGGAAGTGCCTGCTGTTCGGCTCGTTTCCTTGTCTTTGCCAGGCGTTGCCTCGGTAGCCGACGACGGCTCATCCGACTCGTGTCTCTGGGCGTTCGAAACGGTTTGCCTGGAAGACGACGGCGTCGCTGTCTCATTGGATTCCGTTGCCGACGGGGAGGACTCATGGGTCGAATCGGGAGATGTCGACGCCGAATCTCTATCCTGCTGGTCCTCGTCAGCCTGCTCCTGACGGGAGGGCGTCTGGTGTTCGTCCTGATCGTGTCGTTGCTTGCTCATCTGTCGCTAGCCCTTTTCAAGATCATCATGATCGACATCGCCCCCTTCCAAGCCACATACCCGAGCGGTCATGGCCGCCAGCTTGGTCGCCGTAGCGCCTGCGGCGACACGCGGGTCGGCGAACCCCAGGTTGACTGCCAGTGTAGCCAAGCGCTGACTGGAAACGATTAGCGGTTGGTTCAACGCCGCGCTACCACACCATCCTGCCAGATGTTCGAGTAGTTCGCCGCTACTCACTATCAGCGCATCGAAGAGACCGTCGCTCAAACAGTCACGCATGGCGCCCTGCGGTGACGTGACAACCCGTCGATAGAGTGCCAGACGAGTCAGCCGGGCGCCACGTGACGTCAGTGTCTCGGTTAACGCCGTGCGCCCCCCGACACCCGCCACCAGCAGCACCTTCTCCTCATCGAGGTGCTGCAACGACGGCAGCGCCAGCAGCGCCTCACTGGTTTCCCGCCGTGGCTGGAACGTATTCGCAGCCACGGGGAGATGAACCTTGACCTGCAACTCCCGACTCAACACCTCCGCCGTCGCGCTGCCAACGGCATAATACTGCGGACCAATCGGCAATTGAGGCCAGTATCGGTCCAGGGCATCAGCCAGACACTCGGCCGCAAACGGACTGACCACGATGATGCGAGAAAAGTGATCGAAATCCAGCCAGCAGGCTCGCATGGCCGGTGTTTCCGGAAGCATTTCCTGATACATCATGTCCAACGGCTCGACGGCCATTCCCCGCGACGACAGGGCCGACGCCAGCACACGCCCGCGTTCACCGGGCCGTGTAATCAGTACCCGAGGCCGGTACATCATCAGGCACTACCATAGACTTCCGCCAGGATCTCGCCAGCCCCTTGGTCAAGGAGGTCATCGGCGACACGTAAACCGAGCGCTTCCGGTTCGCTGGCCGCGCCCCGACCTTCGGCACGCAACACCTGGGTGCCCTCAGGGTTGCCGACCAGGGCCCGGAGCCAGAGAGTGCGCCCATCGTTTTCGAACGTCGCATGTCCACCAATCGGCACCTGACAACCGCCTTCCAGCCGAGTATTCATGGCACGCTCGGCACGCACCCGTGTCGCGGTCCGCGGATCATCCAATGGCGCTAGCATTTCGATCAGATTCGCATCATCGCTACGACACTCGATCCCCAGTGCCCCCTGTCCACACGCCGGCAGACAGACCTCAGGCGGCAATTCCGTCGTGATTCGATCGCCGAGTCCCAGCCGTCGCAGCCCGGAGGTCGCCAGGATGATGGCATCGAATTCACCGTCATCCAGCTTGGACAAACGCGTCTGGACATTGCCGCGCAGCGTCAATACCTCGATATCCGGCCGAGCCTCGCGAACCTGCAATCCTCGGCGCAGGCTCGACGTCCCGACTCGCGCGCCCTCAGGCAACACTTGAAAGGAGGCATGGTGATTGGAGATGAAGGCATCGGTGGGCTCAGCACTGGCGAGAATGACCGATAGCCCCAGACCTTCCGGGAAATGCATGGGAACGTCCTTCATCGAATGGACGGCAATATCGGCCCGTCCATCGAGCATGGCCTCTTCCAGCTCCTTTACGAACAACCCTTTACCGCCCACTTTGGCCAGCGGCGTGTCGAGAATTTTGTCACCACGCGTGGAGATGGCAACCAGTTCCACTTGCAAGCCTGGATGTACCGCCATGAGCCGGTCGCGAACGTGTTCGGCCTGCCACAAAGCGAGACGGCTTTTGCGGGTTGCGATACGCAGGATAGTGTAGGCGGACACGGCTCTCTCCTGTCGGTGAGCGCGGGTCTCGCAAGCCCACGCACAAGATGAAATGAAGGCGCTCCTCGGCCCCCGGTGCTGTTGACATCATAATGCACCGAAGGAAACAGGAAAAATGCGAGTTGCGGCCTTGCTGGTCGCGTGGCCAGCGCCGCCGACTCTGGTACACTGCCAAGTCAATGCCCAAGCATAGACGTTCAGGCCAACAACGCAGGATGTACCGTTTGATGACCCATTCAACCAACCAATCCTGGGGCGGTCGTTTCAGTGAACCTACCGATGCATTCGTCGAGCGATTCACTGCCTCGGTAAACTTCGATCAACGCCTCGCACTTCATGACATCCGGGGATCGATAGCGCATGCCACCATGCTGGCACGTGTCGGAGTGCTCAGCGATGCAGAGCGTGACTCCATCATCAGCGGTCTCGAGGACATTGCCAAGGAAATCGATGCCGGCGACTTCCCGTGGTCGATCGCTCTCGAAGATGTCCACATGAACATTGAAGCGCGCTTGACCGACATGATCGGTGTCACCGGCAAGAAGCTTCATACCGGTCGCTCCCGCAATGACCAGATTGCCACCGATATTCGCCTGTTCCTGCGTGACGAAATCGATTCCATCGATCTGGAGCTTGCCAGATTGCGTCATGGTTTGATCGAGTTGGCGGCCAGGCAGGCAGACACCATCATGCCGGGATTCACCCACCTGCAGAGTGCACAGCCCGTCACTTTCGGTCACCACCTGCTGGCCTGGCAGGAAATGATCACACGCGATCATGAGCGGCTGCGAGATTGCCGCCGGCGCGTCAACATCATGCCGCTGGGGGCCGCTGCGCTGGCCGGTACGACATATCCGGTCGACCGGCATGTCAGCGCTGACTTGTTGGGCTTCGATCGTCCCGCCGACAATTCTCTGGACGCTGTCAGTGATCGCGATTTCGCCATCGAGTTCACGGCCTTCGCCAGCATGCTGTTGATGCACATGTCGCGCATGAGCGAAGAACTGGTCTTATGGACCAGCGCCCAATTCGACTTCATCGACCTGCCCGACCGATTCTGCACGGGCAGTTCGATCATGCCCCAGAAGAAGAACCCGGATGTCCCGGAGCTGGTACGCGGCAAGACGGGGCGCGTCTATGGCCACCTGATGAGCCTGCTGACCCTGATGAAGTCGCAACCGCTGGCCTACAACAAGGACAATCAGGAAGACAAGGAACCCCTGTTCGATACCGTTGATACGGTCAAGGGCGCGTTGCGTGCGTTCGCCGACATGATCCCGGCTGTCGAGGCCAAGACCGACAACATGTACGAGGCAGCCCGTCGCGGCTTTTCGACAGCCACCGACCTGGCCGATTATCTGGTCCGCAAGGGAGTCGCCTTTCGCGATGCGCATGAAATCGTCGGTCAGTCGGTCGCACACGGCATACAGCACGGCAAGGACCTTGCGGAGATGTCACTGGCGGAACTGCAGCAATTTTCCAGCAGCATCGACGCCGATGTCTTCGAGATATTGACTCTGGAAGGCTCGGTGGCCGCCCGCAACCATATCGGTGGGACGGCCCCGGATCAGGTACGTGCTGCGGCGCAGCGCGCGCGTGAGTCGCTGGCCACCATGACTCGGCAGGAGGTCTGACATGCCACGCCTGGGGATATCGCTGCTGATCGCTATACTGCTTGTTACCGCCGGCTGTGGCCAGAAAGGCCCCTTATACCTGCCCGACGACGACGAGGCCGCCGAACGCTACGACCCGCAAGGTAACGACGACAACCAGGACGACGCAGACGGGAACTGAGCATGGATCATTTCGAATACCGGGACGGCGTGATGTATGCCGAGGACGTAGCGCTGGCCGAGATCGCCGAGCGCTTCGATACGCCCTGCTATGTCTACTCCAGGGCGACTCTGGAACGCCACTTCCATGCCTATGCCGATGCCCTGGGTCGTCATCCGCACCTGATCTGCTATGCCGTCAAGGCAAACTCCAACCTGGCGGTGCTGGCGCTGCTGGCCAGGCTCGGCGCGGGCTTCGACATCGTATCCCTAGGTGAGCTCGAGCGTGTCCTGGCAGCCGGTGGCGACCCTGCGAACGTGGTGTTTTCAGGCGTCGCCAAGCGAGACGCGGAAATGGCGCGCGCCCTCGATGTCGGCATCAAGTGCTTCAATGTCGAGTCCCGGGCCGAACTCGAACGCCTGAATGCCGTTGCCGAGCGCCGCGGCCAGACGGCCCCGGTGTCGTTGCGTGTCAACCCGGATGTCGATGCCGGTACGCATCCTTACATCTCGACGGGGCTCAAGGACAACAAATTCGGTATCGCTGTCGATGACGCGTTTGCCGCCTATCAACGAGCTCAGGCCCTACCGAACCTGAAGATAGTGGGTCTGGATTGTCATATTGGATCGCAACTCACCGAGCTGGCTCCCTTCCTCGATGCATTGGACCGGCTGCTGGTGTTGCTGGAACGCTTGGAAACGGTGGGCATCACCATCGATCATCTTGATCTCGGTGGCGGGCTTGGCGTGCCTTATCACGATGAGCGGCCACCGGCGCCGTTTGACTATGCTACCGCACTGCTGACACGGCTCGCCGAACATGGGCGCCAGAGCATGACGCTGCTGTTCGAGCCCGGCCGCTCGATTGCCGCCAATGCTGGGATACTGCTGACGCGGGTCGAATTTCTCAAGCCGGGCGAGACGCGTAACTTCGCGATCGTCGACGCCGCCATGAACGACTTGATTCGTCCATCCCTCTATCAGGCATGGCAGGCCATTCTACCGGTGGATACCACCTTGGCTCGTCAGGCCGCTACCTACGACATCGTTGGGCCGGTTTGCGAAACCGGCGACTTCCTCGGCAAGGATCGCCACCTGGCCATTGCCGATGGCGATCTCCTGCTCGTTCGCTCGGCGGGGGCCTATGGATTCGTGATGGCATCGAATTACAACAGCCGCCCTCGCCCCCCCGAAGTCATGGTCGACGGTAGGCAGGTTCATCTGGTCAGGCAACGGGAAAGCCTCGAATCGCTCTGGGCTGGCGAATCGCTGTTACCGCCAGATGCATCGGGGGCACGCTGATGTTGCTGCACTTCACGAAGATGCACGGCTTGGGTAACGACTTCATGGTGGTCGACCTGGTCACGCAGCGCGCACGCTTGAACAATGACCAGGTACGCCGGTTCGCCGATCGTCATTTCGGCATCGGATTCGATCAACTGCTGATTGTCGAGCCACCCCAGAACCCCGACATGGACTTTCGTTACCGCATCTTCAACGCTGATGGCGGGGAAGTCGAAAACTGTGGCAATGGCGCACGCTGCTTCGCTCGCTTCGTACGGGATCAGCGTCTTACCCACAAGAATGAAATTCATGTCGAAACCTGCGGTGGCCCGCTAACGCTGACCGTCGAGAACGACGATCGTATCACCGTCGATATGGGGATACCGGATTTCACGCCTGCAGCGATCCCTTTCGAAGCCGACGGCGACCATATCTTGCATGTACTGGATGTAAAAGATGAGCGATGGCAGATCGGGGCGCTATCGATCGGTAATCCCCATGCCGTCCTGCAGGTCGAGAATACCGAAACGGCACCGGTCGCCAGTCTGGGGCCAGCGATCGAATCACACCCACGATTCCCTGCGCGCGTCAATGTGGGGTTCCTGCAGCGCCTTTCGCCCCATGAGGCCCGCCTCCGTGTCTTCGAGCGCGGTACGGGTGAAACGATGGCATGCGGTACCGGTGCCTGTGCGGCAGTGGCACATGGCATCCGTCGAGAATTGCTGGTCAGTCCCGTCACCGTGCATCTGCTGGGGGGCGATTTGACCATCACGTGGGACGGCCCCGGTACCCGACTTTTCATGACAGGTCCAGCCGAGCGTGTTTTCGATGGTCGTGTGTACTTGACATGATACCAACCGGCTGACTAACAGGAGGACTCTTTTCATGCCTCGTGCCCAGGCTCCTGAACCGCGCCAGACACTAGATCCTGACCGGGTAGCTCAATGGCTGGCTCGTCATCCCGACTTTTTCGTCGGTCGAGAGGGTTTGTTGCAGCAACTCAAGGTACCGCATCCGGAAGCACAGGGAGTCACGTCGTTGCTCGAACGACTGGTCCATGATCTTCGTCAACGCGCCGAGACTGCCGAAGAGCGACTGGAGCACCTGCTCGATTCGGCACGACACAATGAGGCCCAGTACCGTCGCACACGAGAGCTGGTCCTGGCACTGCTCGAGGCTGAAGACAACGATGCGCTCGCTCAGGCATTGTCCACACAACTGGCTGAACGCTTCCAGACCCCCTCGCTGGCCCTCTGGTGCCCTGACACGCTAACCGATCACGAACCTCATCCTCCCCAGCCACCACGCCATGTGCTGGATAACGCGGTACTTCCCCGCCTGGCAGCATTGCTCGATGGCCGTACCAGCCGCTGCACGCGGATTTCGGTCAGTGACTGGAAACGTCTGTTGCCACATACCACAGTCCCCGAGCAAGGCGGCTCCTGTGTCATCACGAGGCTAGCGCTCAGTGAATCATCGGGATACTTGATACTGGCCAATACCGAT
The DNA here is from genome assembly GCF_008079445.1 of Aidingimonas lacisalsi. Lineage (GTDB taxonomy): Bacteria > Pseudomonadota > Gammaproteobacteria > Pseudomonadales > Halomonadaceae > Aidingimonas > Aidingimonas lacisalsi. The sequence continues at coordinate 628,249 of NZ_VRYH01000001.1, read as the reverse complement.
CCTGAGCATTTCCGGGCCAGTATGGATACGCTGTTCACCGAGTATCTTGGCGAGGTCCTGGGCCGGCTGATGGTTCGCTTGGGTAGACAGACACATGATGGATGAGCACCCGCTAATTCATGACATCGAGGCATTTCTCACTGCCCTGGCCCGGCAAGCCAGCCCGGCAACGGTCAGTGCCTATCGTCAGGATACAGGCGCACTGGTCGACTTCCTCGTCGATCAAGAAGTAACGGACTGGACGCGACTCGATGCTGACTTGCTGCGCCGTTTCCTCGGCCATGAACGCAGCCGAGGTCTATCGCCTCGCAGTCTGGCGAGACGCCGGTCTGCCATCGCTCGCCTAGCCGACCATCTCATAGAGCGGGGTCATCTCCGTCACAACCCGGTCACCCTGACCCAGGCTCCTCGACAGCCCCGGCACTTGCCCCATCCTGTCGACATCGACCGGCTGCAACGCTTCCTGGACATGCCGCACGATGATTCACCGCTGGCGCGGCGCGACCAGGCCATGATGGAGCTGTTGTATTCCAGCGGGCTGCGACTGGCCGAACTGGCCGCTCTGGACCTGGCCCACCTGCAATCCCAACGAGTGCGGGTCATTGGCAAGGGAGGCAAACCCCGTCAGGTACCGGTCGGCCGTCGTGCCCACGAAGCACTAAACGCCTGGTTGAAGGGGCGCAAGCAACTCGCCGATGAGGGCGAAACGGCACTATTCGTCAGCGCTCGGGGACAACGCCTGAGCCACCGTGCCATCCAGCAGCGGCTGGCAAAGCTAGCCAAGGAACGCGGACTGGCTGAACACCTGCACCCGCATCGCCTACGACACTCTTTTGCCAGCCATTTGCTGGAATCAAGCCAGGACCTGCGCGCTGTCCAGGAGCTGTTAGGTCATGCCAACCTGTCGACGACGCAAGTGTACACCCGCCTCGACTGGCAACACCTGGCAACCAGCTACGATGCGGCTCACCCTCGAGCACGCCGGCGTCAACGCCAAGATGAGGATTCGTTTTCGTGAGGCGACGTGATGGGCATCGATACACTGACCTTCGACCTTGACGATACCCTCTGGGATAACCGTCCGGTCATGGAGCATGCGGAAGCCGGGCACTATACATGGCTGGACGAGTCTCTCGCGGAACGATTTCCCGACCTGCTGTCGGCACGCGGCCGTTACGCAGACCATTTTCCCCTGGCGCGTTATCAAGCACGTCGTCAGGTTATTGCACGACATTACCCAGCACGCCGTAGCGATTTCACCTGGATTCGGCGACACGCGCTGCTCGACAGTCTCACCACTTATGGTCTCTCAGGCCATGATGCACGGCACTGGAGCGACGGCGCCATCGAACGACTGCTGGTACTGCGTCATCAACTGACCCTCTTCGATGGCGTGGAGTCTCTGCTGGCCTCGCTTAACCGGCACTACCGACTAGGGGCGATCACGAATGGCAATGCCGATCTGAGACGCCTGTCACTCGACCATCATTTCGGGGCCATCATCTCCGCCGGGGAAATGCGCATTCCCAAACCGGCGACCGAGCCATTCCTCGTCGCCCTGGAACGGCTTGGCAGCGCACCGGCCACGGCCATGCACATCGGTGACTCCTGGGAAGACGATGTCCTGCCGGCACACCGGCTGGGCATGCACGTCGCCTGGATCGACAACTCCGGAACCGACAATCGCCCCTTGCCCGTGGGCGTGACGCGCTTGACTCATGTCACTCAATTGCCTGAGCTACTGGCCCAGCTCATCCGAGGAGGGCACACGTGTCGATAGCCATTGGTCGAGACGCTTGCGCGCCTGATCGATACCGTCCCGCTTGAGTGCCGAGAACAGTTGCACACTCACCAAGTCATCCCATTCTTGAAGGCGATGACGCACCTGCTGCAACCCTTGCTTGGCGGCACCACTCTTGAGTTTATCCGCTTTGGTCAACAAGATGTGTACTGGCATGTCTCTTTCATCGGCCCACCCCAACATCATTTGGTCGAATTCACTTAATGGGTGGCGAACGTCCATGATGAGCATGAGTCCCTGCAGCGATACGCGACGGTGCAGATAGTCGGCCAGGTGGCGCTGCCACTCCAGCTTGACCGCTTCGGGGACTTTGGCATAACCGTATCCGGGTAAATCCACCAACCGACTGTCATGGTTCCCTTGCAGAGTAAAGAAATTGATCAACTGAGTGCGCCCAGGCGTCTTCGAGGTACGAGCCAACGCCTTCTGGCCTGTCAACGCATTGATGGCACTGGATTTGCCCGCATTCGAACGGCCGGCAAATGCCACCTCGACACCCGTATCGGATGGGCATTGCGCCAGTGTGGGAGCACTGATGAGAAAATCGGCGGTTTGATAATTGAGCGATGACATGGGAAAACTCAAGATCCTGAAAAGCCAACAGGAAGGGAACGAGTACAGCCAAGGCCTCGACTTCGCGTTCCCGGCTGGATTCGTTATAATGCAGAACATTTGAATCCGCTTAAGCCACTTGTTGGTGCACAAGTGATCGGCGGGACGCCAGTGTACCACCGCGTCGTCGATGGCACGAATCCCGCGATAAGAAAGGCGGCGACCAGCCGAGCAGGTAAACTGAGTCTTGTATGAGACCAGTTCACACAACCTCTAATAACCTAACGGCACAATGGACTAGCAATGAGACAGTTACTGGCAAGCCTGGCAATTACCCTGAGCACTCTGGGCATCGCCCATGCCCAAGAAGGTGACCCTTCCGCAGGCGAGGAACTCGCTCAAGGCTGTGTAGCCTGTCATGGCGAGAACGGCATCAGTTCTTCCGGTGATTTCCCAAGCCTGGCTGGCCAGAAGGCCTCTTATCTTGCCAAGCAGATTCTCGACATCCGCGATGGAGAGCGTGAGGTGCCTCAGATGGCTGGACAAGTCGACGATTATTCCGAACAGGATGCCTGGGATGTCGCTGCCTATTATGCCGACATGGAGCCCAATGTCGGAGAGGCCAAGGATGAAGCCGAGCTGCTGGCGCGTGGCAGAGAACTGTATCGTGCCGGCGATGCCTCCAAAGGACTGCCTGCCTGCACCGCATGCCACGGTCCAACCGGCGCCGGCATCGAAAGCGCCGGTTATCCGGCCCTATCCGGTCAGCAACCGGCGTATACGATTGCCACTCTCGAAGCCTTCGCTTCGGGTGAGCGTAGTAACGACGACAACGGTGTCATGCGAGACATCGCCTCCAAGATGAGCGATGAAGACAGGGAAGCCATCGCCAACTACGTGTTCGGGCTACATTGATATCGGGGTCTGCGAATGATGAGCGGAACCCCTGACGGTTTAGCGGCTCCAATGACCGTTAGGTCTGCCCGCCTTCGCTTGCCTGGGTTGCGAGTGATATCTTGGGCAGATACTCGTTTCGTGTCTTCAAGGAGAGTTTCTGCATGTTCAAACCGTTGATGGTCGCCCTCATGGGGTTCACCCTCTCGTCCATGGCCTCCGCCGACCTGGTCAAAGGGGAGGATTACACCGAGCTCGACGAAGCGGTCGAAACATCGGTCGATGATCGCCAAATCGAAGTGACCGAAGCCTTCTGGTATGGCTGCCCGCACTGCTACAACCTGGAAGATCCTCTCAATGAGTGGGTTGCCGAGCAGCCGGACGACGTCGTGTTCACGCGTACGCCTGCCACCATGGGAGGTGACTGGAACAAGCATGCCGCCGCTTTCTATGCTGCACAAGAGCTGGGGATCCTGGACGATCTGCACGATGACTTTTTCACCGCCATTCATGAAAACGATCGTTCGCTGACGGAAGCGGACGATATCGCGGATTTCTTCAGCGATTACGGGGTAAGCGAAGAGGAAGCACGCAATGCGTTAAGCTCGTTCGAGGTCAAGAGCCAAGTCAATCGCGCTCACGCACGCATGCGCGCTTATCAGTTGACGGGGGTGCCTGCGCTGGTCGTTGACGGTCGTTATGTCATCACCCCTTCCAGTGCCGGCGGACTGGACGCCATGCCCGACATTGCCGGCGCGTTAGTCGAAAAGGTACGTGAGGAGCGGGGCGAATAAGCATGTCCAGGGCCGAGGCTGCCGTGTCGACACGACAGTGCGATCATCTGCGACTGTTGACCTTCAACCTGCAAGTCGGCATCCAGACCTCGGCCTATCACCACTATGTCACGCGCAGCTGGCAACACCTGTTGCCACACCCGAGGCGACTCGGCCGTCTCGATCTGGTCAGCGAAGTCCTCACCCCATTCGATATCGTTGGACTTCAGGAAGTCGATGGCGGCAGCTTCCGCTCAGGCAATGTCAACCAGGTGGAATACCTGGCAAGACATGCCGGTTTCCCGCACCATTACCAGCAACTCAATCGCAACTTGGGACGAGTCGCGCAACATAGCAACGGGCTGCTCTCCCGACTCCGACCAACACATATCGAAGAGCATAGCTTACCCGGCACGCTGCCAGGACGTGGGGCGATTCATGCACGTTTTGGCGATGGTGAGGCAGCCTTGCATCTCTTCGTGGCCCACTTGGCGCTCAGTCATCGCGGTCGTGTACGCCAACTCGATTATCTCAGTGAATTGATCCAGCCGCTACAGCATGTCGTGGTCATGGGGGATCTGAATTGCACGCCGGAGCAGTTGCATTCCCATCCACGCTTTTGCGCCTCCCTACCGCTGCATCCGGTACGCCCAGCGCTGAGTTATCCGTCCTGGCAGCCTCGCCGAGCACTGGATCATATCCTGCTGTCCGAGTCACTAGTGGCCGATGACATCCAGGTCCTGGATCAGCTGTTTTCCGACCATCTGCCGATTGCCATCAACATCCGGCTGCCTGAAGCCTGTCAGACCTGGCTCCCAAGGGCGCATAAACCCTGATTAGCGGCATCGCAGGTAACCAGCAGGGGATGACGTAAGCCGTGTGATCAGCGATGATGCGCCTCCTGTTGTCATCAAAGAGTCACGTCAAGGAACGCGAAATGCATGCTCCCGCCTTGCTGGCCCGACTCGACGCTCTGACTGAGAGACTAGGGCGCACCGTGTCATGGCTACTGCTGATCATGATGCTGGTCCAGTTCGCAATCGTCATCCTGCGCTATGCCTTCAGCATCAATAGCATCGCCGCCCAGGAATCCGTCATGTTCCTGCATGCCATCGTCTTCATGTTGGCCGCAGGGTATACCCTGAAGCACGATGGCCATGTGCGTGTAGATATTTTCTACCGCCGGCTATCCCGACGTGGGCGGGCCTGGATCGACCTGCTCGGCACCCTGCTACTGCTGTTTCCGGTCTTGATTTTCATTGCGGCAAGCAGCCTGGGTTATGTCACCAAGAGTTGGGCCATCGTTGAGCGATCCGCTGATAGTGGGCTCCCCAGTGTCTTCCTGCTCAAGAGTCTGATCCTGGTCATGGTGTCATTGCTGCTCTTGCAAGGTCTCGCCCAGGTCATTCGCCAGATACTGATTCTGCGCGGTTCCCAGACAGGAACAGGAGACACCCGCTAGTGCTCGATTTCATGCCTCTATTCCTGTTTGTTGCCGTCTGTGCGGTATTGATGTGCGGCTATCCCGTCGCACTGTCATTAGCCGGCACGGCCTTGGCATTCGCGGGCCTGGGCCTGGGGCTCGACAGCTTGAACGTCGCGGTCCCCTTCGACCCGAGCCTGATGGCCGCCATGCCCAACCGTTTATACGGCATCATGACCAACCAGACACTGCTCGCCGTTCCCCTGTTCATCCTGATGGGTGTGCTGCTGGAAAAATCGCGTGTTGCCGAAACGCTGCTCGATGCCATGACGCTGCTGCTCGGCAACCTGCGAGGTGGGCTAGGCATTGCTGTCACCCTGGTGGGCATGCTGATGGCAGCCTCCACGGGTATCGTCGGAGCCACGGTAGTGACCATGGGGTTGCTATCGCTGCCGACCATGATGAAGCGTGGCTACTCCTCGGCATTGGCGACGGGCACCATCTGCGCGACAGGCACGCTGGGCCAGATCATTCCACCTTCGATCGCACTGATATTGCTGGGTGATGTCTTGTCCAATGCCTATCAGGAAGCCCAGTTGACCATGGGCATCTTCAGCCCCAAGACCGTTTCTGTCGGTGACCTGTTCATGGGTGCTCTTATCCCTGGTTTGCTCCTGGTGGCTCTCTATGCGGGATATATCCTGATAGTGGCATGGCGACGACCGGAACTCGCCCCACTGAGCGATCGCCAGACGCTGATGGACGACCTGGGACATACCGGCAGCTTGTGGGTATTGCTGCTCAAGGGTCTACTTCCGCCTGTGGCACTGATCATTGCCGTACTGGGCTCAATACTCGGCGGACTCGCAACCCCCACCGAAGCGTCGTCGGTCGGGGCGTTTGGCGCGCTGCTTCTGGCGTTGGCCAAGCGGCGACTCGACTTGCCGACCCTTAGCTCAGCGTTGCACAGCACGGCCCGGGTCACCAGTATGGTTTTCCTCATCCTGATCGGTGCCACGCTGTTCTCACTGGTATTCCGCGCCTATGGCGGCGAAGAACTCGTCGCCGAACTGTTCGACGCCATGCCGGGAGGCGTGGTCGGTGCCACTCTCATTACCATGTTGGTGATCTTTCTGCTTGGTTTCATACTCGACTTTATCGAGATCACCTTCGTTGTCGTCCCCATCATCGGACCAGCGCTACTCGCCATGGGCCTGGATCCGGTCTGGCTGGGCATCATGATCGCCATCAACCTGCAGACATCCTTTCTGACACCGCCTTTCGGCTTCGCGCTGTTCTATCTCCGCGGCGTCACCCCGGATCACATCCCGACATCCGCCATTTACCGCGGCGTTGTTCCTTTCATTCTGCTACAACTTGCCATGCTCGTCGCCTTGGCTGGTTTCCCGCAACTGGCCACCTGGTTACCGGCGGTGCTATAGCCTAAGGCAGGCATGACGCAACACTCTGAGCGAGACCCAAGATGAATACCCCGAACCCTATCGCCAATGTCCTGACCATCGCCGGCTCCGACCCATGTGGCGGCGCCGGTATCCAGGCCGACCTCAAGACCTTTTCCGCGCTGGGTACCTACGGCACCAGCGTCATCACGGCACTCACCGCCCAAAGCACGGCGGGTGTCACCGGTGTGCACGCCGTGCCCACCGATTTCATCGCCGCTCAACTCGATACGTTAATGGATGACGTACACCTCGACGGTGTCAAAATCGGCATGGTTGCCAGTCGTGACGTCGCCATGACGATCCGTGAATGCCTGGAGCGGCATCGGCCACGCTGGATCGTGCTCGACCCGGTCATGGTTGCCAAGAGCGGTGACGTGCTGGTCGATGATGCCGGTATTCATGCGGTTCGCGAGATATTGGTTCCTCTAGCCGACCTGATCACACCCAACTTGCCCGAAGCCGCCGTGCTCCTGAACAGCGACACACCTCAAGATCGCGCAGCGATGGAAGAGTTGCTGCCCCGATTGACACACCTTGGCGCCACCAACGTGTTGCTCAAGGGCGGCCATCTGCAAGGTGATCGTTGCCCCGACCTACTGGGTGGCGATACACCCATGCAATGGCTGGATCTGCCGCGGATCCCGACCGACAATCTACATGGAACCGGATGCACGCTTTCCTCAGCCATCACGGCTTATCTGGCTCGCGGCCATCTCCTTCCGGATGCCGTCGCCGATGCCAAGCGCTGGCTAAGTGATGCGCTGACAGCGAGTGAATGCCTGCATGTCGGCAAGGGGCATGGACCGGTCCACCACTTTCACGCCTGGTGGTAGCCGGAAAGTCAGGTTCGTTCTTGCAGGTCCCGCAGTCTGGCACCATGCTGAAGAGTGCCTGATGGTGTCATCGACTCCATTGCGAAGGGAGGGAACTGTCATGACCCGCACCCTGCTATTCGCCTGCGACTTGTCGCCGGAAAACCGTGCTGCCTATGCCCGTGCCATACGACTGGCAGACGAGAATGGCCTGCGTCTCGATGTCATTCATGTCCTGGACCCACACCTGCCTCGGATAGCATTGCGGGACCTGGAGCAGGCCGTAGTGACCGAGATGACCGCCATGATGACCGACATTCGCGAGGACTATGCACTCGCTGCCCCACCGTGCTTGATCCAGACCGTCGCCGGTACGCCCTATGCCGAGATCATCCGTGAGGCACACGAACGCAATGCCGACATGATCGTCCTCGGCGCTCACCGTAAGCGCGGTCAGCCCGACCTGGTTGCCGGTACGACACTGGCTAGAGTCTTGCGGGGTGCCCCTTGCCCGATACTTTCGGTCAGTCACCTGGCCACTCAGGACTGGAACGAGATACTGGTTCCCATCGATTTCTCTCTCACCTGCCGCCACACCTTGCGCGAGACGCTAAAGCGCTTTCCCGATGCCCATCTGACATTGCTACACGCCTGGGAGCTCCCCGGTGAGCGCGAACTCGGCTCCGATGGCGACTATGCCCGCTGGCGCGACCAACAGGTAGAACACCTGCGTATACAGCTGGAAAGCGAGGTCGAACGCTTGATGAGCGAACTGGATGCTGTACCCGACGTGGAACTCAAGCTGGAACAGGGCGACCCACCCGAGGTATTGATGGGGCGTCTGCGCCAACAGCCACCCGACCTGCTGGCATTGGGCTGTCGGGGCCAGATGGGCAGGCAGAGCCCATTGACCGAGCAACTGCTCTCCGAACCCCACTGCGACATCATGGTATGCCGTGCCTGGTAAGACGGTAACGGCCATGTGACGGCGCTGCCATACCGGCTTGGCGATCACAAGCAGAACATCGGCACGGGGACGGCATGCTAACCTGTCTCTTTTCCGACGTGGTAAAAGGGGCGATCCGTGAAAGCATTGATTCAACGTGTTGGGCGAGCCTGTGTCGAAGTACGAGGTGAAACCGTTGGCACCATCGATCACGGCCTTCTGGCTCTGATCGGTATCGAGCAGGACGATACCGAAGCACATGCCGACAAACTGCTCCATAAGCTGTTGCATTATCGCGTGTTCAGTGATGACGACGGCAAGATGAACCTGAACCTCCAGCAGGTGGAAGGTGGTCTCATGCTGGTCTCACAATTCACGCTGGCGGCCGATACCCGTAAGGGACTGCGCCCCGGTTTTTCCAGGGCAGCTCCCCCCGTGCAGGGAAAACAAATGTTCACTTACCTGCTAGAGCGTGCGACAGAGGCCTGGACACATGTAGCCAGCGGAGAGTATGGCGCCGACATGCAAGTATCATTGATCAATGATGGGCCAGTGACTTTCCTGCTGGAAACATGAACGCCAGACGAACGCCTCGGGCTCGTTGCCTGCCTGCACGGGCCCGTACATGTCGTGTCCGATACCTATGACTGGAGAGCCTGCTCCAGTTGTTCCAGCTCCTCTTCGGCAGCCAGCCATTCCTGCTCCAACGCGGCCAACCGGGATTTGAGATCGCCCTGACGCGCCAATGTATCGGTCAGCTCATCCTTGCGTGCCTCATCGGTGTAAAGTTCAGCATCGGCCAATTGCTCTTCGACCTCCTCGAGCAACGCTTCCGTCTCCGTCATCCGGCGCTCGATCCTGTCGCGTTCACGCTTGAGGGGCCGCATTCTGTCACGGCGCTCGGCTGCAGCGCGACGTTCCGCCTTGCGATCGATGCGAGGGGACGACGTTTCACGCTTTTCGGTGCGTGATTCACGCCGCACGTCTTCGAGACGGGCCTTGAGCCAGGCCCGGTAATCTTCCAGATCGCCATCGAATGGCGTGACGCGATGATCAGCGACGCGCCAGAACTCGTCGACTGTGGCACGCAATAGATGCCTATCGTGAGACACGATGATGACAGTGCCCTCGAAACTGGCCAGGGCTTCAGTCAGCGCCTCGCGCATTTCCAGATCCAGATGGTTGGTCGGCTCATCCAACAACAAGAGGTTGGGTTTTTGCCACGCCACCAATGCCAACGCCAAGCGTGCCTTCTCACCGCCCGAAAACTTGCCGACCTCGCCGAACGCATCATCCCCATGGAAGCCGAAGCCACCCAGGAAATTGCGAATCGACTGATCGCTCTCTGCGGGTGACAAGCGCTGCACATGGAGAAATGGCGTGGCGGCGAGGTCGAGACCTTCTATCTGGTGCTGGGCAAAATACCCGATTGCCAGATTCTCACCCGGCACCCGCTTGCCGGCCAGCAACGCTAACTCGCCCGTCAACGACTTGATGAGCGTCGTCTTGCCGGCCCCGTTGGGCCCCAGCAGGCCGATCCGTTGGCCCGGCATCAAGGCCAGTCGGACCTCCTCGAGTTGCACGTGCGTTTCGCTCTCGGTGGCATACCCCAGTTGAGCCTCATCCAGCACCAGCAACGGATTCGAGGTCTTGTCGGCTGCCGGCAAGGTGAAATGAAACGGGGAATCGACATGGGCGACGGCAATGGTTTCCATGCGTTCGAGCATCTTCAAACGGCTCTGGGCCTGACGCGCCTTGGTCGCCTTGTAGCGGAAACGCGCCACGAAACGTTCGATCTCCTCACGCCGAGCTTGCTGTTTGGCAGCCTCGGCTTGCTGCTGGGCCAGCTTTTCGGCGCGGGTACGCTCGAACAGGGTATAATTGCCTCGATAGGTCACCAACCGCCCATGGTCGAAATGCACGATGTGATCGCATACCGCATCCAGGAAGTCACGATCGTGCGATATCAGCAGCAACGTGCCCGGGTAACGGATCAACCACTGCTCTAGCCATAGCAGCGCATCCAGATCGAGGTGGTTGGTCGGTTCGTCGAGCAGCAGCAGATCCGACGGCATGAACAACGTTCGCGCCAAGTTGACACGCATCCGCCAGCCACCGGAAAAATCCGCCAAAGGTCGCTCTAGATCGGTCTGCAGGAAGCCCAGACCAACCAGCATCTGTGAAGCCCTGGCACGCGCACTGTAACCGTTCAGGGATTCGATGCGTCCATGCAATTCCGCCTCACGATGGGCATTGCCGTCAGTCTGGGCCCGTGCCAGCGCGCGTTCCGTCTCACGCAGTTCATGATCACCATCGAGAACATACTCAACGATCGCGCGATCCAGTGTGGCCACTTCCTGATCCATGTGGGCGATCCGCTGCCCCCCGGACATTTCGACCTCGCCCTTGTCGGGTGTCAATTCACCGAGCAACAACTGGAACAGGCTCGACTTGCCGGCCCCGTTGGGGCCGACGATCCCCGCTTTGTGACCGTCATGGAGCGTCAGTTCGGCATCCTCGAACAGGGTCAAGGTGCCACGTTGCAGTGAGAGTTGGCGCAATGCGATCATGCAGGCTCCGTTTCGAGCGAAAAGTGATGCCGCCGTCGAGCCGACGACGGGGAGGCAACCCGTGAATTCTACCTCATTGTCCCGGTCACTGCGGACCCATCCTCTGTGGGACTTTGCGCTGGCGCTCTATGCCACCGACGATATCGAGCCATGCTGCCTGACTCTGCAGGACGCCGCAGGTGCGGACGTCTGCGAGCTGCTGTGGCTGTGCTGGCTGGACCGACACGGCGCGACCGTGACGGACGATGTCGATGCCATACTGGAGACGGTTCGACAATGGCAAACGGACATGACACGCCCACTGCGATACCGTCGCCGGACGCTCAAGGCAGCGGTACCGTCGTCTCCATCACTCGACTCGTTGCGGCAAGCTCTCAAACACGCTGAACGACTCGCCGAGCAAGAAGCCCTGTCTCGCCTTCAGACCCTTGCCGAAAACGGATGCGGCATACGTCCTTTGCATCATCGAGACCTCCCCCTGTCCGCGCGCCTGCAATGCCTTCTCCCTAATGTTGAATCACCACTGTCCGAACCGTTCATGAACGCATTGACGACACTGGCGGCGGCCAGCACCGCCTTGACCCTACCCCCATCCCGCGCTAGCCTCAGTTGAGTAAAGGGTACTGATTTTCCTGTATTTCAGCCGCGGGATGCGGCTGAATGTTTCGCAACAATGTTAAGGGGAAGACAACAATGAAAGTCCAGAAACTGCTTACCTTCGCTAGTGTGGGCGCGTTGATGTGCGGGCTGTCCGCTGCGGCCAGTGCCGCCGACTGGAAATACGCCCACGAAGAATATGAAGGCGATGTCCAGGACGTCTTCGCCTATGCCTTCAAGGAGCATATCGAGGAGAACTCCGATCATACCGTCACCGTATACCGTTTCGGTGAACTCGGTGAATCAGACGATATCATGGAGCAGACACAGAACGGCATTCTCCAGTTCGTCAATCAGTCGCCCGGCTTTACAGGCTCGCTGATCCCCGAAGCACAGATTTTCTTCATTCCCTACCTGCTCCCCACCGACGAAGAAACGGTGCTGGAGTTCTTCGACGAGAGCAAGGCCATCAACGAAATGTTCCCCGAGCTCTATGCGGAGCAGGGCCTCGAACTGTTGAAGATGTATCCGGAAGGGGAAATGGTCGTCACCGCCGACGAGCCCATTACCAGCCCCGAAGACTTCGAGAACAAGAAGATCCGGACCATGACCAACCCGCTGTTGTCGGAAACCTACAACGCCTTTGGGGCTACGCCGACCCCCTTGCCTTGGGGTGAGGTCTATGGCGGGTTGCAAACCGGCATCATCGACGGCCAGGAAAACCCGATCTTCTGGATCGAGTCCGGTGGCCTGTACGAAGTGTCGCCGCACCTGACCTTCACAGGTCATGGCTGGTTCACCACTGCCATGATGGCCAACCAGGACTTCTATGAAGGCCTGCCGGAGGAAGATCAGGCACTGGTTCAGGAAGCCGCCGATGCTGCCTACGATCACACCATCGAGCATATCCAGGGGCTTGCCGAGGAGTCGCTCGAGAAGATCAAGGAAGACTCCGACGAGGTAACCGTCACGCGCCTGGATGAAGAGCAGATTCAAGCCTTCCGTGAGCGGGCTCCACAAGTCGAAGAGGAATTCCTCGAGATGACCGGCGAGAAGGGTGAAGAGCTGCTCGAGCAATTCAAAGCGGACCTTGAGGCCGTATCGGAAGACTGATCACGGCATCGATAGGCGATGAAGAAGAGGGGGCAGTCGTATGGACTGCCCCCTCTTCATATCGGCAAACCGCAGGGCGTGAGCGTACAACAAGCGTTGACGATCATCTGACAGCGTCTGACGGTTTCCATTAGCCTCTATATATAGCGCACGCGTCACTGGCCTGGATATTGCGAAGGGGGAATCGCTCCATGTCCGATAGCGACTCAGAAGCAAACTATCGCTCCGATCTACCGGGGTTCCTAGGAACGATCGACACCATCATCAGCCGCATCGAATCGGTCATCCTGGCACTTGGCGTCCTGTTGATGGCATGCAATACCGTAGCCAACGTCATCGGCCGCTTCGTGTTCGGTCAGAGCATTTTCTTCTCTGGGGAAATCAACCGTATCCTGATCATCATGATCACCTTTGCCGGTATCGGCTACGCTGCCCGGCACGGTCGCCACATACGCATGTCTGCCATTTACGATGCCCTGCCCGTGACCGGCCGCAAGATCCTGATGATCACCATCGCGCTCTTCACGTCTCTGGTCATGTTCTTTCTACTTTATTACTCGATCGTCTATATCATCGATCTGTACTCGAAAGGGCGCGTATTGCCTGCCCTTCGCATCCCCATTTTCTTGATCTATCTCTGGGTCCCGATCGGCTTTCTGATCACCGGCATCCAATACTTACTGACGGCCATCAAGAACATGAGAACCCGTGACGTCTACTTGTCGACCTCGGTGATCGACGGCTACAAGGATACGGAAACGGAAGTCTGATGCGGGGCAGCCCCTGGAGGAAACTGCAATGACAACGATAATGGTCACCACCATGATAGCCCTGCTACTGCTGGGCTTCCCGATGATGATTCCGCTGATCACGGCAGCGGTCATCGGCTTCTACATGATGTTCAATGGTCTGGGACAGATGGAAACCCTGATCCAGCAATTGATGGCCGGCATTCGTCCCGCCTCGCTGATCGCCGTTCCCATGTTCATCCTGGCCGCCGACATCATGACGCGAGGTCAATCGGCCAACCGCTTGATTGCCATGGTCATGGCGTTCATCGGTCATATCAAAGGGGGCTTGGCCGTCAGTACCGCGGCGTCCTGCACGCTGTTCGGCGCTGTATCCGGTTCGACGCAGGCAACGGTCGTTGCCGTCGGTTCGCCGCTGCGCCCCAAGATGCTCAAGGCCGGCTACTCCGATTCCTTCACGCTCGCCTTGATCATCAACTCCAGTGATATCGCGTTCCTGATTCCTCCCAGCATCGGCATGATCATCTACGGGGTCATTTCCGGTACGTCGATCGGTGAACTCTTCATCGCCGGTATTGGGCCCGGCTTGCTGATTCTGTGCATGTTCGCCACGTATTGCATCATTTATGCCATCGTCAAGGACGTGCCTACCGAAACACGTTCGTCGTGGCGGGAACGATTATCCGCCGTTCAGCAGGCATTATGGCCACTGGGCTTCCCGGTCATTATCGTCGGCGGCATTTATGGCGGCATATTCAGTCCCACGGAAGCGGCTGCCGTATGCGTTCTCTACGCGGTACTGCTGGAGTTCGTGGTATTCCGCTCGCTGAAGACGAACGATATCTATGCCATTGCCAAATCCACCGGCTTGATCACCGCCGTCGTCTTCATCCTGGTGGCCGTTGGCAATGGCTTTTCGTGGATCATCTCGTTCGCCCAGATTCCCCAGCAGATACTCGGTGCCATCGGCATACAGGAAGCCGGTCCGACCGGAGTGCTGATCGCTATCTGCGTCGCCTTTTTCATTGCCTGTATGTTCGTCGACCCGATCGTGGTCATCCTGGTACTGACACCGATTTTTGCACCCGCTGTCGAGGCCGCCGGACTCGATCCGGTGCTGGTAGGTATCCTGATCACCTTGCAAGTAGCGATCGGTTCGGCAACCCCTCCCTTCGGTTGCGACATTTTCACCGCAATCGCCATTTTCAAGCGTCCCTATTTCGACGTCATCAAGGGCACCCCTCCCTTCGTATTCATGCTAATCCTGGCCGCCGCGTTATTGATCATGTTCCCCCAGATCGCCTTGTTTCTGAGGGACCTGGCCTTTGCCGACTGACACCAGCACAAGGAGATTGAGATATGTTCGACAAGATTCTGGTGCCGGTGGACGGTTCGACAGGGGCACTCGCCGCGCTGGAAAAAGCGGTCGAGTTACAGAAGCTCTGCGATGCCGAGCTTTACGTCCTGTGCGTATTCAAGCACCACAGCTTGCTCGAAGCGTCACTGTCGATGGTGCGTCCCCAGCAACTCGACATCCCCGACGACGCGCTCAAGGATTACGCCACCGAGATCGCACTACAAGCTAAATCAAGAGCCATCGACATGGGCGCTCCACGGGTCCGATCGTTCGTCAAAGGAGGACGTCCTTCGAGCACGATAGTTCGTTTCGCCAACAAGCGAGGAGTCGATCTGATCGTGATCGGCTCTCAAGGCACCAATGGCGACAAAGCGGCATCATTGTTGGGCAGCGTTTCGCAACGCGTGGCGACGATGGCCAAATGTCCGACGTTAGTGGTGTAACGTCGCCGGTGCACAAACGTTCATGCCCTGATAGAGTCCAATATCTCGTCTATCACGTTTTCGAAAAGGGGCTTGAATGAAAACACCAACGATCGCCGCGATGCTGACAGCTCTCTTGGGTATCGTTCCCTTGTCCGTGCTGGCCGAACCGCAAAACGACGAAGAGAAGCTCAGTTACAGTCTGGGCGTCACCTTGGGGCAAAGCCTGGTACAGGATATCGACAACCTCGACCTCGATACTTTCACTCAGGCTATCGAGGATGTTTACGCCGACGATGAGTTGGCCATGAGTGAAGAGGAGATAGCCGACACACTCAGCCGTTTCCAGGAACAAGCCATGGCGGAGCGTCAAGCGCAAGCCAACCAGCAAGCCACGTCCAATCAGGAAGAAGGGAGACGCTTCCTGGCGGAAAACGCCGAAAACGAAGACGTGAACGTGACGGACTCCGGCCTGCAATACAAGATTCTGGAATCAGGCAACGGCCCGAGTCCGACTGCCAATTCCAGTGTCGAGGTTCATTACGAAGGCACACTACTCGATGGTCAGGTCTTCGACAGCTCTTACGACCGTGGTGAACCAGTCAGCTTCCGGGTCGATCAGGTCATCGAAGGGTGGCAGGAAGCCTTGCAGCTAATGAGCGTCGGCGATACCTGGATGATCTATGTCCCCGCCGAACTTGGCTATGGCGCTCAGGGGCAAGGGCCTATCGGACCGAACGAAACCCTGACTTTCAAGGTCGAGCTCCTGGGCATCGAATAGTGGGGCATGGACGTCATGGATCCTGCGACTCGAATTGCGCTTCCAGAGCCGCTATCAGGCTATTGGGAACGGGAGAGTACAAGACTCGCTCCAGGATATTACCTTCATGGTCGACCAGAAAGAGCGAAGCGGTATGGTCGACCGTGTACTCCAGTTCGGAGTCCTGAACCTCCACCTTACGCCAGGAGACATCATAGCGCTCGGCAATGTCGTTCAGCTCCGCTTCACTCGGCCGTACCCCTATGAAAGCGTCACCGAACGAGCCGACGTACTCGTCCAGCCGTTCCAACGTATCGCGTTCGGGATCCACACTGATCAACACTGGAACGATACGCTCAGCCTTATCATCCTCCAGGCGTTGCAAGGCCTGTCGAATGACCGACAACGTCATCGGACAGACATCGGGGCAATAGGTGAAGCCGAAGAACAGCACGCCGATCTCGTCATCATCAATCTCGGATAATGAGAATTCCCCCTGGGTCGACGGCAGCGTGATGTCGCCTCCTTGCGGCTCGTCACTGCCACGAAAATACTGCTGATAACTCCAGGCGCCAATCGCTACGGCAACCAGCAGTATCCCCGTTCCCAACCATATGCCCCATCGCCGTGTCATCCCGCCTCCTTCGTTATGTCGAAATCGAACCAACTCCCTTTGCGCCCCTCATCGGTTTCCACAATTACCTGGGCACGCCAGGGCATGACAGTCTCGCTACAAACCCCCAGTTCTCCCTCGCCACGGAATTCGCCATCGTCTGTCGCTTCCAGTTCGACACGGTTGGCTCCCATCGACATACTACGCCCCACGAATTCCACCGTAACGGCGTTTGCGTCCACACCGTCAAGATGCACTGTCAGTGGCAGGGACCTCGAAGTATCGATTGGCCCATCGATACGCAGTGTCATGTCGGCATGCAATCCCAACGCCGCTCGGCATTGGCCCTGATGCAAATCGCATGGCGTTTCCGGCGGATACCAAGTCATGTGCTCACTACTACCACGCAGATAGTAATCGACAAGATACCAGGCCGCTACGACGACGGTCACCAATGTCACCACGATCAACAGGTTGAGCAAGGGCGACCGTGGCGCCTCATCATCGGTGGGACGCAAAGAATGTGGCATGGCGGTGACGCCCCCTCCTATACAACAGCATTTAGCGATAAGCTTATCAGCTATTGCCGCCAACGGCTGTGATCTACCATCACGGTCGTCCTGTCAGACCAAGGAGGTTTCATGACCGGCGTCGACAGCGCGCTAGGCCCCCTGTTTCTACTGATTTTGCTGGGTGCGGTACTCGGCTGGCGACGCTGGCCGGGAAACGACTTCTGGCCGCAGTTGGAACGCGTCATCTATTATCTCCTCTTTCCTGCCATGCTGGTCTCGACCCTGGCGACCGCCAATGTCGAGGAGGTTCCCGTCATACGCGTTGCCATCGCTCTACTCGGCGTCATGGTCGGTTTCGCCATACTCCTGTGGCGGGGACGAGAGTGGCTGGGGCTAGATGGCGCCACGTTCACGTCCGTTTTCCAGGGCTCACTACGTTTCAACACCTACGTCGGGGTGGCAGGCGCCGCTGCCATTCATGGGGGCAGCGGCGCCACCGTCGCTGCCGTTGCCGTCGCGCTCATGGTGCCTGTCGTCAATATCCTGTGTGTCGCCAGTTTCATTGCAGCGGGAACGCTGGGAAGCGCCAATCTGGGACGCAGCCTACTGGCCCTGATTCGTAATCCACTGATTCTCGCCTGCCTCTTGGGTATCGCGCTCAATCTATCGGATGTCGGACTGCCCGGCTGGAGCAACCGGACCATTCATCTACTGGGTGCGGCCGCTCTGCCTCTGGGGCTGGTTGCCGTGGGCGTCGCCTTGCGACCTCACGCGCTAGTGCGTTTGGACCGGGGGGTATGGGCGGCCAATCTGATCAAACTGATCCTGACACCGGCGATGGTGCTGTGCTTGTCCTTCCTCCTGCAACTGGATCCCATCAGTCGTGACGTCGTCTTGCTGTTCGCTGCACTTCCTACGGCAACGTCAGCCTACATCCTTGCACGACAGTTGGGGGGAGACGCCGACTTGATGGCGGCCCTGATTACCGGACAGACCTTGCTGGCCATGGTGACATTACCCGCTTGGCTGCTGCTGACCGGATAGCGGATAGCGGATAGCGGATAGCGGATAGCGGCCAAGGAAACGAGAAGCATCATCAGATAAAAAAAATTCTTGTTACGATTGACGTATCAAATGAGAATGATTATCTTGATAACCGTGGCGCTCGCCAAGTGCCACAGGCCATACAGAGAATGTCAGGTTCCCTGCTATGGTTTCTCCTCATCAAGCTAGTCACGGTCTTGACGGCGACTCTCATGAGTCGCCGTTTTTTTATCGATCACCACGCCATGGTCCCCGCTGGAACAGTCGTTCTCGTAGCATAGTTGCCAACGCCTCGACCGCCTGGCGGGAATCCCGATGGATACGCTCTGCAAAATACAATCTAGCTTCGCATGCCGACAGAGCCGGTAGTCCGTCCTCTTCTCCCAATACCCGCATGGCCGATGTCACACGTTCACGGTCAAGCACGCTGATAGCCAGTCCTGCGGCGACGGCCGTTTCCACGGCATGAATACTGGAACTGGTGAATACCGGATACCAGGGACGGTGGCACCGCTCCAATGCCTCCAAGGCCAGTGCGCGGTAGGGACATTGTTCCGTATGCAAAGCGAGCGGTAATGCCTGGTCGAGGGCCTCGTTCGTGCGAGCTTCTCGACCCGTCACCCAGACAGGCGAGGTTGTCCATAGCGGCTCGCCCCCCTGCAACCGATGCGGCCGATCCAGCATGACTGCCATCGCCAGTTCCCCCGTCTCGACCAGATGTGCCAGTGCCCCACTCGGTGCCGTAACGGTTTCCAACAACACATCGGGATGCTGGGCCAGGAACTCCGGCAGTACATCACCGACCATGGCACTGGCATAGTCTTCCGGCATGCCGAAAAGCACCTTGCCACTCAGTCCTCGCCCAGTGAAACGGGCCATGAGTGCATCGTGTTGGCGCAATAACTCACGCACCTCCCGCAATAACGACTCCCCGGTCGGGGTCAGTGTCATGCCGCGAGCCCCACGACTCAGTAACCGTGTATCCAGTACGCTTTCCAGTCGCTTGATCTGCATACTGATCGCACTCACGGTGCGATGCCGTTGTGTAGCCGCGCCTGCCAGAGACCCCTGCTGCGCCACCGCCTGGAAACTGCGGAGCAACTCGATATCCAGCGATGCGGACGAGACTTCAACCATTTTGAATGCTCACTACAATAAATATCGATTCATTGAACACGATAATCGATTCACAATCGCCTCGCCATCATCAATAAGGGAGCGAGGCCATGATCGATCATCTGTCAGGTCGCTTGTCGGCAAGTCAATATCTGATCGCCACAGGCTTCGTGGTGTGCTGGAGCAGCGGGTTCGTCGGCGCTCGTCTGGCAACGGAGTCGCCAATGCCCGTGTTAAGCCTGTTTGCCTGGCGCTTTTTGCTGGCATTCCTGCTGGTGGGCGCATGGTGCTATCTGCGCCGTCGTCACCACCCTGTATCAGCCAGCGATATCATCGCTGAAGCCGGCATCGGCAGCTTGACCATGGGGGGCTATCTGCTGGGTGTCACCCTGGCGATCGAGTTCGGTGTCAGTGCCGGCATTACGGCCTTGATTGCAGCGCTACAGCCACTATTGGCCGCTGCCTTGGCGGGCCCCTGGCTGGGAGAACGGCTCTCCCGGCGTGGCTGGTTGGGCATGACGGTCGCAACGGTCGGAGTCCTACTCTGCGTGACCGATGACATCGGTAATGGCACTCACACACCATTATGGGCTTATGCTCTGCCACTTGCCTCGGTGGTCTCGGTCACGCTGGGCAGTCTACTGTCGGCCCGGCGACCTGCACGGCTCCCCCTCGACATGACGTTGGTCAGCCAGTTGGGCGCCACATCGCTCATTTTCGGCCTGGCGGCCCTCATCGCGGGAAGCGGTCACCTGCCCATGCCCTCGCTGGACATAGTGACGCTATCTGCCATCGCTTGGCTGATCGTGCTTTCGAGCCTTGGCGGATACGGCTTTTTCGTCACCAGCCTGCGACGCCTGGGAGTCACACTGACATCGACGCTGGTTTATCTGACACCACCAGTGACTCTGTTATGGGCCGCCAGTCTGTTCGGAGAGTCACCCGGCACACTGGGCATTATCGGGATGGGCATCGCGATCGCCGGTGTGGGCCTGGCTATTCGTCACGCTCGTACATCAGATCCCAAACCCCGTGCCCAAGACGCTCGCCACGCGCCTCAAACTTGGTCAACGGGCGAAATTCGGGACGCACCACGAAGGGCGACGCAGCCTCGCCAGCCACATTGCGATACCCCGACACCCTCTGCATGACCTCCACCATATGTTCGGCGTACTGTTCCCAGTCGGTCGCCATGTGCAGTGTCCCGCCGAGCTTGAGGCGCGTGCGTATCAGGTCGATGAACGCCGGCTGAACGATCCGTCGTTTGTGGTGCTTCTTCTTGGGCCAAGGGTCGGGAAAAAACAGCTGCAGTGTATCGATCGTTCCCGGTCCGAGACATTCGTTCAAGACTCGGACAGCGTCTTCACGATACACCCGCAAGTTGGTCAATCCCCGTTTGTCGGCTTCATCGAGCAACTTGCCGACCCCCGGGGCATGCACCTCGATCCCGAGGAAGTCGATCTCTGGGTGGGATTCGGCCTGTTCGATCAGCGATCCTCCCATACCGAAGCCGATTTCGACGACGCGTCGTCTGGAACGACGACCGAACACCGCCTCCAGATCCTGACGGCCATCCGCGAGCGACAGTCCCCAGCGTGGCCAGATGTCTTCCAGCCCACGCGTCTGAGCCGAGGTCATGCGACCGGCGCGCAAGACATAGCTCTTGATGCCTCGTTGGGGCCGTGTCGCGGTCGGGGAAGCGGAACTATCCTGGTCAACGTCGTTCATGTGGTTGGCTTCTCGGGTTGGTCGAACGCGCCGCATCAGTCATTGATACGACCGGCAAACGGGGAAGACGGCTCAGCAGACTGGCGACGCGGCATTCGTCCAGCCAGGAATGCCGCACGCCCCGCTTGTACGGCTTGCTTCATCGCCTGTCCCATCAACGCGGGTTGACGAGCATGCGCAATCGCCGAATTGACAAGCACCGCATCGTAACCAAGTTCCATTGCCATGGCCGCATCCGAGGCGGTCCCGATCCCCGCATCCACGAGCACCGGCACCGCGGCACGTTCGGCGATCAAGCGCAGGTTGTGCGTATTCTGCAGGCCGTGTCCGGACCCGATCAACGAGCCCAAGGGCATGACCGCTGCACAGCCTCGCTGCTCGAGCTCCTTGGCAACGATAGGGTCGTCATTGGTGTAGACCATGACATCGAAGCCGAGATGGATCAGTTCATCAGCCGCCTTCAACGTCTCCACCACATTGGGGTACAGCGTTTCGGCATCACCAAGCACCTCGAGCTTCACGAGATTATGGCCATCAAGGAGTTCACGTGCCAGATTGCAGGTACGAACCGCCTCCTTCGCGGTATAACAACCGGCGGTGTTGGGAAGCAGCGTGTATCGGTCGGGGGGAATCACATCGAGCAGGCCGGGCTCATCGGCGCTCTGCTCCAGGTTGGTGCGACGTACGGCGAACGTCACGATTTCCGCGCCGCTGGCCGTGATCGCTGCTGCCGCCTCATCGTAATCCCGGTATTTCCCCGTCCCCACCAACAAGCGCGAGGTAAAGGTACGACCGGCGATCGACAAAGGATGGTCGATATCTTGAAAGGACATGGTGGCTCCTTGAACAATCAACCGCCGCCAATGGCGTGGACGATTTCCACGCGATCGCCGTCGGTCAATGAGATGGCATCGTGCTGACTCCGGGGCACGATCTCTTCGTTGACCTCAACGGCAATACGGCGTTGGGTCAGCCCCAGAGACGTGACGAGATCATGAATCGTGGTATCGCCCTCAAGCGAGGTCATCTCACCATTGAGCTGAATCTGCATGGCTGCCTCCGAGTTCAGTCCGCGCGCCTGACACGAACAACACGCGGGGCTTCATTTTAACGCCAAAACCGGGTATCAGGCATCCTTAGGTGGCCAGACATCGGTGTCGACCAGTTCAGGGTGCTTGAGGATAGAAGGGTGGAATATCGGTTCGTAGACACCGTCGCGTCGCTGACGAGAGTCTCCATGGCTTTTTTCTCCCTGAATTGATTTGATACGCGAACAAGACAGCCTGGAGCCGGCGCGTTGATGGCCGGGCATAGTAACGGCAATGAGACGCGTATGCATCCTTGCGATCGACACCTATACCCAGCATAGACAGTCAGGAGACCTCATTCATGCCCTTTCGTATTGCCTGGATCGCTGTTGCCCTGAGCGGCTTCATCACCGTCGCGGCTGGCGCATTCGGCGCCCACGGGTTGGGAGATCAACTATCGCCGCATATGCTCGACGCATTCAACACCGCAGTACGCTACCAAGCCTGGCATACCCTGGCCTGTTTGGGCGTCATGGCCTGGCGACAGAGCCTGGCCGTCAAGGGCCAGAGCCTGACGCTATGGCTATGGGCGTCGGGTATGGTGCTATTTTCGGGATCACTGTATGGCCTGACCCTGACCGGACTATCCATGCTGGGGTCCATGACACCGCTAGGAGGGGTGTTACTGATGGCAGGCTGGCTGACATTGGGATGGAGCGGCTGGCGTTATCAGTCAGCATCGGGCAGCGTATAGGTAGCGGTCACGAGGGCGACTGGCGCCTCCTCACCCGCCGAGAACAACTCCACGTCACCCACGACCAGATGCTGGCCAAGCTTGACCACGCGCGCGTTGGCGATCAGATCGCGATCGCCGCGAGCACGATGCAGGAAGTGGCAAGTGAGATCGGTCGTCACCGCCATGGGCTCTGGGCCGATCTGAGCCAGTATGGCGACATACAGGCATACGTCCGCCAATCCCACCAAGGTCGGGCCGGAGACACAAGCACCGGGGCGCAGATGCTCGTCCTCAATCGCCAGACTCATGGTCGCTCGCATATCGTCGACCCCTTCGATGGTGCCTTGTCGATGAGGGAAGACCTCATCGAGGAATTCCTCGATGGCAGCAGCGGTCATTACGGTCATTCGTGACTCCTGGCTTGACTCCGGCAAGGGTATTGCGACTCAAGATAGCGCAAGCCAGGCATCATCGACAGCACCTCAAAGAAACACGCCCCCACCGAACTCCCGGCAGGGGCGTAGCCCGTCTTCGAGCTTACTTCGCCTTGTGCACTGCACGCCAATGGTGCAGTAACGGCTCAGTATAACCAGCCGGCTGCACCCGGCCTTTGAAGATCAGATCACTGGCTGCCTTGAAGGCCGTTGATGCCTCGTAATCCTCGCTCATCGGCGTGTAATCGGGATCATGGGAATTCTGGGCATCGACCACCTTCGCCATGCGTTCCAGCGTCTCCCGGACTCGCTCGGGAGTCACGATACCGTGGTAAAGCCAGTTGGCCAGCAACTGACTGGCAATTCGCAGCGTTGCTCGATCTTCCATCAAGGCGACATCATGGATGTCAGGCACTTTGGAGCAACCCACGCCATGCTCGACCCAGCGTACCACATAGCCGAGAATCCCCTGGCAGTTGTTATCGAGTTCCTGCTGGATCTCGTCATCGCTCCAATTGGGCGTCTCGGCCACCGGTACGGTCAGCAGATCATTCAGCAGATCCGGTTCACCTTGACTCTCCAGATCATGCTGGACGGTGTCCACATCCACTTGATGGTAATGCAGTGCGTGGAGTGCCGCCGCAGTGGGGGAAGGCACCCAGGCCGTATTGGCTCCGGCCTTGGGATGGCCGATCTTCTGCTCGATCATGCTGGCCATCAGATCCGGCATCGCCCACATGCCCTTGCCGATCTGGGCACGACCACGCAGTCCACACGCCAAGCCGATTTGCACATTGTTGCGCTCATAGGCGCCGATCCACTTGGCGCTCTTCATGTCGCCCTTGCGAATCATCGGTCCGGCTTCCATGGCACTGTGCATTTCATCGCCGGTACGATCGAGGAAACCGGTATTGATGAAGACCACACGAGAGGCAGCTTCGTTGATGCACGCCTTGAGGTTGACGGTAGTACGACGCTCTTCATCCATGATGCCCATCTTGAGCGTGTCGCGGGTCATGCCCAGTAGATCCTCAACCCGCGAGAACAGTTCATTGGAGAACGCGACTTCCCTGGGCCCGTGCATCTTCGGCTTGACGATGTACATGGAACCGGTACGTGAATTGCGCGCTTCACCATCCCCTTTGCCGAGATCATGAAGGGCGATCAGCGATGTGACGACAGCATCCAGAATCCCTTCCGGCAGCTCATTGCCATCGGCGTCGAGCACGGCTGGCGTCGTCATGAGGTGACCCACGTTGCGTACGAACATCAACGAACGTCCGGGCAAGGTGACCCGTCCTCCATCCGGAGCGGAATACTGTCGATCGCCATGCAAGCAGCGCGTGATGGTCTTGCCGCCCTTGTCGACCTGCTCTTCCAGATCACCACGCATCAAACCGAGCCAGTTACGATAGACACCGACCTTGTCTTCGGCATCCACTGCGGCCACGGAATCCTCGCAATCCATGATGGTAGTCACGGCCGCTTCGACAACGAGATCTTTCACTCCGGCTGGATCCGTCTTGCCGATCGGGTGATCGTCATCGAATTGAATTTCCAGATGCAACCCATGGTTGGCCAATAGGACAGCCGTCGGCTTATCAGTATTCCCCTGGTAACCTACCAGTTGCTCAGTCGTCTTGAGGCCGGTCTCCTGACCACCCGCCAGCGTGACAACGAGCTGGCCGTCTCGTAGCGCATAACCGACGCTGTCGTGATGCGACCCGTTCGCAAGCGGCGCTGCCTGATCGAGCACGCCACGGGCATAGGCAATGACTTTTTCACCACGCTTGGGGTTATAACTGGTACCCTTTTCGGCGCCGTCTTCTTCGCTGATGACATCGGTACCGTAAAGGGCGTCGTAGAGACTCCCCCAGCGGGCATTGGCGGCATTCAAGGCATAGCGCGCGTTGTTGACCGGTACGACCAGCTGCGGACCGGCCTGAACGGCAATTTCCCGATCGACATGGGTCGTTGTGGCGTTGACCTGTGACGGTGCCTCGACCAGATAGCCGATACGTTCCAGGAAGGCGCGATACGCTGCCATGTCGCTGACCGGACCGGGATTGTCGCGATGCCAGGCATCCAATGCATCCTGGAGACGTTCGCGCTCGGTGAGCAATTCGCGGTTTTTCGGCGTCAAATCATGGAAAAGGGTATCGACTCCGGCCCAGAACGCGTCGGCGTCGATGCCGGTTCCCGACAATGCTTGGTCACTGATGAAGCGGTCCAGTTCGGAGGCCACCTGGAGACGGTGGCGTTTGACACGGTCGGTCATGGAAGTCTCCTGATGCGCTGTCACCGGCCGTCGAACGACCGGCCAATGAATCTTTGTGGTGTTTCTATCGGTAACACTATTTGTGGAAAACGCTTCCACATGCTACCCGAAATTGTCACTCAGGTCTTCAAGACTCGACCAAAAGTTGAATTCCAGAAGGCAGAATCTGGTCTGACAAGTTACCGAGAGCTAGCATGGAAGCATAAGGAGACATGAATGACCGATTTCGCCGCTTTGAAAGCGCTCGGTGCCATTACACCAGCCACCTTCGAACAGACCGAAGTCGGCGCTGGCCACCTCGGTCAGTCGCTCGACCGTTACCTTGAGCACTATCGGTTGGCACCACTGCTTTCAGAGGAAATCGGACTGCATGTCGGTTTCGTGGATGCCGGGAGTTTTCGCCTCTGGACCCAAGTCTGGCAACCGGCCTCGCCATGTGGCACGGCGTTCGTGGTACATGGCTACTTCGATCATCTGGGGTTGTACCGCCATTTGCTGGAATTGCTGCTGTCACGGGGCTGGCAGGTCGTACTATGGGATCTGCCCGGCCATGGACTGTCCAATGGACCACGTGCCTCCATCAAGGATTTCGCCGTTTACGGCGACTGTCTGGCTGCATTGCAGTCCCATCTCGAAATGCAGGGGCTAGCTCCGCACCCTTGGGTGGGTATCGGCCAGAGCACCGGAGCCGCCATCCTCGCGACCGATACCTTGAGCCAGGGCGATGCGAGCCGTTGGTCCGGACTGGCTTTGCTGGCACCGCTGGTGCGCCCTTGGGGGTGGTCGCAGTCGAGTTGGTTGCACTGGGTGGCTAGCCCATTCATACGGACTCTGCCGCGCAAGTTTCGCGCCAACTCCACCGATGCCGATTTTGCCGAATTTCTGCGTACGAGTGATCCGCTCCAGCCTAGTCACTTGGATGTCGCCTGGATTAGCGCCATGCGTCGTTGGATGCCACGCCTGCTGGCACTGCCCGCTCATCCTTTACCGGTTCTGGTCCTGCAAGGGAAACAAGACAACACCGTCGACTGGCGATGGAATCTCGACGTGCTGCAACGCAAGTTCCCCAATGCCCGTTTCCACTGCCACCCGGAAGCGCGGCATCATTTGGTCAACGAGGCCGATACCATTCGTCGCGAGCTATTTGCCGAGCTTGAGTGCTATCTGGCCGAACTCGAGACAGCTACCTCCCCCAATCCTCATGCCATCAGGATCATGAACTGATGTCTCGTCGTCATCGACACTGGACGCTTGTCTGGCT
The DNA here is from genome assembly GCF_008079445.1 of Aidingimonas lacisalsi. Classification (GTDB taxonomy): domain Bacteria; phylum Pseudomonadota; class Gammaproteobacteria; order Pseudomonadales; family Halomonadaceae; genus Aidingimonas; species Aidingimonas lacisalsi. The sequence goes on along the minus strand of NZ_VRYH01000001.1, from coordinate 601,267 downwards.
ACTGACCGGTGGATTGATGAGTGCTTGTGCCACAACGTCTGATCAGCCTTCCGACCTACGACAGGCTCTCTTCGGCCTGAGTGAACGTGCGGCTGAAGAAGTACTAGCCACCTCGGTCTGGACGCGTCCCACGGAGGATGTGGTGTTGCTCCTGGCAGCGCCCGAGATCGACGGTACCCTGAACGTGGATACCGAACGCTTCAGTGAGACACTGACGCGCGCACTTCTCGCCGTCTCCGATGGACCTCAGGTACTCAACTGGCAGCCCCGCATGGCGGATGCCGACCTGCCTGACAATCAGTGGCTGATGGAAAGTCGGTTAGTGGCCGATGGCCCGATATTACGGCTTTCCGACCGCGAGCTATTGCCATATCGACTGACGCTCGAACTTCGACGTCCCGGTGACAACGAGCCGCGTTGGTCACGGGACTTCAGTGGGGCCTTCGATGCCACGGCATTATGACCAGGGCTTGCATCACCCCGACTTGAGCAGACGGTCCAGTTGTCGAAACCCGATTGCTTCCATCAGATGGGGTTTGGTGGGTCGTTCTTCATCCGCCAGATCGGCCAACGTGAGAGCAACGCGGAGCACGCGATGGTAGGCTCGGGCCGACAGGTTCAGGCGATCGAGCACCTCGGCCAGCCAGGTCCGTTCATCGGCGCCCAGGCGACAAGCCTCCTCAAGCTCTCGACCCGGGAGGTAGGCATTCAAGGTGCTACGCCGGGCCTGGCGTTGGCGAGCTTCGACCACGCGCTGACGCACCACATCGGAGCTTTCCCCGGTTTGCTGTGCCGTCAGTTGGTCCGTCGGTAGTGCGGGCACTTCCACTTGCAGGTCGATACGATCCAGCAACGGCCCCGATAATCGCGCTTGATAACGCTGGATCTGTGCCGCCGTACACTGGCAACGATGCCGTGGATCACCAAGATGACCGCAAGGGCACGGATTCATCGCCGCCACTAGCTGGAAGCGTGCAGGATAACGACGCTGATGACTGGCTCGGGAAATCGAAATGCACCCTGATTCCATGGGTTCTCGCATCACTTCGAGTACGCTGCGGCTGAACTCGGGCAGCTCATCCAGGAAAAGCACACCCTGGTGCGCCAATGAGATTTCCCCGGGACGAGGTTTTGAGCCACCGCCGACCAGCGCCACAGCGCTTGCCGTGTGATGTGGCGTGCGAAACGGGCGTTGACCCCAATGCTCATCGATGGGAAGACCGCACACCGAACGAATGGCCGCCACTTCCAAGGCTTCGTCTTCTATCAAGGGCGGCAAAATACTCGGAAGCCGGCTCGCCAGCATGGTCTTGCCCGTTCCCGGTGGGCCCGCAAACAGCAGATTATGGCCACCAGCGGCAGCTACCTCCAGGGCGCGGCGCGCCTGGTGCTGACCACGCACCTCCTGCAGGTCATTATCGTTATCCGGAACGACGGCCAGATCCGCTCGCCGATGCGGTGCAATGCGCTCCTGGCCCAATAGATGCGCCACGACTTCCAGTAGATGGTCCGCCGGCAGCACCTCGAGTTCCCCCGCCAGCGCAGCTTCATCGGCGTTCGCCCTGGGCACGATCAACCGCCGCTGTGCATGTTTGGCAGCCAAGGCAACAGGCAGCACTCCAGGAACGGGACGCAACTTGCCATCCAGGGCCAACTCGCCGATACATTCCAGCCGCTCTATTGTCTCAGCCGGCACCTGACCGGAAGCCACCAGGATACCCAGTGCAATCGGCAGGTCGAACCGTCCCCCCTCTTTGGGCAAGTCAGCAGGTGCCAGATTGAGAGTGATACGGCGAGTATTGGGAAAGTCGAAGCCGGCATTGACCAAGGCACTGCGTACCCGTTCGCGACTCTCCTTGACGGCGGTTTCAGGCAATCCGACCAGTGTCAGGCCCGGCAGACCGTTGGCCAGATGAACCTCGACCAGCACCTCGGGGGCATCCAACCCCAGGCCGGCCCGAGTATTGACGATTGCCAGCGTCATCTGCGTTCCCTCGCTTGCGTGGCTATGTTGTGTTGTACGGTGGCTTGGTGACGATAGCGTCAACCACAGTGCTCACCCGGCAAAATCAAGGCGACTTGTCGTCACCGCTCTCCGAGACTTCACCGGCACCTGCATCCTCTGCGGGCGGCTTGTCGGATGCCGCTTCCTGGTCGGGGATGGGGTCTGCTTCAGGAAGCGCTTCGCCACCCATTCGAGCTTCCAGTGCCGCGACTTGCCTCTCCAGCGTTTCGACACGCGTTCTTGTACGCTGCAGGACATCCATCAGGATATCGAAATCCTCGCGCGATACCAGTTCAAGACGGTCGACGGCACCGCGCAATACACTCTGCACACTGCGCTGTATCTCCTCGGGAGCATGAGAGGCCCCCTGCAACCGTTCACCGATCTGTTGCGCCAGACGGCTGATAGGATCGCTATTGGCCATGATGGTCTCCACTCGAGTTATCTCATTGACGTTTCGTCCTGTCGCACAGAATACGCAATATCCTCATCGAGCGCATACCTCTTCACCCGCCCCAAAATGATTCATTAGCACTCAAGAGAAGCACACTATTGGTGCATATACCAACGGACAACCCATCCATCATGATGCATTGCACCCAACTTACAGTCATAATCTACTGATAAAAAAGGGAAAAATTGCTTCTGGCATGCTTTGCGCAATGCGCTTCATAGGCGCAAGCCGTTTACGCACGCCATGATTCATTCAATTGCAGAGAGGGTCCGGGATGAAACTCATCACCGCCATCATCAAGCCATTCAAGCTCGACGATGTCCGCGAAGCTCTCGCCGACAACGGCGTTCAAGGTATCACCGTCACCGAGGTCAAGGGCTTCGGCCGACAGAAGGGCCATACCGAGCTATATCGCGGCGCCGAATATGTCGTCGATTTCCTGCCCAAGGTCAAAGTCGAAGTTGCTGTCGACGACGATCGTGTGGAAACCGTGCTGGATGCCATTCGCACCGCCGCCAACAGCGGCAAGATCGGCGACGGCAAGCTGTTTGTCACGCCACTGGAAGACGTCATCCGCATTCGGACGGGAGAGCGCGGTGCTGACGCCGTATGAGCGCGCGATTCTGCCGTGCCCAAGTGACGCAGGAACTGTTTGCAACGACTGATTGCAAAACCATCGCCAAAGCGGATACCGAGAATTGACGCTGGCTCAGGAGAAAATTCAATGTCCGAACTGACAGAGCTGACATACGCGCTCGATACATTCTACTTCTTACTTTGTGGCGTTCTCGTCATGTGGATGGCTGCCGGTTTCGCCATGCTCGAAGCAGGCATGGTCCGCGCCAAGAACACCGCCGAGATACTGACCAAGAACATTGCCTTGTTCGCCATTGCCTGCACCATGTATCTGCTGCTCGGTTACTACCTGATGTATTCCAGCAGTGGTGGGGGCTTCATTCCCAACCTGGGCTTCCTGATCGGTGCCGAAAATACTGTCGATGCGATCACGAGTGGCAATGATGATGCTCCGTATTATTCACTGCGCTCCGACTTCTTCTTCCAGGTCGTCTTCGTGGCTACCGCCATGTCGATCGTATCCGGTGCCGTGGCAGAACGCATGAAGCTGTGGGCATTCCTCGCTTTCGCCGTCGTCATGACCGGCATCATCTACCCCACTTCGGGTTACTGGACCTGGGGCGGAGGCTGGTTGGCCGAGATCGGCTATTCAGATTATGCCGGTTCCGGTATCGTCCACATGGCTGGTGCAGCCGCCGCACTCGCCGGTGTGCTGGTACTTGGTCCTCGCAAGGGGAAATACGGCAAGGATGGCAGCATCTATGCCATTCCTGGTTCCAACATGCCATTGGCTACGCTGGGCACCTTCATCCTGTGGATGGGCTGGTTCGGTTTCAACGGCGGTTCGGAGCTCAAACTCTCTGACGGCGCATCGGCCAACAACGTGGCACAAGTGTTCGTGAACACCAATGCCGCTGCCGCTGGAGGCGTGATCGCCGCCCTGATCCTCGCGAAATTGTGGTTCCGCAAAGCCGACCTGACCATGGCTTTGAACGGTGCCCTTGCCGGCCTCGTGGCCATCACCGCCGAGCCGCTGGCACCTTCCGCACTGGGCTCAGCCATCATCGGTGTCATAGGCGGTCTGATCGTCGTCGCCTCGATCGTGGCGTTGGATAAGCTGAAGCTCGATGACCCGGTCGGTGCCATTTCGGTTCACGGTGTCGTCGGCATATGGGGAGTGCTGGTCGTCCCCATGTCGAATGGTGGCGCCTCCTTCGGTGCACAAATCATCGGTATCATCGGTATCTTCGCCTGGGTTTTCCTGGCCAGCCTGGTCGTCTGGTTGATCATCAAGGCCATCATGGGTGTCCGAGTTACCGAAGAAGAAGAGTACGAAGGGGTCGATCTGGCCGAATGCGGCTTGGAAGCCTATCCCGAATTCAACATCGCCACCAAGAAATAACGGCGATATACCGAGTGAGCTGGCGTGCTCCCCTGGCCCCCGTTTGGGGGCCTTTTTTATTCCCTCTCCCAACCGGTGTATGCTGGTAAACCGCTATCCCATCATCATGCTGGATGTTACATAATGTCGGGCGTGACACTAGACAGCATGCGGTGGCGAACCCGCCCCGCTCATCGACCACGAGGAGACAACCATGAAACTGGTGACTGCCATCATCAAGCCGTTCAAGCTCGACGATGTCCGGGAATCGCTTTCCGAGATCGGCGTTCAGGGGATCACCGTGACAGAAGTGAAGGGCTTCGGGCGTCAGAAGGGACACACCGAGCTGTACCGTGGTGCCGAGTACGTGGTCGACTTCCTACCCAAGGTAAAGCTGGAAGTGGCCGTGGATGACGACATGACCAACCAGGTCATCGATGCCATCACCCAAGTTGCCAACACCGGCAAGATCGGCGACGGAAAAATATTCATCTCACCGCTGGAGCAGGTTATCCGGATTCGCACCGGCGAAACCGACAAGGACGCCGTCTAGCGCAGACGGCCTGCCCTCTCAGACCATTCCTTTTACGTAGCCCTGTCCATCATCGGGGACGTGGTTAAAGCGTCCCCCCCACTTCGATGCGATAGGCCAAGTCGATCGTCGTCTCCTTGACGGGCTCACCTCGAATCCGCGACAGTAACTCATTCGCGGCCCGAGAGCCGACCGCTTCTCGTGGCGTCACGACGCTCGCCAGTCGTGGTGCCATCACCTGCCCGACATCATGACCGTGGAACCCGGCAATCGCCATCTGCCGAGGTACCGGTACATGACGACGCAAGCATTCGAAATAGGCCCCGACGGCCACGTCGTCATTGGTACAAAAGATCCCATCGGCATCAGGATAGTCCGTCAATATCTGAGCCATCAGTTCCGCTCCGACACTATAGGATGAGCGGCGCGTACTCTGTAGCGTGATGGGGGTAAGGCCATGTGCCTCCATGGCTGACCGATAGCCTTTTTCACGCTGTCGGGTTCGCTCATCCAGCCGAACTGCCAGATACAGGATATGCCGACGTCCTCGCCGGATCATTTCAGAGACCATATCGTGAGAGGCCTGCACATTGTCGAATCCGACGGCCTGATATAGGGGAGGAAGGCATGTGTCCATGATCTCGATGGCAGGTATACCTGCCGTTTCGAGCATACGACGAGTTCTCTGCGTATGCCGGCTGTCGGAAAGGATGACTCCGTCGACGTTATAGGAGAGCAGTGACGCCAGACTGCGTTCCTCCAACTGTTCACTATATCCATAATGGGACAGCATGAGATGGTAGCCGCCAGGCTCGGTCACCATTTCGATACCGACAATGACATCCGCAAACACTTGATTCGTGAGTGAAGGAACCAACACCCCTATCGAGCGGCTCGTTGCCTTGGATAGGAGATCGGGCGCACGATTGGGGATATAGCCGACTTGTTCTGCCGCTGCGAATATCCGTTCTCGCAGTCCTTCCGATACCGTTGTCGGGTCACGCAGACAACGGCTGACCGTCATTTTCGTCGCGCCAACCCGATCGGCAATATCCTGTAATGTCGGACGTTTCTTTTTCACGACGATGAAATCACGGTGCAATATGAGCGGAAAATCATAGTATCAGGGCGTTTCGCCGGGTCACGCTAGTCTATCGGCCGTTGAATAGTCAGCCACTGGAGGAAGTCGGAGACGATCCGTTGAGGTGGCAAGGCGATATCCAGGCCAAGCGCCTTGACCTCATCCGGCGGTTCCAGGTCATTGAGCTGGCTATCCAGCATGCCACTCCCTTTGAAGAAGTGATCGGAACGCTGCGCCAGACGATCCAGCAATAATTCGCGGCTGCCCTTCAGATAAAGAATGGCCAGGCCGGGGTCACCACATCGCAACGTTTCCCGATAGCGCCGTTTCAGCGCCGAACATCCGATTACCACCGACGCATCACGCTGGCGATAGCTCTCGAAAAGGCCGGCCAATGTCTGCAACCACTCATGACGATCATCATCATTGAGTGGCTGGCCGTTCGCCATCTTGGCAATGCTCGATGGCGAGTGGTAATCGTCACCGTCGATGAAGTCAGCCTCCAACTGAGCGGCAAGGTGTTGCCCGATATGGGTCTTGCCACAGCCGGAAACCCCCATGACCAGAATACGATGCGTGACCGTGTGCAAATGCCCTCCCATGTCAGCTGCCACTGACCTGTGTCAGGTTGGGCAACCAGGTCACGACGCCCGGAAACATGATGAGCAAGAACAATACCACCAGCAATGCAACATAATAGGGCAACATGGCTCGCACCAAGGCTTCCATCGTGACGCGACCGACGCCACAACCTACATATAAGCAGGTGCCAACCGGTGGCGTCAGCAAACCAACACCCAGAATGAAGGCCATCAGCACCCCGAAATACACCGGGTCAATACCAACGGCTTCAACGATCGGCGTCAGCATCGGTGCCATGATCACCATCGCCGGTGTCAGGTCCATCACCAGCCCAACCACCAGTAACAATGCCGAGACGATCAACAACAAGGTGAACGGATCCTGAGTCAGGGCCTGCACCTGAGTCACCAGTGTCTGAGGTACCATGTTGATCGTCAGGAACCAAGCGATCACCGTGGCGAATGCCAATAACAGCAGCACCATACCGGTGAGACGAGCCGTGCGAATGCACATGCCCCACAACTCACGCGGATGAATCTCGCGATAGATCACCACGGAGATGAACAAGGAGTATAACAGCGCAGCAACGGCCGCTTCCGTTGCAGTAAACATACCGGTGATAATGCCGCCAATGACGATGATCGGCAGTATCAGTGCCAATGACGCGGAACGGAATGTCTGCCATAGCAGATCCCAGCGGAAGCGACGGGTCTTGCCGCTATGTTCAAGGCTGGACATGATGAAGGTCGTTACCATCAACGCGAAACCGATCATCAGGCCGGGGACGATACCTGCAATAAACAGGCGACTGATCGACGTTTCGGTCACGATGCCGTAAAGAATCAACGGGATCGACGGCGGAATGATAATGCCGATCACGGAGGATACCGTATTTATCGCCGTCGCATGTGGCGCCGAGTAGCCCTGCTGTTTCATCGACGGGATCATCATGGACCCCGTCGCGGCTGTATCGGCAACCGCTGAGCCGCTGATACCACCGAAGAACATCGAGCCCGTGATCGCCACTTGACCCAGGCCACCGCGAATAAAGCCCACCAAGGCACCGGCAAGGTCCATCAAGCGACGTGCGATACCGCCTGCACTCATGACCTCGCCGACCAGGATAAAGAAGGGAATCGCCAACAACGGGAAACTATTGACCCCGCGAATCGATTGCTCGACTAGAATGGATAGCGGAATGTCCGAAAGGACTGCCATGACCACCGCGGCCACACCAAGACCGAATGCGATTGGCAAACCCAGGATGATGGACGCCAGAAGAATACCAAGAAAAATCCACAACATGTCGCTAGGTCCTCCTGCGCATCAAGGTCAGGCTCTGCCAAGCACGCCAGATTGCCAAAGCGGCGATGAACAGGGCACACACGAGCATCGAGATATTGATCAAGTTCCAAGGCACACCGAGAATAGCCGTCCGCCCGGTAGAGCGCCCCAGAATCAGGCTACCTCCATACAGAACGATGCCCATCAAAACGGTGATGATCAGGTGTTGAATGAAGTACATGGCGTACGCAAAGCGAGTCGGGAGCTTTTGCACGACGTAATCGACAGCCACGTGTTCGTAACGAGCGAATGCGGCGGCGGCACCTAGGAAAATCAACCAAATGAAGAGCATTCGAGCCAACTCATCGGCCCACGGCAATGAATTGTTCAGCAGCGACCGCGCGATGACATTACTGGAAACGGACACGATCAGTGCGACCAACAGGACAGCGATCACGTGCTCCATGATCACTGTCAGATAACGGAATGGCGCCGGACCTTTCTTGGCCTCGATATCCAGTTCCAGAGGGCGACGATTGGGGTCGTCGATCGATGCCGCATCAGCGATCGGCTTATCGCGTGAGTCCATAGACGCTCCATTCAATCACGGGCAAGGGAGCAGTCCCCTTGCCCGGACAAGGTGGTTACAACGTGGCTTGACTCGAGCGCTTACTCGCTCTGTACGTCTTCCACGATACTTTGAACGTCTTCAACCACGTCCTCGCCAATTTCCGGCGCCCATTCGTCGTAGACACCTTCTACGGCTTCCTGAAATTCAGCGACTTGCTCGTCGTCCAGACGCGTGATTTCCATGCCACGCTCTTCGAGCTGTTCGCGTGACCAGTCGTCATACTCGGCAGCCAACTGGATCTCGTAGTCTGCGGACTTGCGCGCCGCTTCCTGTACCAGGTCCTGATACTGCGGATCGAGATTGTCCCAGGTCCGCTCGGACATCATCAGGATGAACGGTGTATAGACGTGGCGAGTCTCAGAGCCATAGTCCTGCACTTCATGAAAGTTGGACGTCAGGATGGTACTCCAGGGGTTTTCCTGACCATCGATGACCCCCTGTTCCATCGCCGAGAAAACCTCGCCGAAGGCCATCGGTGTCGGGTTAGCGCCCAACGCTTCCCAGATCGACAGCTGTACGTCGTTCTCCATCGTGCGGATGGTCAAACCACCGACATCGATACCAGCGACATCCTCCGGCGAATCCACCGGACGCACGCTATTCGTCAATTGACGATAACCATTTTCCGAGAAGGCCAACGCCTTGATGCCTGTTCCTTCAAAGGAATCCAGCATCTCTTGTGCAACATCGCTCTTCATGACCTCGGTTGCCGCTTCACGCGTAGGCAACAGGAATGGCAGGTCGAATACCGCCAGTTCCGGCACGTATGTCGTGGCGGGCGATGTGGATGGATACGACATATCCAGCGAGCCGGTCTGCAGCATTTCCATCATTTGGACATCGTCACCCAACTGACTGTTGGGGAAGACTTCGACGGAAATGCGTCCTTCGGTCCGCTCATCCAGGATATCGGCAAAGTATTGGCTGGAAAGGTACTGTGGTGAGCTCTCGGCCAAGCCGATACCGAGCCGCAGTGTATGGCTGCCCAAGTCTTCGGTGATGACTTCACCGTCGATCTCGGGGGGATCGGAAAGGTCGGGTTCCTGCGCCTGAGCCATACCTACGGTAAGCGTAGCGGCACCAGCGAGTGTGAGTGAAGTCCGCCAGATTGCTGACATGGCGATTATCTCCCGTGATCGTTGTTCATTGTCGATGGCAACTGTTTGGGTTGCTTATACGTTGCTGGATCTCTTTTGGAGTGCTACCAATGTTACCGGTAACAGCCATGGAAAGGTTAGGTTTGGCAGAGTCTGGCGTCAATGAAAATCATATTGACAACACCTAGACTATAGTCTAGTAGACCAATGTCTAATGCATGTTTCGGTAGCGACCGATGCCTCAAAAAACGCCCTCGCCGCTGGGTTCCGGCGAGGGCGTCATGACATCAAGTGAAACCGTCAGGAAGGCAGTTACTTCTCGACGAAGGCGCGCTCGATCACATAGTCGCCTGGCTCACCCATGCGTGGTGAAATATTGAAGCCAATATCGTCGAGCAAGGCACTGGATTCATCGAGCATGGCCGGACTGCCACAGATCATTGCACGATCCTGCTTGGGATCCAGCGCCGGCACTCCGGTGTCCTCGAACAATTTGCCGGAACGGATATGATCCGTCAGACGCCCCTGGGTATGAAAATCTTCCCGGGTCACGGTGGGGTAATAGATCAACTTTTCGCTGATTTCCTCTCCCAGATACTCGTGAGCGGGCAGATCGCCTTGGATGAAGTCGGCATACGCCAGTTCGCTGACGGTCCGAACCCCGTGAATCAGCACGATTTTTTCGAAACGCTCATACACCTCGGGATCCTGAATCAAACTCATGAAAGGTGCCAGCCCCGTCCCGGTAGACAGCAGAAACAGATTACGTCCGGGCAACAGGTCGTCGGTCACCAAGGTACCGGTGGGCTTGCGACTCACCATGATCTGGTCACCGACCTGCAAGTGCTGCAATCGCGATGTCAGCGGGCCATCGGGAACCTTGATGCTGAAGAACTCGAGGTGATCCTCGTAGTTGGGACTTGCGATGGAGTAAGCGCGCATCAAGGGCTTGCCCTCGACCTCGAGGCCAATCATGACGAACTGCCCATTCTTGAAGCGCAGGCTACGTTCACGGGTTGTCCGAAAGCTGAACAGAGTGTCATTCCAATGATGGACACTCAGTACGTCTTCCAAGGCGAACTTGCTCACAAGGGACTCCTCATATTCCAGAAGCGAATAAAATCTGCAGCTTCATCTTGTTAGTCATTCTAAGTGCCGCCAGAATATCTGTTAAATGGATTATATGGATAACACTTATCTATGCTATAGATATACCTTTCTTCAGGAGTTTATGGATGCGCTATACACTTCGCCAACTCGAGGTCTTCGTCGCTGTCGCCCAGTACGAAAGTGTCTCCCGTGCAGCCCGCGCCCTGGCCTTGTCACAATCGGCTGCCAGTACGGCGTTGGCCGAGCTGGAGCGGCAGTTCGACTGTCAGTTGCTCGACCGCATCGGCAAGCGTCTGAAACTCAATGCACTGGGATTTCAGATCCTTCCCAAGGCCGTTGCGCTTCTCGACCGCGGCGAAGAGATCGAGGAGTTGTTGCGCGGTCAGCGAGGTATCGGCTCACTGGATGTCGGAGCGACACTGACCATCGGCAACTACCTGGCCACCTTGCTGATCAGCGATTTTCTGCAACGCTATCCGGAAAGCCGCGTGCAACTCCAGGTACGCAATACCCGAGTGGTCATCGAACGTGTCATACAGCATGAGCTGGATGTCGGTTTGATCGAGGGCGATTGCCAGGACGACGATGTGGTATTGCAACCTTGGGTCGAAGATGAGCTGGTGGTCTTCTGCTCGCCCGATCATCCCGTCGCCAAAGCGGGAAAACTGGAAATGGACCGCCTGCTGCGGGAAAACTGGATCATGCGGGAGCAGGGGTCGGGGACACGCCTGACATTGGAACATGCCATGCGCCATCGCCGAGGCCGCTTCAACATCTTGCTGGAACTGGAGCATACCGAAGGAATCAAGCGTGCCGTGGAGTCCGGTATCGGCATAGGGTGCGTATCGCGTCTGGCGTTGCGTGATGCCTTCCGGCGCGGCAGCCTGGTCCCGATCGACACACCAGAGCTCGATCTACGGCGTCAGTTCAGCTTCATCTGGCACCGCCACAAATACCTGACTACAGGCATGCGTGAGTTCCTGCGCTTATGTCGTCAGATGACCGAGGGAATCGAGCGCAGCGACCAGATTGATCTGCCCTATTTGCCCTGATTCCCTCAATCTGTCTCGCTTGAGCGACTAGCTTCCGATCACACTTGTGTCGTGCTGTCGCGACGCTGGCAATGCCATCGACCCTCGCTCGTTACTTGCCTGTCGATCAGCCAGAGTGAAACCGCTGATGATGGTCGCCAGACGATCCGACTGCTCCTTGAGTTGTTCCGCCGCCGTCGTCGACTCCTCGACCAGCGCCGCATTCTGTTGCGTCATGCGATCCAGTTCGGCCACCGCTACATTGACCTGACCGATACCCTCGCTCTGCTCACCGGCTGCCGACGAGATCTCGCCCAGAACCTCGGTCACCCGGCTGACGCTATCGACAATGTCATCCATCGTCTCCCCGGCCGTGCGCACCAGTCTGGCACCTTCTTCGGTCCGCGCTACCGAAGTATCGATCAGCTGACGTATCTCGCCCGCCGCTTCGGCGCTACGGCTCGCCAACTGGCGAACTTCGCCGGCGACCACCGCAAAACCACGCCCCTGCTCACCGGCACGAGCCGCTTCGACCGACGCATTGAGCGCCAACAAATTGGTCTGGAAAGCGATGCTGTCCATGGTCTTGATGATGTCGGCGATCTGCTGCGACGACGCCGTCACGTCCTCCATTGTCTTCACTGCCTGGGAAACCACCTCACCGCCGCGTGCTGCCACACGGGATGCTGACTGCGACAGCTCATTGGCCTCACGCGACGAGCTGGCCGTGTTTTCGACCGTGCTGGTGATCTCTTCCATCGACGCCGATGTCTCCTGCAGGCTGGAAGCCGCCTCATCAGTACGCCGAGACAGATCCTGGCCGCCACTGGCGATTTCGGTCGCCGCCGCACGTACCGATCCGCTGCTGTCACGGACATCCAGCAGCACGTCATTGATCTTGTCGGCGAAGGCATTGAACTGAGTCGCCAGCTCGGCCGTTTCATCACGTCCTCTGACAGGCAGGCGCTGCGTCAAGTCACCATCGCCACTGGCGATGCCCCTCATGCGACCCGCCAGTAGGCGCAAAGGCTTGGCGATATGCGAACCACCCCCCCAGATGGCGATCAATCCCACTATCGTCACCAGCAAGCCGACACCAATCATGCCGAGAATATCCGTGCGGCGCTGTTCATCGAGTCGTGTCCGCAACGTGGCCAGCTCCGCCAGTGCGGCCTGCTCCGGTAGCGTTACCATCAGCACCCAACGCTGCTGAGTATCGCCTATCGAGAAAGCGTGGTAACGTTCGAGCACACCCGCTTCGTTGATACTGACCGGCTCATCACTCTGTCGAGCCTCTTGGAGACGGCTCAACGACGATGCATCCAGCACCTCATCAGCAGACGCACCCAGAGCCTTGTCATTCCCTGTGTGGGCAACAAGGCCGCCCTCCGAGGCGACCAGGGCCATTTCGCCGGCACCGTCGTACAACTCCTGGTTCGCCGCCGCCAGCCGCTCCTGAATGAAGTCGAGTGACAGATCGACGCCAGCGACACCCTTGAACTCATCATTGACCATGACCGGGACATTGAAGGAAGTCACCAACAACGTCTCACCGCCGTAGTCGTATGGAGCCGGGTCAATGACACAGGGAGCCTTGGTTTCCCGTGGGCAGAGATAGTATTCACCTTCTCGCATGCCACCGGGTTGGACCTCTTCACTCTCCATGGTCTCGCCCAATGGCAGCACGTCGATATCGCCGTTCTCGTCACGGTACCACCAGGGCATGAAGCGGCCAGAGTCATCATAGCCCTGCGCCTCTCTCCCTTCGAAGGCCTCATCGTCACCGAACGCGTTCGGTTCCCAACCAATGAAGGCATCCAGCAAAGAGGGGTTCTGTTCCACGGTGTTGCGCACCAAGTAGGAGAGCTCGCCACGACTCAACGAGAACTGAGACTCGCCATCCCGGTCCCTATCCCCCATCAGGGCATTGGTATCGGCCAATTGTTCAGCCAGAACAGTGCCTGTTCCAACTCACGCTGAATACGCCCGGCCTGATTCGAGACCAATGCTGTCAAACGCTCATCGATGACTCCTTCAAGGAGCTCCTCGGTGTGTGACGCCACCGTATGCTGGGTACGATCGGTGACGAACACGGCATACACCACCAAGGTCGTTGCCACTAATAGCAGGCAAGCACCCGCCATGACCACGACAAACCCGCGCAGGGATTTAAATTGCATGTTCACTCGACTCTTGATGGGTGGTTTGCTGGGTTGAAGGCAGCGTGTTGGTGCGACGAGGTGTTCCTGAAGATGACGCCGACAAGGTAAAGGCACCCACTGCCTCAGCCAGACGATCCGCTTGCGCCTTGAGTTGCTCGCCCGCCGTGGTCGATTCCTCGACCAGCGCCGCATTCTGCTGGGTCATCCGATCCAGCTCCGCCACCGCCACGTTGACCTGGCCGATACCGTCGCTCTGTTCACCCGCCGCCGAGGAAATCTCGCCCAGCACACCGGTCACCCGACTGATGCTCTCGACGATCTCCTTCATCGTCTCACCGGCCGAACGCACCAGTTTCGCCCCTTCTTCGGTACGTGACACCGAGGTGTCGATCAAGCCGCGAATCTCGCTGGCCGCCTCGGCACTGCGGTTGGCCAGCTGACGCACCTCACCGGCGACCACGGCGAAGCCGCGCCCCTGCTCACCGGCACGCGCCGCCTCCACCGAGGCATTCAGTGCCAGCAGATTGGTCTGGAAGGCGATGTTGTCCATGGTCTGGATGATGTCGGCGATCTGCCGCGACGAGGCCGTAACCTCATCCATGGTCTCTACCGCCCGGGAGACTACTTCGCCACCACGCGCTGCGACATCCGAAGCCGACTGCGATAGGTCATTGGCTTCACGCGACGAGCTTGCGGTGTTCTCCACCGTGCTGGTGATCTCTTCCATGGACGCCGAGGTCTCCTGCAGGCTCGATGCCGCATCGTCGGTGCGCCGTGACAGATCCTGGCCGCCACTGGCAATCTCGGTCGCCGCCACACGGACCGATTCGCTGCTGTCACGGATACCCATCAACACCTCTTCCATCTTGGCGACGAAACGGTTGAAAGCGGCAGCGATCTGAGACACCTCGTCCTTGCCATCTTCAGGCAGACGCTGGGTGAGATCCCCGTCGCCACTGGAAATGTCGATCATGGCATCGCGTACATTCTGCAGACGACGAAACGCCATCTTGAGCACGATGCCCAGTACCAGCGCCGCCCCTAAGGCCACCAGGACAAACGTGATAGTCGAGGTCCCCAGCATGGCTCGGAGTCCGGCCGTCGCCTCTTTTTCATCCAGCGCCACCACCAACTGCCAGTCAGTACCATGAACTGGCGCACTGCGTAGTAGCTTGTCCGTACCTTGCAGAGACAGCTTGCGCGGAGACTCGGCCTGCCTCATGGCCGCCAGATACGGCGCGTCCAATGACTCGGACAGTTCCGTGGCGCTTTCCAGGTTCAGATCCACATCAGGATGAGCGACCAGCGTACCGTCATCAGCAACAAGAAATGCAAAGCTCGAAGGCGTCGGTTCGATTTCGGCTATGTCAGCGACAATGTCATCGATGACGACATCCGCCCCCACCACGGCAGCCAATTCATCACCGTCATACACAGGATGGGCGAACGACACCACGAGTTGTCCGGTATTCGCATCCGTGTAGGGTTTCGTGACAATCGCTTCTCCGGCATCGACAGCCTGCTGATACCAGGGGCGTTCGCGCGGATCATAATCCTCCGGCGGTTCCCACTCATCCGAAAACACGGTGCTACCGTCTTCCGGATAGCCGACATACGCCAACATGAAGTCGCCAGCCCGAGCTAGTTGCTTCAACGACGCCATCGGGTCGTCATCCTGCACAGCCTCTTCGACTGATGTCAGCATGGTGGCATTGGAGGTAAACCACTGATTTAGCGCCTGAGCATTGCCTTGAGCGATGGCGTTCAGATTGCCCGCCACTTGCTCATCGTTATGCGATTTGACGGTGAGATAGCTGGCCAGACCGCTTATCGCCAATGCCAGCGCGATGATCACCACACAGGTAGTCAGGATTCGGTTCTTCAGAGAAGACAACATTGGGCCACACTCGTTGACAGGAAAGGGGGTTTTCCGCGTAGATACCAAACGGATGTGCCCTTTCTATCGGCCGAGGTAGCCCAGGCTTGAGGGTCAAATGAAACGAGTCAGCGTAGTTCTCTGACAGCGTTCTGAATGGTCTCCAGCGCTGCCTTGGAGAGATCTTTCGACAATGAATGCAGAATCAGTTTGCCCGTGACATCGTCGAGCTTATCCCGCATCAGGCCAAGGAATTGCGGAGGTGCCACCAGTATCAGCTTGGCCATGCGGTTTTCGATGCGGGCGCGGTACAGACGTTCCGCCACTTGCTTGGCAAAGAGTTCAGCATGATGGTGAAGAGCCACGTCTTCTCCCCCGGAAGAACGAGTTGAGGTGGCCGTCGATTCGTGAATGTCACCACGACCATCGGTAATCAGATCGCCTTCATGCAGGCGCCCCTCGGCATGCACCAGACTCTCCTGTTCCGTCAATCGTATCCCGTCACGCGTGAAGATACGTGCCCGAGCGGCATCTGCTACCACAATGTAGGTCGTCATTTGCGAGTTCTCCATGACGTGTACTGATGCCATGAGGCATCAAAACATGTTCCTCATCTGGAGATTGGCAAGCACAATCACGCTGGTCAAACACAGCATGTCCAGCCGAGGTTGACTGTCGGCAGATATCGACACCTGCAGCGAGCGCCATTCTGGGGTAGCATGCGTTGACCGGCACGGATGCCGGAGCAACCGACCATCGCCGTCGATATCGCTCTACCGGGAGGTTACACCATGCGTCAGTTTCTTTTCCCACGTCGTCCACTGGCTCGGCGCACCTTGTTGGGTTGTCACCTGGTCATCCAGCTTGGCCTGGTGACTGCCGGCACCATCTGGCTTCTTCCTCACACTCCCTGGATGAACGGCACTGGCTGGACTGCGGCCTGGCCGACCCTGGCACAAGGCGGCGGCCTACTGCTCCTGGCCATGCTCGGCGTCAGATTGCTAGCCGAGCTCTGGCTGCTTCCCCATCATCTGGCTGCGCTACGCGCCGGCTTTTCTCCCAATGCCATCGTCACGCGCTCTTTCGAGCGCCGGCCGGCCATTCACGATGAAGACAAGGCATGGACCAGTGCTGCGCGACCGATGGACA
Source organism: Aidingimonas lacisalsi (assembly GCF_008079445.1). Lineage (GTDB taxonomy): Bacteria > Pseudomonadota > Gammaproteobacteria > Pseudomonadales > Halomonadaceae > Aidingimonas > Aidingimonas lacisalsi. The sequence continues at coordinate 584,316 of NZ_VRYH01000001.1, read as the reverse complement.
ACGACGATGCGGTCATCGGTAGCGCCAGACCCGCGGCCACATCCTCGCGCAAGCATCGAGGTGAGCCTACGCTGGATTTCGCAGCCGGGCAGGACATCCCGCCGTCGACACGGAATGAGCCACACCTGTGATATCCCGCTTATGCCATCGACGGGATACGCCGAGCCTGGAAGGCGAGATATCGAGCGAGTGGCGTTGCCTGGACCGTCACGAAGAAGGAGCCGACATCTATTGCCGAGCGGGTGCAAAACATCGCCTAGTCATGACGAGCAAGCCAGCGCAAGCCACACAGCAAGCAGGTCGCACTTGCCGCTCCCAACACATTGGCGACAATATCGAGGACATCGCCACCCAGACGACCGGGTACCGGTAACTGTGCGCATTCGATGGCAATGCCGTAGAGGCTGGCGACAACAAAGGCGCGCGATAACCGCCAGCCCGCCAGACCCAGCAAACCGGCCAGGCCGCCATAACCAACAAAGTGATTGAGCTTGTCCCAGGGTAACCGCTCGGGCATCTCGGCCCCCGGCGTCAGACTACCCCAGGCAATCACGATAGCGGCGGCGACCGCCAGCGCGGTCCACAGTCGCCGCTGCGCATGCCAGTGTGCCAACCAGCGCTTCATCGATGATAGGACGGACTGATGTCATGGAGGGCGTCCATGAAGGCAGTCACTTGTTCAGGCTCGGTGAACTGGCTGATACCATGCCCTAAGTTGAAGACATGTCCCTCACCTTCTCCGAAACTATCGAGAATCCGTGCCACTTCGGCGCGAATCGCTGCTGGTGATGCGAAAAGTACGTTCGGATCGAGATTGCCCTGCAGAGCAACCCGATGGCCAACACGTCGGCGAGCATCGGACATTTCTGTCGTCCAATCCAATCCCACTGCATCGGCACCACTATCGGCAATGTGCTCCAGCCACTGGCCACCGTTCTTGGTGAACAGGATGACCGGCACTCGCCGCCCCTCATGCTCCCGGATCAAACCGGCGACGATCTGTTCCATATAGCGAAGCGAAAACTCCAGATAGGCCGGCGTCGATAACGAACCTCCCCAGGTGTCGAAGATCTGCACGACCTGCGCCCCGGACCGGATTTGAGCATTGAGATAGTCCGTAACCGCCTGGGCCAGCAAATCGAGCAATTGATGCATGGTGTCCGGATTGCCATACAGCATCGATTTCACGTGTCTGAAATCCTTGCTCGATTCCCCCTCCACCATGTACGTGGCCAGTGTCCAGGGGCTACCTGAGAATCCGATCAAGGGCACACGCCCGTTCAATTCGCCACGGATCGTGCGCAAGGCGTTCATCACATAGTCCAGATCGCGTTCGGCATCCGGTAGTGACAACGCCGCAACCGCGTCGGCCGTGCGTACCGGCTTACGGAATTTCGGCCCCTCGCCAGTTTCGAAATACAGCCCCAGGCCCATGGCATCCGGAATGGTGAGAATGTCCGAGAACAGAATGGCTCCATCAAGCGGGTAGCGTTCCAGAGGCTGCAAGGTGACCTCGCATGCCAGCTCGGCATTGCGACACAAGTCCATGAAACTACCGGCTCGCTCACGCGTGGTGCGATATTCTGGCAAGTAGCGTCCCGCCTGACGCATCATCCATACAGGCGTTCTATCCACCGGCTGACGAGCTAGCGCTCTCAATAATCTGTCGTTTCGGAGTTCCATTGCGCGCTCTCGATTGACGAATGTGTCCGCATTGTACCCAATCGTATCGACGTCGGCGCGGGTCGTGAGCCGACTTCGTGATCCTGCTAGAATGGTTGATCCCGATCCACCGGCGCTACACTCCGGTCATGCAATGCTGAGGTCAATACGTGACGATTCGATTCATCGCTGCTTCCCGGCTGCCCACTCCCTGGGCCACCTTCACCATGCACGGCTTCGAAGACGAAGCCACCGGCAAGGATCACATCGCCCTGACATTGGGGGACATCGCCGACGGCGAGCCCGTGCTCGGCCGTGTGCACTCGGAGTGCTTGACCGGTGATGCACTGTTTTCGATGCGTTGCGATTGCGGCTACCAACTCCAGGAAGCCCTCAAGCGAATTGCCGATGAAGGACGGGGAGTGCTGCTCTATCTGCGTCAGGAAGGACGGGGTATCGGCCTACTCAACAAGATCCGCGCCTACCATCTTCAGGATGAAGGCGCGGATACGGTCGAAGCCAACGAGCGGCTAGGCTTCGATGCCGATATGCGGCGTTATGATCTATGCGTGCCTATGCTCGAACACTTGGGTGTTGCCTCTCTGAAGTTGATGACCAACAATCCGCGCAAAGTCGAAGCACTCGCCCGCGACGGTGTCGCCATTACTCAACGTTTGCCCATCACGACCGGCCTCAATGCCCATAACGAACAGTACCTGACCACCAAAGCAGGCAAACTCGGCCACATGATGGCGTTGGATGATTTCACCCAGGCCAGTGACGTGGATATCGAGCGCAAGCGATGAGACGTGCCGACGACCAGCCCAACAGTGGCGCGGACTCAGGCGCTGCTGGCCCTCGCCTCCTTGATCACGTCATAGGCATGACTTATCTCGCTGGTCCGTGCCTCCGCCATGTCTCGCATACTCTCAGGTAATCCCTTGCCTGCTAACTTGTCGGGATGGTTTTCACTCATCAACCGACGATATGCACGCTTGATCTCGGCATCACTGGCATCCGCTTCAACACCCAACACGCGATAGGCATCCTGAAGCGACTGACCGGAAGCTGCTTCACGGCCTCCACCGCTGCTCCCGCGCAGCATGGCCTCAATCTGTTCGATTTCCGCTTCCGAGCACCCCAGACCGCGAGCGACACGCATCAGCATGTCATGCTCAGCAGGATGCAGGACGCCATCTGCCGCGATGGCTGACAGCTGCACTTGCAGAAAGACCTGCAACAAGGCACGTTGGCTTCCCGCCACTCGGCGTACAGAAGCCAACTCCGCATCCAGGTCGAAGTCATCCGCTCTGCCTCGCTCGAACGCTGCCCTGGCTCTATCCCGCTGTTCTGCGCTCAATCTAAGACGCTGGAAAAGCGTCTCGGCAACCTGCAACTCATCGTCGGTGACCTGGCCATCGGCCTTGCAGAGACACCCCATGACCGCAAAGGTCGAATCGAGAAACTGCGTCTGCATGTGAGCCAACCGCTTGACTACGATGCCCCGCACGAAACGCCGAGCGACCCAGAACCCAAGAGCGGCACCAATCAACAGCCCCGGTAGACGGCCGATCATATAACCCAAGACTGCTCCGATCAGAATCGCGATCAACATGACGGATACCTATGCTTGCAGAGCGTCGAGACGCTGGCGAATCGATGTCTCGATGCCTGCGGCATCGAGCCCACATTCGTGAATGAGTTCAGCCGGTTTGCCATGCTCGACGAACGCATCAGGCAATCCCAGATTGAGGATGGCACACGCCAGATTGTCGGCCGCCAGCAATTCATTGACGCCACTGCCCGCACCGCCGGCAACCACGTTTTCCTCTAGCGTGACCAACAGATCATGCTCATGTGCAGCGGCCACGACGGCCTCACGGTCCAACGGCTTGATCGTGCGCATGTTGATGTGGGTAGCGTCGAGACGATCGGCAACGTCCGCAGCGGCCGTATTCAGGCTGCCGAAAGCAAGCAGTGCGATCCGGCGCCCTTGGCGACGCGTTTGCGCCTTGCCGATATCAATGGCATCGAGATGACTTGGGATGGCGACCCCCGGCCCGGTACCTCGAGGATAACGAACTGCCGCCGGTCCCGGATGGTGATAGGCGGCACTGAGCATGGCTCGGCACTCGGCCTCATCGGACGGTGCCATCACGATCAGGCCCGGGATGCAACGGACGAATGATAGATCCAGTGCCCCATGGTGAGTGGGACCGTCCTCTCCCACCAGTCCGGCACGGTCGAGCGCAAAGGTGACATCAAGCCCCTGAACCGCCACGTCGTGGATCAACTGGTCGTATCCCCGCTGCAAGAAGGTCGAATAGATGGCAACGACCGGTTTCATCGCTTCACAGGCCAATCCAGCCGCCAAGGTCACGGCATGTTGTTCGGCAATGGCAACATCGTAGTAGCGCTCGGGATACTCCTTGGAAAAGCGCACCAGATCCGACCCTTCACGCATCGCCGGCGTGATTCCGATCAGGCGATCGTCCTCGGCGGCCATGTCGCAGAGCCAGTCGCCGAACACATTGCAGTACTTCCTGGGTTTGACAGCCGGCTCGGGCCGTGCCTCATCAGGTGCCTTGGGCTCGACCTTGGGCGGGGGCGCCGGCGCGGGCTTCTCTAGCTTGGTAATGGCGTGATAACCGATCGGGTCCGACTCCGCAGGCTGAAATCCACGCCCTTTACAGGTCTTGATATGCAGGAATTGCGGCCCCTCCAGATCACGCATATTACGCAATGTCTGCAGTAGTGCAGGCAAATCATGACCATCGATAGGGCCGATATAATTGAACCCCATCTCTTCGAACAGCGTTGCCGGACTCACCATCCCTTTCATGTGCTCTTCGGTGCGCTTGGCAAACTCCAGGGCGCCCGGCAGATGCGACAGTACTCGTTTACTGTTCTCACGCATCAAGGTATATGGCTTGCTGGTCAGGATGCGGGCTAGATAGCTCGCCATGCCGCCCACGTTTTCCGAAATCGACATCTCATTGTCGTTGAGCACGACCAGCAAGTTGGCATCGACATGGCCGGCATGCGCCAGAGCCTCGAACGCCATGCCGGCCGACATGGCGCCATCACCGATCACGGCACAGACGCGACGTTTTTCGTTACGCGTCCGCGCTGCCAATGCCATGCCCAAAGCGGCCGATACGGACGTACTGGAGTGGCCGACGCCAAAGGTGTCGTATTCGGATTCGGCCCGGCGGGGGAAAGCCGCCAGGCCACCATACTGCCGGATGTTCAACATCGCCTCGCGGCGACCGGTGAGGATCTTGTGCGGATAGGCCTGATGCCCTACATCCCACACCAGACGGTCATATGGCGTGTCGAGCGCATGGTGCAGTGCCACGGTCAATTCGACCACACCCAGCCCGGCACCAAAATGGCCGCCACTACAGCCCACGCTATAGAGCAGGTAGGCACGCAACTCGTCGGTGACTTGCGATAACTGGGCCTGGGTCATGGAACGCAACCCGGCCGGTGTATCGAGCGTATCCAGCAAAGGCGTTGCCGGACGCTCGGCGGGAATTTCGTCGAACAGCTTCATGAGTTCATCTATTCGTCAGGTGAAGCACTGAATCAATGGCCGAATAGCGTGCAGCACAACGAGTGCTTAGCACTGACACCGAAATCTATCGGTATGGACGAGGCATTCATACACCGCGTAACGCAGAGAATCCGTCGTGCAGTCATTGATTCAGTGCTTCCTTAATGGTCGCGTTCGATCATGTACCGGGCCAACTCGGCCAAGGGTGGGCCATTCTCGCCCAACGGAGCAAGTGCATCCAGCGCCTCGTTCAAGAGTCCCGACGCTTTGTCGCGCGATGCCTCAAGACCCAGCAGGGCAGGATACGTGGGTTTTTCGCGTGCTGCATCCGCACCGGACGTTTTCCCCAGCGTTGCGGTATCCCCAGTGACATCGAGAACATCGTCATGAATCTGAAACGCCAGGCCGATGGCGGCAGCATAACGATCGAGAGCGGCCATGCGCGCATCCGTCTCGGGCACGGCCATCAGGGCACCCAACCGAACAGCCGCACGAATCAGAGCCCCGGTCTTGTGTCGATGCATATCGACCAAGGACTCGACATTCGGCTGGCCACCCACCGCCCCCAGGTCCAGGGCCTGTCCCGCTGCCATTCCGTCGCGGCCAGACGCCTCAGCCAGGACACGGATCATCGCCCCCGTACGGGGATGTTCGTGCCTTGCCAGCATATCGAACGCCAGCGTCTGCAATGCATCGCCAGCCAGAATCGCCGTGGCTTCATCGAATGCCTTGTGGACCGTTGGGCGACCACGACGCAGGTCATCGTCATCCATGGAAGGCAGGTCGTCATGCACCAATGAATAAGCATGTATCAACTCGACGGCGGCGGCAGGCGAATCGAGAGCATCGGTTTCGGCCCCCAATGCCCTGCCCGCTGCATAGACCAGGATGGGGCGCAACCGCTTGCCTCCCCCCAGCAGCCCATGCTGCATCGCCGATTCCAAACGCGGGGCAACCGGCGTCCGGCCGCCGAACAGGCCCTCCAGAACCTGTTCGATACGTATACGATCAGCAGCCAGGCGATCTTGCAACAATGCCACGTCAGTTACCACCCTCAAGATCTTGATCGGCCGCTTCACCAAGGTTTCCATCCGGTTGTTCGACCAAGGTTCTCACCTTGAGTTCGGCTTCATCGAGCCGCTGCTGAGCATCCCGCGTCAACCGGACGCCCTGTTCGAAAGCGGACAACGATTCCTCCAATGACAGTTCGCCAGATTCAAGCCGATCGACGATGCTCTCGAGTCGTTCGAGTGTCGACGCAAAGTCCGGCGGGGCGGTGGAATCATCCGGTGCAGCATCCTGATCAGCCATAGCGCATCTCATCCGTTCTGTCGTCAAACGCATGTATCGTCGACATACGCAGCGTCAGTATACACGCAATCCCCCAGGGGACGTCTTCCCCCGCTCAGAATCATGCACCCTTTTCATAGTGGTTCCGCGGCTTTTTCATCCACGGGCACCCCGGGAAGTCAACCACATGTGCTAGGATATGTCCCGGCTGAGCCTCCCGTGCCTCAGGGATGCCCATAGCGGTGTCTACGAAGGTGGCACGGGTATGGACAACATATACCGATTTAGATCAACGCGGCGGTGGGCCGCGAGAGGGTTGACGCAACGATGGCCAAAACGTCCCTGGACAAGAGCAAGATCAAGATCCTGTTACTCGAGGGCATCCACCAGAGCGCAGTGGATAATTTCCTGAATGCCGGTTACACCAATATCGAGCATCTTTCCACGTCCCTGGATGAAGAAACGCTGATCGAGAAAATTCGTGACGTTCACTTCGTGGGAGTCCGTTCGCGCACTCAGCTCACCGAGCGCGTCTTTCAAGCCGCCGAGAAGCTGACCGCCGTGGGCTGTTTCTGCATCGGCACCAACCAGGTCGACCTCACTGCCGCGCTGACTCGCGGCATTCCGGTCTTCAACGCCCCCTACTCCAATACTCGCTCGGTTGCCGAACTCGTACTGGCTGAAGCCGTGATGCTGCTAAGAGGCATCCCGGAGAAAAGCGCGCAGTCCCATCAGGGGGGATGGCTGAAATCCGCCAAGAATTCTCACGAGGCGCGCGGCAAGACACTAGGCATCATCGGCTACGGCAATATCGGGGCACAGTTATCGGTCCTGGCCGAGTCCATGGGCTTCGATGTCCTGTATTACGATGTCGTCACCAAACTCGGCATGGGCAATGCCCGTCAGGTCGGTAGTATGGAGGAGTTGCTGGCACGCGCCGATGTCGTCAGTCTGCATGTACCTGAACTACCGTCCACTCAGTGGATGATCGGCGAGGAGCAGATCGCCTTGATGAAGCAGGGCGGTATCCTGATCAACGCCTCGCGAGGCACCGTCGTCGATATCGAGGCACTGGCCGGGGCCCTCAGGGAAGGCAAACTGCTTGGTGCAGCCATCGATGTCTTCCCTGTCGAGCCCAAGAGCAATGGCGAGGAGTTCGTCAGCCCTCTGCGTGGACTCGAGAATGTCATTCTGACGCCCCATGTCGGCGGCTCGACTCTGGAAGCTCAGGAAAACATCGGTGTCGAAGTGTCCGAAAAACTCATCACCTATTCGGACAACGGCACCACCATTACCTCGGTCAACTTCCCCGAGGTCGCACTGCCGGCCCATCCGGACAAGCACCGCCTGCTGCATATCCACGACAACGTGCCCGGCGTACTTTCCGAAATCAACCGCGTTCTCTCGGAAAATGGCATCAACATCTCCGGCCAATATCTGCAAACCAACGAGAAGGTCGGTTACGTGGTTGTCGATGTCGACAAGGCCTATGGTCCCAAGGCACTGGAAGCCCTCAAGCAGGTCAATCACACCCTGCGGCTGCGCGTGCTTTACTCGGAAAGCAACTTCAATGCGTAACACCACGGCGCAATGACCCCCTGATATAGCACGGCCCCTCATACGAGGGGTCGCGACCTCAAGACATCGCGTCGTTTTGCGTGCCGCATGCCTTGCGCCACTCAAAAGTGCGTCGTCATCACCTCCGTCACTTCCAGCGTCTCATCGACGCACAACATGCGGCGCCACTTGTCGAAGGTCAGGCAGGGGTGAGACGTCCCAAAGGCCAACACATCTCCCACGGCGATATCAGCGTTATGAGGGATCGCTAGGAACGTATGCTGGTCCATGATATGCGTCGTCCGCCAGCCACTGACGTCGACCGACACCGATCTTTCCGCACTCCGCGGATAACGGCGCAGCGGGAGCGGGAGATCCGGCTCATGACCGATATCGCGCTTACCCAGTGCGACGATGGCCAAACCTGGCTCGGGTAGTGACTGCACATGCGCGAAGACCTCGAGCGCCGGCTGCAATTCACCCTCGAGTCGAGGGTGGCGCGCCTTCACATCGCTCATCGCCCCGGCATAGAGCTTGTGATCGTGGACCACGTAGCAGCCCGGCCGCAACACCGGGGTGTAGTGTTCACGCAATTCCGCCTTGTCGAATGCCTCGGCGATCAGATCGAACCATTTGGAGCCTGACGCGGTGACGATCGGCGTCTCCCGCTTGAGCACACCACTGGCATGCAAAGTGCGCACGGTCTCAACCAGCCGTTCGCCGTAGGCACGCACAGCAGCCACTTCATTGCTGCCGGCGATCATGCCCTCGTACCCTTCGATGCCCGCCAGCGCCAGGGCGGGCTCTTCTCTGATCGCCGCGACCAGCATCTCGACCTGCTCGACATTGCGACACCCGCAACGACCGCCGTCGATGCCCAGCTCGATCAGCACATTGAGCGTCAGGCCGCGTTCGGCGAAGTACCCCCCTAGATCGCGCACGTTATCGACGTCATCCACCACGCAGTAATACTCGAGCCCGCGCTCGATGGCATCCGCTACCAGCGTCATGTTGGGGCGCCCGACCAACTGATTGGCCATCAACACGCGCGCGATGCCGTGAGCATGCGCCGCCACACTCTGCACCGCCGTCGCCAACGTTATGCCCCAGGCCCCCGCCTCGATCTGCCGCTTGAACAGAGCCGGTGCCATGGTGGTCTTGCCATGCGGGGCCAACTTGGCGCCGTGAGCGTCCGCGAAACGCTGCATCCAGGCCAGGTTATAGGCCAGCGGTGCCTCGAAGATCGCCGCCGCCGGCAGCGGAACGTCATGCAGCAGATGCGCCGGCTGCACGATCGGCACACCTTTTTCGATTTCCCATTGAGCGGGTTCGGACATCGTATTTTCCTCACGTTTTCTACTTCTAGTGTATTTACTAACACATAAAATAAAAATATGTTAGTTATTAACACACACATCAGCCATCGGATACGGACCTCTCGTGAGTCAAGAATTCGACATCCTGTCACATATCACCGCCTGCTTGCCGAGCCTTCGCGAGTCGGAAAAAAAGGTTGCCACGCTGATTCATGACGACATCGACTTCGTCACCGAGGCAAGCATCGGCGAGATCGCTAAACGCGCCGAGGTAAGTGACGCCACAGTGACGCGTTTCGCGCGAGCGGTGGGCTGCCGCAATGTACGCGACTTGAAAACGCGCCTCACACGGGCTCTGGCTGCCGGCCGCCGTTTCATTCATGAGGCCAGCGAAGAAGACGGCCTCAGCGTCATCTACGATACCGCCGCGCAGACGCTCTCGCTCAACCGCGAACTGATGGAACAGGCCGACGTCGAGGGAGCGGTGGCGATGCTCGACGATGCCCGCCAGATCCTGGTCTTCGGTGCCGGCGGTGGCTCCACGGTAATGGCACAGGAGATGCAATTCCGGCTCGTGCGGCTCGGTTACGCCATCAGTGCCTATCCGCAAGCACTCCTGCCTCGCATGGTCGCCTCGACCCTGGAGCCTGACGATGTCGTCGTCGCGCTCTCGGTCACCGGCTACACCCCGGAGATCGTCGAAGCGGCCGAGCTGGCGCGCCAGTACGGCGCGCGCGTACTGGCGATTACCGCCACCGGTTCGCCACTGGCCAAGGTCGCCCATATCACGCTGCCGCTGGCGGCCCGCGAGACCGACTACATCTATTTCCCGTCATCATCGCGCTACGCCATGATGGCCGCCATTGACATGCTGGCGCTGGGCCTGGCGCTGCGGCACCGCGACCGTACCCGCGACAAGCTGCGACGACTCAAGATTACCCTCGATGCCCATCGCGGCGGCGATAATCGCCAGCCGCTGGGCGATTGAACCATATTGCGCAAGGAGTCGACATGTACGTCGATTTACTGATACAGCACGCCACAATCATCGACGGCAGCGGGCGTGATGCCTTCACCGCCGATGTCGCCATCCAGGGGGAACGAATCGTCGCCATGGGCGAACTGGAAAACACCAGTGCCCACGACGTGATCGAAGCCAAGGGCCTGATACTCACCCCAGGCTTCATCGACGTGCATACCCACGACGATACCAACGTCATCCGCACCCCGGAGATGCTGCCCAAGCTCTCTCAGGGCGTGACCACGGTGGTGGTCGGCAACTGTGGCATCAGCGCCAGCCCGGTCACGCTCACAGACGACGTACCCGATCCCATGAATTTGCTCGGCCGCGCGGAAGACTTTCGTTACCCCACCTTTGCCGCGTACGCCCAGGCAATCGACGCGGCGGTGCCCAGTGTCAACGTGGCGGCCCTGATCGGGCACACGAGTCTTCGTAGCCAGGTGATGGATCGCTTCGACCGCCCCGCCAGCGACGACGAGATCGCCGCCATGCGCGAGCAGCTGGAAACAGCATTGGGTGAGGGCGCCGTGGGCATGAGTTCGGGCTTGGCCTACCGCAATGCCTTCCATGCACCAACCACCGAGATGAACGCTCTGGTCGAGGCAGTAGGCCGCGCCGGCGGCGTCTATACCACACATCTGCGCGACGAATTCGCCGGGCTGATCGAGGCCATGGACGAAGCCGTCGCCACCGCGCGGCACGGTCAGGCGCCCTTGGTGATCTCGCATCTCAAGTGCGCCGGCGCCGGCAACTGGGGCAACGCGCCCAAGGCGTTAGTAAAGCTCGACGATGCCGCACGCTCCCATGGTGTGCATTGCGACTGCTACCCGTATACCGCTGGCTCCTCGACGCTGGATCTGGGCCAGGTCACCGACGAGATAGACATCTTCATCACCTGGTCCGACCCGCACCCGGAGATGGCTCGCCAGCCGCTGCAGGCGATTGCCGAGGCCTGGGATCTATCGCTGATGGACGCCGCCAAACGCCTGCAACCAGCCGGCGCGGTCTATCACAACATGAGCGAGGCGGACATGCGCCTGGTGCTATCGCATCCTCTGTCGATGGTCGGCTCCGATGGCCTGCCCAACGACCCGCATCCGCATCCCCGTCTGTGGGGCACCTTCCCGCGCGTGCTCGCCCACTACAGCCGCGACCTGAAGCTGCTGTCGCTGAGCGCGGCCGTGCGCAAGATGACCGGACTCTCGGCGACCAACTTCGGGCTCACGGACCGTGGCGTCATCCGCGTCGGCGCCTTCGCCGATCTGGTGCTGTTCGGGCTTGCACGACTTCAGGATACCGCCACCTACAGCGTCCCGGTTTCACTCGCCAGCGGCATTGAGCTGGTCGTCGTCAACGGCATGATCAGTTATCGCCACGGCGAGCCAAGTGGAATGCGAGCCGGACGGCTATTGCGCCGTGACGTCCGGCTTTCTCCAGCCCCGGCCTCCGCGGACATTTCCAACGGGCGTGACAACGCCTTATCCCACTAAGTCGCATCCGAAAAGTCAGCAACCAGCAATACAGGAGGGCAAATCATGAGCATCAAACGTTATGGCGTCGAAGGGGGCATCGGCACCGGCGGCCAGAAACTCCCTTTCGCTCGCGCCACCGAAGCGGGCGGCTGGCTGTTCGTCTCGGGGCAGACCCCCATGACGGACGGTGAAGTCGTCGAAGGCAGCATCGTCGAACAATCCCGACTGGCCTTCGCCAACTGCCTGAAGATCATGGAAGACGCCGGCTATGGCGTGGAGCACGTCGTGCATGTCACTGCAGTGCTGACCGACGCACGCTACTTCAGCTCATTCAACAAGGTATTCAAGGAGGTGTTCGGCGAGCATCCCCCGGCGCGCATCTGCAGCGTTCAGGACCTGGTGGTCGACTGCAAGGTGGAGGTCGATGTGAAGTGCTATCGCGCGGACAAGGCCTGAACCCACACCGATAAGGCGCATGGTGCCGTTCGGGCAAGAGAAGGAGGTCGCGCCCCGGCAAGGGCGCGACCGACAGCGTAAAACCCCATTGGCTATGACATTCCACACTGCCCCGGCCGCGGCAACGGCCGGGACAACAATTATAAGAGGTTATTATGAACAGTCACGTTTTCCTCGGGTCATTCATCGCTTATGTGGTCGCCATGATCGCATTCGGCTGGTGGGTATCCCGCCATAGCCGCAGCAGCGGCGACGATTTCCTGTTGGGCGGCCGCAGTATTCCGATCTTCCTGACAATCGGCACCACCGTCGCCACCATGGTCGGCACCGGCTCCAGCATGGGCGCGGTTGGCTTCGGTTACGCCAACGGCTGGGCCGGGGCCCTCTACGGTATCGGCGGCTCCATCGGTGTGCTGCTGCTGGCAGCGTGGTTCGCACCGGTACGCAAGCTGCGTTTCATGACCATGAGCGAGGAGCTTTCCTACTACGTTGGCGCCAGTCGCCTGGTGCGCAACATCGTCGCTGTGCTGATCTACATCGCCTGTATCGGCTGGCTCGGCGCGCACATCCTCGGTGGTGGGCTCTATCTGTCATGGATGGCCGACATCGACCTGACTACCGCGCGCATCCTGGTGGCGCTGGGCTTCGGCGTCTACTGCGTGATCGGCGGCTATATGGCCGTGGTATGGATTGACACCATCCAGGCAGTAGTGCTGTTTGTCGGCTTCATCGTGATGGCCATCATCGCATTGTTCGAGGTCGGCGGATTCTCAGGCCTGGGCGCTAACATGGATGTCGCAACCACCAGCTTCCTCGGCATCGACAAGATCGGCGTGGTGCCAGCGTTGTCTCTGGCAGCGGTCATCGCCGTCGGCGTGCTGGCAACGCCCTCCTACCGACAGCGCATCTACTCTGGCAACTCGGTTCATTCCGTACGCAGGTCGTTCGTGATCACCGGTATTCTCTACCTGTTCTTCTCGATCATTCCGGCAATCATCGGCATGGCGACCCATGCGCTGAACCCCGACCTCGACAACAGCAACTTCGCCTTCCCGTTCCTGGCGACCGAAATCCTGCCGCTATGGCTCGGCCTGCTGTTACTCGTTGCCGGACTCTCGGCGACTATGTCGAGCGCCAGTTCGGATGCCATCGCCGGCGTCTCGATCCTGCTGCGCGATGTCTACGTGCTATTCACCGGACACACGCCCGCTGGGCACAAGGTAGTCATCCTCTCGCGCCTGGCTCTGGTCGCCACCATCGGCTTGGCGCTGTTGTTCGCGCTGATCTCCGACAATGTCATCGATTACATCACCAGCATGATCGCCACGGTCATGGCCGGCATGTTCGTGTGTGGCTTGCTGGGGCGTTTCTGGCCTCATTACAACTGGCAGGGCGCCGTTGCTACCCTAGTCTCCGCCTCGGCCACCTCACTCACCGTGATCAACGTCGACAGTTGGAGCACTTTCTGGGGCAACCCGAGCATCCCTGCCGTTCTGGTCGCACTCGTCGTGGGCGTTGTGGTCAGCCTGATCACACCCGCCTCCAAGGTGTCGCCAGAACAAGCCCTGCAACGTATCAACGAGGAACGCCAACGCATGGAAAGCGATATCAACCCTGCACTGACACCTCAGGCCGATTCAGCGACCTGAGCTTCCCGTTAGTCCCTGGCCGCCCTATCCAGCAGGTGGGGCGGCATCATGACGCAGGTGCATCACCGTGAGGCATTGCGTAAAATACCCGCTTTTAGCGACACCATCACATTATCCCGGTCCGCCCTTTGCGAGGACGACAACCAGGAGACAAGGCATGAATCATTCCAGCGATTCTCCGCGAATCGTCGTCGTGGCGTTGTACAAATTCGTCACACTCGAAGATTATGAGGCCCTGCGCGAGCCGCTTCGGCAAGTCATGCTCGACCATGGCGTCAAAGGCACGTTGTTGCTTGCCCGTGAGGGCATCAACGGCACCGTGGCCGGTACACGTGACGCGATCGATACGTTGCTCACATGGTTGCACGCCGATTCACGTCTTGCCGACATCGATTGCAAGGAATCCTATTGTGAGGAGCCGCCATTCCACCGCAGCAAGGTCAAGCTCAAACGCGAGATCGTGACCATGGGCGTGGAAGGTATCGATCCCAACGAGCAAGCCGGCACCTATGTCGAGCCGGAAGATTGGAACGACGTGATCGCCGACCCGGAAGTACTGGTGATCGACACACGCAATGACTATGAAGTCGCCATCGGCTCCTTCGAAGGCGCCATCGATCCCAGAACCAAGTCTTTCCGCGAATTTCCGGATTACGTCAAACAGCGCTACGACCCATCCCGGCACAAGAAGGTCGCCATGTTCTGCACAGGCGGAATCCGCTGCGAGAAAGCCTCCAGCTTCATGCAGGAGCAGGGATTCGAGGAGGTTTATCACCTCAAGGGAGGCATCCTCAATTATCTGAAGCATGTCCCCGAAAATGAATCGCTTTGGCGCGGTCAATGTTTCGTGTTCGATAATCGTGTCACGGTGCGTCACGACCTCAGCGAAGGGGAATATGACCAATGCCACGCCTGCCGTATGCCGATCTCTGCCGAGGACCAGCGTTCCGAATTTTACGAACCTGGGGTCAGCTGTCCCCACTGCTACGATTCATTACCCGAGAAAACGCGTGCCGCCGCCCGTGAACGTCAACGTCAGATCGAACTGGCCAGGGCCCGGGGCGAACCGCATCCGATCGGTCATGACCCCCGCAAGGAGAGATCGGAGGCCTGATCGGGAGCTGATAGGCGCAGCAATGCATGCACATGCCCCTCAAGTTTTCGTCGGGCTGGCCGATAATATTGTCGACATCCCATATCCCTATCCCATTATCGACTAGCTATCCTGGAGAACTGATACCGTGCGCATTTCGCGAAGCCGACAGCGCTCTCCGAAGCCTGAGAAAATCTATAGTGACAAGGACATCGAGGGCATGCTGGTGTTATTGATCTATTCGGGACGGCATACTCATGCCGAGCCGCTGCTGGCGGAAGCCCGCAAACTATTGCCAGGCGTCGACGATACGCAACTCAACCATATCGCGAATCAACTGGCCAAACAGCTCAAGGACAATGGTATCGCCTGGTAACGTCACAGTGATGGCAACGTCAAAAGTAGGTTGCCATCTCCTCAATCATATTCAACTGTTGATCGACCAGGCAAACATGACGCCACTTGTCGAACGTCAAGAGCGGCAATGATTGCCATATTGGCTTCGCCGATCTCGCACCGGCCCTTGTCGATGTGCGCCACTCTCTGCATGTGCATGCCTACGCTCTCCCACCAACAGACTCACTCATTGTGCTGCCTGGTGAGATCCATGTCAGCCAGCAAGGCATTTTATCACTGCCGATGCCGGACACCGAGATCGAGGTTCAATGGCGTGCGTACGCAACAAGCAAAGGCTATCACCACGAAAACGCCGGTGATGGTCAACGCTTCCCATCACCGGCGAGGGGGGCTGCAACCGCCTCGGTTCAGCGGCTGACCTCGTGATTGGCGAGAGCCTCCAACGCTTTCAACATGCCGGAGTGATCCCACTCTTCACCCCCATGAGCCGCACAGGCTTGGAACAGTTGCTGCGCATTGGCGGTACCGGGCAAGGACAGGTCGAGACTGCGTGCGCCCTCCAGGGCCAGATTGAGATCCTTCTGGTGTAGCTGCACCTTGAAACCGGGGTCGAAGGTACGGTTGATCATGCGCTCACCGTGTACCTCGAGAATCTTCGACTGCGCCAACCCGCCGAGCAGCGACTCACGTACCTTGGACACGTCGGCTCCCGCCTTGGAGGCAAACAGCAGCCCCTCGGAAACGGCCTCGATGGTCAAGGCCACGACGATCTGATTGGCCACCTTGCAGGTCTGGCCGTCGCCATGACCGCCGATATGCGTAATGGTCTTGCCCATGAGCTCGAACAAGGGCAGGGCACGCTCGAAGCCCTCCTTGGTTCCACCGACCATGATGGTCAACGCTGCATTGATCGCTCCACCTTCACCACCGGATACCGGTGCATCGACGTATTCACCGCCGGCATCCTGAATGCGCTTGGCAAACTCCTGAGTCGCAAGTGGTGCGATGGAACTCATGTCGATCACCAACGTGCCCGGTTTGAGCCCCTCGACGACACCGTTCTCACCGAACAGGACCGCTTCCACATCCGGTGTATCCGGCACTATGGTAATGACGATATCGGATACCTCGGCCACTGCCTTGGGGCTTGCCACCACCCTGGCCCCCTTGTCGGCCAGTTCCTGGGAAAGGGGCTTGCGGCGCTCAACGGTCGTGACTTCGTGGCCGGCATCCAGCAAGTGCCCTGCCATGGGGCGTCCCATGATGCCCAATCCAATGAACCCGATCTTACTCATGATGATTCTCCTTTCCGCTTGTCTTTATGATCGTTGGCAAACTTCTGAAACGCGTCGTGAGCGAGGGCAGGTCGGCCGCCGCCGGCGCGCAGCAACCAGAGTTGTCTGGGTGCTCAATGAGGATTGCGACGGTTCGACGCCTCGACACCGCCGGCGGCCGAGATGCCGAGCGCAACAGCGTTTCACCGATCCAGCCAGCCGAGCCCTTCACGCGTTGTCGTCATCGGCTTGTACTCGCACCCCACCCAGCCGTCGTAGCCGAGACGATCGAGATGGGTAAACAGGAACGGGTAATTGATTTCCCCCGTCCCCGGCTCATGGCGCCCGGGCGTATCGGCAATCTGGATGTGGGCGATGCGCGACTGGTGCCTCTCCAGGGTCGGTGCCAGATCGCCCTCCATGATCTGCATGTGATAAATATCGTACTGCAACTTGAGGTTGCCACTGCCGACCTCGTCGAAGATGCCGAGCGCCTGTTCGGTTCGATTGAGGAAGAAACCGGGAATATCTCGGGTGTTGATCGGCTCGGCGATCAGCAGGATGCCCGCATCCTCGAGCTTGTCGGCGGCGTAGCGCAGGTTATCGATCAACGTCTTGCGCGCCTCATCATGACTGACCCCTTGCGGCTGTATGCCAGCCAGGCAATTGACCTGCTTGCAGCCAAGTGTCGTCGCGTACTCGATCGCCGTATCGACACTGTCACGGAACTCGTCGATCCGATCGGGGTGGCAGGCGATCCCGCGCTCCCCCGCACTCCAGTTACCCGCCGGCAGATTGTGCAACACCTGAGTCAGGCCATGGGCGTCGAGACGCTGCTTGAGTTCCTCAGCCGGATAGTCATAGGGAAAGAGATACTCGACGCCATTGAAGCCGGCATCTGCGGCGGCCTGGAAACGATCCAGGAAATCCATCTCGGTAAACAGCATACTGAGATTGGCGGCAAATTTGGGCATAACGGTCTCCTCTTGCTTGTTATCGGTGTCTCGCAGATGCGACCGACATTCGGTTATCAGGTCAACGCGGCAATGGATGTCGGCGCTTCGGTTGCGTTTTCGGCCAGTGCCTCGAACTCGTTGACGCCATCGAGATCGGTTCCCATGGAAATATTCGTCACTCGCTCGAGAATGATCTCGACCACCACTGGCACCCGGTACTGCTTCATCAACTCCCGCGCGTCGGCAAAAGCCGGAGCGATCGCCTCGGGGCGGGTGACGCGCAATGCTTTACAGCCCAGGCCCTCGACGACTGATACGTGGTCCACACCGTACCCATTGATCTCGGGACAGTTAATATTCTCGAACGCCAGTTGTACACAGTAGTCCATGTCGAACCCGCGTTGTGCCTGACGGATCAACCCCAGATAGGAGTTATTCACCAGAACATGGATATAGGGCAAGTTGAATTGGGCGCCAACAGCCAACTCCTCGATCATGAACTGGAAGTCATAATCGCCTGACAAGGCCACGACCTCGGCATCCGGATCGGCCCGGCAAACTCCCAGAGCCGCCGGAATCGTCCAGCCCAATGGGCCGGCCTGACCGCAGTTGATCCAGTGACGCGGTTGATAGACATGCAGGAACTGGGCACCGGCTATCTGGGACAAGCCAATGGTGCTGACATACCGCGTGTTCCGGCCGAAGGCCTTGTTCATCTCTTCGTAGACGCGCTGCGGCTTGACCGGCACCTCGTCGAAATGCGTCTTGCGCAGCAGGGTCCGTTTGCGCTCCCGGCATGACTCGGCCCAGTCATGACGATCCTTGAGTCGGCCTTCGGCTTGCCACTGCCGGGCGACGTCGACGAACAACTCGAGCGCGGCGCCGGCATCGGAGACGATCCCGTAATCCGGCCCGAAGATACGACCGATCTGGGTCGGTTCGATATCGACATGGACGAACGTGCGTCCCTGGGTATACGTATCGAGGCTGCCGGTGTGTCGGTTGGCCCAGCGATTGCCGATACCCATCACGAAATCGGCTGCCAGCAGCGTGGCATTGCCGTAGCGATGTGCCGTCTGCAATCCGGCCATCCCTGCCATCAAGGGGTGATCGTCAGGGATCGTACCCCAACCCATCAAGGTGGGGATGACCGGTACGCCGGTGATCTCGGCGAATTCGACGAGCGTGTCGCTGGCATCGGCATTGATGATGCCGCCCCCCGCCACCAGCAAGGGACGTTCCGCGTCATTGAGCATGGCCATGGCCTTCTCGACCTGAGCGCGTGTCGCGCTCGGCTTGTACGCCGGTAATGGCTCATAGGTGTCGGGATCGAATTCGATCTCGCTCATCTGTACATCGATCGGCAGATCGATCAATACCGGACCGGGACGCGAGGAGCGCATCAACTGGAAGGCCTGCTGAAACGCCCGGGGCACCTGGGCCGGCTCCAGGACCGTGACCGCCCACTTGGTAACCGGTTCGGCAATCTCACGGATATCCACCGCCTGAAAATCCTCTTTATGGAGCTTGGCACTGGGCGCCTGTCCGGTGATGCACAGGATCGGGATGGAGTCGGCACTGGCCGAATACAGCCCCGTGATCATGTCGGTGCCCGCCGGCCCGGAAGTGCCGATGCAAACGCCGATATTGCCGGGCCGGGTGCGGGTATACCCCTCCGCCATGTGCGAGGCACCCTCGACGTGGCGGGCCAGCACGTGGTCGACACCCCCGACCTTCCGCAGAGCGGCATAGAATGGATTGATGGCGGCACCGGGCAACCCGAAAGCGACCTCGATACCTTCCTTGTTGAGAACATGAACGGCGGCTTCTGCTGCAGTCATTTTAGCCACGACGACTCCTCCTCGCTGGCGTATGCATTGTTGTTGTGTACAAAACTAGGCGTGACTCACCAGCTTGTCAATATTTATGGAAATATTTTCCATAAATAGAAAAAGACATAAAAAAAGCCGACAAAGGAATTGTCGACCAAATAGCCATCATCATGGAAACAATAGCCGAAGCATGGAAAAACCGGACGCTATAGCCCAACCCGCAGCGCCAGCGGATATTCATCACAGTTGTCGCCCGACCCGCCCCGGTCGACGACCAGGAATTCGCCCTCGTGGTCCAACACCGATTGAATCGCATGCCAGGTTCCCGCCCGATAGTTTACTCCCTGGCGACCATCGGTGACGAAAGCACGCACCGTGACCGGATCGATCGACTCCCCCGGAGGCGCCACGACAATCAGGAATTTCTCTCCATGGAGGGGCATGAAGGCCTGACTACCGAGTGGATGACGCTCGAGGAAATCCAGTGTCAGGGGCACCGCCACCGGTTGGCTGACGAAGATGCTGATCAGGGGACGCGCCTCGTCTCCCAGGAGATCGACCGAAGCCAGATCATGGTAACGGCGCGTGCGTCCGGCATTGATGGGGAAGTAATCGGCCGTTCGTGTGTCGATGACGTCACCGAATGGGGCGAACGCCTCCGGGGTCAACGGCTCGGCTGTCAATTCCAGCATAGGACTTCTCCTGGCTAACGGGGACCGGGTCGCAACGACGCGTGACGGTTCACGTCTTTATACAGCAAATATCGGAATGGGCCGGGACCTCCGGCATAGCAAGCCTGGGGGCAAAAGGCACGTAACCACATGAAATCGCCGGCTTCCACTTCGACCCAGTCCTGGTTGAGATGATACACACCCTTGCCTTCCAGCACGTAAAGTCCGTGCTCCATCACGTGCGTCTCGTCGAAAGGAATCATGCCACCCGGCTGGAAGGTCACGATCGTCACGTGCATGTCGTGGCGCAGATCTTCCGGATCGACGAAGCGTGTGGTGGCCCATTTGCCGTCGGTGTCCGGCATCGGCGTCGGTTCGATATCGTTCTCGTTGGTCACGAAGGGGGGTGGCACCTCCAATCCTTCGACGTAGTCATACGCCTTGCGAATCCAATGAAACCGCACCGCCGACGAGCCATGATTGCGCACCTGCCAGGGGTATGCCGGCGGCAGATAGGCATAACCGCCAGGCCCCATGACATGACTGTCCCCACCGATCGTCAGCGTCAATTCACCCTCGACGACGAACAGCACCGCCTCGGCAGCGGTATCCAGTTCCGGCTTGTCGCTGCCGCCACCGGGCGAGACCTCCATGATGTACTGGGAAAATGTCTCAGCGAATCCCGACAGGGGACGCGACAGCATCCACAGTCGCGTATTATCCCAGAAGGGGAGGTAGCTGGTCACGATGTCACGCAGGACACCTTTGGGAATTACCGCATAGGCTTCGGTGAAGACGGCCCGGTCGGTCAACAACTGGGTCTGGGGCGGCAGTCCGCCTGTCGGTGCGTAGTATTGACGTTTCGTCATGGAACCTCTTTATGGAAATATCTTCCATTGTCTCAAAAAGCCGGTACTCACCCCTTCCGTGCGGGATGTCGCTCGGCCCAGTGCCTGGCAATGTCGATCCGACGCGTGACCCAGACACGATCATGTGACTCGATATGATCGAGAAAACGCTGCAGAGCACGGAAACGTCCGGGCCGACCGATCAAGCGGCAGTGCAGACCGACCGACAGCATCTTGGGAGTCTCCTCGCCTTCAGCGTACAGGACATCGAAGGCGTCGCGGAGATAGGTGAAGAAATGCTCGGCGGTATTGAACCCCTGGGGGGCAGCAAAGCGCATGTCGTTGGAATCCAGCGTATAGGGCACGATCAGATGATCATGCGTTTCTCCCTGGCTGTCCTGGGCCTGTGTCCAGAACGGCAAGTCATCCCCATAGTAATCGCTGTCGTAGAGGAATGACCCCTCGTCGAGGACCAGGCGACGGGTATTGGGGCTGTCCCGTCCGGTATACCATCCCAAGGGTCTTTCACCATAGAGTTCCTGGAAGATTTCGATGGCGCGACGCATGTGTTCGCGCTCGACGCTCTCCGGCACCCCCTGGTAATGAATCCAGCGCCAACCATGACAGGCGACTTCGTGTCCCAGTTCCTTGAATGCCTGTGCCACGTCGGGATGACGTTCCAAGGCCATGGCCACGCCGAAGACCGTCAGCGGCAAACCACGACGTTCAAACTCATTGAGTACCCGCCAGACGCCAACGCGGGAACCGTATTCATAAATCGACTCCATGCTCATGTGGCGCTCGGGATACGCCTCGGCACCGACGATCTCGGACAGGAATTTTTCGGAGTGGCTGTCGCCATGCAGAACGCAGTTCTCCCCCCCTTCCTCGTAGTTGAGCACGAACTGGACGGCGATCCGGGCCTTGCCCGGCCAATCGGCATGGGGCGGCGTGCGTCCGTAACCTTTCAGATCACGGGGATAATCGGCATTCGAGGTGGGACTCATGATGTCGTTCCTTTGATTGTTCGGAGTCATCGACCTATTTATGTATACAATAAAAATGTAGAGTGTATCCACATTAGATGCAAGCCATGCCTGACCACGGACTGACTCTGCAAGCACGACGTTCTCGCGGTTCACGGAAAATGACGCCTACTGTGGACGAGTCAGCGTTTTTTTAACGTTGCTCTTGCGTTCGGTAAAAGCGACTTCTATTTTGTGTACAAATAGTGATTATTTTGTTCACAAAAATTGCCCAATTGGTCAGGACGCATGCCCATGCACATTCGAGTCATCAACCCCAATACGACCTCGGCCATGACCGACACCATCGGTGAAGCCGCTCGAGGTATTGCCGCCCCCGGTACCCGAATCACCGCCTCTCAGCCCAGCAGCGGTCCAGTCTCGATCGAGAGCCATTTCGATGAAACCATCAGTGCCGTGGGCGTGACCGAAGAAGTGCAAGCCGGTGAACGCGAGGCAACCGATGCCTATATCATCGCCTGCTTCGGTGATCCCGGGTTGCTGGCGGCCCGCGAACTGACCCGGGCACCGGTAATCGGCATTGCCGAAGCGGCATTTCATATGGCGACCCTGATCAGCACGCGGTTTTCCATCGTGACGACGCTAGGACGCACCACCATCATTGCCGAACATCTGCTGGAGCAATATGGCTTCCGTCACCACTGCCGGCGAGTGCGCGCCGCAGACATTCCGGTACTTGATCTGGAGGAGAATGGCGACGCCGCTCTCGACCGCATCATCGACGAGTGCCGACGTGCCCGGGACGAGGACAACATCGGCGCCATCGTCTTGGGATGCGGCGGCATGGCCGAGTTGACGGATACCATCAGCAACGCTGTCGGGTTACCGGTCGTGGAAGGTGTCACATCCGCCGTCAAACTGGCCGAGGCACTCGTGGGACTCGGACTCGGTACCAGCAAGTATGGCGATCTCGCTTTTCCACGCCCGAAGACCTTTACCGGTCACTTCGAACATCTATCGCGCGAAACGCCCTGAGACGAGGTGGCGCCATTACAAGCCGCAAGACTCACGCCACTGACGCATCATTGGCACGCTGGCTGAACAACAACAATCCCGAGACACTCTTGCGAGGACAGCACCATGCAAAATGACACCCCCCACCCCGACACCGCCATTCATCGACAAGCAACAACTCAAGGCAAGGCACCGGGCGATGAGAACCTATCGCCACAGGACACCCGCATCATGGGTCGCTCCTCTTATTTCCTGGCCTGGTTCGGTGGCTGCGTATCCATAGGCACCTTTGCCATGGGCTCCAGCGTCGTCGGTACCCTGAACCTGATCCAAGCGACTCTGGCCATCGCTATCGGCTGTTTCGTCATCGGCATCGCCCTGGCACTCAATGGAGCGGCCGGTTACAAGTACGGCATTCCCTTCATGGTCCAGGCGCGTAGCGCATTCGGTTTTTCCGGCACACGGCTGCCAGGACTGGTGCGCGCGCTGCCCGCCATCGTCTGGTACGGCTTTCAGAGCTGGATCGGGGCCGGTGCCTTGAACGCGGTATCCGAAACACTCTTCGGTTTCAGCAATATCGTGTTCTTCTTCATTGCTTTCCAGTTACTGCAGATCCTGCTATCGGTGCTTGGCTTCCAAGGCATCAAATGGCTGGAGAACATTGGCAGCGCTTTCATCCTGGCGTCTCTGGTCTACATGTTCTACAGCACCATCCAGCGCTACGGCGATGTCCTCTCTGCCAACCTGATCACCATGGAAGGTTCCTGGGGACTTCCTTTCTGGGGAGCGACCATGCTGTTTCTGGGGATCTACAGCACCATGATCCTCAATGTCAGCGACTATGCCCGCGAGCTCAAGCAGGGTAGCGGCCCTGGCATGCTGACCACTATCTACTCCATGTCGATCCTGCCCTGCACCATTTTCATGGGGTTGATCGGTTTCATGGTGTCCGAGGCAACCGGCGTCGCCGACCCCATCGACGTCTTTGCCAATGCCGTGGACAACACCCCGCTGCTGATGACCACACTGTTGTTCATTGCCTTCGCCCAGGTAACGACCAATGTGCTCAACAACGTGGTGCCTCCGACCTATGTCTTGATGGACGTGTTCAAGCTGAAATTTCGTACAGCCACCGTCATCGTCGGCTTCCTCGCCTTCGCCACCTTCCCATGGGAACTGGTCAAGGACGGTTCAGCCGCCGGCCTGCAGTTGTTCGTTCAGACTTACTCCGCTTTCCTCGGCCCCATCTTTGCCGTCCTGGTAGTGGATTATTACCTGATTCGCCGTCGTCGGCTGGATATCGACAAGCTCTATGACCCGCATGGACCATATCGAGGCGTCAACTACGCTGCCCTGATCGCGACTGCCGTCGGCGTCCTGGTCGCCTTCACCATCTCGACCATCTCCTGGTACGCCAGTTTGATTCCTGCGGGACTGACCTACTATGTATTGATGCGTTACTGGTCTCCCTGCCAGCGGTTCACTCACTGAGTGTTGCGTCAACATGGCAAGCCGGCCAATCGATGGGCGGCTTGCTTCCCTACACGCTTTCAGGACGCTTGTTTCCATGAATGACAATGAACTCGATATTTCGCGCCGTGACCCGGCGCTTTACAATGCGGATCTGGCCCCGATAAAGAAAACTGAACGCCGCTGGGGCGCCTTCGAGATTTTCAATGTCTGGTCGAACGATATCCAGAGCCTGTTCGGCTATACGCTAGCCGCATCGCTGTTTCTCTCCTACGGGCTGAATGGTTGGGCGGTGATGGCCGCCATTATCCTGGCCGGCATCGTGGTGATGTTTCTGGTCAACCTGACCGGCAAGCCCAGTGTGAAATACGGCATCCCCTTCCCCGTCATGGTCCGTGCCAGCATGGGGGTACATGGGGCCAACTTCCCGGCCATGCTACGTGCAGTAATCGGCATCTTCTGGTACGGGGTGCAGACCTATTTCGCTTCGACCGCCATGGCACTGCTACTGACGGCCCTGTTCGGAGACCCCGGGGGGACGTTGCTGGGCCTCTCGACGATCGACTGGATATCGTTTGTCATCGTCTGGCTCTTCCAGATCGCGATCTTCTGGTCCGGTATCGAGCGTATCAGACACTTCCTGAATTGGGCGGGACCGCTGGTCTATTGCGTCATGATCGTATTGATGGGTGTCGTGTGGTTCCAGGCAGGCAGCGACCTGTTACCGGCCATCGGCACCATCTTCAGTGGCGGAGACAGCGAAGGTAGCGGACACCCTGTGACCGCCTTCCTGGCCATTACCGGGACCATGATCGCTTACTTCGCCGCTGTCGTGATCAATTTCGGCGATTTCACGCGTTTCGTGCGCAGCGAGCGCGAAATGAAACTGGGCAACCTGCTCGGCCTGCCGCTCAACGTCGCCTTTTTCTCGTTCATCGCTCTGATCATCACCGCCGGCACACTGGTGCTATTCGGTGAGACATTGACCAACCCCTCGGACATCGTCGAACGCGTCGACGCACTGCCATTGACGATCATTGCCGCCCTGACGTTCTTTGCCGCCACCGTCGGCATCAACCTAGTGGCCAACTTCATCCCTCCGGCTTACGACCTGGCCAACCTCTTCCCCAGCAGAATCAGCTTCCGCATGGGGGGACTGATCACCGCGATCCTGGCCTTCTTCATTGGTGCGCTGTGGGTGAGCGTAATCAGCCGTATCGGTGTGCCTGGGTTCGTCAATGCTCTGGGGGCGGTCGTAGCGCCGTTCTACGGCATCATCGTGGCCGACTACTACCTGGTGAAGCATCAACGCCTGGATCTGCAAGCCATGTTCTCGTCCGACCCCGATGCGGCCTATTACTACACCAAGGGCTGGAACCAGCACGCACTTGCCGCCTTTGGCCTCGCTGCGCTGTTCTCTATCTCGTCGGTGTGGGTCCCCGCTCTCGAAGCATTAGGTGGTTATGCTTGGCTGATTGGTGCCGGGCTGGGCGGACTGTTCTATTATGGGCTCATGTCACGCCAGAGAGTCGAGACGCCAGCGCCCAAGCATTGAGCACTCCGCAACGGAGCGCCCTTGAGATACGACCCGGCGTCATGACGTCGGGTCACTCGCTGAAGATACGGTGAAGATCGGGCATCTGATCCTCTTCCTCAACGATCGACAGCGACGACTCGATGGTCTTGAGGTGGCGGCTCATGAACGCCTTGGCCCGCTCGCCATTACCGTCTTCCAGGTGCCGGATCAATTCATCGTGATCGTGGGATTCACAGCCGAGGTGGCCGGCGCTGCCGTACACGGCAAGAATCAGGGAGGAACGCGAGCACAGCCGGGAGACGAAACCAGCCAGGGTTGCATTACCCGCGAGCTGGGCCAGGCGTTCATGGAAAGCGGCTGACAACTTGATCGCCGTACTTTGTTCACCGGCCCGCAAGGCTTCGCGCTCGCGTTTGGCCATGTCACGCAGTTCCTCGATATCCGCCGCCGTGATACGGCAGGCCGCTGCTTCCATAAGCCCACATTCGATCATCTGCCGGGCATCGAACACATCCTTGGCTTCATCGGCCGTGGGGCGCGTCACACTCGCACCGCGACGTGGTGTCAGGGTCACCATCTGTTCCAATGCCAAGCGCTGCAGAATCTTGCGAATCCCAGTGCGACTGACGCCAAACACTTCGGACAGGGCGTCTTCACGCAGACGCGCACCGGGCTTGAGGCGATGTTCGATGATGGCATCACTGATCGACCGATAGATCGCGTCATGACGCTGGTCACCATCGCCATTCTTGCCTCGCCGACGTTTCGAGGGAGGTCGATCCGGTGCTGGTTGTGGTTGCTGCTCCGTCATGGTCAACAATGCTCCGCATCAGCTACGAGTCGCGTCTGGCCCCATTGTATATGCTTTCGACGACGAAGCGACCCGTCATCCCTGCTACTCACGCCAATCTGCAACAGCCTGGCGTTCCTCCTCGGTCATCTCGGTGATATTGCCGAGAGGCATGTATTCGCTGGCCACCACTTGCTTGGTATCCGACATCAGATTGCGTAGCTGCTCCTTGGTATCGTATTCGATACCGGCCGGCGCCGATGAGTATCCGGACTGAGTCGGCTCCGCAGAGTGACACTGGACACACCGATTCTCGACGATAGTGTGCACTTCCGCCAGGGACGTCGACGTCGCCGAGTCGGTATCGGAAGATGTACCTCCGCTCGGTGCTGCCACCCAGAAGGCCATCAGAATCAGCGCCACCCCAACGGCAGGGTAGGCCGGACGAATGCTGCCCGCATGCATCAACACGAAGAACTGACGAATCAAGGCACCGGCAAAGATGAACAGCGACATGATGACCCAGGCATAATCGTGTGAATACACGAACGAGTAATGGTTGCTGATCATCAGCAGCACGACGGGCAGGGTGAAATAGGTATTGTGTACCGAACGTTGCTTGCCTCGCTTGCCATCGAGTGGGTTCGGCTCCTCACCGGTCTTCATCGCCTCGACCATGCGACGCTGTCCGGGAATGATCCAGTAGAACACATTGGCCGACATCGCAGTTGCCATCACCGCACCGGTCAGCAGAAACGCGGCACGCCCGGCAAATAGCTGGGTACTCAGATAAGCCACGAGGACCATCAAGACGGCCACCGCCAGACTCAGCAGGCCGTCACGTTCCATGTTCGGACTAATGCGCTTGCACATCTGGTTGTAGATCACCCAGCCGCCGAACAGAAAAGCCAGTGCCAGGATGTTGGCTTCCACGCCGTTGAGGTTGGCGGCCCAAGCCCAATCGCTATTGGAGTCAACCAGATAAAACCCCGGGTTCGCCATGTACAGCATGACGAACAAGGCAAAACCCGACAGCCAGGTCGTATAGGATTTCCAATACGACCAGTGCAGGTCGTGGGGAAGTTGTTCGGGGCTCGTAGCGTATTTCTGATTGTGGTAGAAACCGCCACCATGCACGGCCCACATCTCGCCGAAAACGCCTTTACGACGGCTGCTCTCATCCTCGGGCGTCTTCAGGCTGTTATCCAGCATCACGAAATAGATCGATTCACCGATCCAGGCAATGGCGGCAATGACATGCAGCCATCTGAGCATGAAGTTAACGAAATCCAGCAAATACGAGGGCATGTCGGGTTCCTCAGCATGTGTCGTTGTTGTTCATGGACGGCACAGCATGGCCATTCAACTGCCGCGATAGGTGGAATAGCCGAATGGCGACAGCAACAGCGGCACATGGTAGTGCTCACTGGGATCGGCGACGCCGAAGCGTAGTGGAATACGGTTCAGGAACCGCGGCGATGCGCCCGGTGCCTGCTGACGGTCGAGATACTCGCCAGCATGGAACACCAACTCGTACTCGCCTGCCGTGAAGGCATTGCCTTCCAGCAACGGCGCATCACAGCGACCGTCATCGTTGGTGACGACGTCTCCCAAGCGCTCGCGATACTCTCCCTGAATGCGAAAGATCTCGACACGAATCCCTTGGCCGGGGCGGCCTCGGGAGGTATCCAGTACATGCGTTGTCAGATAGCCCATGGATAGCTCCTCGACGAATCATGAAATGGTGATAAGCGGCATTACGTTCACGACGCTGACATGCCAGGTCACAGCGACTAGGCTGATCTCTTATCTCATGAGAACATTTTTAGCGCTTAAAAGAGTACATTTCAAAGTTTTTTTGTATACATTTATTGTATCGAGTACGCCAACTCACTTATCAGGAGATAACCGATAATGACGATTTCGCTTCTGACTCCTCGCCCAAGCCAGCTCGATCTTGCCTCCTTCGTGACACATTATGGTGATATCTACGAACACTCCCCCTGGATTGCCGAAGAGGCCTGGTATCAAGGGTTGACGGAGACCCAGGACACTCCGGACGGGCTAGCCGATATCATGGCCGGAGTATTGACGGCCGCCAGCGCCGAGCGACAACTCGCGGTGATTCGTGCCCACCCGGACCTGGCCGGTAAAGCCGCCGTCGCGGGAGCGTTGACCGATGATTCGACGCGCGAACAGGCCGGTGCAGGGCTCGACCAATGTACGCCGGAGGAGTTGGCCCGGTTCGAGCGCTTGAATGAAGCATACAAGGCCCGTTTCGATTTTCCGTTCGTCATGGCCGTCAAGGGGAATGACCGCCACAAGATCCTGGCCGCCTTCGAGTCGCGGCTAGGCAACTCCCCGGACGAGGAGCGGCGTACGGCCATTGAACAGATCAATCGTATTGCGCGCTTCAGGCTGGAGACCCGCATTCAACAATAGTGGAATTGATTTCCGTCACCACGACAGACCTGCGATGAAGGTGTATGCTATGGCGCGGCACTGAACATAGAACGGGTGACGGAGATATCAGGCGTGACGGAGACCAAACGCAAGACGGTGGGGCGCCCCGCAGGCACTGGCAAGGGTAGCGGTGGGCATAGCCAATCACTGGTTCGCGGACTGAATATCCTCGAGGGGCTAGCCGCTGCACCTTTGGGCCTGGCCTTGTCGGACATCGCCCAGATCGTCGGTTTGGCGCCCTCGACCACGCACCGGTTGTTGCAAGCGCTACATAAGCAAGGATTCATCACGCAGGATACCGAGCTCGGTTTGTGGAAAATTGGCGTCAAGACCTTCCAGATCGGCAATACCTTCCTGGAAGCCAGGGATTTCGTCGCGACCGCGCGGCCTTTCCTGCGCCGGTTGACCGAAGAAACGGGGGAATCCGCCAACCTCGGCATTCGCGATGACGGCATGGCCGTCTTTCTGGCCCAGAGCGAGTCCCCTCAGATGATGCGCATGATCACTCCCCTGGGATCGCGAGCGCCCATGCATGCCTCCGGCATTGGCAAGGCGCTTCTGGCCTGGCTACCCGATAAGGATATCGAGCGCATACTCCAGGCTCGTGGCTTGCCCCGCGTTACCGACAACACCATCGACACCCCGGCTCGTCTCCGCCAGGGCTTGGCCGAGATCCGGCGCCGAGGCTATGCCTGTGACCGCGAGGAACATGCCATCGGTCTACACTGCGTTGCCGCTTCGATCCACGACGAGCAGGGCAGTCCGCTGGCTGCCATTTCGGTATCCGGGCCCGTGGCGAGGATTTCCGAATCGCGTCTGGCGGAGCTGGGGGGCCTGGTCAGCCGTGCCGCGCGTGACATTACCTCGCAACTGGGGGGCCGACTACCCGAGGCCGAGGAATACGCTTCCTGAGTCTGCGCACGCATCCCGAACCCGCCTCGTGACGATAGCCCTAGAGCGGTTACACTATCCGTCGTCCGTCCCATCGTACTATGAGGCCCTGCTCGATGACGTCCCATCTTCTGTCTGTCGACTCCCTATCGCGCGAGCGCGTCGAACATCTCCTGCGGGTAGCTCGCCGGGTTGAGCCCATTGCCCAGCGCCGTCAGATCACGCGAGTGCTTGAAGGTGCCGTGCTTGGCAACCTGTTCTTCGAAGCCAGTACCCGCACACGCGTCAGTTTCAATGCCGCCTTCTGCCGCCTGGGGGGGAGTGTCTGTGACACGACGGGCTTTACCTTCTCTTCGATGGCCAAGGGCGAGTCGCTCTATGACACGAGCCGCGTGATGAGCGGCTATGTCGATGCCATCGTCATGCGCCACCCCGAGCAAGGTTCGGTGTCCGAATTTGCCCAGGCGACCAATGTCCCGGTCATCAATGGCGGCGACGGCCCCGGCGAACATCCCAGCCAGGCATTGCTGGACCTCTACACTATCGACAAGGAGTTCTCCCGTCTCGGAAAATCACTGGCGGGGGCGCACCTGTTACTGACCGGTGACCTGAAATTCGGTCGTACCGTGCATTCATTGATCAAGCTGCTCTCGCTCTTCGATCCCATGCACATCACATTGGTATCGCCGCCGGGACTGGAGATGCCCGATCATTTGATCGACCTGGTCGTCTCCCGTGGCCACCGAATTGAGCAGCGCCAGAGCCTTGCCAGCGATTTTCGCGATCTGGATGTCATCTACACTACACGCATCCAGAAAGAACGCTTTACCGAGGAAATGAGCGAGAATTTCACCGGCGTATCGCGTGAGTTCATCGTCGATCGGGCCTTCATGAATCGCCATTGCGCTCAGGATACGATCGTCATGCATCCATTACCGCGTGACAGTCGACCGGAAGCCAATGACCTCGACCCCGATCTCAACGGCGATCCACGCTTGGCCATCTTTCGCCAGACGGACAACGGGATACCGATTCGCATGGCGATCTTTGCCACCTTGCTGGGAGTCGAAGAACTGATCGAGAGGGACCGCCGTGACGTCCGTTGGTTCGTGCCGGAGAAGATCGGTGTGGATGATGCCGATTGCTGAACATGCGATGGTGGCTCCATAGACCATCGCAGGTGCTGATCACTGCCGGCGAATATGCGAAGCTATCATCAGGCTGGCGAACCAATGCCAATACAATAGCGAACGACAAGGGAGGCGTAGCGCCAATGAATCTCGAACGAGCCTATATGATGCTGGGCGCCTTATACAGCTTGCTGCTCCTGCTGGGAGTCATTGCCATGCTGATGGGCGGCGGTTCTGCCATGGTGGTCATTCAAATCGCCGTCGGTGTGTTAGCCGTTAGCGGGCTGTGGGGATACGTCCTCAACAAGGGCGTCATGAATCCTCGCGTATGGCGTCCCTTGGCCCTGTTTCTCGCGGCGGGCGCTGTCGTCCAGGCCATACTGCTGTTCGTGACTTCGCCGTCTCACACACAGATAACCCAACTGTTGATAGGCATCGTTTTCTCGGCCTTGTTGATTTCCATCCTCTATCAATACGGCAACAGGGACCAGGATCTCTGGGCCACGCAGGAAGAGATCGAAGGTGGCGAACGTCTGGACGAGTTGTTGGCACGACACGGCGAGCTCGACATCGATAAGGAGGAAGAGGACAGGCAGGCCACTGTTCATGTTTCCCGGATCGGCGACCAGTATCGCGCCAATGTCATACGCCAGCGCGACGGCAACCGCGAACAGTTCGAGGAACGCTTCTCGTGCCCGTCCACACTGGCCTTCTTCATCGAGAAATATACCTGCATCACCGTGGATGACATCGCCGTCAAGTACGCCAATGCCGACAATCAGGCATAACGATGCGATGCCGTCACGACGGTGAACGTGGCGGCAACCCCTCCTGAACGGCGAAGAACCCTTCGAGAATCAGTTGGGCGGAAAGGCCATCGACGCCCTCATCTCGATAGTTTCCCCGGTGGCCGGCTTGCCGAGCGATCGACTTTGCCTCGCGCGTGGAGCCGCGCTCATCGGCCATTTCACAGGGCTTACCGTAGCGACCTGACAAACGCTTGCCGAACTTGCGCGCGCGTACACTCATCTCGGATTCCGAACCATCCATGTTAAGTGGCAGCCCGACCACGAACATGTCCGGCTGCCACTCCTCGACCAAACGGGCGACTTGCTGCCAATCGGGAATACCGTCCCGAGCCGGCAATGGGTCCAGGGCGGTAGCGCGCCGAATCATTTCGTTTCCGATCGCAACGCCGATACGGCGTGTCCCGAAATCGAAGGCCAGGATCAGACGTTGCCCTTGTACGCTCGACATGGGTTAGCTGTGACCGGCCTCGCGGCTCATCAGGTTCAAGTCAATGCCGAGGATGCCGGCGGCAGCATTCAGACGCTGCTCGGGAGGCGCATCGAACAGAATGTCGGCGCTTCCCTCGACCGTCAGCCAGGCATTGTCCTTGATCTCGGTTTCCAGCTGGCCCGCCTCCCAGCCTGAGCAGCCCAGGCATACCAGGAAATCTCGTGGGCCTTGTCCCGCACCCAGTGCATGCAGCATATCCATCGACGTGGTCAGTGCAATATCGTCGGCTACCTGAATACTGGAATCCCAGGGTTCGCTGCTACCGCGATGAAGAATGAAACCACGATCCTTGTGGACTGGGCCTCCATAGTAGACGGGCGCCTCGCAATATGGACTTTCCTCGCCGTCGATATCCAATTGCTCGAACAGCGCGTCAAGCGTCAAATCCAGCGGACGGTTGACGATCACACCCATCGTGCCGTTTTCATCGTGGTCACAAAGATAACTCAAGCTGCCGGCGAAATTGGGATCTTCGAGATGCGGCATCGCCAACAGGAAATGGTGTTTCAACGTTTGCATGGGCCTCCCGGGCGGCAGCGGGTCTCGGGATCCGCTTGCGCGCCGTCATTATTACCATTTGCACTATCTGCCGATTGTATCATCTCTAGGCTGGCTGCCGTGGAGCGGCAGTCAAGTGCCGCGCGATCGCCTCCATCAAGTCACCAGCAATATCGGTCCCTCGCTGATCATCGATCTCGCGCACACAGGTAGGGCTGGTAACATTGATCTCGGTGATATAGTCACCGATCACATCAAGGCCGACGAACATCAGCCCCCTGTCGCGAATGGCGGGCTGAACCTGGGCGATCAACCAGTGATCGCGGTCGGTGAGCTCACGGGTAACGCCGCGACCGCCAGCCGCCAGGTTGCCACGCGTTTCGCCGGCCATGGGAACGCGCGCCAGCCCATAAGACACCGGCTCTCCATCGACCAGCAGGATCCGGGTGTCCCCCTCGCTGATGTCGGGAATATAGCGTTGCGCCATGATCTGATGGCGACCACGGTCGGTGAGCGTCTCGATGACGGCCCCCAGATTGCGCCCCTCCGGCCCGACATGGAAGATTCCGCTTCCCCCCATACCATCGAGCGGCTTGAAAATTACGTCGCCATGTTCAGCATGAAAGGCGCGCAGGATCTTTTCATCGCAGGACACCTGGGTCGGCGCGCAGCACTGCGGAAACTGCTGGGCAAAAAGCTTTTCATTGCACTCCAGCAACGCCCGTGTCGGATTGACCACCAGCACACCCTCACGTTCGGCGAATCCCAACAGGTGCACGACATTGAGGAAATGGCTGTCCACCGGCGGATCCTGACGCATCAGCACGACATCGAGAGCGGCGAGCGGTTGGACATGAGATTCGCCCATGTCATACCAGTGCAATGGATCGTGATATGCCTTGAGCTCTCGCATACGGCTCCAGGCTCGTCCGTCCTGCAGGAAAAGCTCATCCGGTTCCATGTAATACAGTGACCAGCCGCGGGCCTGAATGGCCCACAGCATGGCCAACGTCGTATCCTTCTTGTAAGCAATGTCGGCGATGGGATCCATCACCACACCGATCTTGAGTGCGTGTTCGCTCATCGTTGCCCGGGTCCAAGGTATCTCAACAATGAGCGCAGTATGACCCAGCGCGGCAGGTAGACCAAGAGAGACCGGGAGGGAACGAGTTCACTCATTGAAAAAGACGTTGATCACATGATCCAGATGGACTTCCATGGCACGCCTAGCGGCTTCCGGATCACGCTCCTCGATCGCCTTGACGATGCGCTCATGATCGCCTTGGGAGTGCAAGGCCATGCCGGTTTCCATGTAGTGCTCCTGTAGGCGTCGAAACATGGCGCCATACTGGTGGCCAAGCAAGTGTTTGATCAGCAAGGAATAAGCGGCATTTCCCGACGCTTCGGCGATACGTATATGCAGCAACCGGTCCCCCACCAGTTTGCCATCATAACTGTACGTATCATCGATATTGCGCGATAACGCCGCACGAATGGCGACGAGCTCGTCGTCATTAGCATTGAGCGCAGCCAGTGCAGCATTTTCCGGCTCCAGGTAGCGTCGCGCTTGCAAGAGAGAGAACGGCGGAATTTCCTCGTCGAGGTTCAGCTCGAT
The DNA here is from genome assembly GCF_008079445.1 of Aidingimonas lacisalsi. Lineage (GTDB taxonomy): Bacteria > Pseudomonadota > Gammaproteobacteria > Pseudomonadales > Halomonadaceae > Aidingimonas > Aidingimonas lacisalsi. The sequence goes on along the minus strand of NZ_VRYH01000001.1, from coordinate 549,613 downwards.
TTCACTGGCGAATTCGGGATCCATGGCCCAGGATTCCTTACGTGCTGCGGCACGCATGACCGGTTCTTTGGGCACTGAATGAGGATCCTTCACCAGCACACCATGGCCTACCCGCACCTCGACCAGGCCGACCACTTCCAACGCGATCAGCGCCTCACGTACTGATGCCCGACTCACTCCCAATGACTGAGCCAGCTCGCGTTCCGGTGGCAAGAGCGAACCGGCGGGGAATTCGCCATCACTGATCAGTTGCTGCAACTGATCGGCAATCTGGCGGTAAAGACGTTGGGAATGGATCGTCTGGATCGGCATGTCGTCGACTCCTCACTCAGGCTTCGACCAAAGTTCAAAGCAAAAACCTTGCTGTTCACGGTGAAGCCTGACCATTATTACGTGGATCAAAGGTCAGGCCTTTGGATGTCTGGATCACTGACCTCGTATCTTCCCACGTTCGTCAGAGGTTCGCCACACGATGAAGACCAAGCCATGCACCGCCAGGATCTCAGCCACCAGGGAGTGACCAATGCGTATCGACGCTCATCAGCACTTTTGGCACTACCAGGCGGCCGACTTTCCCTGGATCGATGCTTCCATGGCCATACTGAAGCGTGACTACCTACCCAGGGAACTGGCTTCGGAACGTGCAACCTGCGACATCCAGGCCAGTATCGCCGTGCAGGCCAGACCTGATGAAGCGGAAACCCGGTGGTTACTGGACTTGAGTCACCAGGATAGCTCCATCGCTGGCGTCGTCGGCTGGGTCGATCTCGCTGCCCCGGACCTGGAGGCGCGCCTGGACCAGTGGCCGAGCCCCAGGCTATGTGGTTTCCGCCACCTCATCCAGGATGAGCCACAGCCCGCCGCCTACATGGAAGCCCCGAGCGTTCGCCGGGGCATTCGAACGCTGCAGCGGCGCGCACTGAGCTATGACGTGCTGGTGACGGCGGCCGATCTCGCGGCAGCCTACGCGTTGAGTGCCGACTGCGACGACCATGTATTGATTCTCGACCACCTGGGTAAGCCGGACATTCGTCATGGCGGCTTCGCAGCATGGCGCCGGGAGTTTCAGCGCTTCCACGATCTGGAGCATGTCGCCTGCAAGCTCTCAGGCCTGATTACCGAGGCCGACTGGCACCACTGGCAAGCGGAAACGCTATGGCCCTACCTGGATACGGCGCTCGAGGTGTTCGGCGAGCATCGGTTGCTGTTCGGTTCCGACTGGCCAGTGTGCCGGGTGGCGGGCAGTTATCTGTCGGTATATCGCCTCATCGAGGACTGGTCTACCCAGCGAGGGCTCGACAAGGCGGCACTGTTCGGCGGCAACGCCGAGCGTTTCTACCGGCTCGATCATCCTCCCCGCCCTTTATCTTCCTACGAGGTGAAGCATGAATCTTGAACTCGGCGACAAGGTCGTCATCGTCACCGGCGGCGCCTCCGGTATTGGAGCCGCCATCTCGCTCACCCTGGCTCGGGAAGGCGGGATTCCTGTCATTCTCGCCCACAGCCACCCCCCATCAGACTTCATGGTCGAGCTGCAAGATCTGGCACCACGGGCCTGCTTCATAGCGACCGAACTCAGCGATGAGATGGCATGTCAGCAGGCAGTGACACAAATCATCGACCGCTTCGGTCGTATCGACGGGCTGGTCAACAACGCCGGCGTCAATGACAAGATCGGCCTGGAAGCAGGCGTCGAGGCCTTTACCGCCTCGCTGACACGCAACCTCATTCATTATTACACCATGGCGCACCTGTGCCTGCCTCACCTGCGCACTCAGCACGGCGCAATCGTCAACGTCAGTTCAAAGACCGCCCTCACCGGGCAAGGTGATACCAGCGGCTATAGCGCCTCCAAGGGCGCCCAGTTGGCGTTGACCCGTGAATGGGCGGCAAGTCTGGCGAAGGATGGCATACGTGTTAATGCGGTGATTCCCGCCGAGGTCATGACACCACTCTACCAGCGCTGGATCAGCACCTTCGACGATGCCGATGCCAAGCTGGCCGACATCACCGCCGCGATCCCCTTCGGGCAACGCATGACCGAGGCCAGCGAACTCGCCGATACCGTCGTGTTCCTGCTATCGGCACGCGCGTCCCACACCACCGGACAGTGGTTGTTCGTGGATGGCGGTTATGTGCATCTCGATCGAGCATTGACGGCATCGTGAGGAAAATGGTCATGCGCTATTGCCTGGCTCTGGATCTGGTCGACGACGACACCTTGATCGCCGAGTACGAACAGCGTCACCGCCACATCTGGCCCGAAGTCCGCGACCACCTGTACCGCTGCGGCATCATCGACATGCAGATATTCCGACTGGGTACACGACTGACGATGGTCATGGAGGTCAACGAGCAGCGTTTCAGCTTCGCCGCCATGGCCGACGCTGAACGGCAGTCCCCACTCATCCGGCAATGGGAAGACGAAATGTGGCGCTATCAGCGTTCGACCCCATGGACAGAGGAGAACAACAAATGGCAACCCATGACTCCGATCTTTCGACTGGCCGAGCAATGAGCCAATCCGCCAGCACCTGGCTATCCCTGAACAGGCGGCATCTGCCGGTGGAAACGCTGGTTCTCGCACTGACATTATCGCTTTGGGTGGTCATGGCCTTCTCGACACCTAACTTCCTCACTGCCAACAACATCATCAATATCCTGCGTCAGGTATCGATCGACAGCATCATCGCCTTCGGGGTGCTGTTCCCCATACTGATCCGCGGTATCGATCTGTCGGTGGGCTCGGTCGTCGCCCTGTCAGGCGTAGTCTGCGCGACATTGCTGACCATGGGCATGCCGATCCCCATCGCCATCGGGCTCACTTTGCTACTCGGTATCGCCATTGGCTCGCTCAACGCCTTCTCGGTCCACCGCTTGGGTATCCCGGCCTTCATCATCACGCTGGCCGGCCTGCAGGCGTATCGGGGAGGTGCCTTCCTGGTCAGTGGCGGAACCAGCGTCTTCGGTCTACCCCAGGAACTGGCCAGCTTTGCCCGCGCCGAATGGCTCGGCATTCCATCGCTGTTCTGGACCATGCTGGTCATCGGCCTGATACTTCACTTCATCCTCAGCCGTACCCGTACCGGGCGCTACATGGTGGCGATGGGCAGCAATTATGAGTCGGCTCGCCGTGCCGGCATCAATATCAAACGCATCGTCTTCTTCGCTTACATCATTAGTTCAGTGACCGCCTGCATCGCCGGCATTCTGCTGATGTCACGCATGAGCATCGGCTCGCCTACCGCCGCCGTTGCCTATGAACTCAATGCCATCGCAGCCGCTGTAGTGGGAGGCGCCAGCCTGTTCGGCGGTCGCGGCAGCGTGCTGGGTACCTTCATCGGTGCATTACTGTTCGCCACCATCGCCAATAGCGCCAACCTCCTGGGCATCGACTCCTTTTGGCAGATGGTCGCAACCGGAGTGCTGATTGCCGTGGTCGTGTACGTCGACAACTTGCACAAGCGTCGCCAGAGCGGCCTGAAGTAAGAGGGGAGACAACGATGAGTTCACTGTTGGAAGTCCGGTCACTGAAAAAGCGCTTCGGCGCCGTGGAAGTCCTATGTGGTGTCGACCTCTCGCTCGAGGCAGGTGAAGTGCTCGCCGTCATCGGCGATAACGGCGCCGGCAAATCGACGCTGATCAAGCACATTTCCGGTGTCTACCCACGCGACGACGGCGAGATATGGCTGGACGGTCAGCCGGTAACATTCACGTCGCCCAAACAGGCACGCCATGCCGGCATCGAAACCGTTTATCAGGACCTGGCCCTGGCTGACGAATTGTCCGTCGGAGCGAACATCTTCCTGGGTCGCGAGCCTACGCGTCGTTGGCTCGGCATGCTACCGGTCGTCGACAAGCGCACCATTCAACGCGAGACCCAGCGCCTGATCGACAGTATCGAAAGCCATATCCCCGATGGCACCAGTACCGTTGCCGGTCTTTCCGGCGGTCAACGCCAAGCCGTCGCTATCGCCCGAGCCCTGTACTGGGATGCCAAGGTAGTGATTCTCGACGAACCTACGGCGGCCCTGGCCGTGATGGAACGAGAGAATGTCATCAAACTCTCGCGCATGCTCGCCAGCAAGGACGTAGGCGTGATTTACATTGGCCATAACCTGGTCGAGATTCTTGAGGTCGCCGACCGCATCGCGGTGATGTATCGAGGACGAATCGTGCACGTCACACGTGCCGAAGACACCAGCCAGGAGGAACTCATCAAGTACATGACAGGTTATACCGATCGCCAGATCGCCTGACTCGACCACACCATAACAAGCACAAGGAGTACGACATGCATTTCGCCAAACATACCCTGGCCATTGTCGCCGCTACCACAGCATGCAGCTTCACACCGGCGATGGCTCAGGACAGTACGACGATTCCGGTCGTAATCAAGGCCACCACGGCATCCTACTGGCAAGCCGTGTTCGATGGTGCCCAGCACGCCGCCGACAAGCTCGGCATTCAGATCGAAGAGCTGGGCCCCGCCAATGAGACGCAAGTCGCCGAGCAGATCGGCATCATGGAAAATTTGACCAGCCGCACCCCCCCGGCCATCGTGCTGGCGCCAGTGTCCAACGATGCCCTGGCGGGCCCCGTGGAATCCGCTACCGCCGCAGGCATCCCTGTCATCATCATCGACTCCGGCGTCGATACCGACCAGTATGCATCGTTGATCGCCACCGACAATTTCGCTGCCGGTCAACGGGCCGGCCATGCTCTGGCCACATGCATGGAAAGGACCCAAGGCGAGGCAGCCGGTCAGGTGGCCTACCTACGCGCCAACCCGAATGGCGAATCGCTCGTCTCCCGCGATGAGGGCTTTCTGGATGCCATTTCCCAATATCCGGATATCGAGGTCGTCGACAATCGCGTTGCCAACAACGATACCGCCAAGGCAATGAACGACACGCTGGACCTGCTCAACCGTTACCCCGATCTGAACGGAGTCTTCGCCGACAATCAGTTGATGGGTGACGGAGCCGGCACTGCCTTTGCCGAGCAGGGAGTGGGCGACGATGTCTGTCTGGTAGCCTTCGATTCCAGTGAGTTGGAGGTGGATTTCCTGCGCCAGGGCGTCATCGACTCGCTTGTAGTCCAGGATCCTTACATGATGGGGTATGCTGGCATCTGGTTCGCCCATGCGGCACAGGAAGGCGTGGCCTTGCCGCGCAGCGTGGATACCGGCGTTCACGTGGCCGATACTGAAACGGTCGACCAGCCTGAATTTTCCGGCCTCCTCGATCCCGATCAGCGTAAGCTCACTCCCTATCTGGGAACGTCAGCCGACCTGCAGGAGTAACGTTACCCGACACCTCAACATGGGCAAGGCGCCTGTTACCCGGACCAACTTCCCGCTGATCAAGGCCTCTTGCCCTCTTCGGAGCCACGTCCCCATGCAAGTACTTGTCTGTACCCAGCCCCAGCACATGGAACTGAAGGATCTTCCTTCCCCGTCATGCAAGGCGCAGGAAGCGATGATCCGGGTTCGACGTGTCGGCATCTGCGGCACCGATATCCATGCCTATGGCGGCAATCAGCCCTACTTCGACTATCCGCGCGTACTGGGGCATGAATTGTCCGGCGACATCGTCGCCGTGGGAGACAACGTGTCTGCCGACCTCATCGGTCAAAGCGCCTATGTGATCCCCTACCTGCATTGCGGAGAATGTCGTGCCTGCCAACGAGGGAAAACCAACTGCTGTCAGCACATGCAAGTCATTGGCGTGCATCGCGACGGCGGCATGGCCGAATACCTCTGCGTACCGGCCGATCACTTGGTGACATCCCGGACACTGGCACCCGAGCAACTCGCCCTGGTCGAGTGCCTGGCCATCGGTGCCCATGCGGTACGCCGCAGCGCCCTGGAACCCGGGGAGCTTACCGTCATCGTCGGAGCCGGTCCCATCGGCATGGGCACACTGCAGATTGCCAAGAGCCGGGGTGCTCGCACGCTGGTCGTGGATACCAATCACGACCGTCTAGCGTTCTGCCGCGATGTGCTGGGCGCCGATGGCATCCTGCATGCTGGCGACGACGACCTGGCCGCGACCATTGCCACGCACAACGACGGCGCCCTGGCGGACATCGTCTTCGACGCTACCGGCAACCCTGGCGCCATGCAACGCGGTTTCGATCTGGCAGGCCATGGCGGGCGTTATGTGCTTGTCAGCATCGTCAAAGCCGATATTACGTTCAACGACCCCGATTTTCACAGGAAGGAGCTCACGTTGCTGGGTAGCCGCAATGCGACACGCGAAGATTTCGAAACGGTGACCCGACTCATCGAAACGGGGGCAATGCAACCTACGGCCATGATCACGCATCGTGGCACGCTCGCGGAGATGCCCACTCTGATGCCGCAGTGGTGCGATCCCGCCAATGGCGTCATCAAGGCCATGATCGACTTCGACCGGGATCCCCAACAACCCCACTGAGCCACATGCCTTGCTTTCAGAGAGTCATGGCCAACCGGTTACGCCAAATCACCGTACCAGTACTGTAACAAGGTGAGCGCAACGACCGGCGCGGTTTCGGTACGCAGGATGCGTGGCCCTAACGAGAGAACCGAGAAGTCGGCACCCCGAGCGGCATCGACTTCTGCGGAGGAGAGTCCCCCTTCAGGACCGATCAACAGGGCGGAAGAAGCGGGGACTTCCCCATCAAAGCCGTGATTTCCGGCAGCAGGATGCAGCATGAGACGCAGGGGTTCGTCACGGTCAGTCAACCAAGCATCCAGAGACATCGGAGAATGGACGGGAGGCAGGGTAGCACGACCACACTGCTCGCAAGCACTGGCGGCAACGGCTTGCCAATGAGCCAGTTTCTTGGCTTGACGTTCCGCCTTGAGCCGAACATCGCCATGATCGGTATAAAGCGGAGTGATAGCCGCCACACCAAGCTCGACGGCTTTCTGTATGGCGTAATCCATCCGATCCCCCTTGGAGATCGCCTGGCCGAGATGCACGCCCAGTGGCGACTCACCCTGTCCGGCAAACACCGACTCGACTTGCACCACGACATGCTTACGGTCGACATCGAGTAGTCGAGCTTTCGCCTCGTGACCCGCGCCGTCAAACAGTGTCAGGACGTCGCCACGACGCATGCGTAGCACCAGCGCGACATGACGGGCCGCCCCGGAAGGTAGAACGAGTTCGCCGCCGGCGACCAGCTCGGCGGCGACATGAATACGCGGTGGGGACACGGCAACTGAACCTTACTGCGTCGTTTCGGCACTCTCGCCAGCGGCACGCTTCTTCTTGCGAGCGTACATCGCTTCGAAATTGACCGGCGCCAGCATCAACGGCGGGAATCCACCTCGATTGACCAGGTTGTCGATGCATTCCCGTGCGTAAGGGAACAACAGGTTGGGGCAGAACGCCTCCAGGGTATGTTCGAGTTGGTCGCCCTCGATACCGGCGATACGAAACAGTCCTGCTTGCTGGATCTCGGCGAGAAACGAGGTGTTACCCGTCTCGCTGTGCGACACCTGTGCCGTGACCTTGATCACTACTTCATATTGATCGTCACTTATCTGTTCGCTGGTGGTGTTGAGGTCGAGTCCGACCTTGGGCTTGAACGGCTGCTTGAACACTTCCGGTGCGCTCGGCGACTCGAAGGAAATGTCCTTGACGTAGATACGTTGCAGAGAGAATTGCAATTGTGGCTTGTCCTGTTGACCACCAGCAGCCTGCTGATTGCCGTCTGCGGCCTGATTGTTGTCTTCCGCCATACTGAAATCCTTGAAAGCGTCTGAAATCGAGAAAACTGACGTTGCCGTCGTGCGAAATGTGGCTATTTCTTGACCACCGGTAGGCTATCGGCCTGCCACTGAGCCATGCCTCCCTTGAGCTTGAAGGCGCGGCTGAAACCGGCCTTGGTCAACTTGGCCTGGGCGGCACCGGAAGCCTGACCATGTTTGCAGACCACGATCACCGGCGTCTCCTTGAACTTTTCCAGCTTGTCGAGACGATTGTCCAACTGACTTTGCGGAATGTTCTTGGCTCCCGCGATGTGTCCAGCCTTGAAATCGCCTGCATCACGGATGTCGATCACTACCGCATCCTCACGATTGATCAGCTGGGTCGCTTCACCGGAGGAGACACCGCTGCTGGCGCTTCCCTTCACTTCATAGGCGATCCAGGCAGTCAGTACCAGCAGAAACGCGCCCACCAGAAGAGGATGGTTCTGCACGAATTCAAACAACTGATCGATCATGGGGTCGGATAACTCTTGTTGAAGAACGCTAATGTCGTGTCGTCGCGACAGGGTCGCCGAGCGCGCCCCAGTATACACCGATATGGGCGCGCATCCGAGGCCGGGCTGACGCCTCATGCCGCTGTGCGATATGATGCCTGAAGGAGCCGTGAGTCGCGACCCCGGAGCCAACACCCTGGTTCCGGGAGTGTTCGACGCCCAACAGTGAGGCCAATAGCATGTCCGATGCCACTAAGGCAGCGCCACGTCCGGTTGCGCTGATCATTCTCGATGGCTACGGCCAGAACCCGACGACGACCGCCAATGCCGTAGCGGCCGCCGCCACCCCGGTCATGGACCGGTTGCAGCAAACTTACCCCAGTACGTTGATTCATACTGACGGCCGCCACGTCGGCCTGCCCGATGGGCAGATGGGGAATTCCGAAGTCGGTCACATGAACCTGGGGGCCGGCCGTATCGTCTATCAGGATTTCACCCGGATTACCAAGGCCATCGAAGACAACGAACTGGCCGACAACCCGACGTTGACTACCCCGATCGATACCGCCGTCGATGCCGGCAAGGCGGTGCACTTACTCGGTCTGCTGTCGCCGGGGGGGGTACACAGCCATGAGGATCATATCCTCGCCCTCGCCAAACTGGCCGCCCAGCGTGGCGCCACGCATCTCTACCTGCACGCCTTCCTCGATGGCCGTGATACCGCTCCCAAAAGTGCTCTGGCTTCCATCGAACGTGCCAATACGCGCTTGGCAGAACTATTCGGCGCCGACAATGCCTTCGTCGCTTCTCTGATCGGCCGCTACTATGCCATGGATCGTGATAATCGCTGGGATCGTGTCGAACAGGCCTACCGCCTGACTACGGAAGGGGTGGGCGAACATGTCGCCGAATCAGCCGAAGCCGGCCTGAAAGCCGCTTACGAACGCGATGAAACCGATGAGTTCGTGACCGCGACCAGTATTCGCCCGGCAGGAAATGCCGTGACCATGGCAGATGGTGACGCTGCGATCTTCGCAAATTTCCGCGCCGACCGGGCTCGCGAATTGACGCGCGCCTTCGTCGAAACGGAGTTCAGTGGTTTCCCCCGACGGAGCACACCTCGACTCGCCGCCAAGGGTCTGGTCATGCTGACCCAGTATGCAGCCGATATCCCGGCACCGGCCGCCTTTCCACCGATCGACCTGCACAATACCCTGGGCGAAGTCATGGAAACGTGTGGCAGAACTCAGTTACGGATTGCCGAAACGGAGAAATATGCCCATGTCACCTTCTTCTTTTCAGGTGGGCGTGAAGCGGAATTCAAGGGCGAAACCCGTGAATTGATTCCATCGCCCAAGGACGTCAGAACCTATGACGAAAAGCCCGAGATGAGTGCATTCGAACTCACGGATACGTTGGTTGGCGCCATCGATGCCGGACACTACGACTTGATCGTTTGCAATTACGCCAACGGCGACATGGTCGGTCATACCGGTGACTTCGACGCTGCGGTCAAGGCCATAGAAACTGTCGACCAATGCCTGGGCCGTGTCATCGATGCCATACAGCGCGCTGGCGGTGAATGTCTGGTGACCGCCGACCACGGCAATGCGGAGCAGATGATCAACCCAGAGACAGGCGCCCCGCACACCGCACATACAACCTTCGAAGTTCCTCTGGTCTATGTCGGTGAGCGCTCCGCACGACTGCTGGATGACGGTCGCCTCTGTGATATCGCACCGACACTGCTGGCCATGATGGGGGAGGCCATACCGGATGAGATGACCGGCCAGACGCTGATAGACTGGCAATCCCACTGAGTGAATCACGTCTTGAACGTTGTTAGATGGCCATGGAGCGTTGTCGTCGTCATGGCCCTGACCGTGCTCTGGTCAGTGGCGAACGCCCAGCCCAGCGAACAGGAAGTCAGGGAACGACTCGACGCCATAGGCGATGAAATGCAGGTGCTTAGCGAGCGCCTTGCCGATACCGATGAAGCCCGTGATGAGGCGAATGAAGCGCTGCGCGAGGTCGAGACGGCGCTGGCCGATATTCATCGTCGACTGGATGAACTACATACTGAACGGCGTGACCTCGAAGCACGCATTCAGGCATTGGAAGACAAGCGCGACGCCCTCGAGGCAGAGCGTAACGCTCAGGTTGCCGCCTTGGCCAAACAGTTCGCCGCACTGTATCGGCTCGGGGCCTCGCCCCAGCTCAAGTTGTTGCTCAATCAGGACGATCCGGCACGCCTGGATCGCCTACAAACCTATCTCAACCATCTTGCGCAGGCGCGCGACGCTCGTCTGGAAGACATTGCCAAGCTTGATGACCAACTCGTGGCCAACCGTGAGTCCCTCGATCGGCGTAGCGATGAACTGGCCGAATTGCGTGCTGAGCTGGAAACTCGCAGCGCCGAGCTGGCCGAACGCATGGAGACACGTGAAGCCCTGGTCGCTGAGCTGGACGCCCGCTATGCCAGCGAGAGCGATCGCCTCGATGCGTTAGAGCAAGATCGCCTCGACGCCGAACGCGTGCTCACCGAAATCCAGCAAGCCGTGGCGCGACTGGAGGAACCTACACCGTCCACCGACATCGAACGTACGCAAGGCGATCTGCCCTGGCCGGTCCAGGGGGAAGTCAGTTCCCGCTTCGGCAAGGGCGATGGTATCGCCCGCGATGGACTAGTGATACGTGCCGCCGAAGGCACGCAGGTACACGCCGTGCATGACGGTCGTGTCGTGTTCGCAGACTGGATGCGTGGCTTCGGCAACCTGCTGATCCTGGATCACGGTGACGGTCTCATGACCCTTCATGCACATTTGCAGCACTTTACCGTCGCCCTTGGCGACAGCGTATCGGGAGGCGATACGCTGGGCGTTGTCGGCATGAGCGGCGGTCGTGACACGCCGGCCTTGTATTTCGAGGTGCGCCGCGATGGCCAGCCCATCGATCCCCAGACATGGATCGCGCACCGTTGACCTGGGTGCTGTCCGACAAGGCAGCATTTCGAGATAGCACCTAGATCACCGCTGGGCTCAGGCGCTATGCTGAGTCCTGTTTCCTCGTTCGTTTGCGGAGTTCGAATGCACGTCAATGCCACCAAACCCATGAGGCGCTGGCTGTTCGTGATAGCACTGTTGGCGCTACCGGTACAGGCTCAGACCACGTCATCCGTCGAGGTCGAGAGCGACCTCCCGGTGAAAGATGTTCAAACGCTTGCCGAGGTTTTCGAACGCATCAAGCGTGCTTACGTCGAAGAAGTCGACGATAGCAAGCTGCTGCGTAATGCCATGCGAGGCATGCTCGGGGAGCTTGACCCACACTCGGCCTATCTGGATGAGGAAGAGTTCGACAGTCTACGTGAATCCACCGAGGGGGAGTTCGGCGGCATTGGTATCGAAGTGGGTATGGAGGACGGCCAACTGACCATCATTACACCGATCGATGACACACCGGCCTCGCGCGCCGGTCTCGAGGCTCGCGACGTCATCCTGAGAATCGGTGACACCGCCACCGATAGCCTCTCCTTGCAGGAAGCCGTGGAACTGATGCGAGGCGACCCCGGTGAAGAGGTCGAGATCACCATCATGCGGCGTGGTGAGGATTCTCCCCGATCGATCACACTGACCCGTGAGAATATCCGCGTCGAGAGCGTCAGGCACGACATGCTCGAAGCAGGCTATGGATATCTGCGCGTTAGCCAATTTCAGAATCGCACCGGCGAGCAAGTCCACGACGCCATCGCCGACATGCAGCGGGAAGCGCCTCTTGAGGGACTGGTTCTCGATCTGCGTAACAATCCCGGGGGCGTTCTCCAATCCGCCGTGGATGTCGCCGATGCCTTCATCGACAACGGTCTGATCGTTTACACGGAAGGCCGTCTACAAGATAGCGATCGACGCTTTTCCGCTTCCGCCGAGACCATTGCCCCGGATGTCCCGCTGGTCGTGTTGATCAACGGCGGCAGTGCATCGGCAGCGGAAATCGTGGCCGGCGCACTACAAGATCAACGTCGTGCTGTCGTCATGGGAACCGACAGCTTTGGCAAGGGTTCCGTACAACAAGTCATGCCATTGGGTAATGGCGATGGCCTCAAGCTGACGACCGCGCTGTACTATACCCCGGGTGGGCGTTCCATTCAGGCCCGTGGTATCGAGCCGGATGTGGAAGTCGTTCGCGGGCGCCTGGAAGTCGCCGAAGACAGTGGTCTGCAGCTTCGCGAATCCGATCTCGAGGGCCATCTGAGCAACGGCAACGGAGAGCGTCAACCGCGCAGTGAAGGTGCGCGAACCCGAGAGGATTATCAACTCGGTGAGGCTCTCAACCTGCTCAAGGCACTCAATGTTCTCGAGCGCCGTCCAGCAGCCAGCGGGGACTAGCGGCATGTCCCCGGCAACCGGCCACGCTCACCGATCGCCTGGTGCATCAACAAGCGTTTGATGGGAGTCAGACGATCGACACCGGACAGACCCAGGTTGCGCGCCAACCGCAAGGCGGGCTGGCGCGTACCAAACAGCACACGGAAACCATCCATCAGTGTCAGCATCGCGGCATTGTCGGTGCGCCGGCGGCGTTCGTAACGTGACAGAATGCGAAGATCACTCAAGGCGGCACCGCGACGTCGCGCTTCCAGGAGTTCTTCAGCCAGCACCGCAGCGTCCATCAAGCCCAGATTGACCCCTTGGCCGGCCAGCGGATGCAGGCTATGGGCCGCATCTCCTATCAATGCCAAGCCAGGCTGGACGTAGGTATCGGCATGACGTTGGATCAGCGGAAAACCGACTGGTCGATCCATCACTTCCACTTGGCCCAGCTGCAACTCGATTGCCGCCGTCAACGCGTCACCCAAATCATCCGATGACAATGCCAGTAAACGTTCCGCTTCCCCGGGCGTCGTGGACCAGACGATCGAGCAATAGTGAGGCGAATCATTCACCGTCAAGGGCAGAAAGGCCAGTGGACCACCGGCGAGGAAGACCTGTCTTGCCATGTTTCCGTGTGGCTGCTCAGTACGCACCGTCATGACCAATGCATGGTGACCGGTCTCATGCTTGCGGGTCGAGACATGGGCCATTTCACGCACTGGGGAGTTGCCACCGTCGGCGGCGACTACCAACGGTGCACTCAGGGTACGACCATCATCCAGCGTCAAGCAGGTCTGGTCCGATTGTCTCGCAAGCGCAGTGACTCGACACCCGAACCATGACTGGATACTCGGCAATGCCGCTGCTCGCATCTCCAGCGCAGCCAGGGTCACGTCGTTCTCGACGATATGACCCAGACATGACACGCCGGCATCCTCCGCACTGAAATGAATGCTGCCACTGCCTTCACCATCCCACACCCGCATGTACCGATAGGGTGTGACCCGACGAGAGGCCATGACCGACCAGGCACCGAGATGCTCCAGCAGCCGCTGCGATACCGGAGTCAAGGCACTCACGCGCTGCCCAGGCATCCCCACTCCCACAGCATTCAGCGCCAAGGGGTGCTCACGCGCATCGATCAGACTGACCGAGACACCCGCTTCTCCCAGCAGAAGAGCGATCGTCGTGCCGACCATGCCACCACCCACAATGATCACGTCGGACTGCTGTGCCGTTTCCTGACTCATGATGACGTCCTTAGCGTTCCAGCCCCATGGCCCGTCTGGCCAGGGTACGGCGTAGCGGGCCGATCATGTTGACACCGACAAGCCCTGCCGCTCTAGCATGGGATAGCAGCGGATGCTCAATACCGAACAAACGGATCAAACCATCGCTAAACCGGATAACATTATGCCGGTCCACGTTCCGGCGCCGCTCGAAATCCTGCAACAGTGCCATGGCCCCGGGAGATTGTCCCGCAGCAACCCCTTGCTCGAGTGCCGCAACCAGATCCGTGACACCACGCAACGCCAGATTGAAGCCCTGACCAGCCACTGGATGAAGGGCATGGGCTGCATTGCCCAACACCGCAAGACCGGGACGAACCGGCTCATCGGCAGTGACCAGAGACAACGGGTAGGCATGGCGCTTACCGACACGCCGGAAGCGACCGACGCGATCACCGAATGTCCGCTGCAACGCGGCCAGGAAATCCCCATCGCCGAGCGCAAGACGCGCCTTTTCGGTCCCCTGTGGATGCGTCCATACCAGCTCCATGCATTGCCCTTTCAGCGGTAGCAACGCCAAGGGGCCTTCGGATGTGAAACGTTCGTAAGCCACACCAGCGTGAGGCTGGCTGACCTCCACCGAGGCAATCACGGCAACCTGATCGTAAGGTGCCTCCTGACTGGCGATGCCCAACGCTTCCTTGAGCCCCGAGCGCCCACCATCAGCCAGTACCGTCAGTGCCGCCATCAAGACACTGCCATCAGAGAGCGATATACGGTGCCCTCCGGCGCAGGGGGTGATCGATTCGACACGGGCCGGACAGTGCCATTGGACTGGCAGGTCTTCCAAGCGTTGGTGCAACGCACGTCCAATCCAGGCATTGGGAATCACGTGCCCCAGCGCCTCGACCCCCAATTCGTCGGCGCGTAACCGCGTCGCCCCCCAACGACCGCGTTCGCTCACATGGATCGTCTGGATCGGTTCGGCCTGCTCGGCCAAGGCCGCCCATACGCCCATCGAGTGGAAGCGCTGTTGCGAGCCCAGGGCAATGGCACTGGCACGCGCATCAAAGCTGGGCTGGTAAGACGTTGCTGCCAGCTTCGGTAATGGTGCGGCCTCGATGATCGCCACCTTGAGGTCACGCTGGGCAATGAGAGGTGCCAGAGCACATGCCAGGCTGGCACCAACCAGCCCACCACCGACAATGGCGATATCGACGGATTGCGGCACCGACTCAGCCATCGTTCATCAGTGCCTCGATCTCGGCTGTCCGTTTGGGAACGCCATCGGTCAAGACCTCCCGGCCATCGGCGGTGACAGCCACATCATCCTCGATGCGAATGCCGATACCGCGATACGGCTCGGGGATATCCTCTGCATCCGGCACGTAGAGCCCCGGTTCAACCGTAAGCACCATGCCGGGCGCGAGCCGACGCGACTCACCGGCGATGCGATAGCGACCGACATCATGGACATCCAGGCCCAGCCAATGTGACGTCGAGTGGAGATAAAAGCGCCGGTAACTCTCGTCATCGATGCATGTCTGAAGATCGCCCGACAACAGCCCCAACTCGATCAGACCGGCCGTCAGGTCACGAACCACGCCTGCATGAATATCGGCTAGCGTGACATCCGGCCTGACAGCGTCAACGGCACGCTGCTGAGCATGCAAGACGACATCATAGAGCGTTCGCTGGGCATCACTGAAATGACCACCGGCAGGAAAGGTTCGCGTAATGTCACCCGCATAAAGGTCGAACTCCGCGCCGGCATCGATCAGGATCAAGTCGCCTTCGCCGAGGCAGTCGGCATTCTCGATATAGTGCAGCACACACGCATTGGCACCACTGCCCACGATGGTGTCATAGGCCGGGCCGGACGCGCCCTGCCAGAGAAATTCATGCTCCAGCTCTGCCTGAAGGTGATACTCATGCAGGCCAGGCCGGGCCGTGCGCATGGCGCGGCAATGCGCACGCGCCGAAACCGCGGCAGCATGACGCATCAATGCCAGCTCTGCCTCGCTCTTGATCATGCGTTGCTCATGAATCAACCCGCAGACATCATGATAGCCGTCAGGAGCGATCGCACCACGCCGCTGTGCGGCCAGCAACCTGGTGCGGCATAGATCCACCCAGGCACGTGTCTGGCTATCGTCAAGGGGCAGATAGATGGTGTGACGTCCATCGAGCAGCTCAGGAAGTCGGGTATCGCGCTCGGCATTCTCAAAGGCTTCATCGATGCCAAACGAGGCAAGGGCGCCATCAGCACCATAGCGACGACCTGTCCAGGCTTCCTGGGCAGGATCACGATCCTGACAGAACAGCACCGTCTCGCCGCCCTCGCGTCCCGGCAATAACACTAGCAGCGCCTCTGGCTCGGGAAAGCCGGTAAGGTAGTGAAAGTCACTGTTCTGACGAAATGGATAATCGCTGTCACGACTACGTGTTACCAGCGAAGCCGACGACACCAGCACGGCACTATCGGCGGGTAAAGCAGTCATCAGCCTGTCGCGTCGCTGTCGGTACTCGGCCAATGAGATCGGCGCCGGACGGGGCAATCTATCGTTGGACATCAGTGCTCCTCGTTGGCGGATCCGGAAGGGGATTCGACTTGATCGACCTGGGGCTGACCAGGATGTTGTTCCGTGTAGAGCAACATAGCCACCATACGAGCATGCTCAGCCAAGGCAAACAGGTCGTTTTCATTCTCACTATCGTCGTCGAGCTCCACTTCCATGACCGCTACGGCTTCTAGATCGTCCAGCGCTTCGCGCAGGTTGGCCGACCAGGCATTGCGCGTATCCACCCCCACTTCGTTGACCACTTCCAAGAATCCCTGGCTCCACTCTTGCAGACCACGGGCCTGCTCAGTCAACGAAAACAGTTCATCGGGCAGTAACGGCTCATAGTTCAGTTCCGCGGCAGACAACGCATCCAGTGCCTGACGACGCCATCCCAGGAATCCCTCGGCACTGGCTGGGTCCTTGGGTTGCTCGACCCCCAATGCTTCACACACTTCGGTCAGCCATGCCTCAGCAGAGATATCGTGCAAGCCCAAGCCAGCAGCCAACCGGCCATCCAAGAATGCCGGCGATTGCAAACTACCATGCAGTAGGAACAAATCAGCGATAGTTGAGAAATCAAGGTGTTCGTTAATCAGCGACATTGCGGACTTCCCGAGCCTCGCCGAATGGCTGTCAACACGCGTTGACCACCGACGAGCCGCTCTCTTATAGTGAATTCACGCCTTCCATAGTAACGTATCGGGCCAGCACTTGGCCCGTGCCGGAGTCATCCATGACCGACGATGCGCGCCCTACCTCGGAAATCACTCTGCTTGGACGTAGTTACGTGATCGCCTGCCCACCCGAGGAGCAGGAGGATCTCGAGCGTGCGGCACGTTATCTCGACCGTGCCATGCATGGCATTCACTCACGTGGCAAGATACTGGGGAACGAAAAGATTGCCATCATGGCAGCCCTCAATATTACCCATGAACTGCTACAAGTGCTGGAAGAGCGCAAGGCGAGCGAAGAAACGCTCAACCAACTGGGTGAACGGCTTGATAAAGCACTCAACGATACATCGCGTTGAGTAATCCTCACTTTGGCACGTCGCTACGCTCTGCTAGGATGGAAAGCGTTCCCTGGAATGTACGCCAGTCGTTATCGTCCCTCGAGCCTATGCGCAGTACCTAGGGGGCCAATTGCTAGGCGGGCCCGTGTGCATGTCCGCGCGACGGAAAGCCTGACGGCTCGCCTGCGGCCACCCACCTTGAACCAATGGGTTCAAGGGCCAGAACGACAGCGGCATTCCGGGGAACTCAACCATCACAACGTCATCCATGTCTTCATCACCTACCGTGAGCACTGAACGAACCGTTTTCTCGACGCGCCGTCAGCTACGACGAGATCTTCGTCAGCGACGACGCTCACTATCGACACGGCAACAGCGCCGCGCCAGCGGGTCACTATGCCAGCGTTTACGCCAACTGCCGGAAGTGCGCCGTGCTCGACGTGTCGCCCTGTATTTACCCAATGATGGTGAAATCGATCCAACGCCATTGATCGACTGGCTGCAACGACGCAATGCTGAAGTGTATTTACCCGTTTTGCGGCCGCTCGCACACAACCGTTTATGGTTCATTCGCTACGATCGACATACACCCATGCGCCGCAATCGTTTCGGGATTCACGAGCCGGATACACGACATGGCGCTCACCGAGCCCGTCGTCGACCTGTATGGGCTTTGGATCTGGTATTGCTACCGCTGGTGGGCTTCGATTCTCGAGGTCAGCGCCTCGGAATGGGAGGAGGGTTTTATGATCGCAGTCTAGCCTTTACGCGACACCGCCGTCCGCGACCGGTATTGATCGGTGCTGCTCATGCATGCCAGGAAGTTGACCATTTACCTTCGGCCGACTGGGATGTGCCACTGGACGCTATTGTCAGCGACCAGCAGACACTCTACCCAGAGCGCTGACAGTATTCGAACGGCGCTTAGCTACCGCCTAAAGCTTGTGCATAACCGGTAGCAACGACACCGATGAAAAAGAATAATGCCAGTGCCATTACCAAGTCTGGCTTGCGTTTCATTAACGACTCCATGGAGTTTTTTTATTGGACCTCAACCATTACTGCATATGACAGCTGCATGAACTATAGAGTCTAATGCCAAGGTATGACAACGCTTGACCGCCAGATTATTTGTAACAAAATGCAGAGAATACAGTCTCCTCCGCGTTAGCTTTTACTCACTTCAAGCCATGAATAACCGATAGGCTGGATTATCGGACTCTTTCCAGTAACGATAGCCAATTTTATCGAAGTATTCTTCGACATGACTTCGGTCGCCATTGGGCACTTGCATACCTACCAACACGCGACCATAAGCCGCACCATGGTTACGATAATGGAATAATGAAATATTCCAGTCGGCCGGCAAATGCGTCAGGAAATTCATGAGAGCTCCGGGACGCTCAGGAAACTCGAAGCGATAGACCTCTTCTTCAAAGACTTCCTTGGGACGCCCGCCCCCCAGATGGCGAATATGCAGCTTGGCCAACTCGTCATCGGTAAGATCCACGACGGGATAGCCGGATGTCTCGAGCTTGTCGATGACCGCCTGGCGATCCTCGCCTCCTGGCTTTACCTTCACACCGACGAAAATATGCGCCTGCTCGGGATCGGCATACCGGTAATTGAATTCGGTCACCATTCGCTTGCCGATCGTCTTGCAGAATTTCTTGAAACTACCCGGACGCTCGGGAATGGTAACCGCCAGTATGGCTTCACGCTGCTCACCCAATTCGGTACGCTCGGCAATGTGCTGTAACCGATCGAAATTGGTATTGGCACCGGAATTGATACAGAGCAGGGTCTCGTCCTTGGCCCCCGTCTGCTGTATGTACTTCTTGAGTCCAGCCAGTGACAGAGCACCTGACGTTTCGGAAACGGCACGTGTATCCTCGAAGATATCCTTGACCGCGGCGCACATCTCGTCAGCGTTAACGGTAATGACATCGTCTACCAGATGCTGTGCCAGAGCAAAAGGCACTTCACCGATCTGAGCCACGGCGACCCCTTCGGCAAACACACCGACCTGATCGAGAGTGACACGCTTGTTGGCAGCAAGCGCCGCCTTGAAGCAGGCACTATCTTCGGACTCGACACCGATCACCTTGATGTCGGGCCTCAAGTACTTGATGTAGGCCGCCACACCAGCGATCAGACCGCCGCCCCCGACGGGCACGAAGACTGCATCGAGGCGGCCACTGTGCTGCCGAAGTATCTCCACACCGATGGTCCCTTGACCAGCGATCACATCGATATCGTCAAAAGGCGGGATGTAGGTATAGCCATGTTCAGCGATCAACTCGTTAGCATGCTCGGCCGCCGCCGAAAAGGCATCGCCCTTGAGCACGACCCTGGCCCCCCAGGCCCGCACCGCCTGTACCTTGATATCCGGGGTGATCCGTGGCATCACGATGACTGCCTTGACGCCCATCAATTTCGCCGACAAGGCGAGCCCTTGGGCATGGTTACCTGCCGAAGCCGCAATCACCCCCTTGGCTTTTTGTTCATCGCTGAGTTGCGCCATCTTGTTGTAGGCGCCGCGTAACTTGAACGAGTGAACCGGCTGCAAGTCTTCTCGTTTGATGAGAATCTGGTTGTGCAGGCGGCGAGACAGAAAGGATGCCGGCGAAATCGGTGTTTCACGAGCCGCATCGTAAACCCGGGCATTGAGAATTCTCTTGACGGTGTCTTCTAGCATCCTGATGTCCCAAACGGGGAAAAACCCCAATTGTTAACAGAAGCCAACCCTAAGAGTCCAGCATTGCGGCCATTATGCCCATCTACAGGCCGGACCAACTGACTTATACTGTGCACGCGTTTCTCCTCCCGCAATGAAAACGAGATTGCCATGACCCAGGACGAACTCAAGGATGCCGTAGCCACGGCGGCCATCGACGATATCAAACCACTATTGGGGCACGATGCCATCATCGGTGTCGGCACCGGCTCGACCGCTAACCGCTTCATCGACCGCCTGGCGGCTTTGCGTGATAACTTCAAGGGGGCCGTTGCCAGCTCCGATGTCACGGCCAAACGCCTGCGTGATCACGGGATCGAAGTGTTCGAACTCAATGAAGCCGGTACGTTGCCTGTCTATATCGACGGTGCCGACGAAATCAATTCACGCCTGGAAATGATCAAGGGTGGAGGGGCTGCCCTGACGCGAGAAAAGATCGTTGCTGCCTGTGCCGAGCGGTTCTTCTGTATTGCCGACAGCTCCAAGTGGGTCACGCAATTGGGAACCTTCCCGCTGCCTGTAGAAGTCATCCCGATGGCACGTTCCTACGTTGCACGCGAGCTGGTCAAACTGGGCGCCGATCCGGTGTACCGACAGGGCGTCGTTACCGACAACGGTAACCAGATCATCGATTGTTACGACTTCATGATCGATGACCCGATAGCCATGGAAGCCCGCCTCAACGCCATTGTCGGTATCGTCACCAACGGACTGTTCGCGGCCCGCGGTGCGGATCGCTTGCTATTGGGAACCGAAACCGGTGTTGAAAGAATCATGCCAAACTAATTATTAACTGCCAAGCCATATTCCTCGGCTCCACGCATCTGACGAATGCTCAAGGCGGCGGCTCTTTCAGTAGTGGTTCCAATCCTGCCAGGATGCGTTTGAGCGCACCGCGGTTGGCCTTGACGACCCGGCGTCCGGCAGTGCGACGGCGATCGCATTCCGCAGTATCGTCGAATAGACGTAACAGGCTGCTGGACAGTGACTCGGTATTGTCGACATCGATCAGGGCACCCGCGTCACGCAATGCCGACGCCACGTCACTGAAATTATCCAGATAAGGCCCAGTAATTACCGGTACGCCCAGCGCCGCAGGTTCGAGCAGGTTATGCCCCCCGATCGGTACCAGGCTACCACCAACGAAGGCGATGTCGGCAGCCGCATACAAGGTCGACAGCTCCCCCATGGTATCCGCAAGGTAGACACGGGTGTCGCTGCTCGGCCATTCACCCAATGAGCGTCGCACCATCGACGTACCCTGGTCACGACAAAGCGCTGCGACATCATCGAAACGCTGTGGATGACGAGGCACGAGTACCAACAACGCATCAGGCCGATGTATCAATAACCGACGATGGGCGTCGAGCAGTTGCGCCTCTTCGCCCGGGTGCGTCGAGCCAGCCAGCCATACCGGACGATCCCCCAGCTCGGTACGTAAGCGCTTACTTTCACCCCATATGCTGTCATCGATGGAGATGTCGTACTTGAGACTTCCCACTATGGTGATGCGATCACGGCGCATGCCAAGTTGCGCAAAGCGCTCGGCATCGACCTCGGACTTGGCCGCCAACCAATCGACATGAGCCAGCGCACCATTCAATAACGGGCGAATGCGCCAATAGCGACCGAAAGCACGCGGTGACAACCGCGCATTGACCACGGACACCGGAACATTCCGGCAGGCGCATGCATGGAACAGGTTGGGCCACAGCTCGGTTTCGAAAAATATCGCCAGGGCGGGGTTCACGTGCGACACGAATCGGCGGGCGGCACCAGGAAAGTCCAGTGGTAGAAAGGCGTGGTGTAAATCCCGGGTTTCATCAAGTGCCGAGAGTGTGGCAAGCAACGAGCGTGCACGCTCGCTTCCCGTGGCTGTCATGGTAGTCACGACCAGCCGATAGTGAGGATAGTGTACGACGAGGGCTTCGATCAGCGGCCTGGCAGCCAGGATTTCCCCCACGGATGCACAATGCAGCCACAGGGTTGCCTTGTCGGTCGCCGGAAGTGGCGACCTCCCCAGGCGCTGACGACGAGATACACCAGGGGAGTGCTCACGCCATATCCGTCGCCATATCCATGGGGATAGACAGTACAAAGCCAGGCTATATAAGCGGCGTGCACCAGCTTGCAAAATGGTATGCATCCCCATCAGCGCTCGCGGTCAAGAATCGTGGCGATCATGGCCGTCGTCGAAACGCCGTCCTCGAACTCCAGTACGCGGACATCGCCACCATTGGCCAGAACAGCGTCAGCGCCGGCGATCTCGTCAGTTCGATAGTCACCGCCCTTGACCAATACATCGGGCAGAATGGCCTCAATCAATCGTTGCGGCGTATCCTCGGCAAACGGAACCACCCAATCCACCGACCCCAGTCCGGAGAGAACCTGCATACGCCTGGCCAACGGATTGATCGGCCGCGAGGACCCTTTGAGACGCGCAATAGACGCATCGTCATTGACGGCGACGATCAGGCGATCCCCGAGTTGATGGGCGTGTTCGAGATAGGCCACATGGCCGGCATGGAGGATATCGAAGCATCCATTCGTCATGACCACACGTTCACCGCGCGCTTGTGCGGCGTGTACGGCGTCAATCAAGGGGGCTTCTTCTATGACCCCGAATTCGGCCAGCTTGTCGCCATGCAGGGCCGTATAGAGCTCAGCGATCGATAAGGTGGCAGTACCCGGCTTGGCAACCACCAGTCCAGCAGCCAGATTGGCCAGCATCATTGCCTCGGGGAAACCGTGACCCGCCGCCAGCGCCAGACCCAGGACCCCGATCACGGTGTCACCGGCACCGGTGACATCGAACACTTCGCGAGCCCGGGTCGGCAGGTGCAATGGTGCATGATCCTGGCGAATCAACGTCATGCCTTTTTCGCTACGCGTGATCAGTAGCGCTTCGAGTGCTAGTTCGGCACGCATGGCTTCGCCCTTGGCGGCCAGAGTCTCATCATCCGGACAAGGGCCGGCAATGGCTTCGAACTCGGTAAGGTTAGGCGTAATGACACTGGCACCGCGATACTTGCGAAAATCCCCTCCCTTGGGGTCGACCAGTACTCGCTTGCCGGCACGGCGGACTCGATCGATCAGCGTCTCGACACGATTCAGGGTTCCCTTGCCATAATCCGACAGAATCACCAGATCCGCCGTTGCCATCGCCCGATCGACCTGTGCCAACAAGGGTGAGGTATCGACATCAGTCAAGCCTTGTTCGAAATCGAGCCGGATCAGTTGTTGGTTACGACTCATGACCCGTAGCTTGGTAATCGTCGGAATTTCGGCGCTCCGTTGAAAGTGAGTACTCACTTCAGAATCCTTGAGGCACGCTTCCAACAAATCGGCATTGCTGTCATCGCCGACGAGACCCGCCAGAGCGGCATGGGCGCCAAGCGAAGCGATGTTCAACGCCACATTGGCAGCGCCACCAGGGCGATCCTCAGCATCGTTGACTTTGACGACAGGGACCGGTGCTTCCGGGGAAATACGCCAAGTGCCGCCCTGCCAATACCGGTCCAGCATGACGTCACCCACAACCAGCAGACTGGCCTGTTCCAGAGCGGTCAGATCAAGCTTCATTGCTCGGCTCCATGGCAGAAGGGGCGGGATAATCGGTCAATAGGGCATCGAG
Organism: Aidingimonas lacisalsi; assembly: GCF_008079445.1. Taxonomy (GTDB): domain Bacteria; phylum Pseudomonadota; class Gammaproteobacteria; order Pseudomonadales; family Halomonadaceae; genus Aidingimonas; species Aidingimonas lacisalsi. Next base: position 525,871 of record NZ_VRYH01000001.1, on the reverse strand, counting down.
CCGTTCGATGACATCATCAGCACCTATCAGTGACATCGCATCCGGATGACGCACACGCTGGCCCCAGGTAATGCCATCCAGTGATTTATGCATATACGAGCGGACGGCCTGCGGATAGCGGTTCACCACGTAATCGCGCCAGCAGTATGGAGCAGCGCGTTCCGGGTTGGTTGTCGCAAACAAACCCACCGTCGGCGTATGCAGGGCATTGGCCATATGAACCGGGCCCGAATCCGGAGCGACTACGGCACGAGCGCGATCGATCAGCGCCAGCAAGCCTTTCAGCGACGTCGCCCCGATAGCATCGACCACCGCTCCCGAGGCCGCCAGGGATAGGATGCGTGTTCCCATTTCACGCTCCTGGGGGCTGTTCCCACCACTCAACACGGTACGTAACCCGTGCTGAGTCCACGCATGTTCGATCACGGCAGCATATCCTTCTGCCGACCAATTGCGGAAATTGCGTAGTCGTGGATTGGCGCAGGGGCTCATCAGCAAATACGGGTGTTCGCCAGTGAGTTGCTGAGCTTCCTCGATCGCCGTCTCGGGAATCGGCAGGTTCCATTCAAGCCGCGTGTCATCAACGCCCATGAGGCGAGCGAAGTCCATGAAGGAGTCCAGCACATGAGCGCGCGGATGAGGCGCCAGCTGGCGATGGGTGAACCAGTGTTGCCAATCCTTGGTCCGTGCCTTGTCGTAGCCAATACGGACATTCGCCTTGAGTCCCAGCGATAAGGCACTGGCGCGTAGCGCTTGTTGCATATGTAACAAGGCATCGAAGCGGGTATCCGCCAAGGTATGCCAGATCTCACGCATTCCGGCCAGTCCCGTCGCTTTGTCATACACAAGGAACTCGACCCCGCTAAGGCCGGAAAGTAGACTGTATTCGCCCTTGCCGATGATCCAGGTAATACGGACATCAGGCCACTGACGTTGCAGTGCGCGAATGGTGGGCACGAGATTGCAGACATCGCCCAGTGCGGAAAGCCGCAGCACGCAGAGGTGTTCTGGACGGGCAGGCAGAGGATGCTTCATGCGGTTGGCAACATTCCCGATGGAGAAGGCATTCATTTTATACGATGCCGATAGTTTATGTGACGCAGGCCTAACGCCACAAATCGCACCATCCTGGTTCACCGTGAATCAGTGGCAGGAAGCTGGCGCTATCCTGGGTCAGGCCACCGGGCGCGGCACCAGCCTGTTCGTACTGGCCGGCCAGCAGGAGTGGGTCATTCGACCTTATCGTCGCGGCGGCATGGTGGCTCGTATCAGTGAGTGTCGATATATCTGGACGGGGCGAGAGCGAACACGTGCTTTCCGTGAGTTACGCCTCACCGAGCGGCTCTATCGGCACGGCTTACCGGTGCCTAGACCGATAGCGGGTTGCGTATGGCGACACGGTCTCACCTACGAGGCAACCTTGATCACCGAGCGTCTGAACGGCGTCAGATCACTCGCTGACTCCCTGCCGGCTCTGGACGATGCCATGCTGCAGAACATCGGCGTCACCTTGCGTCGTTTCCATGTTGCCGGCCTCGACCATGTCGACTTGAATGCCCGCAACCTGTTGATCGACGATACCGGTGGCGTATGGCTCATCGATCTTGATCGCTGCCGTTTGCGCCGGCCCGGCCGCTGGCAACAAGCCAACCTGAAGCGCCTGGAGCGATCATTGACACGTTTCGTGAATGACGATGTCAGATCGGTCATGGAAAAGATAGAGAACGGATATCACTCGCATTGAGGATCGACTTGTGAACATTACCGGTGTGGTTATCACGCTCAACGAAGCCGACAATATCATCGCTTGTTTGCATTCGCTCGCGAAGGTTTGTGACGAACTGGTGGTCGTCGACTCCGGTTCCAGCGACGCGACCTGCGAATTGGCCGAGAAGGCCGACGCACGCGTCATACACCAGCCCTATCTAGGCGATGGGCCGCAGAAGAATGTCGGCCCGAACCATGCCACCAATCGCTGGGTGCTGTCCCTCGATGCCGATGAGCGCCTCACTGACAGTGCCATCGCCGCTATCCAGACGCTGGACCTGGACAACACACGACATGACGGCTTCGCCCTCCGGCGTCGCAACCATCTCGGATCACGTTGGATCAAGGCATGCGGCTGGTATCCCGACTACTGTATCCGCCTGTTTGATCGAGACCGCACCGGCTTTTCCGATTCTCAACAACATGCATCCGTACAAGCACGTCAACCAGGCCGGCTCGAAGCCGACCTGGTACATTACTCGTTTTCCGATCTGGGGGAATTGTTCACCAAGGCAGGCGGGCGCTTCTCCAAACGTGCCGCCAAAATCATGTACCGCCGAGGGAAGCGGGCCACCAGCTGGTCACCGTTCCTGCATGGCACCAGTGCATTCATACGCAAGTTCCTTTTTCAGAAAGGCTTCACTGCCGGTGTCGACGGCTTGTCGATATCGCTATCCGCCGCGGTCAATTCCTATCTCAAATACGCCAAACTCCTCGAGTTTCAGCGTGATGCCCGCATAAGAGATAACGAAGATTTCGATCAAATCTGGTAGGTCAGCAATGGCGACGTCCTCTCTGCATATCCGCCATGTCAATCTTGCCCGGCAATTTCGTGGCGGTGAACGCCAGACCGTATTGCTGATGAAGGCCTTGGCAGAACATAGCGATGTGACACAAAGTCTTGTCTGTCGCCGTGATTCTCCCATGCGCGATGAATTATCCGACGATGGCATCGACTTTATCGATGCTGGCCATCAACTCGCCGGCCATTTTTCTGGACCGCGTACCAACGTGGTTCATGCCCATGAAGCCAAGGCGGTCCACTGGGCATTCGTGCATTCACTCTTGCATGATGCACCCTATCTACTGACGAGACGCGTACCACAGCCGGTCAAAGAGACCGTATTCAATCGTTGGACCTACCGCCGAGCAGCGTGCGGGGTGGCTATTTCATCGGTCATCGAGCAGCACTTGCGTGCCCGTCGCTGGAGCCATGTCGAACGTATCCCAAGCGCCCTGTCGCACTTACCCCACGATCCACAAGGTATCGACGCACTACGCGGGCGTTTTGCCGGCAGACGCGTCATCGGTCATATCGGTGCACTGGTCGATCGGCACAAGGGCCAACGGCTACTTATCGAAGCCGCCAGGCGATTACGCGCAGACTATCCCGACGTCGTGTTTCTACTGCTGGGGCAGGGTGATGATGAGGTTGCGCTCAAACGTGAAAGCGCCGACCTGGACAATATCGTATGGGAAGGATTCCGTCACAATATCGGCGACTACCTGGCCATCATGGATCTGTTCGTTTTTCCTTCGCGTAACGAAGGACTCGGATCGACACTCCTTGACGTCATGGATTACGACGTGCCGATCATTGCCAGTCACGTCGATGGCATTCCGGATATCGTCATTGACGACGAGACCGGGATATTGATTCCGCCAAATGATGTGACGGCCCTGACAAACGCCATAGGCAGCTTGCTCGATCAACCAGGATACGGTTCACGGTTGGCCGAAACGGCACGCCAACGACTTTCGCTATTCACCCCGGAGGCGATGGCCGATGCCTATCTGAGCCTATATCATCGGATACTCACTCATGACCACCGCAATACGCGGTAAATCGCGAATATAAGCGGCTCAGGATGATTCCCGCTTTTGCTGGTGCTTGCTAAGCTATCCATTCAGCGTCGAGGGAGACCGGCCTTGTTACACCTGTTGTCGAAGCTACCGCTGGTCAGACACATTGTGCACCAGCCTCGTTGGTGGGCACTGGGCTTTATCGGCTTGTGCCTGGGCCACGCTGTCGTCACGCCTCTGACATTGTCGTTCCTCTGGATGCTGGTGGTTACACTGTGTTGGCTTGCCATGGCGTGGCTGTTCCGTTGGGGCAATCCCCGTCATCCTCGACCCCCTAAACGGATCTGGCCCTGGTCACTGATTCCCTTGATCATGTGGTGGTTCTACGTCTACATGGCCGACACTTATGGCGATGTGGATATCGCCGCCATCTTTTTCCATCTCCAGGCAGGTATGGAGGGTCATGGCGGCGGCAAACGCTTCCTCACTGCCATAACCTATACGTTAGCGGCCTTCATCAGTCTCGTCGCCTTCGTCTGGCTGGTACGCCACGATCATCGTTGGCGTTTGTGGGAGCGAATCCTGGTACTTTTTCTGCTCGCCACCAATCCGCTACTGTTCGGTATCACTCAGCGTAGCTCCACCATGGTGACCGAAGACGGCGCTTGGCTGGATCGTCGCTATATCGAACCCAACATCGTTCAGACCCCCGATGACCCGCCGAACCTCTTGTACATCTATCTCGAAAGTATCGAACGGACATACGATGACAAGGAGCGCTTCGGTGACGCATACGATGATTTCAACGCCATTGGCGAAGACGCTCTTGTTTTCGAAGGAGTACGACAACTCGACAATACCGGCTGGACCATGGCCGGCATGATTGCCAGCCAATGTGGCGCCCCACTGATGCCCGCCGGCTTGCTTCATGACAAGCAGTTCGAGCCATTGGATCATGTTGTTCCTGGCGTTGACTGTCTCGGTGACCTGCTCGACAAGCGCGGTTATCAATTGACGTACATGGGTGGCGCCAGCAAGGATTTTGCCGGGAAAGGGCTTTTCTACAACGATCATGGCTTCGATAACGTGCTCGGCCGCGATGAACTGGAGCCACGTCTGGAGGACCCCGATTACGTCAACAGTTGGGGACTGTATGATGACTCTCTTTACAACATGCTGGTCGAGGAAATCCGTGATCTGGATAGCGGCGACGCGCCTTGGGGAGTGGTCGCTCTCACCCTGGGAGCGCACCCTCCCTTCGGTTTCCCTGCTGACAGTTGCAAGGAACGACAGGGCGAATTCGACGGTGAAGATATCCTCTACTCGGTAGAGTGCACCGGTTGGCTGACCCGCCGGTTGCTCGACCGACTCGAGCAGGCTGGTCTGCTCGACAATACGCTGGTCGTGATCGCCAGCGACCACCTGAGCATGAAGGTATCGGCCTGGGATAAGCTGGTCGGTAGTGATCGCGAGAACACTTTGATGTTCCTTGGCAACGGAGTGGAGCCGGCTCGCATGCGACGTGAGAGCACGACGCTCGATATCTTACCTACCATTCTGGCATTGATGGGATACGCCACGGAGTCCCATCGGGCAGGTCTGGGTGTATCGTTGCTGGCCGACCCCCAGAACCTGGTTGAACGCCATGGTATTGGCTATCTCAATGAGCGCCTTACCGAAGAAAGCGCCCTGCAGGAGCGATTGTGGGAAGGTGTCGACCGCACCAGCCCCACTCACTGAGACAGCGAGAGTGGTTGTCCCGTCATCGCCTCGAACAGGCGATCAGGTGCCAGCTTGTTGAGGCAATTGGTATGTCCCAACGGACACGTCCTCTGGAAACAGGGGGAACAGGATAGTCCTAGATAGTGAATCGTCGCGTGTTCCGTCAATGGTGGCGTATACAGCGGTGACGACGAGCCGTAAATGGCATGAATCCGACTGCCCACGGCAGCAGCCACATGCATCAAGCCGGAATCATTGGTCACCACCTGATGACAGTCCGCAAGCAGGTCGACGGCATCGGCCAGGCGTGTCTTGCCGCACAGGTTGTGGGCATGCGGAATGTTTCGACATATGTCTTCTCCTGCATCGACATCCTTGGGGCCACCAAGTACCCGAATTTCATGGCCCGCATTCACTAACCGAAACGCCAATTCACGAAAGTACTTTAGCGGCCACTGCTTGGCCGGACCGTACTCCGCCCCTGGCATCATGCCGATCGCAGGACGCGACGATAACTCATGAGCAAGACGTAACTGGATAAGATTGTCAGCATCGAGAGCCAGACGAGGACTGGGAATCTCGAAATCCCCATGTTGCCCCTCTGTCTCGGGCAATGCCAGGGAGACAAACCGCTTGACCGTCTGATCAAGAGATGACTTGTCCAGATGCCGGCGCTCGTTGAGCAGTATGAAACGCTGCTCACCAAGGAACCCCACTCGTTTGGGAATCCTTGCCAGGAAAGGAACCAGGGCCGCTTTCCAAGAGCGTGGCAACACAACGGCACGATCGAAACGTCCTTTCAGCAATGACGCGACTCGGTAACGTTCTCGCCATCCCACGTCGCCATGGCCGACATCCAGCGGCACCACTTCATCGATTTCAGCCATGCGTTCGAGAATCGGGCGCGACCAGGGAGGAGCAACCATCGCAAGGCGACAGCGAGGATCTCTCGCCTTGAGCGTCATCAGAACGCTCTGCGCCATGACCATGTCACCGACCCATGACGGCCCTATGACGAGAATCCGCTCGCCCACAGCGGTATGGCGATCAGCCATTCAACCACTCCAGATACTCCTGCACCCCTTCGGCCACGGTGCGAAAATCCGCCGTGTAACCAGCCTCGCGCAGTCGTGTCATATCCGCTCGAGTATAGCTCTGATAGCGCCCCTTGAGTTCATCGGGAAACGGGATATAGTGAATTTCCCCTTTGCCATAGAAATGGATCACGCTTTCGGCAATCGTCTTGAATGGTTCAGCACGCCCGGTGCCCAGGTTAAAGACACCCGAACACTCGGGATGGTCGAGGAACCAGAGATTCACATCCACGACATCACCGACATAGATGAAATCCCGGCTCTGCATACCGGCCTCGTAACCCTCCCAGGCCCCGAACAACTGAGGATTCTCACCCGCGTTCACCTGGGTGTGGTGATGATAGGCGACGCTCGCCATCTTGCCCTTGTGCTGCTCACGTGGTCCATAGACATTGAAATACCGAAAACCGACCACCTGGCTGGTGAATTCATGCCACCTCGCCCGTACATATTGGTCGAACAATAACTTCGAATAGCCGTAAACGTTGAGCGGTTTCTCATGCATCGGGTCTTCCACAAAGACTTCGCTACCGCCATACGTTGCCGCAGACGAAGCATAGAGGAAGGGGATGCCTTTACGTTGGCAATAGTGCAATAGCACCTTTGAGTACTCGAAATTGTTGTCGAGCATGAACTGCCCATCCCACTCGGTGGTATCCGAACAGGCCCCCTCATGGAAGATCGCTTCGATCTCGGGCAGATTGGATGACTCTCCTCGTAATTCGGCTTCGATGCGTCTGCGAAAATCATCCTTGTCGAGATAGTCGCCCAAGATGCAGTCCGTCAGATTGATGAACTTGGTACCATCACGCAAATCATCAACCACCATGACATCCTCCCGGCCACGAGCATTGAATGCCTTGACCAGATTGGCGCCGATGAAACCGGCTCCGCCCGTTACTACGATCATCTAGGAATCCTCGTCATCGTTTGGCCTTCACCCGAGCATCGATTATTCCAGGTGCCTATAACCGATTACCCACTAATTGTATACTTGGCAGTTCTTGAATTCATGGGCTAACGGTGCTTCACCAATGACACAGTCGACACCAGACGTGAAAACCTTCCAGGGCCTGATTCTCGCCCTGCAGCAGTACTGGGCCGAACAAGGCTGCGTAATCATGCAGCCATTGGACATGGAAGTCGGTGCCGGCACCTTCCACCCGGCCACGTTCCTGCGTTCGATCGGACCCGAATCCTGGAACTCCGCTTATGTCCAGCCCTCTCGCCGCCCCACCGATGGCCGCTATGGCGAAAACCCTAACCGTCTGCAGCACTATTATCAGTTTCAGGTCGTCATGAAACCATCCCCGGCCGATTTTCAGGCGTTGTATCTCGGGTCATTGACACAGCTTGGCATCGACCCATTGGTACATGACATCCGTTTCGTCGAAGACAATTGGGAATCTCCCACCCTCGGCGCCTGGGGACTGGGCTGGGAAGTCTGGCTCAATGGCATGGAAGTCACCCAGTTCACTTATTTCCAGCAAGCCGGAGGCATCGAATGTTATCCGGTCACCGGCGAATTGACCTATGGTCTGGAGCGTATCGCCATGTATCTTCAGGATGTCGATAGTGTCTATGACCTGGTATGGACACGGGCCCCTGATGGCAGTGTCGTGACCTACGGCGACGTGTATCTGCAGAATGAGCGTGAGCAATCCGCCTATAATTTCGAATATGCCAATGTTCCGGCACTGTTCGATGCATTCGACCATCAGGAAAGTGAATGCGGCAAGTTACTCGAAGCGGGTCTTCCGCTACCTGCTTATGAAATGGTCCTCAAAGCCTCTCACACCTTCAACCTGCTCGATGCACGCCATGCGATTTCGGTCACCGAGCGCCAACGGTTTATCCTGCGCGTTCGTACCATGGCTCGTGATGTAGCCCATGCCTATTATGACTCGCGCAAGGCCGCTGGCTTTCCCATGGCCACACCAGCGTTGCGTCAAGAATTGCTTGCTGAACAGGGAGATGCCTGAGCATGACGACTGAAACCCTACTGTTCGAACTCGGCACGGAAGAGCTGCCTCCTGGCGCCATCAATGCTCTCTCGGACGCCTTGGCCTCAGGCATCACCCACGGCCTTCTTGATGCTGACATCCCCTTTTCCGATGTGCGTGCCTATGCAACGCCGCGTCGGCTCGCTATCCGGATCCTTGAATTAGCCGGAAAACAACCTGATCGTGAAGTCGAACGTCGTGGTCCTGCATTGGCAGCGGCCTTCAAGGATGGAAAACCGACAAAAGCGGCAGAAGGCTTTGCCCGGTCATGTGGTGTCACTGTCGATGAGTTGATTCACCTGGAAACCGATAAAGGGACCTGGCTCGGTTACCGCGAATACCAGCCAGGCGACTCGGTCGATCGGTTATTGCCGGCAATCATCGACAAAGCCCTGGCCTCCTTGCCCGTCCCCAAAAACATGAGGTGGGGCACGTCCCGCGTCGAATTTTCACGCCCTGTGCACTGGCTAGTCTTGTTATACGGCAACCAGGTGATCGATGCGGAAGCCTTCGGGTTGAAAGCCGGCCGTATTACGCATGGACATCGTTTTCATGCCCCGGAAGCGATCGAGCTGAAGCATGCCGATGATTATCTCCCCATGCTGGAAGAAGCTCATGTCCTCGCCGACCGGGAGCAACGGCGTGAACGCATCCGCGAGCAAGTTCTCGCTGAAGCCGAGGCACATGATGGTAATGCCGTTATCGATAATGAGCTTCTCGAGGAAGTCAGTGGGCTCGTCGAATGGCCAGTGGCGCTGACCGGCAGTTTCGATCAGCGTTTTCTCGACGTTCCTCCTGAATGTCTCATCTCGTCAATGAAAGCCAATCAAAAGTACTTTCACCTGCTTGATGACAATGATCAACTCAAGCCATTGTTCATCACACTGGCCAACATCGATAGCCAGGACCCGCAGCAGGTCATCCAGGGTAACGAGAAAGTCATTCGCCCACGCTTGGCTGATGCGGCATTCTTTTACGAGATGGATCGCAAGTCATCCCTGGAAAAGCGTCGCGATGGGTTAGCCAATGTCGTTTTTCAGCAACAACTTGGCACACTTGCCGATAAGAGCGAACGCATCGCCTTCGTTGCCAGATACATTGCCGATGCCATCGGTGGTGACACGACACAGGCCGAACGAGCTGCCTTACTTGCCAAGTGTGATCTGGTTACCGAAATGGTTCAGGAGTTTCCTGAACTACAGGGCATCATGGGATGTTATTACGCCCGCCATGATGGCGAGGATGAAGAAGTGGCTCGTGCCTTGTACGAGCAATATCTACCTCGTTTCGCTGATGATGAGATCCCGCAAACGCGTGCAGGGTTAGCGTTGGCGTTAGCTGACCGACTGGATACCTTGACGGGTATTTTCGCCATCGGGGCACGACCGACTGGCGGCAAGGATCCCTTTGCACTCCGACGAGCCACTATCGGTGTGCTCAATATCCTGATCAAAGGTGAACTGGATCTCGATTTGCGCGACTTGCTAACGCTTTCGGCTGCCCAGCATCGAGACCTTCCCAAGCCGGACGATCTGATTGACCAAGTTCTTGAATATATGCTCGACCGCTTCCGAGCCTGGGCCCAGGATGCCGGGATACCTGCCGAGGTATATCTTGCAGTGCGCTCTCGTCCGGTTACCAAGCCGTTGGATTTCGCTCGTCGCTTGCACGCAGTGCGTCATTTCAGTCAGCGCGATGAAGCTTCCGCCCTTGCCTCAGCCAACAAGCGAGTCTCCAACATCCTGGCCAAACAGGAGTACGATGCTGCCAATCATCCGGTCGATGTTTCTCTTCTGGAAGAAACAGCAGAAATATCGTTATCTGAAGCTCTTGAATCCTGCCGTCACGCCGTGCAACCGCTCTTCGCTCGAGCTGACTACAGCCAGGCCCTGGATGTTCTATCAGGCCTGCGAGAGCCAGTTGACCAGTTCTTTGACGACGTCATGGTCATGGCACAGGATGAAGCGATTCGCCACAACCGTTTGGCACTTCTTGCCACTCTTCAAGCATTGTTCCTCGACGTGGCGGATATCTCACAGCTATCCCAGTGATGCGACCACCTCCCAGGCACCTTATAGCCGGCGCACATCCGCCGGCTTTTTTGTCCCGGAATGTTTCACGTGAAACACAGCACGCATGGGTTGGATTCTTTGCCATCCAACACCAGTCAACGAGTATTTCCAAGCGTTCGCATCACTATCGACATATCTTCCGGAAGCCCGATCCTGACTGCTTCCGCTTAACACTTTCACCTAGTGTTTCACGTGGAACATCGGCTACACTCTAGCTTTCGTTCCACAGAGCTATCATCATCAGAACACCCAAGCGTACGACCACCTTCATGTCAGAACCCCCCAAGTTGATCATCCTGGACCGCGACGGCGTCATCAATCACGATTCTAACGCCTACATAAAATCACTGAACGAATGGGAGCCCTACGTGGAGTCCATTCATGCAATCGCTCGTTTGAGTAAGGCAGGCTGGATGGTCGCCGTTGCCACCAATCAGTCCGGTATCGCTCGTGGGTATTATTCTGAACACACACTGGCCGAAATGAATCGGGAGCTTCACCGTCAGGTCAACCAAGCCGGAGGCAAGATAGACTGCATCGCCTACTGTCCTCATGGACCCGATGATGACTGTGATTGCCGAAAACCTCTCCCGGGATTACTGTACAGGATCCAATCGGCACTCAAGCTCGAGACGATAGCAGGATGTTGGATGGTCGGGGACAGCTTGCGAGATCTTGAAGCAGGTGCGGCAGTTGGTAGTCGGCTGGCACTGGTGAGAACGGGAAAAGGAAGCAGAACCGAATTGCATGGAGTCGGCCTGGAACGAACCTTGATCTTCGATGATCTTGCCGCTTTCACCGACTGGCTGCTTCGAGAGGAACGGTGTCGGCCTTGTTAAATGAAAAGGGCTGACTATCAGTCAGCCCTTTTCAACACTCACACAGCCCTCATGTGCCAACACCCGTTCTCAAGATGTTTCACGTGAAACACTCCAGTGAAACGCATAAAGAGAACCAACACCTTCTCAAATATCGAGGTTGGCCACTAGAGCAAATCGCTCGATGAAATCACGACGTGGTTCGACTTCATCACCCATCAAGGTATTGAACATCATATCGGCAGCAACGGCATCTTCGATAGAGACCTGCAACATCCGCCGGGTTTCCGGGTTCATGGTCGTTTCCCAAAGTTGATCGGGGTTCATTTCACCAAGCCCCTTGTACCGCTGAATAGAGAAGCCACGCTGCGCCTCCTTCATCAGCCACTCAAGAGCATCATAAAAGGAAGTGATAGACTGTGTCCGTTCGCCACGAGCGATATAGGCACCCTCTTCAAGCAGGTTATCCAGAGTGTCTCCCAGCTCAGCCATGGTGCGATAGTCCACGCTGCGGAAAAAATCCATGCCCCAGACATATTCCGTCGTCACACCATGGGCCGTCAGGCTGACACTAGGAAGATATAACTCGCGCTCAGTATCTTCGTGCAGTTGGAATGTATAGCGTGGACCGCCTTCATAGGAAACCATCGCATCCATTTCAGCTTGCAGAAACGCTATCCAGCGCTCCATGCAATCCCGGTCTTTGAGACTTTCCTCGCCTTCGAGTTTGGCAGCATGCACGATCTTGCGAAGCACTTCTTCCGGATAGACGCGGGACAACCGCTCGATACGGTTCATCACATCCCTGTACTGCTTCACCAACGCTTCCAACTGTTCGCCGGCAATGCCTGGTGCATCAGGATTGACATACAGTCGTGCACCATCAAGGGCAGTCGTTGTCAGGTAGTCTAGCAAGGCTTGCTCATCCTTGAGGTAGAGTTCTTGCTTGCCACGCTTGATCTTGTAGAGAGGCGGCTGAGCAATATATACATGCCCACGCTCTATGAGCTGCGACATCTGACGGAAAAAGAAGGTCAGCAGTAGCGTCCGAATATGCGACCCGTCCACGTCAGCATCCGTCATGATAATGATGGAATGGTAGCGCAACTTGTCCGGATTGAACTCTTCCCGCCCGATACCACAGCCAAGTGCCGTGATTAATGTGCCAACCTCAGCGGATGACAGCATTTTATCGAAACGTGATTTCTCGACGTTGAGAATCTTTCCCTTGAGCGGCAGAATCGCTTGAGTTCGACGATCACGGCCCTGTTTTGCACTACCGCCCGCCGAATCACCCTCAACCAGATAGAGTTCGGAAAGGCTGGGATCCTTTTCCTGACAATCAGCCAACTTACCGGGCAAGCCGGCAATATCCAGAGCCCCTTTGCGTCGCGTCATATCTCGAGCCTTCCGTGCCGCCTCTCGAGCTCTGGCGGCATCCAGCATCTTATTGACGATATTCTTCGCTTCATTCGGGTGCTCGACCAGATAATCAGAAAAGTGGCGACCGAGCTCCTGTTCGACGGCCGTTTTGACCTCGGACGAGACCAGTTTATCCTTGGTTTGAGCAGAAAACTTGGGATCCGGTACCTTGACTGAAATGATCGCAGTCAACCCTTCACGCGCATCGTCGCCTGAGGTGGCCACTTTCAACTTCTTCAATAAGCCTTCGGCTTCGATGTAATTATTGAGAGAGCGGGTCAGTGCCGCACGGAATCCGGCCAAGTGTGTACCGCCATCGCGTTGCGGTATGTTATTGGTATAACAGAAGATATTCTCAGCGAAGGTATCGTTCCACTGCATGGCAACTTCAACACCGACGCCGTCTTCGCGCTCGGAGTTGAAGTGAAAAACGGGATTGAGTGCCGTTTTGTTCGTATTGAGATGATCGACGAACGCTTTCAAGCCCCCTTCGTAATGAAACAGCTCTTCTTTCCCGGAGCGTTCATCCATCAATCGGATCGCCACTCCTGAATTCAGAAACGAGAGTTCTCTTAGACGCTTAGCGAGGATATCGTAATGGAACTCGATGTTGGCAAAGGTGTCGGTAGAGGGTCGAAAATGGACCCTTGTGCCACTTTGTTCCGTCTTGCCTACGATTTGTAGCGCAGACTGGGGCTCACCATGACAATAGACCTGCTCATATACATCACCGGTGCGCCAAATCGTCAATTTCAACTCTTCAGACAAGGCATTGACCACGGAGACACCGACACCGTGTAGACCACCCGACACCTTATATGAATTATCATCGAACTTACCGCCGGCATGCAGAACCGTCATGATGACCTCTGCTGCCGATACACCTTCACCTTCATGAATATCGGTAGGTATGCCACGGCCATTGTCGCTGACGGTAACTGACTCGTCCGGATGGATAACTACCCGAATTTCAGTACAATGCCCGGCCAGGGCTTCATCGATGGAGTTATCCACCAATTCAAACACCATATGATGTAGCCCGGTACCATCATCGGTATCACCTATGTACATCCCGGGGCGCTTGCGTACGGCATCCAGACCCTTGAGTACCTTGATGCTCGATGAGTCGTAAGCTTGTTCGCTCATTGACTACTCCGTCATGAAGTCTTGCATTCCGTGTGACGCTTCCAGACACCCATGTTTCACGTGAAACATGGCGACCGGCGTATTTGTTTGCCAAAGGCCCTTCAGTGCATCCTGTTCGACACTGGTGATGAACACCTGACACCCCATGACTTCCAACCATCGACAGAAAGCCTGACGATGATACGTGTCGAGTTCAGCCGGTAAGTCATCAATCAAATAGACACAGGTGCGTTCAGTAGTTTGTTCCAACAGGCGTCCCTGGGCGAGTTTCAAGGCACTTACGACCAACTTTTGTTGCCCGCGGGATAGCACTTCTACTGCAGGACGTCGATCGAGACGAATACGCAAATCTGCTCGCTGAGGTCCTTGCTGAGTAAACCCCATCTGTTGGTCGGTATCCTGCGACCGTTTCAGCACGTCACTCAAAGGACGTTGGCGGTCCCAACCACGATAATAGCGCAGGGACAATCCTTCGAGGGGAAGGAGCTCTTTCAGCGTCTCTTCGAATACTGGCGACAATGCCTGCATATACTCCGCGCGCAGATCATCCAGTTTCGTACTCCAGTACGTTAACTCATGATCCCAAGCGTCCAAGGAACGCTTATCCATTCTATCATGCCTGAGGAGTGCATTCCGATGTTTCAACGCACGCTTTACTCGCCTCCAGGTAGCGAGAAACTCATGTTTCACGTGAAACACACCCCAATCGAGAAACTCTCTACGCGTCGTCGGCGAGCCTTCAAGCAAACGAAATGCATCAGGATTGATCAACTGCAGAGGTAGGGCCTCAACAAGGCGCGAGATCCGAGACACCTTCTCGCCGGCCATTCGCATTTCCAGCTCATTCGATGCACGTGTGCGGCGAACACCCAACGGGACAGGGGGATCGCCGACAAGACGACCATGCAAAGCCATCGCATCGGTGGAGTGAGCAATCGTATGCTTCAGTTGATGCGTCCGGAATGACCGCCCCATTCCAAGTATATGGATACCTTCAAGCAAGCTGGTCTTGCCACTCCCATTGGCACCGACGATCACGTTGACACCGGCACCAGGTTGGCAATCGGTCTCAACCAGATTCCGCAATCCCATGAAGGCAAGGCGATCAAGAGGCATCCGCAAGATCCCACGATATCTCAAGAGACATCGTCAAAAGGCAGAACAAGGACAGAGACAATGACGCAGAAATCGTGACGTTGCCTGCTACTAATGCATCACTAGAGTCGCATCGGCATTACGACATACATGGCGTCACCGCCCCCCGGCTCTTCCAGCAAGGCACTGCTATTGGGGTCCGCTAACGTCAACTGGACTCGATCCTCGTTCAGTACCGTCAGAACATCAATGAGATAACTGACATTGAAACCGATTTCCATGCCTTCCCCACTATACTCGATAGCGACATTTTCCTCGGCCTCTTCTTGTTCAGGGTTATTGGCCGTGACACGAAGATTGCCCTCTTCGAGCTGCAGACGAACGCCACGATACTTTTCATTCGAAAGAATCGACGTGCGCGACAGTACCTGACGCAATTCGACACGATCAGCAATCAGCACCTTATCGCCACCGCGAGGTACCACCCGCTCATAGTCCGGGAATTTGCCATCAACCAGCTTGGAAGTGAATGTAAACTCACCGGTATGAGCTCGCACATGGCTGGCACCCACCGTCAAGCTCACAGATTCGTCACTATCATCGAGCAAACGAGTCAACTCCAGAATCCCTTTGCGCGGCACGATCAGTTTCTGAGTGGGTTCCACTTCGATGTCGACAGGACGAGAGCAGACAGCCAGACGGTGACCATCCGTAGACACTGTACGCACCAAGTTGGAGGTCAGCTCCAGCAACATGCCATTCAGGTAATAACGAACATCCTGTTGGGCCATGGCAAATGATGTTGCATCGATCAAGTGCTTCAGCGTTCCTCTGGGTAAGCTCAACTCCACATTACCGGGTCCATCCTCGATATTGGGAAATTCAGCAACCGGAAGTGTCGACAGCGTAAAACGGGAACGCCCGCTGCGTAGAACGGCTCGTCCTTCTTCTATCGCAAAAGCGATTTCCGATTGTTCCGGTAACGACTTGCAGATGTCCATCAACTTGCGAGCCGGCACGGTCGCGGATCCAGGTTCGTCAACCTGGTCAGGAGCTGTACGTCCAATGAGTTCGACTTCAAGGTCCGTACCAGTCAGTGCCAACTGGTCATCCTGAACCTGTAAGAGCACATTGGACAGCACTGGCAATGTCTGGCGTCGCTCCACCACACCAGCCACCAGCGTCAAGGGCCGCAACAGGGCTTCGCGGGAGATGGAAAATTTCATGAAAACTCCACTTCTTGTCCTGAATTTCGATGACTCGTCGTCGCGCCGCTGTCCATCAGCTGGTCAGCAATCGCAGCAGATTCTTGTAATCCTCACGGATGTCGGCATTGTCTTCCTGAAGCGACTGCACCTTACGACACGCATGCAGCACAGTCGTATGATCGCGCCCGCCGAATGCATCGCCGATCTCGGGAAGACTGTGGTTGGTCAGCTCCTTGGCCAATGCCATGGCAACTTGACGCGGCCTGGCAACGGACCGTGAACGACGCTTGGAAAGCAGATCGGCCAGCTTGATTTTGTAGTATTCGGCAACGGTACGCTGGATATTATCGACGCCGACCTGCTTGTCCTGGAGAGCAAGCAGGTCCTTGAGCGATTCTCGAATAAAATCTTGGGTAATGGGCCGCCCCATGAAATGCGAGTCAGCAATGACTTTCTTGAGAGCCCCCTCCAACTCACGCACATTGGAGCGAATTTTCTGGGCGATGAAGAAAGCGGCATCATGGGGTAGATCGACCTTGGCCTGGTCCGCTTTCTTCATCAAGATCGCCACTCGCGTCTCGAGTTCCGGCGGCTCGATGGCGACGGTGAGCCCCCATCCAAAACGAGACTTCAAGCGCTCTTCTACACCATTGATTTCCTTGGGGTAACGATCCGAGGTCAAGATCATTTGCTGGCCACCCTCAAGCAGGGCGTTGAAGGTATGGAAAAACTCCTCCTGAGAACGCTCCTTACCGGCAAAGAACTGGATATCATCGATCAACAAGGCATCGACACTACGATAGAAGCGTTTGAAATCATTGATTGCATTGAGCTGCAATGCTTTGACCATATCGGCCACGAAGCGTTCTGAATGCAGATAGACGACCTTGGCCTTCTCACTCTTCACCGCCAGTTGGTTTCCTACAGCATGCATCAAGTGTGTCTTGCCCAATCCAACGCCACCATAGAGGAACAGCGGGTTGTAGGCTCCTCCCGGGTTTTCCGAGACCTGGCGCGACGCTGCACGCGCCAGTTGGTTGGATTTCCCTTCCACGAAAGTTTCGAAAGTGAAGTTGGGATTAAGTCCACTCTGGTGCTTGAGACTACCTTCGACCTGGACTTGACGCTCACCACTACCGCTACGCGCCGCATTTTCCTGCTGCGGCGTATCGTTGTCTGCAGTGGCTTCGATTTCACGTTCATCGGGGATATCGCCTCGCGGTGGCGTATGCACTGCAGGGGCCGCCGGTTGGCTATAGGCGCCGGCAGAAACCGGATTACCCAATTCACGGGGTTGCGGAGCAGGCGCAGCACGTCGGCTGCCTACCGTCAAGGACACTTTCGGGGGCTTGGTCGGCGCCAACTCACGCATCAATTCATTGATGCGCTTGGCATACTTGTCGTTGACCCAGTCACGTACGAAACGGTTGGGGGCTAGCAGGCAAAGCTCATTGGATTCACCTTCTTCCGCCTGCAGGGGACGAATCCACGTATTGAACTGCTGAGAGTTCAATTCATCCTGCAGAAAATCAAGACATTGTTGCCAAAGAGCGACCGACACCGCAACCTCACCCACTAACGCGTTAACGAAGACCGGCCATTGTAGCTTTCTGAGGCTGAGTTATCCACACGACGACGCACTCTCGGTGCTGTGGAAAACGTTTGTTACCTCGGCACGCACATTCCATTACCCAACGATCTGTCCACTAAATTGATCACAGTTTATAAAATATTTCAAATGGTTGATTTTTATGTATTTTTTAGAAATATTCACAACCTTGATCCCCAATGTTAATAACAATGCCTTCTAGTATGAACGGCGCTTTCGGCACTACACCGCCCTTGGGTCTGGCTCGCCAGTGACAGAGTGATGCAATCGTAATCTCAGAAAAATTGCACCGGACTAGCGAATTCACTAAAATTCCCCGTCTTGATCCGAAGACCCTGACATTCTGGAACAAGCGTCGGGGCAGAACGATTCGACATTGAGACCAATTCAACCACGTGGGAATCACTCATTATGAAACGCACCTTCCAACCCAGCGTTCTCAAGCGCAAGCGCATGCATGGCTTCCGGGCACGCATGGCAACCAAGAATGGTCGTGCCGTACTGGCGCGCCGCCGCGCCAAGGGTCGTAAGCATCTGAGCGCCTGACGGCGAGCGCGTGTCTCGTAACGAATTTCCCCGGCGCCTGCGACTACTCAGCGCCGGAGACTATCGACACGTTTTCGACAATGCGACGTACAAGGTGCACGGCAAAGGGTTATTGGCCCTGGCTTGCAGAAACGGTACGGAACATCCAAGGCTTGGCTTGGTGATCAGCAAGAAAAGCGCACGCCGGGCTGTCGATCGCAACCGCATCAAACGTTTGACTCGCGAGTCCTTTCGCCTGCAACAGCATCGGCTGCCGGCTGTCGATATCGTCATACTGGCGCGCCGGGGTATCACCGAACTGGACAATGCTACACTGCATCGCCAACTACACGGCATGTGGCGGCGTCTCGAGAAGAGTGTGCGCAATGCATAGGCTACCGGTCCATGACGAGGTGCCAGAGCCCCATGCGGGCGACATGGCCAGCCTGCATTGCCGTCGGCTGGCACGCCAGCCATACGGGGTCGCTCCGTCGGCCGACACGTCGCCAGACCTCCACTTCCATCGGGCAGAACTCTCATGGACGTAAAACGACTCCTACTACTGATTCCATTGGCCGTGCTCGCCTATCTGCTGGTTGTGCAGTGGAATCAGGATTATGGTCAAGCGCCTCCGATAACCGACGCTCCCGCGATTTCCAGTTCCGACGACCCCAGCGTCAACGACAATAGCGTCGACGACGAGAGCGCCTCGGGAGACAGCGACAGCGAAGGCTTGGCCGCACCGAGCGGGGATGACAACATCGACAGTGACATGGCCGATGAAGCCGCCGATCCGGCGGACAACGGTCGCAAGCTGGTTGCTGTTACCACCGACGTACTTGATGTGCGCATCGATCCCCAAGGGGGAGACATCGTGTATGCCGCACTGCCCAAGCACAAGCAGCGACTGGATTCCGAACAACCTTTTATCCTGCTCAGCGATAACGAGCGACGCAGTTACGTCGCCAAGTCCGGTTTGCAACTGGAAGGCCACGATGGCCGCATCGCCTACGATCCTGAAACGACCGACTATCGTCTAGCCGAGGGTGACGATGAATTGCGGGTCGAGCTGGAGGCGGAAGTCAATGGCGTCGATGTGATCAAACGCTACACCTTCGAACGGGGCAATTACGCTGTCGATGTCAGCTATCACCTGGCGAATCAAGGAGACGAGCCGGTAACGGCCCGTTTCATTGGCCAGTTGGCTCGCGATAACAGTCCCGACCCTTCCAGCGGCCCAGCCCTGGGGATGAGTTCCTATCTGGGAACCGCTTACTCCTCGCCGGATGACCGCTACCAGAAGGTCGACTTTTCGGATATCCAGGCCGGTAATTTCGACAATCGTGACGTCGAAGGGGGATGGGTCGCCATCATCCAGCATTACTTCGCTTCGGCTTGGGCCCCCCCCCAGGAACAACAGAACCTGTATTACGGGACGACGGATTCACGTGGTCGTAATGTCGCGGCATTTGCCGGCCCGACACAGAATCTCGCGGAAGACGGCGAAGCCACGCTTGGCGCTACCCTGTTCATGGGACCGAAGATCCAGGATCAGTTGGAGGCAGTAGCGCCGCACCTGGAACTCACGGTTGATTTCGGTTGGCTATGGTTCCTTGCCAATCCGCTCTTCTGGCTACTCGACCATATCCATGAAATTCTCGGTAACTGGGGTTGGTCGATCGTCGTACTGACGATCCTGGTCAAACTGGCGCTGTTCCCGCTTTCCGCCAAGGCCTACAAGTCCATGGCCCGGATGCGCAAGCTCGGCCCCGAGATGCAGCGCCTCAAAGAGCAGTATGGCGATGATCGCCAGAAGATGTCCCAGGAAATGATGAAGTTCTACCAGAAGGAGAAAATCAACCCGTTGGGTGGTTGTTTACCGATTCTGGTACAGATGCCGGTCTTCATCGCCCTGTACTGGATGTTGCTGGAATCGGTGGAATTGCGCCACGCCCCCTTCATCTTCTGGATCGAAGATCTCTCAGTGAAGGATCCGTTCTTCATTCTGCCGATCCTGATGGGCGCCTCGATGTTCCTGCAACAACTGCTCAACCCGACACCCCCGGATCCGATGCAGGCCAAGATCATGAAGATGTTGCCGGTGATATTCACCTTCTTCTTCCTGTGGTTCCCGGCCGGTTTGGTGATTTACTGGATCGTGAACAATACGATATCGATCCTTCAACAATGGATCATCACACGCAACATCGAGAGCGACCCCTCTGTGGGCAAAGGAATGAAAACGCGAAAATAGCGTGACCCGATCGTTCTCGATGCCAGGCCCCCGCAATGCGGGGGCCTGGCGTTTATGGACGACCAACGGGACAATAGCCGTGTAGTCACAGTGACCGGAGCCAGCATGCCCACCAACCTTCTTTACACTCAGGACACTATCGCTGCACTCGCTACGCCACCGGGACGAGGCGGTGTCGGGATCATTCGCGTCTCGGGCCCCGATGCCAGCGCAATAGCCAAAGCGATTCTGGGCTACTGCCCACCGCCACGTCAGGCGGACTATTTGCGATTCCGAGGCAAAGAAGAGATCATCGATGAGGGCATCGCGCTCTATTTCGTGGGACCGAACTCGTTCACCGGTGAAGACGTCCTGGAACTGCAGGGTCATGGTGGGCCAATCATCATGGACTTGCTATTGGAACGTTGTGTACAACTCGGCGCTCGCCTGGCTCGACCCGGTGAATTTTCCGAGCGCGCCTTCCTCAACGACAAGCTGGACCTGGCACAAGCCGAGGCCATTGCCGATCTGATCGAAGCCAGTTCCCGAGCCGCGGCTGAAAACGCTGTCCGTTCACTCCAGGGCGAGTTCTCGCACCGAGTCGAGGCATTGGTCACGCGACTGATCGAACTACGCATGTATGTCGAAGCCGCCATCGATTTTCCAGAAGAAGAGATCGATTTTCTCGCCGATGGCAACGTGGCCAACATGCTTTCCGGGGTTCAGAGCGAACTCGACAGTGTACGCGAGGCCGCGGGTCAGGGCGCTTTGATGCGTGAAGGCATGAACGTGGTGATTGCCGGCCGTCCCAACGCCGGTAAATCGAGTCTACTCAATGCCCTCACCGAGCAGGATACCGCTATCGTGACCTCGGTCGAAGGCACGACTCGCGATGTACTGCGTGAGCATATTCATGTCGATGGGATGCCACTTCATGTCATTGATACCGCCGGATTACGCGATACGCCCGACGCCGTGGAGCAGATCGGCGTCGCCCGAGCGTGGTCGGAGATTGAAAAGGCCGACCGAGTGCTCCTACTGGTCGATGCTACCACCACCGAGGCCACCGACCCGATGACGATCTGGCCAGCATTCGTCGCACGGCTCGCCGATCCCGAACAATTGACGCTGGTCCGCAACAAGATCGATGGGACCCAAGAACCGCCAGGATACGACGACACCGGTAACACGCCGATCCTGCGTCTCTCGGCCAAGACGGGAGAGGGCATCGATAGTCTGAAGGCGCATCTCAAGGCGGTGATGGGATTTTCCGTCACACCGGAGGGCCGTTTCTCGGCTCGCCGGCGGCACCTGGATGCTCTCGACCGTGCCAAGCGAGCGCTCACTAACGGTGAGGATCAACTTTCAGGCCATGGAGCCGGCGAGCTGCTCGCCGAAGATCTGCGTGATGCACAACAGGCATTGGGTGAAATTACCGGTGAGTTCAGCGCTGACGACTTGCTCGGCGAAATCTTCGGCAGTTTCTGCATCGGCAAGTAGCGTGACCCCAGTCATGACGACTCCGGCATCCACCAGTCAGCATGATAGTGGGCTTCGTTCGAGCACACCGGTAAAACGCACTCCATGCTGGCCGCGAGTCGTTCATCCAACCCCCACGGTGGATTGAATACCAACAGGCCGCTACCGTACATTCCATGTCCATTGGTCACTGGGGCACGCCAACGGAGCTCGCTCCGCCAAAGTTTATGTACCCCGGCGTTTCGCAGTCGCTCGAGCATTGAATGGTGCCTTCCTGCCGACAGTAAGGGATACCACACCAACACGATGGCATGTCGAACCTTATGCGAGAGTGTAATCAGCGTGTCCGCGACTTCCTGATACTCTTCCTTGCGCTCATAACTGGGGTCGATCAAGGCGCAGACTCGCGGTGTGGATGGCGGCATCATCTCCACGATACCTGTCAATCCATCAGCATGACGACAGCGAACGTTGTCGGGTAACGCTTGGTGGGTAAGTTGAGTGTGCTCGCCTGGATGCAACTCAAACAACTGTAGCCGATCCTGTGAACGGAGCCCTTCGGCCAACCACCAAGGTGAACCTGGATAGTGGGTCAAGCCACCCTCGTGGCTGGTTTGCAAGGGGTCCAGCGCCAGCAACCACGCTTTCAACAGCGTATCACTGTCAATCACGTTGCGCGCATCCCATAAAGGAGCCACTCCCTGGCGATATTCTGCCAGTTTACGTGTTTCAGGCGCGGACAGCGGATATATCCCTCGACCCGCATGGGTATCGATATAGGTAACCGCCGACGCCTTCCTGTGCAAATGCCGAATCACGCCATACAGGGCCAAGTGCTTATGCACATCAGCCATATTGCCTGCATGGTAGGCATGCTGGTAAGCGAGCATGACATATCTCGACTGAACTCAAGGAACCCGCCGCCCAGCGGCGGGCCGGGATAAGAAGTCGCTTTACTGGCCGGATTGCCCCGCCTGCTGCATCGGTGACAATGTGACCTCGACCCGACGGTTTTGCGCCCGCCCCTGATCGGTCTCATTGCTCGCCACCGGCTGGCTCTCGCCGTAACCAGCCATGCTCAAACGGCTGGCATTGACGCCGCCTTGTTGCAGATACCCGCCAACCGCTTCGGCCCGACGTTCCGACAGACGCTGGTTATACGCCTCGGAACCGGTGCTGTCAGTATGGCCGGCAATATTGATTCGCGTCTCAGGATACTGTCGCAACACGTCGGTGACATCGTCCAGGGCACGGCGAGCTTCACTGGTCAGTTCACTGGAATCGAATGCAAAGGTAACGCTGTCGGGCATATTGAGAGTAATGTCATCCCCGGTGCGTTCGACACCAATACCAGTCCCCTGCATCCGCTCACGCAATTCAGCTTCCTGACGATCCATGTAGGCACCGATACCGCCCCCGGCTGCCGCCCCAACGGCAGCGCCAATGAGCGCGCGATCGCGTCGACTGGAGCTGCCATCGCCACTGAGGGCGCCGGCAACTGCACCGACAGCAGCACCGATACCGGCACCGGTCCCGGTATTATTGCGACGCGTTTCCCCGGTATTGGGATCCGTGGTAGCGCAACCTGCCACGATGACGGCAGCGGCAAGGGGGCTAATGAAGCGCACGAACTTGGGCATCATACAATCACTCCTTGAAAAAACGGGACGACCCCGGCATCAGTCATCGCTGATCGATGCCAGGACGTCATTCAAGAATAATAGACCCTGGGGGGTGGCTTGAAGCCATTCGGCATCTTGCACAAGAAGTCCTTTTTTGCGTAACGATGACAGATGCGTTTCGAGGTCGCTGACTGGACGCCCGGTATGCGCTTCCCATGTCGACATTGGCACGCCGTCTATCAGTCTCAAGGCATTCATGGCAAATTCCAGGGGCAGTGAAACAGGCAAGACCGGTTCTCGACCAGCGACGAAACCGCGCGGATCCTGGCGACGACGTAGATACGCTTCAGGCTGGCGAGTCTTCCAACGCCGCTCGATATCGAACTCTCCCTCAGCGGACAACGCGCTCAATTTGCCATGAGCCCCCGCCCCGATGCCTAGATAGTCGCCGAACATCCAGTAGTTGAGGTTGTGTTGCGCCATTCGACCGCTACGTGCGTAAGCCGATATCTCATACTGACGGAACCCGGCGGCATCCAGGCGCTCCTGACCGGCTTCCTGAATATCCCCAAGTAGATCATCCGAAGGCAGCGTTGGCGGACTGGAGTAGAATTCGGTGTTGGGTTCAAGCGTCAATTGATACCAGGAGAGATGCTCGGGCGTTAACGACAACGCCGTCTCCAGATCGGCCAGCGCTGACGCCACATCCTGACCTGGCAGTCCATGCATCAGATCGATGTTGAGGTTATCGAATCCGGCTTGCCGGGCAGACTGCACGGCCCGACAAGCGTCGTCCGCTCCATGGATTCGGCCCAGAACCGTGAGTTGCTCGGCCTGAAAGCTCTGCACACCGAGAGATAGCCGATTGATCCCTGCTTGACGAAAACCCTGGAACCGCCCCTGCTCGATTGCTCCCGGGTTGGCTTCCAGGGTGATCTCTATATCATCCGCGAAAGGGAGGCGTTCCCTGAGCTCATCCAGAAACTGCCGATAGAATCCCGGCGACATCAAGCTGGGTGTTCCACCACCGATAAACAGACTTTTCAGCTCGCGCGGCGATGCCAACGCCAGATCGTCATCCAGATCGGTCAACAGTGCCTGCAGGTAAGCCTCTTCAGGAAGCTCCGCCTGATGACCCACGCCATGGGAATTGAAATCGCAATAGGGGCACTTGCGGACGCACCAGGGTACATGGACGTAAAGCGCCAGGGGAGGTAAGAATCGATCAGGCAGACTCATAATGTATCAGCACCACCGTTCCAGTAACGCTTGCATCGCACGACCACGATGGCTAAGCCGATTCTTCTCGTCCGACGACAGTTCTGCTGCACTCATCCCCGACTCGCCGACCCAGAACAGCGGGTCATAGCCGAAGCCACCATCACCACGAGGATGTGCCAGGATTTCGCCCTCCCAATGGCGTTGGACGATAAGAGGCACCGGATCCTCGGCATGACGTAGATAGACCAGTACACACCAATAACGCCCACTGCGCTGCCCTTCCGGTACGTCAGCCATGGCAGTCAGCAGTTTGTCATTGTTGGCATCGTCGCTGGAGGGTTCACCTGCGTAACGGGCTGAATAAATTCCCGGAGCACCGTTCAGGGCGTCCACCTCCAGGCCGGAATCGTCGGCAAGCGCAGGCAGGCCGCTGACCCGGCATGCTTGACGCGCCTTGAGAAGCGCATTCTCGACAAAGGTGAGTCCGCTTTCTTCGACATTGGGTACGTCGAAATCGCGCTGAGAAACGACCTCAACCCCCAGTGGCGACAATAACTTATTGAATTCATTTATTTTTCCAGTGTTCCCACTGGCCAATACCAATGTATTATTTCCCGGCATTTCCATCATCCTCGCTATGGGGCCGCCTATTCTACGCTTTCAAAAGAACGCTGAGAATTTTCATGTAAAACATAAGGTTCTACCACACCCTCGCCAGAACATGAGAGCGGTATGATTTAGCTCATACTTAGGGATCAAGAATCTAAATTTACAAAAGTTAAAGTATTAATGTTTTTATTAACCTGCTTACTTATTCCTGCAATAAATAAATAACATGATGCATATTCATGATTTATATAGTATTTTTATACTAATAAAGTAAAACATGAAAAGCCAGACAAAAAGAATTAATTTTACCTGTAACTTAACTTTACATATCTGGTCTTTGGATTAAAGTTAGAGAGAGGGGCTTTCCTAACACTGTCATACCGTTGACGCATCGCGTTTCCCATAAGAAAGGAGCAGGGTCATGGATCAAGCTAAGGGGTCGGTGCTTCTCGTCACCGATGCGAATCCCCAATCTCAGCTGTTCATCGATTACATTCATCAGCAATTACAATGCCCAGTCGCCGTCAAGGGATTGCATGAGAACCACGAACTGCACGAGGAAGAAACGACCCTCGTGCTCATGGATGCCGACCATGTCGATGACGAGACCCTCCAGCAGTGGTATTACCATACCCTGGAGGGGTCCGATATGTACCTGGCGGCCTTCAACCTGCGCGACGAAGATCATGCAGCCGATGTGCTGGCCAAATTTCATCTGCAGGGCGTCTTCTACCGCAGCGACAGCCTGATGCTGATCTGCAAGGGAATCAGCAAACTGCTCGAAGGCGACCTGTGGATATCCCGTTCGCTGATGACACGTCTGATCGACTTCTACCGACGCCAGCAACGCAACGCTTATCGACCGATTTGTGGCTTGACGCACCGAGAGTTGGAGATCATCGGGTTGCTCGGCTCCGGAGCGTCCAACTCAGAAATTGCCGAACGGCTGTTCGTCAGTGAACACACGGTCAAATCACATCTCTACAACGTGTTTCGCAAAATCAAGGTACACAACCGTATCCAGGCAATGAACTGGGCAAGGCAAAACCTGGGCGCCATGCCTATCAACCTGGCGACAAAGGTCGATGACGATAACCACTCGTCCATAAGGCATTGAGTGGTGTGCATGCCGACGTCATGAACACTGTTCAATCAGTATGCCAATAATGCCGGGAACATGAGAAGAGACTTATGGAAGTTGCAAAACGACTGTTGTTCGTAGGTGCTCCACACCATCATACCCCACCGATCATCAATGATATGGTCCAGCGTGGATGGTCAATTCAATGTGCCGACGACACCTTCGAAGCCAACGAACTGATCCACTCAAATCCTTGTGATGTCGGATTGATGTACGTCGACTTCTGCCAACAACATCATCATAAGGACGCCGAGAAGTTGGTGATGTCCCACCCCATGGAGTGGGTCGCATTGGTCGATGACATGGCATTGAGTGATCACTATAGCTGTCGCGCATTAAGCCAGCTTTTCTATGCCTATCATACCTTGCCCATGGACGTAGGCCAGGTCGATTGTCTGCTCAACCACGCGCTCGCCATGGCCAGGCTGAACCCCATTCTCGGCAAAGACAGCCAACTCGGTTCCGAAGACTACGAAATGGTTGGCACGACGCCAGAGATGCACAAGCTCTTCGAGATGATTCGCCGAGTGGCGGCTGTCGATGCCCCAGTGTTCATCAGCGGCGAGTCCGGAACCGGCAAGGAGTTGGCCGCCCATGCCATTCACGAGCGATCAGCCCGCGCCCAAGGGCCGTTCGTGGCCGTCAATTGCGGCGCACTGCCTTCGAACTTGATCCAAGCGGAACTCTTCGGCCACGAAAAAGGTGCCTTCACCGGTGCGACACAACGCAAGATCGGACGAATCGAGTCAGCCTCCGGCGGTACGCTATTCCTCGATGAGATTGGCGATCTACCTTTGGATATGCAAGTCAATCTCTTACGCTTTCTTCAGGATCACCAGATTCAGCGACTCGGCGGCCTGAAGGAGATCAATGTCGATGTTCGTATATTGGCCGCGACCCATGTCGACCTGGAAGCTGCGGTGCGTGAAGGGCGTTTTCGTGAAGATCTATACCATCGGCTCAATGTTCTTCAGATCAATGTGCCACCGTTACGCGAGCGCCAGGAAGATATCGAAGTCCTCGCACGTTTTTTCTTCGATAAGTTCGCCAATGAGAAACCGGTACAACTGCGTGGCTTCAGCCAGGAAACCCTGGCACTCATGCGGCAGTACGACTGGCCAGGTAATATCCGCGAACTCATCAACCGAGTGCGTCGAGCCATGGTGATGTGTGAACGGCGTCTGATCCGTCCTGCCGACATGGGACTCGAACGGCGCTTGAACAGCCGGGAAATCCTGACACTGGAACAAGCTCGTGATGCCGCAGAACGCGAGGCTTTGATCGCTGCCTTGGCACGAAACAAGTTCAAGGTACAGAACGCTGCCAAGGAACTCGGTGTGTCGCGAGTCACACTGTACCGCTTGATCGATAAACACCAGATCACCCGGAATGAAACGCCTGACATCAAACATTGAGCCGCTCTGCTTACGCATGAGCGGCTCAACACGGCATCCTGATACAGGTGTGAACGCCGCTAGAACTGGAAGGGCATCCGGAACGAGACCGTCAAGTCCGAGGCATCGTCGGTCAAGCCAACCGCCACGTTGGTGACCAGTGAGGTATCGTCGCTCAGCGCATAGGTGGCGCCGAAATTCATGGTGCCTACATTGGCATCACTCCCCACGATCTCTTCGGTAACCCCGTTCTGGGTCGTCTCGGATTTGAAGCTGTGTTGGTGCGCGTAGGACATCGACAAGCTCAACCGCTCATTCAGGGCAAACGCTGTGCCAAATCCCAGGTTGAAGGAATCACCCAGCTCGACATCACCCGGTTGATTGCCTTCCGCGGCATCGATATCGCCAAAACTCTCTTCGAAATTATACGTGTAGCCAGCGTTGGCAAAGAGAATGGCAGGATCGACCGTCTTGAGCACCGAGAAGCCCGTGGAAACGGCCCAGACGCCATTACCCGTCGGCAATTCAGTCGGAATCTCTATATTACCTTCACTGCCTTCCACTCGACGTGTCGGGATACCGAAGGGATCGTTTCCTGTCGGCGCACGGACACCAAAATTCCAGACCAGATCGGGGCGTTGCGCGGTTTCATTCAACAACCGGTAATTAAGTGAGGCACTGATATCCCCCAATCCGGCCTCGCTCACGGAATCCTCGACATTGGGGTCATCTTCACCCGCACCACCCCCTCCGGTGCTCTCATAGGTACTGCTGCGATACAGGAACGGGAAATTGAGTTCGAATTCCAGGCGCTCGGTTACCCCGTAACGAAAGTTGAGATCGAACGTGGTGATATGGCTCGAGACGGTATCGACATCGATTTCCCCCAGGAAAATGGCATCCAGCGCCAGGAAACCACTCAGAGCCAACTGGCTACGATCCGAATAGGCATAACTGATCCCGGGTTCGATCGTCAGTCGATCCGAGAACAGCGCATGTTCCTCACGGAGCACATTCTGGACGCTTTGCGTGGGGCCGGCCT
The DNA here is from genome assembly GCF_008079445.1 of Aidingimonas lacisalsi. Lineage (GTDB taxonomy): Bacteria > Pseudomonadota > Gammaproteobacteria > Pseudomonadales > Halomonadaceae > Aidingimonas > Aidingimonas lacisalsi. The sequence continues at coordinate 496,846 of NZ_VRYH01000001.1, read as the reverse complement.
CCCTGACAACCTCCCCGTCTCCATCGCCCCCCGGCGATACATCCCCTTGAGCCCAGGCTGATGTGGCCCACGCACTACCCACACACAATGTGACAGCGGTGAGATACGGCTTGAGACTCAGTTGAGGATCGGCAACCTTGGTCATTCGCATTATCCACTCCCCTGACTATCGATTCCCTGGGTTGTTGATGGTATTCGATGGGCTGAGACTGAATCCTGTCGAGCAGAATTCCGACACTTTCCCGATCACTGCATTACCGTTTTGTTGTTCATGAACGTCTGATGCACTAGGCAGTGTAGTCGACAGAAATGTCGGCGCGTTGACGTCAATATCACGGAACATCAACAATGCAGAAAAAGTGGCCGTCTCACGTAACTTACGGAGACAGCCACCATAAAAAAATAGCAACCTGATTGCGAAACCGATGTCGGTCCGGTCAACGTCGTAGGCCGCGTGCCGAATCCAGTGCACGCTTGAGCTGGGAGCCTGACGCGTTACCCAGTGCCTGCTTCACCCCGACTTGTAACCGTGTCACGTTTCGCACCTGCTGCAAATCGCTGTTGAGTTGCACCGACTGATGCAACCCCTGCCCCGATCGGAGCTGCTGCTTGATACGGCCCTGGCCTGGCACGTCGATACCGACTTCCATACCGCGTCCATTCTGTCGAACTCTCAGATTGGCTGTACCGGTATTCAGAGACGTTTCACCATTGCCGGAAACTCGTCCGCCACGCGCCGCATTCGCAAATGTCTGGATATCGAGTTCGAATTCGTTGGCAGCAGCGTTGCCATCACCGGCCGCCTGTATGGTTTGCACGACGCCACGCGCATTGCCACTGCCGAGGTCGTTATAGCTCAAATTCGCATTATTATTTCCTTTCGCTGTCACCTTATCGCTATCGATAGACGTGGCTGTAATATGTGGTTTGAAACTGGCTTTGCCTTTGATCAGATCGGCATGGAGATTGGCGCCCGCTTTCAGACTATCACCTCCCGCGGTGCGGAATTCACTCTCCATACTGACGCCGAAGAACATGACACTTTTGCCATCGATGAAACGGCCGCGCATACCGGCCAATTCGTCATCGCTGAGTTGACGGGAATCAGCCAACGCCGATACATCGGTCGTCGCGGCCCGTCCGTCTGTCGGTTGTCCAACGCCCCCTAATACAACGACAACGCCCAGTGCACCGTACCAACGCTTATCCACCCAGTGCCTGATCATATTTACCCCCTTGAATGCGCCCTTGTTGATGTCGTTATCCGCAGGCACCTCGCTCAGAAGAAGTCGGCATGGCGAAATCCGAAATCGAGAAGATCCTGTTCGGGAACCGGGGCAAACACATCGGTCAGCCGTCGCGCCGTCAGCGGTTGATCCGGATCGAGTAGAGGTGTCTGCGTATCGAACCCTTCGCCTACCACGGCAAAGATGATGTTGTTCCAGGCTTCGAGGAAGGCATCGCGCTCCATGACCCGATTGCCCAACGCCGGATCGCCGACATAGACCCGGTCATCACTGGCTTTCTTCATCACCACGAAATGTTTGTAGCCATCGATATCGAGCAGCACGATAACGGGAATCGCCACCTCGTCCAGCGTCTCGGTGTCGACTTCGTAACCGCGGCCACGATATCCCAGGCTATCGACATAATTCTTGAGGTCGAGCAGGGAAAAGCCGCGCTCCATCACCACCTCGGGATCGGCGATTTCAAGCATTCCCTCAAGCACGTCATTTTCAGTGACTTCCGGCTTGCCATAGGCGTAACGAAGCAGAGTCGCCAGCGAGGCGGCGCCACAGGAGAAATCCGTTTCCTGTTCCACCAGGGTGTCGAACTTCCGCTCGCGCATCGACTGCACATCCTTGTTGATCACGGTACCCGATACCACATTGCCCAGACGCACGTTGGCCGCCTGGACATCGGATATTCCCGCTGCCAGCAGGCAGCCAGCGCCAACCAGAACAGACAACATGCGAGTCATTATCGAAGGAAACATCAGTGCTCTCCCACAGGCTCGTTGGAGTGGAAAACCGGCCCCATCCGGGGCCGGTTCACATCACCGACTAGCCGCGGTCACTCAGAACCACCACCCGTTCCGGCGGCAATGGAGAGCGAGTTACGCTGCATGTTGTTGTTGCCGGCAGCCACGTTGACCCCGATATTGCCCGAAGCATCGCGGAGCGCGTTACCGTTCAGCTTGGCATCGTTGGTCTGCATCCGAGAGACCGTGGTGGTGACGGTCTCACTACCGGAGACAGCCGCCGCAAGCGCCCCAGCGCTGGCTTCTGCACCGGCACCGACTTTCAGTCCATAACCAACGCTTGCACCTGCACCAGCTTCGGCAGACGCTCCCGCAATGGCTGCTACGCCATTATATTGAGAGGTTTCCGTGGTCTCGATTTCCCCGGGTCCATTGAAGCTGGTGTTATCGCTGGTCGATTGCACGCCGGCCGATGTGGCATCGGCTGATCCATTGCTGGTGTTGACGGACGCCGACAAGCTGTTCTGCTGGGCGTTACCGACCCCGGCGGCACTGTTGAGACCGATATTGCCTGTGGCGCCGCGCAGCGCATTGCCACCTGCGCCGGCATCGTTATCGGTACCCTTGTTGACCACCGTGTTGTCGTCAGAGGACTGTACCGAGAATGCGGCCGACTGGGCGAATACCGTATTCGCGTCGGATGCCGCCAAGGCCGCATCATTGGCCTGTTGGTTGTTGTCGCCGGCCGCACTGTTGATGCCGATATTGCCGCTGGCATTTCGACCGGCATCACCGCCTACTCGCGCATCGTTTTCCACCAGGTCGTTGAGCACGAAATTGTCTTCCGACAATTGCTTGCTATCGACCGTGGCACCCGCGTAGTTGGGATCCAGTATCAGGGCGCCGCCCCATACCTTGATCTTCTTATCGGTTTCCGCTTCATGCTCGATTTCGACTTCGACTTCATTACTGAACTCAGAGTCGATTTCACTATCGGTATCGAAACCACCGTTATACCCATCCGCCATCGCATAGGGCGCCATCATCAAGGTAGCGATAGCCAGTGCCAGCGGAGTTTTCGTCAATGTTTTCATGATCTTTCTCCTGAATGAACCTTGGTTCAACGTTGTTTATTCCGGCAGACTACTCACCGCCCCCAGGCCCCACACGGAGACTGAAGCTGTTACTGGTGGTATTGCCGTTTCCGGCTGACTGGTTCGTCTGGATAATTCCTGCCGCCCCCGAGAAGGCTGTCTTGTCGATCGTGACCTTACGCTTCGAGGAATCGGAACTAACCAGATCGGCCGTCAGTCCCTGCTGATCGGACAGCACCTGACCCATACTGCTCTCGCTCAGTGCACTGCCCCTGATGCCCAGAGCCATGCTGACTGCATTGCCCTGCACATTCGCTTGCCCCGCCGCCTGATTGGTCGAAATCCAGCCTTTGGCATGGCTGAATGCTCGACCCTCGATCGAGACGTTGTCTCGGCCAGGAACGGAGCCTTTGTCCAGTGTGGATTGCTGAATGATATGGTTACTCACGGAAGCGGTATCACCGATGGAAATCGCTCCCGAATTACTCTGAAGATTGTTGGTTCCCGCTGCACTATTGGTGGTAACTACACCCCGTACTCCACTCAACGCTTCACCACTGATGACACTGCTATTCGCCTGCGGTAGATGCCTGAAGACCCCGTCATCTCCTGATGCGTTATTCATTACGAACGTCATGAAAACCAGCGGTGACATTGCCAGTAACACTCTCCGCAAACGGCCAGTTTTGTTTGATATTTCGTTTCCAAAGATTGTGTTTCCAGCCATGACGCTCACCTTTTACTCTGGGTCGTAATGGAGTTGTTCTGGATATTTCCCTGACCCATGGAGTGATTGGATCCCTTGCTCGAACCACCACCTTTGCCGACATGGCCTTCATCCCAAAGAATGACGCCGTCAGCCGTGCCTTTTTCGAGCTCGGAAGACGGGGTGTAACGGCCGCGCACCTGGCTCAAGGTGTCACTATCAATGGTTGTGTTCATCTCCAGTGACCTGAATGTGCCGGGCAAGCTTTCTCCGCCGTTACCCCCGAAGTCATTGCCACTTTCGAAAGCGACATGATCGGCCAAACCATGGTGGTTGTTATTGCTATATGACGATGACTGATGCGAGACCGTGGTGTAGGCAACGGCTATGGTGTCGTTATCTCCCTGCAACTCCCCTGCCCAGCTGACAGCCGGTCCCCACGCCAGGATCAATGCAGTCGCGATATACTGGCAGCGCGTTGCGATTGGCCTGAGCGGTAAAACCGATGTGGAGTGTGTAAAGCCGTTCATGATCTCTATCCTCAGTGTCGTCACATAACACTGAGCAATTGCCATGCCAACTTTTATCTTATTGATTTTAATGCATTTTAAATAGAATCAACGAGAAGGAGAGTGTATAGCTGATGAGACATCCGCTCATATTGTTGCCGAATGTAAATTAAACAATAGGAAAAGAAACCTTCTATGACAGGGTCTGCAGCCTTATGGAAAGAGAGTGAAACATTTTTGATACAAAAACGATCGGGATCGCACGAAAAGTAATGTAACTATTTGATATTCAACAGGTTATCAAAATTCTCTCTTGTGTATATCCAATTTCCCTTCTGTATTTTCGTATATTCCTTTATTAAGATATACATATTCCTGATGAAAATTAGTGGCTCAGAATAATAATAAATCATCAATTTTGGTCATTTTTTCAATGAAAACACCCTACCATTTTAATTCAATGAAATTGTTGGTCCATAAACCATACTAAAATCCCATAAAACAAAACTTTACAAAAGATGACTGGGTAACCAGTATTACTATCGCATCAATGAAATCCGATATTACCAACCGCTTTCCATAAATTGGAAAACGACATAAAACACAGAACTAGGCGCTGTCTGAAAAGTCGGCGAGCGAAGGACAGACAAGGCAAAAAATCGGCGAAAGCGCGGAGTTTACACGTTGTAAATTGGCATCTTGAGCCGATTTTTAACGCCGTATGGGTAAGCGAAGGCACTTTTCAGACAATGCCTAGACCTGATCACACTCATTGTGAAGGTTAAGCTTTTCAATGCCATAAGGGGGGCTCATGCATGCATTGAAGAGATTACTTTATGTTGGGAATCGTATTGAGGCCAACCGTCTCATCCTTGTCGATACGGCACTGAAGCTCTTTGAGGTCAGTCACTATCCTCGTATCACTATGCCATCGGACCGATTGATAGCCAATCATTTCGATATTGGTATCATCGATATGGGATCTTTGTGTGAATCAGGATACAGAGACATTGAGGAATTGATAGATGCTAGCTGCATAGAATGGATTGCCTTAATAGACAATGATTATCTAAGAAATGAAAATAATAGATTGATAATAAAAACACTTTTTTATGCTTACCATATACTTCCTGGCAATGGAAAGGCCCTTTGTGTTCTTCTTAACCATGCAGCATCGATGAAACGTACTGCCAGATCAGCATCATCTACGCGAGTACTTCACTACCTTCAGCATGCCGCCCCCCCCTTTTACGGCTCTGCTCCCAGCATGAGACGAGTTCTGCAAAGTATCCATAAAGTGGCAATCATTCATGCACCAGTGATGATCATCGGTGAATCCGGTACGGGCAAAGAACTGGTCGCTCGTACCATCCACGCCATGTCAGCCAGAGCCGACAAACCTTTCATCACCATCAATTGTGGCGCTTTACCGGCCCAGCTCATTCAAGCTGAGCTTTTTGGACATGAGAAAGGCGCATTCACTGATGCGCACTGTCGCCGTATCGGACGACTTGAAAGTGCCGATGGTGGCACGCTGTTTCTGGATGAGATCGGTGATCTCCCACGCGACTTGCAAGTCAACCTGCTTCGCTTTCTGGAAGACCATCGGATACGGCGCCTTGGTAGCGTCCAGGAAGTCATGGTCGATACACGCATCATTTCCGCCACTCATGTTGACCTGCTCACCGCGATCAAGGCTCACCGGTTTCGAGAAGATCTCTATCATCGCCTCAACGTCATCCAGTTGGATATTCCACCACTGCGCGAACGGCGGGAAGACCTGGAAACCATGGCTCAAGGATTCTTTCGCGAGTTTAGCCCAGAGAAAGCTGCTGGCGTTCACGGGTTCAGCGAGAACGCCCTCGAGGCGATTGCCCAGCACGATTGGCCGGGTAATGTCCGTGAACTCATCAATCGTATCCGGCGCGCAATGGTGATGTGTGAACACCACCTGATCGAGCCAGAGGATCTAGGCCTTGAAGGCCGATTGATTGAGGGAAAACCCATTGCCGCCACTCTGGAAGCCGCTCGCGATAATGCTGAAATTGCCGTTGTAGAGGCAGCATTGCAACGGCATAACTACAAGATCGTACCTACGGCTCGCGAACTAGGGATTTCCAGAATCACTCTTTACCGATTATTGGAGAAGCATCGTATCGAGTGGCACCGAAAAACTCTCAACGGTGTGACGGTATTTCCTTTATCCCCGCTGAAGGACTCGAGCTCCCGAAAGCATTGAGCATAGGAGGACCATCGCCAGGCCGACAACGTAATAATGTCATGCATCATTCAACATTCAACAAGGGGTCTCAGGGGAGACAACGACATGAACTCAAAAATCCTCACAAGCATGACCGGGCTGAGCCTTCTTCTTCTGGCCAGTCAAGTGCTGGCTCAGGATGCCAATAACCGGAATTCTGCAGAGCAGCAACCCGTAGGACAAGCACCCGAAATTCAGCAAGAACAACCCGAAATTCAGGCCATTCCCGATATCGGTGGTGTTCTTACTCCCAAAGGGCGTCTTGTCATCGAACCGGAAATACAATACTCCCATGCCAGCGTCAATAGGCTCACATTTCGCGGTATCGAAATATTGAGTACCTTTTTGATCGGCGTATTCGAAGCCGAAGACGCCGACCGAGATACCATGACGGCCTCGGTAACTGGTCGCTTGGGAGTCACCGACCGGCTGGAACTGGAGCTGAAAGTACCTTATGTCTACCGCGACGACACACTCTATGCCACGGTTCCCGATGCACAAGGATTCAGTACAGATAGAAGCCTGACGGGAAACGGGCTAGGAGATATCGAGATCGCCGCCCACTATCAAATGAATCGAGGCCAGGATGGCTGGCCATATTTCATTGGCAATCTCAGATATAAATCGACGACCGGCGAGGGACCTTTCGATATCCGCCGCGATGCGGACGGCATCGAACGCGAATTGGCGACGGGCTCTGGTTTTCACTCGATCGAACCTAGCCTGACGCTTCTGTTTCCCTCGGACCCGGCCGTCTACTTTGCCAATTTTGGCTATCTTTACAATATGAAGGACGATATCGATGAACCGGTAGGTGATCTCTTCGTCGGTGAAGTTGACCCGGGAGACGCCGTTCGTGTGAGTTTTGGCATGGCTTATTCCATCAACGAACGTTCGTCGTTCACACTTGGGTACAAGAACGATTTCATCAATAAAACCAAGACCCGTTTCACTGACGATGATGGCAATAGTGTTAGTACTCAATCCAGCACCCTGAATGTCGGTTCACTGCTTCTGGGCTGGTCCTATCAGCTTTCACAGGATACATCGGTCAATCTGGGACTGGAGCTTGGAGTCACTGATGATGCACCCGACACCATGTTGACACTACGGATTCCGTTTGGCATGAACGTCTTTTAATGGGAGGCACGCCGAACTGGAATAGACAGTCCAAGACCGGTATTGCCAGCAACTCATAGACAAAGGGCAAGCGATATCTCGCTTGCCCTGAAGGAGGTGAGATCAGAGCATGCCATCTAGAACAATGAGTTCATGATGACTGAACGCTGCTGGGCATCGCGCAGCGAATTGACATTATTGAGCTTCACATCAAGGTTCATGTACTGCCGGATATCCCGGTCAGATGCGTTGCTCACGACTGAGCTCATGATAGCATCACGAGTGACGTTATGCAGTGCTGCCGAAAAACCCTTGGGATCATTGAGAGTGACGCCACTGAATTCATTCAATCCCGGTAATGCCACGTTGGCTGGCAATACATTTTCCAATGAGCTCCCGCTACCTTGACCAACCCGGATCAATTGCTGATTCGCTTGAAATCCCATATCATTCAAGGTTTCCGATACCACACTAGTGCCTGCTTGAGTGATGCTAAGCACGGTTTCATAGCGAATATTATCGATTTGTGTTCTTAATCTGGCTCCGAAATCGACATCCAATCCCGCGATATTGAAACCACCACGCATACCCTCCAATTCGGACGCATCGATAACCGGCTGCTGAGAAAATGCCAGAGGCTCAGCCATGGGTGCGTCAACTTCAGGCACGAATGGGTCAATTGCCATCTCAGCGACAAAGCCCGCCGGTGTTGTCGAAGATATGAAAAAACACAGCCATGCCAGCGGCCAGATCGTTCTTCGCTTTACTATTCGCGAGTCCCTTCTAACTCCGGCTTGCCATTCACCAGTCGAAACGTTCATGGTCATCGTCCCCAATGAGGCTATTATTTGCCCATCTCGTTATCACCGGGTAGACCGAGTAAGGCGCTACCCACACCGGAACGCCTCATACCCTGCTTTAACGGCGAATCGGGGCGGATACGCCAATCATCTTCGTGATTGAAGTGAAGCTGAGCAAGTTCCATTTCGCGCCTGGCTCCAAGCACCGTACCGTCCCACAGCTTTCTGAAGTGCTCCTTAGGCACAACGACAGTACCTACTGCCGGATCGCCAACCAGAACACGATCTTCATCCATGCCTTTGATCACCACGAAATGTTTGTAACCGCCGGTATTGATTAACGTGATGGCAGGGACCCCGATGCGTATAAAATCGTCCAGCTCGATGCGGAAACCGTCCGAATCAAGATTCTGAGCATCCAGGTAGCGCTTCATATCAAGCATTGAAAATCCATGCTGTTGTATTTTCTCCTTATCGCCACTAGCGAACATGAGATCGAAGACTTCCGCTTCGGAAGTTTCGCGATCGTAATGATAGGTAAGTAGCGTCGCGACGGCAGCGGATCCGCAACTATAGTCATACTGCTGAGGCACAACACGATCCCAACGCAATTCAACCAGACTTTTGCTGGGAACCTGAAACGAGCCGAAGGAACCGGCAATGTTGACAGAACCAGCATAGGCTGAAGAAACGTTCATCATTTGAAATGATGCAGTCAGCACCGTCGCCGCCATAATTCCGGTAATCAGTTTCTTCATATCAATTACTCATCACTCAGCCATGTAGATACTTACTCCAACACCACTATTGACAGCATTATTATTGCCGGTAACCAGGTTGAATAACCCGATCCCACCAAAATTTTCTAGTGCCTGAGCCTCGATGGTGATTGCACCACTGCGTATAGTATCGGCATAAAAGCTGCTATGACTCACGCTAGCATCAAGATTTTGAATGCTTTGAACATTTGTCAGATTAACGAACCCTTCTTTCCCTCTCAGGGTTTCAAGAATGTCGCCATCAATTTTTTCGACAGTATCGAATCCTCGGGCAGTTGAAGATGGGAGTTCTTCTGCAAGAATAGGCGAAACGGCAAGACCCACCAGCGTGACGATCCCAATCAGCTGCAGCGACAAACGGTCGAATCTTTTCATGATGAACTGCTCCTGTGCCGACGCACTAAAGATCGATCGAATAAGGGTTGGCGGACAATGCCGCCAACCCATGATTACCGCTTTATAGCCGTATCAAACACTCATCAATTGCCAATGTTGACGTTGCTATGTGCCGCAACGTTGCTGGCAGCCAACTGAGAGTTATAGATACCGGTGGACAAGTTCATGTTGGCGATACCCCCGAAGGTTCCGGAGCCTGCTGACATACTGGCAGTTCCGGTTGCCAACGTTGCATTGCCGCCATTGCCGCCGTTACCACCGTTGCCACCATTGCCGGCAGCCGCCATGGCATCGCCACTGGTGCCGGTGCCACCACCGCCGCCGCCGCCATTACCGTTAGCGCTACCTCCAGTTCCTGCTGTTGCGTTACCGCCATTACCGCCATCACCGGCAGTCCCCGTACCGGAACCGCTGCCAGTACCACTACCGGCACCACCGGTACCGCCTGCTGCTGCTGATGAAGCCGTGGCATCACCGCCAGTGGCCGCCCCGCCAGTCGCATTATTGTCATCATCCTCGACGACAGCCGCTAGACCAGCCAAGGTTGCGTTGTTGGCATAGGTGTCATCATTCTCGGCGTCAGCGTCACCACCCTGACCAGCGCCTAGTCCGAGACCGAGACCAGTACCATCACCGCCATCGTCACCATCGCCTGCCTTGGCGTAGGACTTACCGCCATCACCCCCTTCACCTTTACCGCCTTCACCACCAACACCGACTCCGACAGAGGCAGCAAACGCATCGCCACCATCATCGCCGGCCCCCCCCATGGCTCCATCACCTGCCGTGATATATACCCTGGAGCCGGTGACTTGGGATTCCAGGTCCTGATAGGCAATGACTTCGGTGATGGTGTTGTAGGATTCACTCATGGCCCAGGCATCGCCACCGCGTCCAGTAGCACCGCCGGCACCACCCGCACCGCCAGTCCCTGTTCCACTGGTGGCTGTACCCGCCGCGGTCTGTGTTCCAGCGTTATCGTCGTCGTCGACCTCATCCAGATAATTCTTGGCTTTGACGGAAGCGTCACTGGAGCCATCACCACCGCTACCACCCAGCGAAAAACCACTGTCTCCGCCTGTTGCTGCCGCTGTCGATGTCAGATTATTTGATTGATCGCCACTATCATCCGTGCCGATCTGCTTGTTGAAGGGGTTGGCACTGGCAGTGGAAATCGCCATGACCAAGGCCAACATCGTTGTTCCCGCTAGTACATACTTCTTCATGGTGAATCTCCCTTATCATGCATGATTTATTCATTTCGCCCATGAAAATCGTACTTTCTGGCATCATCAGAGAAGTCATCACCGATATCAGTGACAAACATCCACTGATATACAGTGTCTTTTCATGGTAACAAGATGGGGCATGATATATGCCAAAATGGCTTCAAGGGATAAAAACCATTAATAATCAATATATTGGGAACAAACAAAAAGGAAGGATAAGAGCACGGTCTGGACAAAAACCATAATCATGTTTCAGCAACGATACACAATTTTCGCGAAATACTATTGCTATTTTGTCTTCTCGTTAGCGAACAATCAGTTACCCGAAAACACAACGTAATTTATTTGTTACATCATGAGTTGAACGGTGCGTATCTCAGTCCAGTCGCATATGCGTCTGAATCAAGCTCACTAAATTATCGGTAGCATTGTCGGCTGTCGTATCAAGATGAATCAGTCTACGTCGCTCGTCGTCACCAAAAGGCTCACGTTCGGCAAGCTGATGCTCCAGAATCGCCAGCCCGCTCATCGAGGAATCATCAATACCTCGCGAGCGTTTTTGAATACGGGAACGAAGCGTGGCCTCATCCGCTTCGAAGCTGACAATGATCACCGGCAAGCCTCGCCCTTCTGCCTGCCAGGCAAGCAGATCACGTTGCTGGCGTTTCAGACAAGTCGCATCGATACAAACGGGTAATCCCGATTCCAGAAGAATGCCCGTCAATTCAGCGAGACGTCGATAGGTACGTTGCGTATTTCTGGGTCCATAGAGATTGGCATCAATCGTCTCTTTCGCTTCGTCAGACTCACAGCCGAACAAGCGCATTCGCTCGACATCGGAACGCAGTCGAATACCGCCTAGACGTCGAATTGTCTCACCAGTGAAGCGGCTCTTCCCACTTCCCGATACCCCGGCGCCGATCAACAGATAGGGGAAACGGAATTCACTGTCACTTTCCGCTAGTGCCAGATAGTCACGACAACGTTCGTATTGCAAGGGCCCGATTCCCTGCGTCCCAGCCTCCTGGAGGATACCTCTGGCACGCTCCAGGGCACGATAGACCTTGAAGTAGTCTAATACTCTGGCTAGATCATAATCTCCCGAGAGTTCCAGGTAACGATTCAAAGCATGTCGTGCCAACGGGCGTTCGCCTCGAGCTTCCAGTTCAACCAGCAGACCTGCCAGATCGCCACCCACATCGATCCAAGGCTCCCGATCCAACGCAGCGACCCGATCAAAGGACCAGGCAACGCCATCATGATCGACATGGCGACAGCGAAAATCCTGGGGTATCTTACGTACGCTTCCCTGCTCATAGCGTATTGATAACACAGCTCGTAAACGAGCAAACGCCTCCGCAGCCCAGGTTCGCAACAAGGCCAGGCGGTGCAATTCAGAAGCATCTTGAAGCTGGGGCAGGATCCGCTCGAACTCCAGCTCGATATTATCCCGAACGGACTCAACACGAGTCTCCATGGACCCAGGCAATGCCGTTTCCGCACATTCATGGAAATCAACCAGTTGAACGATCAGCTCATCGACCAGTTCGCGAGAGAATTGCCCGCCGGCCTGCCATGCACTGAATAAGCGGCGAGGACTCAACTGGTACATTTTTACCGCATACTCGATGGGGGCGGAGTCATCGCCCAAGCGAGGCGACTCAGGGGTGCCGGAGATAGGCACTACGCTTAAACGATGATGGGGTGCAACGCGTCGACTGAGTCGTACCTCTCGTTCACAAAGAGATCGACGCTGTTCCAGGGTCGAGCGATCAATGACGTTACCCAGGGTCAGAGGTTTGCTGACCTTGTAGGCATAATCCCCTGTCAACAATACCCACGCCATCGGCGTCTCGAGACATTCGACTTCTTGCACCGAGGGCTCGTAACACGCTGGATGACTCAGCGCCTGAATCAACGCATCGCTCACCGTTTCCCTCCTGACCACCCGGTTGATCACCCGCTATTCTGTCAAGTTCGACCCAGACTATCGAATACCTTCTCAGCCCCATCCAATGTCTTCTGGATGTCTTCCGGCGTATGCGCACTTGACATGAAACCGGCCTCGAAGGGGGACGGTGCCAGATAAACGCCCTGATCGAGCATTCGCGAAAAGAAGCGACGAAACATCTCAGCATCGCAAGCCGCTACCTGCGCGAAATTGTCGACGCTCGTCTGGTGAGTAAAGAAGACTCCGAACATGCCGCCAACATGCTGCGTTATCATATCCACTCCTGCCGCCTGGGCACGAGCTTCGAGTCCGGAACACAGGGTATCGACACGCTGGGCCAGCGCATCATGAAAACCGGGCTCACGAATCTTGTTCAAAAGCGTTATGCCTGCAGCCATGGCCAGCGGGTTACCAGCCAGTGTTCCAGCCTGGTAAACCGGACCCAACGGAGATATCCAGGACATGATTTCGCGACTGCCGCCGAATGCCCCCACCGGCATGCCGCCACCGACGATCTTGCCCAGACACGTCAGATCCGGCATCACGCCATAATGAGCTTGCGCTCCCCCCAAGGCGACACGGAATCCAGTCATCACCTCATCGAAAACCAGCAAACTGCCATGTTCGTTGCAGACACGTCGCAGCCCCTGCAAGAAATCCGGCGAAGGAGGAATGCAATTCATGTTGCCGGCTACCGGCTCGACGATGATGCAGGCCACCTGATCGCCAATCTCCTCGAAACAGGCTTCCACGGCTTCGATGTCATTATACGACAGGGTCACGGTATGCTCAGCCAACGACGCTGGAATACCGGGAGAGCTGGGTTCACCGTGGGTCAGTGCTCCGGAACCGGCCTTGACCAGCAGCGAGTCGGTATGACCATGGTAATTGCCCTCGAACTTGACGATTTTATCGCGACCGGTATAGCCACGGGCCAAACGCACGGCGGACATGGTGGCCTCGGTACCGGAGTTGACCATGCGAACCATCTCGATGGTCGGGATCAATTCACAGATCGACTCAGCCATGGTGGTTTCGATGGCCGTCGGCGTCCCGAAGGAGAGACCGTCGTCAAGCCTGTCACGGACGGCAGCGAGTACCTCCGGGTCGGCATGGCCGGTGATCATCGGTCCCCAGGAGCCGACATAATCGACATAATGGTTGCTTTCCACATCGAATAGATAGGCTCCTTGAGAACGCTCGATGAACCGGGGCGCCCGATCCATGCCCTTGAAGGCACGTACCGGAGAATTGACTCCCCCTGGAATGTAACGACATGCCTGTTCGAACAGCTCAGCGGATGTGGTCATGAAGGCCCTCATGCATCAAGAATCTTGATGACAAGCTGTGGATAACCCTTTGGATAACAGCTAGCCACCTTGTGGATAGGTAATGAAACGGTAACGCCATCGGTCACGATGCGCATGCTCTATTCATGGTCAGGTGCAAATCGCGGGTTGTCCAGCCGTTGATTCAGCCATGCGACACGCGTTCGTGGATCTTCATGGCGGAACACACTACCGACCATGGCAAGCAGGTCGGCCCCGGCTCTCCTGGCCATCATCATATTTTCTGCCCCGATCCCCCCAATCGCGACTCGCGGTAAACCAAAGACCGCCGCTTTCTCAAGACACTCGAGTCTCGCAGACGGCGCTTCCGGTTTGGTGGATGAAGCGAAGAAGCGACCGAATGCGAGATAACTGGCACCTTCCCGGGAGGCTTGTTTCGCCAGATCCAGACTGTCATGGCAGGTGGAACCAATAATGGCATCGGGTCCAAGCCTTGCACGTGCCTCACCTATCGCGCCATCCTCCTGCCCCAGGTGCAAACCGACGTGTCGATACCCTGCGCAACGCAATCGCCATGCCAGCTCAAGGTCATCATTGATGATCAACGGTACACCATGCCCACGACATAGAGCGGCCAGACCCTGTGACTGACGCCAGCGTTTATCCGGATCAGATGACTTGTCACGGTATTGCAGCAACGCCAGTCCGCCCTCCAGTGCCGCTTCGCAGGCTGAAAATAGCGTGTGGTCGTCGGGCAACAGGTGACTATCGGTAATGGCGTAGATACCTTGCTTCCAGTGGAGCTCCATGCGTTCACTCCATTGAAAACGGATGGGTGGAGTGGCGCCACAGACGACGGGGAAAACACTGGCCATCGCCCGGACGCCAACCATGGCGCAAGGATTGCCAAGTATAGGACTGGGCCTGCTCACAGGCTTGAATCAAGCTCTCGCCGGATGCCAACCGTACGGCCAAAGACGCGGCCAGGGTACACCCGGAACCATGAAAATGATCGGGAAGTCTTGGCCAGTGCCATTGCCTGCCGTTGTCCGGTGTATGCAAGGTGTGCATCACGCATTCGGACGAGGTGTTGGGTAATGGCTCATCGGTCGCGGTAACCAAGACAGCCTGGCACCCCAACGACAGTAGCGCTACAGCACGATCCGTGTCGTTATCCCAACTGTCGCCGGCCAGACATGCTAATTCATAACGGTTGGGCGTCAGGATATCCACAAGGGGGAGCAACCGATCACGACAAGCATCGATCAATTCGGTTGTGTATAACTCTGTGCCGCCTCCACTTTTCAAGACCGGATCCAGGACCAGAGGGACACCGGGATAACGTTGGATGATATCCACAACCGCATCCAATGCATCGAGGCTAGCAATCAACCCCACTTTGATAGCCGCTACCGAAAAATCATCGAGCACCGATGCCATGGCGCGCATGTCATCACCTCGACAAGGGAGGACACGCTGCACATCGTCACCGTTCTGAACGGTCAACGCCGTGGGAATGGTCAGTGCCCATCCACCACAAGCGGCAATGGCTTCACTATCGGCAGTCAAGCCCGCACCACCACTCGGATCATGGCCGGCCAAGACCAGAACGACCGGTAACTGTTGAGAAGATAGCGATATCTGGCTCATCAGAATGGCTTGACCACAGCAAGAATGACGATCGCCAGCAGGACGATCACCGGTGCTTCATTGAACCAGCGAAAATAGACATGGCTTTTGGTACAGGTACCTGACGCCAATTTTTTCATGTACGCCAGACACATATGATGATAGCCGACCAGCAGTACCACGAGTGCCAGCTTGGCATGGAGCCAGCCTTGACTCATGAAACCGGGAACTAGGTATAACAACGCAATTCCAAGGCCGATCACGGCCAGCATCGACGGTACCATGATACCGCGATACAGCTTGCGCTCCATGATGCGGAAATAATCGATCGCTTTGATGTCGTCATTGTCACGAGCCATGGCGTGATAAACGAACAAGCGGGGTAGGTAGAACATGGCAGCGAACCACGTAACGACGGCGACCAGATGCAACGCTTTGATCCACAGGTACATGCAAGCTCCTTACAGACGCGACATCAGAGGGTATCGCGATAATAGTGTTCGATGGCATCACGTGTAATGATACCGGAAATACGTTGGGCTTTCGGGGCCTGCCAATCGGCGACATACAGAGCATTTACGGCATCCTTGTCGAGCCGGGCCAAGGCTTCGGTCAAGGTGGCTTCAGCATGAATCGGCGCCATGTCCAGTCGTACACCCGGAACTTCCAGCAAGTCCAATCGGCCGTAAGCATGAGGTTCCAACGTATGATCGAGCAAGGCTCTGGCTAGATCGGCGGCTTTAAGTGCCAAGGTAGGCTTATCGTCGTTGGATCGCAGTATCACGATCCAGGATGGCTTGCCTTCCAGTAAAGCCTTGGCCTCGTCGAGTGCCACCATTCGCTGGGTACATATCAGACGTCGTTCCATGACCGCCGGTACCGAAACCCTGGACAATGCCTGCATGAGCGGTTGCTGGAGGGGATGAACCCCTTGTTGAATCATGCTGATATAGAAACCTTGGCAGTGCAGTTGTCGTGCCGTCAGTCCGGAAATCACGACCGCCAGCATCCCCGGCAGAATGATATTGGGATTGTGGGTCAGCTCCAGCAAGGCCATCAACGCGGCCAGCGGAGCCTGCAAAACGGCACCTAGCATGGCAGCCATGCCAAGCATCGCATACAAGGAAGGATCGGCAGCCATGGCTGGCCATATCCAGCCTCCAAAAAGACCGCATAATGCTCCCGCGGCTGCCCCCGAGACCAATACCGGTCCGATGATACCGATCGGAATACCGCAGGCGATGGTTAGTGCCGACAATATCAACTTGGCGATCATCAATGCGATCAGCACATCCAATGCAAGTTCGCCATTCAAGGATAAAGCCAGACTGTCATAGCCGATGCCCTGCACCTCGGGATACCACCAGGCGATGGTTGCAGTCGCCAAACCGACCAAGCTCAGCTTGAACCAGACCGGCCAGCCAGCCAGCCGTTGATTACCCTGAGCGAGATGGACGAAACCACCGGCCAGCAATCCAATGAACAACGCCGAGACCACTATCCATGGAAGATTGGACAGGGAGCCCAAACTAACGCTGGGTACCTGGAACGCTGGTTCGCTTCCGTAAACCAACTGGGCGATCACGGCCCCCATGGTCGATGCCAGGATTACCGGCATGAAGCCGGCGATCGTGTACTCCATCATGACCACTTCCATGGCGAAAATGACACCGGCAATCGGCGTATTGAACGATGCCGAAATCCCGGCAGCGGTTCCACAAGCCACCAATACCCGCAAGCTGTTGTGTGGTAACCGGAACTTTTCACCGATACCGCTAGCGGCAGCGGCTCCAAGGTGGATCGCTGGTCCCTCGCGTCCCGCCGATAGTCCGCCGAGTACCGT
Source organism: Aidingimonas lacisalsi (assembly GCF_008079445.1). Classification (GTDB taxonomy): domain Bacteria; phylum Pseudomonadota; class Gammaproteobacteria; order Pseudomonadales; family Halomonadaceae; genus Aidingimonas; species Aidingimonas lacisalsi. The sequence goes on along the minus strand of NZ_VRYH01000001.1, from coordinate 479,261 downwards.
GACAACCCCAACCCAGAACTGATTGAGCCAGTTGCGAAACGGAAAGCGTCCCTGATGATATGTCAACCGCTCGATGACGTGAGCCACGCCCATCTTGCGAGCCGCCGCCGGTTGACGCCATAGACCTATACCGATCACGGCAACCGCCAACAGCGGCAGCAAGGCACGAATCTCCGGAGACAACAACTCGAAATCCTCGGAATCGCCTCCGGGCATGAACAGTATCCCGCCAAGATCCAGGGTCAGGCGAAAAGCCACCATCAACCCGCCGGTGACGATACCCGCCGCCAGGCCAAGTAAGCAAAGTTGCGGCAAAGCGTCGACACTGGCCAACTGACGGCGAAACCGTCTGAGGCTGAAATCAGGTTTAGGCAATCGCGGCACATACCCCCCTATCATGGGAAGTCACTGATACATGCCAAGATTCATGAGTCGATACGACGACAGACAGCATGGAATTCGATTTGCATGATGGATCACATGAGTACGTTTACAGGTGTATCATAAATGGAAGCGGTACGCTTGTGCCGTCCATCAGGAAGGAGGCTTTCGTGATCAAGGTAGGTATTGTAGGTGGTACCGGTTATACCGGCGTGGAACTGCTACGGCTGCTATCGCAGCATCCCGACGTTGAGGTGGATGCCATCACATCGCGTTCCGAGGCCGGGTTGGCGGTTGCTGAACTCTATCCCAACCTGCGCGGCCACTACGACGAGTTGACCTTCACCGAGCCCGATCCCGAACGCTTGGGTGCCTGTGACGCGGTCTTTTTCGCCACCCCACATGGTGTGGCCCATGCGTTGGCCGGCGACTTGCTTGCCAAAGGGACTCGGGTGATCGATTTATCAGCCGATTTCCGACTCACCGACGTCGAGGAGTGGGAGCATTGGTACGGGCAATCGCATGGCGCCCCGAACTTGCTGGCGGATGCCGTCTACGGCCTCCCCGAGATCAACCGCGATGCCATTCGCCAGGCACGTCTGGTCGCTGTTCCCGGCTGTTATCCGACCGCCGCTCAACTGGCTGCCCTGCCTTTGCTGGAAGCGGAATTGATCGATACCGACCATGTTATCGCCGACTGCAAATCCGGCGTTACCGGTGCTGGACGGGGAGCAAAGATCGGGTCATTGCTCGCGGAAGCCAGCGAATCGATGAAAGCCTACGGCGCCAGTGGCCACCGCCATTTACCGGAGATTCGTCAGGGACTGACTCGTGCTGCAGGCAAGCCGGTGGGATTGACGTTCGTTCCTCATCTGACACCGATGATCCGCGGTATCCATGCCACACTCTATGGTCGTCTGATCGGTGAACCCGGCGACCTTCAACGCTTGTTCGAACAACGTTTCATAAACGAACCGGCGGTCGACGTCATGCCTGCCGGCAGTCATCCAGAAACGCGCAGCGTGAAGGGCACCGATATCTGTCGTATTGCCGTACACCGCCCCAGCGGAGGAGATACCGTCGTCGTACTTGCCGTCATCGACAATCTCGTCAAGGGAGCCTCCGGCCAAGCCATTCAGAATCTCAACCTGATGTTCGGCTTCAATGAAATGGCGGGTCTCGAAGCCCCAGCGTTGATGCCTTGATATCCGATTCGTCATCAAAGTTGACCCTTTTGCTAAGGATTGCCGATAATGAAGGATCGACGGCCATTCAACACATCCAGGAGAGCGCATCGATGAGCGACACAGAATCCTTCGATCCCGGCGCTTTCAAGCCGCTATTGCTATCCGATGGAGCGCAGCACCGTTTGCGGACGTTGATTGCTGAAGAGGGTAACGATACCTTGAAGCTACGCGTCTATGTCACTGGTGGGGGGTGCTCCGGCTTTCAGTATGGTTTCGATTTTGCCGATGAAGTGAGCGACGAGGACACCTTGATCGAATACGAGGATGTCGCCCTGGTCGTTGACCCCCTATCCTACCAGTATCTCGTCGGTTCCACGGTGGAGTACGAGGAGGGATTGGCCGGTGCCAGATTTCTGGTACAGAACCCCAATGCCTCCACTACCTGTGGTTGCGGTGCTTCCTTCATGGTGTAAAAACCGTTTTTCCCCCAACTTGACGCTTCCCCCGGAACTCGCCATGGTAAATGGCGTATTCCGCCAACAATCATAGCTAATGGGGAACTCCATGAAACGTCAAGCCTACAAGATTACCGCTCTCTCCGGCCTCATGCTGGGCCTTGCAACGTCTTCCACGGTCATGGCGCAGGAAACGCTCGAGGTCGTGACGGATCCGAGCTTCGTCCCCTTCGAGATGATGGATGAAGAATCCGGCGAAATGGTCGGGTTCGATATGGATATCATCCGTGAGGTCGCAGAACGAGCCGGCTTTGAGATCGATCTTGAAACCATGGATTTCAACGGCATTATTCCTGCCGTCCAGACCGGCAATGTGGACATTGCCATTGCCGGCATCACCATCACCGACGAACGCTCCGAAATCGTCGATTTTTCCGACCCTTACTACGACAGCGGCCTGCGTATACTGGTCAGTGCCGACAACGATAGCGTCGAAGAATTCAGCGACCTGGAAGGGATGAAAATCGGCACCAAGGTAGGCTCGACCAGTTATGACTATCTGGAAGAGAACCTAGGCGATAGCGCCGATGTCACCCCGTACCCAGGCAGTGCTGACATGTACATGGCATTGATGGGGGGAAGTGTCGACGCCGTCTTCTATGACGCTCCCAACGTCGAATATTTCGCCAATACGCGCGGCGAAGGTCAGGTCAAGGTCGTCGGCTCACTTTATGAAGGCCAACAGTACGGCATTGCCTTGGTCAAGGACAGCGAATGGGTCGAACCCGTCAATGAAGCGCTTGCCAGCATGAAGGAAGATGGCACCTACGACGAGATCTACGAAGAATGGTTTGGTAGCGCACCCAACGACGAATGACGTCGTCATGCAATTGATCAACGGGGTCGGGCTGTAAGCTCGACCCCGTTGCGTTCCCATCGACCATACCCTTTTTCGCCTAGCCGGGACTCTTCGGTAACAGGCGATTTACTGGCGGGAGGAGTCACGTGGAATTCACATTCGATTGGCAGGCGGCGTTCGCCTCCATCCCCCATCTTCTGACAGGGATTCCGTGGACCCTGTTGATTTCTTTTGGTGGCTTGGCCATCGGTTTCCTGATCGGCATTCTTTTCGGACTGCTACGTATCAGCCCTATTCGATGGCTACGCTGGTTGGCCACGATCTATATCGAGGTATTTCGCGGTACACCGGTTCTAGTACAAGTCCTGTTCATCTTCTACGGTTTACCCCAATTATTGGGAGGTCCGATTAATGCCATCGTCGCCGGTATTGCCGCAATAGCCGTCAATTCAGGCGCTTATATCTCAGAAATCGTCCGTGGTGGTGTGCAATCCATCGAACGAGGACAACGCGAGGCCAGCCTCTCGCTAGGTTTGTCCCGAACCCAATCCTTTCGCTACATCATCTGGCCACAGGCTTTCAGACGCATGATTCCGGCCCTCGGCAACCAAGGCATCATCAGCATCAAGGATACTTCACTATTCTCGGTCATCGGTGTTGGCGAGTTGGTACGTCAGGGTCAAGTGTATATTGCAACGACCTTCAATGCCCTCGAAGTCTATTTCATGGTCGCAATACTCTACCTGGCCATCACCTTGACCCTCTCCATCGTCTTGCGCCAGCTCGAGCGCAAGGGCTTGGTCGGACAATAAGGGATAAATGCGATGAGTGACGAACATTCCCAGGAATCCTCGACGCCAGTGCCCATCGTCGAGCTCGAGAGACTGAACAAGCACTTCGGCAACCTCCATGTCCTCAACGACATCGATCTCGAAGTGAGCGCAGGTGAAGTCCTCGTGATCATTGGCGCCAGTGGCTCAGGCAAGTCCACCCTGATACGTTGTATCAATGGCCTGGAGGAGTATCAAAGTGGCCAATTGCGCGTTGACGGGAAGGAGCTCCTACCACATGGCAAGAGCGGTCAAGCACTTCAGGCCATCCGTACCGAGGTCGGTATGGTCTTCCAGCAATTCAATCTTTTCCCTCACCTGACGGTCCGGGAAAATGTCACGCTGGCGCCTATCAAGGTACGGGGGCTATCCCAACAAGACTCCGGCACTGCCGCAGAACGACTTCTGGAGCGGGTCGGAATTGCCGATCAGGCTGACAAATACCCGACTCAACTCTCAGGCGGACAACAGCAACGTGTAGCGATCGCTAGAGCACTGGCGATGGAACCCCGCTTGATGCTATTCGATGAGCCCACATCCGCTCTGGATCCGGAAATGATCGGTGAAGTCCTGGATGTCATGCGTGAACTTGCCCGGGAAGGCATGACGATGATGGTGGTGACTCACGAGATGGGGTTCGCTCGAGAGGTAGCCGATCGTGTCATTTACATTCACCAGGGCGAAATCATCGAGCAAGGACCGCCCCATGAGGTGTTCGACAATCCACAACAGGAACGTACTCAGAACTTCCTGTCGAGGGTACTTCAGCATTGAGGGGCCAGTGAAGCATTGAAGTTCCTTCATTGGTGAAAGGCCATCGCGGGCCCGTCGTTCATGATGGGCCCGTTTTCGCTCTGTGGATAACTTATCCCGCCAATCCATTCCAATTCCCTCTCATCCCCTGCTCTTGAGCCGTTCATCGAATTACAACCGATGTGTTAACAGCCACGGTGACAAGCTCGGTAGACGACGGTGGACAAGTGGTGAAAAGTGAGTCCTGTGGAAAAATGCCATTATCGTCCACAGCTTCCTCGCTGTCCGTACGCAGCTACTGCCCGTACTTTCCGCATACTTGTGAACACTGTATCTATATGTTTTTCGGAGACTATATATAGTTTTCCACAAAAAACATCCACACCAGTAGTAGCAACAACAACAGAACTTCTTTACTTAACAATCAATAATAATTATTAGAGACCCTGAACAACCAGGGTACGACACACGAGGTGTGGAAAACCCCTGACGGTTACCCACAAGAGGTTTATACTGGCTGGCTGATTTCGCTATATGTCTTTTAGCAACGATGCCAAGCCAGCATCACTCGAGGTGCAACGTGGATTATCCCGATCGTTACCAGGTCATCGTCATCGGTGGCGGTCATGCGGGAACCGAGGCCGCCCTGGCCGCTGCCCGCACTGGCGCCAGAACACTGCTGCTGACACACAACATCGAGACACTCGGCCAGATGTCCTGTAACCCCGCCATGGGAGGCATAGGCAAAAGCCACCTGATCAAGGAAATCGATGCTCTGGATGGCGCAATGGCCAAAGCTACTGACCTGGCAGGCATTCAGTTCCGCGTCCTCAATGCCCGCAAGGGCCCAGCCGTCAGAGCAACTCGGGCACAAGCCGATCGTGTACTCTACAAGGCCGCCATACGTCGCCAGTTGGAAACTCAATCGAATCTGGTGATATTCCAGCAGGCCGCCGGCGATCTGATCGTCGAGGGTGATACCGTGACCGGGGTCGTCACTGAAACCGGTATCCGGTTTCATGGTGATACCGTTGTCCTGTGCACAGGTACCTTCCTGGGCGGCGTGATTCATATCGGACTCGATAACAGTCGCGGTGGTCGTGCAGGGGATCCTCCTTCCAATGCACTCTCGTCCCGTTTGCGCGAGTTGCCGTTTCGCGTCGATCGCCTCAAGACTGGAACACCGCCTCGATTGGACGCCAAGAGCGTCGATTTCTCACGTCTCGAGGAACAGCCGGGCGATACACCGACCCCCGTCATGTCATACATGGGGCAACGCGACTGGCATCCTCGACAGATGAGTTGCCATATTGCTCATACCAACGAGAAAACACACGAGATCATCCTGGCCAACCTGGACCGTTCGCCGATGTATTCGGGAACCATCGAGGGAGTAGGGCCACGTTATTGCCCATCGATCGAAGACAAGGTTCATCGTTTCGCCGACAAGTCGAGCCATCAAATTTTTGTCGAGCCTGAAGGGCTCGAGACCCATGAGCTCTATCCCAACGGCATTTCGACCTCACTGCCCTTCGACATCCAGTTACAGGTAGTCCGGTCAATCGGTGGTCTCGAACAGGCGCATATCACGCGGCCTGGTTATGCCATCGAATACGATTTCTTCGATCCTCGAGATCTCCTCCACTCGCTGGAAACCAAATTTATCCACAACCTGTATTTCGCCGGCCAGATCAATGGCACGACCGGTTACGAAGAGGCCGGTGCACAAGGGCTTCTGGCAGGCTTGAATGCTGCACGCCGGGCACAGGGCAAAGCCGCCTGGACACCACGCCGTGATGAAGCCTATCTGGGTGTGCTCGTCGATGATCTGATCACGCTGGGAACTCAGGAACCTTATCGGATGTTCACGTCACGTGCGGAGTACAGGCTTTTGCTGCGCGAAGACAACGCCGACTTGCGTTTGACGGAACTCGGCCGTGACATGGGATTGGTCGACGATGAGCGATGGTCCACCTTTGTGGATAAGCGTGATGCCATCGAACGTGAACAGGCTCGGCTCAAGTCCACTTGGGTACACCCGGGGACAATGGCTGCTGATGCCGTCGAGGAAAAAACCGGTAAAGCTCTGGGACGCGAGTACAACCTGCTGGATCTTCTCAAGCGTCCTGAACTCGAATACCGTGATTTAGCGTCGCTCAACGGTGAATCGGACGTGGACCCCACGGTAGCCGAACAGGTACAGATCCAAGCCAAGTACAAGGGCTATATCGACCGTCAGCAGGAAGAAATCGACAAATTGAAGCGTCACGAGGCGACACCGTTGCCCGAGGCACTGGACTATGATCATGTCGACGGCCTATCCAACGAAATTCGCCAGAAGCTCAAGGAAGCACGTCCGCAAACTCTTGGTCAGGCGAGTCGAATCTCTGGTGTGACCCCTGCTGCAGTTTCCATTCTCCTGGTTCATCTCAAGAAACGTCGTTTACTGGATACCAGTCAGGTGGCCGCTGGATGATCAAGGCGATGGACGTCACCGTCGAGCAACGATTGGATGAAGGTCTCGCTGACCTGGGCTGGTATCCTGATGATCAACAACGCCGACGGCTGTTGACGATATTGGCCCTATTGCACAAGTGGAATCGTGCCTATAACCTCACCGCGATACGATCGCCGGCCGAGATGGTTACCAAGCACTTGCTCGACAGTGCTGCTATCGTTGATGCCATGCAAGGGTCTCGTATCCTTGATGTCGGCGCAGGAGCCGGCTTTCCTGGTCTGATCATCGCTATCCTCAGGCCTGAGTCGGATGTCACACTGCTCGACAGCAACGGCAAGAAAGTACGTTTTCAACGCCAAGTTGTGCTGGAATTGGGATTGACCAATGTCACGCCCGTACAATCCAGAGTCGAGTCGTTCGAAGCCGCCCCCTTCGATCAGATCGTTTCTCGGGCTTTTGCCGGACTCGGTGCATTCGTGACACTCAGCGACCATCTGCTGACTCGACAGGGACGGTGGATGGCAATGAAAGGCCCGTCGGTGGAATCGGAACGTGGCGAACTGCCTTCTGGAGTCAAGGTTGAGGAAGTCCGGCATCTCGACATACCGGGAGAACATGGTAAACGCGTACTGATGACCCTGAGTCGCCATGAAGACCAATCGGGATAACTGCGTGGTAGCGGTCAGAATCTGCAAGGGAGTCGCTTGTGACCAAGATCATCGCCTTGACCAATCAGAAAGGGGGCGTGGGCAAGACCACCACGGCCGTCAATCTGGCCGCCAGCTTGGCGGCACTGGACCGCCGCGTGCTACTGGTCGACCTGGATCCCCAGGGGCATGCCACCATGGGGAGTGGCATCGACAAGCACGAGCTCGATGGCAGCATCCTGGATGTGTTGATGGGAGACAGTCGCGCTGCGGAGGTTATCCTCGATTGTCCGGATACCGGCTACGCTCTGTTACCCAGTAATGGTGACCTGACCGCTGCCGAGGTCGATCTACTCGACCGTGATGAGGGACGAGAGCGTTTCCTATCGGAGGCCTTGAGAAGCGTTGCCGGGGAATATGATGTCGTCCTGATCGATTGTCCGCCATCATTGAATATGCTGACCGTCAATGGTCTGACGGCTGCTCACGGGGTGCTGATCCCGCTGCAATGCGAGTTCTACGCTCTCGAGGGCCTGTCGGCACTGCTCGACACGGTCGATCAGATTCGCGATAGCGTGAATCCCAACCTGGCACTCCATGGCATCGTCCGAACGATGTATGATTCGCGTAACAGCCTGACTCGCGATGTCAGCAAACAGTTGCGCGACTATTTCGGCGATACCTTGCTCAAGACCACGATTCCTCGCAACGTCAGGGTGGCAGAAGCCCCCAGCCACGGTTTGCCGGTCACCAAGTACGCCCGTTTCTCACGGGGCAGTCAGGCGCACCGTGTGCTGGCCAAGGAGTTGATTCGGCGCTTGTCGCTATGAGTCTCGGGAATATGAATCGAGGGAATATCAATGACGCGTAAACGCCCCCTGGGCCGTGGCCTGGATGCCTTGATCGGTTCTGGTGCCCGCCATCGTGAGTCCTTGGAAGGTGAGAACGACACGCCCCTCGAGCAGAGCGATGGGGACGTTGATCTAACGATCGAGTCGCCAGCGTTTGCCGGCGATCGCTTGGAGCGCTTGCCACTCGGCCAGCTATCACGCGGGCAATTTCAGCCGCGCCGGGACATCCAGCCCGAAGCACTGGAAGAACTGGCCGATTCGATTCGTGCTCAGGGAGTCATGCAGCCCATCGTGGTACGCCCCGTGGGTCAGAAGCGCTACGAAATCATCGCTGGCGAACGTCGTTGGCGTGCGGCTCAACTGGCTGAACTCGATGTGATTCCGGCAGTTATCCGGGAGGTCAGTGATCAGGCGGCTCTGGCTCTGGCGTTGATCGAGAATATTCAGCGGGAGAACCTCAATCCGGTCGAAGAGGCGATGGCGTTGAAACGTCTGATGGACGATTTCGATCTGACACAGAAACAGGTGGCTGACACGGTCGGGCGCTCTCGTGCCCAAGTGGCTAACCTGTTGCGTTTATTGGCTCTCGATCCCGAAGTCCAGACATTGCTCGAGCGCGGAGATCTGGATATGGGGCATGCTCGTGCACTACTCGCCCTGTCCGGGGCAAAACAGCGCCAAGCGGCTCATGAAGTGGTCAACAAGGACCTGACGGTTCGCGCAACGGAAGCGTTGGTCAAGCGTCTTGGCGAAGAAGGGAGCGCCAAGCGTTCGCCGTCTTCTCGGGAAGAGACGCCTACCGATGTCGGCCGTTTGGAAACTCAGCTCGGAGAACTACTTGGTGCGCCCGTCAAGATTCAGCACGGTCGCAGTGGCAAGGGGCGTTTGACCATTCGTTACAGTAGTCTGGACGAACTCGATGGCATTCTGGGACATATCCGCTGAATGGGATTACTTTTTAGCAAGCTAACGTTTTTTACCGACGATTCCTACCCTTTTGGTCGTAAACTAGTGCAATATCGCGAAAATTCGCGTTGCCTTCGGTTGAACGCTCTGTAGCGCTTCCCTATAATCCGCGGGTGTTTGCCTGATGGTAATGCACTCGATCGTTTGACGAGCATCAGCAAAGGTGAACGATGCAACGACCTTCACCGGCGATTCGCCGTCAAACACGTTTTGCCCGAGTGCTGTGGGGACAAGCGATTGCCGTAATGATCCTGATCGGGATCGCGTTACTGGCAGGTGGAGCCGAAAGCGCTCTGTCCGTCTTGAAAGGTGGGCTGGTAGGATGGCTGCCCAATGGGTATTTCGTGTGGAGGTCGGGTCTCGGTCGTGGAGGAAGACAACCGCAACGAGTCGTAACCAATCTGTACCGGGCGGAAGCAGGAAAGTTCGGTTTGACGGTGGTACTGTTTGCCGTAGTGTTCATCACGGTGCCTCCTTCAAACCTAATTTTCTTTTTCAGCGCATACTTGGCGGTTATTTTCATGCACTGGGTAGCTCCTTGGCTTGTGCGTGACTGACTGACCAAACTAACGCGAGGCAACTTCATGGCTGGCAATAATCCGACGCCGACCGAGTACATACGTCACCACCTTCAGAATCTGACCCTGGGAAATCATCCTGAAAATGGCTGGTCGCTGGCACATTCGGCCGAAGAAGCTCGCGAGATGGGCTTCTGGGCTATCCATCTCGACACCATGGGATGGTCGATTGCCATGGGCACGTTGTTCATATGTCTATTCCGCAAGGCCGGCAAGGCAGCGACCACGGGGGTACCCGGTACGCTGCAGAATATGGTCGAGATGGTTTTCGAGTTCATAGAAAACCTCACTCGCTCCACGTTTCACGGTAAGAACCCGATCATTGCGCCTTTGGCCTTGACGCTCTTCGTCTGGATCCTGCTGATGAACAGCCTCAAGGTCATCCCGGTCGACTACTTCCCTGAGCTCTTTGCTCGCCTGGGCGTCGACTACATGAAGATCGTGCCGACCACGGATCCCAATGCCACGATGGGGATGGCCATCGGCGTGTTTTGCCTGATCATTTACTACAGTCTCAAGGTCAAGGGGGTCGGCGGCTTCGCGAAGGAGCTTTCCTTTACCCCTTTCAATACTTGGTTGCTGGTTCCGTTCAATCTGCTGCTGGAGCTGATCAGCCTTCTGGTCAAGCCGCTCAGCCTCGGCCTTCGTCTGTTCGGCAACATGTTTGCTGGTGAGGTGATATTCATACTGATCGCCTTGCTACCCTTCTGGGCCATCTGGTTACTGGATGTCCCGTGGGCGATCTTCCACATCCTGGTCGTTACACTCCAGGCATTCATCTTTACGGTGTTGTCCGTCGTGTACTTGAGCGCTGCACACGAGCATCACTGATAACACGAGCAACGACTACTAACGCTGTAACACTTGCAATTCCGATACCTTCAGTAATAGGAGCTAAACCATGGAACTCATCTACATTGCTGCCTCGATCATGATCGGCTTGGGCGCGCTCGGTACCGGTATCGGCTTCGCCCTTTTGGGGGGGAAGCTGCTTGAGTCCACGGCTCGTCAGCCAGAACTTGGCGATCAGCTGCAGACCAAGACATTCCTGATGGCCGGCTTGCTCGATGCGGTGCCGATGATCGGTGTCGGGATCGCGATGTACCTGATTTTCGTCGTTGCCGGTTAATAGCTCGCTTACCGAGCGCAGTGCGCTCGGTTTGTCAGTTTCCGGTCGCCACGAATCCGTCAGAGGTACAGTCCTGTGAATATCAACATGACGCTTATCGGACAGTCGATCGCCTTCGCGATCTTTGTCTGGTTTTGCATAAAGTATGTGTGGCCGCCGATCAGCCAAGCGCTCCATGAGCGTCAGAAAAAGATCGCTGAGGGGCTGGATGCGGCCAGCCGTGCGTCACGTGACCTTGAGCTCGCTCAGGAACAAGCGGACCAGACGCTACGAGAAAGCAAGGAACAGGCTTCTGAAATTCTCGAGCAGGCCAACAAGCGCGCCAATCAGATGATCGAGGAGGCGCGTGGACAAGCACGTGCCGAAGGTGATCGTATCATCGCCGGTGCGAGGGCCGAGGTTGAGCAGGAAGTCAATCGCGCCAAGGAAGAGCTTCGTACACAAGTCGCCAGTTTGGCTATTCTCGGTGCGGAACGCGTCCTGGAATCCTCCATTGATGAGAAGGCACATCGCAAGCTGCTCGATGAGCTTGCCGCCGAACTGTGAGGAGGTGACCCATGGCGGAAATATCTACCGTCGCTCGACCCTACGCCAAGGCGGCGTTCGAGTACGCACGCGATCATGATGCGCTTCCGGCCTGGTCCGAGTGGCTTGAAGCGCTGGGTCGTGTGGTTGCCGACCGCGAGATGCAGAAGGTGCTTTCTCATCCCAAGCTGACTTCTGCTCAAAAGGTGGAACTGCTTATCGAGATTGCCGATATAACGGTCGATAAGCCGGCCAGACAGTTTCTCGACATGCTAGGCGAGAAAGGCCGGTTGTCGGTATTAAGGTCGATTTCACAGCAGTTCGAGACCTTCCGGGCCGAGTACGAACAGCGCATTGACGTAACTATCGTTTCGGCATTCGAGTTGGAAACCGAGCAGCAAGACAAGCTCGGTGCCGCACTCAAGAAGCGTCTCAATCGCGAAATCTCCATTACTACTCAGGTGGATCAAACCTTGTTGGGTGGCGTCATCCTGCGTGCCGGCGACACCGTCATTGACGGGTCGGTACGCGGTCGATTGAACCGCCTTCACGAGGCACTTTCCGCCTGAGCCATGAGGGACATGGCATGCAGCAACTGAATCCTTCCGAGATCAGCGACATCATCAAGCAACGTATCGAAAAGCTTGATGTCGCATCCGAAGCCCGCAATCAGGGTACTATCGTCAGTGTTTTCGATGGCATCGTACGTATTCACGGCCTCGAAGACGCCATGTTTGGCGAGATGATCGAATTTCCCGGCGGCATCTATGGCATGACGCTCAACCTTGAGCGCGACAGCGTCGGGGCCGTGGTACTTGGCGACTACCTGAAACTCGAAGAGGGGATGACCGCGCAATGTACCGGTCGTGTCCTCGAAGTGCCGGTCGGACGTGAGCTCATTGGCCGTGTCGTCGATGCACTCGGCAACCCGATCGATGGTAAAGGTGATATCGATACCAAGGAGACCGACGCAGTCGAAAAAGTCGCGCCAGGTGTCATTACCCGCCAGTCAGTCGATCAACCGGTACAAACGGGTCTCAAATCGATCGACTCCATGGTGCCGATCGGTCGTGGTCAGCGTGAGTTGATCATTGGCGATCGACAGATTGGTAAATCGGCGATCGCCGTGGATACGATCATCAACCAGAAAGGCAAGGACATCACCTGCGTTTATGTCGCCATCGGTCAAAAGCAGTCGACCATTGCCCAGGTGGTGAACAAACTTGAAGAACATGGTGCGATGGAACATACCATCGTGGTATCCGCAGGCGCTGCCGATCCGGCACCGATGCAGTTCCTCGCTGCCTATGCCGGGTGCACCATGGGGGAATATTTCCGCGATCGCGGCGAAGATGCCCTGATCGTCTACGACGACCTCTCCAAGCAGGCCGTAGCGTATCGACAGACGTCGCTATTGCTGCGTCGCCCGCCGGGACGTGAAGCCTTCCCCGGGGATGTCTTCTATCTCCATTCGCGCTTGCTCGAGCGCGCTGCGCGTGTCAACGCCGATTACGTCGAGAAGTTCACCAACGGTGAAGTCAAGGGCAAGACAGGCTCCCTGACGGCGTTGCCGATCATCGAAACGCAAGGGGGAGACGTATCGGCCTTCGTGCCGACCAACGTCATCTCGATTACCGATGGTCAGATCTTTCTTGAAACGAACCTGTTCAACTCCGGGATTCGTCCGGCGATCAACGCCGGTTTGTCCGTTTCCCGCGTTGGTGGTTCGGCCCAGACCAAGATCATCAAGAAGCTGGGGGGCACCGTTCGTCTGGCATTGGCTCAGTATCGTGAGCTGGCGGCCTTCTCCCAGTTTGCTTCCGATCTGGACGAGGCAACGCGAAAGCAGCTTGAACACGGTCAGCGTGTCACTGAGTTGATGAAACAGCATCAGTACTCGCCGATGTCCGTGGCCGAAATGGCGCTGACGCTATATGCCGCCAACGAAGGCTTCCTGGATGACATCGGGGTAGACAAGGTGCTGGCCTTTGAGCAAGCGTTGCATGCCTATATGCAGGCAGAGCATGGCGAACTGCTCGACAAGATCAACCAGACTGGCGACTACAACGACGAAATTCAGGAAGGCCTCAAGGCTGGTCTCGAGAAGTTCAAGGCAACTCAGAGCTGGTAATCCGTTAGCTTGGGAGAGGGCACCTCTCCCGTGTTTACAGTCTCTGACAGCCACGAACGAGAGGTAGGTCGCTATGGCAGCTGCTAAAGAAATACGCTCTCAGATCGGGAGCATCAAGAATACGCAGAAGATCACCAGTGCCATGGAAATGGTAGCTGCATCGAAAATGCGTAAAGCCCAGGAGCGAATGAAGGCAAGTCACCCTTACGCTCGTCAGATACGTAATGTTGTCTCTCATGTTGCTGGTGCCAACCCTGAGTATCGTCACGACTATATGATCGAGCGCGAGGCCAAGCGTGTTGGTTTCATTGTGGTCTCCTCCGATCGGGGCTTGTGCGGTGGTCTGAATGCCAACCTGTTCAAGCAGGTGCTGAAGGAAGCCAAGGCCTGGCGTGATGAGGGCGCGGAATTGGAATTTTGCGCTCTGGGTACCAAGGCCAGCGCTTTCTTCAGCAAATATGGTGGCCAACTGGTAGCGGCACGTAATGGCCTGGGCGAAGCGCCGGAAATCGAGGATCTGATCGGTAGTATCAAGATCCTGTTGGAATCGTATGACGAAGGTCGTCTGGATCGCCTGTTTGTGGTGCACAACGAGTTCGTCAACACCATGACCCAGAAGCCGGTCGTGCGGCAGTTGTTGCCCTTGTCGACCGAGATGGGCGATGACGATATGGATAACGAGGATGACAGCCGTCCCGGAAGCTGGGATTACCTGTATGAACCGGACCCCAAGGTACTACTGGACCGGCTGCTGGTGCGCTTCATCGAGTCGCAGGTCTATCAGGCCGTGGTCGAGAATGTGGCTTGTGAGCAAGCGGCGCGGATGATCGCCATGAAGAGCGCCACTGACAATGCCGGTAATATGATCGACGAATTGGAACTGGTCTACAACAAGGCTCGTCAAGCCGCCATCACCCAGGAAATCTCCGAGATCGTCGGTGGTGCCGCTGCGGTATAGCACCACGGGAGGGAAGCGATTCCCTCCCGGGTTATGCAGGTTTCATTTGCAGGTATCTAAGAGGAATCAAGATGAGCGGACGTATCGTACAAATCATCGGCGCGGTGATTGACGTAGAGTTTCCGCGGGACAGTATTCCCAAGGTCTACGACGCGCTGACGGTCTCGAATAGCGAGACCATTCTCGAAGTTCAGCAACAACTGGGCGATGGGGTGGTTCGAACCATCGCAATGGGGACCACGGAAGGCCTCAAGCGGGGCATCGACGTGGAGAGCACCGGTGCCGCCATTTCCGTGCCGGTGGGCAAGGAAACGCTGGGCCGCATCATGAACGTGCTTGGCCAGCCTATCGATGAAGCCGGTGAGATCGGTGAACAGGAACGCTTGCCAATCCACCGCAAGGCGCCTTCTTATGCCGATCAATCGGTGTCCAGCGAGTTGTTGGAAACCGGCATCAAGGTCATCGACCTGGTTTGCCCCTTCGCCAAGGGTGGCAAGGTTGGCCTGTTCGGCGGTGCTGGTGTGGGCAAGACCGTCAACATGATGGAATTGATACGTAACATCGCTACCGAGCACAGTGGTTACTCGGTATTTGCCGGGGTCGGTGAGCGTACCCGTGAGGGTAACGACTTCTATCATGAGATGACCGAATCCAACGTTCTGGATAAGGTATCGCTGGTTTACGGTCAGATGAACGAACCGCCCGGCAACCGTCTGCGCGTTGCCCTGACCGGGTTGACCATCGCCGAGAAGTTCCGTGATGAAGGCCGTGACGTACTGTTGTTCATCGACAACATCTATCGTTACACCCTGGCCGGTACCGAGGTGTCGGCGCTGCTGGGTCGTATGCCGTCGGCCGTTGGCTATCAGCCGACCCTGGCCGAGGAAATGGGGGTCCTTCAGGAGCGTATCACGTCCACCAAGACGGGCTCGATCACCTCGGTCCAGGCCGTATACGTACCTGCGGATGACTTGACCGACCCATCGCCGGCAACCACCTTCTCTCACCTGGATGCGACGGTCGTACTGGCCCGTTCGATTGCCGAGCTGGGGATCTATCCGGCCATCGATCCGCTGGATTCCACGTCTCGTCAGTTGGATCCGTTGGTGATCGGTGACGA
The DNA here is from genome assembly GCF_008079445.1 of Aidingimonas lacisalsi. Classification (GTDB taxonomy): domain Bacteria; phylum Pseudomonadota; class Gammaproteobacteria; order Pseudomonadales; family Halomonadaceae; genus Aidingimonas; species Aidingimonas lacisalsi. The sequence continues at coordinate 463,433 of NZ_VRYH01000001.1, read as the reverse complement.
ACACTACGATATCGCTCGCCGGGTACAGCGAGTATTGCAGCGCTACAAAGAGTTGCAGGACATCATTGCCATCCTGGGCATGGACGAATTGTCCGACGAGGACAAGCAAACCGTGGCTCGGGCGCGCAAGATTCAGCGCTTCCTGTCGCAACCGTTCTTCGTTGCCGAAGTCTTTACCGGTTCGCCCGGCAAATATGTGTCGTTGAAGGAGACCATTCGCGGTTTCCAGGGTATCCTTGACGGTGAATACGACGAACTGCCGGAGCAGGCCTTCTACATGGTTGGCACCATCGATGAAGCGGTCGATAAAGCCAAGGACATGAAGTAAGGTCGTCCAGCAGGAGGACAAGACTATGGCGAACAGCCTAAAGTGCGAGATCGTCAGTGCCGAGGCATCGATTTTCTCTGGCGATGTCGACCAGGTCATCGCTGCTGGTGTCATGGGGGATCTGGGGATCCTTCCTGGCCATGCGCCGTTGTTGACTGAGCTGTCACCCGGCCCGGTTCGCGTGATCCACGACGGTGGTGAAGAAGAGAATTACTACATCACCGGTGGCTTCCTCGAAGTGCAGCCGGATATCGTGTCGATTCTCGCGGATACGGCCGTACGTGCCAGCGACCTCGATGAAGCTGCGGCAGAAGAGGCGCGCCAACAGGCCTTGAGAGCGTTCAATGAGACGGCCGCTGAAATCGATTATACACGTGCGGCGGCTGAACTTGCCGAAGCGGTTGCCCAATTGCGAACCATTCAGCAATTGCGCAAGAAGGCGGGCAGAGAATAGCAGAACGATCGGCCTTGTGATCTCGGCGCCCTCTGGTTGTAATGGCCAGGGGGCGTCGTCGTTTGTGGGCACGCCGTGAGGCGTAAGGAGGCTTGCCATGTCGCTGGAAGCAACGCTGCAGGAAAACAAGTTACTGATCTTGGACGCCTTGTCCCAGGATGATTCAGAGACGCTGGAATCGCTGCTTCCGGATCTTCGATCGGCCGATATCGCGGCCATCCTGTCCGACATTGCCGAGGAAGACGAGGACCGGCAAACCGTATTCAGTCTTCTGGAAAGCCTGTCCATCGAACGGCGTGCCAATGTATTCGGCTACCTGTCGGGGGATCTGCAGGCGGAGCTGGCCGATTTGATGGCCGATGATCGCTTGCTGGTACTGCTCGAAGAGATGAGTGGCGATGAACGGGCCGATCTATTCAATGTCTTGGATGAGGATCGACGCGAAGGGCTACTTCGTCGCATGGCTCACCGCGAGCGTGAGGATCTAAAGCGCCTGGCAAGCTACGAAGAGGGAACGGCCGGGGCGGTGATGACCTCGGATTATGTTGCCATTCCCAGTGGGTTGACGGTGTCTCAGGCATTGATGCGGGTCCGTCAGACAGCACCGGATGCGGAGACCGTCTATCAGATCTATATGATCGACGATCAGGGTCGGCTTGCGGGAACGATGTCGCTGCGTCAGTTGATCGTGGCACGACCAGGTGCCCGTGTCGACGACTTGATGATCAAGGATGTGATTCAGCTTGGTGTCGATGCGCCCCAGGAAGAGGTAGCTCGAATCGTGGCGCACTATGACTTGCTGGCCGTACCGGTCGTGGATGAGGAGGAGCGACTGGTCGGAATAGTGACCCATGACGATGCGATGGATGTCGTCGAAGCCGAAGCGACGGAAGATATCCACAAGGGGGCCTCGGTCGGGCAACTAGAGGGCGGTGTCAGCCGAGTGCGTCTATGGAGTCTGTATCGTAAGCGTATTGTCTGGCTCGTATTGCTGGTTTTCGGCAATCTATTCTCGGGGGCAGGTATTGCTTACTTCGAGGAAACGATTGCTGCTCAGGTGGCGTTAGTATTCTTCTTGCCATTGTTGATAGGCAGCGGGGGAAATGCCGGTGCCCAGGCTGCCACCTTGACGGTCCGTGGCATGGCAACAGGGGACGTTGGCATCAGGGATTGGGGAAAACTGATGGGGCGGGAATTGCTGGTTGCCGGCGCACTGGGGTTGACCATGGCGATAGCCGTCGCACCGATCGGCATTCTGCGAGGTGGCGAGATGGTGGCGCTAGTCGTGGCCATGAGTATGATCTCGATCGTATTGTTCGGCAGTTTGCTCGGCATATGCCTCCCTTTTCTTCTCGATCGATTGGGCTGGGATCCAGCGACGGCATCTGCCCCTTTGGTGACGACGATCATCGATGCCTGCGGGGTGGTGATTTATTTCACGATTGCCACTGCCATGCTGTCGGGTTGATCCGGGCGGACAAGCCATGCCGATATGTGTATGCTTGGCATCCGACTCGCGCTGTTACCCGCATCTGATCATGGATGATTGACAGGACATCTGAATGGATTGGTTACAGGTTATCATCTTGGCCCTGATTCAGGGCGTGACCGAATTCCTGCCTATTTCCAGTTCTGCGCACCTAGTTTTGGTGCCGGAGCTCACCGATTGGCCCGATCAGGGCTTGGCATTCGATGTTGCCCTTCATGTGGGTAGTCTGGCAGCGGTATTGACCTATTTCCGCATCGAACTATGGCGTATGACGATATCCTGGCTGCAATCCTGGCGGGGACGAGTCGATGAAGAAGCGCGCCTGGCCTGGTGGGTGATATTGGCCACGATACCGGTCGGCCTTGCGGGCCTGGCGTTCAAGGACGTCATCGAAACGGATTTGCGAACAGTCACCGTTCTTGCCGTTAGCTTGATCGGTTTCGGTCTATTGCTAGGTTATGCCGATTGGCGCCGACCCGGTCAGCGAAGTGAGTACCAACTTCGCTGGAAAGATGTGATGTGGATTGGTCTGTCCCAAGCATTAGCATTGATTCCAGGCACCTCGCGTTCCGGCATTACCATGACGGCGGCGCTGCTACTGGGGATGAGCCGGGAAGGAGCGGCCCGCTTTTCCTTCCTGTTGTCGATTCCCGTCATCATTCTGGCCGGCGGGTTGGAAATTCGTGAACTGATCTTCTCCTCTGTCATCGTCGATTGGCCGGCATTGTTTGTCGGTACCCTGCTGTCCGGGATAAGTGCCTATCTGTGTATCCATTACTTTCTTGTCTTCATTCGACGAATAGGCATGCAGCCCTTCGTCATCTATCGAGTGATCTTCGGAATCTGGCTGTTATGGTTTTTCGCCTAGGGAGAAACATGCTCTTGCGTCGTATGTCGAGCGCTTTGCAAGTCTGTTGTTGTGGAGTGGTTGCTCTATGGCTTACGGCTTGCACCGAGTCGAATCCGGACCCGGAACGGATTGAGCTGGAGGGAGCCATCTTCGGAACGTTTTATCAAGTCACGCTTGTGGATGATCTTGATGACGATGACATCGAGCAACTGCGTGACGGCTTCATGGAGGAACTCGAATCGGTCGACATGTCGATGTCGACGTATCGTGACGACTCGGAACTCATGGCTTTCAACGACAGTGAACCGGGTGAGTGGCAATCGCTTTCCGATGGACTGATCGATGTGCTCGCCATCAGTCAGTCGGTGGCTAAGGCCAGCGATGGCGCTTTCGATGTCACGATTGGTGATCTGGTCAACCTTTGGAGCTTTGGTCCCGAGGCCCGTCCCAAGGAAGTTCCCGCCGCTGACGAGATTGCAAGGCGCATATCGGCGACGGGGCCCGACAGTTTGGAGGTAGAGAGCGATAACGGCCGTGCTCGACGCTTGACTGACAACTTCATCGATCTCTCCGCGGTCGCCAAGGGGTATGGTGTCGAACGGGTAGCCGCGTATCTGGATGCGCAGGGAATTGATCATTATCTCGTCAACATCGGTGGCGAATTGAGTGCCAAGGGCTATCGTGATGGCAAAGAGTCCCCATGGCGAATCGGTGTCGAAGTACCGGATGGTGGACGAGAGGTTGCGCAGCATGTCTTGCCATTGCACGACATTTCTGTGGCAACGTCCGGTGATTATCGGCAATATTTCGAACAGGATGGACGACGCTATTCTCATACCCTGGACCCCCGAGATGGTCGACCGGTACGGCATCGTCTGGCTTCAGTGACAGTCCTGCATGACTCTGCCACTTGGGCCGATGCCTGGGCGACGGCATTAATGGTGCTTGGTCCCAAGGCCTCGATGACGTTGGCAGAGCGTGAAGATCTTGCCATTCTGACGCTGGTGCGGGATCCGGATGGCGAAGGCTGGGGGAGTTATGTCAGCCCGGCATTCGTCGAACGGATGGGAGCCGAACGGATTAAAGAGATGGGAATAGCGATTCCTGACGACCATGGCCCTGGTGACTAGAATGGATCAGTCTGAAAATATCGATCAAGGAGTCAAGATGGCGCTCGACGTTGTCATTCTGGCCGCAGGACAGGGAACGCGAATGCGCTCCACTCGGCCCAAGGTGCTGCATCGACTGGCCGGCAGGCCGATGATTCGGCATGTTATCGATACGGCATTACAACTCGATTGCGATCAGATCCATGTGGTGATAGGGCATGGTGGCGATCAGTTGCGGCAGGCATTGGGCGACTGTCCGGTTCACTACGCCGTTCAACATGAGCAGAACGGCACGGGGCATGCCGTAGCGCAAGCACTGGATCAACTAAGCCATGACAAGGTATTGGTGCTGTATGGCGACGTACCGATGATTCATGCCGATACGCTGGCATCACTGGTTGCCCGTGTCGATGAACAGCATATGGGCTTGCTGACTGTCACGCTCGAGGATCCTACCGGCTACGGACGTATTCTGCGTGATGACGAGGGACGCGTCAGAGCGATCGTTGAACAGAAAGATGCAACGGCAAGCCAGCGGGGCGTACGTGAGTGCAATACCGGCATCATGGCCATGACACGTAGCCAACTCAAACGCTGGTTACCCCAACTTTCCTCGAATAATGCCCAAGGGGAATATTATCTGACCGATATCATTGCCTTGGCGGCTGCCGAAGGTGTCACGGTCGCTACTGCTGAGCCCCGTGACTCTCTGGAAGTGGAAGGCGTCAATGACCGAGCCCAGCTGGCTCGATTGGAGCGGGCTCATCAACGGCGAATGGCGACTCGCTTGATGGCAGAGGGCGTCGCTCTGACCGACCCTGAACGCATCGATGTACGTGGTAGCCTGACGTGTGGGCATGATGTCGAGATTGACGTGGGATGCGTTTTCGAAGGCGACGTCGTGCTTGGTGAGGGGGTGTCGATTGGTCCTTATTGCGTGATTCGTGACAGCCATATCGGCGCCGAGAGCGAGATAGCATCCCATAGCGTGATCGAGGGAACCGTCGCATCCGGTCTCAATCGTATCGGTCCCTTCGCCCGTTTGCGTCCTGGGACGCATCTGGCGGTGCGTGCCAAAGTGGGAAACTTCGTGGAAACGAAGAACGTCAATGTCGGTGAAGGTAGCAAAATCAATCATTTGAGTTATGTCGGCGATGCCAGTCTTGGCCATGATGTGAACGTCGGTGCTGGCACGATCACGTGCAATTACGATGGTGCCAACAAGCATCGTACCGAGATCGGCAATGAGGCATTCATCGGTTCCAATACTGCCTTGGTGGCACCGGTCACGGTCGGTAGTGGCGCGACGGTCGGTGCTGGGTCGACGATCAGCAAGGATATCGCCGACGGTGCCCTCGCGGTGGCCCGGAGTCGTCAGGTCAACAAGGCCGATTGGCGACGTCCCGCCAAGTCGAAAACAGAGGATCAATAGGAGAGCGGCATGTGTGGAATCGTGGGTGCCGTGGTGGCGCGTAACGTTCAGGGAATCCTGCTTGAAGGCTTGAAACGTCTCGAGTATCGCGGCTACGACTCGGCAGGCATGACCGTGATCTCTGACGACAATCGACTCAATCGGGTTCGGGCATTGGGTAAGGTCGCCGCCCTTGAATCACGCCTGGAGGCGATGCCACTGGCAGGAACCTCGGGCATCGCGCACACTCGCTGGGCGACGCATGGCAAGCCGAGCGAGGATAATGCGCATCCCCATCAATCGGGTGACGATCTGGCAGTGGTGCACAATGGCATTATCGAGAACCACGAACGTTTGCGATCGGAGCTAGAACAGCAGGGCTATGCATTCACTTCGGAAACCGATACCGAGGTCGTCGCCCACCTGATAGCCCGTGAATTTTCCCATGGCCATGATCTGTTGTCTGCAGTCCGTAATGCCCTGATGGTGTTCGACGGCGCCTATGCCATGGGCGTGATGCATCGCGACGAACCGGGTGTGATCATCGGTGCGCGCAAGGGAAGTCCATTGGTCGTCGGTGTCGGTATCGAGGAAGCATTCCTGGCATCCGATCCGCTGGCCTTGCTTCAGGTCACCGATCGTTTCATCTACCTCCAGGAAGAGGATGTGGTTCGCCTCTCCAAGGGGGGGAAGATCGAGATATTCGATCGCAACGGTGATGCTGTCGAGCGCCCGGTACAGACGTTCGAACATAGCGATGGTGCGGCTAGCAAAGGTGATTATCGACACTTCATGCTCAAGGAAATCCATGAACAGCCGCAAGTCATAGCGGCGGCGATGGAGGGCCGGCTGAGTGAGCGTGGCGTGTTGATCGAGAGCTTCGGTATCGATGCCGAGGCACTGTTCGCCAAAGCCGACCAGATCCATATCGTTGCCTGCGGTACCAGTTACCATGCCGGTATGGTGGCGCGTTACTGGCTCGAGAAAGTGGCAGGGATTCCCACTCAGGTCGAGGTTGCCTCGGAATATCGTTACCGTCGGGTCGTGGTGCCCGAAAATACGCTGTTCGTGACATTGTCTCAGTCCGGTGAGACGGCCGATACGCTGGCTGCCTTACGGTTTTCCCGCGAACTGGGTTACATGGGCAGTCTGGCGATCTGCAACGTCCCGGGCAGTTCACTGGTTCGCGAATCCGACCTTACCCTGATGACGCATGCCGGTCCGGAGATTGGCGTCGCGTCGACCAAGGCCTTCACCAGTCAGCTCGTGGCATTGATGCTATTGACTCTGTCGCTGGCCAAGGTACGTAGTGAGGCGCCCGAACGGCAGGTCGAGATCGCCGCCGCCTTGCGCGCATTGCCGGATGTAGCCACCCGAGTGCTAGGACTGGACAAGGACATCGAGGCCTTGTCGACGGCTTTTGCCGAGAAACATCATGCGCTGTTCCTGGGACGTGGAGCCCATTTCCCCATCGCCCTGGAAGGAGCACTCAAGCTCAAGGAGATTTCCTACATCCACGCCGAGGCGTATCCGGCAGGTGAACTCAAACACGGGCCGCTGGCGCTGGTCGACAGCGAAATGCCTGTCATCTCGGTAGCACCCAACGACGAGTTGCTGGACAAGCTCAAATCCAACCTTCAGGAAGTCCGTGCGCGAGGCGGTGAGTTGTTCGTCTTCGCTGACGAAAATGTGGGGATCGAATCCACGGAAGGGGTACGAGTGCTGCAACTTCCCCACGTTGACGAAGCGCTGGCTCCGATCATCTATACCTTGCCGCTGCAATTGTTGTCCTATCATGTTGCGGTTCTCAAGGGCACCGATGTCGACCAGCCCCGTAACCTGGCGAAGTCGGTCACTGTCGAATGAGGCGACGAGGGATCTAATTAGCCGTCGCGAACGGGGAACGTTACCATGATGTCTTTCTGGAACCCTGTCAGAAGAGATACATGTGAACGTCATCCCCGATCGTCTTCCTTCTCTTGATCGGGCCGCTGCCGAGTGCGCGGCCCGTCGACTCGACAACCTCACCAAACCGCCAGGCAGCCTGGGGCGTTTGGAGCGGCTGGTGATCGATTTAGCGGCAATCCAGGGTGAGGCACTACCTCGAGTGTCGCCCCCAAAGATATTGGTATTCGCTGCCGATCATGGCGTGGCGGCAGAAGGGGTGTCGGCTTTCCCGCAGTCGGTGACTGCCCAGATGGTGACCAACTTCGCTACTGGCGGGGCCGCCATCAATGTTTTTGCTCACCAGCATGGTGCTGGTCTGGAAGTGATCGACGTCGGCGTCGCCGCGCCACTTCCCCCCGAATTGATCGATCATCCATTGCTGGTAGACGAAAAGATTCGTCTCGGAACGGCCAATATGGTGAATACCGACGCCATGGATCGTGAGGAAGCCGAGCAGGCTATCGGTGTCGGTATCCGCGCTGCTGAGTGTGCAGCTGCAGCAGGTTATCGCAGCCTGATCGTCGGCGAGATGGGCATCGCCAATACCACGGCGAGCAGTGCTCTGCTGGCAGCACTCCACGATGTGCCGCTCGAACGTGTGGTAGGTGTTGGAACCGGTATCGATGACGAGCGTCTGGCTCATAAACGTTCAGTGATCCAGCGTGCCATCGATGCCCGACGCATCGACGCTGATGATCCACTGGGTGCCTTGGCGGCATTGGGGGGATTGGAGATTGCTGCGATGGTCGGCGCATTTCTGGGTGGGGCGGCCAATCGGCTCCCGCTACTGGTGGACGGATTCATTGCGACGGTAGCCGCGTTGATAGCCTGCCGACTGCATCCGGAACTGCGTGACTATCTGGTATTCGCTCATCGTTCCCGTGAACCGGGTCACGATACAGCGTTGGCGGCGCTGAATGCCGCTCCACTGCTGGATCTCGACATGCGCCTGGGGGAGGGTAGCGGTGCCGCCCTGGCCTTTCCGTTGCTCGATTCGGCCTGTCGGATGCTTGCCGAGATGAGTACTTTCACGGATGCCGGAATCGATGGTGCCGCCCCGACCTCATGAATAGCCGGATGAGACCACCTTCCCCGTACTTCTGCCTGGGCTGGCTTTGGCTGTCGATGGGCACCGCAATGGCCTTTCGAGCTCTGATTCGTGCCGGGGAGGCGAAGAATGGCTGAACCCATGTCATTCACGTTGCTCACTCTGGTAGTGATCGCCGTACTACTGGATCTGGTCATTGGCGATCCCCGTTCGATGCCTCATCCGGTCGTCGGCATGGGGAAGGTAATCGGATGCCTGGAAAGGAGTTGGAACCACGGTACGCCGCGGGCAAGGCGCCTTAAAGGGGGGCTGATGACATCGGTGGTAGTGATTGGGACCTATATTCTGGCCAGCAGCGGGCTGATGCTGCTGGCTCGACTGCACCCATGGCTGAAACTGGTCGCCGAACTCTGGCTTCTCGTCAATTGCCTGGCCATCAAGGGACTCCGTGATGCGGCATTGGCGGTGGCAACGCCCCTGATCCAGGGTGATCTCACGACTGCACGTCAGCAACTGGCGATGGTCGTCGGCCGGGATACCGCCTATCTGGATGAACCGGAGATTACCCGAGGGACAGTGGAGACGGTCGCCGAGAATAGTGTGGATGGCATCACGGCACCGCTCCTCTTCGCGCTGTTGGGTGGCGCACCTTTGGCACTTGCCTACAAGGCGATCAACACCCTGGATTCCATGGTGGGTTATCGAAACGAGCGTTATCGTGAATTCGGTTGGGCCTCAGCGCGTCTCGACGATGTGGCCAACTGGTTTCCGGCCCGACTCACCGCCTTGACACTCTGGTTGAGCGCCCATCTCTTGAGGGGCATGCACACGCGTGGCGCCCTGTCTGCAACTTACCGTGACGCGGCGCACCATCCCAGTCCCAATGCCGGTTTACCGGAAGCCATGGTGGCCAATCTGCTTGGTGTGCAGCTTGGCGGTATGAACACGTATCAGGGTGACGTGTCCTGTCGTACGCGGCTTGGCATCCCCCGGGAAACGCTGGCGGTTCGCCATATCGAGGGTGCCATCCGCCTGATGCATGGTGGTTGGCTCGGTTTCCTGGCGGTGTTGGTGTTACTGATCGTATTCAAGGAGGTGTCATGACACGACACGATTGGCCCCTTCACGGTGGTCAGGCGATGCCGCTGCTGACCCGCTTCGGTTTACCGGAAGATACGCCGGTGCTGGATGTCAGCGCCAACCTCAATCCCTTGGGCCCCCCGGCCTGGTTGTCCAGCTGGCTGGCAGAGCGCATGGCGACGATTTCCCGCTATCCCGATCCGGAATATCGCAAGGCACGGATTGCCATCGCCGACCATGAAGGTGTGCATCCTGACCAGGTATTGCTTACCAATGGCGGTGCTGAAGCCATTTTTATAGCCGCTGCCCTGCATGCCGGGGAGGCGGCCACCATCGTTCAACCGGGCTTTGCCGAATATGCTCGGGCCTGCACCGCTCATGGCCTCTCGAGGCACGACACTCATCTTGCACCTCCTGATTTCCTCCTTGACCCCGATGCCTTGGTGCGTGGTTTGGGCGAGTGTCGGCTGCTGTTTCTGTGCCGGCCACACAACCCGAGTGGCAAGTTGATACCGCGCCAGACGATGGAACGGCTTATCGAGTTGACGAAAGAACGCGACTGTCATGTAGTCGTGGACGAAGCCTTCATCGATTTCGTCGATGACCCGAATGAGGCGCTGACCCCGCTACTTGCCCGTTTCGATCATCTGATTCTGCTGCGCTCGCTGACCAAACTCTACACCCTGCCGGGTCTGCGAGTTGGTTATCTGCTGGCTGATTCCCGGACGGTAGAGCGCGCCAAAGCGTTCCAGCCTGCCTGGAGTGTCAACGGTCTGGCCGCTGAGTTGGTCCCACCGCTGCTGGACGATCATGATTTCATGGCTCGCACTCGCGAGTGGCTTGCCACTGAACGACCACGATTACAGGCCGATCTCGGCAAGCTGGGTCTCGAGGTAGTACCAAGTCAGACCAACTTTTTCCTGGTACGGCATCCTCATGGGCGGGAAACGACACGTTCCCTGTTGCCGGCATTGCTACGCCGCGGTGTCATGGTACGTCACACCGAGAGCTTTCCTGGACTGGATGGCGGTTGGCTGCGTGTGGCGCTGCGCGGCGTCGAAGACAATGATCGCTTGTTGTCGGCACTGGCTGACAGCCTGGCCGAGTATCGCGGAGGAGGGATACCATGATCACCTTCGTCAGCGGAGGTGCACGCTCCGGCAAAAGCCGTCATGCCGAGGCCCTGGCCCTGTCATCCCATGCCGAACGTGGCGGACGACTCATCTATCTGGCTACGGCGCAGGCGTGCGATGTCGAGATGGCAGAGCGTATCGCCCGGCATCGTCATGAGCGGGGAGATGACTGGCATACCCTGGAAGCTCCTCTGGCTCTGGATACGGCCATGGCCAAGGTGGTCGGGGGCGATACCGTGCTGCTTGATTGTTTGACCCTCTGGTCCAGCCAATGGCTCTATGCCGGTGGTGGTAATGAGGCGGAGGGAGAAACCATGTTGATGCGCGTACTGGAGTCGGTACGTGCTCGGCGGATTACCCTCGTGGTGGTTTCCAATGACCTCAATGAGGGACTGCCACCCCAGGATAGTGAAACATGGCGCTATCTGGCTTTCCTGCAGCGGCTGCACTGCCTTCTTGCCCGGAAGGCTGATAGCGTAGTGGAGGTGGTGGCCGGTTTCCCCCTCGAATGGGCATCGAGCGAGGAGACGCCAATATGAGAAATGCCTTTTATGGGTTGATATTGGCGTTGCAGTTTCTGACACGAATTCCGGTTCCGTTGCGCTGCCCCTGGCGTGCCGATACGTGTCGCTGGGCGTTGCGCTGTTATCCTCTGGTAGGGTTATTGATCGGTAGTCTGCTTGCCGCCGTGGCTGAACTCGGGCAAGCGCTTCCCACGCCATTTCTGGCGTTAACGTTACTCAGCGTCTGGGTGGTCCTGTCTGGCGGTCTGCACCTTGATGGGGTCATGGACGTCGCCGATGCGCTGGGCAGCAATGCGTCTCTGGAGACGCGTTGGGCGATCATCAAGGATTCACAGGTGGGCAGTTTCGCGATCCTGTCCCTGGTCTTTCTGCTTGCCTGGAAAGGGATGCTGCTCTGGGCACTGCTGACGGCCGGGGCAACCCCGGCATGGCTGGTGGCATTACCGGCTTTGGCGCGTTTCGGTGCCCTGTCACTACTGCGCCTGGCGCCCTGTGCGCGGCGCGAAGGACTGGCCTGGACCTGGCGGCAACATCTGACCCGGAATGATCTGGTACTTTCGTTGGTACCACTGGTGCCGCTCTTCGTCTGGCTGCCTGTCGGGATCGGATTGCTCGCTGCGCTGCTGGTCTTTCTGTCTCTGTATGGCCTGGTTATGGTCCGGGCCTTCACCGGCATCAACGGCGATATCGTCGGGGCTGCCATCGAAGGAGGAGAACTATGGTTGCTGCTCAGCGCCTGGAGCTGGTGGTGGTTCGTCACGGGTTGACGGCGTGGAATCGTGAGCGCCGCTACCAGGGACAGCGCGACATACCCTTGTTGCTGCCTGAGGCACTGCCGGATCTTGACCGACTGCGGAGCCATCTGGCCAACGTGCCCTTCGATGCCGTCCACTGTAGCGATCTGATTCGTTGTCGTCAGACGCTGGCGCATGTATGGGAAGGTCGAAAGGGTACAGCGCACTTCGACGCTCGGCTGCGTGAGCTTGATTTCGGCGACTATGAGGGCAAGACCTACGACCAGCTCAAGGACGATACCGGTTATCGCGCCTGGATCGACAGTCGGGGGGAGCAGGCCCCACCCGGCGGTGAGTCTGCCGGGGAACTCTGGGCTCGTCTATCCGGTTGGCTGGTGGCGCTGCTCGATGAATCGCTGGCGAAAGGCTACGGTCGTGTCCTGGTGGTCAGTCATGGTGGGGCGATCCGCGAACTGCGTCGACGTCTGGAAGCTGCCGACTTCTGGGATGGCACGGTGGGCCAGGCTCAAGGGCGGCGTTTCATCTTCGAACATCAGGAAGGAGACTGGCGATGCAACTCTTCATCGGCGGTGCCTGCTCCGGCCGACGAGCCCTAGTCGCCGGGCGATTCCCCACGGCGAACTGGCACCGATTGACCGCGGGGGAGGAAGTGGATGGTTGGCTTCGCAGCCATCGACCTGGCCTGCCTCTGGTGGTCACCGGTTGGCTGGATTGGCTTCAGGCGGTGCTGGTTGAACAGAGCGATGACAAGGCACTGCGTGGCATGTGGCGATCGATCCTGGATGCCTTGACCGACGCAGAGAGGATGGCGGATACCCCGGTGGTGTTGATTCTCGATGAAATGGGTCGCGGTGTTGTACCCATGACATCAGAACTACGTCGGTTGCGTGATCTCAATGGCTGGCTGGTCCAGGACGCCGCCGCTGCCTGCGAGGCGATCTGGTATGTCCGCCATGGGCTCGTGCAACGGCTGGAAGCAAGGGAATCACGAGGCTGAGTGCAGGCGGCATGGGCGAGGAGAACCGTGATTGGCTGACATCCTGGAAACAGTACGAGGAACTGACGGCCGTGGAACAAGCGGCACTATCGTCCATGACATCGGCAATCCGCGCTTATGCTTATATGGCGTTGCGGAACCGCATGATTCGGCTGTGATCAACCGGGTCATCGAGGATATCGGCGTACACACCGAAGGTACGACGCAGCCTTTCGGTCGTCAGGACGTTCCTGGGTGGGCCGACGTCGACCAGGCGTCCGGCATCCATGACCCCGATACGGTCACAATTCATCGCCTGGTTGAGGTCGTGCAAGGCGATGACCACCGTGACCGGTAGCTGCCTGACCAATTGCAGGATCGATAGCTGATGGCGAATATCGAGGTGGTTGGTGGGCTCATCAAGCAACAGGATCTTCGGCTGCTGAGCCAAGGCGCGAGCGATGTGGACGCGCTGGCGTTCGCCGCCGGAAAGCGTATGCCAAAGGCGGTCCGCCAGCGGTTGCATACCGACATCGTCGAGGGCTCGGGCAACGATGGCGTCATCCTGATCGGACCATGGATACCACGGCGAGAGGAAGGGAGTGCGGCCCAGGGCAACAGCCTGTCGGACCACTATTCGATCAATGGTTTCCGCCTGTTGCTCGACGACGGCGATGGATTGAGCGATATCACGCTGCCGCATCCTGGCCATCGGCCGGTCGTTCACCAGCACGCGTCCGATTTTCGGCTTGCGCAGTCCCGCGAGCATGCGCAGCAGCGTCGTCTTTCCCGAGCCGTTGGGGCCAATCAGGCCGAAGGTCTCGCCGGGCTCCACCGCCAGGCTGACGTCGTTCAGCAACTTGTGTCCGTGGATCGTCCAGTCGACGCGCTCAGCAGCCAATCTCATCGTACTCTCGTCCCCCGCACCAGAATCATGGCGAACACCGGGGCACCGATCAGCGAGGTGACCACACCGATCGGCAGCACCTGCCCCGGCACGAGGGTACGTGAAGCGATGTCCGAGCCGATCAGAAAAACGGCACCGGCCAACGCCGACGCCGGTACCAGGCGAGTGTGTCGACTGCCGACGAGAAAGCGCATGGCATGGGGAATCACGAGACCCACGAAGCCGATGGCGCCGACCATGGAGACCATTATTGCCGTCACCAGGGCCATGGCGGTGATCAGGATGCCCCGGACAGGACGTACGGCGATGCCCATCGAGGCGGCGCTGTCGGCGCCAAAAGTGAACGCATCCAGTGCACGCCGTTGCCACAGACAGATCAATACGCCCCCCAACGCAGCGGGCAGCCCCAAGGTGACATCGTCCCAACGTACGCCGGACAGATTGCCCATGAGCCAGAACATGATACCGCGTGCCTGTTCGGCGCTTGCTGACTTGGCAATGATGAAGGCGGTCAGGGCATTGAACAACTGGGATCCGGCAATGCCGGCCAGAATGATGGCCCCGGCGGCCTGGGTGCCGCGACCGCCCCCGGTGCCGCTGCTGGCAGCATGGGCGAGCAATACCACCAGGACGAAGGCCAGACCCGCGCCGGCGAAAGCCCCGAGCGAGAGCGTCAGGGTGCCGGCACCAATCCCGCTGATAGTCACCGCCACGGCCCCGGTCGAGGCACCGGCGGAAATGCCCATCAGGAACGGGTCGGCCAGGGGATTGCGCAGCAGCGCCTGCAGAACGACGCCGGCCAGGGCCAGTCCGGCGCCGCAGCAAGCCGCAATGATGGCGCGGCTGAGCCGATAGCTCCAGATGATACCGGCATCGATTCGGTCGACGGCATACTCCGCCCCCCAGAGCCGATTGGCAAGCACCTTGAGGATCGTTTCCATCGAGATCGAGGTTTCACCGATCGCGGTGCCGGCCATCACGGCCACGAACAGGATCAGTGGTGTCAGCCAGGCCCAGGTCCAGGGCCTGGAAAAGCGACCCACTGGATGAAGCGCGATGGCTAGATTCATCGGTCGAATGACATGGTCGACAAGGCATCGGCCAGCGTTTCGAGGCCGAAGATCGTACGCATCGTGGCGCTCATGGCATGGGCATCCATTTCAATGATGTTGCCGTTCTTCACCGCCGACATTTCGCGAGCCACGGGGTCGTTGTGAAGAAATTCGCGCTTCTTCTCGATGCTGTCGGCTGGATAGCGACGACGATCCATACGGGCTAGCACGATGATGTCGGGATCGGCCTGGGCAACGGATTCCCAGCCGACGACGGGCCACTCCTCGTCCGATTCAACCACATTGCGGATGCCGAGCTTGTCCATCATGTAGCCCGGTGCACCGAGTCGGCCAGCGACATAGGGGTCGGCGACTTGATCGGGAGAGGAAAACCAGAACACTGCCGACAGATCCTCGGGCAGTGCAAGGCTCTCGGCATTGGCAATGGCCTCTGCCTCGCGCGCCTCGAGGTCGGCCACCAAAGCGTCCCCGGCGTCCTGCACATCGAAGATCGTGGCCAGTTCGGTGATGCCCTTGTAGATCGATTCGGTAGAGAAGGCGGCAATGCGGGTGCCGTCGCCGCCGGTCGTATTGTCCTTGGTATCGCAATCGGCGGGCATGATGTAGGTGGCGATGCCCAGGTCATGGAACTGGCGCCGAGACGCCACGCTGCCGGTGGGGCCCACATGCCATTCATACTGGGCGGTGACGAGGTCGGGTTTCTTGTTCACCACCGCCTCGAAACTGGGATCATTGTCGGCAATGCGGTCGATGTCGTCATTGACATCGCGGAATTCCGGCAACACCGGGTTGAACCAGACCGAGGTCCCCGTTACCCGATCGGCCAGCCCCAATGCATAGAGAATTTCGGTGGCCGATTGACCGACGGTGACCACGTCATCAGGGGCTGATTGGAAGCTGAGTTCCTTGCCGCAATTGGGAAGCGTCAGAGGATAGGACGTGGTATCGGCCATGGCGCAGGAGACGGGCAACAAGCATAGCGTTGCCAGTACCTTGCAAGCGAGATTCATGTATATTCCCTGTATATCAATAAGTTGACTATCCTGTAAAACGTAAGCGGACAATAGTGAGTCAATGTATTCTCCATACTAGATGCCTCGATTGCTACCGGCGTTATTCCTGAATTGTTATGTTATAACTCATCATTAAGACGAATGAAATCCTCTCCCGCCGTCTAGGATGGTGTTTCGCCGGCCATGAAACGATGGAGACGACGGCCCTTGAATTGCTTCTACTGCGGGAATTACTTTAGGATGGCTCGTCTGGGGACGGGTGCCCCTGCTTGTAGGGGATAATCGGGAAGTATGGTGCGGCGCTTCAGCCTATTCCATCGCTGCCCCCGCAACGGTGAAAGGAGAGTCGCCTGCGAAGACCACTGGCACGAGCCGGGAAGGTGCAGGTGAAGACGTGGTGTTTGCGCATACGTTCTCTTTGAGCCCGGAGACCGGCCCGTCGTTTCGTTTCATCTGGTAACGGTGCGGTGGGCACCGGGGATAAGCTCATGTCTACTATTCCTGCCTCGTCTCACAAACGGGCTTCTCGCTCTGGTTCAAGGTTGGCGTCTGCCTGCCAGCAGGGTGTCGTGGTGCTCTTCGGAGCGCTCATCCTTTACGCTGTCGGTTTCATGCCGATGAACGCGGCACATAATGCGGCGCATGATAGCCGGCACTCCTTCGTATTTCCCTGTCACTGAGGCAGTTCAGGAGGAAAACTGATGTTCCGTTTTCTGGTGCTGAGCGCCTGCCTGGTCGGTGTTGTCCTGGGATTGACGATGACGGCCATTCAGAGCGCTGGTGTTACCCCGATTCTTCTCGCCGCTGAGCAGTATGAAGTCAGCGACGATGCGCATGCCTCGTCTGGAAGCCAAGACGGTCATGAACATGGCGGCCAGGCCAGTCACCATCATGACGAAGAAGCCTGGGCACCGGACGATGGTGCCGAGCGTCTGTTCTATACGGCGGTTTCCAATATTCTCGCCGGAATCGGCTTCAGCGCCATCCTCCTGGTGCTGGTGAACCAGCTTCACGAACGTGGCCGACTGTCGTTGACCGTGGGTCGTGGACTGCTGGTGGGTGGGCTTTGCTATCTCGTGATCTTTGTCGCGCCGTCTCTGGGCCTGCCGCCTGAAATCCCCGGCACATCGGCCGCCGCCCTCGAATCGCGCCAACTGTGGTGGCTCGCTGCTGTGTTCATGGCTGCAGCCGGCCTGGGGATACTGATTCTGGCGCGTGGCTGGAAGCGTGGGCTCGGACTACCCTTGCTGGTGATGCCCTATATCTGGGTGCCGACAAATGAAGGTCCGCTGTTCGCTCATCCGGATCCGCAATCAGTGGCTGAACTGACCGTGCTTCATCACGAATTCATCTGGGCCTCCGGACTCACCAATCTGGCGTTCTGGCTGCTGGCCGGTGTGCTGTGTGTCATTGCCCTGAAGCGTCTCACCGGTACGATGGGTGGTCATGATGACCTCCAGTGAGTTCCCCTTTGCCGCCGTCGTCGGCCAGGAGGCGCTCAAGACCGCCTTGCTGCTCAACGTCATCAATCCCCGAGTGGGTGGCGTGTTGATCAGTGGTCCACGGGGTAGTGCCAAGTCCACCCTGGCGCGGGCGCTGGCATCGATCCTGCCCGATGATACCGAGGGGCGTCGGCCGCCATTCGTCACGCTACCGCTGGGTGCCAGTGAGGAACGCTTGACCGGCAGCCTGGATCTGCAGCGGGTACTGTCCGAACAGGAGGCGACTTTCCACGAGGGGCTACTGGCGAAGGCGGATGGCGGCGTACTGTACGTCGATGAGGTCA
The DNA here is from genome assembly GCF_008079445.1 of Aidingimonas lacisalsi. Lineage (GTDB taxonomy): Bacteria > Pseudomonadota > Gammaproteobacteria > Pseudomonadales > Halomonadaceae > Aidingimonas > Aidingimonas lacisalsi. The sequence continues at coordinate 445,550 of NZ_VRYH01000001.1, read as the reverse complement.
ACCTGCTGCCGGATACACTGGTGGACCTGCTGCTCGATGTGGCCGCGAGCGGCACCAACATCGTCGAGCGCGACGGCATCAGCCATACGCATCCCGCGCGCTTCAGCCTGATCGGCACCATGAACCCGGACGAAGGGGAGTTGCGCCCCCAGTTGCTCGACCGCTTCGGCCTGTGTCTCGAGCAGGAATCGGTGGTGAGCGTCCGGGAACGGATGGCCATCGTGCAACAGAGGGAGGCTTTCGACCGCGATCGTCATGCCTATGTCGCGGCACATGCGGACGACCAGGCAGCGCTGACCGAACGCATTCGGCAAGCGCAGCAGGCGCTGGCCGAGATCACTACGGATTCCTGGGTCTACGAGCATATCGCTCAGCGCTGCGAGAATGCCGGTGTCGAGGGCCTGCGGGCGGATGTGACCTGGCATCGAGCGGCCCAGGCGCATGCCGCTTGGCGGGGCGCGTACACGGTAAGCCAGACCGATCTGGAGACCGTCGAACCCTGGGTGCTTGCGCATCGCCGAACTCATCACCACTCTCCACCCTCTCCGTCACCCGGCACGCCGCCCCCTCCCCCCAGTGGCGGGAACGCCGATGCCGAAAGAGAGACGTCGTCCGCCAGCGGTGACCAAGCCGGTGCCTCGCAAGCACAGGGTCAATGGGGTGCCATGCCGCCAGTAACCCAGCAGAGCCTGAGCGTGCCGGCCCCGAACTTGCCGGAGATATCCGCGGACGTCCGCGCGACATCCTCGTCATCGGCCACTTCCTCTTCCGCACGGCTGCGCAAGGGGCACCAGCCGGGACAGCGCCGATCACACGGCGAGACACAGCAACCGGACTGGTTCGCCACTCTGATCGCCAATCGTGGGCACTGGCCCTGGCGTCAGCTGCGCTATCGCAAGGCTCGCACCGGTCAGCCGGTGTTGCATGTCATCCTGCTGGATACGTCCGCTTCGACGCTGGGCCAGCAGCTGCTGGCTCGAGCCAAGGGCCTGGTCGACCAGCTGGCGCGCCAGGCCTATGCCGCTCGGGAGCAGATAGCGGTGCTGGGTTTCGGCAATGATGGCGTCACGCCGATCCAGCCGCGGTGCCGCGCTCCCAAGGTGATGCGTGAACGGCTCGATGCCGCAAGCGGTGGCGGTGGCACGCCGATCCGTGACGCCATCCTGCAGGCAGCGCGCCTGATCCGCCAATGGCGGCGACAGGACACCGGCCTGCATGTGCGAACCTACCTCATTACTGACGGTCGCACCCGGCAATCCCTGTCTGGCTTGCCGTCGCTCGGTGACTGCATCGTCGTGGATACCGAGCAGGCTGCCGTCAAACGCGGCCAGGGAGTACGTATCGCTCGGCAACTGGGCGCCCTGTACCGGCCCATGTCTAGCCTAGAGTCCAGCCTGGAGGCCACATGACCGAGCGCGACGAGATCCGAGCCGAGAGCCATTCCGGCACGCCGGCGGACCTGGGGCTGAGGAGAGCGGCCTGTCCCGCGGTCTTTATCGCTGCGCCGGCATCGGGGCAGGGCAAGACCACGGTAACGGCAGCGCTGGCTCGGATGCTACGCAACCAGGGCAAGGTGGTCCGCGTCTTCAAGACAGGGCCGGATTACCTTGATCCCCTGGTACTGGCTCAGGCGTCGGGCCAGCCGGTCGATCAGCTCGATCTGTGGATGGCCGGCGAGGCCTATTGTCGCCGGCGTCTGTTTGATGCCGCCCGCGAGGCGGACCTCATCCTGGTGGAAGGCGCCATGGGGTTGTTCGACGGCGAACCGTCTAGCGCCGATCTCGCAGCCTTGTTCGGCCTGCCGATGGTCATCGTCATGGACGTGAAGGGGATGGCCCAGACCGCGTCGGCACTGGTGGCCGGCCTGGCGGCCTTTCGTGACGACATCCACATCGCCGGGCTGATCGCCAACGCCTGCGGTTCACAGCGCCACCGGGAACTGATCGACGCAGCGCTGCCGGCCACCCTTCCTCTGCTGGCGGCGGTGGCACGCAATGCGACCCTGGCCCTGCCTGAAAGGCATCTGGGGCTGGTTCAGGCCGAGGAGGTCCGCGAGGATCTGGAATCCCGCTTCGAGGCCGGCGCCAAGGCGCTGCTGGCCGAAGGGCTGGCGGAGGCACTCCTGCAATTGCCGCCGGTCATCTTTGATGCGGTGCCCGACAATGACACGATACCGCTTGCGCTTCACGGCCGGACCATCGCCGTGGCGCGGGATGCGGCATTCAGCTTCATCTATCAGGCCAATCTGGAACTGCTGGAACGCATGGGAGCGACCCTGCGCTTCTTCTCGCCGCTGACCGATGAATGTCTGCCACCTTGCGATGCTCTCTGGCTCCCGGGCGGCTATCCCGAGCTCCACACCGCGTCGTTGGCGGCGAATGCTTCCATGCGGGATGATATCCGCCGCTTGTTTACCGCGGACAAGCCGATCCTCGCCGAGTGCGGCGGCATGCTCTACTGTCTGGAAACCCTGACGGACTACGACGGTCGAGCCCATACCATGCTGGGTCTGTTGCCCGGGCATGGCGCCATGCGAGGGCGGCGAGGCTGTCAGGGGATGCAGACCGCCGAGCTGCCTGAGGGGGCGATCCGGGCCCATGCCCATCACCGCTCGCTGGCGGAGGGAACTCCCGAGCCGATCGGTCATGGGCGGCGCCAGCGCCATTCCGCGCCGGGGGAGGCCATCTATCGCGAGCGACGCCTGACGACGACCTATCTTCACCTGTTCTTTCCCGACAATCCCGCCGCCGTGGCCCGCCTGTTCGAGCAGGGCCCGGTGCCGGCACGCGAGACCATCGATACTGAGGAATCCAACGGATGCGACTGAACAAGATCCCCGCCACGGTTGTGACCGGTTTCCTGGGCAGTGGCAAGACCACGCTGCTGGCCAGCATACTGCGTCAGGTGACCGGTAAACGCATTGCCGTCATCGTCAACGAATTCGGCGAGCAGGATATCGACTCCGACCTGCTGCGCGGTTGCGCCCTGGGCTGCGAAGACCAATCCGCCGTGGAAGACGAAAGCGGTATCTACGAACTGGCGAATGGCTGTATCTGCTGCACGGTGGAAGAGGAATTCCTGCCGGTGATGAAGACGCTGGTGGCCCGCCGGGACGATATCGATCATATCCTGATCGAGACCAGTGGCCTGGCCCTGCCCAAGCCGCTCGTCCAGGCGTTCAACTGGCCGGAAGTCCGCCAGCATTGCACCGTCGACGCCATCATCACCGTGATCGACGGGCCGGCGGTCGCCGCTGGCCGTTACGCCAGCGACGTCGACAAGGTCGCGGCACAGCGTCAGGCCGACGAGTCCCTCGATCATGACCCCAGCCTGGGTGAACTGCTCGACGACCAGTTGAGTGCGGCCGATCTGGTGCTGGTCAGCAAGACCGACCTGCTCGACCCAACCGACCAGGCACGAGTCGAGGCCCTGGTTCAGGCGCGCGTTCCCGAATCGGTCAAGACCCTGTTCGTCGACCAGACCCTGGCCACGGATACGGCTCGACTGGAAGCGTTGATGGGCATCGGTGCGGCGAGCGAGGACAGCATCGACCGTATCGAGAACCACCATGACCGCCATCATGCCGAGGGAGCGCACCACGATCACGCTCACGATCACTTCGATTCCTGCGTGATCCGGCTGGGGGAAGTCGATGGCGACGTCCTGGCGGACAGACTCCAGCAGTTGTTGAAGACTCATGAGATCTATCGGGCCAAGGGTTTCGCGGCGATTCCGGGCAAACCCATGCGTCGGGTGATCCAGGCCGTGGGGGAGCGTCTGGATGGCTATTTCGACCGGTTATGGGCGCAGGACGAATCGCGCCACACCCAGATTGTCTTCATCGGCAAGGCGCTGAACAGCCATGACCTGCACGCGGCCCTGGCAAGCGCCGAAATCGCGGCGACCGCCTGATGCATCTTTTCGCCGCCAAGCCCGGAGGCTTCGTCGACGATGAAGGTATCGTCGACCTCCAGCAGAGCCCTGCCGAGATCGTCATCCTGTCAGCCGCCGACAGCAGTCTGTCGGCCCTGGCACAGGGAGTCGATCACCTCGGTAACGATTACCCGACGGTACGGCTCGCCAACTGGATGAACCTGGTCAAGCCCGCTGCCTACGATCTCTACGAGGATCGTGTACTGGAAGGGGCACGACTGGTGATCGTCTCGCTGATGGGGGGCAGTGCCTACTGGCAATACGGGCACGAGCGTCTACTGGCCTGGGCTGCCGCCGGCCAGGGACGCCAGTTGATCCTGGTACCCGGCTGTGATGCCCCGGACGATGCCTTGCTGGGCGAATCCAGCGTGCCTTTCGAATCGGCTCACCGAGTCTGGCGCTACCTGAGAGAGGGTGGGGTGGACAATGCCGAGCAGTTACTGCGCTTTGTCGGCGTGGAGTGTCTGGGATTGTCGCTGACGTGGCAGGAACCCAAGGCGGTGCCCGCGGCTCTGCTCTACGATCCTCGGATAGCGGGTCGGCAGGAAGCGACGCTGAGCGAATGGCGAACTCGTCGGCAACCCGGGCGTCCGGTATGCCTGCTGTTGTTCTACCGTAGTCATCTACAGGGCGCCAATACCGCTGTACTGGACGGCCTGATCGAGGCGCTGCGAGCCCAGGAGATCGAGCCGCTGGCGGTGGCCGTGTCGTCATTGAAGGAGGAGTCCTGCATTGCCTTCGTCAATCATCTGATCGAGCAGACGGGCGCCATGCTGGTGGTCAACACCACCGGTTTTTCCGTCAACCGCAATCCGGACGATATGGACGCGCTGGGTGGCGAAGTGGTCGACAGTCTCTTCGTCGGACGGCCGATGGTTCTGCAGGCGATCCTGGCAAGCAGCACCGAGGAGGATTGGCAGGCTGCGGCGGGTGGCCTGCATAGCCGCGATGTAGCCATGCAGGTGGTCCTGCCGGAGATGGATGGCCGGATCATGACGCGCGCGGTGGGTTTCAAGACGGAGGCTCACTATAGCGAGCGCTGCCAGCTGTCGGTGACCCGCCATGCGTTGCATGCGGAGCGCACTGCCTTCGTCGCCCGGCTGGCGCGTCGCTTCTGCGACCTGCGCCGGACCCCGAACCGCAACAAGCGCCTGGCGCTGGTGCTGGCCAATTATCCCAATCGTGATGGCCGCATCGGCAACGGCGTTGGCCTGGATACGCCGGCATCTACGCTAGAGATCCTGCGGGCGCTGGCGGCGGCGGGCTATCCGGTGAGCGACGTGCCGGAGGACGGTGACGACTTGATCCGGCTGTTGCAGGGCAGCGTCACCAATGATCGCCATGTCCTGGAACAGCGCGGCTGCTGGCAGAGCATCGGACTCGATGAGTACCTGGCGTGGTTCCAGACTCTGCCGGCATCGCTGCGGGAGTCGGTATGGACGCGTTGGGGGGCGCCGTCGGACGATCCCAAGTGCCGGCAGGGACGGCTGATGATCGCCGGGGTCCGTCTAGGGGAGACCTTCGTCGGGGTTCAGCCGGAGCGGGATTTCATCGACGATCCGACGCAGACCTACCACGATACCGAACTGGTGCCGCCCCACAGCTATCTGGCGTTCTATCTCTGGCTGCGTGAATACTACCAGGTGAGTGCGGTGATCCACGTCGGCAAGCACGGCAACCTGGAGTGGCTGCCGGGCAAGAGCACGGCGCTCTCCGCCGATTGCTGGCCGGACATCGCCCTGGGACCGGTGCCGCACTTCTATCCGTTCATCGTCAACGACCCGGGCGAAGGCGCCCAGGCCAAACGTCGCAGTCAGGCCGTGATCATCGATCACCTGATGCCGCCGCTGGCTCGCGCCGAACTCTATGGTGCCATGGCGGAACTGGAAGCCCTGACCGACGAGTATTACCAGGCCCTGGGCATGGACCCCCGGCGCGAGGCGTTGCTGCGCGAGCAGATCCTGGCACATCTGCATCGCACCGGCATCGACCAGGAGCTGGCGCAGACAGCGGATGACGAGTGCTTGCTCAATGAACTGGACACCTATCTGTGCGATATCAAGGAGTCCCAGATTCGTCATGGCCTGCATGTGCTGGGCACCCTGCCTCCCCGCGACAAGCTGGCGGGAACCCTGGTCGCCATCTTGAGACTGCCACGTGGAGACGGGCCGGCCCATCGCGGCCTATTGCACAATCTGGCGGACGACCTGGGGTTGCAGGCAGAGGGCGGTCACTTCGATCCCCTGATGGCCGGGGCCGAACCCTGGCACGGTCCGAAGCCACCGGCCCTCGCCGAGCTGGCGGCATCCGCCTGGCGTACCGGTGCCGACACCCGTGAGCGCCTGGAGTGGCTCGCTCACCGAGTGATCGCTGACTACGTACTGGAGCCAGGCTGCCTGGCTTCCCTGGCCGATGACTATCCGGCGACCGCCGAGCAGTGTCGCTATGCTCGCGACCGCCTCTGGACCGCCATCCAGCAGGGTGCCGAGATGGAGATCCAGTCGCTGCTGGACGGGCTCGACGCCGTCTTCGTTCCGCCCGGTCCGAGCGGTGCTCCCAGCCGTGGGCGTCTGGACACCCTGCCCACCGGGCGCAACTTCTTCAGCGTCGACAACCGTTCGATTCCGTCGCCCGCCGCCTGGTCCCTGGGCGAAAAATCGGCCCAGACATTCGTCGAGCGTTACCTGCAGGATAATGGCGATTACCCGCGCCGGCTGGGGCTATCGATCTGGGGTACAGCGACCATGCGCACCGGTGGCGATGACATCGCTCAGGCCTTCGCCTTGATGGGAGTGCGACCGGTCTGGTCGCTCGGCTCGCAGCGGGTGATCGACATCGAGGTGATTCCCGCCATGCTGCTGCAGCGCCCCCGAGTGGACGTCACGCTGCGGGTCTCCGGCTTCTTCCGCGATGCCTTTCCCAATGTCATCCGGCTGTTCGATGTCGCGGTGCAGGCGGTAGCCGACTACGAGGAGCCAGGCGACGCCAACACCATCCGTACGGCGGTGTTGACGCGTCGCCAGACCCTCGAAGACCAGGGGCTTTCCCAGGAAGAAGCAGCCCGGGAAGCCGGTTACCGGGTCTTCGGTACCAAGCCCGGCGAGTACGGCACCGGCCTGAATCGGCTCATCGATAATCGCGACTGGGACAGCGCGGACGATCTGGCCGAGGCTTATCTCGGCGCCGGTGCCTACGCCTACGGTCAGTTCCCGGAATCCGGCACCGCTGCACGGGGGGCCTTCGAACACCAGCTCAAGGGCCTGGATGCGGTGATGCAGAATCAGGACAACCGTGAGCATGATATCCTCGATTCCAACAGTTACTATGCGTTCCAGGGCGGCATGGCCAATGCCAGCCGCGCCCTCGCCGGGCAACCGCCGGACATTTATCATGCCGATCATGCCAATCCGGCGCAGCCGCGGATTCGCCCGCTCAAGGAGGAACTGGCCAGGGTGATCCGCTCGCGGGTGCTCAATCCCAAATGGATCGAGGCCATGCGCGAGCACGGCTACAAAGGCGCTTTCGAGATGGCCGCCACGGTGGACTATCTGTTTGCCTATGATGCCACCACCGACCTGGTGGCCGACTACCAGTACGCTCAGGTCAGCGAGACACTGGTACTGGAAGACGCCAACCAGGCGTTCCTGCGCGAGCATAACCCGGCGGCGCTGGAGGAGATGGCCGAGCGATTACTGGAAGCCGCCCAACGCGGGATGTGGCAGGAGCCCGGCGAACAGGGCCAGGCCCTGCAGGATCTGCTGCTGCAGATCGACGAGACCAGGGAGGTCGGCTCCCATGGTGGCTGAGCCGCGGATCAAGGGCTGGTGCCCCGGGGCCTGGCGACCCATGGCGACCGGCGATGGCCTGCTGGTGCGCGTCCGGCCTCGCCTGGGGCAGTTTACCCGGGATCAGATGCTGGCACTGTGCGAAGCAGCCGAAACCTTCGGTAGTGGCCTGATCGAACTTACCAGCCGCGCCAATCTGCAGTTGCGCGGTGTGACGGAAGCCGCCTGGCCCGGGTTGCTGGACTTCCTTGTCGAGTATGAGTTGGTCGACCCGGATCCGCACAGCGAACGTCGACCTCAACTGTTGCTGACGCCGGACTGGCGAGCGGGTGATGCCACGCATGAGACGGCCTGCCTGCTGCTGGCCCGCCTCGCGGATATGGCGGAACTGCCGGACAAGATGGGCGTCGCCATCGATGCCGGTGAGGCACCGGTGTTGGGCGAGGTGTCCGCGGACTTCCGCATCGAGCGGTCGGCATCCGGTACCTTGCTGGTCCGGGCCGATGGGCAGGAGCTGGGAACACCGGCGAACTCATCCGCGGCCGCTGTCGAGCTGCTGGTACGGCTGACACACTGGTTCGTCGCCAGTGGCGGGCGGCAGTCCGGACGGATGCGTCGACACAAGGCGCCGCTGCCGGGCTGGGCTCCTGCCTCGATGCCACCCGCCGGGGCCGGTCCTCGGCTGGCATTGGGTAAACACGCGCGTGGTCAGGTATTTGGCCTGCCGTTCGGGCGGGCGCCGGCATCGGTACTGCGCGCTGCGCTCGATTCCGCTGCGTGCACCGCCGTGCGGGTGACGCCCTGGCGGCGTCTGCTGGTCGAGGGGAGTGACCAAGGAGAGATATCGATCCCGGGCCTTTTGGACGATGACAGGGATCCACGCTTGGCCATGCAGGCGTGTCCGGGGGCCCCTCACTGCGAGCAGGCGAGCGTCGAGACGCTGGGCCTGGCCGAGCGTCTGAGTGGACGGGTCGAGGGCTCCGTCCATGTCTCCGGTTGCGCCAAGGGCTGCGCCTGCCGGCAGCCGACCGACCTGTGTCTGACGGGTCGGGATGGACGCTTCGATCTGATCCTCAGTGATCGTGCCGATGGGACGCCGGTTGCGACCGGACTCAACGAATCTGATGTCTTGGCTTATCTGGAGAATGAAGATGCCTCACGTCTATGAAACGGACGGCCCGGCCATCTACCGGGAGTCCTTTGCCATCATTCGGCGCGAGGCCGAGCTGGATCGCTTCGCGCCAGAAGAGGAACCGGTGGCCGTGCGCATGATCCACGCCGCCGGCCTGGTGGATCTTGCGTCATCCATTCATTTCCGCGGTGACGCGGTGAACCGGGCACGCGAGGCGCTGGAGCGGGGCGCGCCGATTCTGTGTGACGCCCGTATGGTGTCGGAGGGCATTACGCGTAAGCGCCTGCCGGCTGATAACGCCACACTCTGTACCCTGCACGATGAACGGGTTCCCGGCCTGGCTCGGGACCTGGACAACACCCGCTCGGCGGCGGCAGTGGAGCTCTGGCGGCCCTATCTGGACGGGGCGGTGGTGGCGATCGGCAATGCGCCGACCGCTCTATTTCACCTGTTGAACATGCTGGAAGCGCCGGATTGCCCACGCCCGGCAGCCGTCATCGGTTGTCCGGTGGGCTTCGTGGGGGCCGCCGAATCCAAGCAAGCGCTCTGGGCGAACACGTCGCTGCCCTGCTGCATCGTGCGCGGGCGACTCGGCGGCAGTGCGGTGACGGTGGCCGCCATCAATGCCATGGCGGATCGTAGCGTATGACGCAGGGAACCATTTACGGGGTCGGTCTCGGACCGGGCAGCCAGGATCTGATGAGCGTCAGGGCGGATCGGCTGATCCGTGGGGCCTCGCATGTCGCCTTTTTCCGCAAGAAGGGCCGGAGCGGTCACGCCCGCAGTATCGTGGACGGCATGATGGCAGCCGAAGCCATCGAGTTGCCGATGGAATACCCGGTCACCACCGAGATTCCGTTCGACGACCCGCGTTACAACGAACTGCTGTCGGCCTTTTATGAAAAAAGCGTCGCTCAACTGACCGAGATAACCGATGCCGGCCGCGATGTGGTGGTGTTGTGCGAAGGCGATCCGTTCTTCTACGGCTCCTTCATGCACCTCTATACCCGCCTGCAGGGGCAGGTACCGGTATCGGTCGTGCCCGGCATCACGGGTATGTCCGCCGCCTGGACCGCCACCGGGCAACCCGTGACCTGGGGCGACGACATCATGACCGTGCTGATGGGCACCCTGCCGGAGGCGATGCTGGTCGAGCGCATCGCGGGGGCCGACGCTCTGGTGGTGATGAAGATCGGGCGCAACCTGGACAAGCTTCGACGGGCGTTGGCCCGGGCCGGCCGGGCGGATGAGGCCTGGCTGATCGAATACGCCGCCATGCCGCAGGAGCGGGTGCGGCCGTTCAGCGATGCCGGCGACAGCGTGCCGTATTTTTCCATCCTGGTGATTCATGGCAACGGGAGACGGCCATGAAAGGGTGGCTGAAGATCGTTGGCCTGGGCCCGGGTGCCGAGGCGATGGTCACGCCGGAGGTATCGGCTGCGTTGGCGGATGCCACCGATGTGGTGGGCTATGTGCCCTATGTCGAACGGGTGGCGCCACGCCCGGGGCTTGTGCGCCACGGATCGGACAACCGCGAGGAGATACGGCGGGCGGAACAGGCGCTACAAATGACCGCCGACGGCCACCGGGTCGTCGTGGTTTCGTCGGGAGACCCGGGCGTGTTCGCCATGGCCGCGGCGTTGTTCGAGGCGCTGGAGGCGGCTGGGTCCGATTGGCGAGCGCTGGACATCCAGGTATTGCCGGGCATCTCCGCCATGCTGGCGGCCAGTGCACGGCTTGGGGCGCCGCTGGGACATGATTTCTGTTGCCTCAATCTGTCCGACAACCTCAAGCCCTGGGCCCTGATCGAGAAGCGTCTGCGGCTGGCTGCGGAGGCGGATTTGGCCATGGCCTTCTACAATCCTCGCTCCCGGGCTCGGCCGGAGGGGTTCGGCCGCGCGCTGCAGGTGCTGCGGGAGGTCTGTGGGCCGCGACGCCCGATCATGTTCGCGCGGGCCGTTTCCACACCGCAGGAAACCCTGCGGGTCACGACCCTCGACGAGGCCACACCGGATATGGCCGACATGCGCACCCTGGTGATGGTGGGATCCAGCCAGACGCGGTATCTCGAATACCATGGGGGGGCGTGGGTCTATACGCCGCGTTCGGCATCATGACCGAGCCAATCCAGGACCGTGTCGACGCCGTGGGCTTCCTGACGCGGAGGGGATGCCGGCCGCTCGATCATCACCACCGCCAGGCCCAGTTGGCGAGCCGCGGTGAGCTTGGCGACCGCACCGGTGCCGCCGGCATTCTTGCATACCAGGCATTCGACGCCATGCTCCCGGAACAGGGCCAGGTCGCCATCCAGGCTAAAGGGACCACGGTCGAGGGTCACACTGTGATGAGGCAGGGGCGGCGGAGTCTCGGGATGGTCGACCAACCTCAGCAGGTAGTGGTGCTGGGGCTGGGCCGAGAAGGCATTGAGGTGCATGCGCCCGATCGCCAACAGCACCCGCTGTGGCGGACCGGCCAGGGCATTCACCGCCGCCGCGACATCGGCGACCCGTGTCCAGCGATCGCCGGCCATCGGCTCCCAGGGGGGCCGGGTCAGGGCGATGCAGTGAATACCGCTGCGCTGGGATGCGACGACGGCGTTGTGGCTCATGCGTTCGGCAAAGGGGTGAGTGGCATCGACCAGATGGGTGATGCGCTGCTCTGTGATGAAGGCGCTCAGACCTGCCACACCGCCAAAACCGCCGACGCGGGTAGGCACTGGCTGCGGTCTGGGCACGGTTACCCGGCCGGCATAGCTGAACAGGGTGGGAATCGAGCGTTCGGCCAGGGCGCTGGCCAGGGCACTGGCTTCAGAGGTGCCCCCCAGGATCAGGACTTTCATTGGGGCTTCTTGAGCTCCTTTCCCATTCAAGCTGTTGGCAAGATGAACGCCGGGGACAAGGCGGAGCGAGGGTCTTTTGCCATGGGTGAGGCGGACCCCGCCGAACGGGCTGGCCACGGATGGCCAACCCCGGTCCTGCAAGCGGCGCAGGAAGCGATAGCGCCGCAGGGCAAAAGTAGCGCCCATGGAGGGGTTTACAGCGCCCTCGCGGAGGCTTGGCGCCGGAACAGCTCATCTCCGTTACTGGGATTCAGATGATGGCTGACGTTGACGACGCTCCCTGGCTGACGATTCTAGGCTGGGGGGAGAGTGGCACAGAGGGACTCACAGCGGCAAGCCGCAGCGCGCTGGAAGGTGCCGAGGTGGTCTTTGGCGCACGTCGTCATCTGCGCCTGTTGCCGCCTTTGGCTGCCGAGGTGCGGGAATGGCCGGTACCTTTCGCGGACGGTATCCCCCAACTATTGGCCGAGCGCGGCCGCCGGGTCGTCATGCTGGTATCCGGCGATCCGTTCTGGTTCGGGGCAGGGACCAGCCTGGCGCGCGACCTGGATGAGCGAGAGTGGCGGGCACTGCCATCACCCTCCACCTTCAGCCTGGCCGCATCACGTCTGGGCTGGCCACTGCAAGGCTGTACCTGCCTGGGCCTGCATGCCAAGCCCCTGACACGGATCCGGCCTTACCTGCAGCGCGAACGGCGCTTGCTGGTGCTGGTGAAGGACGGGGCCGCCGTGATCGAACTGGCCGGCTGGCTGGTGCGCTTCGGTTTCGGCGCCTCTCGGCTGCATGTACTGGAAGCGCTGGGCGGTGACGGCGAGCGCATCCGCACCGTGCAGGCCGATACCTCCCTGCCAGACGATATTCTCCACCCGGTTGCGGTGGGCCTGGACGTGGCCGGGGATGGGCCGGTCTTGCCGCTGACCGCCGGTCGCGCGGATGACTGGTTCGAACACGACGGCCAGATCACCAAGCAGACCGTGCGCGCCATGACCCTGGCGGCCTTGGCACCGACACCGGGGGAGCGGTTGTGGGATATCGGAACGGGGTCGGGTTCGATTGTCATCGAGTGGCTGCTGGCCCATCCGGACAACCAGGCCGTGGCCTTCGAGCGTGCCAGTGAGCGTGCGGCGCGGGCGGAGCGCAATGCGCGCCTGTTGGGCGTCGACTGGCTCGAGGTGGTGGAAGGAAGCGCCCCTGAGGCACTGGGCGATCGCTCGCCGCCCGATGCGGTCTTCGTCGGGGGCGGATTGTCGGAGACGCTGCTTGACACGCTGTGGCAACGTCTGCCGGCCGGCGTGCGTCTGGTGGCCAATGCGGTGACGCTGGAGTCCGAGGCCCTGCTGTCCCATTGGCATCAGCAGGCCGGCGGTGAACTGTTACGTCTCGAACTGGCCACCGCCGCTTCCATCGGCAGTCGGCGGGGCTGGCAAGCCAGTTATCCCATCGTGCAGTGGCGGGTGACCCGGTGAGCGTGGCGAGTGATCCGGTAACAGTGGCCGGCTTCGGCTTGCGCCGGGGCGCGCGTCTGGAATCGCTGAACGAGGCGCTGGAGCAGCTCGAGTCACGCTATGGCGGTGTCGACCGGCTGGCTGCGACCCGGACGCTGTGGCCGCTGGTGCAGGCACTGGGGCGCGTGCGAGGGATCGGGGTGATCTCCGTGGCCGATGCGGACCTGCCGTCCGCCGCCACTCTCACTCGCTCCAGGCACAGTCTGCAGGCCCGGGGAACGGGCAGCGTCGCCGAGGCTGTCGCCCTGCTGGCGGCGGGGCCCGGTGCGACCTTGCTCGGCACCCGGCTGGTTTCAATGGATCGAATGGCCACCGCCGCGGTGGCCAGAGGAGTCTGAGCATGACGATACATTTCATCGGTGCCGGTCCCGGCGCTCCGGATCTCCTGACGTTGCGTGGGCGGGATCTCATTGCATCGAGTCCCGTGTGCCTCTACGCAGGCTCGCTGGTACCTGAGCAGGTACTCGAGCACTGCCCGGAAGGGGCTCGCATCATCAACACCGCACCTCTGTCGCTGGATGAGATCATCGACGAGATGCATAGCGCCCATGCCGCAGGTCTGGACGTGGCCCGATTGCATTCCGGGGACTTATCGGTCTGGTCCGCTACGGGAGAGCAGTTGCGTCGGCTGCGCGAGCTGGACATTCCCTATGCCATCACCCCGGGGGTGCCGTCCTTCTCTGCGGTGGCCGCCGCCCTGGGACAAGAGCTGACCCTGCCAGGGGTAGCGCAATCCGTCGTGCTGACCCGGACACCGGGACGGGCCAGCGCCATGCCGGACGGCGAAACCCTGGCCAACTTCGCGAAGACCGGTGCCACCCTGGCGATTCACCTGTCCGTCAATAAGCTTGACCGGGTAGTGGAGGAACTGGTGCCCTTCTATGGCGGCGATTGCCCGGTGGCCATCGTATGGCGAGCCAGCTGGCCCGATGAGCGGGTGGTTCGAGGACAGTTATCGACGATAGCTTCCCGGGTCGATGACAGCCTGCAGCGGACGGCGATAATCCTGGTGGGTCCGGTGCTGGGCAGTGAGGATTTCCAGGAGAGTTGTCTGTATGCGCTCGGCTATGACCGCCGGTTCCGGCCCCAGTCGGCGGACTCGCCCTTCGCCGGCACTGCCCCTGTCCCCGGCGACGAGGGGGAGGTGTCATGATCCAGCTCTCGCTGATCGGCATCGGCACGGGCAACCCCGATCATGTCACCCTGGCCGCCATTCGGACCCTCAATGCGGCGGATCTTGTTCTGCTGCCGCGCAAGGGAGACGCCAAGTCGGATCTGGTCGACCTGCGTCGGTTGCTGTGCCGGGATCTCCTGGAGTCGTCATCACGGACCCGGGTCGTGGAGTTCGATCTACCGCACCGCGACGCCAGTGCCGATTATCTGGGCGCGGTGGACGACTGGCACGGGGCGATTGCACATGTCTGGGCGGAACTCATGGCGACCCATCTGCCGGCGGGCGGACGAGTCGCCATGCTGATCTGGGGGGACCCGTCGCTGTATGACAGCAGTCTGCGCATCGCCAAGCGCCTGAGTGCTGCCGGGCAGGCGGTTGAGATGGAGGTGGTGCCGGGAATCACCAGCCTGCAGGTCCTCACCGCCGAGCACCGTATTCCCCTCAATGCGATCGCCGAGCCGGTCCAGATCACCACTGGGCGGCGTCTGCGCGAGCGCGGCTGGCCCACTGATGCCGCCAGCGTCGCGGTCATGCTCGACAGTGGGGGCGCCTTCGAGGCGTTACCGCCTGAGGGCCTTTACATCTGGTGGGGCGCCTATCTGGGCATGGACAAGCAGAGCCTGATCGACGGCTGGCTGGTGGACGTGGCTCCGTCGATCATCACGCACCGTGCTGCCCTGCGCGAGCGGCACGGCTGGATCATGGACGCCTACTTGCTGGCTCGGACGCCAAGCTTGACGGACGGCCAAATCGACACCGCAGGAGGATGAAATGCAGAAAGTCGACCCACAACGCCATGCCGAGCGCATGACTCACAAGCAGAAGATCATGAACGAGCGCATCGCTGCCGCCGACAAGGAGCAGGGCGTGCTGCTGGTGCTCACCGGGCCGGGCAAGGGCAAGAGCAGTTCGGGCTTCGGCATGCTGGCCCGTGCGCTGGGCCACGGTATGCAGGTCGGTGTGGTGCAGTTCATCAAGGGCAAGTTCCAGACCGGTGAGGAGGCCTTCTTCCGCCAACTGCCCAATGTCGACTACCACGTGATGGGCGAGGGCTATACCTGGGAGACCCAGGATCGCGACAAGGACATCAAAGCCGCCGAAGCCGCCTGGAGCGAAGCTTGCCGGATGCTCGCCGACGATAGCTATGATCTGGTGCTACTCGATGAACTCAACATCGTTCTGCGGCACGCGTATCTGGATATCGACCGGGTGCTGGACGACCTGCAGGCGCGTCCGCCCATGCAGCACGCCATCGTCACCGGCCGCCATGCCCCCGAGGCGCTGGTGGAGTTGGCGGATACCGTCACCGAAATGAAGGTAGTCAAGCATGCCTTCAAGGAGCAGGGGGTAAAAGCCCAGCAAGGTGTGGAACTCTAACCGCCTGATCATGCACGCGACAATTTGCCGATGGGAGAGTGTCATGAACGACTCTAACGCCCCGTTCTCGGAACAGGAAAAGGATGGCCTTTACCGGGCCATCCATGAGCGTCGAGACGTTCGCTCCCAGTTTCTGCCGGATCCGATTCCCGCCGACGTGCTGGCTCGTCTATTGGACGCTGCCCATCACGCCCCTTCGGTCGGATTCATGCAGCCCTGGGATTTTCTGTTGATCGACAGCCTGACGGTACGCCGGCGGGTCCATCGAATTTTCCAGCGTGAGAACGAACGGGGGGCATCGCAATTCAGCGATGAACGACAGCAGACCTATCGAAGCCTGAAGCTTGAAGGCATTCTGGACGGCCCCATCAATCTCTGCATTACCTGTAACAGGAATCGTGGTGAAGGACCGGTGTTGGGGCGTACCAGCATTGTCGAGATGGATCTGTTCAGTACCTGTCTGGCGGTAGAGAATCTTTGGTTGGCGGCGCGTGCCGAAGGCATTGGTGTCGGCTGGGTCAGTATCATCGACCCGAACGAACTTGCCGAGGTACTGGAATTGCCCGATGCCGTATATCCACTGGCCTATCTGTGTCTGGGCTATGTCAGCGAATTTCTTGAGCGGCCGGAACTGGCCAAAGCAGGCTGGCGCCAGCGTCTGCCGTTAACGGAGCTGGTGCATGGCAATGGCTGGGGCCAGCCACTGGACAATGACTCACTGCAGGTGGCGCTCGATGACATGAGGGAGAGGCACGCGTGACCACCTTGATGATTCAAGGCACGACTTCCGATGCCGGCAAGAGCACAGTGGTGGCGGCCTTATGTCGTTGGTTGGCCCGGCAAGGGGTGTCGGTGGCGCCGTTCAAACCCCAGAACATGGCCCTCAATAGTGCAGTAACGGCGGATGGGGGAGAAATCGGCCGGTCTACGGCATTGCAGGCGCTGGCCTGCGGTATCGAGCCGCATAGCGACATGAACCCGGTCCTGCTCAAGCCACAGAGCGATCGTGGCGCCCAGGTGATCCTGCGTGGACAGGTGCATGGCAATATGGATGCGCTGGATTACCATGCCTACAAGGCCGAAGCTCGGGACTCCGTGGTAGCGGCCTGGCAGGCATTGTCCGAGCGTCACGACGTGATTGTCGCCGAAGGTGCAGGAAGCCCGGCCGAGATCAACCTGAGGACCAACGATATCGCCAACATGGGGTTCGCCGAGGCGATCGACTGCCCGGTGCTGCTGGTCGGCGATATCGACAAGGGTGGCGTATTCGCCCAACTGGTGGGCACGCTGGCGTTGGTATCCGACAGTGAACGTGCACGAATCCAGGGATTCGTGATCAATCGTTTCCGGGGCGATCGGGCATTGCTGGAGCCGGGGCTGGCTTGGCTGGGCGAACGTACCGGCAAACCGGTCCTCGGCGTCTTGCCTTACCTGCACGGGCTGGTGCTGGATGCCGAGGATGCCGTTGGTACCCGTAGCGACAGTGAGCCCGGTGCCCTGAAAGTGATCGTACCGGTGCCGCCCCGGATCAGTAACCATAACGACTTTGACCCATTGCGTCTGCATCCGGGGGTCGACATTCGATTCATCGGGTCCGAGCAACCGATTCCACCGGCCGATGTCATCCTGCTGCCGGGGAGCAAGAGTACGCGCAGTGATCTGGCGTGGCTACGCGCACAGGGCTGGGAACGAGCCATTCATCGCCACCTGCGTTATGGAGGCATGGTCTATGGCATCTGCGGCGGTTTCCAGATGCTGGGAACGGCACTGCATGATCCGGCGGGTCTCGAGGGTGAGCCCGGATCGACCCCCGGACTGGGGCTGCTGGCAATGGAAACCCGCATGGTGGTGGGCAAGCAGCTGGAGAACGTCGCAGGCCGATTGCTGTTGGAGACCGAGCGGGACATCCCGGTGACCGGCTATGAGATCCATAACGGCGTCACCACAGGCGAGGCGCTTGAACGACCACTAGTGCGTCTTGGTGATCGAAACGATGGCGCAATCAGCGAAGACGGACAGGTGATGGGCAGTTATCTACACGGCATCTTCGACCACCCGGATGCCTGTACCAGCCTGCTGCAGATACTGGGACTCGCCTCGACCCCACCAACCATCGACTATCACCAGCACCGGCAGCAGACGCTGGATCGGTTGGCGGATGCCCTGGAGGAGAGTACGGATACGGATGCGCTTATGGCGCTCGTTACATCCGCCTAGTCTTCACACTTCTATAGCGTATGTTCGGGATTGTGCTGAATCCTGACCTTAACCGGATCCAATGTGACCGACATGATGCACATCGGCATGGCCATGTGGGCCAATAACGATTGGCGGGGTCGCCTGTATCCACCGCATGGCAGACAGGAGAGCCGCCTGGCGGACTACGCCAGGGTCTTCAATGCGGTGGAAGGAAACACCACGTTCTATAGTGGTGCACCATCGGAAGCGACAGTGGCGTCCTGGGCAAGCCAGGCGCCGTCCGATTTCCGTTTCTGCTTCAAGTTGCCTGCCGAGCTTACCCATCAGCGACGATTGCATCATGTCGATGCCGATGTCGATGGCTTTTTTGAACGCTTGGCGCCACTACATGATCGTCTCGGTCCGATCATGATCCAGTTGCCGCGAGATTTCGATGAAGCGGAGCTTCCCAAGCTCGACACACTGCTATCGCGTTGGCCTGAACATATCCGGGGTGCCGTCGAGGTGCGACATGAGCATTTTTTCCACAAGGGAAGGGTCGAGCGTCATTTCAACCGCCTGTTGATAAGTCATGGAATAGATCGCGTGATGCTTGATGTCAGGTCATTGTTTTCGGAACCAACTGATAATGATCCGCGTTTGTTCCAGGCACAGTCGGAAAAGCCGAAACTCCCATTACACGTGATTTCCACGGCAAATAACCCCATCGTTCGCTTCATAGGCCATTTCGATCGGGTACGTAACGATCGTTATTTTTTACCCTGGATCGAACGGTTAAGGTTGTGGATAAATCAGGGGAAAACCCCTTTTCTCTTTGTGCATACACCGGATAATCGTCATGCCCCGGAATTGGCACGACACTTTCATCGCCAACTGGCAACAAGCATCGGACTTCCCGATTTGGCTGACTTTGCCGGTGAGCGACAAAACCTGCTCTTTTGAGGCGATATCCGCGGGATCGATTATTGCCCATTGCCTCTGGCCAACAAGCGTATGATCGGCTAGTTTTGTCCCCCTCCTTGCCCGGTGCGATCCATCGGGACAGATCAGCGACAATAAGCACAATGTCATCGTTCCTGCCGAGCGATGGCAGCAATGGCGGAACATGTAATTTTCAGGTGAATCAATGGCGAAACAACTTCATGCGCAGTGGTCTTCACGACTGACCTTTATCCTGGCGGTCACCGGTTCCGCAGTGGGTCTAGGCAATATCTGGAAGTTCCCCTACATGGTCGGGGACAGCGGTGGCGCGGCTTTCGTGCTGGTCTATCTGCTCTGTATCGCGCTGGTCGGCTTGCCGATCCTGGTATCCGAATGGTTGATCGGTAGGCGGGGGCAGAAAAATCCCATCAATACCATGACCGAGCAGGCACGTCAGAATGGTCACAGCCCCGCTTGGGGGTTGGTGGGTCTGAGCGGTGTGCTGGCCGGTTTTCTGATTCTCTCGTTTTATAGCGTGATTGGTGGCTGGTCCCTTTCCTATACGGTGAATTCGATCAGTGGCACGTTCGCCGGCCAGGATGCCGACGGCGTCGGTGAACTCTTCAACGGCATGCTTGCCAGTCCGGGTGTGCTGTTGGGCTGGCATTCGCTCTTCATGGTGCTGGTGATAGGCATCGTTGCGCGTGGTGTGACCAAGGGATTGGAAGGCGCGGTACGGACCCTGATGCCCGCCCTGGGCATTCTGTTGCTGGTGCTGGTGGTTTATGGCCTGACCACAGGGCACTTTGGCGAGACCTTGGCTTTCATGTTCAACCCCGATCTGAGCGCGATCGATGGTAGCGTCATACTGGCAGCCATGGGACAGGCCTTTTTCACGCTATCGTTGGGTATGGGGATCATGATGGCCTATGGCTCCTACCTGGGCGAAAACGTCGATCTGCTCAGGACCGCGCGTACCGTGGTGATTCTGGATACCGTCATTGCCCTGGTTGCCGGCCTGGCGATCTTCCCCATTGTCTTCGCCAATGGCCTGGATCCCAGTGAGGGACCGGGGCTGATATTCGTGACGTTGCCACTGGCATTCGGCAATCTAGGTGGCGGTGCCTTCCTGGGATTGATTTTCTTCCTGCTGCTGACCTTTGCCGCATTGACCTCGGCCATTTCGTTGCTGGAACCGACGGTCGAGTTCATCGAGGAGCGGACACCGTTGTCTCGTATTGCCGCCACTCTGGTCAGTGGCTGTGCAATCTGGGCTCTGGGCGTTGCGGCGCTGCTTTCCTTCAATGTCTGGAGTGACGTGCTCATTCTGGGACTGAGCATCTTCGACTTCCTCGATACTCTGACCAGCAAGTTCATGCTGCCGCTGACCGGCCTGGCTGCGATCATCTTCGTTGGCTGGTGCCTGGAACGTCGCAGTGTTCGCGACGAACTGGGACTCGGTGACAGTGGTGCAATGGTCTGGAATCTGCTGGCGAGATTCGTGGCACCAATCGGTGTCATTCTGGTCTTTGTGACCAGCCTATGACGTGTCACGCGCAAGCGGATTCGACGACCTGATGCACTCGAATCCGCTGATTGCCGGGGCGCCTGCGTGGCGCCCCATCGCGTCAGCGAACGCTGCTACTGTGTCATGTCTTCATCCCAGTCGGTGATGTCCCGCTCCAGGCGTCGAAACTCGTCGTGCAGTTCAATACCGCGACGCGCCCGGAGGTAACGGCTCGCTGCGCTCTTCTGGCGCTGTTCGTGTTCGGCGACTTCCAGGCTCATGAAAATATCGAGAAGTTCATTCTTGACCGACGAGACCTGTTGGACATTGCGCATTGATCAACTCTCCTGCTGACAGAATGTGTCGATATCGTGCGTCTTTTACTATAAACCAAGTGACAGATTGATGACGTGATGCGGATAACGTCAATCTCACGTTTGTCGTGTCATGGTCAATGGTCGTTCATCATGGTGTAGGATGGTTGGTAGTGAGTCATGGGTCAGAGAGGAGCGAAGCGTGAGCCGTGCCCTATTCGATGAGTTGAGAGGCCGCATGGAGCACTTTCGTCGCTCCGAGCAGAAGGTGGCGCGGTTCGTGCTGCGTAACCCCGACGAAGTCATCCACATGCGGATTGTCGATCTGGCCACCGAGGCCAAGGTCAGTGAGCCGACGGTGGTGCGTTTTTGCCGTGCTCTGGGATGCGATGGGTTTCAGGACTTCAAGCTGCGTCTGGCTCAGATGCTGGCGACCGGTAGCCAGTTCGCCCAGTTCTCGATGAACGATAGTGACAGTGTCGCCGAGTTTTCTCACAGTATCTTCGATTCCACGATCGGCACCTTGCTGTCAGTGCGCGATCGCCTCGACAATGACAACTTGAGCCAGGCCATCAATGCCCTGGCTGCCGCCAATCGCGTCGAATTCTATGGCTTCGGTGCCTCGGGCGCCGTGGCGTTCGATGCGCAGCACAAATTCTTTCGTCTGCAGATTTCCACCTCGGCCTATACCGACCCCCACATGCAAAACATGTCGGCGGTGACGCTGGGCAAGAATGATGTCGTCGTCGCGATATCGCAGACAGGACGGACCCGGGCCCTTGTTGCCAGTGTTCGTCTGGTGCGTGAATCTGGCGCTACCGTCATCGGGTTGTGCCCGAGTGGTTCACCGCTGGCTTCGGAAGTCACGTTACCGTTGTATATCGATGTTCATGAGGACACCGAGATATATACTCCCATGAGTTCTCGTATCGCGCATTTGGCGCTGATCGATGTCCTGGCGGTCGGGGTAGCCAAGACACGTGGCCCCAGATTGGCCGAGCAGTTGAAGGCAGTGAAGAAAAGCCTCAATCCATTGCGATTCCCGGAATCGGACGACGACGCTTGAGCCATGCGCCTCGAGTGATAAGCCATATTCTGGCCTATTGGAAACTCGAGGCGGGCTGAGTGTTTTCGAGTGCATCATCTACGGCCTCTGGCAGGCCGATATGCTAGGCTGGACCTCCATTTGCAACTATTGATTTCCATCCCACTATGGACGACGTCACGGCGATTCTCGATCAGTTGAATCCGGCCCAGCGAGAGGCCGTCAGTGCTCCGCAAGGTCATGTTCTGGTGCTGGCTGGTGCCGGTTCCGGTAAAACACGGGTGCTGGTGCATCGTATTGCCTGGCTGTTGCAGACCGAGGGATTGTCGCCCTATGCCATCCTCGCCGTGACCTTCACCAACAAGGCGGCTCGCGAGATGCGAACCCGTCTGGAGGCATTGTTGGGGCTGTCATTGCGTAACATGTGGGTGGGGACTTTCCACGCCATAGCGCATCGCCTGCTGCGTACGCACTGGCAGGATGCCCGCCTGCCACAGCATTTCCAGATAATCGATGCCGACGATCAGTTACGCCTGATCAAGCGATTGCTCAAGGATCACCGCATCGACGATGAACGCTTTCCGCCCAAGCAGGTGCAGTTCTTCATCTCTGGCTGCAAAGAGGAGGGGCTGCGTCATCATCAGGTACAGACACAGGGTGATACCTATCTGTCGCAGATGGTCGAGCTCTATGAACGCTATCAGTTGACCTGTGAGCGGGGCGGTCTGGTCGATTTCGGTGAATTGCTGCTCAGAAGTCTGGAACTGCTGCGTGACAATCCGGCGCTGCTTGCCCATTACCAGGAGCGTTTCGGTCAGATACTGGTCGATGAATTCCAGGACACCAATACGTTGCAGTATGCCTGGCTCAAGCTGTTGACCGGCCAGGACATCCCGATGACCGTCGTCGGGGACGATGACCAATCCATCTATGGATGGCGTGGGGCAAAAGTCGAGAATATTCGCCGCTTCGAAGAGGAGTTCCCGCATACGAAGACGGTACGTCTGGAGCAAAACTATCGTTCGACCAGCGCCATTCTCGATGCCGCCAATGCCTTGATTACGCATAATGCCGGTCGCATGGGCAAGGAGTTGTGGACCGAGGGGGAACATGGCGAACCGATCTCGGTATATGCCGGTTTCAACGACCTCGATGAAGCGCGTTTTATCGTCGATACGATCAATGAAAAGATCGATGAGGGCATCGCACGTCGTGAGATTGCGATCCTCTATCGCTCCAATGCTCAATCCCGGGTTATCGAGGAAACTCTGATTCGCCAGGGTGTGCCGTACCGCATCTATGGTGGTCAGCGCTTCTATGAACGCCTTGAGATCAAGAATGCGCTGGCCTACCTGCGGCTGCTGATGAACCGCGAGGACGATGCCTCTCTAGAGCGTGTGATCAACGTCCCGGCGCGGGGAATCGGGACGCGCACCGTGGAGATTCTGCGTGAGCGTGCACGCGGAGCCAATGTCTCACTGTGGCAATCGCTTCACGACAGTCTGGCTGACAGCGCCCTGAAAGGGCGTGCTGCCAAGTCGGTCAAGGCCTTCGCGGATCTGATCGAGCAACTCGATAACGACACGGCGGGCATGTCCTTGAGCGAGATCATCCGGCATGTCATCCATGCCTCGGGTCTGGTCGAGCATCATCGCAGCGAGAAAGGCGAGAAGGGGCAGGCCCGTGTCGAAAACCTGGATGAGCTGATCAATGCGGCACGCGCTTTCACTCAGGGTGAAGCGCTCGATCCGCCTGAAATCGGAGAAGGGGCCGCGGCCCTGGAACCTTTCCTTTCCGAAGCGGCGCTCAACGCCGGAGACCATGAAGCCGATGAATTCGAGGACAGCGTACAATTGATGACGCTGCATTCGGCCAAGGGGCTGGAGTTTCCCATCGTTTTCATTGCCGGCGTTGAAGAGGGTCTGTTTCCGCACAAAATGTCGATGGAAGAGCCAGGACGTCTCGAAGAGGAGCGCCGTCTGTGCTACGTCGGTGTGACCCGGGCCATGCGCAAACTCTATCTCACCTATACGGAATTGCGACGCTTGCATGGCAAGGAAACCTATCAGCGACCTTCACGTTTCCTGCGTGAACTGCCTGAGGAGTTACTGGAAGAGGTCAGATTGCGTGGGCAAGTATCGCGGCCAGTGACTGCCTCCCGCCCGGGTATAGGGCTGTCGCAGCAGACGACGGTTGATGGTGGCGACGATCTGCCGTCGTTGTCACTGGGGCAACGCGTCAGTCATCCGGTATTCGGTGACGGTGTGATTCTGAATGCCGAAGGCGAAGGGCAGCGTGCCCGTGTCCAGGTCAGTTTCGAAGGGGAAGGCGACAAATGGCTGGTGCTTGGCTTTGCCAAACTGACGCCATTGTAACGTATCGCTGGCAACTTGCCGGTTAAATCGTCTTTACCGCATACTTCCCGTTTATCCTGTCCTTTCTTAGGGAGTCACGCCTGACATGCAACGTCGACAATTTCTCAGCACCTTGGGAGCAGGGGCGGCCGGGGCCGTCACCGCACCTTTCATTTCCACGGCCCAGGCTCAAGAAACCATTGAATGGAAGATGGTGACCTCCTGGCCGCAGAATTTTCCTGCGTTGGGTACCGGGGCCAACGACCTGGCGGAGCGTATCGAGCGGCTCTCCGGTGGTCGTCTGCGCGTCAAGGTCTATGCGGCAGGCGAGCTGGTGCCGGCGATGGAAGTATTCGATGCCGTCTCTGCCGGTACCGCTGAAATGGGGCATTCCGCCTCCTATTACTGGCGTGGCAAGGTGGCGGCTGCCCAGTTCTTCACCGCCGTGCCGTTCGGCATGAACACCACCGAAACCAATGCCTGGCTCTATCAGGGCGATGGCATGACGCTGTGGGATGAACTGTACGCCGAACATAACCTCAAGCCATTTGCCGTGGGCAATACCGGTACGCAGATGGCCGGTTGGTTCAAGAAGGAAATCAATTCGCTCGAGGACATGAAGGGGCTCAAGATTCGCTTGCCCGGGCTGGCCGGTGAAGTCATGAATCGTATCGGCGCTTCGGCGGTCAACATGCCGGGCAGCGAGATCTTCAGTTCGTTGCAAAGCGGAGTGCTGGACGCCGCCGACTGGGTCGGCCCCTACAACGATCAGGCGTTCGGACTGCATGAAGTGGCCGATTACTACTACACCTCAGTGTGGAACGAGCCCAGTGCCGTGTTGGAAGGCACCATCAATCTGGAAGCCTGGAATGCGCTGCCCGACGATCTCAAGGTGGTCGTCAGAGAAGCGTCGCGCAGCGCCAACCTCGCCATGATCGACGAGTTCACCTATCGTAATGCCCTGGCACTCGACTCCCTGGTCGAGGAACATGGTGTAACCTTGAAGCGTTTGCCCGATGACGTACTCCAGGCGTTGTCCGAGGCCTCCCGAGACGTGCTTCAGGAACAGGTCGAGCAGGACGAGGCGTCGCGCCGGATTTATGATTCCTATCGACAATTCCAGGATGTGGTGCGTACCTATACGGATGCGGGCGAATTCGCCTATCTCAAGGCTCGCGACATGGTGCGGAGCTGACCCTTTGCGGATCAGGGGGTTCGTTCTGCGGCTGACACGGCACGGATACGGCCACTCTCATCGAGTGCGACCATGACGAAACGGGCCTCCGTGACCTTGTAGAGTTCATCCACGTTCTGTTCGAACGGGGGACGAATCCATACCTGGACATCGATCTTGATCGAACTGCGCCCGATTTCCCGTACTGCCGTGTAGATGTTGACGGTGGAGCCAACGCGGACAGGACACAGGAAATCCATGGCTTCGACTGCGACATTGGCAGTACGGCCGCCGGCTTCATGGCCGGCAGCAAGTTCCGCGGCTTGATCCATGTAATAGGTCAGCCAACCTCCCGGGATATCGCCGTAAAAATTGGTATCGTGGCGAGATGCAACCAACCTTAAGGTCAGTTGCCCTTGGGGCGTGGGGATATCGTCGAGTTCTGTCATCTTGAGTCAATGATTCCTAGGTTATTGTTATTGCCGTCGATCGGGCAAAGCCGCATCTTAAACGCCCTCCCCGGGGAATCGCCACCCTGGTTGCCCGATCCGGTGATGCTACAGGAGCGTATCATGCCCACTCGTTTCAGTACTGTCATCATTCTACTCGGTCTGCTGATGTGGCCAATGACGGGTGCCATGGCCCACACCTGGGGGGATCCCGTGGTCGGCAATCTCGATTCGATCGGCTCCGACACCATGGCCGGGTTGATGCTACGCTGGGGTGAGCGACTCGAACAACGGTATCCGGCAGTGCGCCTGCAATTGCAGGCCAATGGATCCGCCACGGCACCACCGGCTCTGGCGGAAGGCACGACGCGATTGGGTCCGATGTCGCGACGTATGACGGCCAGTGAACGCGAGATGTTCGAAGCCAGCCATGGCTATCCCCCAACCGAAATACCCGTGGCCATGGACGCCTTGGCGGTTTTCGTCAATCGGCATAATCCACTGGGCAAGCTGACAATGACGCAACTGGATGCGATCTTTTCCGATACGTTGCGTTGTGGCGCCGAGACATCGATTGAGCGCTGGGATGATCTGGATAGGCCGGAGTTGGCAGGACCGATAGATCGTCATAGTCGCAACTCCGTGTCGGGAAGTTATGGCGTGTTTCGTCGGGATGCGCTCTGCGGGGGGAATTTCCGTGTCGATGTCAACGAACACCCCGGCTCATCCTCCGTTGTCGCTGCCGTGGCGGCCACCATTGGTGGGATCGGTTACTCAGGTATCGGATACGTCACATCGGCAGTACGTCCCCTGGCGTTGCAGGAGGGCGATGGTCCCGCGGTCATGCCGAGTGAACGCACGACCTTGAACGGTGAGTATCCGTTGTCGCGAACCCTGTACTTGTATGTCAATCTGCCGCCTGGTGAATCATTGCCTCCGGTAGAGCGAGCCTTTATAGACCTGGTGTTGTCGCCTGCAGGTCAGGACAGTGTTCGTGAATCGGGATTCATTCCCTTGCCCGAGTCGGTGATTGCTGCCGTGAGGCAGGCACTCGGACTCAACGTACCTTGGGGTCATGTATCGCCCCGATAGGCTGTCATCGTTCTGTCACATGCCTGTCTTACTATTGTGGTGAATCCTTCATGCTTCGTATCTCCTGCCGGCCATGACTGAACGTTCATTATCTCCGTCTCCGTGGCGCCGGCGTTTCCGATACGTTCGAGATCGCCTGTTTACGCTGGCGGTCACTGCCTGTGGCATCGGTGTGATTCTGGCGGTTCTGGCGATCGGCGTATTCTTGGTTGTCGAGGTGGTTCCGCTATTCACGGGTTCGGCATCGACCGCCAACTCCGATGCGATCGATATCGAGTCATTGTGGCTCCCCCAACAGTATCCGGGGTATGACGAGCCTCAGTACCGTTGGCAGGCTAACGCGGCGACCGACGCTGATACGCCGATGTTCAGTCTCACACCGTTGGCATGGGGCACGCTAAAGGCCGCCGTTTATGCTCTGCTGTTCGCGGTTCCGCTAGCACTGGGAGCGGCGATTCACTCGGCCTGTTTCATGTCGCGGCGGTTGCGTTTTCGCATCAAACCCGTGATCGAATTGATGGAAGCCTTGCCTGGCGTAGTGATCGGCTTCATTGCCGGCCTTGTTCTAGCACCGTATGTGGAGCGTCATTTGGTCGGCGTGTTTGCCCTGGTGCTGGTTCTACCGCTGGGTATTCTGGCCGCGGGCATCATACAAGCACGTTTACCCTGGTGCTTGTCGAAACGCGTGCCACTGGGCTGGGCCGGATTGTGGCTGATCCCCTGGCTGGCAGGACTGGTTGCCTTGACGCTGGGCATATCGCCGTATCTGGAAGTGCTCTGGTTCGATGGTGACATGCGTACCTGGATGGATCAGCAACTGGGACTGGATTATGCCACCCGCAATGCCATGGTCGTAGGCCTGGCCATGGGGTTTGCCGTCATTCCTACCATCTACTCATTGGCCGAGGACGCGTTGGCCGGTGTACCGGCCAGTCTCTCCGAAGGCGCTCAGGCACTGGGTGCGTCGCAGTGGCAAACGCTTTGGAAGGTCCTGTTGCCCGCCGCGAGTCCCGGCATCTTTTCGGCCGTGATGATCGGGGCCGGCCGTGCGGTTGGAGAGACCATGATCGTCTTGATGGCTACCGGCAATACCGCGCTAATGACGCTCAGCCCGTTGGACGGCATGCGTTCCATGGCTGCCAATATTGCGATCGAGCTGCCCGAGGCGGCGCCCGGAGGTGTGCACTATCAGTTATTGTTGCTGTGTGCCTTGCTGTTGTTCGTCTTCACCTTCTGTGTCAACACATTGGCCGAGCTGGTGCGTAGTCGTCTGACACAGCGTTATCAACGTTTGGGTGGAACGACATGAGGAAGTTGTTACCGCGGCGTCGCTTACTCATCGAGGGTCCCGGGGCCTGGTTGGCAGCCGGCGGCGTCGCGTTGTCGCTGCTCATGGTACTCGCGTTGCTTGCTTTGATTGCCGGGCGAGGCCTCGCCCATTTCTGGCCACCGGACATCGAAGCCGTGACTCTGGTGTCGGGCGAACGCTTTGCTGGTCAGCCCGTACGTGAACAAGGCTTGCCTGGCCAGGCTAGCGGTAGCGAGCGCCTCTATCGTACCGGCAATCGTGATCTGGATGGCGATCAGTGGCGCTGGGTGGAGGTCAATGCGATCGACACACGGACGACACCCGAGGATCTGGTCATCATCGAGCGACGGCGCTGGGGACCGTTTATCGGTCGTCTCCTGCGTCTCGAGGGTCCGGAAGCACAGTGGACGGCTAGCGATGGGGCCGCTCTCTGGCGCGAGCTGGAGGAACGCATGGCGAGGGTCTCGCAGTTACGCCACGAACGCGACGCACTCCATAATCATCGCCTGGAACCCTTGGCCGAGCACGTGGACGATAGCGCAATGAGTCCATCCGAGGAAGACGAACTGCGTGAGATCAAGGCACGAATACTGGCACTTCAGGACGCGATGCAGCGCGATCATGTCGTACTGGAGAGCCTGTCCGGACAACGCCTCGAATTGTCCCTGGAGGCGTTGATCGAAGTGAAGCGTCCCAATGCGATGTCGCTTCTTGCCAAATTGGCCAGTTGGGGGGAGGGAGTGTGGCGCTTTCTCTCTGAAGGGCCACGTGCTGCTAATACGGCCGGTGGTGTCTGGCCAGCGATTTTCGGGACCGTCATGATGGTGTTGTTGATGTCGGTACTGGTAACGCCGTTTGGCGTTCTGGCTGCCGTATATCTCAATGAAGTGGCGCCACAGGGGCGCCTGACCCGTCTGGTTCGCATCGGGGTACGCAATCTGGCGGGCGTGCCGTCGATCGTTTATGGCGTCTTCGGACTGGGCGTTTTTGTCTATGGTATCGGCGGGAGTCTCGACAGCCTGTTCTTTGCGGATGAGCTACCGTCACCCACGTTCGGTACCGGTGGCCTGTTGTGGGCATCACTGACCTTGGCATTACTGACTCTGCCTGTCGTCATCGTGGCGACTGAAGAGGGACTGGCGCGTATTCCCGACTCACAGCGCGAGGGTGCCTTGGCCTTGGGGGCGACACGCAGTGAGGCATTGCGCCGCGTCGTGCTGCCCATGGCCGTACCGGCCATGTTGACCGGCGTCATTCTGGCGATAGCCCGTGCGGCCGGCGAAGTGGCGCCATTGATGCTGGTGGGCGTCGCCAAGCTGGCTTCGCAAGTGCCGGTGGATGATGAATTTCCTTTCATCCATCTGGAGAGGAAATTCATGCACTTGGGATATCATATTTTCGATGCCGGTTTTCATGGTGGCGATGTCCAGGCCGCCATGCCGTTGGTTTATGCCACGGCGTTGTTATTGGTGCTGGTCATCGTCGTGCTTAATCTGACTGCAATATTGTTGCGGCATACTATCAGGGCGCGTCATGTGGTCCAGGCGCATCGATGAATGGGAGATCGACCCTTGCTGATGGCCGATGAGACATCACCGCGACAGGCAGCTCTGCATGAAGTGGTGCAGGATATCCCGCGTGAGGGACGTTGCTTCGAGATCGAAGAACTGTCGGTCGCTTATGCTGGCAAGACGGCGCTATCCGGCTTGAACCTGTACGTGCCTCGACACCGAGTGACGGCGTTCATCGGGCCGTCGGGATGTGGCAAGTCAACGCTGCTACGTGCATTCAATCGCCTGCATGATCTCAATGATGATGTCGATCGCCAGGGGCGTATCATGCTCGAAGGTCAGGAAATTCACGCACCGGAGGTCGATGTGGCCGACCTGCGCCGGCGTGTCGGCATGGTCTTCCAGACGCCCAATCCGTTTCCCATGTCGATTTACGAAAATGTGGCCTTCGGCTTGCGTTTGCAGGCGGCGTTGCCCAAGCGGCGCCGCGACGAGGTGATCGAATGGGCGCTTGAATCGGCAGCCTTGTGGGATGAAGTCAAGCACCGCCTGCACGATTCGGCACTGTCGCTGTCGGGTGGGCAACAACAACGACTGGTCATTGCGCGCACCCTGGCGGTCCAACCCGAGGTATTGCTGCTCGATGAGCCCGCATCGGCGCTGGACCCGATCTCAACGCTAAAGATCGAGGAGTTGATCCGCACCCTCAAGTCGCATCTGACTCTGGTGCTGGTAACGCACAACATGCAGCAAGCAGCGCGCGTATCGGACTATACCGCCTTCCTCGAGGGCGGTGAACTCATCGAGTACGGCGCTACCGATACGTTGTTCACCAACCCGCGTTTGGCGCGTACCGAGAACTATATCACCGGGCGTACCGACAGATAGCCGGACGTCCAGTGTCTCCAGGAGAGTCCCATGGATATCACCACCGATACACACAGTCAGCATATCTCCAAGCAGTTCAACCAGGAGCTCGAGGAGCTCAAGACCCACCTGATGACCATGGGAGGCCAGGTCGAGAAACAGGTTCAGGATGCAGTCACGGCATTGCTCGAAAGCGATAGCCGCCTTGGTGAGCGCGTCAGTGACGACGACAAGTCCGTCAATGACATGCAGCTCAAGATCGATGATGAATGTACTCGGGTGTTAGCCCGACGCCAGCCGGCCGCTTCCGATCTACGACTGGTGTTGGCCGTGATCCGTGCCACCTCGGATCTTGAGCGCATCGGTGATGAAGCGAGCAAGATCGCACGCAATGCCGTGGTGCTGAGTGAAGCCGGTAATGGACCGAAGGGGCTGGTCGAAGTACGTCACATCAGTGAACACGTACGCGCGATGGTCCGCGACTCATTGACGGCCTTTGCTCGCTTTGACATCGATCTGGCACTCAAGGTCGTCCATGAGGATGAAGCCGTGGACAATGAATATACGAGCGCCATGCGTTCACTCATGACGTTCATGATGGAAGATCCACGTTCGATTACTTCCGTCTTGAGTGTCATGTGGGTATTGCGGGCTCTCGAACGGATCGGTGATCATGCCAACAACCTGGCCGAATACGTGATCTATCTGGTCAAGGGCCTGGACATTCGTCATATCGATCCCGACGAACTCGACGAGGATGCCCTCAAGCGCCAGTCTTGACCCACGCTTCCCGGTAAGGATCAATGATAACGGCCGTTGCCGCGTGCGACGGCCGTTTCGATGTCGATCCATGGAAAGTGAAATCAAGGGAAAGACCTGATGTTGTATGCCCTCACAGCGCTGATCCGCGGGGTGCGCACCGTTTATGCGCCGGGA
This sequence comes from Aidingimonas lacisalsi, assembly GCF_008079445.1. Classification (GTDB taxonomy): domain Bacteria; phylum Pseudomonadota; class Gammaproteobacteria; order Pseudomonadales; family Halomonadaceae; genus Aidingimonas; species Aidingimonas lacisalsi. The sequence goes on along the minus strand of NZ_VRYH01000001.1, from coordinate 414,127 downwards.
ATGCGTCGTTATGTTTTTGTACCGATCACCATCAATCTGTTGGTGTATGGTGCCATGCTGCAGGTTGTGTTGACGCAATTTGGCGGTTGGCTGGATGGATGGATGTCGCTGGTACCGGGTTGGCTGGCGTGGTTGGAGTGGTTGATTTGGCCATTGTTCGTGGTGGCACTGATCATCGTGGTGTTCTTCACGTTCACGCTGGTCACCCATCTGATTGCCGCGCCATTCTATGGTTTTCTGGCGGCCAAGGTGGAAACGCGGCTTACCGGTCGTCCACCGGCTGATGATCGTGGCTTGATCAGAACCGGCATTGATGCCATGGGCCGTGAGCTGTGCAAGCTTGGCTATATCCTGCCCAGACTGGTCATCTTGATAGTGTTGAGCTGGATACCGTTGGTCAATCTGGTGACACCGATATTATGGGCAGCGTTTTCGGCCTGGATGATGGCGATTACGTATCTCGATTATCCCATGGACAACAATCGGGTCAGCTTTGCGGACATGAAACGCCGCCTCGGCAAGCGTTGGTGGCAGAGTCTGACCTTCGGTGCCTGGGTGACGCTGCTGACTTGGGTGCCACTGGCCAATGTATTCCTGCTGCCGGGTGCCGTCGCTGGCGCGGTTCAACTGTGGGAGCGGTATTATCGCGGGCTGTCGCAGGAGGTATCTCAGGCTTCCTGAATGCGTGGCACGTCTTCGGTCGGGCGTAACCGTTCGGCGGGAAACACGCAACGGAAACACGCGCCCTGCCCCGGGTGGGAGTCGATCTCGAGGTGGGCATCGTGACGCAGCAATACGTGTTTGACGATAGCCAACCCCAGGCCTGTTCCTCCGGTTGCCGTGCTGCGGCCCTTGTCGATCCGGTAGAAACGTTCCGTCAGGCGAGGGATGTGTACCGGATCGATCCCTTCGCCATCATCTTCGACTTCAATGCAAGCGCTATCGGCATATCGACACCAGCGCAGAGTGATTCGACAGCCATCACCCGCATAACGCACGGCATTGACGGTCAGATTGGAGATGGCGCTACGCAATTCCTGTTCGTTGCCCATCAATGAACCGAGTTCCTCGATCTCCAGGGTCAGTTGATGGCGCCCTCCCGATAGCGATTGAGCGTCTCCCCGGATCGACTCGAGCATGTCACCCACCGCTACCGGTGCGGAATCATCGGTACGCTGATCGATTTCCAGGCGGGATAGTAACAGCAGGTCGTTGACCAGATTCTGCATACGCACGGTCTGGTTCTGCATCTGTTCCAGTCCACGCACCATGCGCGATGGTAGCTGATCGGCATGGTCTGTATAGGTCTCGAGATACCCGGCAAGCACCGTCAGTGGCGTTCGCAACTCGTGCGAGACATTGGCGACGAAGTCGCGGCGCATCTCCTCCAGCCGATGCAGACGAGTGATATCCCGTGCCATTACCAGCCGTTCGTCATCGCCATACAAGGTGATCTGGAACTGCAGGATCTGACGTTCGTCGATCGGGGATGTGAGGGTGAGAGGTTCCTGGTAGTCGCGCGCATTGAAGTAGTCGATGAAGCGCGGATTACGCAGTAGGTTGGTGATATGCTGACCCCTGTCATGAGCGGCTTTCAAGCCCAGCATGCGTTCGGCCGCACTGTTCCACCACTCCAGGTCGCCACGTCGATCCAGCATGACGACGCTATCGCTCATCGCTTCGGATGAATCCTGAATCCGTTTGAGCGTATCGCGTAGACGTCGCTGAGTGATGCGTTGCGCTTTCTGGTACTTGTAGAGCCGGTCGAACAGTTCTCCCCATATGCCGCTGGCGGCAGGGGGTTCTTCATGGGGATGGCGGGTCAACCAGCGGTACAGAGCGCGCAAGCGTTGCAGGTGGATGACCAGATAAATCGCTAGCCCGAGAGCCGCACCGAAGCCTGGTGCGTGCAGCGCCCAGCCGGCCAGGCCCAGGACCACGACCAGACCGGCAAGCCGCCATAGTTCCTGGTTCCAATAGCGCACGCTGGCGTTGGCCCTCCTATCCTCGCGTGGAAAAACGGTACCCGGTGCCACGCACCGTCTGTATCAAATGCTTGTGCGTTTCGCCCAAGGCCTTGCGTAGTCGACGTATATGCACGTCCACGGTGCGTTCCTCGACATAGACATTGCCGCCCCAGACCTGATCGAGCAATTGGTCGCGCGTATAGACGCGTTCCTGATGCGTCATGAAAAACTGTAGCAGGCGATATTCCGTCGGTCCGATCTCGACGGCGCTGCCATTGGTGCTGACGCGATGACTGGCGGGATCGAGTATCAGACCTTCGACTTCGACGGTGTCCTCGATGCCCTTGGGTGTACTGCGACGCAAGACCGCCTTGAGCCGAGCGACCAGCTCCCGGGGGGAGAAAGGCTTGGTGATATAGTCGTCAGCACCGGCTTCCAGCCCCTGAATCTTGTTATCCTCCTCGCTCTTGGCGGTGAGAAGGATAATCGGCAGCTCGGCGGTCGCCTCGTCGCGTTTGAGGCGCCGGGCCAGTTCGATACCGCTGGTACCCGGCATCATCCAGTCAAGCAGCATCAGATCGGGGTGTTCGTCGACGACCATGGCATGGGCATCCTGAGCATTGTCGGCTTCGAGCACCCGATAATCGGCCATTTCAAGCGCCACTGCGATCATCTCGCGGATCGAGGCTTCATCATCGACGATAAGCACGGTTTTGGAAGTCATCCTTGGGCCTCATCAGGACAATGACAAGCTGATGACGATGACAGCACGTCTTTATGACAATGTCATGACAGTAACGCATCTGCGCCAAGGATGGCACCTGGCTCGCCGTCAAATCATGTATCTGTGGGCTGACGTTCACTAGCTTTCCGGCCACCATGTCAGAGCCAGTCCTGCAAACATCACCATGCCAGCCCAGTGGTTGTTGAGGAAGGCGCGAAAACAGTGCTCGCGCGAACGGTCGCTTATCAGCCATTGCTGATAGACGAAGATGGCTGCCATGGCGGCCAGCCCCACCCAGAAGAAACCGCCTGACGCGAGTCTGAGACCGATCCAACCAAGCAGAATCAGGGTGGCAAGCTGTAGCACTGCGACCATGGCTTTGTCAGCGTGTCCGAATAGTACGGCGGTGGACTTGATGCCGATACGCAGATCGTCATCGCGATCGACCATGGCGTATTGGGTATCGTAAGCGACCGTCCATACGACATTGGCGAGGAACAGCAGCCAAGCTTCGATCGGTACGCTCTGTTGTATTGCACCGAAGGCCATGGGAATCGCCCAGGAAAAGGCGGCACCGAGAAACAGTTGCGGAAGATGGGTATAGCGTTTCATGAAGGGATAGATGAACGCCAGGATGACCCCGCCGATCGACAGCAGGATGGTGAAACGATTGGTCAAGCAGACCAGTACGAACGCCATGACCACCAATAGTGCGAATAATACCTGGGCTTCACGTACACTGACCCGGCCGGTGGCCAGTGGACGTTCTCGGGTGCGTTTGACATGACCGTCGAAATGGCGATCGGCATAGTCATTGACCACGCAACCCGCGGCACGCATGACATAGACACCCGCCACGAAAATCAGCACCACCTCGCGTGAAGGTACCCCTTCGGCGGCAACCCAAAGGGCCCAGAGGGTCGGCCACATGAGCAGCCATGTGCCGATCGGACGGTCGAGACGCATCAAGGCGAGGAAGTCGGGTAGGCGTGCGATACCGCGTCGGGGCGCTGTCTGGTCCATCGACATCTCCAAAAGTCAGTGGCGCTATCCTAACGTGGCGGTAAGCGCAAATCATCCATCATTCGGTCGAGAAAGAACTCCTGGACGAGTACCTGGAAGCGGTCGTGACGAAACACGGAACGACGTCCCCAGGGGCCGCGCTCGGGGAAAAACGGTGCGGGACGAGACGTCACTTCGATACGGCTGCGTTGCAGGCCTGGATGGCGGAATAACCAACTGCCCAATGAGCGTTCACCAAGCTGAGCCAAGGGTTGTCCGCGCAAACGATTCAGCGGGGCAACCGAGCGGGCTACCACCCAGGGCCGATCATCGACACAGAGAGCGACCTCACGCAGCCAAGCGTACCGCCGTGGAGCGAGTAACAGGGCACGGGCTTCATCCCGCCTGGGACGACCCAAACGCTGGTCGAGCAGTCGAACACGGAAGCGACACTCACCAGCCGCCTCGATCAAGCGCGATGTCAGTGAGTCGCGCGATGCGATCCAGTGCCACCAAGCCGGACTCATGGCGGGGCGCCGGGCTTCAGCGGGTTGCCAGTCGGGAAGCCGTCCCTGGATTCTGTCATGGCCTTCACTCACCATCGCCTCCGGGTCAAGATTGGGCACAGTAGTGTATCATGAGCAGCCACTGAAGCTGTTCACCAGGAATGTCATGAGCGCCCCTTTGACCATCATCGGTAGCGGTATGGCCGGCTTGGGATTGGCACGCCAGGTGCGTGCCCGCGATGCCCATCGGCCGATCACCGTGATCACTGCCGATAGCGGCGATGAGTATGCCAAACCGCTGCTCTCCACTGGCTTTGCCAAGCATCTATCACCCGACCGCCTGGCCAATCGCTCAGCGTTGGACATTGCCGACCAGCAGGAGATCGTGATGCGGACGCACACTCGTGCCACATCCATCGATTCGCTGCATCGGCAAGTGCAACTGGGTAACGAGTCCGTAAGCTTTTCCGAACTCGTATTGGCGACTGGAGCGGCACCGCAGCCACCCTTTGCCCTTCCGAATGAGCTCGCCGATCGTGTTTTCACCATCAACGATCTCGATGATTATCGAGCCTTTCATGCCGCCTTGAATGCGCTCGATCGGGCAGCACGTGTGGCGATTATCGGTGCTGGCCTGGTGGGCTGTGAATTTGCCAACGATCTTGTGGCAGGCGGGCACGCCGTTAGCCTGATTGCGCCCGAGCAGGCGCCCTTGCCGCGCTTGCTACCCGAACCTCTGGGGCATGCGCTGGGTGAGGCTTTCATGGATGCCGGCATCCATCTGCTGCTGGGGCACGGTCTGCAATCCTTGCACAGGGAAGGCGTCGATATCATGGCAACCTTGGATGATGGCCATTGCCTGAGTGCCGATCTGATACTCGTGGCTACTGGTTTGAGTCCACGTACCGAGTTGGCGAGAACGGCAGGCATCGCGATCGACAGCAGTGGCATTCAGACCGATCGCTATCTTCAGACGTCAGTTCCCGGCATTCATGCGTTAGGTGATGGCGCGTGCGTGGCAGGTGTCAATGCCATGTACGTGCAACCACTGCAGGCCAGTGCCAAGGCATTGGCGGCCACCTTGAGCGGGACGCCGACACGCGTCAGTTACGGCCCATGGCCGGTATTGGTGAAAACGCCGGCATTGCCGGTGGTTTCGCTCCCGCCAACCCATGCGCCGGACCGCTGGCGGGTTGAAGGCGAAGGCCATGATTTGACCGCCCTGGCGGAGTCCAAAGACGGTCGTTTGATCGGTTTTGCGTTGACAGGCGCATGTGTCAGGAGGAAAGTCGAACTGGCGCGAGCCGCACCAGCATTGCTAGGCTAGAAGCGTTGTGCCGTGCGAACCGGCCCGGTGTCGAGGCAGAAGACGTTTCTGCTGCATCGTTATCTGCCGCTTCCGGTGGCTCGTTCGGAAACGTCTTTTTTCTGTTAACAACAAAAAGGGCGGCCCATGTCGCCTTGCCATTGCCAAACTAGGAGGGCTTTATGCGCAAGCCAGAACTCGCTGCGGCGATTGCCGAGCGTGCCGATCTGTCCAAGGACAAAGCAGGCCAGGTGCTCAATGTCATTCTCGACGAGATCACCGGTAGTGTTTCAAAAGGGCAGGATGTTTCACTGATCGGCTTCGGATCCTTCACCGTGCGCGAGCGCGCCGCTCGTACCGGCAAAAACCCGCAAACCGGTCAACCATTGACTATCCCGGCGAGTAAGACCGTGGCTTTCAAGCCCGGTAAAGCGCTGAAAGACGCTGTTGCCAAGTAGTAAGTAAGCCCGCAGCGCGGGGCTTTGACCCCGCGATGCCGTCCGGCTACGCTCGCTGCTCGATCACACGGGCGTGGAGCCGGACCACGCCGGCTGCACTAGGTAGTCGGCGGATTTCCTGCCAGGAGTTCCGCATTCGGAGTGGCCATGAAGCTGCGATTCATGCTTTGGTTCGTCGGTTTGTTGCTCAAACGGGCTTTGCGCCGTAGATCCGCGTTCTATCAGGCCTTGAGTGAGCGGCGACGTCTGGACTGGGGTGTGGCCACCGAAGATTTATCGATTGCACGTTACTACCGCATGTCACCCGAGGGGATCGAAACCGGTTCCGGGCTACCGGTGGATCTCGATCTGGAGTTGCGATTTACCGATAGTGACACGGCGATCAAATTGCTTCGTAAACCCTCGCGACGCGCGTTCCTTGCGGGAATGATGGCTGGCAACGTTCGATTGGTCGGCGATTCCAGCGACTTGCAACGGCTGCAAGCGCTGCTTGGTCACCTATGAACTGACTCTGAAACGGAAGGTTTTCGGCTTAGGGCGAAACTGTCGTCGATTGACGTTATACTAAAGTCTAATTATCCCGAGTTGAGAGTCATCATCCATCGCCATGCGGTCATCCATGTTGCCGACGCCGATCTCGAAATACCTGCGACGCCTCTGGACGCTCGATAAGTTCGCTTACAGCCTTCGTGTCTTCCTGGCGTTCAGTGGCGCGCTGGCACTGAGTTGGTATCAAGGCGATATCGCATTGGTGATCCCGCTGTTTCTGGGCATCATTGCCAGTGCACTGTCGGAAACCGATGATAGCTGGCAAGGCCGATTGCAGGCGCTGCTGGTGACGTTGAGCTGTTTTGCGACAGCGTCGTTGAGCGTGCAATGGTTGTTTCCCTGGCCTTGGTTGTTCGCCCTGGGTCTGGCGTTATCCACCTTCATACTGATCATGCTCGGCGCCGTAGGGCAGCGCTATGCCACCATCGCTTCGGGGACCCTGATCCTGGCCATCTATTCGATGATCAATATCGAGCATCAGGGCGGCGTGCCGGCGGATGGAATCTGGCGCCAGCCATTGCTGTTGGTCTCGGGGGCCGCCTGGTACGGAGTCATATCGGTAGCATGGTGTGCACTGTTCTCCCGTCAGCCCGTGAAACAGAGCATGGCCCGAGTCTACAAGGAGCTGGGCGAGTACTTGATCATCAAGTCGACGTTGTTCGAGCCGCTGCGCGGCTTGGATGTCGAAGAACAACGCTTGAGGCTGGCTCGCCAGAACGGTCGTGTCGTCACCGCTCTCAATCAAGCCAAGGAGATGATCTACCGCCGTCTCGAGGGGCAACGAGGCGAGCGCAAACTCAATCGTTATCTGCGTATCTACTTCATTGCCCAGGATATTCATGAACGTGCGAGTTCGTCACATTATCCCTATTCGTCCTTGATCGATGCTTTTTTCCACCACGATGTGCTGTTTCGTTGTCAGCGCCTGCTCGACCAACAGGGACGGGCCTGCAAGCGCCTTGGCAAGGCATTGTTACTCAATCGGCCCTTCGATCACGACCTGAGCGAACAGGCGCTGGAAGATCTGCGTGCCTCGATTGATTACCTGCGTGGCATGCAGCGTGGTGATTGGGATGATTTGATGCCGTCTCTGGAGGCACTGGCTGATAATCTCTCTGCGCTTGAGGACCAACTGGCCAGTGCCCATAATCCGGATGCCACCGATGAGCCAGAAGACGATAGTCTGTTCAATCGTTCTCCACGGAGCTTGCGTGATGGCTGGGAACGTATTCGGCTCAACCTGACACTGGGGTCGCCGACGTTTCGTCATGCGATCCGTTTGCCCATTGCACTACTGGTAGGCTATGCGTTGTTGCATCTGATTCATCCCACCCAGGGATTCTGGATTCTGTTGACTACCATTTTCGTTTGTCGCCCCAACTTTGCTGCGACCCGGCGTTTTCTCAGTCAGCGTGTCATCGGTACGGTACTGGGTCTGGTGGCGGGCTGGGTGTCGATCACCCTGTTTCCTCATCCGTTGGTCCAGACGATGATCGCCGTTGTTGCCGGTGTCTCGTTTTTCGCTAACCGTGAGACACATTACATCCTGGCGACGACGTCGATTACCTTGATGGTATTGTGCAGTTTCAATCAAGTTGGCGACGGTTTCGATCTGATCTGGCCGCGTCTGTTCGATACGCTGGTCGGGGCAACGATCGCTGGCTTGGCGGTGTTCACGATATTGCCGGACTGGCAGGGGCGACGTTTGCATCGAGAGGCGGCCAATGTGTTGACGTCCAGCCGCCATTATCTGGAAGAAATCATTCATCAGTACGAAACTGGCAAGCAGGACGATCTGGCCTATCGTCTGGCTCGGCGCAATGCCCATAATGCGGATGCGGCACTCTCGACCATGCTGGCCAATATGCTTCAGGAACCGGGGCATTACCGAAAGCATGATGCTGATGACGGATTCCGCTTCCTGGTCGTATCGCATACCTTGCTGGGATATCTGTCCGCGCTCGGGGCACACCGCCACCAGATGACGGAGGATGAGTTCGATGCCAATGTGATGCCGGTGGCCAGGCAGGTTGCCGAGATACTCGAGCACGTGGCGAGCCGATTGCTCCAGCACCAGGCGATCGAGGATCTGGAGACGAAACAATCGGCCTTGATGGCGCAATTGGGCCAAGGCGAGGCATCGGCAGGCATGGAGATGAGTGGCTACCGCCCCGTGCAGACCCAACTGTTGCTGATATGCCGCCAGCTACGTCCCTTGGGCGAAGCCGCCAATCGGCTCGTCAACGCCAACGGCGAAGAGGCAGCCGTCGAAGCGGCGGCCGCCTGAGTTCCTCAGACCTGACCGTAGCGTGCGGCTTCCTCTCCTAACCAGCGATGAATCAGCGGGGTAGTGGCTTGCGGTGCTGTCTCCAGTAGCGTTCGTGCGAGTAGCGTGACGCGATCGAGGAGGTCGCTATCGCGTTCCAGATCCGCGATCTTCATTTGTGCCAACCCTGTCTGACGCGTTCCGAGGACTTCGCCAGGACCGCGAAGTTCCAGATCCTTTTCGGCGATGCGAAATCCATCGCTTGTATCGCGCATGACCCCGAGGCGCTCTCGCGAGTGGGCGGATAGTGGGGGGTGGTAGAGCAGTACGCAATAGCTTTCGGTATCGCCTCTGCCGACTCGACCCCGTAGCTGGTGTAACTGGGAAAGGCCCAATCGCTCTGGGTTCTCGATGATCATCAGGCTGGCATTGGGGACATCGACACCGACTTCGATGACCGTGGTGGCTACTAGCAGATCCAGTTCGCCAGCCTTGAAGGCATCCATGATCTCGGCCTTTTCCGCGGCTTTCATGCGTCCATGGACCAACCCGACCGCCAATTCCGGCAATGTCTCGACGAGACTGTCGCGAGTCGCTTCAGCGGCCTGACATTGCAAGGCTTCCGACTCCTCGATCAATGTACAGACCCAGTAGGCCTGGCGGCCTGCCGCGCAGGCCTGGCGAATGCGAGTGACGACTTCGGGACGCCGTTCATCGGGAACCGCGACGGTTTTGACCGGTGTTCTGCCGGGTGGCAGTTCATCGATGACCGAGACATCGAGATCGGCGTAAGCGCTCATCGCCAAGGTTCGGGGAATGGGGGTAGCCGTCATCACGAGTTGGTGAGGGGTCAATCCGCCCTCTTCCCCTTTGTCACGGAGAGCAAGACGCTGGTGCACGCCGAAGCGATGCTGTTCATCGATGATGGCCAGCCCCAGGCGATGAAAATGAACGTCTTCCTGGAACAGTGCATGCGTGCCGACGACGACTTGAGCGCGGCCATCACCGATTGCCGCCTTGGTATCAAGACGCGTCTTGCCCTTGAGCTTACCGGCCAACCAGGCGACATCGATTCCCATGGGGCCGAACCAGTCCTGAAAGCTGCGGTAGTGCTGTTCGGCGAGTATCTCGGTGGGAGCCATCAGCGCGACCTGAAAACCGGCTGACAGCGCTGATAACGCTGCCATGGCGGCTACGACCGTCTTGCCGGAGCCGACATCGCCTTGCACCAGCCTCAACATGGGCGCTTGTCGGGCCAAGTCGCCCGTGATTTCATCGAGCACGCGACGTTGCGCGCCCGTCAGGGAGAACGGCAGGCGTGTCAGGAAGGTGGCTTGCAGGTTACGCCCGGAGGGCAGTGCCGGGGCCGTGTCCGACTGAATGCGGACACGAATCTGGCGCAGACTGAGCTGGTGGGCGAGTAATTCTTCCAGTGCCAGGCGACGCTGAGTGGGATGTTGCGTTTCGGCCAGGCTGGCCAGGTCCGCCTCGGGTGGGGGGCGGTGCAGATAACGCAATGCTTCATGTAATTCGGGCAGTTCGAAGCGCTGGCGGAGCGCTTCGGGAATCCAGTCCGGGAGTGCCTCTGGTGTGGCATCGAGGCAGTCGAGCGCTTGACCGATCAGGCTGCGCAGTCTGGCTTGATTGAGTCCTTCAGTCGTGGGGTAGATAGGCGTCAGATGATCTTCCACCGGTGCATCGCCACTGTTCATCAGGCGATATTCGGGATGATATAGTTCCAGTCCGGTAGCGCCGGCTCTCGCTTCACCGAAGCAGCGAACCCGCACCCCGGGGCGGAATTGCTGCTGCTGAGCCGGTGAAAAGTGAAAAAATCGCAGGCTGAGAATGCCCGAACCGTCCTTGAGGCGAACCAGCAGGCTGCGGCGGCGCCCCTTGATCACGTCGGCGGCAGCCACGTCACCTTCGACGACGGCTTCGGCTCCCGCTCGAAGTGTCCCGATGGGAGTCACGCGCGTCCTGTCCTGATAGCGTAACGGCAAATGAAAGAGCAGGTCAGCCACCTCATGAATACGTAGCCGGGCCAGTTTGACAGCCAGTGCCTCGCCGACGCCCTTCAGCGCTCTGATATCCTGCTCTAGCGCGTTCATGCCGATTCTAGTTGCTGTTGACGGCAGAACGTAATGGCGCGTGTCAGCGCATCGATCGCCTTGGGACGCGGGAAGCTAGCCCGCCAGGCAATGGCGACGGTGCGTGACGGGGCCTCGGGACTGAATGGCCGGCTTGTCAGGACACCGGCTTCGTAATGGCTAGTACCAATCGCCGAGTGGGGCAGCACCGTTATACCTAATTTGGAAGCGACCATATGGCGTATCGTTTCCAGCGAACCACCTTCTGCCGTGAGCGTGTTGCTGGGGCTATTGAGCTGGTTGCTGATCGCCGGGCATGCTTCGAGGATCTGATCACGAAAGCAGTGGCCTTCGCCGAGCAACAGCAGACGCTCATTGAGCAAGTCTTCCTTGTCGATACGCTCCTTGGCGACCCAGGGGTGGTGAGCGGGCATCAGGACCTCGAACTCTTCGTCATAGAGGGATTTCGTTACGACATCCGACTCGGTGAACGGCAGCGCCACGATAATGGCGTCGAGTTCCCCGCTGCGTAGTTTGCGGCGCAACGCCGCGGTGAAGCCTTCTTCGATGTACAGCGGCATTTGGGGTGCGGTCTTGGCCAGCTCTGGCACCAGATGAGGAAACAGATACGGGCCGATGGTATAGATAGCACCGATGCGTAGTGGGCTGGAGAGTTGATCCTTGCCGGCATTGGCCAGCTCCTTGATCACACTGCTCTGCTCCAGGACCCGCTGCGCCTGTTCGACGATCTGTTCGCCCAGCGGTGTGACCTGTACCGTGGATTTCGAGCGTTCGAACAACGCGACGCCGAGCTCTTCTTCGAGTTTCTTGACCGCGACCGACAATGTCGGTTGCGAGACGAAGCAACGCTCGGCGGCGCGACCGAAATGATGTTCTTGCGCCAAGGTTACGATATAACGGAGTTCTGTTAGAGTCATGGTGGTGCCTGCTGGCATCCTCTCGAAGCAGATGGATCGACAATTCCAATAGGGACTTTTTATCAAGGGGCGAGAGAAAGGTGAAGACGACGACTCTGATTATCGGTTGTGGTGATGTCGGCAAGGCGTTGGGACAGCAGTTGCTTGATGCCGGGCAGCGTGTCATCGGTGTGCGCCGCAACGTTAGTGGCCTCGAGGACAGCGGTATCGAGCCGTTGGCCCTGGATATTCATGCCGATGGGGCCGCGTCCACGCTGCCCGACGCCAATATCGTGGTATACGTGGTCAGTGCCGACCGCTTCGAGGAAGACGCCTATCGGGCCGCCTATCCTGATGGGTTGAAGACGGTACTGACGGAGTTTTCTCGCCGTGAAACGCCGCCTGACCATGTCTTCTTCGTCTCTTCTACGAGTGTTTACGCCCAACATCAGGGCGAAGTTGTCGATGAATCGAGCGAAACGGCGCCGTCCGGGTTTTCCGGCAACCTCATGCGCCAGGCCGAGCAGTCGCTCATACATCATGAGCTGCCGGGTAGCGTGGTGCGCTTCTCGGGTATCTACGGGCCCGGGCGTGACCGGTTGATTCGCCAGGTGAGTGAAGGACGCATTGTCGCCTCCGGGCCGCCGATGTACTCCAACCGTATACACCGCGATGACTGCGCCGGTGTGCTGGCGCATCTCATTGGCCTGAAGATGGCCGGCAAGCCGATTCAGGAACTGTATCTGGGTACCGACTGCGAGCCCGCGCCCTTGCATGATGTGATGACCTGGCTGGCCGCCAAGCTCAAGGTGACCTCGACCGAAACCATCCAATCGCCTCTCAGACGACGCTCCAGCAAGCGCTGTGACAACTCGCGATTGTTGGAGAGCGGTTACCGTTTTCGCTATCCCACGTATCGGGAAGGTTACACCCATGTGTTGAAGCAAGGCGGTTTCCTGCAGAACGAGAAAGCCTAAAGGCGTCACAACGGATGGCGGTAGGTCAATGAATAAACCTCGAAGCCATCATTGGGTTTCTTGATGCTGGCATTGGAATAATGCGCTGCACTGATACCCAATTCACCCCCATGCTCAAGATGCAGACCGGCGGCCACACGATCTTCGAACTGAAAGGCCGTCGACAGGTCCCGGTCCTCCATGCTGGCATCCAGAAACAGTGCGCCCCCAACCCCCGCTTCCAGGAAGGGTGAGAATGGCGTCTCCAGAAAGGTATAGCGTAGCGCTGGCGCGATGACCAATGCAGCATTATCGCCGCCGTGACGTTCGAGCAGCAGCACACTACCTGTCAGCCGTAGGCTGAGTGCAGGTGACCAGTCATCCAGATCGAAAGTGTGGTCTAGCCCTAGTGTCAGGGTGGCCGTCTCTTCACTGGTCACGCCAGGTGCAATATAGGCATCGGCGTGGCTGGATGCAGTGGGTGTCAATATCATCCCCACGACCAGCATCGGCCAGACACCTTTCAGCAAATGTTTACCCATTTCCCCTCCCTGGTGATTCCATCCAGCCGTTCACGGACTGAGCGAGACGCTGATAATCCTGACCATGCTTCGTGGCGACTGACCGGATCAGTGTCAATTGATTATAATGCCATTCGAAGTCGATGTCGGGTAGAGAGGTCCATTCGGGTTCCGCTACCTTCCGCAGTAGTGTGACATGAGGTACGAAATTTCCCGAGTTGGGCGGCGCGAAGCCCAGTTGTTCCAGGTGTTGCCATAGATCGTTATGTAATTGCTGCAATGGGGAGGGGGTGTCGTGACTCCCCACCCAGAGTATTTTCGGACCGCGGAAATAACCGAAGCGATTCAGGCGCCAGGTGGCGGGCGGTATGCGCCATTCCCGCGTGAAACGCACCAGCTCGTGGCAGCGCTCATTGGGAACCTCGCCCAGAAAGGCCAGAGTCGCATGCAAGGTAGCATCAGGCATGCGACGTCCGCCGTAACGGGCGTGAACCGTATCCGCCAACTCACCCAACTGCCGACGCAAGTCGGGAGAGGGACGTAGTGCCAGAAACAGTCGCATGTTCCGGTTTTCCCGTGGACAGGTCAGTCGCCGAGCACCATGATGGCTTCCGCCTCGACCTGACTTCCCTTGGGCAATGCCTTGACTCCTACTGCCGCTCGTGCGGGGAATGGCTGCTCGAGGCATTCTTCCATGACGCGATTGACGATAGCGAAGTTATCCAGGTCGATCAGATAGAGGTTGATCTTGACCAGGTCGCCGAGTGAACCGGCGGCTTCCTCGCAGACTGACTTGAGGTTGGTGAATACTTGGCGTGCCTGGGTTTCGAAATCATCCGAAACGAGTTCCATGGTGGACGGATCGAGAGGGATCTGACCGGACAGGTACACAGTATTGCCAGCCTTGATCGCCTGGGAGTATGGACCGATTGCCGCAGGCGCTTTATCGGTATTGATGACGGCCTTGTTGCTCATGAGGCATCTCCTGTAATAAAAAAGACGACCGCTCCGCCGCAATGGCGGCGGTAAAACGTTCGCCAGGGTTCAGTTCAGGACGCGCGAGATCTTGCCGACGTGGGGCAGGTTGCGAGTCCGTTTGATAATGCGTGCCAAGTGAACACGATCACGTACCGCCAGTGTCAAATTGACGATCGATAGACGTGCATCACGTTCCTCGATGCCAATGCGTTCGATATTGGCATCGGCATCCGTGACCAAGCTGGCCAGTTCCGCGACTAATCCCCGGCGGCTCTCGACTTCGATACGCAGCGCGACCGGGAAATCGTCTTCAATGTGTTGTGACCACTGTAACGCAAATAGCTTCTCGGGATCACTTCTGAGTTCGTCCAGGTTCCGACAGTCGGTTCGGTGAACGACGATGCCCTTGCCGACCGATAGATGACCAATCACCGGGTCGCCGGGCAGCGGGTGGCAACAACGTGCGAAGCTGATGACCATGCCCTCGGTTCCGCTGATCATGATCGATCCTTGCTGGGAAACGGGAAGGGAGCCTTCTGCCGACTCTTCACGAGGGGCATCGACTAACTGCCTGGCAATGGCATGGGCGAGTCTTGTTCCCAACCCGATAGACTCCAGCAAGGCGTCTTCATTCTTCAACGACAGTTCGTCCAGCAAATGGTGCAAGGAGCCATCGGGTAATTCCTCCAGGCTGGTGTCGTAATCGGCAAGGGCTTTATTGAGGAGCCTGCGACCCAGTTGGATGGATTCCGTATGCTGTTGGTGTTTCAGGGCGTGACGAATGGCGGAACGCGCCTTGGCTGTCACTACGAACGATAGCCAGGACGTGTTCGGTCGTCCGCCAGGGGCGGTGATCACTTCCAGTGTCTGGCCGCTCTCCAGCCGAGTCGACAGGGGAGCCAGGTGACGATCGATACGACAAGCGATGCAGCTGTTGCCGATGTCGGTATGCACGCTGTAGGCAAAATCGATCACCGTGGCGCCCTGGGGCAGCTCCATGATGTCTCCCTTGGGAGTGAACACGTAGATGT
The DNA here is from genome assembly GCF_008079445.1 of Aidingimonas lacisalsi. Lineage (GTDB taxonomy): Bacteria > Pseudomonadota > Gammaproteobacteria > Pseudomonadales > Halomonadaceae > Aidingimonas > Aidingimonas lacisalsi. Next base: position 398,859 of record NZ_VRYH01000001.1, on the reverse strand, counting down.
CATCGGGAAACAGGTCGTTCTTGACATGTTCGATGAATTCCAGCGAGTTACCGGCATGGCGTTGCATCTCGAGCAGGCCACGAACCCACTCACGAGCCCGGGCATGGCTGCCGGCGGCAATCGGTCGCTCCGTCTGCCCTGCCTTGTAAAGCCAGTGAGCGGCGATGCCGTTGTTGGCCATGGCTTCCATTTCACGGGTACGGATCTGTACCTCGATAGGCATACCACGAGTCCCGAACAGCGTCGTGTGCAGGCTTTGGTAGCCATTGGCCTTGGGAATGGCAATGTAATCCTTGAATCGGCCAGGCACCGGCTTGTAGAGGTTGTGTACGGCGCCGAGGATGCGATAACAACTATCGACATTGTCGGTAATGATGCGAAACCCGAAGACGTCCATGATCTCGGCAAATGATTTTCGCTGGTCCCGCATCTTGCGATAGATCGACAGCAGATGTTTCTGACGTCCAATGACCGTGCCGGTCAGTCCATCGTCGTCGATGCACTTCTGCAAGCTGTTCTGCAGTTGGCGAATGGTCGACCGGCGGTTGCCGCGTGCCTTGCTGACGGCGCGCTTGATACGTTCGCTGCGCATGGGATGCAGCGCGTGGAACGAGAGGTCTTCGAGTTCCACGCGAATGGTATTGATACCCAGGCGGCTGGCAATGCGAGCGTAGATTTCGAGGGTTTCACGCGCAATGCGCCGCTTCTTGTCGGGACGCAGAGCCCCCAGGGTACGCATGTTGTGCAAGCGATCGGCGAGTTTGACGATGATCACGCGGATGTCCCGGGACATTGCCAGGACCATCTTCTGGAAATTCTCGGCCTGTGCGACTGCCTTGTCTTCGAAGGTGATCTGGGTCAATTTCGAGACACCGTCGACCAGCTCCGCGACCGGCTCGCCAAATTGCTTGGCCAACGCTTCCTTGGAGACACCGGTGTCTTCGATGACGTCATGCAACATGGCAGCCATCAGACTCTGATGGTCCATATGCATATTGGCCAGAATGTTGGCCACCGCGAGGGGATGAGTTACATAGGGTTCGCCAGAACGGCGTTGCTGCCCGTCATGGGCTTGTTCTGCGTAGTAAAAGGCGCGTTTGACCTGCTGGATCTCATCCAATGGAAGATAGCCGCCGAGGCGATCGGCCAGGTCATCGATGGTGAACATGAAACGCGCCTATACCCAAAACCACGAACGTTGATAACGAAACGATAGCCTCACGTTATCCGATTCGCGGCGCTGCGTCACTCCTCGCGCGGCGAGGTCTCGCTCGGCATGCGGGCCGAGGCCTCGATCGGCTCATCCAGAATGTTGTCGTCGATCTTGCCGGCAGCGATTTCGCGCAGCGCCATGACGGTGGGCTTGTCATTTTCCCAGGGCATAAGGGCATCACGTGAACCGCGGGCCAGTTGGCGCGCGCGCTGGGTGGAAATCATCACCAGCTTGAAACGGTTTTCGACGTGATCCAGACAATCTTCAACGGTGACTCGCGCCATGAGCAGTTACCTGAATTCGAAATGAGGAGTTGAATGATGCAAAACGAAGGACAAGACAGTTTACTCGACGCCCTCATCGCGTGACAAGAGCATTTCGAGCAAGCGGCCGCGTGTCTCTTGCACGCGACCGAGACGTGTTCTCCGGGCACGTACCAGACTTTCCAGGTCATCTCGGGCGGATGCAAAATCGTCGTTGATGATCACATGGTCGTACTCATCGTAATGCGACATTTCACTGATTGCGTCCCGCATGCGCCTCGTGATCACGTCGTCGTCGTCGGTGCCCCGATCAGCCAACCGCTGACGCAAGGCCTCCCGCGATGGGGGCAGAATGAAGACCGATTCAGCATCGGGTACCTGATTGCGTACCTGACGGGCACCCTGCCAGTCGATTTCGAGAATCACGTCCTTGCCTGCCGCCAGTAGTGCTTGAACGGCCGGGCGCGAGGTGCCGTAGTAGTTGTCGAAGACCTTGGCGTATTCGAAGAAGTCGCCACGTTCGATCATGCGTTCGAAGGTGGCCACATCGACGAAGTGGTAATTGGTACCGTCGACTTCGCCGGGGCGCATGGTCCGCGTGGTATGAGATACCGATACCTGGATGTCGTCGAGGCGTTTGAGCAGTTCACGAACCAGGCTGGTCTTGCCCGCGCCGGAGGGGGCGGAAATGATGTAGAGGGTACCTTGGGACATGTGGGGCTCCGGATCGCGAATGTCCCCGCCTGCCGGGCGGGTCCTGGCGTCAAGCGGCGCATTATAACCGTTCGCTGGGTGCCACGTCATGGTACGTCGAATCTGGCGTGCTAGACTCGGTTATCTTGACTTACGGCGGGAAAGGAATCATGCCAGTGTCTTCCCTATCGACAATGCAGCGATCCGTTGCCTTTGGCGGGGCGGTTTTCGCCTTTCTAGCCACCATGCTCGGCACGACTCTGCCTACTCCCCTCTATCCGCTCTACCAGGCGCAGCTTGGTTTCTCGCAGTTCACCATCACGGTGATTTTTGCCGCTTATGCGGTGGGCGTGATAGCGGCCCTGTTGGTGACCGGGCGCTGGTCGGATCAACTGGGCCGGCGTCCGCTACTGCTGGCCGGCCTGTTGGCCGCCGTTGTCAGCGATCTGGTCTTCCTGCAGGCAGAGGGGCTGGGGGCCATGCTCACCGGCCGGGTACTCTCCGGACTCTCTGCCGGCGTCTTCACCGGAACGGCAACGGTAGCGGTCCTGGAGCTCGCGCCGGCACGCCTGCAACCTTATGCGGCATTGGCAGCCACGGCAGCCAATATGGGGGGGTTGGGTCTCGGACCGGTGGTGGCCGGGCTATGTGCGAGCTATCTGCCTGATCCTTTGTGGCTTCCTTACATGTTGCACCTGGCGTTGGCTGGATTGGCGATACTGGCAATCGGGTTCGCTCCGGAGACGGTGGTGCGACCCGAGCGGATACGACTCGGATGGCAACGGCCCAGTGTGCCGGCAGAGGTTCGCGCCGTGTTCTTCCCGGCAGCCATTGCCGGCTTTGCGGGGTTTTCTGTGCTCGGTTTCTTCACCGCTACGGCGCCGGCGTTCATGGGGCAGGTGATGGCTGTGTCGAATCCGATAGCCATCGGCGCAGTGGCAGGTTCGCCGTTCTTCGCCTCGACGCTGGGGCAACTGCTACAGGCTCGGATTCCCTCCCCCCTGCGGCTGCCTTGCGGTTGCTTGATATTGCTCGTTGGCGTCATGGCCATTGGTACAGGGATCGCACTGGCCTCGCTGGCGTGCTTCCTGGTCGGCGCACTGGTGGCCGGTATCGGACAGGGCATCGCGTTTCGCGCCGGCTTGGGCGAGGTGGTGGCCGCTTGCCCGCCAATCCGACGAGCGGAGGCGACCTCCAGTTTCTTCGTGGTCGCTTATGTGGCGATTTCGTTGCCGGTAGTGGGGATTGGGCTAACGGCGCGCGTGATTGGTCTGTCGATTACCGGTGAACTCTTTGCCGGTCTCGTGGCGCTGTTGGTGATCATGGCACTGATCCTGCTAAGGCGGCAGCGCCATTTGATGCCAATTCAGGGTGGCACTGAATAGCGGCCTGGGCTGACTGAGCGGGTAGCCGTCGACGTGAGTCAGTGTCTCTCTAATCAGGATGTGAACAGGTTGTGGTTGGGCGTTCCAGCCATAGGCCGATGGTGAAGATGGCGAGCCCGCATAAGGCCAGGAGGGTGCCTACCAGCCCGGTGATGGACCATGTAAAACCGAGCTTGATGGCGACACCGGCCAGCCAGGCGCCCAAGGCGTTGGCCATGTTGAAGGCGGCGTGATTGAGCGAGGCGGCCATGGTCTGGGCATCTTCCGCCACATCCATCAAGCGCGTCTGCAGCGCCGGCCCCAGTGCCATACTGGTGCCGGTCAGGCAGACGAACACTAGCCCGGTCAGGATATGGTTGGCGGCCAGATAGAACAGCCCTTGCACCAAGGCACACCACAGCAGGATGCGGGGGATGGCGCGTACCAGGTTACGGTCGGCCAGTCGGGCACCGGCAAGCGTCCCGATGATCGTCCCGATACCAAAAATGACCAACACCAGCGGGGCCAGGGCCTCGCTCATACCGGCCTGTTTTACCAGTGTCGGCATCACGTAGCTGAAGATCGCGAACATGCCGCCGAAGCCGATACAGGCCACGCCCAGGGTGAACAGCACGCGCTGCTTGATCAATGCCGTGAGTTCACGCACCGGGCTGGCATCAGGATCGCGGGGTTGCGGGGGAACGAAACAGCGGATCATCAGTGCCGTGAGCAGTGCGATACCGCCGACTGCGGCGAAAGCCACCCGCCAGCCGAACTGAGTGCCGAACCAGGTACCCAGGGGTGCGCCCAGCAGAATGGCAATGGTCAATCCCATCATCACACGCCCCACCGCGCGAGCGCGTTCATCGAGGGGCACCGCTCCGGCGGCGACCAATGCGGCGACGCCGAAGTAGGCGCCGTGCGGCAAGCCGGCCAGGAAGCGCAGGCCAACGAACGACCAGAAACCGGGGGCCAGGGCGCTGGCCAGATTACCGATGGCGAAGATCAGCATCAGAGCGATCAAGAGAGCGCGGCGGGGTATACGCGCCCCGAGCGACGCGATCAATGGGGCTCCTACCACCACGCCCAAGGCGTAGCTGCTGATGGCGTAACCGACGTCCGGCACGCTGACGGCGAGATTGTCGGCGATGGGGTTCATCAGCCCCATGATCACGAATTCCGTGGTGCCGATACCGAAGCCGCCGAGTGCCAGGGACAGTTCGGCCAGGCGTGGTTTGTTGGCGTACGTTCCGGTTGAGGGCGCATCCTGCATGGGGCTCTCCTTGAGTGGAGCGCAGCGAGTGCTGCGTGATGAGAGCGCAATGATCGCAGGGTTAGACGAAAGTATAAAGTAGCCTGCTGCTCGACAGGTTGTCTTCCCATCGGATCACGTTCGTCAAGCGCAGGGTCACGGTATCGCGACACGGCGCGCTTCGTCCTGAAGGGCCGTGTCGCGTTTCCCGGCGTGCGCGAGACGCTAACCGGGATAGGGGAGGGTCATGCGACGTCGAAACGGTCGGCGTTCATCACTTTCGTCCAGGCAGCGACGAAGTCGTTGACGAACTTTTCGCCATTGTCGTCCTGGGCATAGACTTCCGCGTAAGAACGCAGCAGCGAGTTGGAACCGAAGACCAGGTCGACGCGCGACGCTGTCCACTTGACGGTGTCCGTTTGCCGGTCGCGGATCTCGTAGAGGTTATTACCCGCGGGCTTCCAGGTGTTGCCCATGTCGGTCAGATTGACGAAGAAATCGTTGGTCAACTGGCCTTCACGGTCGGTGAAGACACCGTGCCTGGTACCGCCATGGTTGGTGCCCAGCACTCGCATACCGCCGATCAGCACGGTCATTTCCGGCCCGGTCAGCCCCATCAATTGGGCTCGGTCGAGCAGCATTTCTTCCGGCTTCACCACATAGTCTTGCTTCTGCCAATTACGGAAGCCATCAGCCAGCGGCTCCAGCGGCGCGAAGGAGTCGGCATCGGTCATCTCGTCGGTGGCGTCGCCGCGGCCTTTCAGGAACGGTACATGCACATCATGGCCCGCCGCCTTCGCCGCCTTTTCGATACCAACGCTACCCCCCAGCACGATCACATCGGCGATGCTGGCACCGGTCTCGGCAGAGATCCGCTCATAGACGTCGAGGACTTTGGCGAGACGCTCGGGCTCATTCCCCGGCCAATCATTCTGAGGTGCCAGGCGGATACGCGCACCGTTGGCACCACCGCGCATATCGGAACCGCGATACGTACGAGCGCTGTCCCATGCCGTGCTGACCATCTCACCGATGCTCAGGCCGCTTTCCGCGATTTTCTGCTTAACGACTTCTTCGCAATAGGCGATGCTGCCTGCCGGAACCGGGTCCTGCCAGATCAGGTCTTCCGCGGGGACGTCGGGGCCGATATAGCGTGCTTTCGGGCCCAGGTCGCGATGGGTGAGCTTGAACCATGCCTTGGCAAACGTTTCAGAGAAATACTCTGGGTCGTTCATGAATTTCCGGCAGATGTCGTTGTAGACGGGGTCCACCTTCATCGCCATATCGGCATCGGTCATGATCGGCTTGCGGCGAATGGACGGGTCTTCGACATCCACCGGCATATCGTCTTCGGCAATATCGACCGGTTCCCATTGCCATGCCCCGGCCGGGCTCTTCTTGAGTTCCCATTCGTGGTTGAACAGCATATCGAACCAACCCATATCCCACTGGGTCGGATTCTTGGTCCAGGCGCCCTCTATACCGGATACGACGGTATCACGACCGACGCCACGGCCTTTGGTATTCATCCAACCGATGCCCTGATATTCCACATCGGCCGCTTCAGGCTCTGCACTGAGCTCGTCAGCATCACCATTACCATGACACTTACCGATCGTGTGCCCACCGGCCGTCAGCGCCGCAGTCTCTTCATCGTTCATGGCCATGCGAGCGAAGGTTTCACGTACCTGCTCGGCGGTTTTCTGCGGATCGGGCTGTCCGTTGACGCCCTCTGGATTGACGTAAATGAGCCCCATCTGTACCGCTGCCAGCGGATTTTCCATGGTGTCCGGCTTGTCGACGTCGACGTAACGCTCGTCAGAGGGTGCCAGCCACTCTTTCTCGTCACCCCAGTAGATATCCTTTTCCGGATGCCAGATATCTTCACGGCCGAAGGCGAAACCATAGGTCTTCAAGCCTGCGACTTCGTAAGCGATGGTACCGGACAGGACCATCAGGTCGGCCCATGAAACCTTATTGCCGTATTTCTTTTTGATTGGCCACAAGAGGCGACGCCCCTTATCGGTATTCACATTATCCGGCCAAGAGTTGAGCGGCGCGAACCGTTGGTTGCCCGTACCACCGCCGCCACGGCCATCCGCCAAGCGATAGGAGCCTGCGGAGTGCCATGCGACACGGATGAACATACCCACGTAGCTTCCCCAGTCCGCAGGCCACCACTCCTGACTATCCACCATCAGCTTTCGGAGGTCGTTCTTCAGCGCTTGGACGTCAAGCTTCTTGACCTCTTCCCGATAGTTGAAGTCAGGGTCCATCGGATTGGTTTTACGGTCGTGCTGGTGCAGGATGTCCAGGTTAATACCTTCCGGCCACCAGTCCTTATTGGAGGTTCCCGTGGAGGTATTGCCACCGTGCATTACCGGACATTTTCCGCTCATACTTGCTCTCCCCATAATGGCGCTTGCGCTTGGTGATACTAAAGGCACCCATAGTCGGTACCTTCAATAACGCGCTCACCCTCGTGTGACGGTCATGCGTTATTGACGTGCCATCTTTTTAAAGCATTCTTATGATAGTAAAAATTTATATTTTTCTAACCGACTGATAGCAATAAATCATATTTAGGCAAGGCGATGTGCCAGTCCGCTATGCGGTGATTTATCGACATGAAGCGAGGATATGTCGATGCCATCGACATGTGCTGGAAGGCGTGGACGACTGCCTTGCAGTCCGAACGACATGCATAGCAAAAGCCACTTTCTGGCATTAGTGATCTACTCGACAGCTCCTGTATTTAACGCGTCGTCGCAAAGATTCGCTCGCGGAGGCATTTAGGTAATGCTTTCCTGGTTCCAGACCAGATCAGCCGCTATTGAACGAGCCTTGATCAAGCGGGTATTGGGCATGTCCTTGTCACGGGCCTTAGCGATGGCTACGGCTTGGTCCTGCCCCATGCTCAACCAACGCTCGATCAGACGCTGCTCGAGTACGGTGTCCTCGACATGGAGAAAGAGACTGAAATCAAAGTAATCGCGCAGTGCTGGCCAGAGCCCTTCATTCAACAACAGATAGTTGCCTTCTACGATCAGAACTCGGTGCCCCGGAGTGATTACTCGGCCACCGGCACGGGCTAGATCCAGAGGTCGATCGAACACCGGTACCGCCACGTCGCGATCGGCAGCACGCAAGCGCGCCAGATCATGCAACAGGCCCTCGATGTCGAAGGTTTCGGGGGGCACCTTTGATCGGCAACGACCCCAGGGGTTTGAGGACAGCGTTGTCGTAGTGGTAACCATCCATGGGCACCACCGCAGCGCTGCTGGTCCAGTGCCCGCTGCTGAAGCACTGGGACAAAGGTGGCGCCGAGGGCAGCACCGGGCCAATTAATTTGTGACCGGATGGGAAGCGTCGCAGCGTGAGGAAGCCGGCAGGCCATCCCCGTTGGCTCGAGGCCCGCTCACCGGGTACTGCTTCGCTCCACCAATTTGGGCGAGACGGTCACCGTCACGCTCTTCTCCCCGAGACCCTCCCTGTCAAAGATCAGGCTGATGGCGCCTTCAACCATCGTGTTGACATCCTGGTCGAAGCTGGTGAGTTGATAACCAAGCCAGTCGCATGAGTCGATATTGTCGTAGCCGATGATGCGGACCGATCGAGGTACCGAGACGCTCAGTTCATGCCGAAGGGTATCGATCGCCCCCAATGCCATTAAGTCATTGGCGCAGAAAATGGCATCGGGCGGGATGGCGGCACGCCATAACTCGCGAATGGCGGCCTGCCCGCCTCCATAATCGTAATCTCCTCTGGCTTCCGCCGGCGCGGGGTTGCCGCAGGCGACGAGGCGCCTGGCAAATCCGTCGAAGCGCTCCTGCTCCGCCGGGCTGGACAGGGGGCCGTGAATGAACCCGAATCGCCGCGCCCCTCGGGCCAGCAGCAGATCCGCGGCTTGTCGGCCGGCAGCAGCGTTGTCGGAGTTGATCGCGCTGACCCATGGCGCGGTGAGGGTACTGTTGAACGCCACCACCGGGATTCGGGAGGCGGAGAGTTTTCGAGCCGTCTCTTCGGTCGTCACCGCCAATGCGCTGACGACGGCATCAACCCGGTAGCGTGTAATCTGATCGATGGCCTCGTCGAGGGCATGGTCGCTCTCCACGCGAGACAGCAGCACCTGTTCTCCTCTTGCCTGCAGCTCATCGGTCAATGTATCGAGCACACGGGCATAAAAGGGGTTGTACATGCCACCGACGACCACCGCGATCATGCGTGAGCGCTGACCCTGCATGATTCCGGGTAACGCGTTGGGTCGATAGCCCAGCTCCCTGGCAGCGGTCAGCACCTTCTCTCGCAACGCAGTGGATATACTCGCGTCGCGGGTGAAGGTCCTGGAAACCGCGGACTGTGACACACCTGCCAGGCGAGCCACGTCCGACGAGGTGGGGTATCGGTTTCTGCTTTTGGTCATGGGTGTCCACTTAGGTAGCGTCTTCCGTGAGGTCAACGATATAGCATGATCGTTCGCTTGGCATCACAGTCCCGATTCCAGCGGACTGCATTAGACCAATAGCGCATTGAACTCATCCGTTCGGCAGCCTAGATTGTCGTCATTGCATAGCTATGCATACATTCCGATCAATAGTCATCACGATGTTTCCCGGCATCGAGACCCCGCTCGGGAAGCGTACCTTCACCCGCGAATAGGATGATTCCATGCCTGCCAACTCTCATCGTCCCCATGTCATGCAGCGCTTCGACCTGACTGGGCAGACCGCCGTCGTGACCGGCGGCAATCGAGGTATCGGCGAAGCGCTGGCCTGGGCACTGGCCGAGGCTGGTGCATCGGTGGTCATCGCCGCCCGTCATGCCGAACGCAATCTTGCAGTCGTCGATGCGCTGAAGGCGGAAGGCCATCAGGCGAGCGCCGTCAGCTTGGACGTCACCGATCCCGATAGCGTCGAGAGCGCCATCGAAAGCTTGTCCGCGCCGATCGACATCCTCGTCAACAATGCGGGCATCTGCTACCACGAGCCCGCCATCGAGGTCACTCCGCAACGCTTTCTCGAGGTGATGAACGTGAATGTCAATGGCGTCTGGTACTGCTCGCAAATCGTCGGCCGGCGGATGATTGCGCAGGGGCATGGCAGCATCATCAATACCGGCTCGATGTCGGGAATGATCGTCAATCGGCCTCAGATGCAGCCCGCCTACAACGCATCCAAGGCTGCAGTGCATCACTTGACACGATCGCTCGCCGCCGAATGGGCGCCACACGGGGTGCGTGTCAACGCCATCGCGCCGGGCTATGTCCGTACCGAAATGTCGCCACTGGAGCGTCCGGAGTTTCGACGCTACTGGATCGAAGACGCTCCCATGCAACGCCCCGCCGAGCCAGAAGAGCTGGGGCCGATGGCGGTCTATCTCGCCAGTGCTGCGTCCAGTTTCATGACTGGTGAGATCGTCGTTCTGGATGGTGGATATACCCTCTTCTGAGCACCGACCTCCTTACACTATCCAAGGACATGTAATCATGAACGCATCCCCCCGTTTTCACGGCCAGACCGCACTCATCACCGGAGGCGGCGGCGAAATCGGCCTGGCGATAGCCAAGCGACTGGCCAGCGAAGGCGCCGCGATCGCGCTGTTGGACCTGGATCCAGAGAAGCTCGAACGTAGTCGTGCGCAACTGATCGAGGCTGGTGCCACCGCAGAGAACTTTGTCTGCGATGTCACCGACATCGATGCTGTCGAACAAGCGGTGTCCGCCATCGTCGAGTGCTTCGGGAGTATCGAGCTGCTGTTGAACAATGCCGGCTACCAAGGTGCATTCAGCCCCATTCATCAACACCCTGCCGCCGAATTCGACAAGGTCATCCGCATCAACGTGGTCGGTGCCTTTCACGTATTGAAAGTGGTCTCGGCGCACATGGTCGAGCGTGGCTATGGTCGCATCGTCAACACGGCCAGCATGGCCGGCGTCCAGGGCCCCCCCAACATGGCGGCCTACGGCGCGTCCAAGTTCGCCGTGGTGGGCCTGACCGAGACCGCCGCCAAGGACCTGGCGCCTCACGGCATCCGTGTCAATGCCATCAGCCCCGCCTTCATCGGTCCCGGCTTCATGTGGGACCGCCAAGTCCAACTGCAGGCCGAGGCGAATTCGCAATATTTCTCCACCGATCCCCGCGAGGTGGCACGTCAGATGATCGACAGCGTGCCCATGCGGCGATATGGCGGGGTCGAAGAGATTCCCGGCACCGTGGCCTATCTGCTCAGCGACGACGCCAGCTATGTCACCGGAATCAACGTTCATATTTCGGGCGGTATCAACTGACCGCGGATTGACGCTCCCTTACCGAGACATTCCCAACGCCGGTGGATATCGAGGCTCTCGGAGGACACCGGAAGGATCTCCCCATGCAAATCGCAACACGACAAGATGACGGTGCGTTCTCGCCGCGCCTGATGATGGTGACCATGACCGCCGCCATGGGTGGTTTCCTGTTCGGCTTCGATAGTTCGATCATCAACGGCACTGTCGATGCCATTCAGCAAACCTTTTCGTTGAGTCCCGGCATGTTGGGGTTCACCGTTTCCTTCGCCTTGCTTGGCGCCATGGTCGGTGCCTGGTATGCGGGAGTCTGCGCCGAGCGTTTCGGTCGGGTCAGAACGATGCTGATCGCTGCAAGCCTGCTGGCGATCAGTGCGCTGGGCTCGGGTCTGGTCTTCCTAGTGTGGGACTTGATCTTCTGGCGCTTCGTCGGTGGTATCGGGGTAGGTATGGCCTCAGTGATCGCGCCAGCTTATATCGCCGAGATCTCGCCGGCGAACCTGCGCGGGCGGTTGGGCACGCTCCAGTTGCTGGCGATAGTGATCGGCATCTTCCTGGCGATTCTGACCAGCGCCGTCATCGCCAATCTGACCGGAGGTGCCAACGCAACAGCCTGGCTCGGCCTGGCTGCCTGGCGCTGGATGTTCCTGACCGAACTAGCACCGGCACTGCTCTACGGCGCACTGGCCCTGATGTTGCCGGAATCGCCACGCTACTTGGTGGAAAAGGGGCGCGCGCGTGAAGCGGGCGAGATCCTCGCGACAGTCGTCGGCATCGATAACCCTCGGGCCAACCATCGTAAGATCAATGAAATTCGCGACACCATCGAGCAGGATCATCATAAGTCGATTAAGGACATTCTGGATGCGCGCTTTCTGTTCCTACCCATCGTCTGGGTCGGCATACTACTGTCGGTCTTCCAGCAGTTCGTGGGTATCAACGTCATCTTCTACTACTCGACGACGCTGTGGAAATCCGTTGGGTTTCAGGAGTCGGATTCTTTTCTGATCTCGGTGATCATGGCCACGACCAATATTGTCGCCACTGTGATCGCGATCTGCCTGATAGACCATATCGGGCGGAAACGGCTCCTGTTGATCGGCTCGGCAATGATGTGCGCCTCTTTGACGATCATGGCGCTGTCGTTCTCCCAGGCCGTGGCCCATGCCGGCGAGCTCAGCCTGCCCTATCCCTGGGGGCCCGTCGCTCTGATCGCGGCCAATGTCTTCATCATCGGCTTCGGTGCCAGTTGGGGGCCAGTGGTGTGGGTGCTGCTGGCGGAAATGTTTTCCAACCGCATCCGAGCCATCGCCCTGGGCCTGGGCGCCGCCGTACAGTGGCTGGCCAATTTCGCCGTCAGCATGACCTTCCCCATGCTCGCCAGCGTGGGGCTGGAATACGCCTATGGATTGTATGCGGCCTTTGCCGGCCTGTCCTGGCTTTTCGTCTACTGCTCGGTGCGAGAAACCAACCGGCGCCAGCTCGAAGACATGACCGAGTCCACGGCACGTTTCGCGTCCCAGCAAGGTGCATTCGACTGAACGGAAGGCCAAAAGCATGTTTCTGATTTGTGGTGAAGCGCTGTTCGATGTGTTGCAAGACGATGCGCATTCAGTCGGACATCCCGGCCGGCCCATCGGACTGACTGCCATGCCCGGTGGGTCTCCCTTCAATGTGGCGATCGGGCTGGCAAGATTATCGCGACGCGTCGCGATGCTGACAGGGATCGCCGACGATGGTTGGGGGGAGCAACTCGAGGCGGTGCTGGATGCCGAGCACGTTGACACCCGCTATCTGGTCAAGATCGATCGGGCCGTCACGGCGCTCGCCATGATTCGGCTCGACCGTCAGGGCGTCCCCCAATATGACTTTCGATGCTTCCGAAGTGCCGACAGCCTGTTGGAGCGAGGGCACTTGCCCACGCTCACCAGCGACATTCGCGCCATTCACGTCGGCTCGTTCTCGCTGGTTACTCGCCCCTCGTCCGCCACGCTGGAAGCGTTGGTGGCCCAAGCCTCGTCGAACCGACTGGTCACGCTGGATCCCAACGTGCGTCTCAGCGTGGAACCCAGCCGGGAGCACTGGAAAGCGCGACTCGAGGTTTTCCGTCGATTCGCGCATGTCATCAAGATCAGCGAGGAAGACATCGAGCTGCTTTATGGAACTTCACCGGAGGAGCTGGCCGCCGAATGGCTTTCCTCGCTGAACTGCGAAGTCATCGTAATCACGCGCGGCCGTCGGGGCGCCGACGCTTACACCCGGCGACACGGGCGCGTGCATGTCGCCGCGCCCACCATCGACATGGCCGATACCGTGGGTGCGGGAGATGCTTTCCAAGCCGCCATGTTATGCTGGCTGGACGAGCATGATTTTTTGGCTCCCACTCGGCTCCCCATGCTTACTAGCGATGATGTCGTCTCTATGCTGTCGTTTGCGACGACCGCGTCCGCGATCACCTGCGAGCGTCGAGGGCCTGACTTCCCCCACCGGGAGGCGCTGGCTGGATCGGCGCAGGACCGCCTCGCCCCTTGATCGACGGTCGGTATTTCACACCACAGTTATTCGCCTCCGGCACGATTATTTAGTTTTCCGGGCTAACTATCCTCACAATCCCGGCTCCGCCCCTCTCTTACCTCAGCGTTCGAGCCCCCAACGCTGCGGAGCTTGTTCAAAGTTCTCGTTCAGCAGTTCGGTGAAACCCCGGACCGTGCGTGCGGAGTGCTGTCCTGGAGGGCGGATGACATGGGCCCCTGCCGGAGGAGGCAGATGACTTGTGATGATCGGCACCAGCGTCCAAGAGGCGACAATAGTCATAGGTGAGGCAATCAGGCAAGTAAGCGATCCCGAGTCCAACTGTCGCAGCGGCGACCAGAGCCGTGCTGTTCCGGTGTATACGGCGTCGTGAACTCCTGTGTGAGGCCATAGCCCTTCACCGTGCCCGTGTCGTGGCGACTGCTGAAAACGAGCCCGTTATCTGATCGAAGGGCCAACGGGTGCCGAACGCGCCCCAGCACTGAACTGCCCCCCAGCCGATAGATTAGCGCTTCCTCCAGCGCGGCCTCAGCGGTCTTGCTGCTGCCATTGTCCGATAATCGCCAGCCGAGGATCTCACGCGTACAGCAGTCGATGATTACCGCCAGACTGGCCCGCCGATCCTTGCCGCACCACACGTGCGTGAGATTCGTCGCCCAGCGTTCATCAGGCCGTGACGTGACTGACGGCAAGCTCCTGGCATGCGGTCGGAAGCCTTGTGGCCGCTTGCGCACCTGCCAGCCTTTCATTTGCAGGATGCGCTGGATCGGCTTGCGGTTCTCTCCCAAGACGCACGCCAGGCGGTGATAGCCGTAGGTGGGGGAACCGCTCCAGGACCAGTTTCACCCGCGCCGCGAGATCGTCATTGATGACACGCTGCCGCGACTTGGGCCGGTAAATTCTGGCCCCTGGTCGGTTCTCACCGCTTTTGGGTAGCCTCGGAAAGCGGCAATACCATTCAGGGTGCGTACCACCTGTTTCCCTGAGATTCCCATCGCAACGGGAATATCGAGGCATTCCTTGGTGAAGTCGTCCACGATCTGCCGACAGCCAGCCCAGCTTCCCGGTAGAGTCGATAAACCCTCTTGTGATTCACCTCAATACCCTCACGACGCAGCAACTGGTGCACACGTCGATAGCCAAATCGGCGACGTTCGTACGCAATAGCTTTGATGCGCTCTGTCAGCTCCCGCTCGTCAAGCGAGTGTTGAGACCTATACCGCATCGTGGCGCGGGATAACCCGACGAGTGAACAGGCTTTGCGCTCGGATATTGTTGTCTCCGACAACATGGTGCGCACCGCCTCACGCTTGTTCCTGACGGTCAGTACTTTCGGTTGAGGGCTGCCTTCAGCGCTTCTGCATCCAGCATGGACTCTGCCAGGAGCTTCTTGAGTCGGGTGTTCTCTTCCTCAAGGGTCTTTAGGCGGCGGGCTTCAGAGACCTCCAGACCGCCGTACTTCTTATGCCAGGTGTAGAAGGTGGCATCCGAGATGTTGTATTTCCGGCACAGCTCTTTGATGGGCAGACCAGCTTCCGCTTCCTTCAGGATAGGGATGATCTGTTCTTCGGTGAATCACTTCTTCATGTTCATCGTCCCCTCTCGTGATGAACATTACTAAGATCACGATGGATTAGAAAGTTGGGTGCAGGTCACTCAAGTCGGTAAGAGTGCGGTTCGGTCTTCAGCAGTGAGGTGGCGATAGCAGTGAGTCATGGCAGCACCATACCGGATGGGTCAGGTGTTGCACTTGCTCATTGAGACCGTCAACTTGCTATGAAATTAGATTCCCGCATGATTGAGGCAATACCACCCACCTTTGCGTCAAAATCCATTTTATCTTCGTAAGCGTCCAAACATCGGTGAAGCGCTAACGGCAGAGCAACACTTGAGAACACACACTTGGCCTTCTCGACTTAAGTTCTCACCGACCATCTTTAAATAGAGTGGGAAATGAGCTGGGTACGGGTTCCGACACCTGGATGCGGCTGACGTCGGCAAATGCGATAGACCGCAGCCGGAGGAACGTTCGCGAGTCTGCGACCGATAAGGATCGCTTTGAGCCCAAGTCGGTCGAGTAACGCCCTTGGGATCGGGCAGGTTGGCCCGTAAGTGAACTGGTAGAATATGCCATCCGGCCGCATCTTGGCGAAGGCACTATCGAGAATGGCCATGACCTTACCCGGCGTCATCGACAACAGCGGTAGCCCGCTGATGATGGCGCCCGCCGGTCTGCCCTCGAAGAGTTCAACCGCCTCCAATCGAGAGGCATCCATACAATGTATGTGGGTACGCTCAAATCGATGCTGTAACTTGCTGGCAAACTCCGAACCGCACTCAATTAATGCCAGGTCCTCTTGTGGGATACCGCGTGCGATGAGGGCGCGTGTAAAGGTTCCCGTGCCTGGTCCAAGTTCGATAACTGGCCCCGTTTCCACGGAAATCTCCGAAGTGATGAGATTCGATAGAGCCCGCCCAGAGGGGATAACCGCGCCGACAAGCAACGGATTAGTGATATATGCCCGGAGAAAGCCAAATGCATCGCTCAAGCTGCCATGATTCATAAACTGACTCCTTGTCAGTAATCGTGACCATCATGCGTATCTATCGATCGCGTTTGTGTCATGTGGTGTCTAGATGAAACGGGGCCAAGATGTGCTTTCAACCCCACATCAGGGCCAACGGTCGCCTGATGAACCAGCACAGGAAGGCCGACAATGGCTTGTCATGACCGCATTCTCATTCCCATCTTGAGCAACTTAAGCGA
This sequence comes from Aidingimonas lacisalsi, assembly GCF_008079445.1. Lineage (GTDB taxonomy): Bacteria > Pseudomonadota > Gammaproteobacteria > Pseudomonadales > Halomonadaceae > Aidingimonas > Aidingimonas lacisalsi. The sequence goes on along the minus strand of NZ_VRYH01000001.1, from coordinate 382,492 downwards.
TTGAAGGAATACAATCTACGTTCAAAACTCTGGATGATCCTCGCAAGAGTCCAAGATTAGGCCCAAGGTGGCCTACCCATGCTGAGCCTTCAGGAGGAAGACTGGAACATTAGTCAAAAGCGTGTGGCACACTAGATGCGCGATGCTTTGCTATGGAGGATCTACTAGGGGCACTTGAAACACGACGACGTCACAACCTCCACCCTGGCATGGACCAGACTACCAGTGAACGTTCAAACATTCGTGCTAGAAGTGTCCGTTGAAGCTCTCGATGAACATGTTCAACGTCGGTTTTCCCCGGCTGGATGAGTTTCAGTTGTAATCTCCGGTTGTCAGCCCTTGAGCGAGCACCTTACCGAGGAACGGTCGGTACGGATGGCCTTTGGCACGTTACGAAAGCGCACCGCCTGATACAAGACTCGCGCCACGTAGGTCCCTGGAATGCTGCGATCGACTGCTTCTGGGGGGCAGAAGGCAGCATCAGTAGCTCCCAGTTTCCCGGCCACGTCTTGGCCATTGCCCCGCGCTTGGCCCGTGAGAGCTGAATTATTCCGAATGAGCATGACCTTAGGGTCTCTATGTCCACTTGTCATAGTGGCAGGGAGAGAAGTGAGCTATGAGTAGCAATACTGGCGGACAGGTGCAAGGTACCGCAAGCCTTCTGGTGATCAATCGCTTATTTGGGGCTGGAGCCCGCGGCGGTCCTGAGACAGGCCCGGATCTTGAGCTCATCCAGCCAGACGATGGTTTGCGGCGGGAGCGGTATTCTGATCCCAATACCTGACTTGCTACGTTCCCCCGATAGATCCCACTGCCTGTTCTCTAGATCAAATTCGGCCCACTGGGCTTCGATCAGTTCAGTCTTGCGCACCCCTAGAGTGAGGAGAAGGGCGCAGGGCTTGTTTCCCTGGGCGGGAAGCTCCAGTCCAGGGGTGAGCGTTTGAAGTGGGGAGTATCCATAGGAAAATCGAGCTTCTTGGTGGGTAGTACACTGGTTTACTCCCCATTTTGCGCTGGCTTAAGCTAGATTTTCGTAGACAGCTATAGACAACCAATCAGAAAATTTTTATTGAAAACAGTATATTATGTAATTGTGTAGATGAGGATGGACATCACTCGATATTCTGGATCTTAAAATGGGGCATAAAAATTATTTTATTGTAAATCAATAGGTTGGCATATATTTTGTAATGAGAATCCGAGGTTACTCCCCACTGTACTCCCCAATTGAATGAGGCTGCCAGTCGCTGCCGGGTCAAACAGGGCGCTGGTTGGGTAGGGAGCTAGGCGCATTCTACTTAAGCGCCACAACCATGGCGATTTACTGCCCGCGTCGCCACCCCGGCCAAGACAGTGAAGCCTGAACCCCAAGCTGACACTCAGCATGTCACGCAAGCGCCAGGTTAGTAGCTGCGGCCGGTTCTTGACCAGACCCCCTGAGGCCCTCCGTAGGTGATCAACATGCTGGAGGCACGTCGCGGATGCAGCCCTTTCGCTTTCCGGCACCCTTTGAGCGGAGATCCGTCTTTGATCTTGATGGCACCGGTGCTGATGGCGGCGCTGTATTAGGGCCCTATAGTGTCCTTATTTCCCAAGAGGTTTTTACTCCAGCTTGAGTCTACACCGCTGTATTTTTTCTCATGTTAGAGTCCAATATATCCGCATATCATAATAGGAACGAAAGTTGGGGAAGTTACGATGAATTCAGGCTTCATCTTACCCCGATTTTTAGAAGAGACTTTATGCATTTCTCGTATACTGTATTTAATACATAGCATCCGTCAGGACCCCATAGGCAAGGGTGCTTATCTTTCTTCAGGTCTCAACCGATGATAATTATTAATAACTTGAAGCTCAGTTTTGTATACTAAGGCTTTTTTAGTGTGAGGTTTTTTCCAATATTTTCCGTGGCTAGGCAGACTCAAATGCTTGGGGATCTGAGTCTGCACCAGTACGGATTTCTTGGCTAGTTTAATCAAGCAACGCTACAAAAATGAGTGACAAACCTAGGAAGAATTTTTATACGTTTTTATCCTTATTCGCTAATTAATTGTTTCGTATTAAGTTTTGTCACTATGTCCAATGGGAATGTCTTTGGAGTCCAAGATTGGACTTTTCTCAAGGCTTTTTTTATGGTTTCGCTTTCATATGATAATCTTTCTTCTTTAAATTCTTTAGTTCCGATGTGTGTATGAATTGAGGGGTGATTAGCCTTGAAGGCATCCGTTTCGTATTGGATCATTTTGTTCAAATTCTCCTCTAGCAGGTATAGGAGAATGTTCGTGTACATTTCAATTTCAAAAATTTTACGCTTGTGAGATTCCCTTGTTATTTTGAGTCGTTGTGAAAATATCTCTTTCTGCCTTTTGATTTCATTTCTCCGCTCTTCATCTCTTTGGGCTTCATCGTCTATCAGCTCTTCTAGCGTTTCGCCCAGTGTCTTACCTTTTTTCTTTGCGAGGCTGTTCAGTTTTCTCTTTTTTTCTTTATTTATTGTCAAGCTGAATTCTGTTTTCCCTTTTCTTTTTGCTCTGGCCTTTTTTTGTCGCCAAGCAGACTTCATGGAATTTACTGCAAGGATATAGTTAGGGTTGGTGTTGTTGTTTTTTTCAAGCTGAATCAAATATTCATAGCAGGTTGGAGGAAAGGGGAATGTATAAAACCCCTTTTTTTGAAGGTATTCTAAGGCCCAATTATGTTGTTCTTCGTCATTAGCTTTTAACCACTGGATTAAGCCTGTCATTTCTATTTTCTCTTTAGGTTAAGGTTGTGTTTGTGGGCTAGCCCGCTAGGGGTCCTTGCTAGGTTAGCATAACAACGTGTCAAAACAACGGTACGTAACAACGTAACGTTACCACGTGACGTAACAACGTTGCTGTTATCAACATAACTAATTGATATTGCTTTGTATAGCTTGGGAAGTAGAGATATAGAAACGCACTACCTAGTCTTGAAAAGGTAATGCCATAGGTGAATAGCAAGGTTGCATAAGGGCGCTTACAGCAAGTGCAATGCCACTTTGTGGAAAGGCAGGGAGTCTGAGAGCCTCACGATCTTCTGCACAGCCATGTTCCCGGCTAGACGTTATACGCTTTTCTCATTCGGTGAAGGTAGGCATGGTTTGCGCTTTGATTCAAAAGCGGTGGGTAAGGGGAGAAGAGTTTTAAATTAAAAATACTCCACTTCTTGATCTCATGAGGGACTGACAGGAGTTCATTATGAGCATTAAATTAATCCGAATTAAAGACGTCATGGACCGTACCGGGCTTGCCAGGTCCACGGTATACAAGTACATAAACGAGGGGAAGTTTCCAAAACCTATAAAACTCGGAACTCGAGCTGTTGCCTGGGTGGAGGATGAAATCGATACCTGGATACAGGAGTCCATAGAGCGGAGGGATATAGATTCAGTGTGAAGTGAAGAAGTGAGAGTTAAATGATGTAATTGCAGAGCTGGTTTTCCACCATCCACTACCTTCGTTTACCAGAGCCAACCCGCATTGCTAGTATCTGAATCAGCGTCTCTGACCCTTGTTTAATTATTATTATCAACTCCATTAAATACTTGTAAGAGTGGAGGAAGGTACCTAGCCCCGTATCTAACAGGGAAAGGGGACATAAAGTAACTCCCGCCTATAGATCTATGAATCCATCGTGCAGCTGGAGAATTGACCATGCCTATGGAAACTACCCATGGCTTGTTGGCCATCGGTAGTTCCATGTGAGAACAGGAGATATGACATGTCACTGCGGCACCCTTACAACCCTAACCTGCACTTGAACAACGACACTTCATTCAGCGGCATGGACGTCCAAACGAAGTATTTACCGATGGTGACCGAGTATCTTGAGGGGACCTATTTGACGCTTCAGAAGGCGTTGTATGACTATCCCCGAGTGCTTGCTATCCGGTTTGAGCCGGTCATTCCTACAGCGATCAGCAACACGATGTCAGTGGAAGATCATAAAAGTTTGATCATGAAATTCATTGATGCCTTGAAGGCCATCATCAAAAACGACCGCGAGCGAAAGCGTCGGAGCGGTAGGGCATCCGACACTAAAGTGCGTTACGTCTGGTGCCGCGAGGTGGACGCTAATGGCAAGCTTCACTACCACTTCTTCTTGATTCTTAATCGAGATGCCTACCACATGCTCGGCAGGGCATGCTCTCCCAACGAGAACCTCATCAACCGTATCTCTCGGGCCTGGTATAGCGCACTGGGCGTTCAGTGGAACTTCCAGGAGCCATGGATACATGTACCGAAGAACCCAATGTACTGGATCGACAGGGATGATGCCGAGAGCTTCCAGAGGGCCTTCTATCGAGCTTCCTACCTGTGCAAGGCTAAGACAAAGCGCTACGGCCGGGGGATGCGGGCTTTCGGTACCAGTCTGAACTGAACCGTAAATAGCCTTGTATACTCTAGTCATCCGTCAGGCTCTGAGCAGTATTACCCTCAGAGCCGATGGTTGATAAGTCATGGTTCGTGCCATGATAGCTTGGACTTCTACGAAACCTATGGGAACTCTATAGGGGGGCGCGACCCGATGTCATTATTAGTAGGGCTATTGTTTGAGGAAGTCACTTTGCTGTCCGCTACTGGTGATGAATAGGCGTTCAATGGCACGCGTAGCGGCCACATGCAGCAAGGCACGCTCGTTGAGTTCACGTTGACGCTTTTCCACCGGGTCTTCGGTCCGCCCGGTGTGCTTCGCGGGAATCACACCGGCGTTGACACAGGCGATATGCATCTCGCGAAACTCGAGCCCCTTGACACGATGCAGGGTCGCGAGTCGCACGCCTTCCTGCTCCGGATCGTCCGGCGTGTCTCGGGAAATGGGGCGTGTCGTCACGCCGCGCGTTTGCAATGCGGCGTGGATGCGATCGAGCAGCCTCTGAGTGCGGGCTGTCACACAGCTATCGGCGCCCGGGCTCTCTCGGGCGTCCTTGTCATGTCGTGCCAGATGGAATTTGAGATGCTCGGCGAGCGCATCCATCTCGGCGTCGAAATCCGGATAGTGATGAACCTGAGGTATCTCGCCCTGCAGCAGTGAGCGATAGTCTTGCTGGCTGTCGCTACCTTCGTCCAGGTCGTCGATGGCCTGGCCTTCCAGCAGAGCTACGGCGAAGCGGCGGGTCTGTTCGGTGGTGCGGTAGTTGATGCGCAGTTTCTTGCCGCGCCCTCGAATGTTGATACCGCAACGCGAGAGGGATGCTCGACGACCATAGATACGCTGATGACCGTCACCCACGATGAAAAGGTCATCGCGGCCTTCCGGCACCAGGTGGCGCAACAGAGTGAGTGTCTCGGCGCCGAAATCCTGCGCTTCATCGACGATCACATGTGACCAGATAGCGTCCAATTCACCGCGTTCGACCATGCTGATGGCCTCGAAAACGCCATCTTCGAAAGGCCGTAGACGGGCATGGCTGAGTTGCGCGCGCATTTCCTCGAAAACGGGCCATATCGCCGCACGCTGACGTCGGTTGAGGGCCACTCCGCGACCGGCGCGTGATGCGCGGAAGTAGTCCTGTCGTGTCATCACATGCTGAGGCAGGATCACCTGCTGGAATTCTTCCCCGTAGAAGCTGGCGGGTAGGTCGGGATCATCAGGCTGCAGCTGCATGGCCCGCTTCCAGGCTTGCTGGTAGCCCTTGTCCGAGGGGTAGACCAGTCTCGGTGCACCATCGCGTTTGATCAGACGTGATACCAGGCGGTTGATATTGATGACCTCGAGGCGAGCCATCTCGTCATCACGACAAAGCTCTCGGAGCTGGTGCTCGATATCCGTGGCCAGGTTACGGGTGAAGGTCGTGACCAGAATCCTACCCTGCCCATCGTCGGCCATGTCATCGACCAGGCGCCGGGCCAGCCAGCGCGCTCGGTGCATGGCTACCACGGTCTTGCCGGTTCCGGCACCGCCGAGCACTCGAACCGCGCCATTCCAGTGGCGCTCGACCAGCTGGCGCTGGCTGGGGTGCAGGAAAACGCGCCAATGAGCCAGGGGAGCCTGCAGCATATGTTGTAGTTCGTGCTCTTCCTCCACGACCCGAAAACGGCGCTGACTATCCGGTCGTTGCAGGGCAGTGGCGAAATCCTCGCGATCGACCGGCGTCTGAGTATCGGGGACCCCGTAGGTTTCCAGCACCTCCTGAAGGGGCTCGCCATGGGCAAGAAACATCAAGGCTTCCAGCGCCTCGGTGGGCAGGCGAGCGGAGAGAGCCTCCAGCGCCGCGACAGAGGTCAACTGTTGTACCTCGGAGATCAACGGTTCTGGCACCCCTAGTCGGAGCAATTCGCGCTCTCTGGCCTGGCAGATCGGCTGAGTCTCCCGAGTATCGTGTTGTTCTTCGATGGTGTGGGTGGCTTCCTCGTCAGCCACCTGTTCCGTCGAGGACGAGAGGATCTGCAGACTGCCGGTCTGGGGGTGAATATCGACCCGATGGCGGAAGGCCCAGGCATAGGCATCGTCGTGCTTGTCGACCCACAGCAGCACATAGACATTGCCTCGTTCAGGCTTGAGTACGATGGTTCGATATTCGTCATCGACTCGGATCGAGCGCAGGTTAGGATCGGTCGTGGCCAGGGTCTCGTAGTTGAGTCCCGGCGAGCGTGGATTCTCGCGGAACTTGGTGACCATGTTCATTACCTTGCCCTGCTTGCGGCGAGGAATCTGCGCGTACGCTTCCAGAAATTCCTGAGAGATCGCGACGGTGATCTCGCTCATGGTTCACTCCTTGTCTCGGCGCCAAGCCAGCCCATCAGTGTCTCTATGGCGGCTTTGTCCTGTGTTGTCACCAGCTGCCAATCTGACAGCACGGTTTGCCAGTCATCGGGGAGGTCCTCTTCCAGCGCCACGGCGACGCGAGCCGACTCCCAGGCCAGCTCCAAGGTAATGGAAGCTTCTCCCGATTTGTCCAGCACATCCAGCCCTGGGGTGGGTACCGGCAGACCACGGCTGGCCAGTTGCTCGACAAACTCTCCGGACAGCAGGGTCAGGTCATCCGCCATCAATGCTTGCCAGCCGGCGTCAGTGTCTTCTGCGGTATTTTCGTGCTTGGATTGCCAACTGATGGACGTCAAACTAGCGCATTCCGCCACCATATCGCTGACCACGCCCTTCTCCACCCCACGTACCGAGCAGATTGAAAAGCGCGGCACGAACTGCAGCAGGTTGGCTGCATGCCAGAAGGCCCGCCAGCGTGCCTCGCCTTCGGCACTGTCGGGCAGGTGGCGATCATCCAGGCTCAAGTGAACGTGCAGCTCCCGGCTCAGGCGCTGGGCGTTCTGTATGGCCTGAGCCGAAATGCTGACCGTGACCTCACTGCTTGCCGAATCTCCAGAAGCATCGCTGTTGCCCAGCGCATTCATCACGCCGCCGAGCAGCACCTGGCGGGAGTCGGGCACGAGGGTGTGGCGAACGGCATTCGGCGCATTCTCGGCGAGCTCCAGGTCGATGGTGTGGCGCAGACCGGCCTCCTTGAGGGTGCGCTCGTCCAGCCAGTGAAAGGCCTGGCCGAGCGCAGCCTGGGCCAATGTCTGTGCCGTCCCGATGGGGGTGCGTAAATAGGCCAGCAACCACTTCAGTGAACTTGCCTTGAGGTCTTTTAGGCCATCATGGCGGCTGGTGGTACCCAGCCTGGTGGCAAGCCCTTGATAGATAGCGCCCAGATGCTGTGCTGGCTCGCGCTGCCATAGCGGCACCTCCAGCTCGGCGTTTTCCAGGTCACGCCAGCCCAGCGTCCATACATGAAAGCGACCGGATGCCAGTACTGCTTGGCGCTTGGCCGTATCATCATCCAGTTGGTCGTGGTGGTATTGAAAACCATCCAGGTAGAGTGCCACCGGTCGTGCATGGCGGTTGCTCTCGCTGGTGGGCCACAGTACGAAGTCCGGTCGGGTTGCCAACATCACTTCATCCGCCGGCCCCAGATTGCGCTGAGGCTCGATGCGCCAACTGGCCAAACGGGGCGTACCATCTTCTTCGCGGCCGGTGGTGATCGTCAGCCTCCAGCCAGGTGTGCCCTCGTGCAGCTCGGGCATCAAGCGAATGTCGGATTCCTGGTGGGCGAGGTAATCGATGAAGCGCTGCTCCAGCTCGCTTTCCACCAGTGCATTGAGGTCGATCTGTTCCAGGCCATCGATGGTGATCAGCGAGTCGCGCCGGCTCAAGATACGCTCCAGCAACTCCATGGCGCGACGCCTCGAGATATGCACCATGTTGCGGCTCTCGCGATAGGCGAGCAGGCAACGGTAGCAGCCATCGAGCTGCTCATCGTGCTGGCAGTCACACTGGCTCAGATGGTCATGGGCCTTGCTCAACATGGCCAGCAGGGTCTCCGGCGACTGCATCAATTCCTTCAAGTAGCCTGTACCGCCCGGGACGCTGTCGTGCAGCACCAGGTAATGGCGTGAAGGCTCGCTTCCCTGGCTCGGTGTCTGTTGTTCGGTCACCTTGAGGTGATCCACGTTGCCATGGAAGTGCTTTTTCAGCCCAAGGTGAAGGGCCGCAATCAGCGAATGGCGTGCCGTATCGGACATGGCGATATCCGAGAGCGGCAACAGCAGGCGCAGTGCTTCGGATGACAACTCGCGGTACAGGAAGAGACTGTCCAGAAAATCATCTTCCTGCTCGACGGCGCCGCGTTGGGCTTTCTTGCAGAAGCGCTGGTGACGCTCGCTGGGTTTCATTTTGGGGCGTTGCACCTTGCCGCAGTGCTTGCAGACACGAAATCCGCTCCGCGGCTGTTCCTCCCCGGCTACCTTGAGCGAGGGTGCCTGGTCATCGTGGCGACCGAAGTTGATCTCGCGAAAGCGCGCCCGGGGGATATATTCGAAGCCGAAAGGGCACTCCGGGTCATTGAGGCGATAGGAGAAACGGGCGCTGTGCGGCGCGATATCGGTTAGCAACTGGCGAACATAGAAGGACGGCTCGCGCTGTTCACTGTCATCGCCGATGCGGCTGTCACGGTCCCGCACCGTCGCGGTGACCTCGCGAAGCCGCAGCAACTGGCGTTTCTGGGCGCTGTCGGCCCACTGCGGGCTGCCGCAACGCGGGCAGGCGCCATGCAGATCCCCGCTGCCGATATTCTCGCTGTAATGGCAGTGGTTGCACAGTCGCCAGGTCTCGACGTCACTCAGACGCATGTTCACCTGGTCGATCTTCAATGCCCGACCCACGGCATAGAAGGTATTTTCCGGGGCGAGTTCGACCAGGGCATTCTGGGCCGGGCGCTGAAAGTCATAACTCACCACCTCGTAGGACTTCGCCGGCTTGTTGGCCCGGACAGGTTTGGCGTTATCGGTGGAGGTGGTGTCTTCGCGTTCCGCCTGGCGTACCGAACGAATCACCACCCCGTTGAGTGTGACGCCTTCCTCCGGGAAGGCGTAGTTGGGCAACAGCCCCTCATCGGTGAAGAAGTTGAGGGTGTGCTGGGCGTCCAGCCGCCTGGCCATTTCCATCAGGGCGCGTCGTTCGGTTTCGATGGCCTCCATGGCTTCCTGAATGGCATCATCCTGAGGCTGCTGGCGAAGACGCTCCAGCTGCTTCTTGTGCGCCTTGATGGTCTCCCGCCAACTCTGGCGTTGCTTCGCCTTGTCGTGAAGACGGTTGTTGATGCGGTAGCGTAGACTGCCTTCGGTGGTTTCGTCATTGGTGAAGTAGGCATGCAGATGGGTCCTGGCTTCGCTATCCAGCGCCGGAAATAGCGTACAGAACTGCTCGAATAGCCAAGCTTCATGGTGATCGATGAACGCCAGCAAGGTATGGGGAAAACCGTTGCGATCCTCGCGCCGCATGTTGTCCAGCACGGACGACAGGCGTATCGGCAGCATCGTTTCGTCCAGCTTGCTGCCGCGGGCCGCCTCGGCCACCCAATGGTCGAAGGCAAAGGCCATCAGTTGGCGTTCCAGCACGGCAGTGGCCTGCAGAAAGACCCCCGGCGGCTGCACGTTGCCGGCCATCATTTCGCGGGGCTCGGCGTAAAAATACAAATCATGAGGCGCGGCGTTGGCGATGGTCACGTTCAGGGCATTGCCGTCGCGGCGGCCGGCACGACCGATGCGCTGCAGATAGTTGGCCTGAGAGGGCGGCGTCGAACACAACAGCACCGATGACAGATTGCCGATGTCGATGCCCATTTCCAGTGTCGGCGTGGCCGAGAGCAGATTGATATCCCAAGGGCGCTGGCCGCTGATGAAGGAGCGTTCGATGCGTGCGCGCTCGTCGCTTTCCAGCAGGCCGGTGTGCTCGTGACTGACGAGGCGAGTCGGGGAGTTACTGGAGGGTGGCAGGGCCCACTTGAACCGGCTGGACAGGGTCAGCTCGCCGCCGCATTGAGGCTGCAGGCAGTTCATGCCCTGCCAATGCTCTTGTTGTTCATGTGCTATCTGGTGGCGCTGGCCGCAAGCGTTACATCGCATGGGTAGCGGCTGAGTCACAGCATGCCAGTGAGGGCGTTCCAGCCCCCAGACGGCACGCCCCTGCGGTGTTGCCACCGTACGTATCAGGCCGATTCGCTCCAGGGCACGTAGTGCCAGCTGGTAGGCCTGAGCCACATCGTTCGCCAGTACCTGGTCACTGTCCAGCTGCTTGAGAAACCAGCTCTGGTACCATTGGCCCCCGCCGCGTTGCTTGCCGTTAATGCTGTCGAAGTTCTGCGATACCGACTCCAGGCTGAAGAAGGCGGGAGGCACAGCGCGTGGGCCGTAATTGGGCAACCACGGGCTATTGCGGAAAAAGAAGGTGTTGCCGCCGTTTTGCACATAGCCTTCCACCTCGGGGTGCGCAAAGGCGCCACGGGTGCGCATGCGATGCAGCACGCCGAGCAGGAAGCGTGTCGTTTGCTCGTGGCTGACTTCGCCGATGCCCGGCAGTTCCTGAGCCCAGTCGTGGGCTAGGCGCTCGGCGGCGGCTTCCAACAGGGTGGTATCCACCGTCAGGGTGACGCGCCCCTGGCGCTCGAGCGTGCGGCCAATCTGGCTGCGCAGTCCCAGCTCGGTATGAAGTTCCCAGTCGAGCCGGCGACCGACCAGCTCGGGCAGGTCGCTGTCGGCCGGCAGCCGACTCTCACGCAGCAGATGATCGGCATCTTTCAGCCAGGCCATGTTGGGGGCCAGCCAGCGACCTACGAAGTCCGCATCGCTGCCCGCCTGGCGCCGCATCGACTCGGCGAAGGCCGTGCCGAGACGGTCCAGCGAGAGGGCCTGGCCACGGCTGGCCAGCCAGCCATTCATGGCCTGGCGCAGCGCCTGGCGCCAGGTACGCGCTTCGAAGAAGCCGGCACGGTGAGCGGCATCCTGCACGCTGTCGGAGAACGCGATGGCCTTACGATCGTTGTTGTAGGGTGACTGGTACAGACGTGCCAGCAGGGAGCTGGAAAGCGAAGCGGCCCGAAACCCCAGGATCGACAGGCCGCCGCGTGACAGACAGCACGGACAATGGTCTGTCGAGGATATCAGGCGTTCCTGGCGTCGCTCCTGCAACGAAGGCTGCCAGACCCGCAGCAGGCCCTGGCCACCACAGTCCGGGCAGTGTCCCTGGGCGTCGCCATGAGTCAGTGAACGGCAAGCCGGACACAGCTGCTTGACCTGGCCTTTTCGCTGCGGCGGTGGAGCCGAGTCGCTTAATGGATACAGCAGGCAGACATTGGCCCCTTGCTGGAAATACTGGCGATAGAAGGCCGAGAGATCCTTGTCGATCTTCCGGTCGTCGTCAGCCTTCAGGGTGCCCCAGGCCGCGCTGTGGCAGTCTCGGCAATGCACCAGCGGCAAGTGCAGCGACTCGCCCTCGGGGTCGATCTGTCCCGGTACGGGGCGGCCCTGCGGGTCATCGTCGGCATACAGTAGCTCCGGCGTATCGCCAACTCGGGTGACCATGCGGGTCAACTCGCGCAGCCAGAGTTGCAGACGCACCGTGAGCAGAGGAACCAGCAAGGGCTCGTCATTGTTGCGCGGCATGGTTTCACGGGCCGCGGACACCATGGTCAACAAGCTGTACAGTACCACATGCGCGTCACCACTCCACTGACGCTCACGTTTCCAGCGTTGCAGCAAGGTCTCCAGGTCGGTTACCCCCTGGCTGTCCTGCAAGAGTCGATGGAACGCCTCATGCCGCTTGAGATCACGGCCCAGGGCGACCAGTGCCCGAGAATGCTCAGGATGTTCGGCATCGCGCAAGGCGCCAAGGTTGGTCTCCAGCGGGGCGCTGCCTTCGATAAACCACTGCTCGAAGGCCGCCGCCAGATAGGCTGTCGGCTGCTCGAAGCGCTGAGGGTCCAGTTGCTGGCGCGAGGCGAGGTCGGCCGGCCAGTGATGAAAGGCCGGCTCGCCCTGTGAGGCTCTTGCCTTGTCGAGATACTCATCGGCCGACAGACGGTCTTCCAGTACCAAGCTTTCCTCGAAGAAGTCGGTGGCGAAAATCTCGGTCGCATACTGGCGTAGCTGCTTCGATGCCGAGGCATCCCCGATGGTCGCCGAGGTGCCGACGCAGGCCAGCTCATCGCCGATCGACAAGCGATCACGCAGGCGACGGATCAAGCACGCCAGGTCGGTGCCCTGGGCGCCATCGAAGGTATGCAGCTCATCCACCACCAGATAACGCAGCACCCCCGGCGAGTTGTAGCGCCACAGCGGCTGGTCCTTGGGCCTCATCAGCAGGAAATCCAGCATCTTGTAGTTGGTCAGCAGGATATCCGGCGGGTTGTCGCGCAGCGTCTCCTTGTCGGTGATGACACTGTCTGGCGACATGACATGGCTCGGCGAGGAGGAACTGTCGCCGGTAAAGAGCCCCGCGGTCAGCTGTATATCCAGCTCGTTGACCAGTTTGGCCATGCGACTGGCCTGGTCCGTCGCCAGCGCATTCATCGGATAGATGATCAACGCCTTGATGCCGCGCTTCTCGGTCACTGATGGATCGGCTCGCCGCACCGCACAGTGCTCCAGGATCGGCAGCAGGAAGCACTCCGTCTTGCCCGAGCCGGTACCGGTTGCCACCAGCGTCGACTGCTTTTCCTCACCGCTGAGCCGCTGAAAGGCCTGCTGCTGATGCCGAAAGGGCGGAAAGCCTGGGTTCACATGAGAAAAGGGCGGCGGCGCATCGTCACGCCGAAAGGGCAGGCCTAGCGACAGATACGGCCCTTTGAGGAGTTTACCTGACGTATCGAGAAAACGATCGATCAGCGCCGTCTCACCCTGCTGGCCCTCGCCACGGAAATAGGGCGTGGAGATCGGAAAGGCCGCCCGCAGATAATCGTGCAGACTCAGTTGTAGCTCATGGGCAACAAGGCTTGGCAGCATGCAGGCTCCTTCAGCATTTCCTGGCGCATGCGTAATGCCCATTCAAATTAACAGAAATGGTATGCTTCGCCGAGCTGCCATGAAGCAATGCGACAGATAGGACTTGGATCATAGGCGAGTCATAAAGGTCGTGAAGTTGTCGAGTGCCTCATGCACTTTGAAGACCTTCCATCCGAGGCGTTCGGCATGCAGCTTGTCTCGTTCATCAATGGCGATGCCCAAGCGTTGCAGTGGCCATGCCAGTTCAAGCATGCCTTTGACCTCTTCCTTGTCATCCTGCAGGTCGAGTCCGACTTCCGGTACTGGTAGACATCCACTTCGGCAGCGCTCGATGAATCCCCGGAGTCCGGAGTCGGCCAGACTGATAACCTCCTGCCAATTGTCGGGTTTCTGAAACTGTTGCTCATGCCGAAGCCGGGAAATGGTCTGCCTGTCGGCATGCGAGACATACATGCTTTTATGGAAGGCCTCCTTACTGTGGCAGTCGGCACAGAATGCCCTTAAGTTGGACTTCCGATTGTCGCTTTTTACGCCGTTGACATGATGTACATGTAGTAGCCTAGGATGATCCGAGAGAAGAATGCCGCACTTCTCGCAGGTGTACGCCTTTTCCTGGCGAAAGGCTCGCGAGATCTCCGGCCAGTCCGCTGTATAGCCGTCTGCTTCCCCCATCTTGCGTTGAGGTAAGTGGGTGAAGAAGGAGCTGTAGGTCTGGAAGAACTCATCTAGGTCGAAGTTATTGAAGGCCGAATAGTTACCTGGCTTGCTATAGCCTTGGTAGTTGAGATAGGTCAGGCAATTCTTGCAAATGCGTAGTCGTGTCCTCCCCTCTACGGGATGGCCTGTCATGTAGTCGTGACCGCTGATTTCGAATTCGCCAGAGATGTCATTGGTAATCACATAACGCTCAAAGCGACCTTCATTCCGCATCTTGTGCAATGTTCGGCACTCGGCGATGTGATACTTCTTGCCTGCCTCATCTGGGGCCACCAGGGCCTCTTGAACCCTTGACCCATGGTCCTGGATATAGAGGAGTACCTGCCTACCACGATAGGAAAGTAACCCATCCATGCTTTCCAGCTCGTTGATATCCTCCAGCTCGATACCTTCAGAGCCGAGCTTGTCTTCCCATGGCTCACGTGGAGTATCAAGGACGAAGTCATTCTCAATGGGGTCTCCCATCTTTTTGGCCGAGGCAAACAGGGCACTGAAGTCAACCGAGAGTTTCATCAGGTACCATCCAAAATTTGGCGGATCTGTGTATCGGCATTGGTAATGACGCGAAAGCTGACCCGACGAGACCTTTCGGTATCCTCATGGCCCTCCTCATCAAGTACGACACGCGATGAGGAAAATCCCACCGCTGCTACATTGGCCTTGATCCATTCCTGGTGTGTCGACACATCGGGAAGGTCGTACAAGTAGCCCAGCACAGATCTTGTTCTTCCCTGGGAGAGTTCCATGTTGTTGAAATAGGCTTCTTGATCCGTCGAGTCTCCCGCCCATAGGCTGCTGGTATGCCCTTCTATTCTCACCTCATTGATGGAGTCGGAAAAGTCTAGGAGGATGTCGAGGTAGCGTGGAAAGAAGTCGTTAAGGATTTGCTGGAACCGTGGTCGTAGCGACTCAGATCCGGTAGCAAATAGAACTTCAGGAGACTGGAAGGTAAAAGCCAGGGTGTCGTCATCGACACTCGCTTGCCATTCCTCTAGGTCATCCTCGAACTCGTCCATTAGGGCATCGTAGATGGCGACCTGATTCTCCTGATAGGCAACGGCGACTTCCTTGATGCGGTCGCGCTCGAGCAGTGCATGACGCATCAGGGCTATGGAGATGAATAGGAAGACCATCATCAGCCCGGCCATCAGGTCCGATACCGATAACCAATGATGCTCGTCATCCGTACCGGCACTGTGCCCTTTGCCGAAAAGCGATCTCATCTGACTCATCAGTACTGTCCACTATTGGCTGTCTGGACGACTTGCTGCATCTGTTGGGTCAGCCTCTGATAGTCTTGGGTGAAACGACCGGATATCTGGGTCAGTGCGTTCCCCATTTCTGTCATGACGCGATCGAGCTCTTGCTGCATGCTCTCGTCGACTGCCTTGAGCTGGGAGTTGACACTCTCGCCGGTTCGTTGAACGGACTGGCGCATGACACCATCCATCTGTTGGAAGGCTTCGTTCATCTGACGTGTCTGCATGCCAGTCATCTCCTCGACCGAGCGAGTGAGGCGTTGCTGCATCTGCTCGATGCTTTCGTTGACCTGGGTCTGGACAGAGCGGATATGTTGCTCCGTCTGCTTGCTGGCCTCTGCCAGAGTCTGGCTGAGGGTCTGGCTCTCCTTGGTCAGGGTTTCGCCCATATTGCGGACATGGTTGTTAACTTCCTTGAGGGCATCATCGAACTGCTCGGCGATCTGCTCAGACTTGCTTGCGACGGTATCGGAGGTCTGGGTCAGGTTTCGGCTTAAGTTGCCGAAGTTCGTGTTGATTGACTCCGAACCTTGAATAAGAGACTCGTTGACTTTGGCAGCCCCATCGATGAGGCGATCTGAGGCATCTTTGGCGCTATTGGTTAGGTCTTCGCGTAGCTTCTCCACACCTTCCTGGGTGGTCGCCTGGAACTGTTTGAGGAATTCCTGGAGCATCGAGTCATGTGCCTCGATGTACTTGTCGGAGTCATCCAGCAGTTTCTTATAGTGCTCGCTTGCACTCTGCGCGGCCCCACTGACATCACGGACCGTGCTATCCACTTGTTCGCGGATCGTCGGCACAGCTTCGACGGCCGCATCGCGCATACCCTTGAAGGCCTCTAGATGATTGCTGAGTTCATTGAGCTGGTGCCGAGTAGTCTCCAGTAGGGTTTTCAGGCCTTCCATGGTGTCGGGGATGGCACCAGCTTTCTCGCTTATATGCGTGACGGATTGTTCAGTCTGGGTGATGGCCTGAACTCCTTGATCATACTGCGCCTTCATGTCCTCCAGCTGATGCCGATAGTTCTCCTGCCACTCCACTAACTTCTGTACTGAAGCGTCGAGTGCCTTGAAGTTCTCGCCGAACTGCTCCGTGAGGTTCTTATTGAAGTCGGCAATCACCTCCTTTAGGGCATTGACGACCGTTTCGGTAGCTGACCGTGACAGCATATCGGCGAAATCCTTGAGCTGCTGCTCGAGATCCGACGAGAAGCGCTCGAACCGTTCTGACTGCTGCTCCGAATGCCTATGAAGCTCAACCATGACATCCAGTTGCTTTTTGTTGGTATCGTCGAGCTGGATGAGCTTGTCGCCTATGTCACGGTTATCACTGCGAAGCAGCTTTAACTGCGAAACGAGTGAGCCATCCTCATCGCCGGCGATAGCATGGCGCAGCATCTCTAGGCTCTCCGACTGGGCCTGCAAGCTGGCATGGATATCCTCGGGACCAATCTCCTCGGGTCCCACACCCGTCACTTCACCCGGCTGCATGAACTTGAAACTCGTTGTGAACACCTTGAAGGTGATTGCGGCAGCCATGCCCAGTAGGCTGGTCATGAAGGCGGTTTCCAAGCCGCCAAGAAGCGAGACAATGCTGCTGTCGATATCGGAAGGGTTGAAATGCATCAGGCCGATCACGATACCGATGAAGGTACCAAGAATGCCGAGAGAGGTAAGTAGGTTGGGGGCATAATGCGCGAAGCCGCGCATCCGGTCGGTCTTATAGCCATATAATGCCAGGAAAAAGGCACCGATGATCAGCCAGAAGAAGACAAAGGTGACGCTCTCCGCCTCCTGGCCTCGCAAAAATGCTTCAAGAGCTGCGGCTGGATTCATTGCAAAACCTCTGATGATGATTGTCTGCCGTTTGAGCGGGTCATGAATACCTCAACTCATGCCACACTGGCTTCTTTCAGCCGCTGAGTGAGCAGAGTCGGTGCCTTGCTGACTTCCTCAAGGCTGTAAAGGTGCCATCCGACCAGGGTTTCCGGAATCGGATTCGCCCGCCCCTGATTTGTCCATATCCCTACCTTGTGCTCTGGCCAGGCGAGTTCAAAGGAGCCAACGACACTTCGAGAGCTATTCTGCACATCATGGCCAACGACAGGCTCGGGCAGGTTATTGTCCATGACCCATTCAGCCACTGGTATGGCATCCTTACTCAGGTGCTGGGCCCAATCCGGGAGCACGGCATAGTGGTCGTCGAGAATATGCTCGGCCACATATCGCTTGAGTTTGTCGATCTCTTCGAATACTTGGTAGCCGGCCTTGTTAGCGGCTAATATCAGACTGGAATTCTCATTGAGCAGCAGTACGGCGGGTTCATCCAAGCCAGGCTGGAACCCCTCTGGCCAGGCTAGATCGAGGATGGCCTGTGGTTCGCCCGTTTGTTGATTGGTCAGTTCGTATTCCAGCTCCCCATCGGGTAGCTTCTGGGACTGCAGCCAGACCTGCAGTTCGCGCAGCTGCTGCTCCTCTTCTTCTGAGTCGATGCCACCCGGAATATCCCGCTCTGGAGCAGGTGCCGCCAGGGGCTCTACGCTTTCATCAAAATGATAGAGCTCATCGAGAAGGGCATTGGTTGCCTGGGCCAGCAGTTCGCGGCGAGCCTTGAGGAAATCGGGATAGCGTTCTATCTGCCACAACGACTCATCCAGCGGTACCCACTGGCTCTGGAGGGCATCAGGATAATTCTCGCGCACCTCCTCGAAGTATTCCACAGGCAGGCGGTTGGAGATGCTCAGATTTGACCCCTTGGTGAGGAAGCAGAAGTTGGCAAGTGAGTTGACCTGCTTGCGATCATAGCCGAACGCCCGCAGGCGGTGTTTGGGAAAGATGTGGTGGAGTTCCAGGCCGGAATTGCTGCCGAGCATATTCTTCTTGAGAGCAATGCCGAGCCCCCAGTCCTTGGCTGCGCCGACCCGAGTGAGCATGTAGAGAAGGGAATAGAAGCGGTTACCGCGAGTGTGACCGGAGAAGTGATCGGCGCGTACCTTCAGGCTGCCCCGCCACAGCGCCAGTTCCTGGATCAGTGCCTGGATACCGTCGGGTTGGTTATCCAGCAGGATATCGAGATCGCGAGATAGCACGCTCTCGGTGGAACCGGAGTAACGGCCCCAGATTGCCGAGTGGATATACCAGTAAAGCATGGCTTTGAGCGAGGTCTCGTCGCCGATCTTGCCACCCTGTTCCTCGATATAGCGAACAAGCACTGGAAACGCGTAATGGCCGGTCAGCACCTGCTGGTGGTCGAGTCCCAGGCGGTCACCGATCACGTCAAGCAGGTAGCTGATGTGCTTGATCGCCTTATTCAGCCCCCTAATGAATTGTTCACCATCCAGATCATGGATGAACACGAATCTGGCCTCGTTGGTGGTCAGCGTCGTGATACAGCGCAGTAGCCAGTCCAGCGAGAAGTGAAAGCCTTGAGCTTTCCAATCTTCTAGTGCCTGACGCATGCATACACGTGCATCCGGTTGGGTGGAGCAGATTCGAGCCAGCGCCAGATCGCCCTTGGACAATTTGGTGCCGCCGCTGTTGACCTTGTTGAAGATATCGATGACCACGTCCAGTGTTTTGTCCTCTCCGGAGATTTGCTCCACATGGACGTCGATATCACGTACATCACGTAGGCGGTTAAGACGATTCAGGATAGAAGACAGGTCATCAATGGAGATTTCACCTGAGTCCGGCAAGCTTTTCGTCATCTCTTCCGAGCCTTCGGCCATTAGTCTAGTGACGCTGATCCACTTGGGGTCATTGGCCATGCGGCTTGGCATGTAGAACGAGAACTCTTCAGTCTCGACATTGAAGAAGAGGTCCGTGAAGGCTCGCTCATCACCGTCGAAGAAGGCAGGCGGCTTGCCGCGTACGATACCGTAGAGGGAGGTTATGCGCTGCTGGCCGTCCAGCAAAAGGTTTACGGTGCCAGCATTGAGATGTTGATCGCCACGGTGGCCGACTTTGCTAGCATCGGTAGCCCAGGAGAGTAGGCTACCAACAGGGTAGCGCTTATAGAGGGAGGTCATCAGGCTGCGTACCTGGTCCCGATTCCATACATAGCCACGCTGGAACTCGGGCAGGGCGGTCTGACCGTTGTCGATCTGGTCGAGGAGAGTAGATATCTTCATCGCGCTCAGTTCCCCTAGTTCGCTTTTATAGTCTGAATTGGATTTTAGTATTTGGTGCGCAGCGACAGATAGTGCCCCTTGAGCAGCTTGCTGGGAGTGGTCAGAAAATGATCGACCAGTGCCGTCTCCCGCTATTTGCCGTCGTCGTGGAAATACGACGTAAAGCTCAGAAGAGCCGCCCTACGGATTCCACTTACTTCGGCAATAAGGAGGATACCCGTACCTACGCAATCACCTACCTAGACGCTGTATCTTTTGAATTTTAGCAATACCAACACCTACCCCCTTTTCTTATACGTTAGTTATTATCCACCGAATGGATATTTATTTTTCTACTTCACAAAATTCTTGGATATTCTCGGTTAAAATTAAACTTTATCCTGTATTTTTTGATTCTTTCCAAAGCGGCATGGATCTAATTCCCGTCCATGCTTTGTAAAAAAATGGCAGGGAAAGAAAAGAGACTAGTGCGTAGGTCCAATTGGCTTTATAGTGTTCTTTCTCCTCGGAGGAGAATGGAATCCAGCTTTCAGTGACCAATACTTCAGTTTTTGGAAAGGCATGAGGGAGGAACATGCCCAAAAAACTGACAATAAATCCGAGCATGATGAATGCTTCATTTTTCCAGCCCATGAAATTCCTACCTTTGGTTGCTAAGGCATAGTTGAATGTTGTCATGGCGACGATATAACCAAAAAGTATAGATAACGTTTTCGCTGTGCTGGGTGGTACAAGCTTGTTTAGCTCGGAATTATCGATGACGACTATACTTGCAAAAATTAGCATGCATGAAAATGCGGCTAGCGACAACATTCGCAATACGAAGCCTGAGCGTTTGGTCATTTCTAGGCTCATCTTTCCTCCTTCTTGACGTTCCCTTCTTTGCTTTTTATTTTCAGCCAAGCTTTAAGTACTTCTCTAGCAAGTAGGAAGAAGCAAGCCAGCGCCAATAATGGCCATAAGCTTAGAGCTGTTTCTCCGGCTTGTCTCACCATGGAATTAAACGTGAATCCTGAAGCTGCGACCAGGCCGGTCAAGGCTAAAATACTTGGCCATTTGCGAAGAGCTACACCCACTGACCGGGCTAGGATCAGTAAAGCGGGAGCAAGTGGAATTGCCATGTTATGTGACCTCGCTATTACCCTGTTTTTCAAAAAAAGCCCACGCTTCCTCGTAGTCCTGCTCACGGTCGGGGCGGGTGAAGGGGGCGTGGTATTCGATGGTGGTTTCCCAGGGGCCGTCGGGGAGGGTGTCGTCGAGGTAGGTCTTGCGGACGACGCCTTCCTGCATGTCTTTCACATCTTCCCAGCCGAGGGCGATGCCGTACTCTTTTGAAGAGTCGGTACGCTCTGGGGACTCGATGGAGTAGTGGATGTCCTGATCGAGTTCCTTCTTGTTGGCCTTGCGGGGGAGGCCGACGCCGGCGAGACCCTTGCTGGGGGTGAAGATGATGCGGCCTCGGGCGTCGTACCAGGTGTCGGCTTCGTACTGGCGCATCACCGAGAACTGCACGCGATAAATCGTCTTGAGTTCTTCCAGCGTCATGCCCAGCGCCTGGGCGACCAGCACATCGATTTCCACCAGTGCCTGACGGCGGGCGTAGTCATTGCGCAGCGCGCAGTTCCGTTGCCATTCCGGCGTCAGCTTGGCGAAGAAGTCGTGATCGAGCAGCGGACTATCGCTGGCCCATTGGGCCTGCCGGAAGTCATCCTGCCAGCAGGATTGCCAGAGTTCCGCATAACCCTGAGTCAAGCAGCTTAAAGATAATGTTCGGATGTAAGCCTGACTACTTATCTCGTTTGGGAAAGAGAGCGCCCTCCGGAGGCTCAAAAACGTGGGCATACCGGATGATTTTGCGAAAAAATCGTAAGGCATGCTTGAGCAACAGGTTTGTGTGATGATTAGCCTGTGCAAATCTCTGAATATTAAAGATACAACTGTATTAATATGTGCACAATATTTGCCCGATATGGCGCTCAAAAGAGACCGTTCTGACCCATTGCCAATCTGAAATTTGGTCACAAACCGATAATATTCTGTAACTTTCCTGGGCTGGCTTTCGCCTTCCTCGATCCAACTGACGCGGGGGGTGCGGGCGGCGTAGGTGTCGGGGTCGCAGGCCGGGACGTAGTTGGTGCGCGGCAGGTAGTCGTCGGGCAGGCGCTCCAGGTCGATCGCGTCGTAGTCCTTGTTGCTCTTGCAGCCGGGGCGCGGTGACTTGAACAAGGGGTTGCCGACAAAGAAGTGTGGGCCGCTGAGAATCCATTGCTCGGCGTTATTCGGGAACTGAGTGCTACGCTCCATGGTGCCGTCCTGCTGGGCGTTGACCTCGTTCCAATGCTGGGTGGAATAGTAGTCATCTCCCAGGTCCCCCAGTCGGGTGGGCTGGGCGGCGAAGCGTTCGAGTACATTGAGCATTTGCCGGGCATGCAGGGCCGGGAGGCGCGCCTGCAACGGCGGCGTGCCGTCCTCGTCGTAGAGGGCTGCAAATAGGCCGAGAGTGTCGGTATCGATGCGGATCAGTCGGTCACGATGGCCCGAGTACTCCCATTTCACCCGAGGACGACCATCGTCGCCGGTATATTCTTCCTTGATGCCGGGAACGGTTCCTTCGCCATTGTGGGTAAAGCAGGCGTCGATGGTTCTGGGCACAAAGAGGTTGCTTAGCTGCAGGAACGCCGGCCTGTGTTGACGCGGGCCATGGATATTGATGCTGAAAAGCGTCTGGTTATGGACCTCAGCGAAAAGTTTGGTCTCGTTAATAAATTGAAAATGCGCTCTTAAGCGCGGATACACCGCCTCGCGAAAGCTGCCGCCCTTGGGGTCGTCATAGATGCCCTCGGGGTGGAGGTAGCCGGCCACGCCCTGTTCACTGCCCAGCCGCCAGGCGGTGGGCAGGAAGCACTTGTAGAGGTTGGCTTTCTGACCGGCGAGCAGAGGGTAGTTGGCGGCGCTGTTGAGAAAGGCTTGGGTGCCTTCGCTTTCCTCGTACTCTTCTCTCCAGGCGGTTGGTAGGCCGGGGTGGTCGTGAAAGGCCTGTTCGCGCAGGGTGGCGAGCTGGCTGGCGGAGGTCTTGCGCAGGGCGAAGGCGGGCTGGTGATCGCCCATGATGCCGCCTTCCTGCCACTCCACCTTGAGCCAGGGCGGGTTACCCAGCACCAGGTCGAAGCCGCGGCGGCCGCTGACGGCGCCGGAGAACACATCGGCGTATTCCAGCTCCCAGTGAAAGAAGCGGCGCTGTTCGGCCAGCTTGTCGGCGAGCTTGAGGCGTGGGCAGGCGCGGAACAGGGTGGCGAGCTTGACCACGCCGAAGCGGTCGACGAAGCGTTGGCCTTCCTCGGTGCCCTCGGGCTCCTGCTGGAAGAGGTCGGGGATGTCGTGGCTGGGGCCGGCGCCGATGGTGTCGCCGAGCAGCAGGGTTTCCAGGTCCCACAGCCATTCCTCGCGGCTGGGCAGTTCCTCGGCGCGGTCGATGGGCCAGAACCATAGCGCACACCAGTAGTCCATGGCCAGCTTGAGGCGGCGGTAGGCCGGGGCGCTCTCCTGGTAGCGCTGGGTCAGCGAGGCTTCCATGGCGTCCTTGAAGGCCAGGCTGGTGGGCTCGCCGTTGGCCTCGCGGCCATAGATGGGGTAGGGGTCGCTGGTGCGGGTGCGAATGCGTGCCAGCTCGCGGGTGTGTTCGATCCACAGCGCCTCGACCTGCTGGCTGAGGCGTTCCAGGCGCTGGCGTTCCTCGGCGTTGAAGGGCGCGGTAAAGGCCTTCTTCCATTGCTTGATGGTGGCTAGTTCGCCCTTGAAGAGCTGCTTGGCGACCTTGTCGGTGTAATCGGCCATGCCGGTAAAGGGCAGCAGGAAGTGCCAGATTCGGCTTTCCTGCAACCCATGAGTGGGCGCAAGACCATCACTTTGTGGCGCGGTGCTCGCCGGCTGCGCACCGTGCGCCGCGTGCTGGCTGCCGCTCGCTGACGAATTGCTGTGCTCAGGTACTACAACGAGCGGTACGGCGTCGCCAGCGCGGTTGAGCCAGGCGGCGGGGTCCTTGCCCTTGAGGCCGATAGCGCTGGCCGGGTAGGCCTCGCGGCGGGCGCCGATCAGCGAGTTGCCGGTGCGCAGCTGAAAGCCGAACCAGGGCACGAAGCGGTCGGCGGAGAGGGCGCCGAGCCATAGCGAGACCTCGGCGAGCTCTACGGCCACGGGGTTCAGGTCGACGCCGAAGACACTGTGGTCGGCCAGGTACATCTTGACGCGCTGCTTCTCGGCGGCGTAGTGGGCTTGGGGAATGCGCTCGGCGGTCGGGTCCTGCTGTTGCTTCGCGCTCTGGGCCAGGGCCAGGTACTTGTCGGCGAGCTGGTCGATGGCTTCGTTCAGGAAGGCGGCGCTACCCATGGCCGGCTCGCAGAGGGTCAGGCTGAGCAGGCGCTCGGCGCGGGCGGCGTCGTCGGGCAGCGGGTCGAGCTGCTCGGCGTAGACCTCCTTGAGGGCGTATTTGACAAGCGACTGGGTCAGCACCTCCGGGGTGTAGTAGGAGGCGCTCTTTTCGCGGTCGCGCCCGGCCAGGCGGTAGAGAAAGCGGCCGCGCGGGTGGCGGCGCAGCTGGCGGTAGCCGTCGGCGTCGCGGTCGAAGACGCGTTCGTCGTCGCTGAAGTGTTCGAGCTGCTCGGCGGTGACGAAGTAGCCTGTGGCCAGCGGGTCGGGGGTGGCCTCGCCGGCGCGCTTGACCTCGAAGAGATCGTGTTCGGCGAAGAAGCCGCGATAGCTGAGCAGGGCCTCGTAGACGGCACCGAGCTGGTTGATGCCCAGCCGCGCATAGCTGATGCGCCCGCGTCGACGCTTTCCGCGCCCGCTGGCAGGGCGCGAGAGCGACATCAACTTGATGATCTGTTGCCAGATGACGTTGGGAAAGACGACCTTGTCAAGCAGCTGGGTGCGCGTGGGGTCGAACAGGTGGCTCTTGAGTGCCGGCAGAGTGAAAGCATCCTTACCGGTGCCGTCGAAGTCGAAATGCTGGTTGCCGGGCGCTTCGACGCCATCATGCACCAGGCGGAAGAGCCGGGTGATGGAGTGGTGCAGAAAGCTGCCCTGGCGCTCGCGCTCGCTGGTCAGTGGGGTGAGTTCGAGCTGGCGCAGGCCCTCCAGGGAGTAGCCGCTGAGGTAGACCGAGCTGTCCACCGGGGCGTAGCCGAGCTCGGGCCGGGCCTCGATGTAGAACAGAAATAGCAGCCGGTACATGGTGCGCAGGCACTCGCGGGAGAGCTGGTCGGGGTCGAGCTGACCGGAGTAGATGCCCTCCTTGCGGCTGCGGGCGCGTTCGATGAGCTGGCGGGTGGCTTCGTTGCCGAGCAGTTCGATGCCCTCGCGCAGGGCGTACTTGAGATCCTCGCTGACGCCGTAGGCGTGCTTGTGGGCGTTTTCGTCGAGGTTGTCGAGCAGGCTCTGGCCGTTGGCGTCGAGCAGGGATTCGCGGCCCAGCAGCACGCTGGTGGCCTTCAGAGCGTCGGTCTCGCGGCGGGCCAGCAGCTCGCTCCAGTCGAAGCGCAGCAACTGGCCGCGGGCGAAGCGGCTGCGGTCGATGAGCACCCACTGGTGGGGCGCCACCAGCAGCACCCATCGGGGTGGCTGTTCGCGGGCAAAGACCTGGCGCGAGAGCAGGCTCTGCCAGCTGGGCGGTGTTTCGGCGTTGAGTTCGCGCTGGAAGGCGGTGGGCAGCGGGGTTTCGTCGAAGCTGAGGTACTGGGCGGCCAGCGGCGCGGCGGCCAGTGGATCGCCCTCAGGCTCTTCCAGCGGTAGGGCTTCGATGACCCACAGCAGCGGTGCGCCGTTCTGGCCGTTGAGCTCGGCGAGTAGGGGAATCTCGGCTTCATCGTCGATCAGGCGGCGCTCGGGCCGTGGCGTGTAACCGAAGGCCTCAAGCAGCGGGCGGGCCAGCTCGCGGGCGGCTTCGACGGCCTCGCGACTGCGGCCGCGGCGCGCCAGTGCCTGGGTGGCCTCGATCTCGCGCAGGCGCTCAAAGGCGCCCCGGCGCAGCAGGGCCCAGGGCGTCTCGCCGCCGGTGTCGTTGGCGCGCTGCTGCCAGGTCTCGATGACGCCGCGAATGTCGCCCTCGAAGATATCGGCGAGGTAGTGCTCGCTGTAGAACTCGTTGTCGTTGATGATGCCTGCGTGTGCCATGGGCGCTTCTCTGATGATCGTGTTACGGGTCGCCGGGTTTGCCGTGCCGTTCGGATGCTAATTGTTATCGCTTGCTGCGGCTCTTGCGCCAGGCCTTCCATGCCGCCTTGCCGCCTCCGGCGACCACGTCCGCGGTGGTGAAGGAGTACTCGAGGGCACTTTCCGCGGCGCTGCGTGACCGGTCTTTCACGGTTTGGCTGAGGCTGGGGCGCTGTTCGAAGTGTCGGGTCACGATGTCGAGCTCGGCCTGGTAGTGCACCGGATGCAGCCCGGCGATGGCCAGCAGCTCGAGGGTGGCGCGGAAGCGTGGCTCGGCGCCGGATGCTTCCGCCTGGCGCAGGTGGCTCAGGTGAATCTGCACTTCCTGGCTGTGGCGGCGGTCGTCGTTGAGCCGCCAGCGCAGGTAGGCGCCCCCTGGGGTATCGGGGCAGGCGGCGAGCTTGGCGTCGATCTGCTCGCGCTTTTCGCTCAGGGCGTCGAGCAGGCGACCATGCAAGGCATCGAGGTGTTGATGCGCTTCGGCCTGCCACTGGCGATACTGTTCGCCGGAGGCCCGTTGCCTGATGCCCTGCGAGACTCTGGGGGTCAGCGCCTGGGCGAAGACCGGACCGCCCACGCCGAACACCACGGCGCCGGCCGGGCCGAACATTAGGCCGCCGAGGGTGGGCCCGGCGAGGCTGCCCGCACCGGCCAGGCCGACCCGGATGCTGCCATCCAGCAGAATCTGCTCAAGGGTCTGGTGGGCGCTGAGCTGGCCGCGGCGATAGGCGAGCATGCTGCGCGTGACAGTGATCAGCGTGGCGGCGGGCAGTACCTCGGGGCTGAACAGCTCGGCACCGGCATCGAGCGACTGGGCCGTCAGGGCTTCGACGCGGGCGTTGCTGAGGCCCTCCAGGAAGAAGACCTGATCGCTCCATTCCTCGGGGATCTGGCCCTGCAACTCGGTGTTGGCGATGACCGGGATATTGTAGTGGGTGAAGTGGGCATTGAGGCCGCCGAGGTCGTCGTGGAACTTGACCTGCAGGGGCTGGCCGTCGACCAGTAGATCCCAACCGGGATTGCTGGCGGTATCCGGCAGGCTGACGGTGTGGCCCTGGGCGACAAGCTGGGCGGCGACGGCCTGTTCGGCGACATAGCCCTTGAGCTGGCTGGTGGCGCCAATAGCGGCGGCTTGGCTGCTGCTCTGGATCTGTTCGGCCAGGGTGGCGAAATCCAGGCTGCTGTCAATATCGGCGGTGCGCGAGAAATCGGCGGCCTGGATCACTTTGGGGTCGATGGCGGCCAGGTTGTAGAGCATGTCGCCCAGGGTCAGGCCGGTCATGGCGGCCATGTTGCCGAGTTCGCTGCCGGTGGTAGGGGCCAGGTGGCGCGACATGATCGCCTCGGTTTCGGCGGAGGGGTGCGGGTCGGGCATGTCGGCCAGCCCGGCCAGGCGTTGCCATTCGGACTGATAACGCTCGGCCGTCTTGTGGCCCCCTCGCTTGTGGCTAGCGTCGATGCCGTGCGTCAGGTGGGGCGTCAGGGCGAAGGCCTGCTGGGTGTTGCCCAGTGCCTGTTTGCCGCTGCGCAGTCCGGTCAGGGCGAGCAGGGCCATGATGTGCGAGGCAAGATGGGCATCGATCCTGTTGCCGGCCTTCTTGAAGGCGTAGGCGCCACCGGTGGCGGTAATGGCGGCGATGGTCAGCGGGTTGCTGATCACGGAGACAAAGGACACCAGCCCCGAGCCACTGATCAGCGGCAAGAAGGCAGAGGCCTGAGCGGCCAGCAGGTAGGGGGCAAAGCCGCTGACGCCCACCCCGACGCCCAGGGCAGTCATGGAGCCGCCGAGCAGTGCGGCGTTGCGCATGGCGCCATCGTTGATGTTGTCGATGCTTTCGCCACCCAGCGCTCGCTGCAGTTGGTCCTGGTTGAGGCCGCCCATCAGGGATACGGCTTCTGCCAGTTGTCGATAGCGTTGCTCCGGGTCGGACGACAGGCCCTCGGCGGCTTTCCGGCTTTTGTCCTCGCTCAGCAGTCGGTCGAGGATGGGAAGCACGATATCGGAGAAGGTGGCGTCCTGGCCGCCGTCCTTGTTGTAGCCCAGCTTCTGCAGCCAGCGGTAACGCGATTTCTTCTGATCGGGCGAATCGAAGACGTTGAGCAGTCGGGCGACCATGTCGTCGGCCAGGTGGTGGCAGCCGCGACGGGTCGTGGTCAGCCCGGGAGGGAGTTGGAGTGCCTCGCGCAGACGAATCCACAGCAGCAGGCGCAGCATGTTGTCGTCATGCTCGCTGTTGCGCCAGTAGTGCTGGCGCTCGCCTAGTTCCTGCGCATCCTGCCGATCTTCCTCCCGATCGGGATTGGGCAGGGCCAGGTGATTATCGCCGCCGTAGTCACCTTCGCCCCGGACTTTCTCCTTGATGTCCTGATAGCGCTTTTGCAGGCGACGTTGCAACCGGCCGTCATCGAACAGCGCCAGGAAGGTGGCCAGCATGCCGCGGTCGGCGCTGCCCAGACCAGAGAGTACCTCGACCGGGGCGACATCGGCTTGTGCTTTTGAAGACGGCGATTGGCTCATGGCGGTCTCCTTAGCGTGTGGCGGCGTTGAGCGAGGCGAGCCGTGGCTGCCAGTCATCCGGAAAGCCCATGGGGGCGCGTGGTATATCGGAGTATTCTTCCAGCAGGGCGTGAAGTCGACCTGGCCAGCGAGTGTCCGGACTGATCTGCGTGGTGAGATACGTCAGCATGGCCAGCACGGTGAAAAGGCGGCGGGGGACGCCGCCTCCCTTTTGGGGGCCCGGTAAAGTGAGGTGCTTTGGCCAACTGGGCGGGATCGAAAGTTCACGGTTCCAGAGACGAAAGTGGTGAGCGCAAATATTCCGAATGAACGTCAGCGTATGCAGCCAGCTTGCTAGCACTTGATGCGGCACAGCAAAGCGGCGAGCGATGGCCTTGCGGTCACGATACTCGTCCAGACCATCGAATAGATGAGATAGCGATCCCAGGCTCAACTCTTCCACCATGGCCCAGGAAGGTAAATGAACCGGCTGATCATAGGTCAGAGAGTAGTAGCGTGGGTAGTTGTCACGCTTTCGGCTTTCCTTGCGTAACATTTTGATTTCTTCAGAAGACTTCGCGTTTTCGATGCGCTCCACTTCTTTATGGTACTGACGTGCTTCCTTGGCCAGTTTGTCTCCGAGCTCTTTGAGCAAACGTGCGTGATCGAAGTGGGATTTGAAGCGAGCAGGCGACAAGTACCAATGCGTCCCGTATTGGCAGGCCATATGGTTGCTGATACCCGTGCGTACGGCGATCTCGACCCGCTCGATGGCCACCATCACAAGCTGACGAAGATCGCTGTCAAAGCGATAAACCTGCATGATTTCTGATAGCTGCGTGCCTGGCTTGAAGCTGTGGGCCGGGTCATCGGGGTACTGAAAGGGCCGCATATAGGGGCTGAGTCGGAAGGACGTGGTGACTTCCAGCAGTCGAAGGGCACGTTCGAGGTCATGAACCTTCAAACCACGTTCTATCAGCAGATCCAGCTGTTCGCTGGCTGTCAAGGCGGACTTGTCGAATTGCGTCATGATGCCACCTCTGGAGTGAAGTGGCTTGGGTGCTGTGCTGGGGTGTCTTGTTCACGGGCAATAAAAAACCCGCGCAATTTGAGCTTGAGAACCGAAGTCCACATAGGCTTGGCGGGTATATTGACACTTATGCTAGCCGCACTGAGGGCGTGACGCAAGGAGTCACGGAATGAATATGCAAAAGAAAACCCGCTCGATTTAAGCGTGACTGCCGGAGCAGCCATAGGCTTGGCGGGTATGTTGAAGTGGATTTTAGGCACGCCGAGATCGGCTCGCAAGACAACAGCCGTTGTCATCGCGCGAAACGGCGCCGGATATGTATCCGGCGCTTCATGTCGGTTCATCCGCCCCATCATTCAGGCGACTCCTGCCGAGCAGCGGGGTCGCCGGTAAAGACGGCGGCGACCTGGAGCCAGGGCTGGTTCTCGATCTGCTGGGTGGCCTCCAGCCAGTCCCCATAGTCTGCGAAGATGCGCTCCAGTTGCGCGGTGCGGTCGTCGCGGCGGCGCTGCTTGCGGGTTTCCTGCTCGCGGCTGGCGCTGAGGTCGATCTCGATCTGTTTCAGGTGCCGGTCCTTGAGCGCGTCCATCTCGGCCATCTGGGCGTTGAGGCGGTCGTCGATCTCGCCTTCGCGCTGTACACGCACCTGGTGGAGATAGCGCTCGGCGGCTTTGACCGCGCCGGACAGGGCATCCTGGAGCGCGCTGTTGTCGCCCTCGATGCCGGGATTGGGCAGCGACTCGGGGTCGAGCGCGAGTTCGGCCAGCGTATCTTCCAGCGATATGGGCTTGCCGATGGTGCCGTCCACCGTGCCAATGGGCACGGCGCACCAGGCCTGAATCAGCGATTGACCGCGACGGTTCGGGTAGCCGCCCTGGAAGAGGATGCGTGCCTGGCCCTCGGGCAAGGTACCGGGGACGCGGATCACCGGGGCGGTGTGGCGGCCGAAGGCATTGAGGATACGGTCGCGCAGCCATTCGAGCACGGGATGCAGGGGCCAGAGGTACTGCACGCTGGGCCAGGGATCGTCCTCCTGGCGGGCCTGGTCGAGGGCCTGCTGCATGCGCTGGGTGTCTGCGGTGAGAATGAAGCGGTCGTGTTCGGGGCGAATTTCTCGTGGCAGGTAGGCCAGGCGTTGGCGCAGGTCCTCGGGGGCGACCAACTCCAGCCGCTGGGCCTGTTCATCGACACTGGCCTCCAGCGGTTGGCCCTGCTCGCGCATGGCCTGACGCAGCCAGTCGATGGCGGCGCGTGACCAGGCCAGCGTGCTGGGATAGAGCCGCGGGGGCTGGGTGGTCAACTCATCGAGACTGGCGGCCGGTGCGGTGTCGGGGATGAAGGCGTCGAGTGGTGATTCGCTGTCGCTGAGCTGGTCGTCCAGCAGGCCGGCGAACAACGCGGAGAGGTCGTCCGGATCGTCGTCACTTTCCAGCACACCGGCGACCTGGGCTTCCTGTTCTTCCTGGGTGCGGCTGGCCGAGAACTCCGAAGGGTCGCCGATGTTGCGGCTGGCCTGGTCGTCCTTGTCGATCAGCACTTCGAGGACGCGCTGATCGCCGCGTACCTTGGGATGCTCGGACTCAGTGAGCAGGTAGCGGATCTGCGGTGTCTGTGTCTGGCCGTAACGGTCGATGCGGCCGTTGCGCTGCTGGAAAACCATCAGGGACCAGGGAATGTCGAAGTGCACCAGACGGTGGGCGCGGTGGTGCAGGTTGATGCCTTCGGCGGCGACATCGGAACACAGCAGCAGGCGCAGCGGGCTGTCACCGCGGTTGAAGGCCTCGACGGTGGCCATGATGTCGCGGTCCCGGTCGGTGCCGCGCAGCACGCCGACCTGATTGGCATTCAAGCCGGCATCGCCGGGCAGGTTGTCTTCCAGAAAGGCCAGTGTGTTGAGGCTTTCGGTGAAGATGACCAGGCGGTCGTCGCTGTCGCGTTGCCAGCCGAGCTCACCCTGGCCGGCCTTGCGGCCCAGCAGCTCGAGCAGGGCGTGGTACTTGCCGAAGTGTTCCGGGGTGATGTCGCGCACGGCCAGCGACAGGCCCTCGAGGCTGTCGATATCGGCGGCGCGCTCGGGGCTCGGGGCCTGCTTCTGCAGCTTGGCCAGGCGGTTCTCGATGGTGGCCAGGCAGGCCGCCGGGCTGGAGAAAAGCGTCTTTTCCAGGCGGGTGCGAAACAGGCCGCTGCCGGCACTGCGTTGACCGTCGAGAGTATGAAAACTGACGTCCATCAGTTGCTCGAAGGCCTGCTCTTCGAGCTGGCTGGCGGTAGCGTAGTGACGGTCGATCTGGCGGTCGGGAAAGTCGCCCAACTGGTCGCGAACGTCTTTTTTGAAGCGGCGAATCACCAGGCCCTTGTCACGGAAGTCTTCATGAGCGTAAGTGCCGGGGTCGGTAATCGCCGTGGGATCCAGCATGTTCATCAGGCTGGCGAAGCTCTCGGGCTTGCCGTCATGCGGGGTGGCCGAAAGCATGACCAGGGTGTCGGAACGAGTGGCCAGCAGGCGAGCCAGGCGAGCGCGTTGGGAGGCGCCCTGAGCACCGGCACGTTCGGCGACGTTGTGGGCTTCGTCGATGATGATGATGTCCCAGTGGGCCTGCTCCAGGTAATGCCGGTATTCGATATCCTGTTTGAGGGTGTCGATGGAGATGATGGCGCGGTCGAAGTAGTGAAAGGGGTTGTGGTTGGCCGGAATGCGGTTGCGCACTCTGGCCAGCCCCTGGGAGTCGAGGCGCGTCAGCGGAATGGTGAAGCGGTTCCAGAACTCCTGCTGGAACTGGCCGAGCATGGATTTGACGGCCAGTACCAGGATGCGCTTGCCACGACCGCGGGCGATCAGTTCGCTGGTCAGAATACCGGCTTCGAGTGTCTTGCCGAGCCCCACGGCGTCGGCGATCAGCAAGCGTGCACGAGGCTGATCGAGGGCCTGGCGTGTCGGTTCGAGCTGGAAGGGCAGGGCGTCCATGGCGGCGTGGTGGCCCAGGTGGATGCGGTCATCCGTGGGGGCGGTGTCGCGTAGTTGGGTGGCCAGCGTCAGAAGGCCGGCCCGATGACCCTGGGAGAGATCATCGACCAGCTGGGTCGAGGCGGGGTCGAGGATGCGGATGTCGTCTTCCAGGCGACTGAGAAACTGCGCCTCGCGACCGCGCACCAGCTCGGAGAGCCCGGTGCAGCTGAGCAACTGGCCGCCGTCACTGGCGTGGTCGATCCGCGTTAGGCGCCATTCGGCGTCGCGGATTTCCAGGCGCATGCCCGGCGCAAACTGTTGTTGATGACCCATTCTTTCCCCGCATCTTGTTGGCTCCAGCTTCCCGTCGGTTCCAGGAGGAGGACGCCGTTCCTTATTTTTCGATAGTACGTCTCTGGGGCCGCCCAGTATTTTAAGTATGCTAATGGGCCTTAGCGTAACAAGTTGTGCGGGGACTGTCTGTTCGTAGTATGGGAGAGATGAAGAGTTCGGTGTCTGAGAAGGTCGCGGACGAGACATTCACTCAATCTGGGTCATCGTCAGTTATGGGGGTTGTAAGGTATCGCGGGTACTCACCTGCGAAAAGGCCTGACCCTAAGGACCACGATGCCAGCCTGGCTACTGGGTTCGCTTGACAAGTCTGCATCCCGAAGGAGAACTTTTTGAGGTGGTGGTTTACCTGCTGCGCAAGTACTGGTCACCTGTACTGAGATTCCGCACACTGAAGCACATGTCACACAACGATTCACGCCGATAGGTTTGGCATGAGGCCATCTACAACGCGCTCTATGTGATGCCACGCGGCAACCTCCAGAAGTAGCTCATCGCCTGCCTGTAGCAGGACAATGGCAAGCGTCGTCCACGCAGCCGTGGTCAGGATCGATGCCAGCAGATTCCCGAGCCGGTCAGCATCCATATGCGGCCGCCTGAGATCGAAGACCGCCTGATGCCTGACCACTGGGAGGGCGATCTACTTCACTAACCCGCATAGCCCATGGCAGCGGGGCTCAACGAGAACACCAACGGGCTGTTGCGGCAGTACCTGCCAAAGGGTACAAACCTGTCGGTCTCTGGATTCATAGAATAACCGCAGCATTTTGGACCATACGATAGAGGTAGGAGGGCCAGCGCCGATCCCCTTCTCGGCTCACCGACCAAAGTGAAGCGGAGCATGGGATACCGACAGCTGATTCAGACTCAACGATACTAGATTCATGCCCGTCATGACCTGGGCAAGAGCCAGTGCAAAATGGCCAGAGAGCTTGGCATCCATAGCAGCACGGCCAACCGCGAACTCCGGCGCAACGCCTCTTCCTACGGCTATGATCTCGTCCTGGAGCGATCACCGACACCATATCGACCAAGATCTGGTTGGCGTCCCGCAGTTGGTCGCGGTTCACCGAGCCGTTTCATGTCGCGCTTCCGTGGATCAGCTGCTTGCGGAGCGTATAGAGGCGCTGGAAGACAATGCTCAGCACTGTACCGGTGTTCTAATTGCCGCCCCCGGGCTGGCCGTTCTGATGGTCCCAGTAGGGCTGGGAGACTTACCGGTTGCCGAGAAACAGACGAATCGCGCCAGGATAGCGCCTCCAGGCAAGTGCGTAGAGTCAATCCTAATCGTCTGGGGCGTCAGGCATTGCAGGAATTCACCAAACATGCGGGCCTCGGTGATGCGCAGATCACCGAGCTCGTTAGTGTAGGCGGTGTTAAAGGCAATCCAGAGGAGATGATGAAACGACCGTCCTCGTCGCCTCACTGCTTGGCGCGGTGGACCAACTGAGCGCCCAGTGGATACGCAAGCCGATGTCCTCGGCATGGACACCGCATTCGGCCCCTGGCGGGCTTTCATATGAGCGTGAGCCAACATACCGTTCTCCTCCCTGAGATGACGATACTCACCAGTATGAATCAGAGACCCGCTGCTGCAGTTGGAAGTCACGATGTTGGGAGTGCCAATTCAACACCTATGGTCTTCGTAGGGTCTTTTAGTGGCCACTTACAAAGACTCCACACTAGCTGCATAGCATCCGGCACGGCCCCGTGGGTGAAGAGGGGACTGAAGTTCCGTTACTTTACCATTGCGTTAATGTCATTGATAACACCAAAACCTAATCGTTCAGCCCAGACCTGCACCAGGGATGACTGCATACACTCCCCGAAGACAACCTCTTCCACGTAGTCATCAGCCATCCCGCCGGCGTCGATTTCAACTGCTGTTGCAGTGGCTTGTTTAAGCTGATCTTCGGTGACTTCATGCTGCATGGCTTTTTCAGCGATGTCCGCCATCTGGACTTTCTCCTGCATATTTAGCTCTGCTTTGTTGTTGTGAGCGCGCATAGACATGGCGAAATCGGTGGCTTCTCGGCACCCAGAAATAGTGAAATAGTGGTTCCCAGCATACATAACTGCAGCGATGACTATGATAGCGATGATGATTTTGATGATAGTCTGCTCCGGCTGGCCTAGAGTGCTACGGCCATTCTATGATGCTAGGCCTTTAGTACCAAGCCCAGCACCAAACTCCACACTGGCCTCTCCCCTATCACCGGCAATAGCAGGCTGTGGTAGTGGCTTCGGCGGCCTGAGACACGCGCGGCTCGACGAAGTGGCATTGATGGCGCCAGGGGACACCATCCGCGGTGGCGCTGGGCATAACTGTAGCCGCCCGTGAAGCTGGGGGAGGGTCAGCCTCAGTCGGACTCTCTGGCGAAGTTTTGGGCGGCATTCCGACGGTGGCCTTTTTGAGGATATTTCGTTCTTCTGATACACGCTACAGATCGGACTTCAAGTGCTGGTTCTCGGCCTGAAGATCATCGTCTTGGTGCCGATGTTCAGCAGACTTGGCATAGCGCTTCATCCATTGATACAGACTGTAGCCGGACACACCCAGCCGGATGGGGACCTAGGTGACGGGAGGGCCTCGCTCTGTCACCTGCTTGACGGGCTTCGATCTTGAATTCTTCGGTGTATCGTTAACGGATCATGGGATCTTCTTAGTGCTTTCATTACAAGGCTTGGAGGTGTCTACGCAACTTGGGGTGATTCAAAGCGGGACCGTCACCTACCCAAAGACTGTTCACCAAAACAAGCCGTAGCAGAGCCTCCACAGCAGGTATGTGGCATGTTGCCAATGATTGAGTATAGGCTGTACATGTTGTCGTATGCCCTCTTTCGACCCAGGCTGTGTGAAAACTCCTCGGCTCTCCTGAAGATGGTGCTTGTACGCGAAATCTGGAGAGAATTTTGCCTTGCAACTGCCTCAGAATGCGCGAGAGAGCACCATTTTTGATCAATTTTTGACCGGCCCGAGACGTTCCAAGCGTTTTCACACAGCCTCGACCCGAAGCGGCCATGTTGGATGCTTACAGGAATTTGGTTGGCAAGCCGTACGTCAGTTGAGAAGTTGTTGACATTAATGCGAATCTGATATTCGTATCCCCGAGAGAGATTAATTGAGAATGGTGAAACCATATTTCATCTCAGAGTGCTACGCAGATCAGGACCGCCAGGTATCATGGACCGGCGTCCAGATGAACGATGGAGATACGTTCGATCAGTTCCTGACTACAGAAGTAGCCTCTCGGGTCCATGATGAGGAGAGTTCAACTGATTTTGAAGCACATCTTCGGGGGCTCGCAAGCACTGGCTTCCAGCAGGAAAGCCTACAGGCTATGTTGGATGCCGCACCGGAGGAAGAACGAGACTGGGCCATCGGTGAAGCGCTCGCCGAAGTCCATCTCAGCCAAGAACATGACGTCAAATGGCCCTGGAATTCCGAACGGGACAAACGCACTCCAATGGCAAGCCTACCAGGTGCTGACCTCGTTGGCTTGACGGAAGATAAGGACGGCGCTCTTCTTGCTCTAGGTGAAGTCAAGTGTTCCAGCGAGGCCGATAACCCACCACAGGTCATGCATGGCCGTAGCGGCATGACCAATCAACTCGACAAGTTGGCTGATGACTTAAGCCTCCTTCATACGCTACTTCGCTGGCTCTTTCCACGCTGTAAAGGCACTCCACATGAGCCAGACTTTGATCATGCGGTGAAGCGTCTTCTAGATTCTGGCAACAAGGCTATCGTCCTGTTCGGGATCCTCAT
Organism: Aidingimonas lacisalsi; assembly: GCF_008079445.1. Lineage (GTDB taxonomy): Bacteria > Pseudomonadota > Gammaproteobacteria > Pseudomonadales > Halomonadaceae > Aidingimonas > Aidingimonas lacisalsi. The sequence continues at coordinate 346,288 of NZ_VRYH01000001.1, read as the reverse complement.
TCGTGACACGGAGCCCAACCCTAAAGACCTCAGTTCTCGTGGCTCTAATCTCGCTGACCGGCTCGAAATGCCGACCGCTTGCCGCTTGAAGGCCCTGCACCTTCCTTGTTCAATTATCAGCCTACCCACACGCATTAAAGGGGGTGAATCATGAGCCATTGGTTGCTCGATTCACTCGCAGACCTTCGCGAAGAGTGTGGCAAGGTCGCTTCAGCTGTCCATGTTCAATCTCAGCTGAACCAACCCAAGCAAGAGTGGGATTGGAACCTTCTCAAGCGTGGCGCTGAGTCGATGGAGCTGGTCGTCATCGATATCATCGCTACCAGACCTTTCGACTGGGAAAGCGACGAAATCAGTGACCTGCGAAGCGCTGCAGCTGACGGATTCCGATTCTGGAAGCACCTTTCGTTTGGCGACGACGTCGATAGCGGTCGTACCATCCTGCGCGCGGCCTGTATGGCTGTCCTCGGTGAGCGCGGAGCAGATGCAAGCCGCTGGCTCAACACAATCGAGTGGCCGCAGCTAGGCCTGAACTCCGATGATTGGCGCATCCGGACTTGGAGCACCATCATAGACATATGGCTACGCCTCATCCGCAAGAGGGGCTGGGATGATCGAGACACTGTACTGCAACGCATTAGCGATTTGCGTGCAGCGCAAGCCGACTTCGAAGCTGAACACCTCGCCAGCCTGCCCGATGGAACCGGCAAGGTTAATGCCCTTGAACTGATTGGCCTCTACCACTTGGCCAAGGCTGCAGAAATCTTCGCTGAATTCATCACCAGTGGCAAAGCCGACGGTAGCTTCCAGATCCAGCAACTATTGGATATGCATTTCGACCGTGTCTTTGCCGTCTGCGAAGACGTCCAACTAGTTGACCTTGACCCCGTAGCTCGCCTTCTGGAGGTATGCGCGGCTCAGATGGCGCACAACTCCATCTGGACAGTCACGCGGGCCGTCAACTCCCGAGTCACAAAATTCGTAGAGACCCTCGTCAGCAAAGGGCGTGGTGATCGCGCACTCTTCGACGTCCTCCCACCCCAACGACGGGCCCTGTCCGAACAAGGTCTTTTGGGGTCCAGCCGTCGCGCGGTGGTTGTCAGTTTGCCGACCTCCAGCGGAAAGACACTGATCGCCCAATTCCGCATACTGCAAGCCATTAACCAGTTCGACCATGAACGCGGCTGGGTTGCTTACCTGGCTCCCACGCGCACACTCGTCAATCAGGTAGCCCGCCAACTGCGACGAGACTTCGAACAGCTCGGCGTGGTCGTTGAGGAAGTCAGCCCTGCTCTCGAAGTCGACAACGTAGAGATTGAACTCCTCACTCAACGTGATGATGGCAAGGAATTCCGGGTACTGGTGACAACACCCGAGAAGCTCGATCTCATGCTTCGTCAAGGCTGGGAAAGGGAAATTGGACGGCCCCTGACGCTCGTTGTGGTTGATGAAGCGCATAACCTTCAGAGCCCTACTCGCGGGCTAAAGCTTGAGCTCTTGTTAGCCACTATCAACAGCGAATGTGAGAATGCCCAGTTCTTGCTGCTCACCCCCTTCATCACCAACGCTCGCGAAGTCGCCCGTTGGCTTGGCGATCAAAGCTCGGATGACATCAGCTTCAGCGTCGATTGGCAGCCCAACGATCGCGTCATCGGCATTGCTAACCTGAAACAGGGCGATCACATCCGTGGAAAGAGCTATGACTACTCGGTGGAGCTGGAATCCGTCCACACTACACGCCGGACCCTAGCGGTAGACGATCCGATTCAACTGGGCACCAATCACGATATCGCCAGCACTTATAGCAAGGCATCGACCCCTGCGATGGTCGCGGCTATTTCCGCCCAGGAATTGCAGCAGCGCGGCCCCGTTATCGTCATGCACACGCAACCCCGTTGGGTATGGTCTTTGGCTGAAACACTAACACTGGAACGCAACCTCCAACCTGCGAGTGCTCGCATTAAGCTAGTCCAAGACTTCCTGAGGCTAGAATATGGCAAAGAATTCCCGCTGATTAATATGATCAGCCATGGCGTGGGTGTCCACCACGCTGGCTTATCCGATGAGGTGCGTACGCTCATGGAATGGCTTTTCGAACACGAAGAGCTACGTTTCCTCGTCGCAACAACCACCATCGCTCAAGGGGTCAACTTCCCGGTTTCTGGCGTTGTCATGGCCAGCCATCAATACCCCTATGGCGTGGATATGCCACCTGAGGACTTTTGGAACATTGCTGGCCGTGCCGGCCGCATTGGGCAAGGTGACCTTGGCGTAGTAGCGTTGGCCTCTGAATCAGAGGACCGAACGACTGCCCTACGGTCTTTTATCAATCAGAAGTCAGGTGATTTGAATTCCGCACTCATCCAAATGGCTGAAGAAGCAGAGGATCTGCTTTCAGATCTGGGGAGAATCGTCTACTACCACCCTGAATGGTCGTCATTCTTGCAGTACCTAGCACACACCTATCAGCAGATGGGCAAACCCGAAACCTTTAGCGACGAAGTCGAACAGGTTCTTCGCAACACGTACGGCTTCGCAAAATTGCGAGCTCAGAAGCCTCACCAAGCCCGTTCACTACTAATTGGCGTCCGTTCTTACGCTGAGTACATTTGCCAACCGAATCAACCTCTTGGGTTGGTTGATAGCACCGGCTTCTCTCTGCAAAGCATTCGCGGCGCCATGGCGCAATCACGGGAGTCTGGTATCACTGCAGACTCCTGGGACCACTCAACCCTGTTCGCCGACGGCGACACCAGCCTTCCGGCAATGATGGGGGTTCTCCTGAACATCCCTGAACTGAGAGAAAACCTCAAAGATATCCTCGGCAGCAACAAGACTAATGGCGATAAACTCGCATGCATACTGAAGGATTGGGTCAACGGCGTGTCCGTCGAATCCATTGCGCGAAATTACTTCATGGATGGGAATTCCTATGTTGACGCCGTGACTCAGTGCGGACAGAACCTGTCCAGCAAACTGACGCAGACTACAGCTTGGGGGCTTGGCGCACTCCTTGCCATCACCGGTAGCGAATTGCCAGAAGATCGCTTGGAGGAGGTCCGCAACCTACCCTCCCAAGTCTTTTATGGAGTGAACAGCGACGAAGCCATCACCCTCCGACTCCTTGGCATCCCCCGTTCGGCCGCCCTAAGCATCGCAGATAATCAGCCCGATCTTGCCTCCGGTCCAATCGCGAGTGTGCGTTCTCGGCTCAGAGATTTGAGTGAGATTGAATGGAGGGCAGCGTACGGGAATGCAGATGCAGACGTTTACCGTAAAGTTTGGCGTGTTCTGGAGGGGCTCGATTGATTACTGATACATCCAAAACTGACGGGTCCCCGGTGCTTGCTGTCGATAGTCATACCGAAGAGAGCCTAATCGTGCATTACACAAATGGTGGATATTACCTGTGAATTGCAAAGCGAAGTTGTGAGCGGGTATTGGTTTAGTATCTAGCCCCACTTCGATACAGTGCAGCGTCCGGCTATGCCGCTGCTTTCGCCAGAGTCAAACCCATGTCGAACACGCCCGTTTCTGTCTTCGGAGACCCTTCTCAGGTTTGGAACGTTCCCCCAGAAGACGTGAGCCGACAGGCAACTGCGGCTCTTCGTGGCTATGTCTACCAGCTCCACGCCTCGGCCGCCGCGTGGTTGGCGCTGCTGGGGACAGGCGATGAACTCTACTTAGAAGTGGCCGAGGACTTTACCGAGCTTCTCCGCGAGCCGGATATGGGCGATGAAGTGCTGAAAGCCACTCAGGTAAAAGACACTAGCGATTCAGGGGCGGTAACGCTGAACTCGCCAGATGTGCTAGAGGCTATCGAAGCCCTGCATCGGCTACGTGTCTGTAACCCGGGTCGTGAAGCAAGGCTCGTGTTTCTGACAACATCGGATATCGGAAAGGAGCGAAAGAATGCGTTGCCTTCCGGAGAGGCCGGCCTGATTGCTTGGGAAACTGCCGCTTCCGGAGGGGATGTTGAGGAGCTACGCGCAGCACTTCTTCAGCGCACGTTATCTGATGAGCTGCGCACTTTTGTCGCCAGTAGCCCAACCGAAAAGCTAAGGGCTGAGCTTCTCAGTTCTGTGGTCTTTGCATGCGGCGCGCAGGATTGGGGCTATCTTGAAGAGGGCAACCGGCGAACACTAGTCACTCGCCGAGACGAGTATCAAGCGACAGTAGACATGGCTCGTCGCTCCTACGATACCGTGTTCCGTGAAGTCGTTGCGTGTGTGCTCGGGCCGGCTCCACGTCGCTTAAACGGAGTTCAACTTCAGGATTGCCTAGAGCGCGCGACATCAATCGATGTTCCGTCCAGCGTCGCCGTGGACTTATTGAGTGAGCGCGCCGCGCGGCCTAGTACCACTCTGTCCATTGACGAGTTGCGCAACTTGGCGGAGTCGTTGATTGAGACTGGCACGCCACCGTCGATCGACCGGCTACTCCCGGCAGCCAAGGTTGTAGCCCGGGACGCACTTCTGGACGCTTTCTCAGCGGGGCCACGTCTTACCGAGATTATATACGACAGGGCTCCAGCGAGCGCTTCAATATCGGATCTCATTGGGTTCTCGGAAAAAAAACACCTCATCGTCAGCCAGCCCGGCTCAGGCAAGACTCATGCCCTCTGGAACTCAGCAAAAGAGCTGCTCGCAGCCGGTACGATCATTCCGCTTTATCTACCGGCCGGACAGGCGACATCCTGGCGCGACCTAGAAGAAATGATCACCGAGGCGGCGCCGGGAGTCGCATTAACCACTTTGTTTCAAGACCCTCGAATCTGCGTTTTCGTCGACAGCTGGTCCGATTTCGCGGGCGCCGCACAGGCCGGGGAGAAGCGACGTGCGCTGCGCGCTCTGCGAAGCGCACGCTTAGTTGCGACGGCTAAGCTGGCTGACATCGACGATGGCGCCCTGAAGCATTGGGCACTCGACCTGCTTCCACCCGACCGAGTTGCACGTGCAGTAGCAGCAGCAACGCCAGGCGAAACGCTACCGCCTAGCTCGGTGATTGACCTCCTGCGCCTGCCTCTTCTTCTGGCCATCCACGTTCTATCGGACGCGCGGTCTGCTACGACCGGCGACCTCTTGCGACAGTTCCACGAGCACCTTATGCGCGGGCTGCCCGAACGCTTCACAGAAGTACTCGCCGGAGCTGTGGCTGACCTCTCGCTGGCGGGAACGCGGTCTTTTGGTCGTCTTACGCATGAGCTTCAAACTCGCGCAACTAAGGTGGGCCTTACCGATCCAGCCTGGCTGCTAAGGAGCCTTGGTACGATTCTCGAACGTGGCGGTCAAGCAGTACCCGTCCACGACCTTTACTGGAGCTGGCTCACAGGACGCGGTCTACTGGGCGACGCTGCCGCTGAGCGCGCATTAGACTCGCTCTGGACGCGCGAGAGCTATGCCTTGGCTATCCAGGCGGGTGGACGCGCTGCAGAGAGCGACGTAAACGCAACGGTCAGGGAAGATATGGTGCTGGCCGCCACACTCGATGCAAGCCGCGATGCAGAACGCCCCACACCCGCCCTAATACAAGCGCTCTCCCTCTCGCTGGAAGATCCTCGCTTAGCTGTGCGCAGTCGCGCTGCCCTTGCTGCGCTGGAAGGAGAGCGCCTGGAACTTCTTCGCCCCGCTCTGGAGGTGCTCGCCGAACTAGGCCGATCCAACTTGTACCCGTCTGAGTGGAAGCGGGCCCTAAGCCCAAACGCCCTGTACGCGCAACGGGCTACGCTCGCCGACTGGCTAGGGTCACCGAATAGCAGTCTCGTCCTCGATGCAATCGCCCAAGGTGGAGGGCCAGAGTGGAGCCTTTGGCTAGAGCAGGTTGCGGCAGACGGCCGGATAAGTTATGCCGAGGCGGCCGCAACCGCGCTTGGCTGTTGTGGCGATGTACCGCAGTGGGTTCGACCGCATCTCGACACTGTCATCGCTTCGCGCGCTTGGATGCTTCGGGCCGCCGCAGCAAGACGCGGCAACAGGAGGCTGGCTCGGTTCATCGCTGAAGAATACGAACGCTTGGTCGAATCCATTGTAGGGCAGAATTTCGGCGCCACATTCGAACTCAACCGAGTGCTCGTTGGCTGCGGTGATGACGACGAGTTCGGTCTATTGCTTACCCAGTTCCCTTCCATGGGGCCTCGCGCGCAAGAACTGCTCGGCTTTGCTATCGTCGAACGCGGCTCACCCTGGGTAGCCCGCTATCAGCGTGTGGCTTTAGCAACCGGGGCCTCTCATCATCACAAACTCGCCGAGGAGCTCTCGCTTGAGGTTGATGACAAGACAGCGCGGGCCTGGATCGCCGCAGGTCATGAAGAGGCAGGATGGCGAGTACTAATCGCGCGTCACGGCGAGGCCCTGCTGCCGGAAATGATCGAACAATTGCCTTCGTCCTTCGCGGGTATCCACCACATCCCCGTACTTGCCAACATGCGCTGGCTTTCGAGTGCACCTGAAACGCTCATCGATGAAATCTGGCGGCGGATAGGGAGCCCCATGTGGCCGAAGGTGACAGAGGATTTGTTCAACGCTATTGCGCGAGTCTACCCCGAGGGGGTTCCTCACATTGTAAGATTTATCGAAAAGCAGCCCGACGCTCTCCCGGCTTACCACCTCCGCCAAGCCCTTCTAATTTACGAGGACTGGCAAAAGAGAAGTGGTGCTGAACTAGGCGTGAAAACGGCCGATGGTGTCGAACATCCCTTTTCTGAATGGGTCGTGCGCCAAAGTATGAAGAACAGTTGGGAGGACCACTTCACTCCAGAGTTACTGTCCCGTTCGCCGGAGCTAGCCATCGACTACGTCGTGCATCATCTCGACGACGAGTACGCGGCAGCGGTACTTAAGGAGTTGAAGGGAACTGCTTCCTACAGCGCTCCGCTGCTGGATCGCATGCTTAGGGTGCCTGCCCTCGCTGCACTCATTCCACAAGTGTTCTCCGATAGCTTCGACCTGTTTCCTGTCAAGGCACTCCAACGCTGCATTAGATCGGGCGACATTGATCAAGAAAGCTTGCTCTATCGGTTGGCCGCTACGGCGAATCCCATGCACTGCGCCGTGCATGAGGAACTTCTGGCGCGCGTACTAGAGTGCCCGACTAAGCTTCATCACTTGCGTCACGTCTCGGATATGCTAAGAGGTTACTCGCGCGAGGAGGTTCTTCATATGATTGAAGCTGCACCTCACGGTCGTGAGGATTGCTGGTTTTGGTTTGTCCGTTCCGTGGAGGCAGCGAGGGATGAACACTTGATCAACGAGGATGGGTCTGTCCGGCATTATCAGCCCCAAAAGTCACCGTAGTGAATGTTGTCTGAGCGGGCCCTGATTTTGTAGACGCTTAATGACCGCTTTTGGCCGTTAGCAGCCAGCTGTAAGAAAAGAAATGAGTTGTGAATAGCCGGTGCCACCCCAACGGAGTGGCACCGGCGTTATGTCGTGACCCCCCGTCACAGATACCCGAGCTCTGCAAAGGACTCACATTCTTCGCTACCAACCACGATGTGATCAATGACCCGTATCTCCACAAGCCCCAGCGCTTCCTTTAGCCGCTGGGTGATGCGTCGGTCGGCATCGCTGGGCTCGGGATCGCCCGAGGGGTGGTTGTGGGCCAGGATCACGGCGGCGGCGTTGTGTGCCAGTGCCTGCTTGACCACTTCCCGAGGATAGACGTTGGCGGCGTCAATGGTGCCGCGGAACAACTCCTCGAAGCTGATCACGCGGTGCTGGCTATCCAGGAACACGGCACTGAAGACCTCATGCTCGTAGTCCTGCAACAGGATCTGCAGGTACTCGAACGCCAGCGCTGGCTGGGTGAGCTTGCGGCCTCGGGCCAGTCGTCGACGGGCGAAGGCCTGAGCGATGCTCAGCAGCTCCGCTTCGGTGACCGTGTCGGTGATGCGATAGGTGCCGGCGGTCTCGCCGGCACTCAGCTTGCGGTGGTTCATGTTCTCTCTCCTCACGCCGCCATGACCATGGCCATGCGGCGCTCCAGCTCCTCGTAGAACGCCTCGACGCGCTCAGCGATGGTGCGGATCATTGCCTCGTCGCGGTAGGCGCGCTTCACGAACAGTGGCATGCCCGGCCAGTAGCTGACGAAGTCGATCCACTCCCGCTCGCTGACCCACAGCCCGCCCTGGCATTGAGCGATGTGCTCCTGGGGCAATTCATCAGCCAGCAGCAGCTCGATCTGGTACCTGGGCAGCTTGGTTTTGATTTCCACCAGGCCGTGGCTGTCCACCAGGCCATCGGGTGAATAGCCCACTCCGTGGTTGAGAATAATGCCGACCTGCTCCAGGCGGGGCAGGCCGGTGGCTTCGTGGTAGAGCTCACGAGCTACCGGCTCCAGCTCATGTCCCCGCTGGGTGTGAGCATTGCCCGGGAAGGTATCGGACGGCTCGCCGGTGATGCGCTCGCCGATCAGTTGGTGCATGTAACTGAGGGCACCGGCGCCAAAGCCGCCTGGCCCCTTGCCCTTGACCAGCAAGGACTTCAGCTCGGACATGGTGACGATGCCCAGTCGGGCGGCATGCCATTCCGGCGTGCCCTGTTCCAGTGTCAGGACCTGCATGACGATCTCCTCTGTCGATGATGCGGCATAGTGGCGAGGGGATTCCCCTCGCGGGTCGTTCAGTGCGATTGGCGGTGCGGTGAAGCCCGTTTTTGCAGAGACGCGCGCAGCTTGTCGAAGTCGCTTCGTGGCACCTGCTCGGCGCCCCCATATTTGCCGGCGAACCATTCCTGGGTGGTCGATGGACACGCCGTCAGCAATTGATTGAGTTGTCCGGCCTGGAAGGGGGTGACGTGTTTGGCCGGGGCGTTCGCTTGGCCATCGTCGTCCTGGCCACGGGTGGTGATGTTGAGTAAGGCACATAGCACATAACGCTTGCCGTAACTGGTCGACGAACCAAACGCTTGCACGGCGTTCTTGTTGCCACTGATATCGGTCGGCAGCAGCATGCTGGTCTCTTCACGGTGGCCAGCCTCGTGCATCAGGATGCCAGTCACCTGGATGCCGCGTTCCTGTGTCTGAATTCGAAAGCTCACCGCAAAGCCATGCCGTCTCATGATTGGACGCACGGTATCGACGATGTCCTCCAGAGTGGCATAGGCGCCGTTGTTGCCCTGGCCGCGCTCGGCAATGCTCGGCAGTTCGGTCTGCATGGCTGCCATGGCGGCGCTGTAGGCCAGCAATGCCTGACGATCCAGAACGCGTTCCTGCATCTGCAGCAGGCGTTCCATCTTGTCGATGTCGACGTCCGGGTTGAGGGCCGCCCGCTCGATCACTTGAATGATGGCGGTGGTTTCCTGGAGAGACTCTGTGTCTGAGGCGTTTCGGTCGGTATGGGGGGAAATGGGCGTTGGCATGGGACCTCCTCAAAGATAGTGGTCAATCACTTCCTGGAGCTGATCGGCAGGAACCGGCTCCAGGGAGACGGTCACGCGATAGAGCTGGCCCTTGGCCAGCACAAGGGTCTGTGTTTCGTGTTCACCGGTTTCCAGTAGTTGGCGTGTGAGCTGGGTCAGGGAGCGACAGATCTCGAATGTCATGGGTGATGGCATGTCAACCTCCGAAAGTAGAAACGCCTGGCCGTGAATGGCCAGGCGTTATGCGGTGGCGATGGCATTGGATGAAGGGAAAGCGAGCCGTGACGGGATGACTGACGTTGATCAGGTCACCAGCGCCATGGCCGACGTCAGCGCCTTGTCCTTGAGGCTGGCCCCCTGGCCGAACCAGGCGGAGTCCATGCGGTAGTCGTTGCTGCGCGCCCGCTTCTCGTGGTCCACGTACTCGGTGACGGCGTTGAGCAGCCCCCAGGCGGTACCTTGCGCCGTGCACAGGTGAGCGCCTCGTCCTTCGTCGTGATAGAGCTGGTGGACACGGTTGAGCGCCCGGACGTTGGGTAGCCTAGCGGGATCGTCCAGCGGCTCGTCGGTGTTGCAGATCACCGACTGGAAGTACGTCTTCACTTCCTCCTGGCTGACCTTGCGCTCGGCCAGGGTCTTCAGGCGGTACATGAAGTCGTCCCACTGCGAAACCGAGATCCCCAACTGCTGCTTCACGCGTTGGGGATCGAACTCGGTGCTGTGAGGTACCTTCACGCCCTGCGCCATGCCGTCCACGGCGATGGTCAGGGTGTTATTGCAGACCACCCGGACTGAGGTCGGTGTCGCCACCGTTGCCAGCGAGCCGTCACAGGACGTGGCCAGCAGCAGGTAGGCGTTCACCTGATCCTGACCCTTGAGGGCACCCCCCATACCGCTGCGAGCCAGCGCCCAAAACTTGCGGCCGCCCTTGAGCACCCCGGCCGTCTCCAGCTCATAACCGGCGTACTCGGTCAGATCTCGGTAGAACTCCAGCACTTCCTCGGGCTGCACGACCTTGTAGCGCTGCGAGACTACTGACAGTGGTGCCTCGGTGTCGGAGCGGTAGAGCACTTTCTGTTCCGGGAAGGAATGGATACTTCCCAAGTGAGAGGGTGAGTCAGTCATGAAGCGAACTGGCGACGCTTCAATGTGCCAGTTCATACCGGCTTGTTGTTGCCAAACCGCCAGAGGCTGGTGACGGGACAGTTGCTGCCCCAGGCCATGCCAGGGGGTATCGCCGACATAAGCCATTTGCTCAATCAGATGTGCCATGCAAAAGCTCCTTAACGAAAAAAAGCCGGCGGATCGCCGGCAAGAGTGGAGGAAAGAGGAATGATGGGGCTAGTCCTGCATCCGGAAGGTGTGACCACAGCCCAGGCAGAGCCAGGGCGTTCCCTCACCGGGCGGAAACAGGTGCTGCACCATCTGCTGTCCGGCGGCGGCCCCGGCAATGCCACCTGTTGCGGCCGCAATGACTGCAGAAGAGAGACGGCCGAGAGGGAACTGGGCAGAGGAGGTCTGTAGACGACCAGGAGAATGGAGCGACGAATAGGCGCCCTTGAGGGAACCGGTCAGTGCGCCGGCGGCTATGCCCAGCTTGCGGGCGGTCTCGAGGTTGATCACGCGCTGCGAGTCACAGCGCATGCAGGGTGGGGGCATATCACGACTCCTGTGCGGTTGAAACAAGCCTGGGGATGGCTCAGGTCACAGGAGTGATATAGATCTTAAAGTTTTTGTAATCGCCGCTTCCCGAGCACTGCTCAGCTCCTCTCAACTCTGCCGTTGGCTTCGTACTAAGGCCCGGCCATCAGATCCAACTGATCGACCGCGAAGGCAAGTTCAGCGCCCAGACCAATGCCATCTTGATCGCCGAGAACCGCAAGGACCTTTCAGCTATCGAGTAGTTGGCAAATAACAACTGACTCCTCAATCGGTGGAACTTAGTGCACCAATCGTTTTCCGTTGAGGGGCAAGCATTGCTGACCGACTAGATCAATGCTGACGTGGATATATCATCCCACGTATCCGACTGGGTCGATGTGTATGCTGCCTACGATGGCCGACTAGGCAACGACTACGAAGATCACGTTCGCCAAGTAGGGAGGTGCTGGTGATAATCGTGTCCAGTAACAATGAACATTCCGTGCCGGTTATCCCATTGCCGCACCGCGAGTACCACTGACAGGCCAATAAGAGAAGGGGGGTACAATGACGAACGGATACGCGAGATGTTGCATTGAGAACCTGCATCCGCCATCTGTAACATGATAAAACATTGAATAAAGCTGGCAGGACAATTCCTGCCAGCTACTAGGAAATCAAGAAAACCAACGATTTAATGTTTCCCGGGCTTTTTCAACGTGCTCATCTTTTATATAAGTAGCAACTACCCCAATCGCACCTGCCAACACTCCTATATCATCGGTATACCCCACAATTGGAGTTAGGTCGGGTATCGCATCCACAGGTGATATAAAATATCCTAATGCTCCATAAATAGTTGTCTTTGCCCATGTAGGTGTATCAGAATCTTGGGCAGAATAATACATTTTTAAAGCAGGGTGGATAGCTTTTTCTCCTGCTTTTTTTGCATATTTCGTGGTTTTTCTCCAAAACCCTTTATCCGAGTACTTTCCTGCACCCTCCTTTATCTTTTCATCAAGTTCCTCATCATTAAACTGGCATTCTTTCTGTTCTTCTTCAATCTTCCCAGTTTCATTATCCATATAAACACCTCTTTGTTACCTTGAAAATTTTCGTCTTCTCACAAAGATGTCCAGCCTATCTTTGTGAGGTACTAAGACATTATCGTCATAACCTAAGGAAACTTTAGCTCCTGTTCCCTTGACCGTAGAGACCGAGAGCAACATCTGAAGGTCGTAATATCCTAGGTATCTGCTCACTCTAGGGCGCTAATGCTGGGTTTGCGCGAGGTGATATAGATCTGAAAATATTTTTACTGGTCTGCATGATCTTTTGAATCGAGTCGGTTCGTCTCTTATCTTATTGATGAAATGGAATTATTTTTCTAGATCAGGTATCGATCCTGCCTCATCCTGGATGCCCCACACCGCATGCCTCGGGGCACAGAGGTCTCAGCGTCGGCCGATGACATGACGGTATTAGTAATATGCATCTAATAATTAATAACTATAGATTATGGTAACGAAGCAGAGGTAAAGAGAGGAGCCCGAAGGAGAGATCCTCAAGGAGGATAGGCATAGCCAGACAGTAGACATGGCATAAACCCTCAGCAGAGCTCAGAAGGCCATGGGACAACGCTCCCCAGGAGGACACACCACAGCCCCCTCTCGATTCCATCAATGCGTTGTCTCATGAAGCCAACATGACAGCCCCACCAGGATCGCCTTCCCATGAGGCGATCCTGGTGGGAGATCACACGGCTTACCTGTGCTGACAGCGCTTCGCACTTACTCGTCGTGACCACTCCTCGCTATAGCCTCTGACAAAGCTCACAGCGACGAGACAACTACGCCCCTACCCCAACGGTGACATCGTACGCCCATTCGCTCCACGGCTGACAGGGCCGTGGGCATGCGTGTGGCCTGAGCGTCACATCAGGAGATTTGTATGTATAACCCGACCCCGAAGCGCCATCCCGACAATTCCAAGTTACGCCTCTACTACGACGGTAAGTATCTCGGGTGGCCCGTCTACCAGTACGCCAACGGTCCCTTGATCGAGAACTATTTGGAGGCGAGCCTACGGGTCTTGCAGCACACCTGCTCCCAACAGTGCCGTACGCTGGCGTTTCGCCTTGACCTGCGTTTCCCTCAGACCATGCCGGTGGGGCCGATGCACGCCGATAACGCCTGTCTCAGCCAGTTCTTCTACACCTTGCGCATGGAGCTGGGCGCCGCGGACACCAAGTACACCACGGAAGTCCGCTACCTGTGGTGTCGCGAGTAGGACACCAGCGACAAGCCCCACTACCACCTGCTGCTGTTGCTCAACTACGACGCCTTCTGCTCGCTGGGGACGTTCTACCGCTCACCCGATGGCGGTTATTCCGACGACAACCTTTACCACCGCTGCATGCGCGCCTGGAGCTGGGCCATCGGCTGGCCGCTCCATGACATGGCGAGACTGGCCCATGTCGCCACCGACAAGCTGACAGGTGAACCCTATGTGTATTGCCTGCACCGCAATGACGCCGCAACATTCGCGCAGGTTTTCTGCGCGGCCAGCTACATGTGCAAGGCCTACTCCAAGCTCATCGCTAAAGGCATCCGCTGTTTCGAGGGCAGCCGCAGGTAGTGATTTGGGGGTGCGGACCTTCTTCACTGATATTGGCAACTTCGCTGACCCCCCATAGCCTGTGGCAGCGTGGTTCCAACGACAACACCAATGGCCTGTTGCAAGGGGCCCGATCTCTCGGTCTAAAGCCAGGAGGCACTCGATGCCATCGCCGATTTACTGAACACATGGCCTCGCAAGACACTGGATTGGCGATCTCCACTGGAGGTCTATGCCGAGGTGCTCAAGAAATCAATAGCGGGCCCGCCTACCCTGCAATAGCGTTGCACTTGGAACTTGAGAGCGCCAGGAATCTACATTTAAATGTGCCGTCTGAAACTGGATATCTAGAGCTAGGTGCCGTCTCGTGTCTTTTCCTTCCCATGCACCGAGCGACACCTATACGGGCGAGAATTTTTAGCTCGTTTCGAATATTTTTTAATTCGTAATTTATTGATTTTTATAGTTATTTTCTATGCCAATGGGCGCATTTGTACTAGTCATTGGTGCTCAAAAATAACGCTGGTCATATTCGTGCTCACCAGCAGCACAGAACGTGATGCTTGACAACGATAGGCACGATGCGCCGGCGTGGGCAATGCAGGCTTCGTCTTGGCTGGTACAGCGATTCTTTTGAATGAAGTAAGGAGACAACAACATGCAACTGCCATCTTTGATCGAGATACCCAATGGCGAAAAAGTCATGCCGACCTTCTCGGATGCCGAGATGCAGGGGCGCCTGGACCGCCTGCGTGAAACCATGGCTGCCCATGACATTGAGGCTGTGGTGATGACGTCTTACCACAACATTAATTACTTCAGCGATTTCGTTTATTGCAAATTTGGTCGCGACTACGGACTGGTGGTCACCCAAGATCGCTTTACCACTGTGACCGCTAATATCGATGGTGGACAGCCCTATCGTCGCAATCGCTTAGGCGACAATATCGTCTATACCGACTGGCAAAAGGACAACTTCTTCAAAGCCGTCAAGCAGCTCTGTGAAGGGCGTCGGCGGGTCGGTGTCGAGTTCGATCACCTGACACTTCAGAATCAGCAAAAGTTGCTGGACGCACTTGGCGACGTGGAACTGGTCGATATTGGCGTACCGACAATGAAAATGCGTATGATCAAGTCCGCCGAGGAAATCGCGCTGATTCGTCAAGGAGCTCGTATCGCCGATGTGGGCGGCGTTGCAGTGCGTGATGCCATTGCACCCGGTGTGCCGGAGTACGAAGTCGCGTTGGCCGGGCAGCAGGCCATGGTGCGAGAGATCGCTAAGACCTATCCCAACAGCGAGCTGATGGACACATGGGTCTGGTTTCAGTCCGGCATTAACACCGATGGTGCCCATAACCCGGTGACCAGTCGTCGCGTGCAGTCCGGTGATATTCTCAGTCTCAACACCTTCCCTATGATCTCGGGCTACTACACAGCGCTTGAGCGCACCCTGTTCTGCGAGCACGCTTCCGAGGAGCATCTGCGTTTGTGGAAAGCCAATTGCGAAGCCCATGAGCGCGGCCAAGAACTGATCAAACCTGGTGCACGTTGCTGCGATATCGCCCATGCGCTTAATGAGATCTTCGCTAAGCACGACCTGCTCAAGTATCGCACCTTCGGTTATGGCCACTCCTTCGGTACCTTGAGTCACTATTATGGTCGTGAGGCAGGACTCGAGCTGCGCGAGGACGTAGAGACCGTGCTTGAGCCCAACATGGTGGTGTCGATGGAGCCGATGATCATGATACCGGAAGGGCAACCGGGGGCTGGTGGTTATCGAGAACACGATATCTTGGTAGTCAATGAACACGGGGCCGACAATATCACCGGCTTCCCGTACGGGCCGGAGCACAACATCATCAAATGAGAATTAACGATGAGGGGGCTGACGCCCCCTTTGTTGTCTATGTGCCGAGGTGAATAACAATGATTCTACACTCAGGACCATTTCGAGGGATCAACCCGCTGGTTGCCTCGATAACAATCGCTATCGTAGGCGTGGTCATTGCATTTGCTCTGTTCTTCCCTGAAAGGCTAACCTCAGTAACTGATGCTGGAAGAACCTTTATCACATATTACTTTAATTGGTGGTACGTGGCACTAGCCGCTACTTTTCTGTTCTTTTTGATCTTCTTGGCAATCAGTCCTTACGGAAAACTGCGGCTTGGTCAGGAGGACGACCGACCGGAATTTGGTTATTTTACCTGGTTTGCCATGCTGTATGCCGCGGGCCAAGGTATCGGAATTATCTTCTGGTCTATTGCCGAACCCATGATGCACCTGTCGCAGGGTACACCATTCTCTTCGGCAACTAATTCAACCGAAGCGGCCACGGTGGCAATGCGGTTATCTTATTTCCACTGGGGGATGAATGCCTGGGGTATTTATTGCATCGTTGCTTTGGCTCTAGCCTTGATGGCTTATCGGTATCGCCTACCCCTAAGTATTCGGTATACGCTTTATCCACTGCTGGGAGATAGGGTGAATGGCTGGCTTGGTAACTTCATCGATATCATTGCTCTCTTTGCCACCCTCTTTGGTATTGTCACTTCCCTGGGGCTTGGTGTTCAGCAAATTAATTCTGGTCTTAATTTTGTATGGGACATCCCGATTTCTATTAATGTCCAACTTGGATTGATATTTGTAATTACCATTCTGGCTTTGATATCAGTCATGTCGGGTTTGAAACGCGGAATAAAATATCTATCAGAAGTCAATATGTGGTTAACGTTCGTGATCCTCGCGTTCTTCCTGTTCTTCGGACCAACACGATATATCATCAACAATTTTTTTGACTCCATTGGGGATTATTTCGTCAATTTGATCCCACTCAGCCTCTATGCCGGTGCCAATGAAGTAGCGGAAAACGGAGGTGGATCCTGGCAGGATATATGGCAAGGATGGTGGACCATCTTTTATTGGGGATGGTGGATTTCCTGGTCACCGTTCGTCGGTGTGTTTGTAGCGCGTGTATCGAAAGGGCGCACAGTTAGGGAATTCATCTTTGGCGTGGTAGGTGTGTCGTCATTACTATCTTTCGTTTGGCTCTCTGCCTATGGCGGCTCCGCCATTTTCGTGGAGCTCTTTGAGGATGGTGGTATTGCCAATATGGTGTCGGATAATATGTCTCTCGCCTTGTATGCCACTTTCGAAGCTATTGAGCCGGGGGTTATCGGTTTAATGGCCGGATTGATCGGCACCGTACTGGTATCCACGTATTTTATTACATCTTCGGACTCCGGCACGCTGGTCGTAACAACGATCCTTAGCGAAGGTGATCCTCATCCACTGACTCGTCATCGGGTGATGTGGGGGGTCATTGAGGGCGTCATCGCTGCTGTGCTATTGGTCGCCGGGGGTGCCTGGGCGTTGACGACCTTGCAGACGGCGGCAATTTTGGCTGCTTTGCCATTCTCGATCATCATGGTGCTGATGGCGTTCTCGATCTATAAAGCTCTGAGTCAAGAGAAGCGGCTCGGTCTGAAACCATACTCTGAAGCAAAGGAAACCGTGGCATGAATGTCAGAATTGAGAATATGGATTGGATGACTTATCGAGATCGTGTGGGGAACGGCGAGTGTAAGGTTGCGATACCCGTGGGGGCTATTGAGCAGCATGGTCCCCATATGTCACTCAACCCTGATGTACTAATCCCTCAGCATATTGCCTGCCAAGTGGCCGAGAAAACCGGTGGGATGTTGGTGGCGCCTCCGATAGCCTATGGCTACAAGTCACAGGTTAAGTCAGGGGGTGGCAACTTTTTTCCTGGTACGACTTGTGTCAGTAGTCGTGCATTGGAAGAGTATGTCTATGATGTCATTCTCGCTTTCGTTGAACATGGGAGTCGAGAGTTTATCCTGATCAATGGGCACTTCGAGAATTCAATGTGCCTCGTCGAGGCTGCGGATCGTGCTGTAAAGCACGCTCAGCTCTCCGGTGTTGAGATCAAGGTGATTCTCCTTTCTTACTGGGACTTCATCAGTGAAGCCACTATCGAAATGGTCTTCCCAGATGGTTTCTCAGGTTGGGCTGTCGAGCATGGAGGCGTGCTGGAGACTTCAATCATGCTGAAAATTCACCCCGAGCTCGTGGATATGTCCAGAGCGATAGATACTCCTCCTGCTGAGTTTCCCCCTTATGACGTCTTTCCGCCGAATCCAGACTGGGTTCCTGATTCTGGAACCTTATCGTCGCCGACAAAGGCGACTGCTGAGAAAGGGAAGTGGATACTTGATGAGTGTATAGCCAAAATGTCTGAAACCTTTAGGTAATTAATTGGGGAATTATTGACCTTGTGAGGCCGATAATTCCCCATAGAAGATCTATATGTTGGCGAGACCAGAACGCAGAAAGTCAAGCACGTGACGCGATGCGACATTGAGTTCGCGTTCCTTGTAATATAAGCCGATACATACCCGCTCGAGTTCAGGGAGGCTGCTGGCACTACTGACATGCTTCAGGTTCTCGGGAATGACTGATGTGGCCATCGCAGTGATGCCTAGTCCTTCCTCTACAGCAGAGAATATTCCAAGAAGACTTGTGCTTGTGTACATGAAACGGAAAGGATGTTGCTGTCCCTGGAGAGCCTCTTCCATGATGGAGCGATAAACACACCCCTGTGGATAGGCAATCAACAGGATGGGTTCGTCATATACATCGATAAGGCAACTGTCATTGTAGACCCACTCCAAATTCTCCAGCCGATAGTCGCGTGGGTCTCTATCTTCACTTTCCTTGACTCGTTCCATGGCCAGAGCAATGTCGTAATGACCTTTCTGGTATCGCTGGAGTATGACTTTACTAATTTCACAATCGACTTCTACGACGATATTCGGGTAGACACGAGATAGGTTTCTCAGTGCTTTGGGAAGGAATGCTAGCTCGAAGTCATTGGGTATCCCCAGTCTGACTTTACCGGAAATATTGTCGCCTCTGACTTTGGCAATAACCTGGTCATTGATTTCCAGTATCTGTCGCGCCGATTCATAGAGATATTCTCCATCTTCGGTTAGCTCGAGACTCGATCCTCTGAGAAATATCTTGGTATCAAGAACCTCTTCCAGCTTTTTGATTTGCAGGCTTATAGCCGGTTGTGAGCGACCAAGAAGGTCGCCTGCACTGGTGAAGCCGCCTAGGTCTTTGATTGTGACAAAGGTTCTCAATAGGTCGGTGGGTATATTCGTCATCGTTATGCCATTTTGGTTGCCGATGGAATGATTAGATATACAAAGAGCTATGGTGACTTCTGGTGTATGGAAGGAGGTAGGAAAGGTGATGTATCCACTCATGTTGATTGATCATGACCAAGCTCTCAATCAACATGAGTGGATACGCCATGAGCGATTCTACCCCCCACGCTCTTTCACAGCCAGCATCCGAGGTCGTCGATCCACTGCATGAGTTGCTTCGTCAAGGGGCGCGAGATCTGATCGTCAAGGCCGTGGAGGCTGAGCTGGCAACTTTCTGGCCCACTATACCGATACGACGCTGGAGGGCGGTCGGCAGGCGGTGGTGCGTAATGGCTCTTGGCCGAAGCGCACTGTGCAGATCGGCAACGGTGACGTCACCGTCAAGGTACCCAAGGCGTAGGATCACAGTGATGGCAAGGCCTGCTTCAATAGCCCCTGTTACGCCCTACCTGGAGCGGGCCTGCAGCGTCGAAGCGTTGGTTCCCTGGCTCTATCTCAAGGGCATCTTCACCGACAACTATCAGTTGGCCCTGTCGGCGCTGCGGGGCGACCAGGCGAAGGGCCTGTCGCCCAACACAGTCTCGCGGTTGAATGCCCAGTGGCTCGTTGAGCACAAGGCCAATCTGCACGAAATCTGAATGGCCGAGACCCATGGCGCCGCGCATGAGGCCTCTGATCTGACGATGAAGCGCTTCGGCGCCAAGTCCCCCCATGCGATGGAATGCCTGGCCAAGGATCGGGATGAACTGCTGGCGTTCTATGACTTCCCAGTAGAACACTGGGGGCATATCTGTACCACCAACCTGATCGAATCGACCTTCACCACGGTCCGCTTGCGGAGCAAGCGGAGTCGGAACTGCGGCTCCCGGGACACACGACCCAGGCGAAGGTCTTCCAGTTGTTCCAAACCGCTCAGAAACGCTGGAGACGACTCAAGCACTTCCATAAGCGGGGACTGGTCGTCAACCAGGTCAAGTTCGAAGACGGGAAGCAAATAGCCGGTCAATTAGACAGGAATGCGGCCTGACCGCTATACACCAGATGACGATAACTCTTCGCTTACCGAGCACCAGCCATACATCTGTGATTCATGAACACCAAGCTCTCGTGCGGCGGTGGCAGGACTGGTTTTTTCGGCGAGTTTCAGCGCTTCGTCCTTGAACTCATCGGAATAGCGGTTGCGCTTTTGCTTTCTCACCGTGGAGCACCTCATAAGCGGATTGTACTCGCTTAACACGGTGTCCAGAGTCAGCGGGTCGGATCAAGTCGCTACGGTCACGTCTGACGGACGTGGCGTGAAAATGAGCACGGATCCCGGTTGACCCGGGATCTCGTCGGGCGAGGCGTTCAGCCTTCGGGCGGCTGGTCAGTGGCCAGCTGGCATTGAAGCAGTTGCTTGAAGAGCCGAAAGCTGGGCGTGACATAAGCCTGACTCCAAGCCGCGATGGTCTCGATCGTGATCGAGTCATCATCCAGGGGAACGACGGTGATATCCTCCCGCTGAAAGCGAGTGATGCAGTCGGAATAAAGCGAGATACCCATGTTGGCAGCGACAAGCCCAAAGATGCCATTACTGGTACTCGCTTCCTGAACGATCTGCGGAGTGAAACCGGCTCGCATGCAAAGGTTGAAGATGGTGTACCGGAACTCGCTCCAACCGCTTTCAGTTCCGAGGATGAACTTCTCCTGGGCCAAGTCCTCAATACTCAGCCGGTTACGCGTCGCCAGAGGATGGCGACGAGGAAGAATGACGACAATTCTTTCCACCGCAGCACGGAGCGCCTCGATCCCCTCGACCTGCAGCGGACCAATGAGGAAGCCGACATCGATCTCGTGATCCAGGAGAGCTCTGTGCTGTTGATGCGATGGCATATACACCAGATCGACGGAAATATCGGGATATTGTTCTTTGAACATCTCAAGAATTCTGGGCAGGACACCGTTGATCGAGAAGTCATTATAGGCAATGGAGAGATGCCCGATGTCGCCACTTCCCGCCTGTAGGGCCAGGTGCCCGGCACGTTCGAGATGCGTAATGGCCGTCTGACACTCCTCTAGGAAAAGCTGGCCGGCCGTGGTCAGCTCGACCTGCCGAGTTGTTCGCGAAAACAGTTCAGCGCTGACGCTCTCTTCCAACGCCTTGATCATGCGACTCAGGGCGGGTTGTGTGACGCACAATATCTCGGCGGCTTGCTTGAAATGTAGGGTCTGGGCGACGGCGAGAAAGGCTCTCACTTGGCGGAGGTCAAAACGAATATTCATGATTTTAAGGTTATCAATGTGTGTGGAAAGGGCATTAGAACTTATAACTCATAAAGCCTAGTCTGGAAGTAATCCAGCAATTTTTCATTGCGCTTTGGTCTAAGAGGTCTCTGTGGACTGGAAATTAAGCGCAAAGACCAACAGAGCAATCAAGATAAAAGGTCAGGATAGTGACATCGCAGGTTTTCGGTCCTGTTGATTCAATACTCAAACAATAGAGTGAGGTAGCTTTAATGGCTCGTATTGGCGTAGATGTTGGTGGTACCAACACGGACATCATCCTGGAGACGTTCTCCATCGATTCGGTCGGTGCCGGCACCCACCGACACAAGGTGCCGAGCACGACGCAGGATCAGTCGATTGGCGTATTGCAGGGTGTACTGGAGGTCTGTGACAAAGCCGGCATCCAACGAAGTGAGGTCGGAACGATCGTGCATGGCACGACAGTCGCGACCAACATTTCGATCGAGCAGAACGGTTCCGAGATCGGAATGCTTACCACCCGGGGGTTCCGGGACATCCTGCATATCGGGCGTCACAAGCGGCCCCACAACTTTTCCCTCCACTTCGATGTGCCCTGGCAGTGCAAGCCGCTAGTCAAGCGGCGTCATCGCATTCCCATCTCCGAACGCGTGCTGCCCCCAACCGGCGAGGTGGAGGTGCCGCTCGCCGAAGACGAGGTGAGGCAGGCCGCCCAGACCTTTAAAAAGGCCGGCATCCAGTCCGTCATCATCGGTTTCCTCTTCTCCTTCCTCAATAAGCAACATGAGATGCGTGCCAAGGCGATCATCCAAGAAGAGATGCCCGAGGCCTATGTCTGCTGCTCGTGCGAAGTCGTCGATGCCATGCGCGAGTACGAACGCTTTTCAACAACAGCAATGAACGCGTATGTCGGACCGAAAACCTCGCTCTACCTTACCAACCTTGAGAGCCAGCTCAAGGAGAACGGCATCGATGCCGACCTGAGAATCATGCAGTCCAATGGAGGCTTGGCCACCGTGGATAGCTGCTGTGAAAAGCCGGTCAACATCCTGATGTCCGGACCGGCAAGTGGTGTGATCGGAGGCCATTTCTTCGCAGACCTAGATGGTGAGCGCAACATCATCACCGTTGATATTGGCGGGACTTCGGCTGATATTTCGACGCTGACGGAAGGCGATATCAAGATCATGAACCCGCGTGATTCCTATGTGGGTGGCCATCCCGTAATGGTACCGATGATCGACCTGATCACCATCGGGGCCGGCGGCGGTTCCATAGCATACGTTGATGAGGCGGGTGGCTTCCAGGTCGGGCCACGCTCCGCAGGGTCGATGCCAGGTCCGGCCTGCTATAACCGGGGCGGTCAGGAGCCGACCGTTACCGATGCCAACATCCTACTCGGGCGTCTGGATGCCGACCAGATGTTGGGTGGCGACCTGAAGGTCGATGCGCAACTCTCCCAAAATGCCATCAAGAACAAGATCGCCGATCCGCTGGGTCTGAGCGTCGAGGATGCGGCCCTCGGCATCATCAGGATCGTCAACAACAATATGGCGCTGGCGATTCGCTCCAACTCCGTGGCGAGAGGCGTCGATCCGCGTGAGTTCATGCTGATGCCCTTCGGTGGAGCCGGCCCGGTACATGGCCCGGCCCTGGCCGAGGAGGTCAATGCCAAGGGCGTGATCGCCCCCCCCGCTCCCGGTATCACCTCGGCCGCCGGACTGCTGACCACCAACCTGCAGTACGAGGTGACAAGGTCACATCTCTGCGAGCTGACCTCGATCAGCAACCAGAACTTCGAGACCGTGATGGGGCTGATGCACGACCTAGATGAGGAGGCCATACAGAAGCTGGCCAAGGATGGAGTAGCACCGGCCAATGTCAAGCTGACCCGCTTCGCTGAGTGTCGCTATCACGGTCAGGGCTTCGAGTTGCGTGCGGAAATTCCGGATGGTGATCGCAACAGGGAGAGTATTCGCCGGGTGGTAGAGAATTTCCATCGACAACACAAAACTGACTATGGGTATAGCTATGACGATGCCGAAGTCGAACTGGTGACCTTACGCGTGGTCGGCGAATCGAAATCGACGGACCTGGCTTGGAAGCCGCTCGCATCGGCGGAAGGAAATGGACTGGATGAGGCTTTCATGTATGCAAGGGAGACCGTGTTCGATGACGGCTCCATCCATAGCACACCCCGCTATGACCGCAGCAAGTTTTTGTGTGGGCATGAAATTCCCGGTCCGGCCTTGGTCATGCAGCATGACTCGACCTCCCTGGTGCCGCCAGGTTGGAAGGCTCTTGTCTCTAATCACGGCAACCTCGTGATCACGAAATCCAGCTAAATATTCGTACAGGTGGGCAAGATGGAAAATAAGAAAGTTGATCCGATCACAATGCAAGTCATCAGTGGTGCACTCGACACCATTGCCGAGGAAATGGGCCATGTGCTCTACCGGATGTCCTTTTCCTCCATCATCCGCGAGTCGCAGGACCTGGGGGCAGGGCTATTCGACAGGAATTACCAGACCATCTGCGAGTCCGAGTCGACTCCGATGCACATCGGCTCGATTCCCGCCTACCTGAGAGGCGTCGAGAAGACGCTGCAGGATGGTGAGTGGTACGAAGGGGACGTCGTGGTGCATAACCATCCCTACTACGGTTCTAGCCATACCCCCGACCTAGCCATCATCATTCCCGTCTTCTACGAGGGGGAACTGGTTGGTTTCTCCGCTAACACCGCGCACCATATCGACATCGGGGCCGCCACCCCGGGGCTGATCATCGATGTCGGCGATGTCTATGCCGAGGGGATGCTATTCGCTGGCCTGAAACTCTACGAACAGGGCAAGAAGAACGCCGGGCTGGAGAAGATGATCACGGCCAACAGCCGTGCATCCCAGCAACTGATGCGTGATATCGAGGCACAGGTGGCCTCGGCACAATTGGGGGTTATGCGCTTCAAGAAGCTGCTCGACAAGTATGGTAAGGACCGGACCTTTACCACCATCGACCAGTTGATCGACTACTCCGAGACAATGCTAAGGAAGCGGATTGCCGAGGTCCCGGACGGGGAGTATCAGGCCCAAGGCTTTCTGGATGATGATGGGCGGAATCGCGAAGTGCGGCTTCCGGTCGTGGTGACGGTCAGGGTGGAGGGCGACTCTGTCACCGTCGATCTCACCGGCTCCGCCGACCAGACACCCACCGCCTACAACGTGCCCTTCGAGGGCTCCTGCAAGGTCGCGGCATTTGCCGCGTTCCGGAAGCTGCTGCTGGATTCCAGCAAGCTGGACGTACCGATTCCCTCGAACGAGGGTTCCTTCCGCCCGATCAATGTGGTGGCCCCTGAGGGCTCGATCTTCAACCCCATCTTTCCGGCTGCGACCGAGGCGCGCTTCACCCAGTGCAACATGATGATCGATCTCATCATCAAGGCGCTCGCCCCCGTCCTGCCCGAACAGACCATCGCCGGTAGCTCCGCCGCTATTTCCTTCGCCTCCTATGCGGGCATGAAGGACGACGGTGAATACTGGGTCTTTCTGGAGGTTAACGAGGGAGCCTATGGTGGTCGTCCCGCCTCCGATGGCCCCGACGCCATCGACAACCTCATGGCGAACACCCGTAACAATCCGATCGAGGATCTCGGCATGCACCTGCCGATGATCTGCGACCGCTATGAGCTCCGGGACGATGTCATGCCCGGCGCCGGTAAGCATCGCGGGGGGATCGGTGTCGTCAAGTCCCAGCGTGTCCTGACCCCGGGGTTCATCACTCACGAGAGTGAGCGTCACTATCACGTGCCCTGGGGGGCCTTCGGGGGCTCGGATGGCGCCGTTGGCAAGTGTGAGATCTACAATTACGGTGCTCGGGATGAGGTGGCCAACATGCCGTCCAAGTTTTCCGGATATGTGACCAAGGCCAACGATGTCATGGCCTTCTATGCGCCCTGTGGTGGGGGCTACGGTAACCCGCTCGAGCGCTCTCCTGAGCAGGTTAGGGAGGACGTGCTCGATGACTTCTGCACTGTCGCACATGCCTATGAAGCCTATGGTGTTGTCCTTGATGACATGCTCGAGCTGGACTGCCTAGCTACCGCCGCTAGGCGCAGCGAGATGGGCGCGTAGCAGCGCAACGCGGGGGAGCCTCTTCCCCCGCATTCTCTCCAGCATCCTTGTCCTGGCCTGAACTCCAGGACGTGATCACAACGTCAATAACTCATCAAGGGTGAAACCATGTCTGCTACAGGATCGGGTATCGCCGATAACGCGTCGTCTATCGCGTCGGAAACGAATCATCTGCTAGAAGAGTCTATCCTGCCTGTCGCCAACTCCCAGAAACCTATCTCAGCTCTGGGCTTCGTCTGGATCTGGGTCGGCATCGCGGTGATGATCGCGACCTTCCAACTGGGTGCCAATGGCGTATCGGGTGCACCGCTACCGCAGGTCGTATCGATCATTTTCGTGGCCAATGTCCTCCTGGCGCTGTTGATGCTGCTTACCGCTGATATTGGCACCGAGCATGGGCTTTCGTTCTCAGTCTATCTCAGGGCACCGTTCGGTGTGTATGGCACTCATCTGCCGTCGGTCTTTCGTGGTGTCGTGGCCGCCATCTGGTTCGGTATCCAAACCTATCTGGGGGCTCTCGCGCTCAGTGGTATCGTTGAGTACCTGACCGGCTTCTCCAACTGGGCCGTGTGGTATGGGGTTTTCGCCCTGGTGCAAGTAGCCAATACGGCCATGGGGATCAAAGCGGTGGAAAGGCTGGCCGCCATCGCCGCGCCTGCCATTCTGGCCATCTCGATTTGGATGTACTTCACTCTCGATGTGCTGGCGCAAACCCAGGGGATTAACATCTGGCGGTTTGTGGGCGAGCAGGACGTTACTATCCTGACGCTTTTTCTCGCCAATGTGGCGTTCTGGTCCACGCTAGCCATCGATATTCCGAATATCACTCGCTTTGTCAAGACCCCCTCCGGTGAACGTCGCTTCTTCACGCGCAACAGAAATGTGTTGCTGGCTCAGCTGCTGGCGCTACCGGCGACTCAAGCCTGGATTGCCTTGATCGGTGCGGTCTCCTTCATCGCGGCGGGAGAGTGGAACCCCGTCACCGTTATTCAAGGGCAGGGCGAAGGCTTGAGTCTCATTGTTCTCTTGGTGCTCGTCGTACTGGCGCAGTGGTCAACCAACAATGCGGCCAACTTGATTCCGGCGGCGCTCGCCTTCGTTAATGCAGGCGCCCCCAAGGTGTCTTATCCCGTCGCCGTAGTCATCGCGGCCATCGTCGGGACCTTGTTCATGCCTTGGGTGATACTCGACAATCTCTTCGCATTCCTCTTCTCCTACGGTGCATACCTGTCGTCTATCGGCGGGATTATGGTGTCCGATTACTATTTCATCAGGAAGCGACGACTCAATGTTCCCCATCTGTATCGTAAAGGGGGGCAGTTTCACTACATCAAGGGCTTCAATCCGGCGGGAATCATTGCCTGGCTGGTGTCCGGGACTGTCGCCTTCTTCTCGGGACAGTGGGCCTTCCTGCTGGGCTTCGTTCTCGGTGCACTGATCTACTTCGCCATCATGAGGCTGTACGTGATGAAGCGCTTTTCACAGGAAGAGTGTGGTGACGTCTCCGCCGATGACTATCTGGGTACCAGTGTCGACTGTAACTGGGTCTATGAGCGCGAAAGTGAGAGTTTCATGCGCCTACGCTCCGATCAACTGGATAAGACGGTTTCGAGAGAGGATCTGTAGGAACTCGCAATGTTGTTCTCAATCTATTATTAACTTTAAAGTTATCAATATCCTTAAAAATGTCATTAGACTGCATTAGACCAAGTTATTAATCTTGAAGCTGTCAGACTGCAGATGACTTTTTCAGCAATTACATGAGATCACGAATCTCGATCCACTGGAGTAAGCAGAATGTCTCAAAATCTGATGGCAATGCTCGAGCAATCCTTTGAAGAGTCCACAAAGCTTTATCAGGAGCGCGGCTTCCAGCGCCGCGTCGGGTTTGGCAAGAAGCCGGCGCTGGTGAGCGTCGATCTCGCCAATGCTTGGACCCGCCCGGGCAATCCTTTCACCTGCGACCAGGAGAAGATGGACAACGAGATCATTCCCGGTATGCAGAAACTGCTCAAGGCATTCCGCGCCGCGAATTTACCGGTAATCCATGTGACCACGGCTTATGAGATCACTGATCGCAATGCGCCATTCACCGACATGGGGCTATGGCATAATAAAATCCCGATTGATGTCGTCAATCTTGCCGACAAGGATCTCTGGGCTATCGATTCGCGAATAGCCCCGGTCGAGGGTGAATATACGCTGCTGAAGAAACGCGCTTCGTCCTTCCATGGCACCGAACTCGCTGGCATCCTGCGTGCCAACGGTGTCGATACGATCCTCGTGACGGGTGTGACGGCCTGTGCCTGTGTACGCCAGACCGTCTGCGACGGTATCGCCGATGGGTTCCGTCCTATCGCTGTCAAGGAGTGCATCGGCGACCGGGTTCCCGGAGCGGTGGCTTGGAACCTGTTCGACATCGATGCCAAGTTCGGTGATGTCGAATCCGTAGATCGTTGTGTTGACTACGTGGACACCATTGGCCAGTCCTGATCTCGAGTCTGTCACCACCAAACGCAGGAAGCGAGTCTGGGGCTCGCTTCCTGCGTTTGGTGTGTCAGGACTGGTAGCGCGATAGGGTATGTTTTCAGACTGAATCCGGGTTTTTGGGGTGCATTGCCATGACACCAGGTGTCACGATTGATCTCTGCCCCGGGAGGGCGCCCCTCTCGGTCGGCTTCGTTCTTCTGCACCGCTTCACTATGCTGCCCTTTGCCGCCTTCGTCGATTATCTGCGTCTAGCTGCCGACGAGGGGGATCGTAGCCGCCAGCAGCACTGCCATTGGACGTTCATGACCAGCATCGGTCAGGAGGCTCTCTCCAGCTGTGGTGCCACCATTTCGCCCTGTCTGTCCTTCCAGGACCCCAGTGAGTTCGATTACATCGTGGTCATCGGCGGGGTTCTGGACGAAAGAGCCCGTTTGGATACCACCGCTCTGGCCTACCTTCGCCAGGCGGCCGATGTCGGGGTGCCGCTAGTTGGGCTATGCACCGGCGTCTTTGCCCTTATCCAGGCAGGGCTCATGAAGGGGCGGCGCTGCTGTGTTAGCTGGTATCACCACCGCGACATGATGCAGCGCTTTCCAGCCATTCATCCGGTTGCTGATCGACTGTACATCGATGACGGTGACCGGCTCACCTGTGCCGGAGGGGCAGCGGCCGCAGATCTGGCCGCTCATCTGGTTGAGCGGCACCTGGGCAAGGCATGGGCGATGAAGAGCTTGAATATCATGCTCCTTGATGAAGTCCGCACCGGCACCCACCCTCAGCCGCAGCCGGTGGTGTTTGGCAAGATCAAGGATCGTTTGGTTCGTCGCTCCATTAATGTGCTCGAACAGCATCTGGGAGAGGCGATCTCCATGGATGTGCTGGCAGAGCGGGTGGGGACATCGCGTCGTAACCTTGAGCGTCGCTTCCGCGAGGTTCTGGGCGTCGGGCCTCAGAAGTTCGCGCGTGACCTGCGCCTGCGCTATGGCCTGTGGTTGCTCCACTACACCGGCAAGCGCATCACCGAGATCGGCGAGCGCTGCGGTTTCGCCGATACGGCCCACTTTTCCCGCCACTTCCGCAGTGCCTTCGGCATGACACCAACGGAAATGCGCAAGCGTGCTATCGAACCGGGTGCTGATCGAGTCGATCCCTTCTTCCTGCATGTTGAGAGCCGTCCTGAGCTCTGACTCTTCTACGACCACCTTCCGCCTCCCACAGCTCGATGTCCTCGACAACGATTGTCGCCGAGGGAGCCCCTAGGCTGGGGGCTCCCTCGATAGTGTCAGGCGTTCAGTAGGCCTGTCGCATTTGTTCAATCCTTCCTCCCTGTCATCGCCTTTAATCACTGGGTAAGCCGGATGCGTTGTGTGGAGGTTATCTGTGCATAAGGATTTCAAATTTTTCCCTCTGGCAGGTTGCCGATAGATTCCAAGAACGTCCTGCCCACTACCGATAACAACAGGAGTCAGTCATGAACCAAGTTGGTCTCGCCACTTTCGATTCGCAGATCGCTGACGCCATCGCCGATGAAGTGTCGCGCCAGGAGGCGCATATCGAGTTGATCGCCTCCGAGAACTACGCTAGCCGGGCCGTAATGGAGGCCCAAGGCACCCAATTGACCAACAAGTATGCCGAGGGGTATCCCGGTAAGCGCTACTACGGCGGCTGCGAACACGTCGATGTCATAGAGCAGTTGGCTGTTGATCGAGCTCGTGACTTGTTCGGGGCGAATTACGTCAATGTCCAACCTCACTCGGGTGCCCAAGCTAACGCAGCCGTCTTTATGGCGCTAATCAAGCCGGGCGATACCGTGTTGGGTATGAGTCTGGCTCATGGTGGCCATCTGACCCACGGTGCGGCACCCAATTTTTCCGGTAAACACTACCACGCAGTTCAATATGGGTTGGTCCCTGAGACGGGAGAGATCGACTATGACGAAGTTGAGCGCTTAGCTCGCAGCCACAAACCGAAACTGATCATCGCCGGCTTTTCGGCCTATGCCCGAATGGTGGATTGGCAACGTTTTCGCAATATCGCTGATGCGGTCGGTGCTTGGCTGTTGGTCGACATGGCCCATGTGGCCGGACTTGTTGCTGCCGGACTCTACCCAAGTCCGGTCCCCTATGCCCACGTAGTCACCACTACCACCCACAAGACCCTGCGCGGTCCCCGTGGGGGGCTGATCCTCTCCGCCGCTGGCGACGAGCCTCTCTACAAGCGCCTCAATGGGGCGGTGTTTCCAGGGCAGCAAGGTGGGCCGCTGATGCACGTGATTGCCGCCAAGGCTGTGGCGTTCAAGGAGGCCAAGAGTCAGGACTTCGTGCAGTATCAGCAGCGGGTGATCGACAACGCCCGTGCAATGGCCGGCGTTTTCATTGAGCGCGGCTACGAGGTGGTGTCCGGTGGTACCGATGATCACCTTTTCCTGGTCTCGCTGATCAAGCAAGGCGTGACCGGCAAGGATGCCGATGCAGCGCTTGGCCGGGCACATATCACCGTCAATAAGAACGCCATACCCAACGATCCCGAGAGCCCCTTCGTTACCTCAGGGCTGCGTATCGGCACCCCAGCTGTGACCTCGCGTGGTTTCGATGAGGTCGAGTGCACTGAGCTGGCGGATTGGATGTGCGACATCCTTGACGTGCTGGCCGAGCGTAGCAACACCGATGCGGTGGAGACCGAAGTGCGCGAGAAGGTCGCCGCGCTCTGTGAGCGGCACCCGGTCTACGGTGACACATCCGCTGTGACCCACGGGGCCAAGATGCCGGCCGCGACCGCCCTGTAATCGCTGATATGTATTAGGAGAGACCCATGCAACGCTATTCGGGATTCGGGCTGGCCAAGCACGCGCTCAGCCACCATGAGAACTGGGAGCGCCAGTGGCGCAACCCTACACCCAAGCCACAGTACGACGTCATCATTATCGGTGGCGGTGGCCATGGTCTGGCCACCGCTTATTACCTGGCCAAGGAGCACGGTATCCGCAACGTGGCGGTGCTGGAGAAGGGCTGGCTGGGCGGCGGCAACACCGCCCGCAATACGACCATCGTTCGCTCCAACTATTTATGGGATGAGTCCGCTGCACTTTATGAGCATGCCATAAAGCTTTGGGAGGGACTCTCACAGGACATCAACTACAACGTGATGTTCTCTCAGCGCGGTGTGATGAACCTGGCCCATACCCTGCAGGATATGCGAGATGTCCAGCGTCGGGTGAACGCCAACCGCTTGAACGGCATCGACAGTGTGGTACTCACCCCCGAGCAGATCCAGGAGATCGTGCCGGTCATGGACTGTTCGAAGAATGCCCGCTATCCGATTCTTGGTGCCTCCTGGCAACCGCGGGCAGGGGTGGCACGCCACGACGCCGTGGCCTGGGGCTACGCCCGCGCTGCCGATGCACTCGGTGTAGATCTCTTGCAGAACACGGAGGTCACCGGTTTCAAGATCCGCGACGGCCGCGTCTTTGGGGTGCACACCAACCGCGGCGATATCGAAGCCAAGACCATCGGCTGCGTGGCGGCGGGTAACTCCGGAGTGCTGGCCAAGATGGCGGGATTCAAGCTACCCCTGGAGTCGCACCCGCTGCAGGCGTTGGTCTCCGAGCCCCTCAAGCCGGTGCTGGACACTGTGGTGATGTCCAACCACGTGCACGGCTACATCAATCAGACCGACAAGGGAGATCTGGTGATCGGCGCCGGCATCGATGGCTACAACGGTTACGGCCAGCGCGGCAGCTACCCCACTGTGGAGCACACCCTGCAGGCCATTGTCGAGATGTTCCCGATCTTCTCGCGAGTACGCATGAATCGCCAGTGGGGCGGCATCGTCGATACCTGCCCGGACGCTTGCCCGATCCTCTCTGCCACGCCGGTGAAAGGGTTGTTCTTCAACTGCGGTTGGGGCACCGGCGGTTTCAAAGCCACTCCGGGGTCGGGCCATGTATTCGCCTGGACCCTGGCCAAGAACCAGGCCCACCCGCTCGCAGCGCCGTTCTCCATCAATCGTTTCCATACCGGGGCATTGGTCGATGAGCACGGTGCGGCCGGCGTGGCTCACTAAGGAGGCAATCCCATGTTTCATATCTACTGCCCCTACTGCGAGGAACATCGCGAGGAAGAGGAGTTCCATCCCAAGGGCCAAGCGCACATCGCACGTCCCGAGGAGCCTGAGGCGTGCAGCGACGAAGAGTGGGGCGACTATCTATTTTTCCGTGACAACCCGCGTGGTATTCACCACGAATTGTGGGTACACGCTGTGGGCTGTCGCAAGTTCTTCAATATCACACGCCACACCGTGAGCTACGCGATCCTCGAGACCTATAAAATGGGCGAACTGCCGCGCTTTACCGCCGAGTTTCCCGAAGGGAGTCTCTCCGAGAAGGTAACTACCGAGGCGGAAGCCATGTCGCGTCAGGAAGGAGTCAAGGCATGAACCAAATTAACCGTCTTCGTGAAGGCGGGCGCATCGATCGCGCCCGCACCCTGAGCTTCACCTTCAATGGCAAACGTTACCAAGGTCATGCTGGCGACACTCTGGCTTCCGCGCTGTTGGCCAACGGGGTGAACATCGTCAATCGCAGCTTCAAGTACTCACGGCCGCGTGGCATCGTTGCCGCCGGCGCTGAGGAGCCTAATGCACTGATCCAGTTAGGTGGTACGGAGTCGGCTCAGGTCCCCAACGTACGCGCCACCCAGCAGGCCTTGTTCGACGGCCTCACGGCACAGAGTACCAACGGCTGGCCCAACGTCCAGCGTGATCTGATGAGCTTGGTTGGCAAGCTGGGTGGACGTTTCATGCCACCAGGCTTCTATTACAAGACCTTCATGGCACCCGCTTCCATGTGGATGACCTACGAGAAAGTCATTCGCAAGGGAGCTGGTTTGGGACGTAGCCCGATGGAGCGGGACCCCGACAGCTACGATCACCTCAATCAGCACTGTGATTTGCTAGTCATCGGCGCGGGACCGGTTGGCTTGGCAGCGGCGCTGACCGCTGCGCGCAGTGGCACTCGAGTGATTCTCTGCGACGAACAGGAGGAGATGGGCGGTTCACTGCTCGACAGCCGCGAACTGCTCGATAATCAGCCCGCCGTTCAGTGGGTGGAACGGGTGCTTGATGAACTTGCCCAGTGTGACAATGTCACACTGCTGCCGCGTACTACCGCCAACGGCTACCATGACCATCATTTCGTGACCCTACACGAGCGGCGCACGGAGCATCTTGGCGAGACAGCGCCGCAAGGAGCCGGCTACCGTCCCACCCGGTCGCGGATGCATCGCGTGCGTGCCGGTCAGGTGCTACTGGCTACCGGCGCCCACGAGCGGCCACTGGTTTATGGCAGCAACGATGTGCCCGGAAACCTGGTGGCCGGTGCGGTGTCGACCTATGTCCGTCGCTACGGCGTGGTGCCCGGCAACAAGCTGATACTTTCTACGACCAATGATTACGCCTACCGCGCCGCCCTGGACTGGCTTGATGTCGGCCGCGAAGTGGTGGCCATCGTTGATGCTCGCCAGGCACCTGACGGCGAACTGGTGGCGCAGGCACGCGCCCGCGGCATCCGCATCATCGAAGGCGCGGCGGTGCTCGAGGCCAAGGGCGGTAATCGGGTGAGTGGTGCCCGTATCGCTGCTATCGATGCTGAGGCATTCAAGGTCACCGGTCAGGCCGAGACTCTGGCCTGCGACACCATCGCCAGTTCAGGTGGCTACAGCCCGGTGATTCACCTGGCATCCCATACCGGTGCGCGTCCTTCCTGGAATGAGGAGAGTCTCGGTTTCGTGCCCAGTCTGGTAAGAGGGGTGCATGCTGCAGGCAGCGCCCGAGGTGTGCATGATCTGGCCGAAGGACTGGCTGACGGTGCCGCCATGGCCGAACAGGCGTTAGAAGCGCTGGACCGCCCGGCCGGGCCCATCGCACTGCCGCAGGTGGACTCGCTGCGCGAAGGCGCCGCCTGTGCGTTCTATCAGGTGCCCCACGAGAAGCCGACTCTGCGGGGGCCCAAGCAGTTCGTCGACCAGCAGAATGACGTCACCGCGGCGGCCATCGAGTTGGCCACCCGCGAGGGCTTCGAGTCCATCGAGCACGTCAAGCGCTATACTGCCATGGGCTTCGGAACCGATCAGGGCAAGCTCGGCAACATCAATGGCATGGCCATCGCCGCCCGTTGCCTGGGCAAGACGATCCCCGAGGTGGGCACTACAGTATTCCGACCCAATTACACGCCGGTGACCTTCGGCGCCATCGTTGGCCGTCACTGCCGTGATCTGTTTGACCCCGAGCGGTACACCGCCCTGCACCAATGGCACGTGGAGCACGGTGCCGAGTTCGAGGATGTGGGTCAGTGGAAACGTCCGTGGTACTTCCCGAAGACTGTCAACGGCAAGTCCGAGACGCTGGACGAGGCGGTGGCGCGGGAGTGTCTGGCCGTCCGTCAGGGGGTCGGAGTGCTGGACGCCTCGACGCTGGGCAAGATCGACATCCAAGGGCCGGATGCCCGGGAGTTCCTGGGTCGGGTCTACACCAACAAGTGGGCCAA
The DNA here is from genome assembly GCF_008079445.1 of Aidingimonas lacisalsi. Classification (GTDB taxonomy): domain Bacteria; phylum Pseudomonadota; class Gammaproteobacteria; order Pseudomonadales; family Halomonadaceae; genus Aidingimonas; species Aidingimonas lacisalsi. The sequence continues at coordinate 312,084 of NZ_VRYH01000001.1, read as the reverse complement.
GTTGGCCCCTGGACGGGTGCGCTATGGGTTAATGTGCAAGGACGACGGCATGCTGATGGATGATGGCACCACCAGTTGCCTGGGTGAGAACCACTTCCTGATGACTACCACCACCGGCGGGGCAGCCGGAGTCATGGAGTGGCTGGAGCTGTGGCACCAGACCGAGTGGCCTGAATTGCAGGTTTATTTTACTTCGGTCACTGATCACTGGGCGACGATCACCGTCACCGGTCCTGAAGCGCGCAAACTGCTCTCGGAGATCACCGATATCGATCTGGACAAAGAGCAGTTCAAGTTCATGGACTGGCGTGAAGGTCAGGTCGCGGATGTCCCGGCACGGGTGTTCCGGATATCCTTCACCGGTGAGCTCGCTTACGAGATCAACGTTCAGGCCAACTACGCCTTGCACGTCTGGACGACCTTGTTCGAGCACGGCGACAAGTATGACCTGACGCCCTACGGTACCGAGACCATGCACGTACTTCGAGCCGAGAAGGGCTTGATCATTGCCGGCCAGGACACGGATGGCTCGGTGACCCCGGAAGATCTGGGTATGCAGTGGGCCGTCGGTTACGACAAACCCTTTCCCTGGATTGGCAAACGTGCCTTGTCGCGCTCCGATACCCGACGCAAGGATCGGAAACAGTTAGTGGGCCTCAAACCCAAGGATTCGGCCGTGGTGCTGGAGGAGGGTGCGCAGATCGTCTTCGATCCGGATCACGCTATCCCGATGCCCATGGTTGGCCATGTGACCTCCAGCTATTACAGCGCCATTCTCGGTCATGGTATTGCCTTGGCGGTAGTCAAGGGCGGGCATCACCGGATAGGTGAGACGGTCTATCTGCCCATGGTCGATGGCCAGGTGCACCAGGCCGAGATCGTCAGTAATGTCTTTTACGATCCTAAAGGGGAGCGCCAACATGTCTAATTTAGTTGCCCAAAACATCAGGACCTTCGAAACGCATCCCGGCGTGGAGATATCGGCTGAGTCGCCACTGGTCTTTTTCCATCAGCGTTCGGGGGCACCTGCCCCCTGCACCGAGAGTCGGGTGGCGTTGCGTGAGCGGGCCCTGCTGGGGCACTTGATTCTACGTGGCGGCGCCATCGTCCTCGACGAAGCGGTGCACTCGGTACTTGGCTTCGGCCTGCCAGCATATCCCAATGCGCTCAGCCGGGACGAAGGTGGCGAGCGCTCGATCCAGTGGCTTTCGCCCGATGAGTGGCTGCTGATCGTGCCCGGTGGCGAGGAGTTTGGCTTGGAGGGCAAGCTGCGCGAGGCTCTGGGCGACGCCCACTACGCCATCGTCAATGTCAGCGGCGGCCAGACGCTGCTCGAACTCGAAGGCGAGGCCGCCCGCGAGTTGCTGATGAAATCGACACCCTACGATGTCCATCCCGACAATTTCCCGGTGGGCAAGGGCGTCACCACAGTGTTCGCTAAGGCGAACCTGATCCTGCGCCGCCCCACAGAGACCCGCTGGGAGCTGGTGCTGCGGAGAAGCTTCGCTGATTACCTCTATCGATGGATCCTGGATGCTGGCGAGGCATATGCCATCGGTGTCGAGGTCTGACAGAGACGGGACCGGTGGCCAGCGGTCCCCGTCCGGGAGACACAATATGCAAGAGAACTCTAACCGTTGGATCCTGGCGGCCCAGAGTCCCAGCCGCCTCGGTACCGTGGATGTAGTGACGCGATTCCTCAAGGAAAGCCGCTGCTATATCACCGAGCAGCAATCCTTCGATGATCGGCTCAGTGGGCGCTTCTTTATCCGTACTGAGTTCCAGCCCGAGGACGAGCTATTCAATGCCGCGGCCTTTCAGGCGGGCTTCACCGAGCGGGCTGCCGATTTCTCGATGAGCTTCGAACTGACGCCACCAGAAAGACGCATGCCTGTGGTGATCATGGTGTCGAAGGCCGATCATTGCCTCAACGATCTGCTCTATCGCTATCGCGTTGGTCAGCTGCCTATCGAGATACGGGCCATCGTTTCCAACCACTCAGACTTAGCATCCCTGGCGGAGTGGCACGGGATCGACTATCACCATCTCCCGATTACCCCCGAAATCAAGATGGCGCAGGAAGCACAGGTAAGGGAGGTGGTCGAGGAGACCGCTGCCGAATTGGTGATCCTTGCCCGCTACATGCAGGTACTATCCAGCGACATGTGTGAGCTGCTCGCCGGTCGGGCGATCAATATCCACCACTCATTGTTGCCTGGTTTCAAAGGGGCACGACCTTATCACCAAGCGTATGAAAAGGGCGTCAAACTTGTTGGGGCTACAGCGCATTATATCAATGACACTTTGGATGAAGGCCCGATCATTACCCAGGATGTGAAGCCTGTCAGTCATACCGACTATCCCGAGGACCTAGTGACCAAAGGGCGTGACGTTGAGTGTCTGACCCTAGCCCGAGCGGTAGCGTTGCACGTGGAGCGGCGTGTTTTCCTGCATGACAACCGAACAGTTGTCTTCGACCGCTAGCATACAGCGACACTTGTTTTTTTCGGGGGAAAGCATGCCAATCAGCGTCTTCGATCTGTTCAAGATCGGTGTTGGGCCGTCGAGTTCTCACACCGTGGGGCCGATGCAGGCCGCTGCGGTTTCCTAGACGAGGTGCAGCAGCGCAACCTGCTTGAGCACGTTGCACGAGCCGAAATTCAGCTCTTTGGTTCCTTGTCAGCCACTGGTATTGGCCACGGGACAGGTCACGCGGTGATCATGGGACTGAGGGGGAGCGGCCCGACCGAATCGACTCGGACATTATCGGTCCGTGTATCGACGAAGTACAGGAGACACTGCGCCTTGGCGGTACCACCGCGTACATATCCGTGGCAAGTGGGTCTGCGATCACTGCGAGACGCTGACCCAGGCGCCGATGCCGGCCCATCTGATCGACAAGGGCATCCCCCGTCAGGCTTGCTGGCTCAGGTGCTGATCACCAAGTACGCCGATCATCTGCCGCTGTACCGGCCGGCACAGATCTTTGCCTGTGCCGGCGTGGCGATCCCGCTCTCCACCCTGGCCGAATGGGTCGGCATCTGCGGCGTGCGACTCCAGCCGCTGGTCGATGCGCTACGCGAGCGGCTGCACGATGAGCCCGTGCTGCATACCGACGAGACGCCGGTACCCATGCTGGCCCCGGGCAAGAAGAAGACCCATCGAGCCGACCTCTGGGCCTACGCCACCACCTCCTACGCCGGGTCGAAAGCGGTGATCTACGACTTCAGCGAAGAACGGCCACATCAGTCTCTGGACTATGTGGCACCCCGAGCACACCCGGCATTAGTCGCGTAGGGTGTGCAGAAACCAGGGGGTCATTACAGTCGCCTAAAATCATTCGGTTGGTCCAGGGCCCTTTGTGCTCGTAGGCATCCAGCTTATCGGCAATATCCGTCTCGGGATCACCGAAAAGGTCCATGCTCTGACCGCTAGCTTTGTAATTCTTGAGTTTATCGAGGATGGCGCGTGTTGAATGTCGCTCATGGACGAAAAGGGGCACCGTCGCGACGCTTATCTGCTGACGTTCCGCTTTACCTGCCCAGTTCAAGAACGGCCGAGTCAGACTGCGCAGGCGAGCGGCACACTGCTGCATGGAGCGGAAAGTTTCACCCGTACCCTGCCAGCACTGGGGTTCGTTGAAGACAGCGTTTTCTCCTTTTTCCTCGGCTTCGGCAATGAGATTTATCAGCCACTCGGCAAATTCCCGTTCTGCGCTTTCGTCCCACGTCAGTTCAGGCGCAAGGCTTGAGTCATACCGGTATGTTTTCGGCTCTTTGACCTGGTGAAATTGGTCCTGGAGTCCCACATCTGGGCGTTGCGTCGCTTCGTTCGGGTGCTCGTAGGTGCCGAAGTGCTGGTTGTTAGGCATAGGGTCCGGGGTCTCTTTGTTCTTTTGAGTATCAGCTTTGTCCGTAGGGGAGTGTTGAGGATTCGGTTGGTTTTTACGGTAAACTGAGCCGCCTCTGCCGCGCCCTTTGCCAAGGACGCCTTCCGTAATCAGGGATTCACGGACTTTATTGATCTCGGATTCTTGATAGTTACCACCATCTGCTTCAATCTGCTCGCGCACCTGTTTGAAAAGGCTTTGGTTACCGATAGTGCTGCCATCGTTGGGCACGATTGAAAGGATAATGTCGCGAATCCGCGATTCCATGTTTTTTACTGCCTTGCACCATAGTGAAAGGTGCGTGCTATAGGTGTTCGAATGCTTGACTAAGGCCTGATTAAACGCTGATCGTTGCAGGCGTTTCTACCGCTACTTTGCTCGCCACCTCGGAGTAGATGTCGACTGAATTCTCTGGGACCTCCAAGCTGACCAGCAGTGAGTAGCGAACGTTTTCATTGCATCGTTCTTCTGCTTCTCTGTATTTCCACCATCCAGCGATTGGGTAGACCGCGAGCGTGTTACGGCGCAACAGGTCGGCTGCTGTGCCTTCCCAGGTGTCTGAGTGAAGCGTTCCTCTCGTGCGCAGCGAGGGGCCCAGCATCCAGCCTGAATCCTGTTCTTCGGGGCCACTGTAGGACTCGTCTCTTGCCTCCTCGTTAACTTTCTGCCGAAAGTTGGTCTCGCCTTGGGCAGGACGAATAACATCGAACCGGAGCCCATGTGATTGATACCGATACCGGGAGCGGTATCCGCGTCGTCCTGGATTAGGCTCCACGAAGTAGGAGAGCGTAACCTTCAGGCGCACCTTTGTCTCGGGTGCCAGTTCACTCAGCCCCATGGTCGGCCAAGGTAGCCTTATCAGGTGCATCTGGTTGAGCGTCGGATCTGAGCGCTTTTTTCCAAGTTTTTGGGAGAATGGCTGAAGATAGTCCTCGTAGACAAGGGTGAGTGCATGGGCCGCACTGGCTTTTGCCCTCACTTTATTGGGGACTCCATAGCCAACCGTTCTCAGCATAGTGGCCGTTGCCGCTGAGCGGCTTGTAGTTCGCCTGAGGTGCTCTAGACGCCTTTCCATTGCGGGAGTCCACTCTGCAGAGTGCACCAAAAGACCACGAATGGTCTCCGGCCAGAGGTCGGGGTAGGTCGCCCTAAGGTCAGTCGCGATGTGCGTTATGGAAGCGCAGGCTGCGCTCGTGTCGCCATGGTATTCGAAAAGGGCACCATCCGTCCGACCGGATGTCGTTAGCACGGACAGTGGATTGATCATGTCAGCGTCTTTGTGGTCTGGCGAGAGTGCACAGTTTCCGCCTTCGGCAACAAGATCTGGCTTGAACGGAGCCTGGTCTCTCCATTCCCAGTAAACTGAGGAGGAACTTTGAGGCGCAACGTCGCCGGCTTCTGCGATGGGCGACCATCCATCGAAAGTGGTGTGCCGAATTGAAGTCTGCTCTGTGTAAGCGCCGATAGTAAGCGCGTTCCAGGCTTGAGCTGGATCCTCTATGGGGGTTTGGGCTACCTGATCCCAGTGATCGGTATTGGGAGCAACATTTGGATTGTTGCCGGCGCTGATGATGAACAGCCGAGCGGTTCCGTCTTCAGCACCTGAGGTGAATTGGTCGATTTCTGCAGACCATGAGGAGGGTTGGCCGCTGATTGGTTCGGGGGCAGCAGTTACAGCCAGCGAATACACCCTGGGAAGTAGTGGGCGATCGATTTCCAGTTTGGACGCGGTACCCGCCGTCAATTGACCCAGGAGACCCGGCGGGTTGGAGCCGTTGGGAGGAAGGATGCGGCCGGATTCCACATCAAAGCGCAGTTCGATTGTTTCCTGTCCCTCCAATGCAGCTCGTAGGTCGTTATAGATAACTACACCAGCCTGCATTGACCCGTGGGCGTCTGTGCGCTTGAGCGGGTTGAACCGATCAAACTCATCGAATGTGGGCCATTCAGGTCTCCAGGAGACGGATCGTTCCTCGGCGCAAGCGGGTGCCAGCAAAGGGTGGTGATAATTGATGCCGGTATCCAGAATGCATGCGGTTGCTTCAGGCGCATGGCGCTGCGTTCTCTCAAGCAGCTCCTGCACCCATTCATGCTGCTCGTAGGGTGAGAGCTCAACCCAGAATTCCGGTGGTTCTTTTGCTGCTCTCAGCTCTTCCAGGGAGCCAATGAGTTCTGGCGCGAACGCGAGGTCGTTGAGCGAGGCGCGTATCAGAAGGACGTAGTTGTCGAAGAAGGTGAGGGCGCTGTTGCCAATTTCGATTTCCGTGTTCTGGCTAAGGGCCTCTGAGAGTTCTTCCCGAGAAAGGTGGGTTGCCCTTCGTTTAATCCACAGCTCGAGCCAGACTTTTTTGTCAGGAGTCTCAGGTAATCGTTCAGTGGAGTCCGTCCAGAAGCTGGCAGTATCTGCCAACTTTATTTCGGCAACCCGGGTGACTAGGAACTGGTTGCTTGGTTTGCCTTTTCGGTCTTTCTTGGGATCAAGGTAGTTCTCGATTTTGTTGGCAACACGTCGACGCGATTTTTCCGGCACAAAAACGACTGCCACTTCTTGATCACCGACTTTACGGAGGTGCCGGAGATCGAAATCCTGATTGTCCAGCTTCTCCTCGGGAAGCGGGTATCCAGGTTGGCTGGTGATTTCAAGGAAGATGCCGCGATCACGGTCTAGCGGTGAGGGAACCCGTTGCCTGCGTTCTTCGTACGTGCTCCATGCGTGGGAGAGTTCACCTTGAAGCTTTCCTCCATGGGTGAAGCGATCACACTGCGGAATCAGTGGACGTGGGCCCCGTCCCTTTTTCCGGAAGGACTCGGGAATGGCTACACCTTCCAGCTTTATATGTTGCTTCCACTGCGCCATGTAGCGTCCATTGTTCAGCGGTGAGTGTTGCGCTCCTGGAATGCCTCAACGAGTCGTTGGGTGTTGACTGGGTGCCCGTTAAGTACGGAAGTCTTCGCAGCTTCCTCGCAGCATCGGGTTACATCAGCTGGGCTCAACCCTTTAGCTGCTTTTGCGGCCTCAGAAAGGTTCAGTTGCTCCAGGGAAAATGCCACCAGGCGGTTCTGGATCAGCTTCTCAATTTCACGAGTATCCGGCATTGGATATTGAATGATCTGATCAAACCGCCGGTAGAGTGCCTTGTCGAGAAGATCTGGGTGGTTGGTTGCAGCAACGATGAGGCTTTCAGATGTGTCCTTCTCCAGGAACTGGAGGAAGGAGTTGAGGACACGCCGGATTTCGCCCACGTCGTTACTCTGGGCTCTCTCACCACCGATCGCATCGAACTCGTCGAAAAGGTAAATGGCCCGAGTTGCAGCGATCTGATCGAAGATTTTGCGGAGTTTGGATGCCGTCTCACCAAGGTAGCGCGTGACCAGCCCATCCAGACGGACTGTATAGAGCGGCAGCTGGAGCTCCGTCGCGAGCACTGAGGCTGTCATCGTTTTACCGGTGCCAGGTGGGCCTGCGAGCAGGAGTTTCCGGCTGGGCAAAAGACCGTACTGTGCCAGTTTGGCTTTCTGGCGTTGCTCGTGGATGACACCGTCAATTCGAGAACTGACCTGCTCTGGGAGAACCAGCTCATTGCGCCTTACCGCTGGCGTTAGCTGCTCGAGAAGCTCTTCCAGCTCTCCCTGAGGCGTGACCAGGGGCGTTGGCTGCTCTGGCTGCTGGCTTTTGTCTGCCTGGCTCTGTGAATGCTGGAGTTTTTCCACCAGCGAGCGAATATCCCGGGCCACTTTGTGGTGCCCACGCTGAGCTTCTTTAGCCGCCACCTGGAGCGCCACGGCAAAAAAGCGGTCGTTGTCCTGATCCGCGTAACTGTTCAGTAAGGCTTTGATTTGAGAGCTGCTGGCCATAGAAGATTCCCCCGTCCGAATCGAATTGTAGACTATTGGCGTCTATGCGTTAACGAATGGAGTTATTGATCGAATACTCAGGGTGTTGGAGTGGCCAGGGCTCTACTGTTGAAACCCTCTACAAATGGGGGATTACCGAGCCAGCCGCGGATTCAAAAATTCGCGTGCCACCATCAACAGATCATCCAGGCCGAGTCGCAGGAACCCTCGGGCGGCGTTCAGGCCGGCTTCCAGCTCGGAAATTCGGCGGCTCACGGTCGCAGTAGGCATTCCCAGGGCTTGGGCGCCCGTCGATCTGCCCTCGAAGAGTTCAACCGTTTCCAAACGAGAGGAATCCATACTGACCCTGCCCCTGACCTCTTATTAGGTCCAGCCAGAACTGGAAAAATCCGGCTCCAGATGTTGCTGTTTTGGCCGAGGAGGTGCGTTTATACTGTCATTGTCTGCTCATGGCCTACCGGACATTCGCTTTGGTCTTCGCTGATGGCAGGCTCAACAAGCTCTGCCACCTTGGTCAGGGCCTGTTTCCGCTCTTCGAAGTAGTCGTAACGATCGTAGATGCCTTCCACGCCCTTGAGCTTGTGGTTCAGGCAGCGCTCCGCGATGTGCCCCGGTACGCCAGCGGCAGCTAACAGGCTGCGGCAGGTGCGTCGCAGGTCGTGTACGGTGAATTCGGCGATATTGCCCATCTTGTTCTCTGGCTGAGGCTTGTTGCCTGGCTCTCGGCCGAACAACTTGGAAATGGCGCGATTCAGCGTGTCCTTGCCCATATGGGGCTGCTTACTGCTGCGACGGTTAGGAAAGACGTAGTCCGAGCCACAGGCTCGGGTCTTGAGCTCATCCAGCCAGACGATGGTTTGCGGCGGGAGCGGTATTCTGATCCCAACACCTGACTTGCTACGTTCCCCCGATAGATCCCACTGCCTGTTCTCCAGGTCGAATTCGGCCCACTGGGCTTCGATCAGTTCAGTCTTGCGTACCCCCAGAGTGAGGAGAAGGGCGCAGGCGAGATAGTTGTCGCGGCTGAAGCTATCGCTGTTTTCCCTGAAAACTTGAAAAGCCTGGCGAATCTCATCGAGGCTCAGAGCCCTGTCGCGGCTTTTCTCGACACCCCCCGCATCGTTGACGTTGAAGGCCGATGCCGGGTTATAGGTGAGCAGTCCAAGCTTGATGGCATGATTGAACAACTGCTTAAGATACATCAGGGCATCGTTAGCAATGGTTGGGCGGCCGCTGCCGGCGACCTTCCTGATGATCGTCCGCACATCCATGGGGGTGACGTTCTCCAGGGGTAGGTGCCCGATAGATGGAGCAGCTTCCTTCTCGAAGATACGCTTGGGGATGTGAGGGTGCTTGAGGCGTTTCTCCAGGTCCTGGTGCCAATCGGTGAAAAGGCCCTGGACAGTATGGATGGCGACCTGCTCCTCACGCTTGCGTTCTTCGACAGGATCGAGTCCTTTACGGATGGCCTTCTGGGATTCCACAGCCTGCTCTCGAGCCTCGGCCAAGGAAAGATCCGCGTACTTGTCCAGCGTCAGCTCACGCCGCTTTCCGGCGAACGTGTATCGAAGCATCCAGTAGGGCATGCCCTTCCTTGGAATCATCAGGTACAGGCCGTTGCCGTCGCTGTAGCGTCCCGGTGTTCCGTCCTTGATCAGGGACTGGACCTTCTTGGCGGTAAAGCTGCCCATTAGCCCCTCCTCCAGCGTGCATAAAAAATTTGAAACATTTGTTTGAATTTGTGGTGACCAGAGTAGGGCGTGCCTCATCAAGAGCATGTTTACACGGCTTTTTCTGCCAGGTTGGCGCAGGGCTTGTTTCCCTGGGCGGGATGCTCCAGTCCAGGGGTGAGCGTTTGAAGTGGGGAGTACCCATAGGAAAATCGAGCCTCTTGGTGGGTAGTACACTGGTTTACTCCCCATTGTACTCCCCACTTTGCGCTGGCTTAAGCTAGATTTTCGTAGACAGCTATAGACAACCAATCAGAAAATTTCTATTAAAAACAGTATATTATGTAATTGTGTAGATGAGGATGGACATCACTCTATATTCTGGATCTGTTCGCGCATCTGTTCGATCAGGACCTTGAGTTCGACGGCGCTGCGGGTGGTGTCGGCGACGACCGATTTGGATGACAGGGTATTGGCCTCGCGATTGAGTTCCTGCATCAGGAAGTCCAGGCGTCGTCCCACCGGGCCTGATTGGCCGAGTTGCCGTTCCACTTCGTTGACGTGGGTTGCCAGGCGGTCGAGTTCTTCATCGACGTCGGCTTTCTGGGCCATCAGGGTCAGTTCGGACTCCAGTCGCTGCGGGTCGAGCTCGGTGCGCACCGCTTCCAGACGGTCGAGCAGTTGCTTGCGTTGTCCTTCGATGATGGCGGGCAGGCGTGTGCGTACCGCGTCTACTTGCTCGCGGACTCCGGCGAGGCGCGTACGGATCAGCTCGGCCAGTTGTTCGCCTTCACGAGCGCGACCGACGACCAGGTCGTCCAGGGCACGAGCGAACAGCGCGTGAGCGACCTGCCTGATCTGCTCGATGTCGGTCTCTTCCGTGTCGATCACGCCGGGATGATCCAGCAGCGCCAGGGCATCCGGCATGTCGGCATCGGGAACCAGACCGCGGATTTCGTGCAGGGCACGGGCCAGTTCATCGAGGCGGTCCCGGTTCACTGTCACCGAGGTGCCTGCAGTACTGGGGGTGAATCGCAGGGTGCATTCGATCTTGCCACGCGCCAGCCGTGCGCGTAGTTGATCCCGCCAGGTCGACTCCAGGTCGCGGAGTGACTCGGGCAAGCGGAAATGCAGGTCGAGATAGCGTTGATTGACCGAGCGAAGCTCCAACTGCAGGTTGCCCCAGTCAGCATCGTGACTGTGTCGGGCGAAGGCCGTCATGCTATGAACCATGCATTCTCCTGATCGATATGGGTGAAGCTGAGACGCTAGCCATTTACTTGGTGACACGTGACCTAGGTGAAATAGTGTAACCGATTCCCGGCCGTTAGCATGTAGAATGGGACGCTCGATTCGAATGGTAATGGCTTGAGAGGTGATATGCGCCCGAGTGGACGACAACCCGACCAGCTTCGTGAAGTGACGTTGTTTCGCGATTACACGCGTCATGCGGAAGGGTCGGTACTGGTGACTTTCGGTGATACCCAGGTGCTGTGCAATGCCAGCGTCGAAGCCGGTGTACCACGCTGGCTACGTGGCAAGAATCAAGGATGGGTCACCGCCGAATACGGCATGCTACCACGGGCCACGCATACGCGCGGTGGCCGTGAGGCAACGCGCGGCAAGCAGGGCGGACGAACCCTGGAAATCCAGCGCTTGATCGGGCGCTCGCTACGTGCGGCGGTGGATCTGAAAAAACTGGGTGAGTTCACCATTACCATCGACTGTGACGTGATCCAGGCGGATGGTGGCACGCGCACGGCAGCGATCACCGGTGGGTGCGTGGCGTTGGTGGATGCCATCCGCTACATGCAGCGCAACAAGCAGATCAAGGGCGATCCGTTCAAGCAATTGGTAAGCTCGGTGTCGGTCGGCGTCTTCAAGGGCAAGCCGGTCGTTGACCTCGACTATCCTGAGGATAGTGGAGCGGATACGGACATGAACGTGGTCATGACCGAAGGCGGAGGCTTGATCGAAGTTCAGGGGACAGCGGAAGCGGCATCGTTTAGTCGTGGCGAACTCGATACCATGCTGGATCTGGCCGAAGGGGCCGGACGACAGTTGTTCGATGCCCAGCGCGAATCCCTGGGGATCCGTAGCTGATATCGCGATGACCCAAGCCAGCGTGCCGGCCGTAGGGGAGCCGGCGTGCTGGCGTGGACGGCGACGGAAAGCGGCGTTTACAGACTGAGATCGTACTCGACGATCAGGGGAGCGAATTCCGAAAACGTGGCATCGTCGTCAATCCATGCATCGACGATGTGGCGGCGAAACTCGGTGCCCACGGCCTGATAGTCCAGACGCCAACCTTCCTGGCGAGTCCGTGGCTGGTCCTGATCCAGTGCCGGCCACCAGGTATATTCACCGGCGTCGCGATTGACTTCGCGGAAGGTATCGATGAAACCGGTAGGGCCGAAGACTTGATCCATCCAGGCACGCTCTTCGGGTTTGAAACCCGGTGTGGTCTGATTGTCCGCCCAGTTGGCCAAATCGATGGTCTTGTGGGCAATGTGCCAGGTACCACAGATGATGTATTCACGCCGTTTGCGTGCCATCTTGGCCAGGTATTCCTGGTACTGCTCCATGAACGTAGCCTTGGCATCGGGATCGCTGCCGTCGGGCATCAGAAAACTGACGATGCTGAATCGGTCGTAGTCGGCCTGCAGGAATCGCCCTTCATTGTCGCACTGAGGGAACCCTAGACCATACATGATGGCCTTGGGGATCTTGCGACAGTAGAGTCCGACACCGGAGAAGCCGTCCTGTTCGGCATCGAGGAAGTAGCCCTCGTAGCCTTCCGGGTAGAGAATGCTGTCATCGAGTTCGAAACTCTTGACCTTGAGATTCTGAACGCAGACCACGTCGGCGTCCTGGTTGGCCAACCAGTCGAGAAAGCCTCGGTCGACTGCTTCGCGGATTCCATTGACATTGATGCTGGCGATTTTCATACATGTTCCCTTTTCCGTCGCGCCTGTATGATACCCGACGATTAGACGTTTAGGTAAATGGCATTAGCTTATAAAAGTGATAGGGGGTTGGGTGTCCAAGCAAATGCAGCCTTATCAGCGCGAATTCATCGAGTTTGCCATCGACCAGGGCGTGTTGCGATTCGGTGAGTTCACCTTGAAGTCGGGCCGAGTGAGTCCCTACTTCTTCAATGCCGGTCTGTTCAAGAGCGGCGCATCGCTGGCCCGTCTGGGGCGCTTCTACGCCCAGGCGATCGCCGATAGCGGCGTGACAGCGGATGTGTTATTCGGCCCAGCTTACAAGGGAATACCGCTAGCGGCGACAACGGCCGTGGCATTGGCCGATCACCACGACCGCGACCTGCCTTTCGCGTTCAATCGCAAGGAGGCCAAGGATCATGGTGAGGGAGGCAATACCGTCGGTGCCACCCTTGAGGGCAAGATCTTGATCATTGACGATGTCATCACGGCGGGTACCGCCATTGGCGAGGTAATGTCGCTGATCGATGATGCAGGAGCCTCGGCAGCCGGCGTCGTCATTGCCCTCGACCGTCAGGAGCAGGGTAGCGGTGAGACCAGCGCGATTCAGGATGTCGAGGCTCGCTATGGCATGCCGGTGATCAGTATCGTGACCCTGGATAACGTCCTCGATTATCTCGAGCAGTACGCCAGCCACGAGATGGCGCCGCATGCCGAGGCGATTCGTGCCTATCGGGCCCGCTATGGCGTGGCAGAGTGAACGCCATGCTCGATGTGGTGCTCTATCAGCCCGAGATCGCGCCCAATACCGGCAACCTGATCCGCTTGTGCGCCAATACCGGCTTTCGGCTGCACCTGATCGAGCCACTGGGGTTCACGCTCGATGACAAACGGTTGCGCCGCGCCGGACTGGACTATCATGAGTGGGCGCGGGTCGCTGTTCATGCGAGTTGGCCGGCGTTTCTCGACGCCGTCGAACCGGTGAGGATTTTCGCCGTTTCGACGCGTGGACGCAGCGGCTATCATGCGCCCCGTTACCGCCAGGGCGATGCGCTGGTATTCGGCCCCGAAACACGGGGTTTGCCACAATCGATGCTCGATGCGTTGCCTGACGAGCAGTGCCTGCGCATTCCCATGAAGACCGGCAGTCGTAGCCTCAATCTTTCCAATGCCTGTGCAGTGATCGTGTTCGAAGCCTGGCGGCAACTCGACTTTTCCGGCGCCGATCTCGACGAGTGAAGTGATGACCACGATCCAACAGCGTCTTTCCGCTCTCAACCCGCACCAACAGGACGCCGTGCGCTATATCGACGGCCCCTGCCTGGTACTGGCCGGGGCCGGTTCCGGCAAGACCAGCGTGATTACTACCAAGATTGCCTACCTGGTACGCGAATGCGGCATGAGCGCACGTCGTATTGCGGCCGTGACGTTCACCAACAAGGCGGCACGCGAGATGAAGGAGCGTGTCGGATCGCTGCTCAAGGGCAAGGAGGGGCACGGCCTGACGGTGTCGACCTTCCACACCCTGGGGCTCAATATCATCCGCAGTGAACTCAAGACGCTCGGGTACAAACCCGGCTTTTCCCTGTTCGATCCCGAGGACGCGAAGGCGCTGTTGCGTGACCTGATGCAGAAAGACGCCCAGGTCGATGCCGATCAGATCGCGCGGGTTCAGCACCGGATCTCACAGTGGAAAAATGATCTGGTTCTGCCGGGACAAGCACTCTCGCATGCCGCCGATGATGACGAGCAGTATGCGGCAAGAGTTTACGAAGCCTACGGGCGTCATCTGAAGGCGTATAACGCGGTCGATTTCGATGACCTGATCCTGCTGCCGGTGGTGCTGTTGCGCGATGATCCCGAGACATTGGCACGCTGGCAGCGCCGCATTCATTACATGCTGGTCGATGAGTATCAGGATACCAATGTCAGCCAGTATCAGCTGGTGCGCCTGCTGATGGCCGAGCGCGGCACATTCACCGTGGTCGGCGACGACGACCAGTCGATCTATGCCTGGCGCGGTGCCCGCCCGGAGAACCTGGTCACCCTGGGCGAGGACTTCCCGCGGCTACGCGTGATCAAGCTCGAGCAGAACTACCGCTCGACCCAGTTGATCCTGCGCGCCGCCAACACGCTGATCGCTAACAACCCGCACGTCTACGAGAAGGCGCTGTGGTCGGATAAGGGCCTCGGCGCGCCGATCCGCGTCGTCGTCAATCGCCACGAGGAGGCCGAAGCCGAACGGGTGGCCAGCGAGATCCTCACTCGACGCATCAAGGAGCGTGCCGAGTGGCGAGATTTCGCGGTGCTCTACCGTGGCAATTTCCAGGCCCGCCTGCTGGAACTCAAACTTCAGCATTACCAGATTCCCTACAAGCTTTCCGGTGGTACCTCGTTCTTCTCGCGCGGCGAGATCAAGGACGCCATGGCCTATCTGCGCCTGCTGATCAACCCGGCCGATGACAATGCCTTCCTGCGTATCGTCAACGTACCGCGTCGTGAAATCGGCCCCGGCACGCTGGAGAAACTGGCCAACTATGCCACCGAGCGTGGTGTGTCACTGTTCGCCGCCTGTCATGAACTGGGGCTGGAGCAGGTCCTGCCGACCCGTGCCGTCGAACGTCTGGGACGCTTCACTCATTTCATTGATGGGATACGCCGGCGCATGGATCAGGATGACGCCATTGCCGCCATCCGCGACATGATTCGGGATATGGATTACGAAGCCTGGCTTTACCAGCATGCCAGTGCACCGACCATTGCCGAGCGGCGTATGGCCAATGTCTGGACTCTGATCGATCAACTCGAGAAATCCCTCGACCGCGAGCCCGAAGCGGATTCGGACAGTACCACAACCGAGACCGATGGCGTGGAGGCTGCCATCTCGCGGCTGGTATTGCGCGATATCCTCGAACAGCAGGAGGAAGAGGACGACTCCGACCGGGTGCAGCTATTGACCATGCATGCCGCCAAGGGGCTGGAATTTCCCCATGTCTATCTGATGGGGTTGGAGGAGGCGTTGTTGCCCCATCGCAATGCGATCGAGGCGGATACCGTGGAAGAGGAGCGTCGCCTGGCCTATGTCGGGATTACCCGCGCTCGGCGCACATTGACACTGACCCTGGCCCGACAGCGCAAAGCCTACGGAGAGTTGCTGGACTGCACGCCCAGCCGCTTTCTGGATGAGCTGCCCGAGGCGGACCTCGAGTGGGAAGGGCGTGCCGACAAGGAAGACCCGGAAAAGAAGCAGGCCCGTGGCAAGGACGCCATTGCAGGCCTGCGATCGCTGCTGGATTGACGCGTCCCAGCGTTATTCGGTTTCCTCGATCATGTAATCGACGGCGGCTTCGACTTCGGCATCGGAAAGGCTGGTGTTACCCCCTTTGGGAGGCATGGCACCGACCCCGTTGATGGCATGATCGTAGAGCGTCGTGGTGTCCTGATCCAGGCGATCTCCCCAATCATCTGCGTCACCCAGCAGAGGGGCTCCGGCGGCTCCGCTATCATGGCAGGCTGCGCAAACATCGGCGTAGATGGCTTCACCATCAATGTCACTGCCACCGTCACTGCTTGACTCATCGCTCTGAGAGGCGTCGTTACTGGATGACTCGCCGTCGTTGGAGTTGCCCTCGCCCTCGCCGGCGGATGCGCTGCCTTCATCATCGCTGGACGTATCCTGGTCATCGGCGCTGCCGCTGTCCGTTTCTTCCGAGGCAGTTTCGCCCTCACTGTCGGCTTCTTCAGCGCCACCGATTTCCGGTAGGTCATCCATATGGTTCTCGACCATGTAATTCACGGCGCGTTTAACGTCATCGTCGGATAGGTCCGAGTTGCCGCCTTTGGCCGGCATGGCGCCGATACCGCCGATGGCATTATCGTAGAGTGTGTCGATACCTTTCTCGGCGCGTTCCGCCCAGGCATCGGCATCGTCACGCGCTGGTGCACCGGCAGCGCCACTATCGTGGCATGCTGCACAAACACTGCCATAGATGTCTTCGCCGGATTGGCTGCCGCTGCTGCCGCTCGAGGCTTGTGCCGCGGTACCGCAATCCTCACCCGCCAGGCAAACGTCACCCACAGGCGCCAAGCGTTCGGCAATCGCCTCTTTCGACATGTCAGCTTGTGTGGTGGCTGATACCACCATCATCACCAGGGCGACGAGACACCCTATGATCAGATTGTTGAATCTCACTCTCACCACCTCATCGTTCACGGTCTTGTAATTGGAGCTGCTCGGCGTACCAGCGCAAAGGTCGAGTATAGCGGCAACCTGATTGCCAGGAAAATGGCTGCACCATGCTCCTTTGGGCCCAGACGATATGGCTCGGGGTTCTCAAGCCCGTCAGCAAGCGTCTAATATACGCGATTCGCATGTTGTCAGGCGAATGTCAGCGCCTGACATGACTAACTCAACACTGTGCCCAAGTAAACTAGAATAAGAGGAAGCGTCATGCCTCATCCCGTTCGTACTACCGTATTGCTGCTGGCTGCCACTTTCTTGGGAGTCGGCTCGTTGTCAGTTCAAGCTGACACACGAGTCACCTATAAGTCGGCGGCCTCTGGAACGGCGTATTACCAGATGGGCGTCGAGCTATCCGAGTCGATCAAATCGGGTACCGAGGGCGATATCGTTCTGACCCTCGAAGAGAGTCAGGGCTCGGTGCAGAACGTGATGGAAGTCGCGGCGCGAACCGGCAACTATGTGTTTACCACGCCGCCCGGCTTGATCGAACAGGCACTGGCAGGCGAAGGAGTATTCGCCGAGCGCCAAAGTCCAAACTTTCAGGACATCCGTGGCCTGTTCCCCATTCCCGCGATCACCATGCACTGGGTCGTAGCAGGTAGCGAAAGCGGCGACGGCGTGATTGCCATGAACGAGCTCGCCGGCCAAGAAATCCTGATTGGGCGGGGTACGTTCGGCGCGCGTGAGGCAGAACGCTATATCGGGCTTTTCGATCTCGGTGACGAGATCGAGGTGGCGAACGCTGAAATCGATAGCGGTCCCGATGCCTTGAAGAACGGACAGATCGACGGTTTCGTCACCGCGAGCTCCTTCCCTACGCCCAATGTGATTGAAACGGCTTCCAGCATGCCGATCAGTCTGGTATCGATGACCGAGGAGCAGATCGCGAAGACCGGCGCAACGCCTCAGACCATTCCGGCCGATACCTATCCTGGCGTGAAAGCGGATGTGGAAACGACCTCCTTGCCGGTCATCGCGTATACCACCACCCAGATGGATGATGACACCGCCTATACCCTGACCAAGACATTCTGGGAGCGTCGTGATGCCATGGCCGAGGAGTCTCCCTGGTGGGGCGCCATCAGCCCCGACATGATCGGCAACATGGCCGGTACCCTGCATCCGGGAGCGTTGCGCTACTACGAAGAAGCGGACATCGAGATTCCCGAGTCGTTGCGTTGAGTGATCGCGATCACGCCATGACGCCGCGTCACCCTCATCCCGGCTGGATCGCCTTGGGAGCGGTCTCGATCCTCTTCCATCTGGGATTGATCTTCTATGGGTTGGCGCCGGCCCTGGTCAGTCGGCCCATTCATATGGCGCTAGCCTTGCCGTGGATATTGATCTTCATGGCAAGGACGTCCTGGCAGCGTGGCAGTGGTTGGCTGTTAACACTGCTAGGCATTGCAGCCTGTGGCTATATTGCGGTCAATGAGTCGGCATTGGCGAGTCAGTATGGCTTCATCGATGGCCCATGGCAGATGGCGATCGGCGGCTTCCTGATCCTGCTGGCACTGGAGTCCGCGCGCCGAGCGATTGGCTGGCCATTACCCTTGGTCGCGGCCCTCGCTCTGCTCTACGCCTTCTTCGGTAATTATGTACCGGGAGAGTTCGGTCATCAGGGCATGCCGTCGGCAAGTCTCATCGGGACATTGACGATTGCCGAGGGTGGGCTCTGGGGCAACTTGACCGGTGTCAGCGTCGGCGTGGTCGCTATCTTCGTGATCTTCGGTGCCGTGCTCAATGCCGGTGAAGCGGGCCAGGGCTTCATGAACATGGCCAGTGCCTTTGCCGGACGTTTGACCGGGGGCGCGGCCAAGGTCTCGGTCATCTCTTCGGCATTGATGGGGTCGATTTCCGGCTCGGCTTCCGCCAATGTCGCGTCGACGGGAGCCATTACCATCCCTTCGATGGTCAGGCTCGGTTATCCGCGTTCCCTGGCGGGGGCCGTCGAAGCGGTGGCATCGTCCGGCGGCCAGATAATGCCCCCCTTGATGGGCGCGGGGGCCTTCGTGATGGTGGAGTTGACCGGTACCCCCTATGTTCAGATCATGGCGGCGGCGCTGCTACCGGCACTGCTATATTTCACTACGGTCTGGGCCGGTATCAATGCCTTCGCCACCCGGTACGACTTGCGGCCTATTGCGGCTGACGAGGCGCCTGCCCCGCGTGAGGTGCTGATCACTTCACTGTTCTTTGCCGTGCCTTTCGTCATTTTGCTGGAGCGTATCTTCGTCGGCGGCAATACGCCTCAATTCGCGGCAAGTATCGCCATCTTCGCCGGACTGGCTCTCTTGCTGTTCAATGTAAAGCTACGGTTCTCGGGGCGAGCCTTTGCCCACCGACTTGCTGAGGCGGCGGTGATGGCGGGACGTCAGGTGTCGGTGATCGCGTCCATTATCATCTGCGCGTCTCTGGTGATCGGCGTCCTCTCGATGACGGGGCTTGGGGTCAAGGTCACGTCCACTATCCTCTCCCTCTCCCAGGACGCATTATGGCCTGCATTGCTGCTGACCGCTGTCGCTTGCTTGATCCTGGGCATGGAGGTACCGACAACGGCGGCTTATGTCATCTGTGTATCGGTGGCCGGTCCGGCCTTGATCGAACTGGGTATATCGCCACTGCTGGCGCATCTGTTCGTATTCTGGTTTGCATTGCTCTCGACAATTACACCGCCCGTATGCGGTGGCGTATTCATTGCGGCGGGCATGGTCGGGGAAAACTGGCTGAAAGTGGCGATACGCGCCATGGCACTTGGCATTGGGCTGTACCTGATACCTCTGGCGATGGTTGCCAACAGTGATGTGATCGGCTTGTCCCAGAACCTGCCCGCTGCCTTGCTGGATGCGGGCAAGATCGGACTCGGGTTGGTCGGCATTAGCTATGGCGTGATCGCCCGCCGTCCTGCCTGGCTGCGGTTGGTACTGGTCACCGCGGGTACCGCGCTCATCTTTCTGGTGTGAATGTCGTTATGGAAACCAACGGGTCACGGGGGCTTGAGGCCACACGATGACATCCTCATCCAAAGGACGATGGCTGAATAGCACCCAGGCATCCAGCGCAGCTCCAAGGGGCTTGTCGATACGTAACCGCTCGGGATACTGCGTGGCAAACTCCTGTGCGGTGATGCCGGCATCATAACGCCCCGCGAGCAAGCCCTCACCGACACGCACGATGGATGGCTCCTCGATCTGCGTTGTCCAGTCGGATAAATCCGTGTAATAGCGGGTTGCCGGTTGCAGCCCCAATGTCTCGTGAACGTCGATGTCTGTGCGCCTCAATAGCGCCAATGGCTTGCTGGCGGCGATGAAGGTATCGACGATGAATGCGCGGTGCATATAACGTCCCACACAGTCGGCATGGCTGGGGTGAGCCGTCACCTGGAGCACGAAATCCACCTGCTTGGCGACCAGGGCTTCGAATGCTGCCTCGAAATCATCGAATAGCCTGATATCGGCCTCCGGATGCTCGCGGGCTTGCAGATAGCGTTGTAGTACCAGTTCATGATTGCTGCCGGCGGGCCCGAGTGTCGCGATCACCATAATGCCTCCTGCTGCTTTTCGGCGTTATCTTAACGCGCGTCAGGCCACCGAACGACGCTGGACACTCCGCCGATGGGCGGGTACGATTGTGCCCGCTTCGATGCAACGCGCCCATAGCTCAGCTGGATAGAGTATCGGCCTCCGAAGCCGAGGGTCGCAGGTTCGAATCCTGCTGGGCGCGCCAGAATAGCAAGGGCTTACGGTCATCCGTAGGCCCTTTTTTGTTTGCTGTCATCATTCTTTGGGCTCTGTGCGACCGGTCAAGAAGCTCGATGGCAGGATAGCCCGCGTTTGGGTTGGCATGGTACCTGGACCAGTGGTCAGTCGTTCTCGGAGAGTTCGTCGCTTCCTGCCATACCCCACCTGTGCTGCTGCGGCATGGGCGAAATTAGCCGAATCCATTGTCCATAAAGACCCTGGTCTGGGGGCGGTGTTGATACGTCAGACAGTGTTTGGTTTTCGAGATATAAAATCCTAAAGTTCTAATACGCACGGTCGATAGATGTTGTTGCAGGCGTCTTGAGTCGCTGTTATGCAACCAAAACCTCCCCTTTAATTATCTATCGTGCAGGGAAAAGATGAAAAACTATCTACTGATCATTGCTTTAGCCTTAGTCGTTTCAGGCTGCTCTACCTATTCGGCCAACCGGTATGCTGTCTCGACTGACAATGTGGTCGCCTTGAGATCCCTGGAAAATATACCGGTCAACGTCGGTGATTTCACGGCCTCTACTCCGGGACAGTCCGAAATCATGTGTCGCGCTGTCGGTCCCATCAAGACACCGGATGGTAAGCCTTTTTCCGAGTTCATAAGAAAGGCTCTCATGGATGAATTGCGCATGGCCGAAGTCTATTCAGAGACGTCACCCGTAACCTTGACGGGGAACTTGGAGAACATCGACTTTTCTTCGGGTGGTGGCACATGGGACTTGGCGTTGACAGTCAACTCGTCCAATGGTGAGTCGATGTCCGTCTCTGAAACTTACGATTATACGACGAGCTTTTACGGTGAAACCGCCTGCAATCAAACGGCACAAGCCTTGGTGCCGGCCGTACAGAATCTGGTCGGCAAGGTCGTGCGTTCACCGGCGTTCGCGAAATTGGCCGCGCAATAATCAGGTGGCGAGTCGCACTGCTGGGCTTACGGTCTCTCCGTGGGCCCTTTTTTGGCTGCAATAAGCGACCGCTTCCGGTCACGAGCTACCTCAGTCTACTCAGAGCCGCTTGATATCGATCAGATGCCCGACGATGGGGTAGCCCGCCTTGCGGGCAGCCTTTTCGGCTTCCATTTGAGCTTCCAGCTTGGAAATGCTGGATGAGTGATGCTCGAAGACGGTGTCCATCTCTAGCTGCTTCTTGCGCACGGCCAACTGGACGATATGCCCCGTCTTCATGCCGTCGGCAGTGGTCTTTTCCGTTGCACGTCGAGACGAGCGGGTTTGGCTAGAGGTATCCGGCTGAGGCGTCGACTTTTGGAAATCGTCGATTTCACGCCGTATCTGTTGCTCAAATTCGTCTAGATTCGTATTCATTGAATACCTTGTAGTCAATCACTGAACAGTGATGATGATACACATCTCTCATTATAGCCAATAGCCTCTGGCATTAGGGCCATATCTGCATGCAGTGAATGCTGAATGCCCTCGTATGTCGAGTGCTTACACCTTATCCATGAATGAATCGCCCCTTGCAAGCGTTGGCAACGCTGAGGTCGTGATCGTCCTCGGTCCAGGATGACATCGGCTTGCTGGAAGGTGGCTCACGGTACGGCGTTTGCGGTGTCGACATCGCAGCCATACGTCTGTAACGGAGGTACGTCAGGAGTCGTTCGGCGGCTGCGAGGGCGATCGACGTTCCCGGATTATCAGCCGCGCAGCGATCGTCGCGGCAACGATGCCGGCAGCGGCACCTACGGCCATGGCCCAACGCGGGCCGGCTTGATCGGCGATCCAGCCGACGACGGGAGCGCCGATGGGCA
The DNA here is from genome assembly GCF_008079445.1 of Aidingimonas lacisalsi. Taxonomy (GTDB): domain Bacteria; phylum Pseudomonadota; class Gammaproteobacteria; order Pseudomonadales; family Halomonadaceae; genus Aidingimonas; species Aidingimonas lacisalsi. Next base: position 289,962 of record NZ_VRYH01000001.1, on the reverse strand, counting down.
TGCCGCCCATGGTGACGGCGATGCGTAGCGCCATGATGCGGCCGCGCATCGTTGGTTCCGTGGAGAGTTGCATGAGAGCCGTGGCGGCGGTGTTGAACGTCAGCGCGGAAAGCCCGGTCAGCATCAGTGCTGCGGCAAACAGGAATACGTTGGGGGCAAGCGCTGCCAAGCCACAGAAGGTGCCGAAGCACAGGGTGGAAATGCACAGCAGGCGCATGCGTGGCCGTTCGCGTTTGGCGGCCATCAGTGCGCCCATCACCGAGCCGACTGCCAGGCAGGAGGTCAGCAGGCCGTATTGACCGGCTGCGCCATGGAAGACACTCACTGACATGGTGGAGATGTAGATCGGGAAATTGAAGCCGAAGGTCCCAATCAGGAAGAGCATCAGCAGCATCGCCTTCAAATCGCGACGCTGCCAAACATAGCGGAAGCCTTCGGTCAGGCCCCCGGCCTTGTGTGCCGGGCGTATGGCGGTGTGCAGTTCCTGGACGCGCAACAGGCACAGCGACCCGAGAACGGTGGCGAAGGAGGCTGCATTGATCAGAAAAACCCAGCCGGTGCCGACTGCGGCGATCAGCAGGCCGGCCACGGCGGGGCCGATCATGCGGGCGGTGTTGAAGGAGGTCGAGTTGAGCGCCACCGCATTGGAGAGGTGCTTTTCGTCGACCAGGTCGTTGACGAACGTCTGCCGGGCCGGCGCATCGAAGGCGCTGACGCAACCCAAGCCCAGCGCGAAGCCATAGACCTGCCATAGCGTGACCACGCCGGTGACGGTAACCAACCCGAGCCCCAACGCCAGTAAACCGAGCAGTGCCTGGGTGAGCATGATCAGGCGACGCCGATCGACATGGTCGGCGGCGTAGCCGGTCAGCGGTAGCAGCAGCAGTTGCGGCCCGAACTGCAGCGCCATCGTGATGCCCACGGCACTGGCATTGTGGTCGGTGAGTACGGTGAGTACCAGCCAGTCCTGGGCGACGCGCTGCATCCAGGTGCCGATGTTGGAGATCAGCGCGCCGGCGGCCCAGACCCGATAGTTGTAGATTCGCAGCGAGCGGAAAAGTCGGGTATCGCGGTGAATGACGACCATGAGGCAGTTGAATTCCTTGTCTCGAGTCTCGATCGCGTCGCTGCGATCCAGCACGTCGTGGCGATCGCTACGCTCTGGGGCAAGCGTTCGTCACCGTCGGTTGCAATTCGCTTTCCGGTTCAGATTAACAGATTGGCCGCCGTCATCGTCGTCCGTCTGAGGTGGCGACAAAATCGTCCTGAGGCAGCTGAAAATATAGTCCAGGACAAGGAGTCATCAGAGCAGGCAACGACTGGGAATTGCTTGGTTGTTCGAACCGAAGCTAACGCCATTGAACTGGATGCGGCCATGGCATTGGTGAGTGGGGGGGCGTGGAGCCCGGCGCTGAATACGCCCAGCGAGCATGGGCTGGTGGAGGAGTACGCAGAGCAGAGTGTCGAACTCAGGAATTCACGACACTCAGTTCGTGATCGTCCTCGATCATGCCGGCTATCGACGCAACCTCGAGCTTGTTGCAGAGATGCTCACGCAGGATCTGTCCCAGCCGGTTACCATCACGTACCTTGAGTGCAGCAATCATGTCCTCGTGATCCTGCATGGCCCGACGCCAGAAGCTATCGGTCATCTTTTTCGAGTAGCGAACACGTTTCACGCGCTGGCTCAGGTTGTTATACATCTCCTGGAGGACCTCATTGTCGGATGCCGCCAGAATGCTTTCGTGAATCTGCTGGTTGATCCTGAAATACTCCATCAGATTATGCTCCCGGTAATGCCGAAGCATGTCATCGTGGAGGCGGCAGATGGTTTCGATGTCCTCGTCACTGATGTTTTGGCAGGCCAGTTCACCCGACAGGCCTTCCAGAGCGGCCATCAAATCATAGGTATCCTTGACCATCTTCACGGTCAGGCGCATGACTCTGGCGCCACGGTTGGTCAATAACTCGACCAGTCCTTCGGAGACGAGCACTTTCAACGCCTCTCTTAGCGGTGTTCGAGACACGCCAAAGCGTTCGCAGAGATCTTTCTCGGATATCCGCTCCCCCGGGGCGAGATCGCCTTGCTCGATGAGCTCTCGTACGCGATCGGCCACTTCAAGGTAAAGGCTACGGTGCTGGATCTTGCTCATGGAGAAGTCCCGTAAGGCGATGACTACACCTGCGTCACCCGTGCAGGGCGCCTGTCATGTCAAATAATGTGTATTGTTTGCTCACTATACTGATAATGTTGACATCCTAAAGCAAAAAATATTATGCATTCAATATTCATTTGTGTGGGTGTCAGCCAAGCTGTCACCGCCTTCGGCTGATTCCAGTCTTGATAACGACAATCGAAGGAGTTGGCCATGGCGGGGAAGGTCTATCGAAGCCAGGCACTACTGTACCGCGCTCAGGCGAGGGAGATAATCGACGGGGCCTTCGCCGAAGCTCGCAAACGGGGATGGAGCCTCTGACAGTGGTTGTACTCGATGGTGGAGGGCATGTGATTGCTGCCGAGCGCGAGGACGGGTGCGCACCGCTACGGTATCCCGTCGCTCAAGGGAAAGCATTTGCTGCCCTGGGTAATGGTGCGTCCAGTGGCGTCGTCGGTACCCGCAATGCAGAGCGACCGGCATTTCTGGCCAGTGTCGCTGCGGCGTCGGATGGCCATTTCATCCCTGTGCCAGGTGGCGTGCTGATTCTCGATACTCAGCAGTTCGTGATTGGTGCCGCGGGTGCGAGCGGCGCCTCGTCCAATGACGATGAGGCGGCAGTCATCGCTGGCATTGAAGCTGCGGGCCTGGCCTATGGTCTCGAGCCTGCGTGATCCTTACCCTGTCACCTGCCGTTGGTCTGTCATCACCTGCTCCCCCAGGTGGGCAGACCGGCACCCCGCTTAACGCACGATTCCATCGTGTCGCTGTCTTTCGCTTTCTTCCTGTTGATCGACCAACTCGTTGATGTGCTGGCACATCGTGTCATGAACTGGACTTTCATCGACCAAAGTTTAGTACATAATAATGAATTTTAAATTCAAATTTAAGAGGTGATGGCCGAACTCACCGAGAAGAAGTCGAAGGTGGCGGCGATTTGGTCGATCGTGTGCTGGAACTCGGTGAGTAAGTCTCAGCCCCTCTGAGTGAACCCGCGGGCCGCTCCGCATGGGGCGGTCCTTCTTCTGCTCGACGGAGTGGCTTCCATGTCTCTTGTGAAACTGCGATCCGGCTTCGAGTGGCTGCTCGAGGTCATTACCATGGTACTGGTGGTTGCCTTGGCGGTGATCGTGCTGCTCGGTGTCACCTTTCGTTTTGCCGGCAACTCCCTGGCCTGGTACGACGAGATCGCCGCCGTGATGCTGGCTTGGGTGACCTACTACGGTGCGGCTCTTGCGGCCCTCAAACGTGCCCACATCAGCGTTCCCGGCCTTGTATATTCGCAACCCCCGGTTGTGCGACTGGTGCTGGTAACGATCGGTGAAACGTGCATCATCGCCTTCTTCGTTCTCCTTGCGGTCTATGGGGTCCACACCATCCAGGTGCTTAGCGGCTCGACGCTGGTCAGTGTCCCGATTCCGACCGCTGTCACCCAATCGACGATCCCCATCGGTGCGACACTCTATGTCATGGCCGAATTGATCAACCTGCCCGCTATCCTCCGTGAGGCCTGGCAGGGTCGGCGCCCACCCAGTGAGCAGGACATCGTGGAGGAGATACAATGACGACCGCCCTGATTCTTCTCTCCGGCCTGGCGATGATCTTCATCAATATCCCCATCGCCGTGGCACTGGGGGGCGTTTCCATTATCGCCATGCTGGTGTTGCAAGGCGCGAACAGCCTGCTCAGCTTTCCCATCGTGATGTTCGATGGCGCGACCAAGTTTCCCTTGATTGCCATTCCGCTGTTCATCCTTGCGGGGGCGATCATGAAGACCGGCGGTATCTTCGGTGGGTTCATGACGGCGACCGAAGGCGCCGCCCTGGCAGTGGTCGCGGCGTTGCTGATCAGTTTCCGCTACGGCGAACTGAAGTGGTCGACGCTGCGTGCCGCGATGGTCGAGGGCGGTGTCCTGGCGGCGGGCGGCCAGTATGCGCTGGCCCACCACGTCGAGCGGCTGACCGTTGACCATGACAACGCCAGGCTACTGGCCGAGGAGCTAGCCACGATCGATGATATCGAGGTCCATGCCTGTCACACCAACATGGTCTTTCTTAGCCTGCTCGAGGCAGACTGTCTCCCGCTGGAGCGTACCCTGGCGTCCAGGGGGATTCGGGTGTCGGCGTCGCCAGGAACGCGTTTGGTGACTAACCTGGGGATCACGGCGGACGATATTCGATACGTGACCCAGGAAGTCAAAGCGTACTTCCGGTAGTCGGCAGGACAACACGAGATCAATCCATCGAGAGAAGCCTATGGCAATCTATCAGTATGGCGAATGGACGCCGGCTCTGGGCCAGGACGTCTATGTCGCCGAGACCGCCGACGTGATCGGCCAGGTCATTTTGAAATCGCAGGCGAGCGTGTGGTACCAGGCCGTTTTGCGTGGGGATACCGACTCCCTGGAAATCGGGGCGGAGAGCAACATTCAGGATGGTGCGGTGCTGCACGCTGACCCCGGCTACCCGCTCAAGGTAGGCAATGGCGTGACTGTCGGCCACCAGGCCATGCTGCACGGTTGCACCATCGGAGACGGGAGTCTGGTGGGGATTCAGGCGGTGATTCTCAACGGAGCGGAAATCGGTGAGAACTGCTTGGTAGCGGCGGGTGCAGTGGTCAAGGAGGGGGCGAGTTTTCCCCCGAATTCCTTGATTGTCGGTGCGCCTGCCAAGGTCGTCAGAGAGCTTTCCGACGACGCGATCGAAGGGCTGAGGAAAAACGCGCAGCACTATGTGGAACGCGCCGACCAGCATGCCACGAAACTGAAGCGGATCGGCTGAAACGCCGCGTTCCCGGTTTCGATACGATGACGCGCACATCGTTGGGCGCCTGGCTAGCAGTTTTGCATGGGGCGCGCCTTGGGTATCCTGTGGCTGTGGTTAGATTGTCCCGCGAAAGGAGTCGTATTGATGCGTTTCATGCCCCGGCACGTTGCCAACTCGCACGGTGTTATCGTTATTGCCGCCTTGCTGCTTCTGTTGGCCGGTTGCCAGACACAGTCACCGTTGCCGCCGACAGAGGATCAGGCGGCTATCGATCGCATGCTGAAGCTGATCGACGAGCGGCTCGAGGTCGCTCCGCTGGTGGCGGAGTCGAAGTGGAATTCCGGTGCGGCGATCGAGGCCCCCGAGCGCGAGACTCAGATCCTCGATCAGGTCGCCGGTCGCTCAGCCGAAGCCGGTGTCGATGAAGACTTCGCCCGGGCGTTCTTCAAGGCGCAGTTCGAGGCCAGCAAGCAGGTCCAGCGCCGGCTCCATGACCGCTGGGAAGCGGAAGAGAGAGCGCCTTTCGACGATCCCCCGGATCTGGCCGAAGAGGTACGCCCGGTACTGGATCGGTTGACGCCGCGACTCATCGAGGCCCTGGGTGAGATGCAACGCCTCGCCGATGTCGAAGGAGCGGGTGACTATCTTGAGGCACGAGCCACTGGGTTCACTCGCGACGACGTCTATGGCGAACCACGGAAGACGGCCTTGCAACCGCTGTTGGACCGGCTGTAGTCATTTACCGTAGACCGGGGTCCGGATGGGCCTCGGCCGTGCAACACCCTGCTTCCATCATCGAGACGACGGCTGTTCCAGCGTGTCGGAGACCCCCGCTTGCGGTGTGCGTTCAAGATAACTGGATAGCACCACATAGCTTCGCGTGGCCTTCACGCCGGGCAGATCGTAGAGTCGTGCCAGCAACCCTTCCAGCGCTTGACTGCTAGCACAGCGTACCTTGAGCAGCATGCAGGTATCGCCGGCGACCGAGTGAATCTCCTCGACTTCCGGTAGCTCCGAGAATGCCAGCAACTCCTGGGTTCCTCCCCACCCTGACGTGTCGACGTGAATGAAGGCGAGCAGAGGCTTGCCGGTAGCGGGGCCGTCGAGTACCGCGACCGTGGCACGTATCCGTCCCGCGGCGCGGAGTCGTTTCACGCGCTCGTGCACGGCTGGTGCGGAAAGTCCGATACGGTTGCCCAATTCGGCATAGCTGAGTCCCGCCTCCTGTGCCAGTTCGCCTAATATTTTTCGGTCGAAGGCATCAAGTGGACGCTTATCCTGAGCACGTTGTCGAACATCATGTGTTTTTGCCGAATTCGCCATGTTTCCGTTTGCTCCGAATGATATTCGCTCTTTCAATAGTAATATCGTATTTCATATGGAGCTAATCCCGTGACTCGCTATTTGCTTCTGTTGACTGCCGCCATTGCCGTGATTGGTGCCAACTCGCTGGTACTGAGTCCCATCGCGGCCTCGGTAGCGATGTCCTTTACCGACGTAGATGCGGCCGAGGTGATGACGGCCGCCGCCGCCTATGGTCTGTTCACGGCACTGAGCGCTCTGCTGCTGGCACCTCGGGCCGATCGTATCGGCGCCGAGCGTGCGTTGGTGCGAGCTCTGTGGATATTGACGGTCGCTCTGGCTGGCACTGGGATGGCGCCGGCCCTTTGGACATTGGTGGTAGTGCAGACACTGGCAGGTGTGGCTGCCGGTATGGCTCTGCCAGCGATCTACACCTTGACTGCTCAGGTGGCTGATAAGGGACGCGAGAGCGAGGCCCTGGGCATGGTGCTGACTGGGTGGACGATCAGTCTGGTGGTGGGCGTCGGGCTGTCGGCCGTGCTGGCCGATCTGTTGCACTGGCGTGCGGTATTCTCCCTCCTGGCCGTTGTCGCCTGCCTCCTGGCACTGGTAATAGCCCGTCTACGGGGCTGGGGCAGTCAGGTGCACGACATGGCACCGAGTACACCGCTGCACGCTCTGCAGGTTCGAGGGCTCTCGACCGCCCTGGTCAACGTTGCGGCTTACATGATGGCTTTCTACGGTCTCTATACCTATCTGGGGCCACATATCGGCGAGACGTTGGAGCGCTCCACTGCTTTCGCTGGATTGACCATCGCTGCCTATGGTGCAGGGTTCGGGGTAGCGGCACCCCTCGGGCGGTTGGTCGATCGCTATGGCATGGTGCCAGCCGCCTGCGTGAGTTTTGCGGCTCTGGCGATGGTCTACCTTGGTCTCGCCGTGGCCGCCGAACACCCTCTGGTACTGCTGATCCTCTGCGCGATCTGGGGCGTCGCCAATCACATGGGGCTCAACTTGCTGGTGCGTCGCCTGACCGAGCTCGATCCCGCACAACGTGGCGCGATCATGGGGCTGTATAGCGCGACTACCTACCTGTGCGTCTTTGCCGGTGCGTTGCTTTATCGGCCGATTCTGAATCATGCGGGTTTTGCCACCTGTGCCTTGGTGTCGGCACTGTTCATCCTGCCGGCGCTGGTCTGGGCGCTGAGCAACAGGCGACCAGCCTCACGCCTGCGGCAGGGATAAGCTGGATTGTGGAGGCGACTGAACGGAAGCGGACCACAGCCGATCATCCTGAGGTGGCGTCACGGTACCTGGGCTCGGTGGGTTTTGATATTTTTAATAATGAATATCATTTGAATATGTTCATCATAATCATTAGAATTCGCTCTCGGCATCGTAAGAACGCTGTAGCGTGACCGCGTATCCGAGATGCCGATGTCTCAATGAATACGCTCCACGGTCAGGTACAGGATATAGCATGCACAGCGTCGGTTTCAGAATCCTTGTGGGAATCGTCATGACTTTGATCAGCTCGGTCGCTCTCGCTGGAGAGATTACCGTCACCGATGTTGTGGGTCGTGACGTTACCCTGGATGCTCCCGCTGAGCGCGTTATCCTCGGTGAAGGTCGTCAAGTCTACCTGCTCAGTGTGCTGACGCCGGAGAATCCGTTCCAGCATGTCGTGGGCTGGCGTGAGGATTTTTCGCAGGCGGATCCCGACAATTATGCCAGCTACTCAGCGCGGTTCCCCGAACTCGAGGATATACCGACATTCGGTGGCTTCAAGGACGGGACCTTCGATGTCGAGCAGGCAGCCGCCCTCGAGCCCGACGCCATCTTCATGAACATTGAGGCCCGGTCCGCTACTGAAGAGGCTGGCTATGACGATAAGCTGGCTGAATTGAATATACCGATCGTCTATGTCGATTTCCGGGAAGACCCTATGAACAATACCATTCCGTCGATGCGGATCATGGGGCAGATCCTGGGGAAAGAAGAGGCCGCCGAGCAGTTCATCGCCTTTAGCGAGGAGCAGATGGCTCGCGTGACCGAGAAGATTGCTGCTGCTGATCCGGAACGCCCGACAGTCTTCGTTGATCGAGCGGGCGGCTATTCGGAGGACTGCTGCATGAGTTTTGGTGATGGCAATTTCGGTGAATACGTTGAAGTGGCTGGTGGCACCAACATCGCCAAGGACATCATTCCTGATACCTTCGGTACGCTCAACCCTGAACAGATCATCTCGGCCAACCCTGATCATGTCGTTGTCACCGGTGGCAACTGGGAGGCGTATGTCCCAGGTGGAGCATGGGTCGGCGTAGGGCCCGGGGCTGATATGGAAGCCGCGCGTGCCAAACTGGATGCACTCACTGAACGCACCGCCATGACGGGTATTGAGGCCGTGAAAACCGGCAATGTCCACGCGATCTGGCACCAGTTTTATAACAGTCCCTATTACTTTGCCGCTGTCCAGCAACTGGCTAAATGGTTTCATCCGGAACTGTTTGCGGATATCGATCCGGACGCCACGATGAAAGCGCTGCATGAACGTTTCTTGCCAGTGGATTACCGTCCCGGCTACTGGATTTCGCTTGATCATGAGTGAAGCCCGACTAGGTGATGATCAAGCCATGGGACGAGAGTTCTACCGAGCTCTGGTGCTCAAACGTCAGTTCATTGTCGTGGGGCTGGTACTCGCGATCTCTGTGACCCTATGCATCGATCTGGCTCTTGGTCCGGCACAATACAGCCTTATCGAAGTTGTCTCCGCACTTCTCGCGCCTAGCCAGGTGAGTGATCAGGTCAGGGTGGTCCTCTGGGAAATTCGCATGCCCGTCGCTCTCATGGCGCTGGTTGTGGGCGCCAGCCTGTCGGTGGCAGGGGCACAGATGCAGACGATTCTGAGCAATCCGCTGGCTAGCCCATTCACGCTCGGTATCTCGGCCGGGGCCGGCTTCGGGGCGGCTTTGGCACTGGCCTTCGGTGTCGTTTTCATCCCGGCGGCCGTGAATTACGTCATTCCCATCAATGCGTTTCTCATGGCGATGTTGACGTCTTTCTTCATCTATTCGCTCAGTCTCAGGCGAGGCGTGACCATCGAGACGATCGTGTTGCTGGGTATCGCCATGGTCTTCGTGTTCAATGCACTGATGGCATTGATCCAGTTCTTTGCCAGTCAACAGGCCGTGGCCGCAGTGGTCTTCTGGACCATGGGCAGCTTAACCAAGGCGACCTGGCCAAAGTTCTGGATTGCGCTGGCTGTGCTGGCCGCTGTCATTCCACTTCTGGCACGACATGGCTGGGCACTTACCGCCATGCGTCTGGGCGATGCCAAGGCAGAAAGCCTGGGAGTCAACCCGCGTCGATTGCGTCTGGAAGTGCTGGTATTGGTGAGTTTGCTGGCTGCCGTTGCCGTGTCCTTCGTGGGTACGATTGGCTTCATCGGCCTGGTCGGGCCGCATATTGCCCGACTCATTCTGGGCGAAGACCAACGTTTCTTCCTACCGGGTGCAGCGCTCTGCGGGGCACTGATCCTCTCGATCGGTTCGATTCTATCCAAGACGGTCATGCCGGGAACGATCATACCCATTGGCATAGTCACGTCATTGGTCGGTATACCGTTCTTTCTCTGTCTGATTCTCAGCCACAAGAGGGCATTATGGTAACGCTGCAGCTCGATCGGCTGACGGCATACTATGGGCGTCGACAGATTCTGTCGGAAATATCGACCCCATTGTTCCACGGTGGCCAAGTGGTGGCGCTGCTTGGGCCTAATGCGGCCGGCAAGTCGACGCTTTTTCGGCGTATCTTCGGGCTCCTGCAGGGAGGCGGGGACATCAGAATCGAGGGCGCTAAGGCGTCGCGTCCCATCTGCTATATGCCGCAAGAAAATGCCGTGAATGCGGTATTGAGCGTCTATGAGACGGTGCTTCTAGCGCGTATGCAGGGACGCAGACTCAAGGTGACCCCGGAGGATCTGGCCCAGGTAGACCAGACATTGGACGAACTGGGCATCACGGCGCTAGGAAAACGCAATATTGGCGACCTGAGCGGTGGGCAAAGGCAATTAGTGAGTGCGGCACAGGCACTCGTTCAGGCACCGGAGATTCTCCTTCTCGATGAACCAACCTCGGCACTCGACCTTAACCGACAGATTGGATTTCTCTCCGTACTGCGCCGCCTGGCCGCTGAACGACGATTGCTGGTCATGGTCGCCCTTCACGATCTGGGTCATGCATTGCGATATACCGATCAAGCAATGGTACTGCAGGATGGGAGGCTTACCGCCTGTGGTCAGTCTAACGAGGTGATCACACCCGAATTGCTGCGCCAAGTGTACGGCGTAGCGGCACGGATCGAATCCTGCTCGAAAGGACGCCCGTTGCTCATTCTCGATGACGTTGCGTGAACCGATTCCTTCGTGGGGGCAGTTCGTATCACCAGGCACACTTGATGTCCGACATATTCCGATGAGATAGGTAACACATGTACCCGAAGTACATTACTTTCGATTGTTACGGCACCCTTACCGACTTCCAGATGTCACGTATGACGCGTGAGATCTTCTCCGATCGTATCGCCAGCGAGCGAATGGATCGTTTCGTAAGGGACTTTGGCGCCTACCGATTCGATGAAGTGCTGGGTGAATGGAAACCCTATGCTGACGTCATCTGCACGGCACTTGAGAGAACGTGTCGGCGCTGGGGTATCGACTATCGCGACAGTGAGGGGAGGCGCTTCTATGAGGCGATACCGACCTGGGGGCCACACCCGGATGTTGTCGAGGGATTGACGAAGATCGCGGACAAGATACCGCTCGTTATCTACTCCAATGCCGATGACGAGCAGATCATGTCGAACGTGACCAAGTTAGAGGTACCATTCTACGAAGTCTTCACTGCTGACACTTTCAAGGTTTATAAACCTCGTCTGGCAGCATTCGAGGCCATGCTCGATACGCTGGGCTGCAATCCTGAGGATGTGCTGCATGTCTCTTCCAGCTTTCGTTACGATCTGATGCCGGCCCATTTCATGGGCATCGACAACAAAGCCTTCGTGGCTCGCAACCACGAACCCTATTGTCCCGGTTATGGCGCAACCGAGATTGCTGATATTCGCGGTCTATCGTCGTTGGTCGGCCTCTAGGATACACGTGGCGGCTGCCCGCATGTCTCGCTGTAGGCCGGCTACTGTCGCCCATGAATCCCCTCCCGACCGTACACGATAGCGTGTCAGTAGCAGAGAGTATCGAGTCTTGGCACGACGCTTTGCGGGCGGGGCCTACCACCAATGCTGCGGATAGCGCCGATGGCGCGCAAGATTGTTGACCAGTATGGCGATGACCAGCATGAACAGACTGGCGATGGCGACCGGCATCAAGGCGTAATTCCAGCTCAGTGTATGCAGTTCGTTGGAACCGATCACGGCGATGAGTGCCGTGGCTCCGCCGGGTGGGTGGAGTGTATGCGTCAGTTGCATGATAAAGATGGCGGTCGAGACGGCCACGGCGGCTGCCAGCCAGGTATCGCCGAACCATTGCCAACTGAATACGCCGACCAGGGCCGAGAGTACGTTACCCCCGAGCACATTGCGAGGTTGGGCCAGCGGACTCTCCGGAGCGGCATACAGCAGCACGGAGGTCGCGCCGAACGAGCCAATCATCAGCAGGGAATGTGATGCCAGTACCTGGCTACTTAGCCAACCCACACCAGCGATGCCCATGAAGGCACCGAACCAGGACCACAAGGCATCACGCCAGCACGGGCGCGCTCGCTCGATGGGGGAACCACGCATCTTGCTCAGATAACTACGCACTCTTTCTCCTTTTACTGCACCAAAAGAGGGCGAATTGTGTCAAAACTGACAAGAAATTGGTATTGGCAGACTCAATCGTGGTGATGGGCTACGCATTGATGTGCAACCTATCAGACTGACTTGTCGTCTTCTCACGTTGTAACCGATGGTTGCGTTTATGGCTTACGCTAGGGGCTGATGGCGAATCAGAACCGGTGTCTTGGAGCGATGCATGGATATCCCACATCAACGGTTAGTGTATTTTCAGGTGACTGTCGAAACCGGGTCAGTGCGTCGTGCTGCCGCACGATTGGATATTGCACCATCCGCCGTGAGCCGCCAGTTGTCGTTGATCGAGGCTGCGTTGGAGGCGCCGCTGCTGGAGCGAACGCGCAGTGGCGTGCAGCCAACGGCCGTGGGAGAGATGCTGCTGGATTACTGCCAGCGACGAGCCACGCTGGATCATGCCTTCAGCGAGGAACTCGATGCATATCAGCGATTGGAAACGGGGCAAATCATACTCCGTGTTGGCGAGGGCTTCGTCGGCGATCTCATTGATGCACCACTGAAAACATTCACCGAACGTTATCGCGGTATCCAATTGAAGGTCGATACCGGTAGCACTCGTGAGATCATCGGTGCGGTGGTCGAGGATGATGCGCATATTGGCTTGATGTACCACGAGCAAGTGCATCCGCAACTGCGTTTCTGGCACTCCAGCTTGCAACCACTGGTGGCATTGATGTCCCCTGATCACCCATTGACGGATGAGAGCTCACCAATCTCGCTGGAAACGCTAGCGTCCGAGCCAATGGCGCTGTGGCATGTAGGCCATGGGGTGCGTCAATTGGTAGATGACGGCTTTCGTGATGCCGGGCTTCGCCCACTGGTGGGCATGGAGACCAACTCGTTGGCTGTGTTGAAGCATGCCGCTCGCTCGGGACTCAACTTGACGCTGTTGCCCGCTTTCGCTGCCGCACGCGAACTCGAGGATGGGGTATTGGTGGCACGTCCCGTCGATTGCCTGAACTTTCGTCAGGCCAACGCCCATGTCGTGACCCGAGTGGGGCGACGCATGCCGCGCGCAGGGCTGCAATTGATGCGTCACCTCGAACGCTGGATGCGAGCCTTCCGCTGCGCCGCCCCGGGGTGAGTCATTACTCCTGCCCACCACCATACCCCATGGCCACGCTGGCCTCTTCGCCGGTTTCCACCCATACGCTTTGCGGTATGGTGTACTCGCGCAGACCGTCGAGACCGCTCGAGCGACCAAAACCGCTGTCGCGGAACCCGCCGAAAGGGGACATGACGTTGATCGCCTTGTAGCTGTTGATCCACACCGTGCCGGCACGCAGTTGTCCGGCGACACGGTGAGCGCGTGCCGGGTCTTGTGTCCATACGGCTCCAGACAGTCCAAAGCGGGTGGCGTTGGCCAGGGTTATCGCATCGGCCTCATCATCGAAGGGCATGACCACAAGGACTGGACCGAAGACCTCCTGTTGAGCGATCGCCATATCCGGCGTCACATCGGTCAGGACGGTGGGAGCGAGGAAATAGCCAGTGGCATCTTCCGACAAGCCGTCAGGGCGACATGCGCCGGTGAGCACGCGAGCGCCGGCATTGATGGCGTCGTCGATCATGCGAGTGACGGACTGATACTGCCGGGCATTTTGTAACGGCCCCATGCGGGTGGCTTCATCGTCAGGCAGACCAACCGGGATCTCCTTGCAGGCGCGAGCGAGACGCTGCGTGACCTCGTCGAACCGCTCCCGTTGTACCAGCAACCGTGAACCCGCTACACAGCTCTGTCCCGCCGCCGCGAAAATCGCCGCTTGCGCGCCCGCGACGGCATCGTCGAGCTTGGCATCGTTGAAGATGATGTTGGCGGATTTGCCACCGAGTTCCAGTACGCTGGGGACCAGGCGGTTTGCACCAGCTTCGGCGATCATGCGTCCACTTTCCGGTGAGCCGACGAAGACCAGCTTGCTGATATCGTCATGTCGGGTCAGTGCCGCGCCGGTCGAAGGGCCAAGACCGTTCACGATGTTGATCAGCCCCCGGGGAAGCCCACCTGTTTCGAGTAGCGAGGCAAGTGCCACCGACGTGAATGGTGTCATTTCCGAGGGTTTAAGCACGACACCATTGCCCGCTGCCAGGGCGGGGGCGAGCTGCCAGGCGCAAGTGAACATGGGCGCATTCCAGGGCGTGATCTGACCGACGACGCCGTAAGGTACGTGACGTACGTAGTTCAGGTGCGTTGTCGGGACGGGAATGACCTCACCGTGCTGTTTGTCGCACCAACCGGCGTAGTACTCGAACATTTCGCGAACCTTACCGACTTCGCCTCGGCAGTCGCGGATCGGTTTGCCAGCCACGACGCTTTCCAGTTGCGCCAAGGTTTCCTCATGGCCTTGCAATTGACGAATGGCATTGAGCATGCGACGACCACGTTCGCTGGCCGTCAAGGACATCCATTCGCCCTGGGCTCGAGTGGCGGCGGCAACGGCCCGATCGAGGACATCGGCTCCCGCATCACGGTAGCTGATCAACGGCTCGCCGGTGGTGGGATCACAGAGTTCGATCGTATCGCCATGCCCAGCTTCCAGCTCACCTTCGACCCAGTTGCTGAGCGGGATGTCGCCAGCTAGCTCAAGATGCTCCAGGAGGGTAGCGAGGTGCGCGTGATGGCGTTGCGTCAGAGAATTCATTGCTCGGTCTCCTGTTGCGTGGCCAGTGCTGGTGATAGTTGCGCTGCGACGATACGGTTGAAGTCGTCGCTGTCGGCGGGATGCTCTGGATCGGCATGCCAGGCCTCGACAACGGCGTCAAGCAAGCCCCGTGGCATGTTCAGATTGTGCGCAGCGTCGCGAGCCAGTCGCAGATCCTTGCGCATCAGGCCGGTCGTGAAACCGGAGTCGAAGCGTTCGGACAGCACCCATTCGGGGAAATTGACCTCGCTGACGGCGCTGCGTCCGGAGCCACTGTTGAGTCCCGCCAGACAGGCGTGGGGATCGACACCGGCCCTAGCCGCCAAAGCCACGGCTTCTGCGGTGGTCAGCAAGTGAGCGGCACACAGGTAGTTGTTGGCGAGCTTGACGACATGACCGCTACCGGGGCCGCCGACATGTGTGAATTTCGCTGACAATGCTTCGAGCATCGGTTTGAGCCGATCGATGGTGGTATCACTGCCGCCGAGCAGCATACCGAGACGTCCTGTGGCCGCGCCTTTGGGCCCACCGCTGAGTGGTGCATCGAGCCACTCCAGACCAGCGGCCTGAACCTGGTCGGCGAGTTGTCGGCTGATGGCGGGGTCACTGGTCGATGTATCCATGATGACACTGCCGCGCGGTGCGTTTTCCAGCAGATTGGGCGTCTTTTCGATGACTTCGCTCACTTGAACCGAGGTAGGCAGTGACAGCAGATAGACATCAGCGGCAGGCAGCGCGTCGGGCTCGGCGACGGGAAGCCCCTTGCGCGAGAGATGCTGTCGAGTGGCTTCAGAAGCGTCCGTTCCAGTGACATCGAAATCCGCAGCCTGGAGCGTCAGCGCCATGTTGCCGCCCATCTGTCCCAGGCCGATTACAGTGATTTTCATGGCATCGTTCCTGTCTTGTCGTTGTGAAAAAGTGGGGATTGGCTATGTACCGGGCAAGCGATCCCGGGCCGCACGAAAGCGTGTGGCCAAACCAGGCACCCTCATGAATGCATCAGTTGCGTAACAGAGTTTTCACCAACGCTTGCCAGTACGCGACACCGAGCGGTGTCAGCGCATCATTGAAATCGTAATGCGGGTTATGCAGCGACGCGCTCGCTTCGCCATTGCCCAACCAGATATAGGCCCCCGGGCGTTGCTGCAGCATGAAGGCGAAATCCTCGGAGGCCATGCAGGGGGGTAGGTCGTGGCGTACCCGGTCGATGCCGGGTAACGATGCCAACACATCGGCGCACCGCTGGGCGTGTTCGGGGGTGTTGATCGTGGCCGGGTAGCGTTGCTGATAGTCGAACGCAACCGCAAGGTCGTGGAATTGCGCCATGGCATGAACGGCATCATGAAAGCGCTGCTCCAGGCGATCCCGCAGGTCGGGGTCGAAACAGCGTAGGGTGCCGCGCAATTCCACTTCCTCAGGCATGACATTGTAGGCATCGCCGGCGTGAAACTGGGTAATGCTGAGTACGGCGGTTTGATGGGCGGGCGTCTCCCGGCTGATCAGACCTTGCAGTTGAGTGACCAACTGGCAGGCGGCCAGCACCGTGTCGGTACCCAGGTGCGGCATGGCGGCATGGCAGCCACGACCGGTCAGCTTGAGGGTAAAGACATCGAAAGCCGCCATCACGGCAGTGTCGTGGACGGCGGCCTCACCCACCGCCAAACCGGGCCAGTTGTGGAGGCCGTAGACGGCCTCCATGGGAAAACGTTCGAATAGGCCTTCTTCGACCATTACCCTGCCGCCGCCTTCATTCTCCTCGGCAGGCTGGAAGATGAAGTAGACCCGTCCGGCGAAGTCGGGATCCTGTGCCAGTGAGACGGCCGCTCCGAGCAGCATGGTGGTATGACCGTCGTGACCGCAGGCGTGCATCTTGCCAGGCGTCACAGACGTGTAATCGACATCATTGGCCTCGGTGACATCCAGCGCATCAATGTCCGCACGCAGCCCGATGGCACGCCCTGAACCCTGTCGGCCATCCACGTAGGCCACCATACCGGTCCCACCGCCCAGGCCGGTGACGACCTCTAGTCCGGCATCCCGCAGGATGCCCGCGATGCGCGCGCTGGTGCGATGCTCTTCGAACGCCGTCTCGGGATGGCGGTGAAGATCGTGCCGCCAGCTACGCAGTGTGTCGACGTGAACGCTGGATAGAGTCGAAAGGTCCGTCATGCCATTCTCCGAACTTAAAGCAGAACCTGGGCGACGACAGCCGAGCCGAGGTACGTGCCGGTAAAGACCAGTAGTGACAGGACGATCAGTTTCCAACCGGCCTGGCGGAACATCGTGAACTCTCGACGCGAGAGAGCGAGGCCTGCGTAGGCCAGGACCGGCGTCACGATCGCGAGGAAGTTCACCGATGCCAACTGGTCCAGAATCCAGCCGTTACCCGGGAACCATGGCAGGGTCATGACGATACTCACCAGGGATACCCAGGCGACCCCCGGCAGGTAGAAAGGGGCGAAACGAGTAATCACCAGTCCGATCATCGTCATGGCATAGAGGATGACCATGCCCGGTAATGCCGCAACCAACGAGGCACCATTGATCGTATTGGCCACCCAGGCGACCGCACAGACCACAGCCATGACAATGGCGGTTTTACGCAGTTCGCGCTCGGGGCGGTCCGCCTCGTCGGGCTCGGACGGCATGGGTGCGTCGGTGGTTTGAGCGCCTACCGGTTTGGCGACACGCTTGCCCGAGAACAACCGATACAGTCGTTCGGCAACGGGCAGAGCGATGAACAGTGAAATGTACAGACCGGTAGCATACGTCAGCAGATTGCTGGCGCTGGCAAAGGAGAGGAGCTCATCTCCCATTCCGGGCAAGGCCTCGGCAACGGCTCCCGAACAGGCCGCTACCATGCTGCCGCTGCCCACACCGCAGGCCATGGCCAGGGCGCGTGGATCGAAGATATCCAACGAGGTCAGATAGCCTGCCATCAGTGCGAACCATAGGGTGCCGAACATGGTGCCAACAACGTATACACCCATGACACCGATGCCTTCCGGACCTTTCAGACCATACTTATCGGAGATGATGGCAATATTGGGTTCACGGGCGATCGAGTAGGTTGCCCCGATGGCCTCGCGTCCCATCTTCAATACCAGTACCGCAAACGGGAGTGCGATGAGCATGGTGCCAAGATTGCCCAACTCCTGAAGAATCAAGGCGGGGCCGGCATTGATCAACTCTTCGATGGCGGGACCGATCGTGGAACCGAAGCGTGCAATGAAGGGCATGATCGATAACAGAATCACGGGACCGGCAGCTTGGCTCACTGAGTCGGGAATGATCTTCTTCGTTACCGAAAACAGATGCGGGTTGAACACCACCCCGATCACAAAGGCGTAGAAGAGAGGCAGCAGTAATAGCGTACCGGGACCGAGGGGCACCTTGATGATACCGATAGCTTCAGCGGCCAGTGAGGCGATGGCGACGAAGAGATGCAAGCGCCAGTCGAGCAATAAGGAAAGTGTCATAGCAGTGTCCTTTGATTGTTGTAGGAGGACAGGTTGTCTTAGGCGTCGCTTGCCCGCATACCTCGTACACCGGCAAACCTGGGTTCCAGTATTGGAAAGGACACTGTTCGAATGAAAGAGAAGAAGCGTTCTAAAAATTAGATCATAAGCTTCATGCTAATGTGTCGATGTCTCCGCGCCACTACCCAGCACCCCCATCAAGCAGTTAACGAACACATCGGTGGAACGCGACGTGTGGTGCTTGCTGGTGCATAGATAGAATTGACTCTCATGGTCAGGGACGTCCGGCAATAGGGCCTTCATGAGCCCCTTGTCGACCCAGTAGTCGGCATAGTGTTGCGGCAGGTAGCCTAAGTAGCGCCCGCTCAGGATAAGCAGGGCATTGCTCTCCATATGCGAGACGGTCGGGCCCTGGTCGGTCACGCGCGGGTCATCGATCGACGGTAATGACGCATAACTCTTGTCCGTCAGTGTGGTGTGCTTCAGTGCTTCCAGGATACGGTCAGCGTCGGTTTCATTGAATAGCGGATGGTCGCTGCCACAGTAGAGTCGCTGGCGTTCGGTAAACACGGTAACGCTATCGATGGAGTCGTGTGTCGGCTCGACAGGCGTGAGGATACAGTGATAACGGCCGTCGATGAGTCCCTGAAGCAGCTCTTCCGGGGACGATATGTCGACGTGCAGATGTACGCCGGGCGCTTGTTCCGTGAAGTTCTGAAACCCCTTGGGGAGAGGCGCGGACTGGTTGGTGGCCAGGGCGTCGACGACACCGAAATGGAGATCGCCACTCAGATTACCCCGTAACTCGGCGACGACATCGCGGAAATCAGTAATCGACGAGAAAAGCGGATTCAGACTTTCATGAATCCGCTCCCCTTCCCTGGTCAAGGAAAATCCTTTGCGACCCCGCTCGCATAGCGAAAACCCTAGTCGCTCTTCCAGTTGCTTGAGCTGGATGCTTATGGTCGACAGGGAGAGACCGAGAACCTGCTGGGCCGGTGCTAATCCTTGTGCCTGGACAACGGCATGGAAGACACGCAGTAATTTCAGGTCGAAGTCGGTGAGATTCGGGACGTTCGAATGCCTTGCAGTCATGAGGCCGGCTGGCAAATAGCAGTAGATTGGTATCGAGCAGATCATAGCCCCTGATACGAGTCAAGGCATGCGTTTCCGGCGCTCTCGGCGATGCACCAGATAAGGGTGAATCCTCTCTGTATCGCACTGTTTTTGTTCAATTTCATTCGCTTTGAGAGTGATCAAACCTTGGTTTGTCATTTGGTTATGGTTTCTGCTTTCTTACCTGCCTAGGCTCGTAGCATAACGAATACGCTTCTCGTCAGTGACACGAATTAACGACAAGATTTACATCACGAGGACAGCAAGATGGCAGGTACAAAAAAGACAACGCGCTTTCTGCTTTTGGGGCTGGTATCGACACTGGCCATCCCGGGAATCTCGCAGGCGCAAGAAGATAAGACGGTCAATATAGGGCTGAATGTCTCCTGGCCGGGCTTCTCCTTTCTGGAAGTCGCCAGACAAAAGGGGCTGGCGGATGATTATGATTTGAACCTGACGATTTTCGAGGATCCTCTCGGCGGCCATTCGGCACTCGCTTCCGGGGAAATCGATGTCTATCTAAGTACAGCGGAATACACACCTTTTGCGATTTCCCGAGGGTTGGATACGGTTCTGGTGTCGCATCTCAATATCTCCTATGGCGTCGACAAGATTCTCGCTGCCGAGCCCATGAACAGTGACGAACTCAAGGGCAAGAAGGTGGGGGCTCCCCAGGCCTACATCGGTGAAATTCTGATGGGAATGTGGCTCGACCGCGAAGGGCTGAC
This sequence comes from Aidingimonas lacisalsi, assembly GCF_008079445.1. Classification (GTDB taxonomy): domain Bacteria; phylum Pseudomonadota; class Gammaproteobacteria; order Pseudomonadales; family Halomonadaceae; genus Aidingimonas; species Aidingimonas lacisalsi. Next base: position 269,912 of record NZ_VRYH01000001.1, on the reverse strand, counting down.
ACCGGATGATGTCGAATGGGTGAACCTCAATGCCGATGAAGCCGTTGGCCCTGTCATGTCAGGTGACCTGGCCGCTTCTTACATGTATGAGCCCTGGGTTACCCGTGTTCTCGACAATCTGGATACGGCCGAAATCGTGGCTGATACGGGCGAGTCTTACTACCTCGATACGGGCATTTTCATGGATGCCATGTACATGAACAAAGAGTTCATCGACGAAAGTCGTCAGGCCGCGATAGATATGATCAAGGCACGCTTCGATGCTCTCCAGTACTGGAATGACAACACGGCAGAGGTCAACCAACTTTTCTCCGACTATCTCGGTTGGTCGGTCGCGGATATCGAATCCATCATGGGTACCAATGGCAAGTATCTGGACGATGGCCTCTACATGCTGGACTTCAATGAGGCGGCCCGGATTTGTGGTGCCCTCGATGGTGATCCCCCTCACGGCATCGAAAACGGCGCGATCATCGAGAGTGTCGAGCTGACCAACGAATGGTGGGTGAAACTCGGCCTGATGGATGAGGTACATGACCCCGCAGCGGGAGTCGACTGTAGCCTCATTCAGGAGCTGGCCGACAGCGGCTACCGTCAAAGCATGTCCGCCCATGACTAGGACAGGGAGTCGGGTATCGAAAAACATCGATACCCGACGTTGTCTCGGTTCAACCACATCATGAGGGAGCAAGCATGACGGTGAGAAACGGCGATCATGCGTTTCGGCAACGCTGGTTCGAGTTCCTGGCGCCGATTTCCAGGAAATGGCGCATCATACTCGGGTCCTCGATCTGGATTCTGTTTTTCGGTCTCTGGGAAGCCGCTGTGATCAGTGGCTGGGTCAATACATTGCTGGTGCCCTCGCCGTTGCAGGTTATCAACACACTCTATGAGTTGTTCGCTGAGCAGGGGTTCTTGATGGATGTCGGTATCAGCGTTGCACGTATTCTGGGTAGCTTCACCGTGGCGTGTGCGATCGCCATTCCTCTCGGTGTGCTCATGGGCTCCTTCAAGACCGTGGAATCCTTCGTTAATCCCTTCGTGTCGGCGTGGCGCTACCTTCCGGCGCCGGCATTCATACCGATCCTGCTGATGTGGTTCGGAACGGGCGAGCTTCCCAAGCTGGCGTTGTTATTTCTCGGGGTCATCTTTTTCTTGATCACCTTGATCATGGATCACACCAGCCAGGTGCGGTCGGAACTCATCGAAACTGCGATGACACTGGGGGGAAAACGCTGGCAGATCCTCTGGACGGTGGTCGTCCCGGCCGTACTACCTAATATCGTCACTTCGATGCGGCAGATGCTGGCGATCGCCTGGACCTACCTGGTCATTGCCGAAATCATCGCGTCGACGAGCGGTATCGGCGCCATGATGATGCGGGCGAGACGCTTCCTGAATACCGACGAAATCATGGCCGGGATCCTGATCATCGGTGTACTCGGCCTTGCCTTCGATGTGATGTTCCGCTGGTTGCAGCGTGTCCTGTTTCCCTATCTCGAGCAAGAGGGTCATGCATGAACCTGTCCCATGCCCATGGAGACGTACCGACGGTCACTGCACGACGTGCGTCGACTGACGAACCCAAGTTACGCCTGGAAAGCGTCGGCAAATCCTTTCATGTACCGCGGGGACCGGCTATCGAAGCGATCGCCGATGTCAGCTTTACCACTCATGAAAATGAAGTCTGTGTACTGCTTGGCCCTTCCGGCTGTGGTAAATCGACCGTGCTGAGGATGGTAGCCGGTCTGGAGCAACCGACAAGCGGCAACCTGACGCTCGATGGTCAGCCGATCCTAGGGCCGGCCCAGGAACGCGGCATGGTCTTCCAGGCCTATACCTCGTTCGATTGGCTGACCGTGCAGCAGAATGTCGAATACGGGATGCGGTTGAATCACGTGCCCAGGGCAGAGCGGCGCGAGCGTGCCTCTCACTTCATCGAGTTGGTAGGGCTTCACCGGTTCGCCAATACCTATCCCCGCCATCTGTCGGGCGGAATGAAACAGCGAGTGGCGATCGCGCGTACTCTGGCTAACCAGCCCTCGTTGCTATTGATGGATGAGCCCTTCGGGGCTCTCGATGCTCAGACCCGCTGGCAGATGCAGGAACTGATGCTCAGCATCGCTGAAGCAGCCAATACCACGGTACTGATGGTGACCCATGACATCGAGGAAGCCATCTTCCTGGCCGATAGGATCGAATTCATGTCCCGTCATCCCGGAACGATTCGTGAGGAGATCGTGCCGGCGTTCAAGCAGGGGCGACGCCTGCGCCGGAAAGAGGAATTGATCGGTTTGAGCGGTTACGACGATCTGGAGCGCCATATTCTGCAACTGATGCGGGAACAGGGTGGCGACAGTGCTGATCACTGACATCGATGGAGAGGGTATGAATCAACCGACGGTAATGATGGCGGAACTGACGTGGCCCGAGTTCGCAGCGTCCCTCGAGCGCGACCCGGTCGTCTTCCTGCCCACTGGAATGCTCGAGCAGCATGGGCCCCATCTGCCCATGGGGGTGGATCACCTGTTACCGACCGCCATTGCTGCGATGATCGCGCGAGACGTCGATGGCATCGTCGCACCACCACTCAACTATGGCTACAAGTCGATGCCGCGTACCGGTGGCGGCCCGGGCTTTCCTGGCAGTACAGGGCTCGATGGCGCAACGCTGAGTGCCACCGTGCGTGATGTGATCCGCGAGTTCGCCCGGCATGGCGTGCGCCGCGTGTGTGTCATCGACGGCCACTTCGAAAACCTCTGGTTCATCAACGAAGGCATCGATCTCGCCATGCGGGACGTTGGCGGTACCGGCCTGCAAGTGATGTGTCTGCAACATTGGGATTTCTTGACACAGGAAACCCTGGAGGACGTGTTCACCGAAGGCTATCCGGGGATCGAGCTGGAACACGCAGCGGTGCTCGAGACCTCGCTGATGATGCACTTCTACCCAGCGTTGGTTCACCTGGATCGTATCCCCGACAACGCGCCGATGGAGGCACCGCCGTACGATATCTGGCCTGCTCGCACGGCGTGGGTTCCCGACTCCGGTGCACTGACCTCTGCTGCGCAGGCTTCGGCGGAGAAAGGGGCATTGATGGCGGCGCAGTACCGGCGCGACATGACGGCGGCGGTCCGACGCGAACTCCTGTCATAACATGACGCGACAGGGTCCTGGTGTGACGCATGATTTGTCAGGGAAGGGAAAATGGCTACGTCGTTTGATTTCAGAGGGCAGACCGTGTGCGTGACGGGGGCAAGCCGGGGAATCGGTTTTGCGGTGGCGCATGCCTTTTCGCAGGCGAATGCCCACGTTTGGTTGCTCGCCGAGGATACTGCCGTGGTACAGGCAGCCGGTGAGATCGCGACGGCGACCGGTGGGCGTGTGCAGGCGCTGCGTTGTGACATTGCCGATCGGGCGGCGGTACGACGAGCGTTCGAGAGCGTCGGGCCTCTTGATGTGTTGATCAACAATGCCGGAGTGGAACTGCCGACACCGGTGGCAGACGAGCACTCGGCCATCGACGATGCCTTTCGCCGAACCATGGAGGTGAACGTCATGGGGACGTGGTGGGTAACGCGTGCGGCGGTGCCTCTCATGCAAGAAGGTGGGCGCATCCTGATCACTTCGTCGATCTGGGGACGCACGGCGGTACCGGGATTCGCCGCCTATGTGGCCTCCAAGCATGCCTTGATCGGTATCGCCCGGACGCTGTCACAGGAACTGGGGCCCCGGTCGATACGGGTCAATGCTATCTGTCCCGGTTGGGTGCGCACGGAAGCGTCCTTGCGCTCTCTCGCGATCATGGCACAGGAACGAGGCATCAGTGAGGAGAGGTTGGCCGAGGAACTCGCTGCCGGCCAGTCGCTGGATGGTCTGATGGATCCGGCAGACGTTGCGGGTCTGTATCTTTATCTGGCCTCGGAGGCGGCAGCCAATGTCACTGGGCAAGCCATTCCTATCGATCGCGGCGAGGTGATGGCATGACGACACCATTGCAGGGAGTCCGTGTGCTGGTGACGGGTGGCTCGCGTGGTATCGGCCGCGCGATTTCGCTCGCGTTGGCTGCAGCGGGCGCCAAGGTGGTTTTCGGTTACTACGGCGATGACGAAGCGGCAGCCGCCACGCTGAAGGCGTTACGGATGCATGATGCATCGGCGTTTGCGGTTGAAGCGGATGTCTCGCAGGAAGCCCAGGTGGTCGCCATGGCGGGCCAGGCAATCGAGGGGCTCGGAGGTCTCGATGTGGTGGTCAACAATGCAGGTATCCTGCACGAAGCCGGTCTTCTGGAAACCTCCGCTGACGCCTTCGATGCGGTGACGGGCGTCAACCTGCGCGGCACCTTTCTCGTCGGGCGTGAAGCGATTCGCCATATGACACGTCATGGCGGGGGGCGCGTCATCAATATCGCCTCCGATCTCGGTTACCTCGGCCGAGCGCGTAACAGCGCCTACTGTGCCTCCAAGGCAGGTATCGGCGCGCTGACCCGCACCTGGGCTCGTGAATTTGCGCCGCACATTCTCGTCAATGCCGTTGCCCCGGGACCGGTGGATACCGACATGCTCGGCGCCGACGTCATGAGCGAGGCGCAGCGCGAGAAAGAGAGCGATATCCCCCTGGGACGTATCGGTCGACCCGAAGAGGTTGCTGCAATGGTGCGGTTCCTGGCGGGGCCGGAGGCCACCTTCATTACCGGCCAGACCTATGGTGTCAATGGCGGCAGTTCGATGATCTGAACCAACGACAAGGAATTGATGATGGCAAGAGACGCGTCTTTCTTTCGACCGCTGGGTGGCAGTGAGCTACCACGTTTCGCCGGCCGTTCCACCTTCATGCGGTTGCCGATGATCGAGGATCCGGCGGAAGTCGATATTGCACTGGTGGGCTTTCCCTGGGATAGCGGCTCGACCAACCGGGTCGGTCAGCGACACGGCCCCCGTGAGATCCGCAGCAACTCCACCATGATGCGCCTCGTGCACCAGGCCAGTCGTATCGCCCCCTATGACCTGTGTCGCATCGCCGACCTGGGTGATGTACCCGTCAATCCGATCAATATCGACGATACGCTCGCACGTGCCACCGCCTTCTATCGCAGCATTCGCGAGGCAGGTGCCGCCCCATTGACGGCGGGTGGCGACCATCTGGGCACCCTGCCGGTCCTGCGCGGTATCTTTGCGGGTGAGCCAATGGCCCTGGTCCAGTTCGACTCGCATTCCGATACCAACGATACGTACTTCGGCGACAACCCCTACACGCATGGCACACCATTCCGACGCGCCATCGAAGAGGGCATCCTGGATGCCGAACGCATCGTTCAGATCGGCATTCGTGGTTCTCTCTATACCCCGTATGATCTGGATTGGGCGCACGAGCAGGGTATCCGGATCATCGAGATCGAAGAGTATTTCGATCTGGGGCCCGACAAGGTGATCGAGGAAATCCGTCGGGTGGTCGGCCTTGCACCGACCTACGTGACATTCGATGTCGATGCGCTGGACCCTGTCTATGCGCCCGGCACCGGGACACCGGAAGTCGGCGGGTTCACGACACCGGAAGCGCAACGCATGATTCGTGGCCTGCGCGATCTCAACCTCGTGGGGGCCGATGTCATGGAGGTCGCTCCGCCATTCGACACCGCCGACATCACGGCACTGACCGGCGCGAACCTGATGTTCGAACTCCTCTGCGTGCTAGCCGATGCGATCGCCAAGCGACGCTGAAGAGAGTCGTCGATCGTGGGGGCCGGCCGAACCGCTATATTTGGCTTGGTGCTAGAATGTGCCTGGGTAGCTCCCTCCGTCGAGCAGAATATTCTGACCCGTCATATAGGCAGCCTGTGTGCTGCATAGGAAAGCGCAAAAGGCACCGAACTCCTCGGCTGAACCGAAACGTCGTGCCGGGATCGACTGAGTTCTCTGCTCCCTGATCTCGTCTATGGGCCGATTCTGCGTCTGTGCATTGAGCGACAGGTTGTTTTGCAACCGCTCGGTATCGAAAGAGCCAGGTAGCAGGTTGTTGATCGTCACGTTGTTGCCGGCCAATTGTGGCTGACGAGCAAGCCCGGCAATGAACCCTGTCAAACCGCTGCGAGCACCGTTTGACAGGCCGAGGATGTCGATGGGGGCTTTCACGGCTCCCGAGGTGATGTTGATCACCCGGCCAAAGCCGTTGGCGGCCATGGTATCCACCGTGGCCTTGATGAGTTCGATGGGTGTGATCATGTTGGCCTCGACGGCGGATAGCCAATCATCGCGGCCCCAGTCACGAAAATCCCCTGGCGGCGGGCCGCCGTTGTTGTTGATCAGAATGTCGACGCGTGGGCACGCTGACAGTACCGCCTCCTGCACCGAATCGTTCCCGATGTCTCCGGCCACGGCCTTGACATCGACATCCGGATTGCGTGTCTGCAGTTCCTGTGCCGTCGCCTCCAGGGCATCCTGGCTTCTGGCATTGATCACCAGGTTGACGCCTTCTTGAGCCAATGCCATGGCACAGCCTTTACCGAGCCCCTTGCTGGCGGCACATACGACTGCCCAGCGTCCTGCGATTCCAAGATCCATGCGTATCTCCTTACCTTAGTGGCGTAGGTACGAGTCTCAATGATGTCTATCAACGGGCGGAATAGCCACCATCCACGGGCAGTATGGCACCAGTGATGAACTGGCCCGAACGCGCGAGCAGGGTTACGCCATCGATGACGAGGAGAACGAACGCGGCATCATTTGTTTCGGTCAGGCCATCTACTCGGCGGACGGTCGAGTCGAAGGCGCCGTCAGTGTCAGCGTTCCAAGGTATCGCCTGCCGGCCGAAGGGGGGCCGAGATCATCAAACACATACAACGCTTGTGCCAGCAAGCGGGCCTGAGCCGGCAACGGGGATGACCGACCGAAAGGGGCAATCCGGTGCCGATAGGATTTGCAGTGTCCTTATCCCCCTCGGCATGATGGTTTCATGTCCCCTGTCCACCACCTGAGAGGATTCCTATGTCGACTGTCCTGCATCGCCTCAAGGAAGTTGCTTCGCCCACCATCGGCCTGGGCTGCATGAATATGTCCCATGGCTACGGGACTCCTGTACCCGAGCCTGCGGCATTGCGCGCACTCGATACGGCATTCGACATGGGCTACCGCCACTTCGATACCGCGACCCTCTACGGAGCGACGGCCAACGAGACCCTGGTGGGCAAGGCGTTGCAGGGCAAGCGAGATCGGGTCCTGCTGGCCAGCAAGTGCGGCATGGCCATCGATCCCCAGTTGGGCAAGAAGGTGATCGATGGCCGTCCCGAGACGCTCAGACAGCAGTGCGAGGCGAGTCTTGAACGGCTGCGTACCGACTATCTGGACGTGTATTATTTGCACCGCCTGGATCGCCAGGTACCCATCGAGGAGAGTGTCGGTGCGTTGGGTCGTCTGGTGGAGGAAGGCAAGATTGGTGGCGTCGGCCTGTCCGAAGTCTCGGCAACCACATTGCGCCGAGCCGCCATCGAGTATCCCGTCGCCGCAGTGCAATCGGAATACTCGCTATGGACGCGGAATCCGGAGATCGCGCTGCTCGAGGCCTGTCGTGAGACGGGGACGGTACTGGTGGCCTTCAGCCCGCTGGGAAGAGGGTTCCTGACCGGGGCCATCAAGGAGATCGCGCGCCTCGAAGAGAGCGACATGCGACACAACATGCCGCGTTTCAACGCCGAGAACTACTCTAGGAACTGGCGCCTGCTGGAAGACTTCATGGCCATGGCAGGCGAACGGGACATGACTCCCGGGCAGCTGGCCCTGGCCTGGCTCAAGGCACAGGGAGATGACGTCATTCCTATCCCCGGCTCCCGATCCGTTGATCACATGCGTGAGAACCTGGTGGCTGAACACGTTCGCCTGGATGCTGACACCCTCGCGCGACTGAACGTCATGATGACCCCCGATCAGGTATGGGGGGCGCGCTACAGCGCGGCTCAGCAGGCGGATATCGACACCGAAGAGTTCGCACCAACGGCAGGCTCGACTCATACACCCTGACGGCGAAAGCTTGCCAATGCCACGGCGGCGGCCACGAACAGGCCACCGAAAAGGCGGTTCAGCATGCGCTGCTGTGCCGGGCGCCGCATGAAGCGTTGCAGTTGGCTGGCCAGGATGGCGTAGCCAAGCATGACGATGATATCCACGGCGATCAGCGTGACCCCCATCGTCAGGAACTGAGGACCGTGAGGGGCGTCCGGTTCCAGGAACTGGGGAAAGAGCGAGACCAGGAAAACGGTTGCCTTGGGGTTGGTCATATTGACCAGCACCGATTCCCAGAAACGCTTGTCGGGTGCCTTGTCGGTATCGGTTGGCGCTTCCAGGCTGCCTTCACGCCATTTCTGCCAGCCTAACCAGACCAGATAGGCCACACCGGCCCACTTGAGCAAGGTAAACATCCAGGTGGACGAGGCCAGTATCGCGCCCAGGCCGACGCCGACGATCAGGATCTGGGTGCCGAAGCCCAACTGCAGGCCGATGATCGCCGGTAGGGTACGACGCACGCCATAACGCAGTCCGTTGCTCATGGTATTCACGGCGCCCGCGCCGGGCGAGAGGCTGATCAGAATCGAAGCCAGCAGAAATGCCAGCCACAGGTTCGGACTCATGTCGCTTCCTCATTCGTGGTCGGAAATACAGGAAAGCCGATAACGATGACATAGTCATGACGATTTTTCACCCGGTTTTGACCCAGATCATCACGGGCGGGCGCGTGGCCGTGCGAGGCCCTTTATCCTGAGACGTGAACGACAAGATGATCTCGAGGCGCTCGCCATGAACCATGCAACCCTGACTTTCGAACGGGCTCTGGTCGAGAAGTACGATCGACCCGGTCCACGTTATACGTCGTACCCTACCGCACCACGTTTTCACAGCGACTTCACGCTTGACGAATATCGTGATGCCGTCGGTCAGAGCAATGGCGACCTGCTTCCCAAGCCCCTGTCGCTGTATGTGCATATCCCGTTTTGCCATCAGTTGTGCTACTACTGCGCATGCCACAAGATCGTCACGCACCGCCCCGAGCGTGCCGCGGACTATCTGGCGTATCTCAAACGCGAGATTCGTCTTCAGGCTTACCTCTTCGACGACGACCGTCAGGTGACCCAGCTTCATCTGGGGGGAGGCACGCCCACCTATCTGACCGGCGACCAGCTCGGTGAATTGATGGCGGCACTCGATGACGCATTCTGTCTCGATTGGAGGGAATCGCGGGAGTTTTCGATCGAGGTCGACCCACGCAGTGTCTCGGTCGCCACGATCGGTGTGCTCAAGGCGCAGGGCTTCAACCGGCTGAGTCTCGGCGTGCAGGATTTCGACCCGCGAGTCCAGCAGGCCGTCAATCGTGTGCAGAGCGAAGCACAGGTTACCGAATTGCTGTCGGCAGCTCGCCATGCAGGCTTTGCGTCGGTCAGTTTCGACTTGATCTATGGACTGCCGTGTCAGACGGCCTCGAGCTTCAGTCGAACCCTGGACAAGGTCATCGCGCTGCGTCCCGATCGAATCGCCACTTATGCTTACGCGCATCTGCCCGAGACGTTCCGGGCCCAGCGACTCATCCAGTCCTCGGACATGCCGACGCCTGAACAGAAGCTTGAATTGCTGGCGTTGATCATCGATCGCTTGCAGGCCGCCGGGTATGTCTATATCGGTATGGATCATTTCGCCCTGCCGGAGGATGAACTGGTCAGGGCGCGGGGTGCCGGTACGCTGCAGCGCAATTTCCAGGGCTACTCGACGCAAGCGGACTGCGATCTGATCGGGCTGGGGATTTCGGCTATCGGTAAGGTCGCCGATACCTACAGCCAGAATGCCAAATCACTGCCCGAGTATTACCGTCGGCTCGATGAACTGCAGTTACCGGTCGTGCGTGGCTACCGGCTCAGTGATGACGACCGCTTGCGTCGCGATGTCATTCATCACCTGATGTGTCACGGCGTGGTCGATATTCCGGCGATCGAGCAACGCTACGCGATCGATTTTCGCACCTATTTCGCCGAGTCGCTCAGGCAGCTGGAAGCGCCGATGGCCGATGGACTGGTGACTCTCGATGAAGCATCGCTGATCCTGCAACTCCGCGGTCGTCTGGTGATGCGCAATATTGCCATGGCCTTCGATGCCTATCTTGACGATGACTCGCAGCAACGGCCGTTTTCCCGAACGGTGTGACGTCGGCGCCATTGCCGCTCGGCGGTCACGCCTTGAGGCCCAAGCGTCGTGCCTGTCGGTGCAGGTTGCCCGGGTCCATTCCCAGTGAGCGTGCCGCCGCCGCCCAGTTACCCTCGTGCGCCTCCAGTACCGACTGGATGTGCTGTCGCTGGAAATGCTCGGTGGCGGCGCGGAGGGTGAGCGTCGCCTGCGGTGACGGAACGTCCGGCGAAGCTGCGGTGGGCTCGACCGGCCTGGCAGGCGCTTCCAGAGGCAGGTCCAGATGGTCACGTGTAATCAGGGCCATGGCGCGGCGCTGATCGCTGGTCGAGACACAGACGCGTTCGCCCAGCGCACGCAGTGCCGCCCGTGCCAGGGTATGCTCCAGTTCACGTACGTTGCCGGGCCAGTGCCAGGCAAGCAGCGCCGTCTCGCCGTCCTGATCGAGTCGCAGGTTGTTCAGCCCCAGTCGGATCCGGTTGGCTTCGAGGAAATGGCCGGCCAGCAGGGGAATGTCCTCGGGCCGTTCACGCAGCGGTGGCACTCGCAGAGGAAAGGCGCTGAGTCGGTGGTAGAGATCCTGGCGGAAACGTCCCGCGTCGGCTTCGGCACCCAAGTCACGATTGGTGACGGCGACGACGCGGACATCGACCCGTTGGGGGCGTTCGCTGCCCAACGGCTGGATTTCCCCTTCCTGCAGCACCCGCAGCAGTTTGGGCTGCAGTGACAGGGGGAGTTCGCCGATTTCGTCGAGCATCAAGGTACCGCCGTCGGCCATGGCAAAGTGACCACGCCGGTCCTGAGTCGCCCCGGAAAAAGCGCCGCGGCGATGACCGAACAGTTCGCTTTCGATCAGACTCTCGGGCAATGCCGCACAGTTGACCTTGATCAAGGGGCCCTGGTGGCGTTGCGAGCGGCGGTGCAGCGTACGCACGGCCAGTTCCTTGCCGACGCCTGTCTCGCCATGCAACAACACACTCATGTCCGTCGGTGCCACGAGTTCGATCGATTCGTCGAGCTGGCGCATGGCGCGACTGTTCCAGTGCCAGTGAGCATCGGCCTGATGCTCCGGCGCCAGGGCCTCGTTGAGGCGCGTGCGCGTTGCTTGCAACTGTTCGGCGAGTCGCAGGCAGGTTCCCAGTAGCCGGGCGATGGCGAGCAGTTGGTCATCATCCAGGGCATCGAGGCTGCCGGGATTCAGGGCGTCCAGCGTCAGCAACCCGGTCAAGCGGTCGCCATCGCGCAGGGCAACGCCGAGGCAGTCATGGACCTGGCTGAGATCGTCATCGATGAGGCCGTCGAACGGGTCGGGTAACGGGCTGTCCTGTGGAAAACGGCAGACCCCAGGGTGGCTGGCGATTGCGGCCAGCCGAGGATGATCCCGCAGCACGAAGCGTCGTCCGCGGACTTCATCGCTCAACCCCATCAACGCAACCGGCCGGAATGCGTCGCCATCGGCGACCATCAGCGTGCTGGCGTCGGTCGGAAAATCACCCACCAGCGCCTTCAGCAACGCCGCCCAATGCGTATCGGAGGCCTGGTTATCGGCGAGATAGGCGAGCAGGGTGCGCAACGCTTTCAGAAAGTCGGTCATCGATGATACCTCGGACACTCGCTGGATGATTGTGGAAATGATAACGGCATTGTCTTTTTGACAATAGTCGTAATGACATGCCAGCGGATGTCGCGACCGTGAGTCACAGGAAGGATCGCCATCGAATCCCGCAGTGGCGGTTCTCATGCCGTCTCGATGTGGCGAAGTGTCGCATCGGTGTGTAATGGAACGCGCCTTGCTCATTCAAGGTGTCATTGTGAACACCATCGATGAGGATTGAGCAACGCCATGCTGACAAGAGACCAGGAACGAATCATTGAAGCGACCGCCCCCGTCGTCGCCGAGCACCTGAATACCATTACCCAGCGCTTCTATCCATTGATGTTCGAGCGCTATCCCGAGGTCAAACCGCTATTCAACCAGGCGCATCAGGTCAATGGTGGCCAGCCTCGCGCCTTGGCCGGCTCGGTACTGGCCTATGTCCAACTGCGTCAGGAACCCGCCCGTGCCCGTCAGGTGCTGGAAACGGTGGTCAACAAGCACGTATCGCTGAACATTCAGCCGTACCAGTACCCGATCGTCGGCGAATGCCTGATGGCAGCCATCGGTGAGGTACTGGGCGATGCCGTGACAGAAGACGTGGCCGACGCCTGGGGCGCCCTCTATGAAGAACTGGCCGCATTGCTGATCGATCTTGAGAGTCAGCGCTATCAAGCGTTTGCCGAGGCCCCCGGGGGTTGGCGCGGTACGCGTTCCTTCCGGATAGCCGAAACCCGCCAGGAGAGTGCCGTGATCCGCTCCTTCATCCTGGAACCGGAAGATGGCGAGCCGGTCGCCGATTTTCAGGCTGGCCAGTTCATCGGCGTCAGGGTCACGATCGACGGTGAACCGGTCTATCGTCACTACAGCTTATCGGCGTATCCCAACGGTCGCAGTTACCGGATTTCGATCAAACGTGAGGCCGATGGTCGCGTCAGCCGCCATTTCCATGATGTGCTCCAGGTCGGTGACCGTATCGACCTGTTACCGCCTGCCGGCGATCTGACCTTGCCGGAAGAGGGCCATGAACCCGTCATGTTGCTCAGTGGCGGGGTCGGCCAGACTCCCATGCTGCCGCTGCTGCGCGAAGCGCTGGCGCAGGGGCGTCAGGTCGTCTATCTACATGCCGCGCTGGATCGCGACCATCATGCGTTCGGCGACCATGTGGAGACCCTGGCACGCGACTATCCGCAACAACTACAGGTCGTTACATTCTATGAAAATGCCGATGACGCTATCCGGGTCGACCATGTCGGACGGATCAGTCGCGACCTGCTGGCGCGTTACTTGCCGGCCGGCGAACCACGCTGCTATTTCGTCGGGCCACAGGGTTTCATGGTAGCGGTGGATCGGCACCTGGCGGCACTGGGAGTGCCCGAAGAGCGCCGTCACTTTGAACATTTCGGACCATCACGCGCACTCGAGGCGGCCTGATGACATCCTCGTTCAAGCCAGTCACGCGAGGGTCGATCGAACGGGTCATGCCGCTCTGGCGGCTGGCCTTCCGCCCCTTCTTTTTGCTGGGCGCGGTGTTCAGCCTGGTAGCGATGCTGGTATGGGGCGGGTTCTGGCATGGCGAGATCCTGCTGATGCCTCACGGCGGTATGCTGTGGTGGCACCAGCACGAGATGCTGTTCGGCTTCGGCGGGGCAATCGTCGTTGGCTTTCTGCTTACCGCCGTACAGAACTGGACCGGGCGACCCGGCTTGCACGGGGGGCCCCTATGTGGATTGGTCATGCTCTGGCTGGCCGGACGTGTGCTGCTAGCCTTCCCTCCGGACATGGCGCCTATCTGGCCGGCGCTCGTGGATCTCGTCTTTCTACCGCTGGCAGCGGTGGCGTTGGGCATTTCCGTGATCCGGGTTCGCCAGTGGCGCAACCTGATCTTCATACCCGTCCTGCTGCTCATGACGACTGCCAACGGGTGGATGCACTGGGGTGCCATACAGGCGAATGGGCAGGCGGTACGCGATGGGGCTCAGATGGCGATCCTGCTGATGGTACTGCTGATGGTGGTGCTGGGGGGACGGGTCATTCCGTTCTTTACGTCGCGCCGTCTGGGTACCATGCAACCCTCGCGTTGGCTGTGGCTCGAAATCGTCTCGATAGGCACGATCGCCCTGCTGGTGCTCATGTCGGGGATTGGCTCGCTGACCTCGTTGCCTGCTGAGACCTGGGCGATAGTCGCGCTGACGGCTGCCGCTGCCAACACGCTGAGATTGTGTCGCTGGCAGGGGCTGCGTTGTCTGCATGAACCGCTATTGTGGGGGCTTCACGGCAGCTATGCGTTCGTCTGTCTGGGACTGGCCATGTGGGGGTTGGCCTCTTTCGGCTGGCTCGGTACGTCATTGGCGTTGCACGCCATCACTATCGGTGGCATGAGCACCATGATGCTGGCGATGATGGCGCGAGTGTCACTGGGGCATACCGGCCGTGCGATCCGCACGCTACCCGGTATCGGCGTGGCATTGGGGCTGATGATGTTGGCGGCGGTGCTGCGTGCACTGTTGCCGGTCATCTGGCCGCAACTCTTTCCTTGGACATTGAGTTTGAGTGTGCTGTGCTGGGTGCTGGCATTCACACTCTTCGTGTGGCGCTATGCGAGGTTGCTTGCCACGCCTCGTGCCGATGGTCAGGCAGGTTGAGCACTGGCAGGGTGAAATAGTGATTACCGGTGTACTGCAGGGAACACCCGCATATGGCCACGTATTTTCTGATCAAGCATCTGCACATGACCGCCGCCGCGCTGAGTCTTGCGTTATTCATCGTGCGCGCCTGGTGGTCGGTGATCGAATCGCCACGGCTTGAGCGTCGCTGGGTGCGTATTGCGTCGCACGTCATCGACACGGCACTGTTGGCCCTTGGCGTCACCTTGATGGTGATGCTGCGATTCTGGCCTCACCAGCATCCGTGGCTCGCCGCCAAGCTGATCGCACTGGTGGTCTACATCGTGCTGGGAACGATTGCAATCAAACGCGGGCGTACCCCTCGACAACGCGGTATCGGTGCTGTCGCCGCCATCCTGGTGTTTCTCTACATGGCCGGCGCGGCGATACGGCACAGCCCGTTATCCTGGTTGGCCGGCGGCTGACAGACGCGGGGCTTCGGCAGGCCTACACGGCACTACGGCGAGAGGTCTCTGGCGTAGAGTCGCTTCCCGGCCACGAAGGTCTGTTGCGGCTGGAGGTCGCCGTCGAGCAGGGTTATGTCGGCATCATGGCCGACGGCCAGGTGGCCCTTGCGGTCATGCAGCCCCAGCACCCGGGCCACATGGCTCGAGATCAGGCCAAGGGCCTGATCGAGTGGCAGTACCTTCTCGTGTACCAGGCGCTGCCAGTCCGCGATCAGGGCGGTATTGCGTGCTACGCGCATGCCGATATAGTCGCCCTGGGCATCGAATTCGGGCAGGCTGCCGTTGCAGTCGGAGCTCATGGTGATACGGGTTACCGGTACGCCGCGGTCGAGCAGCCGCGCCACCGCGTCGAAGGCGGAAATGTCCTCCTCGCCGACTTCGTCGAAGGCGGTCACATCCACGCTGGCAGCGAAGTTCAGCGCATAGTCGGCGGCCTCCTCGAGCAGGGTGCGGTGGCGATTCACGTGAGTGGGGATCACCTGCTCGGCGGGAATCTCGGTCTCCGCGAGCAGCCGGCGCAGCGGCTCGAGCCCCCGCTGCCCATCGCCGACATGAAAGTGGCAGATGCCGCGTTTGCCGGCCAGCATGCCACCGACGCGCGCCTCGCTGACCAACCGCGCGATCTCGTCCTGGCGAGGCTGGCTGGAGCGATGATCCGAGATTGCCAACTCGCCCAGGCCGATGACCTCGGGGATCCAGGCCAGATCACGCTGCACGTCGCCGGTGAGGGTCGGCGGCGGTACGCGATACGACCCCGTGTACATATAGGCCGCGATGCCTTCGGCCTTGAGCCCACGCACCTTGGCCAGCAGGTCCGCCGGCGAGCGGCTGATGCCGTCGGTGCCCAGCACCCCCACCACGGTGCCGATACCCATGACGGCGATCTCGGTGGCGCTGATCGCCGGGCAGCGGGTACCGCAGCCGCCTTCGCCGCCACCTCCCGTTACGTGGACGTGCTGGTCGATGAAGGCGGGCACGGCGATGAGGTCACGTGCCTCGATCACCTCGATCGGCCAGCCTGCCGGGATCGCCAGGTCGTGCCCCAGGGCGGCGATGCGGCCGTCGGCAATCAGGATGTCGGTGGCCGCAAGCGGCTCCGGCGCCTGGATACGCCCCACCCGCAGTAGCGTCAGCAGGCGCTCGTCTGCCCTTTCCATCAAGCCGACTCGCCGGTGGATTCGGCGGATAACGAGAAGCGCCGGCCCTGGAAGCGCTCGATGGCCCCGGCGATGTCATCGATCAGCAGTACCAGCAGGTCACCTTCGCTGGCCTCGTCGAAGGCCCGGTCGACGGCCCGGGCCTCATCCATGATGATCTCTATCCGACAGGCACTACCCACCGACTCGGCGCCGTCGCGCAGCAGGCCGGCGGCCTCGCCGGGCGTGCGACCCCGAGGATCGGTCTCGTAGATGTAGACGATGTCATGCATGTGCGCGAGCAGGGTGCCCAGTTTGAACAGATCCTCGTCGCGGCGATTGCCCGGGGCGCTGGCCACGCTGATGCGTCGCCCCGCCGGGATCCGGCTGACCAGCTCGCTGAGGGCCTCGAGGGCTGGCACGTTATGCCCGTAGTCGATGAGCACCTTGACGCCGTCAGCTTCGATGAGGTTGGTGCGGCCGGGATTCTGTCCGGGGGTGGGATGGAAGGTCTGCAGACCCCTCTGGATATCGGCGATGGAGAGCCCCAGGGCATAGGCGGCCGCGCTGGCGGCGAGGGCGTTGGCGACGTTGAAACGGGCGTGTCCCTCGAAGGTGATCGGCACGTCCATGACCGGGATCACCTCGGCCTCGACATGGCCCTGACGCATCACGATGCACTCGTTGTGGAGAGTGAAAGCCACCCCGTGTTCGCGGACATGTTGCCGGACCGGCCGCGAGTCGGGATCCATGGTGAAGAGGATGGTCTCGCCACGCACCCACTCCTGGCCGGCCAGGACACGCGGGTCATCGGCATTGAGCACGGCAGTGCCGCTCTGGCTCACGGCATCGATCACCACCGTCTTGCAGCGTGCCAGTTCGTCCAGGTTCTGGATATCGTGCTCGCCCAGGTGGTCGCTGGCGATATTGAGCAGCACCCCCACGTCGCACTCGTCGAAACCCAGTCCGCGGCGCATGATGCCTCCGCGGGCGACCTCGAGAACGGCGGATTCGACGGTGGGTTCGCGCAGCACGATGCTGGCCGCCTGGGGGCCGCTGTAGTCGCCGCGCATGATGACATGGTTGTCGATCTCGATGGCGCCGGTGCAGGCCATACCCACATTGCGACCCGCCTGGCGCAGCAGGTGGGAGATAAGACGCACCGTGGTCGTCTTGCCGTTGGTGCCGGTAACCGCGACGATGGGAATGCGCGCATTGCTCTCGGGGTCGGGAAACAGCATGTCGATCACATGCTGGCCGACATCGCGGCCGGTACCGTGGGTGGGCGACAGGTGCATGCGAAAACCGGGCCCGGCATTGACCTCGACCACCGCGGCGGGCTGCTCCTCCAGTGGCCGGGTCAGGGTCTCGGCGAGCAGATCGATGCCGATGATGTCGAGACCGATCAGGCGCGCGATGCGCTCTGCCGCGTAGCGTACCTCTGGGTGGACGTCGTCGGTCACGTCCGTCGCCGTGCCCCCGGTGCTCAAGTTCGCCGTAGGCTTCAGATAGACGATCTCGTTCTTCGGAATCACGGTCTGCAGGGTCAGGTTCTGCTGGTCGATCAGCCGCTGCGACTGTTCGTCCAGTTGGATCTGCGTGAGCAGGTTCTCGTGCCCGATGCCGCGACGCGGGTCCTGGTTCTCCCTGTCGACCAGGGCCTGCAGCGTGGCGACTCCATCACCGATCACATGGGCCGGTCGTCGCCTGGCGGCGGCCACCAGTTTGCTGTCGATGACCAGCAGTCGATGATCCTCGCCCTTGATGTATTGCTCGACGATCACCGAAGGGCCGCGATGGGCGGCAATGCCGAAGGCCTCACGCAGGGCCTGGTCATCATCGATGCCGGTGCTCACGCCGCGGCCGTGGTTGCCGATCAGCGGCTTCACTGCGACGGGATAGCCGATGTCGCGCGCGGCATCAAGGGCGTCATCGATGGAGGTACAGACCCGGCCGTGGGGAACCGGAATGCCAGCATCGCCGAGCACCTGCTTCGTCCAGGCCTTGTCGTCGGCAATACCATAGCCGATCAGGTCCGTATGGCAGGTCACCGTTGCCTGAATCCGCTGCTGGCGGTGGCCGTGACCCAACTGGATGTAGCTGTTCTCGTCACTCAAGCGGATATGAGGGATGCCACGCCGCTCGGCGGCTGCAACGATCGAGGCGGTGGAGGGCCCCAGCATGTGGGTGTCGCGTACTGCCTTGAGGCGGGCGATGATCGCCGCCATGTCGATCTCGCCGCCATGGAATAGTCGAGTGACCAGCTCGACGGCTTCGACGCCGACCGCCAGGCCGCAGGCTTCGTCCCGGTAGCGGTAGACGACGTTGTAGATTCCGGGGTCGTAGCTGTCGATGGTCTTGCCGTAACCGACCGAGAAGCCGATCAGGTTCTGGAGCTCGATCGCCACATGCTCGACGACGTGACCGGCCCAGGTGCCTCGCTCCAGACGCTCCACGAAGCCACCGGGTCGGCCGACCGAGCAACGGTGCTCCTGTAGGGTGGGCAGTAACCCGAGGAGGCGTTCGACGATGCCGGGAACGGTATCGCTGGGCCGTTCCTCGAGTTCGCCGATGTCCAGACGCATGAAGATGGCCGGGTAGCGGCTGTAGTAGTTTGGCCCCCGCAGGGCCCGGTGTTCGAGGATATTCATCGTAGATCTGCCAGAGTGGTGATGAGCGCGTCGGCGGTAAGATAGCGTCGCGCCTCGATATCGAAGCCGTGACCGCTGACCAGCGCATGCAGGATCAGGTGCTCGATGGCCACTGCTTCTCCCATCGCCAGATCGGCGATGTTCGAACTCGCCAGATCGCGGCTATCGATGAGGATGACATGGCCCGGGCCGATGGCTTCGATTACCCGGTTCGGATGAATGATCACCGCGGCATCCTCGCCCAGCCCCACGCCCAGGTACTCCGGGTTGGTCGCCCCGACCTCCATCAGGCGCGTGAACCGTCCGCGTTCGAGAAAGTGGCTGTCGATGATCAGGCCTTCGACGAGCCCGAGGCCGAAGGTCATGTTGACGGCGCCCTTGCGCAGGGCATCGGCGGCAGCACCGTTGTAGATCATGGTGCCCGGCATGGCCGCTGCGCCGGCACTGGTTCCGGCCACGACCGCGCCCGCCTTCAAGCGGTTGCGGATGGCCGTCAGGGCGTCCGAGCCGCCCATCACGTTGGTCAAGCGGAGCTGGTCACCACCGGTGAAGAAGATGACTCCGCTCTGCTCGATCCGGCGAACGGTCTCGGCTTCGGCCGCCTGTCGGCGGTCGCGGATGGCCAGGGAATGGACACGGCTGGCGCCCAGGCGAGAAAAGGCCGCTTCGTAGTCGGGCAACACCTCGTCGGGAATGCTGCTCGCCGTGGCGATGACGGTGACCTCGTCCTGGCCCTCGGGGGCCAGGGCAAAGACTTGTCTCAGGATCTCGAGATCGGAAGTCCTGTCCTCGGCGCCGCCGATGGCCACGATGCGGCCGGGTGCCACGGGGTGTTGGGAAGCCATAACCTGTTCGTCGCCCAGCGACGCTTTTGAGCAAACACAGAAGCCATGTTCGCGTGAATCACTTGCCGAATGGCAGGATGCTTGCTGCCTACACTTTCACTTATAACAGTTATCCCGGTGCGGGGCACGTTATCGCTGGCTTGGACGGCCCCTAGGGCCGCCCGTATGCGGTATTCCTTATGTCGCTATAGCGTGAGGCGGGCGGCGTTTTGCGGGCCTGGATCAAATCTTGGCGGGGCGCGCGGGATGCCGTTCGTCGCGGGTCAGTATGGGGGCCCGGCGCTCGGTCCACCACATCCAGATGATGGAGACCAGGGTCACGCCGAAGCACAGCATCCACACCGTGGTGGCCACCCCGGTGAGGTCGACCAGGGCGCCGAACATGATCGGCAGCAGGAAGCCACCCACACCGCCGGCCAGGCCGACGATACCGGAGACCAGGCCGAGGTTCTCGTCGTACTCGTTGGAGAGGTACTTGAACACCGAGGCCTTGCCGATACCCCAAGCGATGCCCACCACGAACAGCGCCGTGGTGAACAGCCATACAGGGATACCGAAGCCGAACTCCACCACGCCTTCACCACCGGCCGCCGCTACGCGGTAGTGGGTCTCCGGGTAGGACATGATGAACAGCGCGATCAGGCTGGCCCACATGCAGCTCCAGGTGACGGTGTGGGCGCCGAAGCGGTCGGATAGCCAGCCACCGAAGGCGCGGATCACCCCGGAGGGCAGCACGAAAATGGTGGCGATCAACGCCGCCAGTTGGATGCCCATGCCGTACTCATTCATGTAGTAGCGGGTCAGCCACAGTGAGACCCCCACGTAGCCGCCGAACACCACCGAGTAGTACTGGCAGTACTTCCATACCCGAGGGTCGTTGAGCAGCCTGGCCTGCTCGCGTAGCGAGACCCGCTGCGTACTGCGATGGGAGGGATTGGTATAGGTGAAGAACCAGAACAGGACGGCGGTGACCAGCATGATCACCGCGTAGATGTTGGGCACCGCCTGCCAGCCCAGTACCACGATGGCCGTGGGGGCGATGTACTTGGTCACCGCGGCTCCGGCATTGCCGGCACCGAAGATGCCCATGGCCAGGCCCTGACGGTCCCTCTCGAACCACTTGGCGGTGTAGGTGATGCCCACCGAGAAGGCGCCGCCCGACAGGCCGATGAAGGCGCCCAGTACCAGCAACTGCCAGTACTGAGTGGCGAACTGCACCAGCCAGATGGCCGGCACTACGCAGACCAGCACGATGAAGAACACCGGGCGGCCGCCGAAGCGGTCGGTCAGCGAGCCCAGCGGCAGCCGCATCAGCGCACCGGTGAGAATGGGCGCCGCGGTGAGAATACCGAACTGGGTCCCGCTGAGATCCAGTTCCTCGGCAATCGGAACGCCGATCTCGCCGAACATCGTCCATACCATGAAGCACATGGTGAAGGCGAAGGTGTTGGCCACCAGGACCGATGTCTGCTTGAAGCGCGTTGTCGCCATAGCGTGGATGCTCTCGTCAATCAGGGATTCTTGATGTAGGCGTTGCGACGCAGATAGAACCACCAGTTGACGATCAGGCAAACGGCGTAGAAAGCCGCAAAGCCGTACATGGCCAACTCCGGTGAACCAGCTTCGATCTGCTTGCCCATGACCCGAGGTGCGATGAAAGCGCCATAGGCCGCGACCGCGGATGTCCACCCCAGGACGGGCCCCTTCTTCTGCGCATCGAAGATCACGCCGATGCTGCGGAAGGTAGAGCCATTACCGATACCGCTGGCGGCGAACAGCACGATGAACAGCACCAGGAAGAACCAGAAGTACTGGTTGGGGTCGGTAGCGCTGTAGGCCAGCATCATCACGTACCCTGTGGCGATGGAAGCAAGGACCATGATCACCGAAATGACCTGCGTGACGATCGAGCCGCCTACCTTGTCGGATATCCAGCCACCTATGGGGCGAATGGCGGCACCGACGAACGGTCCCATCCATGCCCAGGTCATGGCGCTGGGGGCGTCGGGGTTGGCGACGCGCTCCCAGTCGCCGTTGTCTGTCTGTTCCAGCATCGAGCCGAAAATGACTTCGATGGAGAGTGGCAGCGCCGCCGAGAAACCGATGAACGAGCCGAAGGTGAGAATGTAGAGCAGACTCATCGACCAGGTATGTTTGTCATGGAAGATGGCGAACTGCTTCTGGATGTTGGGCCTGATATCTCCGGGTATCAGGCGCATCAACCCGAGTGTCAGCACGATGGTCAAAGGCAGAGCGAACCACATGTTGAACCAGCCCAGCCCCACCGGCGGTGGCAGCATGACGTACAGCCCGATGGCCGATGTCAGCAACCCGAGATTGTACAGACCGAAAATCTTGCCGAAGGCGGCCAGTGGAGGCCCGGGATTGGGGGTGATGGAACGGATGTTGTTCATGCCGAACCAGGCCGCGGCACTGAGTGGGATCAATACGACAACCCCCAGGAACCCCGGGTTCTGCAACCAGGTATCGGTCCCTTCGGGAATACGACCGATCAATGTGCCGCTGGCTCGCTCGAGCGCCATGGGGGTGCCCGATAGGCCGGCGAATATCGCCGCGGTCATCGACAGCGGAATCAGTATCTGCATGCCGGTTACGCCCAGGTTGCCCAGTCCGGCATTGAGCCCCAAGGCAAGACCTTGTTGGTGTTTGGGAAAGAACGAGGAAATATTGGCCATCGAGCAGGCGAAATTGCCGCCACCGACACCGGATACGAGAGCCAGTAATTGGAATGCCCAGAGCGGTGTATCCTGGCTTTGCAGTGCCAGATAGGCGCCCAGACAAGGAATGATCATCAGGGCCGTGGTCAGGAAGATGGTATTCCGGCCCCCGGCGATGCGAATCATGAAAGAGGCAGGGATGCGCAGTGTCGCACCGGATAGTCCGGCAATACCCACCAGTGTGAAAAGTTCTGCCTCCGAGAAGGGAAAGCCGAGATTGTTCATCTGAACCGTGAGCATCCCCCACATCTGCCAGTAACCAAAGGCGACCAGCAGGCACGGGATCGAAATCCACAGGTTACGGTAGGCGATCCGTTTGCCTTGTTGTTCCCAGAATGTCGGATCTTCAACGTCCCAGTGTTCGACATCCGCATTGCGGCCGATACCGGCAGTAGTGTCAGCCATCGCCTTCCCCCTTGGGTTATTCACGTCACCGGTCCTTTCCTGGTCCGTTCCGTACCGTTGAGCCGAGATGACGCGGCACGGCCGAACTCAAGCGCACGATAAGCCGGTCAATCACCGGAATAAACCGGGTGTCAGGGAAGGGAACAAGGCGAAATACCTCTTTCGAGATACAAGGGATATACAGTCAATTCATTGATTTAAAGAAATTTTTTGTGACTTGTCAGCATGTGGAGGCGCTGTGCCGGCTACGCAGTTTCTTTGGAGGTACTCATAAAAAGTCCTGGGGAAAATCGTAGGGATATTCCGGCTTACCTAAAGTTTCCGGTGGATCGACCGATATCCGTAATGCGAGTCATTGAGATGCAAGGATGCACTAATGAACCGGAAACGTTATCGACTTGTCTTCATCGTTGCCGCTTGGTCGGCGCTTATCTGGCACTCCGGTCTGCAGGCGCAGGATGGCCCGTTCGACGACACACTGCGTCGTCAGCAGGAACGGGAGCGAGCCCTGCAGGATCGTCAGACACTTGATCCGGACGTGCGCCTGTCGGTTCCGGGCGAGGCACCCGAACGTCTGCCCGACGATGAGGCGCCCTGTTTCTTGATTCATGACATCGATCTGCAGGGCGATGACGCGCAACGCTTCGCTTGGCTGCTCGACGCCATTGATGGCGGTTCGCTCAATGACGACCCTCTGGGGCGTTGTCTGGGTACCCAGGGCATCAACCTGGTGGTCACGCGTGCCCAGAATGCGTTGATCGAGCGTGGCTATATCACCAGCCGTATCCTGGTGGAGCCCCAGGATCTCAGCGGCGGCACACTCATGCTCAGTCTGGTCCCCGGGCGGATCGAGCGCATTCGGGCCGCCGCTCCACAGCGTTTTCATGCCACCCTGGGAAATGCCGTGCCGATCGGGCAAGGGGACATCCTCAACCTGCGCGATATCGAGCAGGCACTGGAGAATCTGCAACGCCTGCCGTCGGCGGATGTCGACATCCGGATCGCGCCGGGCGAGACCCCCAATGGCAGCGATCTGGTCGTCGATTACCGTCAGGGGCGGCCACTGCGCGCTTCCTGGTCGGTCGACGACAGTGGCAGCGATGCCACGGGGCGTTATCAGAGCAGTGTAACAGTGGCCTATGACAACCTGCTGGGCGTCAACGACCTGTTCTACGCTAGCTTGGGCAAGGACCTGGGCGGTGGCGACGCTGGCTCACGTGGCAATCGTAGCCGCTCCTTCCACTACTCCGTGCCTTGGGGTTACTGGAGTCTGGGCACGACATATAGTGACTATCACTATCACCAGACCGTCGCCGGCGCCTTCGAGGATATCGTCTACGAAGGCTCGAGTCGCAATATCAAGGTCACCCTGTCTCGAGTGATCCATCGCGCCGCTTCCCGCAAGACCACCGCATCATTCAGCGGCTTCCAGAATCGCTCGCGTACCGCCATCGATGGCGAGGAGATCCCCGTCCAGCGCCGTCAGGTTGGCGGCTGGGAAGCCGGACTCGCGCATCGCGAGTTCCTGGGGCGTGCCACGCTTGACGCAGAGATGTTCTATCAACGGGGAACCGGTGCGTTCGGTTCGTTGCCTGCACCGGGGGAAGCGTACGGCGAAGGGACGTCACGTTTCCAGATCGTCACAGCCAATGCCGAGCTCGATGTGCCGTTTGAGGTGGGTGAGCAGGCGCTGCGCTATCTTGGCCAATGGCGATTGCAACGTAATCTTACCCCACTGGCACCGTTGGAGCGCTTTTCCATCGGCAGCCGTTATACCGTGCGCGGCTTTGACGACACTGGCCTTTCCGCCGAGCGTGGCTGGCTGATCCGCAACGAACTCGAGATGCCGCTGGGAAGCAGCGGCCAGGCGCTCTATGCCGGGCTCGACTATGGCCGAGTCGGCGGCGCGAGCAGTGAATGGCTGCTCGGCAAGGAACTGGGCGGTGCGACACTCGGCCTGCGCGGTAAACTGCTGCGCTTCATCGATTACGATGTGTTCGTCGCCACGCCGATCAGCAAGCCGGACGGGTTTCGCACCGACAGCCACGACGCCAGCTTCAGTGTGCACGTGGCGTTTTGACAGCAGCGCTAAAGTGCGTGTCGGCGCTGCCGAT
The DNA here is from genome assembly GCF_008079445.1 of Aidingimonas lacisalsi. Classification (GTDB taxonomy): domain Bacteria; phylum Pseudomonadota; class Gammaproteobacteria; order Pseudomonadales; family Halomonadaceae; genus Aidingimonas; species Aidingimonas lacisalsi. The sequence goes on along the minus strand of NZ_VRYH01000001.1, from coordinate 245,136 downwards.
ATGCAAATAAGGATCATTTGCACGAAAGGAATCGATAATGAACCGGTACTGCTATCGCCTGGTCTTCAACAAGGCCAAGGGGCGACGGGTGGTCGCTTCGGAGGCAGCCACCTCGGAGCGCCAGGATGGCGCAGCAACGCCCCGTGGCCATATGTCGTCCCACTCTGTGGCTCTCCGCCGAATTCTCGGCACCCTCCAACCGCTGGCCTGGAGCATCCTGCTGGCGCTAGGCCTGGTGCCGGTTCCGGTGCATGCCCAGATCGCCCCCGACCGCAGCGCTCCGGGTAGCCAGCGCCCCCATGTACTGAATAGCGCCAATGGCACGCCGCAGGTCAATATCACCTCACCGAACGCCAAGGGCGTGTCGCGCAACGCCTATCGCCAGTTCGATGTGGATGGCAAGGGGGCGATCCTCAACAATGCTCGCACCGCGACGCCGACCCGGATCGGGGGCTGGGTGCAGAGCAACCCCAATCTCGCTACCGGTGAAGCGCGGGTCATCGTCAACGAGATCAACTCCTCGAACCCGAGCCGACTGCATGGTGCGGTGGAAGTCGCGGGCAGGCGCGCCGAGGTGGTCATTGCCAACCCCGCCGGCATCGATGTCGACGGGGCAGGCTTCATCAACACCCAGGGCATCACCCTGACCACGGGCCAACCGCAATATGATAACGGCGCGTTGGACGACTACCGCGTAGAAGGTGGCACAGTCCGGATTCACGGCGACGGCTTCGATGCCGGCGATGCCGATTATGCCGCCATTCTTGCCCGCGCCGCCGACATCCAGGCCGGGGTGTGGGCCGAGGAGCTGGAGGTCGTCACCGGCGCCAACCGGATCAGCGCCGACCGCCAGGCGATCGATACCATCGAGGGCAGTGGCGAGTCCCCGAGCGTGGGCATCGACGTTGCCCATCTGGGCGGCATGTACGCCGGCAAGATCCATCTCATGGCTACCGAGCGTGGTGTCGGTGTCCATCATGCTGGTGACATGGTCGCCGATGAAATCGTGGTCGAAGCGGATGGACGTATTACCAACCATGGGCGGATCGCTACCCGGGAGGACATGCGTCTGGCGAGCCGCGGCGATATCGCCAACTACGGTTCACTGCGTGCCGGTGACGAACTCGTCGCGACCAGTGACGACGAGATCGCCAATCGCGACAGCGGGACGTTCATCGCGCGGGACGATATCCAGCTATCGGCGGCTACCCTGAGCAGCGACAGCGACTCTCTGCTCGCCGCCGGCGTGCGCGACGATGGGGCGTTGGGAGAACATGGCGATCTGACTATCTCGGCAACCCGTGCCATCGAGGGGCGTGGGCAACATATCGCCGCAGGGGGGCTCTATGCCCAGGCTGAAACCGTGGCACTGCGAGACAGCCATACCCAGGCACACGATATCGACATCGTGGCGGGGCAAGAGGGTATCGATGCGAGCGGCGCTACCCTTGCCGCACAAGGGGAGCTCAGCACCAGTACACCCGGCTCGCTGCGTACCGACGATGCCAGCGTCGTCGCCGACACGCTCACTCTCGATATCGGCGCACTATCCAATATCGGTGGCGATATCGTGCAGCTTGGCGAGCAGCCGTTGTCGTTGACGCTCGAAACTTTCGATAACACCTCGGGGCGACTGGCCAACAATAGCGGTACGTTGGAGATAGAGGCCGAGGGCGATATCGACAATACCCAGGGGCAGTGGCTGGCGGAGCAAGTCGACGTTAGCGCTGCCGGATTGAACAATAGCGACGGCCTGATCAGTGCCTCCAGTGGTGAGCTGCGTGTGCAGGCGGACGAGCTCGACAATACCCAAGGGCGCCTGGAAGCCACCGACGATCTGACCCTCGACATCGCCGATACTCTGACCAACGAAGGCGGCGAGATCGTCCATGCCGGCGAGGGCATGGCCCGAATTGGCGCCTCTCATATTGAAGGCAGCGATGGTTTGATTGCCAGCCAGGGCGAGTTGACGCTGAAAGTCGATAGCATCGTCCTCGATGGCGCCGCCACCAACGCCGAACGTATTGCCGTGCAGGCTGAGCATCTCAGCCATCGCCAGGGCGAGATGCAGCAGGTTGGCGATGCTGCTGCCCTGGCACTGAACGTCGACCAGTCGCTGGATAATACAGAGGGCTTGATCAGTGCCTCCAGTGGTGAGCTGCGTGTGCAGTTGGACGAGCTCGACAATACTCAAGGGCGTCTGGAAGCGGCTGGGAATGTCACTCTCGCGGTGGATGAGATGATCACCAACCGGGGCGGCGAGATCGTCCATGCCGGCGAGGGCGCAGCCCGAATCGATGCCACTCGTATGGACGGCAGTGATGGCTTGATCGTCAGCCAGGGCGAGTTGACGCTGAATGCCGATAGCATCGTCCTTGATGGTGCCACCACCAACGCCGACTCCATCGCTCTGCAAGCCGAGCGCCTGAGCCACCGCCAGGGCGAGATGCAACAGGTCGGCGACAGCCATGCCCTGGCACTTAACGTCGACCAATCGCTGGATAATACCGGCGGGCTGATCGCCGGCAATGCCGGGCTCGATATTGCCACCTTTGAGCTGACCAATACCGCCGGCACCTTGCAGGCGGTGGACGATATCGGGGTGAACGCCGGGAGCTTGCATAACCACGGCGGCGATATAGTCGCCGGCGACACCCTGGCCATCGAGGCCGAGGGCGATATCGACAATACCCAAGGGCGTCTGGAAGCCGCCGCCGATCTGAGTCTCGACATCGCCGATGTCCTGACCAACGAAAGCGGTGAGATCGTCCATGCCGGCGCGGGCGCGACCCGAATCGGCGCCTCGCACATTGAAGGCAGCGATGGCCTGATCGTTAGCCAGAGCGAGTTGACGCTGAATGCCGATAGCATCGTCCTCGATGGCGCCACCACCAGCGCCGACTCCATCACTCTGCACGCCGAACGCCTCAGCCATCGCCAGGGGGAGATGTCGCAGCATGGCGATGATGCCGAGCTGCTGTTGGCGATTCGCGAAGCGCTGGACAATCGCGAGGGCTGGATCGCTAGCCTCGCCGATATTTCCTTGGACGCCGGTGATCTCGTCAACCACTCGGGTATGCTGCAGGCGGCGGACGACGTGAGGCTGGAGACGGGCACGTTGAACAATCGACAAGGTGAGATCCTGGCCGGTGACAGTCTGGGACTCGACGTCAACGGAGGACTCGACAATACCGGTGGTCGAGTAGTGGCATCGGGCGATGCCGCCCTTTCGACGGCCTCTCTCATCAACGCCGATGGCATCCTCGCCACACAGCAGGGCGATCTCTCCCTGGATAGCCTGGGGACTATCGACAATCGCCAGGGACGCCTCGAGGCGGGGGGCGGGTTGGCATCGGTCAGTCGCGCGCTCGATAACCGCAATGGCGATATCATCGCGACAGCGGTCGACCTCACCACCCAAGCGCATCGCCTGAATAACCGCGGTGGCCTGATCGCCGCCCGGGAGTCGCTCGAGTTGGCCAGCGGCGAGCTCGACAACACCGGCGGCACGCTGCAAGCGGGTGACGGTCTCGCTCTCGACACCCATGGCAAGGCGCTGCTCAATACGGAGGCTGGCACGATCCTTGGTGAGGACGATGTGTCGCTGACGGTGGGAGGTCTCGACAACACGGCGGGCCTGATCGGTGCCGGCACGGGGCTTGACCTCCGGGCCGACACCATTACCAACCGCGATAGCGGCACGCTACTGAGCGAAGCCGACATGTATGCGGCGGCCGCCAGCCTCGACAACCACGGCGGCCAGCTCCAGGCCCTGGGTGACTTGAGCCTCGACCTTAACGGCAGGCTTGGCAACCGAAACGGTTTGATGCGCGCCGGCCAGACGCTGGAATTGAGTGCGAACCAGGTGTCCAATCGCCATACCCAGGGCGACGACCAGGGCATCGAGGGGCACAGGATTCAACTGGACGCCGACGAGCTCGACAACCGCCAAGGCACCATTCGCGCCGACCAACTGGCCGAAATCCAGGTGGATGAAGGCGTGAATAACCGCGACGGTCTGATCTCGTCGCTCGATACGCTGGCCATACAGGCCAATGACATCGACAACCGCGCTGGCACCCTGATTGCCGACCGGGCCCTTGATCTGACGACGGCCCGCTTGACCGGCGACGGTCGCGTACTGTCGCTGGGCGATCTGGCACTGCGGCTGGCCGGCGACTTCACCCTCTCCGTGAGCGGCGAGATGATGGCGGAGGACGACCTTCATCTCGTTACCAGCGGCTCGATCGACAATCGGGGCAGACTGAGTGCCGGCGATACCCTCTCCATCGAGGCCGGGCGCCTGGACAACGCCGCCGACGGCGAGCTCTCCGGCACCACGACCCAGATCGACGTCGAGCGCTTGACCAACCGCGGCCTGATCGACGGAATCGAGACCCACATAGTTGCCGATGTGCTCGACAACCTCGGCACGGGGCGTATTTATGGCGACCGGTTAGGCATTCAGGCCGGAACTCTCACCAATGACGTCGAGAACGGCCAAGCCGCGGCGATTGCCGCCCGCGAGCGCCTCGATATCGGTGCCCACCGCCTGACCAATCGCGAGGACGCACTGATCTTCAGCGCTGGCGACATGGCCATTGGCGGACGTCTGGATGCGAACAGCAGGGCTACCGGCCGGGCGACCCGACTAGAGAATAACAGCGCCACCATCGAGGCGTTGGGGGATTTATCTCTATCAGCGGCAAGACTCGATAATACCAATGAGCACTTCGAAACCGAACTCGTCCAGGTGGCCGACTTACCGCAACAGCGTTATATCGAACCGAGTGGATGGGACGAAAAATTGCCGGAAAGCGAATTCACTTGGCTGAATACTGTGGACTACGGCATCAGAGTGTATCAAGGAGGTTATCTCTATGGACGCAACAACATTCTTACTGGAGGCGCAACGATTCTGCGCTGGATGGAATACGATGCCGAGCGCACCGAATACGAAAGCCAAGTTGTGCACTCCCGGCCTGGGCAGATTCTTGCCGGTGGCGATATGTATCTAGGGGGTGACGAACTGCTCAACGACAAGAGCCAGATCTTGGCCGGTGGCGTGCTTAGCGGCGATCTCGAGCGGTTGGAGAATCGCAAGGCACAAGGGACGCGCTATGTCGAAGAGAGCGGTATCAAGCGCAGTAGCTCCCCTTCTGGTAATGGAATGTGCCAAGGTTCGAATGGGTGCGGTTGGCGCGAATACTCACGCAAATGGAGTGAGTGGCAAGACTATTCCTACTCCGGCGAAGCCGATACCTTCGCACTGCCCGTTACGGCGGTCGGCGGCAACCACGTCATCGACGGCAGTGACATCCAGCCTGCTGCGCACACCGGCACGTCGCTCGATGCCTCGGCTCAGGGCTCGCATGGCGCCCAGGTGAACCTCCAGACCAATGGGCCTGACGGCCGCGTTATCGAAGTGCCGGCCCTGCATCCACCCGCCACCCGTGCCGAGGCCAGCCTGGCGTTGGGTGACAGGCAAATGGGCGAGCGGGAGGAGCCTGAATGGTTGGCGTCAATCCCGCTGGATAGGCTTCAGGAAGTCATCGGTACCGATAGCGCGGCATCGGCGGAGATCGAAAGGCTGGCGTCGGCGCATCATGCGCTCGAGAAGACGGACGTCGAGCCACGAGCCGACACCCCGACGGACCGGAACCAGGAGAGCGCCGACACCCTGGCCGCTGCGAATCTTGCCCCTCTCGGCATGATCCGCAGCGTTATGCCGAATGTCACCTTGCCGGCCAACAGCCTGTTCCAGATCAATCCCGAACCTACGGCACACTATCTGGTCGAGACCGATCCACGCTTCACCGATCGGCGAGAGTGGCTCGGCTCCGACTATATGCTCGATGCCCTGCAGAGCGATCCGAGCACGGTCCAGCAGCGCCTCGGCGACGGCTTCTACGAACAGCGGTTGGTCAACGAGCAGATCATGCAGTTGACCGGGCAGCGTTATCTGGCAGGCCATGGCAACGATGACGAGCAGTACCGGGCGCTGATGAACGCCGGTATCACCTTCGCCGAGGAGCACGACCTGCGCCCCGGCGTGGCGCTCACCGCCGAGCAAATGGCCCAGCTAACCAGCGATATCGTCTGGCTGGTGGAACAGGAGGTCACCCGGGAAGACGGCTCCATCACGACGGTGTTGGTCCCGCAGGTCTATGCCCGGGTGCGCGAGGGCGATCTGCACGAAGACGGCACCCTGATAGCGGGTGACTCTCTAACGCTCGATGTGAGGAACGATATCGTCAACACGGGCACTCTGGCCGGTCGTGAGCTCGTCGAGCTGACGGCGGAGAACATTGCCAATCTGGGTGGCCGCATCGGTGGTAACCGGGTCGATCTCGAGGCGCGTAACGATCTCGACAATATCGGCGGCGAGATAACCGCCGGCGAATCCCTGGCGCTGCGGGCCGGCCGAGACCTGACGCTGGCCAGTACCCCGGAACGCCTGGCCGGGCTTTACGTCACCGAGGCTGGCGGCGGCCTGAGCGCCGATGCCGGTCGTGACCTGAGCGTTGTCGGTGCCGACCTCGACAGTGCCGGAAAGCTCCAGCTCGGTGCCGGCCGTGACCTGGATGTCACCAGTACCCTGGTCAGTGACCAGACTAACCTTGGCTATCGACTCAGCAGCACCGAACTCGAGCGCGGTACGACTCTGTCGGCGGGTAGCGATCTGGTATTCGACGCCGGGCGTGATCTAACCCTGACGGCGGTCGAGGCGAGTGCCGACGGTGACGGTTTGCTGAGTGCCGGCCGCGATGTGACGCTGGATGCATTGGCGACTCATGAGAGCCGTAGTGCATGGTGGAACACGACCCGGGAAAGTGCAGAGATCGGCACCCAACTGGATATCGGCGGCAGCCTGGCGCTTCTGGCCGGACAAGATATCGCCGCCCGTACCGCCCAGTTAAACGCCGGAGATGACCTGACTCTCTCCGCCGGTCGCGATATCAGCCTGGAGGCCGGCCTCTCCCGGCAGTATGAAGAGGCGCGCCGGGGGCGCACCCACACCATCGACAGTCAGACCCGGGTGCAATCCACCACGCTCGAAACCGGTGGCGACCTGCTCTTGCAAGCCGGCAACGATCTACGCCTGACGGCCAGTCAGCTACGAGCCGAGGGTGACGCGGCCCTGATGGCCGGTGACCGGATCGACCTGCTCACCGCCCAGGAGGAAGACTACTCCCTCTACGAATCGCGCAGTAGCGGTCTATTCAGCAGCAGTTATCGGCGCGACGAAGAACACGACATCCGCGACGTCGGCACTCATATCACCGCAGGTGACGATATGACTATCGTCAGTAGTGGTGACCAGCACTATAGCGGCGCGCGTCTGGAGGCCGGCCAGAACCTGGCACTACTCAGCGATGGCGAAATCGCCTTCGATATGGCCAGCGACCTGCGCCAGGAATCCCACGAGCGCAGCAAGAGCAATTTCGTGAGCCAATCCGCCAAGGGGAAAGGCACCACCCGTGAAACCCTGCGTCAGAGCGAGTTGGTCGCGCAAGGCGATATCTTGCTGCAGGCGGAGCAGGGCATTCACGCCCTCTACACCGCCCGACGCGGCGAAAGTCTCGATCAGGCCATAGAGCGTGCCGTGGCCGATAACCCGGATCTCGCCTGGCTCCAGACCCTGCAAGGCCGCGATGACGTGACCTGGGAAAGCGTCGACGCCTTCCGCGACGAATGGAGTTACAGCCACAGCGGCCTGAGTCCGATAGCAAGCACGATCCTGACGGCAGTGGTTTCCTACTACACGGCGAATGCCGCCAGCGGTATGATCGGCAACCTTTCCGGCACGGCGGCGGGTTCCCAGGCGACATTCGCGGCAGGCGCCACGACGGCAAGTGACACCGTGATAGCGGCAGGCTCGGGCAACGCCATTCTCTCCGGTATAGCGGGCGGCGCCGTGGGTAGCGGCGTGGGCGCGTTCAGCCAAGGGGGTGACTGGAGAGAAGCGGCTTGGCGAGGTGGCGTTACTGGTGGTTTTACGGGCTATCTAAGTGGGGGGACTTATTACGATAACTCTTCTGTCCTATTGGAAAAGACCCAGGATTATTTGAGCAAAGGCGATATCTCCGCCGTTCTTAACCAAGGGGCGCATATCGCTATGCAGCAAGTCTATGGCGAGTTACAACAGAAAATGGCGGATGGAGTGGGACTTAACTCGGATGAGCTCAATTGGCTGCTGATGGCGGGTTCGATCACAGGAGATGCTTTAGTAAGCAAGGAGAGAAATAGATATACACAAACCGATCAGGATTACACCCAAAGTGCAGGTGTAGGTGGGAGAGGATGGTTGCATCGAGGGCCTGGTCATATAATGTTTGATGCTGTAGACACTGCATTGACCTATCAGGATTTGCCTACCAATACGGTGCATAACTATCTCTACGATCCTAATAGGGCTGCTAATAACACAGCGTATACCGGCCATAGTCTGGGAACCGGTGATGGCGCCTATCTTGGTCGTCATGGTCTAGTGGAAACGACCTACCTATATTCCGTACCTTTTGGCATCGTAGCACCGTCCAATGCAAAGGTGACACTGGGTAGTGGTGACTTAGTCAATGGCGGTGTCTTGGGTAAGGCTTTCAACTGGGACGCTAAGGTGGTCCCCCTCTTACCATGGGAGCACAATTTTGATAACTACAAACGCTTTATTAAAGCTGTCGATTAGCCTGGTTGCGATAACTATGCTGGCTTCCTGTATGTCTTTCTCGGCTTATCAAGAAGTAGAAATTGGCAATGGGACGTTCTCAGCTAGACCGGAAATTTTTCAGGTGGATTCTCAGGGCTATCCTGTTTTTATTCTGAAAGAAGGTTATCGACAAGGGCCTGTGACAAGTATAGGAACTAAAATGCCCAATATTTATAAGGAAGATTATTGGCAAGTGACCTATCGGTTAGGAAACAGGTTCTTGGTGCACTCAAGTAGCTATTCAAAAAGGAACAGGGTTATGGAGTGCGAGCTCTATTATGGGCGTGAAGGGGAGAGTTGCAAGAAATCATCAGAGCCTAGCGAATACACGCCTCATATATATATAAGAAGTACCGGCCATGCATATGGGTGGCAACATATCCGTTATTCGCGTAATCCATTTGGAAAAAAATCTTGGTTCCGGATAGATGATGTGGGCAACTGGTCAGGCCAGCCTTGGTTCGAGTGCGTTACACGTTGCGATAAGCTGGAGCGCATGCAACAAGAAGAAATGGATGAGCCGGATCCTTTTGGAGGACCAGGAGGGGGCCGTATATGACAGTGGTGGTGACTTGCTCGGCAGCAAATGCTACCAGCCCTAGCGGTGGGATTACCGGAGGCTTTACCGGCTATTATACCCGAAGAGAAAGTCCTGTGAGTGGTCTTTTCGACTTGGTTGACAGCGTCGTAGGATACCAATATCTACCGGATGTTACTGTACGGAATCAGTTGGTTACGAATGGAGCTAGTCTGCTAATTGCCGGTGGGCATAGCTTAGGCACTATTACGCAACCTTACCTAGCCCGCCATGGGTTGGTGGAGCAAGCTTATTTGGAAGCCGTACCATTTGGCATCGTGACACCGCCAAATACTACTGTGAAACTTGGAAGTAGAGATTTTATTAACTTTTCTTATTTAAATAAGTTGTTCAACCTTCACGCGGATGTCGTGCCATTTGATAGATGGCAACATGCTATGGAACATTACCAGAGGTTTAGGCCAGGATATAGTGAAGATTGATATGAATATTACTTTTAGAATTCCATTTGCCTTCATGGCTATAGCCTGTCTTATTGCTGGTTGTATGCCTCATGCTGCTTATAGAGCTTATCAAGAGCGCAAGGAAGGAAATGAAGCTTTTGCCATTAACGACAACTATTTAAGAGTTGATCCAGAGAGGTATCCTGTTTTTTCTGTTGCCGAAAACCGTGAGGCTCCACGCAGCAGTGTAAATCCTGATACAGGCTATGAGGGTAGTCGGAATCCCGACTTTTCTGTGGAGCATAATTGGGAGGTAACGCATGCCTTCAGTGGTCGCTTTCTGATTCATTCCGAAGGGTATGAAAGTGATAGCTGCTGGTTGCGTTCTGGAGATGATCGTCGACGTCAAGAAAATTGCAGGGAAGAAGGTAAGGGACACTCTTTTAATATATATGTCTATGTCCGGCCAACTGGAGAAGCTTATGGCTGGCAATATATGGCTAATCAAGAGCGCCGCTTTTTAGATTCCGATAAAGTATCTCTATTCCGTATCGACGATAGCGGCGATTGGTCCGGCCAACCTTGGTTCGAGTGTGTCGACCGCTGTGACAAGCTGGAGCGAATGAAGCAAGAAGAGATAGAGGGCGGCGATCCGTTTGGTGTGGGAGATGGCGAGGAGCAGGGCAGTGAGATCGAGTAAGCTCGCTCCAAGCTCCACCGCTGGCGGTGACCTGCTGCTTTCGGCGGGGCGCGACCTCGACTTCACCGTCGCGGATGTCGCCAGCAGTATAATCGGTAACCTCTCAGGAGCCGCCGCTGAATCAAGGGCCAATACCATTGCGTTGGGGCAATGCCATTCTCTCCGGTATAGCGGGCGGCGCCGTGGGTAGCGGCGTGGGCGCGTTCAGCCAGGGTGGCGACTGGCAAGAAGCGGCTTGGCGAGGTGGGATTACCGGAGGCTTTACCGGTTATCTTAGCGCCGGTACTTATTACGACAACCCTATTAATACCGCCAAGGACGTTGGCAGCGACCTCGCGGCCGGCAATCTGGCCAATACGGCTGGTCACCTTGGTATGCAGCAAATCTATGGCAAATTACAACAGAAAATGGCGGATGGAGTGGGGCTTAACTCGGATGAGCTCAATTGGCTGCTGATGGCAGGCTCGATTGCGGGGAATGAAGTGGCAGGTGATCGCTTCCATCTCAAGGATGAGGAATTTGATCATACTGCTATGACTGGCACGACGGGCTTCTTTTCTCGTGAAGACATGCCTGTTATAGGTGGTTTTTTTGATCTTAATGATTCTGCACTGGGCTATCAGGACTTGCCGGATGCCACGGTTCGAGAGCAACTGATGAGAGGTGGCATAGGTTTGCCAATTGCTGGTGGGCATAGTCTGGGTACTATTACGCAATCCTACCTGGCACGTCACGGTTTAGTGGAAAGCGCGTATCTGGAATCAGTGCCCTTTGGCATTATGGCACCGCCCAATACGGAAGTGAGATTGGGGCAAGGCGATATCATCAATGGCTTTGGCGCTGGGAAACTATTCAATTGGCATGGAGAAATAGTGCCTACGGAGCTTTTCCAACACTCAAGAGAATTCTATAAACCATTCCGTCCCAAGGTGGGGGAGCAATGATATGACTAGCCGCTTACTCATCGCTGTATGTGTCTTTATAGCTTTTTCAGGCTGCGTTCCCCATGCGGCTTACCAAGCGTATCAGGATCAGCAGGAGGGCAAGGACGTTTTCATTGCTGATGATAACCTCCTGAAGGTTTTTTCAGAGGAATATCCGGTTTTTTCTTCTATGGGAAGCAGAGAGGCGCCTAGGAGTTCAGTTGATCCTGACTCTCCTTATAAAATAAGTCGTCTTGGTCTATATATGCCCTCTATTTTAGAAGATTATGAGTGGGAGATTACACATTACTTTAACGGCAGATTTTTAATGTATTCAGATGAATATGCTAGAGAACATTGCCTTTCTCGTATAGGGAGCACGCTTAAAAATATTGAAAATTGTAAGATAGGTGCCAAGGGACCGCCTACTGAATCATACATTTATATTCGGCCTAACGGAGAGGCCTATGGATGGCAGCATATGCGCAATCAAGACTGGTATGTATTGAAGTCGGATAAGATCTCACGCTTTCGTATCGACGATAGTGGCGACTGGTCCGCCCAACCTTGGTTTGAATGCGTAGCGCGCTGCGACAAGCTGGAACGTATGTGGCGAGAGGAAGTTGAGGGGGGTGCCCCCTTCGGAGTTCAAGGTGACATTAGTGCTACCGGTAATCGGGTGGTGACGGGCACGACTGATTAACAATAATCGTACCCCGAGTACTGAAGGCAGCCTAAGTTTGGCACCTTGCCTGTAAGGAAGCCCGCACGGCCATATCCGCGCCATCGAGATCCAGCCCCCGTGGAATCCACCACGCTCGATGCCGGTGGTCGACCTGCTCTTGCAAGTCGACAACGACCCACGTCCGGCCGTCAGTAGGGGGACAGAGACGGCCTTACGGTGAGCTTCGTTGTGGACAACCTTCCCTACTGCTCGATGCCTTCCTGAACCGCCCATACGGCGGCCTCGACGCGGGAGCGCAGGTTGAGTTTCTTGAGCAGGTGCTTGATATGGACCTTGACCGTGCCTTCAGTGATGTCGAGATTGCGGGCGATGCGTTTGTTGGACTGCCCGGCGACCAGTTCACGCAGGATCTCGCGCTCGCGCTGGGTCAGGTTGCGGATATCCGGGGTGGCCGAGGCGCTGCGCTGATTGCGCAGGGCTTCGGCAAGGATGGCGGTGAGCCGTTCACTGACGACCATGCGCCCCGATACTGCCTGGCGCAACTGGCGCACCATGTCATCCGGCTCCATGTCCTTTAACAGATACCCGTCGGCGCCGTTGCGTAGTACCGCGACGACGTCTTCTTCGCTATCGGAGACGGTGAAGACAACGATACGACCGGTAAAGCCGTCGGCGCGCAACCGTTGCAGGGTTTCGAGACCGCTGAGACCGGGCATGTTGAGGTCCAGCAGGATGATATCGGGCTCGATGTCGGTCGCCAGCCGGATACCGGCCTCGGGATCACCGGTTTCACCGATCAGGTCCAGATCGTCTTCCAGCTCCAATAGTTGCTTGATACCCCGGCGCAGCAGCGGATGGTCGTCGATGATCAGAAGTGTTGCCGGGGTGTCGTCAACTGTCTGCGCCATGCCTGTATCAGCTCCTGTCGGTCGCGGCCATGAGGGAATCGTCACGGGTCGTTGTCTCGTTGATCAATCGCGCCGTTTGCGGCGTAAAGTCGAGAGCGATTCTGACACCTCTCGTGTCGCGGTTGTAAAAGGCGAGTTCCCCTCCCAGGGTGTGGGCGCGATCACGCATGATGACGAGCCCGTAATGCTGGGATGCAGAGAGGTCGTCACCCAGCCCGATGCCGTCGTCCTCGATATGCATCCTGAGACGTGCCTGTTCGAACCAGATGGTGACGGCCGCCCAATGAGCCTGCGCATGCTTGTGGGTATTGGCCAGGGCTTCCCGCACGATCTGCAGGACATGGATTTCTTCATTGGGGTTGAGCAAATAGGGTGGCACGTCGTAGTGCAGTTCCACCGGAAAGCCCAGACGTTCGGAGAATTCATCGACGGTCTGATGAATGACGGAATGCAGGCCGGGGCCATCGAGTTTCAGCCGGAAGGTCGTCAACAATTCCCGTAGTTGACGATACGCGCTGTTGAGCCCTGTGCGCAGTTCGTCGAAGACCGCTGCCTGGACGTCTCGTGGGGTCTCCTTGTCTTGCATGCGTTCCAGGCGGGCGACCTGGATCTTGAGATAGGAGAGCGACTGGGCCAATGAATCATGCAGTTCTCTGGCAATGATGGTGCGCTCGTTCATCAATGACACCTGTTGCTGGTGTTCGATGCGGCGCTGCAGATAAATGGCGGTCGCCAACTGGTCACATAGGGTATTGAGCAGCCCTTTGCTGCTGGTGCTCAGGGGGGTCCGGCGGGAATGCCATACCTCCAGCGTGCCGAGTAACTCGCTGCCGACAGAGACCGGCAGCAACAGACACTCGGCATCGCCGCTCTGCTTGAACTCGATGGGTTCGGGGTCGATCAGACAGGCATGGCAGTCATGATCGCGGCAATACTCTGGGCGATGGGCAGAATGCGTGGCGAGAATCGGAATCTGGTGGCGATCGACCGGATCGTTCACGGACAGCTTGATCGGGCCGATGTCCAGCAGCGATTCGAGCTTGCGCAGCATGGGCGCGGCGCTGCTGCACAGGTCGTTGCCACCGCCATAGAGTGAGCGGCTGCCGTCGTGGAGTACCTGCATCACCCGGTTGCTGCGTTCCAGTTCCCGGGTCTTGTGAGAGACGCGGTCTTCCAACTCGGCATAACTGGTGGCGAGTTCGCTGGCCATGGTATCGAAGGTCCGACCCAGCCGGGCGAGTTCGTCATCGCCCGTGAAACCGGTACGATGACGGAAGTTGCGTCGCGTGACTTCTTTCGCCGATACCATCAATTGACGCAAGGGGAAGATCAGGCGATGGCGGATATCGAACAGTACCACCACCATGACCGCGATCGTCAGGCCCAGGAACAGATACTGCAAACCGTGTAACAGGCCTATCTTGGATTCCGTGTGCGCTTCCAGTCGCGCCACCAGCGAATCGATTTCATTGACCTGATTGTCCAGAGGCGTTGCCAGCGAGGCGTGGGCTTGCCGGTCGCCATCGAGTATCGACTCGATGCGGGGACGCAGCGCCTCATGCCAGTGGGTCTGGATGTGACGATACTGTTGCTGCAGACGATGCTCCTCCGAGGCAGGGAGGGCGGCCACGAGCGCTGTGTGTCCGAGACGCTCCTCGAAGCGATTCAGCAGATTCTCCACCTGCTCACGCGAGTCGGTATCCGGGCGTTGCCGATACTGCATGAGGGCGGATTCGATCTGAGTGGTGTTCATGCGCAGGGAGCCGGCGATATTGATCGCGGCGGCATCGCCCCGGCTGTCATCGGCGACCATGATGGTGACGACGATGCTGATCAGCGCCAGGGCGCTGATAGCGAGTATCGACGCCATGATGCGAGCCACCAGGGAGCGTTTCAGGGGTTTCATCGTTGGACGCTCCTGCGCAGAGATAAACGGCCTCGAGGGCTGTACCGGCTGATTATACCCTAGTAGGTGGAGGCTGCACGCTCAAAGATAGGGGATGGCGAACCTCAGTACGTGGTGACTCGGGGGCGCCATCACAACGCCCGCGGCAGGGTGTCGGCAAAACGGGACAGCGCCGGTGTCCAGGTCTCGGGTTTGGCGGCCACGAAGTAGGTATCGATTTCAGCGATGGATGGGGGGAGTTCCAGATAGTGGATGTCGAAGCGATACTGGTGCGCTTCTACGGTGGCTCGCGGCAGCACGGTGTATCCCATCCCGGCCGACACGCAGCCCAGCATGGCGTCCAGGCTGCCGAACTCAAACATCCGGACGGCCGAGACTCCATAAGAGGAAAGCAGCAACTCGATGCGTTGGCGGTAACTACACCCCTGGCGGAAGGCGAGGAACGTTGATGCCAGAAATTGTTGAGTCGTCGGCATATCGTTGAGCGGCTCGGGACCGACCAGTACCAGTTGCTCACTGAATGCCTTCAGCCTATGAAGACGGGGATGTTCCACCTGGCCAGCGACGAAGATGCAGTCCACGTGTCCCTCCAGGAGCCGTGTCACCAGGTCGGCGGTCGGCCCGGTTTGCAACTGGATGTCGACCTCGGGATGGTGCGCGTGGAAGGCGGTCAACAGTGGCGGCAGCCTTAGTGCGGTGGTGGTTTCCATCGCGCCGATGCGCAATCGTCCGCATGCTGTCTCATTCCCCTTGAACAGGGCCAGGGCGTCATCGTGAGCCGTCAGTATCCGTTCGGCGTACTCCACCAGAGCCAGGCCGGCTGTCGTCGGGCGGGTACGGCCGTTGCGATGAATGAGTTGCGCACCCAGTTCCTCTTCGAGCTTCTTGATATGGGCGGTCACATTCGACTGCACCGTGTGCAGGCGGTCAGCCGCGGCCATGAAACTACCGGTATCTGCCACTGCCATGAACAGGCGTAACGATTTCAATTGCATGATTCATCCCGGTCGTCAGATGATTCATCTCGATAAGAGATAACCAATATCACTATAAATCGTTTCCAACGAAATGTTCGAGTTGCGTAACCTATGGTTATGTCAGGTCGCACTGGCAGGACAACGTCCGAACTTGCCCTGGAGGTATAGCGCTGCATCGCATGACGAACGTCAGGGATTGGCCCGCATTACTTACTGGAATCATGGCTACGCTTGCCGGTATCGGTGTGGCCCGTTTTGCCTACACCCCATTGTTGCCCGCGTTGATCCAGCAGGAATGGTTCAGCACCAGTCAGGCGGCCTATCTGGGGGCGGCCAACCTGCTCGGCTACTTGCTTGGTGCCTTGTCGGGTCATGCGCTTTCTGAACGTTTCCCCGCGCGTAGCGTGATTGGCGTGAGCTTTGCGGGAATTGCGCTGAGCTTCTTGTTCTGTGCAAGCCCGGCCAGCTTCGCATGGTTCTTCCTCTGGCGGTTGGTCTCGGGGCTTGCCGGTGCCGTCCTCATGGTCGTCGGCCCCTCGCTGGCGCTGTCGGTGACTCCCGCTGCGCGTCGGACGAGCGTCGGTGCCCTGGTCTTTACCGGCATCGGCCTGGGCGCCCTGCTTTCAGCCACGCTGGTGCCGGTCCTCCTGGAAGTCAGCCTGACGGTGACCTGGCTGGCCTTGGGGTTGCTCTCGCTGGTGGCGGGTATCGTCTGTGACCGGGGGCTAGTCGCGTTGCCGGTGGGGCCGGTGGCTCCTGCAGGTGAAGCGGGACAAGCTCGGCCCCGGGCAGGGCCGGCGCTGGTCGTATTGCTGGTGATCGTGGCGTATGCCCTGGATGCCGTGGGGTTCGTTCCCCATACCGTATTCTGGGTCGATTACCTGGCGCGTGAGCAAGGGTTAGGCACCCATGCCGCTTCTCTGCAATGGGCCATATTCGGCATCGGGGCGGTATGCGGGCCGCTGATAGCCGCTTGCCTGGCACGGCGTTTGGGCTGGCATAACGGCCTGGCTCTGGCCTTTCTCGCCAAGGCAGTGGCAGTCGCCATACCGCTGGCCTCCATAGCCATTGCAAGCCGCTCGATATCCTCATTCGTCGTTGGTGCCATGATCCCCGGCATCGTGGCACTGACGTCGGGAAGACTGGCGGAGCTGGTCGGCCCGGCCGCTCATAAGCGTCTTTGGGGCCTGGCCACGGCGGCGTTCGCCGCAGCACAGGCCATCGCCGGCTATGGCATGTCCGCACTGTACGATGCGCTGGGCTCGTATCTTTCACTATTCGCTATCGGCGGCTGTACGCTGGCCTGTGGCCTGGTTCTCGTGTTGCTGAGCCGGAGCGTGCAAGAACGCAAGGTTCGACCTTCCCCATTGCCCCGGAGACACTGATGGAACTCTTTCTGAATGCCACCTCACCCTATGCACGCGTAGTGCGAATCGTCGTGCTGGAGAAAGGTCTTTCGCATGCCGTCACCCTGCGCTGTTGCGATCCTTGGGCTGATGACGCCCCACTGCTGGCCGTCAATCCTGTTGGGCGGGTGCCGGCACTGGTAACCGATGAGGGAGTCACCTTGAGTGAATCGTCGTTGATTGCTCAATACCTGGATAGCGTCGGTAACGGTGACTCCTTGCTGCCACCATCCAGGCTGAGCGAGACCCTGCATCTGGCGGGATTGGGACAGGGCTTGATGGATGCTGCCTTCACGACGGTAATCGCCCGCAAGCATCAGGGCAATGAAGCGGATGACACAGTCCTGGGCCGGAGGCGGCGGCGCGCCATCGAGCGCACCCTCGACCAACTCGAGCGGGAGGTGGATGACACCGCCTTACCCGGTGCCACTGCTCTGGGTGAAATCGTCGTGACCGTGGCACTCGATTACCTGTCGTTTCGCCTTCCGGACCTCGATTGGTCATGGTCTCGCTCCCAGCTTCGCGAGTGGCACGACCATGTGGCGCGCCGGGAAAGCTTCCAACGGACGGCGTTCATGTGAGGGGGTATATGCGCCCTTGGCCCTCGTGATACTGGCAGCTACCTCCTTGTAGGTAGACCCCGGGTATATGGAGGTAACCGGGCAGCCATTCACCGGTCGATCCCCCAGACTCCTCATGCAGAAGCCGCGCCAAGCGGTCACCTATTTGATGAGGAGCCTGGAGAGCGACCATGAGTCACTTCATCGACCGGCTGAATTTCTTCCGCAGAGCCCGTGAGCCTTTCGCCAATGAACACGGTGAAATGCGTGAAGAAGCGCGTGGCTGGGAGGACGGTTATCGCCAACGCTGGCAGCACGACAAGGTCGTACGCTCCACCCATGGGGTGAACTGTACCGGCTCATGCAGTTGGAAAATCTACGTCAAGAACGGCCTGGTCACCTGGGAAACCCAGCAGACCGACTATCCGCGCACCCGGCCCGACCTGCCCAACCACGAGCCGCGGGGATGCCCGCGCGGGGCCAGCTACTCCTGGTACATCTATAGCGCCAATCGTCTCAAGTATCCACTGATCCGCAAGCCGCTGCTCACTCTGTGGCGCGAGGCGCTCGAAACGCATGGCGACCCGGTCGAGGCCTGGGCCTCGATCGTCGAAGATCCGGAGAAGACCAGGCAGTACAAGCGCGCCCGCGGCATGGGCGGTTTCGTGCGGGCCGACTGGGACGAACTCAACGAACTGGTCGCGGCGTCGAACGTCTATACCGCCAAGCAGTATGGCCCGGACCGCATCATCGGTTTCTCGCCGATCCCCGCCATGTCGATGGTCAGCTATGCCGCCGGCAGTCGCTATCTGTCACTGATCGGCGGCGTGTGCATGAGCTTCTACGACTGGTACTGCGATTTGCCACCGGCCTCGCCGATGACCTGGGGCGAGCAGACCGATGTACCCGAGTCCGCCGACTGGTACAACTCCGGCTACATCATCGCCTGGGGCTCCAACGTGCCCCAGACCCGCACGCCCGACGCCCACTTCTTCACCGAAGTGCGCTACAAGGGCACCAAGACGGTATCGATCACGCCGGACTACGCCGAAGTGTCCAAGCTCACCGATGAGTGGCTTTCCGCCAAGCAGGGGACTGACGCCGCCCTGGGTATCGCCATGGGTCACGTGATTCTCAAGGAGTTCCACCTCGACAAGCCCAGCGCCTACTTCACTGACTATGTGCGCCGCTACACCGACATGCCGTGTCTGGTCGAGCTGGAATACCGCGAGGACGGCAGCTATGCACCCGGCCGCCAGCTACGGGCCAGCGACTTCGCTGACAATCTGGGCCAGGATAACAACCCCGAGTGGAAGACGCTGGCGTGGGACGAAACCCGCGATCAACTGGTCGTGCCGCGCGGCTCCATCGGCTTTCGCTGGGGCGAGCAGGAAGGCAACCAGGGCAAGTGGAATCTCGAATCCCTCGATGCCGATGGTACCGAGATCAGGCCGCTGCTGTCGTTCGTCGAGCAACACGACACGATAGCGAAGGTGGCTTTCCCCTACTTCGGTGGGCTCAAGCACCAACACTTCGACCATGTGGAGAACGACGGGGCCAGCGACGAGCTGCTGTTCCACAGCCTGCCGGTCAAGCGCCTCAAGAAGGCTGATGGCAGCGAGGTGCTGGCGGTGACCGTCTTCGATCTGATGTGCGCCAACTACGGCATCGATCGTGGGCTTGGCGAGGATGACGGTGCCACCGCCTACGACCAGGTCAAACCCTATACCCCGGCCTGGCAGGAAAAGATCACCGGTGTGCCCGCCGAACAATGTGCCCGCATCGCGCGTGAGTTCGCCGACAACGCCGACAAGACCCAGGGTCGCAGCATGATCATCGTCGGTGCCGGGATGAACCACTGGTACCACATGGACATGAATTACCGTGGCCTGATCAACATGCTGGTCATGTGCGGCTGTATCGGCCAGAGCGGCGGCGGCTGGGCCCACTACGTGGGCCAGGAAAAGCTGCGCCCGCAGACCGGCTGGCTGCCGCTGGCGTTCGGCCTCGACTGGACCCGTCCGCCGCGGCACATGAACTCCACGTCGTTCTTCTACAACCATTCCAGCCAGTGGCGCTACGAGAAGCTCGACGTCAAGGAACTGCTGTCGCCACTGGCCAACCCGGCTGACTACGCCGGGAGTCTGATCGACTTCAACGTGCGTGCCGAGCGGATGGGCTGGCTGCCTTCCGCGCCGCAGCTCGATACCAACCCGCTGCGCCTGGCGGAAGCGGCCAAGAGTGCCGGCATGTCCACTGGCGATTATGTCGTCGACGCACTCAAGCGGGGGGAACTGCGCTTCGCCGCGGAAGATCCGGACGCTCCGCAGAACTTCCCGCGCAACATGTTCATCTGGCGTTCCAATCTGCTGGGCAGCTCCGGCAAGGGACATGAGTACATGCTCAAGTACCTGCTGGGGACGCGTCACGGCATCCAGGGCAAGGATCTGGGTGAGGAGGGTGGCAGCAAGCCGCAGGAGGTCGAGTGGCACGACGAGGCACCGGAGGGCAAGCTCGACCTGCTGGTGACCCTGGACTTCCGCATGTCCACGACGTGCCTCTATTCGGACATCGTGCTGCCCACGGCGACCTGGTACGAGAAGGACGACCTCAATACCTCCGACATGCACCCCTTCATCCATCCGCTGACCGCGGCCACCGACCCGGCCTGGGAGTCACGCAGCGACTGGGCGATCTACAAGGGCATCGCCAAGGCCTTCTCGAAGGTCTGTGTGGGCCATCTGGGCGAAGAGACCGACCTGGTCACCCTGCCGCACCAGCACGACTCCCCCGCCGAACTGGCCCAGGTCGAGGTCAAGGACTGGAAGAAGGGCGAGTGCGAACCGATCCCCGGCAAGACGATGCCCAATTTCATCGAAATCCAGCGCGACTACCCGGCCACCTATGAGCGCTTCAGCTCTCTGGGCCCGGCGTTGGAGGCGCTCGGCAACGGCGGCAAGGGCATCAGTTGGAATACCGACAGCGAAGTCGAACTGCTCGGCAAGCTCAACTACCGCAAGACCGAGGGTCCGGCCAAGGGGCGTCCGTGCATCGAGAGCGCCATCGACGCCGCCGAGACCATTCTCACCCTGGCGCCGGAGACCAACGGCCAGGTGGCGGTGAAGGCCTGGGGGGCGTTGGGCAGGATCACCGGACGCGAGCACACTCATCTGGCGCATCCCAAGGAAGAGGAGAAGATCCGCTTCCGCGATATCGTCGCCCAGCCGCGCAAGATCATCTCCAGTCCGACCTGGTCCGGTCTCGAGGATGAACATGTCTCCTACAACGCCGGCTATACCAACGTCCACGAGCTGATTCCGTGGCGCACCGTCAGCGGTCGTCAGCAGTTCTATCAGGATCACCCCTGGATGCGCGCCTTCGGTGAGAGCCTGCTGGTCTATCGACCCCCGATCGATACCAAGGCGGTGGCCAGCATCGCGGCGCCCAAGGGTAACGGCAATCCGGAGATCGCGCTCAACTGGATCACGCCGCACCAGAAATGGGGTATCCACTCCACCTACAGCGACAATCAACTGATGCAGACCCTGTCGCGGGGCGGCCCCATCGTCTGGCTCTCCGAGGAGGATGCCCGCTCCATTGGTGTCGAGGACAACGACTGGATCGAGCTGTATAACGCCAACGGCGCCATCGCGGCTCGCGCGGTGGTCAGCCAGCGGGTCAAGAACGGCATGGTGATGATGTACCACGCCCAGGAGCGGATTCTGAACATGCCGGGCTCCGAGATCACCGGCACCCGGGGTGGCATTCACAACTCGGTGACCCGGGTGTGCCCCAAGCCGACCCACATGATCGGTGGTTACGCGCAGCTGGCCTACAGCTTCAATTACTACGGCACCGTCGGCTCCAATCGCGACGAATTCGTCATCGTGCGCAAGATGCGGCATATCGACTGGCTGGATGGCGAGGGCAATGACTACGAGCAGGAGGCCGTCAAATGAAGATTCGTTCCCAGGTCGGGATGGTCCTCAATCTCGACAAGTGCATCGGGTGTCACACCTGCTCGGTGACCTGCAAGAACGTCTGGACCAGCCGTGAAGGCATGGAGTACGCCTGGTTCAATAACGTCGAGACCAAACCCGGCATCGGCTATCCCAAGGAGTGGGAGAACCAGCAGAAGTGGAAGGGCGGCTGGCTGCGTCGCAAGGATGGCCGGATCGAGCCGCGCATCGGCGGCAAGTGGCGGGTGCTGGCGAACATCTTCGCCAACCCGGACCTGCCGGAGATCGACGACTACTACGAGCCGTTCACCTTCGACTATGAGCACCTGCACACCGCCAGGCAGGGCGAGCACCAGCCCACGGCGCGGCCGCGCTCGCTGATCTCCGGACAGCGCATGAACAAGATCGAGTGGGGCCCCAACTGGGAGGAGATCCTCGGTACCGAGTTCGCCAAACGGCGCAAGGACTCGAATTTCGAGCAGATCCAGGCCGATATCTACGGCCAGTTCGAGAACACCTTCATGATGTACCTACCACGGCTGTGCGAGCACTGCCTGAATCCCACCTGCGTGGCGAGCTGCCCGAGCGGGGCGATCTACAAGCGCGAGGAGGACGGCATCGTTCTGATCGACCAGGACAAGTGCCGCGGCTGGCGGATGTGCATCTCCGGCTGCCCGTACAAGAAGATCTACTACAACTGGAAGACCGGCAAATCCGAGAAGTGCATCTTCTGCTACCCGCGGATCGAGTCGGGCCAGCCGACCATCTGCTCGGAAACCTGTGTGGGGCGCATCCGCTATCTTGGCGTGCTGCTCTATGATGCCGACCGTATCGAGGAAGTGGCTGCGTCACCCGATGAGCAGGACCTCTATCATCGTCAGCGCGAAATCTTTCTCGACCCCAATGATCCGGAGATCATCGCCCAGGCCAGAAAAGACGGGATCGAGGAGAACGTGATCGTCGCTGCCCAGGAAAGCCCGGTTTACAAGCTGGCCATGGACTGGGGCCTGGCGCTGCCGCTGCACCCCGAATACCGCACCTTGCCGATGGTCTGGTACGTGCCGCCGCTGTCGCCGATCCAGTCCGCGGCCGAGGCCGGCCATATCGAGTACGACGGCATCCTGCCGAAGATCGAGTCGCTGCGTATTCCGGTGCGCTATCTGGCCAATATGCTCACGGCCGGCGAGGAAGCCCCTGTCGTGCTGGCACTCAAGCGTCTCATGGCGATGCGGGTCTACATGCGTGGCAAGCATGTGGAGGGGCAGACCGACACCGATGTGCTGGCGCAAGTGGGCCTGACAGAGTCGCAGGTGGAAGCGATGTATCGCTACCTGGCCATCGCCAACTACGAGGATCGCTTCGTGATTCCCACCAGCCACCGTGAATTGGCCACCGATGCCTTCCCCGAGCGCGGCGGCTGCGGTTTCAGTTTCGGTGATGGCTGTCACGGTGGCGACAGTGCCGCGAGCCTGTTCGGCGGCCGCAGCCAGACCTCGACGCTGGTCCAGCCCGTCGATGTCTATGACCCGCGTGCCGAATCCGGGGAGGTGCGTCATGGATGACGTGAACCGCCCCAGCATTCCCGGCATGCTCAGCCTGCGTGTGCTGGCTCGATTGCTGGATTATCCCACCGCAGAGTTGCAGGAAGCCGTGCCCGAGATGATCGATATTCTCGGGACGGAACGTCGCTGGACGACACCATTGCGCACCACGCTCATCGACTGGTGCCGGCGGCTGGGCACGGCGGACCTGCTGGACTGGCAGGCCGACTACGTGGCGCTGTTCGATCGCGGTCGCAGCACGTCGTTGCTGCTTTTCGAACATGTACACGGCGAATCCCGCGACCGCGGCCAGGCGATGGTCGATCTGATGGCCGAGTACAGCGCCGCCGGGTTTGAACTCGACGCCCATGAGTTGCCGGATTACCTGCCGTTGTTCCTGGAATACTTGTCGACGCGCCCGGAGGACGAGATCGGCCGCTGGCTGGGCGAGATCCGTCATATCCTGGCGTTGCTTGCCGCGCGCCTGGAAGAGCGGGATGCCGGTTATGCCCGGATGATCGTGGCGTTGCTGGCACTGATCGGCGCCGAGGGCGATATCGATGCCCACCGCCCCGAGGTGCAGGAGGAGACTCCCGACCATACCCCTGAAGCGCTGGATGCTGTCTGGGAAGAAGAAGCGGTACGCTTTTCCGCCGACTCCGATCAGGATTGCGCCCTGCAGTCCGCCGAGGGACGGCGGCTGGCTGAGCGCAAGCGCGACGTACCCAGTCAGGCCGTGCATATCATGCCTCCCGGCGAAGATGCATCGTCCACGGCCACTCATTGATGGGAGACACCACATGTTTGCCGAGTATCTGCAACACCTGATCTATGGTTACTACCCCTATCTGGCCGGCACCGTCTTTCTGGTCGGTAGTCTGTTGCGTTTCGATCACGGCCAGTACACCTGGAAAACCGGTTCCAGCCAGATGCTGTCCTCGAAGCACATGCGGCTGGCCAGCAACCTCTTCCATATCGGTATCATCGTGATTTTCTTCGGCCACTTGTTCGGCATGCTGACACCCCATTGGGTCTATGCCCCCTTCCTGTCGCCGGGTGCCAAGCAGATTCTGGCGATCGTCATCGGTGGTATTGCCGGCGTGTTGTGTGTCGTGGGAGGTGCCATGTTGTTGTACCGCCGCCTGTTCAACCCGCGGGTCCGGGCCTCCTCAGGCTTCATGGACACCCTGATTCTGGCGATCCTGGTCTTCCAGGCAGGGCTGGGGCTGGTGACGGTGTTCTTCTCCCTGGGGCATCTCGACGGTGAGATGATGCTGACGCTGGCATCCTGGGCGCAGGCCATCGTGTTCTTCGGTGGGGGAGCCGCGGATTACATGACCGAGGTGTCGTGGATCTACAAGCTCCATATCTTCCTGGGGTTGACCATCATCCTGCTGTTTCCCTTTACGCGTCTGGTGCATGTGTGGAGTGCCCCGTTGGGGTATGTGACCCGGCGCTACCAACTGGTACGCAAGCGGGGCTGAGAATGTGGCAGGGACTCGGGCTTTCCCGGCGACAGGCCTACGAGGGGGCGCTATAAACCCTTCCATGGGCGCTACCGATGCCATCCATGGCATCGGACCCCCTCTCCGTCCTGTCCCCGGCGCCCTCAGGAAACAGCGCATGCGCTCCAAGGAGCTATCATCATGCAAATGATCGAGATAGAACAGATTCCTGGTGGTGCCACGCCACCGCCCATCCGAGTCGGCGAGGCCACCATCGGGGAGGACGCCATCGCTCGTGAGATGCAGTATCACCCGGCGGATTCCGCCGGCAGTGCCCAGCTCAAGGCGGCGCGCGCCCTGGTGGTTCGCGAGCTGCTGCGCCAGCGCATCGAGGCCCTGAGAGGGACTGACTTGCCCGATGAGCGTATCGATGACGAAGACACGGCGATCGCCGCCCTACTGGACCGGGAGCTGGACGTTCCCGAGCCCTCCGAAGCGGATTGCCACCGATTCTATCGCTCGCATCCCGAGCGCTTCAGCGAGCCCACGCAACTGCGCGTCCGCCATATCCTGCTGGCGGCGGCGCCGGATGATGCCGAGGCGCGGGATGCCGGCTACCGGCAGGGTGAAGCGTTGATCCAGTCGCTGCACGAGGCACCCGCACGATTTACCGAACTGGCCCAGCGTTATTCGGCCTGCCCCTCGAAAGACGAGGGGGGTGAACTTGGCTGGCTGGTACCGGGGCAGACGGTCGGTGAACTGGATCGTGCCTTGCAGCACTTGCCGACAGGATTGCACGGTCGCCCGCTGGCATCACGCTATGGCTGGCATGTCGTCAGTATCGATGAACGCATCGAGGGAGAATTGCCGACCTATGAAACGGTGGCCGTTCATGTGCGTCATACACTTCGCGAGCAAGCGACCCGGCGCGCCCTGCGTCATTATCTGCTGGCGCTTGAAGCGGATATCGGCGTCGAAGGCGTTTCACTCGATGACGATGCCGGCGGCATGCTGATGCAGTGAGACGGCGTGTTGCGCTTTCCGCCCACCGTCGTTTTCTGGCATATTGCGTGATTGATTATCACAGATGCCCCAGTAATAGAGCAGTCACGCAATGCACGACGTCGCAAATGAAAACGATGTCTGGGTATTCGGCTATGGGTCACTGATCTGGAAAGCGGATTTCCCTTACCACGAGCGGCGGCCGGCATATATCCATGGCTGGACGCGTCGTTTCTGGCAAGGCTCTCATGATCATCGCGGTACGCCCGAGTCACCGGGGCGTGTCGTTACCCTGATACGCGAGCCCGGTGCCGTCTGCCATGGCATGGCATACCGTATCTCGGCCGAGACGCTGGGTCCGCTGGATGTGCGCGAAAAGAACGGCTATCTCCGCGAGGTTACGCCGTTGCACTTTACGGATGGTGAGCAGGCCGAGGGCCTGGTCTATATCGCCACCGACGCCAACCCCGCCTTCCTGGGCGCGGCATCGTACGATGCCATGGCCCGCCACATTGCGGATTCCCATGGCCCGAGCGGCCCCAACAGCGACTACCTGCTGAATCTCGCCGATGCGCTACGCGCCATGGGTGTCGAGGATGTTCACGTCTTCACGCTGGCGGAAACCCTGGAAGCCCGTATCGCCGATGACCCTCGTCCCGTGTAAGCCGGTGGCGGCGTTCGACGCTGACGGGGACGACCCAAGAGTGATCTCATGCAATTAGCCTCAGACACTGGCCTGCATGGTACAGCGTGAATCCACTTTCGTAGGCGGAGCGCCATAGCGAGGCCGCCTTGATCGGTGTTGCCGGACGTATCGGTAGTGGCAGCAAACTGTCGTCATCGTGCATGAGATAGTGAGCGAACCCTCTACCGACGACGGTGCCGGTGGTAATGCCGCGGCCATTGTATCCGGTGACCGCCAGGATACCTGGCGCCGGTTCGAACAGCCGCAGGGTATGATCGGGCGTGAAAGCGATTCGCCCGGTCCAGGCGCATTCCCAGTTGACGGTGTCGAGTTGGGGAAAATAATACTGCTGTATGCGATCGGCCCAGCAGCGCAGGAATGAGGCGGGTTTGCTATCCCCTTTGCCCAGGCTTCCCAGTATCAATCGGCCGTCGGCATCACGGCGAATGCTGCTCAAGACCATACGCGTATCCCAGGCTCCCTGACGATCGGGAAGGATGTCTTCAGCCTGGGTGTCGGAAAGTGGTTCGGAAGCCACCTGGTAGAAATGGCCGGCAAAGAAGTGGTGGCGTACGTGGTTCCACTGGTCCTCGGTATAGGCGTTCGTGGCCAGTACCAGCCGCGACGCCGCGATACTGCCGCGATCCGTGGTAACGCGCCAGCCATCACCTGCGCGTTCCATCCCCGTGGCGGCACTGTGGGTATAGAGTCGTGCACCATGGGTGTGAGCCGCCCGTGCCAACCCACGGGTATAGGCCGCAGGATTCAGCGTGCCGGCCCGATGGTCGAGGAGGGCCCTGTTGATTCGTTGCGAGCCAAGACGACGCCAGCATGACTCGCCTTCGAGTAACTCCACCGGGGTGCCTCGGTGCTGAAACTGTGCCGCGCGTCGTGCCAGTTCCTGCTCCCCCTTGCCATTGTGGGCCAGATGTAGCGTTCCGGTACGGGTGGCATGGCAATCGATGCGATGCCGTTCGATAAGCGAAAATACCTCGGTAGGCGCAGCACCGAGTATCGCATTGACGCGCTCGCCGTCGACCTCCCCCAGGGTCTCTGCGATGTCGTCCGGGGGGATCCACAGCCCGGCGTTGACGAGGCCGACATTGCGTCCGGATCCACCATTGGGGATGTCCCCCGCCTCGATGAGGGAGACGCTGATACCGGCTTCGGCAAGATGAAGCGCGGTGCTCAGCCCTGTGATGCCGCCACCAATGACGGCAACATCGGCACGGTGATCGCCTTCCAGGGCCTCGAGGCTCAAGGGTGGCTCGGGCGACGTGGCATACCATAGGCAGCGTTCCTGCATGATGCCTCCCGCTAGACTGGTTGATACTGATCGCACATTGGTCGATGGGTCTTGTCGTTATTGACGAGCCTCGTCGATAGTCGACCAGTCATAGAAACGTTGTGGGTTATGCTGCATGGCTTGTTGCTGAAGCTCGAGCAGTTCCCGCACTTCTCTGGCCGGTTCTTCCTCCGGATGACGGGCAAGCCACGTTTCCAGGTCGCGTTGTGCCCGTGGGGACAGCGGTTCAAAGTCACCCTGAGACTGGATCAGTGCCAGTTTGCGCTCCTCTTGTCGCAATGAATAACTCAAGGCGACGGTGGCGACACCCCACAGGGCGATGATGGATGCGGTCATGACGATGATGGCGGAAAGGCTCATGAGGGCTGACCTCCGGCGGGCGTAGTGACATAGGATGTGTCGCGACGACGGCTCATGATCCACATGCAAAGCGGAATCAACAGCGTCAGCAATGCAAGGCCACTGACGGTTTTCCAGGGGGTCTGGCTAAGATTGCTGTAGAGGAAATAAGCCATGATTCCCAGCATGATGGCGGGAATCTGGAAGCGAACGATGGGCTCCCACAGCTTGGGTACGTAGAGATCGGCCCCCCGGTTGAGACTCAGCACCCGCAGGCGGCTGGCATCGAATTTCCAGCCGATGGCGATCATGATGATGAAGGTGGCCAGAGGCAGTCCCCAGTTGCCGACGACGAAGTCCAGATAGCCAAGGATATCGGCATTCATGGCGCTGGGAATGCCGAGCAACCAGATGATTCCGCAGATGGTCAGCACGGCTTTGCTGCGTCCGGTGGACTTCTCTTCCCGATACGTCGTGACACCGACCTCCGTAATGGCAATGGCGGTGGTCAGGTTGGCGAAGAAGAAGCCCATGAAGAACAAAAGCGCCCAGAGATAACCGCCTGTCATGCTGCCGAAGGCACTGGCCAGGGCCACGAAGGCCAGTTCGGCGCCCGAGGTCGGCGAGATGCCGAAGGCGAAAACGATGGGGAAAACGGCGAAGATGGCCAGTAGCCCGAAACTGGTATTGCCGATGGCCGTGAAGATGCCGCCACCGAGGGGAATATCGTCGTTGCGTCCCAGGTAACTGCCGTAGGTCAGGGCAATGCCCCAGCCGAGGCCGGTGGAGAACAGGGCTTGCCCCAATGCCGCCAGCCAGGTCTCGCCCCGTGCGAGGTATTCCCAATTGGGCGAGAAACTGAACTCCAGGCCGGCCATGGCGCCCGGCAAGGTCAGCCCCCGGATGGCGATGGCGATCAGGGCGATCGTCAGGATCGGCATCATCCATTTGGCCAGACGTTCAATGCCGCCCTTGATTCCAAGCAGTAGGATACCGGTGACCATCAGCATGGCGATGCTGTGCATGCCGACGTTCAAGGCGGTGTTGCCACTGAAGTTCTGCCAGAGTACGGCCGTGTCGAACTCGGTTTGCGTGAACGTACCGATCAGGGCATGAAAGGCATAGTAGATTGACCAGCCGACGATCGATGAATAGTACGACATCAGCACGATATTGAAGATCAGGATCACCAGCCCCAGACCGACGAAGCGATTGTTGCCGTAGAGCTTGCGGAAGGTGCCGATCAGACCTTGTCGGGTATGGCGGCCGAGACTGGTCTCGCCCATCAGACCGGGCACGGCGATCAGGTAGAGCAGCAGGAAATAGGCGATCAGGAACGCCCCGCCCCCGTTTTCACCCGTGACATAGGGCATGCGCCAGATATTGCCGGCACCGACCATG
The DNA here is from genome assembly GCF_008079445.1 of Aidingimonas lacisalsi. Lineage (GTDB taxonomy): Bacteria > Pseudomonadota > Gammaproteobacteria > Pseudomonadales > Halomonadaceae > Aidingimonas > Aidingimonas lacisalsi. The sequence goes on along the minus strand of NZ_VRYH01000001.1, from coordinate 215,702 downwards.
GCACCGACCACGGCCATCAGGTAGCCGAAACGGCTACCCCATTGTTCTCTCGAGATTGTTGTTGTCATCGTTGACTCCAAAACCGTTGTTGGAATGCCTGCCCACTTACCGCCATGTCTCGAGACCGACATGGCGATGGTCGTGATCAGTCGAACTTGATGCCTTGTGCCAGCGGCAGTTCGCGGGAGTAATTGACGGTGTTGGTTTGTCGGCGCATGTAGCTCTTCCAGATATCCGATCCGGATTCACGACCGCCGCCGGTCTCCTTTTCGCCGCCGAAGGCTCCACCGATCTCGGCGCCGCTGGGACCGATGTTGACGTTGGCGATACCACAGTCGCTGCCCTGATCGGAGACGAAGGTTTCGGCCTCTCGCACGTCGCTGGTGAAAATGCACGACGACAACCCCTGTGGCACATCGTTGTGCAATATCATTGCTTCATCGAAGTCGCGGTAGCTCATGACGTAGAGGATCGGAGCAAAGGTTTCGTTCTTGACCAGTTCGTCCTGATGTTCGACCTCGACGATGGCAGGGCTGACGTAATAGGCATTGGGGTAAGCGTCAGCCAGCTGGCGCTCTCCACCGAATACCGTGGCGCCTTGCCGGCGAGCCCTGTCCAGCACGGATTGCATCTGGTCATAGGCCTGGGAATCGATCAGCGGACCGACCAGGTTGCCTTCCATCGGATCGCCGATGCTGATGCCCGTATAGGCTTTCTTCAGCCGTTCGAGGACATTATCGCGGATGGATTCATGGACGATCAGGCGGCGCAGCGTGGTGCAGCGCTGGCCGGCGGTACCGACGGCGGAGAACAGAATGGCGCGCACGGCCATGTCCAGATCGGCACTGGGGGCTAGGATCATGCCGTTGTTGCCGCCGAGTTCCAGGATGCTGCGGCCGAAACGGGCGGCGACGCGCGGTGCGACTTCGCGCCCCATTCGCGTGCTGCCGGTGGCACTGATCAGTGGCACGCTGGGATCATCGGTCAGGCGCTCGCCGGCCTCGCGATCACCGATGATGACCTGGCTGAGATCCTGTGGGGCCTCGTCGCCGAACTCGGCCATGGCACGCTCGAGCAGGGCCTGGCAGGCCAGAGCGGTCAATGGGGTCTTCTCGGAGGGTTTCCACAGCAGGCTATTGCCACATACCAGGGCCAGAGCGGCATTCCAGGCCCAGGGCGCCACCGGGAAGTTGAAGGCGGTAATCAGGCCGATCGGCCCCAGCGGATGCCAGCTTTCACGCATGTGGTGGCCTGGCCGCTCCGAGGCGATGGTCAGGCCATAGAGCTGACGCGACTGACCAACGGCGAGATCGCAGATATCGATCATTTCCTGCACTTCGCCAAGACCTTCCTGGTAGATCTTGCCGCACTCCAGGGTGACCAGCGTGCCGAGATCCTCCTTGTGGCGACGCAGTTGCTCGCCGAACAGCCTCACCAACTCACCGCGTCGGGGGGCGGGGACCCGGCTCCACTGCTCGAACGCCTGCCGGGCGCGGGCAATGCGAGCGTCTACCGCCTTTCCGTCCTCCAGCCGGACCCGACCGATCTCGGCCCCATCGGAGGGGGAGGTCACGGGATAGTCGCCGTCCCGGTATAGGGACTCGGCCACGCCGAGGCGCTGCATGACAGTGTCGATCATTCTTCCTCCTACTGCTGACACAGGATGGATAAAAACCATCCGCAGTATTGCCGCGGCAATTGACCTGGCTCAAACGACGTTTTATACAGACGTCATTCCATTTTTTCGTGAAAAGGGTGTCAGCATGAGTCGTCGCCATCTACCTACCTTCACTGCCATGCAATGCTTCGAGGCGTCGGCACGCCACTTGAGTTTCACTCGTGCGGCAGACGAACTGAACCTGACCCAGAGCGCCGTCAGCAAGCAGGTCGCTCAACTCGAGTCGATTCTGGAACATCCGCTGTTTCGCCGTGTGCGCAAGCGTCTCCAGGTGACACCTGAGGGGTCGCTATACCTGACGGAAGTCCGCAAGATACTGTCGCAGGTCGAGATGTCGACGCGTTATATGCAGTCATACGGAGGGCAGAGCGAGGTATTGCATGTCACTACGCTCCCGACCTTCGGTTCGCGATGGCTGGTACCCAGGCTCAATGGGTTTCGTTTTCGCCACCCCAATATCTATCTGAATATCAGCAATCGGGTGGAGCCGTTCGATCTCGAGGAGGAGCGCGTCGATGTCGCCTTTTTCTTCGGTCATGGTGCCTGGCCGAAAGCCGAGTGCATCAAGCTGCTCGACGAAGAAGTGGTGGCGGTGTGTTCACCGCATGTCCTGCCTGCGGAAGGCATCCAGGATCCGCTGGATCTGACGCAACTGGTGCTGTTGCAAAGCGCGACACGCCCTGAAGTCTGGCATGACTGGTTCGAGGCCCAGGGTTGTTACACGCCCCATAGTTACCATGGCCCGCGCTTCGATACGTTCTACATGGCCCTGCAGGCGGCACGGGCCGGCTGTGGTGTCACATTGGTACCGCGTTTCCTGGCCGAAGAAGAACTCGGGGCGGGGCAACTGGTGATTCCCTGGGAGTTCTCGTTGATCAGTCACAACGCCTACTATCTGGCCTATCCGGAGCACAAGGGCGATGTCGGCAAGGTCAAGGGCTTCATCGATTGGATACTCGAGTATCGGGATAAACCGATCACCCTCGATCAGCACACCAGCCAGTCCATGCCTTGAGCTCATGATACTGAATCGGGGTGGCTTCATTGTGGCGATGCCTTCTCGATAGGAGGGCTCGGGTGCTCTGGTAGTTCATTATTTTTTGGAATGCTTTGCCAAGTTTTTTTCGTTTGAAGCCGCCCTTGGGGTCTGCTTTGATCGTGTCATCAAACGCACGCGATGAATCGACAGGATCCCTGCATGGCCTTTCCACATATCAGTGACTCCATCGGTGTCGTTCACCCCCTCTGTATTGCGCGAGGCCGCAATGCCGAGGTCTGGGACGAGGACGGCAACCACTATATCGATTTCATCGGAGGTATTGGCGTTCTCAACCTGGGGCATTGTCACCCTGTGGTGGTCGAGGCGGTCACGCAACAGGTCGGAACCTTGATGCACTCCGCCTTCAACGCCGTGCCGCATCGCGGCTATCTTGAGGTGGCCAGGGCGCTGGACGCCTTCGTGCCGGTGGCCTACCCGCTGTCATGCATGCTGACCAACAGCGGTGCCGAGGCCACCGAAAATGCGCTCAAGGTAGCGCGTGCGGCGACCGGGCGTCAGACGGTGATAGCCTTTGATGACGGTTTTCATGGTCGTACGCTCGCCGCCCTGAATCTCAATGGCAAGGTCCAGCCCTATAAGAACCGGCTCGGTGCCTTGCCCGGGCCGGTACATCATCTGCCTTTTCCGAGCCGCGATGGCGATATCGATGCGAACCAGGCCATGGCGGCGTTGGAGCGCCTTTTCGAGGTGGACGTGCCGGTCGATGAGGTGGCCTGTATCATCGTCGAGCCGGTACAGGGCGAAGGCGGCTTCCGCCGGCTCGATGCGGACTTTGCGCGCCGCCTGCGTGATCTCTGCGACCGGCATGGCATCGTCTTGATCATCGACGAGATCCAGTCCGGATTCGGCCGCACGGGTCAGCGTTTTGCCTTTCCTCGACTCGGCATCGAGCCGGACCTGCTGCTGATGGGCAAGAGCATGGCGGCGGGGCTACCGCTGGCAGCGGTGGCCGGCCGGGAGGCGCTCATGGATGCCGTTCCCAAAGGCGGGCTGGGCGGTACCTACTCGGGTAATGCCGTGGCTTGCGCGGCGGCCAGGGTGGTCATGGAGTTGATGAGCGAAGATGACCTGCATCAATGGGGTGAACGTCAGGAAGTCCTGATCCTCGAGTCGTATCGCCAATGGCGCACATGCGGTCGTTTCCCGATGCTTGGCGAACTGACCGGTGTGGGTGCCATGCGCGGCATCGTCTTCGACGACACACCCGACGCCAGCGGTAAAGAACATCTGGCGGCGCTATTGCGTGCCGCTCGGCAAGCGGGGCTGCTGTTGATGCCCAGCGGTCGGTATCGCAATGTGTTGCGGCTGCTGCCGCCATTGACCACGGAACCCGAGATAATGCGGGAAGGCCTCGCCAGACTCGAACGGGCGCTGGAGACTTTGCCCGGCGCCATCTCGGAACATTCGACGACAGACACCACGAGGTCGATGACATGACATCCTTTGTCACTTCACATGACATTCGCGATCGTTTCTCCAAGGCCATGTCGGCCATGTACCAGGCCGAGGTTCCCCAGTACGGCACCCTGCTCGAGCTCGTGGAGGAGGTGAACCGCGAGGTACTGGAGCACAGTCCGGCAATGGCCAGACAGCTCGCGGCGCATGATGAGCTGGATCGACTGAGCGTGGAACGCCATGGCGCGATTCGTGTCGGCACCGCCGACGAATTGTCCATGCTGCGTCGGCTCTTCGCGGTAATGGGCATGTTTCCGGTCGGCTATTACGATCTCTCCGAGGCCGGTGTGCCGGTCCACTCGACGGCTTTCCGACCCATCGACGATGACGCACTGGCACGCAATCCCTTTCGCGTCTTCACGTCATTGCTGCGCCTGGGACTGATCGATAGCGTTGAACTGCGTGAACGCGCTGCCACGATCCTCGCCGAGCGCGACATTTTCACGCCCTCTGCCCGGGAGTTGATCGACTGCCACGAGCGTCAGGGTGGATTGACCGACGAGCAGGCCGAGCGTTTCGTCGCCGAGGCTCTGGAGACCTTCCGTTGGCATCATGACGCCACCGTCGACTGGGATACCTACGAGGCGCTGCACGCCGAACACCGGTTGATCGCCGATGTGGTCTGTTTCCGCGGGCCGCATATCAATCACTTGACGCCCCGCACTCTCGATATCGACGAGGTTCAGCGACGCATGCCGGCAGTGGGGATGAATCCCAAGGAAGTGATCGAGGGGCCGCCTCGTCGTGACTGTCCGATCCTGCTGCGTCAGACCAGTTTCAAGGCGTTGGAAGAATCGATCCGCTTTGCCGGTGAGCAGCAGGGCACCCACACCGCCCGCTTCGGTGAAATCGAACAGCGCGGCGTTGCCTTGACGCCCGCCGGACGGGCGCTCTACGACCGACTGCTCAGCGAGTCACGCCGACGTTCCGCGGGGATGACCAATACCGAGCATCAGCGTGTATTGGCGGAGGTGTTTGCCGACTTCCCGGATACCGAGCGCGAACTGCGACGTCAGGGACTGGCGTTCTTCGAGTACCGGCTCACTGACGCAGGCCACGAAGCGGGTAGCATGGCAGAGGCCGATCTGGAAACGCTGATCGAGCGCGGATTGGTAGAGTGCCGGCCGATCACCTACGAGGATTTCCTGCCGGTCAGCGCCGCCGGCATCTTCCAGTCGAATCTGGGCGGTGATCAGAACGCGGCGTATGCCGGCAATGCCAACCGGAACGCCTTCGAAGCCGCGCTGGGTGCCGAGGTGACCGATGAACTGGCACTCTACGCCGAGCGTGAGCGAGCATCCAGGCAGGCGGTGTGCGAAGCACTAGGGGGGTGATTCGGAGCGCACCCGTCCTGGCAGTACCCGGCCTCATCACGTCGGTGATGAGGCTTCATGCTGTGATGCTCGCCGCGTGAGATAAAGCCGCCGCACTAAGGCAACTATGAACAGGGCCGTCAGTATCAGTACGATCGTGGGGGCGGGCGCGCTATCCAGGAAAAAGCTCAGATATGTTCCGGCAAGCATGCTGACGACACACATGACCACCGAGACGATCAGCATGTGCGCAAAGCTCCGGACCAGGAGGAAGGCGATCGCGCCCGGCGTCACCAGCAGGGCTACGGCCAGAATCAGCCCCGTCGCCGAGAGCGTTGCCACGATCGTCAATGACATGATGGCGAGGAGCCCATAGTGCAGCCAGCCGGTACGCAATCCGCAAGCTTGTGCCTGGGCGGGATCGAATGCATGCAGGAGCCAGTCTTTCCATTTCAGCAGCACGATTGACGACGTGCCAAGGGCGATGAGTCCCGTCGTCCATAGGTCTTTCGTGCCGACCCCCAGCATGTTGCCGAACAGGATGTGATCGAGGTGCTGATCCGTGTTGATCGAGACGTACATCACGATACCCAGCCCGAACATGCCCGAAAATACCACGCCCATGACGGTATCCTGCTTGACCCGGCTGTTATGCGAGAGATAGCCGGTCGCGACCGCACACACCATGCCGGCAGTGAACGCACCGACGATGAGTGGTAGCCCGAGCAGCCAGGCAATGACGATGCCGGGCAGCACGGAGTGACTGACGGCATCGCCCATCAGTGCCCAACCCTTGAGTACCAGAAAGCAGGACAACAGTGCCGTAGGTACGGCCGCCATCATGGCGATCAGGAACGCGTTCTGCATGAACGGGAACTGAAATGGCAGTAGCAGCGTGTCGAGCATCGTCGGTGTCCTGGCTGGTTACTGAGGGGGCGTTTCGGGTAACGGGTCATCAAGCGAGGTACGTAATGCCTTGGCCGCTTTACGACGTGCCGCGAGTAGCCCGTGCTTGGGTGCCAACAGGAACGTGGCCAGGAAAATCAGCGTCTGGAGTATCACGATGATGCCGCCGGTCGCCCCATTCAGGAAATAGCTGGCATAGGCACCGAGGCAACTCGTTACCCCGCCGATAGCGACTGACAGGCCGATCAGCCTCGGAAACCTGTCACATAGCAGATACGCCGTGGCGCCCGGCGTCACTACCATGGCGATGACGAGAAACGCGCCCACCGTCATCATTGCCGCCACCACCGAGACGGAGAGCAGCAGGAAGAACAGTGCTTTCATGAGGTCGGGGCGCAGACCGATCGAGCGTGCGTGATCTTCGTCGAAGAAGGTCACCATGAGATCCTTCCATTTCATGAGCAGGATGGCTAGCGACACGACGCCGATGATCGCCAGTTGCAGTGTGTCTTGCGGCGTGATGGCCAGGATGTTGCCCATGATGATCGTCTGAATGCTGACCGACATGGGGTTGATCGAGACCAGAAACAGACCGATCCCGAAGAACGAGGTGAAAATGATGCCGATGATGACGTCGACCTTGAGCCCCGACCTGTCACTGAGGAAGAGCATGGAGGCGGATGCCAGCGCGCCGGCGATAAACGCCCCCAAGGCAAAAGGGAGACCCAGCATGTAGGCGCCGGCGACGCCGGGAACGACCGAGTGTGAGAGCGCATCACCGATCAGTGACCACCCCTTGAGCATCAAATACGATGACAGGAAACCGCAAACCCCACCAACGAGCGCGGATACCCACATGGCATTAACCATGTAGCCGTAGTCGAAAGGTTGCAGCAGCAGTTCGATCATGAGTCGTTGCCCTCGCGCGCTCGCGTCTGGGTTTCTCCGCCATACTGTACGAAGGGCCGCTCCTCGTCGGTGATGATACTGAGCTCGCGGTGGTCTTCGTCGTCATGCAGTGCTTCTCCGCCGAGGGTGAAGTGGCGCAGTACGCCGCCAAAGGCGCTCTCGAGATTCCGGCGCGTGAACACGGTATCAGTCGGGCCCTCGGCGAGTACTGTTCCCCTGATCAAGATGGTGCGATCACAGAACTCGGGCACCGAGCCGAGATTGTGTGTCGAAACGAGCATGACGCAGCCCTCGTCGCGAAGTTCTCGCAACAGGGCAATGATCTGCGTCTCAGTCGTCGCATCGACCCCGGTAAAGGGTTCGTCGAGCAGGATGATACGACTTTCCTGGGCAATCGCTCTGGCCAGAAACACGCGTTTACGTTGTCCTCCGGACAGCTCGCCGATCTGTCGCTGTCGAAACGCGCTCATGTTTACACGTTCGAGCGCTCGATTGACGGCCTCGTGATCAATGCGACGTGGATGGCGGAGAAAGTTCATGCGCCCGTAACGGCCCATCATCACCACATCCTCGACGAGGACGGGGAACGCCCAATCGACGTCTTCGGATTGCGGGACATAGGCCACGAGATTCGATCGCAATGCCTCTCTAACGCTATAGCCCAGCAGTCGGATATCGCCTTTGCCGGCCGGTAGAAACCCCATGATGGCCTTGAAAAGGGTGGATTTTCCGGCACCGTTGACGCCCACTAGCGCGGTGACCGTGCCGCGTGGGATCGCAAAGCTGGCATCGTGCAGCGCGGTATGGCCGTTGCGATACGTGACGGTGAGATCCTTGGCGAGTATCCCGGCATCGGCCTCTTCGCTCGGTTGTTCGACACGCTGACGAGATGTTTTAAGCATGACACTGTCCTCTCATGCGAAGTCTGTTCGCAGGGTGCTTAGTCGGTGTGGGACGACAATCCGTCGGCGACCGTCCGAGATGTTACCCGCAGCAAGTCGAGATACGTGGGCACGGGGCCGTCGGCTTCAGTGAGAGAGTCCACATAGAGGACACCGCCATATTCGGCACTGGTTTCACGAGCTACTTGTTTGGCTGGATCGGTATTCACGGTACTTTCGCAGAAAACCACGGGGATATCGTTCTCACGGATCCCATTGATGACGGCGCGTACCTGCTGCGGTTTACCGACCTGGTCGGTGTTCATCGGCCATAGATAGAGTTCCTGCATATCGAAATCCTCGGCCAGATAGCTGAAGGCGCCCTCACAGGTGGTCAACCAGCGTCGATCGGCCGGGATCTGCTGCACCTGGTCACGCAAGGGATGAATCGTCTCCCGGATTTCCTGCTTGTACGCCTCGGCATTCTGCCGATAGCTATCGGCATTGTCCGGATTGTGCTCGACAAACGCATCGCGAATGTTGTCGATATAGATCATGGCATTATCCAGGCCCATCCACGCGTGAGGATTGGGCGTGCCTTCATAGTCCCCCTCGGTGATCGGGATCGGCTCGATGCCATCAGTGAGCGTCACGGATGGGACATCGCCGAGATTGGTCAGGAACTGTTTGAACCAGAGCTCGAGATTGAGGCCGTTCCACAAAATCAAATCGGCATCCTGGGCGCGTACGATGTCTTGCGGCGTGGGCTCGTAGTTGTGAATCTCTGCTCCGGGTTTCGTGACGGACACCACCTTGGCCGTATCTCCTGCGACGTTGGAGGCCATGTCGGCAAGCACCGTAAACGTGGTGACCACCTTGAATGGTTCCTGTTGGGCTTCACTTTGCGCGTTGGCATTACCGGTCATGGCAATGAGTCCTGCGAGACATGTGGCAAACATGAGGTCTCGGCGATATGACATGTATGAATCTCTCTGTGTCGGGATAAGCCCCTTGGTTGGCTCATGCGTATTCACTGATGTAGCCCAATTAAGTTGGCGCATGGGTAATTAGTTAGCTTTTGCTATATTTTATAGTCTTGACTATTGTTCGTTGTCAACGTTCCAATGACAAACCAGTATTCAGAAGCGTGCAGGGCGCGTCGTCACCGTGAATGAGAATGCGACTTACCGCTTTTCACCAATGTGCGTTACCATAGCTAGGAATTATCTTGGCATCTCCGGCTAACGAATGAACGACTACGAACAAGACAATGCGCCACCAACCGGTGACTCCAGTCGCGACGCGTTGCCACCCGTCACGCAGCATGCGCGGCAGTACGAGACAGTGAGAAATGCGCATGAAACGGAGTTGATCGAGGATTACGTGGAGTTGATCGGCGATCTGATACGGCATCGAGGCGAGGCTCGAGCCACCGACCTGGCCAGTCGCATGGGGGTACGCCAGGCGACCGTATCGAAGATGGTGCGTCGACTGAATGAGTTGGGGTTGGTGAAGAGTCAACCCTATCGGTCACTCTTCCTGACGGAAGCGGGTCAGAGCATGGCGGAAAATTCGCGTGCTCGACACGATATCGTATTGCAGTTTCTCCGGGCGTTGGGAGTGCGTGATAGCACGGCGCGCATCGATGCCGAAGGCATGGAACACCATGTCAGCGATGAAACGCTGGCTATCATGCAGCGTTTCATCGAAGAGAATGCCAAGTAACGGGCACCTTCCAGCGACTCCTGTCTAGACACACCTCGCATCACATCGCCTGCGGCAGATACAACGCAATGGCGGGAAAGCGATACATCAGCGCGATGGCGAACAGCATCAGCAGGAAGAAGGGGATGGTCGCCTTGGTGATGGTGAGAATATCCTTGCCGGTCAGGCCCTGGATCACGAACAGGTTGAAGCCCACGGGCGGGGTGATCTGGGACATCTCGACCACGATCACCAGGTAGATACCGAACCAGATCAGATCGAAACCGGCGGCTTCGATCATCGGCATGATGATCGAGGTCACCAGCAGGATCAGAGAGATTCCGTCGAGGAAGCAACCCAATACCAGCAGCAGCAGCGTCAGGGCCACCAGTAAGGCGGTAGGCGACAATCCCATCTCGGCGATGGCCTGGGCCAGTTGCGACGGGATCTGGGTAAAGCCCATGGCTGAGGTCAGGAACGAGGCACCGGCGATGATGAAGGCGATCATGGTGGCCGTGCGCACCGCGGCGAACAATGAATCGCGGAAGATCGTACGATCGAAGTGACCATTGACACGGGCAATGAGCATGGCCAGGACGACACCCACGGCCGCCGCTTCGGTCGGTGAGGCCAAGCCGCCATAGATGCTGCCGATGATACCGCCGATCAAGGCCACGATCGGCAATAGTTGCCAACTGTTGCGAACCTTGTCCCTCAGCGACATTGAGGGAGCGGCGACGCCGGTCCCGCCACTGCGGTTGCCGATCAACAGTGCCCAGCCGATCAGGAAACCCATGAACAGGGCCAGGATCAGTGCGCCTGGACCGATGCCTGCCATGAATAGCCGCGAGATCGACTGCTCCATCACGACGCCGTAGACGATCAGCATGATGGACGGTGGAATCAGTAGCCCCAGCGTCGAGGCGCTCGCCAGGGTACCGATCGCCATGTTGCTGTCATAGCCACGCTTTTCGAGCTCGGGAACCGTCATCTTGCCGACGGTGGCGCAGGTAGCTGCCGAAGAACCGCAGACAGCGGCGAACATCCCACTGCCAATGATATTGGTATGGAGCAGGCGACCGGGTAGCCGATTGAGCCAAGGCGACAGGCCGCGGAACATATTGTCCGCCAGTCCAGAGCGGAACAGGATCTCCCCCATCCAGATGAACATCGGCAATGCGGTCAGGTCCCAGCCATAGCTGGAACCCCAGAAATCCGAAGCCAGAATCGGACCCGGCTCAAAGGCGGTGAATAACGCCAGGGACATCCAAGCCGTGCCGATCAGCGCAAAGGCGATCCAGACACCACTGCCGAGCAGCACGAACAGGATCAGCGCGGTCACCAGGCTCAATGTCAGCATGTCAGGGCTCTCCGCGAGGCGGGCATCGATGAATCAGGCACGGTCATCCTCGCCGGTCTCATTGCTGTCTTCAGCACGGTAACTGGACGGGGCCACGACGGCTGTCTTGAGCGTAACGGCGAGTGCCTCGAGCAAGGCCAGGCACAATAGTCCGACACCGACCACCAGGACGGTCTGGGGAATCCACAATGGGATCGATAGAAAGCCTGACGAGACATCCTGGAACTCGATGCTCTCACCGATGAGTTGGATCAGGCCGGCCGTCAGCGCCACTGTCAATGCCAGGGCAACCGCCAGGCAGAACGCCTCTGTCCAGGCACGGATGGCGGAGGGTAGCCGCGCGACGAGCAGTGTCACTCGAATATGGGCCTGGTGCACGAAGGTATACGCCAGGCCGAGCCCGGTCGCACCGACCAGTAAGTAGGCGGCAATTTCCGAAACGCCGGTAATGCCGAGTCCCAACCGTGATAGGCCGAAGAACACCAGCAGGCCATCGATACAGCGTAGCATGACCTGGAGAGCCACCAGACCGCAGATCGAGATCATGCAGCCGGCGGCGCCCCAAGCCCCCAGGTCGTAGAGTCTTGCCAGCTTGAAGGTCATGACTGACTCAGACTATTGCTGCAGGACAATTCATTCATTATCGGTCTGCTGGCGATAGTTCTCCAGCACCTGTTCGGCGCGTTGATCGGCGCGTTCCAGCCACGAGTCATACAACGTATCACCGGCAGATTGCAGGGCGTCGGCAACGGCGTCGTTAGGTTGCGAGACCGTAATGCCATTGTCCTGCAAAGCCTGCAGGCTGGCTTCATTGTCTTCACGACTCATTTCCCAACCGCGTTCTTCCGCCTGGGCGACAGCGTCCATCAGGGCCTGCTGCGTTTCACTATCGAGTTGTTGGTAGGCATCGCGACTGACAAAGACGATATTCTTGGGTAGCCACAGGTTGGCGTCAGTGTAATGGGACACATAGTCCCAGGCGGTCATGGCGTTACCGGTCGAGCTCGAGGTGATCATGGCATCGACACGACCTGTGCTGAAGGCGTTGGGGATGTCCGACTCTTCGGTTTCGGTGGGACTGCCTCCCAGGTTTTCAATGAAACGTTGCGTGTTGATATTGGGGGCACGTACGCGCAAGCCCTCGAACTCATCGGGATCGGTCAGCTCGAAATCGGTATAGATGCCTTGTGCCGGCCAGGCCACGGCGTAGAGCGGCATCAAGCCTTCCTGGGCGAAGAGATCGCTAATCACTGGTTTGGTGACTTCCCATAACCGGTAGGCATCCTCATAGCTGCCGGCGACGCCGGGCAGGGTGTCGACCTCATAGATCGGCGATTCGTTGGAGAGCGTCGACAAGAAGATTTCGCCGGCTTGGATGGTGCCTCGGCGCACGGAGGACTTGATCTCGCCATGCTCGACCAACGAGCCGCCACTATGGACGTTGATGGTCAGTTCGCCATCGGTCGCTGCGGCGACATCCTCGGCAAATTGCTTGGTGTTCTGGGTGTGGAAACTGGCGTCACCGTATGGCGTTGCCAGGTTCCACTCCGCGGCTTGTGCCGTCGTCAAGGCGAGTGCGGAACACGTGGTGGTAGCGGCCAGTAAAAGCGTTTTACGCATGATCGAGATCCTCGGTAATGTTGTGAAAATCATAGTGAGGAGCGGGCGGGTATCCAGGTTATTGTCATTGTCGTGTCAGCCATGACGTCATCGAGACACTGCCTCATAGGCTAATTAGCCAGTCAACGCTCGGCAAGACGTTTTGCGTTGACGCGCGGGTATTGTCATATCCTTGGCTAGGGCAAGATGACGGGAATGGGGATATTCACTGCGGTTCCGGACAGCATCAGGAGGCCATATGACGATACCGTTGTTGAACTGCGATATGGGTGAGAGTTTCGGAAACTGGAAGCTCGGGCTGGATGCAGACGTGATGCCGCATGTCGATTGCGCCAATATCGCCTGTGGCTTTCATGCGTCCGATCCGCATGTCATGCGGACAACCGTGGGGCTCGCCGTCGAACATGGCGTTCGTATCGGTGCGCATCCCGGCTATCCCGATCTGATGGGCTTCGGGCGTCGCTCGATGGCGTGTTCGCCGGCAGAAATCGAAGACATGGTGCTATATCAGGTCGGGGCACTGGCCGGTTTCTGCCAGGCCGCCGGCACGTCGTTGAGTTACATCAAGCCTCACGGCGCGCTTTACAACGACATGACGACCGACCTCGCGTTGCTTGAAGGGGTGATGCGGGCGGTCGCCGGCTACGATGTCCGGCTACCGTTGATGGTGATGTCGACCGCCGATCCTGGCCCGATTCGTGAACTGGCCGAGCGCATGGGCATCACGCTCTGGTTCGAGACCTTTGCCGATCGTGCCTACGACGGCCGTGGTCGTCTGGTATCCCGCCGCGAACCGGGAGCGGTGCATCATGATCAGGCGACGATCGTCTCCCAGGCCGTGGCACTGGCGCGGGGTGAGGCCCTGACAGCCAATGATGGTACGGCTCTGGTGCTGCCTGCCGACACGCTGTGCGTGCACGGTGACAATCCCGAATCCATCGCTGCGGTCAAGGCGATCCGGGCCGCGTTCCGGGAGTCGGCATCGGCGTGAATGGCAACCCACGTCAGGTAGCCAGCGGGTCGACCTGGTTAGCGAGTACTTTGCGCAGGAAATCTCGGGTGCGAGGATCCCGGGGCTCGCGAAAGAGTCGCGCAGGTGGGCCTTGTTCGACGATGTGGCCGCTGTCCATGAAGACCACTCGATCGGCCACATCTTGAGCAAACCCCATTTCGTGCGTCACCACGAGCATGGTCTGGCGTTCGCTTGCCAGTTGTTTCATGAGTCCCAGGACTTCTTCGACCCACTCCGGATCCAGAGAGGATGTGGGTTCATCGAACAGGATGATTTCGGCTTGGGCGGCCATGGCCCTGCCGATCCCGACCCGCTGCTGTTGCCCGCCTGACAGCGATGCCGGGTAGGCATCCGCCTTATCGGCCAGGCCGATGCGCTCGAGTATCTCCCGGGCACGCGCATGGGCTTTCACCTTGGGCCAGCGGTTAACGACAATCAGACCTTCGGCGATGTTCTCGAGTGCCGTCTTGTTGGCGAACAGAGCGTAATTCTGGAAAACGAACGCGGTGCGCCGCCTTGCCTCTAGAATGTCGGCGCGAGTGGCTCGGGTAACATCCACGTCCAGGTCCCCGAGGGTCAGATGGCCGGCATCGGGACGCTCGAGGAAATTGAGGCAGCGTAGCAGCGTCGATTTGCCGGTTCCCGATGGCCCGATGACCACAATGATCTCGCCCTGTTCGATTTCGAGGTCGATACCATCCAGTACGGGCGCTCCATTGAAGCGCTTGACGAGTTTCTCGATCTTGATCATCGCCGATAGGCCTCGTTGAGTCGCGTTTCCAGTCGGCGTTGGAACCAGGCCAGACCCTCGACGATCAGCCAATAGATGATCGCCACGGTAATGAACGCCTCGAAATAGAGGAAGCTGCCGGCGGCCTCCTTCTGGGTCGCTCCCATCAGCTCGGTGACCCCCAGCGTGAACGCCAGTGACGTCGCCTTGATCATGTCGATGAAGTAGTTCATGAGTGTTGGCACCGCCACGCGTGTCGCCTGTGGCAACACGATCCGGCGCATCAGCTGGCCATTGGTCATGCCGATGGATAGGGCGGCTTCCGTCTGGCTGCGATCCACACCGACGATGGCGGCGCGTATCGATTCCGCCATGTAGGCTGAAAAGTGCAGGGTCAGGCCCATGATGGTGGCCGTAACGCCGTTGATCTGCGTCAGAAAGGCGAGAACCTGTGGCAGCCCGTAGTAAAACAGAAATAGCTGGACCAGCAGGGGCGTGCCGCGGAAGAACGAGATGAACAGCAGCGTTGCACCGTTCAGCCCCGGAATCCGCAGCACCCGGATAACGGCTAGGCCGCAGGCCAGCACCAGAGCCAGTGCCATGCCTGCCACTGCCATGGCCAGAGTCAGCGGCAGGTAACGGATCAGGACGGGGACTAGCCCGACCATGTAGTCGACGTCGAGAACGTTCATGGACAACGTCTCGATGCGTCAGGGACGAGTGATGTCGGTACCGAACCAGCGCTCGGAGATTGCGGCGAGGGTGCCGTCTTCGCGGAGCGAACTCAATGCTCCATCGACCTGGTCGCGCAACTCACGATCGGCTTCGGTATCGCGGAATGGCAGGGCGTTGCGGATCTCGGAGAACGGTTGACCGGCCAACTGCAGCGGCAGTGGTTTCTCCTTGATGACCTGGCTGGCGCTGACCCTGTCCATCACGAACGCATCGACTCGGCCCAGGGCGGTATCCTGCTCGATGTTGCTCTCGTAGGTACGGATGTCGATCTCGTCGGCGTACGGTAGTTCGCGCAAGAGCTCTTCGTAATTGGAGCCCAGGTTGACGGCTACGCTCTTGCCGCGCAGATCCTCGACGCCCTGGATGGCATCGCTGCCCTCCTTGACTACGACCTGGGCTCCGTCATAGACATAGGGCTCGGTGAACACGTACTTATCGGACCGTTCTTCGGTAATGGTGATCTGGTTGGCGATGGTATCGACACGGCCTGATTCGAGCATTCCGAACAGCCCGGAGAAATTGGCGGTGACGAACTCCACGTCTCTATCCAGCTCATCGGCAACCGCCTCCATGACGTCGACCTCGAACCCCTTCAGGGTGTCCTGCTCAACGAAAGTGAAGGGGAAATAACCGCCGGACATACCGACCTTGATCGTGTCTTCATCGGCGTGTGTCAACCCGCCGACTGCCATGAGTCCTGTGGCCAGCGCGGCCAGCGTGAAACGGCGTAACATGGGATATCTCCTGACGTGCCATGAAAAGGACTCGAGCGCCCTCCAGAGAGCATAGCTCAAGTGATGAAATCACACGTTAAGGAATATTAAGCAGTCTGACAAATAGCTATTGGTTATTAGAGAGTGTGACATTAAACAATGACAGGCTCATGAGGCCGCTGGAAGCGTCGACACATGATTCAGGATCGACCCATGGCTGATTCCCCGACAGACTCAAGCCGAGGGAAGATGGGCTCAATGGCCGAGGATCTGACTAAGAAAGAGCTGGGTGCGCTCCGATTGAGGGTCGTTGAAAAAGGCCTCTGGAGCGTTTTCCTCGATGATTTGTCCCTGATCCATGAATATGACTCTATCGGCTACCGTTTTGGCGAAGCCCATTTCGTGAGTGACGCAGAGCATGGTCATGCCCTCATGAGCCAACTCCACCATGACGTCGAGCACCTCCTTGATCATCTCCGGGTCGAGAGCCGAGGTAGGTTCGTCGAATAGCATCACTTCCGGATGCATGCAGAGCGAGCGTGCAATGGCAACCCGTTGTTGTTGACCCCCGGAGAGCTGACCGGGATATTTGAGTGCCTGCTCGGCGATCTGTACACGTTCCAGGTAGTTCATTGCCTGGGCTTCTGCTTCCTTCCGAGGCTTTTTCTGCACCCAGATGGGAGAAAGGCAGCAGTTCTCCAGCACCGTCAGGTGAGGGAACAGGTTGAAGTGTTGGAAGACCATGCCGACACGACGACGAATCTGTTCGATTCGCTTCACGTCCTGGGTCATCGGTAAACCACCAACCGATAGATCCCCCTTCTGAAATTCTTCGAGATGATTGATGCAGCGGATCAGAGTCGATTTGCCCGAGCCGGAGGGGCCGCAAATGACGATACGCTCGCCGCGTTCGACCTCCAGATATATCTCGCGCAATACATGGAAATCCCCGAACCACTTATTGAGGCCGCGCATTTCGACCATCAGGGCGTCGTCGGCGTTCGCGGCAGTCGTAGCCTGCTCATTCATTTCCTGGTGTCCTGTTGTGATTGTGTCGATGTCGTATTTGCTGCTCGAGTGTCGAGACGTCTGACGTGTCAATGGCCGGTGTGCAGTCGGCGCTCCAGATACTGGCTGTAGCGCGACATGCTGAAACAGAATATCCAGAAGACGAAGGCCGTGAAGACGTAACCTTCGACGTCGAATCCCAGCCAGCGGGAATCGGAAAGCGCCGCCTGAACGATGCCGAGCAGATCGAATAGCCCGATGATCATTACCAGCGTGGTGTCCTTGAAGAGTGAGATGAAGGTGTTGACGATACCGGGAATCATCATTTTCAAGGCTTGCGGCAGAACGATCAGTCCCATGCGTTTCCAGTAGCTCATGCCCAATGCCGCAGCCGCTTCGTCCTGACCGTTGGGAATGGCCTGCAAACCGCCGCGTACGACTTCCGCCATATAGGCACTCTGAAATAGCGTGATACCGACAAGCGCGCGGATCAGTCGGTCAATATCTACCCCGGTCGGCATGAACAACGGCAACATGACCGATGCCATGAACAGAATGGTGATCAAGGGAGCGCCACGCCAGAATTCGATGAAAATGACACAAACGCTTCTGATGATCGGCATCGTTGATCGTCGTCCCAATGCCAGTATCACCCCGATCGGTAATGCTGCCACCATGCCGACCACTGCCAGGACCAGCGTGAGTGTCAGCCCGCCCCAGCGCTGAGTGGATACCCTGGGTAGACCGAAATAGCCACCATGCATGAGAACATAGGCAATAACGGGAAAGACGAACAGAGTGATGATGGCGATCCATCGTTTGTAGGGGAGCCTGGGAATCGCCAACCAGGCGATGAGCGCTGTGAACAGTGCGAATACGATGTTGATACGCCAGGTTTCCTCGCTTGGATAGAGACCATAAATGAACTGATCGAGCCGGGCATTGACGAACACCCAGCAGGCGCCAGCGCTGGTGCAGTCATCAGGGGAAGCCCCTTGCCAGTCGGCCTCGATGAATGCCCACTGGATCGTCGGTGTCAGCAGCCAATAAAGAAGGTACAAACCAGCCAGCGTGACCAGGGTATTGACGGGACCACTGAATAGATTGGCTTTAAGCCATGCGAAAGGACCGATGGAACGGCGCGGTGCCGGTTGCGAGGGCAGCATTTCACGGTTGTGGATCATCGCGCGTCTCCTAGCGTTCCACCAACGCCATCCGGGCGTTGAACCAGTTCATGAACATCGAGATCAGTAAGCTGATGGTCAGATAGACCGCCATGGTCATGGCGATGACCTCAATGGCCTGCCCGGTCTGATTCAGTGTGGTTCCGGCGAATACCGATACGAGATCCGGGTACCCGATCGCCGTGGCCAATGATGAGTTCTTGGTCAGGTTGAGGTATTGGCTGGTCAGTGGCGGAACGATTACGCGCATGGCCTGGGGAATGATGACCAGACGAAGTACTAGTTTCTTGGGAATACTCAGTGCCAGTGCCGCTTCGGTCTGGCCGTGGGATATTGCCTGGATGCCCGACCGTACGATCTCGGCGATGAATGAGGCCGTGTAGATCGATAGTGCCAACCACAGTGCCAGGAGCTCGGGGATGATGGTGATCCCTCCACTGAAGTTGAATCCACCCAGTTCGGGCAGTTCCCAAGTGACGGGGATACCGGTAATCACCAGTACCAGCAGAGGTAAGCCGATGATGATGGCCAGTGACAGCCAGATAGCGGGTAGGCGTTTTCCGGTGGCGGCATGACGACGTCTATTCCAGATGATCAGACCGATGCTGGCGGCAATGGCTACGACGATGGCGATGGGAATCGAACCGAAGCCGGACAGGAACTGCGGTTTCGGTAAATAGAGACCTCGTATGTTGAGGAAAATCGCCTCCCCCAAAGACATGCTCTCTCGTGTCGAAGGCAACGATTGCAGGACGGCGAAGTACCAGAAGAATATCTGCAGCAATAACGGAATGTTGCGGAATACTTCTATATATCCGCTAGCCAGCCGGGCGACCAGCCAGTTGGAAGACAACCGTGCTATGCCTACGGTGAAACCGACGAGGGTCGCGGCCAATACGCCCAGACCGGATACCAGCAACGTATTGAGCAAGCCGACGATGAATGTGCGGCCATAGGTGCTATCGGATGAGTAGTCGATCAGAGTCTGGCCGATTCCGAAGCCAGCGGTATCGTCCAGGAAACCTAGGCCGGTAGTGATGCCGCGAGAGGCTAGATTGTCCTGGGTATTGTCGATGATGAACAGCACAATGGCAGCGAGCGCTGCCAATAACAGGCATTGAGCCAACAAGGCGCGCTTGGCGCGATCACGCCAGAACGGTGGTTTAGGTCCCGTTGGCTGTGTCTGAGGGCGAATGGACATGCATTGTTCTCCGCTTGGATCCGTCAAGCAGGGGGCGTGGCCGTCGACCCGGGGGTGGCCAGGTCGACGAGCGCATGACGATAGGGATCAGAGACGTCGTCGGACGTCTGATGCGGAGTGATCAGCGGATCGGTGGTGCGTAATGAATGCCACCATCGGTCCATAGTCGATTCACGCCACGTTCGATTTCGAGAGGTGAATCCATGCCTACATTGCGATCATAGCTTTCGGCGTAGTTACCGACTTGGTCAATGATGTTGTAGGCCCAGTCGGCTTCTAGCCCCATTTCTTCGCCATAGTTGCCGTCTTCACCCAGCAGACGGGCGATACTGGGGTTTTCGGAATCCAGCATGTCATCGACATTCTCGCTGTTGACCCCATACTCTTCGGCATTGAGCATCGCGAACAACGACCACTTGACGATATTGAACCAGGTATCGTCGCCCTGGCGGACTACCGGTCCCAGTGGCTCCTTGGATATGACTTCAGGCAGTACTTCGGCGCTTTCCGGATCGTCAAGCTGGATGCGAAGGGCTGCCAGTTGTGAGGTATCCGAGGTCAGTACGTCACAGCGCCCGGACTCGAACCCACCGACGGTCTGCTCGGAGGTATCGAATACGATCGGGTTGAACTCCATGTCGTTGGCATCGAAGTAATCGGCGAGATTGAGTTCGGTGGTGGTGCCGGATTGCACGCAGACGGAGGCGCCATCCAACTCCTTGGCACTGGAGATACCTAGATCCTTGGAGATCAGGAAGCCCTGACCGTCGTAGAAGGTGACCCCGGTAAAATTGAGGCCTAATGTCGTGTCTCGGGTGGTGGTCCAGGTAGTGTTGCGCGACAGAACGTCGACTTCTCCGGACTGCAGTGCCGTAAAACGTTCCTGAGCGGTCAATGAGGTGTAGCTAACCGCCTCGGAATCCCCCAAGACCGCCGCAGCGACGGCTCGGCAGACATCGACGTCAATGCCTTGCCAATTGCCTTCGTCGTCGGGAGCTGAAAAGCCTGGGAGACCGTCGCTCACACCACACCGGACTTCGCCTCGCTCTCGGGTATCCTCGAGGGTGTCGGCTTGAGCTTGGCCGACCATGCCCAGACTGAGGGCGGCGGCCGAGGTCATAAGTACCAAGGCATTCTTGTCGTATCGCATTGGAGTCCCTCGCGATTGATGGAGTTATTGTTGGTTGACGAGTTGCATGCCGTTGAAGCATGTACCCTGGCCCTAGCAAAAACCGTTCCTAAAATCAGCGATGCTTTGTTACTGAGGCTACGCTGGCCCATGAGTACGCCAAGCGAAGGATGACTGGTTTCTCATGAATGAGCGGTGATAGCCGTGTTGCGAACCACCTTGCACCAAAAACGCCCGGCAGCAGTGCAATTGACGTCCTTGCGACAAGTCGCCACGGCGATGCTGGCGATCCTTGGCGTCGATCAACGAGATAGTTCGACCATATATGGTAGTCATCGGGTAACCGATCGCCATATATGGTGTGACGGCAGAATGGGCTATCCTGACAATGCCGGGTACCGCCAGTGTGGCGCTTGTCATGTCGACCGACCGCCCATGGGTCGATGCGAGTTCCCGCTCAATCGGAGAGTGTTGCATGGATACGTCGACTAGAGGGCTCGACTCCGCCGATCAGGTGCCGCTCCAGGCGCCTTCGCGCGAGATCTGGGACAGCAAATACCGCCTCAAGGACCGCCATCAACGGCCGGTCGAGCAGAACGTGACCGATACCTATGAACGGGTGGCGCGGGCGCTGGCCGCCGTCGAAGGCGATCAGGCCGATATCTGGCTGCCCCGGTTTCGCTGGGCCCTGGAAAATGGTGCGATCCCCGCCGGTCGGATCCTGTCCAATGCCGGGGCCGATGACTACAAGCCAGCGGTTAGCCTGATCAACTGTACCGTGTCGCGCACCATCCACGACAACATGCACGATATCCTGGATTCGGTGGTGGATGCCGGCATGACGCTGAAGAGTGGCGCCGGCATCGGTTATGACTTTTCCACCCTGCGGCACAAGGGAGCCTTCGTGTTCGGGGCCGGCGCCGGTACCAATGGGCCGCTGGCGTTCATGGATGTACACGACAAGATGTGCTTCACGGTGGCCTCTGCAGGTGGCCGGCGTGGCGCCCAGATGGCGACGTTCGATGTCGGCCATCCCGATGTCGAGGACTTCATCCAGGCCAAGCGCGAACCCGGCAGGTTGCGCCAATTCAATCTGAGTCTGTTGATCACCGATGAATTCATCGAAGCGGTCAAGCAGGATACCGACTGGCACCTGGCGTTCCCCCTGCACCCCGCCGAAAAACCGGACGTCACCGACGACGACATCATCTACCGTGACTGGCCTGTCGTTGAAGAGGGCTATACCGTCGATGACGAGGGCCGGGTGGCGTGCCGAATCGTCAGCACCGTCAAGGCCAGGGCGTTGTGGGATACCATCATGCGCGCGACCTACGACTATGCCGAGCCGGGCTTCATCCTGATCGATCAGGTCAACCGCATGAACAACAACTGGTTCTGCGAGGAGATACGCGCGACCAATCCCTGCGGTGAGCAGCCATTGCCTCCCGAGGGCGCCTGCCTGCTGGGGTCGGTCAATCTGACGCGGTTCGTGCTGGAGCCGTTCAGCGACCGGGCGCGTTTCGATTGGGATCGCTATCGCCAGGTCGTGGCGATCTTCACGCGCATGCTCGACAACGTGGTGGAGATCGCCGGCTTGCCGCTGGAAGGGCAGCGGCGTGAACTGGAGGCCAAGCGTCGTCACGGCATGGGCTTCCTGGGGTTGGGGTCGACGCTGACCATGCTCAGGATGCCGTATGGATCGCCGGAATCGCTCACGTTCACCGACGAGCTGGGCCGTGTGCTGGCAGTCGAAGGCTGGCGTCAGGCACTGGAGCTGGCACGTGAGAAAGGCATGGCACCGGTGCTGGCGGAGTCGTTCGCGATCACGCCGAAGATGCTGCGTGATCGGCCGCAGCTCAAGACGGACGGGTATGAAGTCGGCGACCGGGTGCCCGGGCGCATCCTGCATGCCCGCTATAGCGAGTACATGCGCCAGATTGCCGAGGTCGAGCCCGAGCTGGTGGCCGCCCTGGCCGAGCAGGGGGCACGGTTTACCCATCACTCATCGATTGCACCGACCGGTACCATCAGCCTGTCGATGGGTAATAACGCGTCCAACGGCATCGAGCCGTCTTTCTCGCATCGCTATTTCCGCAACGTCATCCGCTCGGGGAAGAAGACCAAGGACCAGGTAGAAGTCGTGTCCTTCGAGCTGGCGGCCTATCGCCATTTCGTCGCGCCGGACGCCGTGGAGAGCGACCTGCCCGACTATTTCGTGACGGCCGCGGCGGTCACTCCCGAACAGCACGTGGCAGTGCAGGCGGCGGCACAGACCTGGATCGATTCGGCGATCTCCAAGACCGTCAATGTGCCCACCGACTTTCCTTATGAGCAGTTCAAGGATCTTTATCTGCAGGCCTATGAGAAACGCCTCAAGGGGTGCACGACCTTCCGCTTCAATCCCGAGGCCTTCCAGGGGGTGCTGGTTCGCGAGACGGACTTGCAGAACACCACTTATGTCTTCGAACTGGAAAACGGCGAGACGCTGGAACTCAAGGGCGATGAAAAAGTGATCTATGACGGGGAAGAGCACACCGCTGCCAATCTCTACGATGCGTTGAAGGAGGGCACCTATGGTAAATGGTAATAGACGAGGAGCAGTCTGATGGCCGTCGAGATCCAATCGAAGATCGTCTCCTACCGCGTCAGGCAGCCCGCGGCAACGCCGCCGCTGGCAGACGAGGACCCTTTGACGGTGCGTATTCCTTCCCGCCCGGAAGGCACGCTGGAAGCCGTCTCGGAGAAAATCGCCTATATCGGTGCCGAGGGACGCAAGAAGGTCTATGTCCTGGTCTCGTTCATGCCGGTGGAGGGTGTATTGGATGGCCAGCGTGTGGTAATCGAGCGGCCGGTGGAATTCTTCTTTCCCTCTGGCCAGCTTTCCAGCGAGCATCAGTGGATCACCGCCACCATGCGCAGCCTGTCGTTGGCAGCGCGGGGCGGATACGTCACCCAGGCACTGGCTGATCTGCGCAAGGTGGCCTGGGACAAGGGGCTGGTGCGCTGCGGCGTTAACCGCTGGGGCAAGCCGATGTTTCACGACTCCGAGGTGGCGGCGATTGCCTGGTCCATTCAACAGATTCTCTATCGTCGCGGCTTCGTCGATATCGATGGCAATCAGGTACCGGTGGCGGAACTGGTCAGGCGCTATGCGCACCGGCTCACGCACGGGACTCCCTGGCAGGCTCCCGAGCCGGAAGAAGTGGCACGTCAGGAGCAGCAGGCCGAAGCGGCGGCCGGCGGCCCCGCTGTCGTCGGATATTGTCCGGAGTGCAATGGTGAGCTGATCATGATGGATGGCTGCCCGACTTGCTACTCGGGGTGCGGTTGGTCGAAATGCGGATGAGTCCGGAATGATCAATCAGCGTGGCCTGCGATATCTCAACGAAGTCATCCGGCGCGGTTCGTTACGGCGCGCTGCGGTTCATCTCGATGTCGATGCGTCAGCGGTCAGCCGTCAGATCAAGGCGCTGGAAGAGACGCTCGGTGTGACCCTGTGCGAGCGCGATGGTAGTGGCATGCGCGCCACCGAGGCGGGCAAGCTGCTGATCGAGTATCACCATACCCAGCGTGCCGCAGAAGAAGCCGTGCTGTCACGGTTGATGGCGATCCAGTCGCTGGAAGGCGGTGAGGTAAGGATCGCCGTGGGCGAGGGGTTCATCGCCGACCTGATCTCCGCACCACTGCAAACCTTCATGTCTGCGTTCCAGGGCATCGAGCTCGAAGTGCGCATGGCGGGCGTCAATGAGGCCATGTCACTGGTCAAGGACCGAGAGGTCGACCTGGCATTGTTGTATGCCCCGCCCGTCGACCCGCTACTGGATTGCCACGTGGAAACCCGGCAGCCACTCGACTTGATCGTACCGCCCGATCATCCCCTGCTGGCCCTCGAGCGGCCCATCGCGCTGGCGGATCTGGTCGACTGGCCGTTGGGCCTGATGGACAACCCCTTCGGCATGCGCCAGATGGTCAACATGGTCGCGCAGCAGGAGCGTGTGCACCTGAAGTCGCGCCTGCATACCAACTCGGTCGCCGTGCTGAAGAACTTCGTTCGTTCGGGAATGGGGGTGACATTCATGCCGGAACTCACCGTCATGGAAGAGTTGCGCAACGGCGATATGCGGGTGCTGCCGATGTCGCATCCGGCCTTGAGTGGTGCCCGGGCCCAGATCGTCAGCCGCACGGGACACGAGTTGACGGTTGCGGCCGATGCCTGTGTCGCGCACCTGCGTCGTGGCATGCGCTTCTTCAATGCCGATGCTCCGCGTCTGTTGGATGCGCTTGATGTTGCAAAAAAGACAACGCAATCGGCATTGCATAGTCAACAGATCAATACCTAGGCTGCCGGTACAGCGTTGGCACAACGCTCTTCCATGTAAGTGACGACCGGTGTTGCCAATGGGTTCCGGCTTGCATGACATCGAGTGACAACAACAAGGAGACTCTATCTATGACAGTCACACCGCGCTTTCCCCTTACCGCGCTGGCTAGCGCTTGCCTGCTGGGCAGCATGACGTTGGTGGGTACGGCACAGGCCGCTACGACCGTGGATCTGGGATATAACGGGGCACCGGACCCCGAGAAGAATGCCGTGCATGTATTCGCGACCAATCTCAAGACGCTGGTGGAGGAAAAAACCGACGGCGAGATTGAATTGAATCTCTATCCCAATAGTCAGTTGGGTGAGGAACAGGAGCGCATGGAGCAGACCATGAACTCCCCGAGCCTCAACATCG
Source organism: Aidingimonas lacisalsi (assembly GCF_008079445.1). GTDB lineage: Bacteria > Pseudomonadota > Gammaproteobacteria > Pseudomonadales > Halomonadaceae > Aidingimonas > Aidingimonas lacisalsi. The sequence goes on along the minus strand of NZ_VRYH01000001.1, from coordinate 190,368 downwards.
CGTCGTTTGCGGGGATGTCACCGTTGGTGCCCGAAATTTTCGTCAGTGCCATTCCCTTCCTGTTCGATGATTTCGGGGACGCGCGCGAGTTCTTCGATGAGGGGGAGTACTGGCAGGAGTTGGAAGCGGCACTGCATGAACGGACCGGTATCGAGATGCTGGCCGTGGTCGAGGAGGGTGGTTTCCTGGCCTTCACCAACGACGAACGGCCGATCCATTCACCGGATGATTTCGAAGGCTTGCGCTTCCGTGCCATGGACCCCAGCCAGGTGGCGCTCTATGAATCGTTCGGGGCGTCGGGCACGCCGATTCCCTGGACCGAAGTCTATACCGCCTTGCGTAGCGGTGTCGCCGATGGCCAGATGAATCCGCCGATGTATATCATCATGGGCAGCCTCTATGAGGTGCAGGATCACCTGACCCTGGCCAATATCCAGTATTCGGACCAGTTTCTGGTCGGTAACGGTGACATGATCGATAGCTGGGACGAGGATCTTCGCGCGGCGTTCATGGAGGCCGTCGATGAGGCGACCGAGATGGCTCGGGAGCACAATGAAGAGCGGGTCGACGAACGCATCGCCTACCTCGAAGAGGAGGGCATGGAGATCGTGCGTCCCGACGAGGCGGACCTGGAAGCCTTCCGTGAAGCCGGGCAGCCGGCGTATCTGGAGTGGTTGACCGAGGAGCAGGGAATCGACCAGCGCTGGATCGAGATGGCACTGGAAGATGCCGGCATGACGCACCTGCTGGACGACTGATACGCCCATCGTGTTTGATTGACCGGCAAGGATGAGCCCTTGCCGGCCTCCGCTGTCTTCAAGGAAATACCATGATGTCGCTGCGTTCCCGCGTGCTGGCGATCAGTCGACCTGTGTCGCTGTCCATTGCCGGCACCCTGTTGTTCATCGATCTGGCCGTGATTCTGTATGGCGTCTTCACGCGTTATCTGCTGGGTGGCGCACCGATCTGGACCGACGAACTGGCGCGCTTTCTGATCATCGGTTGCGTGATGCTGGCTGCCGGTGCCGTGTGGGTGGAAGGTGGCCACATGCGTGTGGCGCTGGCGGAGCGGTTGTTGCCGATGCGATTGTCGCGGTTCTTGAATCTGTATCAGTGGCTGCTGACGGTGACGTTGGCCGTGGGCGGAGCCATCATCAGTTATCGCTACGCCCTGTCGGTATCGATGTTTACCTCATCGGGGCTGGGCATCAGCCGTACCATCCCGATGCTCTCATTGCCGATCGGCTTCGCTCTGCTCGCCTGGCATGCGCTCTGGTACGGTCCGGCGCCGTTGCCCACCGTGGAGGACTCGGCATGACGCTAACCATGCTCGCGGTCTTCCTGGTTCACGTCATGCTGGGGCTGCCGCTATTCATCTCGCTGTTGACCACGGCGATGGTCGGATTCCTGTTCGTCGATCCCGGCATGATCCCGCGTATGGTGCCGCAGCAATTCTTTGGTGGCATCAATGCCTTTTCGCTGATGGCGATTCCACTGTTCATCCTCGCCGGTAACCTGATGAATGCCAGCAGTCTGACCGAACGGCTGATGGGGTTGGCACGGCTACTGGTCGGTCATCTACGCGGAGGCATGGGGCACGTCAACGTGGTATCCAGCGTCTTCTTCGCCGGTGTCAATGGCTCCGCGGTAGCGGATACGTCGGCACTAGGGTCACTGCTGGTACCGGCGATGCGCAAGGAGGGGTATTCCACGGCCTTCGCTGCCGGGCTGACCGCCGGCAGTTCTCTGATCGGCCCGATCATTCCGCCCAGCATTTTCATGATCCTCTATGCATCGCTGACCAATACGTCGGTAGGTGACCTGTTCCTGGCCGGTGTCATTCCGGGGCTGGTCCTGGGGATGGCCTTCATGGCCATGAATGTCTGGTACGCCTGGCGCCATGGGTTGGCCAAGCGCAGTACGCTACCCACACTGCGTGAACTGGGTGTCGCAGCGGTGGGAGCGCTGCCGGCACTGATCGCGCCTTTCATCATCGTGGCCGGTATCGTCATGGGCTTCGTCACGCCGACCGAATCCGGTGCCCTGACAGTGCTGTATGTGGCCCTGTGCGGTCGTCTGCTGGGGCAGTTGGGGTTGACGGAGCTGCGCTCGGCGATCGTCGAGACGGCGCGGCTGACATCGGCCATTTTCCTGATCATGGCGGCGTCCTCGGTCGTCAGTTGGCTGCTTGGCTATGCTGAAGTCCCGGAGACGTTCGTGGCCTTGCTGGAGCCCTTCGCCGATCAGCAGATCATGGTCTTGTTGATGCTCAGCCTGGTGACATTCGCCACTGGCATGTTCATGGAAGAAGTCTCGGCGTTGATGCTGCTGACGCCGATCTTCTCGCCGGTCGCGATGATGGCCGGTATCGATCCGGTTCACCTGGGGATCATCATCACGTTGAACATTACTATCGCCTTGATCACGCCGCCCATGGGGGCCTGTGTCTTCGTGGCGGCGGCTGTCAGTCGGCTGGAAATCGTTTCTCTGTTCCGCACGATCTGGCCTTTCGTGCTCACGGCACTGCTGGTGCTGGTACTGCTGATCGTCTTCCCGCCACTGACACTCTGGTTACCAGGCGTCCTCGGATAGCAAAACAGAGATGGAGTCGTGACATGACGGACCATAGCGACAGCAAGAACGCCGCCTCGTCGACCCGCCCGGCCATTCCTTCCCGGGCGCACCCGGACTGGTCGGTGGTTTCCCACATCCCGATTGACGCCAGCGACGAACCGCTGGTGCCGGTCAGTCTCGCCCCTGAGCCGGTCAAGGTCTTTCCCATCTACGCTCGCGAGGGTCTGCCGGGTGCGGTGGCGGAATGCTATCTGCGTGAGGGGGTCTACCGGCGGCTGCTACATGCCGCTCGCGCCTTGCCACCGAGGCTGGGCCTGGTCGTGCTGGATGGCTGGCGGCCCTGGCGGGTTCAGCAATACCTCTTCGATACGCTCTACTCGACGATTCAGTCCAAGCACGACGAACTCGATGAACAGGAACTGATGCGGCGTACCCGGGAATTCGTGTCGTTGCCCAGTCGTGACCCCCTGGCGCCCAGCCCCCACCTCACCGGCGGTGCCGTGGACGTGACGTTATGTGACGCCGATGGCCTGATGCTCGATATGGGGACCGCTTTCGACGAAGCGATACCCGCCTCCCACGCCGATTATTTCGAGACCCTCACGACGCTCGATGCACGCCAGCGACAGGCACGCGATCGCCGGCGTTTGCTTTATCACGCCATGCACGCCGAAGGTTTCACCAATCTGCCCAGCGAGTGGTGGCATTTCGATTACGGCGATCAGCTATGGGCGAGCTACGGGGGGCATGACCGCGCCCTCTATGGCCCGTCCGAACCCGAGACCATCGAAAACCGTTGGCGGCGGCAATTGTAGATTGCTCGCCAATTTTTGAGATAACAAACTTAGGTGCGGTAAAAGACCGCACTTGGTGTAGTGATGGTTGATTTTGGCAATACAGGGGAGCACTATCGGTGCACTATATCGATGATCAAGTGCTTGATCGTTGACGGTCTGTCAAAGTCAGCAGGGTGAGTTGGCGTGTTTGATTATTTTATTTTTTTGATGATTTATGCCGGAATTACGATATCCATCTATCAAGTGTATCAGGCTCACTATAATCAAAATTTCGGAGACTATGACAAGAGGCGAACTGCCAAGAGCCAAGAGTACAAGGAATTGTGTCTCAAGGCGAGGCAGTATGAAGAAACGGGCGATGCATCGAACTTCATTCAGTCGGTAGAACGAATTTTTGGCGGTAACTTTGACCATAGAATTGCGCTGGCTGCCTTTGTGGAGGGTAAGGAAGAAATCAACGTAGAATCACTGTTACGTCGAAAGCATAAGATTGTTTGTGGCGATAAGGTAAGTATTATGCACATGCCTTATTGGAAGACCGATCCTCCTTCAAAGGATCTTAGAGGAGTCATGCTTGCGGTAATTGTGATTAATTGTTTCTTGGTGATTTTTTTAGGCGGATTGAGTGTTTACACTGTAGGTTATGAAGTCCCGGTGGATTATCTCGTGTGGCTCAATGATGAACTCGTCTTAATGCTTTTGATCTATGCCTTGATAGTGGTGACGCATATCGTTTATAGACTTGATATATACATGTATGACATCTATCAAGTGGGAAAACTCAATGACGCATTGCGTCAATCGCACTGATAAGCCAGAGGTGTAGTCACGAGTCACCGACATGCTACTCACTCCAAGCACGTTACTGGTGGCTCGATGGCGTAAAAGGAGCGAACCGATGCCGGCGTATGACTCCGAGACTTCCCTGGCGACCCGCGCGCGGCGGATTCTCGAGACAGCGCCCGAGGCGGCGTTGCCGATGACTTACCAACAACTCGCCGAAGCGCTGGGTCTACAGCCGCCGCGTACCATTCAGCGTGTTGCCCAGGCATTGGAGACCCTGATGCGCGAGGATGCCGCCCAGGAGCGACCTTTCATCGCGACCCTGGTGATCAGCCGCCGAGACCCCCTGCCAGCCCAAGGGTTCTTCGATCTTGCCGTCGAACTGGGACGCTTTCCGTCCGACCCGGCACAGCATGACGACGCCTACCGCACCGAGTACCATCGAGCGTTGCAGGCACGGTAGTCGGCAAGCCGTCAGTCGCAAAATCTGGCAGACTGGGAGTATCCATTCTGATGCCATAAAGAGGGAGCGACATGAGCGACGCGAATCACCCCTGGACCCAGCCGATGCCGGAACAGCAATTCTCTCTGATGCGCCGCATTCTGGATGCCCCGAGTCCGGTGGGGCTGGAGGGCGCCATGACCTACGGTGTGCTCAAGCCACATTTCGAGAGCTTCGCCCCCAAGGACTGGCACGTGCATCAGTTCAAGGGCCATGCCGGTGTCGTGCTGGACACGCATCCGGGCCATGATGACATGTTCAAGGTGATGATCATCGGCCATGCCGACAAGATCCGCATGCAGGTGCGTTCCATCGGCGAGGACGGCAAGATCTGGATCAATACCGACTCCTTCCTGCCCACCGTGCTGATCGGTCACGAGGTCAAGCTGTTCAGCGAGGACCCTGAGAACCCCGGTAGCTACCGCGTGATCCAGGGCGGCACGGTCGAGGCGCTGGGCGCCATCCATTTTTCCGACCCGTCGGTGCGGACGGGCGACAAGGGGATCAAGAAGGAGCAGATCTATCTGGATCTGCAGATCCATGGCGAAAACAAGAAGCAGCAGGTCAAGAATCTCGGGGTGCGCCCCGGGGACTCCATCCTGCTCGACCGCCCCATCCGTCCCGGCTTCAGCCCCGATACGTTCTACGGCGCCTACCTCGATAACGGACTGGGGTGTTTCGTGACCGCCGAGATCGCGCGTCTGATTGCCGAAGCGGGCGGTACCAAGCAGGTGCGTGTGCTGTTCGCCATTGCCAGCTACGAAGAGATCGGCCGTTTCGGTAGCCGGGTGCTGGCCGGCGAACTCGAGCCGGATGTGCTCATCGGCGTGGATGTGAATCACGACTACGTGGCGGCCCCGGGCATCGGTGATCAGCGCATGCAAGCGCTGGAAATGGGCAAGGGCTTCACAATGTCGGTCGGCTCCATTGCCAGCGAACAACTCAATCGCGTTATCGAAACCACGGCCAGAGAGCACGCGATTCCCATGCAGCGCGATATCGTCGGGATCGATACCGGTACCGACGGCATGGCCGGTGTGTTGGCTGCAGTGGACTGCGCCGCTACCTCCATCGGCTTTCCGATCCGCAACATGCATACCATCTCGGAAACCGGTAACACCCAGGATGTCCTGGCTGCGATCCATGCCCTGACACGGGCCCTTCAGACGCTGGATGGCTTATCGGATCTCCACCGGGAGTTTCTCGACAACCATCCACGTCTCGACCAGGCCGGCCCGCTGACGCATCAGGGCTCGGATAAACCCGAGAACGAGCAACATGATGAAGGGGACACATGACGATCATTGATTGCACAGCCGGCAAACAAGCCGGCCGTATAAGAAGGTGTTGGCGCTTGGCTGCGACGGTCGGCTTGGTGACCGTCAGTTCCCTGGCGTGGTCGCATACGCATGTCATCGCGACGCACCCGGCCGATGGCGATGTGCTGCAGGAGCCGCCGGAACGCATCGCGGTCGAGTTCGACTCGCCACTACGGATGACCCGGTTCGAGGTTACCGATCCCCGAGGGACGGTCGAGTTGAACGAGGACACGATCGGCGCAATGGCCGAGCAGCACGAAGGTGTGCCGGTCGCCCCCCTTGCGCCGGGCAAGTACCGGGTCGAGTGGCGGGGGCTTACCGACGATGGCCATAGCATGTCGGGCGACTTTGGCTTCACGATCGACGACTAGAAGATGATCGACACGCTGCTGAACGGTTGGGATGTCTGGGTGGTTGCCCGTGAACTGGCTACGGTCGGTTTTTACGCCGCCGTTCTCATGGCAGTGGGTGGGGTACTGTTTCGCGCCGCCTTTCCTGCGTTGCCGGTCGTTCAGCAGGAACGATTGGTGAGAGTCAGCCAGGTTGCAGCCTGGATGGGGATAGGGCTGGCCTTGTTACTCTGCCCGCTGCATGCAGCCTATCTTGGCGGTGGTTCGCTATCAGCGGCATACGACTCGACGCTGTTGTGGATCGTGCTGCACAGCGCTCAAGGTGAGCGGCTGTGTCTGGCGGTGGTCGGCCTGCTATTGCTGCAGGTAGCCTTGATCGGGGGTCGGCTTCCCCTCCTGCGCCATGTCGTCGGCAGCCTGGGTATCGTTCTGGTGCTGGTGGCTTTTGCATTGGTGGGACATACGCGTGGCAAGCCCATGCTTAGCGGACTGCTGATCGCTCACCTGGCCATGGCGGCATTCTGGCTGGCGGCCCTGCTACCGTTGTATCGTCTGCTGCGTGCCCCGCAGGGGTCGTTACCGGCGCGTCAGTTGCAGCGTTTCAGCTACCTCGGCGCGGGCATGATCGCGGTGTTGCTCATCGCCGGTGGCGTCCTCGCTGCCTGGCTGCTGGGCGGTCGAGTCTCTGCGCTCTGGCTCTCGGCATACGGCCAGGTACTGTCACTCAAATTGGCCCTGGTCGCGCTGCTGCTGGCACTGGGTGGGCTCAACCGTTGGCGCCTGGTGCCTGCCCTCGCCCGGGGCGAACGTCACGCCCGTCGGCACTTGCGCCTGAGCATCGCTGGCGAAGGCGTCGTGATGGCACTGGTGTTGTTCGCCGCGGCGTTGTTGATGAATGCCGGGGCACCGATGACATAGCTGGAATGGCTTGGCCATGAATCTGGTCACTGCCCACGCTCCTGCTGCAAGACCCATCTCACTGACTGACTATTCCACTACCGGATCTGACCAAAGCATCCGTGCTCCTTCTCTGGTGCAGGGCGCCTGGCATCGCGCGTATCTTCGCTTTGGCCAGAGATAATTTCGTTCTATGTGTTTTCCATGGTGATAAATACTGACTATGCCCGGTATATAAGCCAACTATTTTGTTAGGAAACTAATATTATGGTAGCTTACAAACCATCGGAAGCCCCTTGGACCCAAGGGGCGTAGAGCGAAGGAGAGAGATCTGTGAAATACGCAACAGTCATGATGAAAGCAATTACTGGTGGTGCCCTGGCGCTGGGCTTGATCGGTCAGGCCGCAGCCATGGGGGGAGCGAGTACCCATACTCTGGAGCCGGGTACATCGAGCTCGCAGCAGGTAGCCGGTACGCAGCGCTATACCCTTCAGGTGGATCAGCCGACACAACTGGAAATTCGTAGCCAGAGCGTGGCGCACGGTGAATCAGCGCATTTCCGCTTGAGCGGTGTCTTGCTGGATGATGATCAGAACGTAGTCGCAACCGCCGAGCAGGTAGGTGGCCAGATTGCGTTGAACCACTCGGTACAGCCCGGCGCTTATGTGTTCGAAGTGAACGGCCAGTCTCTGGGCGGTACACGTGAAGGCATGAATAGCTACGTGCTTGAGACGCAGTTGTAATCCAGTCGCCAAATGACCTACCGGGCCACCCTCAGGGGTGGTCCGCTCAGACCGATAGCCGCCGGTCGTATTCTCATTCCTCCCCCATCACTTCCCGAAAGTGCTTCACCAGCATCGCCGCAAACTCCGGATCATTGATGTGGTATGGATAGCGGATGATACGTCGTTGCTTCGTCTGTGCGACCGTAGCTTCGAGAGCGTCGAATAGCGCGGCGTCGGCCTCGGGGTCGTGAAACGGTTGGCCTGGGGCATCGAGGGCGGAGATGCCCTTTTCGGGCAGCAGGAAGCGGACCGGCCCTTGGCTGCGGTTGAGCTTCTCCCCGATCCACCGCCCCATTTGTCGGTTTTCGTCGACGGTAGTCCGCATCAGTGTGACATGTGGGTTATGGGCATGGATCAGGCGCTGGCGGTATGTCTCAGGCAGAGTATCGCTGGGGCCGAAGTTGACCATGTCCAGGGCACCGCAGGAGCCGACATAGGGAATGTCATGGTGGGTCAGTGTGTCCAGACGTGTATCGCCGGCGCTGAAGATACCGCCCATGAACAGATCGCAGACCTCGGTGGTGGTGATATCGAGCAGGCCACTGACCATGCCGCAATCGGCGAGCTTTTCCATCGATTGGCCACCGGTGCCGGTGGCATGGAAGATCAGGCAGTCGTAATCGCTGTCCAGTGCTTCCTTCACCTGAGTCACGCAATCGGTCGTGACACCGAACATGCTCAGACCGATGGCGGGTTTGTCGTCGCTGATGTCGCGTCGATTACCGTTCATCATCCCGGCCAGCGCATGGGCGGCGTTGCCCAGCACGTTGCGGGAGATGCGGTTGAGCCCGGCGACATCGGTGACCGAGTAGATCATGGCGATATCGCTGGGGCCGACATAGGAACCGACGTTGCCGGAGGCAACCGTCGAGACCATGACCTTGGGCACGCCGATATCCAGCGAGCGCATGGCGGGCGTGACCAGAGCCGTACCGCCGGAGCCGCCGAGACCGAGGATGCCGCCGATGTCAGCTCGGCCCTTGATGAACCGCTCGAGTGCGTCGGCCATGGCGGCGATCGCGCTGCCGCGGTCATTGGTAAAGACTCGCTCGGCGCCATCAGGGTGACACTCGGCGACCACTCGGGCGGAAATGTCGGCACCCGTCGGAGGGGCACCACTGGTGCTGACATCCACGATCAGGGTATCCAGGCCGGCAGCTTGTAGCAGATCGCGCACGTAGCCGAGTTCGGTGGCCTTCGTGTCGCAGGTGCCGATGAGGTAGGCAATGTGTGCCATGGCGTGCTCCTTGGCGGTCCCTGTCAGGCAGGGCCTTGTTGTTGTCTATCGTGTTTCTTGCGTGCCGGATTACGACAGATGCTCGGTGACACCTTCGAAGGCCAGTCGGAAGGTATCCGAGACTCGCTGCATCACGTCTTGATAATTGGCATCGTCGACCTCGAATTCCGCCCACCACTCGCCGAAGCACTGGTTAGTGGTCGTCACGGGTTTCAGTTGCATCTCGGACACATAGTGCCTTACGGGCAGTGCCGGAGCCTCGAGGATGCGATAGCAACATAGATGCTCGCGGTCCGAGAGTGACAGCAGTTCTTCACGGATGGCATTGCCGTCATGATCGTGGAAGTGTCGGACACAACCGATCTGATCGGCGGGTTTGCCATCTTCGATATAGCTGGTGGCGAAGAACGGGTGGTAAGTCGGCAAACCGTTGAAGTCGCGCAGGACACTCCAGGCCCGCTCGAGCGTGACGGGCATGACGGCGCTGATATAGACCCTGGCCATGACGTGCCTCCCTTGTTGATTATTGAATGGCCTTGAATTGACGGATCTGGTGCGTCAGTGCCAGCTCGGTAGGCAGACGTTCCATGCTGCTGGCACCGTAAAAGCCGTTGCAGTGCTCGCTGTTGCGGACCACGTAGGCGGCATCTTCGGGCGTGGCGATGGGGCCACCGTGACAGATTACCAGGACATCCTTGCGTACACGGCGCGCTGCCTCGGCCCATTCGTCGATCAGTCGAACGGATTCATCCAGGCTCTTGGCCGATTCGGCGCCGATGGTGCCGCCGACGGTAACGCCCATATGCGGTACGATGATGTCGGCGCCGGCCTCGGTCATGGCCACGGCTTCGTCGGCACTGAAGACATACGGCGTGGTCAGCATGTCCAGCGCATGCGCCTGGCCGATCATGTCCACTTCGGACGCGTAGCAGATACCCGTCTCTTCCAGACTGATACGGAAGGTGCCGTCGATGAGTCCCACGGTCGGGAAGTTCTGAACACCTGCGAAGCCCAGATCCTTCAGTTCGCGCAGCAACTTGGGCATGATCACGAACGGGTCGGTGCCGTTGACGCCGGCCAGCACCGGGGTGTGCTTGACCACCGGCAGCACTTCCAGCGCCATCTCCTGGACGATCTGGTTGGCATTGCCGTAGGCGAGCAGGCCGGCCGATGAAGCACGTCCCGCCATGCGGTACCGCCCGGAGTTGTAGATGACGATCAGGTCGATCTCACCGGCTTCTTCACACTTGGCGGATATGCCGGTACCGGCACCGCCGCCGATGATGGGCTGTCCGCGTCTGGCCATGTCCTGAAACTTGGCCATCAGGCCGGCTCTGTCGAAATGGGTCATAGCAATCTCCCGAGGTTGATGATGAGTGAGTGGTCAGTGATGGGGTTTGGGTTTTGTGTCGATTGGAGTTGATGCGGTTGGCGACGGACGACGTTTCAGGCGTTGTTGAAGCTGTCCTAGCACGCCACGCCTGAATACCAGGATGCAGGTCATGAAGACGACACCAGTGATCACCGTGACCCAGGCTCCGAAGGGATCCAGATAGTGGCTCAGGGTCGAGATGATGGCAGCACCCACGGCGGGGCCGAATACCGTATTCATGCCGCCCAGTAGCGTCATCAGAATGACGTCGCCCGATGTGTGCCAATGCACGTCGCTGAGGGCCGCCAACTGAAAGATGATGGCCTTGAGCGATCCGGCGATACCGGACAGCCCCGCGGAGAGCGTGAAGACAATGATCTTGTAGCGAGCCACTGGATAGCCCAAGGAAATGGCGCGTGGCTCATGCTCGCGAATGGCGCGCAATACATGACCAAAAGGCGAATTGACCGTACGCCACACGACCCATAGGCCGGCACCGATGATGCACAGCACGACATAGTAGAGAGCGGTGTCGCTAGCGAGATCGATGATTCCCAGGAACGTGCCGCGAGGAATCCTCTGAAGGCCGTCTTCGGCGCCGGTGAACGGCGCTTGCAGAAAGAAGAAGAACACCAGTTGTGACATGGCCAGGGTGATCATCGCCAGATAGATGCCGCTGCGACGGATGGCCAGGGCACCGATGATCGTGCCCAGCAATGCTGCCACCACACCGCCGGCCAGAATGCCGAGATCGGTCGGGACACCATAGACCTTGACCAGATGGCCGGTAACGTAGGCGCCGGTACCGAAGAAGGCGGCGTGGCCGAAGGAAAGGATGCCGGTGTGGCCCAGCAATAGGTTGAAAGCGCAGGCGAAAAGCACGAAGCAAAGTGTCTTCATGACAAAGATGTCATAGACCAGTGCCGGCACGAAGGGCACGATCAATAGTGCCAACAGGCCGACGGCGGAAAGCGCCAGGAACAATGTGCGCATCATCAGCCCTCCTCTCTGCCGAACAGGCCGGCCGGCCGCAACATGAGGACTAGCACCATGATCAGGAAGACGATGGTGGACGAGAACTCCGAATAGAAAACCCGCGTGAACCCTTCCACGACGCCTAGCCCGAGGCCGGTGATGATCGCCCCCTTGATCGAACCGAGCCCGCCGATGACCACGATGGCGAATATCGTGATGACCAGACTGGAGCCCATCGAGGGATTGACATGGAAGATCGGCGCGGCCAATACACCGGCAAACGCCGCCAGACCGACGCCAGCACCGTAAGTCAGGGTGACCAGACGCGGCACATTGATGCCGAATGCCTGGGTCAGTTCGGGGCGTTCCGTTGCCGCCCGCAGGCTGGCGCCGAGCGACGTTCGCTCGATGACGTACCAGGTGGCAAAGCAGGCGAGCAGGGCGGCGACGATCACGAAGCCACGATATGTCGGTAGGATCATGAAACCGAGATCGATGGTGCCGCTCAGCCACTCAGGGGTGGCGAAAGGCTGGCCGGATGAACCGAACGCGACCCGGAACCCGCCTTCCAGTACCAACACCAGGCTGAAGGTCAATAACAGGCCATAGATAGGGTCGAGTCCATAGAGGCGGCGCAGGAACAGCCATTCGAAGACCATGCCCACCAACGCCACGAGCAAAGGGGCGAGGAAGAGTACGACCCAGTAGTTGGCATCAAGATGCTGGGCAAGCAGGAACGCTGTGAACGCGCCCAGCATGAAGAAGGCGCCATGGGCGAAATTGACGATCTTGAGCACACCGAAGATGATCGCCAATCCCAGGCTCAAGACGGCGTAGAAAGCGCCGTTGACGATGCCCAGCATGAGTTGCCCCAACAGGGCTTGAATCGGAATACCGAAGATAATCATGGTCACCTGCACACAACGAGAACGAAGTCAGTGAGAGACCGCTACTCCGCCCATTGCGGAGTAGCGGTAGCGCGGCAGCTATCATTCATCGTCGAGCAAGTGGCAGGTGCTTTCTTCCAGCGGTTGGAAGGCTTCCTCACCAGGAATGGTGGTCACCAGGTCCAGGTAGTCATAGTCGTATTCGGACTCATCGGGAGATTTCACCTCCCACAGGTACTGGTCATGCACCATGCGGCCGTTGGGGCGGATATAGCCGTCCTCGGCGAAGAAGTCGTTGATCTCCATTTCGCGCATCTTTTCCGAGACGGCTGCGGAGTCGTCCGTGCCGGCGGCTTCGATGGCGTTCAGGTAGTGCATGGTCGATGAATAATTGCCGGCATGCGCCATGTTCGGCATGCGGCCGGTGCGTTCGTGGAAGCGCTCGGAGAACTCACGGGTGTCGTCATCCGCATCCCAGTAGAAGGCATTGGTCAGCAGCAGTTCCTGAGCGGTTTCCAGTCCCAGGCTGTGGATATCGTCGTACCACAACAGCAGGGCGGCTGGTTGCTGGTCGGGAGTGACACCGAACTCGGCCAACGCATTGATGGCGTTGATGGCATCCGCTCCTGTCGAGGCGATGCCGATGATATCTGCCTGGGATGCTTGTGCCTGAAGGGCGTAGGATGAGAAGTCACTGGTGTCCAGCGGGTGGCGGGCAGCCCCCACGACCTGGCCGCCGGCATCCCGCACGACCTCGGATACCTGCTCCTCGAGGCCGATGCCGAAGGCGAAATCCACGGTCAGGAAGAACCAGGAATCACCGCCGTCCTCGACGATCGACTTGCCGGTGCCATGCGCCAGCGAATGAGCATCGTAGGTGTAGTGTGTGACGTACGGCGAACAGTACTCGTTGGTCAGATCCACGTTGGATGATGAGTTGACGATGGCATGGCGCTCGCGCTCATCGGCAACGGCTGCCACCGCGAGGGCGACTCCGGAGTTGGACAAGTCGTTGATCATATCCACCCCTTCGCTGTCGTACCACTCGCGGGCACGGCTGGCGCCGGTGTCGGCTTCGTTACGGTGATCGCCATGAATGACCTCGATCGGCACGCCGTTGACCTCACCGCCGAAGTCTTCCACGGCCATTTCGACGGCCGTCACGGCTGCTTCACCCGAAAGGTCGGAGTAGATACCCGACATGTCGGTCAGCACGCCGATACGCACTAGATCATCACTGTAGTCGTCATTCGCCATGGCGCTGGAAACACTACCGATGCTCAGTACGGCGGAAGACAATGCGATTGTTTTCAATGTGTTCTTGGCTGGCATGATTCTCTCCTGCTCGTTTTATGAGCCATTGTTATCATTGGCGTCTTTGGAGTCTTTGTGTTTATGTCGCCTGTACTAGTTAGGGCCAAATGAGGCATTTTCGCCATGGCTTCAGAGCACGACCACCTATCCGAAACCCACATTGTGGGGGAAGATACCCAGCAATGGATCGTGCGTGTGGATGACTGTCCGGCGCTTGAACAGCGGCATATTTCCCATGTGGGTGTCGGCGATGCGGCAGTTCCCTATCGCATCGTTCGCACGCGTCTCAGTGGCGCTTACATACATGGTGCTCTGGGTGGTGAGGGACGCATGCTGCTGGATGGACGCTGGCGAACCATGCGACGGAACATGATGTCGTTCGCACCGGCTCACGGGCTGCACGCGTTTCATGCCGTGCCGGAAAGCCGCTGGCAATATTGCTGGTTGCGCTACTTGCCCAGTGCACCGCGTTCGGTGGTGGGTACGATCGCGCCCATCATGCAGCACTTCGATCCAGAGCCGATGAAGCACGCCATTCTGGGGCTGCACAGCGAGGTGTTTCAGGGGCAGGGGGATACCGCCAGTTGCGTGATGTGGGTGGATACCATCGAGCGTTATATTTCCCGCTTTGCCGATCCCTGGCGTCGCGACCCGCGAATCGTGGCGGTCTTCGATGCGGTGATGCCGACCCTCGAACAGCACTGGACCATCGAGGAGATGGCGGAGCTGGCACATGTCAGCACGGAACATCTACGCCGCATCAGCCTCAAGGTGTTCGGGCGCAGTCCGATGCAACAGCTCACTCAGCTACGCATGCAACACGCCGCGCATTTGCTGGCGACGACCGATGTACCGGTGGAGGAAATCGCCGGACGGGTGGGGTACCAGAGCCCGTTTGCCTTCTCCAAGACCTTCAAGCGCATGAAGGGGGTGTCCCCGTCCCATTTTCGTCAGCATTCACGCGCATGAATCGTGTATGGCGTTTCATACGCCGAGTCGTTCGAGCAGGGTATCGGTATGCTGCTCGATGGTCTGGCGATCGTAGCTGGCCACCACTTGGCCATGGTCTATCAGGTAATGGTAATCGGCGACCGACATGGCGAAACGCAGGTTCTGTTCCACCAGCAGGATCGTGTAGCCCTGCTGCTTGAGCCGGGCGATGGTGTCGCCGATCTGTTCGACGATACTGGGCGCCAGCCCCTCGGTGGGCTCATCCAGCAGTAGCAGGCGCGCACCGGTTCGCAGGATGCGTCCGATCGCCAGCATCTGCTGTTCGCCGCCGGAGAGCTTGGAACCCGGACTATGGAGACGTTCGCGGAGTTGGGGAAACAAGTCGAGGATCTGTTCGGTGCTCAGTCCATGCTGGTCGATGCGCGGTGGTAATTCGAGGTTCTCCTTGACATCGAGCGTGGCATAGATACCACGGTCCTCGGGACAGAATGCGACACCGTGCGGGGCGATTGCATAAGGCGCGAGTTCGATGATTTCGTGGTCCTGGAGTCGAATGGAGCCTTGCCGTTTGGGCACGATCCCCATGATCGACTTCAGCGTGGTGGACTTGCCTGCGCCATTGCGGCCCAGCAGTGTCACTACCGTGCCTTGAGGGACGGTGATATCGATGCCATGCAGAACATGGCTTTCTCCATACCAGGCATGCAGGTCGTGAATCGCCAGTAACGGTTCACCGACGAAATTTCTGGCGGTATCAGGCATGCTGTTGTGCTCCTCCGATATAGGACTCGATGACCCGTTCATCGCGGGACACGCTGTCATAGTCGCCCTCCACCAGCACTTCGCCACGTGCCAGGACGGTAATCCGGTCGCACAGTTCGGCGACGACGCCGAGATTGTGTTCCACCATCAGCACGGTACGCCCTCGTGCCACCGAGCGGATGAGCTCTGCCGTACGGCCGACATCCTCCGTACCCATGCCGGCCAGAGGCTCGTCGAGCAGCATGACTTCGGGGTCCAGGGCCAGGGTGGTCGCTAACTCCAGCGCCCGCTTGCGACCATAGGGCAGCTCGGCAGCAGGGGTCTCGGCAACATCCAATAACCCGACATCATCCAGCAGCGTCAAGGCACGCTCGCGCTGGTGATCGAGACGCCGGCGCGAAGCCCAGAAATCATAGGATTCGCCGCGATGCCGTTGCAGTGCCAGCTTGACGTTCTCCAGTACGCTCAGGTGACCGAAGACGGCGGATATCTGGAAAGAGCGCACCATGCCTAGACGGGCGACCTGGTCGGGTTTGAGTCCGGTGATATCCTGTCCCTTGAACCGGATGGAACCGGTCGTGGGTGTCAGAAACTTGGTCAGCAGGTTGAAACAGGTGGTCTTGCCGGCGCCGTTGGCACCGATCAACGCATGAATCGTGTCCGGTTCGATATGAATGGAAATATCATCCACCGCTTTGAAGCCTTTAAAGTGCTTGCTGAGGTGGGATGTTTCGATGATTGCCTCTGCCATCGCGTGCTCCGCAAGGATTGTAGTTATCGTGCGGGTGACTTGCCGGTGCTCGTGAGATTCATGAACGAGATGCCTAGTTATGCGACAAAGGCGGGGGGTATGCCATGGCTGGAGCACACCAAGCCCTGTCCAAAAACCACATGAGTTGGGCGCAGAGGGCGTGCAGGCTATGCCCGGGGGCGAACTGCCTCAGTCCGGAGCGTCGTTCTGTGGGCGAGTCTCGCCGGTTTCGTCGCGGATGGTGCCGGCACGATTCGGGTCATCGTCCTGAGGGGTTCCCCAGACAGCTTCGCGGCTGCCGTCAGGATAGGTGTTGACGGTGCAGCCCGTCAGTCCGGTCGTGGCGAGAATCACGGCTGTCAGGCCGGCTATGGCCAAGGAAGTAGGTGCGTTCATGAGAGCTCCCGGAAACCAGAAATGTCACCCCAGATGGATGGGCTACATGTCATCAGGATACCATTGATGGCAGCGTTATCACTTCTGATCGACAAGGACATTCTGCATGCCATTCGACCCGCTTATCTATTCGCTCGTTGCCATGATGCTGACAGGCATGGCGGCCTGGGCCCTGGCCAGTTGGCAAGCGGCGCGACGACGCCAGGCGCTGGAGTCAGACGCTGCGGTACTGCGGGAACAGCTTGAATACCAACGCGGGGAAGTGGCTCGACTCGGTGAAGCACTGAAAGCAGCTGAGACCGCCCAATCGGATGACCGGGTGCGCATTGCCAGGCTGGAGTCCGAGCTCGAGGCGCGGGAGCAGTCACTGGGCCAGGTTCGCCATGAACGGGAGTCGCTGCAGTCGCAATTGACTGCCGAGCAGAAGCGTGCCCAGGAGGTATTGCAGGAGAAAACGCGGCTAGCGGAGACACTGGAATTGAAGCAGGCGCATTTCCAGGAACAATTGACGTTACTCGAACGCAACCGGGAGCAGCTCAAGCAGGAATTCGAGAATCTCGCCAACGACATTCTCGAACGCAAGGGCAAAGCGTTTTCGGAGTTATCGCAGAAGAATCTCAATGGCTTGTTGCAGCCGATCCAGAGTGAGATGAAAGGCTTTCGCGAAAAAGTCGAGTCGATTCATCATCAGGAGACCGAGCAGCGGGTGGCCTTGCGGACCGAGCTCAAGAACCTCCAGTCGCTCAACCGCGAGATCACCGATCAGGCTGACAAGCTGACCAAGGCCTTGCAAGGGCAGAAAAAACTGCAAGGCAACTGGGGCGAGTTGATGCTGGAAAACGTCCTTGATGGGGCCGGGTTGCGCCTGGGCAAGGATTACCAACGCGAGGTCAACTTCGCGACCGAGGACGGGCGCCAGCGTCCGGATGCCATCGTCTATCTACCCCAGGACAAGCATATGGTGATCGATGCCAAGACCTCCCTGGCGGCCTACACTCGCTATGTGAACAGTGAAGACGAGCAGGAGCGACGTCAGGCGCTGGCGGAGCACTGCCAGGCCGTATCGGACCGTATTCGTGAGCTCTCGGACCGCCACTATTATGACCTGCCGGGTCTGAATTCGCCGGAAGTGGTGATCATGTTCATCCCCGTGGAGTCGGCCTATGTCGAAGCGCTCAAACACGATGAGAGCCTTTACCAGCGCGCGATCGAAAACAATGTGCTGGTGGCGACGCCGACGACGCTGTTGACCAGCCTAAACATCGTTCGCCAGCTATGGCGGTTCGAGGATCAGAGCAAGCACACTGCCGAGCTCGCCAGCCGGGCTGAAAAGTTCTACAACAAGCTGACCGCCTTCCTGGGCAGCATGGAGGATGTCGGCAAGAAACTCGATGGTGCGCGTACCAGTTATGACAAGGCCATGGGCCAACTCGTCAACGGTCGCGGCAACCTGATCAAGCAAACCGCTGAATTCAAGGACCTGGGCGTGGCGGTCAAGAAGGAGCTACCGCATGACCTGGTAGAACGGGCCAATTTGGAGTTGAACCCCGAATCCAGCGACGACGATGCCACCCGTGAGTGAAGCAGTCGATCGACTGTACAAGCATTGGGTGGTATTGCGGTGGCCTGTCGAGTCATTGGCTAGTTGTGTTAAAGCGCTACGTCGGTGTGAAACAGGGCGGCGAAGCCGTCGTACGCAAGTCCCAGTGGGATGCCGTTCAAGGGGATTGGTGGGGAGTTGATGGTCGCTCCTCGTGGTCTCATGGGGATCGGAGTCATTGAGTGGGGAGTACGTTATGCCACGTCTGTTCGAAACGTCGTCACTGACGTTCGCCGATCGATGGTCGATGACTCGGTGTGGGCTCGTTGTCCTGGTCGCGCTGTGGCTCACGGGATGTGCCACTGCCTCATTGGAGGAACGCGCGATCCCGTTGATGCTTGGCGAGCCTTATGAGGGCATGTTGGGGCCGGGCTACGACACTTTCACCTTTACGCTGGATACACCAGCCCGAATCGTGCTGGAAAGTCACATTCCGCTTGGCCGCATGGTGTCGGTGGTACCCAATGGTCAGTTGCTCGACAGTCAGGGGAACGTCGTGGCGCGTGATTGGCATGGTGGCGAGGGGCGCAATTTCCGGATCGAGACAATGTTGCCTGCAGGCACCTGGTACCTGCGGGTCAATGACGGCCTTGGCTGTGGTTCCGAGTTGCGCTGCATGGATGTCGACCGGGACTATGGCGTGACACTGACCGTGAAGAATGCGCCGTAACGCCTCGTCGCGGCCAGCGCGATTCGCATGAATCCATGATCGACACCTGGAGGCGAGGGTCGGTGGGTCACCGAGTGAGTTGGCGTGACACTTTAACCAGTTCGCCAGACAGAGTATCCAGGGTTTGCCGCTGCTGTTCGTCGACGAGTTGTTCCCGGTCGTCGAACGCCTGATTGGCATGGGCCACAGCCAGTTGTTGAGGCAGGACGTGGACGCCGATATTACCTAGCATCATCCGCAATGGAACCAGGCCGCGCAGGCCACCAAAGCCCCCTGGCGAGGTCGCACAGAGTGCGGCCACCTTGCCGTTGAATGCCGCCAGGGGCGGTTCATCGGCCGATTCTCGCCGCGAGATCCAGTCGAGGGTGTTCTTGAGAAGTGGCGCCAGGCTACTGTTATATTCAGGCGCTGCGATCAGGAAGCCATCACTGTCACGAAACTGCGCCTTGAGGGTTTGGGCGGGTTCCGGGACGCCCTGCTCGTTTTCCAGGTCACCGTCATAGATCGGCATGGGGTAATCGGCCAGGTCGATGAGGGTGACGTCGGCACCGTGTGCTTCCAGGTTTGAAGCCGCCAAACGGGCCAGACGCTTGTTGAATGATTGACGGCGTGCGCTACCAGCGAAACAGATCAGACGTGGGGCATCGCTCATGGCATGACTCCTTGTTCAAAGCGAGGAATTGGAGGGCTAATATGGCGGTCTTTCGCTGGACAGATTGCCATACATGCCCATAATGCTTCTATTATGCATTGTGGTGCTTATGTAGCAGGGAACGATCGGGAGATAACAATAGATGAGAGAACCACCCCGTTCGCGCGTTGGGTACCTGATCTCACTACCCTTCATGCTAATGATGATGGCGACGCTGATGCTGGGTCTGGCCTCATCGGCACAGGCAGCGAATCCGCGTTATGCATCCATCGTGGTCGATGCCGCCAGTGGTGAAGTATTGCACGCCGAGAACGCCAATGCGAGGCGTTATCCCGCCTCGTTGACCAAGATGATGACGCTGTATCTACTGTTCGAGGCGCTGGAAGAGGGGCGCGTCAATCCGGACCAGCCGCTGCCGGTGTCGAGCCATGCGGCATCCAAACCCGCGTCCAAGTTGTGGCTCAAGGCGGGTAGCAGCATTACGGTGCGCGAGGCGATTCCCGCGCTGGTGGTGCGTTCCGCCAATGATGTCGCCACCGTCGTGGCGGAAGCGCTGGGCGGGAGTGAATCGGGGTTCGCCCGCCAGATGAACGCCAAGGCCCGAGAACTGGACATGATGTCCACGCATTTTCGTAACCCTTCCGGTCTCCCCGATCGCGACCAGGTGAGCACGGCGCGTGACATGGCGATTCTATCGGTACGCCTGATGCACGATTTCCCGCAGTATTACCATCATTTTTCCAAGACTCAGTTCGTCTACCGAGGCAAGACCCATAACGGGCACAATCGCCTGCTGGATAACTATGCCGGTGCCGATGGCCTCAAGACTGGTTATATCAATGCCTCGGGGTTCAATGTCGCCACCTCGGCAGTGCGCGAAGGTCGTCGTCTGATCGCCGTCGTCATGGGAGGCTTTACTGCCAAATCGCGTGATCAGCACATGGCGAAGTTACTGGACCGCGGCTTCGTAAGAGCCTCATTGGCAACGGGCAATGACTGGGTCGCCAGTGCCGATGTCTCGGGCAATGTCGACCCATTACCGGTATCGGCGCCTGTCCGTATGGCTGAGTTGATCGATGCGGATGATCCGATCGAGGTCGCTGCCACCGAGAGCCAATCGTCCCCGTCTCCGCCGTCCGAGGATATGACGAGTGTCGATACCCGATTGTCCGATGATCCGATCATGGCGTTGATCGCTCAGGCGGAAAGCCAGACCATGGTCGGCGGTGACTGGGCTATCCAGGTCGGTGCCTTCAGCGACGCCGACCAAGCGCGTTACTTGGCCTCCCAGGCGGCCAATCACCTGGAAGAGAGGCTGCAGCCGAAGGTGGACGTCACGCAGAAGCCATCCACTCAACAGACGGTGTTTCGGGCTCGTTTGGTCGATATGGAAGAGGGCGAAGCGCGTCAGGCCTGCGAACAGCTTTTCCAGCAGGGCATCGACTGCATGGTCGTGAGATAATGGCCGGCCGGTAACGACCCGACTGCCCCGAAGGAGTGCACGGGAATGGTCGAGACGGTCTTCGGCGACAGTGACGTCAGCACCTCCGAAGTCATCGATCCGCTGGGTGTGGATCTGCCCTTGGGGCCGGATCTGTATCCCCAACTGATCGAACGGCTTGCCGACAACATTGCGTCCTGCAGCGCGTCGTCATAAGACGGTCAGGGGAGCATCGGCTTCCCTATTTTCACTTCTGTCTGCATCCATCGCCATGGCCGACCGGGTCGGTTATGTTAGGCGAGGTTTCATTCACCATTCGTGCAGCAGGAGGTATCGATGACGTCGTCGCTACAGGGCATCCTGTGGATGTGTGCCGGGGTGTTCTGCCTGTCGGTGGGCGATGCCATCTCCAAGTGGTTGGGAGAGGTGCATTCACCGGTTCAGATCATCTTTTTCCGTACGTTGGTATCGATACCTCTGATTGCCTTGATTGCGCACTTCAATGGTGGGCTGCGCAAGCTCACGACGCGTCGCCCCGGCGTGCATCTGATCCGAGGCCTGATCGCGACCGGCACCATGTTCTGTTTCGTATTCGGTCTGACGATGTTGCCGTTGGCGGAAACCACGGCCATCGCGTTTGCGGCACCGCTGTTCGTGACCCTGCTATCCGTGCCCTTGCTGGGAGAAAAGGTCGATCGCCTGCCCTTGATCGCCGCTATCGTGGGCTTCCTGGGCGTGCTGATCGTGGTGCGGCCGGGAGCAGCCGGATTTCATCCTGGTGCCTTCGTCGTGATCGGGGCAGCGCTGTGCTATGCGTTGTTGATGATCACGGCCCGTCGGTACGGGGTACGGGAGTCTCTCTGGGCGATGGTGTTCTACGTGACGCTGGTGCCATTGATCATCACGGCCGTGCTGCTCCCCTGGGCCTGGACCACGCCCTGGCCCGTTCACTGGTTGGGGTTCCTGGGAGCCGGCATCTTTGGCGTCAGTGCGATGGCGTGCATCACCCTGGCATTCCGTTATGCTCCGGCGGCCCTGGCAGCGCCATTCGATTACACCGCCATGGTCTGGGCGGTGCTGCTCGGTTGGTGGCTATGGGGAGAAATGCCGGATCTGTGGGTGTATGTGGGCACCCTGGTCATCATCGGCAGCGGTCTGGCAATCGCTTATCATGAGCGGCGTACGACCCTCAAACGCCGCCCGACGGCGTAGTCCCGATCAGGGGGCCGGTCCGGCAGCACCCAGGTAACGATCCTGCCAGTAGTCGAGATTCAGCGAGGTGGTCGTGACCGTTCTCCCTCTCCCCGGCGCATGGATCATGCGCCCATCACCGAGATAGATACCAACGTGGTTGGCTTTGCCGCGTCCTTTCCCGGTCGCGAAGAACAATAGGTCGCCCGGCCGTGCCGTCTCGACACTCGGTAATTCACGGTACTGCGCGTCGGAGGAGCGCGGTACGGCAATGCCGGCGGCCTGGTAGCTCATCTGGACCAGGCCGGAACAGTCCAATCCCGACTCGCTCGTGCCACCCCAGCGGTAGGGAGTACCCATGGCCCGTTTGGCGCGCGACAGAATCAGTGCCCGCTCGATGGAAAGGTCCTCGGCCTGGCGGCTGTCATCGCGTGGAATGGTGGCCTGGCCGGCACACCCGGTAAGCAGCATGAGGAGCAAGGCCACTATCCATGGCCGCCAGTCCCTGGCCATACTGATATCGTCCGCTGGGTGCGACATCAAGCGAGTCGTTGGTCAAGCGATTGAGAGCCAGCCGTGTCCGATTCGGGCGATGAACCGGCTCGCAGGTGCAAATGAACGGCACAGGCAACGCGCAACATCGAGGCGAGGTTCGGTACTTCGCCCTTGTCCTCGATCACCTCTCCGTAGAGTTTACTGATGAAGCGGCCGGCGGACATCCCCTGTTCGGCGGCCAGGCCGTCGAGGATCTCCCAGAATTCGTTTTCCAGCCGCACGCTGGTGACGCAGCCTTGCAAGCGTACGGAACGCGTCGTGCTTTCATAGCGGCTGGGATCGGTAGAAGCATATACATGGCACATGGCGAACACTCATCGATACGCAAAGGGCATCTTATTACATTAGCTTCATCCACTGGCGTGGGCCAGCGATTCGGCGCATCCATTGGTGCTCCTTGCGATCCGTTATCAGACCTTAGGCTAAGTAGTAACCCGATGTTACCCGCGGGGATCGTCCCGGGCCTACGCTTTGATCAGATGCTGGCCCGAAGGGCGGCATCCATCAAGACAACAATAATCGGCACGCCGATGATGCGTGTCGAGATGGGAGAAACCCGCCATGCTGTCAACAACGCTTTCCCGCCGTGTCTTTCTCAAGAGTAGCGGTGGCGTCATTGTCGGAACTCTGGCCTTTGCCACCGGCCCGATTGCGCTGATTGCGCCAACGCGGAGCTGGGCAATGTCGCTGGATACCCTCGATTCACATCAAGGCGAGATGCTGCTGGCCGTGGCCAGGCAGATCTTCCCGCACTCTGACCTAGAAGATGCCGTCTACGCCTATGTGGTCAAGGATCTCGATCGCATGGCCAGCGAAGACGACGCTGTCCACGCCCTGTTGAGTGACGGTGTTGCATCACTGGATGACCAGGCCGATGGCGATTGGCTAGCGCTCGATGATGATGCGCGTATGGCCGTCCTCGAACCGATGGCCGAAAGCGACTTCTTCGAGCAGATTCGAGCGAATGCCGTGGTGTCGCTCTACGACAACGACCTGGCCTTTGCTCACTTCGGCTATCAGGGCGAGGAGGGCGACGCCGGTTACCTGAGAAACGGCTTCAATGACCTGACATGGCTGCCTGATCCGCCGCAGCCGGAAGGGGGATACCTGCCGGGCGAAGACACCTGAATCCTGGAACCGTTCGAGGAGCAGCCATCATGGCCATGACAGACAATCAAGCAACGTTCGATCATGATGACGAGAGTGTCGTCGTGATCATCGGCTCGGGAGCCGGTGGCGGCACCCTGGCCAACGAACTGGCCCAGCAGGGCATCGATGTGGTGGTTCTGGAAGCCGGGGCGATCCACACGCGAGGGGATTTCGTCGCCGACGAGTGGGCCGCCTTCAGCCAGCTTTCCTGGCTGGATGGTCGCACCACCTCGGGCAGCTTTCGGTTGGCCAGGGACTTCCCCAATCTGCCGGCCTGGATCGTCAAGTCCGTGGGCGGGACCACCGTGCATTGGGCCGGCGCCAGCCTGCGCATCCAGCCGCACGAATTCGAAGCCTTGTCGCACTATGGTGAAGTGGCCGACGCCAACCTGCAGGATTGGCCGCTCAGCTATGACGATCTTGCTCCGTATTATGACAACGCCGAGAAGCGCATGGGCGTGACCCGTACCCATGGCAACAAGGGATTGCCCGGCAACAATAACTTCAAGGTCATGTATGCAGGCGCCCAGAAGCTCGGCTATTCCTGCAATACCGGGCATATGGCGATCAACACGGTCAGCGGCAATGGCCGTGCGGCCTGTCAGCAGCGGGGATTCTGCTTCCAGGGCTGCTCCACCGGCGCCAAGTGGTCGACGCTTTATACCGAGCTGCCGGCCGCCATCGAGACCGGCCATATGGAATTGCGACCGGAATCGCAGGTGGCCAGAATCGAGCACGATGACAGCGGCAAGGTGACGGCGGTGGTCTACTTCGATGCCGACGGCAATGAACAGCGACAGCAAGCCAGAATCGTGGCGGTGGCCGGCAACTCCATCGAGACGCCACGGCTACTGCTCAACTCCGAGAGCGCGATGTTCCCGGATGGCTTGGCCAATGGCTCCGGCCAGGTGGGTCGCAATTACATGCGCCACATGACCGGCTCGGTCTACGCGACCTTCGACGAACCGGTGCACATGTATCGCGGGACGACCATGGCCGGCATCATCGCCGACGAATCCGGTCATGATCCCGCGCGTGGTTTCGTCGGCGGCTATGAGATGGAGACGCTGTCCCTGGGCCTGCCTTTCATGGCTGCCTTCCTCGACCCCGGTGCTTGGGGGCACAAGTTCACCAACGCACTGGATCAATACGATCATATGGCGGGCATGTGGCTGGTGGGCGAGGACATGCCGCGCGAGACCAATCGCATCACGCTCAGCGAGACCAAGGATTCGCATGGCCTGCCGGTGGCCAATGTGCACTATGACGATCATCCCAACGACGTCGCCATGCGTGAACATGCCTACCGCCAGGGCAGCAATCTCTACAAGGCGGTGGGCGCCCACGACGTCTACGAAGTGCCGCCCTATCCCTCGACCCACAATCTGGGCACCTGCCGGATGAGCGAGAAGGCCGAGGAGGGGGTATGCAACAGCTATGGCCAGAGCCACGAAATTCCCAATCTGTTCATCTCTGATGGCAGCCAGTTCACCACCTCGGCCGCGGAAAACCCGACGCTGACCATCGTCTCGTTGGCGATTCGTCAGGCCGAGCATATCGGTGAACTGATGAAGGAGGGCACGGTATAGATCGGTAGCACGATGATAGGGGTGGTAACCGGCAGGTATCATCCCCATCTTCCTGGCGAGTCGTCGCTGATGGCATCACCGTTCAACTGACATGAGGAGAGCCCGAATGAGCTTCAATGGAGAACAGCATCCCGGCGTGAAGCAGCCGACTGCCGAATCGCAAGGCTTCCGCCTCAATCACACCATGCTGCGCATCAAGGACCCGGAGAAGGCATTGGCCTTCTACAGCCGGGTGTTCGGCATGAGCGTGGTGCGCCGCCTGGATTTCGAGGAGATGCAGTTCACCCTCTACTTCCTGGCCAGACTGGAAGCCGACGACAATGTCCCTGACGATGACGCCCAGCGCACCGTCTGGACCTTCAGCCAGAAGGGCCTGCTGGAGCTGACCCACAACTGGGGCAGCGAGGACGATCCGGATCTGCAATACCATGACGGTAATGCCGAACCCCAGGGCTTCGGGCACATCTGCTTCTCGGTGCCGGACCTGAAAGCGGCCGAAGCCTGGTTCGATGCCAATGACGTCGAATTCATCAAACGCTCCGATCAGGGCAAGATGAAAAACGTCGTGTTCGTCAAGGACGTCGATGGCTATTGGATCGAGGTCGTCCAGGCGGACTTGTTGGGCCACATGGGTGATTGACGCACCGTGCGGTTACTCAGAATCGACGGCTAGTGCGCGCATCTCGCCGCGTAACGGGTGGGACAGGGCGTCGCGTAGCGCTTGACCGTGCTGCCCACGGGCCAGGAGTACCGCCAGCTTGGCGATCGCTGCCTCGAGTGTGATGTCCTGGCCGGCGATGACGCCGATATCAGTGAGTCGTGCACCAGTCACGTAGGTGCTTTGCTGCACGGTACCTTGACCGCACTGGCTCACGTTGAGTACAGCCACGCCGCGTTCGGTGGCTTGACGTAGGCTGGTTAGCAACTGGCCAGCCAGGCCGGGGGGGTTGCCGACGCCATAAGTCAGCAGTACCAAACCCCGTAGTTCAGGCTCGTCGAGTTGGTGTACCACCTGGCGTGGAGACATCCCTGGATGGCAGTGCATTACGCCGATGTGTCCGGCCTCGAAGGTTGCTGGACTCAGATCGGGAGAGCCGACTGACAGTGTCGGAATATCGGAGAACTGCAGGTGAATGCCTGCCTCACCAAGCCAGGGGAAATTGGGCGAGTCGAAGGCATCCATGCCTTGAGTTCGGCACTTGCGCGCACGGTTTCCGCGTAGCAGGCGGTCGTGGAAGGCGATACACACCTCGCAGGGCGCACGCGGGTGTCCAGCCGCCTGCATGGCCAGGATGACGTTGTTCAGGGCATCGCTGCGCGGCTCGCCCATTGGGATCTGGGCGCCGGTGAGCACTACCGGCTTGTCTAGCGCCCCGAGCAGGAAGGAGAGCGCCGAGGCGGTGTAGGCCATGGTGTCGGTGC
This sequence comes from Aidingimonas lacisalsi, assembly GCF_008079445.1. GTDB lineage: Bacteria > Pseudomonadota > Gammaproteobacteria > Pseudomonadales > Halomonadaceae > Aidingimonas > Aidingimonas lacisalsi. The sequence continues at coordinate 163,446 of NZ_VRYH01000001.1, read as the reverse complement.
CGTGCAGAATCACGTAGCCGTCATAGGTCGTCCACACGTCGGCCAGGGTGGCGATCAACTGGTTCCAGCTCGCAGGGGTGAGATCGGCGCTGTCGATCAGTGGCTGTAGGGTCTGCAGCTCGTAGTCAGGCAGGAGATCGGCCGGATAGACAGACAGGGCCGCGTCCAGGCGCTCGGCGAAGTCAGCCGAGGGCACATAGCCCGTCGCCGAGAGTTGCATTCCCAACGTGCCACCGGTGTACAGGAGTAGAATTCTTGCCATGATTACGCCTCGGTCATGGGGGCCAGCATCGCCTGTGGGGTCAGCAGCGCATCGAGTCGTTGGGGATCCAGTAACTCTTCGGCAATCACCAGCTCGCGGATCGTGGCATTGCTTTGCAGGGCTTGTCGGGCAATGCGCGTAGCGTTGGCGTAGCCGATGTGCGGAACCAGAGCGGTGACCACCCCGATACTACGCTCGACGTGCCGGGCGCAGGTCTCACGATTGGCTTCGATGCCCTTGATGCAACGGCTGCACAGCATGTGGCAGGCTTCCTCCAGCATGCGCATGGCATTGAGCAGGTTGTATACGATCATCGGCTCCATGGCATTGAGCTGCAGCTGCCCTGCCTCGGCGGCCATGGTCACTGCGAGATCGCTGGCGATCACCTGATAGGCGGTCTGGTTCACCGCTTCGGGGATCACTGGGTTGACCTTGCCGGGCATGATCGAGGAACCGGGTTGCACTGGGGGCAGTGTGATTTCCCCGAGCCCGGTACGCGGCCCACTGGAGAGCAGGCGTAGGTCGTTGCACAGCTTGCCCAGTTTGATGGCGAAGCGCTTGAGAACCCCCGACAGGAAGACGAAGGCCCCCATGTCCGAGGTGGCCTCGATGAGGTGCGATGCCGGCACCAGCGGACGTCCGGACAGCTGTGCCAGGTGTTCGACGGCAAGCGCCTGGTAGTGTGCCGGTGCGTTGAGACCAGTGCCGATGGCAGTACCACCGAGGTTAATTTCGCACAGTAGTTGCTGGGCCTCTCGCAGGCGGTCGATGTCCTCGCCAAGATTCACCGCAAAAGCCTCGAACTCCTGGCCCAGGGTCATGGGGACGGCGTCCTGCAACTGGGTGCGCCCCATCTTGATCACGTCCGTGAAGGTCACGGCCTTCTCCTGCAGGGCATCACCTAGTGTGCCGATGGCCTCGGTCAGTGGCTGTGCGGCGAATTGTAGGCTCAGGCAGGCGGCGGTGAGGTAGGCGTCGTTGGTCGACTGGGAGCGATTGACGTCGTCGTTGGGGTGCAGGTGTTTATAGGCTCCTTTGGGATGGCCCAGCTTGGCTAGCGCCAGGTTGGCGATCACCTCGTTGGCGTTCATGTTGGTGGAGGTTCCCGCGCCGCCCTGGATCAGGTCGACCACGAACTGGTCGTTCAGCGCGCCGGCCCTGATGTCGGAGCAGGCGGCCTGAATCGCCTCGGCCTTGCGGAGCTCGAGCACGCCGAGCTCCTGATTGGCACGGGCCGCGGCCGATTTGACCATGGCCAGCGCCTGTACCAGTTCGGGAAAGTGGCTGATCGGGATACCGGTGGTGCGGAAGTTATCCAGTGCGCGCTGGGTCTGGATGCCGTACCAAGCGTCCGCCGGCAGGGCACGTTCTCCCAGCAGGTCGTGTTCGATGCGTGTAGTCATGGCGTAAGCGCTCTTGCGTCAGATAAGTACGCCGGCCCTTCCAAGGGTCGGACCGGCGCGGTAGCAGGACAGGCGTAGATCATTCAGCGATGGGGGCACGGGTCGCCTTGGCGCTGCTGGCATGCAGGCGCTCCAGGTCCTCTGGCTCGAGATCCCAGGCCTGCGGGTAGAGGTTCAGGTCCGGGTGCTGGTTGGCGTCGAAGATCGGCTGGGCCACGCCCTGGCGACGCTGATCGTCGTAGTCCTTGAGGATGCGCAGGCCCTTCTTGAACAGCAGAATCAGTGCAACCAAGTTGGTGACCGCCAGCAAGCCCATGGTCACATCGGCAAAGCCGAATACTGAGTCCAGGTCGGTGGTGGCACCCCAGCACACCAGTAGTACGATTGCCACGCGGAAGGCGTTGAAAAGGTTCTGGTTGTTGCGGCTGAAGAAGTTCAGGCTGTTTTCGCCCAGGTAGTAGTTATAGAGGATGGTGCTGAAGGCAAACAGCAGCAGCGCCACGCTGACGAAGGAGCGTCCCCACTCGCCGACATGGTCGGCCAATGCCGCCTGGGTCAGGGCAATTCCCTCGACATTGCCGCTGGCTCCCGGTTCATAGGCACCGCTGAGCAGGATCAAGAAGGCGGTGGAGGAACAGATGATCACGGTGTCGATGAACACCGAGAAGGCTTGCACGATGCCCTGGTTGGCTGGGTGCGGCACATAGGCTACGGCGGCCACGTTCGGGGCGCTGCCCAGGCCGGCCTCGTTGGAGAACAGGCCGCGCTTGAGACCCATCATGATGGCCGCGCCAATACCGCCACCGATGGCCGGCTCGAGGCCGAAGGCGCTCTTGACGATCAGAGTCACGACCTCGGGTACGCGGTCGATATTCATGCCGATGACGATCAGCGCGATCGCCAGATAGCCTACGGCCATGAATGGCACCAGCACCTCGGAGATGCGAGCGATTCGCTTGATACCGCCGAAGATGATCAGGCCAACCAGCATGGCCAGAGCGATGCCGCTGTAAAAGACCGGCACACCGAAGGCGTCGTTGAAGGAGGTTGAGACAGCATAGGACTGCAGAGCGGTGAAGGCGAAACCGAAGGTCAGTAGGAGAAGCACGGAATAGAAACCGGCCAGCCAGCGCCAGTTGCGACCAAGGCCCTTGACGATGTAGTAGGCCGGGCCACCGCGATAGGTGCCGTCACTTTGAGGCTGCTTGAATGTCTGGGCCAGGGTGCATTCCAGGAAGCTCGTGGCCATGCCCATCAGGCCGACCAGCCACATCCAGAACACCGCTCCCGGGCCGCCCAGGGTGATGGCCACGGCGACGCCGGCGATGTTGCCGCCGCCTACGCGGCCGGCCACGGACAGCACCAGCGCCTGAAAGCTGCTGAGATGGCCATGCTTGTCATGACGGAAGGCCTGGCGAGAGCCGAGGATCTGGAACATGCGGCCGAAGTAGCGAAACTGGACGAAGCGCGAGGCTACGGTGAAGCCGATGCCCACGCTGACCAGCAGGACGAGAAGGATTTTGCCCCAGAGGAGCTCGTTGAGCAGTTCAAGCATTATGGGTCTCCGATATTGTATTAGTGATAGCGCTCCTTGATTGAAACAGTTGATCGTATTGAGGAAACTTGGCGCACTGATGCATAGCGGTGCATACTTGGCATACCAAAGTGCATCAGACTGCACCATACCGGTTGGTGTAGTGGCCCGGAGCCAATGGCATGCAAGACGATTTCGTGGCGAACCTGCGCCTGCTGTGTGGTTACTATCCCTCCATTGCCGAGGTCTGCCGGCGCCTGCATATCAATCGTTCCCAGTTCAACCGCTACCTCAGCGGTCGCTACCGCCCGCGTCACGTCGTCATGCAGCGCATCTGCGCCCTGTTCGGCGTCGAGGAGCACGAGCTCTACCTGCCCCATTCGGAATTTCGTACACTGGTCCAGGCGGGCCGCGATGCCCGTGCGGCGGCCTCCGGGGTGCCCCCGGAGTGGCCGAGTGAGCTGTTGACCCGAGGTCAGAACGACATGGGGCGCTATCTGGGGTGCTACTTCGAGTACTACCACTCGATGTCCCGGCCCGGTCACCTGATCCGTACGCTGGTCTGCCTGGAGGCCCGCGAGCATGGCGTGGTCTACCAACGAACCGAGCGCATGCGGGTGCGTCCTGGTGCGCGCACCTGCCACAACCGCTATCACGGTCTCGCTTTCCGCCTGGCGGACCGTCTTTTCCTGATCGATCACGAGACGCTCAACGGTAACGAAGTGACCCAGACCATCCTGTTCCCCAGCTTCCGAAGCCAGGTGCATCGTTTGACGGGACTCAAACTCGGAGTTGCCGATAATAGCGAGCGTATGCCTAGCTGCGTGCGCGTCGTTTATGAACGTCTGGATGAAAAGATGAGCGTGCGGCGAGCGCTCAAGACATGTGGGTTGTTGTCCCCGGACGACCCTGAACTCGATTCGGACTTGTGCGATAGGCTCCGTAACGACATTGCACCCGGGGAGCAGCACTTTCGTGCACGTCACTAAGGCGACGCACGGGCGTCGCCGTGCAAATCAGTAGAAAGCGTAGACGTCCATTGCCAGCACCCCATGCTCCACACTGTGATGCAAGCGTCGAGCCTGGCGGCGACCGGGACATCGCCCACCCCATAGGGGAAGACGATGTCCCTTCAGTGCTCATGGAGCATGACGTTGTCGCGTTCAGAAATCGACTTGATATCCCAATGTCAGAGTTCTACCTCGCCCCTTGAAGTAATAGTCGTCGCTTGCTCGGGCGGCTTGGGAATAGTAAGTGAAGTAATCCTCGTCGGTCAGGTTCGCTATACCCAGACTGGTACGACCCACGGGGAGCCGATAGGTCAGTGAAGCATCCACTAGACCATAACCGTCGAATTCGAGCTCAGGATCGTCGATGCTACGATCGAAATAGTGGCTGTATTGCAGGTGTGAGGAGAGTCTATCGTTCCAGGAGGCGCTCCAGCCCAAGCGCAGCGTATCGGGAGCGATATTGATGCCGGTCAACTCAGTGTCCACATCGCCGTCACCGTCGGTATCCGATTCTCCTTCGGCGTGGGTATAGGAGAGCTTCAGTTTATGGGCCTCATTGATCCGGGCATCACCGGTAATCTCCAGGCCTTGAATCTCGGTTTTCTCCCGACTGCCCACCCACGTGCCGTTCTCGAAGGCGAGTCGCTCACCGAACTCGGAGTTGGATTCATAGTAGCTGACTTCCAGCCCATAGCGTTCCCAGTCGAATCGAGCACCGATTTCGCGGTTGTCGGTGACGATGGGCTGCAGTTGCAGTAGCGTATCGACATCCTGGCCGGCATCATCGATACCGCGTAGTACGCGGCCGGCATCCGGCATACCGAAGCCTTCCGAGTAATTGGCGTAGAGTTGAACCCGGTCGGTCGCCTGGTAAACCACACCGGCATTGAGCAGTGTCTCGTCAAAGCTGGGACTACCGCCGTCTACGGCCACTTGATCCTGGGTGACATTGCTGCGATCGATGGTCGAGAAGTCGTCGACGTTGAGCTCGGCTTCCTCATGACGTGCACCGGCATGCAGGCTCAAGGCATCGGTCAGTTGATAATCGCCCTGCAGGAAAAGCGCGTAATTGCGCAACTGCATTTCCGGTACGTAAGTGCGTCCGGTGTGAACCAGCATCTGACGCGTCTCGTCCTGTAACAGATCCAGGCCGGATGTCAGGCGTAACCGATCATCGAGGAGGCCGTCTCGGCTGACGGTGAACTTGGCGCCGATCTTGTCGGACTCGGTGCGAGTCTGGTCGTAGCGGGTGTCACCGTTAGCGTCCTGGTAGGGAAAGTAGGGCGTGATGCCGAATTGGGCACGGAAGCGCTGAGTATACAACTGAGCATCGATCTCATTCCCCAGCCAATCATCGTGTGAATAATTGAGGTGGGCTTTGGTGACTTCGTTGTAACCGGGGTCACCGATAGGATCGCCCTTGCGTGCGGTCGTCGGGTGTCCCTCGTCTCGATCTCCGGATTCCGGTACATAATCCCCCTCTCCCTCCAGGTCGAAGTGATTGACGGAGAACTCGAGGTTCTGGTTGTCGTCGATCCAATAACCGAGTTTGGCCATCAGGTCGTAGCTTTCGGAATTCTGCGATTCCCCTGGGTAGGCGATGCCGACAAGCTCATCGTTGCCGTCATAGAACACGCCGCGTTGTTGCTGGGTCGCGGCTGCCAGATAATCCCAGTCGCCGTCTTGGCCGCTGACTCGGTAGTCCAGTTTGTGTCCGAACCCCTCTGACTCGAAATCGTCGTCGCTGGTCAGTTGAACGCCGGCATGCTGATTGAAGCGACCGGCATCGGCACGTTTGGTCACGAAATTGATGATACCGCCGGTGGCGCCCAGGCCATGCTCGGCGCTGGCCCCATGAATCACCTCGATGCGCTCGACCATGGCGAGATCGATGGTGTAGCTATCACGCGCACCGTCTCGCAGTGGATTGGATTGTGGCACGCCATCGATCAGGAAAAGCGGCGAGCGTCCGCGAAAGGTTTCGCCGGCGCTGGAGAGTTTCTGTCGACTCGGCGAATAGGAAGGAATCAATTGGCTAAGGACTTCACCGAAGTCCTGCGTGATGGTCAACTGTTGCTCGATTTGCTCCCGAGTGATGATGGTCGTCTTCTGGGGCGTGTCATCGGCAAAGCTCTTGTTACGTGTCGCAGTGATGACCTGTGGGTCGAGTTGACCATGATCGGTGACGGTCGTGTCCTGGCCGAGAGCAGATGTCGGTGCCGCCAAAGGAATGAGAGCTCCCAGTGTGGCCGGTAGCAGCCGGCGCTTGTCGGGTGACTGGTTGTTTCGCATGATCTGTAATGTCCCTTGTTGGTTTACGATCTAATGTCGTGTCGAACGCATTGCAGGTTGCCGTCAAGCAAGTGCATGTTTATCATTTGTTTATGATAATTCATCTCATATGTCGATGGAAATGACACTTGTTATTATATAGACGTGCAATATCGTTACTCGGATCGGTCGGTGGTTAGATGTCAGCAATGCGGTAGCGAGGGCCGGGGGCAGGAAATGGCATGCTCACCGGCCCGTTCCCGGGGGCTGTCCCGGCGTACGCTATTGATGGCGATGGCCGCGTTGGGGATGAGTCCGGTGCTGGGCCACGCCAATGCAGCGAATGTCATGCCCAGGGTCGTTACCCTGTTTCAGGGAGCGACCGATACGGCCGTTGCCTTGGGGGTGATCCCCGTCGGCGTCGTGGAATCCTGGCAAGATAAACCGGTTTATCCCTACCTGAGAGAGGCCCTTGCTGACGTGTCGCTGGTGGGTCTTGAAACGCAGCCTAGCCTGGAGGACATCGTTCTGCTGGCGCCCGATGTAATCATCGCGTCACGGTTCCGCCACGCTCGGATTGCTCCATTGCTGTCACGCATCGCCCCCGTCGTGATGCTAGATGACATCTTCCGGTTCAGGACGACCTTGGAAGTGATGGGGCGTGCGCTGGCACACCAGCGGGAAGCCTCGTTGCTTCTCACGGGGTTCGAGGCCCATATGCACGTACTGCGGTCGCGCTTGGCCGCGCATTTCGCAGCGCGCTGGCCCGTCACGGTATCGCTGCTGGACATTCGCGCCGATGAGTTGCGCAGCTACCTGCCCGACAGCTTTGGCGGGTCAGTATTGCGTGCGTTGGGTTTCGTGTGGAATCAGGCCAGTCAGGAAGCTTCCGGTATTTCGCTGCGGATTGGCGGCGTGGAGAGTTTGCCGAAGGTCGATGCCGATGTTTTCTTCGTGATACGGCATAGCGATAGTCCAGCGGTCGAGGCTCACTATAAGCGATTGACACGTCATCCGTTATGGCAGCGTATGGCCGCGCCTCGTGAAGGTCGGGTCATTGACGTCGATCCTGTTGCTTGGGTCTTGGCAGGCGGCATCCTCGGAGCGCAGCGAATGCTCGATGATATCGAGCACTGGCTGGATGCTCGTGAGGCGCTGTCATGAGAAGACGGTTATGGCTGTTTGCGGTGGCGATGCTGGGGGCCTCTCTGCTCAGCCTGATGTCGGGTGCGTACTGGTTCGGCCCCTTGACCATCTGGCAAGCGCTGTGGTCGCCATCACCCACCGACGTGGCGGATCTGCTGATTCGTACCACCCGACTACCACGTACCCTGGTGGCCATGGTCGTCGGCGCGAGTCTGGCAGTGGCGGGTTGCATGATCCAGACCCTGACACGCAATCCGCTGGCGTCTCCCGGGCTGTTAGGGATCAATGCCGGGGCGTTATTGGTCATCGTCTCGTTGGTGTCGGTGTGGACGGTGATGTCGCCCTGGGCTTGGTATGCCGGTGCATTGCTCGGAGCCACTCTGGCAGCGGGGATCGTCTGGTGGGTTGCAATGCGCGGGCGTTCACTGTCAGGTCCGTTGCATCTGGTGCTGGCGGGTGCCGCCCTGACGGCGCTTTGCAATGCGTTTAGTCAGGCACTGCTCGTCATCGATCAACAGGGGCTGGATACGGTGTTGTTCTGGCTGGCCGGGTCTGTTGCCGGTCGGCCTCTGGCCACTATCTGGCCGCTCATATCGCTGGCTTTGATAGCCATGCTTTGTGTCTGGCCGCTGGCACGCAGTATGAATGTACTGGCTGCTGGAGAGGCCGTGGCGAAAGGGGTGGGGCTGCGAGTGTATCGTCTGCAGGCGATGATGGTGATCCTGATCGTGTTGCTGGCTGGTACTTCGGTGGCAATGGCTGGAAATATCGCTTTCGTGGGTTTGATCGTGCCGCATATCGCCAAAGGATGGTTGCCGGTCGATCATCGCGCCTGGATCCCGGGCTGTGCCTTGCTGGGCGCAACGCTGTTGCTGTTGGCCGATGTCGTCGGTCGAGTGGTGATACTGCCTGGCGAAGTGCCCGTCGGCGTGATGACGGCATTGATCGGTGCGCCGGTATTCGTCGCGTTGATTCGTCGTCAGGGAGTGAGGCATGCCTGAGCATTGGGTGATCAGGCTACCGGGGTTTTCACGCATTGTGACACCCGAGCCTTGGCGCAGGGTGGGGGCCATCCTGTTGCTGTCACTGGTGGTGCTGGGAGTATCGCTTGCGGTAGGCAGGGTACCTCTCTCGCTATCACAGCTCGGTGTGGCACTGACCACCCCCACGAGCGAGAATGGGTTGATCGTCATACAGTTGCGATTGCCGCGTGCTCTTTTGGGCGCGCTGGTGGGTGGTGCTCTGGGGATGTCGGGATGGCTGTTTCAACAAGTGATGCGTAACCCCCTGGCTTCACCTGACATCGTGGGCGTCACCAGTGGGGCGAGTGCTGCGGCCGTAGGATATTTTTCCTTGTTGGCGACCAACTGGGGCATGGCCTGGTTACCGCTGGCGGCGATCCTGGGCGCGCTATCCACCGCATTCGCGATCTATCTGCTGGCCTGGCAGCGGGGAGTGGCCCCGTTACGACTCGTATTGATCGGCATTGGCGTCTCGGCATTGTTGGGAGCCGTGACGACATTCATCCTCGTAGCTAGCCCGTTGACGACGACCCTTTCGGCCTATGTGTGGTTGACCGGCAGCGTCTATGCCGCTAACTGGTCGGAAGTGACGGCGTTGGCTGGTTGGTGTGCGTTGCTGGGAGCGGCGTTGATACCGCTGATGCGGCTGACGTTACTGGCCCCGCTCGATGATGCCCTGGCGACCGGGATCGGTGTTCGGGTGCAGTGGACGCGAGCACTGCTTCTGGTGGTGGCGTCGATGTTGGCTGGCGTGGCTGTCGCCTGGGGCGGTGCCTTCGCGTTCGTTGGTTTGGTGGCTCCTCATATGGCGCGCATGATCTCGCGAACCACTGGCACCGCACAGGCTGTGATGGCCGTGCTGTTCGGGGCGTGCATGGTCATGCTGGCGGACCTGCTGGGGCGTACCTTGTTTCTGCCGCTGGATTTACCGGCAGGAATTTTCGTCGCTGCCATCGGTGCGCCTTTCTTCCTGACATTACTCATACGGCAGAGGCGTTAATCCGAACATGACGACAGTGTCTGCACACGCCTTGACGCTAGGGTACCAGCGTCAGGTGATTCTGGATCGACTCGAGTTGACGCTGCCTGAGCGTGCCATCTCGGTTCTGGTGGGCAGTAATGGCTGTGGCAAAAGCACCTTGCTCAAGGCATTGGCTCGACTGATCGAACCGTGGGAAGGCAGGGTCTGTCTTGACGGGAAAGCGATCAATCGTCAGCCAACGCGCACGGTGGCGAAGTCGTTATCACTGTTGCCACAGCAGCCCGAGGCTCCAGAAGGCATCACCGTCCGGCAATTGGTCGGGCTCGGGCGTCACCCTCATCAGAACTGGTTCGAACAGTGGTCCGAGGCGGATGAGGCCATGGTGCAGCGAGCCCTGTTACACACGGGGTTGAACACATTATCCGAACGCGCAGTCGATACGCTCTCCGGCGGTCAGCGTCAGCGTGCCTGGATTGCGATGGCCATTGCACAGGACACACCGTTGATGCTCCTGGATGAACCGACCTCCTTCCTGGATCTGACCCATCAAATGGAAGTGCTGGATCTATTGCGGGATCTCAACCGTCGCGAAGGCAAAACGATCGTGATGGTACTGCATGATCTGAACCTGGCATGTCGCTACGCCGATCACATCGTAGCCGTGCGCCAGGGGGGCGTACATGTCCAGGGAGCCCCTAAAGAGGTGATTACCAAAGAGCGGGTCAAGGAGGTATTCAACCTGACATGTCGGATCATTGATGATCCGTTTTTCAATACGCCACTATGCATTCCTTTCGGCAAGGACGTCCCGGGGTGAGTAACGTCATGCACTTCAGTGAGGCGCAGTGGGCGTTTCTGACCGGAACCCTGGGATTGCAAGATAAGGCTCCCTCCAATGGGTGTGCCTTGGCTGTCGAGGCCTTTACGACACCGGCATATTGTCGGTCATTGTTGGATGAACTGGGGCCTCTCATCGGCTCGCCGACTCGCCGAGTGACCGCCTCGCTCCTCTGCAAGCGGCTTTCCTTTTTGACGACGGGAGTCTGCTTGTATGCTTTGTCGGCCTGCAATCGAGGGTTGGATCTGTCGCCGGCGAACTGTCTGATAGATTGCTCACATGATGGAACTCGCTGGACGTCGGTATTACCGCTTCACGATACGACGGGCTATCCATTGGGCGATGCGAATCGCGAGGGCGCCCGCCAGGCAATCGTCCGCACACTGTTTGCCGACCTATTAGCGCCGCTTTGGAGCATCCTCCACCAGGTAAGCGGTGTGCCTCGTCGCATGCTATGGGAAAACACCGCGGTACGTGTCTACTCGCTCTATGAGCGACGTCTGACGACCCTCGAGGATCGTGCAGCGCAGGCGCGATGCGAGAGTGATTTTTCCTTCCTGGTCGAGGCCGCGCCATCGCAACTGGGACTCGCCTTCAATCCGTTACAGGATTTCCTGTTTCCACGCACCCGGTTATGCGATGGGCGAGCCGTACGTTTTCGAAGGACGTGTTGCCTGTACTTCCAGGCCACTTGTCCAGCCTCATACTGCCAAACCTGCCCATTGCTTCGCACCGAGCAATCCGCCTGAGCAACGGGTAAGCCGTTTCACGTCTGTGCGCCCATTCAGTAGCCAGTCATCTCGAGATAGCCGACTCCCGAGTGGCTCCCTTCCACGGTGACATCGCCTTCCCAGTAGGGGAAGACGGTGTCCATCCAGCGCTCGGGGTTGCGTGCCTCCACGGTTACGTCCAGGTCCTGGCCGGGCAGGCGTAGTTGCCATTGGGTGGGTATCTCGCGTTTGGCTACCGAACTATGTTCCGTCGGGATCAGTTCGATGGTGTCATTGGCCAGGTCGGTTACATCGCCATCGGGGCTTATCCAACTGCCGGAGAGATAATCCTCGCCGTCGTCGCCGCCTCCGCGCATACGGAAGGCCATCAGCTTGTGGCCATCGTTCAGATGCAGCGAGAACCAGTCCCATCCTTGCTGAGTCGGTCCCATGATCTGGCTGCTCCATTCGCGATCGAGCCACGCCTGCCCGCTGACGTTGCGTATCTCGCCATCGATCTCCACCTGTCCCTCGACTCGGTAAAAAGGCTGGCTGTAGTAGAAGGAGCCCTGGCCATCGGCGGTCTTTTGACTGAAGCCATTGTCGCCATGCAGCACGAGTGGACCTTCTGCCGTGAGATCAAGGCGGTAGCCGAAGGTACTGTCGTCATCGATACCGCGGGCGGACACGGTCAGCGCATCGAGGCCATCGCCATTTGGTGCGCGGCTTCTGAGTTGCCAGTTATCCAGCCAGGCCGCGAACGGCTGGGCCTCGACACCTGCCTGGCCCTGCTGGTCCGGGGCCGGCTTGCCGCGGGCGAAACGTTCGTCGAGCCAATGCGAATCCGGGGTGGAAAGAGCCGCATGTGCCATCCATAGCTGGTCGGTCGTCCATGGTGAATCGCCGTTATCGCCTGCCGTCTCGTCGTTGGGGGAGGCCAGTGCCTGGCGGAATAGCGTCCACTGTATGCCCAGCGGCTCGCCCTGGGTGTCGTGCAGGTTGGCGGTGAGATACCACCATTCGATTCGATAATTCGGATGCGGGCCGTGATCGTCCGGGAAACGCAATTGATGACTGGGCTCGGCCCTGGCGAACGTCTCCGTTTCTTCCCCGAGACCGGCGAAACTTTCCGGGGGCGAATCATCACTTCGCTGCTGGAGCAGCAGGACCAATGCGAGCATGACGAGCAAGCCGATCGTGAGCCATACCCGGCGCGAGGTAACCAGCCTGCGCAATCGTGTGAACCTCATGAGGCGTCGAACTCTCTCAGTAGATGTCCGGGGGGCAGGCGCCACAATCGCCAGGCCGGCAGCAGGGCCGCCAGCAGGGTGACAGCGACTGCCAGGACCAGGGTCGTGGCGATGTGTTCCGGGAATACATGCAACGGCAGACGCCAACCAAAAGCCGCGACATTGATCTTGGCCACTAAACTCCAGGCTAGCGCCAAACCGAGGGGAACGGCCAGGCACGCCGTGATCAGAGCTGTGCCGCCGAGCTGGCATAATCCGATACCGGTCAAGCGACGGCGTGACACCCCCTGAGCCCAGAGTGGGGCCAACTGTCGGCGCCGCTGTGGTGCCTGTGCCAGCAGGCTCGTCAGCAGCGCGATACCGGCGACGCCCAGTGTGAGGCCATTCAGGGCACGCGTAATGGCGAAAGTCCGTTCGAAGATCGTTCGCGACTGCTGCTTGAGTGTTGCCTGGTCGATCAGGCTGTCGCGGCTGATGCCGAAATGCTGGCTCAGCTCGTCACGTAGCGCGCTGATATCGGTGGCCCGGCCAGGAGGAAGCACGAGGCCGATCGAGCCTGGCGGCGCCTGGAATCGCTCGATCAATCGCTCTGTCGTCAGCATGACCTCGCCACGCGGGTTACCGTAATCGGCATACACGGCGGCCACCTGGAAGGCCCGGGGGCCCTGAGGCGTACGCAGAGTCAGCGTCTCACCCGGTGACAGGGCAGAGGACAAAGCCAACTGTTCGTTGATCATCACCGCGCCTTGCTGAAAGGCCGGCCAAGGGTCGTTGCTTATGGCGTCGAGCAACGGCCAACGCTCCCGCAGACGCGGATGGGGAGTGACACCGTATAGGCCGACGGGCTGAGCGGTTGACTGCATTGGCGTGTCGATCAGTCGGGTCTCGCTGTCTCGTGTCGGTAACAGGGCGTCGATACCGTCGCGTTCGCGCAGCCAATCGGCGACTGCTTCGTAGCGATCCGCGGGCGGGCGCAGGTACAGGTCAGCCACCAGGCGCTGATCCAGCCAGTCAAGAAACGTCAAACGGAAACCGTCGACCATGCTGCTCACGCCAAGGTTTGCCGACAGTGCAATGAGTAACGCCATCATCGCGACTGACAAACGCGGCAACTGCAAGTTCACATCGGCGAATGCCCACTGTGCCAGGGGCCGGTGCCGGAGGGTTCTCGCCAGCACAGCCAGGAGACTGGCCAGCAACGGTGGCAGCCATAACGCACTACCCAACAGCGCGGCGGCGATCATGGTGAACCCCAGCGTCAACCCTGCCCGCGGTGGCAGCTGGTGAAGCCATCCCCCGAGTCCTATGGCGAGCAACCATAGCAGGCCACCCGCCACTGCCATGCCGGTGAGTTGCCGCTGGAAGCGCCCATGCCATGCCTGACTGCGTCCCATGGCCAGGATGTCGAGCCGCGCCGCGTGCCACAGTGAACTGGCTCCGGCGGTCAGGAGCCCGCCTAGTGTGACGGTCAGTCCTCCTGCCCAGTAATACCAGGGCAGCGACAGTTCATCACCCAGGCGTTCCCCGTAAAGGGCTTGTAGACTGGCGGCGACATCGGGCAGCAGCCATTGTGCCAGCCAGACGCCGCTGGCAATCCCAGCCATCGCACCGACCAGTCCCAGAATCAGCAATTCGGTGGCGAGTAGCGCGACCAAGGGGCGTCCCGGCAGCCCCAGGGCCCGAAGGGTTCGCATCAAGCCCAGCCGCTGTTCCAGGGTCAGGCTGAGGGCCGCATGGACGATGAACAAGCCCACGACCAGTGCCAGTAGCCCCATGGCGGTCAGGTTCAGGTGGAAGCTGTCGGTCAATTGGCCAGGGGCTGTCAGGTTGTCGGCCGAGTGCCGGATCCATTCATCGGGAAGGCTGAGTGTCGCCTCTGGCGCAATGACGAGATGGCTCGGTCCGGACGCTTCGAGCAGCACCACGGCGGCGGCGATATCCATGACGGCAAGCTCGGGGGGCAGCGTCCGGTCGGTCGCCAGTGGCGGCATCGTGCCGCCAGACGCGAGTGTCGGGGTGGCACCAGGTTCGGCGGATAACGTCGCCAGGGTTTCGGGGGCGACACGGGTACGGTAGGGCGGACGCAGGAAGCGGAGCAGCGTTTCGCTCGCTTGCGCGGCACCGAGGCCGCCGCCTTCGGGCAGTGTCAGCGGGTCGATACCCAGTACCGGCAGCCGGGTGCCATCCGCCAGTTCGACCTCCCCTTCGACCATCGGGGAAACGGGCGCGCCGTCGCGCCGCAATGTCAGGAAGTCCTCGTAACGCAATGGCTGCCCATCGCGCCGCTCGATACGGTCGAGTTGTTGGCTGAACAGCGCTTCGGCCCGGGCATAGCTGTCACGTGCCGAGGCATTGATCGCTTGTACGCCACTCCAGAGCGCGCTTGCCACCCACAAGCCGACGAGCAGCATGACAAGTTGCCCGGGATGACGGCGATAGTGCGAGAGTAACGTGAGCAGAGCGGTGCGATAGGCGGCCAGGCTCACGGTGTGGCCTCCATCAATTGCCCGTGACTGAGGCGCAGGCAATGGTTCAGCGGTGCAGCCACGCGTGGGCTGTGGGTCACCATCAGCAGCGCACAACCACTGTCGGCGACCAGCGCCAGCAACAAGGTCAACACCTCGTCGGCACTGCGTTCATCGAGATTGCCGGTGGGTTCATCGGCCAGTAACAAGTCGGGACGTACCGCCAGCGCCCGGCCGATGGCCAGACGTTGCTGCTGCCCGCCGGAGAGTTGCTCGGGATAGCGGTCGCGCATTCCGATAAGCCCCAGGCGGCCCAGCAATTCGTCGGTCCAGGCGGAATCTTCGCGGTCGGCGAGACGCGCTTGCAGGCGCAGGTTGTCGCTCACCGAGAGGCTGGGCACCAAATGGAATGCCTGGAATACCAGCCCCAGGCGATGACGACGCAACGCCGAACGCCGTGACTCGCTCAGGGTGTCCAGGGCCTGGCCGGCCAGTATCACCCGGCCGCTGTCCGGTACATCGAGGCCGGCTGCCAGGTGCAGTAGCGTCGACTTGCCACAGCCGGATTCCCCCATCAACGCCAGGCTATCTCCAGCGGGCAGGCGCAAGCTGATACCGGCGAGTACCGACAACGGCCCCTGAGGTGTCGCGTAAGACTTGCTGACATCACACAGTTCGAGCATGGCCTTGCCTCGCGTATCCAGGCGCTCCGATCATGCCAGGCATCGTCCCATAAAATAGGCGCCATCCGAAGATGGCGCCTGTCACGTGTCGATCAAGGAGTGAGGGGGCCGCTCAATTATCGTTGGCCCACACTGCCACGCCCTGTGTCTCGACGTAGACCGAATAGAGCGACTGGCTGCCGGTGATGAACAGCCGGTTACGGCGCTTGCCGCCGAAGCACAGGTTGGCGCAGGGCTCGGGTAGGTGAATCTTGCCGATCAGATCGCCGTCGGGGGCGTAGATGTGCACACCATCGTGATCGTCGGCATCGAACAGACCACCGAAGATGGCACCGCACCAGAGATTGCCATCCACGTCGACGGCCAACCCATCGACGAAACCGGCGCCGACATCGGTGAATTGCCTTTCATTCGTGATGCGGGTGCCATCGTCGACAACGTCCCACATCAGGATCTGGTGGGGATGTCCCTCGGTATGAGTGCCGCCGGTGTCGGAGACGTAAAGCGTGGAGTAGTCGGGGGAGAAGCCGATACCGTTGGGCTTTTCGACTTCCGCCATTTTTTCCACCTTGCCACTGTCCGGATCGATCCGGTAGACGGCTTCCGGTAGTTCGAACTCGTCGACATGCCCTTCATAGTTCATGAGGATGCCGTAGCCCGGGTCGGTGAACCAGATACCGCCATCGGGGTGGACGATGACATCGTTGGGCGCATTGAACGGTTTGCCGTCGTACTCGTCGGCAATCACCGTGACGCTACCGTCGTGCTCGGTACGGGTGACGCGCCGAGTATCGTGTTCACAGGTCAACAACCGGCCTTCGCGGTCGCGGTTGTTGCCGTTGGAGAAGTTCGACGGTTCGCGGAAGACACTGACCTCGCCAGTGGCTTCGAGCCAGCGCATCTGACGGTTGTTGGGGATATCGCTCCAGACAAGGTAACCGCCGTCGCCGAAATAGACCGGCCCTTCCGCCCAGCGGAAACCGGTGGCGAGCCGTTCGACAGCCGCATTGGCCAGCCGGTAGGGCGCAAAGCGGTCATCGATCACCTCGATGGCTGGATCGGGGTAGGAGACCAGTGAGCCATCCCACGGCCTGTCGTCCTGGGCGAGCAGGCCGGTTGGCTTGAGCGCGGCGGCAGCGCCTGTCGCTGCGGCGGCACCGAGAAAGTTACGGCGACTCAAATGGGCTTTGAGCATGGCGAGCCGAGGTGCATCCGTCATTATTATTTCCTCCTGTCATTGGTCGTCATGGCCCGGTGAGGTACGCCGGGCACGGCTGATGCGAGGAGACGAGTTAGGCTGCTTGTGATGCGAGCCGTTTAGAAGCGTAGTTGTAATCGGCGAGGTTTGCTCAATGTTCGTGGTCGTGATCATGTGTGTGGTCGCCGCCGTGGTCATGAGCGTCGTGGTGATCCGCATGCTCCGGGGCGGGCTCGGCATCGGCCAGGGCTGCATGCAGCAGGTCGGCATTGTGGCGCATCATGCCGAGATAGGTGCTGGCGTCTCCCGTTTCGGCCAGGGCATCGGCGTAGAGAGTACCGGCAATGGTCAGGTCGGCCTCTTCGGCGACCTGGTTCAGGGTGGATGGGTTGGTCATGCTCTCGTGAAAAAGGGCCTGGATGTTCTGTTCCCGAATGAGGTCGATCAACTCGGCCATGTCCGAGGCGGAGGGATCGACCTCGGTGGACAGTCCTGACGGGGAGAGGAAGCGTATGCCGTAGGCATCGGAGAAATAGCCGAAGGAGTCGTGTCCGGTAACGACGCTGCTGCCTGCGGGAAGGTCGCCGAGTCGTGTCTGGAGCTCGTCGTCCAGCGCTTTGATCTCGCCGATGTAGTGTTCGGCGTTATCGCGATAGTCGCTGGCGTGATCCGGATCGGCCTCGATCAAGCCATCCCGGATGTTTTCGACATAGGTCACCGCCAGCGATAGATCCTGCCAGGCGTGAGGATCGGCATCGCCATGAGCGGCATGGCCATCATGATCGTCATGTCCCTGGCTATGGTCGTGATCGTGACCGCCGTCGCTGTAATCCAGCGCCTCGATGCCGTCGGTGGCCGTGGTCAATACGCCATCGTAATCGCTGGATTTGATCAGGCGCTCCATCCAGCCCTCGAATTGCAGGCCGTTGAACACGACCAGATCAGCGTCGGCCAACGCCTGGACATGCTTGGGGCTGGGCGAGAAGACGTGGGTATCGCCATTGGCGCCCACCAGCGGGTCGACCTCGACATGCTCGCCGCCGACGTTACTGACCATGTCGGCCAGAATGCTGAAGCTGGCGGTGACCTTGATGTCCGCCTGGGCCAGTGCCGGTGTCATGGCAAGCAGCCCGGCGCCGAGAAGCTGGGTTGGAGAGAAACGGTGCGACATGATCGGGACTCCTTGCAAGCGTGTTGGACAAAGCGGGTGACGACTCAACCGGCCTCGCCGGTATCGAGCGGGGTGGCCGTGTGGCGGTGCTTGGCCAGTAGACTGTGGTGACGTCCCAACAGCGCCGACACGACATAGCCGACGCCGGCCAGCAGGATGATCGCGGGGCCGGACGGCAGCGACAGGTGATAGGAGAGCAATAGCCCACCCACACTGGCAGCGAGCGCCAGGATGACGGCAATACCGATCAGCCCTTCCAGCCGCTTGCTCCAGAAACGCGCCGTGGTGGCGGGCAACATCATCAGGCCGACGGCCATCAGCGTGCCCAACGTCTGGAAACCGGCCGTCAGGTTGAGTACCACCAGGCCGAGAAAAAGGCCATGTACCCAGCCGCTCCGGATGCCCTGGCCACGCAGGAACAACGGATCGAGACACTCGACCACCAGCGCCCGGAACATGACCGCGATGAGCATCACGATCAGACTGCTCATACCGGCGATCAGCACCAGCGCGGTGGTATCGACCGCAAGGATCGAGCCGAACAGCACATGGGTGAGATCCACGCTGCTGCCGCCGACCGAGACCAGCATGACTCCGGCCGCCAATGAGATCAGGAAGAAGCTGGCCATGGCCGAATCCTCCCGGTGGCCGGTCATCTGCGACACACTGCCGGCCAGGCCGGCGACCAGCAGCCCGGACAATACGCCACCGAGGCTCATCATCGGCAACGAGAAACCGGCCAGCAGAAACCCCAGTGCCACACCCGGCAGAATGGCGTGTGCCATGGCATCGCCGATCAGGCTCATGCCGCGCATCATCAGGAACACCCCCAGCGGAGGGGCCGCCAGGGATAACGCGAGGCTGGCGATCAGCGCGCGTTTCATGAAGCCGTAGTCGAAGGGAACCAGGAAGACAGTATCGAGAAAAGCCAGCATCAAGACGGATCCGGAAAGGCAAAGGGCAGAATGGGTTTGGTCTGCGGCATGGGATGGCCATGCTGGCGCTCGATAAGCTCCGCGGGTGTGCTCCAACGACCATGGCCGTCGGCCAGCACCAGCGCACAGTCGGCCAGACGGGCGAGCTGTTCCAGGTCATGCAGTACCACGATGATGGTGGTGCCATTGGCGGCCATGTCGCGCAGTACCTGGGTGATGACCTCGACGGTCTCGCGGTCGACGTTGGCGAACGGCTCGTCCAGCAGCAGCAATTCCGCTTCCTGCATCAGAGTCCGTCCCATCAGGGCGCGTTGGCGCTGGCCGCCGGAGAGCTCGCCCAGCGGGCGGTGGGCCAGCGACGAGATGCCTAACCGGTTCATCACCTCCCGTGCCTGTCGGTAATGCGGACCGCAATAGCCCTTCAGCGCGCCGTGGCTCGGCCAGGTGCCGGTCATGATCAACTCTTCCACGCTCATCGGGAAGGTCAGGTCCAGCGGCAACTCCTGAGGCAGCCAGGCGCGACGTTCGCGAGGGATATCGCAGTCGATTCGGCCGGCAATGGGCGTCAGCATGCCCATGATCGCCTGGATCAGTGTGCTCTTGCCGGCGCCATTGGCGCCGATCAGCGCCGTGATCGCGCCATCCTCGAAGGTGCCCTCAAGGTGTTCGAGTACCGTGCGACCGCCTTGCGCCAACTGCAGGTCGTGAAGCTGCAAATGTGACATCAGGCTAACCATCCCGCTGCCCACGCCACGGCCAGCCACAGCAGTGCCAGTGGCGCCAGCACCAGCAACAGCCGGCGGCGTGCCGACAGGGACATCAGTGAAAAATGGCAGGGCCCCTCGGGGCGATGCCGGTGATTGTGGTGCACCATGGTGATGAATCTCCGATAAAGCGGCTAAGTTATAACATAACAAAATGGGTGCCGCCAAGCGGGTCTGTCGCCTCGCTGGAAACTTCCGGTCGTACCGGTGGCGAGTGAGGCGTCATCGACGCATAGGCGCCGGCAAGCAAAGGCCGCTCATGAGAGCGGCCATGACAAAGGGGGCCAACCCGCCAACGGCGGAGTGCGATAACCGCTGCTACCTTGCAGCGGGCATGCCTCTTGTACAGATGGGGAACAAGGTCGTCGTTTAGTTTGTCGTGTTCTCGATGGATGTCATGAGACTGTCGACGATGTCGTCGCCGATGTCTTCACGCACTTGATCCTCGATCGGTGCCGTGGCTTCGCGAAAGGCGTCCAGCGCATCGGTATCCAGATCAATAAACTCCATGGATTCCTCCAACTCGGCACGCTGTTGGGACAACATCTCATCCTGAAGGTCCCACTGGAATGTTTCGGCCTCTGCAAGGGCATCGTCGACGACCTGCTGGAGATCGTCGGGCAACGAATCGAACCATTGTTTGTTGAGGAGATTGACGTTAGCCAGGAAGATGTGGCTCGTCGTCGTCAAGTAGTTCTGTACCTCATAGAATCGCTGGGAAAGGATATGGCCGTACGGGTTTTCCTGTCCATCGACGACGCCTTGTTGTAGAGCTCCATACAGTTCGGGGAAAGAGATTGGCGTCGGAGCCGCGCCAAGAGCCTCCCAGATTGCAACGGAATAAGGGTTTTCCGGCACACGGATCCTGAGATCGTTGTCACTAATATCCTCGAGCGTGCGTACCGGCGTATTTGAAGTCGTTAATTGTCGGAACCCACCATTGTAAAAGCCACCGAACTTTAGACCCCGGTCAGTGAGGATGGTCTTCATCCGGTCGGTGAACTCGCTATCGTTGAGAATCGTCTGGAGTGGTTCGCTTTGGGTAGGAAATATATAGGGAATTTCGAAGACGGCGAATTCGGGAATGAACTGTACCGCGCCGGAGGTCGATACCGGGACGAATTGGATATCACCCAGCAGCAGCGACTCCATGAGTTCCCGGTCCCCACCAAGTGCACCGCCTGGTTGATGTTGTACATCGATGCGACCATCGGAATTGGATTCGATGTCGTCGGCGATTTTCTCAAAGGTTTGATACAGAGGGTGTGATGTATCCGAAAGCCCATGGGCCAGTATCATCGTGTACTCTTGAGCCATTGCTGGTGTGGCAGTCAAAAGCGTCAGAAGTGACCCAGTTGCCAATGTCTTGAAGCTCATTTGCATTACTCCCTTTCCTTTTGTTGTTGTCCGGCGGGTTGACTATCCGCCGAGACTCGGTAGCCAGAGCGTGAGCCCGGGCCAGTAGGTAATGATCAGTAATCCCACGATCAGTAGTGCGACAGGGATGACGAGACCACGGCAGATCTGCATGACCGAAAGCCGTGTAATACCGCTGGCCACATAAATGTTCACGCCGACCGGCGGTGTAGCGAAGCCGATCGCCAGGTTCGTGACCATGATCAGGCCGAAGTGGGTGGGATCGATTCCATAGGGGGCAAGCACCGGCAACAGGATAGGGGTTAGGACGATGATTGCCGACAATGTTTCCATGACCATGCCTACGCCGATCAGAATGACGTTGACCAGCAAAAGCAGCATGATCTTTTCGTCGATGGCGCCACCAATGAAATCGCCGATCGCTGCCGGTACCTGCAGTAGGGTCAGGACTCGTCCTAGTGCTGCGCCGGTGCCGGCTATGATCAGAATCGGCGCAATGGTCAGCGCGCTTCTTACCAGCACCCTCCCCAGACCGCTGACGTTTAATTCGCGGAATACGAACATCGAGATCACGGTCCCGTAGAGACAGGCAATGGCGGCAGCTTCAGTGGGTGTGAATGCCCCGGTGTAGATCCCCCCGAGAACGAAGACCGGAGCGAGCAGTGCCCAGAAACTATCCTTCAGCGCTGTGAAAAAGCTGATGGTGCCTGCGGTCGAGGTGATCGTGTCGGCGTGACGTCGTCCATATATGTGGGCATGTACCATCAGAAGACCGCCCACCAGTATGGCCGGCAGGATGCCACCAATGAATAAGGCGGATACCGATACGTTCGCCGCCATGCCGTAGATGATCATCGGTATCGAGGGCGGAACGATCACGCCCAGAGTCCCCGCTGCGGTGACTAGCGCGGTCGAGAAACGGAGGTCGTAGCCGCGATCGTTGAGTAGAGGAATCGCCATGGAACCGATCGCTGCTACAGTGGCTGGTGAACTGCCCGAGATGGCGCCGAACAGCATGCATGCAGCCACCGATGACATGGCGAGCCCGCCTCGGAATCGTCCGAACACGGCGTCTGCGAAGGAGAACAGGCGCCGTGCCAGCCCTCCTTGCGTCATGATCTCGCCGGCAAGAATGAATAGTGGTACTGCCAGCAGAGGAAAACTGTCCAGCGCGGTGACGATGGAGCGTACCACTTGCCCTGGATTGGTAGCGGCACCGAGCCAGCCTGGCAGCAACGCAGCATAACCGAGAGCAAAGGCAACCGGCACTGTCAGCGCCAAGATGACGAGGAAGAAAATGAGCGTATAAACGGCGAGCATCGGATGATCTCCCTAGATCTGACGGCTGTCCACTGGGTCGATGTGGCCGACCGTGTCTTCATCGTTCCAGTTGCGCAGCAACAGCCAAGCGGCCTGCAACGAGCGCAGTAGAGCCAGACCTAATCCTACGGGCACAGCCGCATAGACCATCCACATTTGCAGCCCTAAACCTGGGGAACTCTGACCGATCATGGCGATGCGCCGGGTCAGCGGAATGCCGTACCAGACCATGAGAATGAAGAACATAGCGGAACCAACCAATGCGACCAGGACGAAGAACTTCGCAGTTCGTGGGCCAAGCATCGCTGGGGCGAGGTCGACCGATATATTGCGCCCTTCTCTTACCGCAAGACTGACACCGAGGAAGGTGCACCAGATCAGCAGGTACCGTGCCAGCTCTTCCGACCAGACCAGCGGTGCTCCGATGATATAGCGGAAGAACACCTGCGCGATGAGAGTGACAACCAGGACAAGCAGAATGGCGGCTACCAAATATCTTTCAAAATTACGCTCAAGGCCACGCAGTAGTCGCATGGGTCGCCCCTCCTTTCGGTCATGGCATCGGCGAGCAATCGAAGAGATTGTTATCATGCTGTGAGACGACTAACATGTTAGTTGAAAAATAACCGATATCAATGCAACATTTTGCTAATTGCATGCCATCGAGGGATTACTTCATGAATGATTGTATTCAGCCGGGTCACTCTGGAGAGATGTCGGAAAATGCCCGGATGCGAGGGGCAAAGGGACATATGTTTGGCGTCTTTCCGGCGATGGTGACCCCGTTCCGTGACGATGGCAGTATTGATATAGAGCGGGCCACGGCGCATGCGTCGCGCTTGATCGCCAGGGGGGCGGACGGGGTGACGCTGTGTGGCACCACCGGAGAAGGGGCCTCCATCGGTATCGAAGAACGTACCCGGCTACTCGATGGTGTCTTGGGTGAGGGAGTAAGTCCCGATTCGGTGACCTTCTGCGTGTGTGCGACATCAGTCGATGAAGCGGCGCACCAGGCAAGCCTTGCGCTCGATCGTGGTATCCGCAAGCTGTTGCTGACTCCCCCCTTCTATTTCAAAAGCATTAGCGATGACGCCTTGTTCTCTTGGTGCGAAGCACTTTTTGAACGAATCAAGCACGCGAATCCGCAAGTGATCCTCTATCACATACCGCAGGTGACCCAAGTATCGTTTTCTCATGCACTCATTCGTCGCCTGAAGCAGGCGCATGGCGATCTTGTCTTCGGCGTCAAGGATAGCGCCGGGGTGTGGGAGAATACCGAACAGTTATTGAAAATGGACGATATGGCGATTCTTGTCGGTGACGAGCGCCTGCTGGCGCGTGCCGCTCCTCTGGGTGGTGCCGGTGCAATCAGCGGCATTGCCAATATCCT
Organism: Aidingimonas lacisalsi; assembly: GCF_008079445.1. Classification (GTDB taxonomy): domain Bacteria; phylum Pseudomonadota; class Gammaproteobacteria; order Pseudomonadales; family Halomonadaceae; genus Aidingimonas; species Aidingimonas lacisalsi. Next base: position 139,715 of record NZ_VRYH01000001.1, on the reverse strand, counting down.
GCCGGAGCGAGTTTCCCGCCTGGTCCATGAGGGCGAATCGGATAGTCAGCTCGATACGCTCGTCGATGAGATCGTTCAGGCACCAGTAACGCCGCTAGTGAAGGCACTGGTCGGGGAACTCTTCGATGAACCAGGCTGGGAGCGAACTCGGCCACCGCTGGATCCGGCCGATCCGCAACAGGTGAAACGGCTTGCTGCCTATGTTCGTTCCTTCGTAGGGTAAGCCCAGTTTTCATTAGGAGCGACACGAGATGTCACTGCGCGAACAGGCTTACGACAGCTTCACGACCCATCTGTTATCCCGCAGGATTCTGCCGGGACAGTTCATTTCCCAGCGTGAACTGACACAGATTCTTGACGTTCCCCTGGGGGCCGTACGCGAGATGATTCCCCGGCTGGAAGCCGACGGGTTGATCCGCACCATGCCGCATCGAGGCCTGCAGGTCGCTCCGGTGGATATGGGCTTCATACGCAACGCTTTTCAGCTACGGCATATGCTCGAGCGTGAAGCGGTGGCTGAATTTGCGGTCAATGCGCCTGCCGAGGAGATCGAGAGCCTGAGGAAAGCGCATGAAGAGGTGCGCGCCCAGGGGGTAGAAGGCGTCACCCCTGAGCTACTCGCTCATGCACAGGATATGGATTGGCGGATGCATCAGCGGATGGTCGATGCGTTGGGTAACGAGTTGGTCTCGGGGATCTACAGGACGAATCTTATCAAGATACGGCTGATCCGCAGCGAGGATACTCGAATGCTACCTGAGCTGCTTGTCGCGGTCATGGATGAGCATCTAGCCATTATCGACGCCTTGGCGAATCGCGATCCGCAGGCGGCAGTACACGCCCTCGATATGCATATCGATAGCGCCAGACAACGTGTCCTCAGGATTTAGGCTATGGCCTGCCCGTGTTCCAGAAATCAGGGAGAGACCCTATGACAAAGCGTGTGCTCGTTACCGCAACGGACTATTCCCGCAACTGCCCCGATGCCAAGATGCAGCTTGAGGCCGAGGGCTTCGAGGTGGTCGAGAATCCTTTCGGGCGGCCGATGACCTTCGATGAGCTGGCTCAACGGGTAGGCGAGGTCGATGCCGTGATTGCGGGTGTGGATACCTGGGACGAGACGGTGTTTTCCATTGCCCCTCGGCTCAGGATCATCGCCCGTTTCGGCGTCGGTGTGGATAATATCGATATCGATGCGGCGAAGCGCCATGGTGTGGCTGTGACCAATGCCCCCGGCGCCAATGCCAATGCCGTAGCGGAGCTCACCCTGGGACTGATCCTCTCTTCGATGCGTTCGATCCCTAAGCTCCATAATGCCGTCCGGCGCGTCGAATGGGACCGGACCGTAGGCCACGAACTGACCGGCCGAACGGTCGGCCTGCTGGGTTTTGGCAACATTGCCCGGAAGGTAGCGCGCAAGCTATCGGGTCTGGACGTTTCGCTCATGGCCTACGACAAGTTCCCAGATGAAGATGCCGCTCGTGCACTTGATGTGACGCTGAAGGACATGGATGAAGTGATCTCAAGCGCTGATGTGCTCTGCATGCTGCTACCGAGCCTGCCTGAGACAAAAGGGATCATGGATGACTACCGTTTCGCGCAGATGAAAGAGGGGGCCATTTTCGTGAATACCGCTCGCGGAGCTCTCGTTCAGGAGACGGCGCTCAAGCAGGTACTGGACAATGGCCACCTCGGTGGCGCCGCGATCGACGTCTATGAGGTTGAACCCGCTTCGGCCGATAATCCTTTATTCTCGACCGAGCGCATCATCACCACGCCCCATACCGCAGCCGAGACCTGGGAAACCTTCGAGGCCGTGGGTGCCGTTACCGCCCAGGCAATCGTCGACCTGTTTTCAGGATCCGAACCCGTCAATCGCCTGTAGGCGGGCCGGCACTGGTCCATAGCAACAGGCCGACGATACTGGCCGCCATGCTTGGTGGTGTTCGGGGCAGGTGAACCGTTCAATAACGAATGTGCATACCCAACTGATCCGGCCCCATTACCCAGGCGTATTCGTAATCGATCTGCATGTCACCGATCGACAGTTGCGCCGGCTGGAAGCGATTGACGGCATGGCCGGCTTGACCGGGCTGGCTCCATAACTGCAACTCGCTGACGAGCATGCCGGTGGCGAAACTGATGGCGCCATCGTCCGGCCGATCGTCGCCTACGCCGATCACCAGGCCCCCCACCGTGTTGACCGCCAGCGAACCCAGCCGTGCTCGCCAGCCGCGGCGGCGGCGCTCTTCCTCGGCGGTTTCGCGAATCACTTCACGGGCGCGTGCCAGCCGGTCGTCAGGGGCCTGGCCGCTGACTTGCTCCAGCTTGCGCCTGGCTTCGGGATGAGGCTGGCGGTCCAGTAACATGCCGCCCAGGGCGAGGGCGGATTTCACCGCCCCCACCCGGGCATCGAAGCGGTCGTCGCTGCTGCTACCCTCGCTGGATTGCCAGGCGTTGTAGGCCAGGCTGCCGGCATAGAACGTCGTCCAGCCGGTCTGCCAATAGTCGGCATGGCGCTCGCCGTGCTCCAGCGCATCGCGATAGGCGTTCCACTCCTGCTCGGCGGATTGCGCCATGGCGAGAGGCGTCATCGCCAGCGTGAGACTGGCGACCAGAGCAATCCATGAAGCGCGGGGAGTGAGCATGGGCGCGTCCTGTCGGCATTGGCAATCCGCTAAAAGATAGCACCTGAGCGGCGATTCACTCCACCAACTCGTTGAGGCGGTCCGGGAAGTTGGTGAAGATGCCGTCCACGCCCCAATCCAGCAGCGTCTGCATGGTTTCCTCGTCATTGATGGTGTAGACATGCACCAACAGATCGTTGGCCTGGGCCTGCTCGACGAAGTCGGCATCGATGACCTGCCTCTCTTCTTCACCGTAGGTCATGTTGGTGCCCACGCCGACCGCGTATTCGCCAATCGCCTGGAAGTCTGCGTCGGCGATCTCACCCGGCCCCGGCGTCACGTCGGTCCACTCGACCAGCGTGTCGCTGCCCTCGTCTTCGGGGTAGTACCACACCAACTGTACCAGCGGGATATCGGCATTCAGTTCATGGACCGTTTTCAGGCTTTCATCACTGAACGACTGGATGATCACCGAGCCGGATTCCACCAGGCCGTGATCCTCCAGTGCCTCGACCAAAGCCTCCTCGAGATCCGGATACAGCTCCGGCGACTTGGTCTCGAGGTAATAGCGCTCATCGGTGCCGAAACGCTCGATGACTTCATCCAGGGTCAGTATCTGGGCGCCTGCATAGTCATCGTCGGCATAGTCGGGAAATGCCTCGTTGAACCAGGAACCGGCATCCAGTGCCTTGAGTTCGTCCAGCGTGAAATCCTTTAGTTTTCCTTCGCCATCGGTGGAACGGTCGACGGTTTCGTCGTGGAACACCACCAGCTCACCATCGGCGGTCATCTGGACATCCATCTCCAGATAATCGGCATTCATCGCCTCGGCCTGCTCGAACGCCGACCAGGTCGCCTCCGGCGCATGACCGCTGGCGCCCCGGTGAGCGATCACCTGGAACGACTGCAGATCGTCCAGATGCTGCTGAATCGAATCGGATTCCGCCGCCACCGGCGCGGAAAGCACCGCACCGCCCAGCAACGCCAGTGACGACATACCACACAAACGCGGGTTGCGGATCATCATGACACCCTCCTTTTTATTGAATGGATATACAACAACCTACGCGGGGTGGCGAGGAGACGCAAATGGGGGATGGGCTCGGCATAGCAGCGGCTCACCAATGAATCCACTGGTTGAGTTCGGTTCGGTTGGCGATCTCGATCTGCTGTGCGCGGGGCTCGGGCTCGGAGTGTTTGGGGTTAACGCCTAATTCCAGCAACGCATAAAGTATCAGTGGACCCCGACAATTCAGCACCAGGCTGCCGTTTTTCATTCCATAATCCGCTTCGATGAGCCGCCGTTCCGCTTCGGGCAAGCGTTGGTCAGGTATCAAGCGGACATCGACATAGGTTTGCCAGTCGTTATCATGGAACTTGTCGTGGGTACCCAACATCCCTCCGCAGACGTCGGGGACGTCACGAAAACGGCTGAGTACGAAATCCCGGTAGTCCTGATGTTTTTCGCAAAACGCGCGGACATGCCATCTTCCTGCAGCAAACACCAGAGTATGGGGAACTATGATGCGATCTTCGCCATCGGGAGAGCGAAAAGAGGCATAGTTCACTTCTAGGCGTTCATTCTGCCGGGATGCCTTGACCAGCTCTCGAACCACGGCCGGCGATAACTGACGACTCGGTAATGGTAGCGATTCCGTATTGACTATTCCGATCCCCAAGCCTGCAAAAGGTGAATCGAGTTGTGTATCGGAACCCAGGAAGTGTAAATACTCTTCGACTTTGCCGAGTGTGTAATAGGGTTGAAAAGTATCGAGGGGAATAAATCCTTTACGTGAATTGTCGTATATCAGGTTAGCGGGCACTTCCTTACGATATTGGCGAAGCATCTTCTGGGCTTGCTGTCGCCCTATGTCAAAGGCAGTCCCCAGTTGTGATGCCGTGATACGTCCTTCCCATAACGCCAGAATTTCTATCAGTCGATAACGTGCCAGTATGTCCCATGGCAACGACGTCGTTTCCGTCATATATGATTCCCCGTCGTACCTGAATTATTCACTCTCGGACCCATGAGCCGGGCTGAAAACTGTGCTGGTTTGATATACATCGTTGGCAGGATCCAACACAGAGTGCTTATATGTTTCTAATCAATAATAACCGCAGGGAAGTGAAATGTTGCAATATCGGTATTGGGCAAAAGCCAAACCAGGAGGCGAGGGAGCACAATGCCATTTGCTGCCTTACCACAGTCTGGACGTGGCTGCTGTGGGCTGGCTGCTTCTGGCACCGGAGCGCCCACTGACGCAATTGCTGGCGGCTCGCCTCGATTTGTCTCCCGAAACACTTCGGCGTTTGTTCGTTTTCCTGCTCGGCTTGCATGATATCGGCAAGTTTTCGCGGGCATTTCAAGGTTTGGCTAGCCCAGAGGGCGTCAGTCTGGTGCCTGCACTTGAGCGCTACGCGTATACCGCGCGCCATGACCAGTTGGGGGCCGTACTATGGCAAGCCCACTGGTTGGAATGGTTGCGTGATGACACGCTGCAATGGCCTGGCGATATTCCTCCACGTCGTGAACGTCACCAGTTGAGTGAGACCTTGCGTGTATTGCTGGCGCCGATGTTCGGCCACCATGGCCAGCCGGTGGAAGCCGGTAATAGTGAGGTGCGAGCATTTTTTGGTCATGACGGTGTTGCCGATGATATCGAGGCCGCACGTCAATTCGTCAACGATTGGGCGGCTTTCATGCCTCCGTCATGGCCAGTGGAAAAACTGGTATCCGAAGCGTGGTGTGACACTCTGCGTGCCTTGAGTTGGACCATTGCGGGATGGGCTACCCTCAGCGATTGGCTGGGGTCGAATCGCGATCATTTCGCGTATTGCCAAGATGAGATGCCGCTGGGTGACTACTGGCCAATGGCCTTGGAGCGTGCGCAGCAAGCGCTCCAGGAGAGTGGCTTTGCGCAGCCTCCCGAGCCGGTAGCGTATGCGGGTCTATCCAGTTGGTTTGACGGAAAGTCGATTACGCCGACCCCGCTTCAGCGGGAAGCCGAAACCTTGCCCATCGGTGATGGCCCCCAGTTGTTCATCCTCGAGGACGTGACTGGCGCTGGCAAGACCGAGGCGGCTTGCATCCTCGCCCAGCGGTTACTGGCAGCGGGGCACGGTGAGGGGCTGTACTTCGCCTTGCCGACCATGGCGACCTCCAATGCCATGTATGAACGATTGGGGAATTTGCATCAACGCTTCTATGCCGAGGTATCTCGGCCTTCCTTCGTGCTGGCCCATGGCGCCCGTGAACTGAACGATACCTTCGTGAAGGCCGTGGCAGCGGAGCAGCCGGGGGATCAGGACTACGCGGCCGATGACATGACGGCTACCACGCGCTGCAATCGCTGGTTGGCTGACTCACGTAAAAAATCACTGCTGGCCGATGTTGGAGTAGGCACCATCGATCAGGCATTGATGGGACTATTGCCTTTTCGCCATCAGACGCTGCGTCTTTATGGCTTGGCGCGCAAGGTGTTAATCGTCGATGAAGTGCATGCCTACGACCATTACATGCAGACGCTGCTCAGCCAACTGCTGGCGCATCATGCCCGGCAGGGCGGTAGCGCTATTTTGCTGACAGCGACCTTGCCACGCGGCATGCGCGAAGAGCTCGCGACGGCATGGAGCCAGGGGCTGGGACAAGGGCTGGCGTCGCTTCAGGCGGATAAGTTCCCGTTGCTGACTCAAGTTGGCCCGGAAGGCCAGCGCGAAGTCCCGCTTGCCACGCGCCCGGAGGTAACGCGGGAGGTCGGCATCGACTGGCTGACCACGGAAGATCAGGCGCTCGATACCGTGATGTCAGCGGTCGAGGCAGGCGAGTGCGTCGCCTGGGTACGAAACACCGTGGATGACGCCATCCGAGCCTACGAGCAGCTCTGTCAGCGCCATCCCGATCCCGAGCGGTGCCTATTGTTTCATAGCCGATTCGCCATGGCGGACCGTCAGCGCATTGAATCGAGTGTTATTGAGCGGCTGGGCAAACCTTCCACCGCCGGCCAGCGCCAGGGGCAGGTGTTGATCAGTACGCAAGTCTTCCAGGAATCGCTCGATTGTGATGTTGACCATATGGTCAGCGACCTGGCGCCCATCGACCTGCTGATCCAGCGTGCTGGCCGTTTGCAGCGTCATGAGCGGGGCGTGCGTCGTACACCAGAGGTTTCCATCCTTGCCCCTGAGTGGTGCGAAACGCCGGATGCTCAATGGCTCAAGCGTGTGCTACCAGGTACGCAGGCTGTGTACCGCGATACATCTCTACTGTGGCTGACCCAGCGTGTATTACGTGAGTTGGGCGCGATTCGGATGCCCGACGAGGCACGTGCCCTGATCGAAAGCGTTTACGGGAAGGTCGCCGACCTAGTGCCGGATGACTTGCAAGAGGCACGTTGGGAGCAGCGTGGAATGCAAGGCGTAGCGGTCTCGATGGCCAACTTCAATGCACTCGATCTGGCGCAGGGCTACCTTCGGCACCCTGAGTTCGACCAATGGCAAGAAGAGCAGGAAATCGGCACGCGCTTGATAGATGAGCCGACGGTCAATGTCGTTCTACTCAAGCACACGCCCGATGATGAGCTATCGCTATGGGCCGAGGATGAGCGCCACGCCGACATGCTCAGCCAGGTCAAACTGCGCCAGAGCCAGGCGCAAAAGCTGGCGGAGCTACCGTGTGCTTTTCAGTCTCAGTGGGAAACTCTTCAGGAGCGTTACAAGGCGCTGCGCTTCACCCAGCCTTGGCTGATCGAGGCCGATACCGTCTGCGCCTATGACGCCCAATGGGGCCTACGGTTTGCGTCGAAGACAACAGATAACTAGGGGGAACAAACGTGAATTTAATCAGCGCGCCATGGCTGCCTTTCCTGACCCGGGAAGGCGCCACCGTTTACCGACCACCTTGCGCGGTGGCCGATCCTGAGGTTGTCGATCTCTCGCTGCCTCGGGCGGATTTCCAAGGCGCCGCCTACCAGTTCCTGCTTGGTTTGATTCAAACCGCATTACCGCCGCAGGACCATGGTGAGTGGCTGGATCGCTTTATCGAGCCGCCAAGCCTCGAGGAGCTGGAGGGCGCCTTCAAGCCTTTCAAGGATGCCTTTGAGCTGGAAGGTGATGGTCCACGCTTCATGCAGGATATGGACCCACTCGACGACGTTAAGGAGGCGACGGTCAGTGGTCTGTTGATTGATGCGCCTGGCGCGAACGGGATCAAGAACAATACGGACTTTTTCGTCAAACGTGGGCGTGCCGAAGCCATGTGCGAAGACTGCGCAGCCTTGGCTCTGTTCACCATGCAGATCAATGCCCCGGCCGGTGGGGCGGGCATTCGCGTCGGTCTGCGAGGCGGCGGCCCGTTGACCACACTGGTATTGCCGGAGGCAGCTGATGCCAGTCTGTGGTCTCGTCTATGGCTGAATGTGTTGACGTCCAAGGCGCTGACGCGGTCAGGCCAGACCTGGCAAGCACCGCGTAGCGATGACGAAAGCCTGTTTCTCTGGATGGCTCAGACCCGGGTCAGCGATAAGAAGGGCACGGAAGTCCTGCCTGATGACATGCATCCACTGCATCCTTACTGGTCAATGCCGCGACGCTTCCGGCTGTTGTTTGAGGATGGCTCGTGTCACTGCGACATCTGTGGGCGAGAGACGACACACGCCGTACGCCGCATTCGCGCCAAGAAGCAGGGGGCTAATTATGATGGCCCCTGGCTGCATCCGCTGACTCCGTATCGCCGTGACCCCAAGAAACCCAATGAGCCACCGCTGTCCACCAAGGGGCAGCCGGGCGGTTTGGGATATCAGCATTGGCCGAACCTGGTACTCCACGATCCCGATACCAGTGGTGCACTCCCTGCCGGGGTAGTGCAGGACTTCGCTAAAAAAGTGATGTTGGTTGATGAGGAGCGTCGTGCAGGAGAGGACCTGTCCGCGCTACTCAAACATGCCCGGCTATGGGCCTTCGGCTATGACATGGACAACATGAAACCCCGGGGCTGGTACAGCGTCGAGATGCCATTGGTGGCCGTACCGCCCGCGCAACAGGAGCGGCTGCGTGACTGGGTGCAGCGCTTCACCGAACTAGCACGTCAGGTCGCCTGGATGGTGCGTACTCAGGTCAAGAACGCCTGGTTCGCTCGTCCTTCCGAGGCCAAGGGTGATATGAGTCATATCGACCAACAGTTCTATGACGCCACGCAGAGCGCATTTTATCAGGCGCTGTTGGGGCTTCAGCAGGCGCTTCAGAGCCCTGAACCTACCGCGCATATGCCTTCTGGCGTTGCCGAGCGTTGGTTTCGAACGCTCAGGCGCCAAGCGCTGGCTCAGTTTGAAACGCAAGCCTTGAGTGGTGCGCTTGAAGCTATGGACTTACAGCGTGCCACGGCGGCACACCGCCAGTTGTTGAACTTTCTGGGCGGGCATAGCAAGGGGAGCAAGGTCATTCGTCAATTTGCCGCAGACGGTGGCTTCGCATTGAAGCAGCCAGCCGCTGAAGCGGTCGCCAATAAAGAGGGCATGTCATGACAGAAACGGAGACTACAGCCGCACAACAAGAAGCGCCCCCGCGCGTTCCCGAGCGGTTGTTTGCCATCACACGTCCTGAGGCCGATGCGCTGCGGCGTTGGTGGCAGCGTTTGACGTTACCGGCCGAGGCATTGAAGGCGCATACCGATGTGCCCCCTTGGCCCAAGGGCGTACGCGCCACCCTACGACGTTGCGACACCATCGAAACGGCCATGTTGACCGAGGCTTTTCGCCATTTGTGGAACCAGCTTCCGTCGAACAGCGAAAGCAATCAGTGGCAGCGCGATAGATCGCTCCAGGTCTGGGCCTGCGTCGCACTGGTCGTGGCCGAGCTTCGCGACGAACAACCGAAGAGGCCACTGGGCGCTTGCCTCGGGGAGCAGAAGCGAGAAACCGGTAAGCCGCATATGAGTGAGTTGCGCTTTCAGCAGCTGATGGCATGTCGCACGCCGGAAGAATTGATTCAACGCTTGCGCCGCGCACTGGCGCTCATCGACAAACGCGAGGTCAGTGCCGTATGCCTGGCCGACAATATCGCGTTGTGGTGGCGCGAACATCAAGGCGCGTTATCAGCGCAGCCATCACAACGGCTGGGTTTTATCTGGGCAAACGATTACTTCGGTGCCACGGCCGGTTATCGAAACGACAACGACTAAGACCGCTTTTTTATAACGCTAGGGAGCGAATCATGAGCCATTTCATCCAACTGCACTTGTTGACCTCTTACCCACCCGCCAATCTCAATCGCGATGATCTCGGCCGGCCCAAAACCGCCTTGATGGGCGGTGCCAAACGCCTACGTGTCTCGTCTCAAAGCCTGAAGCGTACCTGGCGCACGTCTTCTCTATTCGAAGAAGCGGTGGGCCAGCACCGTGGGCAACGTACCAAGCGTGTGGGGCTCGAAGCTGAAAAGCAGTTAATCGCAAAAGGTATCGGCGATAAAAAAGCGCGTGAGTGGGCCACTGAAATTGCCAAGGTATTCGGTGATGTCGCCAAGGGTGAAGTGGAAACCAGCCAGTTGGTTCACATCGCCCCCGAAGAACAGGCCAAGGTCGATGCGTTGGTCGAGACGCTGGCCGCTGAAAATCGTGCGCCTGAGAAGGAAGATCTCACCCTGCTTCGTGAGAAGCCCACGGCCGTTGATATCGCGCTGTTCGGTCGCATGCTGGCGGCGGAACCAAAATTCAACGTCGAGGCTGCTTGCCAAGTCGCGCATGCGATCACCGTGCATGCCGCCGAGGTCGAGGATGACTACTTTACGGCGGTAGACGACTTGAACGCGGGCGATGAGCACCGCGGTGCGGCACACGTTGGTGAAGCAGGATTCGGCGCAGGGTTGTTTTACAGCTATATCTGCATTGACCGTCAGCAATTGATCGAGAACTTGCAGGGCAACGAAGAGCTTGCCGACCGCGCCATCGCGGCATTGGTGGAGGCCTCGGTCAAGACCTCGCCCAAGGGCAAGCAGAACAGCTTCGGCTCCCGTGCACATGCCAGCTATGTGCTGGTCGAGAAGGGCGACCAGCAACCCCGCTCGCTCTCGACTGCTTTCCTGCGTCCTGTCATGGGTCAGGATCAATCATTGGATGCCATCAATCGACTAGAGCGTCAGGCCAAGGCTTTCGACGAAGCATATGATGTCGGCGCCGATCGTCGCTTCATTGTCACGGCAGAGCCTGATTATTCGGCCCCCCAACTGACGGGCAACGTAGCGACGGGCAGCTTCTCGGCGTTGGTCGATTTCCTTGGCGACGACTGATAAGGGGGCCGTCATGACGGAATATCTAGTCTTCCGGCTTTATGCGCCGCTCGCGAGTTGGGGCGAGGCAGCGGTGGGCGAGTCGCGACCCTCTGCCACGTATCCGGGACGAGGTGCGATTATCGGGTTACTTGGGGCGGCGCTAGGTGTGCGGCGCGACGACGATGAGCGACAGCGCCAATTGCGCGAAAGCGTTTGTATCGCGGTCAAACAGCGCTCGCCGGGAGCATTGTTACGCGACTACCACACGGTGCAGGTGCCAGCGGCGCAGTCGAAAGTGACATACCATACCCGGCGCGATGAGCTGAATGCTCCACGCAAAGTCATCAATACCATTCTTTCCAGTCGAGACTACCGTGGCGACGGTTTGTGGACCGTTGCCGTGTGGCTGACTTCGCAGGCCAAGCTCACTCTGAGCGAGATGGAGCAGGCATTGAAAACGCCATATTTTCCGCTCTATCTAGGGCGCAAGGCATGCCCACCTGCCGCGCCCTTGGCGCCCCGACGAGAAATATGTGGATGCTTGCTTGATGCCTTGGATACGTCGTTTCCCCCGTTGTGCGGAACGGCGGATGAGGAGCGCCGCGTGCTTAATCTCCCCGACGAAACGTTGTACGCCTGGGAGGGCGATCCAAAACATTTGGATGGCTCCTTGGAAGGTAACGAATCCAATGATGTGTGGGATGAACCGCTCCATCGCCGGCGTTGGCAATTCGGGCCACGTGCCGAGTTCCGGCGTATTGTTGGTCAAGAGGAGGGCCGCTGATGTATCTATCTCGCGTCAAGGTCGATCTCAACGGCCTCTCTCGTGAAGCCTTGTTCGAGATCATGGGCGGTGGTGCTTATGCTGCCCACCAACTACTCTGGCGTTTATTTCCGGAGTATCAGGGACCGAGGCCGTTTCTGTTTCGCCAGGAAATGGAAGATCCCGAGAATGGTGGGGCACCGCGCGGCCTGCCGTTGTTCTATGTGCTCTCCGATCGGGGGCCGGCTCCTCTTCCTGGATTGCTTGAGGCTCAGTGCAAATCGTTCACACCAGTGCTCGAAGTGGGCGATCAACTCGCTTTCCGGTTGCGTGCCAACCCCACTGTGGCGAAGTCAGTGGCGGGTAAGCGTGGTCAGCGTGCTGACGTGTTGATGGCGGCCAAGTATCCCTTCGAGGCGGGTAAGGAACGGACCAGCCAGGCCTGTATTGAGGCGATGGATGAGGCCGCCCGAGGGTGGTTGGTCGAGCGCGCCGAGTCTTGTGGATTCCGTTTGCCGGTCGAGCCCGAAGTCGGGGCCTATCGTCAGCATGCCTTGCCAAAAAGCAAGGGCCGTCCCATTCGCTTTTCCAGCGTCGACTATGAAGGTTTACTGGAAGTGACTGACCCAGGGCGCCTGACCGAAACGTTGGCACATGGGATCGGGCGTGCCAAGGCCTTCGGCTGTGGCCTGATAATGTTGCGAAGGCCATAGGAGGCGCCATGGGTTTCATTCCTTTGAAGCCCATTCCAGAGAAAGATCGCATGTCGATGATCTTCGTCGGGATGGGCCAGATCGACGTGCGCGATGGTGCCTTCGTCGTCATCGACGAGGTGAACGGTGAACGCATGCACATTCCCGTCGGGTCGGTGGCCTGTTTGCTACTCGAGCCCGGCACCCGTGTGTCCCATGCCGCTGTTAAGTTAGCGGCTGTGGTTGGCACGTTATTGATATGGGTGGGTGATGCCGGCGTACGGTTATACAGCGCAGGACAGCCTGGCGGGGCGCGTTCGGACAAACTTCTTTATCAAGCGCAATTGGCGTTGGATGACAAGCTGCGCCTCAAGGTTGTCAGGAAGATGTTCGAAATGCGCTTTGGCGAAGAACCTCCTTCGCGGCGTAGTGTCGATCAATTGCGTGGCATGGAAGGGGCTCGGGTACGCAAGACCTATCAGCTATTGGCCAAGCAATATGGCGTTAAATGGAAGGGGCGTCGCTATGACCCTACTCAATGGGACGCTTCCGACGTGGCCAACCAATGTCTGTCGGCCGCCACGGCTTGCCTCTACGGTATTACCGAAGCCGCAATCCTGGCAGCGGGCTACGCCCCCGCGATTGGTTTTTTGCATACCGGCAAGCCGTTGAGCTTTGTCTATGACATTGCCGACATCGTTAAATTCGAGACAGTCGTGCCAGCAGCGTTCCGAGTAGCCGCGCGTAACCCACCAAAGCCTGAGCGGGAAGTGCGTATCGCCTGTCGCGATGCCTTTAAACAAACGCGTTTACTGCAGCGTCTGATTCCAATGATCGAAGACGTTCTGGCGGCAGGCGATATTGAGCCTCCGCCGCCTGCTTCGGAAGCAGTCCCCCCGGCAATACCTGAACCCGAATCGGTAGGCGACGCAGGCCACAGGAGTCAGTGATCATGGCAATGCTCGTTGTGGTAACTGAAGCAGTGCCTCCGCGCCTTCGAGGACGGCTTGCGGTATGGTTGTTGGAAATCAGAGCCGGTGTTTACGTCGGAGATGTCAGCAAACGTATCCGCGAAATGGTTTGGGAACAAGTGGAAGTTTTGGCGGAGGAGGGGAATGTCGCTATGGCTTGGGCCAGTAACCATGAATCAGGCTTCGAATTCCAGACTTATGGAGACAATCGCCGTGTGCCGATTGACCATGATGGGTTGCGTTTGGTGAGGTTTTTACCGCAAGAAAGTATCTAGTTGTTTTTGAAGGCTCTTTAAAAAATCAAGCTGATTGAAATTTGATCAAAATCGCTGGTGGAAATTCTGCTGGCGATTTTGTTCTTTATAAACAATAATCTACAATTAGTCTGATCCCCGCAGACGCGGGGCTCAACCGCCCGTTACTGGCGCGTCACGGTGTCCGGCGCTCTGATCCCCGCAGACGCGGGGCTCAACCGTGTTTGTTGAGACGTATATCGATGATGGGTCTCTGATCCCCGCAGACGCGGGGCTCAACCGTCACGACCGCCGAGATTGTTCCGCTCTCGAAGCTGATCCCCGCAGACGCGGGGCTCAACCGATGTTGATCATGCCGCACTGGTTTCCGGCCACCTGATCCCCGCAGACGCGGGGCTCAACCGCCACCATTGCGAGTCGGATGCATCTCCATATCCTGATCCCCGCAGACGCGGGGCTCAACCGTCAGTGCCTTGCAATGGCCCTGCCAAGTCGACCTGATCCCCGCAGACGCGGGGCTCAACCGCACGGCGCTAACGCTGGACAACCGCGCGTAGACTGATCCCCGCAGACGCGGGGCTCAACCGTATCCTCCTGAGTTCATCGAAAGTGTTTACAACTGATCCCCGCAGACGCGGGGCTCAACCGCTAGTGCGTTCGCCGGGAAGACTTCCTGATAACTGATCCCCGCAGACGCGGGGCTCAACCGTCTGCATTTCCGTCAGAGTTAATCAGATAGTTCTGATCCCCGCAGACGCGGGGCTCAACCGCGATCCAAGATCCTCGAAGACGCCCGTAACGGCTGATCCCCGCAGACGCGGGGCTCAACCGGCTGAATTGAATCTGCCATGTGTACTCATCCTCTGATCCCCGCAGACGCGGGGCTCAACCGGTCTGGCTACGCTCTCGAATGCGATGGATGTCCTGATCCCCGCAGACGCGGGGCTCAACCGGTGGCCGTCCAGCTAAAAACCACCACCCAACACTGATCCCCGCAGACGCGGGGCTCAACCGGTCAACCATAGCCAGTGCGCAGGCATCGCGGTGCTGATCCCCGCAGACGCGGGGCTCAACCGCTACTGCAGGATACGAAGGTTCAACAGGCGGTCTGATCCCCGCAGACGCGGGGCTCAACCGCCGGCCTATAACTTCGGCGGCCTCAGTCTCTCCTGATCCCCGCAGACGCGGGGCTCAACCGCACAGCGGCGCAGGTAAAGAGCCCCGCCAGTCCTGATCCCCGCAGACGCGGGGCTCAACCGGTGGCAACGCCAACGCGAACTTCAACTGGATTCTGATCCCCGCAGACGCGGGGCTCAACCGCGACGGAGCCGGTTTCCCGATGCGGTGAAAATCTGATCCCCGCAGACGCGGGGCTCAACCGATGACCTTTTCGTGTGGCCGGATGGCTATAGCCTGATCCCCGCAGACGCGGGGCTCAACCGTTCATTGCCCTGTACAAGCTGAGTGGTGGAGGCTGATCCCCGCAGACGCGGGGCTCAACCGGCTCATTTGGACACTCCGAGGAACTTGTCGGACTGATCCCCGCAGACGCGGGGCTCAACCGGACGTCGAGCGCTCGACGCGCAAGATGACCTCCTGATCCCCGCAGACGCGGGGCTCAACCGTCCTCGACATCACCACGATTGCTCTGCAGCCACTGATCCCCGCAGACGCGGGGCTCAACCGTGGCTACCCTCTTTACGCCTCTAGCACATCACCTGATCCCCGCAGACGCGGGGCTCAACCGCGCTCGGCTGCCAAGCGTAGGGTGCCGATAACCTGATCCCCGCAGACGCGGGGCTCAACCGTACGAGGTGAAGAAGCTGGCGATCAAACAGCACTGATCCCCGCAGACGCGGGGCTCAACCGCTTCCGGATGGATCCGATCTTCCTGAAGGCATCTGATCCCCGCAGACGCGGGGCTCAACCGTATGGATCCACCACAGATATGGAGGCCCCGAACTGATCCCCGCAGACGCGGGGCTCAACCGATGCCGATCAGCACGGCCACACCGACAACGGACTGATCCCCGCAGACGCGGGGCTCAACCGGCAGGTGAAATAACCGCCTGTCTAGGCTGTCTCTGATCCCCGCAGACGCGGGGCTCAACCGGTAGCGCCAGCGGTGGCGACAGCGTTAGGTGGCTGATCCCCGCAGACGCGGGGCTCAACCGTGACCATTCCGGCGCGCCCCTATCTGGGGCTGCTGATCCCCGCAGACGCGGGGCTCAACCGCTACAGTAGTACTCCTGCTGGATCATGTCTTCCTGATCCCCGCAGACGCGGGGCTCAACCGGTCCAGAGCCATCATAAAAACCGTTCTCGACGCTGATCCCCGCAGACGCGGGGCTCAACCGGCTATAGCGTCGACCAGGTGCGGGCGATGCACCTGATCCCCGCAGACGCGGGGCTCAACCGGTAGAGCAGGTGGCACCGGGATACGTCAAAAACTGATCCCCGCAGACGCGGGGCTCAACCGTAGACGAAACCTACCTGATATACCGACTTTGTCTGATCCCCGCAGACGCGGGGCTCAACCGCCGCGCAGGCACCGGGCTTATCGGTGTTTTCCCTGATCCCCGCAGACGCGGGGCTCAACCGGTTGCCGCGTTGCTTCACGAACACGCCCCGGTCTGATCCCCGCAGACGCGGGGCTCAACCGTCTGGATGCCTGTATCTGGCGGCATTTCGGCGCTGATCCCCGCAGACGCGGGGCTCAACCGTCGATGCCCATTTTCTTAGCCGTGTCCTTGCGCTGATCCCCGCAGACGCGGGGCTCAACCGCAATCAGGCGCAGCTCCTTGCCGAATGGCTGCCTGATCCCCGCAGACGCGGGGCTCAACCGCCCATTTCGAGGGGCTGGTCTTCCTGCAGTACCTGATCCCCGCAGACGCGGGGCTCAACCGACGCGGAAGCCATGATCGACAGTGTACGCGAGCTGATCCCCGCAGACGCGGGGCTCAACCGGTCCAGAGCCATCATAAAAACCGTTCTCGACGCTGATCCCCGCAGACGCGGGGCTCAACCGACTTCACCGCGCTGACGCTGACGGCTGGTCTGCCGATCCCCGCAGGCGCGGGGCTCAAGCGTACTGGAATATCTCGATCGCTAATACTACGTCCCGATCCCCGCAGGTGCGGGGCTTTATCGTCACATTTCAATTTGTGATGCTTCCTTTCGTTCGCGTTTATCTTACGCACACGCAGCTCAAAATCACTGGTAAACGTTTAGCTGACACGTGTCATCCGTTGGTATCACCCGGTTGTTGCTGGAGAAGCCGTCAATTATATTGCTCGCCGTGTTGATAAAACCGATGCCGTCGGCTGAACTCACTGATGTGATGGCCTGATGTGAACCAACAATAGGGGCGGAGACGATGACAACGGATGTATCCCAGGGCGGGAAGTTGACCCGCGTGCTGGCCAGAAAGGATGTTCTCGCGCTGGCGTTCGGTGCGATGATCGGTTGGGGCTGGATCGTGATGACGGGCGAGTGGATCCAGTCGGCAGGGAGTGCGGGGGCGATAACCGCGTTCGTGGTGGGCGGCATTGCCATCCTGCTGGTCGGGTTGACGTATGCGGAGCTGGCGTCGGCGATGCCGCAGGTCGGCGGCGAGCATGTGTACAGTTATCGGGCGCTGGGCCATTTTGCGTCGTTTCTGTGTACCTGGGCGATTGCGCTGGGCTATGTCAGCGTCGTGGCGTTCGAGGCGGTGGCGTTGCCGACCGTGGTCGAGCATTTGTTCCCCGATTATTCGGTGGGCTATCTCTGGACGATGGCCGGTTGGGAGGTGAATGCGTCCTGGGTGGCCGTCGGCGTGGTCGGTTCGCTGATCATGACGTGGATCAATTACGTCGGTATCCGCACCGTGGCACTGGTCCAGAAGCTGGTGACTCTGCTGATCATGGTCGTGGGCGTGATGTTCATCACCGGCGCGCTGTTCGAAGGAGAACAGGCGACGATGGAGCCGCTGTTCAACACCTCGGAAGGCGTGATGGGCGGCATCATGACGGTGATCATCATGGTGCCGTTCATGTTCGTCGGGTTCGATGTCATTCCGCAGGCGGCGGAAGAGATCAACCTGCCGTTCCGGGAAATCGGCCGAGTGCTGATGGCGTCGGTGTTACTGGCCGTGTTCTGGTATGCCTTGATCATTCTGGGAACGTCGCTGATGCTCGATCCAGCGGCGCTGGGCGAAAGCTCGCTGGCAGTACCGGATGCCATGCAGGCGGTGTTCCAGGCGCCCTGGGCCGGTAACCTGATGGTGCTGGCGGGGGTCGCCGGCATCGTGACGAGCTGGAATGCCTTTTATGTCGGTGGCTCGCGGGCGATTTATGCGCTGGCCCATGCGGGCATGTTGCCGGCGTTCCTGGGCAAGCTGCATCCGAAGCACAAGACGCCGACCAATGCGATCTTCCTGATGGGGGCGCTGTCGTGCCTGGCCCCGTTCCTGGGGCGTCCGGCACTGGTTTGGCTGGTGGTCGCCGGCGGCTTGGGGATCGTCATCGCCTATCTGTTCGTGGCGTTGTCGTTTCTGGTGCTGCGCCATCGCGAGCCAGAGCTGGAACGGCCGTTCAGAGTATCCAACGGCAAGCTGGTTGGCTGGGTGTCGATCCTGTTGTCGCTGGGGATGATAGGGCTGTACATGCCGGGCAGCCCGTCGGCACTGGCGCCGCTGGAGTGGGGCATGTTCGCCGGTTGGATGCTGCTGGGGCTGGCGATGTATGCGTGGTCGCGCAATCGCTACGGTGTCGAGTTCAGCGATCGCATGATGAATCGCGAACTGGCGGGCAAGAATTGATTCCTGACAAGTCATCGTCATCGCGTTGCTGTCATACTGGCGGCACCCTGAAGGACATTGACGATGATGAGGTCTCATGACGGTATCGGCTCGCCAATCGCTGACGTTCTTCCTGGGCTGGTTGCTGTTGGTGGCGTTGGTCTCGCTGAGCGGGGTCGCGACACCGCCGGGTGAGTGGTATGCCGGCCTGACGAAGCCGCCGTTCACGCCGCCGAATCTGTTGTTTCCGGTGGCGTGGACACTACTCTATCTGCTGATGGCGGTGGCGGCGTGGCGGGTGACGTGCCTGGCGCCGCCGGGTGGGCGTGTGCATTTCCTGTGGCCCTTCGTCGCGCAGTTGGCAGCCAACGGCCTGTGGTCGTTGCTGTTCTTCGGCCTGCACTGGATGCTGGTGGCGCTACTGGACCTGGGCGTGCTGCTGGGGCTGCTCGTGCTGACGTTGCGGCGTTTCCATCGCGTCTCGGTGACGGCGTTCTGGCTGTTAGTGCCGTATCTGCTGTGGGTGGTGTTCGCGAGTTATCTCAACGCGGCGATCTGGTGGCTCAATTGAGGTGTCGTTGATCGTAACGCCGGGATTGCCAGTCGCCTGCCAGTAGCCGCTGCATGTCCTCGGCGAGCCGTAGCTCCGGGTCGTAGGGATGAATGCCAATGCGTAGCGGGCGGTTGCGGCGTCGCGCTTGCCATACCTGTGTCCGATTCCATTGCCGCAGTACGCGTTCGCGCCAGGCGGTATCGGCTTCGAATCCGACCAACGGCAGGCTGTCGAGACGCCCGCTCTGCGGATCGAGCAAGCCTCGGGTCACTTCGATGCGTCGATAGGGCTGAGTCTGGAGCTTGGTCTTGGGAATCGCACCCAACGCCCAGGCGGGCGGTACATAGGTGCTCGGTGCCCCGAGCCCTTGTTTGCTGAACCAGGCGGCGGAGCGTCGCATGAGCATGTCGATGCCGCGGCCGTCCAGGGCCAGGTGTTCGGCGGCCCGGCGTGATATCAAGGCGGCATGCAGGCGGTGATAGGGCCCGCCCAGGCGCGGGGCATGGTGGCGCCAGCCATGGGCCGCCAGTTCGATGCCCGATTGCTGCCAGTGGGCGAGCGTGTCGATGTGTTCGTCCTGCCATGCGAGCCCGGGGACCACCAACAGGGTAATGGCGTCGTGTCCCTGGTGTCGCAGGCTGTCGATGAGCGCCGCCACTCGGGGCATGGTGTGCGGCATGACATCATGTATCGACACCAGGGCGTTCATGGTGCGCCTTTGGCTTGTTCGGCCAGTACGGTCAACCATTGATCGAGCGTATGTTCATTGAGCTGCAAGGCGGCGGTTCGCGCCTTCGCGGCAACGGCGGTCAGAGCGCCCGGTGGGTCGGCTTGCAGACGGGCGATGGCATCACTCAGCGACTCCTGGCTTCTGATCTTGTAAAGCCCGGCCGCCAGTTGTGTCCAGTCATGGATGCCGGCGTTTTCGGAAACCAGTGCCGGTCGCCCGCGTGCCATCGCTTCCAGGGCGATGGAGCCGAAGGTTTCCTGGTGCGAAGGAAGCACCAGCAGGCTCGACTCATCGATCAGGTCGCGCAGAGTGTGGCGGTCCAGCCAGCCCCGGTAGTCGATATTGGCATAGCGTGCGGCATAGGATTCGACCTTGGCTTTCAGCGGGCCATCGCCGCCGATGACGAAGCGAAGTGTCGGCCAGTCCTGGGCGGCTTGCAGGATGGCGTCGATGTTTTTTTCGGCGGCCAGGCGTCCGGCAAAGCAGATCTGTGTCACCGTCTCGGGTAACGGTGGCGGCGCCGCTTCCACAAAGCCGCGCTCCAGCGGCGTGCCCATGACGTCATACTGTTTGGCGCCTAACCCCATCACGGTATCGCCCAGGGTGGGGTTGTTCACCAGCACGGTGGCGCTGCGCTGGCACAGGAAGCGGTTGGCGGAATTCAGGCAGCCGGAAATGAGGTGCCGCTTGAACGGCCGCCAGTAGATATCGGCAAGCCCTTCGAAGTGGGTGTGATAGGCGGAGATGAACCCGCATTGGTAGCGACGCGCCATCCACGGGCCTAGCAGTCCGAAGGGGCCCGGTGTGGCGCTGACGATGACATGAGGCCGAATGCGTGCCAACTCGCGGCGGACATGGAGCAGATTGGGCGCCGAGAGTTTCTGGGTGGTGTCGCCCGGTAACGGGAAACTCAACGGATGAAACCCGGTTCGGTGTTGTGGCTGTATGATGCCGGCACAGGCGATGCGCGAGCGTAACTGATCGATCAAGTCGTGATAGTAGGCGCCGGTGCCATTGCGTTCGGCCAAGGAGTCGGAGAAGAACGCGACGCGCAGTCGATGAGTGGCGATGGACGGTTCAGACTGGACTAGTGTGGCGATATCGTTCACTCGGTGATCCTGATTCGCTGTGGTAGTGCGATGACTTGTTGATAACCCGGCCGCATGGTGGCTTCCATCGTATCACGCGGTATCGCCAGTGACTCGACCGTGTGCCGGTGCTGACTGGTGGTGCCGGCCGGCAACTGCTGGATGTGATCCGCCAGTTCGGGGCCCATGGGCTCCTCGATGCGAGCCAGTGCTCGCATGATAATCACGGACGGTTGCTCTCGCATGTCGTCCATGTCGATGACTACCCCCTGCGACAGTGACCAGTTAGCCATGGTTTCTCCCAGGTGGTCGAGCGTCTCGGCGAACAAATTAAGGAAACATTGTTGAAATTTGATGTTATCCACGGAGGTACCGAACAACGGCCCGGCACTGGCGACGGAACTGAGCTGTGAACTGAGAGCGGTGGCGGGGTCGCGCACGCAGATCATGAACCGGGCTTCGGGAAACTGGCTGTGAAGCCCGGCTAGCCAGGAACCGAAGGCGGCGTTCTTCGACAGTAGCTGGCGGTGGCCACCGTCGGCATAGAGATGACGCTGCAGGCAGCCACGATAGAAATGCAGTAGCCGTCGTCGGCGGGCAGGGCGCATTCGGCGATCGAAATGCCCCAGGTCCTGGACGCCCGGGCTACCGGGAAAAACCAGCATCAGGATGAAGCAGCCACCGGCGGGCAACAGGGTCAGGTAATCCTCTTCCGCGGCGTTGAGGCCGACATCGTGGATGGCGGCGAAGTCGCCGGTCATCCGTCGTGTCAGGGCGTCCAGGTTGCGTCGTCCCCATCCGCCCAGGGCTCGGTCGAGCTTGCCGAGCCCGTTCAGGAGCTTGCGTTGGGTGATCGAGGGAGCCAGTAGCGCTTCCCAGGTGGTCAGGGTGGTGTAGCGTTGCCTGTCCACGGCCAGGGTGCGATGGAGGAAGGTGGTACCGCTACGCGGAATGCCGGTGATGAATACCGCCTTGCCGATATCGACACGCCGGTAGCGCGGGAACAGTACGTCATCCAGCAACAGGCAAATCGCATGGATGCCCTGTATCAACAGGAATAGCGGCATGCCACAGAGCAGTAGCAGGGCTCGGCGAGGGCGCATGGGAGCACGTGGGTCTCGCCATGCCAGCAGTGAGCGTGCCCACCAGCCAAGGTAGAGAGCCAGGCTTTCCAGCAGCGTGAGCAGTGTCGTCATGGGCGGTGGAAGACCAGTTTGTGGGACACGAAGAAGTTGAAGCACATGCCGGCCACGCCGCCTAACCAGATCCCCAGCAACGGCAGCCAGTAGACGGCTCCCGGCGTCAACCCGATGGCACCGCCGGCCAACAGCACCAACGCGAAGAGACCGTAATTGATCATGCCGCCGGTCGCATGGACGGCGTAAAAACGCATCAACTCACTGAGAATGCTGCGAAACCGCTGGTGATAGTGGAACGTGAAATGGCGGTTCAGGAAATAACCTGCGGTTATCGCCAAGCCGTACGAGAACACACGCGAGAGATAGAGGTTGAGATCGAAGCCGTCGTGCAGGCCATAAAGGCTACCTGCATCGATCAAGGCGATCGTGCCGCCGACCAGAGCGAAGCGCAGGAACGTGGCACGTTGGCTGGTGGAATGCAAAAACCGTCTCAACATGAGGATAGGCTGTCCGTTGATGCAACGATGCAGAGGCACTCTACCGACCCTGGACGTCGTTGACCAGTAGCCCCAGCCATTCATGCAGCGCCTGGGTGCTCTGTCGCAGGAAATAGGCTCGGGGTAGCCAGCCTGACGGGCCCTTGGGCGGCGGACTCGCCATGTCCGTCGGGGCGGGAATGACGGTCAGGCTGGTGCGCTCGAATGCGGCGACAGCGCGTGGCATGTGCCATGCCTGGGTAACGAGCAGGATACGTTCGATATTGTTCTCTTCGAGCAGCGCAGCACTGTTGATGGCATTCTCGATGGTGTTGTGGCTGTCGCCTTCCTGCCATGTCGCGGTGAGTCCGAACGCATCATTCAGGGCGTTAGCCATCAACGTTGCTTCACTGAGGGTTTCTCCATGGGGTCGGCCGCCACTGACCAGGATTGGCAGTTCGGCGTGGCGGGCGAGCAGGGCACCATAGGCCAGTCGGCGCCAGGTAGGGTTGGCGGGAGCATCGCCCCAGTCGAATTCGGCAGCGCGGTAATCGCGACCTCCCCCCAGGATCACGATGGCTTGCGCCGATGCGATGATCTCGTCATCGGGGGGCGAGTAGGTTTCGAGGCCCGAGCGCACCCAATGGCTGCCGATCGGTGTCGACAGCAGTAGCAGACTGCCCAGTGCCAAGGCGGCCAGAGAGCCTCCCAGCCCGTGGTGTACCCGCCATAGGGCCATGCCCAGCAGCGTCAGACAGACATTGGCCAGTGGCGGTAACGCGAGGTATTTCAGCCAGGTCACATCCATGTCTCCAGCATGCATGAGATGGCTGACCACATCACGCGTTGCTTGTGGCCTTGACAAATTGTCGCATGCAGCCTAATTTCTCATATGTAAATAACAATTATTATTATTTATTGTCTTGGCTTGGGCATTATCACGAAGGAGGTCACGATGTCTTATCAGATCGAAACGCGTCTCAAGGGGGGGAACCCGGTGGTGCAAATCTGCGATGCCTCCTCGGGGTCGGTGCGTCTGGCATGGGAATATCCACGCGCATCACCGGAGCTCTCGTCCGCAGACGATGAGGCCTTGCTGGCGTTGCGCAAGGACGAGGCGGTCCACGAACTGTTCCGTCGGCTGTTCTTGCTGACGACGGAGCAGTACCTGAAAGGCGAAGTCACAGCGATACCCGAAGAGCGCTGAGGGGGCGGCAGGGTTTGCCCAGTCTGACGTGAAGTTCGCGTCGATCGAGATTCATGACCACCGAGAACAGCGTTTCCATGCGCTCGGACTCGGGCTGTGCCGGATTGTGATGACGGCAGATGGAGACGGGCGAGTTGTCATGATCACTCAGGATCGCAAACAGAGTCTCGACGTTGATCTCGTCCGGCTCGGTACGCATGTCCTTGAGGCACGCGTTATCTAGACATCGTTGCAGTCGATCAAGACGGCTATGGGAATCGGCGCGAGGGAAGTCGGCTAGCCCAGGGGATGCGCACAAGTGGTTGGTGTGGGTCACGATGCCGTCGTGCGGTGAGATTTCTCCGGGGGGATCAGGCTGAACTTCGAGGCCAACAGCGTCGCCGCCGCTCCCGGCGAGCAGGAAATGGGCAGGCGAGGCAACCCTGTCGTCGGTTGCCACACGCTTGGCAGCGGCAAAGTCCGGACTTTCCAGTATCTTGCGTAGTGCCACGTGAATCGGGAGGCCGGTGCCGCAGGTTCGTGAGCGAATGGCATTGAGCCCGACACCGACGCCAACCTCGTTGAGGCCGATCTTGGCGAGCATGCCTGCCTCGCCAAGGCTGATCAGCGCCGGAGCGTCATTGGTCGCGATTCGCAAGGCGACCACATTGTGCTGCTGGTCGGCGCGCCAGTCCCAGTTCTGAGCAAGCCACTGATTGCCGCGCGCAAGCGAGAAGGCCGAGCAGCCGCCATTGGCCTGGGTCAACGATATCTCGCTACGGCAGTTGAGCGTCAGGATGTCGTCGAAGTCGACGCCGGCTCCATGCGCCAGCCCCACGATTTCGTCGAGAATGGCTGGGAAGTGGCGTTCGATGGCAGGCAAAAAACGTTGCGCTTGCCGCCTGGCCGTTGGCCAATCGAGCCCCACGAAGTCGTGAAAGAGGTGATCATAGACCGCCATACCACGGTGAATTTCGTCAGCATGCCGGCTGCCATGCAATGCGCCGATGGTATGGCGATCTCCTCTGAGTTCGGTTACCTGCATGGTTACAACTGCTGATCCAGGAAGCCGAGGAAAGCGTTCCACGACTGTTCATCGGCACGTTCCTGGTAACGGTCGCCATCGAAGACGGTGAAGGCGTGGGGAGCGCCGGAGTAGACCTGGATCTCGTAGGTGGCACCAACGGCTTCGAGTTCTTCCGAGAGGGTGGCGACATCGTCCATGGTGACGGATTCATCGGCGCCGCCGTGAGCGACCAGGATCGGTGCGACCCCTTCTTCCGGCCATTGCTGGCCCTCCGGTGTGCCGAGACTGCCGTGGAAGCTGGCGTACCCCGTCACCCCTTCGACATCGGCGGAACGGGCCATTTCCAGCACCACGGCACCACCGAAGCAGTAGCCCATGACGACGGTCTTGTCCGGCGCTCCCTTCTCTCGTGCCTGCTCCAGCCCAGCGAGCGTCAACTGGCGCATCCGCTCGCGATCTTCATACAGTTTTTTCGTTTCCGCCTTGCGAGCATCGACCGATTCGGGGCGGTTGCCTTCGCCATAGAGGTCGACGGCGAAGGCAGCATAGCCCTGCTCGGCCAGCATCTCGGCGCGTAACTGTTCGTACTCGTTCAGTCCATCCCAGTCGTGGATGATCAGAACGGTGCCCTTGGACTCTTCCTGGGGGCTGGCTAGATAGCCCTGGAAACTCTCGCCGTCGACGTCATAGGCGATGGACTCGCCGTTCGGGCCGGCGGCCTGAACACTGGAAGCAGCGAACAGCAGGCAACTGGTACCAAGCAGGGCTGCACGATAGGGGAAAGCGAACGGCTTGGCTGTGTTGTTGTTCATAGCGACTCCTGATCGGGGCAGTAGTGGTGAAGGGCAAACGGTCGATCGCCACGTGATGATATTCTTGCTGTCGATGGCGAATAGTATAGACGCCTAACGTTGGTGAAGAAGACTTGAGTTTTGACGGTTAGAGTTCCAGAGTTAAATCGTTACTCCTTTGTTAAGCAACAGCGAGAACAATCATGAAGAAAGTTCTGTTAACGGCAGCGATCGCTGCCGCCTCACTGGCACCCGCGGCGCAGGCGGAAGTCCGGATCGGCTTCCTGGGGGGCTTTACCGGCGCGATCGAGAGTCTGACGCCACCAATTCACGAAGGGGCGCAACTGGCGGTTTCCCAGATCAATGATCAGGGCGGTATGCTCGATGGGGAAACGCTGGAAATGCCCACCGGCGATACGACGTGTTCCGACTCATCGGCAGCCAGCAACGCGGCAGACCGATTGGTGAATTCGGATGAGGTGACGGCCATCGTGGGGGCGCTATGTACCGGTGCCACCATTGCGGCCGCCAACAATGCGGCGATTCCCGGCGGCGTGGTCATGGTATCGCCGGCGTCGACAGCGCCTGCGGTAACCGAACTGGAAGACGACGACCTGGTGTTCCGCACGGTATCCTCGGATGCCTATCAAGGTGAGATGCTGGCCAAGTTGCTGTTGTCGAAAGACATCCAGGATGTCGCCGTCACGTATGTCAATAACGATTACGGGCGAGGCCTGTCGGATGCCTTCGAGGCCACGTTCGAGGCCGAGGGCGGCACGGTAACGGCGAACGAAGCTCATGAAGACGGGCGTGCCGATTATCGCAGCGAATTGGGGGCGCTCTCTTCCGGCGGGTCGCAGAATCTGGTGGTGCTGGCATATGCCGATGGATCGGGACAGACGATTCTGCGCCAGGCCTATGAAGGGGGCATGTTCACCCAGTTCGCCGGTGCGGATGGTATGGTCGGCTCTGGTCTGACCGAGGCGGTTGGTGGTGATGCCCTCGATGGCATGATCGCCACGCGTCCGGGCACGCCGGATATTCCGGGGGCCGGCATGTTCGACGAAATGGCAGAAGAGGCGGGCTTCGATCCCGAGGCGGTATTCGCTTCACAATCCTATGATGCTGCCTTCCTGCTGGCACTGGCGGTGGAACAGAACGGTTCAGACGGTCGTGAAGGGCTTTCCGACGCTTTGCGTGCGGTGGCTTCCGAACCGGGTGAGACGATCCTGCCCGGGGAGTGGGAGAAGGCCAAGCAGTTGATCGCCGACGGTGAGGAGATCAACTACGAAGGCGCTTCCGGTAGTCACGAGTTCGATGAGAACGGCGATGTGCCGGGAATCATCGTCGAGATGCTGGTCGAGGACGGCAACTTCGAGTCCCAGGGGATTCTGGACTTCTGACGTCGTCGTTTTCCGGAACAGCGGGCCCCGGAGATGCGCTCTCCGGGGCCCGTTCATGCTTGACGATCGTATCAGCGATGGTGGGGAACCCGCTCGGGCATCAGCCCTTTTGGCGCATAACGCAATACCAGCGAGATCAGCAAGCCGATCACGAATACGCGAGCCTGCAGGGCGCGGCTATCGAGGTTGCCGGCCGATTCCCAGCCGAACCAGGCTTGTCCTGCCATGACGACGAGGTCCATCAGGAATAGGGCGACGGGCGCTGACATGATCCAGATGATGTAGACCAGCACGGCACCGAAGAGCGTACCCAGATTGTTGCCGGGGCCGCCCAGTATCACCATCGCCAGTACCAGGAAGGTGTGGTTGAGCGGGAGGTAACCGGATGGGTCGAAGATGCTGTTGAAACTGGTCAGTGCGGCGCCGCCGATTCCCATCAGGACACAACCGAAAACGAAGATTTCCAACCGTCGCTTGTTGATGTTCTTGCCCATCGCGGCGGCCGAGACTTCATTGTCGCGAATGGCGCGGATGGTGCGACCCCAGGGAGCATGGTAAGCGCGGTGCAGCAGGAAGAAGATGACCGCGATCATGACGGCCGTGATGGATAGATAGATCGAACGGGATAGCACGAAGCCGAGCTCGCCGGCACCGGGGGTTGGCCACGGCAGTGGCGACACGGTGGCCGTGCCACGGGTCAGCCAGTCGGCGTTCTTGAGAAAGGCTTTGATGATTTCGGCGATACCGAGGGTGGCGATGGCCAGATAGTCGCTGCGCAAGCCCAGGCAGATATGGCCGATGAAATAGCCGATACCGCCGGCCAGGGCGCCACCAACCAGCCAACCCACCCAAGCGGGCAAGCCCATACCACCGATGAAACCGGCTTGCGACTCTATGGCACTGGCAACCGGGGTCAATTGGTTGATGAAGGTGAGATAGGCGATCAGTGCGACGCCCACGGTGAGCACCGTGCGTATGCGGCGGGAAACACCCAATCGGTGAAGCCGGGAGGTTGCCACCACCAAGGCGATGCCCGCCACCAGGGTCAACAGGACACGCGCCAGTTCACCCGGTAAGTCACTGTTCCAGAAATCCGGATTGGGGGGCACGCTGAGCAGCATCGCGCTGACGCCACCGAGTGCCACGAACCCCATGACACCGGCGTTGAACTGGCCGGCATAGCCCCACTGGATGGTCAAGCCCAAGGCGATGATGGCATAGCAGGCGGCTTCGACCGACATGCGTGCGCCATAGGCCGGCCCCATGGCCAGGAAAACGCCGAAGACGGGGATCAACAAGGTGAGGAACAACAGCAGGTCGCGACGTGACTGGGGCATGGCTGACAGTTTCATTACAGCACCTTCCCTTTGAACAGGCCGGTGGGGCGCCAGACGAGAATGGCCACCAGGATGAAGAACGGCACGGTGATCTTGTACTCGGTGCCGACGAAGGCCAGATAGGTCGGCAACTCCCATCCGGCAGGCAACATATCCTGGAAAGGCCGTAAGAGCACCGCCCAGTTGAAAACGGCGAGGGTTTCGGCAAAACCGACCACGAAACCGCCGGCGATGGCCCCGTAGGGATGGCCGACTCCGCCGACGATGGCGGCTGCGAATATCGGTAGCAGCAGGAAGAAGCTCAAGTCGGGTTTCAGGACGACATCCAGCGACAGCAGAGTTCCGGCGGCGGTTGCCAGGGCACCGGCGATCATCCAGGTCACGGCGATGACGGTATTCGTATTGATGCCCGAAACTCGCGCCAGGTCAGGATTATCCGACATGGCGCGCATGGCCTTGCCCAGCCGCGATCGGGTGAGAAACCAGTGCAGGGCGACGACGGCACCGACTGTGCAGAAGAACAGGATGATCTGCGGTTCGGTAATGACGATCGGGCGCGTGGCCAATTCCCCGGGAAGCTCGAGGCGAAAGATGTCCTTGCGCTCGGCGATGTACAGGCTGCGGGAGCCGGTTCCTGCAAACAACCGGATCAGGCCCTGCAGCATCAGTGTCACACCCAACGAGCCGATCACCAGAACGATGGGTTTGACGTTATGGTCACGCAGCGGTTTATAGAACGCTCGATCGATCCCCACGGCGACGATGGCGGTCAGTACCATGGCGATGGGCATCAGAATCAGGGCCGATGGCAGACCGACGGCAACGCCGACTTCGGGAAACAGCATCGTCAACCCCAGCACGAAGAAGGCGCCCAGCGTCATCATGTCGGCATGGGCGAAGTGGGCGAAACGCATGATGCTGAATACCAGCGTCACGCCGATGGCACCCATGGCATAGATCGAGCTGCTTACGGTCCCCGACACCACCACGTTGTTAATGAAGAACACCAGTTCGTTCAAGATATCGCTCCTTGCATGACTCAATCAGCCGCCCAGGAAACTGCGGGCGACTTCCGGATCGTTGAGCAGGTTCTGGCCAGTGTCGGTGAAGCGGTTCTGTCCGGCGGCCAGCACGAATCCCTTGTCGGCAATACCCAGCGCCTGCTTGGCGTTCTGTTCGACCATGAGGATGCCGACACCGGCGGCGTTGATCTCCTTGATCCGGGTGAAAATTTCGTTCATGAACAGTGGCGATAGGCCCGCCGTGGGCTCATCCATCAACAGCAGGCCGGGTTCGGTCATCAGGGCTCTCCCCATTGCGACCATCTGGCGCTGGCCACCGGAAAGTTCGCCGGCCGGTTGCCGGCGTTTTTCCACCAGCGGGGGGAACAGTTCGAAGACATGGTCAAGCAGACGCGTATGAGGACGTGGCTTGATGTAGGCCCCCATCTCGAGATTTTCCTGAACGGTCAGGCTGGGGAAGATATTGTACTCCTGCGGCACAAAGCCCATTCCCATCTGGACCAGCTTGTTGGGCGCGACATTGGTGATGTCTTCGCCACGCAGTCGTATCGAGCCCTGGCTCACCTGGAGCAGGCCGAATATGGCCTTGAGCATGGTCGATTTGCCGGCACCGTTGGGCCCGACGATAACGCCGATTTCATGTGCTTCAATGGCCAGGTCGACGCCATTGAGAATATTCATGCTGCCGTAGCCGCCATGCACGTCTTGTGCGTCGAGTAGTGGCATTGGTTATATCTCGGCTCGTGTCAGTCAGTGGTCGCACCCGCGCCGAAATAGGCTTCGATGACGTCGGGGTTGTTCTGTATTTCGTCGATGCTGCCTTCGACCATGACGCTGCCTTGGGTCAGCACAATGACGGGATCGCAGAGTCGGGCGATCATGTCC
Source organism: Aidingimonas lacisalsi (assembly GCF_008079445.1). Taxonomy (GTDB): domain Bacteria; phylum Pseudomonadota; class Gammaproteobacteria; order Pseudomonadales; family Halomonadaceae; genus Aidingimonas; species Aidingimonas lacisalsi. The sequence continues at coordinate 109,735 of NZ_VRYH01000001.1, read as the reverse complement.
ATGTCATGTTCGATGACCAGAAAGGTGTAGCCACGCTCACGGTTGAGACGTTCGATATTGTTCACCAGATCGCCCAGCAACGTCCGGTTGACCCCGGCGGCGATTTCGTCGAGCAGCACGACACGGGCTTCGGTCATCATGGTACGGCCCAGCTCGAGTAGCTTTTTCTGACCTCCGGAGAGGTTGCCGGCCAGTTCGTTGCGTACATGATCAAGCCCGATGAAATCGATGACTTCCAGCGCTCGTTCGCGAACGTCTCGTTCCCGGTCGCGAACCTTGCCGGGTTTCAGCCAGGTATGAAACAGGTTTTCGCCGGGCTGAGCCGGCGGCACCATCATCAGGTTCTCCAGTGCGGTCAGGTGCGTGAATTCATGGGCTATCTGGAAGGTGCGAAGCAGGCCACGATGAAAGCGTTGATCCGCAGTCAGTGGGGAGATCTCTTCCCCGTCGAGGAAGACCTGGCCGGAATCCGGGGCCAGGTTGCCGGCGATGATGTTGAAAAGGGTCGACTTGCCGGCGCCATTGGGTCCGATCAAGCCCGTAATCGAGCCTTCGGCGACGCTCAGCGAGCAGTCATTGATGATGGTCGGCCCGCCGAACGTCTTGTTGACGTGGCTGACTTCGATAATGGACGACATTCAAGCCCCTGGGCAGTTGTAGCTTTTGTGAATCGGGGTCATGGTCCAGCGTATTCATCGATACTGGCCAGCAAATACTTTGCGCTACCTGGCGCCTCTTGACCAGAGGACGAACGTTTAGCTTACGTTGGCGGGTCCATCTGGTCATGACCGTGGCTGCTTTGGCAAGCACGGCGGCACGGTGTAGCTCGTCGATCGTCGTCTGGCGTGTTCCCTGGCTTTCTTGAGAGTCGTTGATTAGGGCTGCGTGACGGTCAGTCGTCTTCGTCCTCCGGTTTGGGTGGCTCGAAGGCGCGATAGTCATCCGGCAGTCGTACGGTATCGCCCAGGGCGAGCTTGCCGTAGGCGTTGAGACGGCCGCCATTTTCCGGATCGATCAGGGCGACGACATCGCCGATACTGGTGCCGTCGATATAGGCGGCGACCTTGATACGCACGATCTTGCCCTGAAAACGGGCCGAAAGGACGCTGCCGGCGTAGGGGCGAGCGTAGTCATTGGGATCCTTGGCATAATAGTCACTGACACTGTCGTGGCCGGGAGCGTCCCATTCGACATGCTTGTGCATCTTGGCGTCCTCCGTTACCTCTTGTTCCTATAGCCTAGACGGTTTTGCTGCTAACGAAAATGGCCCTGGAAGCAGCCAGGGCTTTCAGTCCGATGTGGTGTAGAGACGTAGATGCGAGGCGACGACGTCTTCGATGGCTGCGAGTGTGTCGGTGTCGAAGGTCTGGAGTTCCAGGCGTCGCAACAGAGGCTCGCGTCCGATCAGGAAGAAAACCACCTGGCCGACCAGGGTATGCACTTCGATGATGGTCCTGGGGTCGTCGGCATCGCGGCCGGTGAGTTGGCCGATCAGCGCGCTCAGGGTGGCCTGAACGACGCCGAAGGCCTGGCTCTGCAGGATATCGAAGGCTTCGCTGGGTCGAACCTGTTCACGGATCACCAGCAATAACCACTGGCGGAGTTCGATGTCTTCGGCAAAGGTGCGGACCATGCGTCTAACGATGGCGTCCAGCAACTCTCGAGCCGCCGTCTGATCCTCTGGTGCCTCGAGTGGCTTGGTCAAGCCCAGGCGCTGGCGGATGGCGCCGGCGATATAGTGCGCCGCCGCCAGGTAGAGTCCGTGCTTGTTGTCGAAGTAATAGGCGATGGAGCCGATGTTGGCTTGCGCTTCGTCGGCCAGCATGCGAGTGGTGGTGGCTTTGTAACCATGCTCGCCGAACAGGCGGATACCGGCATGTATCAGACGGTCGCGGGTAGTGTCCTCGGTCGTCATGGGGTCAGACTCCGCGCTCGGGTGCTTGGGTGTCGATGGCGAAGAACATCGTGTAGAGCACCGGCACCATGCCGAGGCTCATGACCGTGCCGACGCCCAGGCCGAAGGCCATGGCCGCAGCCATGCCGTAGAATAACGGGTCGTGGCCGATGATCAGTGGCAAAAAGCCCAACACGGTGGTGATCGTCGACATCAGAATGGGGCGCAGGCGGCGTGCCGATGCCTTGATCACGGCGTCGCGTCCGGCAGTGTCCGCGCCGGCGGCGCGGCGTTCGATATCGATGCGGTCGATCAGCACGATAGCATTGTTGATGATGATACCAGCCAGACTGTAGAGACCGAGCATCACCATGAAGCCGAAATCGGCCCGCGAGGCCAGCAGCCCCAGAGCGACACCAACGATCACCAAGGGAATGGTCGCAACGATCAACAGTGGCCGCTTGAAGGAGTTGAACTGGGCGACCAGCAGGATGAAGATCAGGCCGATGCACAGTGGCAGGTTGGCTTGCAGGGCGGCTTGTCCCTCCGCCGATTCCTTCACCACGCCGTCGAATTCGATCCAGTGACCTGGAGGCAGGTTGGCCTCGAGCTCGCGCAGTGCCGGCTCCACCCGCGGAACCATGTCCTCCGCAGTGAGATGACGATTGCGTCCCTCGATCGTGATGGTGCGTACCAGATTTTCCCGGTCGATCCGGTAGTAGCCATTGTCCAGGCGGACGTCGGCGACCTGGCTCAGGGGCACGCCATCACCGGGAGAATCCAGCGGATAGACGGTCAGCGACTTGAGTCGCTCGACGCTGGCACGCTGTTCCTCTGCATAGCGCATCATGATCGGAATGATGTCGTCCCCTTCGCGGTAGTGACTGAGGTGGTAACCGTCGATGGCGCCCTGCAACGAGCGGGCGATGTCCTCGGAGGTGATGCCGGCATTGCGGGCCCGCGCCTGATCGACAGCGATGGTCAGTGCGGGTATCCGTGCCTCCCAGCTCTGGCGAATGCCCTGGGCACCATCAAGCCCACCCAGAATGGTTTCCACGTCCTTGGCCGCTGTGAATAGTACCTCCCGATCCGGTCCCTTGACCTGGACCTGGAGCAGGGTGCTGTCGGACGGACCCAGAAACATTCGCGTCACCTGGGGAGAGATATCTGGCTGGTGAGTGGCGAGATACTCGCGGGTGGCATGGATGACGGCATCGACACGCTCCCGGTCGGCCACGTTGAGTACCATGAAGCCCTTGTTGGGTGCTGGATCGATGGGCGTCAGCGAGAGCACGAAGCGTGGCCCGCCGAAGCCGGAGTAGGCGGCGATACTGGTGACGTCGTCGTGCAGTGCCGGTGCCTGTTGCAGCGAATCGCTCAATTCCTGCATGCGCCGGTCGGTGGCGTTCTCGGCGATGTCCGAGGGAAAGTCGAGCGTCACCAGCACCTGGCTGCGGTCCGAATCGGGGAAGAATTTCTGGGGGACGAATTGCATCATGGCTACGCCGGCCACCAGAGCCAGCCCCATGGCGACGAGGAACGGCACGCGGTGATGGAGTACGCGGGCCAGCAGTCGGGCATAACGTTCCGACATCCAGCGAAACAGCCGGTCGGAAAGGGAGGGGGCGCTGTCCGTTCGTGGTGTGCTCGGTGCCTTGAGAAAACGGTGGCAGAGTACCGGTGTCACCGTCAGTGACAGGAACCAGGAACTCAGCAGCGTGATGGCGATGACGATCGAAATGGAGCGGGTATATTCACCGGCCACGTGTTCGGCGAGCATCAGCGGCAGGAAGACCAGGATGGTGGTCAGGGTCGACGAAAATAGCGGCAGGGCCAGTTCGCTGCCCGTCTCCTTGAGGGCCTGGTCGCGATGGTGGCCCGCCTCCAGGCGGGTCTTGAAATCCTCGGCGATGACGATGGCATTGTCCACCAGCAGACCCAGTGCGATCACCAGGGTGGCCAGGCTTGCTCGCTGTAGGGTCATTTCCGTCAGCCCCATGATGGCCAGGGTCACCAGCATCACGGCAGGAATGATCGAGCCCACGATCAAACCTGTGCGCAGGCCGAGGAACAGCACTACCACGGCAAGGACGATGACCAGCGTCTGCATGACGCTGGACGTCACACCGTAGACGGCGTTGGCGACCTGATCGGGCTGGAAGGTCATGATGTCGAGCCGGTAGCCCGCCGGCAGGGTGTCACGCAACTCGTCCAGGCGTGCTTCGACCGCATGGCCGTAATCGAGCACGCTTTCTCCCTCGAGCATGGAGATGGCGAAGACGATGGCCGGTTTGCCGTTGAAATAGGCGGGTCGATCGACCGGGTCCTGGTAGCCGCGATGAATCTCGCCCAGATCGCGAAGTCGCAGAGTGCTGCCCTCGGGAAGACGGATCTCGGTGTCGCCGAGCGCCTCGAGGCTTGCGAACTCGCCGGAGACCTCCAGAGCCAGTCGCTGCTCACCGGCGTCGAGCACGCCACCCGGCGGATAGATGTTGCGGCTCTGGATCTGGCTGGACAGCTCGGCGGGCGATAACCCCACTTCGGCCAAGCGAGCCTCGGCGATATCGATGAAGACACGTTGCTCCTGGATGCCCAGCAACTCGACCTTCCTGGTGCCCTCGACACCGTAAAGCGAGGTACGTATGTGCTCGGCGATTTCCTGCTGCTGGGCCTGAGGGAAGTCGTCGGCGGTCAATGCCGCAGTGACCACCGCCACGTCTCCGAAGTCGTCGTTGACGATTGGATCTTGGGTACCATCGGGCAGTTCCGGCTTCGCTGCCTCGACCTTCTCGCGCAGTTCATCCCAGATCTGGTCCAGGTTGAAGTAACGATCCTGGATTTCCACATGCAGGATCGAGCGGCCGCGCATGGAGGTTGACTCGATGCGTTCCACCTCGCCGATGGAGCGGATGCTCTCTTCCAGAGGTTTGGTAATGTTCTCTTCCACTTGTTCCGCTGGTAGTCCGGGAAAAGCGGTGGTCACCAGCGCCTCGCGGATAGTGATCTTCGGGTCCTCTCGGGCGGGCATGGTGACATAGCTGAATATGCCGTAGAGCATGGCCACTATGGTGGCCAGGTAGAGAACGGAACGGCGCTGGTGGGCGAGCTGGCTCAGGTTCATGATGGCCTCAGTTATAGCGTTCCGGGCCCTGGCCGAGCAGATCGACGTGCTGGCCGGGGCTCACGAACTCGGCGCCTCGAGCAACGATGCGCTCGCCTGGGGACAGCTCGCCGCGCACATCGGCGTGTCCATCGCCAATCTCGATGACCTCCACATCGATCCGCTCCAGTCGTCCATCTTCACCGATGCGTAGCACATGCGCGCGCTCGTCGGTGTCGTAGACCAGAGATGTGAGTGGGATGGGCAGTGTGGTGGTGTCACCGTCGGGTGGTACGGTCGGGGATAGTTCCACCTGCGCGGTCATGCCTGAACGCAGGCCGGCTGGCGGCTCGTCCAGCGTGAGGATGATCGGGTAGTCGTTGGATGAGCGTGGCTGGGAGCCCAGGTGACTGAGAGTGGCCGGGCTCGAGGCACCACCCAGTGCAGGCAGGGTGACGCGATGGGTCGAGCCGACCGATAGCGAGTCGACCAACGTCTCGGGCACGCTGGCGTTGACGTCGAACCCCTCCCGGTCCGAGATGACCTCGAGAATCGGCTGGCTGGCACTGACGCGCTCGAGAGGCTCGGCCTGCCGTTGACTTACCGAGCCATCGAAGGGGGCCTGTAGTGTCGTCAGGGCGAGGTCGCGTTCGGCGAGGTCCAGGGCGGTGAGTGCCGAAGCATGGCGGGACTCGGCGGTGTCCAGGGCCGCCTGTGCGGTATCGAATTGTGACGCGCTCACATAATCTTTCTGCACGAGCTCCGACTGGCGCTGGTAATCCTGACGCTTTTCTTGCAGCGATGCTTCGGCTTCGCGTGCTTCTGCACGGCGTTGCTGGGCCACCAAGCGGTAACGTTCGTCGTCAATGGTGGCGAGAGTCTCACCGGCCGCAAAGTCATCGCCCACATCTACCGTGACACTCTCGAGTTCACCGGCAATCTCGAAGCTCAGGGTCGTTCGCTCAGCGGCCTGTACCTGCCCCGAGAATCGGCTGATTCGCTGAGTGCCATCCGTCTGGATCGTGTGGCTGTCAACCACGGTCGGTATGTCAGGGGGGGACGTGGCTTCGGGGGAGCAGCCGATGAGCAGGGGAGCGAGACCGATCAGTAGCGTGCAAGCGATTGAGGCAGGTTTGTCGATGGGCATTGGTGCGATTCTCGGAATGAACGTCCATGGCTGCGAGCAGCGTATTAATCAAATGATTAAATTGCAAGTCAACGTCATCGCTGCCCGCTGGGGCTGGCCGATCGGCAGGCCCTGACAGCGCATTGGCGATATCGCGGAACACACCACCGACGCCCCTGGAGAGAGGCGTCGGTGGTGGATGGGAAGGACTTACTTCTTGCTGGCGCGCTTGCGTTCGTGCTCTTTCAGGTGCTTCTTGCGCAGGCGCACGTGGTTGGGGGTGATTTCGACCAACTCGTCGTCATCGATGAACTCGATAGCCTGTTCCAGCGTGAACTGGACCGGCGGTGTCAGCACGAGGTTCTCGTCGTTGCCGGAAGCACGCATGTTGTCGAGCTTCTTGGCCTTGGTCGGGTTCACCACCATGTCGTCGGCACGGTTGTTGATGCCGATCAGCATGCCTTCGTAGACCTCGGTGCCATGGTCGACGATCAGTTTACCGCGATCCTGCAAGGCGAATAGTGCGTAGGTGAGAGCCTTGCCGGAGACCATCGAAATCAATACACCATTGCGACGCTCGATCGAGGCATCGGGTTTGAGCGGGCCATAGTGATCGAAGCGGCTGGTCAGGATACCGGTGCCTGAAGTGAGTGTCAGGAACTGGCCGCGGAAGCCGATCAGGCCGCGTGCCGGAATGATGAAATCCAGCCGTATCCGGCCTTTGCCATCAGGGTGCATGTTGGCCAGCTCGCCCTTGCGATAGCCGATCTCCTCCATGATGGCCCCTTGGTGCTGCTCCTCGCAGTCGATGATTACCTCTTCGTAAGGCTCGCGTTGTTCGCCATCGACCTCGCGGATGATCACTTCAGGGCGACCGACAGCCAGTTCGTAGCCTTCACGGCGCATCGACTCGAGCAGTACCGACAGGTGGAGTTCACCACGCCCGGATACCTTGAATTTTTCCGGCGAATCGCCTTGCTCGACACGCAGTGCCACGTTGTGGATCAGTTCCTGTTCGAGGCGTTCCTTGATGTTGCGGCTGGTGATGTACTTGCCGTCACGCCCGGCAAAGGGAGAATCGTTGACCTGAAAGGTCATCGATACCGTGGGCTCGTCCACTGTCAGCGCCGGTAGTGCCTCGACGGCGGCCGGATCGCAAAGCGTGTCGGATATCGCCAGGTCGTCGATACCGGTGATGCAGATGATATCACCTGCGGTCGCCTGATCGGTCTGGACGCGCTCGAGCCCCAGGTGAGTCATGACCTGTCCGATCTTGCCACGGCGGGTCTGGCCATCGGTGTTGATGACGCTGATCTGCTGGTTGGGACGCACGGCACCGCGCTTGATACGGCCAAGTCCGATGACGCCAACGTAGCTGTTGTAGTCCAGAGCCGATATCTGCATCTGAAAGGGGCCATCGAGTTCCACCTTGGGTGGTTCGACGATATCGGTGATCGCCTCGAACATCGGCGTCATGTCCTCGGCAAGCTGGTCCGGCTCCGGACCCGCGACACCATCCAGCGCCGAACAGTAGATGATCGGGAAGTCGAGCTGGTCCTCGCTGGCGCCAAGGTTGTCGAACAGATCGAAGATCTGGTCGATGACCCAGTCGGGGCGTGCCCCGGGACGATCGATCTTGTTGACCACCACGATCGGCTTGAGGCCCTGGTCGAAGGCTTTCTGTGTGACGAAGCGGGTCTGCGGCATGGGACCGTCGACGGCGTCGACCAGCAACAACACCGAGTCGACCATCGACATCACGCGTTCGACTTCGCCGCCGAAGTCGGCGTGACCCGGGGTATCGACGATATTGATGTGATACGCCTGGTCGTTACCGGGTGCCTGCCATCGAATCGCCGTGTTCTTGGCCAGGATGGTGATGCCACGCTCCTTCTCCTGGTCCGTGGAGTCCATGATGCGTTCCTGGCTCTCGGCCTTGCGGTCGAGTGTGCCGGATTGCTGGAGCAGTTTGTCGACCAGCGTCGTCTTGCCATGGTCGACGTGGGCGATAATGGCTATGTTTCGAAGTTTCTCGATCACGTCGGGATCCTGCTGCGAAAAGTGCGCGCATTATAGGGGCTGCCCCCGGGCTACGGCTAGCGCTATCGATTAAAAAATGATCACCGAGGCCGACTCAGGGGGTCAGGGGTGTCCCAGCAACCAGTCATAGAGGCGGCCGGGGCTTTGCGCTACCGGTTGGCTGATTGGCATGCGGGGCAGTGCCAGCGGGTCGTCATGGTGGCTCAGCCAGCCCCCACTGCCGGCCAGTCCGACTTGTACGCCACATTGGCTGGCTAACTGCTTGAGACGGGACGACGGTTGTGGATCGCTGAAGGCGAAGGCATCGAGTGGCTCCCGGCATAGCTTTGCCAGATCGTGTCGCGAACGGCGAATCTGGAAGCTGGCGGCTTGATCGTCGAGCATGTCGAGCGGATGGGGGCGCACCCCATGGGCGCCGAAGCGGAACAGGCCACTGGCTTCCAAGCGTCGCAGGCTGAAAGGGTCCAGCCCGTGGGGAGCCTGCCCGAGTGCTTGGTGCAAGCAGTCGGTAGCGTCATCCAAGCGCGAGGCCGGTGCTTGCTGCAGCATCGTAAGGTAACGCAACAACGCACGACTGTAGGCATCGTCCGGGTGCTTGGGTGGCATGGGCGGCAGCGGCAGGCCGGCATCGCCCAGCGTATCCCGAATCAGCCCGAGCCGCTGGCGGGACCATAAGCCTTCGGCCAGCACTTCCCACCAGAAACCTCGCGGCTTGCCCAACAGTCCGGTCGTCACGAATACGCTTGCCGGCAAGGCGTAATGGTCGAGTACAGGCGCTGCGGTTTCGGCGGTATCCCGCCAACCGTCGTCGAAGGTCAAGGCAATGCAGGCACGTGGATCCCGGTGTGGTTTGAGGGCCGTGTCGAGGCTGACGATGCGAGCGACTTCCACCAGGCTCATCAACAGGTGGCGGAAACTCTCCGGACCGAGACAGTAAGGGGCACGGTGCGGCAACCTGGCTTCCTGTTCGTCCGGCAGGACCCGATGCAGTATCAGGATGGCACTGCGGCCCCGTAGAGGCTCCGCCAGGCTGCGCCGCCAATGGCCGCGTAGCCGCTGCGCGATGTCGAGTGTCAGATCCAGTCCTTGCATGGCGTTGCTCCTCTACGGAGTCTTGTTAATAGTGTATCGCGTCCTGAGGTGAACGGTAGAGGACGATCGACTTATAGCGTGATTTCGACGACGCGCGCCTGACAGGCGCGTAGCCGGTCAATGAGGTCCTGGTAGGCTCGGTCGTTCAAGGTTGGGTCGAATCCTCCGATACGCTCGAACCACTGGCGTCGGACACATAGCGTGCCGGGCATCAATGGTGGCGTTCGCCATAGCCGGCTGAGGCCACGGGCCTTGCCATGATCGGGGGCTTTGAAAACGACGGCGTCCCAGGCCTGGTCGCTGAGCAGGTGGTCGGCATCGTTAAGCCAATCCTCGCCAAGTTTGCCGCGTGGCGCCAGAAATACGAGAGCATCACCGAGGCATTGACTTGCCACGGCGTTGCCGCGGGCGCCGATCGATGCCTGAGAAACGGCCTCGAAGCGGGCACCGAACCGCCTGCTCATGGTAGCAAGACGTGCATTATGGGCATCGCTGACGACCCGCACATCGGTGCGCCCGGGAAAATGCTGCACGGCATTTCTGAGCGTGGCGAGATATCGGGGCAGGCGTGATGCCATGAGTCCGATATCCACGATGATGCAGTAGCCATTCATCGATGTTGCTGCCTTGTTGAGATGATTCAATGTTACGGATTGTTGGGTGCGTCTTCCGCCGAAAAAGTGCGACATTGCCCCGGTCATGGCCTGATACGGTGAGGGTTTGCAGCCTATGGGGTCGTAGGTCATGCTGTCATCGAATAGAGATAACGAAACAATATGTAATGAATAGTAGTCTTTGGTTTCGCTAGGTATCAATTCTTTTTCGAGGTGATTTTTTTAGTCTCTCTGCCCTTCTGCCGCGCAACCGATGACCTTGGATGCAGCACCTGAACCATCAAGTAGCGACCATTTCGCACCATTATTGTGCTTTTCGATATGGATTCGATCCACTTTGGTGCATTGGGGCGGTAAAAACGACAGCCTTGCGTGATGGCTGAAGTGGGCTGTGATTCATAACTATTTGAAAATAAATAGAAGTACTGGGTTTCTGAGGTGTGGTGCGCCATTTTGGCACGTTGCCTGCATTACTGTCGGGTAGCGTCAATATCCGATAGCGTTTGTCATAATGCCGTGGGCAAGGTGTCCGGGGCATGCTACAAACGACGCTGGACACGCAAGCTAACGATTCGAGCCTTAATGTGGAGGACAACATGTCTGAGAAGACCCTCGCCCTAATCGAAGAACACGACGTCAAGTGGGTCGACCTTCGGTTTACCGATACCAAGGGGAAAGAGCAGCACGTTACGATTCCGGCACGGGATGTCGACGAGGAATTCTTCGAAGAAGGGCAAATGTTCGATGGTTCCTCCATTTCCGGGTGGAAAGGCATCAACGAGTCCGACATGATCCTGCGCCCTGAAGATGGTACGGCGTATCTCGATCCGTTCACCGAAGACGCGACGCTGGTATTGCGCTGCGACATCATCGAGCCGGCGACCATGCAGGGCTACGAGCGCGATCCTCGCTCGATCGCCAAGCGTGCCGAAGCCTTCCTGCAATCGAGCGGGTTGGGGGATACGGCCTTCTTCGGTCCGGAACCCGAATTCTTCATCTTCGATGAAGTTCATTGGAAAGCCGATATCGAAGGCGCCATGTACAAGGTAACTTCCGAGGAAGGTGCATGGGCGACCGATCGTAGCGTCGAAGGCGGCAACCTGGGGCACCGTCCGCGGGTCAAGGGAGGGTACTTCCCGGTACCGCCGGTGGATAGCTTCCATGATATCCGTAGCGCCATGTGCAATACGCTGGAAGCCATTGGTCAGGGCGTCGAGGTGCATCACCACGAGGTATCCAACGGCGGTCAGAACGAGATTGGCGTGAAGTTCAACACGCTGGTCAAGAAGGCTGACGAAGTCCAGGAAATGAAGTACGTCATCCACAATGTGGCCCACGCGTACGGCAAGACGGCGACCTTCATGCCCAAGCCCCTGGTTGGCGACAATGGTAGTGGCATGCACGTCCACCAGTCGTTCTGGAAGGATGGCAATAACCAGTTTGCGGGCGATGAGTATGCGGGACTGTCCGAAACGGCCCTGTATTACATCGGTGGCATCATCAAGCACGCACGTGCCATCAATGCGTTCTCCAACGCTTCCACCAACTCCTACAAGCGTTTGGTGCCGGGCTTCGAAGCGCCGGTCATGCTGGCCTACAGCGCACGTAACCGCAGCGCGTCCATCCGGATTCCGTATACCTCGAGCCCGAAGGGCAAGCGTGTCGAGTGCCGCTTCCCCGATCCGACGGCTAACCCGTACCTGTGCTTTGCAGCGATGCTGATGGCCGGTATCGATGGCATCAAGAACAAGATCCATCCGGGGGATGCCATGGACAAGAACCTGTACGATCTGCCGCCGGAGGAAGGCAAGTCCGTTCCGACCGTGGCGGAAAGCCTGGAACAGGCGCTGCAGGCGCTGGACGATGACCGCAGCTTCCTGACTGAAGGCAATGTGTTCACCGATGAAATGATCGATGCCTACATCGAACTCAAGGAAGAAGACGTGGAGCGTCTGCGCATGACCACGCATCCGGTCGAGTTCGACATGTACTATAGTTGCTGATACGCCGGTGGAAAGTCGGCAGGTCGGTCATCGATCGCAGACTGACATCGTTCAGTCTGCCATCGTGACATAATGAAGGGCTCCGCTTTGACGGGGCCCTTCTTACGTTAGACTCATGACAAGAGCGTTGCCCAGGGAGGGGGAATGATCAGCATGACGCTGCATTGGCGATGGGTGATTGCCGGTTTGGGAAGTTGTCTGCTATCGGCTCATGCTGACACCGATGTCTATCGTGTGACCGATGCCCAGGGTCGGGTCCTGTATACTGACCGACCGGCGCCGGGTGGTCAGCGTGTCGATATTCCGCCGCTGATCGTACTGCCTGCTGCCACCGCCTCTCTGGGTGTGTTGGAGAAAGACACCGGGCAGGCAGCACCGACGGGGTATGACGGATTCCGGATCGTCGCGCCTGGCGATGGCACGACTCTGCCGATTGGCAAGGCGGGGACGGTGTCGGTCGAACTGGCGGTCGAGCCGGAGCTGCATCCGACATATCGAGTGCAATTGCGACTCGATGGTGAGTTGGCCTTGGCTCCGGCACATACCCGCTCGTTTGTCTTGTCCGATCTGGTGCGCGGCAAGCATGTCCTCCAGGCGGAATTGCTCACGGCTGTTGGGAGGGTCATTCAGCGTAGCGCCCCGGTTACGTTGTATGTCCAGCGTGCCAGTCTCCATATGCCCAACAACCCCAATAATCCTGATCGTTAGCGCTTGGGCTCACACCGCGCTGGCCGATGTCGCAGGCATGCGCCTTCTATGATCGATCCCGCCCAGCTAGTGCACTAATATGGTGCGTACAATGACGTTGCACCGCCATGCAACCCGCATTTGCGGCAAGAGCTATGCTGGCGCGCTTCTTGCACATCAATAGTGAAAGCCATTTGTTTGGGATGCACCATGTATCAACGCTTGATGGAACACCTGACCACGGCTGTAGTGCTGCTGGATGGCGCATTACGGGTGCGCTGGATGAATCCTGCGGCAGAAGCCATGCTGGCGGTCAGCCTGGGGCGTGTCCAAGGTGCCTGGCTGGAGAGCCTGGCCGGGTTGGAAGGCGAGGTGGCGTCGGTGTTGGCCAAGGCGCGACGCGACTTCCATCCATTCACCCAGCGTGAAGCCCAGCTCCTGATACCCGGGGGTGAGGCAGTGACGGTCGATTTCACCGTGACGCCACTCTCCGATGATGAATTGTTGCTGGAGATCGAGCCTCGGGACCGGTTGTTGAGAATTTCGCGTGAGGAGGCGCTGATTGCCCGTCAGGAGACGATCAAGGTGCTGTCACGCGGCCTCGCGCATGAGATCAAGAACCCGCTCGGGGGAATTCGTGGCGCGGCCCAATTACTGGAGCGCGACTTGCCCGATCCGCAACTGGCCGAATTCACTCGTATCATCGTGGAAGAGGCGGATCGGCTTCGTGATCTGGTCGATCGCATGCTGGGCCCGAACCGCTTGGAGCAGCATCAGCCGCTGAACGTCCACAAGGTACTGGAGCGTGTGCGTACCTTGCTGATTGCCGAGCATGCCAAGGTCGATGTGGTACGCGATTATGACCCCAGCCTGCCGGAACTTGCGGGGGGGGAAGGGCAGTTGATCCAAGCCGTTCTCAACGTATCGCGCAATGCCGTCGAGGCGCTGGAAGAGCACGGTACCCATGAGCCGAAACTGGTATTGCGCACACGTGCCCGGCGCCAGTTCACGCTGGGGGCGGAGCGTCATCGGCTGGTGTGCGAGGTCGCCATCATCGACAACGGGCCCGGCATTCCTCAGTCGCTGCGTGAAACCCTGTTCTACCCTATGGTCTCGGGTCGTGCCGAAGGTAGTGGCCTGGGTCTCTCCATCGCTCAGTCGATACTGCATCAACATCACGGATTGATCGAATGCGATTCCCATCCCGGGCGAACCGAGTTTCGTCTATTGATTCCCCTGGAGACGTCCACGACTGCCGCTGCTGGAGGCTCTGATGACTGAAGAAACTGCACGTATCGTGATCGTTGACGACGATCGTGCCATTCGCTGGGTGCTGGAGCGTGCCCTGGCCCAGCCGGATCTGGAAGTAGAGAGCTTCGAACGAGGCGATGCTGCATTGGAACGCCTGCTCAAACAACCGCCCGAAGTGTTGCTCACGGACATTCGCATGCCTGGGCTGGATGGGCTCGATCTCATGGCTCAGGTGCGTGAATCCTACCCGGATCTGCCGGTGATCGTCATGACGGCACACTCCGACCTCGACAGTGCCGTCGCCTCCTATCAGGGGGGCGCCTTCGAGTATCTGCCCAAGCCGTTCGATGTCGATGAAGCGCTGTCGCTGGTCAGGCGTGCCGTGGCGCATGCGCGTGAGCGGCAGAGTCCCGCGCGTGCTCCTGAAGGTTTGTCGGCGGAGATCATCGGGGAAGCACCGGCCATGCAGGAGGTGTTTCGTGCTATCGGACGGCTCTCGCAATCGCATATCACGGTGCTGATCAATGGGGAGTCGGGAACCGGCAAGGAGCGAGTCGCTCAAGCGTTGCACCAGCACAGCCCGCGTGCCGAAAAGCCGTTCATTGCCTTGAACATGGCGGCGATCCCCAAGGATTTGATGGAGTCCGAGCTGTTTGGTCATGAGAAGGGGGCTTTCACAGGTGCCACGGCGCAACGGCGAGGACGTTTCGAGCAGGCCGATGGCGGAACGCTGTTTCTCGATGAAATCGGCGATATGCCGCCGGATACACAGACGCGCCTGCTGCGTGTACTGGCGGATGGCGAATTCTATCGGGTCGGTGGCCATCTATCGGTCAAGGCCGATGTAAGGATCATCGCCGCGACGCATCAGAATCTTGAGACGCTGGTCCAAGAGGGGCGCTTCCGCGAAGACCTGTTCCATCGGTTGAATGTCATTCGTGTCCATTTGCCACGCTTGTCCGAACGGCGCGAGGATATTCCTCGTCTGGCCGAGCATTTTCTGGCCGAAGCTGCCAAGGAACTGGCGACCGAATCCAAGGTATTGACCAAGGAAGCCGAACAGCATCTGACTCGCTTGCCCTGGCCGGGTAACGTACGACAGCTCGAGAACACGTGTCGTTGGTTGACGGTGATGGCGTCGGGTCGGGAAGTGCTGATCGACGACCTGCCCCCGGAGCTTCGCCAAGCCGATGACGAAGAAGTCGCGGCTGGTGACTGGCGTGCCGCGTTTCGCGATTGGGCCGACCGCGCCCTGGCCGCCGGCCACACGCACCTGCTGGAGGAGGCCGTTCCCGACTTCGAACGCATCTTGATCGAGACAGCGCTCAAGCATACCGGTGGTCGCAAGGGAGAAGCCGCCGAACTGCTCGGTTGGGGGCGTAATACGCTGACGCGCAAGGTGAAGGTGTTGTTGCCGGCACTGGCGGATGGGGACTGATGCCTACGCCAGCGAGGGAGATGACCTTCTGTGACCTGACGCCATCGGTGCATTGGACGAAAGAGGCATTGTGAGGGTGGACGCTCTCTCGTAGCGTGCCAGGAAGTGCTTGCCACCTTTCATATTGTAGGATAGGTCATGGATGCGTTTCCGTCGGCATCAGACAGTCGTCCCAACCGGGTTCAGGTCACCGAAGTCGGGCTGCGCGATGGTTTGCAGAATGAGGCGGTGAGACTGGCCACGTCGCAGAAGGCCGAGCTGGTGCGCATGTTGGTCAATGCCGGGGTGGGCGAATTCGAGTTGACGTCTTTTGTCAGTCCACGTGCCGTGCCGGCGCTCGCCGATGCAGCGGAATTGGTGGCCGAGCTCCAGGACCTGGAGGACGTCCATTTTTCGGCGCTGGTGCCCAACCAGCGTGGTGCCGAGCGGGCGCTGGCGGCAGGTGTCGATTCCGTGGTCATGTTCGTCTCTGCCTCGGAGAGTCATAACGCCAAGAACGTCAACGCGGGTGTAAGCGAGTCGTTGGCGAGCTTCGAGCGTATCGCGGTACGGCTGGAGGGCAGTGGTATCGAGTTGCGCGGTGCTATCGCCACCAGCTTCGGTTGTCCGTTCGAGGGCGACGTGCCCGTCCAGTCGGTGGTCGAGATCGCCCGCCGGTTCGTTGACCTCGGGGTCACTCGCGTGTCGCTGGGTGACACCACGGGTATGGCAACCCCACCGCTGGTCGTCGATCGCGTTCAGCAGTTACGGCGTGCAACGCCTTCCCTGTCCCCTGCGTTACATTTCCATAATACCCGCGGTATTGGTTTGGCTAACGTCATGCAAGGATTGGCGCTTGGCGTGGAACGCTACGAGAGTTCGATAGGTGGCCTGGGTGGATGTCCTTTCGCGCCCGGCGCTACGGGGAATATCGCCAGCGAAGATCTCGTCTATCTGCTGAGTGAGATGGGAATCGATACCGGTATCGACCTTCAATGCATGATCGATGCTGCCCGATTCGCTTCTCGCTTGATGGGCCGCCCCTTGCCGGGTCAGGTGTCCAAGGCGGGGCCGCGACTGGCGACCAGCGACCGTTCCGCCGTTCCGACTGCCGAGGGGTGAGCATGTCACACGCTGAAAAGGGCGACACTGGAACCCTTGAGGGCATTCGCGTCATCGACCTGACGCGCGTGATATCGGGGCCCTTCTGTACGCAGATTCTGGGCGATCATGGTGCTGAAGTGATCAAGGTCGAGCCGCCGGGGCGTGGTGACGTGGTGCGTTCCCAGGGCAATAAGGTCAACGGGTTCAGCTGGTATTTCGCCCAGTTCAATCGCAACAAGCGCTCCCTGACGCTGGATCTGCGCAGTGATGAGGGCAAGGTCATCCTGGGTCAGCTTCTGGATGACGCGGACGTGCTCGTCGAGAATTTTCGCCCCGGCGTGCTGGGCAAGATGGGCTTGGATGACGAGACGTTGCGTCAGCGTTATCCACATCTGGTCGTGGGGCGCATCAATGGCTTCGGTTCCACAGGTCCCTATCGTGACCGGCCCGCTTATGACTTCATTGCTCAGGCAATGAGCGGTTTCATGAATGTCAACGGTCCCAGCGATGGTGAACCCATGCGTGCCGCCCCGCCGATCAGCGATATGGTGGCCAGCCAGAACCTGGCGTTCGGTATCTGCGCGGCCTTGGTGCGGCGCGCACGCACCGGGGCCGGCGATATCGTGGAAACGGCTCTGACCAACGGCTTGATCAGCATGATGGGCTATCTGGCTGCGGAATTCTTTGCCACCGATCGGGTGCCGGCCCGCACGGGGAACGATCATCCCATGCTCTATCCCTACGGATTGTTTCGAGCGAGCGATGGACAAGTGGCGATCGCGCCAAGCAACGATGCCATGGTCGAACGTTTCCTGGGGGCGCTGGACATGCTGTATCTGTTGGACGATGAGCGTTTCGCAGACAACGATCGGCGCATGGCCAACCGCGAAGCATTGCGTGACATTCTCAATCGGGAAATCGAGCAGCATGGCGTTGATGCGTGGATCGAGCATCTCAATCGTGCAGGTGTGCCGTGTGGCCGTATCCATGATCTGCGCGAGACGTTCGAGGATCCTCAGGTCCTGGCTCAGGAGATGAAGCTCGAAATCGATCAAGGTGCGTTGGGGCGGATTCCGGTCACCGGCTTTCCGGTAAAAATGACGGAGTCGCCTGCTGCAGTGCACCACCCCGTGCCGGCTCTCGGCGAACATAGTCGCGACGTCCTGAACGAGCTGGGCTTCGACGATACGGAGATCGATGCGTTGCGCGAAAAAGGGGTTGTTTGAACTACCCTGCAGGACGCTAGGCTCGATTCCGAGTCACTGATAACAACAAGCGGAGGAACGATCAGATGAGTATATTGAAGCGCGCCCGGCATGGCTTTGCTGCTGCTGCCTTCCTGGGAGCCGGCCTGGCCCTTAGCTCGCCGAGCCAGGCCCTGCCGATCGATGAATGTATTGCGCCGGCCGATCCGGGCGGCGGCTGGGACTTCACCTGCCGTTCCGTTGGCAAGCTGCTGCGCGACCTGGAGCTGGTGGATGGCTCGGTTCAGGTGACCAATATGCCGGGAGGCGTCGGTGCCGTGGCTTTTGCCAACGTGGCCAGCGAGCGTTCCGACGATAGTGATCTCATCGTGGCCACCAGTACGGTGGGGATGACCCAGATCGCTCAGGGTCAGTACCCCGGCGGAGCCGATACCATGCGCTGGCTGGCAATGCTGGGGACGGATGTCGGGGTGATTCTGGTCGATGACGAGAGCGAGTATCAAACACTCGATGAGTTGTTGGACGATATGATCAATGAGCCCGACTCGTTGGCCATGGCAGGCTCCAGCGGCGCGGGCGGCTGGGATCATATCCGTGCCCTGATGCTGGCCAAGGCGGCTGGCATGCCTGCCGACCAGATCAGTAGCGTCAAATGGGTCCAGTTCGATGGCGGCGGCCCCGCCGTGACACAGATGATGGGCGGCCATGTGGATGTCGTGTCCACGGACTTGGGGGAGATCGCCGGCTTCATCGAGTCAGGCGATGTTCGTGTACTGGCCGTGCTCTCCGAGGAGCCTTTGCCTGAGCCGTTCGAGGATCTGCCAACGGCGACCTCGCAGGGCTATGACGTGACCGGCTACAACTGGCGGGGCTTCTATACCGGCGGTGATGTCTCGGATGACGATTACAATGCCATGGTGGAAACGCTCCAGACGCTCTATGACAGCGACGAGTGGAAGGATGTCGCGCAACAGAACGGTCTGGTACCGCTGTGGCGGGGCGGCGAAGATTTCGATGACTTCGTGCGTCAGTCGATCGAGAATGTCCAGGAGGTATCTCGCGAGATCGGGGTCATTGAGTGAGCGAAACCGACGTCCAGCCTGAGCGGATTTCCGGTGTCGTCGGCGACCGGATCGCCGGGGCCGTGCTGTTGGTCCTGGCCGTGGCGGCATGGAGTTATTCCTTCAACTTCACGGCCGGTTTCATGCAACCGGTGGGGCCAGGCGTGTTTCCACGTCTGGTCTGTGTACCGCTTGGCGTCATCTCGCTTTACCTGATCCTGCGCCCCGGGTTCAATCAGCGCTGGCCGCATCGGGCGGCGCTGATTCGCCAGGGCTGTGCGTTGGCCCTGTTGACGAGTTACGGCGCGTTTCTCGAGCCATGGGGCTTCCTGCCAGCCAGCCTGGTCACCGTGATACTGCTGATACGCTTGTTCGGTGCGCGATGGAAACCCGCGCTGGTGTGCGGGGCGGTGCTGACAGTCGGTCTCTATGGGTTGTTCGAGTTCGCTCTGGGAATGCCGCTCCCCAACATGCCCGGCCTCGACTGGTAAAAGGGTCGCTATGGATACGCTCGCCTTTCTTGCACAAGGGTTCGCTGTGGCTGTCGAGCCCCAGCACCTCTTCCTGGCGTTGGTCGGATGTGCGCTTGGCACACTGATCGGTTCTCTTCCGGGGTTAGGGCCGGTCAATGGTGTGGCGCTGATGATCCCATTGACGTTCAATTTTGGTCTCGCCCCGACAGCGGCACTGATTCTGCTGGTCAGTATCTATTATGGCTGTATGTACGGGGGCCGAATCAGTTCCATTCTACTCAATATTCCTGGTGACGAGCCGGCCATGATGACGACCCTGGACGGCCATCCCATGGCGCGCCAGGGGCTCGGCGGTAAAGCGTTGGGACTCTCCGGTGTGGCGTCATTCGTTGGCGCTACCGTGGCGACCATCGGCTTGACGCTATTTGCGCCGTTGCTGGTGGGTGTCGCGATTCAATTCGGTCCCGCAGAGTATTTCGCACTGTTCATGCTGGCTTTCGCCACTATCGGCGGCGTGACCAGCGGCAGCCTGTCGAAAAGCTTCATCGCGGCGTGTTTGGGGCTGCTGCTCGGCACCGTCGGGCTGGATTCCGTGAGCAGCGTGCCTCGCTACACCTTCGGCTGGTTCGAGATCTACGATGGCATCGACTTCATCGTGGCACTGGTCGGTCTGTTTGCCATTTCCGAGTGCCTGCTTTTCCTCGAGGATACTCGCCACAGCGACAAGCCGACGCTGAAGCTCGGCTCGGCACTGCCAGGCATGCGCAGTGCCTGGCAGTGCCGGTCGACCATCACGCGCAGCTCGTTCATCGGTTTCATCGCGGGTGTCCTGCCAGGCGCGGGAGCGGCGTTGGGCAGTTTCCTCTCCTATACCCTGGAAAAGCGCTGGTTGGGCCGTCATGGCAAATTCGGCCAAGGTGACCCACGCGGTGTGGCTGCGCCTGAGGCAGGCAACAATGCCGCTGCCGGAGGCGCGTTGATCCCTATGCTGTCATTGGGCATACCGGGCAGTGGAACCACGGCGATTCTGTTGGCCATGCTGTTGTCCATGAATATCACGCCCGGCCCCTTGCTGTTCGAGGATCAGCCGGAGATGGTCTGGGGGTTGGTGGCGGCCTTGTTCATCGGCAACGTGATGCTGTTGTTGCTCAATATTCCGTTGGTGGGACTCTTTGCCCGCGTGCTGCGGGCACCAGGCTGGTTTCTGATGCCGATGGTCGTGATGGTGGCCTTTGTCGGTATCTACTCGTTGAGCAACAGTGCATTCGACCTGTACATGATGCTGGCGTTCGGTGTGCTCGGCTACATACTCAGGAAGCTCGAAATTCCTACGGTACCCGTAGTGCTCGGCCTGTTGCTGGGTGGCCAGATGGAATACAACTTGCGTCGGGCGATGTCGATATCCAGTGGTGATTGGGACATTCTCTGGAGCAGTGGGATTTCCGTGGGGATCTATGCGTTCGCTGCGACCTTGATCGTGGCTGGTCTGCTGTTCAACTGGCTGGTCAAGCAGTCGCGCTGATCCGGGACAGCGACTGATAGCCATGGCCGTCCTCGGGGTGCCAGAATGGGGGCTCAAGGAGAGAAAGCCAATGACCCATATGCACTGGGAGCGGCTACTGGCGCCGACCCGGCTTAACGACAAGCCCCGCGGTTCGCGTGAAGAAGTTGGTCGCAGCCCGTTTCACAAGGATCATGACCGGATCGTGTTCGCCGGCTCGTTCCGTCGCCTGGGGCGCAAGACTCAGGTACATCCCCTGACTGACAACGATCATATTCATACCCGCCTTACGCACTCACTCGAAGTCGGGTGTGTCGGTCGTTCGCTGGGCATGATCGTTGGCGAAGAACTCAGTCACCGTTTGCCTTCCTGGATTACCCCGGCCGACTTGGGCGTGATCGTTCAAGCGGCCTGCCTGGCCCACGATATTGGCAACCCTCCATTTGGTCATGCCGGTGAGTATGCGATTCGTGACTGGTTCAAGCGGGCTGAACAAGAGACCGGGGGACTGCTCGATGACCTGACCGATACCGAGTGTGCCGACTTGCTGACGTATGAAGGGAATGCTCAGGGATTCCGGATCGTCACGCAGATCGAGTACAACCAGTTCAAGGGTGGCATGCGATTGACCGGGGCTACCCTGGGCACGCTGCTCAAATACCCTTGGACGGTAGAGCATGGGGGGACGGCCGGGAAGTTCGGCAGTTATCAGTCGGAAAAGCACTTGCTGGCCGAGGTGGCCAAACGGCTCGGCCTCAGGCCGCGTGGCGACTGGGTATGGTGCCGCCATCCATTGGCCTGGCTGGTCGAGGCGGCTGATGATATCTGTTATGCCTTGCTTGACCTGGAAGATGGCCTGGAAATGGATATCCTGCGTTTCGAGGAAGTCGCTGAAGTTTTGATCCATATCGCGGGCGGCGTGCCGTTGGAATACGAGGCGATGAAACGCGATGGCGTTTCGCAACGGCGGCAGATTGCGGCACTGCGTGGCGCCGCCATGGAGCGGGCGGTTACGGATGTCGCGGACGTGTTCGTACAGCATGAGCAGGAGTTGCTCAACGGTGCGTTGGAGACCGATCTGCTGGAACTGTGCCATCCCGATCTTGGCTGGGGGGTCGGTGCGGCCAAGCGTTTGGCCCGCGAGCGCATCTTTCAGAACGAGCGCAAGGCCAAGCTTGAAATTGGCGCCTACACGACGCTTGGTATCCTGCTCGAGGCATTCATCGGTGCCGCTCATGAACTGCATTTCACTGGTCAGTCCACATTCAAGCATCAGCGCGTACTGGCCCTGATTGGCGAGAATACACCACGCCCTTCCTGGAGCCTCTATGACAGTTATCGGCGTATGCTCGATTTCATCGGTGGCATGACCGACCACTTCGCCGTGGATCTGGCTCAGGAGATGGGGGGGCGTCTCAAGGGGGATTGAGCGATGCGTCTTGTCGCGGTGGGGGCATGGATCCTGACAGGGGGATGTCTGGCGTTTGCTGCCTTGGGGGATGACTCCGTCGCGCATGACCCGGCGGCATTCGATCACTACACCCTGGCGTTGACCTGGCACCCGGGATTTTGCGCCACGCAGTCACGACCACCGGATGAATGTCGGGATGTCGAAGCTTCGAAGCAACAAGGATTCGTGCTGCATGGGTTATGGCCGTCGCTGCCAAAGCGCTTTGCGGAACGTGGCATCGACCGTGAACGCTGGTGGCGTGACGGCTGTTTCATCGACGATGACCGTCTTGGCGGTGGTTTCTGCGCCCATCCCGAACCGTCCCTGCCAGCCCCTCTTGCCGATGACGTGGCGGATGTCATGCCGGGACAGGCGAGCTGTCTGGACCACTATCAGTATGCCAAGCATGCTGCCTGCCTGGCGCTGCCTGAAACCGACTACTTCGCGCTGTCGGTCGATCTGCTTGAACGTGTCAATGCGAGCGCTTTCGTCGATTTCGTGGTGATCAACCGGGGTGGCGAGGTCGCGATCGATGAGTTGATGACGGCGTTCGAGGCGGCCTTCGGTGAAGGGACTCGCCAAGCGCTACACCTGGCCTGTCGTGGCCGGGGCAACCGTATACTGAGCGAAGTGCGCATCGGCATCGAGGCCGAGCGGATCGAGGCCTTTCCGGCCCCTGATAGCCTGGCACCACAACCCCCCGGCGAGTGTTCGCCGCGCATCCGGATCGAATCCCTGTAAGGTCATGCATCAGACCGACGGGTTCTGCAGATGGCGAAGCTCATCGACGATGGCGGCACGCTTCATCAGGGCATGAATGACATCATCGTGATCCTGGTCGGTCATCTCTCCAAGCGTCATTTTGCGCAATTCTTCCGCGAGGTGATCTCCACTAACCACCAACAGGTCCTCGGGACCGTTGCGGGTATCGATGACCCAGCCGGGTAGGGCGAGTACGCCATGGACGGGAACGCGACTGTTGCCCTCGCGCGCTAGCCACTGGCGAAGCCATTGGACGGCCTGGCGGGTCTTGCGTAAAGGCCGGCGTTCTTTCCACCCTGGAAAGCGCAAGTGTTCGTGCTCCACTGTCACGTGGCTGCGCTCCTGACCGGTGGCATCGAGCGGACGAGTCCGGGCCCGAGTCTCGACGACGAAGACGCCGTGCGGTGTGACAGCGACATGATCGATCGTGTAAGTGTCGGCCGGGATGTCGTGGAAGATGACGTAGGGATGCGTGTCGGGCCGAATCAGCCGTTCGAGTTCCTGTCCAACGGCAAGTTCGCAGGCGAGCCCCAGTTTGAGGCGTCGAATTCGTTGGAAATCGCGGATCAGCAGAAAACAGAAAAGCAGCGCCAAGACAGTGGTCAGTACACCGTAGAACCCCCATTCGATCCAATCCTGTTCGCTGGCAAACAACATGCGGCCCATGCCGTAGACTAGTGGTGCCAGGATGAGGATGGGACCCAGGGCCCCGTTGAGAAACAGCCCGGCGAAGGCTCGATCCAGACGGTCTCTCAATGCTTGTCCTGGCTCGCGGAGTTGATGGGCGTCGAATGGCGAACGTACCCGTGCATCGTGTAGATTACGTAGTGCGATCACGATGACGGCCATGGCTCCCAAGGGGAGCAGGAAAATCAGCGGTAACAGGTATTCCAGCCAAGCCATCGTGGTGTTCCTTGCCCGTCGAGTGATGGTGAGCCTACATTCTAGCCAAGCAAGCCCTTGCAGGGCCATTATTCAAGCCAACAGGTATCCGCCGGGACATTGACCATGTCGCAACCTGAATTACCGCCCCCTACCTCAGAACGCGATGGCTTGGTCGCATTCGTTGAACGCTATCCTCGCCTGGCGGTCGTTACCGGAGCGGGCGTGAGCACCGAGAGTGGCATCCCCGACTACCGTGACGATCACGGCGACTGGAAACGCTCGCCTCCCATGTCGCATCAGGCGTTCATGGCCAGTCATGCGGCACGCCAGAGGTATTGGGCGCGGGCCTTGATCGGCTTCCGTGCATTGCAGGAGGCACGTCCCGGGCAGGCTCACCACGCCTTGGCGCGTCTGGAGAGGTTGGGATATGTCGAGACACTGATCACCCAGAATGTCGATGGCCTGCATCAGCGCGCCGGTTCCCGACGGGTGATCGACCTGCACGGCCGTGCCGATGTCGTACGCTGCATGAGTTGCGGTGCGCGGCGGATGCGTCATGATCTGCATGCGGAACTGGCCGACAGCAACCCTCGCTGGATGGAGGCGCAAGCTCAAGCCGGCCCCGATGGCGATGCCGATCTGGAAGCGGATTTTTCGAGCTTTCAGGTTCCCGATTGTACGCGCTGTCGTGGCGGCATCTGGAAGCCCGACGTCGTGTTCTTTGGCGATAACGTGCCACGTACCCTGGTCGCTACCGCCTACCAGTCGCTGGTTTCGGCCGAGGCGCTGCTGGTGGTGGGGTCGTCATTGATGGTGTTTTCCGGGTATCGTTTTGCGCGTGCCTGCGCCCAGGCCGACAAGCCAATCGCTTGTCTCAACCTGGGGCGCACGCGGGCTGATGATCTCTATCGGCTCAAGGTCGAAACCACGGCCGGAGCGGGTTTGACGGCGGTGGTTACGGCACTCGAACGCAATGCCCGTGCCGCGAATATCAGCCTTCCCGACTCGGCGGTGCCATGAATTCCGGGCCGACAGGGTCGCTGACATGGCGCGTGACGATGGCATCGATGTCGTCCAGATCGGTCGGGGACAGATGCCAGCCGTCGATGGCGTCGACCGGTGCTACCTGGTCCGGACGCCGGGCGCCCCATAAGGCGATGCCTTGTTGGGGGTGACGGTCGAGCAACCAACGTACGGCTAATGCCAGCATGGATTTGTCGTGGCGCTCGCGGGCGAACGTCTCCAGTGCCTGGACCGCTTTCAGGTATTGGCTGAATCGCGGCTGCTGAAACTTGGGGTCGACGTTGCGAAGGTCGTCGCCTGTGAAGGTGGTGTCGGCCCGCATCTTGCCAGTCAACAAGCCTCGGCACAGGGCGCCATAGGTCAGCATTGCCAGCCCTTCGCGCTGCGCATAGGGCGCAATGTCCTTCTCTATCTCGCGCTCGAACAGGTTGTAGGGAGGCTGAATGCAATGCAGAGGGGCCGCTTGCCGGAAAGCCTCGCACTGTGCGGGCGAAAAGTTGCTGACGCCGATCGCACGGATCTTGCCGTCACGGTAAAGCCGGTTCATGGCAGTGGCGGTTTCCTCGACCGGCACCAGAGGGTCCGGCCAGTGGATCTGATAGATATCGATGTAGTCGGTCTGCAAGCGTTTCAGCGAGTCGTGAACCTCTTGTTCGATTCGCTGTGGCGTTGCATTGCGCATGATCGACTCATCGTCGCTCCACTCCAGGGCGACCTTGGTGGCGAGTACCACATCCTCGCGCCGGCCTTGTTCGGCGATGGCCTGACCGACGATGCTCTCGGAGTGACCGAAACCATAGGCGGGCGCGGTATCGATCAGGTTGATGCCTCGGTCCAGGGCCGCATGGATGGTACGTATGCCTGCGGCATCATCGGTGCCGCCCCACTTCCAGCCACCCAGCGCCCAGGTGCCTAGACCGATGCGCGAGGTCTGGATGCCGCTATCGGCAATCTTGAGAGTCTCCATACCGTTCCCTTCCTGTCAGCGTGAAAATGAGCACGACCGAGTCGGCGCCAGGAGGCGAGGATCGATGGCGATCCTCGCTCACTCTCCCGCCGCCGACTGACGTGGTAACGGGACCAGCTCGATGATGGGGTCAGCTGTCTCGCTTTCCCCCGCAAACACCGGGACCGGCTCGTCTTCGGCGTGGGTCAGTCGGCCGCCCTGACGCAGTTCGGCGCGCACGACATAGTTGCGGTCACTGTCGATGGCGTTGGCGTCATAGCGCAATGTGGCGGTATAAGGACTGTTACCGGGGCGTTCCATGCGGCTTTCGGCCACGGTGCTGGGCTCGTTTTCGCTGGTGTCATCGAGGCTGACGCGTAATACCGCATCGTCACTCGCCTCGATCGGTGTGTCGGGCGTCACCTGGACGCTCAATGTCTCGAATTGCGGGCCGCCAGCGCAACCGATGAGACCAGTCACTAGCCACAATGACAGTAGTAGAGTGGCATGGCGGAAAAGGCGTCGCATAGCGCTCTCCTGTCGCGAGTCGGTGTCAGCCGCCAGCCAGCTTGACGGTAAAACCACGATTTGCCAACTCCTGCTTGAGGGTGTCGCGTTGGTCTCCCTGCATCTCGATGACGCCATCCTTGATCGCACCACCGACGCCACAACGTTTCTTGAGTGTCTTGGCGAGGGCTTTCAATTCGTCGTGGGGCAAGGGGACACCTTCGATGGTCGTCACACCCTTGCCTTTGCGACCACTGGTTTGTCGGCGGATACGAACAACGCCGTCCAGCGACGCGAGACGGTCCTGCTCGGCACGCTCGGCACATTCGCAGGCGTCGGTCGGTTGACGACAGTTGGGACAGAGCTGCCCTTCGTCGGTGGAGTAGACCAGCCCACGTAACTGGTCCTGAAGTGATGGCATGGAGGCTCCTGACTCATGGCATGACACGCTGCATGATAGCGTGTCATGCGTCATGACTCATCCCAGCGGATACGCTCAGGTCGTGATCGCTTCCTGGCGCGTCAGATGTGCCACGACGGTAGGTAGCTGGTGCATGTTGCTGATGGGAATGGCGCCATCCGGCGTTTCTTCGGCGTCGGGATAGCGGTTGAGGTGAATGACGGTCATGCCGGCCGCCAGAGCGGCTTTCACACCTACGATGGAGTCGTCGATGGCAATGCAGTCCTCGGCGTCGACACCCATCATCTGGGCTGCATACAGAAACAGGCAAGGATCCGGTTTCCAGCAGTTGGCGGTATAGCCGCTATATAGCCGTTCGCCGAAATAGTGGCTGAGTCCGGTGGTTTCCAGACCGATGCGAATTTTGGCTTCCGGACCGTTGGACACGACGGCGCGCGGGTAGTTGGCGAGACCGTCGAGAGCTTCGATGACCCCGGGCAAGGGGACGAGTTCGGAGGACATGCGCTTGGACAGGTTACTGCGCATCTCGCTCTCGGTATGCTTCAGTCGGTCGGGATCGACCATGCCGTGGCGTTGTTGCAGTTCGGTGACGATATTCTTGAAACGCGCGCCCCGAAACTCCGTGATGTAGTCGTCCGGCGTGAAAGGCAAGCCGAGTGTGTTGAGGCTGGCAGCCATTTCAGAGGCCAGTAAGGGTTCGCTATCGACCAATGTACCGTCGCAATCGAACAGCAGGCATCGTGGAGTAGTCATCAACAAGCCTCGCAGTGCTGTCTGGGGCGCATTCATCCCTTCCTACGTTCTCTCTTCCCTATCTTGATAGATATCGGCACCTCTCGACCACAATTAAAGACCAATTTTCATTTTTTTTGAACAGTGTTCCTTAACTTTTCGCTCACGCAACCTGTCGGCTGAGCTTTTCCCGAAGGCACGACCAAAGTTGTACCATCAGGCGATTGTCTTTTATTGCCATACTACCATACTAGTCATATCAGAAAGCGATGAGGCCACCAGGACCTCACCACGGTGAATAAGAGGGAAGCCATGAACGCTGTCTTGCAGGCCTTGTGGCAGGACACGGCCGATGAAGGGCCGGTGCGGCAACGGCTCTACCAGGTATTGCGCCAGTCGATCATTCGCATGGTGCTGGCGCCTGGGCGAGCGTTGTCGGAGAAAGAGCTGGCCGATGCGTTGTCCATCAGTCGCCAACCGGTGCGTGAAGCATTTATCCGGCTCTCGGAAGCCGGTCTGGTCGAGGTGCGTCCCCAGCGCGGCACTTACGTGGTGCGGATATCTCAACGTGCCGTGCTGGAGGCAAGGTTCGTGCGCGAAGCGATCGAGGTTGCTGTCGCCAGAACGGCCGCGGTCGAGGGGATGGAGCCAAGGGCTCACGATGAGCTCCATGAGTTGATCGAGCGTCAGCGTCGTTGCATCGATCCGGAAGATTTCGACCGTTTTTTCCTGTTGGACGAAGCGTTTCATCGCGCATTGGCGCTGGGCGTTGCCCAGCAGGCCGCGTGGAAAGTCACCGAAGAGGTCAAGGCGCAACTCGATCGAGTGCGTTACTTGAGCGTTCCCGATAGCACACCGATTCGCAAGCTGATCGAGCAGCATGCCGCGATCGTCAATGCCATTGATCAGCGTGATGGCGACGCTGCCGAGGCGGCCATGCGATTGCATCAGCGAGAAATTCTGCAGTCGTTGCCGGAACTGGTACGGCGCTTTCCCGACATGTTCGAGGCATCGGCTCAATCCGACCAGAGAGCGGTTTCATGCAAATAGAGACAGCCTACGTCATCGTGACGGCACCCGGGCGCAATTTCGTTACGCTCAAGATCGTGACTGATCAGGGGGTGTACGGTATCGGCGATGCAACGCTCAATGGGCGAGAGCAGGCCGTAGTCGCCTATCTCGAGGAACACGTCGTTCCCGCCTTGATCGGCCGTGATCCCCAGCGGATCGAAGATATCTGGCATTACCTCTATCGCGGTGCCTACTGGCGTCGTGGGCCGGTGACCATGAGCGCCATCGCAGCGGTGGACATGGCCTTGTGGGATATCAAGGCCAAGGTGGCCGGTATGCCACTATACCAACTCCTGGGCGGCAAGAGCCGCGAACGGGTAATGGTCTACGGCCATGCCACGGGGCGGGATATCGACGCATGTCTGGAGGAAGTCGCTCGCCACGTCGATGAAGGGTATCGCGCCGTCCGCGTGCAGGCGGGAGTGCCGGGTATCGCTAGTATCTACGGTGTCGCCAAGCGTGCCGGTGAGCGTTACGAACCTGCCGATTCCGACGTGCCGGCCGAGCATGTCTGGAGCACTGCCAAGTATCTGAATCATGTGCCCAAGTTGTTTGCTGCCGTGCGAGAGCGGTTCGGTGACGATCTGCATATATTGCATGACGTGCATCATCGTCTGACGCCAATCGAGGCAGCGCGGCTGGGGAAAGAAGTGGAGCCCTATCATCTGTTCTGGCTGGAGGACTGCGTGCCCGCCGAGAACCAGGAAGGTTTTCGGTTGATTCGGCAGCACACGACCACGCCACTGGCTGTCGGTGAGGTGTTCAACAGCCTGTATGACGCCAAGGAGTTGATCGAGAACCAGTGGATCGACTATATCCGGGCGTCTCTGACGCATGCCGGCGGGATTACCCATATGCGCCGCCTGGCCGACCTGGCCGGTCTTTACCATGTTCGAACCGGGTTTCATGGCCCGACGGATCTGTCGCCAGTGTGCCTGGGCGCAGCCATCCATTTCGATACGTGGGTGCCAAATTTCGGTGTTCAAGAGTACATGCCGCATGACGATGCCACCGATGCGGTCTTTCCTCACGATTATCGCTTCGAAGCGGGGCACTTTCTGGTCGGTGAGACGCCGGGGCACGGCGTCGACATCGATGAGTCGCTTGCTGCCCGTTATCCCTATCAACGCGCCAGTCTGCCGGTCAATCGCCTGGAAGACGGCACATTGTGGCACTGGTAACGAGGTGAATGATTGATGAAAGCGTTTCAGGTAAGTGCTCCGCACGATTACGCCATCACCGATATCGATTTTCCCAGCGCGGCGCCCGGCGAGGTGTTGGTACGGGTCGCCTATGCCGGAATCTGTGGCTCGGACATGCATATCATCCATGGTGACAATGCCTTCGTGCGCTTCCCGCGTATCACTGGCCATGAATTTGCCGGCGTCATCGAGGCGGTCGGCGAGGGTGTCGACGGCCACGCTATCGGGGACCGAGTGTGCGTCGATCCGGTGGTGAGTTGTGGGGCGTGCTATCCCTGTCGGATCGGCCGCCCCAATGTTTGCACCAACATGGAGGTGGTGGGCGTTCATCGCAATGGGGGGTTCGAGGAGCTCGTCAATGTACCGGCTGCCAATGCCCATCGTTTGCCGGACAGCCTGGGGCTGGATGCGGCGGCACTGGTGGAGCCCTACACGATTGCGGCCAACGTGCTGGATCGTATGCAACCGCTACCCGGTGATCGCCTGCTGATCTTCGGTGCCGGAGTGATCGGGCTGACCGTCCTGCAGATGGCCCGGGCTCTGGGGATCGAGGACATTACGGTAACGGATGTGCTCGAACCGCGCTTGGCCACGGCACAGGCGCTGGGCGCCACGCGGACTCTGGATGGGCAGCGTCAGGATATCGAGGCGGAGGTCGCATCGCTCACCGAGGGCGAAGGCATGCCGTTGATTGCCGATGCTGCCTGTGTTCCTGCGCTGTTGCCGCAAATGCTGCGCATCGCTTCAGCGGCGGGTCGGGTCGGTTTGCTCGGGTTCAACCCGACACCCAGCGATCTGGTCCAGTTGGAAGTGATCAAGAAGGAGCTGACCCTGGTCGGCTCACGGTTGAACAACCGTAAGTTTCCGGAGGTGATCGAACGTATGGCCGCGGGCCGTCTCGATACGCAAGGGCTGGTCAGCCATCGCATGGCTCTGGCGGATATGCCTGCGGCGATCGAGATGCTCGATCATCATCCCGAACGGGCCCGCAAGGTGCTGATTGACATCGGTGCCTGATGGGCTGAATTCATCCACAACTGCACGAATGCCAACAACCCATAATCACTCAGTGCTAGGAGAAACGCCATGATCAAACCGATGATAACCAGTGCCGTGCTTGGGGTCGCTCTATTCGGCGCTCAAGCTGCGACGGCGGCAGACTACACCCTGAAGTTCGGCCATCTGGCCAACGAAGAAAACATCTGGCACCAGGCGGCGGAACATTTCAAATCGAAGGTCGAGGAGAACTCGGACGGCCGGATCGAAGTCGAGTTGTACCCCAATGAGCAGCTTGGCGACGAAATGGATGTCATCGACAGCATCCAGCTCGGTAATGCCGATATGACGATCACGGGGGAAAGCCTGCAGAACTGGGCACCGAAAGCCGCCATGATGGCCGTGCCTTACGCTTTCCGGGATTCCGAGCATCTGCATGAGGCGGTGGAAGGCGAGATCGGTGAGGAGATCGAAGCACAGATCACCGAGCGAGCCAACCTGGTACCGTTGGCCTGGTTCGAACGGGGACCGCGCCATCTGACCTCCAACCGCAAGATCGAGCATCCCGGTGATCTCGATGGCCTCAAACTGCGTGTGCCCAACGTACCGCTGTTCGTGGATACCTGGGAAAGTCTGGGGGCCCGACCGACGCCGATGGCGTTCAGCGAGGTCTTTACCGCGTTGCAGCAAGGCACCATCGATGCGCAGGAGAATCCTCTTAGTCTGATCGAGAGTGCCAGTTTCGATGAGGTCCAGGACTATGTGAACCGGACCGGCCACGTACGCAGCTGGATCTATGTCGTGATCGGCAAGAATCAGCTTGATCAGATGCCGGAGGAGCTGCAGGAAGTCATCTTCAATGCGGCGGAAGACATGCAGGAGTACGAAGCAGAGCTGTTTGAGGAAGACCAGCAGCGCCTCGAGGCAGCGTTGGAGGAAAGTGGTATGGAATTCGTGGAGGTGGATCGGGAAGCCTTTGCCGAACAGGCCCGTTCCGCTGTCGAAGCGTCGTTGAATGACGAGCAGATGGAACTGTTCGAAGCCATTCAGGACCTTTGATGTCCCGACCGGGCGGATAGTCGATCTATCCGCCCCTTGATCGCCCTTGAACGGGGCAGCGCTTCATGAGGAGTGTGTATGGTTTCCCTCCGACATAACGGCTCGGACCGCCTGGAGACAGCCGTCGATACGCCTGACAAGCAGGTCATTGAGGAACTGGACGTGCTGGCATCGGTGCCCAGGTTGGGCGGCCTGCCCGGCCGTGTCGTCGGTTGGTTCGACAGTCTGTTCGCCTGTCTGGCGACACTGGCACTGGTCGGGATTGCCGGCACAGTGCTGTTGCAGATTGCGGGGCGTCTGGCATTGCCGTTTTCCATCTCCTGGACCGAAGAACTGTCGCGGTACCTTTTCATCTACATGGTCGCGCTATCGGCCGGTCTGGTGATTCGTCACCAGCGCAATGTCAATGTCGAGTTATTCCATCGACAACTGGGGCCACGCTCCAGAGCGGGATATCAGGCGCTCATGTGTCTGCTGATGGGAGGTTTCGCGGCGATCACTCTGCCTTATGCCTGGCTCTATGCGGAGAACGGCGTCTGGCAAACGTCCCCGACGTTACACGTACCCATGATCTATATCTTTTTCTCTACCGTGGTGCTGTTCGGTTTGGTGGTATTTTACAGCGTCATTGGCTTTATCGAGGGCGTGGTTGCGATGCTACGAGTTCCCTCTCGCGTCGATGAGGAGACGTCTTGATGGAAATGTTGCTGCTGTTCGGCGTCTTCCTGGTTCTGTTGCTGGCAGGCATTCCCATTGCCTTCTCGCTGGGCATCGCTTCGATGAGCTTCCTGCTGTTCGACGGGACGTCGCTAACGGTGGTGCCCCAACGGATGTATGCCGGTATCGATACCTTCGTGCTGCTGTGCATTCCCGGCTTCATACTGGCCGGCAATCTGATGAACGTCGGCAATATCACCGAACATATCGTGCGCTTTTCCAATGCTGTCGTCGGCCACATCCGTGGTGGGCTGGGCTTGGCCAATGTCGGTGGGTCCATGATCTTCGGCGGCATTTCCGGCACGGCGGTGGCGGATGCGGCCAGTATCGGCTCGGTCATGATCCCCGGGATGTCGAAGGCTGGCTATGACAAACCCTTTTCAGCCGCTGTGACGGCAGCATCGTCGACGATCGGTCCCATCATTCCCCCGAGCGTTCCCATGATCATTGCCGGTTCTCTGACCGGGGTATCGGTGGGCCGAATGTTCCTGGCCGGTGCCGTCCCAGGGTTGTTACTGGGCTTGGCGATGATGATTACCGTCTACCTATTGGCGGTACGTCGTGGCTACCCCAAGGAGGAGCGTCCGACCCTTCGCCATCTGCTGCGCGAGGGACGCACGGCGTTCTGGGCGTTGATGATGACGGCCATTATTCTCTACGGCATCATCGGCGGCTTATTCACGCCTACAGAGGCATCCATTGTCGCCAGTCTTTACGCCTTGGTGGTGGGCATGTATGTCTACAAGGGCCTTAGCTGGCGCAAACTGCCGTCGATATTGTTCGATACCGTGCTGACGTCGTCGGCGCTATTGCTGCTGGTCGGTTTGGCCAACCTGTTCGGCTGGATCATGACCACGCAGCAAGTCCCCCAAATGCTGGCCGATGTCATCTTGACGATCAGTGACAATCCCATCGTGGTGATCCTGATACTCAATCTGATCCTGTTGTTCGTCGGGACCTTCATGGAGACCATCGCTGCCCTGATCATCCTGTTTCCGGCCTTGATGGGCGTGGCGACAGGCGTCGGAATGGATCCTGTACATTTCGCGGTGATGGCGGTTCTCAACCTGATGATCGGTCTGACGACGCCGCCCGTCGGGGTGTGTCTGTTCGTGGTGGCCGGGATCGGTAATCTGCCGATGCTCAAGGTGGCTCGAGCCATTGTTCCTTTCTTGATTTGCAATCTGGCCGTATTGCTACTGGTCTCTTATGTACCGACCCTTTCATTGTGGTTGCCGAATCTGATCCTGGGAGAGTGAATGCATGGTGAATGAGAATGAGCCGGCGCCGGCTGATGCCAGGTACCTGCCGGCGGCGACTCCCTCGGGGCGTATCGGGATCGTGCATTTGGGGCTGGGTGCCTTTCATCGTGCCCATCAAGCGGTGTATCTGGAGCGTCATCGTCAGCGTACCCAAGAGAGTGACTGGGGCGTGTGCAGTGCCAACTTGCGCGGTAATGTGGCGCTGGTCGACCGGCTGCGCGATGCCGGCCATCGCTATCATGTCGCCGAATATGCCGACAGCGTGAATGTGACGGTGCGGGAGATCGGTGTCATCGAAGAGGCACTGTTCACGGGCTGCGACTCCCAGGGACTCTGGGGGCGTGACCTGGAAACGTTGCTGACCCGGATGACCTTGGAATCCGTGCGTATCGTTACGTTGACGGTCACCGAGAAAGGCTACTTCCTGAGCCCGGCCGAGGGCAGTTTGCTGTGCGACGATCCACGGATCACCGCCGATATCGAGGCGCCGACGACACCACGTACCGCGCCGGGGATTCTGGTCGAAGCGCTGGTGCGTCGACGTGCAGCCGGCTTGCCACCTTTCACTGTCCTGAGCTGCGATAACATGCCTGATAACGGTCAGCGCACACGGGCTGCCGTTATCCAGTTGGCAGCTTTCCGCGATGCGGAGCTGGCGGATTGGATCGATCGCGAGGTCGCGTTTCCCTGCAGCATGGTCGATCGGATCGTGCCGGCGATGACTGCGGCCGATTTTGAGCGGTTGGCTGCGTTAGGCACCGCGGATGCCAATGCCGTAGTGGGCGAAGCGTTTGCCCAATGGGTCATCGAGGACGACTTCCCGCAAGGGCGCCCGGCCTGGGAGGGGGACGGCGTGGAAATGGTCGATGACGTGGCGCCATTCGAGACCATGAAACTACGCATGCTCAATGGCAGTCATTCCTTGCTGGCCTATCTGGGAGCCCTCGATGGTATCGAGACGGTCTTCGATGCCGTCAGTCGTGAGGCACTGGTCGCATTGCTGCGGCAATACATGCTTGAGGAGGCTGCGCCGACACTCGCCATGCCGTCGAATACCGACCTGACGGTGTACGCTGAGTCCTTGCTTGCCCGATTTGCCAACGACAGCCTGCGTCACCGCCTGCAGCAGATTGCCATGGACGGCTCGCAGAAATTGCCGCAACGTTGGTGTCATGGCGCTTTGGCGCGCCTCGAAGCGGGAGCCGACGTACCCTGTACTGCCTTGGGCGTAGCGGCCTGGATTCGTTATACCGCTGGTCAGGACCTGCATGGCACTGCCTATCATGTGGACGATCCGCTTGCAGCGACGTTTGCCACGCTGCATGAGCGACATGGTGACTCCGTCGAACGTCTGGTCGAGGCCTTTCTGGCAGTGGATGCGGTGTTTCCGTCGGCCTTGGCACGGTGGCCAGGTTTTTCCCAGGCGGTAACGACGGCCTATCACACCTTGACGGCAGCGGGGCTGGCGACGGCCCTGGCACGCATTCCGTCGTCCTAGGAGAGCTTGCATGGAACACACATGGCGCTGGTTCGGCCCCAATGATCCGATTCGCCTCGCCGAAATCCGGCAGACCGGAGCGACCGGTATCGTGACCGCGCTGCATGACATTCCCAATGGGGATGTCTGGCCCATCGAGGCGATCGAGGAACGCAAGGGGCTCATCGAGGCGAGTGGCCTCACCTGGTCAGTCGTCGAAAGCGTGCCGGTGCACGAAGACATCAAGAAACGCAGTGGTG
Source organism: Aidingimonas lacisalsi (assembly GCF_008079445.1). Lineage (GTDB taxonomy): Bacteria > Pseudomonadota > Gammaproteobacteria > Pseudomonadales > Halomonadaceae > Aidingimonas > Aidingimonas lacisalsi. The sequence continues at coordinate 74,397 of NZ_VRYH01000001.1, read as the reverse complement.
ACTGCGCAACCTATATTGCCAACTATCAGCAGACGCTTCGCCACCTGGCAGCCTGCGGTATCGACACTGTCTGCTACAACTTCATGCCGGTACTCGACTGGACGCGCACGGACCTTGCCTATGCGCTGCCTGCGGGGGAACTGGCCTTGCGTTTCGATCAAACGGCCTTTGCCGCTGTCGATCTCTACCTGCTCAAGCGTCCCGGTGCCGTGCACGAGTACGATGATTCCGAGCAAGCGGAGGCGCGGCGTTACCTGGATGGTCTCGACGAGCTCGCACGCCAGCGATTGATCAACAATATCATTGCCGGTCTGCCCGGTGCCGAGGAGCACTACACCTTGGCACGGTTCCGTGACGTGTTGGCGGGGTATGAGGGGATCGACACCGAACGCTTGCGTGACCACTTACGCATGTTTCTGGAAGCGATCGTGCCGGTAGCCGAGGACGTTGGCATTCGTCTGGCCATCCATCCCGATGACCCGCCTCGTCCGCTGTTCGGCCTCCCTCGCGTGGTGTCGTCAGCGGCTGATGCTCAATGGCTGCTGGATGCCGTCCCCAGCCCGGCTAACGGGCTGACATTCTGTACCGGTTCCTACGGGGTCAGCGCAGCGAACGAGCTGGTCGACATGGCCAGACGGTTCGGCCCGCATATTCATTTTGCTCACCTGCGTTCGACACAACGTGAGACACCGGATCCGCGCTCCTTCCATGAAGCCGCTCACCTGGCAGGTGATGTCGATATGGTCGGCGTGATTCAAGCGCTGGTCGCCGAGGAGCGGCGGCGCGAGCGGCAAGGTGGATCGCGCCTGCCGCTGCGTCCCGATCATGGCCACCATATCCTCGATGACCAGCATCGTGACACGGCGCCCGGCTACCCGCTCTATGGCCGCCTGAAGGGGTTGGCCGAACTGCACGGTGTCGAAGCGGCCGTGCGACAGCTGGGGGCTGACACGGCAATATCGTAGGCCGTATGCATGTCTGGAGCCGAATCAGAGTGATGCTCGATTGACGGCATCCGGATCATGAATCGCGTGAGCCAGTACCTGGGCCGCCGCGCCGCGAGCGGCGATGAAGGTGCTGTCTTCGATGATGCGCAATGGAATATGCTGCGATATGCCCAGCAAACGATTCTGGCTGGCTTCGAAGTAGGACAGTGCCGGCTCCAGGAGTGCCGGGCCGAGTCGGGTCAGTGAGCCGCCGAGCACGATCTCGGAGGGGTTCTGGGTATGGTGCAGATTGAGCAGCAGGGTGCCGAGCGCCTGTCCCGCCCGTTTGAGCGTGCGTTGCACTTCATCGTCGTGAAGTCGTGACGCCAACGCCTCATACAAGTCGTCTTCTTCGGCAATGCCCAGGGCCGCCCGAATCGTCCAGCCGCTGACGAGCGTTTCGGCACAGCCACGGTTGCCGCAATGGCAGTAGAGGCCACCGGGTTGCAGGATGGTGTGGCCGATCTCTCCGGCCAGTCCCTGCACTCCTCGTGTGACGACGGGCCAGGGGTTGCCTTCGACCAGACCGCTGCCAATCCCCGTTCCTGCGCTGACGTACAGTAGCGAGTCGGGAATGTCACCGGTTCGGAAATAGAGTTCACCGAAGGCGGCGGCCTTGGCCTCGTTATCCATCAGCCAGATGCCTTCTGGTGCCGGCAAGTACTGCTGTAGCAGGTCAAGGAAAGGGACATCCCGCCAGCCGAGGTTGGGAGCCAGACGCAGGACGGTTTGCCCGGGGGCGATCGGTCCCGGGACCGCGATACCCAAGCCCAGACAGTGGCGTTCGGCGACAGCGGGCCCCGCCAGCAATGTCTGCAGGCATTCTGCCAAGTGTCGTGCCGTGATTTCCGGCGTGGTGGGCGGCAAATGCTCATGATGTTGATCCAGAATGTCGCCGTTCAGTGAGCAGGCCACCATCCGCAGACCGTGAACGCCAACTTCGGCGCCAATCAGCGCATAGTGCTCATCATTGAGGTAGAGCGCGCGGCCCGGGCGGCCACCGCTACTTTTCTTGAGATCGCCTTCCGTCAACCATTTCCTCGCGAGTAACGACTGGACGCCGGTTCCGACCGTGGCTTTGGTCAAACGGGCGTGCGTTGCGATGTCGGCACGCGTCATCCCGGGGGAGCGACGCACCATCTCCAGGATGGCGCTGCGGTTGAGGCGTTTGAGGAAGCCGAGATTGCCGGCGTTGTGCTGGTTGGTGGAAGTTGGCATCGAGGTGTGCTTGGTCCTGCTTGTTGGCGGAGGTCGAGACGGCTGTGAATGTGTCTGCCAGGAAATCGTTGCGTGAAAATTATGACACCCCCGGTCGATGGAATCGACCGGAAGCGGGCATGGCAATGCAGCCAGTGAATCGAGATAGACGGGGTGGGTTAGTTCTGTTAATTAACCAAGCCGCTCTCTCCTTGGGAGTTCCCCTGCTGTTTGGGGTTGTCGTCAACACGTGGCATGAGTGTGATACCTAAGTTGTATGGTCATGTGCCGGGATAATGTTCAACACTGCCACTTAGTAAATTTATTGTACTAAGTGGAGGGGCATCATGAGTTCGGCGATCTATCCGAGTCTGGCAGACAAGCGGGTCGTGATTACCGGTGGAGGCTCGGGTATCGGTGCCGGCCTGGTGGAGGCGTTCGTCAAGCAGGGAGCCGAGGTGCACTTCATCGATGTGCTCCAGGATGACGCCCAAGCATTGGTCGATCGGCTGGATGGAAAACCGATCTTCCATGAGTGCGATCTGACGGATCTGAATGCCCTGGCTGAGGTCTTTCGGCAGCTCGGTGATGTCAACGTCCTGGTCAACAACGCGGCCAACGACGACCGTCATGCCCTGGGCGATATCACGCCCGACTACTGGGAGGATCGGTTAGCCGTCAATCTTCGGCATGTCCTTTTCGCGACCCAGGCAGTCGCTCCCGGGATGAAGGCGTTGGGAGGCGGGGCAGTGATCAACTTCGGGTCCATCAGTTGGCATCTCGGCTTGGAAAACCTGGTCCTCTATGAAACGTCCAAGGCCGGCATCGAAGGGATGACGCGGGCACTGGCACGTGAACTGGGTGAAGACAACATTCGCGTGAATTGTGTCGTGCCCGGCAATGTGAAAACTCCCCGCCAATCCAAGTGGTACAGCCCGGAAGGTGAGGCGGACATCGTTGCCTCTCAAGCACTGAAGACGCGTATTCACCCTCATCATGTGGCGGGGATGGTGCTGTTCCTGGCGTCCGATGACGGTGCTGTCTGTACCGGACACAACTATTGGGTGGATGCAGGCTGGGGGTGACTCCGGCCCGTCTCGATCGAACGTTCAATCACGACAACGAAGAATAACGCCAACCATGGAGAGTGAAGTATGCCTGAGGGTGCCAAGCTCAAACAGTCGACGTATGTCTTTATCATTTGCTGCATTGCCGCTATCGGCGGCTTTCTTTTCGGCTTCGACAGTGGCGTGATCAACGGTACGGTGGATGGCCTGCAGGAATCGTTCAACTCCGACAGTGCGGGGACCGGCTTCAATGTGGCGTCGATGCTGTTGGGATGTGCGGTAGGCGCCTTTTTCGCCGGGAGACTGGCGGATCGGTTCGGCCGCCGTACGCTGTTGATCGTGGCCGCCGTTTTCTTTCTGGTCAGTGCCTGGGGGTCAGGCGTCGCCGGAGGGTCGTTGGAGTTCGTCGTCTACCGTATTCTGGGTGGCATGGCGGTGGGTGCTGCCAGTGTCATGGCGCCTGCCTACATCAGTGAAGCGGCACCGGCGGCCTATCGTGGACGCCTGGCGACGATTCAGCAGGTGGCGATCATTTCCGGATTGTTCATTGCGTTTCTGAGCAACTATGTGCTGGCCAACATCGCCGGGTCATCGATGACGCAGCTGTGGCTCGATTTCGCCGCCTGGCGCTGGATGTTCTGGGTCGAAATCTTGCCGGCCGGGCTCTTTCTGTTGGCCTTGCTGTTCATTCCGGAAAGCCCACGCTTTCTGATCAGTCAAGGTAAGGAAGACAAGGCGCGACATGTCCTGAGCCTGCTGCTCCCCGAGGAGGAGGTCGGCACCAAACTGGCGGAGATCAAGACCTCGCTGGCCCGCGATCATCAGCCGAGTCTGCGCGATGTCATCGACAAAGCGACCGGCAAGGTTCACGGCATCGTCTGGGTGGGGATCGGCTTGGCCGTGTTCCAGCAACTGGTCGGTATCAATGTGGTGTTCTACTACGGTGCCGTGTTGTGGCAAGCCGTCGGTTTCTCCGAAGGAGATGCGCTTCTGATCAATGTGATCAGTGGTGCCGTCAGTATCGCGGCCTGCCTGATCGCCATTTCGCTGATCGATAAGATCGGTCGCAAGCCGTTGCTATGGGCGGGGTCGGTAGGCATGGCGTTGACGCTGCTCACCATGGCATTGTCTTTCTCCACGGCCAGCATGGTCGATGGGGCACCACAACTGTCGAGTGGTATGGGGGTCACGGCGTTACTCGCGGCGAATGCTTATGTCCTGTTCTTCAATGTGTCCTGGGGGCCGGTCATGTGGGTCATGCTGGGCGAGATGTTCCCGAACCAGATGCGTGGCTCGGGCTTGGCGATCTCGGGGCTATTCCAGTGGCTGGCGAATTTCGGTATCACCATGACATTCCCGATCATGTTGACCTCCATTGGTTTGGCTGGTGCCTACGGTATCTATGCCGTGTTTGCGGTGTTGTCGATCGGTTTCGTCATCAAGTGCGTCAAGGAAACCAACGGCAAGGAACTTGAAGAAATGGCCTATGGGTAGGCCGGTTCCGGGCATGGGCGATCCCCAGGGACTGGTCCGGTCGGGATCGCATGCGCGATAATCACCGCATCCCGCTTGGGGGTAATGATAATCGACCTGGGAGATCGATGATGGTGGAAGGTGGCTTCGAGGTAGCGATCAGGTTGCCAATGAGTCTGGGCGAGAGTCCGGTTTGGTCAGCGCAGTCTCAGACACTCTATTGGGTGGATATCAACCGCGGTCATATCTACGCCTGGCAGCCGGCCAGCGGTGAGCCACCTGATCGGTTCGACCTCGAAGAGAAGGTCGGTTGCGTTGCACTTTGCGAAGACGGTTTGCTGGCGGCCCAGGCGTCGGGGGTCGAGCGGCTGACGTTTCCTCTGGGCTCCCGACGAGTGCGGCTGGCTGACAATCCGGAGTGGCGTGCCGGTGGTGGAAATCGTTTCAATGATGGTCGCTGCGATCCGTCCGGTCGGTTCTGGGTCGGTACTCTGGCTGCCGATGAAGCGACGCCGTCTGCCGCGTTGTACTGCCTGACGGACGGTGAGCTGACCCAACGTCGGTCAGCAATCACGATTGCCAATGGTCTGGCGTTCAGTCCTGATCGACAGTGGCTCTATCATGCCGATTCGCCGACACGGCGGATCATGCGCTACCCCTTCGACGTATCAACAGGGACGATGGGGGACGCGGAGGTTTGGGTAGACCTGGATCGGCACGATTTACCGGGGGTACCCGATGGGGCCGCCGTCGATAGCGACGGGAACTATTGGTGTGCCTTGTATGGCGGCTCCCAGATCGTCAAGTTTGCCGCGGATGGTCGCTGGTTGGAGAGCCATGCCTTGCCTTGCCCTGATCCGACCATGGTAGCGTTCGGCGGAGCGGACTTGCGCACGCTGTATGTGACGACGGCCACGCAACATCTCGACGATACCGGACTCGAGCGTTACCCATTGGCTGGTAGCTTGTTCTCCATGCCGGTCACTACACCAGGTCTCCCAGAGCCTGTCGTCGCTTGATCCGGGTTAGGCGGATGTCGGCATTTGCCGGGCGAGTCGCTCGATGACGCCTGGCAATTCGCGGGCATGCGTGATGGCGATGGCACCTTCCGGTGTCGTTTCCTCGTCGGGAAAGTGGTTGAGATGGATGACATTCATGCCGGCTTCGAGTCCAGCCGCGACGCCCACGGCGGCATCATCGATGACGACACAGCGTTCGTAGGGATACCCCATTGCGTCGGCAGCGATGCGAAACAGCTCAGGATCGGGCTTCCAGACGCCTAGACTATAGGCGCTGAACAGCTTATCCCGGAAGTGGACGTCCAGGCCGGTACTTTCCATCGCACAACGGATCTTGTGTTCGGGGCCGTTGGAGACGATAGCTCGGGGATAGGCACCTAGCGCTTCCAATGCCATGGGCATGCCATCGATGGCTTTCAGCTCTGCCCGCATGCGTGCGTCCATGTGAGCCCGCATGTCTGCTTCCAGGCGTTGCTGCTGTTCCTCCTCCAGTCTTCCGTGGATTTGTTCCAGTGTCACCACGATATCCAGGAAACGCACGCCACGAAATTCGCTCATATACCGTGACGCAGTGAAGGGTAGGCCGTAGCGGGGCAGGATGTCCGCCATGACTTGTGCGAGAAGGATTTCGCTATCGACCAGGGTGCCGTCGGAATCGAAGAGCAGGCACAGTGATGATGTCATGGGGACCTCTTGGCTGAAATAGGAGGAGCGAGTGATAACGCCGGTTCAGCATAACAGGAACCGGCGTATTGGTTGAATTCAGACGAAGTCCGGAACCAGCAAGCGTGGTATGGCCAGGACCAGTTGCGGGTAAACGATCAGCAGCAGTATGACACCCAGCATGACTGCCAAGTACAGCAGCGTGGTGCCCATGGCTTTCAGTAGCGGAATGCCGCCGATCTTGGCCGAGATCATCAAGCAAAGGCCGTAAGGTGGCGTGATCAAGCCGAGCCCGAGAGCCATGACGCCGATGACGCCGAACTGGACCGGATGGATACCGGCTTGCATCGCCAATGGCTGGAAGATCGGTGCCATGATGGCCATGGCGGGCAGCGAATCCATGAATGTGCCGATGATCAGCATCACGACGGTCATGATGAGTAGGAGTACGATCGGATCGCTGATATTGACGCCGGCCATTAGCTTGGGGGGAATCTGATAGAAGCTGATCAGATAGCCGAATATGGCGGCGCCTATCAGGCTGAACAGCGATAGCGAGCAGAGCCTAACGGTGGCCGTCGACGCCTCCAGGACATCGCCGAATTTGAGTTCACGGTAGACGATGAAGCCCAAGGCTAGTGCATAGAGTACGGCAATCATGGCCGCTTCGGTCGGGGTGACGATACCCAGCGTAATACCGCCGATGATCACGACCGGGATACCCGCTGCCATCAGGCCGTCCTTGCCGGAATGCATCAACTCCCTGAACGATGCTCGCTTGCGGACGGGAACCTGGTAACGGCGCACATACCCCAGATTCAGGATCAACTGCGCTACACCGATCATGATCCCGGGAAGGATGCCGCCCAGGAACAGCCCCGCGATGGAGGTATTGGTCAGTGCTCCCCAGACGATCATGTTGATAGACGGGGGAATGATGATCCCCATTACCGATGAGGCTGCGGTGACCGCGACGGCGAAGTTGGTGGGGTACCCTTCGCGTTTCATGGCGGGAATCAGTACGGTACCGACGCCGGCGCTGTCGGCCGTGGATGATCCCGAGACACCGGCGAACAGCATGCTGACCATGACATTGACGTGTGCCAGGGCGCCCTTGAAGTGCCCGACCAGCAGCATGCACAGCGTGATCAGACGGTCGGTAATGCGCGCCGCGTTCATCAGGTTGCCAGCTAGCAGAAACAGTGGCACCGCGAGCAGGACGAACGAGTCCATACCGTTGTACATGCGCTGGAACAGTACCCAGATGGTGAGCCTTGGATCGAGTAGAATGATGCTGAATGCCGTCAGAATCAGTGACATGGCGATCGGTACGCCGACGATGATCAGCACGCCTAGCAGGCCGAACAATAGCCAGGGAAGTAGAAACATCCAGTCCGATGGCATCATCAGTGACGACCTCCTCGCTCTGATACCGGGTTGTGATCAAGCGGTGACTTATCGCTACCATCGACGTCGAGGGAGTCGATTTCATTCGGTGTGTTGAGCGCACGCTCCATGTGATCGATACCGTGCAGGCAGGTATGCAATAAGCGTTGGAGGCTGAACGAGAGCATGAACATGCCACTGACCGTAAAGGCGGAGTAGACGTAAATCATTGATAGGCCGGACGCGGTGGCATTACGGCGCAGGCCTGACATGGCGAACTCTTGACCATACACCACGAAAATCAGGCCAATCGCCAAGCAGGCCAAGTCACGAATGAGTCGCGTGGCCAGATCGGCACGAGATCCGTGGGGAAACGCTTCAAGCACGAAATGGTCGGCATGCAGCACCCCTACCGCTGCACCGAGCATGACCATCCACTGGAAGGCAAAGCGGCTGAACTCTTCGGTCCAGTACAGTGGCGGCATGAAAGGCAGGTTACGGCTGATGACCTGATAGATGATCATCAGCGTGAATCCGAATACCAGAGCCAGCAGGACAACGTGGAGCGCCTTTTCCAGCATTCGATTGAGTGTGGCCAGGCCATGAAGCAGTCGATGCATGGCTGTTACCTATCGATAACGGTGAGAAGAGACACGAAGGTGGCGAGTTCGATGCCCCGGCGGTCATACCGGCCAGGGCATCGTGCGGACTTACTCCGCGTTAACGATCATCTCGTGCAATTCACTGAGCCCCATCTCTTCGATAACGTCTTGCAGCGGTTCCTTGACGATTTCCTGCATGCGCTCGCGGTCCAGTTCATGCAGCGTTGCGCCTTCTTCCACCAACAGGTCCAGGGCTTCCGCATCCTGTTCCAGCTGCACGTTGCGGGCATAGCTGGCGGATTCTTCGGCCGCTTCGGTGACCATCTGCCGCTGCTCTTCGGTCATGCGGTCCCAGGTGGCCTGCGATAGTGTCAGGAGGCGGACGGTGATGTCGTGCTCGGACAGACCGATATGGGGCGCGACCTCATGGAATCGCATGCGGTGGATCCACTCGGCCTCGTTGAGCAGGCCATCGATGGCTCCCACTTGCAGGCCGGTATAGATTTCTTCCCACTCCATGACCGTCGGATCGGCACCCAAGGCCTCCCAGGCGGTGATCAGCGGTTTAGTGGGATTGGTGCGCAGTTTCATGCCTTCCAGATCGTCGAGGCTTTCCAGCGGCTCCGTGCTGACGATCTGACGTTTGCCACCTCCGTAGAACGCGAGGATACGCACGTCGGTTTCACTGGTGATCTGGTCGGCGATCTCGCGCCCCACCTCACCATCGAGCACCGTCTTCCAATGCGCTTCATCGCGATACAGAAAGGGAATCGAGAAGACATTGGCCGACGGCGAGAAGTCGGTGATCAGTCCGGGGTTGATGATCGAGAGGTCCAGGGCCCCCGCCATTTGCTGCTCGAACATCTCGGTTTCATGGCCCAGCACCGAGTTGCCGAGAATCTCGACGCCGATGTCTCCGTCGCTCTTTTCGTTGATCAACTCTTTGAATTTCGTGGCGCCCAGGTGGTAAGCCGTATCTTCGGTACCGCCGTGCCCGAAGCGAAGTTCAAGGGCTTGGGCGCTGACGGTAGCCCCCATGGCCCCGGCCAGCAGGACGCCGGTCACGACGCCCCGGGTGAGGCGGCTGACTGTCTTTGGATCGGTCCAATGTTGAGTCATGATGACCCCCTTGTTGTTGTCTCTGCCGCGTCACGCTGCATGAGTCAGTTGCGTGCCTGCGTGAGCAGCGGCAGACGCTAGGCTGGCGAGCCTTGCGTCGTGGATGTCAGGCGCGATGTCCGAGGCGACTTGGTGCCACAGGACTGTCGAACCTGCAGGCGGGGCGATAGTACGACTTGTTCCCGCGCCCCATCGGGATCGTCGATACGTCGCAGTGCTAAACGCGCAGCTTCTTCGCCGATGGCGTAGGGGTGGGTGGCGACACTGGTCAATGCCGGGTCGCCTAACTCGGCTTCTTCGACATCGTCGGTACCGATCACCGAACAATCGGTGCCGGGTTCCAACCCCATGCGCTTCAACCCCAGGATGGCCCCGAAGGCGACGAGATCGTTGTGGCAGACGACGGCACTGGGAGGCGGTGTTTCGGCCATCAGTTGCTGGATCAGTGCAAAGCCATCGCGACGCGTCACGGTGGCCCGTAACAATCGCTGGTAAGAGAGGCCATGGCGTTCGAGAGACTCGCGGTAGCCCTGCCAGCGCTCTCGAGTGGCCGAGTGCTCGGCGTGACCTCCCAGAAAGGCGATGCGCTGGTGACCGAGCGCGACCAGATGATCGATCGCCTGACGGACTCCGAGGCGAAAATCGGTTCCGGCATAATCGAAAGGAGCCTGCCCGACATGACGTAGTACCTGGATGCACGGCATGCCCCATTCAGCCAGCGTGTCGACCAAGCCAGGGTCGGTCGCTTCGGCAGGGCATAGCAGGATGCCATCGACACGGTGTTCGCGCATCCGCTCCAGGAAGCGTTGCTGACGCTCAGTGGAATCTTCGCTGTTGGCGAGAAAGGAGACATAGCCTTCGCGATGCAGAGCCGCATCGATACCTGCCACCATGGCACCAAAGAACGGGTTGGCGATGTCGTAGACGACCACGCCGAGCGTCGAAGTACGGCTGCTGCGCAGAGCCGCCGCCCCCCGGTTATAGACATAACCCAACGTCTTGATCGCTTGACGCACCTTGTCGCGAGTGGCATCAGCCACCAGCGGGCTCTCTCGTAGCACTAGCGAGACCGTCGACCGCGACACACCGGCATGAGCCGCTATGTCCTGCAGGGTAACGCTGCCGTTGTCGCGGTTGGTCGTGGGGTTGTCGGTCGCCATGGATCGCCTGTTGGAACGTTGGGAACAGAGTTTGCGTTGTTCTTTTGGATTGATCCAAATCTAGAAGAGCTGGCTAAGTGAGCCAACTCGTCTTTAGTCTAAGAGGGGGCTGTAGTGCCCCCCGAGGCATGAAGAACTCAGCCGTTCCAGGCGCTTTCGTTGACCAGGCTGATGGGGCGTTCGCCCTTCAAGGCCAGCAGGATGTTGTCAACGGCACGCTGGGCCATGGCGGTACGCGTTTCATGAGTCGCCGAACCGATGTGCGGCAACGCAACGACATTGGCCATGTGCGGTAGCGGGGAGTCGTCGGGAAGTGGTTCCTGCTCGAAGACATCGAGGCCGGCGGCGTGGATGTGCCCTTGATTCAATGCGTCGATCAGGGCGCTTTCATCGACGACCTTGCCTCGGGCGATGTTGACGAAGATGGCAGACGACTTCATGCGTGCGAACTCGCGTTGGCCTATCAACCTCTCCGTCTCGGCCGTTAACGGTACGGTGACGCAAACGAAATCGGATTCCTGCAACAGGGCGTCCATGTCACGATGTTCCGCACCGAGCTCGGCATCGAGGGCCGGCTTGGGGGAGGCATTGGAGTACAGGACCTTCATGCCGAAACCCAGTGCACCACGGCGAGCGATGGCGGCGCCAATGCGTCCCATTCCGATCATGCCGAGTGTCTTGCCATGGACATCGCTGCCGAACTGCGCGTCACCGATGCTCTCCTGCCAATCACCGCGTTTGATGAACTCGGCCAACTCAATGGCACGGCGCGCGGTGGCCATGATGAGCAGAAATCCGGTATCGGCCGTCGTTTCAGTGAGCACATCCGGTGTATTGCAGAGCAGGATGCCGCGACGGTTCAACTCGTCAATCGGATAGTTGTCATAGCCTACCGAGATGCTGGCGATGGCTTCCAGTCGGGGCGCGTCGTCGAGCATCTCCGGAGTGATCCTGAGGCCGGCGCCGACTAGTCCATGGGCCTGCCTGAGCGCGTGGCGAAATGCTGGATCATCGGCACTGTCGAGGCGTTCGAAATAGTCGACGTGGAATTCGTGTCGTAGTTGGTCGAGTTGCGACTCCTTGAGCCGGCGAAAGGCAACGATACGCTTGGTCATGACAGAATCTCCTTCAGTCGAGGTTGGGCAGTTCCGCTTCCAACCGGGTGAGGCGGTCGTGATCGGGAAGGCCTTCCATGTCCCCGATCACCTGTATTGCTTGGGAACCGATCAGGTTGCCGCGGCGTACGGCGAAATGAGGAGACTGACCTTCGAGGAGAGCGCTGATCACTCCCACCGCGAAGCCGTCACCGGCACCGACGGTATCCACGACCTCATTGACCGGAAAACCGGGCACCGTCAGTTCGCTTTCCTGGCCGCCCAGGATACCACGGTAGTAGCTACCTTCCGGGCCAAGTTTGATGATGACGGCCTTGGCACCACGCGTCAGATAAAAATCGGCGATCTCGCGAGGCGTGGCAAGTCCGGTCAGGCGCTGTCCTTCGGCCAGTCCCGGGAGGACCCAGTCAGCCTGCGCCGCCATCGCATTCAGGGTTTCGCACATGTCGTGTTCACTCTGCCACAGGTTCGGCCGGAGGTTGGGGTCGAAGGAGATGCTGGCGCCGGATTGCCGGGCTGTTTCCAGCATGTGCCAGGATAGTTGTCGGCAACTGTGCGAGACGGCAGGGGGAATGCCGGTGGCATGCAAGTGCCTGACGGCCGCAAAGTCGATGGGAGCGGCGTCGTTCGGCGACAGGTGGCTGGCGGCGCTACCGCGTCGGAAGTATTCGACTCTGGGGTCACGGCCCCCTGTCGCGCGTTCCTTGAAGACCAGGCCGGTGGGATGTTGCGGATCGGATACGAGGTGGCGACAGTCCAATCCTTCCCTTTCCAGGGTGCGGCGGAGGTATTGGCCGAAGCTGTCGTCGCCGACACGGCTCACCCAGCCAACATGGAAGCCCAGCCGGGCCAGGCCGATTGCCACATTGGTGTCAGCGCCGGCAATACGGCGCTGAAAGTGTTCGATATCAGCCATGTCTCCTGCTTGGTCAGCGATGAACAGCGTCATGGCCTCGCCGAAGGAGATGAGTTCAGGGGGCTGTCTTGAGTCATATGGGAACGTGACCATGGTTTAACCTCATGTCTCCGGGACTACGTGATGTCGGGGTGTGCAACGCTACCCAGGCCGGGTCGAGCCGCGGGCGTGAAGCCTAGCCTGATACAGTATCTGACGCGGAGGGGAATCCCTATCCCGGGCTTGCAGTCGCTGCAGCAGGCTATGAATGGCGGTCCGTCCGATGATATCGGTTGGTTGGGCCAGGGTGGTGATGCCTGGGTCGATGAGGTCGGCCCAGGGGAGTTCATCGATCCCCATCAGTCCGACGTCACCAAGGCGAACCTGCTGGCGGACTAGCGAACGAGTCACGGCAAGGGTGACGTTGCCATTGCCACATAGCAGTGCCTTGGTGGCGTGGGTGTCAGCCTCGGGGGCCAGAAACGCGGCAATCGCTTCGTCGAGGTGATGCGCCTCCTGACCAAGGGGCAGGCAGAGCCATTTACCCAACAGATTACGTGCTTTCAGTTGCTGCTGGAAACGCTCGAGGCGTGCCTGACGGGAACTGGCCTGACTCGTTGGCTCACTGACATAGAGCAGGTCGCGATAGCCTTGATCTTGCAGGTGATCGAGTGCGGCATCGATTGCCTGGCGATTATCGAGCGCGACGATATCCGCGTCGTAATCGCTAAGGGTGCGATCCAGTAAGATCAGTGGCGTGCCTTGGTTGGCTAGCGCGGATAGTTCCTGGCTGGGTTGGCCGGCGGCGTTGATGATCACGCCTTCCACTCGGTAGGAGGCCAGCAGCGCCAGGTGGTCACGTTCCTGGTTGGGGTCATTGTCGGTATTGCAAACGACCAGAGACAACCCCTGTTCCCGGCATGCCTGCTCCGCACCATGCATGACATCGATCGAGAAGGGATTGCGGATATCGGCGACGACCATCCCGATCAGGCGTGAACGCCCGCCTTTCAGACTGCGGGCCATTTGATTGGGGCGGTATCCCAGCCTGGTAGCGGACGCCTTGATGCGTTGTTGCATGCCGGGAGAGAGCCGATACCGTTCACCGCTGAAGTAACGCGAGACGCTGGTTTTGGAAACACCGGCGTCCTGAGCGACTTGTAGGATGGTGGCCTGTGTCGTTGACGTCGTATCAGCACACATGCAATTACCGACATTGAATGAAACCGTTCCCATTCTAGCTGTGGGGGACTGACTCGACTATTCGACGAGAGTCTTATCGACGGTTGTCATCATTGAGGAGGTTGCGGCTGTGACCTGGACGCGTGAGCAAGGTCGCGAAGGGGGGCAAGCTGTTGTTGAAGCGGGGAGCTGTGACTCATGTGTCAAATGTCACCACCGATAATAGCGAGATTGAGGGGTGATTCTTACGACAAATAGGATTTTAATATGTTGATTTTTAAGAGTTTTTAAGTCAATTGTCGAACTTGGCATGCAGACTGCTTCATATGTAATGAATTCACGGAGCAAGCAATGATGTCCATGAATTCGTGATGGTAACAATCGCAATGAGACTTCGTATTCTCGAAGCTCAACCACAGCAAGTGGAGGTTCGTACTATGATGTCCAAGGAATTCCTCAAAAAGGTAGGCGTCCTCGGTGTCTCCTTCGGCATGCTGGCAAGCCCTCTAGCGATGGCTGGTGGTGATGACGAGTATGACCCCGAGGCGACTCAGCAGGATGAGTCTTCCATGGAGAACGATGCTTCGGCAGATGCCACCACTGAGTTCGAGAACGAGGAGCAGGAGTCCGGTACCACGAAGTGGGACGAGGAAGACGAAGAGGAGGAAGAAGAGTGGGAAGATGATGGAGAGAGCGACGATTCCGAGTGGTAAGTTGACCGATCTCTGATGCACTTCCTCATTCATGGCTCGTCCATCGAGCCTGGCCGCCCCTTTCCTCTCCTGGGGCGGCTTTTTTACGCTTGGACTGGCATCTTGGTGGCAGCGTTGAGTCGTGTCAGACGTCCATCATGTGCGATTCAGCAGCATGAGGGATAAGCTCGCCACCAGGATGGCCAGCAGCAGGGAGAGGCCTTTCCAGAACGCTTGTGGGTTGCGTTCGATCAGAGGCAGCCGGGCTTCGTGCAGAAACTCCTTGCTGGGGTGACGCAGGTCGTGGAGAAACTCCGAAACTTCCTCGTAACGTCGGTAGGGAGAGGGATGCAAGGCTTTCCTGAGGGCGCCATCGATCCAGGTCGGACAGTCGCTGTGGTACTTGGTGACCTTCTCGTATTGTAACTTGTGCTGGTCGTGGCGAGTCCGGGTCTTGGCCACCCGGGTTCCGTAGGGGAGCTTACCTGATAGCATCTGATAGGCGATGACGCCCAAGGAGAAAATGTCTGACTGTGCCGATCCGCTGCCGCCAATGAAACATTCTGGTGCTGAGTACTGGGCTGTCCCGAGGCGTCCACTGTCATCATGAGCGGGTCGGCTTTCGGCAATCCCTGCGACCCGGGCGGCCCCGAAGTCGATCAGTTTCGCCGTGCCTGTGCTGTCGATGAGGACGTTGTCCGGTCGCAGGTCCTGGTGAACCATCTCCTGGCGGTGAAAAGCCAATAACCCTTGGCCGATTTGTTCAATGAGGGTACGTACCTCCTCCAGATTCGGGTGCGGGTGGTCGGTCATCCATTGTGTCAGTGTCTGGCCTTCTATGAACTCCGTCACGACATACAGATAACGGCGCTGCCGAGTGGCGGGGCTGGGCTTGACGACATGGGGGCTGTTGATGCGTCGTGCGATCCACTCTTCTGTCAGGAAGCGTTCCAGCAACACCGGATCCTGCCGCAGGTCACTGGCCGGTGTCTTGAGAGCCACTGTCAATTGTGTATCGAGGTCTCTGGCAAGATAGACATGGCTACGACTACTGATATGTAGGTTGCGCACGATCTCGTACCCATCGAAGACCATGCGAGGCTCGAGGTCGGGAGGAAATGGCAACCCCTCCAGCCACTGATGAGTTTCGTCGATATCGCGGTCAGGCAACGCGTCGATACGGAGGATCTGGGCCGTGAGGTTGTCATCGCTGCCGTGGTCATGGGCTGCTTGGACGATGGTGCTGGCGGCCGTATCCAGGTCGTTGGCATGCTGATGGATGGCGTTGGCCATGAAGCGCTCGCTGGCGTATTCATAGACGCCATCGGTCACGAACAGGAAGATGTCGCCACGCTCGAGCTGGAGTGCGTGATAATCGATTTCGATCTGATCGTTCACACCCAGAGCGTTGCTGAGGTAGCTGGTATCTCGTGATACCCACATCCGGTGGTCGTTGGTCAATTGCTCGAGCGCATTGCCTGCGATGCGATAGATGCGAGCATCTCCTGCATGGAAAAGATGCAGCGTGGCGGACTTGATCACCGCTGCGCTGAACGTACACACATAGCCTCTATCCAGGTTATCCCGATACCGACTCTGGCGACTTCTGGCATGTAGCCAGGAGTTGGTTGCCATCAGGACGCGTTGAGCGGATTTCTTCACCGACCAGGCATCGGACGTGCAATAGTAATCTTCCAGGAAGCTTTTCACGGCGGTTTCACTGGCGACATGACCGACATCACTGCTGCTTATGCCGTCCGCCAAGGCAAGGACGATGCCTTTTGCGCTCAACTGCGGTTCAGGGGGGATGAACACCCCATAGAAATCCTGATTGATGGGCTTTCGTCCTTTGCTCGAGTATTGTCCAACCGAGACGGAGAGGGGCGGCGCCATGGGAGTCTCATGCATACAGGAAAGCGTTGCAGGGAAGGACAGGCCCGGCGGTGATGCCGGCCCCGTCCTGTGGTCGTTACTGCTTATGTCAGTTGACGCTTCGGTTGGGTGCGCACATGGGTGGAGTAGAGGGTCAAACCAGTGAGAGCGAGTCCGCCAACGATGTTGCCGACCACGGTCGGGATCTCGTTCCAGAAGATGTAGTCGCCGAGAGAAAATTCGCCTCCGAGCATCAGACCCAATGGGAACAGGAACATGTTGACGACGGAGTGTTCGAAACCGAGGAAGAAGAACACCATGATCGGCATCCACATGGCGATGACCTTGCCCGGTACCGTGGTCGAGATCATGGCGCCGACCACTCCCAGTGAGACCATCCAGTTGCATAGTGCGCCACGGATGAAGAGAGTTATCCAACCGCCGAAGCCATGCTCCTTATAGCCGACCGTCCGTGCTTCGCCGGTGGTGGCGACGGCTTGGCCTACTTCACTGATGTCGACATTGAAGCCCATGGTGAAGTTGATGGCCATGATGATTGCCACTGTCATCGCGCCCAGGAAGTTACCCAGACCGACTTTGCCCCAATTGACCAGAATCCGAGGCAGGGTCACGCCGGGGCGCTTGTCCAGCCAGGCCAAGGGGGTGAGAACGAATACGCCGGTGAGCAGGTCGAATCCCATCAGATACAGTATCGAGAAGCCGACGGGGAATAGGGCGGCACCCAGTATGGCACTACCGGTCTGTACGGTGATGGTGACGGCGAACACGACTGCCAAGGCAAGAATGGCGCCTGCCATGTAGCCGCGAATGATGACGTCCCGGGTACCCATGAATATTTTTGCTTCACCCGCGTCTACCATTTTGGCGACAAATTCGGACGGCTGAAGGTATGACATAGTCACTCCTTACCACACTGCTTGATTCATCCGTGCCTCCGTGAGTGGTCGCCGGAGGCCGAGGATGCGATGGGATGCCATGCCGGGGATATCGGCACACTCACCCCATGTGTAAGCACGTTGCATGCCAGGCAAGGGAAAATCGCCATGAGCGGCCATGGCTCGGCTTGTCTGCATGGCCGTCCAGTTTGATGGACGCTGGCAGGATCGTACGAGTTCACCAGGAAAGTGCAATAATTCGTCCAGCAACCACTAATATAGGGCAGTGGCCCGATGTCGTATTATCCTGCTTTGTCTTGTCACCAGCGCTTATATGGCAGGAATTTACCGCTCATCGTGACCTGCACGCGGTCACCATCGGGATCCTCGATGCGTTCGATATCCATAGTGAAATCGATGGCGCTCATGATGCCGTCACCGAACTTCTCCTGAATGAGGTACTTGAGCGTTTCGCCGTACACCAGGTTGATCTCCTTGAAACGATAGATCAGGGGATCGTTCATCAGGTCCTCGCCCTGCAATGCTTTGGTCGGCGCCTCGGTGAGCGTTGCGGCAACCGCCTTGCTCAGCCCCAGTAACTCCGCCAATTCGTTGGCTTGATCTTGCGTCATGCTGTGTTCGCCCAGGCAGGTCGAACACACGAACACCGGTGAGCAGCCGAGTCGTTCGGCGATCCCTTCCCATGTCATGGCCTTGTTGGCTTTGGCCTCTAGAATGGCCTCTCGCATCTCATGCTTGGTCATTGTGTTTCTCCGGCAACGCGTCAGTGTCGGTGAGCTGTGTGAGCCACCTTCGTTGCCAGACTATGCAATAGAAATGCCAGAGGGACGCTGAAACCGGTCGCCGGGACCTTGTCATTGCCGGTCCGGGGTATCGCCATCTGCCAAGTGGCGTTAATGGATCGCGAGGACCTCATCGAGAATGGTTACCAGTGCCGCTGGATCATGGACGAATCGCCCCAGGAACATGCCATCGCTATACGGGTGTATCGACGTCAGCAGTCCAGGGCCGGCACTACCTCCGTAAATGACGTCGACACCACGCAGAGACGACACATGCTCGCGCAGCAGCCCACACACGCCAGTAATGTGTCTGTGCGAGGCTGGCTTGGCCGTGCCGATAGCCCAGTGAGGTTCATAGGCCAGGATCATGGATAGCCGAGACGAGGACCGTGATGTGTGGCTGAGTGCAGACTCGAATTGGTCAATGCATGTCTGTGCAGCCGAATCAATATCCCCGGGTTGCGATTCACCGATACACAGCACGGGTGTCAGCCCATGGCGCAAGGCATTGTCAGTCTTGATGGCGATACTTTCTTCATCGTCGCCAAAATACCGTCGGCGTTCGGCATGTCCGATCTCCACATACTTGCAACCCAGTTCCGCCAGCATGGGAGCACCAACCTCTCCGGTATAGGCGCCTTGCTCATAGCGACTGAGGTCTTGAGCGCCTACATGCACGGCGGTCTGCGAGAAGATATCGAGCACCGGGGCAATGGCAGGGTAGCTTGGTATGACGAATAGCTCGGCGATGGACTGACGAATCGTGTCGTGTCGCGCCGAGATATCAGCTACCTGATGGCACCACGACAGTGTTTGCTGGTATCCAAAGTACATTTTCAGGCTGATGCCCAAGCGGAACCGGGGGAGAGAGCCTATGGCAACGTGCATGATTTACCTCGCAGCGACTGTCGACGTTAAGACACCAAGTGCTCGGTTTGCTGGTGACTGTCTGGAAGCTGATCGTGAAGGCCGTGTCGGTGTGCCGCCAATGCCAGGGTCTTGTCTCTGACCCTGTTTTTTTCACACTCCGACCAGCCCAGATGCCGTGCGACGAGAGTCGCGACTTCCTGAATCACGTCAGTTGTCAGTTTCCCTGACAAGGCGATAGGGAGGCGCCGGAAGAGTATATCCGACAGATCACCAACACACTCCTGGTCGCACAGGCGCAGTAGTTCCTGTTCGGTGTAGTCCGGCAAGCTGTGCAGAGAGCGGTCGGTATGCTGATCGCACCAGGCGGCCACCGATTCAGCGTTGGAACCATAGCGTTGCAAGAGCGTACAGGCCCGCTCCGGTGAACAACCATGGGTCCTTGCCAGTTGCTTGCACCAGTCGCTCTGGTCGGCTTTCGTTAGCGGAAAACGGCGGCCACCACCAATGGGGGTGTCTCGGGTTGACCATTGCCGTTGGCGTTCTAGCAATGTCAGAACCCGGTCGCCGGCTTGTTCCGCAAAGCCCCGGAAGGTCGTCCACTTGCCACCGATGAGAGAGAGCACTGTCGGGCCGTCTTGCAGAGCGTCTTCTCGAATGGCGTGGTCGCGGCTGACATCACCGGGGTTCCCTGTGTCGCTTGCTGGCAAGGGACGCACGCCGCTATAGCGATATCTGACCTGTGAGCGTTTGATCGGCAATGAGGGAAACAGGTCCTGCACGGCCTTGAGCATGTAGTCGATCTCTTCATCCTCGCACTTGACCGCGTCCGGGTCGTCGCAGGGCAGGTCGGTGGAGCCGATCAAGACATTTCCCAGGAAGGGGTAAGCGAGGCAGATGCGGCCGTCGTCGGTACCAAAATACACCATTCCCTCATCAAGCTGGCGAACCAGTTGGGGGTTCTCGAGAATCAGGTGCGACCCCTTGGTGCCACCAATATAGTGCGTGGAATGACCGAGCGCATGATTGATCCGGTCGATCCAGGCGCCGCCGGCATTGACGATGATATTCGCCTGCAGGTGGTGTCTCGCTCCTGACAAGGTGTCATGCAGGGTGACGGTGCTTCCCTGGCGGCTCTCCAGCGCCATGTAATTGACCGCAACTGCGCGAGGATTCTCCTTGCAAGCATCCTCGATCAATTCGTAATTGAGCCGCTCGGGCTGGGAGACAGTCGCATCATAATATGTCGCTGTGGCGATGATATCGGGCCTGATATCCGGCAGTCGTTCTCGGGTTCTGCGCTTCAGCGCCAGGTGATGGCGTGGCATGCTGCGATAATGACGACCGAAGACGTCATACAGAGCCATACCGATTTCGGTAATCAGGAGTCCACGGTCGTTCAGCTTGGCTTGCTTACCGAGGAACCGCTTTATCGAAGGAACGATACCCCCGAACCAGCTACGGATGGGGACCGATGTCCTCAACGGTTTGACGTAATGTGGGGCGTTGCGCAGCAACAGGTTGCGTTCCAGGGTCGACTCGGCGACCAAGCGAAATTCCCCGCTTTCCAGGTATTTCAGCCCGCCATGGATCAACCTGGAGGGAGCCGCACTGGCACCGGCACAGAAGTCGCCACGATCGATCAAGGTGACATCGATCCCTTGAAGCGCCAGGTCGCGGAAAAGACCGGCGCCGTTGATACCGGCACCGACGATCAATACCGAACAATGCGGCTGGCGTTGTAGTGCTTCAATCCATCGATGTCGGGAAGGAGTCATGGGGTCGTCTCCTGGTCGAGAGTGGGCTTGAGAGCTCGGGCATGACGCTGGGTCTCGTCACGTTGGCGTATCCAGCGTGTCCCAAAAGGGGGCCATCCGTTCCACCAACTGCTGGTAGCGGGTGAAGGCGATTTCCTTGGCGTCCCGGTTTTGCGGTAACGGACGATAAGTGGATACAGGCTGGCAGTGTGTGGTGGCTTCACGCAGCGACCCGTAAACACCGACGCCGACTCCGGCGCAGAGTGCCGCCCCCAGAGCCGCTGCTTCCTGCGTCCCGGTCACCTGGATCCGGCGGTTCAGTGTGTCAGCAAACAACTGGGCCATACGTGGGGTGTGAGCCCCACCCCCTGTGACACGGCAGCCGTTGATCGCAAAGCGTTCGGCCAAGGCGTCGACATGGACCCGATGGTTGAACACCACGCCTTCGAGGATGGCCCTGACGAGGTGGGCACGCGTATGCCAGCCCTGAATACCGAAAAAGGCCGCGCTGGCCGGCTCCTCATAGGGTGAACCGAACAGAAAAGGATGATAGACGATGCGTGAGTTGTCCTTGAAAGCGGCGTTCAGATCGTTTTCGAGGTGCTCGAGACGTTGGACCGAATCCTGCGACTCCAGGGTGCAGCACTGCTGCAGGAACCATTCGACGTTGCTTGACGACGCCGGAGAGATGGCCATGCTTAACCATTGCCCGGGCTCCAGGCCATTGCGGGTTGCCCAACGGTGATCCGGCCGGGGGTGGTCGGAAAAGACCTCGTTGATACTGAAGGTTCCCGAGGTGATGGTTAAATCGCCATTGGCAATATGCCCCAACCCCACGGCGCTGGCAGTCACATCATGGAGCCCGGTCACCACCGGGGTTCCTGCCTTGAGGCCGGTCGCTTCGGCGGCGCTCGGAGTCACCCGCCCCGCAACATCGGTCGGAAGTCGCATCTCGGGTAATGCTTCGCTGAGCGACTCAAGATCAAACATCCGCAGGCAGTCGCGACTATAACGTTGGGTCGAGACATCGGTGAATCCGGTGCTGGATTCCGTGAAATCGGCAGCAAGCTCGCCGGTCAGGCAGTATCTCAGCCAGTCTTTGCATGCCAGGATCACGCCGATACGGGAAAGGCGCTCCGGCTGTTCCCGCTGCATCCAGCCTAAAAGCGCTGTCGGTGCGTACGGGAAGGGAAACTGGCCGGTCAGAGACAGAGCATCCTGTGCCAGACCTCGGGACCTCCAGGCGGCGACGACGTCTCGAGCACGGCTATCGAGAGACATGATAGCTGGCCCAAGTGGCTGGCGGTCCCTGCCCAGCGGGTAGAGGCCGTCGCCGTGTGCGGTGATCCCGATAGCCGAGATCTGAGCACTGGATATGTCTGCATGCGACACGGCTCGATGTATGGCTTGGGCAGCAGCGGACCATGTTTCCGTCATGTCGCGCTCGACCCAATGAGGATGAGGATGTCGTGGCACAATCTGAGATCGACCGAGGGATAGCGTGTTGCCTTCCTCATCGAAGATCGCCGCTTTGGTGACGGTTGAACCACTGTCGATTCCAAGTAGGTAGCTCTGTGTCATTGTTATGTGCCTGGTTGCGATCCTGTGATGAAAAGGGCGCGGTAAATCACACGACATGCCTTGAAACGTAACATTTGTGTGATATTTGATATTTTAGACTTTAGGCTATTTCAATCACTTTTTTACATTTATTCCTTTTTATTCAGTATGTTATTAGTTATTCGGTGTCGGAGTGCCAATATTGGAGGGACAAGTTCTGGCTTTTTTTAAGCTGTTTTGTGGTATTTTTGATATTTTTATGGCGGGTCTCCCGCTTTCATGCACAGCATGAATGTGGCGGCGTATTCGGAACTCGGCTCATGTTGTGGGACTATAGCGCTAGGCAGGGGGAGGCGTGTTATGCACAGCGATGAAGAGCGTTCACAGAGTACCGTCTTGGAAGCACACGGTACCCAGCTGGGTGTGAGACAGCGGCGCAAGGCAATGCTCGATTTCATCATCCAGGCGGGTACGGCACAGGTTGATGAACTCGCGAGCGCGTTCGGAATCAGCCGCATGACGGTACATCGGGATCTCGACACGCTGGTGAGGCAGGGGCTGGTTCATAAGCAATACGGCGGTGTCACGACACGCTCGACCAATGTCGTGGAAAGCAATTTCCAGTTTCGCTTGCGTGTCGCTGAACGGGATAAGAACCTGCTGGCCAAGGCGGCTGCAGCGTTCGTCCAACCCGGTGAGGCGATCATGCTGGACGACTCTACCACGGCAACGTATGTCGCTCGGCACCTGACGTCCATCAATCCGTTGACGGTCATCAGTAATGGACTCGGGGTCATCGAGGCGTTGAAGGATGCACACGGTATCCAGATGATCTGCCTGGGTGGTGACTATCGCCCTCGATTCAATGCCTTCCTGGGATTGCTGTGTGAACAGTCCGTCGGTCATCTTCGAGCCAATACGGTGCTCATGTCGGTATCGGCCATTCATGGAACGACGGCTTATCTGCAGGACCAGGAAGTGGTGAAGGTGAAACGGGCACTCATGGAAGCGGCGGATCGGCGGATCCTGCTCGTGCATAGCCAGAAATTCGGTTCCAGTGCATTGAATCGGCTGGCGGATCTCAGTGAGTTCGATGTGATATTGACGGATGGCCAGGTGGAGCCCGAGGTCATTGCAACGCTACAGGCCGAGGGCATGGACGTGAGGATGATCGACACGTAGGAAGCGCATGGCCACGGGACATCGCATTCCCGTGGCCGCGCCAGGGTCAGTTGACGCGCGGATCCAGTTCGCCACGATCGTAGCGCTGATACATGCTTTCCAGATCGATCGGCTTGATCTTGCTGGCATTACCGGCCGTGCCGAACGCTTCGTAGCGAGCCATGCACAAGTCGCGCATGGCCGTCATGGTTTCCTTGAGAAATTTGCGCGGGTCGAATTCCGCCGGATTGTTGGCCAGGAATCGGCGGGTGGCGCCGGTGGAGGCGAGACGCAAATCGGTGTCGACGTTCACCTTGCGTACACCGTGCTTTATGCCTTCGACAATCTCTTCGACCGGGACGCCATAGGTCTCGGGGATGGACCCTCCATGCTCGTTGATGACATCGAGCCATTCCTGAGGCACCGAGGAGGAGCCGTGCATCACCAGGTGGGTGCTGGGAATGCGCTCGTGAATTTCCTTGATGCGCTGGATGGAGAGGATGTCCCCGGTCGGTGGACGTGTGAACTTGTAGGCGCCATGGCTGGTGCCGATGGCTATGGCCAGTGCGTCGACATGCGTCGCCTTGACGAAATCGGCCGCTTCTTCGGGGTCGGTCAGCAATTGGTCCTGAGATAACTTGCCATCGGCACCGATACCGTCTTCCTCGCCGGCCTCTCCCGTTTCCAGGCTGCCCAGGCAGCCAAGCTCGCCTTCGACGGACACGCCACAGGCATGCGCCATTTCGACGGCCCGTCGAGTGACGCCGACATTGTATTCGTAGCTGGCCGGGGTCTTGCCGTCTTCGCCCAATGAGCCGTCCATCATGACCGAGGAAAAACCGAGTTGAATGGAACGTTGGCAGACCGCTGGGCTGGTACCATGATCCTGGTGCATGACGACCGGGATATGTGGGAACTCTTCTACGGCGGCCAGAATCAGGTGCCGCAGGAAGGGAGCCCCGGCATACTTGCGGGCCCCGGCCGATGCTTGAATGATGACCGGAGAGTCGGTGGCATCGGCAGCTTCCATGATGGCCCGCATCTGTTCGAGATTGTTGACGTTGAACGCTGGTACGCCATACCCCTGTTCGGCGGCGTGGTCCAGCAGCTGGCGCATGCTGATCAGTGCCATTGATCGGTCCTTTGCGTGAAACGGCGCGACCCTTGGGGGTCGCGCCGAGGTGCGTGTGGTCGGTGTGTGAAGCGGTTATTTAGCGGCTGCTTCCAGTGCCGCCACGGCGGGAAGCGTCTTGCCCTCGACGTATTCGAGGAAAGCGCCACCGCCAGTCGAGATATACGAAACCTGCTCGGCAATGCCGTATTTATCGATAGCGGCCAGCGTGTCGCCACCCCCGGCGATGGAGAAGCCGTTGCTGGCCGCGATCGCCTGTGACAGGGCTTCGGTACCCTGACCGAACTGATCGATCTCGAAGACACCGACAGGACCATTCCAGAGAATGGTGCCGGCATCCTTGAGCAGGCCGCCGAAGCGTTCGGCAGTGACTGGGCCGATATCCAGGATCATTTCGTCGTCGGCGACCTTGTCGATCGGTTTGACGACGGCCGTTGCGGTTTCCGAAAACTCGGTAGCCACCACGACGTCCTCCGGCAGGGGGATCTCGACCTTTTCCATCAGGGCCAGTGCCTGATCGGTCAGGTCGGCTTCATAGAGGGACTTCCCGACATTGTATCCGGCCGCGGCAATGAAGGTGTTGGCAATGCCGCCACCGACGATCAACTGGTCGCACTTTTCCGATAACGCAGTCAGGACGTCGAGCTTGGTGGAGACCTTGGAGCCGCCAACGATGGCAATCATGGGGCGAGCCGGTGTGGCTAGCGCCTTCTCCAACGCTTCGAGCTCTGCTGCCAGCAAAGGACCTGCACAGGCTGTCGGCGCGAAGCGGGCCACACCATGGGTTGAGGCTTGTGCCCGATGCGCGGTACCGAAGGCATCCATGACATAGATATCGCAGAGCGCGGCATACTGCCTGGCTAGCGTTTCGTCGTCCTTCTTCTCGCCCTTGTTGTAGCGAACATTTTCGAGCAGTACGACTTCACCATCGGCAACGTCGACCTGGGTATCCAGATAATCGCCTTCCAGACGAACGGGCTGGCCTAGCAGCTCCCCCAGATGTCTGGCGACCGGAGCCAGGGAGAACTCATCCGCAGGCTCACCTTCGGTCGGGCGTCCGAGGTGGCTCATGAGCATCACTTTGGCACCAGCGTCCACGGCGGCTTGAATCGTCGGCAGACAGGCACGTAGCCGAGCGTCGCTAGTGACGGTTGCATTCTTGACGGGAACGTTGAGGTCCTCACGGATCAGCACTCGCTGGCCGGCCAGGGGCAGGTCAGTCATCTTGCGTACGTTCATCGGGCATGTCCTCGCGTTGGCAAACCGGTTTAATAAGTCGCGTCAGGAGCTAGCCGGGCAAGCTGTCGGGTGACATCGAGCATGCGGTTGGCAAAGCCCCATTCATTGTCGAACCAGCACAGCATCTTGATCAGACGCTGGCCGGCGACCCGGGTTTGAGTGGCATCTACGATACCGGAGCGTGGGTCGTGGTTGAAGTCGACCGAGGCCATGGGCTCTTCGGTGAAACCGAGTAGCCCTGAGAGGCGCTCCTGACAGGCCTGGGCAAGCAGACGGTTGACCTCGGATGCGGTCGTGTCGCGTTTGACGCAAATGGCCATGTCCATGGCCGAGACATTGATCGTCGGTACCCGAACGTGCAGGCACTGAAAGCGATCCGTCAATTGCGGCATCAGTCGATTGATGCCACGTGCCAGGCCGGTATCCACCGGCACGATCGAATGCATGGCCGATCGCGTCAGACGTAAATCGGTCTGGTGGTAAGCGTCGATGACGGGCTGGTCGTTCATGGCCGAATGAATCGTGGTAGTGACCCCGTGTTCAATCCCCAGCGCCTCATCGAGCACCGTCAATATCGGTACCAGACAGTTGGTGGTACAGGATGCCGCCGACACGATACGGTGATGAACCTCAAGTTCATGATCGTTGATACCGCAGACGATGGTGGCGTCGACATCGCTTTCGGCGGGTTGGGAAAAGAGCAGGCGGTGAGCGCCGGCTGTCAGATGTTTTGCTGCCGTGGCGCGATCCTTGAAACTGCCGGAGCACTCCAGGACCAGGTCGACGTCGAGCTCATCCCAGGGAAGGTAAGCCGGGTCGGGATGGTTGAGTACCCGGATTGCCTGATCGTCGATGATCAGATGGCCGTCATGCGACGATACCTGTCCCGGAAAGCGGCCATGGGTCGTATCGTAGCGCGTCAGATACGCGATGGTATCAAGATCGGAGAGCTCGTTGATGGCGACGACCTCGAGCGCCGGTTGCGTGATGTCGGCACGTCGCTCATGCAGCGCGCGTAATATGCTCTGGCCGATACGGCCATAACCATTGATGGCGATGCGGTAGGCCATGGCTACCCATTGGTTGATAATCGGGAGGCAATGATTCTAGCGCATTTACCCCCCGAAGGCCTATAGCGCCGGCAGCCCTAACAATTGCCAGGCCAGCGGCAACAAGAGAGCTGTCAGGATGCCGGTAAGACTCATGCCGAGGGAAGCGAACGCGCCTGCCGTGGGGCCGAGTTCGAAAGCATGTACCGTACCAATGGCGTGGCCATTGACGCCCAGCACGAAACCCAGGATACGGGGGTCGTCGACGTTCAGCCATCTTGCCAGCGGGCCGACCGTCAACGTCGCCATGACGCCGGTGATGAGCAGGCCTCCCATCATGAGCGAGATGGAGCCGCCTAACTGTTCCGTGATGCCGATGGCAATGGGCGCCGTGACGGATTTCGGGGCTAGCGACGCCATGACCTCGGGGCTTGCTCCGAAAGCCCAGGCCAATGCCACGGAGTAGAGTGCCGCCAGCATGGCGGCGGGAGGCAGGCTGAGCATGATGGGTTTCCAGAGCCGGCGTATGTGGTGACGCTGCTGATATAGAGGCACACCCAATGCGACTGTGGCCGGGCCGAGCAGCAGCATCAGCCATTCGGCGCCACGCCGGTAGTCATCGTAATCGATGCCAAATAGCGATAAGGATGCCGCTACGAACAGGGCGGCGATCAATACGGCCGGGCACCAGCCGGGACGCCCCAGGCGTTCGAAGAGACGGGTGCCCATGAGGTAGGCCGCCAGCGTCAGGGCGATGGAGAACAGGGGCGTAGCCATCAGATGAGAGCGAAGGTCGACCAGGACGTCAGTCATCCCGATCTCCTTCGCGCGGCATGAATCGGCGCATCAACCAGAAGGTCGTCAGCACACTCAGAAGGGTTCCCAGCACCAGTGCGACCCCCACGGCCAGCCACTGGCCGGCAAATTCGTCGGCGATGAAGAAAACGCCGACCACGCCTGGCATGATCAGCATGGCAAGCATCTGGATCAGCGGCTGGCTGGCTGCCGCGATGGCAGGGTTGAGGCAGCCGCGACACATCAGCCAGGCGGTCATGGCCAGCATGCCGACGACGCCTCCGGAGACCGGGATATGGCCGAGTGTCACCAGGGTGTCGCCAAGTAACAGAAACCCGAGTAACCAGAGAAACCCCTGCAGTATCGGCATGATGTTCCTGAGCCCTTGAAAAGCCACTTGATGTCCCCATTGTGCAGATTACGGAGAGCCTGTCAGCTTTGACAGGGTATCCGGGATGGGCCGCCAGGCCCACTGACTCCGATCTAACATGGCGTGAGGAGGTGTTCGATATGTTCGGAGATCTCAAGCGTTTCGATTCTCAGCAATACCAGCCCGACTGGTTCCAGCAACTGTTCGACAGTTTGTTTCCCGACACTGGTGCGGCGGACATTCGTTCCGTTCCCCGCGGGAGTTTCCCTCTGATCAACGTCGGCCGCACCGATGATGCTGTGCATGTCTATGTGTTCGGTGCGGGACTGACAGCGGATGACCTGGATATCAGCATCCAGGACAATGTGTTGACCCTCAAGGGCAAGCGGGACGTATCGGATGACGAGGCATCCGAAGGCAAATCGCGCTCGCACTTCCGCCGGGAGCGGACACGCGGTGCGTTTTCGCGTGCCATCGCCTTGCCGGATGGGTTGGATCCGGATCGCGCCGAGGCACGTTTCAGCGACGGTGTGTTCCGCATTCATCTGCCCAAGCGGGCCGAGCTCAAGCCGCGTCGGGTCGAGATTCAGGCTGCCTGACTCTCATGGAATCCTCTGACGAAATGAGGAGGTGATTGATCATGAACGATGTCGTCAAGCAAGACAGCACTCGTGATGTATCCACTGAGAGTCGCCAGGCATCGGCACTATGGCCGGCAGTGGATATCTACGAAGAAAACAACGCATTATATGTGGTCGCTGACCTGCCGGGCGTTCCACGGGATGGGCTGCAGGTCGAGGTCAATGATAATGTCCTCAGTATCGAGGGAGAGATAAACCTCGATATGCCCGAAGGCATGACGGCTATCTATGCCGAAGTTCGAGGTCAGCGTTTTGCTCGCCGTTTCACGCTGAGTCACGAAATTGACAGTGAGGCGATCGAGGCCCGGCTCGACAATGGCGTGCTCAACGTACGCCTACCCAAGAAGGAGACCCATCGTCCGCGCCGTATCGAGATTCAAGCGGCGTGATCCCTTCTTGCCCGGCGGCGCTCTTCGGGGGATCCCTTGGGGTGCCGCCTTTTTGTGCGTATTGGCTATTGCCTGTGCGACATCATGCTCTAGGATGAAAGACTCACCCTAGAGGCGTTTGCAACAGAGGACTTCACGATGACGGATATTGCCGCGCTGCTGGGCGACGAGGCCGACAGCTTACTCGGTCATACCTGCCGGGGAATCCCCAAGGCGCATATTCATGTGCCGGGAGCGGATTTCGTGGACCGTGTCATGGCCGACAGTGACCGTAGCCCGCACGTGCTACGCAACATGCAGACTCTGTTCGATCATGGTCGACTTGGCGGTACCGGTTATCTCGGCATTCTGCCGGTAGACCAAGGGGTCGAGCATTCGGCCGGCGCCTCGTTTGCACCCAATCCACAGTATTTCGACCCCGCCAATATCGTCGAATTGGCCATCGAGGGTGGCTGTAACGCGGTGGCATCGACGCTGGGTGTGTTGGGATCGGTGGCACGCCGATATGCTCACAAGATCCCCATGCTGCTCAAACTCAATCACAATGAAAGTCTGACGCTGCCGGCGATGTATGATCAGACGTTATTCGCCCAGGTAGAGCAGGCTCATGAGATGGGATGCGTGGCTGTGGGGGCAACCATTTACTTTGGCTCGCCTGAGAGCCGGCGTCAGATCACCGAGATCAGCGAAGCATTCGAGCGTGCTCACCAGCTCGGTATGGTCACTGTGCTATGGGCCTATCTGCGTAATCCCCAATTCAAGCATGACGGGACTGACTATCATGTTGCCGCCGATTTGACGGGGCAGGCCATTCACCTGGCGGCGACCATCAAGGCGGATATCGTCAAACAGAAGCAGGCCGAGACCAACAACGGTTATCGCGCCATCGGCTTCGGCCATACCCATGACAAGGTCTACAGTGAGCTGACGTCGGAACACCCGATCGATCTGACTCGCTACCAGGTTGCGAGTTGCTATATGGGGCGCGCCGGTATGATCAATTCAGGGGGAGCGTCCTCGGGGGCCGACGATCTGGCGCAGGCCGTGCGCACGGCGGTGATCAACAAACGCGCCGGTGGCATGGGGCTGATCTCTGGACGCAAGGCATTCCAGAAGCCGATGGCAGAGGGCGTGGAGTTGCTGCATGCCATTCAGGACGTCTATCTCGATCCGCAGGTCACGATTGCATGACGATCCAGGCATGAACCGGCTGCTGATTGGATAGCGCCCATGATACGGGTCCGGCTAAAGCCGGACCCGTGTCGTATGGATGCTCTGATCAGAGTGATCAGCGATGCAGTAACGCCGTTGCCCGCGCGACGACGTTGTCGACGCGGAAGCCGAAGTGGGCGAACAGATCCCCGGCCTTGCCGGATTCGCCGAAGGTGTCCATGGCGATGATGTCACCGTCGGGACCGACGTAGCGGTACCAGGGCATGGGGTGGGCAGCCTCGATGGCCAGGCGTCGGGTCACCGACGGCGGCAGCACACTGTTGCGGTAGTCGGCGTCCTGGGCGTCGAAGACATCGGTGGCCGGCATCGAGACCACGCGCACGGCGCGACCGGCGGTCGCCAGTTCCGCGGCGGCGTCCATGGCCAGGCCGACCTCGGAGCCGGTGGCGATCAGGATCAACTCGGGCGTCTCTTCGCTGTCCTTGAGCACATAGCCACCGCGCTGAATATGGGCCAGTTGCTGTTTGTTGCGCGACTGATGGGGCAGGCCCTGTCGCGACAGCACCAGGGCGGTTGGACCGGCCTGGCGCTTGAGCGCGGCATGCCAGGCGGCGGCGGTCTCGACGTCATCCGCCGGCCGCCAGGTCGACAGGTTGGGGGTCGAGCGCAACGTTGCCAGTTGTTCGATCGGCTGGTGGGTCGGCCCGTCTTCGCCCAGCCCGATGGAGTCATGGGTGAGCACATAGATGGCCTGTTGGCCCATCAGGGCGGCCATGCGTATCGCGTTGCGCATGTACTCCGTGAAGATCAGGAAGGTCGCGGCGTAGGGGATGAACCCACCGTGCAGGGCAATGCCATTGGTGATCGCCCCCATGCCGAATTCGCGCACCCCGTAGTGCAGGTAGTTACCCGCGGCGTCCTCGCGGGAGATCGCCTTGGCCCCCTCCCAGACGGTCAGGTTGGACGGCGCCAGGTCGGCACTGCCGCCGAACAGTTCCGGCAGCTGCGGGCCCAGGGCGTTGAGGCAGGCCAGTGAGGCCTTGCGCGAGGCGGTCTCGCCGCCGTCGGCTTGGATCGCCTCGATCAGGGCCTCGCTGCCCAGGTCCACCGGCAACTCCCCATCCAGCCGGCGCTGCAGCTCCCTGGCCAGCTCGGGGTAGGCTTCGGCATAGCGTGCGAAGCGGGCCTGCCAGTCGGCTTCACATTGCTCGCCACGGGCCGTGGCATCCCAACCCTGATAGATCGCTTCCGGCACATGGAAAGGCGCATGCGGCCAGTCGAGCCGCTCGCGGGCCGCCGCCACTTCGTCATCGCCCAGGGCGGCGCCGTGGCAGGCCTCGGTGCCCTGCTTGTTGGGCGCGCCGAAGCCGATCACGGTGCGACACACGATCAGCGACGGCCGATCGTCATGCTGACGGGCCAGCTCGATCGCCGCCTTGACCTCATCCGGGTCGTGGCCGTCCACCTGCGGCACCACGTGCCAGCCATAGGCTTCGAAGCGCTTGGCGGTATCGTCGGTGAACCAGGCATCGACCTCGCCATCGATGGAAATGCCGTTGTCGTCGTAGAAGGTAATCAGTTTCCCCAGCCCCAGGGTCCCGGCCAGCGAGCTCACTTCATGGGAAATGCCCTCCATCAGACAGCCATCGCCGACGAAGCAGTAGGTATGATGGTCGATGATGGCATGACCGGGGCGGTTGAACTGAGCCGCCAGGGTCTTCTCGGCGATGGCCATGCCGACGGCATTGGCCAGCCCCTGGCCGAGCGGGCCGGTGGTGGTCTCCACGCCGGGCGCATAACCGAACTCCGGATGGCCCGGTGTCCTGGAGTGCAGCTGGCGGAAATGCTGCAGGTCCTCGAGGCCGATACCATAGCCGGTCAGGTGCAGTAGCGAGTAGAGCAGCATCGAGCCATGCCCGTTGGAGAGCACGAAGCGGTCGCGATTGACCCAATCGGGGTTGGCGGGGTTGTGCTGCAGGTAATCGTGCCACAGCACTTGGGCGATGTCGGCCATGCCCATGGGGGCGCCGGGGTGGCCGGAGTTGGCCTTCTGGACGGCATCCATGGACAGGGCCCGAATGGCGTTGGCCAGTTGAAAGCGTGACGGCATCTCGAAACCTCCGGTCAATGTCGGGCATCGAGGCGCTCGGCAATGCGCGCCTCCAGGGTCTGTTGGTCTTCATCGAAGCGGCGAATGCCCTCGGCCAGCTTGTCATTGGCCATGGCATCGCCATTGTGTCCCCACCGGAATTCCGATTCGCTAAGCGGCGATGACCGGGACCCTTCGCTCTGACTCATGTCGATCCGCGGGGCGATATCGCCTTCCATGCGATCGAGTTCTTCGAGCAGGGCCGGGGAGATGGTCAACCGCGGACAGCCAGCGAGCGCCAACACCTGATCGGTCGTGCGGAAGCTTGCGCCCATCACGACGGTGGAATAGCCACCCTGGCGGACGCGTTGGCAGACCCCGCGAACGAACTGCACG
Organism: Aidingimonas lacisalsi; assembly: GCF_008079445.1. Classification (GTDB taxonomy): domain Bacteria; phylum Pseudomonadota; class Gammaproteobacteria; order Pseudomonadales; family Halomonadaceae; genus Aidingimonas; species Aidingimonas lacisalsi. The sequence continues at coordinate 41,652 of NZ_VRYH01000001.1, read as the reverse complement.
CCTGGATCGACGTCGGCGGCAAAATCGTGTCCGGTCGCTTGCTTGTACCAATCGGTCACGCGACCGACGAACGGGGAGACGAGGAAGACGCCGGCATCAAAGCAGGCCTGCGCCTGAGCGTCGCTGAACAGTAAGGTCAGGTTGCAGTTGATTCCCTCGCGTTCCAGTATTTCGGCGGCACGAATGCCCTCCCAGGTGGATGCCAGTTTGATCAATATCCGGTCGCGGCCGACACCGTGATGTTCGTAGAGCTCGATCAATTCATGCGCCTTGGCGATGCTGGCCTGCCGGTCGAACGAGAGTCGGGCGGCCACCTCGGTCGACACGCGCCCGGGAACACGCTGCGCAATTTCCGTTCCCATCGCCACGGCCAATCGATCCACGGCGCGTTCACTGTTGCCGCCTTCGGCGGCGACGGACGCCAGGGTCTCGTCGATCAGGGGCTGGTAGCCGGGCAGGTCGAAGGCCTTGAGAAGCAGTGACGGATTGGTAGTGGCGTCTTGGGGCCGGTAGCGCTCAATGGCGTCTAGGTCGCCAGTGTCGGCAACGACAAGAGAGTGCTGTCTGAGGGCATCGAGTCGTGAAGCCATAGAATACTCCGCTGAAAGGGAAATCTGTTGGAGCCCATGGAGGTGTCGGCACCTCCCGGGCGACGTAAGGATGAGTCAATGACCATGGCCGGGTCTGGCCGGTCGCGTCAGGCGGCGGCTCTCTCCAAGTGGCGTTCTGTGCTATCGGCTAGCCGGACCAGCAGTAGACAGCAGGAAACGGCGCCGGCATCGAGATGGCCCTTGGAGCGTTCGCCTAGACGCGCGGCGCGACCGATCTTGGCTTCGAGCTCTCGAGTCGACTCACAGCCACGTTCTGCCCCATTGCGCAAGGCTTGCAGGGCGCTGGTAAAACTGTCGTCATCGTCGACGGCATGTCGGTAGTCCATGACCGCGGGAACGAGCGTATCCAGCAGGCACTTGTCACCAACGTTGGCGTCACTGATGCTTTGTATGGACTCCAGACCGGCGGATAGCATGTCGCCGAATGTGCGGGCATCGAGTGTGTCGAGGTCCTTGGAAGCATTGCCCATGCCAAGAAACAGGCTGCCGTAAAGGGGGCCCATGGAGCCGCCGATCGAGCCCATCAGCGTGTTGGCTAATGTGGTGAAGGCCTTGGCTAGGCTCAATGACTGCCCCTGGATCGACTCGCTATAGAGCCGAAAGCCTTTGGCCATATTGATGCCGTGATCGCCGTCACCGATGGAGCCGTCTACTTCGCTCAAATAGTCGCGGTTGTCGAGGATGACATCCACCAAATCCCCGAGGATGTCGCTGCCGTGAGATGTGTCCAGGAACTGCATTGTTTTGACTCCTGAGTGTTGATCGACGATGGCTGTCGTTAACGCGTGATCGCCAATGACCGGGCCGGGGCGTCCACGAGGGGTTTGAGTTCCTCATCCAGCTTCATCACGGTGAGAGTTGCGCCCATCATTTCCAGCGAGGTGAAGTAATTGCCGATATCGGCGCGATGCACCGTGATGCCCTCGGCTTCAAGGCGGTCAGCGACATGGGCATACAGTAGATTGAGTTCCATGACGGGGGTGGCGCCGAGGCCTGAAATCAGCACTGCTACGTCACCGCCGGTAAAGTCCTGGTCTGCAAGCACCGGATCGCACATGGCGTCGGCCATGGCTTTCGCATCGGGGAGGGGGACGACTTCGATGCCTGGTTCACCATGGTGGCCGATACCCAGTTCCATGTGGCCCGGGGCAATGGTGAAGTTGGGTTTGCCGTTGGCAGGGATGGTACAACTGCTCAAACCGACCCCAATGCTCGAACAGGCATCGACGGCCTTTTGCGCCAGGCGGATCACCTCATCGAGGTCATCATGACGAGCGGCGGCAGCCCCGCCGACTTTCCACATCATGATTTCTCCAGCCACTCCCCGGCGCTTTTCGCGTTGGTCTGCAGGAGCCGAGGCCACATCATCACGGGCGATCACTGTCTTGACGTCGATGCTTTCCATTTCAGCCATCTGGCGCGCCATCTTCACGTTCATGTTATCGCCGGCATAGTTGCCGTACAGGCAGGCTACGCCACGCCCCTGGTCGGCAACGCGGAAGGCTTCGAGAAATGCGTCAGCGGTGGGTGAAGAGAATATCTCGCCTATCGCGACGGCATCACATAGACCGTCACCGACATAACCCAAGAATGCAGGCTCATGGCCAGAGCCCCCACCAGTGACCACGCCGACTTTTCCTGATGTTGTGGCGGCGTACTTGAGCACGCGGGGATGGTCGGTTGCTGCATAGAACTCGGGTGAGGCTCTCAGGTAACCACGGACCGCATCATCCACCACATTATCCGGGTCGTTGATTATGCGTTGCATGGGGTAGTCCTCGATGTTTGTGGGTTGTTGTCGTGAGTCCGGCGATGTGCCAATGACACCGACTCATCATTCGGAAGATGTCGCGGTAGAACAGCAGGTCGAGGGTACGGGCATGTCACCCTCTCTAAATGATCGAGTAATGATCAGATGTTTAAGCCTGGTTTTCTCGAATGTCAAGGATAAGGTGGATTGAAGGTATGCGACTTTGGTCTTTCCATTAAACGGTGTTTCTTTTAATTTCCTGATTTATATATTGTTTTATTGTGATCGTGGTGATTGTTTGATGGCTTGGTGGGTCAGCCAGGATGGATGCTTGTCAGCATGCTGATAGGGTTTTAGGTTTACAAATGATCGAATAATGATATTTTGAACAATTATTCGTTGGCATTGGGCCGACGGTATACTATCAGGAGACCTATCCATGTCGGATCCAACCATGGCTACCCAGGCGGTACGTGTCGCCTTGGGTGGAGATGAAGCAGCATTCGAGCTCAAGGAAGTGCTGATCGAGCATGTGCGCTCGCTCGGTTTCGAAGTCTTGGATTTCGGTACCTACAATGCGGAGCCGGTGCTTTATCCCGATGTTGCTGTTCGCGTGGCGAAGGCCATTAGTGAGGGTGATGCCGAGCGTGGTGTGCTTGTCTGTGGCACGGGGATCGGTGTCGCCATTTCTGCCAACAAGGTGCCAGGAATTCGGGCAGCCCAGGCTCATGACACCTATTCGGCGGCCAAGGCGCGTTCGAGCAACGATGCACAGATCGTGGCGCTGGGGGCACGAGTCGTCGGGCCGGAGCTTGCCAAGAGTATCGTGACTGCGTTTCTCGGGGCAGACTTCGGTGGCGGTGGGTCGGCTGAAAAAGTGGCGCGTATCGCCGATTACGAGCGAACGTTCTTCCGTGATCCGCCGAACGTCTGAGCGGTGCGAGTTCGCCTGAACGCTGTGGTATCTTGTGCCGGTCACCTAGTCAATCAAGACCGCATGAGGCCAATATCATGAGTGAGCGTGCCGAGAACGCTGATATCGCGTTAATGACCGAGATTGCCACGCTGTATTACGTGGAGGGCGAGACTCAAGAAGTCATTGCCAATCGACTGGGAATTTCGCGGGTCAAGGCGGGACGGTTGCTCAAGCGTGCGCATGCCGAGGGCATCGTTGATGTACGGGTGCGCCAACACCCTTCGGTGAGTGCAGAGATAGAGCAGGAGCTGATACGTCGTTTTGGCATTAGACGCGCGCTGGTATCGCTCGATCATGCGGATCCGGATGTGCAGCGCTCGGGGGTCGCGAGCCTGGTCGCCGATCACTTGTCACGCACCTTGCACGACGGCTCGATCGTCGCTGTCGGTATGGGAAGGAATGTCGGCGCGGTCGCCGACAACGTCTTCGAGCAAGGTGAGCGCAAGTGTTCATTCGTCTGTGCCATAGGCGGTTCGCTGCGAGCCGGCGAGTACATGAACCCCGACCATATCTGTCGACGACTGGCGATGAAATTTGGTGGTGATAGCGAGACCTTATATGCCCCCGCGCTGGTTCAGAACCCTGAGCTGCGCGATTCCATGTATGAGAACCCTACCGTACGCCAGACGCTGGATAGAGCGCGGCGAGCTGATACCGCACTGATTGGGGTCGGCGACCTTAGCGAAGATAGCAACATGGTGCGAATGGGATGGTTTTCTCCCCAGGAGATTGCCGAGGCTCGCTTGTCCGGCACCGTCGGCGACATGATGGGATACGACTTCATCGATCTGCATGGCAGGCCGTCGGAGACGCCGATGCAGGGGCGGGTGATCGGTTTGACCATCGGTGATTTGGCGAGGATTCCGGATGTCATAGCCATTGCCAGTGAAAATACCAAGGCTGCAGGGATTCTGGGCGCATTACGCACCGGTGTGGTGGATACCCTGGCCACCAGTGTCACCAACGCGCATACGATATTGCGCCTGGATGAGGCAACGCCTGCCCAGGATGCTTGATACGTGCACTGTGTCCGAGTCCGGTGCATGGCTGCCACAAGGAACATATGTTCATTCATGTGATCTTATGATCACAGCTGCTTTCCTAGCCATGAAATAGATCCATTTCTCAAGCTTCGGAAAATTATCGGAATATATGTTTTAAATCAGAATCTTGAAAGATACTCCTAAAGTATAAGTCAAAAAAGGAGCCAAATTCATTGACCTGACTATACTGAAAAGCGTTAATTCATTTGAGCGGAAAGAGATCAAATGATAAGACCAGGCCAGTTCAATGGAGGCTCTCATGCACGATACGCTCACCCAGTCCACCTCGTCGGACGTCACCGTTCCTAAAACGATGAAAGCCGTCGTCGCTTATGCTCCCGGCGACTATCGATACGAGGAAGTACCCGTTCCCGAGATCGACGACCAAGAAATCCTGATCGAGGTCGAGGGCTGTGGAATCTGCGCCGGCGATATCAAATCTTATGATGGTGCACCCAGTTTCTGGGGCGATGAGTTTCAGCCCCCATATATCAAGGCACCAATGATTCCGGGGCATGAGTTCATTGGCCGAATCGTCAAGGTCGGAGCGCAAGTCTCTGGTTATCAGGTCGGTGATCGGGTAATTTCTGAGCAGATCGTACCGTGCTGGAATTGTCGCTTCTGCGGTCGTGGTCAGTACTGGATGTGCGAAAAGCATGATCTCTATGGCTTTCAGAATAATGTCAACGGTGGCATGGCCGAGTACATGAAGTTCACCAAGGAAGCGATCAATTACCACGTCCCTGAAGAATTACCACTAGAAAAAGCCATTTTGATCGAACCCTATGCCTGCTCGCTTCATGCTGTGCAGCGTGCTCAGATCGAATTGGGGGATGTCGTGGTGTTGTCCGGCGCTGGGACGCTGGGATTGGGAATGATCGGTGCGGCAAAGAAGTCAGGTGCTGAAAAACTGATCGTGCTCGATCTCTTCGATGATCGTTTGGCCCTGGCTGAAAAGTTCGGTGCAGACATGACACTGAATCCCAGTCGTGACGATGTGGTTTCGATCATCAAAGAGATGACTGACGGTTACGGCTGTGATGTCTATATCGAAGCGACTGGACACCCCTCATCGGTTGAGCAGGGTCTATCGATGATTCGTAAGTTGGGTCGTTTTGTCGAGTTCAGTGTGTTCAAGGATCCGGTGGCGGTGGACTGGAGCATTATTTCGGATCGCAAGGAGCTCGACGTGCTGGGATCCCACCTGGGTCCATACTGTTATCCGCTTGTGATTGAAGGAATTCGTAACGGTGATTTTCCGACCGAGGGCGTCGTTACGCACAAGCTGCCACTCGACCGTTACGAAGAAGGGTTCGAGCTGATGAAGACTGGATCAGAGTCGCTTAAGATCGTTCTGATTCCCTGAAGATATGTGCGATTCGAGCATGATATTGAGCCTTCATCCCTCACTCCGAAGAACAAGAGGTCTCTCGATATGAGTTCACAAGCCGATGTCAGTTCGGCGCAGCGTTCCCCTAAACGATTTGGCCCTGCTGCCGCCATGGGGGTGGTGGTGCTTGTCCTGTTGGGTGCGATGGCCTGGGACACCACTGTCGTATCGATCGATGCAGAGGGTGGCGGGCAAAGTGCTGAATTTTCTGGCGAACAGTACGGCGAGGAGCAGTTTCCCCATATTCGGGAGGATGTCGCAAACCGTGCGATAGACGCTGAGACGTTGGCTGCCGACATTGCTGCCGATCAAACGGCGGCAGGCGAAGAATATGGTGTTCCTGGTGGAATCGGTCCGATCATGCCCGTTAGGTTCTCCGGTGTCGTTGGAGAGGGAGCGTCCGGTACTTATGAAGTCGATGTCGAGGGATTGCCGGAAGGCTTGACGATACGAGTACAGACAGGGCCAGCCATTAACGGTACCGATCTTCGTGATGCTACGGGAGAGATAGAATTCGGTCAGTTTACCAATCAGATCGAGTATCAGGATGCCGGTTCGGGGATTAACGAAGCCATGAAAGAAGAGGTGCTTGCGGAAATCGACACGAATGATTTGTCGGGAAAAACCGTTGAAGTTACTGGTGTTTTCCAACTGATCAACCCGAATAACTGGCTGGTCACGCCGGTCAGCATGAGTGTGGAGTGAGCCGGAGCAACAGAATGATAACTGAACGTGATAGGAATCATGTCTTAACCAGCGGCTATGCCAGTGATGAAGTTATTCTCTCGGCGAGTCACATTGCCAAATCGTTTGGTAATGTCCATGCGTTGAAGGCAGTCAATTTTGATGTCCATCGTGGCAAGGTTACTACCCTTTTTGGGGAAAATGGTGCCGGAAAATCCACATTGATGAAAATTCTATCCGGTGTGATGCAACCGTCTTCCGGAGAGATCGTTCTTGACGGGAAAGCGGTGACTTTTGCTTCGACGATGGAGGCACAGAACCTCGGTATCTCGATTATTCACCAGGAGTTGAGCCTCGCTCCCAATCTGAGTGTTCGCGATAACATTTTCATGGGACGAGAATTGAGAGCCTCGACGGGCATCAATTATGCCGAAGAGGAGCGCCAGACCCGGTTATTGATGGAGGAATTGGATGAACCAATCGACCCGTTGACCCTAGTGGAAGATTTACGCTTGGGGCAGCAGCAGATAGTCGAGATAGCCCGTGCGCTCTCCGTCAACTCCCGCATTCTGATCATGGATGAACCCACCTCGGCATTGAGTGCCACAGAGGTTGAAGTGCTCTTTCGCGTGATACGTGACTTGAAAAGTCGCGGTGTCTCGATCGTCTATATCTCTCACCACCTGGAAGAAGCGCTGCAGATTACTGACCATGCCGTGGTGTTGCGTGATGGTTCGATGACCGCATATGCCGAACGCAAGGACATCGATCTGGAGTGGATCGTACGCAATATGGTGGGTAACAACTTCGATCTTGGGTCCCCGCCGTCTGGCTATACCATGGGCAATGTCGCCTTATCCATTGAGGGTATTGCGGTACCGGACGCCACGGTTCCTGGCCGCATGCTCGTCGACCACGTTTCCCTGAATGTTCATGCCGGAGAGATCGTGTGTATCTACGGTCTGATGGGCGCTGGCAGAACCGAGTTGCTCGAATGTGTCGCAGGACGCTTGGCGAAGGCGCATGGCCGGGTTGTGCTTGAAGGGGAGGATGTGTCACGGCTGAGTCTTGCCCGGCGTATCGACAAGGGCTTGGTACTGGTGCCGGAAGACCGGCAACGGGACGGACTGGTACAAACGATGCCGGTAGGGCAGAACCTCTCTCTGGCCAGCATAGGGGCCTTTACCAGGGGGCTGCTGACATCACGGCGTCGTGAGCAGTCCGTCATCGATGACGCGATCAATAATGTGCATATCAAGACTGATGGTGGCGAGGCAGCTATCGATTCGTTATCCGGTGGTAATCAGCAGAAAGTCGTTATCGGCAAGATGCTGGCCACGCACCCGAAAGTCGTTCTGCTCGACGAGCCCAGCCGGGGTATAGATGTCGGTGCCAAGGCGGAAGTCTTCAAACTGTTGAGTGAGGGTGCCGCCCAGGGGTTGGCAGTCGTGTACTCGACCTCTGAGGTTGGCGAATGCCTGAGCATTGCCCACCGGATCATCGTGATGGGGCGTGGCAGGATCGTGGCGGAATTTGGTCCCGATGCTACCAAAGAAGAGATTATGGCTGCCTCAGGCGAAGCCGTGGTCGCTTGATCCACTTGCAATCAGCGGAGTGAATAACAATGTCTGACACCAGCCAAGCTACGACCAGCGCCCAGGTATCGAGGGGGGGCAACGGCAAGTTCGATGTGACACGTCTATTGCTGGAAGGTCGTGCGTTCTTTGCCTTGATAGCCATTATCGTCATCTTTTCGATACTGTCGCCCGCTTATTTTTCGGTGAACAATTTTCTGACCATGTCGTCGCATGTGTCGATCTTTGCACTGCTGTCCCTTGGCATGCTGCTGGTGATTCTTACTGGCGGCATTGACCTGTCGGTGGGATCGACCTTGGCGTTCGCTGGCGTATTCGCCGGCTTTCTGTTGCAAGGTATACCGCTCGAATTCTTTGGTGTCGTCGTATATCCCCCGGTCTGGGTGGTCGTGATCCTGACCTGCGCTTTGGGGGCCTTTGTCGGTGCCATCAATGGTGTCCTGGTCGCATACTTCAAGGTCCCGGCGTTCGTGGCAACGCTGGGTATGTTGTATGTGGCCAGAGGCGTGGCGTTATTGATGACGGATGGCCTGACCTACAACAACCTGGGGGGGAGCCCGGAGCTTGGCAATACCGGCTTTGACTGGCTGGGATTCAACCGGCTTCTCGGCATCCCCATCGGTGTGTGGATCATGGCGGTTGTCGCGATTGTCTGTCTTTTGGCATTGACCCGCACGCCCTTCGGACGATGGGTCTATTCCACCGGGGGTAATGCACGTGCCGCTGAATTATCCGGTGTACCGGTCAAGCGCGTACAGGTGGCTGTATACGTGCTGTCGGGCATTTGCGCGGCGATTGCCGGTCTTGTCCTGTCGTCGCAACTGACATCGGCGGGCCCGACGGCGGGCACCACGTATGAGCTGACCGCCATTGCCGGTGTCGTCATCGGTGGCGCAGCGCTGACGGGAGGCCGGGGTAACGTCCGGGGCACCCTATTGGGGGCTTTCGTTATCGGCTTCTTGTCCGATGGGTTGGTCATCATTGGCGTGTCGTCTTACTGGCAGACTGTCTTCACGGGCACGGTCATCGTCCTTGCCGTACTGCTCAACAGTATCCAGTACAGTGGCCGGAAAAAACGGTCCGACACTTCCAATGACACAACGTCTTCCTCGCAACAGGGGGCTCAAACCAAAGCGGAAGCCCCTGTAGTGGAAAGCGCAGCCGGCAAACCGGCATCACAATCATAAGAGTAAAGGTGGTCCATTATGTTCATGAACGGAAAGCGCCAGTTGATCGCAACCCTTGCGATGAGTGCGTCTGTAATGTTTACAGGCGGTGCCATGGCACAAGACGACAAGGGGCTGATCTCCATTATCGTCAACGATACCTCGAATCCGTACTGGTTCACCGAGGGCGAGATTGCCAAGGAAACGGCGGAGGAGCTTGGTTATGAAGCGAATGTGAGTGCTCACAAGGGGGCCACTCACACTGAAAGCAACCAGATCGATACGGCGATCACGAACGACGCCAAGGCGATCATTCTGGATCCGGCCAATGCGGATGGCTCCATCGGTGCGGTACGTAAAGCCGTCGAGGCCGGCATCCCCGTGTTCACGGTCAATGCTGAAATCAATCAGCAAGGCCTGGCCAAAGCACAGCTCGTTTCCAACAATGCTCAGGGGGCGGCGTTGGGCGCTCAGCAGTGGGTGCAGAATGTCGGGGATTCGGCGCGCTATGTCGAACTCGAAGGCGCGCCTTCCGACAATAACGCCGCGACCCGCTCCAACGGCTATGAAACGGTGTTGAGTCAGTATCCCGGTTTGGAACGGGTCGCTTCGGAGGTTGCCAACTGGGATCGTACTCAAGGCTATAACAAGATGCAGAGCATGCTGCAGGCCAATCCTGATATCGAGGCCGTCATCAGTGGCAATGACGAGATGGCATTGGGAGCCATCGCTGCCCTCAAGGAGGCCGGCAAGCTCGACGAGGTGGTCGTGGGCGGTTTCGATGGGAGCCCCGATGCGGTCGACGCGGTCAAGGCCGGTGAAATGGATTACACCGTACTCCAGCCGGTTGCCGTCTTTTCCAAGGCCGCGGTCGAGCAAGCCGACCGATTCATCCGGACGGGGGAGACCGGAGTCGATAGCGAGAAACAGCTATTCGACTGCGTGTTGATTACGTCGGAAAACGTGGATCAATACACCGATCCGTTTGTTCTCGAACAGTAAGTTCGAGCACAGTAAACAATGTTCAATGTAAAGGGGGCCTGTATGGCCCCCTTGTTAGTTGGTACACCCGATGCGCCAACTCGGTCAGCGATGCAGTAACGCCGTTGCCCGCGCGACGACGTTGTCGACGCGGAAGCCGAAGTGGGCGAACAGATCCCCGGCCTTGCCGGATTCGCCGAAGGTGTCCATGGCGATGATGTCACCGTCGGGACCGACGTAGCGGTACCAGGGCATGGGGTGGGCAGCCTCGATGGCCAGGCGTCGGGTCACCGACGGCGGCAGCACACTGTTGCGGTAGTCGGCGTCCTGGGCGTCGAAGACATCGGTGGCCGGCATCGAGACCACGCGCACGGCGCGACCGGCGGTCGCCAGTTCCGCGGCGGCGTCCATGGCCAGGCCGACCTCGGAGCCGGTGGCGATCAGGATCAACTCGGGCGTCTCTTCGCTGTCCTTGAGCACATAGCCACCGCGCTGAATATGGGCCAGTTGCTGTTTGTTGCGCGACTGATGGGGCAGGCCCTGTCGCGACAGCACCAGGGCGGTTGGACCGGCCTGGCGCTTGAGCGCGGCATGCCAGGCGGCGGCGGTCTCGACGTCATCCGCCGGCCGCCAGGTCGACAGGTTGGGGGTCGAGCGCAACGTTGCCAGTTGTTCGATCGGCTGGTGGGTCGGCCCGTCTTCGCCCAGCCCGATGGAGTCATGGGTGAGCACATAGATGGCCTGTTGGCCCATCAGGGCGGCCATGCGTATCGCGTTGCGCATGTACTCCGTGAAGATCAGGAAGGTCGCGGCGTAGGGGATGAACCCACCGTGCAGGGCAATGCCATTGGTGATCGCCCCCATGCCGAATTCGCGCACCCCGTAGTGCAGGTAGTTACCCGCGGCGTCCTCGCGGGAGATCGCCTTGGCCCCCTCCCAGACGGTCAGGTTGGACGGCGCCAGGTCGGCACTGCCGCCGAACAGTTCCGGCAGCTGCGGGCCCAGGGCGTTGAGGCAGGCCAGTGAGGCCTTGCGCGAGGCGGTCTCGCCGCCGTCGGCTTGGATCGCCTCGATCAGGGCCTCGCTGCCCAGGTCCACCGGCAACTCCCCATCCAGCCGGCGCTGCAGCTCCCTGGCCAGCTCGGGGTAGGCTTCGGCATAGCGTGCGAAGCGGGCCTGCCAGTCGGCTTCACATTGCTCGCCACGGGCCGTGGCATCCCAACCCTGATAGATCGCTTCCGGCACATGGAAAGGCGCATGCGGCCAGTCGAGCCGCTCGCGGGCCGCCGCCACTTCGTCATCGCCCAGGGCGGCGCCGTGGCAGGCCTCGGTGCCCTGCTTGTTGGGCGCGCCGAAGCCGATCACGGTGCGACACACGATCAGCGACGGCCGATCGTCATGCTGACGGGCCAGCTCGATCGCCGCCTTGACCTCATCCGGGTCGTGGCCGTCCACCTGCGGCACCACGTGCCAGCCATAGGCTTCGAAGCGCTTGGCGGTATCGTCGGTGAACCAGGCATCGACCTCGCCATCGATGGAAATGCCGTTGTCGTCGTAGAAGGTAATCAGTTTCCCCAGCCCCAGGGTCCCGGCCAGCGAGCTCACTTCATGGGAAATGCCCTCCATCAGACAGCCATCGCCGACGAAGCAGTAGGTATGATGGTCGATGATGGCATGACCGGGGCGGTTGAACTGAGCCGCCAGGGTCTTCTCGGCGATGGCCATGCCGACGGCATTGGCCAGCCCCTGGCCGAGCGGGCCGGTGGTGGTCTCCACGCCGGGCGCATAACCGAACTCCGGATGGCCCGGTGTCCTGGAGTGCAGCTGGCGGAAATGCTGCAGGTCCTCGAGGCCGATACCATAGCCGGTCAGGTGCAGTAGCGAGTAGAGCAGCATCGAGCCATGCCCGTTGGAGAGCACGAAGCGGTCGCGATTGACCCAATCGGGGTTGGCGGGGTTGTGCTGCAGGTAATCGTGCCACAGCACTTGGGCGATGTCGGCCATGCCCATGGGGGCGCCGGGGTGGCCGGAGTTGGCCTTCTGGACGGCATCCATGGACAGGGCCCGAATGGCGTTGGCCAGTTCGAAACGGGATGGCATTACGTAGCTCCTCGCCTACGGCAAACATGACGTTAGCTGTGCGGCGATCGGTCGTGTTATAGCAACCCTCGCCGGCACGGTCTTTCTGGCTGGGAGATGCCGCGGACGCTGCGGCACCCATGCATTGAGGCGCCTATTGTCGCCGACTTGCAGCGATCCATCAAATGGCCCGGCGGGAGACTGATAAAGAGTCAGCACATTCTGGCGAAATAACGTCGTCAGCGTGTAAACTTTCACTCCAACCCTTATCGGGCGGTCGTGCGCCATGATCGGTGATTATCTCGGCGCTGTTTCCCTTCCTGTCCCGCGTTAGGCGGGTACGAGCAGACGGTCTAGAACGCTATGAGCGATTATTCCCTGTTTACTTCCGAATCCGTGTCCGAAGGTCATCCGGACAAGATCGCCGATCAAATTTCCGATGCCGTGCTTGATGCCATCATTGCCCGCGATAAACAAGCTCGTGTGGCGTGTGAGACCCTGGTCAAGACCGGTGTGGCCATTGTTGCCGGCGAGATCACGACGAGCGCCTGGGTCGACCTGGAGGAATTGGTTCGCCAGGTGATTCGGGACATCGGTTATACGTCGTCGGAGGTTGGTTTCGATGGCGACACCTGTGGCGTTCTCAACTTGATCGGCAAGCAAAGCGTTGATATTGCCCAAGGGGTCGATCGCAGCAAGCCCGAAGATCAAGGCGCTGGCGATCAGGGCCTCATGTTCGGGTATGCCACCAATGAAACCGAATCCTATATGCCGGCACCGATTTACTATGCGCATCGTCTGGTGGAGCGTCAGGCCGAACTTCGCAAGAACGGTATGCTGCCGTGGTTGCGACCGGATGCCAAGAGTCAGGTCACCTTTCGCTACGACGATGATGGCAAACCCGTGGCCGTCGATGCGGTGGTGCTGTCTACCCAGCATGACCCCTCGATCGACCAGGACCAATTGCGCACCATGGTCAGGCGCGAGATCATCGAGGCGGTCTTGCCGGCCGAATGGCTCACTGCCACGACACGTTACCACATCAATCCGACGGGCAAGTTCGTGATCGGTGGTCCCGTGGGCGACTGTGGCCTGACTGGACGCAAGATCATCGTCGACACGTACGGCGGCATGGCGCGTCATGGCGGCGGCGCTTTCTCCGGCAAGGACCCGTCCAAGGTCGATCGAAGCGCTACCTATGCCGGCCGTTATGTGGCCAAGAACATCGTTGCGGCGGGCCTGGCCGATAAGTGTGAGATTCAGGTGTCCTATGCTATCGGGGTCGCTGAACCGACCTCGGTATCGGTCAATACCTTCGGTACCGGGAAAGTCAGTGACACGCGTATCATAGAGCTGGTGCGCGAGCATTTTGACCTGCGTCCTAATGCCATTACCCGGATGCTTGACCTGTTGCACCCGATGTATCAACTGACGTCATCCTATGGGCATTTCGGTCGCGAGCCGTTCGAAACGTCCTATAGCTGGAGTGATGTCAATGGAGAGCAGCATACCGAGACCTTCGTTGCCTTCCCATGGGAGCGCACCGACAAGGCAGACGCCTTGCGGGATGCTGCAGGCATATAATCAGTTCACCACCTCTGCTGGAGAGGCTTACGGGATGCCGATGTGCCCTCTTCACACGGGCATGGATAACCGGAAGCGATTGCAAATCGTCGCTTTGTGTAGTGAACTGCCTCACCAAGTAACGACGCTCTGCGCGTTATATGGCCGTTCGAGGGGCGCTGCAGTGTTCACGATTGGATCGATGAATCGTGGGCACGAGGCTCGAACCGGCCCGGGAATGAACAACGGCGCCCATTCCTGTTCTAGGAGTGGAAATATGAGTCAATTGGCTTCCGCCGATGCTGTCACGCAAGATTACAAGGTTGCCGATATCTCCCTGGCCGAGCTGGGGCGCCGCGAGATTCGCATTGCCGAGACAGAGATGCCGGCTTTGATGAAGATTCGTGAAAAGTATCGTCAGCAGCAGCCACTCAAGGGGGCACGTGTGGCTGGCTGTATCCATATGACGATCCAGACGGCCGTGCTGATCGAGACACTGATCGAGCTCGGGGCCAGTGTTCGCTGGTCTTCTTGCAATATTTTCTCGACCCAGGATCATGCTGCCGCGGCGATTGCTGCTGCCGGTATCCCGGTTTTCGCTTGGAAAGGTGAAACCGAGGACGAGTTCTGGTGGTGCATTGAGCAGACCGTGGAAGGCCCCGATGGCTGGACACCTAACATGGTGCTCGATGATGGCGGCGATTTGACGTTGTTGTTGCATGAGCAGCGTCCGGAGTTGCTCGATGCGATCAATGGCATCAGCGAGGAAACGACAACGGGGGTTCATCGTCTGCATGAGATGTTGCGTGACGGTCAGCTCAAAGTTCCGGCTATCAATGTCAATGATGCAGTCACCAAATCCAAGAACGACAACAAGTATGGCTGCCGGCACAGCCTCAACGATGCCGTCAAGCGAGGTCTCGACCACTTGATGGCCGGTAAGCAGGCGCTGGTTGTCGGTTATGGCGATGTCGGTAAAGGGTCAGCGGCATCCCTGCGCCAGGAAGGCATGATCGTCAAGGTCACCGAGATCGATCCGATCTGTGCCATGCAGGCATGCATGGATGGCTACGAGGTCGTCTCGCCGTATCATGAAGGCATCAATCAGGGTGAAGCGAGCATCGATGCTGACCTGATGGGCAAAATCGACTTGGTCGTGACGACGACCGGTAACGTCAATGCCTGCGATGCGCCTATGCTGCAGACGCTCAAGAAAGGGGCGGTCGTTTGTAACATTGGCCACTTCGACAACGAGATCGACACGGCCTTCATGCGCGAGCAGTGGCATTGGGAAGAGGTCAAGCCGCAGGTCCACAAGGTCTATCGCGACAGCACCCCCGGGAACTTCAGTCCAGAGAGCGCTGATTATCTGCTCCTGCTGTCCGAGGGCCGCTTGGTCAATCTCGGCAACGCGACAGGCCATCCCTCGCGGATCATGGATGGGTCCTTTGCCAACCAGGTCCTGGCACAGATTCACCTGTACGAGCGTCGCTTCGCTGACCTGTCAGGTGCGGACAAGGCCGGGGCCGTAACGCTGTCCGTGCTACCCAAGCACCTCGATGAAGAGGTGGCACGCTATATGGTAGAAGGCTTCGGCGGCGTGATTACCAAGATGACTACCGACCAGGCCGACTATACTGGCGTACCGTTGGACGGACCGTACAAGACGGACGAGTATCGTTATTGAACGAACGCCAGTAACCGTCCGGCGCCGAGCGTTGTCAGCCACAGTGACATCGAGATGGCGCCGGCGGTGACCAGGTAGAAAGCCGAGGCCCCGGCGAGTCCGGGGCCAAGGTTTAGCGCCAGGGCATTGACCAGTGCCAGGCCGATAAAGACCAGTTTGAGTTGAAACAACGGCATGGCGGCGTAATCGACGGGGTCGGCCAGAAACAGCAGTCCCCCCATCGCGATAGCCAGTGCCAGGCCGGTGATGGCGATCGGTTGTAGTAACCCAGCCAGCTTGTGGAGTTCGATATCGCGACGCCACCCCATCAATCGTACGTCCAGCGGTATGATGGCCCCCACCAACAGAGCAATACCCAACACATGCAGGGTGTTGACGATGGCGTAGCCCCATCGAGACAACCGCATCCATTCTGCCAGCGTTGTTTGCGCCAGTAGTTCGAGCAATCCTGTCACTCAAATACGATCCGGATAGAGAACATATTGTTGTTCGTCGATCCACAGTTGCTCGGCTTTCAACAAGTGGTCACCGGTATGCTCGCCCGATACTCGAATCTCGATCCCATTGGCTAGATCCCCGTCTTCAAGGCCGGCTCGTTCGTTGCGCCAAGGCTGACCGACCTCGACCGTCCATGATGAACCATCGACATCCAGTGCCACCTCACCGTGAGGATTGCCGAGACGTACATCGGTAATCATGCCGGTCAACTCGATCGTCTCACCGCCTGTCCAGCCATGGTGGGCTTGTGTCGGAGCGGCAAAGAGTAACGCGACTATGACGAACAGTATGGGGGAAATGCGCCTGACATATGACATGACACGTAGCCTCCAGTATGGTGCCGTATTGTACAATCTAGGACGCTCTTGCCGTGCTGCATAGTCGAATCTCGCATTGCGCTAGCTAACGAGTAGCGTCAGGCCTTGCAGGTATAGCGGGACCACTATGGGGGCAGCAAGTGTCGTCACGAGGACCGCAACGGCCCCTTTTTCCGGCCTGATCTCCAACTCCATCGCCACGACGACGACATTGGCCGCCATGGGGACAACACCCAGTAACAAGAGTGTCGTCTTCAGGTGATCACTGATTCCTAACGGCTGCAATCCCAGGACGGCGAGCAGGCTCACCAGTGGCCACACCAGGAAGCGTGCCGCTATGCAGGCAGAGATGAAGCGCGCATCCAGTTCGCGAATCGTGACGCGTCCCAGCGTCATACCGATGATCATCATGCCGAGAAGCGTGTAGGTCGCAGGGAACACGTCCATGCCATCGAGTACGACGGTCGGTATCTCGATATTCAGCGTACTGACCAGCAGGGCAAGCAAGAAAGCGTAGATCAATGGCAACCTGGCAATGCGTGTCAAACTTTGGCGCACCGAAAAGCGGCCCCGGGCACTGATGTAGAAGCCGATGGTGAATTCATAGAGCGTGATACCAAGCAGACAGAAGAGGTAAATCGTCACCCCTTCCGGTGGCAGCAATACCATGGCGAGGGGTAGGCCGAAATAGCCGGTATTGCCCGTGCCAGCGGAAAACGCCAGTAGTGCGGCTTCCTGGGGGGCAAACCAGTGATGCGCCAGGCGCTGGGTCATCAAGCCGATGACGCTGGCAGTGACGAAGAGTCCCAAGGTCAGCAGCAGGTAGTCGAGAGTTGGCCCTCCCAGGGTCAGGCTACGAAAGAAAGTCAGTGGCGCAATGATGTAGACCAGCAGCGTGGCAATGGGTTGGGGGTCGATGGCGAGCCGTTTGGCGCACAGCCAGCCAAGCCCCACGAAAGCCAGTAAAGTCCATAAAGGCACCAGTAGCGTGGTACCGAAATCGGATTCGACCATGACCTGCAATCCCTTGACGTAAAAGGTCATCATGCCCGTTCTCATACGACCTGTCAGGCCCAGAGAAGGGCGGAACATGATTGGAATCGATGCAGAGGTCAGGCAACTTTCATTGGTGCTCGTGACGGCGAATCGGCAAAATGCACTCTGAGACACCACCGCTCGAGTCAGCCATGATCGAACATGATGACTCGAGTACTGCAGGGCACTGATGAGGGCAGAGTCAATGAGTTCATACGCGCATCCATTGGATATCAGTTTCGAGTTTTTCCCGCCCAGTACCGAGGCGGGACACGAGAAACTGATGCGTACCCGTGATGCCCTGGCCGAGCGTGATCCCCGTTTCTTTTCGGTGACGTATGGTGCGGGAGGCTCGACACAGGCGAGAACCACCCAGACGGTCAAGGCGGTACGGGAATGCGGTATCGATACGGCCCCGCATTTATCCTGTATCGGCAGTGACAAGGAGGCGCTGCGCGACCTGCTTTGCGAGTATCGTGAGGCGGGGATTCGTAAGCTCGTGGCGTTACGCGGTGACTTACCGTCGGGCATGGGGGCCGCAGGAGAACTGCGGTACGCCAACGAGCTTGTGGATTTCATCCGTGCAGAGACCGGCGATCACTTCGAGATTGCCGTTGCCGGCTATCCGGAAAGCCATCCGCAGGCACCAAGTTTCGAGCGGGATCTGGAAAACTTCGTGCGCAAAGTGCAGGCAGGTGCCGATGTCGCCATCACCCAGTACTTCTTCAACCCCGAGGCCTATTTCCACTTCGTTGAACGTGCCACGGCAATGGGTGTGGTTGTACCAATCGTTCCCGGGATCATGCCGATCACTAACTACACGAAACTGGCACGTTTTTCGGATGGGTGTGGGGCGGATATTCCGCGCTGGATCCGTAAGCAACTGGAGGCCTACGGGGATGACAGCACGAGTATTCGTGCGTTCGGCGAGGAGGTCGTTTCAAGGCTTTGCCAGCGCTTGCTCGATGGCGGTGCGCCGGGTCTGCATTTCTATACTCTGAACCAGGCAGAGCCCACGCTGAAGGTTCTGGATAACCTGTCTTGAAATTCCCGTTTGGTTGTCCTGTCGCAAAGCGTCTAACCTGAGGGTGCTCCCACCATGGAACTGGAAAGGAGAAACGCGATGAAAAAGCATGTTATGACACTGGGTGGCGCTGTCGCCTCCATGATGCTGATAGGTTCCCTCCAGGCGGCTCAGAACCCTCAGGTAGAGATGCACGCAGTCAGCGCTGACGGCGTGGGCGAGTCGTTGGGAATGGTTCAGGTCAAAGAGAGCGATCACGGCCTGCTGTTGATTCCTGAGTTGAACAATTTGCCTGCGGGTGGGCATGGATTCCATGTTCATGAGAATGCGAGTTGCGAGCCAGGCGAAAACGACTCTGGGGAAATGACGCCAGCCTTGTCTGCTGGGGGGCATTATGACCCTGATGAGGCAGGCAGCCATGAAGGGCCTTATGGGGAAGGTCATCTCGGTGATTTGCCACTGTTGACGGTCAATGACAATGGCGAGGCTGCTACGCCGGTACTGGCGCCTCGTCTGTCCGTTGACGACCTGGATGGTCGCAGTCTGATGATTCACGAAGGCGGCGACAACTATTCCGATGACCCCGACGCCTTGGGGGGCGGAGGTAGCCGTATTGCCTGTGGCGTCATTGACTTGTCTTCCTGACAGCCGAGCATGCATGAAAAAACCGCCGGCGGAATCTCGCCGGCGGTTTTTTTGATAAAGCAGATAACACTCAGGTTCTTTCTGTCATCTTGCCCATTGGCGCCGACGATCGGCGCTGCAGTACCAACAGTATTGCCCCAATGGCGAGTCCGGCCAGATCCGAGTAAATGCCTCCGTAAATCATGGATACCGCACCTACCAGCATGACCAGGCGCATCCAAGCCTTGACGGGGCCGAAGAACCAGGCCTGCACGGCGGCAGCCAGCAGCACGATGCCGAGTGTCGCGGTACAGGCGACACGCAGGATCTGGAGCCAGGAACCTTCCATCAGCATGGCCGGACTGTAAAAGAACATGAAGGGCACGATAAAGGCAGCCAGGCCGATCTTGAAGGAGGTTACTGAGGTTGCCATGGCATTGGCCCCGGAAATCCCGGATGCGGCATAGGACGCCAGAGCGACAGGCGGGGTAATGGCTGATACAACGGCAAAGTAGAACACGAAAAAGTGGGCCACCAGCGGCTGGATGCCAATGTTGATCAATCCTGGCGCCACGACGGAGGCGGCCACGGCGTAAGCAGCCGTGGTGGGCATTCCCATGCCGAGCAAGATGCTGATACACATGGCAAAGAACAGAGCCAGTAACTGACTGACACCAGCGAGCCCCAGCAACAAGGAGGAAAAGCGCGCTCCGACACCGGTTAGCGAGATCACGCCGACGATAATGCCGGCACAGGCACAAACGGCAATGATCTGGATCGACATGGTGCCGGCCAAGCCTAGGGCGCGTAGGATGGCATGGATCCCCATCTTGTTGGGAGAAATCCAGCTGACGACAGCGGCCGAGATGGTGGCAAGCGTTCCTGCACGAATCACTGAATAGCCCATGAACAGGGCGGTGATCAGAATGATGATAGGAGCGAAGAGATAGACTTGTTTCACCAGGCGGCGGAATTGAGGAATTTCCTCTTTGCGCATTCCTCGCATGCCCTTGTAGGCGGCCTCGAAATCGACCATGAAGTATACCGAGGCAAAATACAGCGCTGCCGGAATCAGTGCTGCCACTGCAATCTCGGTATAAGGGATGCCGGTGATTTCTGCCATGATGAAGGCACCGGCCCCCATGATCGGTGGCATGATTTGACCGCCTGTGGAGGCGGCTGCCTCGATGGCGCCGGCACTCTTGCTGGGATAGCCCACCTTCTTCATCAGAGGGATGGTCAGCGAGCCGGTAGACACCACGTTGCCGGCTGATGTGCCGTTGATCATGCCCATCAGGCCAGAGGCGAATATCGCCACCTTGGCGGGACCTCCACGCGCCCGGCCAGCGGCAGCGAAGGCAAAGTTGACGAAATAGTCACCTACCTTGGAGGCCTGCAGGAAAGCGGCAAAGATGATGAAGAGAATGATATAGGTGGAAGAGACCGCTGTGGTAGGGCCCAGAATGCCGGCATCGGTGTATATCTGACTGAAGAAACGGCCAACGGAAAGGCCGGGATAGCCGAGGAAGCCGGGAAGATAGGGCCCCACGAAGACGTAGGTCAGAAAACACGCGGCAATGACGATGAGGGCAAGGCCTGCGACGCGTCGTGTCAGTTCAAGGATCAGTATCGAGCCGGCGATCGCGGCATAAGAGATGCCCATCGGTGCCATCGACGTGCCAGTCGACATGCGCAGAGGTGTGTTATAGATCACCAATAGATAGCCTGCACACGACAGGGCACACAGCATCAGTACCAGATCCGATGCCGGCAGCGCCTGGCGGTGATGGCGGTGACACCATGACAGCACGGTAGCGGCGAGCGTGGTCAGTATGAGTGGGTACCCGTAGTGCCAGGCCTCGACATGCGGCTCGATTCGCATGGCACCGTCCAGGATGGTCTGCTGCATCAAACCGACCTGTACCAGAGAATAGGCGGCGGGGATCAGCAGTGCATAGCCTAGCCAGTCGAGCCAGCGAGAGGAGACGCGCGTGGTCCTCTCTCCGTCGGTTTGAAAACGCGTCCCAGCATACAAGCCGTAGCCTAGAATCAATGCGCCACATATGTGGATGATGCGAAACGACCAGGTTTCCATCGGCAGCACATTGAGAGAAATCAGGTGAAAAGACGAATAGCCAATCGCCAGAATGCCGAACAGGAACCACAGCCAGCCACTGAAAACACGGCGGTTGGCCTCGACGATTTCGTCGTCGACACTGTCGGCAGCATCATCGGCCCTGTCTTGGATGTCCGTATCGACTGAGGTCCCCTTGTCGGGTGTGTTGCTCATGGGTGCATTACCCCTGGAATGAACTAGCAAAGGGAAAAGGCCATGCCCTCGTGCGGTAGGGCATGGCTCTAACATGTGTAGCGGTACGAATTAACGGATCATGTCATCATCGATGTCATAACCGTTCTCTTCGAACCAGCGAGCTGCACCGGGATGAAAAGGAAGTACGGTGTTGTATTTCATGTTCTCCGGAATGGAGAATTCGGCACTACGGTGGATATCGCGCATCTTGTCATTGTTTTCCATCGTGATACGAGTCACTTCGTAAACAAAATCTTCCGGCAAGTCGCATCCGGCGATGGCGAAGTTCCACATGGCAACGGCGCGGGCATCTTCCTCGAGCGTTTCGTAAGTATCGGCCGGGATCATGAACTCGGACACGGGGAATTCTTCGAGCACTTTCGCCTGTTCTTCTTCGGTGAACTCGATGATGTTGACGTCGGTTTGCACTTCAAGCTGGCTGACTGCCGGGATCGGGATGCCGGCGGCAAAGGCAATGACGTCGATCAAACCATCCTGGAGCTGGCCACCCAAGTCATTCCAACCGCCGTTCTGACGATCGAACTCGACCCCCAATGTTTTGAGAATCTCCGGAAAATAGCTGTCCGAGGTGGAGCCGGCTGGCCCGAACCCGATGCTGGCACCATCGGGGATCTCGCTGATCGAAGTGATGCCTGAGTCACTCAGCGTCGTGATGGAGAACGGGGTCTCATACATCGGGAACATGGCGCAAGCGTTATTGAGCGGGACGCCAGGGGCCAGGGGACTCTCGCCAGCTTCCGCTTGGGCTGCAGGGCCCATTGTCGCCATGCCGAAGGCGACATCCCCTTCATGCACCAAGGCCAGGTTCTGCACCGGGCCGCCGGTGACTTCTCCGCCGCCGGAGATGTCCAGCTCGTCGGCAATCATGTTGGCCCAGCCAGAGCCATATACGTAGTAGGTGCCGCCTTGGCTGGCAGTACCCATCGTGAAACTTTCCGGCCAGTCATCCTGGTCGGCATGGGCAGTGCCGGCGATCAGCATGGCGCCGGTCAGGGTGCCGGTGATCAGGCAAGTCTTGATGGTCATGGCGTGTCTCCCTTGCATTCTGGTTGTGGAGCGTCGATTTGATACCAAACCGACTTGGGTGTACGCCCCTAACATAGGGCAAGGAACGCTCCAGAAGCGGGAAAAGACTTTCTATTCAGTTAGTTATATTTTATAAGCACGACTAAAGTCGAATTTTTCGAGGGGCGGCCGGGCCGGAATTTCACACAGCCCGGGCGCCTGTGTGTGCGGAATTCCGCACACGGGGCTTTGGCGATGCAGGCCAGTGGGCAATGCCTGATAGACGAAGGTTTTGTCGACCAAAGTTTTACTCGGTTTCTTCTTGTCGTGCTGTCGCTTTTAACCGGCATGGTTGAGGGACTTTGGCAGGGTGAAGCTAAACAGCATCATCCATGTCGCCAAGTGAAGTCGATACTCATCTTGCGAATCGCTTGGAAGTTGCCTATAGGTATGTAACCGGTTACATGAGAAATAGCTTCATCCAAGGACAAGGTAAATCATGGTCGGCCTTTGGTCGTCGAGATCAATGACCGCTCATGACAAGAAACAAGAAGGGGAGCTCCAAGACATGGAAAGAGAAAGTCTCAAGACCACATCAGTGGTGAAGCGGATTTTCATCATGGCGTCCATGTTCATGATGGGATCTGTCGTTACCACGCCAGTTATCGCAACGGAAGAGAGCCAGGATCTGCCTATCGCCGTACAGATGTATACGATGAGAGATCATGGTTCCACGGAAGAGCAGTTTGCCGCCGTCAACCGGGCTGGCGTCAAGGCGATAGAAACCGTCGGAGATCATGGTGTATCCGCGGAACGCATGAATGAGCTTCTGGAAGCGTACGATCTCGATATCATCGCCTCACATGTCGGTCTTGATGAAATGCGTAGCGATAGCAGTGAAGTCGTCGATTTCAACAAGTCCGTTGGAAACGACACCATCGTCATTCCCTACCTCGAAGAGGACGCTCGCCCCGATAGCGCCAGCGGCTGGAAAGAGCTGGGGAAAGAACTCGGTAGCATGGCGGAGAAACTCGATAAAGAAGACATGGCGCTTGCCTACCACAATCATGATTTCGAAATGCAGGAGTATGGTGACAAGACAGCGCTGGAGTTGCTCTTCGATGCCGCAGGCCCTGCCCTGAAGAGCGAGATCGATCTTGCCTGGGTCGAGCGGGCTGGTCTTGATCCTGCTGAGTATGTCGCTCGTTTCGATGGCCGCCTGTTCGCTGTGCATGCCAAGGATAATGCGCCTCAGGGCGAGGCAACGGAAGAAGGTGGCTTCACCTCACTGGGTAATGGGGTTCTGGATTGGGAAACGATATTGCCGGCCGTCGAAGAAGCGGGTGCCAAGTGGTACATCATTGAGCACGACCATCCGCTCGATCCTGAAGACGTCATAACGGTAGGAAACCGTTTTCTCAAGAATAACCTTTGAACAGGAATTGATGGTTTCGCTTTACCATGGACCGGTGATGTGACCTGCCTGAAGGCCAAGGAGTACAGGACGGCTCCCTTGGCCTGATCGGCCGATCATCCATATTGCCGGTCATCCATCTTATGATCCAACAATAGAGAACTCACATGGTGAGACATCCTCTCAGCAGGCGTCGCTTCTTGTGCAATACCGCGACCAGCACTCTTGGCGTGTTGGCACTGGGCTCCCTTGGCCCGGGGGCGCTTGCCGACAAGATGCCGAAGAACTCGGCGTTGAAGGGCAACATCCATCACTCCGTAGCGCGTTGGACATTCGATTTTCTCTCTCTGGAGGAGCTTTGCCAGCTTGTTCGGCGGATAGGCTTTTCCGCCATTGATCTGGTGGGCCCGGATCAATGGCACATTCTCAAGCGTCATGGTATCGACTCCTCAATGTGCAATGGGGCGGAGCCCAACCTGGAAGATGGCTGGAGTGACAAGAGTTTTCACTCCGCCCTGGTGGATAGTTACCGCCGGCATATCGACCTGGTAAGTGACGCTGGCTACAAGAATCTTATCTGCTTCAGTGGTAATGCTAGAGGCATGAGTCCGGAGGATGGGCTCGCCAATGCCGAGGAGGGGCTAAAGAAAATACTGGAGCAAGCAGAAAAGCGGGGCGTCACGCTGCATATGGAGCTCTTGAACAGCAAGATCGATCACCCGGATTACCTGTGTGATAACTCAGCCTGGGGAATAGAGTTGTGCAAGCGGCTGAATTCTCCGAATTTCAAGCTCTTGTACGATATTTATCATATGCAGATCAGTGAGGGTGACGTCATTCGCACCATCCGTGAGAATTATCAGTACTTCGGTCACTATCATACTGCCGGTGTTCCGGGACGTCATGAACTCGATGAAAGCCAGGAACTTTACTATCCAGCGATCATGCGTGCCATCAAGGAAACGGGGTTTGAGGGATATGTAGCACAAGAGTTCATGCCAGACAGAGAAAACAATGAAGATAAAAAGCGGTCGCTAGAGTCCGCGATCAAGACATGCGATGTTTGATGCAAGTCTCCAGTTCAAGAATAAAGGAGTATCGCCGTGGCGGAAAGGCATTATGACGCAATCGTGGTGGGTTCGGGCATCAGTGGTGGCTGGGCCGCGAAAGAACTTACCGAGAAAGGATTGAAGGTTCTACTTCTCGAGCGTGGTCGCAACATTGAACATATAAAAGACTACAAGAACGCGGACAAGGAAGTGTGGGATTATCCCCATAGAGATCAGCCGACACAGGAGATGAAAGAAAAATTTCCTGTTCTCAAGCGTGATTACCCATTGAACGAGTCGACCATGGGAATGTGGGCCGATGAGCAGGACAATCCCTATATCGAAGAAAAGCGCTTCGATTGGTTTCGTGGGTATCATGTTGGCGGTCGGTCGTTGTTGTGGGGGCGCCAGAGCTACCGCTGGTCCTCCATGGATTTCGAGGCCAATCTGCGCGAAGGTGTCGCCATTGACTGGCCCATTCGGTACGAGGATATGGCACCCTGGTACGACTATGTCGAGCGCTTTGCCGGCATAGCGGGCAGCCGCCAGGGGCTGGATGTCCTGCCCGATGGACAGTTTCTTCCTCCCATCGAGCTCAATTGCGTCGAAGAAGACGTCGCCAAGCGTATCGAGAAGGCCTTCGACGGCACTCGACACCTCATTCACAGCCGGGTCGCCAATATCACGCAGCCAAAACCCGAACAGAACCGGGTGAATTGCCAATACCGCAACAAGTGCTGGCTGGGGTGCCCCTATGGCGCGTATTTCAGCACGCAGTCATCCACGCTGCCGGTCGCCATGAATACCGGCAATCTGACATTGCGTCCCTTCTCCATCGTTACCCAGGTGCTTTACGACAAGGACAAGAAGCGCGCGCGGGGCGTGGAGGTCATCGATGCTGAGAACAATCAGACCTACGAATACACTGCCGACGTGATCTTCCTCAACGCCTCCACGTTCAATTCCACCTGGATCC
Organism: Aidingimonas lacisalsi; assembly: GCF_008079445.1. Classification (GTDB taxonomy): domain Bacteria; phylum Pseudomonadota; class Gammaproteobacteria; order Pseudomonadales; family Halomonadaceae; genus Aidingimonas; species Aidingimonas lacisalsi. The sequence goes on along the minus strand of NZ_VRYH01000001.1, from coordinate 15,853 downwards.
TGATGAATTCCGCCACGGATGTCTGGCCAGATGGCCTGGGCAGCAGCAGCGGGGAGCTGGGACACAACGTGATGGATCATCACTTCCGCTGCGGTGCCAGCGGCGATGTGGAAGGTTACGAGGACAAGTACTACTTTGGACGCCGGCCGGCGGGCTTCTATATCCCGCGTTTCCGCAATGTCGGAACGGATAGTCGTCAGTATCTGCGTGGTTTCGGCTACCAGGGCTCGGCCAGTCGGCAGCGCTGGGATCGAGAGATTGCGGAACTCAACATCGGGGCGGACCTGAAGCAGACTCTCAGCCAGCCTGGTGGCTGGACGATCGGCATGACCGGTTTCGGCGAAATGCTGCCCTACCACGAGAACCGCATTTCTCTCGATCGCAGCATTACCGATAAATGGGGGTTGCCGGTCCTCGCCATGAATGTGGAGATCAAGCAGAACGAGCGGGACATGCGCAAGGACATGGTCCAGGACGCGGTTGACCTGCTGGAAGCCGCCGGCGTGAAGAATGTCCAGGGAGAGGAAGACGATTACGCACCGGGCATGGGCATTCATGAGATGGGCACGGCGCGCATGGGGCGCGACCCGGCAACATCGGTCCTCAACCGCCACAACCAGGTATGGGATGCACCGAACGTCTTCGTGACGGACGGCGCCTGCATGACTTCGGCATCCTGCGTCAATCCATCCTTGACCTACATGGCCCTGACCGCCCGTGCGGTCGACCACGCGGTCAGCGAGTTGAAGAAGAGGAACCTGTGATGAACCGCCGTGAACTGCTGAAGATGATCACCGTCGCGACCGGAACGGCCATGATCGGTGGCAATGCCCTGTTCGCCTATAGTGCCGACGCCAAAGGGGAGGGGAGGTTCGAGGCCCGGGATACCCGGCTTCTGGACGAGATCGCGGAAACCATCCTGCCGCGGACCGATACGCCAGGCGCCAAGGACGCCGGGGTCGGCGAATTCATGACCGTTTTCGTCACCGACTGCTATACCCCGCAGGAACAGGAGATCTTCCATGATGGCCTGGCGAAGCTCGATGCCCTCAGCCGTGCGGAGTATGACCGAGATTTTCTGAGCCTGGATGGCAGCCAGCGCAAGACACTGGTCAGCCGGCTCGACGAGGAAGCCAAGGCCCAGGTAGCCGCCGATGACGCTCCTCACTATTTCACCATGATCAAGCAATTGACCCTGTTCGGCTTTTTCACGTCGGAAGTCGGGGCCAAGGAAGTGCTGCGCTTTGTCGCCGTTCCGGGGCGTTATGACGGTTGCGCGCCTTACGAGCCGGGGCAGCCCGCCTGGGCAACGACCTGATCGTCATGCTTCAAGGCAATGGCTTCAACTTTCAGGAGGAACGATAGCATGATGGAATATCTACGCCCCTTTGCGCTGCGCGGCTTGATGCTGATCGCCTGCGGCAGCCTGGTCTCCATGACCTGTGTCGCGGCCGGTGATGTCGACCAGGAACTCGAGCCCTGGCAGCAAGCCGAGAAGACGGAAGTCTGGGAGCCGGTACCCGAACCGGTGCAGGCTCCAGCCAACGGAGTGCCTTCGGATGCGACCGTGCTGTTCGATGGTACGAATCTCGATGCCTGGGAAGCCGAGGATGGCGGGGCGGCGCAGTGGCGGGTCGAGAACCGTGCCATGACAGTGAAGCCGGGAGCAGGGGGAATTCGTACCCGGGAGGACTTCTGCGACGTGCAGTTGCATCTCGAGTGGCGAACTCCCGAGGACATCGCCGGCATGGACGGCCAGGACAGAGGCAATAGCGGCGTCTTCCTGCAGGAACGCTACGAGATACAAGTGCTCGATTCGTACGAGAACGAGACGTACCCGAACGGCCAGGCGGCGTCGATCTACAAGCAGCACATTCCCCTGGTGAATGCCTCGCGCCCTCCCGGTGAATGGCAGAGTTACGACGTCATCTATACTGCGCCACGTTTCGATGACGCGGGAGAGCTCGAGTCCCCCGCCTACGTGACGGTGTTGCACAACGGCGTGCTGGTCCAGAACCACGTGGAAATTCAGGGCACCACCGAGTGGATCGGGGCGCCCTCATACAACGAGGCGCACGGCTGTGCTCCGCTCTATCTGCAGGATCACGACGCCGCCGTCAGCTTTCGCAACATCTGGATCAGGGAACTGTAAACGACGTAGCCGACAGGCTGGAGGGAGAGGCCAGTAAGGGTTCCCTTCAACACCCACTGGGTGGAGGTGGGCTTTTCCGGCGACAAGTCTCTGCGAGGGCGCTGTGATCCCTTCCCTGGGCGCTACATCCGCCATTCATGGCGGATGACCCTCGCTTCGCCTTGTCCCCGACGCCCACTGCCATTGAACGTTTGGAACTGCGCTCTAAGTAGCCTCGCTTTCCAGCGTCTCTTCACCGTGTTGGCCGCTTCATGGAGTGGCTAACACCGCTAGTGCCGTTGACCGGGATCGAGGATTCGCACGGTCTGCAGGTCATCGGACTGCGATGTCTGCTCTTCACGGGACTGGCTGATCCGAGTCTCGAGCTCGGGAGGGGCTTCCTCCTCGATGGGCAGTTGTTCGAAGAAGTCGCAGCTGACGCACTCCCTGTAGCGAATACCATTCTGTTCCCAGGCCTTGATGCGATCCATGGCGGAACATCTGGGGCAGATTGCCCCGGCGATAAACCGTTTTACTCCTGCCATTCGTTTCTCCCCCGTCATTCACGCGGCTTGAATACCGCTATGACGTAGCAATGGTTCGACACTGGGGGGGCGTCCTCGGAAAGCCCGGAACAGGTCAGCGGCATCTCGAGCACCTCCTGGCTCGAGGATCTCGTGGCGGAAGCGCGACCCGGTCTCGGGATCGAAGATGCCTGCTTCTTCGAATGCACTGTAGGCATCCGCCGAGAGGACTTCGGCCCATTTGTAGCTGTAGTAGCCAGCGGCATAACCACCGGCAAAGATATGGCCAAAGCCGTTCTGGAAGCGGTTGAAGTCGACGGCGGGCAGCACTGAAACTTGCGTACGAACCTCGGTGAGCAGGTCCTGCACGTCTGCGGCTGATGGTGCGCTGAGTTCATGGTGAAGGCGAAAGTCAAACAGGGAAAATTCCAGTTGGCGCATCATGCCCATGGCCGACTGGAAGTTCCTGGCTGCCTGAAGACGTTCCAGCAATTCATCCGGTAACTTGGCGCCAGTGTCCACATGCCCGGCAATGAGGTCGAGGCCTTCTCGTTCCCAGCAGAAGTTTTCCATGAACTGGCTGGGCAGTTCGACGGCATCCCAGGCGACACCGTTGATGCCGGACACATCGGCAACTTGTTGGCGAGTCAGCATGTGGTGGAGACCGTGTCCAAACTCATGGAAGAGCGTCGTCACTTCGTCATGCGTGAGAAGTGCTGGCTTGCCTCCGACGGGACGTGTGAAGTTGCAGGTCAAGTAAGCGACCGGTAACTGGATGCGGCCATCCTCGCACGCTCGGCGGACCCGGCATTCGTCCATCCAGGCCCCGCCACGCTTTCCTTCCCGGGCGTACAGGTCCAGGTAGAATCCGGCGATGGGGGCACCTTGCTCCGTGATGCGGAAATATCGCACGTCCGGGTGATAACGGGGAGCATTGTCGTCTTCCTCGAATTGAACGCCATACAGTCGTTCGACGACACGAAACAGGCCATCGATGACGCCGGGGGCCGGAAAGTAGGGGCGCAACTGTTCCTGGGAAATGGCGTAGCGTGCTTCGCGCAGTTTCTCGCTGGCATAACCGACGTCCCAGGGGGCGAGTTCGTCGAGTCCCAGAGAAGCCCGGGCATAGTCCTGGAGCTCGCTGAATTCCTGGTGTGCCTGGGAATAGGCGCGATCGGCTAGATCATTGAGGAAGTCGAGCACCTGTTGTGGGGAGTCCGCCATCTTGGTGGCTAGGGAATAGTCGGCATAAGTGTCGAAATCGAGCAACTCGGCTAGCTCGCGACGTAACGACAGAGTTTCTTCGATCACGCCCGCATTGTCGAATTCACCGGCGTTGGGGCCGACTTCCGAAGCGCGCGTGATGAAAGCGGTATAGACCTCGCGGCGCAGTTCACGGTCATGAGCGAAGCTGATTACCGGCAGGAAACTGGGAAAGTCCAGCGTGATGCGATAGCCATTCACGCCCTTGGCTTCGGCGTTTGCCTTCAAGGTATCCAGTGCACTCTGCGGCAAACCGTCCAGGGCCGTCACATCGTCGATATCCTTGTGCCAGGCTTGCGTTGCATCAAGCACGTGGTTGGAAAACGTGTTGGCAAGCTCGGAAAGGCGGGCCTGAATGTCACCGTATCGTTGTTTCTTGTCAGCCGGCAGGTCGACGCCGGCCAGCCGGAAATCGCGCAGCGTATTGTCGATGCTGCGTTGTTGCGCTTCATCCAGACGGTTATAGGCAGGGGAGTCCTTGAGCGACTGGTAGGCGCGGCACAGACCTTCGTGCTGGCCGAGCCAGGTGCTGTATTCGGACAATTTGCCCAAGCACGCTTGATAGGCATCGCGTAACGGTTCTGAATTCATGGTGGCATTGAGATGAGATATCGGTGACCACGCTTGTGCAAGACGGTCGTTGAGCGACTCCAACGGGGCAGCCAGGGATTCCCAGGTAGGGGTTTCCCGGTCGGCTCGTTCCGTCAGTTTCTCGATGGCCTTGCGGTTGTCGTCCAGCAGCTGATCGATCGCCGGCACCACGTGCTCGGGTTGGATTTCGGAAAAGGGCGGAAGGACGTGGTGCTCGAGGAGCGGGTTGCGGGACATGCTCACCTCAATGAAATGACTTTGCTAGTAAGATGCGGGCGGCGACGGTTCGTTTCAATACATTGGCCCGAAACGATCACCCTGCTAGGCTTGCGTCCCTTGATGCCGGAGGCCGTACACCACAAGGATCGCACCATGAACGAGACATTGGAACGCTGGGGGTCGCAAAGGGCTTTTATCCTTGCCGTTACGGGGGCCGCCGTTGGTTTAGGCAATATCTGGCGGTTTCCCTACGTGGCTGGCGAGAATGGCGGTGCGGCTTTCCTGGCTCTCTACGTTGGGTTCGTGGTGCTATTGGGGCTACCCGTCATGATGGCCGAGATCCTGATCGGCCGAGCCGGCCGCCGCAGCCCGAGTCAGTCGCTTGCCCATCTGGCACGTCAGGCCGGGCAATCGACGCACTGGCGCTGGGTCGGTAGTTTCGGCGGCGTCACGGTATTCTTGATTCTGTCTTTCTATTCCGTCGTGTCCGGTTGGTCCATTGAGTATTTGGTAGCCACCATCAACGGCTCCTTCGTGGACGCGGCCCCGGATCAAGTCGCCGCCGATTTCGAACGCTTTCTCGCCGACCCCTTGCGCATGACGTTCAACCATACGCTGTTCTTGTTGTTGACGATGTCGGTCGTGGCTGCGGGAGTCTCGAACGGGCTGGAAAAGCTCAATAACTTGATGATGCCGCTACTCTACGTGTTACTGGCTGTGCTGGTTTTCCATGCGACGACGACCGTTGGTTTCGCGCAGGCGATGGATTGGTTGTTCACTCCCGAGTTGAGTGCGGTGAATCCCGGTGTCGTTCTCAATGCGATGGGGCATGCATTCTTTACACTCGCGGTTGGCGCTTGTGCCCTGATGGCCTATGGCGCCTACATGCCGGATCATCAAAGTTTGCCCCGTGCCGTTGGCATGGTTGCGATACTGGACATCACGGTCGCGTTGCTATCGGGTATCGCGATCTTCTCGGTCGTTTTTTCCCAGGGTATGGATCCGGCTGCCGGTCCAGGTTTGATGTTCGTCACCCTACCCATCGCGTTTGCCGATATGCCGCTGGGTAGCGTCTGGCTTGGCATGTTCTTCCTGCTGCTCTTGATGGCGACCTGGACCTCGTCGATCAATCTCGCTGAGCCCATGGTCGCCGGTCTACAAGGTCTGGGATGGCGGCGAAGCCGCGCGACCGCGCTGGTGACCGTCTCGGTATGGCTACTTGGGCTGCTTTCCGTACTGTCGTTTTCGACCTTGGCGGATGTGCACTGGCTGGCGGGACGGAATTTCTTCGAACTGGTGAGCACTGTACCGAGTGACGTCTTCCTGCCCTTGGGGGGCCTGCTGATTGCCATATTCGCAGTATGGGTCCTGCCGCGCGACATCGCATTGCGCGCACTGGACGCCGGACCTAATGGCTTCCGGCTCTGGCGAGCGGTGGTACGCTATATTTCCATACCATTGATGTGTCTGGTCCTGATATCCAGTCTGATCTGAAGCCGGGCTTAGGAGGATGTTGTCATGAGTATCCGTACTTACCGAAATATCACCCCCGCTCTGGGCGAGCGTGTCTATGTCGATCCGGATAGCCTCGTTCTGGGGGATGTCGAGTTCGGTGATGACTGTTCCATATGGCCGATGGCCGTTGTACGTGGGGACATGCATCGTATTCGAGTCGGGGCCCGGTCGAGCATACAGGATGGCTGTGTACTGCATATCACGCACAGTAGTGAATACAATCAAGGGGGATTCCCCTTGATCATTGGTGATGACGTTACGGTCGGTCATAAGGCCATTTTGCATGGTTGCACCGTGGGGAATCGTGTCTTGGTCGGGATGGGGGCCATCGTCATGGATGGCGCCGTGGTCGAGGATGAGGTGATCATCGCCGCCGGTACCGTGGTCACGCCGGGCAAACGCTTGGAAAGCGGCTACGTCTATGCCGGGAATCCAGCCAAGGCGATGCGGCCACTCAAGGAGTCGGAGCATGACTTCTTTGCGTACACTGCGGGGAATTACGTCAGGCTCAAGGATCAGTATCTGGCTGACAGCATTGCACAGTCATGAAATAGCCGGGTAGCTCCTACTTCCTTGTCTCGTTGGTCAAGACGGCCTGTCTTGCCGGTAGTCCTCGGCTTTGAGGGCATATTTCTTTAACTTGTCGTACAAGGTTTTACGGGGCAGGCCAAGGTGCTCGCAAATCGCCGGGACATGGCCGCGATGGCTCGCCAACGACTGACTGATCAGGCTCTTTTCGAAGAGTTCGACTTGTTGGGGCAGCGACATCTCTCCGGGACCGGGATCGGCCCCTTCCAACAAGGCATCAAGGCGGTAGTCATGAGCGGCGCCTAATAGCACGTAGCGTTCGGCCAGGTTGCGGAGTTCGCGGACATTACCGGGCCAGTCGTGAGCAAGCAGAACCGAGGCACCCGAGGCATCGACTGGCGGGGCTTCCAGGCCACTTCGGTTGGCCGCGACAACGGCGAAATGCTGGAATAGCAAAGGAATATCCTCGCGCCGCTCACGTAAGGGGGGAATCGGGAGCGTCACGACATTGAGCCGATAATAGAGATCCTCGCGAAAGCGGCCGGCTTCTGCCTCGGTTTTCAGGTCAGCCTTGGTGGCGGCGATGACCCGAATGTCCAAAGTGACGGGGTCGTTCGCACCAAGGCGTTCGATCGATCGCTCCTGGAGCACGCGTAGTAACTTGACTTGCAATGCCAGTGGCATTGATTCGATCTCATCGAGAAAGACGGTACCGCCATTGGCATGCTCGAATTTGCCGATACGCCGTTCCACTGCGCCAGTAAAGGCGCCCTTTTCGTGGCCAAACAGTTCGGACTCGATGATGGCTTCGGGCACAGCGCCGCAATTGATGGCGACGAATGGATTGCCTCCTCGGGCGCTACGTTCATGAATCGAACGTGCGATCAGGTCTTTGCCCACCCCCGTCTCGCCGAACAGCAGGACATCTGCCTCGACCTGGCTGATGCGCTGTATCATGGTGGCCAGTCGATGCATGGCCGGCGTACGTCCGACGAGACGGGGGCCGGGAGCGGCACGTTGAGCATCGAGCTCGGCCTTGAGCTGGCGGTTTTCGAGGCTCAGGCGCCGTTTTTCGACACCGCGACGAACCATATCGATCAGTCGGTCACCGGCGAAAGGCTTCTCCAGGAAATCCCAGGCGCCTTCTCGCATGGCCTCAACGGCTGTGGAAATGTCACCGTGACCGGTAATCAGTATGACTGGCAAGTCAGGATCACGTCGTCTGACTTCCCGTAATAGGCTCATACCATCCATGCCGGGCATGCGTATATCGCTGACGATAACCCCTTGAAAATCGTCCCGTAATGCATCCAGAGCCGTTTCGGCACAAGCATGCGCTTCCGGTGCATAACCGGCCAGCTCCAGCGTCTGGCTGGCAGTGATGCGAAGGTGCTGTTCGTCGTCGATCAGCAGTACCGGTGTGGCGTTCGCATCATCCATGGTAGGTCGTCTCCTCGGTGTCTCTAGCGGTACGGTCGGGCTGCGGTGCTCTGGGTAGCACAATCAAGAAGCGGGCACCACCTGCGGATACATTGTCGGCATCCAGTCGTCCACCGAGATCGTCGATGATCCGGGAGGAGATCGAGAGCCCGAGTCCCAGGCCATTGCCAGGCGACTTCGTGGTGAAAAACGGTTCAAAGATGCGCGCCAGGCTGTCCTCATCGATGCCGGGGCCGTTATCCACGACGCTGATATATACGTCGTCATCGTCGTGGCGAACGCCGAGTTTCAGGCAAGGTGTCTCATTGTCGGCCATTGCCTGAAGGGCGTTGCCGATCAGGTTGACGAAGACTTGCTCCAGCCGTACCGGGTCGGCGCGAACCCACGTGCCTTCAGTCGGCATGTCATGAACGACATCGACACCGGCTTCGCTGATGCGGGCTTGAAACAGGCGCAGCGCATAGTCGAAACAGGCAGGCACCGACACTTCCGTCAACTGCTCGCCACTCTTGCGCGAAAATTGCTTGAGTTGCGTGCTGATTTCGGCCATGCGTGCCGTCAGCTCGATGATCTGATCGAGGTTGGTCGTGGCAGCCTCCGCACGCCCGCGTTCCAGAAAGGCCTGGGCATTCTCGGCATAGGCGCGGATCGCCGCGATCGGCTGGTTGAGTTCATGGTTGATACCGGCGGCCAACTGACCAAGCACTGCCAGCTTGGCGGCTTGGATCAGTTCGTCCTGGGTCTGCCTCAGGTTGGCTTCGGCGCGTCGACGCTCATCGATTTCGTCGGAAAGACGGCGGTTCGACTCGAGCAGGTCGCGCGTACGGTTCTCGACGTGGCGTTCGAGCTCATCACGAGCCTGGGCCAGGGTTTGCCGCTCGCGTTCGGCAAATTGCTCCCGTTCACGACGCAATCGCAGGCGTTGCCAGCCAAAGCCACCACCCAGTATCACCATGCCGTATAGCCCCCCTGCCAGCAGGCCGGATTGCCATTGGGCGTTATGTACAGGCGCCAGAGACTTGAGAATATGCATTTGCCAGTCGAAGTCGGGCAGAGACCGGGACAGTCTGAGAAAATCCTGATCCGAGAGGGAACCTTGAGAGAACCTGACCAACAGACTGTCGGTGTCGTGATTCTCGAGAATTTCCAATCCCGAATGGGGCAGCGGCTCATCCGCGTATCGACGGGTCGCAAGCAGCGTCTCGCGCATCTCATCGGATAAAGGATGGAGAGCGTTCAGGCGTAGTTGCGGCTGGCTGGCCATGAAGATGATGTCATCTTTGTCGGTGACCAGAAGCTCGGCACTCTGCTCGGCCCAACTCGACTCTATCTGGTCGAGCGGAACCTTGACGACCATGACTCCGTCGGGTCGATTGTCGCCATCATCCAGTCTCACCGGTGCCGAGAAATAATAACCACGATCCAGGGAGCGAACACCCAGGCCATAGAAGCGTCCCGGTTGTCCCGCAATGGCATCCTGATAATAAGGACGAAAGGCGTAATTCTGCCCCAGGAAGGTGTCGTCTCGATGCCAGTTGCTGGCGGCAATGGTGATACCTTGACGGTCGAGGAGATAAATATCTGAAACGTCGGTCGTACTGCGGAAGCTGTCCAGTAGCAGGTTGACGGACATCGCATCGCCGATCCTGGGGTTCGCCAGGAAACGCTCGATATCCTCCCGTGAGGCGATCAGTTGTGGCAGATAGTCGTGCCGAGACAAATGGCCCTCGAGCCCGGCAGTCGATAGACGCAGCTCGTTTTCGGCCTCTTCCTTGAGTGAATTCATGGCACGATCACCGGCTAGCTTGGCTGTCTGCCATACGATCAGCACTACCCCCAGGACAACCAGGATAAGCAGTGGGAGGCGCCAGCGATATGGAAGGCCAGAGGATTGCACGATGAAACGACGCTCATTGGTTGTGTTCGGGCATGGTCTGGGCACGGCGTAATGCACGCTGGGCGCGAGTCTCGGCACGCTCCATTTCCAGCAGTTCCTCTTCGACGAAGACCAGATGTTCATGGGCCAGATTGCGAGCATCTTCTGCACGCCCTTCGAGGATAGCGTTCAGCAAGACCCGGTGCTGTTCCATCAAGCGTGGGCGGGCATCCGGCTTTTCGAAGAGATGTGCCAAGTTGTCGATGATGCTTTGTTCCAGAAGATGGAAAATACCGCGTATGGTATGCAGCAACAATACGTTGTGGGCCGACTCGGCAATGGCAAGATGGAAAGCGGCATCTGCCTTGGCTTCTGCCACTGGATCCTGCCCGGCAAAACAGGCGTCCAGAGCATCAAAGCGTTCCTGAAGCTGGGCTTTGTCGGCGGAGGTCGAACGCAGTGCCGCGTAGTAGGCTGAGATACCTTCCATGGCATCACGGAATTCCAACAGGTCCAGGTGGAACTCGTTGTGTCGAGCAAGCATGTCCAGTAGCGGATCGCTGTATCGGTTATTCAACTCTTCGCTGACGAACGTGCCGCCTCCTTGTCGGCTGCTGAGCAAGCCGCGAGCCGCGAGTTTTTGTATGGCTTCGCGCAGCGAGGGACGGGATACGCCGAACCGTTCTGCCAGTTCTCGTTCGGGGGGGAGGCGTTGGCCAGGCTTCAGGCTGCCTTCGAGCAGCATGGCTTCGAGCCGTTCGGTGATGACATCGGCAAGGCGGGGTTGTCTAACGCGTTGATAGGCCATGGGTCAGTGCTCGTTGCTGGACATTGATGAATCGGGACAGTGATCGATCGATAAATGGTTTGACCAATTTTACGCAATTATGCGTTGCGACCCAAGCGCCGCGCGTTCGGTCAGGACCTGCCCGGTATCGAGGGCGACCTCGTTTTCTTGAATGATAAAAGAGTTGACTAAAGTATGAGTGGGTTGGGGGGCGTGGCGGCGTTTGTGTGTTGACCTCTTCAATGCACGCCCATAGAGTTTGAATTAACTCGTTTTGTCAATTGGTAAAACCAATAATGTGTGCATGGCGACATGCCGTGAGACCCTCGGTATCAATGCTGTGCGTGCCGTTGGTCGCCGGAGGGTCCATGCCCATCGTTACGTCATGCTCGCGCGATGTCAGTGAAGGACTGTCTGTTCGGCATCCGGCGGACACTGATGTCAGGCCTTTTCCGCCCATGTTGTCACCACTTCTTGCCGCCGGCTGCCGAGCGTTCAGTACAACGCGCCGATGACCATTCAACGATAACGCATTCACATGCACAGGGTTCGTCATGATCATTTCTGCCTCCACGGATTACCGCCAAGCTGCCAAGCGACGCCTTCCACCCTTTCTATTTCACTACGCGGACGGAGGCGCTTACACCGAGCATACGCTGCGGCGTAATGTCGAGGATCTTGCCGGTATCGCGTTGCGCCAGCGCGTGCTGAAGGACATGTCCAGCTTGTCCTTGGAGACCGAACTGTTCGGCGACCCCCTTGCCATGCCGGTCGCCTTGGCCCCCGTGGGGTTGGCGGGCATGTATGCCCGGCGCGGCGAGGTGCAGGCGGCGCGCGCGGCCGCCGGGAAGGGCATACCGTTCACGTTGTCGACGGTCTCGGTGTGTCCCATCAATGAAGTGGCCTCGGCGATCGATCGTCCCATCTGGTTTCAACTCTATGTGCTGAAGGACCGGGGCTTCATGCAGCACGTCCTGGAGCGCGCCAAGGCCGCCGGCGTCAAGACGCTCGTCTTCACGGTCGACATGCCCGTGCCCGGGGCGCGTTATCGCGACGCCCATTCCGGCATGAGCGGTAAGCATGGCGGGATTCGGCGGATGGCCCAGGCCATGACGCACCCTTCCTGGGCCTGGGATGTCGGCCTCCATGGTCGCCCGCATGACCTGGGCAACGTCTCGGAATATCGCGGTCACCCGACGGGGCTCGAGGATTACATCGCGTGGCTGGGGCAGAATTTCGATCCCGCCATCTCCTGGAAAGACCTGGAGTGGATTCGCGAGTTCTGGGACGGGCCGATGATCATCAAGGGCATACTCGACCCCGAGGACGCCCGTGAGGCGGTGCGCTTCGGCGCGGATGGCATCGTCGTTTCCAATCATGGCGGTCGTCAGCTCGACGGCGTTCCGTCCACTGCGCGTGCCTTGCCGGCCATCGCCGACGCGGTCAAGGGCGAGTTGGCCATCCTGGCCGATTCCGGCGTGCGCAATGGACTCGACGTCGTGCGCATGATCTCCTTGGGAGCCGATACTATATTGTTGGGGCGCGCTTTCATCTACGCACTCGCCACTGCCGGAGAGGCGGGCGTGTCTCATCTGCTCGAGTTGTTCGAAAAGGAGATGCGGGTCGCGATGACGCTCACCGGGGCGCGTTCCATCGCCGATCTCGGGTCGGACTCTCTGGTGTCGGGACAAACAACGGCGTCGACTGGACGGACGCTTGCGCAGCTATCGGAATGAGCGCGGCTCGATACGCCGTCACAGGGTATGAATGGGGCTTGATCCAAGTAGATAGCGCAATATGAGCGAGGGGGAGAGCCGCTGACCGATGGAATTCACGATGAACACGCCCTATAAAGAGCTGCTCGAAGCGCTACGGGAGATTCTGCCCGCCGAACGTCTGATCCATGACCCGCTCCGGACACTGGCTTATGGTTCGGATGCCAGCTTCTACCGATTGATTCCACAACTGGTCGTGTATATAGACAGCGAAACCGAGTTAGCCATCGTCCTGACCGAGACCCATGCTCGTGCGTTGCCGGTAACGTTTCGCGCTGCTGGCACATCGTTGTCGGGGCAGGCGGTCACCGATTCGGTGTTGATCCTGTTAAGTCGAGCATGGCGTGGTCATGAGGTTCTCGATAATGGTGAGGCGATTCGGTTGCAACCAGGAGTTATCGGTGCCCGGGCCAATCAATTGCTGGCTCCCTTCAAGCGCAAGATCGGTCCGGATCCGGCTTCGCTCAACAGTTGCATGGTGGGCGGGATTGCGGCGAACAACGCCTCAGGGATGTGTTGTGGCACTGCTCAGAATAGCTACTACACGATGCGCGATATCCGTGTCGTGCTGGCAGATGGCAGTGTGCTGGATACGGCAGATGCGGCCAGTGTCAACGCCTTCCGTGACAGTCATGCCGAGTTGCTTGCCGAATTGGAGAACCTTGCCGCTGACACTCAAGCCGATAAAGCATTATCCAGCAGGATTCGACACAAATATCGGCTCAAGAACACGACAGGTTATGCGCTGAACAGTCTGGTGGATTTCAGCGATGGCATCGAGATACTCAAGCATCTCATGATCGGTTCCGAAGGCACGCTCGGGTTCATCAGCTCAATCACCTACGACACCGTTCCTGATGAGCCGCTCAAGGTCGCGGCATTGGCATTATTCCCGGACATGGAGACTACCTGTCGGGCCACCATTGCGCTGAAGCGGACGCCGGTGTCGGCGGTGGAGTTGATGGACCGTGCCGCTCTGCGTTCTGTCCAGGACCAGTCAGGTATGCCCGAAGTGCTCAAGACGTTACCTGAGCAAGCAGCCGCACTGCTGATTGATGTGCGGGGAGATACCGAGGCTACACTGGCAGCGCGTGAGGCGCAGGTTCATGCCGCGTTGGAGGGGACTCAGACCCTGGAGCCTCTGACGTTTACGCGAGACCGCCAGAGCTACGAGTTGTTCTGGCGGATCCGCAAAGGTCTTTTCCCCGCCGTGGGAGCGGTACGCGAAACCGGAACGACCGTCGTGATCGAGGACGTCGTTTTCCCTGTCGAGCGCCTGGATGAGGGTGTCTTGGCATTGACCGACATTTTCCATGAACATGGCTATCAGAATGCCATCCTGTTCGGCCACGCACTGGAAGGGAACCTTCACTTCGTATTTCCTCAAGGCTTTGAAAAGCCCGGCGAAGTCGAGCGATACCAGTCCTTGATGGATGAAGTGGCAAACTTGGTTGGCGTCGAATACGGCGGTTCACTCAAGGGCGAGCATGGTACAGGTAGGAACATGGCGCCCTACGTGGAACTGGAATGGGGGGCCGATGCGTATGCCTTGATGTGGAGAATCAAGGCATTGTTCGATCCTGAGAATCTACTGAATCCCGGCGTGATTCTTAGCCGCAATCCGACACTGCACATCGAGGATCTCAAGCCACTCCCTGCAGCCGACCCATTGGTGGACAAATGTATTGAGTGCGGTTTCTGTGAGTCCATTTGCCCGTCGAAGGATCTGACGCTGACACCGCGACAACGTATTGTCGTTCGTCGTGAGCTGGCAAGGTTAGAGGCGTTAGGGGATCGAGCCGAGGATGATGACAAGGAACGTCTTGCGCGGCTGTGGCGGGATTATGCCTACCAGGGTGACGAAACCTGTGCGGCGGATGGGCTTTGTGCCACCCAATGCCCTGTGGATATCAATACCGGTGACCTCATGCGTAACCTACGGTGGGAACGTAACGTTGGTAAGGCAGGGATGGCTCGAATCCTCGGACGTCATTTTTCCGGAACCACTCGGTTTGCCCGGGGAGCCCTCAACGGTGCGGCCGTGGGGCAGGCCATATTGGGTGACCGACTGATGTTCAAGACCAGCGGTGCGCTGCATAGACTGAGTGGTGGGCATGTGCCTCAATGGTTGCCGAGCATGCCGGGAGCTGCCTCGATCAAGGTATTGAACCGGCCCACGGGGGATGATCCGTCTCGTGACAAAGTCGTTTACTTGCCTTCCTGCGCTACGCGAGTTTTCGGTGCCGACCGTCACGATCAGGAGTCGCGGTCAGTGATGGAGATAACGCTGACGTTACTCGACAAGGCTGGCTATGAGGTCATTATCCCAGCCATGCCTGGCCACCTGTGTTGCGGTATGGCGTTTCAATCCAAAGGACAGTTTCACGAGGCCGACCACAAGGCACGCGAACTCAACCGCGAATTGCTGGCCGCGAGTCAGAATGGACGTTACCCCGTACTCTGCGATACGAGCCCTTGCCTACTGCGTATGCAGGAAGCGTTCGACGACCGACTGACCTTGCTGGAACCGGTAAGTTTTGCTAACGATTACTTGTTATCGCGGCTTGAGATCACTCCCGTGTCATCTCCTGTGGCCATTCATGTCACCTGTTCGAGCAAACGCATGGGGTTGGCGGATAAATTCGTCGCCCTGGCGCATGCCTGTGCCATGGAAGTCGTTGTGCCCGCAGAGATCGATTGTTGTGGCTTCGCAGGTGACAAAGGATTCACGACTCCCGAGCTCAACGCATCGGCACTCCATGGCCTTGCCAAGGAGGTGCAGGGATGTGTGGCAGGGTATTCCAATTCCCGGACCTGCGAGGTTGGTCTGGCTTATCATGGAGGTATACCCTATCGACCGATCTTTTCGTTGATCGACCAAGTCAGTCATGGCAAGAACGGCTCTCGTCGCAAGGGGGTCTTGGATTCATGATATGAATCAAGCGATTATGATCGGGTCGTGAGGCAAGTTATCGTTTTTTAAAATTTTCTTGCAACAGCCAAGCGTACCCCTTATAGTACGCATCCGCTGCCGACGAGGGGCCATCCCTTGGGTAGTGGACCGATACCGAACTTGTTGTTTTATGGGTTATTTTGGGTATTGGCGGCGTTACCGGGATTGACAGGTAGTGAGTTTCCGGTAGAATACGCCTTCCTCGCTGAGGCCCGGCCCGGCGAGACGCTCTTTAACAATCGATCAGGTAA